>CAVPNS010000003.1:0-1142280 GCA_963706815.1 uncultured Gammaproteobacteria bacterium
CCAAGCGGCGTTTCGTGCGGGTGATCTCGCCGTCATTACCGACATTCTGCGGCGTGATGGAGCTCATTTCGAGCTGATCGAGGTCAAAGCGAGCACCGCGGTCAAGGACACTCATATCCCGGATGCCGCGTTTCAGGCACTGGTTCTGCAGCGGGCGAGAATCCCGGTAGGCAAGGTCTTCGTCGGTCATGTGAACAATCAGTTCGTGCTGCAGCGCCGTGGCGATTACGACGGCATCTTGGTTGAAGCGAATGTCTCGGACGCGGTCCAGGCGTACCAGCAAACAGCCGCCGAACGGGCAATCGAATTGCAGGAGATGATGCGATCCCGTTCGACTCCGTCGATTTCCGTGGGTCCACACTGTCTGGAACCCTATGAATGCCCGTTCCTCGCGCGATGCACCGCGGCAGAGCCTCCGGCGCCTGAATTCCCGGTCGATTTGCTGCCAAGGGGCGGTAAAACGGTTGAAGCGCTGCGTGCCGACGGGATTCGGGATCTGCGCGATGCACCGCTCGAGCAGTTAACAAAGGAGATGCACCTGCGGGTGTACGAAGCGACTCGGTCGGGCTTGCCGTTTTTCGACCGGATAGCAACGGCGGATTTGCGCGCCCTGCCCCACCCTTTTGCCTATCTTGATTTCGAGACGATCAGCTTCTCAGTGCCGGAAATCATCGGTACCCGGCCTTATGAGCAATTGCCGTTTCAATGGTCCGTGCACGTCGAAGATGCTGCCGGCGACATCCGCCATGCCGAGTATCTGGCGATCGAGCTCGGTGATTTCGAAGCCATGGCTCGCGCGCTGATCGCCGCCCTCCCTTCTTCGGGGCCAATATTTGCGTACAACGCGAGTTTTGAGGGCCGAGTGCTGGAGTCTGGCGGATCATGTCAGCTCGGCGGGCGATGCGCTGCGCGCCTGGCTGAGCGGCTGATTGATCTCTTGCCAGTGACGCGCAATGCCTATTACCACCGCGACATGCGTGGTTCCTGGTCGATCAAGAGCGTTATTCCGACGATCGCTGCTGATCTGGACTACGAGCATTTGGATGAAGTGCAGGAAGGCGACGCGGCGCAGCTGGCATTCCTAGAGTTGCGTAGTCCGACCGTGAGTCCCGAGCGGGCGTCGGTATTGCGGAGCGCGCTGCTGCGCTATTGCGCTCATGACACCTGGGTGATGGTCATTTTGCGCAGGTTTCTATGTGGAGAGACGTTCAGTTCGAGCCACGGCAGCACTTAAGAGCCACAGTCCTACAATTCTCGATAAATACATTAGAAATGCGATTCGCGATTCGTATAGGTCATGTGGCAGGCTGTCCGCGACACTTTTCTCCGGAATAGGCAGCGTCCCTGCGCGAGAGGCGATCATGCAATTGCTAAGAACCAAGCAGGTGACCACGATGACGGGCCTGTCCCGAATGACCATTTACCGGCTCGAACTCGCCGGTCAGTTTCCCGCCAGGCGCAAGTTGGCTAAAGAAACCGGTGGCTTGGCTCGAGGATGAAATTCAGGCTTGGATTAAATCCAGACCGTCCGGCCCCGTATCCCGGCGGGGCGGCGAGCCTCAACTCCCGCTTTTCAGTTAGTCCCGAAGGGATCATTGGCAAATCGCTAGCGGCTGGACGCCAACCGGGTGTGTGTTAAATCCACGCCGGACCTGATGTGGCACCAATAATTCCGCGATCAAAAATATTCTGCTCATACGGTGCTCATACGGATCAAAATTTGCAGGCAGCGGCATTGCAACTCATTGATTTTAAATGCGCGCCCGGACGGATTCGAACCGCCGACCACCTGGTTCGAAGCCAGATGCTGATCGAACTGAGCTACGGGCGCATAGGATAATAATGTTTTATTTCAATGAGATACCGGTATTCGAAATTACCGGATCAACATAGTATGAAACAAAGTACGAAAGCTCATGACCCTGAATCACGCTCGAATGATACCGAAATCCAAGACCTAAATGCTATCGACACCCCTATCAGCATTATTGGTTTAAATCCTTTTCGCCAGTCTCGTCGCTATCGTTATAGAGAGTGTAGAGTTTCTGAGGGGAAGTATTGCTAATCGGATTCTTGCCATCACCTATCAGAACGGCAAATCGTGTCCAATGGGAAATCTTGAATTGATCAACACAGGCGACGCAACCCATTACATACATCCAACGAAGAGATGGCATCGCATAAGAGCTGGTCCCGCTTCTTGAGACAACTGGGTAAGTGGCAACTCCGTCCATTAGAGCTGGTCCCGCTTCTTGAGACAACTGGGTAAGTGGCAACTCCGTCCATTACAGGCGAGGATATCGCTTGAAAGGAAGGAGAGCCATGACGAAGAGATCTCGCCGCAATCACTCTGCGGCATTTAAGGCCAAAGTGGCCCTGGCTGCGATCAAGGGCGAAGAGACCTTGGCGCAACTGGCCACGCGGTTTGACGTTCATCCGAATCAGATTACGCAATGGAAGTCCCAGTTGCTCGAGCGAGCGTCTGCGGTGTTCGACGGTGCGGGGCCGACTGCGGAGCCTGGACCCGACATCAAGACGCTGCACGCCAAGATCGGACAGTTGTCGCTGGAGAATGATTTTTTAGCAGGCGCGCTCGGACGAGTTCCCGGATCGAGCGCCAAGCGATGATCAATCCGACCACAAACTGAGCCTGACCCGACAGGCGGAGCTGCTCGATCTGTCCCGCGCCTCGCTGTACTACGAGCGCGTGCCCGTCGGCGAAGCAGACCTGGCGTTGATGCGCCGCATCGACGAGCTGCACCTGCAGTGGCCATTCCTGGGAAGCCGGATGCTGCGCGACATGCTGCGTCTGGAGGGCATCTGGGTCGGCCGGCGGCACGTTGCCACACTGATGCGCAAAATGGGCATCGAGGCGCTTTACCGGCGTTCCAACACCAGCCGGCGACATCCTCGCCACCTGATTTACCCGTATCTGCTGCGCAAGCTCGTCATCGACCGACCGAACCAGGTCTGGGCGACCGATGTAACTTACATCCCGATGGCCAAGGGCTTCGTATACCTGGTCGCGGTCATGGACTGGTACAGCCGCAAGGTCTTGAGCTGGCGGGTCTCCAACAGCATGACCGCGGACTTCTGCGTCGAGGCCCTCGAGGAGGCAATCGCCAAGTACGGGGCGCCGGAGATCTTCAACACCGACCAGGGCTCGCAGTTCACGGCCTCCAGCTTCATCCAAGTCCTGCAGAAGCACCACATCCAGATCAGCATGGACGGACGCGGCGCCTGGCGCGACAACGTGTTCGTCGAGCGGCTATGGAAGTCGGTCAAGTACGAAGAGGTTTACTTGCATGCATACGACTCGGTCTCCGAAGCCAAGGCCGGGATCGGACGCTACCTGGCGTTCTACAACGGCCGGCGTCCGCACTCGGCACTTGACCGCAATACCCCTGACAACGTTTACTTCGAATCTCAGCCGCTCGCGGTGGCTGCATAACCGGCGGAGTTCCACTTATCCAGACCGCGAAAACTGTCTAAAAAACCGTAGACCATCTCTCCGGTATCACCCACCGATCATATATTCATCAGCCAAAAGACTCGCAAAGGCATTACGAATCAGGCTGTGATTGATATGTTCCGCAGGATATGGCGCAAGGCTGGCATTAACGCCAGTTCACATAGTGGCAACGATGGTTCGCTACCAATGCTGCTCGACAAGTTTCTACGGTCGGCGGCAGTCTGCGTGACGTTCAGATGCTCCTGCGGCATTCATCGCTTCAGACAACTCAACGGTATATAAGTCCCAACACAAGAGCGCAGGTGGAGTTGGTTCAACTTGTTTCTCGTGGGATTAGATAGTCTACGCTCCACGAGTATCATAATGATAACGCGATCAATGCCAACTAGGCGGTAAGGTTGGCAATAGGCTCTGTGAAGATAGCTATGCCAACAAAACTTTATATCGTGATGCTCTCCATTTCCATGCTGGCATGGATGCCAACCGATGCTCGGTCGCAAGAACACAACAGCACTTCTTCAAACGATTTCTACTTGAAATGTGTGGGTATGGAGACCCGCATATACAACGACAATACAAGTGAGAAGGCGCAGATACAAAACTACTATCACGTTAGTGGCGGAAAATTGTATAAATTATTTGGCGACCTTGGCAATCGAGACCCCAATGATGCGTTGACCGCCGTGTTCCAGCCCGAGTGGGTCGATGAATGTAGTGGCAAGAGCAAATGTGTGATAAATGATGACAAGATCGAATTTGGTGGAGTAGAAAAAATAGGCGAGGAAGCAAACTATCTCAGCATAAATCGAATCACCGGCTTTTTTTCTAGCCGGTCAACTTCAAATGAGAAATCATATTTACGAATTGCCGTTTCATGGGATGCACAAGGAACATGCAAAAAAGTCGAAAATCCAACGCCAAAGAAATTCTAGCCCGTACACGAGCGAATCACATTACATGAAGGCGATTAAAGGCGATCCCATCGTTTGCAGATGCGGGAAAACTGGCAGTTTCCGTAGGGACATTAAGGATGATGCCCCCATTACCAGCGACGATATTTCCATCGAGGCTGAACATATTGATAAGAACGGGTATTCATGCCGGAAATGTCAGGCTGTCGTTGCCCAACTAGTGAGCCAAGACACATGGAGGGTCTGTACACCAAATGGCTGGCTAGAATAAAGTCTTCCAGCCATCTAGGGCTTCCCATCACTGCGCAACGAACTTATATGGCTTCAGTGGCACCTTCTCACCGACCTTTGACAAATTTAGAACATGCTCGCCTTGGACTTCTCCGATCTGCAAATGCCAAAACGATTTACTCTCAGTATCTTTGATCGTTTGATTTAGTTTGGGCAGAAGCGACAGCAGTAAGCCTATCGGAATGGCATACGCATAATTCAAATCCATTCCACCTATAATCAAGTAGCCGTGTTCGGCATCCTTGAGAAATTCCAGCCAGTGCGGATGGATCGCATACCAGTACAACTGGCTACCCCTATTGGTAAAACGCTTAGAAATAGCACAGATAACATGAATCTTGTTTGATTCGCTGCCAAACGCAGTCTTGGTCTTACGCTCGAATGGTTCATGCTGAGTTTCAAAGAACGCCTTCACAAAAAGTAATTTCTTGGCTTCTATCTCTGCCCTCGGTGTGAATACAAATGCATGTTTCTCTTCATCGTCGCCGTCGATGGCACCTTCATCAGCCGTCGCAACAACTTTCTCTTCCTGTGTTTGCTGCGCTTCAAACACAAGGTCAACAATGTTATCGACTCTCGTATATTCAATCGGCAGTAGAATCTGCCTGATTTTCTTAACTAGGCTGATATCATCAACTTCTTCATTGATGAACATTAGCCGTATAAGTGCATCGACACTTATCAGGCGAACTGACCATGCGTAACGACTGCCACGGACTTGCGCTTCCAGATCACCAGTATCCTGCCTGCCCACGACGATTAGACACTGCCGCTCTTTGTCACTAAAACGCAGGTCAGCATTTAATTTCTGCCCATACTTGAACAGGGTGTCTAGGTTGATGCGATAAGCATCAGTGGTTTTAACTTCAACGATCAATTCACGCTGACCATCGTCCCATAGTCCATCAAATCCAATCTCGGTTGATTTTCCTTGGTAGATGCCGTTCGTAACCTTGTAACCCAATCTCCTGCCAATTTCGTTCACGATATCCTGAAGAACAAACCCTTTCTTCTCAAACACTTCCGCCAGACAGTAGTTGGCGTAGTCTTTTAGTTTCGTAGATGGTTGAAGAGTCAGGTAGATTCTGAACTGGCTGGACGCCTCGCTGTTGTCGCGCAACCTGCCATCACCACAGATCGAGACAATCTGCTCGATAGTGTAATTAGCAAATTTCTCCGGTTCTTTTGCTGCCAATTCAATAAGCGACATGGCTACAGTTCCTTGTTACCAGTGACTCGAAATCAGAATTTTCTTTTGCTTTGAATCCTTGCCACATTCATTTCTGGCGTCCTATGACTTAGGTAGTGGCGTTCGAGCATATCCACTGATGTTCGAGCATTACTGGCTAATGTTAGATGATCCATCTCTGATGCGTCCGCCGCAAACATTATCGAGGTATGTCGCAATGATCCAAGGCTACGAACCCTACCTTGGGATGATTTCTTGAGATTCGACTTTTTGAGAATGTAGTTGAACTGGCGATTCATTGTATGCCAAGCATATCTACGGTTCTGAAAGGCTGGAAAGAATGTGTAGTCATCTGGCTTTCCGAAACCGTGTCGGGCATTGATTTTTTGCAATTCATTGAAAACACCAACTGCGGATGCAAGGCTGACAACATCCCGTTCTTTCACCTTTGATGTTAGAGATATTAGTAGATAGTTGTGCTTGCCCTTCTTCTTGATCTTGATATCACGATTCTTGAGGATGTTGATATCAGAAACTCTCGTGAATGTAGATATCATAAAACTGCAAAGCAACCTCAGTTCATCGGTAATTTGATTGCCTCGAACGACCACTTTCTTCTTGATTGCATTTCGAAGCGTCACTTTCAACAATTCGTAGTCATCACCTGAAAACCATTGCCGTGGCGTATCCACTCTCCGGACTTCTGGAAATATTGGCTGCTTATCTAAGAGATTCAACTTTGCCGCATGCTTGAGTACTTTCTTTAGATAGCCAAGGTAAATCACTATGGATTTGCTGCCCAACGGCTTCTTTCTATGTTCTCCGGTTGTACGTAGGTGCGCTATGAAGCCTTGAATGTGCTGGTAGTTGATATCCTTTAGCGGCATCTTTCGGAAGAAGGGCAAAATGTCCTTATTGAATGCTATTTTTTGATCGTAGACTAAACGCTTTTTTCTTTCGCCACGAGCTACCTTGCCCTCGTCTTCCTTTAGTAAATCAGTCACCACCTTTTCAAATGTTGGTGATTCAACCAAAGGTATATTTCGGGTCTCTTTATAGAGAATCTCATCATAGAAATTCTTGGCAAACTTTATTGCGTCTGCCAATGACTCGGCTTTGGTTGACTTGCGTAATAGCCGCTTACCCTTGAACACCCGCACCTGCCAATACCTGCTGGCAGCGATGCGATAAAGCTTTGCCGTAGTAGGGAGCGTAGGTATTGCTTGAATCGTTTCAGGTATCGGATTTGTGCGCCTTTGGTCTACCACGATGTTTACCTATAGTATGAAAGTTGATTATTTCATACTTTTTCGATTTCTTTGTAGATTGAACATCTAGTTTTATAGTCTTTTATGACTTCATCTACTGCAGATGACTTTGTTCGAAGCCAGGTGCTCTATCCAGCTGAGCTACGGGCGCCTTCAGTTAGTCTAACTCAAAGTGTCAGGACGGCATGGCGCACGTTTTAGGGCCACATTTAATCAAGCAGTTGCGATGTCTGGTTTCTCTTCGAAGCTTCACCGTTTCGCCGTCGCCCAAGGCCCAGTGCCATTGTGCTTGATTCACGACAACAATCCATTTTGACTGATCCCGTTGGGCCCCGGATATCAGGCCTGCGACGGCCGCTGATGTGAATCTGCCGATCCCCGACATCCGCTCTTGCGCCGGCACCTGCTCGGATGCTGGTGGTGCTCCGGAGTAACGACATCAGGGAGCGGGAAAAACGTTGGTCAGCTTGAAGACGGTGCCAACGTTGTAAGCGCCCCCGGTGACGGTCGTACCGTAGAGATTGCCGTCGCTGCCCTGGATCAAACCGCCCTGCGGTTGCGCGCCATCGACGATGCCGCTGATACCACTGGTTCCGCTGAACGAATAAACAATGGTTTCGGTACCACCCGGTGTGATTTTAAAGATGGCGCCTTGGTTGTATTTGCCACCGCTGTATGTCGTGCCGTAATAATTGCCATCACTGCCCTGCATCAAACCTGCATATGGATCTGCACCGTCCGCGCTGCCTATGATTCCGCCGTTCCCGCTGAAGGAATGCAACACGGTCTCGACTCCGGCAGGGGTAAGTTTAAAGACGGTGCCTTTGTTATACGCACCGCCAAGCGCTGTCGTTCCATAGAGATTGCCGCCGCCGTCCTGGATCAGCCCTGCAAGAGGCGCCTCCCCGTCCGCGCAGCCACGGGCGGGTCCGCCGGGACAGAAGGCGTAAAGTTGTGTCTCGGCGCCGGCGGTCGTGATCTCGAACACGATGCCAGAGGTACCCGCGCCCCCGCTACCGGTTGTACCATAGAAATTGCCGTTGCTGCCCAGTAGCAAACTGCCTTGGGGCTGCGCGCCATCCTTGATGCCGACAATTCCGCTCGATCCGCTGAAGGAATAGAGCAGCGTTTCAATACCCTCCGCGGTAATCGTGAAGAAGGAACCCTGGTTGTACTTTCCCCCGCTGTAGGTGGTGCCATAAAAATTGGCATCAGCGCCCAGGGTCAGTCCCGCATACGGCCACTCGCCGTCCGTGACGCCGACGATTCCATTTGACCCACTGAACGATTGCAGCATGGACTCGCCACCGGACGGGGAAACGCTGAAGACGCCGCCCATGTTGAATGCGCCGCCATAGAAAGTCGTTCCGTAAAGGACGCCATTGCCTGCCTGCACCAGACTTGCACTAGGCTGTGCGCCGTCCGTGCTGCCGGCACTTCCGCCATTCCCACTGAAGGAATGAAGCACCGTCTCCGAACCGCCGGGCGTGACCTTGAAGGCGGTGCCGACATTGTATGTACCGCCGAACTGCGTCGTCCCATAGAAATTGCCGTCGCTGCCCTGTATCAGGCCGGCGTAGGGGTCGGCCCCATCGTAGATGCCGCTGATTCCAACGTAGCCACTGAAGGAATACAGAACTGCTTCCGCGGGCGAGGTGCCCCCGCCCGAGGAACTGCTGCTCGATGTCGAACCACCGCCGGAGGAGCTGCTGCTCGATGAACTGCTGCTGCTCGACGTAGAGCCGCCGGAGGAACTGCTGCTCGATGAGGAGCTGCTGCCCGATGAGCTGCTGCTCGATGTGGAGCCGCCGCTCGAGGAGCTGCTGCTGCCGGAACCACCGCAGGTGCTGTACGACAGGACGCTGGATAGGGTTATGGCCACGTTGGTGAAGACATAGGCGTCGCCCTGAACGGTCGCTGCCGGAATGATCAGCCGTTGTGTCGCCGGGGAGTACTCATCCTCTGGAATCTGCGGCATTCCGCCAATCACCGTGACAATCGATCTCGGCGTGACGACCACGTCGCAGAATGTCTGGTTGGCGAGCGCGCCGCTCACGATCAGTACGATCGGAATCGTCAATTGCCCGTTGGCGCCGTTATAGACATCCGCGCCGCTGACGCCGCCGATCGACACCAGGTCCGAAACCGTGACGACCACGTTGGTGTAGGTATTGCCGAATGCCGTCACGCTGGGAATGAACAATTGCTGGTTCGCGGGCGTGTACGTGTCTTCACTGCCGTTGGGCGTACCCTGCTGGACGCTGAGTACCTCTCCGACAGTAACCACCACGTTGGAATACGTGGCATGACCGGCCACGACCGCGGGAATCGTCAGCTGATTGCTGGAGGAATTATACGAGTCGGCGCCGAAGACGTCGGTGACCGAGCCCAGCAGCAGCAGCGCGGTCGCGAGAAGCCGCATGTGTCGGCGCCAGGTTGAAATGCGTTGCATATATCATGCCCCCCGAGACGGTCGGGACCCCGTTTTCACGCGCTCGGTCGGGCTCAATGAAACCTTGCAATTGACGCAAACCCAGCCGGCGCCTGACTTGTTTTGTGTGCGTTGCACCCGGAATTCGCTTATTTCAGCTAATACTCCCGCGCGCGGCGGATGTCCAGTTGCGTGCGGGCGTTTGCGCCGCGACCAGCCCGGTATGTGAATCTCAGGTCGCTGATTCGCTTGTAAAAACCGGACATACTGCGCGGATTCCCGCAACCCGCCTGCATAGCGCTCACCGGTACGTCGCGAGCAGGATGTCGGTCTCGGTCGTGACGATGCCCTTGATCCGGCGCACGCGCTCGAGCAGCGCGGACAGTTCGGAATTCGATGCGACCCGCAGTTCTGCGAGCAGGTCCCAGCGTCCATTCGTGTCGTGCAGCGCGACGACCCCGGCTTCGCCGAGTAATTTCTCGATCACGGCGCGCGTCTGGTTGCCCTCGACCTTGACGCCCATGCGCGCGCGCACCTGGTCGGGCATCGCGTCCGCCTGCAGCCTTACGCTGTAGCCGAGTATCACGCGCGACTCCTCGAGCTTGCGCAGGCGGTTGGTGGCGGTGCCGCGCGAGACGCCGAGCTTTTTCGCGAGCGTTGCGATACTGGCCCGCGCATCCTCGCGCAGCAGTGCAATCAGCGACCGGTCGACATCATCCATGCCACGATTCCTGTGTCGCGCCCTTCATCGCGAGTACACGAGCCTGCCGCCGACCCAGGTCTTGAGCACCTTCGTGTCGCGGATCTGTTCGCAGGGAATTTTCAGGATATCGGCGCTCAGCAGTACAAAATCCGCGAGCTTTCCCTTCTCCAGCGTGCCCTTCTCCTGGTCCTGGAACTCGGAATACGCCGACCCATAGGTGTAGGCGCTCAACGCTTCGACAACGGTGAGTTTCTGCTCGGGAAACCAGCCGCCGGGGTTCTTGCCATCGAGTGTCGCACGCGTCGTCGCGGCATACAGCGTCTGCATCGGATCGAGCGGTGCAACCGGCCAGTCGGTGCCGAGCGCGAGGCGTACGCCGTGGTCGAGGAACGTGCGGAACGCGTAGGTGCGGCTGCTGCGATCATGTCCGATGCGCTTCTCGACCCAGCGGCCGTCGTCGATCGCGTGATAGGGCTGGACCGAGGCGATGACACCGAGCTCGCGGAACCGCTCGAAGTCCCTGGCGGCCATGTGCTGGGCATGCTCGATGCGCCAGCGGCGCTCGTGTACGCCATTGCGTTTCTGGACCTCGGTGTACAGGTCCAGGATCGTCGAGATCGCCTCGTCGCCGATCGCATGGGTGTACAGCTGCAGGCCGGCCGCATCGGCGCGGGTCATGCGGTCCGCCGCCATCGTGAGCGGCAGGATGTTGTCGCTCAAAAGCCCGCGGTTGCCGGGGCTGTCGTCGAAGTCCTGGAAGAAGTACGCGGTGCGCGAGCCGACGGAACCATCGGCGAAGGTCTTCAATGCGCCGATCCTCAGCGTTGCGCTGCCGAAGGCGCGCCGTACGCCGATCCTCGCCAGATCATCGGTGGCGGTGATCGACGGCGCCGCATAGACGCGCACCGGCAGCTGGCCCTGTTCGGCGAGCTCGGCGTACACCGCGAGATTCGCGTAATCATCGTCGAGCTGCGAGTCGCTCATGTCTTGCAGGCTCGTGACGCCGACGGAGGAGGCGTATTTGAAGGCCCGCTCCAGGATCGTGCGCCGCTGTGCCCTGCTGAGCGGAGGAATCACGCGCATCACGAGATCGACGGCCGAGTCCTTCAGCGCGCCGGTCGGCTCCCCGTTCGCGTCGCGAACGATGACGCCGCCGACGGGGTCCCTGGTCTGCGCAGTGATCCCGGCGAGCTTCAGCACCATCGAATTGACGAGGATCATGTGGCCGTCGTAGCGCGTGACCGAAACCGGGACGTTGGGCGCGACCGCGTCGATCAGCTGGCGCGTCGGCAGGTTCGCCGGCGTCCACTTGGTCTCGTCCCAGTTGCCTCCCTGGATCCACTCGCCGGCGGGCGTGTGCGCGGCCCGCTCGCCGATGCGCCGCGCGAACTCCTGCGCGCTCGTCGCATCGTTGAGCTGCACCGAGGTGAGCAGTTCGCCCCCCGACAGCATATGCGTATGCGCGTCATCGAAGCCCGGAACCAGCCGACCCTCCGCGGCATCGAGCACGGTCGTCGTCGCCCCGCGCCACGCCGAGACCTCGGCATCGGTGCCGATGGCGACTATGCGGCCATTGAGCACGGCGAGGGCCTGCGCTTCCGGCTGCGCGGGATTGCCGGTCCAGATCCTGGCATGGTTCACGATCAGCTCGGCTGCCGGCGCCGACACCACAGTCGCCACGGCGGGCATTGTCCCGGGGGCAGTTGCCAGCGCTGCAAGGATTATTGTTGGTAACGCGCTGACGATACGCATCGGCCCTTCTCCCTGGGTTTGTGCCGGGGATCTTATCTGAAAGAACCCGTTTCGACCGGCGCACGGCCTCTGTCGGGGCATGAAGTCTTATCAATCAATAACTTACATGGGGGTACCGGAAAGCTGGCCGCCGCGGGCCGTTCGCCGTAAGATCCTCGATTCCCTCCCACATATAAGTAGAGGATTCACGATGAAGGCTTGGATACCGCTCACGTTAGGCTTGGTGCTCAGCAGCGCTGTGTTCGCGGATACGAACTGCACTTACCCCTCGACACCGCCTGCCCCGGTTCCGGACGGCGCCACCGCGACCAAGGATCAGATGATCGCGGCGAAGAACGATACGGCCCGCTACAACACGGACATGAACGTGTACCTGGACTGCCTGAAGGCGGCACAGGACAAGCTGACGTCGGGTGACCAGTCAAAGCTCTCGCCGGACCAGAAGAAGAAACTCGACGAACAGGTCAAGGTCCTGGTGGCGAAGAACAATGCGGCCGTCGATGAACTGCAGGGCGTGGTTGGCAAGTTCAACGATCAGCTGAAGGCGTACAAGGCCGCGCACGCAGCTCCTGCGCCGGCGCAATAAGTACCCCGGGGCGGCGGACCTGCGGTCCGTCGCCCATTGCATTTCCATATGCTGGCCGCAACGCTCATCACGCCGCGTCAGGCCGACGAAGCCATCAGCTCCCGGTTGACGTGTCTGCCCATTGAATCCCTGCCGCTGACGCAATGCGTCGGTGCGACCCTGCGCGAGAATATCTACGCGGAGCGCGACCAGCCGCCCTTTGACCGTGTGGCGATGGATGGCATCGCGATCGACAGCGCCGGTGCGCGCACGAACCGGCGCCTGCACATCCAGGGCACGCAGGGCGCCGGCGCGGCGCCGATGAGGCTTGCGCACCCCGGCAATACGATCGAGGTCATGACCGGCGCGATGCTGCCGGCGGGCTGCGACTGCGTGATCCCGGTCGAATCAATCAGCGTTGCCGATGGCGTTGCCGAGATCGATGCGGGCGCGCCGGTATCGCCCTATCTGAACGTGCATCGTCGCGGATCGGACGGGCGCCAGGGGGCGCTGCTGCTGGAGTCCGGCACGCTGTTGCGGGCGCCAGAGGTCGCGGTCGCGGCCTCGGCCGGCATGGCAAGGGTACGGGTCAGTCACCAGCCGGCGATCATGGTGATCTCGACCGGGGATGAACTGGTCGAACCCGGGGAGCCCATCGCCGACTTCCAGGTGCGCCGGTCGAACGCCTACGCGGTCGCGGCGACGCTGCGCCAGCGAGGCTACGGTCGCATTGGCGATGATCACGTGATGGACGATGAGGCGGAGTTGCGCGAGCGCCTCGCGCTGCACCTGACGACGCACGAGGTCGTGATCCTGAGCGGTGGCGTCTCGATGGGCCGCTTTGACCTCGTGCCCAAAGTGCTGACGCACCTCGGGGTCGTCGAGGTGTTCCACAAGATTGCGCAGCGCCCCGGCAAGCCGATGTGGTTCGGGATCGGGCCCCAGGGGCAGGCCGTCTTCGGGCTGCCGGGCAACCCGGTCTCGACGCTGGTGTGCCTGATCCGCTATGTCGTGCCCGCCATTGCCGCGGCGATGGGCGCCCGGCGTGCGCCCCCTGAACGCCTGGCGCTCGCCGCTCCCGTCACGGTGCAATCCGCAATGGCTTATTTCCTGCCCGTTGCCGTGCAAACCGACGATTGGGGCCGCGCCTGGGCCGATCCGCGGCCAACCAACGGTTCCGGGGACTTCCTGAGCCTGTCCGGGACCGACGGATTCGCCGAAATCCCCCCCGGCCCCAATACCCATCCGAAAGGATTCGTGACCACGGTTTATCGCTGGTAATCTTGTCCTCATGACGACGGTCCATGACATCCGCGGTGCACAAAATCCGCTCGACCGGCTGGGCCGGCCCCTGCACGACCTGCGTATTTCGGTCATGGATCGCTGCAACTTCCGCTGCCCGTATTGCATGCCGAAGGACCAGTTCCACGATCACTACCGCTTCCTGAAGACGACCGAGCGCCTGTCGTTCGAGGAGATCGCGCGCCTCGCGCGCCTGTTCGCGAAGCTGGGCGTAAAGAAGCTGCGCCTGACGGGCGGTGAACCGCTGCTGCGCGCGAACCTCGCCGACCTCGTCGGCGACCTGACCAGCATCCCCGGCATCGAGGACATCGCGCTGACGACCAACGGCGTGCTGCTCGCGCAGCACGCGGTGGATCTGTATGCGAATGGCCTGAAGCGGGTCACGGTGAGTCTCGACACGCTCGACGAAGCCATTTTCAAGCAGATGAGCGGCGGCTTCGCCGCCCTCCCGCAGGTGCTCGACGGAATCGAGACCGCACTCGCGACCGGCCTCGCCCCGGTCAAGATCAACGCAGTGATTGAGCGTGGCCTCAATGATCACACCGCGGAGGCGCTGGTCGAGCGCTTCCGCCACCGCCCCGTGATCGTGCGCTTCATCGAATTCATGGATGTCGGCAACCGCAATGCCTGGAGCGAGGACAAGGTGGTGCCGTCGAGCGAGCTGGTGCGGCGCATCAGCGCGCGCTGGCCGATGCACGCCGTGGCTGGAAACTACGCGGGCGAGGTGGCCGGGCGCTGGCAATTTGACGACGGCGGTGGAGAGGTGGGATTCATCTCCTCGGTGACGCAGCCGTTCTGCGGCGCCTGCTCGCGCGCGCGCATCTCCTCCGAGGGCCGGTTCTACACCTGCCTGTTCGCGACCGAGGGCCTGGACCTGCGTGCGCCGCTGCGTGGCGGCGCGAGTGACGCGGAGCTGCTGCAGATGATCCGCGCAACCTGGCTGGACAGAGGCGATCGCTACAGCGAGCAGCGCGAGGAACTGCGCCGTACCGGCAAGCGCGAGCACAAGATAGAAATGTACTACATTGGCGGTTAATGGCATGCCTTTCTCGCATCTGGATTCCGAACGCCGCCCGACCATGGTCGACGTCAGTGACAAGACCGCAACCCGGCGCACGGCACTGGCCGAGTCGCGCGTGAGCTTTCCGCCGCCGGTCGCCGAGGCGCTTCGCGGCACGGGACTGCGCTCGGCGAAGGGGCCGGTGTTCGACACCGCAATCGTCGCCGGCGTCATGGGCGCGAAACGCACGCACGAGCTGATCCCGTTCTGCCATCCGCTGGGGATCGAGAGCTGCAACATCGCGATCGACCTGGAAGGAGACACGGCCGTGATCCGCTGCACGGTCAGCGTGCATCACAAGACCGGCGTCGAGATGGAGGCGCTGACCGGCGCCAGCATCGCGGCGCTGACGATCTACGACATGTGCAAGGCACTCTCGCATGACATCGTGATAGGCCCGACTCGCCTGCTTGCCAAGGAGGGCGGCAAGAGCGACCACGTGTTCGCGGGCGGCCCATGAGCGCCGTAGCGCCCTTGCAGGGCCTGGTCCTCGCGGGCGGCACCAGCTCGCGCATGCAGCGCGACAAGGCGGCGCTGACCTACCGGGGCAGGAGCCAGCTGGACCGCGTCGTCGAGCTGGCGGCCCGGCACATGCGGCCGGTGTTCGTGTCGGTGCGCGCGGATCAGGCCGCGGATCCCACCAGGGCTCATCGCTCGCTGATCATCGATTCGGTTCCAGGGGAAGGCCCGATGGTCGGCATCCGCTCGGCCTTCGCGGCGAACCCCGACGTCGCCTGGCTCGTGCTCGCCTGCGACCTGCCGTTCCTGTCCGACGCCGTCGTCGAGCACCTGATCCGCGCGCGTGACCCGCGGCGCACGGCGACCGCGTACCGCAGCACACACGACGGCCTGCCCGAGCCGCTGTGCGCGATATACGAACCGGCCGCCGCGGCGCAGCTTGCCGCCGCGCAGGCCCTGGGGCGCGACTGTCCGCGCAAGTTCCTGATCAATGCCGATGTGAATCTGATCGAGGCCTTCGATCCTCGTGCGCTCGACAACGTCAACACGCCCGAAGAGTACCGTGCGGCGCTGAGCGCACTGGAAGCCTCGCGCCCCTGATCCTGTGAACATCCACATCCAGTATTACGCCCTCTTGCGCGAGCAATCCGGCCGCTCCACCGAATCGCTGGAGACTTCCGCGCCCACGCCGGCGGCGCTGTACGCGGAACTCGCGCGCCGCTATCCGTTCACACTGAACCGGGACCAGCTGAAAGTTGCCGTCAACGGCGAGTTTTGCGACTGGAACCGTGCGCTGGCGACCGGCGATGCGGTCGTGTTCATTCCACCGGTCGCGGGAGGCTGAATGAAGTTCCGTTTCACGGGTTCCGCTATCGACACCGCGGCGGGCCGCCAGCAGCTGCTGGACGGCGGCGCGGGCGGCTACGTGAGCTTCGAGGGCTGGGTCCGCGACCATAATGAAGGCCTTGGCGTGACGCGCCTGGAATACGAGGCGTTCGAGGCGCTCGCGCTCAGGGAAGGTGAACGTATCATCGGCGAGGCGCTCGCGCGCTTCCCCATCCGGCATGCGCTGTGCATACACCGCGTCGGCGAGCTCGGGATAGGCGAGATGGCGGTGTGGGTCGGGGTCAGCTCCGCGCACCGCGGCGAGGCCTTCGAAGCCTGCCGCTACATCATCGACGCGGTCAAGCACCGCGTGCCGATCTGGAAAAAAGAGCATTACGTGAACGGCGACTCGGGCTGGGTCAACTGCGAGCGCTGCGCCGCGGCCGGCGCCGGCCACGCGGCCCACGACGAGGCCGACCATGCGCACGCGCATGACTGAGTGCCGAGCATGCAGCCCGACTATTCCCGCCAGCAGTTGTTGAAAGAGGTCGGCACCGCGGGCCAGGCGAGGCTCGCGGCCAGCCGCGTGCTCGTCGTTGGCGCGGGGGGCCTCGGCAGTCCCGTGCTGCAATACCTCGCCGGCGCCGGGATCGGATGCCTGGGGGTGGTCGATGCCGATACACTCGATGCCAGCAACCTGCACCGCCAGCCGCTGTATGCACTCGCCGACGTGGGCCGGCCAAAGACCGAACTCGCACGCGACGCGCTCGCCGCAATCAACCCGAGCGTGAGTGTCGAGACGTTCCAGGCGCGCCTGAGTGCCGACAACGCGCTGAACCTCGTGCGCAGCTTCGACCTCGTCGTCGAATGCAGCGATAATTTCCGCACCAAGTTCCTGGTCAATGACGCGGCGGTGCTCGCGCACCGCCCCGCCGTGTTTGCGAGCGTCTACCAGTACGAGGGGCAGCTGCAGGTGTACCGCCCGGACGGCGGCCATGCGTGCCTGCGCTGCCTGTGGCCGACGGCGACGCAGGATGGTCTCGTCGGCAACTGCGCCGAGGCCGGCGTGCTCGGGCCGGTGCCGGGCATCCTCGGCTCGCTGCAGGCGCTGCTCGCGCTGAAGGTGCTGCTGGACCTCGAGGGACAGTTGGCCGGGGAACTGCTGCTGTTCGACCTGACGAACCTGGCGACGGTTAAGATCAGGGCACCGCGCTGCGCCGAGTGCCGCGCGCCGGGCTGCGCACGCATCCACGAGATTGCGCGCGAGGACACGAGGCTCGAGCTTGCCTTTGCTTCGCTCGCGGACGCGCAGCGCGCCGGCTTCGAGATCATCGACATCCGCAATCCGGACGAAGTAGCGGCGCGCCCGAGCGGTGCGCGCCATATCCCGATGAACGCGCTGCTCGCCCACCCTGAGGAGCTGGGCAGTTCCGCGGCAGGCCCCTACCTGCTGCTGTGCGCGTCCGGCAAGCGCAGCCTTGCGACCGCGCGGGAACTGCGCCTGCGGGGCATCAGGGCCATGTCCCTGGCGGGCGGCCTCGCCGCCCTGGCGCCGGTGAACTGATACATGCGGTTCGCGAGCAAGCTGCCGGACGTCGGCACGACGATATTCACGGTGATCTCGCGTCGGGCGCTCGAGGAAGGCGCCATCAACGTCGGCCAGGGCTTCCCCGATTATCCGATCGACCCACGCCTCGCCGGGTTCGTGCAGCTTGCGATCCAGGGCGGTCACAACCAGTACGCGCCGATGCAGGGCGTGCTCGAGCTGCGCGAAGGGATCGCCCGCAAGCTGCAGGCCAGCTACGGCCTGCCGTTCGACCCGGACACCGAAATCACGATCTCCTGCGGCGGCACCGAGGCGCTGTACGACGCGATCCAGGCGGTGGTCGGCGCCGGCGACGAGGCGATCGTGTTCGATCCGGCCTACGATTCTTATGATCCAGCCGTGCGCCTCGCCGGTGGGCGCTGCGTGCACGTCCCGCTTCGTCCTCCGGGGTTCGCCTACGACTGGGACGAGGTCAGGCGTGCAATCACGGCGCGTACGCGCCTGATCATCATGAACTCGCCGCATAACCCGAGCTGCACGCTCGCCTCGGCCGCCGACCTGCAGGCGCTCGCCGATCTCGTCCGCGACCGCGCAATCACAATCCTGTCGGACGAGGTCTATGAGCATATCGTTTACGACGGCCGCCGGCACGCCTCCGTGCTCGCGCACCCGGAGCTGCGCGAGCGCTCCTTCGCGGTATTCTCGTTCGGCAAGACGCTGCACGCGACCGGGTGGCGCACCGGCTATTGCGTCGCACCCGCCGCGATGACCACGGAGCTGCGCAAGGTGCACCAGTTCAATACCTTCAGCATTGCCGCGCCGCTGCAGCATGCGATCGCCCATTACGTCGAAAAATACCCGGAGAGCTGGCAGGGCCTGAGCGCTTTTTTCACGGCGAAGCGCGAGCTGCTGACCGGGCTGCTGCGAGGCACGGGCTTTGCGCCGATCAGCCCCGCCGGCACGTATTTCCAGCTCGTCGACTACGGCTCGATCAGCGGCGCCATCGACGTCGATTTCGTCGACCGGCTGATCCGCGAGGCCCGGGTCGCGACGATCCCGCTGACGCCGTTCTATGCGGTGGCGCCAAAGATGACGCTGCTGCGGCTGTGCCTCGCGAAACGCGACGAGACGCTGCGCGAAGCCGCCGCGCGCCTGCGCGAATTCGCGGCGTCGCTCGCGAAGCACGGATGACGTCGCCGGCATCCGCGCCCCGGCCGGGCCGCGGGGCGCGCATCGCCGCCTTGGCGGCATCGCACCGTTCAGCTCCATTGCAATGATCGACCTGCCCGCGACGCGCGCCGACGTCACGGTCACCGAGTGGCTGAAGCCCGGCGCGACGATCGACCTCGGCGGCCGCGTGCTTCAGGTACTGCATGTCCCCGGCCACACGCCAACCTCGGTCGCGCTGTACGATGCCGCGAGGCACCAGCTGTTCGCCGGTGATTTTCTCTATCCGACGACGCTGTACGCATTCCTGCCCGGATCGAGCCTGTCCGCGTACCGGAAAACGACGCGACCCTGTGGCGCCGCGAGAAACAGCCCCGGATTCCAGTTCCTCTCCGGGTTCGGCCTTGGCACGGGACCCGTGAACCAGACGCCGGGAAACAATTCCGTTGGCGAATCATGAACGATGAATGCACCGCCCGTGGCGAGATATTCCGCCCGGATCAATCGCAAGCCATTGCTGTCCTCGCCGGCGGCATTCAGGCGCGGCTCGAAAATTCCTGCTCCCACATGCACGCGACTCATCGCACGCGCGTTGCTCTTTGCGAATTCGCGGCGCAGGGCCATCAGGCCGCCGACATGATCCCAATGGTTGTGCGACAGCACCACGTCCTCGACATCCGACAGGTCGACGTGCAGCGCCCGGGCATTCCTGAGGACCATGTCGGCCGAAGCACCCGTGTCGTAGAGAATCCTGTGCCCGTCGACTTCGACCAGGGCCGAATAGCCCCATTCTCCTTCGCCCGCGCGCATGTCGCCTGCGACATTGGTGACCGGCACGGTAATCTTCAGTTTATGCACCTGCTGGGCCATGGCAGGCCCGGCAGCCCCACCATCCATGGATTGCGCCGCCAGCGACGCATGCCCGCTCATCATCAGGGCAATGAACGCAGCCGCCGGCCGCCGAAGGATTTTTCCGCCGATATTCCGGATGAATGACATGGGCGACCTCCCAAAGAGAATGACGTTCACTTCAACGAGGATGGCTCGACAGCCCGGGGAGCATCCGATGCGGCGTGCTGCGCGTCTGGCTCACGCGCGGATTCTAGCAGGCCGGTGCGACAAAGACTCCCTGCCGCAGGCCTTGACGGACGCCTGCCTTCAGGCGGATCGTTAGCGCATGAAACGGCGCACTTCCGGCGGGCAGCCGCCCCGGCGGGAGGTGATCCCGGACGATGCTCCGGACATTGACCTGCTGTACGGCCTTGAGCCGGTATTTGAGCCGGGTTTGTCCGCGCGCGACAACGGCGCCCCGGCGGGCGTGCAATTTCACCTCGTTCAATGCCCGTACTGCGGCGAGGGGTTCGAGACGCAGCTGGACACCAGTTCCGGCTCCGCACGCTACGTCGAGGACTGCCAGGTCTGCTGCCAACCGATCGAATTCAGCCTCGAGGTCGATGACGCGGGCGCACTCGTGGCGCTGTCGACGCAGCGCAGTGACTAGATCATGACTTACACGGGCAACGCGTACTCGTCTGGATGCGTCGCGGATTTCGTGTGGCGGCGGCGACGTGAATCTCCATCAGGGCTGCACATTGAGCTGATCCCTCGCCTGCAGTTCGTGCAACGCGGCGTGCATTTGCTGTTTCAGGCTGTTCAACTCCGCAACCTGCTGCTTCAGCTCACTGATCTGCGCGGCCTGTTGCTGCACCTGGTTCAGCAGCATCGGCGTGAGCTCATCGTAGCGAACGCCCTGGATTTTCCCGTCATTGTCGCGGATCACCAGTTCCGGATAGACCCTGTCGACTTCCTCGGCGATCAACCCGTACTGCAGCGCGCCGGTGGGATCCGTCTTCAGGTGGAAGCTCACGGGGCGCAACTGCGCCAGCCGTTCGCCGACGCTGCCGAGCGTCGCGACATCCGTCTTGTAGCGCTCCGAGGAGGCCAGCACGCCCAGTTGGCCATTCGCCGTGACATAGACCTGGGCGCCGGCAACCTGCGAATTCGTGATCCCCGCAATGTAGGTGGTCGCCGCCGGATTCGCGCTGCCTATGATCGTCACGTAGTTGTCCGCGCCAGAGATGGCATTGGCGCCAAAGCCGATGTAGGTGTTGTTGCTGCCGGTGGTAAGGTCCGCACCGGCACCGAAGCCAATGGCCGTGTTGAAATTCCCGCTCGTGCTGGCTGCGAGTGCGCTGGCGCCATACGCGACGTTGCTGCCTCCTTTCGTGTTGCCGAACAAGGCAAAATAGCCGGTCGCAACGTTGCCGTCGCCGGTCGTATTGGAAGCGAGCGCGTTGGCGCCGGTGGCGACGTTGTAGGCTCCGGTCGTATCAGTGAACAAGGCGAGAACACCGGCCGCGGTGTTGTAGGCGCCCGTCGTGTCCGCATAAAGCGCGCCTGCGCCCGTAGCGGTGTTGCCAAAGCCAGTTGCATTCCGGTTCAGCGCCAGGAATCCCGCCGCCGTGTTGGCGCACCCGGACATGAACGAGGAGGAATGGCTCAGGGCGTAGGGAACGCATGGCTTGCCGGGCGTCACGTCGTTGGATAATGCGCCCGGACCCATCGCCGTGTTGTAGAAGCCATCGCTGAGCACAGAACTGGCGTTCGGCGGCTGGGCAGCGAACAGCGTGGTTGCCGACAGCCCGGCGAGCGCGATGAATCCCTGGATATTGTGTCGTGCCATTTGATGGTCCTCCTGGGTTTGTCTCAGGCATTCGGGCTCAGGTCATGGGTCACGACGACACGGGGCAGCCGACCATGAGGGATCGCGTCAGCGCGACCGACTCAACGTCGGGGTGATCGCGGCAGCTCCGGTGACGTTTGCCAGGCGGTAGATGATCCCGAGATTCAGGATGCCGCCGGCGCTCGTCAACCCGTAGAAATTGCCGTCCATGGCCTGGATCAACGGCGAATCCGGGTAGCCGCCATCGTCATTGCCGGGCAGTGCGCCGCCGCCGCTGAAGGCCCGTAGTACGGTCTCGACGCCGGCCGTGGTCACCTTGAAGACGGTGCCCGCGCTCCAAGTGCCGCCGCACTGGGTCGTTCCGTACAGGTTTCCGTCGCTGCCCTGGACAAGGCCCACGTACGGATAGGCCCCATCGAGGTTGCCGTACGTCCCGCCGCCAATGCCGGGCACGCAGGCGTCCCCGGAGAACGAGTAGATCACGGTCTCCGCGCCGGCCGGCGTAATCTGGAATACGGTTCCCACGCCATACGCGCCGCCATATGCAGTGGTACCGTAGAAATTGCCGTCGCTGGCCTGCACCAGCGTGACATACCACGGCTGCGCTCCATCCGTGCTTCCCGGAACCGTGCCGTTGCCGCTGAACGAGTGAAGCACGGTCTCGACTCCGGTCGCGCTGATCCGGTAGACCGTGCCACCGGTGAGTGGCCCGGTCTGGTTGGAGCCGCCCGAACCCGTCGTTCCGTAGAAATTACCGTCCGTTCCCTGGACGATGCTGCCCGACGGATAAGCCCCATCGATGCTGCCGACGACGGCACCATCCCCACTGAAGGAGTACAGCACGGACTGGGCTCCGGCGAGCGTGAGCCTGAATACGCTGCCGGCGTTGTACGCGCCGCCGAAGAACGTAGTTCCGTACAGGTTTCCGTCGCTACCCTGGATCAGGCCCTCGGGCCACGCACCGGTACTGGCGCTGCCGCTGAATGAATACAGGACGGATTCCGCGCCGCCGGGCGTCACCCTGAAGATCGTTCCCTGGTTGTTGTCGCCTCCCAGACTGGTCGTGCCGTAGAACGCGCCGTCGCTCGCCTGGATCAGGCTGCCCCCATAGGGCACGGCGCCGTCGGCGCTGCCCGCAATTCCGCCGTTGCCGGTAAATGAATACAGCACGCTCTCGACGCCGGCCTGGGTCATCTTGAAGACCGTTCCCTGGTTGTACAGGCCCCCCGCCGTGGTCGTGCCGTAGAATGCGCCGTCGCTCGCCTGGATAAGGCCGCCGCTGATCGGACTCGCGCCGTCAGTGCTGCCGCCACCGTAGATAACCGACGTTCCGCGGAATGAATACGGGAAAACATCCTGCATCGTGATTGCCGATCCTTCGACGGACAGCACCTTGTCGACGGTAACCGTGACGTTGGTATAGACGGTGCCGCCCTCCTGCAGTGCGGGAATCAGCAATTGTCCGTTCTGGCTGTTGTACTGGTCCTGGGTTACGGTCGGCATGCCCCCGACCGCGCTGACGATCCGGCCGATACTCACGACGACGTTCGTGTAGGCCGAGGCATCATCAACTCGCACGGAGGAAATGCTCAGCTGGTTGCCGACGAGGGTATCGGCGCCCGTCACGCCGCCAATCGAGACCAGACCATCCAGTGCGACGACAACATTGAAATAGGGAGTATTCCCCACCAGAACGCTGGCAATCGACAGCTGGTCGGCGGCGGGATTGTTGGCGGTGGTGTAGACATCGCCGCTGCTGGCGGGCGCCGTACCGCTGGGGCCGCTGACAATGCCGCCCACGACAACGACCACATTGGAATAGAGGGCACTGCCGACGTGCAGCGACGGCATCGTCAATTGACGCGTTGTCGGATCATAGGTGTCCGCCGCAAAGGCGGCAGCGGTGCAGCCGAGCGCCATCAGGAATGTTGCGAGGGAGCGCGCATACGAGCGCGAGGAAGCAGTACTTTGCATGGATCATTCCCCAAAAAACTGTGTTGGCCGGGTTTCCGCACCTGCGCTGCCGAATCCTTAGGCTAACTCAGGTCGGGAATGTCCGCTATCTGGCGATGAAATTGAGCTGTCCGCCGATCGGCGGGGCGACGTCCGGCCTGGGCGCACGATTGGCCAATTCCCGGATTTTTGATGTGCGGATTGGCTTTTTCTTCTACTCTGAGGTCGCGACCCTCTGGCATCAACGATAGGATGGAGAAGAACAATGGCGAATTACCTGACGGTCATTCATGAATGCAAGGACTACGCGGCCTGGAAAAAGGCGTATGACGCGGATGCGGCGAAGCGAGCGGCCGCCGGTCTTACTGAGTTCCATGTATTGCGCGAATACGCCAACGCCAATCTGCTGGCACTCATGTTCAGGGTGGACGATGTCGGCCGCGCCAAGGCATTTGTCGCCTCGCCGGATCTCTCGTCCACCATGAAAGCGGCGGGCATTGTTGGAAGTCCCCGGGTTAGGTTTCGACACGGCAATTACAATCGCGTGTCCGCGCCCATTTCCGCCACAATGACGTTGACTGTTCGCAACTATGAGACTGCACTCAAGGCCTATGCCATGGATGCAGCGGACCGGCGCAGCGCCGGCCTGACAGACCTCGCGGTACTCCAGCTCGAGGAGGATCCGAACAACCTGCTGATCCTGTGGGCGGTGAGTGATGTAGCCCGCGCGACGGCGTTCTTCGATTCGCCCGCCCTGGCCGCGCATATGACCAGGAACGCGGGCGTCGTGGGCCCGCCAGAACGGCATTTCTGGAAGTCCTGAGGACACACGGGCCGGATTGCGCAACCGATCCGCAGCCGGTCGCTGCAACGACCGATGCGATCGGCATCACGAGCGCTGATCCGGCGCCCAATCAGGCGTCGGACGCACTCACCTCAGCCAGCCCGCAATCGCCGCGGAATCCCACTCCTGGATGATGGGTGGCTTGACGTTGAAGTTGCTGTACCGGATCCAGGTTGGGCGCACGCGCCAGTACACGATGCCCGGCCAGGTCTGCCGAGTGGGCCCATCCGGGAAATGTTCAAAATAGTAGGCCTTCACGCCGGGCAACTCCGCCTCGGCGGGGATCTCGGCGATACCTTCATACTGCACAGTGCGCTCATGCTCCCAGCCGATAACAAACGCAGCGCGGGGATTCTGCACAAGATTTTGATGTTTCCGCGACTGGGTCACGGTATCGAACACAAGTTCCCAGCGATCCGTGACGGCGACGTGTATCGCCGCCGCCTGGGGAGCACCCTGCGGCGTGACACTGGCCTCGAATACGCAGGGCTGGGCACGCATATAGGACAGCAGCTGGCCTGGCGTGAGGGGCTGGTGATGTTCGGTCATGGCGTCGATATCCGTAATGTTGCAAGCAATGGCAGCAATTGAACGCGGGAGCGGCAGGTGGCCGCACCGCTCTGCATGCTCGGCGGTATTAGAACACCATTGAACCGGGCTTTCGAGTGTCTTGCCTGGAGCATAGACCAACGGAGGCAATTGGAGGTTGGCCTTCCGCAAACGGCTGTCTTCGGGATGTTGCGGCCGCTGGACTGCGAATGGGTCATGACGATTGCCTATGATGCGCAGTACCTAGTACGCCCCCATGAAATCGCGCTTGCCGATGCCCAGCCCATTGTGGCGCAATATGTTGTAGGCGGTCGTGACATGAAAGAAGAACTGCGGCAAGCCGTAGTTCGCCAGATAGGCGCGGCCGCTCAGCTTCTTTTCTTTTGGCGTACCGGGGCGCAATACGATTTCCCTGGTGTCGCTGCCTTCAAACTGTGCAGATGTCACACCGTCAAGAAATTCCAGCGTCCGGGCCAGCAGTGCATCGAGATCAGCAAAGCTCTTCTCGTTGCCCTCATAGGACGGCACCTCGACACCTGCCAGGCGCGCCGAGATCCCGCGCGCAAAATCAGCGGCAACCTGCACCTGCTTGAGCAGCGGAAACATGTCCGGATACAGGCGTGCATTCAAATACGCGCCCGGGTCCACTGACTTGGAGACAGCATGCGCATCGGCCTGTGCCAGTATGGTTTTCAGGGCCGTCAGAAATTGCCTGAAGACGGGGACTGAGTTGGTATACATGGGATTGGTCATGGTCGTTCCTCGTGTTTCCTGAAGTCTACTCCGGTTCGATCTTTAACTGCTGCGCCTCGACGGAATCCATCGTCTCGCGAGGGCGAATCCGCGTGCGAGCAACGCCGAAAGCAGTATGCAACCCGTTACCAGGTAAAACGGGTCATGATTATCGTGATAATCCTCGAGGTAAAAATAGGTCGGCAGGAACCACAGCAGGTATATCCCGGTTTTATGAAGGCGGCGCCAGTCCGCAGGGCTCAGTTTCCGCGCGACTCGCCGGAATGACGTCAGGGTCATTGCGACCAGAAAGCAAAGGCCGATGATATCGAGCGCGAGGTCGCTGGCGCCAACGTGGTTCCCGAACACGAAGGTGGAGTAGCCAACGAATGCCAAATGCCAGGCCATCGCAAAGGCAAATGCGAGACCCACGTACCGGCGGTTCGAGAGAATCCAGCGAGAGACCGGGCCGGGCCACAGGGTGGCCAGCGAGGACGCCGCAAAGGCCACAAAGAGCAAAGGCAGTGCACACAGCACCGAATGAAGAATTACCATCTCGGTGCCGCGGGCGGAATGAAAGTCTGCTGACGGCAGCACCGCGACATTCGCGATGCTTACCGCAAGGACCAGTACCGAAAACAGGCGCCAGGATTCAAGGGGCCGTGCCATTCAGAAACCCCGCTGTTGAGTTCACGACCCGCATTGTCCTCGATATGCGGTGCTGCATTCCAGCCGGGTAACCCGAAGTCGTCCCTGCCGATGGCCGGCTTTTACCCGAGGATCGACGAACGGGACTGGCAGGCACTCTTAGCGGGTCACGCCGCAAAGAAAGCAAGTGGCGCGTCCAGCATGGCAGCCTGCCGCTCGCGCGCCGCCAGCGAGCGACTATGGCGTGAAGAAGTAGCGCGTCAGGTGGAAAAATATCGGCGCGGCAAAGCTGACCGAGTCGATGCGATCCAGCATACCGCCATGTCCCTCGATCATGGAACCCCAGTCTTTCGCCCCGAGGCTGCGCTTCACCGCCGACAGGGCCAGGCCCCCGAGGACGCCCATCAGCACGATGACAAAGGACATGCCCAGCGCCTGGATCGGGGAAAATGGCGTGATCCACCACATGGCGCCGCCCACCAGCGTCGCTCCAAGTCCGCCGCCGATCAGGCCTTCGACGGTTTTCGAGGGGCTGACTTTCGGCGCAAGCCTCGTCTTTCCGAATAGCTTGCCGAAGACGTACTGCAGCACGTCGCTGAACTGCGTCACCACCAGCAGGTAGAAAATCAGCAGCGCGTTCTGCCCCTGATAGCCCGGTATCTCCAGCAGCAGGAATGCCGGCGCATGGCTGACGCAGTAAACCGTGACCATCACGGCCCATTGAATCTTCGCCGTGCGCTCGAGAAACTGGTCCGTGTCGTCAGCCAGCGCCGCAAACGCCGGCAGCATCAGGAACGCATAAACCGGGATGAAAATGGCGAACAGTCCGTACCACTGGTAGCCGATCAGCAGGTACTGCACCGGGATCAGCACGAAAAAACTGAGGAACAGCGGAACGTGATCGCCGCGCTTCGTCGGGGTCAGCGTGATGAATTCCCTCAGCGCGAGGAACGACATCAGCGCGAACAGGAGCAGCGTCGCGTTCCGTCCGGCGACGAACGTGACCGCGAATACTCCCACCATCACCCACCAGGCACGGATCCGGCTGTTCAGGTTCTGCACGACCGCGCGGGCCGAGTCGGTACGGGCCTTGCGCCCCAGCACGGCGCCGATCAGCGATGCGACGGCGAGCAGTGCAATCACACCCGCCATCAGCAGATAGAATTTATGATTCGCGGTCATGACAGCGCCACGACTGCCCCGCGCGCCCGCTCGAGGAAAGCTTCCTTGCTTTCATCCGCCACCTTCCGGAGCGCGGCCCCGAAGCGAACCGTACAGATCAGCGGAATTGGCATCAGCGTACCCTTGGGCATCGAGCGGTGCAGGTTCTCGAGATACACGGGCACCAGTTCGACGTCCGGAAACTGCTGCATCAGATGGAAAAGCCCCGACTTGAACGCGCCGGGCAACGGCCCGCTGCCGCGGGTGCCCTCCGGAAATATGATCAGCGAATCACCCTGCTGCAACGCTTCGCGCAGCGGCTGAAGCGGATCCGCTTCGCGGTCCTGCCTGGCGCGGTCGATCAGTACGGCGCGCAATCCGCGGACGGCGAAATAGCGGCGCACCGCACCCTTGTTCCAGTAATCCCGTGCCGCTACCGGCCGCGTGACGGCGCGCGCCCCGGGCGGCAGCGCCGACCATATCGCGATGGTGTCCATGTGACTGGTGTGGTTGGCAAAATAAATTCGTTGCGCTGCCGACGGCTGCGATCCGTGCCAGCGCGGATACGCGCCAACCAGCGCCCTGGCCAGGCCCGCCAGCAATGCACCGGCCGGGTTCATGGCCGGCCGGCGCCCTTGTCGCGCAGTGCCCGCGCCAGGGCGAGCAGGCGCGTGACACACGTGGCCAGGCTGCCGGCCGCGATCACGGCGGCGCACACGAGGAGCGTAAAGCGCGTGCCCCGCAGCGCGAGTTCACCCGCAGCAACGAGGCAACCGAGCGTGAGCAGGGCCATGCGGTGCGGCTTGGCCATGGGTCCGCGGAAATCCTGCGCCAGTCCCAGGGATCCTCCCAGCACGCGGATGTAGGCGGTCAGCGCCGCCAGCAGCGCCCCGCACCAACCCAGCCAGGCCGAGCCCGCGGCGTAGCCGGCCGCCACGATCAGCATCGAATCAGCGACCCGGTCCGGGACTTCGTTGTACAGGCTGCCAAGCGTCGATTTCCTGCCGCCTTCCAGCGCCACCATGCCGTCGAGCAGGTTGCAGGCAAGGCGCAGCTGGATACAGATGGCGCACGCTACCAGGGACCACGGACTCGCCCCGGCCAGCAATGCGATCGCGCCGACCGCTGCAAATACGATGCTCAGCAGGGAAATCTGGTCGGGGGTGATGGATGTCGAGGCGAGATACGCCGCACAGGCCCGCGCCCATCGGCTCGAGCGGGTCTTCAGAGGCCTGCGATTCGCGTCATTCTTTTCCAAAGGCCCGCCCGCGCAAGAGTCGGGTCACGAGGATACCAGCCCGCCCTGACGCCTGCCGGTCTCGATATCCTCGGTTTGTTGCCGTTCGCCGGTGCCCCCCCGAAACCCTGAGCCGGGTCCATCCGGCGGTCAGGGTGGCCCCTCAGCCCGGGAAGCGGCCGGTTATTTCCAGTTCCTGCGATCCGTAATGATGACCAGAATTGCAAATCCCCACAGTCCAGCCATTTCGTACCACACGAGCGAATCCATGCCACTCCCTCCTTTATTGCGATAGCCGAGTGGGAATCATAACAAGACGAATTCTCAGTTTCCAATGGCCGGGCGAGGGAATACCATGTGCTCGCATACCGGCATGGCCTGAGACAATCCCCAACTACAAAACACGGCTGATCCATGCTTTCCGGAACCAGCTTTGCGCAATCCGACCTGGATGATCGCCGCGCCAGGGTGACCCCATGGCGATGAAGACCCTCCTGCACGTCGGCTGTGGTCCGCAGACCAAGCGGGGCTTGAAGGGTTTTGATTCCGATGAGTGCTGATGTCGGATGAGGACGGCGCGAAGATCGCGAAAAGTTACCTGCCATGAAGTTGTCCTGCCTTGTAGCGCGCAGCCCTGCGGGCTGCGCGGCACTGGAGAGAGCCATCCCATGAAGCCCACGTTACCGTTTCTGTTGAGCATCAATGGCGGCTATGTCGATACCGCCGGATATCTGGCGCTGCAGGGACTGTTCACGTCTCACGTCACCGGCAATTTCGTGACCCTCGGCGCCGCGCTCGCCCTGGGCACAAGCGGAGCCGTCCCGAAGCTGCTCGCGCTGCCGGTGTTTTGCGTGGTCGTCGTTGCCACGCGTGTGCTTACGACCGGCCTGTCGGCGACGCCATGGCCCGCGCTGCGCGGCGCACTCAGCGTCAAGTTGCTGCTGCTCGTTGCGGGCGCCGCACTGGCGATCGCGCTCGGTCCCTTTCACGACGGCGACGGCTGGCCCGCACTGGTCACCGGAATGACGCTGGTTGCCGCGATGGCGATCCAGAATGCGATACAGCGCACCCATCTCGGTGCCGCGCCGCCGACGACGATCATGACCGGGAACACGACGCAGATCATGATCGATCTCGCTGACCTGCTGCGCGGCACCGCGCCCGATGCGCGCGCCCTGATCCGCGCGCGCCTGGGGCGCATGGGCGCCGCCACCGCGGCATTCGCCGGCGGATGCGCAGCCGCCGCGTTCGCCTATGCATTCCTCGGCGTCTGGTGCTTTTTGGTTCCGCCCATCGTCGATATTTGCGCGCTGCGCGTGCGCGAGCCGGCCGCTGGCGCGACCGCCTGAGCCCTGTGTCTCCGTAAGCTGATCGGCCCGCCTTTAAAGGTGAAGTAGACCTTCCGCCGGCTCGGCGCCACGTATACCCGGTGCGCGATGAAAAAATCCGCGCCGATGACCATGTCGGGATTGTCGAACACGCTGTGCGGGATAAAGGATCCCGTGTGGGTCACGGTGTTCCTGCCGAACAGGTCTGCAATGCGCAGTCTGGCGTTCTCAATGGACTCCTGGGCAATGCTCCGCGACGGAAATACCGCCACGGCCGTGTCGATCCGCCGGTTGGCCAGTCCGTAGCTCGCCTCGGCCGTCGCCAGCAGGTGAACACTGCAACTTGCCCGGACCAACCTGCCTACCCTGGCCTGACCTGCCCCTCGCCGCGCACGACGTACTTATAGCTGGTCAGCTGCTCGACGCCGACCGGACCGCGCGCGTGGAACCGGTCGGTGCTGATGCCGATCTCCGCGCCCATGCCGAACTCGCCGCCATCGGCAAACTGCGTCGAGGCGTTGTGCAGCACGATGGCGCTGTCGACGCGCTGCAGGAAGCGCTCGGCGGTGGCCGCGTTCGCCGTCACGATCGCGTCGGTATGCTGCGAGCCGTAGCTGCGCGATGTGCTCGATCGCGGCGTCGACGCCGTCGACGACGCGCACCGCGATGATCGCGTCCAGGTACTCGGCGAACCAGTCGGCCTCGGCGGCCGCAATGACACGCGCATCGACGCGCCGGGTCGCCTCATCGCCGCGCACCTCGCATCCGGCTTCGATCAGCGCACGCACCAGCGGACCCAGGTGAGTAACGGCGACCGCTGCGTCGACGAGCATCGTCTCGGCCGCGCCGCAGATGCCCGTGCGCCGCATCTTTGCGTTGACGATGATGCGCTCGCCATGGCGAGGTCCGCGTCCCGGTCGACATAGACATGGCAGACCCCTTCAAGATGGCCGATGACCGGCACGCGTGCCTCGCGCTGCACCCGCTCGATCAGGCTGCGGCCGCCGCGCGGCACGATCACGTCGATGCTGTCGGTCATCTCGGCGAGCATGAACCCGACGGCGGCGCGGTCGGCCGTAGGCACCAGCTGGATGCAGCTGCGCGGCAGGCCCGCGGCGTCCAGGCCCTGTTCAGGCAGGCGTGGATCGCCGCGCTCGAGCGCGTGCTCTCCGAGCCGCCGCGCAGGATCACCGCGTTGCTGGACTTCAGGCACAGCGCCCCGGCATCGGCAGTGACGTTCGGGCGGCTCTCGTAGATGATGCCGATGACGCCCAGCGGCACGCGAATCGCGCTGGATGCGCAGTCCGTTCGGTCGCTGCCACTCGGCGAGCAGGGTGCCGATCGGATCGGCGAGCGCTGCGATATCCTCGAGTCCCGTGGCCATCGCCGCGATGCGCTTGTCATCGAGCTTGAGACGGTCCAGCAGCGCGCCCGACAGGTCCCGCTCGCGCGCCTCCTGCATGTCCAGCTCATTGGCTTCCAGGATCCGGTGGTGGTGCGCCCGCAGCGCCTGCGCCGCCCCCTGCAGCGCGCGATTCTTCTGTTCCGTCGTCGCGAGCCGGAGAGCCTGCTCCGCCATCCGCGCGGCGGCGCCGATTGCGCGCATCATTTCCGGCACCGTGGCTGCGGTGCCGCTCGCCGCCGCTGACTTGAGTCCGCTGTTCATGGATTTTGCATCAGCACCAGGTCGTCACGATGCACCATCTCATCGCGCCCGCGGAATCCGAGCAATGCCTCGATCTCGCCGGACTTGCGCCCCATGATGCGCGCGGCATCGACGTCGGAATAGGCGCAGATGCCGCGCGCGATCTCGAGCCCGTCCGGTCCCAGGATGCTGACCGTGTCGCCGCGCTCGAAGGAGCCCGCCGCACCGGTGACGCCCGCCGGCAGCAGGCTCTTGCCGGACATCAGCGCGCGCACTGCGCCCTCGTCGATCCGGATGGCGCCGGCCGGCTTCAGCGTACCGGCGATCCATTGCTTGCGCGTCGCGACCGGGGTCGATGAAGGCACGAACCAGGTGCAGCGTGCGCCGTCCTCGATGCGCTTCAGTGGATGCTGGTGCGCCCCCCGAGCGATGCACAGGTGGCAACCGGCGCCCACCGCGATCTTGGCGGCGACGATCTTGGTCTGCATGCCGCCCGAGCCCATCGCGCTGCTGACGCCGCCCGCCATGGCCTCGATCTGCGGCGTGATGTTGCGCACTTCGGCGATGAACTGCGCCGTGGGGTCTTCGTGCGGGTTGGCGCTGTAGAGCCCGTCGATATCGGACAGCAGCACCAGGCAGTCGGCGCCGACCATCTGCGCGACGCGGGCGGCCAGGCGATCATTGTCGCCGTAGCGGATCTCGGCGGTGGCGACCGTGTCGTTCTCGTTGATGACCGGCACCGCCCCGAGCGCCAGCAGCGTATTCAGCGTGCCGCGGGCATTCAGGTAGCGGCGGCGCTGCTCGGTGTCGTCGAGCGTCAGCAGGATCTGCGCCACCGTGATCCCATGATCGTCGAGCAACTCCTTGTAGGCGTGCGCGAGGCGGATCTGCCCGACCGCGGCCGCCGCCTGGCTCTCCTCGAGCCTCAGCTTGCCCGGATTCAGCCGCAGGTGGCGCCTGCCGAGCGCGATCGCGCCGGAGGACACCAGGATCACCTCCTGGCCCCGCTTGGCCATGCGCGCCACATCGGCCGTGAAGCTCTCGAGCCAGGTGCGGTTCAGCCGCCCTTTCTCGGCATCGACCAGCAGCGCGGACCCGACCTTGACGACGACGCGGTGAGCGTCGGTGAGGCGGCGGGCGGCGGCTTTGTAATCGGTGGGATGCATCAGGTATGCAATATTAGCGCCATCGCATTCATTGGGTCGCGGCCATTTACTTGTCGCGCCGGCCTCCCCTAAACTTCGCCCCGGGAAGTCCGGGGACATTTGCAATAAGGACGAGCGCCGTGGGAAGAGAATACGAACCGACCGTCGGGCAATGGTATGAAGACCTGGAGAACGAGGAAACGTTCCAGGTCCTGAAAGTCGATGAGGACCAGGAAGTCATCGAAATTCAGCACCTTGACGGCGATATCGAGGAGCTGGACATCGACGGCTGGGCGGAGATGGACCTGGAACTGACCGATGAACCGGAAGGCTGGTCAGGCTCCAAGGCCGAGCGCGACGAGGACGAGGACGATCTCGACGAGGACTGGGACGACGAAGACGAAGATGACGAGGACGATGACGACGACCCGGACGAAGACGAGGACCGCGAGGAATACTGATCCGTCTAGACGCCCTGCAGCCAGCCGTGCCGGTCCGGCGCGGTGCCTTGCTGGATCTGCACCAGCTGCGTGCGCAGCGCACGCGTCAGGGGGCCCACCTCGCCCGTGCCGACGCGATACTCAACGCCGCGATGGATCAGCGTGCCGACCCCGGCGAGAACGGCGGCGGTTCCCGACAGCGCAGCTTCGCCTGACCTGACCCAGTCCAGCATTTCGGCAACATCGAATACCCGCTCCGCGACGCGATAGCCGAGGTCCGCGGCGAGGATCAGCAGCGAATCGCGCGTCACGCCGTGCAGGAACGTCGAGTCGAGGCTGCGCGTCAGGATCTGCCCGTCGCGGATCAGCACGAAATTCGCGGCGCCGGTTTCCTGCACCTGGCCGCCCGGACAGAACAGCACCTGGTCCGCGGCAAACTTCGCACGGGCGTCGCGCGTCGGCGCCATTGCCGCGGCGTAGTTGCCGCCGGTCTTGACGACGCCGAGGTGCGCAGCGCAGCGCGTGTTCTGGTCGTCGACCAGGATGCGCAGCGGCTTCATGCCGCCCGCGAAATAGTCCCAGACCGGGCTCGCCAGTACGATCAGGCTCGCCGTCGATGAAGGCGTCGCCGCGGCGCCGATGTTCGCCATGGTGCCGATCAGCAGCGGGCGCAGGTACAGGGCCCCGGGTGCTTCGGGAACCTCGTCGCGGCAGCGCTGGATCACGGCGCGCACCATCGCGGCGAGCTGGTCCGTTTCCGGTTCCGGCAGGATCAGCTGGCGCGCGCTCTGCTGCATGCGCCGGATGTGCATATCCATGCGGAAGATCTTCACGGATCCGTCGGGCTGGCGGTATGCCTTGAAGCCCTCGAAGCAGGTACTCGCGTAATGCAGCACGTGCGCGGCCGGACTGAGTTCGAGCGGCGCCACGGGTTTGACGTCAAACGCGCCCCACTTGCCTTCCTGGTACGCGGCAACGGCCATGTGCGAGGTCAGCACGGAGCCGAAAGAGGGTCGCTTGGCCGGATCGCTCATGACAGGACACCTTCGATGTTCAGCACGTTAAACTCCCATGATAACCCTGCCCGGCCTACGGCGGCACCAGGACTGTGGCGCCTACCGTCTGCCGGCCTTCGAGCGCGCGGTGCGCATCGGCGGCCGCCTGCAGCGCAAAACGCTGCCCGACGTGCGCGCGGACCTCGCCCGCGGCGATGCGTGCGAACAGATCGGCCGAACGGCGCTGCAGTTCCTCGCGGCTCGCGATGTAATCGAACAGCACCGGACGCGATGCAAACAGGGATCCGCCGGCGAGGTCGAGGAACCTGAAATCCGTGATCGCTCCCGAGGATTGGCCAAAGCTGACGAACATGCCGCGCTTCTTCAGGCATTTCAGCGAGCCGCGCCACGTGTCCTTGCCGACCGAATCGTAGACCACGTCGCAGCCCCTGCCGCCGGTGATTTCGGCGACGCGCTCGACGAAGTTCTCGCTGCGATACTGGATCGCGTGCGCATAGCCATTGGCGAGCGCGGCCTGGGCCTTCTGCGGCGAACCGACGCCGCCAATCGCCTGCGCGCCCAGCGCCTTGAGCCATTGTCCGAGCAGCAGCCCGACGCCGCCGGCGGCGGCGTGAACGAGCGCGGTGTGGCCCGGCATGACCGGGAAGACCGCATCGACGAGGCACTGCGCCGTCATGCCCTTGAGCATGATCGAGGCCGCGGTGTCGAAATCGATCGACGCCGGCAGTCTGACCAGGCGTTCGGCATTCATGACGCGCCGCTGCCGGTACGCGCCCGGCGCTCCGGTATAGGCGACGCGATCGCCCACCTGCAGGTCACGGACCTCGGCGCCGACCGCCTCGACGACGCCGGCTGCTTCGCTGCCCAGGATCAGCGGCGTCTGCGGCCACGGATACAGGCCGGTGCGAAAATACGTATCGATGAAATTGACGCCGATGGCGCGATGCGCGATCAGCGCCTCGTTCGCCCCCGGGCGTGCCGTCTGCAGCGTCGTCCATTCGAGCGCCTCGGGCCCGCCGGGCGCGCGCAGCAGGATCCCCAGGTCAGTGCCGGCGGCATCAGTACTCATGTATTCCCGCGGCCGGGGTGGCCCAGGCTGGCCGTGAAGCGATGGATGCGCTTGCAGGCTTCGCGCAGCATGTGCTCTTCGGCGGCGTAGCAGATGCGCACGTGCGAACGCGTGGCCGCGCCGAACATCGCGCCGTCCAGCACCGAAACGCCCTCGGCCGCGTACAGGCGACGCACGAATTCGCGGCCCGTCAATCCGGTTTCGTGCACGTCGACGAGGGTGAACATGCCGGCGTCGGGCACATGGCAGGAGAGCCCCTTCGCGCCTGAAAGCCCGCCGATCATTACCTTGCGCCGGGCTTCGCAGTACGCCCGCGTCCTGGCCTCGGCCTCCGACGCCATGCCGAGCGCGGTCAGCGCCGCCTCCTGGACGAAGCCCGGCAGGCCGAACAGCATGCACAGCACCAGCGACTCGACGTGGCTGATCAGCTGCGCCGGACCCACCATCCAGCCCGCGCGCCAGCCGGTCATTGCATGGCTCTTCGAGAGGCTCCCTATCGTGACCACCTGATCGGGCAGTCGCGTGGCGAGCCCCGGCACCCGCCCCGCCGGCGCGAGCCCCGCGTACACTTCATCGGCGACGATCCACAGCGAATGGCGCCGGGCCAGCTCGCCGATCGCGCTCATGTCGGCGTCGCCGACGATGACGCCGCTCGGATTGTTGGGTGTCGCGATGAAAATCGCCCGGGTGCGCGCCGTGATCGCCTTGGCCAGGGCCTCGAGATCAATGCGAAAGCCGGGCGCGGCCGGCACCCGCACGAGGCGCGCGCCCGATACCCCGATCGTCGCCGGATAGGTCGGGTACATCGGCTCGCAGGAAATCACTTCATCGCCGGTCCCGGCGATGCACAGCGACGCGGCAAACAGCGCATTCTGCGCACCGGACAGGAAGATCACGTTTTCGGCGGAGACCTGCTGGCCGGTGCGCGCGCGATGCAGCGCCGCGATCGCGGCGCGCAACGGCTCCCGGCCCGCCAGCGGCGCGTAATGCGTATCGCCGGCGCACAGGGCCTCGACCGCGCGCTCGACGACCGGTGCCGGCGTGTCGATGTCCGGATCGCCGACGCTGAGGATCACGACGTCCTCACCGCGGCTGCGTGCGGCCAGCGCCTCGTAATGCGTATCCCATGCATCGGCGCCCTCGCCGCTGATCCGCCCGACCAGGCCGGAGAAACCGAGCTTCTGATTCATTGTGCCGCCAACCCCTCGTCTTGCATCGCCGATGAACGGCTTGCATACTTTCACAATCCTAGCGCGCTTTGCATAACAAATTTAATAAAGGCTGGCATGTCGGTCACCGTTGGACACTTTCTCGTCGATCTGCTGGCCGCCAACGACATCGACACCGTTTTCGGCATCCCGGGCGTGCATAACCTCGAGGTCTACCGGGGACTCGCCGCGTCCCGGCTGCGCCATGTGCTCGTGCACCATGAACAGGGCGCGGGCTTTGCGGCCGATGGCTTCGCCCGCGCCAGCGGGCGCCTGGCCGCGGTTTTCGTGATTTCCGGCCCCGGACTGACCAACGTGCTGACCGCGATCGGCCAGGCCCATTCCGACTCGGTGCCGGTGCTCGTGATCGCGAGTACCCCGGCGCGCGCGACGCTCGGCAAGCGCTGGGGCGTGCTGCACGAGCTGCGCAACCAGCACCTGCTCGCGAGCGGCGTCTTCGGGGTCGCCCGCGCCGCGCGCAGTGCCGCCGACGTGCGCGATCACCTGCGCGCCTGCCTCGCCTCGCTGCGCTCGGGCCGGGCCCGCCCGGCGTACCTGGAAGTGCCGCTCGACCTGCTGGCTGAAACGACCGACCTGGTGGCGGATCGCTTTGCATCGCCGCCGTCGCCGCCGCCGGCCGGGGCGCGGCAGGTCGCCGCCGCAGCGGACCTGCTCGCCGTTGCGCAGCGGCCGCTGATCATCGTCGGCGGCGGCGCGCGCAATGCCAGCGCGGAGGTGCTGAAGATGGCTGACCTGCTCGACGCCTACGTCGCCTCGAGCGCCGCCGGCAAGGGCATCGTGCGCGAGGATCATGCGGCAAACCTCGGCACCTCGCTGCCCTTTGCCGAGACCCAGGCGCTCGTCGCCGGCGCCGACGCGATCATCGCGGTCGGCACGGAACTGGGCGAGACCGACATCTACACCGGATTCAGCCTGCGCCGCACGGGCAAGCTGATCCGCATCGACATCGACCCGGCGAAGCTGGCCGATCACTATGCCGCGGAGGTTCCGATCTGGGGCGACGCCAAGGCCACGCTGGCCGCCATCAACCGCGGCCTGCGCGGGCGCAGCGGCTGGCGCAGTGCGAACGGCGGCGCCGCGCCGATCCGCGCGCGCATCGAAGGCGGATTCAGTCCCGCCGCACGCGCGCAGCAGCGCGCCATTGCCGCGATCCAGGCGGGCCTGCCCCAGGACGCGATCGTCTACAGCGACATGACCCAGATCGCATACCTCGGCAATTACGCGTTTTCTGCCAATGAGCCCGGGCTGTGGTTCCACCCGTCGGGCTACGGCACGCTCGGCTTCGCGCTGCCCGCCGCGCTCGGCGGCAAGATCGCGATGCCGCGCCGCGCGCAGCTGGCCCTGGTCGGCGACTATGGGCTGCAGTTCACCGTCAACGAACTGATGACCGCGGTCGAAGCGGGCATCAACCTGCCGGTCGTGGTGTGGAACAATGCCGCGCTGGGCCAGATCCGCGACGACATGCTCGCCGCCGGCATCCCGCCGGTCGGCGTCGTCGGCCGCAATCCGGACTTCATGATGCTCGCGGCAGCCTACGGGGCTGCCGGCGTCCAGGTCCGGGATCCGCAGGGCCTCACCGCGGCGGTGCGCGACGCCCTGTCCGTGCCGCGGCCCACGCTGATCGAGATCCTGGCCGCCGATTTCTCATCCGCTCATTGATCTTGGACAACCACAGGAGAATCACATGAAAACTTCCCTGACCCTAGGGCTTACCGTCGTCGCCGCGACGCTCGCGCTGCCGGCGCTCGCCGCCGAACAGATCAAGGTGGTCGAGCATCCGACCAAGGAAATCACGCTCAACCTGACCAGCAAGGGGGTCGACGCGGTCGGTGACCTGCTGAGCTTCGCAAACCCCGTGTTCGACGCCGTGAACAAGACCCAGGTCGGGACCGACCAGGGCTTTTGCGTGCGCACGATCGTCGGCAAGAGCTGGGAATGCAACTTTACGATCCTGCTGAAGGGCGGGCAGGTCACCGTGGAAGGTCCGTTCATGGACGCCGGCGACTCGACCTTCACGGTGATCGGCGGCACCGGCAAGTACGCCGGCGCGAAGGGATCGATGCTGCTGCATACGCGCGCCGGCAAGCCGGAGAGCTATGACTTCACGTACGATCTTCTCTGAGCGCATCCATGGCCTACACCGCGCAGGACAGCGAGCGAAACCGGCGTGACTTCCCGGCGCTGAACCGCGCCACGCCGGGGCCGCCGCTTGCGTACCTGGACGGACCTGGCGGCAGCCAGGTCCCGCAGTGCGTGATCGATGCGGTCGCCGACGTCTACGCATCCTGCAACGTCAACACGCATGGCCTGTTCCCGCCCTCGCAGGAAGTCGATCGCCGCATGGATGCGGCGCGGCGCGCGGTCGCGGCCTTGCTCGGCGCCGCTAACGAATCCTGCATCTCGTTCGGCCAGAACATGACGACGCTGAACTTCTCGCTCGCGAATGCCGTGGCCGGGACCCTGAAGGACGGCGACGAGGTCCTGATCACGCAGCTCGACCACGAAGCGAACCGGGGCCCGTGGCTGAACCTGCGCCGGCGCGGCATCCAAGTGCAGGAAGTGCGCATGCTGGATTCAGGCGTGCTGGATGCGGCAGACATGGCGGCGAAGATCACGCCGCGCACGCGCCTGATGGCGCTCGGCGCCTCGTCGAACGCGCTCGGCACGGTCAACGACATTGCGCTCGCCCGCCGCCTGACCCGGGCCGTCGGCGCGCTGCTCGTCGTTGACGCCGTGCACTACGCGCCGCATTTCTCCGTCGACGTGCAGGCCATGGATGTTGATTTCCTGCTGTGCTCGGCCTACAAGTTCTACGGCCCGCACGTCGGCATCCTGTATTCGCGCCCGGGGGCGCTGGATGCACTGCCGACCGAACGGCTCGCGACCCAGGACCCGGCTGCGCCTTATCGCATCGAGACCGGGACGCTGAATCATGCCGCCATCGCCGGCGTGCATGCGGCGATCGGGTACCTCGCGAGCCAGGGCCGCGGAGCGACCTTGCGCGAACGCCTGGTCGACGCGATGCAATCGATTGCGCACTACGAACATGCGCTCGCCAGGCTTTACCATTCGCGCGTCCGCGCTCTGCCGGGGGTGCGCGTCTGGGGCCCCGATTTCTCGAGCGAGCGGCGCGCGCCAACCGTGTCGATCACCCTGCAGAAGCACTCGCCGGACGCGGCGGCCACGATCCTCGGCCGGCAGGGTATCTGCGTCTGGAACGGCAATTTCTATGCCGCGCGCGCGGTCGAACTGCTCGGGCTCGAGCCCGCCGGAGGACTGCTGCGGACCGGCATCTCGCTGTACACGACGCAGCAGGAGATCGAGCGGCTGCTCGAGGCGCTCGCAGCGCTCGGCTAAAGCGTAACGGCGCTGTACAAGGTCGCCAGCACGAACATCAGCGCCGCACAGCATATATAGACGCTCGTCAACAGGCCGAACTTGACGAGCGTGACGATCCAGCCCTGCCCGTACACGCGCCGCATCGACAGATACAGGTACCAGGCGCTGTAATTCGCCAGCACGACGCCGAGCGTCCCCACCCATGCATCGCTCACCAGGAAACGCGTCGCGACCATCAGCAGCGACAGGCTCAGGAACGCGAACGCGTGATTGTGCAGCAGCAACAGCAGGTGCTCGACGTACAGGCGCTTCTGGCGCCGGTACATCAGCGTCATCACCAGCGCGAGCAGCGGCAGCAGCACGAACATCGCGCGCCCGAGGTTGTGCACGAGGCTATGGCCCAGTTCCCGGCCGTTATCCGACCGCGCCTTCCCGCAGGCCGATACGAGGCGCGGGCGCATCCAGCCGGGCACGGAGTCCATGCCCGGTAGCGTGCGGCAGTAGGACGCATCGTCCGTCGCGCCGGGCGCCAGCCGCGCGCCGAGCGCATCGAGTTGCCGCAGCTGGCTTTGCAGCAGCGGCTTTACGTCCGGATCCGTGCTCGCCTCGATCTCGCGCTGCAACTCGGCCCGGATATCGACGGCCGCCTCGCCGTCCGGAGCGTGCGCGGTCAGCGGCACGAGCAGGAAGAAGACGACGCTGAGCACGAGGTAAAGCCGGAACGGCGGCAGGAAGCGGACGCGCCGTCCGGCAATGAACTGCTGCGTCAGGAATCCGGGACGGAACAGCAGCGGCGTGAATGTGCGCCAAAAGCGCGAATCGGCGTGCGTCAGTGCCTCGGCCGCCTCGCCGAGAAACTCCCGCAGCGACAGCACGTGCTCGTGGGCGCGCTGGCCGCAGGCGCTGCAATAGGCGCCGGCGAGCCGTGCGCCGCAATTCGCGCAGGCCTTGCCGTCCGCCGGGGCCGCAGCCGCCGCGGCGGCGGCGGCTGCGGTTGCGGCGGGCGCGGGATCAGGTGCTGGAGGCATGACGATAGTATGACAGGCCCGTATTTTTGCCGCCGGACTTGCAATCGCCCATCCGGCATCCATAAATATGCCTATAATGAAGGCAATTTGAGGGATCAGGCGGCCTGCGATGCAACTCAGCAAGTTTGCCTACTACAGCGATTACGTCGCCTATCCGGTCGCGATCGTGGCGCTCGCGGGAATCGCTGTGTTCCGCAATGACCCGCACGATGAGCTCGTCTGGCTCGCCGCCGCCGCCTGCGGCTTCACGCTGTGGACGTTTGCGGAATACTGGATTCATCGCCTGGTGCTTCACCGGATGCCGTATTTCTCGCCGATGCACGGCGAGCACCATGCCGCTCCCCTCGCCTTCATCGGCACGCCGACGTGGATCAGCATGCCGACGCTTTTTGCCGTGGTACTGCTGTCCACGTGGCGTCTCGGGGCCAATCTGGGCAGCGGCCTGCTGACCGGCGTCATGGGCGGCTATTTCTGGTATGGCCTCGTGCACCACCTGATCCACCATCGGCCGCGCCTTCGCGTTGATTTGCTGGGCAATTTGCGCCGGCTGCACCTGCGCCACCACTATGCGCCGCTGGCCGGCAATTTCGGCGTCACGACCCCATTATGGGATCACGTGTTCGGGACGGTGATCCGCGGGCAGGGCCGTGCCGGCCATTGAACTTCCGGGTGCCTGCCCCTATCTAAGTTTTTACTGTCTTCACTGACCATTCGGGAGCCTTTACATGCGGAATGTGCGCGCAGCGTTTCTGGGACTGACCGCGGCAATTGCCTTCGCCGCACCGGTATTCGCCGACAACGACCCATCGATGCAACAGATCTATGACGAGGCGCGCGCAGGCCACCTCGATCAGGCCCAGCAGATGATCAACCAGGTGCTGCGCGATCATCCGCGCAGCGGCAAGGCCCATTACGTGGCGGCGGAGCTGGCGGCCAAGGAGGGCAACCTCGGCGTCGCGCGCGGCGAGCTCGGGCAGGCCGAGCAGCTCGCACCGGGCCTGCCGTTTGCCGAAGCGCAGTCGGTCCGGGCATTGAAGGCCCAGTTGGGGCAGCGCGCCGGCGGCAGCGCCTCGCTGCTCGCTCCCCAGGAGCACAGCTTTCCGTGGTTGCCGGTCATCCTGCTGGTCGGGCTCGTGATGCTGGTCTGGGCAATCGTGCGCCGGCGCAGCACCGCGGTGGTCCAGTATCCGGGCGGCGCCTACTCCGGTGCAGCCGTTGCGGGCGGTCCGTACGCCGGACCCGGCTACGGCGCTCCGGTCGGCGGCGGGCTGGGCTCCGGTATCGCGGGCGGCCTGGCTTCCGGCCTCGCGGTCGGCGCAGGCGTCGTCGCCGGCGAGGAGCTTGCGCACCACTTCCTGGATGGCGACCGGCACGAGGGCGTCCCGCCCGCTCACACCGAGGCCCCGGCCTCGAACGAGGACATGGGCGGCAACGATTTCGGCGTCAACGACACCAGCGGCTGGGATGATTCCGGCGGCGGCGGCGGCGACTGGTCGTAATCCCCTCGGGGCAGGCGCCGCAAACCCGTTCATGCCGCAGAAGTTCGACGTCGAGAGGCTCTACGCGGCGCGCAATGCCGCGGAACTGTCGGCCGAATATGATCGCATCGCCGAGTCCTACGATGCGGCACTCATCGAGGACCACGACTGGCGCATGCCGCAGATCATGGCCGGCCTCGCGGCATGGCTGCTGCCGCGCAGCGCCCGCATTCTCGACGCGGCCTGCGGCACGGGACTGGTCGGCGAGCACCTGAAGCGCTTCGGATTCACGGATCTGCATGGCGTGGACCTGTCGCCGGGCATGGTCGCGGTTGCCGGCCGCAAGAACGTCTACCAAAGTCTCGCCGTCGCGGCGCTGGGCGCGGCGCTGCCCTACCGCTCGGGCGAGTTCGATGCGTTCACGGTGGCGGGAGCCTTCACGCCGCAGCACGCGCCGCCGGAGTCGCTGGACGAACTGCTGCGCGTGACGCGTCCCGGCGGCTATGCGATCTTCTCGCTTCGCAGCGACGCGCCGCCGCCTGGTTTCGCCGCGCAGATCGCGCGCCTGAGCGCGGCGGGGCGCTGGACGCTGCTCAGGGAAGGCGCCGAGTTCCAGTCGCTGCCGCTCGCCGAGCCGCACGTGCGCAACCGGCTTTATGTCTACCAGACCGGCGCCGGATCAGCGCGCTGATCTGGCCTTGTAGGCGCGCTCGACCAGCTCATCGGCCAGCACATTGCGCGCGAACGGATTGGCCACCATCGGGCGCGGCGGCATGAAGCTGATCTCGTTGCCGAACCGCCCGGGCCGGATCAGTCGCAGCGTGATGCGCGCCGGGTTCACGAGCGTCGTTGCATTGACATTCATGATATTGGACAGCGGCACCGATTCCTCGAGCGCGCCGTTCCTGACGACCAGGTGATCGCCGCAGTCCCACACCTCGTCGACCAGGTCGAACACCAGCTTGCGCATCATCAGGTAACCGAGCGGCAGCATCACCAGCGGCGGAATGAAGAATGCGAGCGGCGGCCGTTGCGGCATGGCGACCAGGCCGATGAACAGAAACAGCCCGAGGAAGCCGAACCAGAATACCGGGAAGATGCGCTTGTAGAAGGTCGTCCCGCGCGAAATCCTCTTCATCATGCAGGATCCGCCCTGCCCCGCTAGCCGAGCAGGATCTTGTTCTGCGCGGGCAGCCCGGCAACGAGCAGCGCGTTGACGCGGCGTACGAAGGTCGCCGGATCCTCGAGCTCGCCGCCCTCCGCGAGCAGCGCCTGGTCGTAGAGGACGCTGGCGAGGTCCTTGAAGGCGGCCTCATCGCTCGTCTCCCGCAGGCGCTCGATCAGCGCGTGCTTCGGGTTGACCTCGAGCGCCGGCAGCATCGCGAACGGATTCGCCTGCCCCGCCTGCTTGAGGATACGGCTCATGCGCAGCGAGATCCCGTATTCACCCGCGACCAGGCATGCCGGTGAGTCGGTGAGTCGCGACGAGAGCCGGGCCGCGTCGATCTTGCCCGCAAGCGCCTTGCCGAGGCGCTCCAGCGTGTCCTTATAGGCCGATTCGGCCGCGGCTTTTTCCGGCGTCTCGATCGCCGCCGCCAGGTCGGCTGCGGAACTTGCCGCGCTGGCGAGTGCCTTGCCCTCGAATTCATGCAGATGCCCGACCACCCACTCGTCGATCCGGTCCACGAGCAGCAGCACCTCGATCCCTTTCGCGCGGAACCCTTCCAGGTGCGGGCTGTTGCGCGCGCCTGCAAGCGTATCGGCGGTCAGGTAGTAGATCGATTTCTGCTCCGCCTGCATCCGCGAGACATAGTCGCTCAGCGTCACCGTGGCGGCATCACCGGTCACGGCGGTCGAGTGGAAGCGCAGCAGCTTCGCAACGCGGCTTCTCTGCCCGGCGTCCTCGATGACCCCCTCCTTCAGCACCGCGCCGAAGGTCTTCCAGAATTCGGCGTATTCTTCGGGCTTGTTCTGCGCGAGGTCCTCGAGCAGGTCCAGCGTGCGCTTGACGAGCGCGGCCTTGATCTTCTCGACGGTGCGGTCGCTCTGCAGCAGTTCGCGCGAGACGTTCAGCGGCAGGTCCGCCGAGTCGACCAGCCCGCGCATGAAGCGCAGGTACGGCGGCAGCAGTTCCGCGGCCTTGTCCATGATGAAGACGCGCTTGACGTAGAGCTTCATGCCGCCGCCGCTGTCGCGCTCGAACAGGTCGAACGGCGCCTTTTTCGGCAGGTACAGCAGCGACGTGTATTCGATGTTGCCCTCGACCCTGTTGTGCGCCCAGGTGCGCGCATCCTCGGGATCATGGGTCAGGTGATGATAGAACGCCTGGTAATCCTCGTCCTTGAGCTCGGCCCTGGGGCGCGTCCAGAACGCCTTTGCCTGGTTCAGCGTTTCGTCCTTCTCGCCGCTCTTCAGGATGATCGGCAGGCTCAGGTGATCGGAGTACTTGCGCACCAGCTGGCGCAGGCGCGCATCCTCGAGGAACTCCTTGTCGTCGTCGCGCAGGTGCAGCGTCACCTCGGTGCCACGCGAAGGCTTGTCGCCCGCCTGGATCTCGTAGGAGCCCTCGCCGTCGGATTCCCAGCGCACCGCGTCCTCGCCGGTACGTTGCGTCAGCACCGTGACGCGATCGGCGACGATGAACGCGGAGTAGAAGCCGACGCCGAACTGGCCGATCAGCTGCGCATCCTTCGCCGCATCGCCGCTCAGGGTCTCGAGGAATTTCTTCGTGCCCGATCGGGCAATCGTGCCGAGATTGTCGATGACCTCGGCGCGGCTCATGCCGATGCCGTTGTCGCGGATGGTCAGCGTACCGGCGGCCTTGTCCGGCACCAGCGTGATCGACAACGTATCGCCGCCGAGCAGCTCGGGATGCGCGAGCGCCTCGAAGCGCAGTTTCTCGCATGCATCCGAGGCATTGGAAATCAGTTCCCGCAGGAAGATCTCACGGTGCGAGTACAGCGAATGGATCACCAGCCGCAGCACCTGCCGCGTTTCGGCCTGGAACTCCTTGATTTCCGTTTCGGGCTTGATTCCGGTCTCTGGCTTGATGTCGGTGGTCATGTTCTTCAGTGTTGATCCGTTTAACGTGCTCGCGCGTGATGTGGGGACGGAACGGGTCCCTTTCAAGCCTCCGGCCAGCCGGCGCGGGCGTCGAAGTCGAATTCCTGGCGCATCCGCTCGTAGGCAGCCTTCGCCACCGCAGATTCGGCCGCCGGCGTCACGATCCGGACCACCACCAGCTGGTCGCCGGCACTCTTGCCGGGCAGGCCCCGGCCGCGCAGGCGCAGCTTCTGGCCCGACTGGGCGCCGGCCGGGATACGCAGATCCACCTTGCCGCCGAGCGTCGGAACCTCGATTTTTGCGCCCAGCGCCGCCTCCCACGGCGCCAGCGGCAACTCGATCGACACGTCCCTGCCGTGGACGCTGTAGAGCGGGTGGGCCTGGTACTTGATGCGCACCAGGACGCCGGGCCGGCCGCCCTCGCCCGCGATCCGCAGCGCCTGGCCGTCGGCGACGCCAGCGGGTATCTGCACCTCGACAGTGCGTTCGCGACCCTGTTCCTGCAGCGTGACCCGTCGCCGCGTGCCGGTGAACACATCCTCGAGACTGACGTCGAGCGGGCCCGCCTCGGCCTCCGCCTCCGGGCGTGGGCGGCCGCGGCCCGCGCCGCCGGCACCGGCGGCGCCGAACATCGTCGAGAAAAAATCACTGAAGCCATGCAGGTCCGAAAAACCCTGGCCCGCCCCGCCGCCGCCGAACCGGCCTTCCCATCCCGGGGGCGGCCGGAACTGCTGGCCGGCGCGGTAGTTGCGGCCCAGCTGGTCGTAGGAGGCGCGCTTCTCGCTGTCCTTCAGGACCTCGTACGCCTCCTGCACCTCCTTGAATTTCTCCTCGGCATTCTTCTCGCGACTGACATCCGGGTGGTACTTGCGCGCGAGTTTCCGGTAGGCGTGCCGGACCTCGTCGACACTTGCCGTGCGGGCAACTCCGAGGGTCTCGTAATAGTCCTTGAATTTCATGCGCGCCTTTATAACTCAAACGAATTGTTGCATTGCATCAATTGTCCCGCCGGCGGCTCCTTGAAATCGGTGCCGATTGTCCCGACCATGGGGCCTATGAAGCGAATACTGCTGTTTATTATGACCAATCTCGCGGTGCTTGCACTGCTGAGCGTCGTCGTTTTCGTGATCGAACAGGTCTTCCATATCCGCCTCGGACAGGGGGGGCTCGGCAGCCTGATGGTGATGGCCGCCGTGTTCGGCTTCGGCGGCGCGCTGATCTCGCTGCTGATGTCGAAGTGGATCGCCAAGCGCACGATGGGCGTGCAGGTCATCAGCGAGCCGCGCTCGGAAGTGGAGCAATGGCTCCTCGCCACGGTGGCCCGCCTCGCCCAGAAAGCCGGCATCGGCATGCCGGAAGTCGGCGTCTTCGATGCCGACGAGATGAATGCGTTCGCGACCGGCGCGCGCCGCGATGCGGCCCTCGTTGCGGTCAGCACGGGCCTGATGCGCAGCATGTCGCGCAACCAGATCGAGGCCGTGCTCGGACACGAGATCACGCACGTCGCGAACGGCGACATGGTCACGCTGACGCTGATCCAGGGTGTCGTGAATACCTTCGTGATCTTCCTGTCGCGCATCATCGGTAATTTCGTCGACCGCGCGATCTTCAAGAACGACCGCGACGAGCCCGGGATCGGGCTGTTCATCGCCACGATGATCTCGCAGATCGTCCTCGGCATCTTCGCCAGCATGATCGTCGCGTGGTTCTCGCGCTATCGGGAATTCCGCGCCGACCGCGGCGGCGCGAATCTCGCGGGCACCGGCAACATGGTCAGCGCGCTGCAGGCGCTGCAGCACAGCCATGGCGCGCCGATGCCGCAGCAGATGCAGGCCTTCGGCATCAACACCGGCAGCGCGGGCGGCATCATGCAGCTGTTCATGAGCCATCCGCCGCTCGAGGCCCGGATCGCGGCGCTGCAGGCCGGCGCCTGAGCCGCTGACCGGCCGCCGCACGCTCCGGGCGCGCCGCGGGCGGCAATGGAAATCCGCGGGCTTTGGTGCTTCAATGCGCCCATTCGCGGACAACATGAACCAGAACGTCGCCACCCTCCATGCCCCGAGCACCTGACCCGGCAACGCTTGCAGAACTGAAGGCGCTGGTCGGCGCCGGCGGCTGGCTGGATGCGCCCGGGGACATCGAGCCCATGCTGGTCGACCTGCGGCGCCTGTACCACGGCGCGAGCCCGCTCGTGCTGCTGCCCCGCAGCGTCGAGCAGGTCTCCGGGATCCTGATGATCTGCGACCGCGAGGAGATCGCCGTCGTCCCGCAGGGTGGCAACACCAGCTACTGCGGGGCCGCGACGCCGGATGAGAGCGGCACGCAGATCGTGCTGTCGATGCGCCGCATGAACCGCGTGCGCAGCATCGATGCCGACAACTACTCGATGACCGTCGAGGCCGGCATCACGCTCGCCGCCGCGCAGGGCGCGGCGCGCGGCGCCGACCGGCTGTTTCCGCTGAGCCTGGGGTCGGAGGGGACCGCGCAGATTGGCGGCAACCTCAGCACGAACGCCGGCGGCACCGCGGTCCTGCGCTACGGCATGATGCGTGACCTGGTCTTCGGTCTCGAGGTCGTGCTGGCCGACGGCCGGGTGATGTCGGGCCTGAAGAGCCTGCGCAAGGACAACACCGGCTACGACGTCAAATCCCTGTTCATCGGCGCCGAGGGCTCTCTCGGCGTCATCACCGCGGCGTCGCTGAAGCTCTTTGCGCTGCCGCGGGACGTGGCCACCGCGCTGGTCGGCGTGCGCTCCGCGCGCCACGCGCTCGATCTGCTCGTGCGCCTGCGCGGCGCCGCCGGCGACCAGGTGACGACCTACGAGATCATGCCCCGGCGTGCCGTCGAACTGACGCTCGAGTACGTCGAGGGGGTTGCCAATCCGCTCGACCAGCACGCCGAATGGTTCGTGCTGGTCGAGCTCAGCTCGCCGAACCCCGGGCAGGCCCTAAGCGAGCTGCTCACCGCACAGCTAGAGGGCGCGGCGACCGAGGAAACGATCGTCGACGCGATGATCTCGACCTCGATCGCGCAGGCGCGCGCGATGTGGAAGCTGCGCGAATCGGTCCCGGTCGCGCAGACGCGCCACGGCGAGAGCCTCAAGCACGACGTGTCGGTGCCGGTGTCCGCGCTGCCCGCGCTTATTGAGCGGGGCACGCGGCTCGCGCAGGACCTCGTGCCGGAAGGGGAAGTGATCTCTTACGGACACCTCGGCGACGGCAACCTGCATTTCAACGTCAGCCAGCGCCGCGGCGCCGACGCCGGGGCCTTCCTGGCGCGAAAGCCGGTCCTCGAGAACGCGGTGTTCGACCTCGTCGGCGAACTGGGCGGCAGCTTCAGTGCCGAGCATGGCGTCGGCCGGCTGCGCGCCGCGCAGCTGGCGCGGCGCACGGACCCGACGGAGCTCGCCGTGATGCGTGCCCTGAAGGCGGCGCTCGATCCGAAGGGCATCATGAACCCGGGCAAAGTGCTGCAATAGCACGGATGGCGGGGCCGAACGATGCGCATGCTGCAATTGCCGATACAGACGCCGCGGCTGCAGTTGCGGGAATTCACTGCCGATGACCTGGAAGGCGTCTACGCCTATTCGGCCGATCCGCGCGTGACGCGCTACCTGTTCTTCGGTCCCCGCGACCGCGATAGCACCGCCGAGTATCTCGACGAGCTGATTGCGTCGCAGCTCGAGCGGCCGCGCACGCGCTTCGAGCTTGCGATCACCGAAGCCGGTTCGCGGGTCCCGATCGGCGCCTGCGACCTGTCGCTGATCGAGACCAACGTCGTCGACCTCGGCTACATGCTCGGGCATGAGCACTGGGGAAGGGGGTATGCGACCGAGGTCGCGCGCGCGCTCACCGAGGCGGCGTTTTCCCATTTGCGCGCGGAACGGGTGATCTCGACCGTCGACATCAACAACCGCGCGTCGATCCGCGTGCTCGAGAAGATCGGCATGCGCTGGGAAGCGGTGTACCGCAAGCACCGGCGCGCCAAGAATCGCTGGTGGGATTGCCACCTGTACACGCTGCCGCGCACGGTCTGGGACGCCGCGCGCGACGTCGGGCGGCATTGAGGGGCGCATGTCACCGCGACTGATGCGCTGGCTGATGAACCTGTATCCGCCGTTGCTGTTCTCCGGCATCCGCGCGACGCGCATCTCCGCCGACTGGCGGCACGTCGAGGTGGAATTGCGGCTGCGCTGGTGGAACCAGAACGCGATCGGCACGATGTTCGGCGGCAGCCTGTTTGCGATGGTCGACCCGTTCTATCCGCTGATGCTGCAGCACAACCTCGGTCGCGGCTACACGGTCTGGGTCAAGTCCGCCGAGATCGATTTCATCGCGCCGGGCCGCAGCGTGGCGCGGGCGACGCTGCATCTGTCGCAGGAAAAACTCGATCAGATCCGCGCCGCAACCGAGGACGGCGGCAAATGCCTGCCGGTCTTCGAGATCCTGATCTGCGATCCGCAGGGCAATCCGCTCACGCGCGTGCGCAAGCAGCTGCACGTGCGGCGCAAGCGCCCTTCCGCCTAGCGGGCATGCCGATCCCGGATTACGGCGATCCCTGGTTCAGGCGGATGTAGCCGACCCGGTTGTTCGAGGGCGTCCCGTACCACATCCGCCCCTGCGCATCGCGGATGAATTCGCGAATCGTATTCTCGGCGTGCGGGAACGGATACTCGACGGTCCTGCCGGTCTTCGGATCGAAGCGGCCGATGACATCCATTTCGTAGGACGAATACCAGATGCGGTGCTCGGCGTCGATGCCGAAGCCGTACGGCGTCGGCGCGGGTCCCGGCAGCGGATATTCGGTGAATTTCTCCGTCTTCGGATCGAAGCGTCCGACCTTGCCCGCGTTGTATTCGCCGAACCAGACGATGCCATCGTCGTCGATTTCCATGCGCCGCGGAAATGAATGCGGCGTGGGCGGGGTCCACACGGAAATCTTCAGCGTCTTCACGTCCACCCGGCCGATCGAGCTGGTATCGGGTTTCGTGAACCAGATATTGCCGTCCTTGTCTTCCTTGACGTCGTAGGTCGACGGGATCGAGTCGAAGCGCGTGAATTTCCCGGTCTTGCGGTCGAGCATCGTCAGCGGGGCGCCGGAGGACCACACATTGCCCGCGCCGTCGAAGCGCAGCGTGTGCTTGGATCCGGCGCCGTAGCCGAGCTTGCCGGGAAGATAAGCATCCTGGAACTCGGTGATCCTGCGGCTTTGCGGATCCCATTGACCAAGCTTGTTCGACCCCTGCTCGGTCAGCCACACGGTGCCGTCCGCAGCCGGCACTGCCGAGTGAATCGCCGCGGTGCCGACATTCGGCGCCGTGAATTCCTCGAATTCGCCGCTCTTCGGGTCGAGCCGGCCGATCCGGTTGGCGATGCCGAACTCCGGGATCCAGAGATGGCCGTTCCCGTCGGGAGCGGCGCTGAACGGCATGCTGCTTTGTTGAGGCAAGTCGTATTCGACGTAGGAAATATTCAGCGCCTCATCGCTGAACGGCCGCACGGTGTCCCGGTAGGACGGTGAATCCTGCGGGGATTCCGGCAGCACGGATTTCTCGCCATAGAGGCTGTGCAGGTAGGCGGCAATGTCCCTGACGTCCTGGTCGTCGAGCCGGTCCCCGAGGCCGAAATGCATCGCGCCCTGCATGAACTGGACCCGGCCCAGCCACTCGTCGGCATTGCGGCGCACGGTCGCCATCCGGGTCTGGAATCCATGGCAGGTGAAGCAGGTCGAGAAGACCTTGTCCTTCGCGGGCGAGGCGGGCCAGAGCTTGCCGGCCTGGTAAATGGAGATCTCATTCCAGCGCACCGGGGTCCTGCGCAGCGACAGGTCGCGGGAGGCTGCCTGGTCCGCGACGAGCCTGACGCCGCTGACCGGGTCACCGCTGTAGCCGGCCGCGCGGGTCGACAGCTGGTATTCGCCGGCCGGCAGGTTCTGCAGCCGGTAGCGCCCCAGAGGATCCGACAGGCCGATGTAGCTGATGTGGGTCCTGCCATCCTGTGCCTGCACGAACACGCCCTTGAGCGCGGATCCTTCCGGCCCCTTGACGGTCCCGCCGATCGTGGCCGCAAGACCGGCCGGACTGTTGCAGGCGGCCGCGGCCGTCAACGTCAGCACTACGCAGCGCAGGTTCATGGGACTCTCCGTGGTCAACTCGGGGAGCAGATGATACACCGCCGAATACGGTCGTGAATGCGCGGATGCACGCCGGCGAGGATGCGCATCCGCGCCGCGGCAATCAGCCCCCGGGCGGCTTGTAGACCGTGCGCACTTTCTTCGCGATGGTCAGCGCCTTCGCAAAGTCCGTCCACGTGTAGAGCGGAACGCTCTTCCACGACTAGAAGGTGCCGCTGCTGATCGCCGGCAGGAGCCCGCCGATGTATTCGGCGTGGCCATGCGCCTCGATGATCATCGCGAGGCCATACTCCTGCCCGAGCATTCCATGGAAACCATGCAGCTTGCCGCCGGCCGCCCCGACGGCCGCGCGCGCCGCCGCCCCGCGGCCGCGGCCGCGCTAGCGCTCGTCGTCCTTCGCGCGCTGTTCGCGCGCGCGCCGCTGCGCACGCGCCAGCACGTCGGCGTCCGGCATGCCGGTCCTGGCACTGCCGCGCAGCACGAGAAGTCCGCCGATGATCACGCCGGCGACGAGGAGGATGATCACGAGCGCGCGGCCCATCAGGCGCTGACCCGCATCAGGCCTTCCTGCGCCGTGCTCGCCAGCAGCCGGCCGGCGGCATCGAAGATGCTGCCGCGCGAAAAGCCGCGCGCGCCCGATGCGCTCGGACTGTCGGTCGCGTACAGCAGCCACTCATCGACGCGCACCGGATGATGGAACCACATCGCGTGATCGATGCTCGCGATCGCGATATTCGGCGTCGCGTGCGACAGTGCGTGCGGCCGCATCGCGGTGTCGAGCAGGTTGAAGTCCGATGCGTACGCCAGCAGGCAGCGGTGCAGCGCCTCGTCGTCCGGCAGCCTGTCGATCGCTCGGAACCAGACCTGCTTCTGCGGCGGCTGCGACTGCGCGCTCAGGAATGCCGGCGGCTGCACCGGGCGGAACTCGAAGGGCCGCTTGTACTCGAGCAGGCGCCGCAGCCTGGGCGGCATTTTCGGCATCAGGTCGCGGTAATACTCCTGCACATCCGGCAGCGCCTCCGGTCCGGGCACGTCGGGCATGGCGGCCTGGTGCTCGAGGCCTTGCTCGTCCGCCTGGAACGAAGCGGACATGTTGAAGATCTGCTCGCCGTGCTGGATCGCGACGACCCGGCGGGTCGAGAAATGATTGCCGTCGCGTGCGCGGTCGACGTCATAGACGATCGGCGCGTTGAAGTCGCCGCGCCGCATGAAATAGGCATGCAGCGAATGCACCATCCTCCCCTCGACCGTCGCGCTCGCCGCGACCAGCGCCTGGCCGAGCACCTGGCCGCCGAAGACCTGCGGGCTGCCGATGTCGCGGCTCTGCCCGCGGAACAGGTTGATCTCGAGTTGCTCGAGCGTCAGTACCTTGACCAGGTCCTGCAGCAGCTGGTGCATCGATGCGCTGCGGGTCACTCGGGACCCGCGACCCCGAGGCGTTTCTGCATGATCGGGCTCGTCGTCGTGTATTGCAGGAATTGCCGCTTGCCCGGGAACAGGTGATGCTGGATCGCGAACGCGGCGAGCGCGGCCTCGTGGAACGCGCTCAGGATCAGCTTTTTCTTGCCGGGATAGATATTGATGTCGCCGATCGCGAAAATGCCCGGCACGCTGGTCTGGAATTTCTCGGTGTCGACCTTCAGCGCCTTGCGCTCGAGTTCGATGCCCCATTCGGCGATCGGACCCAGCTTCGGATGCAGGCCGAAGAAGGCGAGCACGTGATCCGCCGGCTTCTCCAGCTGGCGGCCGTCGCTGCACTGCATCTGCGCGAGCACCTGCGCGTCGCCGTGCGCCTGCAGGCCGGCCACATTGCCCTCGATGAGCTGCATGCGTCCCTGCGCGAGGAGCTCGCGCATGCGCGCGACCGTCGCCGGCGCCGCGCGGAATTCGGCGCGCCGGTGCACGAGCGTCAGCGAGCGCGCCTTGTCGCACAGCGCGACCGTCCAGTCGAGCGCGGAGTCGCCGCCGCCGCAGATCACGAGGTCCTTGCCGTGGAAATCCGCGGCCGACCTGACGCGGTACAGCACCTGGCGGCCCTCGAACTGCTCGACGCCCGGGACTCCGAGGCGTCGCGGCTGGAACGAACCGACGCCGCCGGCGATCACGATGGCCCCGGCGTTCAGCCGCGTGCCGCTCGAGGTGACGACCTCGAAGCGCCCGTCGGGCAGCTTGCGAAGCTCGGTCACCTCCTGCCCCAGGTGAAACGTGGCGTGGAACGGCCTGGCCTGCTCCAGCAGCCGGTCGACCAGCTCCTGCGCCCCGCATACCGGTATCGCCGGTATGTCGTAGATCGGCTTGTCCGGATACAGCTCTGTGCACTGGCCGCCCGGATGGGCCAGCGTATCGATGATGTGCGCCGTGATCCCCAGCAAGCCGAGCTCGAAGATCTGGAACAGGCCGGCGGGACCGGCGCCAATGATGACTGCTTCGATCTGTCCGGGCGCGGCGGGCGCCACCGGCTCTGTATCCGGCATGATGATGCTGATTCCTGTGTGTGCGGCAAAGATGGCGATTGTAGCCGATTATGGCCGGGGGCTTGCGCAGCGCGCGGCGCTCGCCCACCCTTCTCGGGCATGACGACCCTCGTGTGGTTCCGGCAGGACCTGCGTCTCGCCGACAACCCGGCGCTGCACATGGCCGCCGATGGCGCGGGCGCCGTGATCCCGGTGTACCTGCACGCGCCGGCGCAGGCCGGCGCCTGGCCCGCAGGCGCGGCTTCGAACTGGTGGCTGCACCACAGCCTGCAGGCGCTGTCCGCGGACCTCGAACGGCGCGGCTCGCGCCTTATCCTGCGCGAGAGCGGGGACTGCCTCGCCGAATTGCTGCGGCTGGCGGGCGAGACCGGCGCGACGCGCGTGCTGTGGAACCGATGCTACGAGCCGGCGCTCATCGCGCGCGATCGTCGGACGAAGGACGGCCTGCGCGCGGCGGGGCTCGGCGCGGACAGCCACAAGGCCTCGCTGCTGCACGAACCCTGGGACATCCGTACCGGGGCCGGAAATCCGTACCAGGTGTTCACGCCGTTCTGGCGCCACTGTCTCTCGCTGCCCGATCCGGCCGAGCCGCTGCCCGCGCCGCCGCGTCTCGCGGCACCGCCACGATGGCCCGCATCGCATCCGATCGGGCAGCTGCGCCTGCTTCCCGCCCGCGACTGGGCCGGCGGCCTCGGCGCTGCATGGACGCCCGGCAGCGCGGCCGCGCATGCGCGCCTTGCGCAATTCCTGCGCGCCGGGTTCACCGGCTATGGTGAAAGCCGCAACCGGCCCGCGCTGTGCGCCACGTCGCGCCTGTCGCCGCACCTGCATTTCGGCGAGATCGGTCCGCACGAAATCTGGCACGCGATCCGCCGCTTCGGCGCGGCCCATGGCGCCGGCGCGCTCTGGCGCGACTCGCCGTACCTGGCCGAGGTGGGCTGGCGCGAGTTCGCCTATCACCTGCTGTATCACTTCCCGCACACACCCGATGAGCCGCTGCGCGGCGCCTACGCGCGCTTTCCGTGGAACAGGGATCCGGCCGGACTGCACGCGTGGCAGCGCGGGAGGACCGGCTACCCGATCGTCGATGCCGGCATGCGCGAATTGTGGAGCACCGGCTGGATGCACAACCGTGTGCGCATGATCGCCGCCTCGTTCCTGGTCAAGGATCTCTTGCTGCCGTGGAACGACGGAGCGCGCTGGTTCTGGGACACGCTGGTCGACGCGGACCTGGCGGCCAACACGCTCGGCTGGCAATGGTGCGCGGGCTGCGGGGCCGACGCGGCGCCATTCTTCCGGATCTTCAATCCGGTGCTGCAGGGGGAGCGATTCGATGCGGACGGCGCGTACGTGCGCCGCTGGATCCCGGAACTCGCACGGCTGCCCGACGCATGGCTGCAGCGGCCGTGGGAGGCGCCGCGTGCGCTGCTCGAAGCCGCCGGGGTCGAGATCGGCAGGACCTATCCGGCCCCGATCGTCGATCACGCCGCGGCGCGCAGCCGTGCGCTCGCCGCGCTCAGTGCGCTTCGCGCCCGCTAGCGCGCCGTCCGGCCGCGGCACACGACCGCGAGCTTGTTGCCGTCCGGGTCGCGCACGTAGCAGGCATAGAAATCCGCGTTGTATTGCGGGCGCAGGCCGGGGGCGCCTTCGGACGTGCCCCCATGTGCCAGCGCGGTTGAATGGAAGCGGTCGACCTGCTCCCACGACTGCGCGCGCAGCGCGACCATGGTGCCGTTGCCGGCCGTCGCCGCCTGCCTGTTGAACGGCGTGGTGAGCCATAACGCCAGTTCGCGCCGGCCGTGGTCCTCGTACACGCCCCAGCCGATCGTGCCCTGCCAGTCCGGCTCACCCGACGTGTCGCAGCGCGCGATGCCGAGCACCGCGAGCGCGGCGTCGTAGAAACGGGCGGCACGCGCCAGGTCGTTGGTGCCCAGGCACACGTACGTGAACACCCGTCAGCGCCTCGGCAGATGATCGAGGATCTGCGTCGCGATCTCGGCGTAGCTGCCGCCGAAATGATGCCCGCCCGGCAGTTTCACCGCGACGCCGCCCTTGCCGGTGAGCTTGTCGCACACCGACTCGCCGTCCTCCTCCCCGTAGATGCACACGTACGGCGAGCCGCTCCAGCGGGCGAGCTCGGGCTGCGTCGGCAGGCCGCCGCCGGCATCGCCGATCCAGTTCGCGAGGTGGAATTCGAACAGGGCGTTGTCGCTGATGCCGAGCAGCGCCGTCAGGTCCACGAGCGATCGCGTCGCGGCGGGCAGGCGGTTGACCATGAACGGCATCGTGTCCGCGCCCTGCGAATAGCCGATCAGCAGCGCATGCGCCTTGTCCCAGCTGGTCGAGTAATGGCGCAGCACCCGGTCCAGGTCCGCCGCTGCGCCCTGCGGCGTGCGCGCCGACCAGAAATACTGCAGTGAATCCCAGCCGACGACCGCGATGCCGCGCTTCGCGAGTTCGTCGGCAACGCCGCGATCGAGCCCCACCCAGCCGCCGTCGCCGGACAGGAACACCGCGAAATAAGGACTCGATGTGCCGGGGTCCGCCGCGACCAGGGTCAGCGGCAGGTCCGCGACCGGCGCGGCGAGCATCGCCGCCGGCTTTTTCTCCGGCACCGCGGTGATGCGCGCGTAAGCCGCCTCGTACTGCGGCATCCAGTTCCTCTCGACCGAATAGCCGTGTCCGACCTTCGGCAGCATCACGATTTCCCCTCCCGGCACCTCGCCGATGAATTTCTGCGTCGCCGGCGCCGGGCAAACCTGGTCGCTCTCGCCCTGCAGCGAGATCCAGCGCCCGGAGAGCTTTCTGGCGGGCAGGAAATCGACTCCCTTGAGCGCGCCCTTCGCATCGCGCCGCGGCGCGGCCTCGATGCCGGATCCCTTGCAGACCGGCTTGACCAGATCGAGGTCCGGACAGAACCCCAGGCTCAGCGCACCCTTGAACAGCCCGTCCGGGGACTCGGCCAGCGTCGCATAGACGAGCGTCGCGCCCGAGGAGTAGCCGACCAGCGTCGGTTGCAGGTACTGCCTGATGCCGAGCCTGGCCTGCAGGTAATGGCTCAGGTTCTCGAAATCGACGTCCGGGGAGACGCATTTGTCGCCGGCCTTCTCCAGCTCCGCGAGGTAATGGCGGATATCGACGCCCACGACGATCGCGCCCTGGCTGCGCAGGCGCTCGGCCATCGACACGACCCCGAGGTTCCAGCCGCCGTCGCCGGAGATGAAGATCACGAAGTCGCGCGCCGCGGCGGCCGGCTGATAGATCGTCACCGTGCCGAAGCGCCCATAGGGGAGCGTCTGCGGCGCATCCGCGCGCGCGAAGCCGGCCGCGAGCGCCGCGATCGACAGCGCGATGACCGCGATGCGGCGCCGGATGGCCGCGGATCCGAAATTGCCTGGCGCATGTTTCAAGCGATTACCCGTCCCTTGCAGAGTCTGCATCATTTGCTGAATGCCCCGGCGACACCGCCGGAAATCAGCGCCGTCACGTCCACCAGCGCACCCGGCAGCGACAGGCCGCCCGGCGCCGCCAGGTAGCGCGGCCGCCACTCCGGCGAGAATTTTTCCTTGAACCTGCGCAGGCCTTCGAAGTGATAGAAATTCTCTCCGTAGCGCTGCACCAGGCGGCCCAGCTTGTGCCACGCGGGCGCCAGCGGATGATCCTCGAGTCCCGACAGCGGCGCCATCCCCAGGTTGAACCATCCGTAGCCCTGCGCCCTGCCCCACAGCATGCACTCGACCAGCAGGTAGTCGATGACGCATTTCGGGGCATCCGCGCCGTAGCGCATCAGGTCGACCGACAGTTCGGCGGTGCCTGCCGTCCACAGGTTCGCGAACGCGACGATGCGCCCGCCGCTGCGCACCAGTGCGCAGTCAAATTTTGCCAGGTAGCGCTCGTCGAAGAATCCCAGCGAGAAGCCCTTTTCGCCGCCCGGCTTGTCCGCGAGCCACTCGTCGGAGATGTCCCGCAGCTGCGCCAGCAGCGGGCCGACTGCGTCGCGCGCAACGACCTCGAAGCTCGCGCCCTCGCGCACGGCGCGCCGGTGCATCTGGCGCAGGTCCGCGCGCGCGCTTCCCTCGAGCGAGAAAGCGTGCAGGGCGACCCTCGCCTCCTCGCCGAGCTTCGTCAGGTTCAGGCCCAGGTCGACGTACAGCGGCAGGTTCTGGGGCGTGACCTGGTAGAACACCGGCGATGCGGCCATCGTGTCGCAGCGCTCGAGGAAATTCCACGCGAGCGCCTCGCGCGCCGCGACCGGCCCCACCGGATCGCCCATCGCGACCCAGCTGCGCCCGGAGACCTGGTACATGATGAAGGCGCTGCGCTCGGCGTTGAACAGCAGGTTCTTGTCGCCGAGCAGCGCGAGATTCGCGGTGGTGTCGTCATCGGTGCGGATCACGGCGGCGGCTCTGGCCAGGTCCTCGTCGCTCGGCCGGACCAGCGCCGGCGGCGCCGGCCGCAGCAGCCGCCAGAACCCATAGGCCGCCGCGACGATCAGCGCGAGCAGCAGCGCACGCAGGCTGCGGGGCGCGGGGGCCTCGAACGCGAACTGCCACCACAGGTCGTTCGCGTAGGGTACGTGGCGATAGGCGAAGCCCACCAGCAGCGTCGCCGCGCCCAGCACGAGCGCGAGCGCGATGAGCCACGGCGGCGAATAGCGCTGCTCGATCAGCGACGTGCGGCGCGCAAAGCGTCCGCGCGAGGCGATCAGCAGCCCCGCCACGCCCGCCAGGACCAGCGCTTCCTCGTAATCGAACCCCTTCAGCAGCGACAGGACCACCCCGGCGCCCAGCAGCCACAGCGTCAGCCACCACGCCGCATCGAGGCGCCGGTACAGGCCGTTCGCGAGCACCAGCAGCCCGACGCCGACAGCGCTGCCGAGCAGGTGCGACAGCTCGAGCACCGGCAGCGGCACCAGTTCGCGCAGCAGCGCGAGCCGCTGGGTCAGGCCGGGCGTTGCCCCCGAAAACAGCAGCACGGCGCCGGCGCAGAACACGGCGATCGCGATGGCCTGCGGCGCGACCGCGATCAGCCAGGTGCGCGCCAGCTGCGTAATGCGCACCATCGGGCCGCTCGGGGCCCTGACCTCGTGCCAGGCGAGCAGCGTCAGGGCGAGCGCGAACGGCACCAGGTAATAGATCGCGCGGTACGCGAGCAGGGCTCCCAGCAGCCGATCGCGCGGCGCCGCGCTCAGCAGCAGCAGCAGCACCGACTCGAACACGCCGACGCCGCCGGGCACCGTACTGATGATGCCCGCGGCGATGCCCAGCAGGTAGACGCCGGCGAAGCTCAGGAAGCCGATCTGCGCCTGCCCGGGCAGCAGCACGTAGAGCACGCCCGCCGCGCACAGCAGGTCCCCGCAGGCGACCAGAACCTGCGCCAGCGCGACGCGCGGCCGCGGCAGCCTGAGCGCGACGCCGCGGATGCACACCGGCTCGCGGCGCGTCATGACGAAGGCCACGTAGGCGCCCGCGGCGCCGATCAGCGCGACTCCCGCGGCGCGCACCAGCAGCGCCGGCAGGTGCAGGATCTGTGCGGACAGCGCGGATTCGGCCAGCAGCGAGGCCCCCAGCAGCAGGGCAGCGCCGAGGCTGAAGGTCAGCGTGCCGAAGGCGATGATCGTCGCGATCTGCTTCGGTCCCAGCCCGAGCAGCGTGTACGCGCGGTAGCGGATCGCGCCCCCGCTGAGCGTGTTCGTGCCGAACGTGTGGCCGATGCCGTAGGCCATCAGCGAGATGGCCAGCGTGCGCCGCAGCGGCAGCGTCGCGCCCACGAAGCTGACGGCGAGCAACTCGTACAGGCTCAGGCAGCCATAGCCGGCGATCGCGAGCGCCGCGGCGCGCCACAGGGCCTCGTGCGGGATGCCGCGGATGCTCCCCATGATGTCGTGCCAGCGGTACTCGCCCAGCAGGCGGTGCATCCAGAACAGCACCAGCACGAACACGGACAGCCCCAGCAGCGTCGTCCAGGCGGGCATCCGGCGTTTGGCGGCAGTTTTTTTGGCGGCGTCTTTTTGCAAATCGATGCGACTCGGGTCGAATGGATAAGGTTACCGCAGACGCGCGCCCCCCGCAGCCCTGCACGGGTGACTGGTTATCGTGGCCCGGAAGCTGTTAGGGTTGCGTTTTACGTTTTTTCCCAGAGGATTACGTCCACCATGAGTCCCGCACCCGACGCCCGGCAGCCCAGCATGGATGCCACGCAGATATATCGCGAAGACACTTTCACCGACCGCCAGGTCGGCACCATCAGGCGCCTGACGCCGGTCACGGCGGACGGCAAGGACGACGCGGCGCGGCCGGTGCTGTTCGTCGGCCAGGCACAGGTCATGACGCCGATGGGCGCATTGCCGATCAGCTTCGACCTGGACTCGACGACGCTGGACGGCGCGATCGCGAAATTCGGCGCGGCTGCGGCCGAAGCCGTGCAGCAGACGATGCGCGAGCTGCAGGAGCTGCGCCGTGAACAGGCCTCCTCGCTGGTGATTCCGGACAGCGCCGGCGGCGCCTTGCCGGGCGGCGGGCTGATCGGCGGCGGACGACCGCGCCGGTAGGAGCCCGCAGGGCACCTGTTAAGGCCGCACGGTCTCCAGAAGATCCCAGCGCGCGTATGCCGCGTGCAGCTCCGCGTCGAGCGCCTGCAGGCGCCCGAGCGAGCGCGCGGCGCCCTCGGGATCGCTGCGGAACAGCCCGGGATCCGCGACCTGGGCGTGCAGTTGCGCCTGCTCGGACTCGAGCGCCTCGATCCGCGCCGGCAGCCCTTCGAGCTCGCGCTGGTCCTTGTAGGACAGGCGCCGCGGCCTGGCCGCGGCGGCCGGCGCGGGTGCGGTTGCGGATGGAGGTGCGGGCACGACAGGCCGCGCCGCTCGCGGCGCCTTGCGCTGGCGCAGCCAGTCGCTGTAGCCGCCCACGTACTCCTCGAGACGCCCGGCGCCCTCGAAGACCAGGGTACTGGTCACGACGTTGTCGAGAAACGCACGATCATGGCTGACCAGCAGCAGCGTGCCCGCGTAATCGGCGACCAGTTCTTCGAGCAGTTCCAGGCTCTCCGCATCGAGGTCGTTGGTGGGCTCGTCCATGATCAGCAGGTTGCTGGGTTTCGCGAACAGGCGCGCCAGCAGCAGCCGGTTGCGCTCGCCGCCCGACAGCATGCTGACCGGCGCGCGCAGGCGCTCCGGCGGAAACAGGAAGTCGCGCAGATAGCCGGACACGTGGCGCGCGCGCCCGTCGATCGTCACGGTGTCGCCGCTGCCGCCGGTGACGTTGTCCATGATCGATGCAGCGGGATCGAGCTGGTCGCGCTGCTGGTCGAAATAGGCCGCCTGCTGCGCGGTGCCGCGCCGGATCAGCCCGGCGGTCGGCTCGAGCTCGCCGACCAGCAGCCGGATCAGCGTGCTCTTGCCGCAGCCGTTCGGTCCGATGATGCCGATGCGATCGCCGCGCATGATGCGGGTCGAGAAATTTCCGATCAGCACCTTGCCGCCGAACGAATGAGTGACATCCTGCGCTTCGAATACCAGCTTGCCGGACTGCGCGGCGTCCTGCACGCGCAAGTCCATCTGGCCGATGCGATCGCGCCGTTCGCTGCGCTGGATGCGCAGCGCCTTCAGCGCGCGCACCCGCCCTTCGTTGCGCGTGCGGCGCGCCTCGACCCCCTTGCGGATCCACACTTCCTCCTGCGCGAGCTTCTTGTCGAACAGCGCCGCCTGCTTGGCTTCGGCGTCGAGCGCCGCCTGTTTCTGCAGCGTGTAATCGTCGTAACTGCCGCGCCAGACGCGCAGCTGGCCCCGGTCGAGCTCGACGATGCGCGTCGCAAGGCGTCGCACGAACGCGCGGTCGTGGCTGATGAACAGCAGCGCACCGGCGTAGCCGGCCATCATCTCCTCAAGCCACGTGATCGCCTCGATGTCCAGGTGATTCGTCGGTTCGTCGAGCAGCAGCAGGTCCGGTGCGGAGACGAGCGCGCGGCCGAGCATCGCGCGGCGCCGCCAGCCGCCGGACAGCGAGCTCATCGCGGCATCCCCGTCCAGCTGCAGCCTCGCGATGACCTGGTCGACCTGCAGGTCGCCCTGCCAGGCGCCGAAAGTGTCCTCGCCGGGCGCCACGCCGCCCGCGACCACTTCGCGCACGCTGTGCGCACTGTCGGCCGCGACCTCCTGGTCGAGCACCGCGACGCGCGCGCCCGGACGCACCCACACCTCGCCGCTGTCGGGGGCCACTTCCCGGGTCAGCAGCCGCAGCAGCGTCGACTTGCCCTCGCCGTTGCGGCCGAGCAGGCAGACCCGTTCGCCCCTGCGGATCTGCAGATCGGCATGGTCGAGCAGGGGCCTGAGGCCGAAGCTCAATGAAACCTGGTCGAGGCGGGCAATGGGCATGAGGCCGGCAAGCGTACCTTATGCGGGCTAGCGCGCGTGCCTCTCGCGGTCGGGACTGCAGGCCCACTGGAAGTTGGATTCATCGAGCGTGCCCGGAACGATCGGGCCCCACGGGGTCTGCTTCGGGTCCAGCTCCATCGACTGGGTCACGCCGCGCAGGTTGTTGTCCCCGTAATAGATCAGCAGGTGCGCGCGGACGCGATTCTTCTGGCAGTCGAACTCGACCTTCTGCACGAAACTCAGGTACGTCCCGCCGTGCGGATCCTGCTGCGGCTCGGCAAATTCCTGGCGCAGCCAGACCATGACCATGCTGCCGGAGCGCTCCAGCTGATGGCCCGTGCTGAACGCAGCCCAGGCTGCATCGGCGGCCGCGGCGCGAAATTCCCAGCCGCCGGACGTCATGGGATCGAGCGAGTGCACCCAGGCCATCACGTCGGCCCGGCGCGCGGCGCGGTCCGCGGCCAGGCGCTCGGCGCGCGCCTTCTGCTCGGCCAGTGCGCGCACCCGCTCCGCGTCCCAGGCACTCTGCTGATCCGGTGTCTGCGCGACGCCGGTTCCGGCGGCAAGCAGCAGCGCCGCGCAACCTGCGGACACGAGGAAGGGTCCGGCGCGAGTGTGCACGCCCTCAGCCTTCAGCGATCGCGGTCATGTTCATGTTCATGCTCATGTTCCTGCTCGCGAGCGCCACCGCGATTGGGTTCCGGATGCGCCCCATAGCTGTAGTTCTGGCGATGCAGCTCCTCCTGCTGCTCGGCACGCGGGTAATGGTCGCCGCGGAAATTGCGCTGGTACTCGGGCAACGGCGCCGGCGGCGGCGCGCCGCGCCGGTCCCAATGATCCCAGCCGCGGTGACTCGCCTGCCAGCCCGGGCCCCAGTGCTCGCCCCAGTGCGGGATCTCGTCGCCGCGCCAGCCGCGGAAGAACGGCGGCGGGCGCCGGTAATAGCGCACCGGGATCCGCCACAGGAACATCGGCACGGCCTCGGGCGCGACGAAATTCCACGGACCGTTGTACCAGCTGCTCGAGTACCAGCGATCGCCGTTCAGGCTCCAGTACCGCCCTTCATAGAAGAACAGGTTGCCGTCGACCGACGGCGCGTAGTACACCGGATAGCCCGGCACCACGGTCAACTGCGGATACTCGGGCACGTTGATGCCGATCTGGATGCTGGGCAGGCCGATGCCGACGCTGATCTGCGCGAACGCCGGCGCACCGGCAAGGCCAATCACGAGTCCCAGCGCGAGAGTTGCGGATTTCATGGCTGATTCATCCTTGCGATTAGTATTTCCTTACCTAACAGACGGCGCGGACATATGAAAGTTCCCGGCCGGGGGCTTGTAGCCCTGTCCGCGCAGCACCTGGCCCGGCAATGCCTGCGTCGCGACGCCGTTCGCGATCACCGGCACGCCATTGACCAGCACCCACTGCATGCCGACCGACAGCTGCCGGGGGGCTGCAAAGGTCGCCTTGTCGGTGATCTTATCAGGATCGAAAACGACGATGTCCGCCCACAGGCCGGCCTTGATCACGCCGCGGTCGCCGAGGCGCAGCCGCGAGGCCGGCAGGCTCGTGAACTTGCGGATGGCTTCCTCGAGGCGCATGCGCCGCTCCTCGCGCACGTATTTGCGCAGCACGCGCGGGAACGTGCCGTAGGCGCGCGGATGCGGAAATTCCTTGCCCAGCAGCCCATCCGGCGAGGTGCCTTCGCTGTCGTTGCAGAACGAGACCCAGGGCTGGATGGCCGCGAGCGCGACGTCCGGCTCGCTCATCGCAAACACCGCGACCGAGCTCTGCGCGTTGTCTTCGATCAGGATGTCGAACAGCGTATCCATCGGGTCGGTACCGCGCGCCTTCGCGATCTCCGCCAGGGTCTTGCCCTGGATGCCGAGCAGCCGCGGGTTCAGGATCGTCGTGATCAGGATCGCGTCGGGTCCCGGCACCTCCATCCACTCGTTGTCCCAAGCCGCCGAGGGCGTCTCCATGTCCTTGCGGATGCGCACGCGCGCGGCCGGATCCTTCAGGCGCGCGATCAGCTGCGCATCCCCGCCGTCATGGGCCCATGGCGGCACGAACGCGGACAGCTCGTTGTACCAGGCGGGGTACGCGTAGGTGTTGGCTGCGATTTCCACGCCCGCGGCGCGTGCCCGCTCGATGCGCGCGACGATCTCCGGCATCATGCCGAAATTCGCCACGCCGCCGGCCTTCAGGTGCCAGATCTCGACCGGGATATGCGCCTCGCGGCCGATGCGCACCGTCTCGTCGATCGACTCGAGGATCGCGTCGCCCTCGGAGCGCATGTGCGTGGCATAGATGCCGCCGAATCCGGCGGCGGTGCGCGACAGCGCGATCAGCTCCTCGGTGCTTGCGTACGGCGCCGGCGCGTATTGCAGCGCGGTGGAGACGCCGAGCGCTCCCTGGCGCATCGAATCGGCGACCAGCGCCTGCATCGCCGCGAGCTCCGCGGGCGTCGCCGCGCGCCCGGCATAGCCGACGACCATCTCGCGCAGCGTCGTCGCGCCGACATAGGAGCCGAAATTGATGCCGATGCCCTGCTTCTCGAGACGGGCGAAGTAGCCGGCGAAATCGCTCCAGTCGAGCTTCAGGCCGTAATGAGCGAACCGCAGCGCCGCGTTCCTGGCGATCGCGTCATTGACCGGCGCGACCGATTCCCCTTCGCCGGTGATCTCGGTGGTGATGCCCTGGAAGACCTTCGATGGCACGTGCGGATCGACCAGCAGCGTCAGTTCGGATTGCCCCAGCATGTCGATGAACCCGGGCGCGACGACGCTGCCGGCGGCATCGATACGCCGCGTCGCCGTCGCCTTATCCAGCGGGCCGATCGCGGCGATGCGCCCGGCGCGTATGCCAAGGTCCGCCGCATACCACGGCGCACCGGTGCCGTCGACGATGCGGCCGTGCTCGATGATCAGGTCGTAGTCTGCGGCGGCGCGCTGGGCCGCGTCGGCCGGCGCGAGGCAAGCGGCCGGCAGGCACAGCAGGGCGGGGAGGAAATACCGTAGAATTCGCATGATCCGCTGGCTCCCGGGTTGACGGGTGCATTATAGGAACGAAAGGCATGCCGGAGATACCACCATGACGTCCAGACGCAGCTTCCTGAATACGGCCGGCGCCCTGACCGCCGGTGTTGCGGCCGTATCTGCCTCGCCCGGCGCGATCGGCGCCGCACCGAGCGAACCGCGCGCACGCTACCGGGGCCCCCACGAACTGCCGTCCCAGGTGACGCTGCTGTCGATCGCGAACGCCGACGGCACGGAAACGCTGGGCATCAGGACCGCGGACGGCGTCATCGACGTGCGCAGGGCATGCCGCGCACTGCGCCTCGAGGCACCGTGGACGCTGGAGGAACTGCTGCGCGAGGGCAATGCGCGCGGCCTCAGTGCGCTCGGCGCCGCGGCGCGTGCTGCCGCGCAGGCAAAGACGCTGCTCGTCGCCGAATCCTCGATCACGCATGGCCGGCTGTTCACGAACCCCGGCAAGATCGTCTGCATCGGCCTGAATTACCGCGACCACGCTGCCGAGACGAAGATGGAGCTGCCGCGGGTGCCGATCCTGTTCAACAAGTACAACAACGCGCTCGCCGCACACAATTGCGTCATCCGGCTGCCGCCGGCGGACGTCGCGTACAAGTTCGATTACGAGACCGAACTGCTGATCGTGATCGGCAGGACCGCGCGCAACGTCGCGGAAGCCGATGCGCTGCAGTACGTCGCGGGGTATTGCAGCGCGCAGGACTTCTCGGCGCGCGACCTGCAGACCGAGACGCCGGCTGGGCAGTGGATGGTCGGCAAGACGCTCGACAATTTCGGGCCGATCGGCCCGTATTTCGTCTCGGCGGACCTGGTCGGCGATGCCGGCAACCTGAAGATCGAGACCTACGTGAACGGCGAAGTGCGGCAATCCGCGAATACCGGCGACATGATCTTCGGCCCGCGGCAGCTGATCGCCTACATCACGAAACTGTGGGCGCTCGAGCCCGGCGACATCATTTTTTCAGGCACGCCGTCCGGCGTCATCCTCGGCATGCCGAAGGAAAAGCGGGTGTGGCTCAAGGCCGGCGACAGGATCACGAGCTCGATCGAGAAGCTCGGCGAACTGAAGTTCACGCTCGCCTGAGGCCGGCGCGCCGGGGACGCCCTGCACAGGTCACGCGGGCGCGGCGGCACGCACCGCCTCGGCAATGGCCGCGTGCACGCGGGTATCGAGCGAATCCGGCACCAGGTCATCGCGCGGCGCCATCTCGGCGATCGCGCGGGCCGCCGCCATCAGCATCGCGTCGTTGAATCCGGTCGCTCGGGCGTCCAGGGCGCCGCGGAACAGGCCCGGGAACGCCAGCACATTGTTGATGCCCTTGCCGTCGGCGGCGAAGGCGGCGCCATGCTCCAGCGCCACGACCGGCTCGATCTCGGGATCCGGGTTCGACAGGGCCAGGATGATCTGCCCCGGCCGAACCAGATCGGCGCGGATCAGGCCGCGCACGCCGGTCGTCGCGATGACGATGTCGCACGTCGCCATGATGCCCTCCAGCGTCGACGGCTCCCCTCCCAGGGCCTTCAGGCGGTCGAGCGCGGCCGGCTGCCGGTCGGTCCCCAGGACCCTTCTCACGCCGTGTGCGCGCAGCAGCCGCACGATGCCGAGCCCGGCCGCGCCCAGGCCGATCTGCCCGATCACGCTGTCGCTGAGCTGGCGTCCCACGCGCCGCGTGGCGCTGTGCAACGCGGCGAGCGCGACGACCGCGGTGCCGTGCTGGTCGTCATGCAGCACGGGCTTGCGCAGCCGGCGGCGCAGCTGTGTCTCGATCTCGAAGCACGCCGGCGCGGCGAAATCCTCGAGCTGGATGGCGCCAAAGGACTTCTCGATCGACATGACGATATCGACGACTTTCGCGGGCTCTTTCTCCTCGATCAGGATCGGCACGCCGTTGATGCCGACGAGGGTCGCGAATAGCGCCGCCTTGCCCTCCATCACCGGCAGGCCCGCGAGCGGGCCGATGTCGCCGAGTCCGAGGATCGCGGTGCCGTTGGTCACGATCGCTACCGTATGGCCGAGGCTGGTGTATTCCCACGCGGCTTCCGGCTGGTCCCGGATCGCCAGGCACACGCGCGCGACGCCGGGCGTATAGATGTCGCGCAGCACCTGCTGCGAATTGATCGGCACGCTCGAGACGGTGCGGATCTTGCCGCCGCGGTGCCGGTTGAACACGCGATCGGACTTGCCGACGAAGTGGGCCGCGGGCAGCGCACTGATCTGCTCGTACAGGCTGCGATCGGTCGTCTCGTCCATTTCCAGCGTCAGTTCCCAGAGCGTCTTGCCCTGCTCGCGCTTGAGCACGTGCAGGTGCTCGATGATCAGCCCATGCTGGGCGATGACCTGCAGCACGCTGGCGAGACTGCCCGGCCGCTGGATCGTCTCGATGATCAGGATCTCTGGAATCTTCATCGGCTCGGCTCCGCCCCCGGCAAATGAAATGCATTGTATTACGCGCCGCGCCGCCGTAGCGCAAACATCGACATCCGCGCGCCGCGCGCCTTAATATGTCCGCACGCGCTCATGCCCCAACCCACCCTTCCAGATCCCCAGGTCCTCGATCGCGACGACCCGCTGCGAGCCTTCCGCGACCGCTTCGAGCTGCCGCTGCAGGCCGACGGCCGGACACCGGCCGTGTACCTGTGCGGAAACAGTCTCGGGCCGATGCCGCGCGCCGTGCGCGAACGCATGCAGCAGACGCTCGACGACTGGGCGCTGCTCGGCGTGCGCGGACACCACGAGGGGGCGCGTGCCTGGATTCCCTACGCCCAGGCCGTGGCGCCGCCGCTCGCCGCACTCGTCGGCGCCGGCATCGAGGACATCGTGCTGATGAACTCGCTGACGGCGAACCTGCATCTGCTCATGGCGAGCTTCTATCGACCCACGCCGCAGCGCGCGGCGATCCTGATCGAGCAGGGCGCCTTTCCGTCGGACCAGTACGCGGTCGACTCGCAGATCCGCTTCCATGGATTCGACCCCCGGGATTCGCTGGTCGTGCTGGCGCCGCGCGCGGGCGAGGACCTGCTGCGCACCGACGATATCCTGGAGACGATTGCGCGCAACGCCGATCGACTCGCGCTGGTGCTGCTGCCGGGCGTGCAGTACCGCACGGGACAGGTCCTGGACATGGCGCGCATCAGCGCCGCGGGCCGGGCCGCCGGCGCCGTCGTGGGCTGGGACCTCGCGCACGCCGTTGGCAACGTGCCGCTTCAGCTCGCGGCCTGGGATGTCGATTTCGCCGTGTGGTGCACGTACAAATACCTGTGCGGCGGACCCGGCGCGGTCGGCGGCGCCTACGTGCATGCCCGTTATCGCGAAGCCTTCGGCCTGCCGCGTCTTGCCGGCTGGTGGGGCCACGACCCGGCGACGCGCTTCGAGATGGGCCCGCAGTTCCGGCCGATGCCCGGCGCGGCGGGCTGGCAGCTGTCGAACCCGCCGATCCTCTCGACGGCGCCGCTCGCCGTTTCGCTGGCGCTGTACCGCGACGCGGATTTCGGGCGCTTGCGCGCAAAATCCACCGCACTGACGGGCTTCGCGCAGGCCGGCATCGCCGCGCTGCTCCCCGCGCAGGTCGAATGCATCACGCCGGACGCCCCGGCGGAGCGCGGCTGCCAGCTGTCATTGCGCGTCCGGGGTGGCCGCGAGCGGGCGCGCGGGGTCTTCGCGGCGCTGTCGCAACGGGGGATCATCGGCGACTGGCGTGAGCCGGACGTGATCCGCATCGCGCCGCATCCGCTGTACAACAGTTTCGCGGACGTGGCGGCCTGCCTGCGCGTGCTGCACGAAATCACGGCATGCACGTGAAGCGGCATGTCACGGTCGTCGGTGCCGGCTGCGCGGGTCCGCTGGTCGCCGCATTGCTCGCGCAACGCGGCTTCGCGGTCACGCTGTACGAGCGGCGCCGCGATCCACGCCTCGGGTTTCGCGAGGCCGGCCGCTCGATCAATCTCGCGCTTGCCGCACGCGGCCTGCACGCACTCGAGGTCGCCGGCCTGCGCGGCGCGATCGAGGATCTGCTGGTGCCGATGCGCGGCCGACTGGTCCATGCGACCGACGGCGCGACGACGTTCCTTCCCTACGGCCGGCTGCCGGATGAATTCATCTGGTCCATATCGCGCGGCGACCTGAACGAACGCCTGCTGTCGGTGGCCGAGGAGCGCGGCGTGGACCTGCGCTTCGGCGAGCGCTGCAGCGGCGCGGATTTCGCGCGCGGGCTGGTGCATTTCGAGGACGCCGCCGGCCGGCGCCTGGATGTGCCCTTCGCACCCGATGATCCGCTGATCGCGACCGACGGCGCGCGTTCGGCGGTGCGCACCGCGATGCAGCAGGCGCTGCTGACGGTGCTGCGCGAGGAGCCCCTGAGCCACGCGTACCGGGAACTGTTGATCCCCGCCGGCGCCGGCGGCCGCTACCAGATGGAACGCGAGGTCCTGCACATCTGGCCGCGCGGCGGCTACATGCTGATCGCGCTGCCGAACAATGACGGCAGCTTCACCGTGACGCTGTTCCTCGAACGTGCCGGCGCGGACCCGTGCTTCGAGCAGCTGGGCGACGCGGCAGCCGTGGACCGGTTCATGCAACGGGAATTTGCCGACGCCGCGGCGCTGATTCCGGACCTGGCGAGCCAGTTCCTGGCCAATCCGCCGGGCTCGCTGAGCACGATCCACGTCAGCGAGTGGCACAACCGCGCCGGCGCGCTGCTGATGGGCGACGCCGCGCACGGCATCGTGCCATTCCACGGCCAGGGCATGAACTGCGCGTTCGAGGACTGCACGGTCCTGGGCCAGCTCCTCGACACCTGCGGGGACTGGAACGAGGTATTCGCGCAGTTCGCCCGGCAGCGCCCGCCGGATACCGAGGCCATCGCCCGCATGGCGCTCGAGAACTACGGCGAGATGCGCGACACGGTGCGCGATCCGTCGTTCCAGCTGCAGAAGAAGCTGAGCCTGGCGCTCGAGCAGCGGCACCCGGGACGCTTCATACCGCGCTACTCGATGGTCAGTTTTCACGCCGAGATTCCCTACGCCGAGGCCGAGCGCCGCGGCGCGATCCAGCAGCAGATCCTGGTCGCGGCGCTGCGCGGACACTCGGACCTCGGGCAGCTCGACTACGGGCGCATCGACGCGATGATCCACGAGCGGCTGGCGCCGCTCGCCGCCATCCAGGATCCGCGTCAGTCGGTCAGGCCTGGGCGAGACGCTTCGCCGACAAAAAGCTGACGAACGCCTTCGCCGCCGGCGACAGCGACCGGTCGGCCTTGGTCACCAGCGTCGCCGCCTGCGTCACGACGGGATTGCGCAGCGGCCGGAACACGGCATGGCGCGAGCGGATCAGCGCCGCGGCCCGGGTGGGCAGCACACAGATCCCGAGACCCGCCTCCGCCAGCGCGACCGCGGTCCCCATGTAGCCGACTTCGAAGACCGGGGGTTTCACCTCGAGGCCCAGCTGCTGCACGGTTGCGTCGGTCGAGGCCCGGAACGCACTGCCCCGGGTCAGCGCGATGAGGTCCTGGCCGACCAGATCCTGCCAGCGGGCAAAGCGGCGCCGGGCGATCGGCGAGGTGCGCGGCACGACAAGGCCCAGCCGGTCCTCGAACAGCGTGACGAGCTCGAGTTCGGTTGCGGATTTCAGGAAGGTCCCTATGCCGATATCCACGTCGCCGCGGCGCACCTGGTCGAGGATCTCGGCCGTCAGCACGTCGTGCAGCTCAACTCGCACTCCGGGGTAGGTCGCGCGGAACGACTCGAGAATCGGCGGCAGCAGGATGGCCGAGGCGAGCGGCGAGGCGGCGATGCGGATGACGCCATGGCGCTTGTCGACGAGTCCCTTGACGTCGGCAACCGCCTCGTCGACGTCCCGCAAGATGCGTCGCGCATGTCCGAGGAACTGTTCGCCGGCGGCCGTCAGGCGCACGCTGCGCGTGGTGCGGTCGACCAGCGTAAGCCCGATTTCCGCTTCGAGGTCCCGGAGCACGGCGCTGGTGGCGGACTGCGTCAGGTGCAGGCGCGCCGCCGCGGCCGTGAAGCTTCCCTCTGCGACGATCGATACGAAGCAGCGCATCTGGCGCAGCGTCGGATTTATCATAAAAATCACTGAATTGATTACTATAAGTTGATTGAATCATGAATGCCGTTGGCCGTCTACTAGGCAGACATGGCCATCGCGATACCCTCGCCGAGTCCCGGCCGCTCGATCGACGCCGATCGACCCCAGGTCGGCCGCGCCCTCACGCGCGCCGAAGACGCTGCGATCCTCAGGGGCGATGCACAGTACCTCGCGGATATCCGCCTGCCCGGCTGCCTGCACGCCGCGTTTGCGCGCAGCCCGGTCGCGCGCGGCCATATCCGCCGCCTCTCGGTCGACGCGGCCGCGGCGATCAGCGGCGTGCTCCTGGTGCTGACCGGCGCGGACGTCGCCTCACTGGGATGCCTGGGCGTCAGTGCGACGACGACACCGCGCCGGCCGCTCGGCGGCGCGCTGCTGGCCACGGATCGGCTTTGTGCCATCGGCCACGCGTACGCGATGATCGTCGCCGAGACCGAAGAGGCTGCGCAGCAGGCCGTGCAGGCCATCGAGATGGACTACGACAGCGAAGAGCCCGTCGTCGGCGCCGGGGCCGCATTGACGGCCGCGCCGGTGCTTGCGCAGTGGCCGGACAACGTCGCCTTCGAGAACCTCGTCCGCCATGGAGACGTCGACGCGGCGTTCGCGACGGCCGCATGCGTCGTCACCGAGCGCATCACGATGCCGCGCGTCGCGCCGCTCGCGATGGAGACGCGCGGCGGCATCGCGCACTGGGATGCGGCGAGTGCAGTGCTGAGCTGCTGGACGCCGGCGCAGACGCCGCATGCCGGCCAGCGCGAACTTGCCCGCCTGCTGCAACTCCCCGCTGCGGCCATCCGGGTGCGCAATCCTCAGGTCGGCGGCTCCTTCGGCAGCAAGGCGGCGATTTACCCGGAAGACGTGCTGCTCGCGCTGGCGAGCATGCGCCTCGCGCGCCCGGTACGCTGGATCGCGAGCCGCAACGAGGACCTGCTGACCACGTCGCACGGACGCGGCACCGAGCTGACGGCCTTCGCAGCTTTTGGCGCCGATGGGCGCCTGCTTGGCGTGCGCGCCGAGGCGCTGTTTCCGGTCGGCTACTGGGCTACGTTCAGTGCGGGTATCCCCTGCTGGAATCTGGCGCGCATTCTGCCGGGCCCCTATGCGGTCGATGCCGTCCAGGTGCGCAGCCGCGCGCTGTTCACCAATACGCCGCCGGTGGGCATCTACCGCGGCGCCGGTCGGCCGGAAGCGGCGCTGCTGATGGAACGCCTGATGGACCGTGCCGCAACCACGCTCGGGATGTCGCCGGGCGCCCTGCGCCAGCGCAACATCATTCGCCGCGACGCCTTTCCGCACATGATGCCGGGCGGTACGCCGGTGGACTCCGCGAACCTGGAGCAACTGCTCGGCATGGCACTCGACGGGCCGCAGTTCCGCTCCATGCGCATCCTGCGCGACGAGCGGCGCCGCCTCGGCGAGCTGGTCGGCATCGGCCTCTCGCTGTACCTGGAACCCTGCGGCCAGGGCCTCGAATGCGCGTCCGCCACGAGGTCCGCGGACGGATCGATCACGATTCGTTCCGGGGCCAGCTCGCAGGGCCAGGGGCATGCGACCGCGTTTGCACAGATCGCCGCCGATGCGCTCGGCGTACCGGTCAGCTCCATCACCGTCATCGAAGGCGATACGCAGGGCGTGCCCGACGGTCGCGGCGCGGTCGCCAGCCGCAGCATCGCGATCGGCGGCAGCGCGGTGCGTCAGGCCGCGACCGAGCTGGCGCTGCGGATCGCCGCGACGCCGGATCGGGACGCCGAACTGACGGCCAGCTGCCAGTATCATGCGGCCAACGAAGCCTGGTCTTCGGGGTGCTGCATTGCGCTGGTGGCGATCGATCGCGACACCGGCACGCTGCGCACCGAGAAGGTGTTCTGGGTCGACGATGCGGGCCTGATCGTCAATCCGCTGCTCGCGCAGGGCCAGCTGCAGGGCGGACTCGCGCAGGGCATCGGCTCGGTCACGTGCGAGGAGCTGGTGTTCGATCACGACGGCCAGCTGCTGTCCGGATCGCTGATGGACTATGCGATTCCGAGGGCCAGCGACATGCCGCAGACTGAGTTTGCTTCCCTGTCGACGCCGACCGATGCGAATGCGCTGTCGGCCAAGGGCGTCGGCGAGTCCGGGTGCATTGCGCTGCCGCCGGCCGTTCTGAATGCGGCCTACGACGCGCTGCAGCCCTGCGGCATCGACCGCATCGAACTGCCGCTGACCGCGCCGCGGCTGTGGCGCCTGCTGCGCGACGCCGCCCGAAGTGCCGCGTGAAATACCGCAAGCCCGAGGCGCGGGAGTTCGCGCGTGCTCATCTGCGCGGGATCTGGGCCGCAACGCCCACCCCGTTCCAGCCGGACCTGTCGCTGGATACGGCCGGATTCGCGGCAAACCTCAGGCACTGGATCGACGAGCTGCTGATAAGCGGCTTTTTCGTCGGCGGCAAGCAGGGCGAGTTCTTTTCGATGTCGGTCGCCGAGCGCAAGGCGCTGGCCGAGACCGCGGTACGCGAGTGCAACGCGCAGCAGCACAGGGCCGGCGTGATGATTTCCTGTTCCGACCAGAACCTGGACACCGTGCTCGAGCTGGCGCGCCATGCCGTGTCCATCGGTGCCGACTACGTGGTCGTGCACAGTCCCGTGCTGCACTTCGCCACCGACGTCGACACGCTGGTATACGAGTACTACCGGTACCTGGCGGAGGCGCTGCCGATCGGCCTGGTCATGTGGAGCCACCCGGACGCGGGCTACGTCATGAGCCCGGAGCTGTGCGCGCGCATCGCGCACGACCTGCCCAGCGTCGTCGCGATCAAGTACAGCGCGCCGCGCGAGCATTACGTGAGGCTGACGCGCATGGCTGCGGACGAACTGATCGTCAGCAGCGCATCCGAGGCGGAGTGGCTCGACAACATGATCGAGCTGGGCTGGAAAGTCTACCTGTGCTCGGTGCCGCCGCTGCTGTACCAGACCGCGATCGACCGGCGCATCCATGACTACAGTGCGCTCGCGTGGGCCGGGAAGACCGATGCGGCGCGCCGGGTGCGCGACAGCCTGGATCCGGTGCGCGATGCGCTGCGACTCAGCCGCACGCACGGCACGCCGCATGCGCAGCAGAAGTACTGGCTCGACCTGCTGGGCCGCGCCGGCGGGCCGGTGCGCCGGCCGCTGCTGAACCTGAGCGACGCTGAGCGCGCGCGCATCCGCAGCGCCTTCCTCGGCTGCGGCCTGCGCCTGCCCGCGGCGGGCGGGCGGCCATGAGCGTTGCGCGTCGCATCGGCCTGATCGGCTACGGCGCCATTGCCAGGGCGCTGCTGCAGAGCATTACCTCGAGCCGGCTGCCGATTGAGGTCGTCGGCATCGTCAGGAAGAGCGCCGGCGTGCAGGGGACCGGTATCCACCGCTGCTGCGAGGGACTCGATGAACTGCTGGCGCTGAAGCCGGACCTCATCGTCGAATGCGCCGGACACGAGGCCCTCGCCGCGCTCGGCCCGCGCATCCTCGCCGCCGGCATTGATCTGCTGGTTGCCTCCACCGGCACGCTGGCCGATCCGGCGATCGAGACGGCACTGCGCGGCGCGGCCGCGAACGCCCGCTCCCGGGTATTGCTCGTCGCCGGTGCGGTCGGCGGGCTCGATGCGCTCGGTGCGGCGCGTCAGGCCGGACTCGAAGAGGTGCGCTACGTGGGGCGCAAGCCGCCGGGCGCGTGGCGCGGCACCGCGGCCGAACAGCAGGTCGAGCTGGACCATGTCACCGCCGGGGCCGTGCCGGTCTTCGAGGGCACCGCCCGGCAGGCCGCGCTGCGTTTTCCGCAGAACGCCAATGTCGCCGCCGCCATCGCGTTTGCCGGGCTCGGCCTGGACAAGACCCGGGTGCAACTGCTCGCGGACCCGGCGATCAGCGGCAACCTGCACCGGATCGAGGCGCAGGGGGCATTCGGACGCTTTGAAATCGAACTCTTTGGCATCCCGTTGCCCGATAATCCCCGGACCTCGCGCCTGACCGTAGGAAGTCTCGCGCGGGCGCTCGCGGATCCCGGGGAATCGATCGTGTTTGCCTGACAGGAGAGTCGACGATGCTTAAGTATGGAATGCCACTGAACCTGAACGGCTGGATCGACCAGGTGCGCGACAAGCTGCGACCGCCGGTCGGCAACCAGCAGATCTGGCCCAACGCGGACCTGATCACAATGGTGGTCGGATCGCCGAACGAGCGTACGGATTTTCACGACGACCCGTTCGAGGAATTCTTCCACCAGATCAAGGGCGAGGCATTTCTGCTGATCCTCGATCGCGGCAAGTACGAGCGCGTCAACCTGCGCGAGGGAGACGTCTTCCTGCTTCCCGCGCACGTGCGCCATTCGCCGCAGCGGCCCGGCGAGGGCACCCGGTGCCTGATCGTGGAGCGTTCCAGGCCGGCCGGCGCGCTCGATGGATTCGAATGGTACTGCGCGAACTGCGCCGCGCTCGTGCACCGCATCGAATGCCAGCTCCACAGCATCGTGAGCGACCTGCCGAAGCTCTATGACCAGTTCTACGAGACCAGCGCCTCGGCACGCACCTGCCGGCAATGCGGCACGGTGCACAGCGGTCGGGACGCGAGGAGCTGGCTCGGCGCCGTGCTGCCCAAGGCCGGGAAGCGGCCGTGACCGACCGGGTCGATATCCGGCTTGACGTCAATGGTCGCGAGGCCATGCTGGCAGTCGCGCCGCAAACGCTGCTGATCGAGCTGATCCGCGATCATCTCGGGCTGCAAGGGACGCGCCAGGGATGCGACACGGCGCAGTGCGGTGCGTGCACGGTGCTGAAGGACGGGGAACCCGTGAAGGCCTGCAACCTGCTCGCGGTGCAGGCGGACGGCGCCGCGGTTCGCACCGTCGAGGGCCTCGCCGACGAGGGCGGCGGTCTGCATCCGCTGCAGCGCGCCTTCAACGAATGCCATGCGCTGCAGTGCGGTTTCTGTACGTCGGGCATGCTGATGAGCCTGCTGCCGCTGACCGAGACCGGCACGGTCCCCGAGGAGCGGCAACTGCGGGAGTTGCTGGACGGCAACTTGTGCCGGTGCACGGGCTACGCCGGCATCATCAAGGCGGCGCAACAGATACTGGTGAATGCGCGTCACGGCCGCGCGCGCCGCCCGGCCGAGGAGCAGAGCGCATGAAGCCCTTCCGGTACCGAAAGCCGGCCGGCCTCGCCGAGGCGGTCGCGCTGCTGCGCGGCGATCCGGAGGCGCGCCTGCTCGCGGGCGGCCAGAGCCTGCTGCCCACGCTGCGCCTCGGCCTCGCCGAGCCATCGGCGCTGGTCGACCTGGCAGGCCTGCATGAACTGAAATTCATCGAGACAGTACCCGGCGCGATACGCATCGGCGCGATGACGCCGCACGCGACCGTGGCCGCATCCGCGCTCGTCGCGCGCCAAATACCGGCCCTGGCGGAACTGGCGGGCGGGATCGGCGATCGCCAGATCCGCAGCGTCGGAACGATCGGCGGCTCGCTCGCGAACAACGATCCATCGGCATGCTACCCGGCAGCCGCACTGGCGCTGGATGCGATCATCCAGACCGACCGGCGCTCGATCGGCGCCCCGGATTATTTCTGCGGCCTGTACCAGACCGCGCTCGAAGCGGACGAAATCATCCGCTGCATCGACTTTGCGATTCCGCGGCGCGCCGCGTACCTGAAGTTCCCGCAGCCCGCCTCGAGGTTCGCGCTGGTCGGGGTCTTCGTCGCGATATTCGACGACGGCGTGCGCGTTGCGGTTACCGGCGCCTCGACCGCGGGGGTCTACCGCGATCCCGCAATGGAACAGGCCCTCGGACGGCAGTTCTCCGCCGATGCGCTGAAGAGCTGCACCGTTGACGAGCAAACGATGCTCGGCGACCTGCATGCACCACCCGATTACCGCGGCCACCTCGTGCATATCGGCGCGATGCGGGCCGTGCGGCAGATCGTAACCCAGGGCTGAACCGATGGTCATCGAGCAGTCGCGAACCATCCAGGCCTCCACGGCGCAGACCTGGGCGGCACTGAATGACCCCCTGATCCTGCAACAGTGCATGCCCGGCTGTGAGGAGTTCGCAACCACGGCGCCGGCCAATTTCCTGGTCGCGATGAAAGTCACGCTGGGGCCGGTGCGGGCGCGGTTCCGCACGACGCTCATCGTGCACGAGCACCACGACACCGGACTGCATCAGCTGGTGTTCGACGCCCAGGGAGGAATTGCCGGCAACAGCCGCGGCGAGGCGACGATCCAGCTGTGCGATCACGAGGGCGGAACGCTGCTCCGGTATCACGTCAAGGCCGTGATCGGCGGCAAGATCGCGCAGTACGGCACGCGACTGATCGACGCCTTCGCGAACAAGATGGCCGATGAGTTCTTTGCGAGGTTCGGTGCGGCGCTGGAGCAGCGCCTGCTGGCGTCGCACCTATAACGCCAGTTCCAGGAACACGGTTCCCGGGACCGGATTGAACCGATAGGCCGCCGTGGGCCGGAACCCCAGCGACAGGTACAGCGCCTGCGCCTGCGTCATCGAAGGCAGCGTATCGAGCAGCAGCTGCGCGTAGCCGAGCTCCCGGGCCGCAGCCACGATGCCGTTGGCGAGCAGGCGTCCGACATGGCGCCCGCGCGCCGCCGGGACCGTGTACAGGCGCTTGATTTCGCCGACGCCGGTCGAGAACTGCCGCAGGCCCACGCAGCCGAGATAATCCCCCTGCTCCTGCGCCAGCAGCAGGCAGCCCTTCGGCGGCCCATATTCGCTGCTCAGGTGCACGAGCTCGTGCGCGAAGTTCTGGAAGGTGAGGTCGATGTGCAGCGACGCTGCATACTGCTCGATGAGTTCGCGCGCGTGCCGCCACTCGCCATGCGACTGCGCCCGGATGAGCCGGATGCTCACCAGCGCAGCAACCGCGGTCCGACCAGCGCACCGATGAGGGCGGGCACCAGGATGCCCAGCACATACCAGATCGCGATGAACGGCGGCGCCATTTCCGGGCAATGCAGGCAGTAGACGAGCGCCGCCAGCGCGCCGGCCGACAGCCCGCACGCAAATCCCGCACGGCGCAGCCGCGTCGGCGCCAGTCCCCGCATCGCCCACAGGTTGGCTGCCAGCAGCGGCAGCGAGAGCATCGCGATCAGCCACGGACAGACGAGCCAGGTGTGCCCCAGCAGCATGCTGATGCGCCGCGAGGGCTCCGCGAGAGCCAGCATCGCGAGCGCCACGAGCCACAACACGAGTACCGCGAGAGCGGCCGCGACCGGTCCCGCGCCGAGGCGCGCGCCTGGCCGGGCAAGCCTCGCCGCAATGGCGACGCCCGCTCCCGCCATGATCAGCGCAAAGCCTGCCTTGAACCAGAACAGGGGCAGCATGACGGCGAGTGCAAGATCGCCGCGCACGCGCAGCAGCGCCAGCAGCAGCGCCACGCTCACGGGGATGCCTGCGCCCAGGGCAACGGCAAAGCGCTTCTGGACGAGCGCGCCCCGACCCGGTTCGACGCCGGTCGCGAGCAGATGGATCAGGTCGTCGGTTTTGATGTTGCCCCCTGGATCCTGGCGGCCAGCGCCTTCAGGCCGCGGTGCACGCCCACCTTGACCGCGGATTCGGACATCCCGGTACGGCGCGAGGTCTCCGCGACCGACAGGCCGTCGATCTTGGTATGCAGGATCGGCAGGCGCTGATGATCCGGCAACCCGTCGAGCAGCTGCAGCAAGTCGAGGCGCGCCTCGGCCGCATCCGCGTCGGCCGATGACAGGATGTCGTTCGTCTCATCCCAGGTATCGGTCAGCAGGTCCCTGGCCGAACGCCGCCGCAGCAGATCGATGAGCTTGTAGCGCGCAATCGCGTAGACCCAGGCCGATACCGGTAGTGACACGTCGTAGGTGTGTCTCTGGTTATGAACTGCCAATAACGTCTCCTGCACCAGATCCTCTGTTTCTTCCTGCAGCCGATAGAGTCGCTTGCGAAAAAAACCGCGCAGCATCATAGCGAGTTCACCCAGGAACCGGGCGTAATCGCCCGCGTTTCCGCCCAGGCCGGACAACAGCAAGCCGGCCAGCTGCCGTTCCGGCAATCGGCTGGTACCGCCTGTGGGTATTCGGTCCATGGGCGCCGATGGTTACTTAAACCGGGCCGACCTTCCAGATATTAATTTCCCGGTGCCGTGTAACCACGGGTCCGCGCCGGGCGAACTAGCGTGGGATCGCAATCACCTGCGGGCGCCGTCTGGCGGGAGGGTAAGTCCATAAATTCTGCAATGTCGCGTCCCTGGTGGCTGCGGGCCACCCACTGGCTGAATGCCGGGGCCGTCATGGTCCTGATGCTGAGCGGATGGCGAATCTACGATGCGGCCCCGTTCCTGCCCGTCGTGATCCCAAAGAAACTGACACTGGGCGGCTGGCTCGGGGGTGCACTGCAGTGGCACTTCGCGGCGATGTGGCTGGTGGCGGCCAACGGCATCGCCTACCTCGCGATCAGCCTGCTGACACGGCGCCTGCTGAAGGAGTTCTTTCCGGTATCGGCACGTGCATTCCTCAGGGACTTTCGGGACGCCATCGGGCTTCGCCTGGCACACGACCAGCCGGGCTATAACGCCGTTCAGCGCATCGCCTATCTGTTCGCGATCGCCGTTGTGACGGTGATGGTGCTGTCCGGCCTCGTGCTCTTCAAGAGCGTGCAGTTTCCCCTGTTGCGTGACCTGATGGGCGGATACGAGGCGGCGCGGCGCGTGCATTTTTTCGCGATGGCGGCCCTCAGCGCCTTCATCGCGATCCACGTGGCGATGGTCGCGCTGGTACCAAAGACGCTGTTGCCGATGATCATCGGAACGCGGGCACAACGGATGCGGGAAAATGCCCATGCGTAGTACTGCTTCCCGGCTTTCGGCCAGCGATCGCAAAGATGCACTCAAGGACGCGCGGCGGGAACTGGCGCTTTCGCTGCCGGACCTGCGGCGCCGTTCGGTACTGAAGGCGACGCTGAGCCTCGGCGGACTGTGTATGCTGACTGGCTGCGCGCTCGATGACAACGCCAGTGTCGAGACAGCGCTCGCGCGCATCTCGCGCCTGAACGATGCGGCCCAGGGCTGGCTGTTCGACCCGACCCGTCTTGCACCGACCTATCCCGCATCGATGATCACCAGGCCGTTCCCGTTCAATGCGTATTACGACGAGAGCGAGATCCGCTCCGTCGACGCCGGCAGCTATCGGCTCGAGGTGACCGGCCTGGTTGCCGACCGGAGCACCTGGTCACTCGACGCCCTTAACGCATTGCCACAGACCGAACAGATCACCCGCCACATCTGCGTCGAGGGCTGGAGCGCGATCGGCCGATGGGGCGGCGTGCGGTTTGCGGATTTCCTGCGGCGCATCGGCGCGGACCCGAGCGCGAAATACGTCGGGTTCAAGTGCAGCGACGACTATTACACCAGTATCGACATGGCGACCGCGATGCACCCGCAGACCCTTTTGACACTCTCCTACGATGGCGAGACCCTGCCACCGCGTTACGGCTTCCCGATGAAACTGCGCATGCCCACGAAGCTGGGCTACAAGAATCCGAAGCACATACAGGCGCTCTTCGTCACGAACACCTACCCCGGGGGCTACTGGGAAGACCAGGGCTACAACTGGTTCGGCGGTAGCTGAGACTGCACGGCTACCCGGATATACGGCGTTTATTGTCACCATCAACCACTGAAACAACGGAGTCACACATGAACAAGCTCAGCATTGCCATCCTGTCCTGCGGCCTCATCATCGGCAGCGTCTCGGCATCTGCCGACGAGCCCGCCAAGAAAGACCAGATGTCGCAGGACGCGATGAAACAGGACACCATGAAGAAAGACACCATGGCCAAGGATTCGATGAAAAAGGACTCCATGGCCAAGGATTCGATGGCCAAGGATTCGATGAAAAAGGACTCCATGGCCAAGGACAGCATGGCCAAGGACCCGATGAAAAAGGACGCAATGAAAAAGGACACAATGAAAAAGGACGACCCGGCGAGCAAGTGAGGCGTAGGGGTCCGGCGAAAAACCTCCTGCGGGAGGTTTTTCCTTCCCGCGCAATCCATGGTATGAAACCTCATGCGTAAATTCCTGATCCCTGCAGCTCTGCTGTGCTGCACCGCGACAGCCATGGCGCAGTCGAGGCCTGCGGTCGTCGAGCTGTTCACGTCGGAGGGCTGCAGCTCCTGTCCGCCGGCCGAAGCGTATATCGGCGAGCTGGCGCGGCGAGGCGACGTCCTGGCGCTGACGTTTCACGTCGACTACTGGGATGATCTCGGATGGCGCGACCGGTTCGCACTGCCCGAATCCGTGCGGCGACAGCGCGGCTACGCGAAGTCCCTGCACCTCTCCACGGTCTACACGCCTCAGGTCGTGATTGACGGCAGGGGTGATTTTGTCGGCAGCGATCGCAACGCGATCGGCCGTTCCCTCGAGGCGCGACGCGACGGCGTTGCCGTCGGCATCACGCGCAGCGATACGCAGATCCTCATCGATCTCGGCACACGGGCGATGCCAGGTCCGAGCGATGTCCTACTCGTCGCCTATCGGCGCAGTGCGGTATCGCCCATCGGCCGCGGCGAGAACGCTGGGCGCACCATCAATGAGTTCAACGTCGTGCGCGACTTTCGCAACCTCGGGCGCTGGGACGGGCAGGCGCAGCAGTTTCGTGCACCGCTCGCCTCGCTGCCCGCGGACGCCACCGACGTCGCCGTGCTGGTGTCGGGAATCGGCCAGGCGCCCATCATCGGGGCCAATACCCTGGCCCTGCGCTAGCGAAAAGCCTGGCGCAACCACAACTCACAGACCAGGAGCATCATGAATATCATCAAGTTACGCGCATCGATTCCCTGGGGCGTGCTGATTGCCCTCGCCTCCGTCGGCAGTCTCGTACTGCATGCGCCGCTTCGCGGTGCCGAATCGGGCCTCACCCTCGAGCCGCCGGCGATCGACAACCCGAGAGCCGCCGGACCGCTGCAGACGGCGGTACTGGCGGGCGGCTGCTTCTGGGGCGTCCAGGCGGTCTTCGAGCACGTGCATGGCGTCAGGAAAGTCGTGGCCGGCTACGCCGGCGGCGACCGGTCCTCGGCCGATTACGATACCGTGAGCACCGGCACGACCGGCCACGCCGAATCGGTCCGGATCACGTTTGATCCGGCGCAAATCAGCTACGGGCAATTGCTCACTATCGCGTTCTCGGTCGTCCATGACCCTACCCAGCTCAATCGGCAGGGTCCTGACACGGGAACGCAATATCGTTCCGCTATTTTCTATGCGGACGAGACCCAGAAGCACATCGCCGAGGCCTACATTGCACAGCTCGATCACGCACGTGCCTTTTCGCGCGCGATCGCGACGCGCCTCGAGCCGCTGCGCGGCTTCTACCCGGCGGAGGACTATCACCAGGATTACCTGGTCCGCCACCCGACGCAGTACTACATCGTCGTCAACGACCTGCCGAAGATCGAGAATTTCAAGCGCCTGTTTCCGCAGCTGTACGAGGATCAACCGGCACTGTACAGCGCACGCTAGCGCGCACCGGCCCCCTTGGGCGGACTCGAGAGTCGCGAGGCTCGTCCGGATTTGTGTGAGAATTCCGGATGAGACCCTATGACATCCCAAGTACTCGATGCCGACCTGCTGAGAAGAATTGACGCCTACTGGCGCGCCGCGAACTATCTGTCGGTTGGCCAGATCTACCTGTACGATAATCCGCTGCTCAGGCGGCCGCTGGTGCTCGCGGACATCAAGCGCATGCTGCTCGGCCACTGGGGTACGACGCCGGGGCAGAATTTCATCTACGCGCACCTGAACCGCGTGATCCGCAAGTTCGATCTCGACATGATCTTCGTGTCGGGGCCCGGCCATGGCGGCCCATCCGTGGTCGCCAACACGTACCTCGAGGGCACCTACAGCGAGGTCTATCCACACATCAGTCGCGACGAAGCCGGGCTGCGGCGCCTGTTCCTCCAGTTTTCCTTTCCCGGCGGCATCCCCAGCCACGCATCGCCCGAATGTCCCGGGTCGATTCACGAAGGCGGCGAACTCGGCTATTCGCTCAGTCACTCGTTCGGCGCGGTCCTCGACAATCCGGACCTGATCGTGGCCTGCGTGGTCGGCGACGGCGAAGCGGAGACCGGGCCGCTCGCAACCGCCTGGCATTCGAACAAGCTGCTGGATCCGGTCAACGACGGCGCCGTGCTGCCGATACTGCATCTGAACGGCTACAAGATTTCCAATCCGACCATCCTCGCGCGCGTCGGCCGCGAGGAACTCGACCAGTTGCTTCGCGGCTACGGCTGGACCCCGTACTTTGTCGAGGGTCATGAGCCGCTGCCGATGCATCAGGCCATGGCTGCCGCGCTGGAGACTGCGCTCGGCCAGATCAGGCAAATCCAGCTTGCCGCGCGCAAGCAGGGCGCCACGGAGCGCCCCCGCTGGCCGATGATCGTGCTGAATTCGCCGAAAGGCTGGACCGGGCCAAAATTCGTCGACGGCGTGCCGAACGAAGGGACCTTCCGCGCGCACCAGGTTCCGCTGTCGGACTTCGCCGCTCATCCCGGGCATCTGGGCCTGCTCGAGGCGTGGCTGCGCAGTTACCGCCCGGCGGAACTGTTCGACGACCAGGGCCGCCTGCGCGCGGAACTCGCCGAACTGGCGCCTGCGGGCATGCGGCGCATGGGCGCGAACCCCCACGCCAACGGCGGCCTGCTGCTGCGCGACCTGCAGATGCCGGATTTCCGCAGCTATGGCATCGAGGTCCCGGCACCCGGGACACCCGGCATCGGCGACACGCGGGTCCTCGCGCGATTCCTGCGCGACGTGGTGAAACGCAACGGCGAGGGACGCAATTTCCGCATCTTCGGACCCGATGAAACGCTGTCGAATGGCCTGGGAGCCGTATTCGACGTGACCGCCCGGCAGTGGGACGCGGCAACGGTACCGAACGACGAATTCCTGGCGCCCGCCGGACGGGTCATGGAGATGCTCAGCGAACACCAGTGCCAGGGCTGGCTCGAGGGCTATCTGCTCACGGGCCGGCATGGACTGTTCAACTGCTACGAAGCGTTCGTGCACATCGTCGATTCCATGTTCAACCAGCATGCCAAGTGGCTCAAGGTGTCGGCGCAGCTGCCGTGGAGAGGCCGGATTGCCTCGCTCAATTACCTGCTGACCTCCCATGTCTGGCGCCAGGACCACAACGGATTCAGCCACCAGGATCCGGGGTTCATCGACCACGTGGTCAACAAAAAGGCCGAAGTCGTCCGCGTATACCTGCCGCCGGATGCGAACTGCCTGTTGTCGGTGATGGATCACTGCCTGCGCAGCCGCCATTACGTCAATGTCGTCATTGCCGGCAAGCACCCCGCACCGCAGTGGCTCGCCATGCCGGCTGCGGTCAGGCACTGCAGCGAAGGCATCGGCGTGTGGCAATGGGCCGGCAACGATGACGGCCCGCAGCCGGATGTCGTCATGGCCTGCTGCGGCGACGTGCCGACGCTCGAGACGCTGGCCGCGGTCTCGATCCTGCGCGAACACCTGCCGGCCCTGAAGATCCGCGTCGTCAACGTCGTCGACCTGATGAAACTGCAGCCACAGTCGGAACACCCGCATGGACTGAGCGATACCGCATTCGATGCACTGTTCACGACCAGCCGGCCGGTCATCTTCGCGTTCCACGGCTACCCCTGGCTGATTCACCGGCTGACGTACCGGCGCACCAATCATCACAACATCCACGTGCGCGGCTACAAGGAAGAAGGAACCATCACCACGCCGTTCGACATGACGGTACTGAACGACCTGGATCGGTTCCACCTGGTCATGGACGCGATCGACCGCCTGCCGCAAACCGGCGCCCACGGCATCGCTCTCAGGAAGCGGCTCGAGGGCAAGCTCGCCGAGCATCGGGCGTACATCTGCAAGTTCGGCGAGGACCTGCCGGAGATACGCAACTGGACGTGGCGCCCGGTTCGCGGCGGCGCCGGGGACGGACTCGTTTAACTTAACGTCGATGCTTTTTTCAGTAATGTGAACGAGGTATGCTCATTTCCATAGTTGCGGCTCGCCCGGCGGGCCGGCTGTAGCCAAACAACAGTGTGGATCAATCCCGCGATTCATCATTAAGGGGACTTTGAACATGAAAAGACTTCGCTTTTTTCAGTGCGCCATCGTGGCGTTTGCCGTCGCTGCCAGCGCGCTGGCAACCGGCCCGGCCGTCGCGGCCGGCAGCAGCCTGGCGACGATTCCGGGCAGTGTCCGGCCGACGACCGATACCGACGTCGGCGCGTTCAGCGCCGCGCACATGGCGGTCGAGGTCGTGCTGGCGCCCGAGAATCAGCCGCAGCTCGATAAGCTGCTGTCCGACCTGTACGACGCCGGTGGCGCCAGCTACCAGCAATGGCTCGGCAAGGGTGAGTTCATCGCGCGCTTCGCGCCGAGCGATGCGCGCATTGCTGCCGTCGCTGCGCACCTGCAGGACAATGGCCTGACCATCGAGCCCTCCTCGTCCCCGTTCCTGGTCCGAGCGAGCGGCCCGAGCAGCCTCATCGAGGCCGCTTTCGCCACGACGCTGCGCAGTTACACCAACCGCAACGGCGTCGGTTACTTTGCGAATGCCTCGGAAGTGAAGCTGCCGGCGAGCGTTGCCGCAGGGGTCATCGGCGTGGTCGGTCTGACGAATACGATCCGCCCGCATTCCCATGCCATTCGCCCGTCGCATGATCACGCGCCGATCCCGAGTTGCGAGGCGCCGTATCCGACGGCGGCGCAGCTGTTCGCGAACATCAACGATGGCACCCCGTTCGCATTCGGCTACGGCAATGGACCGGGATGCAACGGCATGTCGCCGTCGCAGGTCAACTCGCTTTATGACGCGCCCTTCGTCGGGCCGGAAGGACGCGGCGCCGGCGTGAACTTCGCCGTGTTCGAACTCTCCGCATACCAGCATTCCGACATCGTGACCTGGGCGCACCAGTTCTACGGCCCGTTCTATTCGCCGCCGCTCGTCGATATCAGCGTCGATGGCGGCCCGCTGGCGCCCGTATGCCCGCTCGGCGACACCTGCCCGGCCAGTTTCAACGGCTATGCCGGAGACATCGAGGTCGACGCGGACATCGAGATGACGCTCTCCATTGCACCGAATGCACGTCACCTCATCGTCTACAACGCACCGAACGATTACTCCGGACAGACCGAGCTCGACGAATATGCGCAGATCGCCAAGGACAACATCGCCGACGTGATCAGTTCGAGCTGGGGCGTCTGCGAGAATGACGTGACCGCGGCCTACGTCCAGATCGAAAACGTGATCTTCGAGCAGATGGCCTCGCAGGGACAGAGCATGCTGGGCTCTGCCGGCGACACCGGCGCGTTCGACTGCATCCGCTCCGACGGCACGACCATCGTCAACATGGATGATCCCCCGACCCAGCCATGGGTCACGAGCGTCGGCGGCACGTCGTTCGAATCGTTCAATCCCAACGGGAACCCGTATCCGCAATATCCGAATGGCGTGGAGACGGTGTGGAACGTCGACAACCTGTGCAATGAAAGCGCCAATGAAGGCGGCACGACGGCGTCGCCCTTGTCCGGATATTTCTGGTGCGGCTCCGGCGGCGCCGGCGGTGGCGGGTACAGCCAGTACTGGGGCCGTCCGTTCTACCAGCACGGACCCGGCGTCGACAGCGAATACACGGTCTACGCGAATGGCTCGACGCAGTGTTCGCTGGCGTCAAGCGGAACTCCGTGCCGGGAAGTCCCGGACGTCTCCGCCAATGCCGACGAGTACACGCCGTATGCCGAATATTGCACCGGAAGCGCCGCTACCCCGTACAGCGTCTGCGCGACGTTCAGCGGCGGCCAGACGCCCGCGGGATGGTTCGGCATCGGCGGCACGAGCCTGTCGTCGCCGCTGTGGTCGGCGATCCTCGGCGATCGCGCCGGCTACACTCACCACCGGATCGGCAATGCGAACCCGCTGCTGTATTCGCTGTTGAGGTCGGATTACCGGCGGAATTTCCACGACATCACCGGGTTCCGCCAGTCGACCAACAACAACGGCCTGTTCCCGACCACGCCGGGATACGACATGGCGACCGGGATCGGCACGCCGAGGATGGACGCGCTGATTACCGGTTATCAGTACTAGCGGCTGACAACGGGACGATCATCACGGCTGGCGCGAGGGTTTCGCGCCGGCCGTGATCCCGATTGAGGCCGTGCCGGGCTTGCGGTGTGGTCATGCGGGTTGACTCCAGATAGCCCGCATTAGGCCCATGGGCACACCCCACGCTAGCGCTTCAGGTACTGGTGAACGATCTCGATCAGTGCTTCGGCCGCCAGCGCCCGTGGTTCGTCACGGCCCGCCTGCGGATCGATCATGTGTTCGCGGATATGGTCTTCGATGACCTCCGCGATGAATCCGTCCAATGCCCCGCGGGCCGCCGTCGCCTGCTGCAGGACATCGGCGCATTCATCGTCGCCGTCGACCGCGCGTTCGATCGCTTCCACCTGGCCGCGCAGCCTCTTCAGGCGGTTCAGCAGCTTGACCTTTTCCTTGCCGACATGGCTCATGGGCGAATACCTCTTGTATTACTATACCATGGTAGGGTATTCTTCTGCGGGCGATGCAGGACTTTTGCCCCAGCGTCGATTTGTAACATTTTGCGGTGAATCTTCAGACCCTATGGAACCACAACCTGGTACCCGGTCAAGCCGTGCCGATTGCAGTGCAACAGTGATGTTGCGCTGCGGATGGCCTGCCCGGATCGAGGCCCGGAAGCGATTCGACGGGGGGACTTCAGCGCCGATGCACTGATACCCGCGGCCATCACTCCCGGGCCCGAGCGACAAGGCTTGAGCTGTTCGAGGAGCGAGCATCATGGCTGCCGAGATCCTTTTCAACCTGCAGGTGCCGCGTGCGGCCATTGTTCACGTCGCGGTGTGCGCGCGTGAGCTCGTACTGTTCACCTGGGTGGTGCTGACTCTCGCGTTCTGGATCCTGGTCCTGGTCACGTATTTTTTTTGATGGACGGCCCGGCATGATCCTCTACCGCTACCCTGCGCTGTTGTGCCTCGGCGGACTCCTCGCCTGCCACGCGAGCCATTCGCGGGCGGCCGGGACCGAGGATGCGCGCGCCGCGCAGGCGACGCCAGATCAGGCATTCGCCGTTCACGGGCAATTCACCTACGTGGAACAGGAGACCGATTCCTTCACGGCGCCTTACGCCGGGCCCAACAGCCTGTCACCGGGCAGCGGGCGCGAAACGAGCGACGCGACGCTGTACGTGGGAGCGCGCCCGTGGCAGGGAGCAGAGATCTGGTTGAACCCCGAGATCGACGAGGGCTTCGGCCTGAATGACACCCTGGGCGTCGCCGGATTTCCCAGCGGCGAAGCCTATAAAGTGGGCAGGGACAAGCCGTATCTGCGGCTGCCGCGGGCGTTCGTGCGTCAAACGGTCAATCTGGGCGATGCCAGCGAAGCCGTCGAGGCCGCCGCGAACCAGCTTGGCGGTTCCCGCAGCCCGGATCGCTGGGTGTTCACGGCCGGCAAGTTCAGCGTGACCGACGTATTCGACACGAACCAGTACGCACATGATCCGCGCGGCGATTTTCTCAACTGGTCGGCAATCGACGCCGGTACGTTTGACTACGCGGCCGACGCATGGGGTTTCACGGTGGGCGCGGCCGCGGAGCGCTATCAGGGGGACTGGACCGTGCGTGCCGGGCTGTTTGATCTGTCGAACGTGCCGAACAGCCAGCATCTGGATCCCGGATTTCATGAATTCCAGATGGTCGCGGAATTCGAGCGGCGTCACGAGCTGTTCGGACATTCCGGCCGGGTGCTGCTGACCGCCTATGACAGCCGCGGTCGCATGGGACTGCTGGATTCCGCGGTCGGGCTCGCCGCCGCGACGGGAGAGCCGGCGAATATTGCCGCCGTTCGTCAATACCGCAGCCGCCTGGGCGCAAGTCTCGGGTACGAGCAGGCGCTTTGCGCGGACGTCGGCCTGTTCGCACGCCTCGGTAAATCCGCCGGCAACGTCGAAACCTACGAGTTCGCGGACATCGATCGCACCGTGGAGGCAGGGACCTCGATCAAGGGTTCCCGCTGGCATCGCCCCGACGATACCGTTGGAATCGCCGCCATCGACAATGGAAGTTCCGGCGCGCGCGAGCGGTTCCTGAATGCCGGGGGCCTCGGCGTTACGATCGGCGACGGCCGCCTGCCGCATCCTGGGGCAGAGCAGATCATCGAGACCTACTATAATTTCGCCGCGCGCGCCTGGGCGCACGTCAGTCTCGACTACCAGTGGGTCCGGAACCCCGCTTACAACACCGATCGCGGCCCCGTGTCGATCGTTGCCGTACGTCTGCACCTGGAGTTCTAATATCCGCGAGGCGATGCCGCCAGGGGCCTTGAGATGAATTTTTTTGCGAAGCTCTATTATCCCTTGCGCAAGTCCTGGAAAGCCGTGGGACTTTACCTGGTCATCGCCGGGCCGGGCATGGTCGTCATGGTCGCGGACAACGACGCCGGCGGCATCACGACCTATGCGGCCACGGGAGCGAAGTACGGCTACCACCTGATCTGGTTCCTGCTGCTGCTGATCCCGGTCGCGTATTACGTCCAGGAAATGACGGTGCGGCTCGGCGCGGTCACCAAGCGGGGACACGCCGAGGCGATATTCGACGGCTTCGGCGCCTTCTGGGGCTGGTTCTCGCTGCTCGACCTGATGATCGTCGACTGGCTGACACTGGTCACCGAGTTCATCGGCATGACGGCGGCCCTGGCCATTTTCGGCGTGCCTCCCTGGATCACCGTCGTCGCGGTCATCCTGCTGATGACCGTGATCGTCATCAACGGCAGGTACTGGACCTTCGAGAAACTCGCGCTGCTGTTCTGCGCGCTGAACCTGGTCTACATCCCCGGCGCCTTCCTCGTGCACCCGTCGGTGCACGACGTGCTGCACCAGGGCCTGATCCCGAACTTTGCCGGAGGCTTCAATGGCCAGCTGTTTTTCTTCCTGATGGCCAACATCGGCACGACCATCGCGCCGTGGATGCTGTTCTTCCAGCAAAGCGCCGTCGTCGACAAGGGCATGCTCGAGAAGGACATTCCGTGGGGACGGTTCGATACGCTGCTGGGCTCGATCGTAACGGTGGTGGTCGCCGTCTTCATCGTCATCGTGACGGGAACCGTGCTGCCAGGCGTCGACATCGACAGCGCCGCCCAGGCGTCGCAGGAGCTGATGAAGAGCGACCCGTACGTGGGAACCTTCCTTGCAATTGGCCTGTTCGACGCCGGCCTGCTGGGCGCGATCTGTATTTCGCTCGCGAGTTCCTGGGCATTCGGCGAGATCTTCGGCTGGGCCCACTCGCTGAATACGAAGATCCGCCAGGCACCATGGTTCTACGCGACGTATTTTCTGATGTTGGTATCTTCCGGCCTCGTCGTGCTGATCCCGAATGCGCCGCTGGTGCTGATCACGCTGTTCGTGCAGGTGATCGCCGTGACGCTGCTGCCCGGCGGCACTGGTGTTCCTGATCCTGCTGCTCAACGACCGGGCAACGATGGGCGAACGCCGCAATACGCTCGGCCAGAACCTGATCGGCGGATTCATCGTCCTGTCGATCATCATCCTGTCGACGCTGTACGGCATCTCGGTCCTGTTCCCCGGCCTGTTCCAGTAAACGAGCACCTCGCCATGAGCGCATTCCGCAATCTCGCCGACAAGATCAGCGCCATCAACGCACGCTACCGGGCGCCGCGCATCGAGATGTCGGGCGCCGTCCGGATCTCGCTGATGGTGCTGCGCGTGTACCTCCTGGCCCTGGTCGTGCTGATGGTCTACAAGTTCGTGCTGATAGTGCAGCAGGGGTAGGAACATGGTCACCGTACTGGAGCACGAGTTCTACCTGAGCGAGATCCTGGGCCGGCGGGTCTTCGTCAGGAAGCACCGCATCGGCCGGCTCAGCGACGTTGCGATCGTCGAGACCGGCAAGCTCCCCGAAGTCACCCATTTCATCGTCTCGCGGCCATTTGGCTACCCGTTGCTGACGGTTCCCTGGGACAAAGTGCTGCTGATTTCGAACAACGAGATCGTGCTCGACCTCGATGAGGCCACGACGGCGCAATATGAGCGCACACCGCAGGAGAACCTGATCCTGCTGCACGACCACATACTCGACAAGAAGATCCTCGACATGGACGACCATGAAGTCGAGATCGTCTATGACGTCAAGCTCGCCTTCCAGAACGCGAAGCTGTACGCCGCCGAGGTCGATTTCAGCCACTATCGGGCGCTGCGCCGCCTGGGGCTGCGCAAGCTCGCCAGGCTCCTGACGAACCGCAACACCGAGGATCGCGTCTCCTGGCTCTACGTGCAGCCGCTGCCGGAGCAGCTCGGAAGCTTCGCCGGGAACATCAAGCTCAAGGTCCCGAAGGCGGGGCTCAGCGAGATTCATCCGGTGGACCTTGCCGACATCCTCGAGGAGCTCGAGGGCGGACAGCGGGTCGCGCTGTTCAATGCGCTGGATGCGGAACAGGCGTCCGACACGCTCGAGGAGGTCGAGCCGCGGGTGCAACGCGAGCTGATCCACGCCATCGAGAAGGAGCGCGCCGCGCTGCTGATCAACGAGATGAGCCCCGCCCAGGCCGCCGATATCCTGGCCATCCTGCCGCGCGACCAGGCCCGTGCAATCCTGACCCTGCTCGACCGCGACATATCCTCCAAGGTCGAGCACATCATCGGCAAGCACGACGAGCAGATCCTGCTCTATGGATCCACGGAGCTCATCCGGCTGCCAGCCACGACGCGTGCTGCGGAAGTCCTCGACCGCTATCGCGAACTCGCGACGGGCAAGGACGTCGTGATGTACGTCTATGTCACCGATGCCGCCGGCACCCTGAAGGGGGTCGTCGACATACGCGAAATCGTTGCCGCGGAGCCCGGGCAGACGCTCGGCGACATCATGACCGAGCACGTGATCTCGCTGCCGAAGGATGCGACGCTGCGGGATGCCGCGGTGCTTTTCGACCGATATGACTTTCGCGCGCTGCCGATCACCGACGAAGGCGAGCGGCTGCTCGGCGCCGTCTCGTCACGCGACGTGCGCAGCCTCAGGCCGCGACTGGCCTGAACGGCGGCGCCGGATCCGGAGGCGCCGAATTGCCCGCTCCCAGCTGGCGCTGCATCAGCACCGTATCGACCCACCGGCCAAGCTTGAAGCCGACCGCTTCGAGAGTACCCACGGGCCGGAAGCCCAGCCGGCGGTGCAGGCTGATCGATGCGGTGTTGCCGCTATGGCCGATCACGGCCAGCATCTGCCGCCATGGGCCAGCTTCACACCGGGCGATCAGCGCATGCAGCAGGCGCGAACCGATCCCGCGGCCGTAGAGCCCCTCGGCGACATAGACGGAGTCCTCAATCGTATGCCGGTAGGCGGCACGCGCCCGGTAGCCGGTCGCGTAACTGAAGCCCACGATGAGGCCGTCGGTCTCGGCGACCAGGTACGGCAGCCCCAGACCGACCACGCCGTTGCGGCGCGTCAGCAGTTCCTGCGTTGTTGGCGGCGTCTCCTCGAATGTCGCCAGTCCGTGCAGCACGTGAAAGGCATAGATTCGCTGCACGCTGTCCAGATCACGCTCCGTCGCATCGCGTACGATGTTCACGCCGCGCCCTCCCTCTACCGCCGGCACGCGGTCAGGAACAGCCGTCTGAACGGAAACAGCGTGACGCCGCTCGGCTGCGCCGGATACGCGACACGAAGGCGTCGGGCATAATCGGCCTCGAAATCGGCTCGATCGGGCCCATCGAGCGCATCGAGCAGCGGCTTGAGCCAGGTACCCTTGACCCAATCCTTGACCGGATCGGCGCCGCGGAGCACTTGCAGATATTCGGTTTCCCACACCGCGACTTCCAGCGCCGGTGACTCGAGCAGGTTGTAATACCAGGACGGCGACTCGACCGGTGCCGGACGCAGCAGCGGCTCGAGCCGGTCGCGCCACCGCCCGGCCCGCACGCTCTCGGCGATCAGCGTGTGCGACGGCGCCGAAAAGTTGCGCGGCATCTGGATCGCAAGCACGCCGCCGCTCGCCAGGAACGACACGAGGCGCGGCAGCAGCTCCTGGTGGCGCGGCAGCCAATGCAGCGCCGCATTCGAGAAGATAAGGTCAGCCGTGCCGTCGGGCTGCCAGCCCGACAGCTCCCGGTTGATCCACTGAAGATCCGGCGCATCGCGCGCCGCCTGCGCAAGCATCGACGCAGAATTGTCGATCCCGGCAACCGTCGCGCCAGGCCAGCGCCGCTGCAGCAGGCGCGTGACATTGCCGGTGCCGCAGCCCAGGTCATAGACCTGGTGGGCAGACGTCAGCGAGATGCGGGAGAGCAGGTCCAGTGCGGGCTGCATCCTCGCGTCGGCGAACTTCAGGTACTGGCTGGGCTCCCAGATCGCATCCATCGGCGCCGGGTTCACTTGCGCGAACGGTGGCTGAACCCGCCGTACGCCAGGTACGCGCCGAAGCCGAGCGACAGCGCGGCATACACGTGAAAGAGCTCGTGATAACGCAGTCCGTTCACGAACAACGCGGTTTCAGCTTCCGGCGTCAACGCCATGAACAGGGCCCCCTTGATCAGCGTCAGCCAGCCGATCACGGTGACGACGAGCGCCACGGCGCCACCCGACCAGACGTTATGGGCGAGCACCATGGCGAGGCCGGCGGCCGCCGTGACGACGCCGAGGAAGAACATCAGGGGCGCGTCCCGCAGCATCAGCATCACCGTATCCACGAGTGTCGGTCCGCGCAGGAACATCGCCATCGCAGCGACGATGCAGTAGAGCCCGATCAGCCGGCTGAGAAAGATGGTACGCGGCGACATCGCTTCCCCCAATTGAAAGAGCCACGGCGCCGGGTGCGGCCGCGGCATTATCCCGCCAGCGACTCCTGCACCGCACGCCAGGCCTGCGTCATCGCCGAGTTGGTGTCCGCCTGGGCCCCGGCATCCGAATTCGCAATCGCGATGCGCCCAAAGGGCTGGCGCCCGATCACCCACGGCTTGTCGGCCTCCGCGGCATAGGCCGGTTCCCAGATCAGTTGCGGTGAATACGCGTAGCCATGCGACCAGCGGTTGACGGTAATCGCCTTCACGTCGCGCTCGGCGTCGAAGCCAGCGCCGCGCAGAGCCTGGTCGAGCTGATCCCTGACGTGGTGCTCGAAGGCCGAAAACGGCGTGGAGAGCAGCTGCCTGCGCCCTTCGCGCCACAGTTCCGGGCCCTTGTGCTCGTTGTCGTGGTACACGTGGCACATGTGCAGGATCATCGGCTCATCCGGCGTCTGCGAACGGCGGTATGCGCCGATGGAGACCGGATAGTCGAGCTCGACCTGCTTGTAGAAATCCTTCGTGTAGTAGACGAAGTCCGTGCCGAGTTCGGCGAACGGGCGCCAGTTCGGCACCAGCACCTTCGTGTAGACGAGCGGAACCTTCACGCCGTAGGCGAGCCCCTTCTTCTGCGCAGCAGGCAGATCCGGGCAAAGATAGGGGATCGCCATGTTGTAGCACGCGAGGATGCAGCGACCCGCGCGTACCGTGTGCGCCTTGCCGTTCGTGACGTAGGTGACATCCACGGCCTTGCCGAGGGCCGCGTGCTGCACGTTCACCGCGGTGCTGTTGAGCCGAATGCGCACGGGTTGCCCGCGACGGTCCAGCTGCGAATAGTCAGCGCGCGTGGTAACGACATCCTCCATCGTATGGCCGGGCATCGCCGACGGAATCAGCGAGCGCACCAGCAGGCGCGCAACCGAAGCGTTGCCATCCGGAAAATGAAAGATATACGGCTCGTCCCCGCGATGCCCGAATCGCGGCATGGTGTGGTCGAGTCCCGGCATGCCGCCGTCGTAGTCGAGAATCAGGGAGCTGGGGATCTGGTCAATGCCGACGCACCAGAAGCTGATGCCCCATTTGCGCCACAGTTCCAGCAGCTGCGGATCCACCTTGCAGTAATCGCGCAGCCAGGCCTCATAACTGGTTCGCTGCAGCAGGCGCAGACGGTCCTCGCGCGACATCCCCGGTAGATAATCGCGCTGCTCGGTCTGGATGCGCACGAAGTCGCGGCGCGCCTGCTCATTCAGCGGCGCGAGCGCGGCGAACTCCTCCCACGGGCGCTTGCCGTAGCCGGTCACGAGCGTCTGCCGCCCGAAGTTATCGGCGTCGAAGACGATCGATCGCGAAAGGCCCAGATTCGAATACAGCGTCTGGTCGAATGCCTGGTAGAACTTTGCCGTGTCGATGCCTATTTCCCGCAAAGTGCGCTGCGCCTCCGCGGTATAGGCTGACGGCGTGTCGATGGACTCCGTGCCGCCATAGCCGATGCGCGTCCGGCCGTCGATCGTGAACTCGTTGCGCTTGGCGTGCCCGCCGAAGTCATCGTGGTTGTCGAGTATCAGGATGCGCGCCGAGGGGCGCGCCTCGCGGTAGAACCGCGCTGCCGAGAGCCCGCTGATTCCGCCGCCGGCGATCACCAGGTCGTAGGTTTCCTCCGGCTTGCCGACCGGCCAGGTCTGGCCCTGCACGCGCGCGTGCATCGTTTCCCAGGCACCGTCATGCGTGCCGCGCAGGCCGGTCTTCGCGGGCGGATAGTAATCGGCGCCGATCCCGGCCTCGCTCGCCAGAAGTTCGGCCCATGGCAGCGTCAGCGAGGCGCCAATCGCGAGGCTGGCCCCATTCAGAAAGTCCCGTCGGGTGATGTCATCGTGCTTCATGGCCGGCAGCTCCCGGTGATGTCGGATCGATGATAACACCGATTCAGCGCACCCTATGCGCGCGACTCCCCGGCGCTCGTCTGGTATCGAACATGCGCCCGCGCCGCCAGCGGAGTAAAATCCTGAGCGAGAGACCAGACGACGTGCGGTGTCACGGGGGCGAGTGTCGCCAATGGCTAGCGGCTTTTGCGTGCTGCGTTACGCTGCAGGAGCGCTTTGCGCTCTGCTGCTCCTGTCGGGGTCGTCGCGACCGGCATCCGGCCCCGATGCGAAGCCACTGACCGCAATACTCATCATCGCGCGTGACGACCTGCCTGACGCGGATTTCACGGACTCGGTCGTGCTTGTATTGAATAATGTCGGCCCCGCGCCGGTCGGCATCATCGTCAACAGACCGATGTCGGTTCCCGTCTCGCGTCTCTTTCCCGGACTCAAGGGCCTCGCGCGGGTCGCCGACAAGGTGTACTTCGGCGGACCCGTTGACCCCGGGTCCGTGTGGTTCCTCTTTCGCGCCGCGAGCCCCCCTGAGCATGCGGTCAGGGCCTGCGAGGGCGTGTACCTGAGCGCGGACCAACAGCGGCTTCTGCAGTTGCTCGGCCGGGACAAGCCCATGGACGGCCTGCGCATCTTCGTCGGCCACGCCGGCTGGGCGCCGGGTCAGCTCGAGGCCGAGATCGAACGCCGCGACTGGACACTCAAGCGCGTCGAGCCGGAGGCGATCTTCGACGGCAAGTCCGAGCATCCCTGGCCCTCGCCGCAGCAAGCGCCAAGACTCAGGACTTAGCGACCGGCGTCGCCTTCCGTGCTCAACTGACCGCCGCGGGCATTTTTCCAGGGGATGGCTTATGCTTCCGGCCCGCATGCGCGCACCTCGCCAGCTATTCCGCCACGTTCCGAACTTGCTCAGCGCAGCGCGGATCGGCGCCACACCCGTGCTCGGCTACTTCGCTGCCGCCGGCGCCGAGCAGAAATTCACCTGGGTATTGGTGCCGGCGTTGCTCAGCGATATCGCGGATGGGTTCGTTGCCCGTCGCTTCGGACTGACATCGCCGCTGGGAGCACTGCTCGATTCGATCGGTGACGCGCTGCTGTTCGTGGTCGCGATGTTCGGCGTGTGGGCATTCTTCCCCGGCTTTTTGCAGCTGCACGCGGCGGCTGGCCTGTTGTTGCTGGGGTGCTGGATCATCGAGATCCTCGCCGCGCTGATACGGTACCGGCGCCTTTCGAGCTTTCATACGTACGCATCCAAGTTCGCCGGCTACCTGCTCGGGTTCAGCGTTGGCGTGCTGTTTGTCTGGGGCCTGCCGCCGGCTCTTCTGTACGCGGCCGTGGCGGTCAGCGTGATGGCCAACGTCGAGGAACTCGCGCTTATCTGGGCGCTGCCGGAATGGCGCGCCAATGTGCGCGGCCTGTACTGGGTCCTGCGGGAGCGAAGACAGGTTGCACCCTGATCGGGGGGCGCATACGCCACCCGCTCACGGGTGCGGGGAAAATCGCGTCGCTCGCCTCACTGCAATCCACAGATCAACTCGTCGCGCGGCGTTAACAGGCTTTTCCGAGTCCCCGGCTCCGTGCCGGGGTCGGTTCAGTCTGCCGGATGGCCGATATTCAAGCCCTTCATGTCAGTCCACCAGGCCACTTACGATGCGGCGCCATTCCGCCTCGAATGGTTCCCGGCAAACGGGCTTCCTCGCGCGCCGGTACCAGTAAGCCGCATTCTCCTGGTCACCTTCCTTGCGATGCAGGTAGGCGTGCACCCAGGATGCATCGGCGCCTTCATCCTGCTGTGCGCTTTCATGCGCCTGCTTCCAATCGCCCTTGGCATCCCACCACAAGCCGACGAGGGCCGGCGTGAGGTCCACAGGAGGTTGGGAGGCCGTCAGTGAGTTGCAGAAGTCATCGAAAGTCATGGCTGAGCGACTCATCAATATCCCGACTCGGGCCGCAAATGATGACCCTCGGACTGCGCGCGGTCAAAGTGACCGGCCGTCGCCTCGGCGCAATTCTCCCAACTGACATTTTAAGATAGCCGGCCACGTGCCGGAATGTTGCATCGGCTTCACGTCAGCGGCAGATACGAAACTCGGTGCTGCCGAAGCTACGAACCTGCCGCACGCCACGGCCTCCCTGGAGTTGCCGAAATGGCTGCGGTATTGCCGGCATTCGAGGCAATAGGCCGACTTTTCCAGCGATTGAGCCGGTTGCAGGAGAGGTACGCCAGGGCTGCAAAACTCGCCCTGCGCGCTCCGTCGGGCTACTATTCCTAAGGCACCGCGCCAAAGGTGCACCCGCGAAAAACGACAAGGCCCTGAAGTGCGCGACGAACCGGGCGCCTGTCAAGGATGCGCGCGCGGCGGTGGCGAAATAAAAGCGCTGGCCCGGCTGCCGCGAAGCGGACGACCGCCGCGGGCGGCTCAGGATCAGGACCGGGCGTTGCCCCACGGGATAGGATCTGAATGAATAACACGCCGTATACCACGCTGGTCCTCGAGGCCTACGAAGACGAAGTCGCCGGGGCCACCTACTTCGATGGCCTGGCCCTGAAGTACCCTCAACAGTCGAACTTTTTTCATCAGTGCGCGGCGCTCGAGCGGGCAACCGCGAACCGGCTCGTTGAGCTGCTGCGGAAGTATCAGTTGACGCCCTCGGCACAAACGACGCTCGAAGCGCGCGGCGCGCTTCAAGCTCGCATGGAAGCCGCCAGCGACTGCAGAACGCTGATGCGGCAAGCGGTTGATACGTATGCCCGTTACGTGACGCAATTCAAGGCGCTCGAAGCCATCGGACCCGCGGAGGATCAGCCGATCCTCGCAGCTTTGACCGCGCACGAAGTCCAGCTGATTGAGTGGATGCGGAGAGAGGCTGGGTAGTAACGACGTCGGCGACTTGCGCCAGGACCGCCCGCCCCTCAATGCTGTTTTAATAGGCTTTTGTTTTTCAATCACTTACCTGGACCGATCCGGCAGCATCGTCATCGTGCAATATGATGCGTCACGTCAAGCGCTGGGAAATGCCATATACCCCTGCGGGAATGCGTTGCCGAATGAGTGCACTCAAATAGCGGGCCAATTCCGATCGTCATGCTTTTCCGGAAATCGAAATTGCTGAAACGCTGGCTGATCGCGCTCGGCGGTCTGCTCGTGCTTGCGATCCTTGGGTTTGCGGTCGCCGTGTTTCTGTTGCCGCAGTATTCCAAATCCCAGCTGGAGGGCGCTGCGTCGGATGCATTGGGGATGCAGGTCACGATCGGTGGCGGGATCAAGGTCCGGTTTTTTCCTGGTTTTGGCGTGACGTTGCAGGACGTGCGAGTCAGCAGCCGGGGTACGCAGTGGATCGCGGCGCAGGAGGTCAAGATGGGGATCGACCTGGTCCCACTGCTGCGCCGGCAGGTCAGAATCTCGTGGATCGGGCTTTCGCATGTGACGCTGACGGTTGAACAGGGCCGGGACGGCAAATTCAGCTTCGAAGGGCCGGCATCAGGCGCCGGGGCGCTTCCGGGTTTCGATTCCGCCAATGTATCCCTTGCGGACGCGACCGTGCTCTACACGGACGCGCAAAACGGCAACCAATGGCGTGCCGGACCCTGCGACGTGCGGGCCAGCCGCTTGCAGATACCGGCCGTGCCGGCCACTGAGCTGATGAACGGCCTCCTCATCACGGCCGCTGTCTCCTGCGAACAGATCCAGACGCGCAAGCTCCTGATGACCAATGTGAAGTTCGCATTCGGCGCGAAGCAGGCTTTGTGGAATTTCAATGACCTCACCATGCAGGCTTATGACGGGCGCGGATCCGGCGAGGTGAATGCGGATTTTTCAGGACGGGTTCCCGCGTACCGCGTGCACTTCATGCTCTCGAAATTCCGCATGACGGAGTTCTGGAAGACCCTGTCGCAGCGGAAGATCGGCGACGGCTGGATGGATTTCTCCACCGATCTGACGCTGAACGGCTACACCGTGCGCGAGTTGACGCAGAGCGGCGTCGGCACGGCGTCGCTGCGGGGCGACAATCTGACGCTGGCGATCGGCGACCTCGACCGCGAGTTGTCCCGGTATGAGTCCACCCAGCGTTTTGATCTGATTGACGTCGGCGCATTTCTGGTCGCCGGCCCGCTCGGTGTGGCGGTCACCAAGGGCTACGACTTTGCCAGAGTATTCGGTAGTGCGGGTGGCAGCAGTGAGATCCCAAGGTTCAATTCCGAATGGCAGATCGAGCACGGCGTCGCGAAGGCCAAGGATGTCGCCATGACGACCAGGACGAATCGGCTCGCGCTGCATGGATCGCTGGATTTCGTCGGTGACCGATTCCAGGATGTCACCGTGGCGCTGGTCGATGAGCACGGATGCGTCCGGGTCGAGCAGAACGTTCGAGGTCCGTTCGCCAAGCCCGACGTGCAGAAGCCGAACGTCCTGGTGTCAGTGACCGGACCGGTGCGCAAACTGCTCAAGCAGGCGAAGCATCTGGTCGGCGGGCACTGCGAAGTGTTCTATGCGGGGGCGCTGCCGCCGCCGAAGTGAGACCGACGTGCAGGTCGAAGCCGACCGAGTGGTGCTGGCCGGCGGCCTCGTACAGGGAATCTTCTAGCTCAGACAGACCGACAGTACGCGCCCCTCCAGCACTGTGTGGGCAGCCACTCTGTTGGTACGCAGGGCAATCCGATCGCCCAGCTTCTGTGACGCGGCGCGTACCGCATCGCGTAATCGTTCGAATTCAGCGCGACCGGCTGGATCCTCCCCATGCAAAAAATAAAACTGGCGCCAGTCGCGAACGAACCCATCGAGCAGCTCGTGATAGAGAGAAAGCCGGCGGTGCGGATCGTCGCATTCAACGGGAGGCAGAAGTTCAGCGCGAAGATTGCCGACGAGGAACTCGAGTTCCATGGGATTCATCACCGGCCGCATCGAATTGCACTCGATGAGCAAGTCAGCCGGCCCGGCCGGGTCATAGGCAAGGTGCACGCTGGGGACGCGGGCATCGGCGCCGGAGGCTACCAACTGCCAGAATGCCGCATTACCCGCCGTATCCCCGACCAGGTGAATGCGTTCATCGGGGGTTGGGTTCACGACGTGGTGCAACCGCCAGTTGTCGAACACCCAGGCCTCGCCGGCGGCCATATGGACGCTTTCCCCATCGCAGTGAAACCGCACTTCCTCGCGCGTGATCACCGGGATGTGGACACGCACCCGGGAAAACCAGTGATAGTTGGTGTCGGCGTGTTTCGGCACGCTGGCCCCCGGTGCCAGGCGCAGCAGCCGGGTGCGGCTCCACGGCACGGCGAAGCTCGCCAACAGCTGGCGGATATAGGGTGCATGCGCAAGATGTGGGGTGGCGCGCATGTCACCGTCGAGCCGATCGTTCTCGCCGCCCTCGGCGCTGACGAGTCGCACGGAGGTGTTGCCGGGTATTCCCCTGGGATGCGGCGCCCAGGCATCCGCGGGCATTGCCGCAACCTCCGCGCGCAACCGCTCCACGTCGAAGCGACGCGGCAACCGAAAAAAGGGCTTCGCCAGTTGCATGGGTTCAGTCGGATAGTCGCGACCGTGATGAAGGATAGAATATCACCCGTTGGCCCGAAATGGCCGCGCACTACCGCGCGTGCCGGACGCGCCGTATGCTATGGCGGCCATGGCACTCAACGACAAACGAGAGTCCCTGCAAATCCGCTCCCTTCTGAGGAGGGACGGCACCCTGGAGCTGTCGTTGGTCAAGGATGTGGTGCCGCTGCCCGCTGCCGAGGAGATCGTTGTACGCATCGATGCGGCGCCCATCAATCCCTCCGACCTGGGCCTATTGCTGGCGTTCGCCGACTGGAGCCATCCGACCGTAACGCGCAACGCCGAGGGGCCGGTTGTCGCCTGCAGCGTGTCAGCCGGCGCCCTGCGCTCGATGGCGGCGCGAGTGGATCACGCGATGCCGGTCGGCAACGAAGGGGCGGGGCTGGTGATCGAGGCGGGCTCCTCGCCGGCGGCGCAGGGGCTGCTGGGCAAGACCGTCGCGGTGCTCGGCGGCGCCATGTACTCGCAATACCGTTGCGTCCCGGTCAACCAATGCCTGGCGTTGGAGCCCGGCACCACGGCGGCGGAGGGCGCATCAGGTTTCGTCAATCCGCTGACGGCGCTCGGCATGATCGGCACGATGCAGCGCGAAGGACACAAGGGATTGGTGCACACCGCCGCCGCCTCCAATCTGGGTCAGATGCTAAATAGAGCGTGCCTGAAGGACGGTATTGCGCTGATCAACATCGTGCGCACACAGGACCAGGAGTCTTTGCTTGAATCCAGCGGCGCTCAATACGTGTGCCGCAGCGATGCGGCAAGCTTCATGCAGGATTTGACCGAGGCACTGGTCGCCACCGGCGCGACGCTGGCCTTTGACGCCATCGGCGGAGGCCCGCTGGCGGGGCAGATTCTCACCTGCATGGAAGCGGCCTTGAATCACGGCGCAACCACTTACAGCCGTTATGGGTCTGCCACGCATAAACAGGTGTACTTGTACGGCACTCTGGACATGGCGCCCACGGTACTCAATCGCAGCTACGGCATGGCCTGGGGTGTGGGCGGCTGGCTGGTGACGTCTTACATCCAGAAAATCGGCGCGGAGGCGCTCGAGCGGATGAAGCAGCGGGTCGCCAAGGAAATCAAGACAACCTTCGCGAGCCGCTATGCGGCGGAGATATCGTTGATGGACGCGCTGGATCCGAAGCATATTGCGGCGTATGGTCGACGCGCGACGGGCGGCAAGTACCTCATCAATCCGCATAAGGCCGGCTGCACTGAATGACTGAAGCCGCACCGCCGACCGGGACTCTGGCGCAAGCCCTGGATCACGCTAAGCGGCTGCTCAAGAGCGACCCGCAATCGGCGGTGGAACAGGCCGGTGAGATCCTCAAAGTGGCTCCGGCACATCCGGTTGCGACCCTTCTATTGGGTGCAGCACAGCGCGCAGCCGGCAATCCGGTCGCAGCCCTGGAAGTACTGCAGCCCCTGGTTCGCGCACAACCCAATTCGGCCGCGGCACACTACGAATTGGGCATGGCGCTGGGGGATCTCGATCAGCACGATGCCGCCCTCCATGCGCTGCGCCGCGCGGTCTCATTGAAGCCCGATTTGCCGGATGCGTGGCGCGAAATCGCCGACCGGCTGACTCTCCGGGGTGATCTGGACGGTGCGCACGCGGCCTACGGGCAGCATATCAAGGCAGCGACCAAGGACCCGCGACTCCTCGCGGCAGCCACTGCGTTGTGCCAGAACCAGATTCCGCGCGCGGAATACCTGCTGCGCGAACATCTGAAGAGATACCCGACCGACGTGGCGGCCATCCGCATGTTCGCCGAAGTGGCCGGTCGACTACGGCGCTATCAGGACGCCGAAACCCTCCTGGCTCGCTGCCTCGAATTGGCACCTGGTTTCAATGCGGCTCGCTACAACTATGCAATGGCGCTTTATCGCCAAAACAAGTCCGTTGCCGCGTTGCAGCAGATCGACCTGCTGACGGCCAGCGAGCCGCGAAATTCCGGGTACCGCAATCTGAAGGCGGTGGTGCTGGCCAATATCGGGAACCTGCAGGAATCGCTCGAGATATACGCCGATGTGCTTGCCAGGCACCCGGACCAATCAAGGATCTGGATGAGCTATGGGCATGCTCTTGCCAGCGCGGGCCGGCTGGCGGACAGCGTTGCGGCCTACCGTCGCTGCATCGCCGTGGACCCGTCGCTGGGCGAAGCTTATTACAGTCTGGCCAATCTCAAGACTTTCCGGTTCGACGGGGCTGAGGTGCAGCACATGCAAGCTCAGCTGGCGCGCGACGACCTGGCGAACGCGGAGCGCGCCCATTTCCACTTTGCCATCGGCAAGGCGCTCGAGGACTCCGGGAGCTACGCCGAATCCTTCGAGCATTACGCAGCAGGCAACAATCTGCGGCTGGCGCATGTGGGTTGGGATCCGCTCGAGATCACGTCCCTGGTGCGGCGCTCGAAGAACTTGTTCACAAAAGAATTTTTCGCTGCGCGGAAGCAATTCGGGGCGCCGGCAGCCGATCCCATTTTCATCGTCGGCCTGCCGCGCGCCGGCTCCACCTTGGTGGAACAGATCCTCGCCAGTCATTCGAGCGTGGAAGGGACCATGGAACTGCATGACCTCATGGTCATGGCCGCCAAGTTGGGCGGCAAGCGGGTTCCCGGCGAGGAGTGGTCGTATCCCGATGTGCTCGCCAACCTGGGTGCAGCCGAGAGCTGCGCGCTCGGCGAGCAGTACATCGAACAGACGAGGATTCTGCGCAAGACCGCGAAGCCTTTCTTCATCGACAAAATGCCCAATAACTTCCAGCATATAGGGCTGATCCGACTGATTTTGCCGCGCGCCAGGATTATCGACGCACGCCGCCATCCCATGGCCTGCTGCTTTTCCGCCTTCAAGCAGAATTTCGCCCAGGGGCAGCGATACTCCTACAGCCTTGAGCACTTGGCCCAGTATTACCGGGACTATGCCGAGCTCATGGCGCACTTCGACGCCGTGGCTCCGGGAGCCATTCACCGCGTCATCTATGAGCGCATGGTCGAGGATACCGAGGGCGAGGTGCGGCGCCTGCTGGATTTCTGCGGACTGCCCTTCGAACGGGCTACTTTGACCTTCTACGAGAACGACCGCGCAGTCCGCACCGCGAGTTCACAACAGGTGCGCCAGCCGATTTATCGGGACGGGCTGGATCAATGGCGCCATTATGAACCCTGGCTGGAGCCGCTGCGGCACGCCCTGGGGGACGTGCTCGTAGCCTATCCTGGCGTGCCGCGGGACAGCCAGTCGGACGGTTAGCTATTTGCAAAGCGCCGGCACTGTGGCATAAGCCTAGTTGGGAGTCGGAATAATATAAGGGGATACCCCGATGACTCGCAGCCGAAAGAGAAAACTGGCGCGCAAGCACGCCAGATGGGCCGGCATGCCGCTGGCGTCCGCCATGCTCGCCAGCAGCGGCATCGGCTACGCCGCCGAGACGGGCGAACAATCGACGCTCGAAGAAATCGTGGTCACCGCGCAAAAGCGCGCTGAGGACTTGCAGAAGGTACCCATCAGCCTGCAGGTGTTGAGCGGCGAAAAGCTCGAACAAATGCAGGTATCTGACTTCGATGATTACGCCAAGCTCCTGCCGAGCCTGAGTTACAGGTCCAACGGGCCAAGCCAGACACAATTGTTCTTCAGAGGCATCTCCAGCAGCAACGGGACCGTGCAACTGCACGCGGGATTTCTGCCCTCGAGTGGCTTGTACCTCGATGACCTTCCGGTAACCACCATCGGAGGCGCCCTCGACGTTCACATGTACGACATGGCGCGTATCGAGGCGCTGGCAGGCCCCCAAGGCACGTTGTACGGGGCAAGTTCCTTGTCCGGCACCCTGCGCCTCATCACCAACAAACCCGATCCGTCGGCCTTTGCCGCCGGTTACGACGTGAAGGGCGACAAGTGGAAGGACGGCGCCGGCGGCGGGGAATTCGAAGGCTTCGCGAACATTCCGCTCGGCGAACACGCGGCGATTCGACTGGTGGGTTACTACGAGCACGTGGGCGGCTACATCAACAACGTCTTTCGCCAGGATACCTTTCAGCGCTACTCGCCGACCGGCACTCCGGTCGCAGGGGGTCCTGAGGGAGGTCCTGACGGGTATCCGGACTACGCCCCAGTCACCATCAACAACGCCAATGTCGTCCAGAAGGATTTCAATCCGGTGGACTACGTCGGCGGGCGGGCGGCCCTCAAGATCGATCTCAATGATCACTGGACGATCACGCCGATGCTTCTGACGCAGAGCCTTAAGAGCAGCGGGGATTTCGCCTACGATCCGCATTTCGGCGATCTCAATGTGGCGAACTATTTCGACGGCTATGAAAATGATAAGTGGTATCAGTCTGCGCTCACGATCGAGGGCAAAATCAGCAACTGGGACGTGACCTACACCGGCGGATGGTTCCAGCGCACGGTCGAAAATCTGGTGGACTATTCGCAGTACTCCATCGCGTACGACGCGCAGGCGATCGGCAACAGCTACCAGTACACCCGCTTCATTGACGCCAACGGCCACCTGCTCGATCGCCCGGTGCAGTACACGCAAAACGTCGATTATTACACCAAGCAGAATCATGAATTACGGGTCTCCTCGCCGGCGGACGATCGCTGGAGGGGGACCGTGGGCTTGTTCTATCAGCGCCAGACGGATGACATACGCGCAGGTTTCGACGTCCCCGATCTGCCGGTCTTTTACGAAGTCGCCGGGCAACAGAATGTCTACTACCTGTCGCAGATGGATCGGGCCGACCGTGACTATGCGGCGTTCGGCGAAACCACGTTCGACCTCACCGACAAATGGAAGCTGACTGCCGGCATCCGCGAGTTCTGGGTCAACAACACGCTTTATGGTTTTTTCGGGTTCAATGACAACGGTTATTCAAGCAGCGCCGGAGAAGCGCTGTGCCTGAGGGACGGGAATCCGATACTGACCACACCCGGGGTTTACACTGGAGGCCCGTTGCCCTGCGTCGACACCAACAAGAAGGTGGTCGAGCACGGCGAGACGCACAAGATCAATTTGCAGTACCAGATCGACCCGAATTTAATGGTTTACGCGACGTATTCCACCGGCTTTCGGCCGGGCGGGAACAACCGTCTGCCGACGGCGGGTTCTTATTCTGCAGACACGCTCACCAATTTCGAGTTCGGCTGGAAGACTTCCTGGTTTGATCGCCGGGTGCGCTGGAATGGCGCGGTTTTTTACGAGCGATGGAACGATGCGCAAACCGCGGTTCAGGGCCAGTACGGCATCACCTCCATCGTCAATGCCGGCAATGCCAAGGTGGACGGACTCGAATCGGAGTTTGAATGGGCGGTCGATGAACATCTGAGCCTGTCCGCGGCGGTGACGGGTCTTCTGGATATGGAGACAACGACGGTTTTCTGCAGTCCGACCACGCTGGGGGTACCGCAAAGCACGTGCACGGCCGCCTTCGTCGATGCCCCTGCGGGAACGCAACTGCCGGGTACGCCCAAGCTCAAGGCCAACGGCACTGCCCGATACAGCTTCGATGTCGGCAACTATAAAAATTACGTGCAGGCGTCGGTCGAGCACCAGAGCTCGACTACGTACAGTCTCGAAGCCACGCGCTTCTATGCGGGGGACACGCCGTCGTTCACGAGCTTCGATGTCTCGGCGGGAACCGGGATGAACAACTGGCATTTCGAAGCCTTCATTGTGAACCTCTTCGACAAGCGCGGCGAGCTCGGCAAGAATTCGGAATGCAACGACCTCCTCTACCACTATTGCCTTCTCAATGCCCATGTCTACCCGATCAAGCCGATGGAGTTCGGGGTAAAATTCGGGCAGAAATTCTGATATGGCCCCCTCGTGCCAGGTGGCGCGAGGGGTATTCAAATCCAGGCCGTCTGGCCCCGTATCCCGGCGGGGCACCGAAGTTCAACACCCTCTGTTAAGTTAGTCCCGTGGGTATCTCTGGCAAATTGCCGGCGCCTTGGCTCCGAGTGCGCGCGACCCCCCTTCGCGCGCAATCTGACGCATCACGAAATGATCGAGCCATTTAAAGAATGCTCAGCGTAGAAATCACATCGGGGCCTGCGGCCCCTTTCGGCCCGTCGCGACGGCCTGCCTTTGCGAGGCAGGCTGGTGAGATGTACGATAAACATCGGGAAGCGCCGCGCGAATCGCAGGCGATCACTGTGCGACAACTACGCTGCGTCCACGATCAGGGAAGGTCCGCGAGCCCGGCATAGCGGAATGACTCAGTGGCCATGGCACGCCGACCAACCGGAGTACCGCTGTTGCACGCAATCGTATCGAATGGCGCATCCCAACCACTGTATTGCGCCTGGCTTTGGCACTCGGTCACGGTGCTTTGCGACGGCACAGTGACCTGCGGTCTCGACGATCCCTTCAAGGTCCGCAACTATGGCAACCTGCGCAACGCCCGGCTGCGGGATATTCTCACGAATGAACGCATAGCCGCGCGGCGGCTTGCGCTGCAATCCGGCCAGCGTTGTCACGGGTGCTCGATGTATGAATCGGCAGCGGGCAAGAATCCTGCGGAGCTGATTCCCAGCCGCCCGTATCCAAAGCGGTTGGTCCTCGAGCCGTCGATCAGATGCAGCATCCGCTGCCGCAATGACACATGCGACATCGCCAACGACTCCAGTATCCGGCTGCGGGAAGCGGATTTCATGCCCTGGGACCTGTACTGCCGCCTCATCGATGAAGCGGGTCCGAATATCGGGGAAATGTATTTCTATCACTACGGAGAGCCCTTTGCGCATCCGCAGGCGGTCGACATGCTGAGCTATGCCCGGCGCGTGAATCCCGCGATGAAGGTCACGACCAGCACCAACGGCATAGCGCTTGCCCGTCCCGGCAAAGTGGAGCGTATCGTCGGCGAGGAGTTGCTCGACGACATCACCTTCACGATCAGCGGCGTCAATCGCGAGACGTACGCTTCCTATCACCGGACAGATGCGTTTGAGAGGGCATTGGGCGGGTTGCGCCTGCTCATGGACGAGAAGCGGCGTCTCGGCAGGACCAAACCGAACGTGCATTGGCGTTACCTGTTGTTTAACTGGAACGATTCGGACGAGTGCATCGAGGCGGCGGTGCGCCTGAGTGAGGATGTCGGCGTGGACGAATTCCGGTTCATGCTGACCGCGCAGCCCCTGGAAGGCCGGTCGTTGCGGCGGGCTCCCGGTACGAGCGGCTTCGAGTTGATCAAACCATGGCTCGCCTATCAAGAAGGATATTCCGCGGATCCGTTTGCCGAAGCGGGACTTTGGGGGCTCGAGCACCATTGGGCGACCGGTCCGTTCAGCTGGACCGGCAAGCGCGCGAGCGTGCTGGCGACGCCGCGGCGCGGCGTGTTACACGTGCGCCTTGCGCGGTTCGTCGACATCGCCCGCCCGTTTCCGGCGGTGCGCATTCAATCGCCGTGGGGCGATTTCCCGGCGGCAGTCGGCCGCATGCGCTGGCATGACAATCGCATCCCGGTGCCGGAAAACCTCGCCAGGTCGGTAGTCCCATTGCAGATTGAAGTTGACCGGACTTATGCCCGCATGCGCCACAGAAACGGTTTTGGCAACCGGCAACTGGGCGTAATGCTGGCGATGGTCGATATCGCCCCGGCGCCCAATCCATGGCGCACTGTGCCGGTGACGGTGGAAAGGGTCTTCGGCTGTTCGCGCAGCGCCTGACGAAGCGCCGGCGTCCATATCGCCTGCGTCGATTTGTCGAACTCCCTCGCCTTCTGCCGGGAGTTCGAATCGCCGCCAATTGGCCTCTGGGCAAATAAGTTGGTAATTACTTCCTCGACCGTCATTATTGCAACCTACAAATGTTTTCCTTTATCTTCAAAGGCTGCAATTTCCGGGACTAGGTTCAACCCAGTGATGATCCAAACGTACCGCCACCTCGAAAATCACGAGATGACAGGCTCTTGTTTCACAGAGAAAACGCCAGTGGCCGCGTAAGTGTCGCGCAATTCTTGCGGGATTCTTATATGGAGGGGCCCTGGCCAAATAGAGCTAATTCTTTGACATTCCTGCTGTGAGCACCCTTCGCAAGAATGACCACATCAACGCCCTCCTGTATCCAATTAAAGGAAGATCTTGTCGCCGCCCTTCCGCCGAATTGCGTAATTGAGAAATGATTGCAGTTTTACTCACGCCGCCATCCAGCTCGCCCAAATAATTTGCGAGTCCGGATGCATCTGGTGCTCGATTCAATATCGTCGCATAAGCAACATGAATAAATTCCTCCCCGTCCAGCGCCAAGAGCAACTGTGCACTAGCGACAGGATCTCGCTTTGCTGGATGCGCCGCACCCTCGCCGGCTCCCGTCAACGCTGTTGAGCCAGCGCGGTCGTTGCCATGTATCCGTCGGGCAATGATCGTGGGCTTTTCCAGCGAACCCGGAATCCAGGGAACGTTACTCTTGGAGATGCAAGTGGTGTACTCGACGCTGAACCCGAGATTTTTGAAAATCCGCTCGTAGAGGCCGCGGGAAAGTATCCACCAGGCGTAATTGTTAAGCGGCGAATCCCATGGCGTCAGAGTTTGCATGATTTGTTGATCCGATTCGACCACTTGGGTCGCGGCAAGGATTACGGCCTCGTTGGCTAGGCCGGCAAGTGCGCCGATGAAGGGAACCGGATCAGACAAATGCTCGACGACGGCGCCGGCGATCACGACGTCGAATTTTCGATTCCAGCGCCAAAGTTGCGTCACGGGCGCATAGACCACCTCAACCTTGCTTTTTTTCTTATGCCAGGCATACCAGAAACCATTCTTCATTCCCTGGAACCCCGCCTCTACCTCGGCGATGCAGCGCAAGCGATCATCTGTGAAGGTGCTCCCCTTGATGGGGGTGCGTTCGAAGTCCCGGGCGTGTAGCCCATCAAAAGCGGTCACTCGCGCGGCCCCGGACTCCTCGGCGGAGAATGCGAGAAACCCGGTGGCGGTACCAACGTCAAGCACGGTCTTGCCGCGGATCGGGTAGCCACCGATGTATCGTTCGAACTGTCCGCGAAGGTCCCACGAGGCGTCCTCAACAGTTTCGCCGTCCGGGAAATTGAGACAATGATAGAAGTGGCATTGCTCGCGAGGAACAAGCGGCCAAGGTTCCACCGGAGCAAAGAGCTTGTCCCGATCGCTGTCCTCATAGCGCGGCGTTGGCGCCGACAGCTGGAGGCGATAATCCGTGCCGGCAACGACGACAAATATGTTTTGTCCGTTTATATGCAGCGATGATGGCAGCTCGTATCTGAAGGCGTAGCACGCATCGCCGATTCCTGCCTCTTCGAGATCGGCACGGTAACGATCAGCAATCAGCTGGCCCAGAGTCGTTTCTCCGGCCCATACCTCCACTAGGAGTCGCCGCGAGGGCGCGTCACTGTCCCACACCCACCCAGACACGACGTTGGGTGACCCGGCTTCGAAATATCCTTTAATGGTCAAGTCCGAGCGCTCATGTAACGTATCAGTCTCAAGTCTACACCGGCCCGGCGTGGGTTCGCTTCGGGCTCCCATGCAGTCCGGCGCCGGACGGTGGCAACGTTGTCGAAGCGCGCCTCATGGGGGTAAGGCAGAGACAGTACCGCCGCCAGCGTAAGTTCCACCGAAGGTCACATAGTTTAGGTCCACGATCTCAAACACACCTTCGGCCGCAGGCTTCGCGCGGCGGGCGTGTCGTTCGAGGATCGCCAAGATTTGCTTGGGCATCGAAATGGCCGCATCACGACGCATTACTCCCAGGCCGAACTGACGGGCCTGATCGAGGCTGCGGAGAAGGCGTGCGACGCGGAGTCCCGCAATTCTCCCGCAACCCCATGGCTTCGGCGCAAGACCGGTTAGCGGCGGAGGCACTAACTGACTGATCGAACGAATGGATGATGGTGCGCCCGGAGAGATTGCTTCGGGGCCTGCGGCCCCTCGGCCTCGCTAACGCTCGGCTCGCCCTTCGGGCGACCGCCAGCGCCGCTTCGCGCCGCGCCGGCGTCGAACTCGGCTTGTTGGTCTGCCGGGAGTTCGAATCGCCGCCAATTGGCTATACGGCCTTATTGGCTTTTCTCGGGTCGATCGGATGATGGTGCGCCCGGAGAGATTGCTTCGGGGCCTGCGGCCCCTCGGCCTCGCCAACGCTCGGCTCGCCCTTCGGGCGACCGCCAGCGCCGCTTCGCGCCGCCGGCGTCGAACTCGGCTTGTTGGTCTGCCGGGAGTTCGAATTGCCGCCAATTGGCTATACGGCCTTATTGGCTTTTCTCGGGTCGATCGGATGATGGTGCGCCCGGAGAGATTCGAACTCCCGGCCTTCTGGTTCGTAGCCAGACGCTCTATCCAACTGAGCTACGGGCGCAAGTCTGTTAACGCTATGTCTTTGATTTAGCAACAGTTATAGCATTGCGGCCATGCCTGCTGCCCCTTTGCGGGCGCGCAGTTTAACACAACAGGCCTGTTCGGCCATCGCCGGATGTCCGGCTCGGCGGCATGCTATCAAGGCAAACGCCGGTGAATTGATTTTCCATGGGTTCGTTATGCTATATATCGCTACAGAAAAATCAGCTGAATCTGGCAACTCGAGGGGGATATTCCGTGAACCTTAAAATCATTTTTGCCGCACTCGCTGGCAGCGCAACGCTGATCGCATTGGCCCATGCGGCCGAACCGATCAAGGTGGGTCTATCGGGACCCTTTACCGGCGGCTCCTCGTCAATGGGAGTGAGCATGCGCGACGGCGCCAAGCTCGCCGTCGCGGAGATCAACAAGGCGGGCGGAGTACTCGGGCGGCCGATCCAGCTGGTGGAGCGCGATGACGAGGCCAAGAACGAACTGGGCGTACAGGTCGCGCAGGAACTGATCAACAAGGAACAGGTCGTCGCCACACTGGGGTTCATCAATACCGGCGTCGCGCAGGCAGCGGAGCGCTTCTACGAGGAAGCGGAGATTCCCGTCATCAACAACGTCGCGACCGGCTCGATCCTGACGCACCAGTTTCCGGATGCGAAGAAGAATTACATCTTCCGGAATTCGGCCGCCGACACGATTCAATCGGTGATGATCACGGATGAGGCCATCAAGCGGCAGCATTTCAAGCATCCGGCAATCCTGAATGACTCCACCAACTACGGCATGCTCGGCCGCGGCGACCTGGAAAAAGCGCTAGCCGCCCTGGGACTGAAACCGGTCACCGAAGAGAAATTCAACATCGGCGATACCGACATGACGGCGCAGGTGCTGAAGGCGAAAGAGGCGGACGCCGACGTGATCCTGACCTACGCGATCGGACCGGAGCTCGCGCAGATCGCGAACTCGATGGCGAAGCTCGGCTGGAAAGTGCCGATGATCGGTTCATGGACGTTGTCGATGGCGAGCTTCATCGACACGGCGGGCCATAACGGCGATGGCGCGATGATGCCGCAGACGTTCATCGAGCTGCCGACCACGCCGAAGCGCAAGGCTTTCATCGAGGCGTATCACAAGGCCTACGGCGGCGACCGCATGCCCTCGCCGGTATCCGCCGCACAGGGGTATGACTCGGCCTATCTGCTCGCCGCCGCGATCACGCAGGCCAAGTCCACCGACGGGCGCAAGATCCAGGAGGCCCTCGAGAACCTGCAGACCAAGGTCGAGGGCGTGGTCACGACCTACGATCACCCCTATAGCGCCACGGACCACGAGGCGATCTCGCCGAATATTCCGGTCATGGGCCTGGTCAAGAACGGCCGGGTGATTGCGGCGCATGCCGAGGATCTGAACGGCGACAAGGCGTTGCGCGTCAAGCCGAAGAGCTGAGGAAAACACCGGCGCGCGGACCGGCGCGACTGTGCCGGTTCGCGCCAGCCGGCGCCGCCGCGAGGGATACGGCGATCGCGGCGGAGCCGGACAATATGAATTCATATTTCCCAGTGAGCACCAGCCTGGCATGAACATCCTCGCCCAACTGATTGTCAGCGGCATCTCGCAGGGCATGATCTACGGCCTGATCGCGTTCGGTTACCAGCTGACATTCTCGACGTCGAAAACGCTGAACTTCGGCCAGGGCGAGGCGCTGATGCTGGGTGCCCTGGTCGGCCTCACGACGATCAATTTCTTGATTGGCCATGAACTCGCGACCCCGGTCGCATTCGTGCTGATGCTGCCGGTCATCCTCGCCTTCGGTTGCGCGCAGGGCGCCGTCGTCGAACTGCTGGGCGTGCGGCAGGCGATTCGCACGCGTTCCGAAGTCGGCTGGATCATGGCCACGATCGCGCTCGGCATCATATTCCGGAATCTTGCCGAGAATATCTGGGGCCGCGACGCACTGCGCTTCCCGTCGCCGCTGCCGGAAGCCGCACTGGTGGTCGGACCCATTCACATCCAGCCGATGGAAATCGCGATCATCCTCGGCACGATCCTGCTGGTTCTGTGCGTCGAGTGGTTCAACCGCCGATCCATATACGGCAAGGCCGTCGTCGCCACCGCCAACGACCGCGACGTGGCCGGCCTGATGGGCATCAATACCAGGCTCGTGATCACGTTCTCCTACGCGCTGTCATCGATGTCCGCGGCCTTTGCCGGCGTCCTGGTTGCGCCGATCACGCTCACCGGACCTGCGATGGGCGCCGTGCTGGGGCTGAAGGCTTTTGCCGTCGCGATCATCGGCGGACTGAGCAGCGGCGTCGGCGTGTTTGTCGGCGGCCTGATTCTCGGGATCGCCGAGACACTCACGGGCTTCTATATATCGACCGGCTACAAGGATGTGCCCGGTCTCGTACTGCTGCTGCTCGTGCTGTCGCTAAAACCTTCCGGGCTGTTCGGCAAGGCGACGATCAAGAAGGTGTGACGAGCGTGAAGGGCAAACTGTTCCTCGTGATGCCGGGTCTGGCACTGGCGCTCGCACTGCCGTTCCTGATCACCAGCCCCTATTATGTTCACCTTCTGACGACGATCGCGATCTACTCGATACTCGTGCTCGGGCTCGACATCGTGTTCGGATACACGGGGGAAGTTTCGATCGGCCACGCGGCCCTGTGGGGCATCGGCGCCTACACGGCGGGCGTCCTGTCGATGAAGCTGGGAATCGGATTGTTTCCGTCGCTGCTCGCGGGGCCAATCGTCGCAGCTCTGTTCGGCGTCGTGCTCGCGCTTCCTGCGCTGCGTGTCACGGGTCCCTACCTGGCCATGGTCACGCTGGCATTCGGCACGATCGTGCAGATCCTGATCAATGAGATGGATTTCCTGACCAACGGCGCGCGTGGAATCTCGCTGACGAAGCCGCTGTTCTTCGACCTGCGCGACTACGCGGACCGGTTCCAGTTCCTCGACATGTCGCTGAACCGCCTGCGGGAGATCGAGTACTACTGGCTGGCGCTGATCCTGCTGGTGTTCACGATCATCGTGATCAACAGGCTGGTTGCCTCGCACATCGGGCGCGCATTTGAGGCGCTGCGCGACAGTCCGATCGCCTCGGATTGCATGGGCGTCAGCGTCTACAAGTACAAAGTGATCGCCTTCGTCGCCAGCGCGGCCTTTGCGGGGCTCTCGGGCGTCCTGTTCACGTATTCGGACGTCTATCTTGCGCCGAACAACTTCAGTTTCGAGAAATCCATCGAGTTCCTGCTGGCGGTTGCCCTCGGCGGCCGCAAATCCCGGCTGGGGCCGATCATCGGCGCCGGTGTCGTCGTATTCCTGCCGAATCTGCTCTCGGACATCGATCTGTTCCGCAAGGTCGCGCTGGGAATCGCGGTGATCGCGGTCGTCTCCGGGATAATTGCCGCCCGCCGCCAGCCGCGGCGGCTGCACTACATCGCCGTACCGGTGGCACTGTGCGTTGCGTTCTATGTCTTCGCGCTGCTGCTGCCGAAGATCACGGACTACCGGGCCACTATCTACGGAATGATGATCCTGTTCGTCGTCTACTACCTGCCCGATGGCGTCACCGGTTTCCTGAAACATTCCGTCGCACAGTTCCGGCCGGCCGGCTTTCGCCAGCGCGCCCTGCCCGGCCGCTCTGCAGGCGCGGCCGGTGCGTCGATCGTGGCGGCTGGCGGTGCCGCCTCCGGGGACGGGGCCGACGTGGCCCTGCTGAAGGTATCGAAGATCATCATGCAGTTCGGCGGCCTGCGGGCGCTGGACGGCGTCGATCTGGTGATCTCGCGCGGCACCATTCACGGTCTGATCGGCCCGAACGGTTCCGGCAAAAGCACGATGATCAATGTGCTTACCGGGATCTACGTGCCGAGCGGCGGTGACCTGCGCTTCGAGGGGCAGGCCATGGCCGGTCTCAAGTCGCCCGATATCGCCGCGCTGGGCCTGGCGCGCACGTTCCAGAATGTGCAGCTGTTCGCCGAGCTGACGGTGCTCGAGAACGTGCTGGTGGGACTGCACCACACGTACCGCTCCGGTCCCTTTGGCGTCGCCGCGGCTCTGCCGCGGGCGCGGCGCGAGGAGGCCGCGGCCCGCCGGCGCGCGCTGTCCCTGCTCGAGTTCGTCGGGCTGCAGCATGTTGCTGGCGAGGAGGCTCGCAATCTCGCCTACGGAAAGCAGCGGCTGCTGGAGATCGCGCGCGCACTCGCGCTCGACCCGAAGCTGCTGCTGCTGGATGAACCGGCGGCGGGCCTGACGGCGCCCGACATCAAGGAACTGATCGAGATCACCCACAAGATCCGGCACGCGGGCATCACGATGATCCTGATCGAACACCACATGGATATCGTGATGTCGATCTGCGATGTGGTCACGGTGCTGGATTTTGGCGTCAAGATCGCCGAGGGCAAGCCGGCCGAGGTGCAGTCGAATCCCCGGGTCATCGAAGCCTATCTGGGCGGCGCGACCGCGCAGGCCACATGAGGACGCCATGCTTTCGGTAAAGAACCTCGTTGCCAGCTATGGGCAGGTCCAGGTGCTTCACGGGATCTCGATCGAGGTTCCGCAGGGATCCCTCGTCACGCTGATCGGCTCGAACGGCGCCGGCAAGACCACCACCTTGCGCGTGCTGTCCGGCATGCTCGCGGCGCGATCCGGGACGGTCGAGCTTGACGGCAAGGACATAGCCCGCCTGCCCTCCTGTGAGATCACGCGCCTCGGACTGGCGCACTCGCCCGAGGGGCGCCGCGTCTTTCCGTCGCTGAGCGTGGCCGACAATCTGATGCTCGGCGCCTTCGCGCGCCTGACCGGTGCACGCGAGCGAGGCGACGTCCAGGCGGACCTTGCCCGCATGTTCGAACTGTTTCCCCGCCTGCAGGAGCGACGCGGCCAGCTGGCAGGCACCCTGTCCGGCGGCGAGCAGCAGATGCTCGCGATGGCGCGTGCGCTGATGCTCAACCCGCGGGTACTTCTGCTCGATGAGCCTTCGATGGGCCTGGCGCCGCGCCTGGTCGAGGAAGTCTTCGCGACCATTGCGCGACTGAAGGAGGCGCGCATGACGATGCTGCTGGTCGAGCAGTTCGCCGCGGCGGCACTGGGCGTCGCCGACTACGGTTACGTGATGGAAAACGGGCGCATCAGCACCTCGGGGCCCGCGTCGGCCCTGCGTGACGATCCGGCGGTTCGGGCGGCCTACCTCGGGGCCGCGCACTGAGCTTCATTGCAGCGCTTCGTTCAGCGCGCCCCGCAGTCCATGCATTGATTCTCGTTTCACCGGGGCTCCGTTCCCCAGGTTGCCCCATGGGCACTCAGTAGGAGTATAAAGGGGCGCGGACGCGGCGTATTGAGCAGTCAACGGGGAGTGACTCATGCAATACCAATCATCCCTGCGCAACCATCCTCGATCACTGATTGCTGCCCTGCTGCTGGCCTGGTCCTGCCAGGCCTGGGGAGTGGATACCTATAATTATGATACCAACCAGGTGACGATTCCGTCGCTGACGATCGGGATGACGACGTACTCAAACGTGGTGGTCACGCTCGGCACGATCAAGGCGGTTCTTGGCGGCACAGCGATCGGCAGCGAGGACAGCTACACGCCGGCAACCAGTGAACTGACCATGCCCAGCGTCAGCGTCAACGGCACCATTTATACCAACGCGACCATCACAGTCGCCGGCCTGGTCTCGATCGGCGGCGTGACCGCAGCCGACAGCCTGGATGCCGACACCGGGCGATTGAGCATTTCCTATATCCAGGTCTATGGCACGGTCTACAACCATGTGGTGCTGGAGATCGGGATCCAGAATGTCGTGGGTGTTGCCGGCGGAATGCCCGATGCCTATCTGGACAACTGGGATGGCCCCACCGGACTGCTGACCATACCCGCGGTCCAATACGGCCCCCATATCTATACCAACGTGACCCTGACGGCCGGACTGGCGAACGTGGTATCCGTCGGTGTTCCGGGCGCGTTCATCTGCAATGCTACCGGCACCAACACCCTGCCCGGCGGAAACACCTCGGGCACGGGTCCGGTCGCCGAAATACCGCTGTATTTTTTTGGTGCGAGCGCGACGGACGGGGAAGGTCCCAACGGGGGCGTCATTGAGGGGCGCGACGGCGCGTTCTATGGCACGACCTATGTCGGCGGTACCGGCAGCGGCTACGGCACCGTCTTCCGGTTCGTGCCGTCCAGCACCGGGCCCGGCACCGAGTCGGTACTCTATTCGTTTACCGGATCCATAACCGCCCGTTCTGCCGATGGCGCGGGCAGTTCCGCGGGTCTGATCCAGGCCTGCGACGGTAATTTTTATGGAACGACCGTTTATGGTGGCGAAGGAGGCACCTACGGGGGCGGGACTGTATACGAGGTCACTGCGCAAGGCACTGAGACCCACCCCCCGCTCTATCAATTCGGCAATCCCGGAGATCTGTCGGGGCCGGGTTCGTTACTGACCGTCGGCTGGGACGGCAACCTGTATGGGACTACCGACAGCGGTGACCTGTCCCGAATGGGCGGTATCTATAAACTGACGCCCGCGGGTCAGGAAACCGTCCTTTACACCTATCACAACACCGGCAGCGATGGCCTGAGCTTTGGCACTGCGTCACTGGTGCAGGGAAATGACGGCAATTTCTACGGAACGACGCCGGGCGGCGGCACCTACAGCCGGGGGACCATCTACCGGATGAGACCCTCCGGGGAAGTCACGATTGTCCATAACTTTACCGGCTGCGATGGTGAAGCTGTTGTCTGCAACCCACCCATTGTCGACGGCTGGTCGCCTGTTGCGGCGTTGATCCAGGCCAGCGACGGAAACTTCTATGGCACGACAGTTTACGGTGGTTTGTACGGCCTTGGTTCCGTGTTCCAGATGACGCCCGCCGGCGACGTGACGGTCCTGTACTCCTTTACGGGCGCCGGCGATGGCGACGGCGCCAGCCCGACCAATCTCATGGAAGGCAGCGATGGGAATATCTACGGCATCACCGCCAATGGCGGAACCGCTGGCATCAGCCTGGGTACCGTCTTCAGGCTTTGCCGGAACCTGGCAACGGGGTCGTCGCAGAGGGCGGAAACGGTGCTGTGGCGCTTCCAGGGTGGCAGCACCGACGGCGGAAATCCGACCGGACTGATCCAGGCCGGCGACGGCAATTTCTATGGGACGACCGAGACGGGCGGACCGAATAACTCCATACCGTACCAAAGATCGGAAGGCATGCTGTACGAGCTGACCAATGTCATTGGTGCAGCGCCTGCATGTCCGCCCTGACGCGCGCTCTGGCGCGGTGCGCCAGGACCACGGCGGCCGCGACGAATATCGGGTCGATCGGCTTGCGATAACGTCCCTCCATGATCGCGTCATTCTGCACGACGAAGTAGACAACCATTGCCAGGGCGCTGCACGGCAGCAGCCATTCCTTGCCCTGGAACCGGCCGCGTACGGCACCGATCGCGACGATCAGCATCAGGGGCGGCCATAGCCAGCGTGTCCACACCGTGAGGAAACCGGCGACCGCGCTGCGGTCGTTGTCCGGCCAGGATTGTGCAAACAACGTGTAGCTCAGGCTCTCTCCGTAGAGCTTCCAGCGCGGGAAAGTCCGCTCGCGCTCGACCCGGCTCTTTTCTCTCCGCCATGGAGCCCGGCCCTCGTCGAGGTCCACGGCGATCGCTACGGTGCCGGTGCGATCGGTGGTCCAGTCCGAGAACGGATAGAAAGTCGGGTTATAGAAGCTTGGACAACCAAACCAGTAGTGCCCCTTCGGCCCGAATTCAATCGCGATGTTCCTGTTGCCGCTTTCAGCGTAGATCGTGTTGAGATACGGGTTGCCGAAGGGTGCAAAGAAATTCAGGTTTATGCGCCCGTGAAGGCCGGCGGGAACCAGGAACAACAGCAGGATCACGACGCCGATCGCCGCCTTCGCGAACCGCTGCGGCTGCGGCACCCACACGGCCAGGAGGCACAGCAGCGCAATCGGCAATGCCACCGAGCGGGTGAAGCCGGCGGCGAGCCACAGCGTGCAGGCAAGCACGAATGCGGCCACGGTGCGCTTGCGTTGCGCGCGGAACGTCGCCCAGAACGCGAAGCCGGTCAGCGCCATCAACAGCGTTTCATTCATGAAGTAGGCGTAGACGCCGAGAAAGGCCGGTACCAGCGCGATCACGAGCGCACCGCCCAGCGCCCAGCGCCGCGGCAGCAGCTCCTTCAGCGCCAGGTACCATCCATAGGGCATCATCGCGCACAGGAATCCGGTGGCGGTCTGTACCAGCGGATGCAGATCGCCCGGCATGCGCGTCAACAGGAACAACCACAGCTGGTACATGAGCGGATCGCCGCTGCCCATGACCGAGGGATGCAGCAATTGAAGGCCGTTATCCCAGTGACGCTGCGGATCCGAAAACAGGTGGCCCAGCGGCGAATTGAATGCCGGATACAGCAGTCGCAGCAGCAGCGCCGCGCCGAAGGCCCAGCGAAGGCGCCTCTCGAGCGGCGCCGTGTCCGTCGCGGGTGTCGAAGTCATGGATGCGGCGCGCGATAGCGCAAAAACGGCAGCACGCGTGCAAGGCCGCGCAACAGCCCGTGATCATTCATCCACAGCGCGTAGGCCACATAGGTCGGATCCCGGCTCAGATGACGCTCTTCGGTCCGTGCGCGCGCATAGTAGACGAGGTTCAGCAGCGCGAGCAGGCAGCAGTTGCGAACGGCCGCCGCCCAGCCCTGATCGCTGATGAACGGCACGGAAATGAGCCACCAGCTCAGGTTCTTCGCAATATACGCCGGGTGCTTGGAATACCTGTACGGCCCGGCCGTGATGATGCCGCGGTGGGTCAGGTTCGAAAACCTCAAGCCAAATGCGACCGTGCACAGCGCATAGGTGCAGGTGAGGGCGATGATCAACGACGCCCACACCGCACGCACGCCGGGCCAGGGCTGCAGCCAGTTATCCCAGTAAATGTTGTCGTCATACTGCAGATAGAATTTTCCGATCACCGAGTAAAACGGCTGATAGCAGACCAGCGCAGCCACCCAGCCGGCCACGGTCGGCTCGACGCTGCGGATCTGCGAATCAAACAGGCGCATCGAGGTACTGTAGCCCACGACGCAGAACAGCAGATCGGCCGCGTAGGACAGGTGATAGAACAGGTCGTAGGCCGGCCAATTTCCGGCCGTGGAGAATGCCAGTATGTTGTGCAGCGAGCGCATCTCGTCATTCAGGTACACGGCCATCAGCGGCAGGAAGAACGCCTTGACGCCCCAGCTGAGCAAATGGTGGCGGATGAGCTGCCATTGCACTTGCCTCCAGCGGCCGAGCGCGAGGTAGCCGAAGCTCAGGTACTCGTCCTCGGGATCCTGCAGGCGCCGGTCGGCCCAGATGAAATACAGCGGAACCAACACGCCGATCGGGGCGATCGTACGCAGGAATTGCCAGTAAGGCGCATAGAAGCTGCCGCTGTATTCCGGGAACAGCCAGTACAGGAACGCAATCAACGCGAGCGTCGCGATGAGGCCGCAGAGCCGCACGACGACGCGCTGCAGATCGAGCGGCCGAAGCACCTTCGTTGCAAGCGCCCCTGGTGAGGCAGCGCGCAGGCGCGGCGCTACCCACTCGGCCACCGCGATCACCAGCACGACCGCCAGGCACGGCACCAGCGGCAGGTACGCGACAAAGTGGCCGACGTCGAGGTGCTGTTCGGGAGCGAGCAGCCAGATCGAACCGAGTCCCGCGATCATGGCGGCGACCGCCAGTGCGAAACTGGTGGCGGACCGGGGCAGCTCAGTCACTTTGACCGGCTGCGCCGAGTTCGCATCTCGCTGCCGCCGGATTGCTCTGTTTCGCGATCGCAATGCTCTGGGGCTCCGGACACCGATGACGGCATTGCAGCAAGAATAACGCGAATCCCCGGCGAATGCGCCAGCGCGCATCGTGCCTCACTGGCACCACCAACGCGTTTGAATGCCGGCAACCCATCCGACTTGATTAAAAACCCCGGGAGACGTAGTGTCGGCAAAACAGCAACACACCCGAACCTCTGCTCCACGAGTCGCCCGGGCCCGGCAAAGGCGCACAGAGACGTTCGGAGGGACTGACGCCATGCAACGCACCTCTTGCTTACGCCGGCACGCGCGATCGCTGCTGGCTGCCGTGATGTTACTCGCCTGCGCCTACGAGGCCGCCGCGGATACCTACAGTGGCGGGCAACTGCATAGCCCGCTGGTCCTCATCGGCGCCGGGCAGTATTCGAATGTCGTCACGACGGTGTCTGGAATCGTAAAGATCGGGAGCGGCACCGGTACCGGAGTTGAGGACCTGTACAACCCCACCGACAGCGAACTGACCATTCCCAGCGTTTCGGTCGGGTCGACCGGCTACACCAATGTCATCGTCACCGTAGGGACCCTCGTCTCGATCGGCAGCGTGAGCGGGGTTGATACCTATAGCGGCGGCGAGCTGCACATTCCGTCGGTCCAGGTGGGCGGCGCAATCTACAACGATGTCGTCGTCACCGTCGGCAGCATCATTGACGCCGGCGGCGGGATGCCGATGAACGTGCGCGACGTCTACGACCTGTCGACGGGACACTTGACGATTGCCGCGATCCAGCTGGGCAGCACGGTCTATACCAATCCGGTCATCACGATCGGCAAGGTGGTGTCGATCGGTACCGGGGGCGGCTCGAGCAGCAGCTCATCCGGCGGCGGCTCCACGTCGAGCAGCAGTAGCAGCAGCAGCTCATCCAGCGGCGGCTCCACGTCGAGCAGCAGTTCATCCAGCAGCAGCTCCTCGAGCGGCGGCTCCACGTCCAGCAGCAGCAGCTCATCGAGCAGCAGTTCATCCAGCGGCGGCTCCACCTCCAGCAGCAGCTCCAGCGGCGGCACCGGCGCCGCACCCAGGTGGATTCCGTATACCGCGACGTCGACCAACGGTGGCAAGGCTGGCCTGTTCGTCATTCCCACGAGCAATCTGACCGCAACGCCCGCGTTTGTCACCACGACGACGACCGAGCTGCTCGGGGTCTCTCTGGGCCTGTTCACGTCCGGCAGCTCGCCGTTGCCGACCTCGTCGCTGTTCGATGTGATGATGGTGGATGCGATCGGGGCGGACGGCGATATTCATATTTACGATGTCGACCTGACGACATCGTCGTTGCCGACCGCGGTACAGGTCGGGACGTTTTCGGCCGCGTCGACCAGCGTGATCTGCGACTACACGTCTGCGATGACGAACACCAGCATGCCGACGACGCTATTCGTGCTGCTGCATGTCACGAGTTCCACGTGCGGCTCCAGCGGCGATACCGTGGAAGTCGTGCGCTACGCGGATGGTGCGGCCAGTCCGGCCATCGTGAGTGCTCTCGGTACAGGCCAGATGGTGACGCTGTACAAGACCAATGGCGTGCTGGCCGGAATCGTCGCGGTTGACAGGTCCAATAACCTGGATCTGTTCTCCGATTCGACTTTCTCGAGCCCGACGGTATTGTTGTCGGGGCTGCCCAGTGGGCTGATGACTGAATCGATGGCCCTGAACCAGGGTGTAGGCTCGACCGGCGGCTTCGCATTCCTGAATGTGCCCGTCGCCGGAATCGATACCCTGTACCGGATCGATGCAACCGGCAGCTTCGTCAAGATCTATACGGCCACGGGCACGCTGGGCCCAAATGGGGTCGTGACTGGAACCGGAGCCTGGAGTGATGACAACTCGGTATTCTTTACGGACACCTCCGGTGGTTCGATATCGATATATCAGGCTCCGCTGGCGGGCGGCAAGCTGACGCTGCTGTACAGCTTCGCTCCGCCCACGGGGACGACGTTCGAGTTTGTGGGTTCGAATGATTCGACTCTGGTCTACAGCCTGACCACGCCCTCGACGACGCCCGGCCTCATTGCCAGTCAGACCCAGCTGCTGACGCTGAAGGAAGGCTCCGCCGGCACGCCGACGGTGCTCGGCACCTATTCCGGCGAAGCTTCGGCAGGGCTCACGCCGCTGCCGCCCGCCGGTACGCTGGCATCGGCCGCCGTGTTTGTGAACGTCGCCGGTCCGGGAAACTCATCACCCCTGGGCCCGTTCACGTATTCGAGTGCTGCGCTGACGCCTGCCGGAGCTTCACTGCAGGCATTGACGGCCAATTCGCAATGGTCAGGCCTGTACGGCCCCTCAGGGAGCTTCGTCGACACCATCAAGCTGCAGTTCAATCACATTACCGATACAGGCCCTGGCCAGAACGGCGGCGCCACGGTCGATGAGGTGAACCTGGCGTCGCTGGGCTCGACCCCGACGGCGCTGGGCGGCACGTTCACGGTGCCCAGCGGCTGCGAGCTTGCACTGACCGCCGGCTACACCAATGCAATTGTCAGCGGCGGACTGTTCTGCGAGAACATCATGGCGGGAACCTTCGCATTATCGGGTGCGGCGGCCAATCTGTCCCTCGATCAGCTGGTTGCGCCCATCAGCATTACCAATTCGGAGGTAGGGCCAGGCATCAGCCGGCGCGCAGCAAAACCGGGCCCCGGCACTCGTTAATTGCGGCTCATCGATTCGGCCGCGCGATGTCAACCTGACGCGTTGTGCGCCGACACGATGCGCGCGACATCGGCCAGCACCGCGTTGCGCTCCTCGCCGGATAACGGGGATCCGGTCAGGTACGCGGTGATCAGCATTGGCGCACGCGACGGAGGCCAGGCAATGGCAACATCGTTCGTCGTGCCGTTTTCACCGGTACCGGTCTTGTCGCCGATCGACCAGCCGGCCGGCAGGCCCGCGCGCAGGCGCGCATCGCCGGTCTGATTGGCCATCAGCCATTGCCTGAGCAGGGTGCGTCCAGCCGTCGACAGTGTCTTACCCAGCAGCAGGTGGCGAAGATCTCCGAGCATGCTGCCTGGGGTGGTGGTGTCGCGCGCATCTCCCGGGGCCGCCGCATTGAGTGCAGGCTCGACGCGATCGAGTCGGGTCGCATGATCTCCCAGGAGTCTCGCAAAGCGCGTGATCCCGGGGGGACCGCCGATGGCCGCGAGCAACAGATTGCCGGCCGTGTTGTCGCTGCGCGTGATCGCCGCTTCGCACAGGGCACTGACAGACATTCCCGTGTCCCCGGCAAACTCGCTGGTGACCGGAGAGTACTCGACCAGGTCTGCCTTCGCGTAGCGGACGATGTAGCCCAGGTTGTCCTCGCCATGTTCTGCGCGCCGAAGCACTGCCGCTGCGGCCAGCAGTTTGAACGTGCTGCACATCGGAAACCGCTCGCCGGCGCGATGGCTCAGTTTGAGTCCCGACGCCGTATCCAGAAACGCAACGCCGAGACGCCCCCGGCTGCGGACCTCCAGGGCCGATAGCGCGGCAAGTGCCGCCGGCGCGGCGCGCGCCGCGGCGGCAGCCGCGACCAGCGCTGCAGCAGTACCGACTATCGCCTGGCGGCGGCTCATGGCTGACATCGGCAATCCCCCGCGGCGCCGGACGTACGTTCACTACACTATAACTTGTGTTGTCGCGCTCGCGAAGACTCGAGGGGATTTCATCTCTGCAGGATCGATTGCAATTCAATTGGTTGATGCACGGACGAGGACGCGCGCCGAAGACATAAAGGGCGCTAGAATAGAAGCCTTGGCGACAAAAAAACTGGGGGAATGAAGCGTGCAGTCCACATCATCCTTGCGCCAGCCTCTCCGATCCGTGGCCGCAGCCCTGCTGCTGCTGGCTGGTGCCCACGAAGCCTACGCGTCTGACACCTACAATCCGGCAACCGGTCGGCTGACCATTTCCTCGCTTGTGGTCAGCAACGGCACGGGTTCGAGCAGCAGCGCCACTTATTCGAACGTGGTCGTCACGGTCGGAACCATCCTGAACTTGGGAACGCTGAACGGTACGCCGAACGGGACCGAGGACATTTACGATCCAACGAACAATCAGCTATCCGTACCCAGCGTGGACGTGACGACAGCGAGTGGTTACGCGCTTTACGCCAATGCGCTCGTCACGGTGGCGAACCCGATATCGATCGGCAGCGTAATCGGTGCGGACACTTATAACGGCACGAACCTGACCATACCAGCCGTTCAGGTGGGGGGAACGGTCTACAACGATGTCGTTCTTGCAGTTGGAGCCGGCAATATCGACGGTTTGACTGGCGGCATGCCGATGAATGCCCAGGACGTTTACAACCTGGGCAACGAACACCTGATGATCCCCGCGGTTACATTCAAGGGAACGGTCTATACCAATGTGACCCTGTCGGTCGGACCTGGCAATATCGTGTCCATTGGCCCGCCTCCCGTTGCGGAATCCATTCTGCATTCCTTCAGCGGAAATGGCGGAATTCCCGGCAGCAAAGACGGCGCCGCCCCTCAGGCGGGCCTGATCCTGGGTAGCGACGGCTACCTCTTTGGAACAACGCTGAATGGAGGCGCTGACGACCTGGGCACGGTTTATCTGATCACCACGGCCGGCAGCGAAACAGGCATTCCGTTCACCGGCAACCCCGGCGACGGGGCGTACCCGGAAGCGAGCCTGATCCAGGGCAGCGATGGCAATTTTTACGGAACGACCTACGAGGGAGGCGCCAACAATACGGGCAGCATCTTCAAGGTCAGCCCAACGACCGGCGTCAAGACCGTGCTTTATTCCTTCGGAACGAGCGGCCCCAACGACGGCGTCAAGCCAAACGGGCTCATTCAGGACAGCGCGGGCAATCTCTACGGGACGACCTACGAGGGAGGCGCCGGCAATCAGGGCACTGTCTTCAAGATCAGCGCGGCTGGCAGCGAGACCTGTCTGTACTCCTTCGGAACCAGCGGCGGCACGGATGGCGAGTACCCAAAGGCAGGGTTGATCCTGGGCAGCAATGGCAATTTCTATGGAACGACCTATGCGGGCGGCACCTATAACGACGGCACCATCTTTGAAATTACCGCCGCCTGTGGGGGCGAATCCGTCGTTCATTCGTTCAGCGGAAACGGTGGCGCCAGTCGTGCGAACGACGGCGCCAATCCGGAGGCGCCGCTGATCCTGGCCAGCGACGGGAATTTTTATGGAACGACGGCCGGCGGCGGCGCAAGTTACGCAGGCACGGTCTTCCAGATCACGCAGGCCGGTGCCGAGCCGTGGGTTTTTTCATTTTCCGGAGGTGGCGCAATCAGCGGCAGCACCGATGGCGCCTACCCGGCCGCCGGCCTGATCCAGGGCACCGACGGCAATTTGTATGGGACGACCAGCAGCGGCGGCAAGTATATCCACCCGGGCACCGTCTTCAGGATTACCCCGACCGGTGTCGAGACCGTCTTGTATTCCTTCAGTGGCGGCGGCGGAGTCAGCGGCAGCACGGACGGAGCCTACCCGTATTCGGGGGTGATTGAGGCCAGCGATGGCAATTTCTACGGAGTGACGTCCGAGGGCGGCGCCTACGGCGAGGGAACAGTATTCAAATTGACGAACGTCATTCCGTAGCCATGGCGCGCTGAACCTCTCGGATACAAAAATCAATGCAGGGAGCGAATCGACATGGCACGACACAACATCCGGAATTTCATTGCACTCGCTGGCATTTCGGCTTTTGCCGATGCGGCCTATGCGACCCCGCCACCCTGCGCAACCAGTGATCCCGCTGAAAATACTGCCTGTGGCAGCAGTACGCTTGGCTCCGATGTTTCCGAAGGTAACACCGCCGTCGGCTATGCGGCGCTTTCAGCCAACACCGAGGGAGCCTATAACACCGCTATCGGGAATGGTGCGCTGACGAGTAACAAGACAGGTGCAGCCAATTCGGCGATCGGGACTGACGCTCTGGGTAAGAACACGGCCGGCAGGTTCAACAGCGCCAGCGGGACATCTGCGCTCTATGACAATTCCACCGGCTTCAGCAACACCGCCGCCGGCGCCTACGCGCTGCAATCCAACACGGCCGGAAGCTACAGTACCGCGGTCGGGTTCCAGGCGCTGCGTGAAAGCACGACCGGTTCACGCAATACAGCCATCGGGACCGTCTCGCTCTACAGCAACACGATTGGCAGCTACAACGACGCCTCAGGCGCCTACGCGCTCTTCTCCAACACCACTGGCTACAATAACGTGGCCAGCGGGAGCAAGGCGCTTTATAGCAACACGACCGGATCCAGCAACAGCGCTGTCGGTTTCGAGGCACTGTTCAGCAATACGGCTGCAACGGGTAATAACGCGTTCGGCTACCAGGCAATGTACAACAACGTCGGGGCTGGTAACGACGCGATCGGCTATATGGCGATGTACAGCAATACGAGCGGATTTGACAACACGGCGGACGGTTTTTACGCACTGACCGCGAATACCGTTGGCATTTACAATGCGGCCTTCGGCGCAGGCGCATTGATTTCGGCTCAGGCAGACAGCAATACGGCGATCGGAGCCGGGGCTCTTTACGCCGACACGACGGGGTCGTCCAACACCGCGACAGGCCTGGCGACGCTGTACAGCAATACAACAGGATCAGATAACACGGCGGTCGGCGTCAGTGCGGGGATATCGCTCGTGAACGGCAGCTACAACACCTACATCGGCGCCAGCGTCACCGGCGCCAGCAGCGAGAACTACGTGACCCGGATCGGTGTATCCAATCCCGCGAGTACCACCTTCATATCCGGCATCAATAACTCGCCCATCGCCGGTGGGCTGCCGGTGGTCGTGAACAGCTCCGGACAGCTCGGGTACAGCGCCTCCTCGGAACGCTACAAGACGGACATCGCCCCGCTGGGTGGCAACAGCGACCAACTGAAGCGCTTGCGTCCGGTGAGCTTTCACGTCAAGGCCGAGCCGAACGGCGTCGTTCAGTACGGCCTGATTGCCGAAGAAGTGGACCAGGTCTATCCGGAACTCGTGATCCGCGATAAAGAAGGCACTATTCAGGGTGTGCGCTACGATGAACTCGCGCCGCTGCTGCTGAATGAGATGCAGAAGGAGCAAGCCGCGGTCGCCGCGCTGGTCGCGCAGCATGCCGCGGACGCGGCAAAGCTCGACGAGCTGGAGCGGCGGCTGAACGCGGTGCTCGTGCAACTACAGTCGAAGGATGCAACCGTCGCGCAGCGCTAGCGCCCGCGCGGCAGGCGCCTGATTAGGCCAGGTAGATGAAGCGCACGATGCACAGCGCGGCGAGCACATAGACCAGCCAGTCGCGCAGGCGCGCCTGCCCGCGCACCAGCTTCAGCACGGCGTGGCTGGTGATGCCGAAGGCCAGGCCGTTCGCGATCGAGTAGGTCAGCGGAATCATGATCACGGTCAGGAACGCAGGAATCGCCGCGCCGGGATCGGCCCAGTCCACCTCGGCGAGCGCGCCCATCATCAACGCGCCGACGAGGATCAGGGCCGGCGCGGTTGCGGCGGCCGGAATCGCCTGCACCAGCGGCGCAAAGAACAGCGTGCAGAAGAACAGCAGTCCGACCACGACGCTGGTCAGGCCCGTGCGCCCGCCCACGGCGACGCCGGCGGCGCTTTCGATATAGCTGGTGACCGTGCTCGTGCCCGCCATGGCCCCGACCAGCATCGACGCGGAATCGGCGAGCAGGATGCGGTTCAGGCGCGGAATCGAGCCATCCCGGGCAACCAGCCCGGCGCGCTTGGTCACGGCCACCAGCGTGCCGACATTGTCGAACAGGTCGACGAACAGGAACACAAAGATGATCTCGATCAGCGACAGCCCGATCCCGCCCTTCAGGTTCAATGCGGCGGGCATGTCGAGCTTGAACGCGGTCGCCGAAAGGTCACGAAGGGTGTAGGCGCCCGGCGCGAAGTGCGCGAGGCCGAATACCCAGCCGACGACGGCCGTGACGAGGATGCCGATCAGCATCGCGCCCCTGACCCTCCGGGTCTGCAGTGCCGCGATCACCAGCAGGCCGAGCATCGATACAGCGGCCGTCGGCGACGTCAGGTTGCCAAGGCCCACCATCGTGCCCTGCTTGGCGACGATGACCCCGGCATCGCTCAGGCCGATGAACGCGATAAACAGCCCGATCCCGCCGCCCACCGCCGCGAACAGCGAACGCGGGACAGCGCTGACGATCAGCTGGCGTACGCCGGCGACCGTCAGCAACAGGAACGCGGCGCCCGAGATGAAGACGCAGCCGAGCGCGGTCTGCCACGGCAGGCCCATGCCCTTGACGACGGTGTAGGTGAAATAGGCGTTCAGCCCCATGCCCGGCGCCAGGGCGATCGGATAGTTCGAGATCAGGCCCATCAGGATGCAGCCGAAGCCCGCGGCCAGGCAGGTGGCCGCGGCAACCGCGGCCACCGGCATGCCGGCGTCGCCGAGAATCAGCGGATTGACGACGACGATGTAGGCCATGGTCAGGAACGTGGTCAGGCCGGCGATGATCTCCGTGCGTACCGTCGTGCCGTGCGCGTCAAGACCGAAGTAGCGGTTCAGCACAACCTAGAACTTCGCGCGAAACTGCACCCCGATGATGCGTGGATCGTTGATGTATCCGAGAAGGTCCGCGAAATCGATGCCGCCGATCGCGCGGATCTCGTTGGTGCAGTTCCGGCAGAACAGCGCGGCATCGTACTTGTCGTCCGCCCACGTATAGCCGAGGCGCAGGCCGCCCTGCGTCAGGGACGGCGCATCGAATTCCTTCGATTCGTACAGGAAGAAATTGATGCCGCTGCGGTACGACCAGTCCGTATACGCATAGAGCTTGGCGCCTGATTGCAGCGGTATGTCGTAGCGCAGCCCGACGTCGGCGACCCACTTGGCCGCCTGCGGCAGCGGATTGCCGTTGATGTTCGAGAAATAGTTGTAGCCCCCGAACCCATTGGGCACCTGCTTCACAATATTGGATGCGTCGCCCGCCGGAACGCCTCCGCCTACCTCGACGATCAGTGAGGGATCCTCGATCCTCGTGATATTGAGGCTGCCGCTGACGTTGAACGTCAGGTTGGACACCGGATGAGCCTCGAATTCCAGCTCCGAGCCGTAGCCGATCGTATGCGCCGCATTGATCAGCTGCGTCACGTTGGATCCCCCGCCGACGGCCGAAAGCTGTTGGTTACTGACGTCGTAGTAGTAGCCATCGAAGGCCAGCCGCGCATGCCGCTCGAACAGGTCCGCCTTGACACCGGCTTCGTACGAAATCGTCGTCTCCGCGCGGGTCACCTGAATACCGATTCCGGCGCCGGGCTCACCGAGCGTCGGCGCGCGAAAGCCCGTCGCGATGCGCGCATACAGGCTCGTGTCGGGGCTCAGCTTGTAGGTGCCGCTGACGTCCCAACTGACGTTCGAGTTGCTTCTGCCGGCGTAGTATGGGGGCGCCGTCGCGTTGCCGGGTGGCCCAAAGTAGGGTTCAACGATATCGGTAAAGCCCGACGTCATCGAGCGGTGATCCGCGGTATAGCGCACGCCGGCGCTAACCGTGAAGGGATCCGCGATCCTGTAGTCGACGGATCCGAAGACCGCCTCGGCGTCGTTCTTCTGTTTCGTCGCGGTCACGTCCTGCAACGCGAACAGCGGCGCTGACGTGACGCATTCGCCGACCGCACAGTAATCGTCGTCGTTCGCAATCACGTCTTCATAGAACAGGAATACGCCGCCCTGCCATTTCAGCGGTCCTTCGTTCGCGGAGACCACGCGGAATTCCTGCGTCCACTGCGTATGGCTCGGGACGCCCGCCGAGGTCTCCACCGCGAACGGGATCGTGCCCGGGCCCGCGCCGGAGGGAAAGGTCGCAAGGCACTGCGGATTGAGCGGCGGAAAGGACTCCCCGCATCCGCCGGTGATATCCCCGATCGCAAAATATTTCAGGATGGACTCGTACCCGGTGATGGACTGCAGCGTCATGTCCTGCAGGTTCCAGGTCAGGTGCAGCGCGCCGCCGATGGTCTTCAGGCTCGCGCTGTTCGGGCCGTCCGTGTAGATCGCGGCCGGGTCGAATCCGGGGATCAGCGCGTTGCCGCCGGCCTCGATGATGTTGGCACGAAACAGCGTCGAGGAGCCGGTCAGGTCGCGGCCGTGGACGTTCAGCAGCGCCGTGAACGTGTCGGTCGGCTTCCACAGCAGCTGCGCGCGCAGCGCCCAGTCGTTGTAGCCGCCTAGTGCGGTGCCGTTGATCGGGTCATTGACCCAGTCGTCGCGGTGCTGGCCCTGGAGCGAAACCCGCAATGCCATCTGGTCGTTGACCGGAACGTTGACGACGCCCTGTATGACGCCGGAGTTATAGGTGCCGTCGGAAATCGAAAACATCCCTGAGGTTTCGCCGATCACCGGTTTCGCTGACTCGAGCTTGACGACACCCGCCGGGGAATTGCGCCCGAACAGCGTGCCCTGAGGTCCGCGCAGCACTTCGACGTCGGCCTGGTCGAATATCGGAAATCCCTTCAGCGCGGGATTCTCCTGCACTATGTCGTCATAGACTAGGCCGACCGGCTGCGACGCGAAGTCGTGGTAGTCGGTGTTGCCGTAGCCGCGGATATAGAAGCGCGGAAAGGCGCGTCCGTTCGACGATTCGATGTTCAGGCTCGGCACCTTGAAGGCGAGCTGCTTTATGTCATCGCCGGCATCGCCGAGGACCTGCAGCGGGTCACCCGTGAGCGCGGTCGCCGAGAACGGCACGTCGTTGAGGTTCTGCTCGCGGCGAGTGGCCGTGACGATGACTTCCGCGAGCGTGTCGCTTGCCTCGGTACCCGATGAATCGGCCGCACGGCCCTGGAGCGGCATCAGCAGCGCGCCCGCAATCGTCGCGGCCAGAACAGGCGTTCCCGCCCGAAGCAAAGAAAAAAGCGCCGAGCGCCGCGCATTACGGTGTGTTGTTTTCATCCCGAATCCCTCCGGTCGATCGTGCCTGCGGATCATTGCGGCCCGCGTTTATATGGGCACACTACACAGCCCGTTTCCCGCTGTAAAGGGAAGCGGCCGCCTGTCTCATTTCTGCACTGACGCGACGCCGCGCGCACCCGGCGCCTTCATCAGGTCGACGAACAGGCGCGTGAATTTCGCCAGGTCCACATCCAGCTGCGCATGTGCCAGCTGCACATCGATCGCCGGCTTCAGTTCAGGTCCCCAGGTCAGGGTCTCGCCATACGCCGGCCCATGGCTGACATCGACGCTCATGTACAGGTCGCGCCGCTGGGTGATGATGCCCGGATCGAGCCAGGCGCAGGCCGCGAGCTCGTCCCAGAGATAGTATTTCTCGTCGCTGTATTTTGCGATGTACCGCGCGGCCGGACTGTCCGACCGGGCAATGTCATCGACCATCTGCTGCGTGAACATCGCCTTGATCGAGACATCGACCGTCGTGACGTCGATGCGGGGCCAGTGCGCGCGCAAAGTGATGTGGGCCGCTTCCGGATCAAACCACCAGTTGAATTCATGCCGTGGACTGGTCGCGAATTCCGGATCCTCGGTGTGCGGATTGAGGCTTCCGCCCATGATCACGATGCCCCGCGCAAGTTCCGCAAAATGCGGATCGATCGACAGCGCGACCGCAATGTCGGTCAGTGGCCCGGCAGCATAGATCGTCACCTCATGCGGATGTGCGCGCACCTGGCGGATCATGAAATGCGCGGCGTCCTCCGCAATCGGCTGCGTATGGGGCTCACCCTCCGGCAGCGGCGGCGTATCCCAGGGACCGGGAAGCGGCCCGGCGGGCGCACCGGCAATCGCGAGCTTCTGCCCCCACGCGCCGAGCCAGGCGACCTGGCCGACCAGCGGTGTCATCAGGCGTGTCTCCTCCTGCGTGCGGATCAGCGGGAAGACCGCACCGAGGGCAACGGGCACGTCCGTACGCCCGATCAGCTCGAGCATCCGCAGCGTGTGCCGTGCCTCATCATCGCGCCAGGCATTGCCGGTGACGATCGTGATGCCCAGCACATCGACCTGCGGCGCCTGCAGCAGCACCATCATCGACATGATGTTCGATCCCCCGGGGCCCGACCCATCCTGGTCGATGATTACCAGGCGCTTTTGCGCCGCGGCAGGAGCGCTCCACGCGCCGGCCAGCAGCGCGATCAAAACGATGCGGAACGCTTGGCGCCTCATGATCACTCTCCGTACGGAACCCAGACGTTCTTGATCTGATGGGCATGTTCCAGATACCAGCGGCCTTCGCCCTGCAGGCTGCTGGTGAAGTCGATGTCGCGCCCGTCGTTGGTCCAGACCTGCTTCAGGTTGCCGGCGGACAGCGATTTCGCGAGGGTGCAAAGCCCGTGGTCGCCGTAACACCACAGCGCGTCGAGATCATCGTGCTCGGCGAGCACCTTCAGAAGCTCGACGGGCCGGCCGGTGACGAGGTTGATGGCGCCCGGCGGCAGGTCACTGGTCTCGAAAACCTGGGTCAGCTCCCCCGCGATCAGCGGGTAGCGCTCCGACGGCACCGCCACGACCGTGTTGCCGGCCGCCAGCAGCGGCAGCACCAGGGACAGAAAGCCGAGCAGCGGCGAGACCGCCGGACAGATCACGCCGACCGCGCCGAGGGGCTCGTTCATCGCGATCGAGATATTGCGCAGCGGCGGCTGGTGCACCGCCCCCTCGTATTTGTCAGCCCACGCCGCGTAGCAGAACAGTCGCTGCACGCCGAGCCTGACCTCCGTCGCGGCCTGCCGCTTGTCAACCACGGCTGCCAGTCGCCCGGCTATTTCCGCGCCGCGTTGCGACAGATTCTCCGCCACGTAGTAAAGCACCTGCGCGCGGTTGTGGGCCGTGGTCGTGCTCCAGGCGTCGGCCCGCCGGGCCGCCTCGACGGCATTGCGAATATCCTTGCGGTTACCGAGCGGGACTTCGCCCAGCAGACGGCCATTGCGGTCGCGGCACTCGAGGCTGTGCCCGGAGTCCGGCCGCACCTGTCTGCCGCCGATGTAGAGCTTGACGGTCCGGTTGATATCGGGACCGGCAAGGGGCGCGCGATCCTTGACCTGCCGGGAAGCCGTCCGCAGCGCCGGCGCCCTGCGCAGCCATGCCGGCACGAGGTACTCGCGAATGCCTTCGCGGCCGCCCTCGCGGCCGAAACCGCTTTCCCGGTAGCCGCCGAACCCGCACGCGGCATCAAACAGGTTGGTGCTGTTGACCCAGACGACGCCGGCCTTGACCTCCGCCGCCACCTGCAGCGCGACGTTGACGCTCTCGCTCCAGACGCTCGCGGCGAGCCCATAGCGGGTGTTGTTCGCAAGCTCGACCGCTTCGCGGGGGGTGCGGAACGTCATCGCGGTCAGCACCGGGCCGAAGATCTCCTCGCGCACGACGACCGACGCGCTCTGCACGTTCGTCAGCAGCGTCGGCTTGTAGTAGAGCCCTCGCTCCGGCAGCGGCCCATCCGGCTGCCAGCACGTCGCGCCCTCCGCGACACCCTGTGCAACGAGCTGCGTGATGCGCTCGAGCTGCACCCGGGCGACGATCGCGCCGATGTCGGTCGTCTTGTCGAGCGGCGCGCCGATGCGCAGCTTCGACATGCGCACCTGGATCTTCGCCACCAGTCGCTCCGCGATGCTCTCGTGCATCAGCAGCCGCGAGCCGGCACAGCACACCTGCCCCTGGTTGAGCCAGATGCCGTCCACCAGTCCTTCGACGGCGCCGTCCAGGTCCGCATCCTCGAAAACGATGTACGGGGATTTGCCGCCCAGCTCCAGCGACAGCTTCTTTGACGAGCCCGCGGTTGCGCGGCGGATCGATCGGCCCACGTCCGAGGATCCGGTAAACGCAATCTTGTCCACGCCGGCGTGCCGGACCAGCTCGGCGCCGGTGTCCCCGTCACCGGTGACGATGTTGACGACGCCTTTCGGCAGCTCGATCTCGTCGCAGATCTCGGCAAACGCAAGTGCGGTCAGCGGCGTGAACTCGGCCGGCTTCAGCACGACCGTATTGCCGGCAGCGAGCGCCGGCGCGATCTTCCACGCGAGCATCAGCAGCGGGAAATTCCACGGGATGATCTGGCCGATCACGCCGCACGGCACGTGCCCCGGGAACTCTCCGGCCACCAGCTGCGCCCAGCCCGCGTGATAATAAAAATGTCGCGCCACCAGCGGCAGATCGATGTCCCTGCTTTCGCGGATCGGCTTGCCGTTGTCGAGTGTCTCGAGCACGGCGAGCCGCCGCGAGTGCTTCTGTATCTGCCGGGCGAGCGCATAGAGATAACGGGCCCGGCGGTGAGGATCGAGCGCCTGCCAGCCGCGCAGCGCGGTGCGGGCCGCGCGGACCGCCCTGTCCACATCGTCCGCCGTGCCCCGGGAGACATCGGCGAGCCTCTCGCCGGTCGACGGATCGCTCGTCGCAAACATATGCCGGCGGACGGGCCGGGTCTCGGCGCCGTTGATGTAGTGCCCGAACCGGCGGCGGCGGCGATCGAGCCACTGCAGTGTGAGCTGCGCATCCTCGGGTGCGGTGCCGTACTCCATCGCCGCCAGCTTGTCCGCCAGCGCGCCGCCCTTGCCGTCCCTTGGTGCTGTCATGGTCTCGCGTCTCATGCGACCGGATGCCGGTACAGTGCGGAATATCGTCCGCTGGAGTGATAGGCCAGCTGGCGCTCGATGTCGCCGAGCATGCCGCTGGCGCCGAAACGAAACAGCCCGGGCTCCAGCCAGTCCGGCCCCAGTTCCTCCTTCATCAGCGCGAGCCAGTCGAGTGACTGCTTGGCCGTGCGGATGCCGCCGGCCGGCTTGAACCCGACCGCCATGCCGGTCGCCCCGGTGTAGTCGCGGATTGCGCGCGTCATCACCAGACCCACCGGCAGTGTCGCATTCACGGCTTCCTTGCCGGTCGAGGTCTTGATGAAATCGGCGCCCGCCATCATCGCGACCATGCTCGCGCGCGCCACGTTGCGCAGCGTCGAGAGATCGCCGGTGCCGAGAATCACCTTGCAGTGTGCCGCGCCGCAAGCCTCCCGGTAGGCCGCGAGCTCATCGTAGAGCCGCTGCCAATGGCCGGCGAACACATGGGCCCGGGTGATCACGACGTCGATCTCGTCGGCGCCGGCCGCCACCGAGCGCCGGATCTCCGCGAGGCGCTCCTCGAACGCGTTGGTGCCCGTCGGGAAACCCGTCGACACGGCGGCGACGCGCACCGCGCTGCCCTCGAGCGCGCGCCGTGCGGTCTCGACGAACAGGTGATAGACGCAGACCGCGGCCACACGGATCCGTAGCGCGCCGACCCCGAGCGCGGATTCCACCTCGGCATCGATGGGTCGCAGCGCTTTGGCACACAGGCGCCGCACCCGCGGGTCCGTGTCATCGCCGGACAGCGTCGTCAGATCCATGCAGGTGATCGCACGCAGCAGCCAGGCGATCTGCCAGTCCTTCTTGACGGTGCGCCGCGCCGGCAAGCTTGCCGCGCGGCGCTCCACCGCGCTCGTGTTCACGCGCACCGAATCGACCCAGTCGAGGTTCAGCGGCATGCCCGTGTTGCGGCGCAGCGTCATCGGTCTAGGGCGTCCGGGCCAGCACGATCAGCGCCAGGCCCGTCAGGAAACAGGCAAACATCGCGGTGATGAGTCCCGACGTGCCTTTGGGTGCGGCGCGAAACTCCCGCCAGATGAATACACCCCAGCACGCAGCGACCATGGTCGCGCCCTGCCCGAGGCCGTAGGAGATCGCAAACCCGGCGCGCCCCGAGGCGATCAGGTTCAGCGACATCCCGACCCCCCAGATGGCGCCGCCCAGGATCCCGGTCAGGTGCGTGCCCAGGCCACCCCGGAAGTAATCGCCAAAGCCGACCGGCGCGCCGACGAAGGGCTTTTTCATGACCAGGGTGTTCCAGACGAAGCTGCTGAGGAAAATGCCGCCCGCGAACACGAATACCGCGGCGTATGAACCCATCTTGCCAGGCTCGGGAAGCAGCGGGTCGGCGTACATCGCCGCGGCCACGAAGCGGTAGAAGGTGCCCATCAGGATGCCGCAGGCGACCGACAGCACGAGCCCCTTGGTGCTGACGCCCGCGGCGCTGCCTTGCAGGCGACGGTAGGCGACGGCATCGAGGATGATTGCCAGCGTCACCAGTACGACGCCGGTCGCGAGCAGTCCGACATTTCCGACCGGAGCGCCGACGTAGTTCGTGATGACGCCGATCACGAGCGCAAGACCAATGCCGACCGGAAACGCAACCGCCATGCCGGCGATTTCGATCGCGGCAACGAGCAGGATGTTGGCAATGTTGAACACCGCGCCGCCCAGCAGGGCCGAGCGGATCCCTTCGCCCGAGGCCTGCGCCAGGTCGGCGCCGAATGAACGGCCTTCGTCCCCGCTGCTGCCGAGCGTCAGGCCCAGCGCGAGCGTCAGCAACAGCACGCCGATCGAGTAGTCCCAATAAAAGAGTTCAAAGCGCCAGTCCGCCCTGGCCAGCTTCTTCGTGTTCGCCCATGAACCCCAGCAGAGCATCGTGATGACGCAGAATATGACCGCGAGCGAATAGCTGTGCACAACATACATCGCGTGATCCCCCGTTGACCCTGGCCTGTTTTTATGTGGAGCGGATGACCGGCTGCCGTCACGCGGCGCGCCGGCTCCACTCTGCTTCGAAAACACTCCGCGGCGCAAAGGACTTCTGGGTGCCCACGCCGGTCGTGGACAGCGCCGCATACAGATTTGCGCGGGCGACGGCCTCGCGCTCGCCCATGCCTTCGCTGAGGAAAGCCGACAGGCTGCCGATGAACGCATCGCCCGCACCGCTCGTATCGACCGCGCTGACCGCATACGGAGGCATCACGGTAATGCCGGCCGCATCGGCAAGCAGCGAGCCGCGGGCGCCGAGCGTGATCAGGACGCGCCGAAAACCCTGCGCGAGCAGGGCCCTTGCACAGGCCCTGGCCTCCTCGATCGTATGCACCGGCATTCCGCTGATCAGCTCGGCCTCGGTCTCGTTGGGAATGAAGTAATCCGCGGCGCACAGCTGGGCGATCGACGCCGGCAATGCCGGGGCCGGGTTCACGATGCAGCGGATGCCGCGTGCCTTCGCGAAACTGACGGTATGGTAGACGGTCTCCAGCGGAATCTCGAACTGCAGGATGATCGTCTGCGCCCGGCTGAGATCGCCGGCGGCTGCCTCGACGTCAGCGGGCATCAGCCGGTCGTTCGCGCCTTTGACGACGATGATGCGATTCTGGCCGTTGGGTTCGACGAAGATCGGCGCGACGCCGGTGGATACGCCATCCAGGATGCGCACGTGCTTCGTATCGATGCCAAACGATGCGAGGTTCTTGATGGTCGCCTCGCCGAACAGGTCGTGGCCGACCCTGGCGACCATCATGACCTCGGCGCCGCAGAGGCTCGCCGCCACGGCCTGGTTGGCGCCCTTGCCGCCGAATCCCAGGTCGAAGCTCTTGCCGAACAGGGTCTCCCCGGCGCGCGGGAACACGTCGGTGAATGTCGTCAGGTCCGTGTTCAGGCTGCCGACGACGGCGATGCGGGGGGCTTCTGGCATGGGATCTGCTCCGGGGCGTAGGTTATCGTGCTGTCTGGCGGCTCGCTCACGAGGCCCCCGTGACGGGTTCCGGCAGCGGGATCATCACGAGGACGTTGCCATCGACCGCGGCTTCCTCGCAGTTCGGGTCAGCCCCGCCCCGGTCGACGACCAGAAAACGCGAGACGCGCCCGAGCGCGACCAGTGAATGGTGCCAGGTGTTGCGGCGAAAATTCACGCCCTGCCTGCCCGAGGTCAGGAACGCGCGAATGCGCGCCGGCAGGGGATGGGGTCCGGCTTCGGCGACTATGACGAGAAATGGCCATGGGTCCAGCGGATAGAAGGCCTGGCTGGACAGCGGATGGCGCTCGAGCAGGCCGGCGCGCAGCGGCAGCTGGCGCGGATCCGCCTCGAAGATACTGATCAGCGGCCGGCCGCCCGCCTCGACGACGTCGACCTGCGCCAGATCGTCAAACCGGCGGCAGGTGGCGTCGTTGATCCAGCGGCCGGCATGACCTTCGGTCTCGATGACGTCGCCGAACGGCGCGAATCCCTCGGCCGTCAAGGCGACGGCTCGGACGATGATCTCGGTCACGGTTCGCGGCTCAACGGGGCATCGTAGTTCTTATGGCCCATGCGGGGATGCTTACCGATCGGACCCGGGAAAGCAAGGCGCCGCCCGCGGGCATTGGACGCGGCCGTATGCCGCGGGCGCACATTGGAGTACGGTAGGGGAACTGCCTCCGCGGACACGGGTCGCATCAGGAGTGACAAGGCAATTGCAAGGAGTCAGAACCATGAACCATGCACCGCTGATCCTGACCAGAATGCAGGGCGAAGGCAGCCTGCCGAGGCGCGCCGCCTCCGACGGCCAGTCATTGCAGATGAGCGACCCGGCGAGGCACGCAGTCACCGACTTCACGCGCGAATCCCCGATCACGGTCAGCGAGGACCGCCAGATCGATCTGGCGCTCGACGACATGATCCGCTTCGGAGTGCGTGCCCTGCTGGTCGTGCGCGACCAGCGCACGATGGGTTTGATTACCTCCTACGATATCCAGGGGGAGCGTCCGCTGCAGTTCCTGCAGAACTCGAATTACAGCCGGCACCAGGATGTGCGGGTCGGCGACGTCATGACGCACTGGCCGCAGCTGCTCTGCCTCGAGTGGCGCAGCATCGAGGGGGCGAGCGCCGGCGAGCTGCTGCTGACGATTCAGCAGGCCGCCCTGACGCACCTGATCGTCGTGGAGAAAGGCAGCAGCGGCTCACCCGTCGTGCGCGGACTGGTCTCCCGGGCGCGCCTGGAGCGGCAACTGCGTCGCGCCGCACCAGAACCCGCCGCCCGGGCGGCGGATATGGCCAGCACGCGATCAGCCTCCTCGCCCCGGCGCCCGGATCATCCGCTGCCAGGTTGAAAACGCATGTGCTTATAAGCAATGGTTCGTTTCCCCTGAGAGGTGGTTTGCCTAGAGTGTCGGTCCGGCATCCAACCTTGGGACCCCCATGTCCGACCTGCCCACGGATCTGCGCGAACGTGCGCAGGACAGCATCGCGCAGCTGCGCACTGCGGTCGCCGAGTACGGCAAGGTGTGCTATGCGAGCAGCCTGGGACTCGAATCCATTGTGCTCACGGACCTGATCTGGGAGGCGGTCCCGCAAATCGAGATATTCAGCATCGACACCGGCCGGCTGTACCCCGAGACCTATGATCTGATCGAACGCCAGCAGCAGCGCTATGGGCGCGCCCTGCGCATCTATTACCCTGATACCGCCGCGCTGGAAGGCTGGATCGGCGGAAATGGGATCAATGGTTTCCGTGACGGCATCGAACAGCGCCGCGGCTGCTGTACGGTGCGTAAGGTCGAGCCATTCCGGCGCGCGCTGAGTGGGCACGCCGCGTGGGTGACCGGCATCCGGCGCACGCAGTCGGCAAGTCGCGCCCTGGCCGCCAGGCTCGAGTGGGACGCCGAATACGGACTGCACAAGGTCAGCCCGCTGCTGGACTGGTCCGAAAAGGAAGTCTGGGACTATATCCGCAAGAAGCGCCTGCCCTACAACAGCCTGCATGACCAGGGTTTCCCCAGTATCGGCTGTGCACCGTGCACCCGTGCCGTGCAGCCGGGCGAGGATCCGCGCTCGGGGCGCTGGTGGTGGGAGCGCACCGAGTCCCGGGAATGCGGCCTGCATCCGCGCCGCAAGCTGCCGGCACTGGCCTAGGGCGCCGGCTGGCGGATATTACGGCGCCGGCGTCGACACGGCATCACGGCGCGCTGCAGTTGCTGGCCCATGGCTTGCCGGCAAGCCGGTCGCGCACCCACGCGAGCTGCTCCGGCGTCGTCTGCTGCATGAGCGGGTCGTGGTCGAGGCCCGGCCGGTGGATGTATTCGATCGGCAGACCCAGGGCACACGCTTCCCGGACGCCGGCCGCGATATTCACGAGGGCGACGGACCGGTCGTCATCGCCGGCCAGCACCAGCAGGGGACCGCGGATCGGCTTGTTCGCGCTGCGGCTGTCCTGATTGTAGCGGTGGATCTCGGGCGCCCTGTTCCAGTCCGGCCGGACGGCCCGCTGCCGGCCAATCTCTGCCAGTGCCGCGTAACCGTAGTACCAGCAACCCTTGGTGGTGACGTCCCGGTAACGGGCGAGGGCCGGCGGCGTCAGCATCCGGCTCACATCGAAGGACGAATAACTCGCCTTGATCCCGAATGCGGTGAACGGCCAGTACATATCGGTGATCGCGTCGAATGTTTCGGCATCGTGCGCCTGGTAGGCCTCGAAATTCATGTCACCGGCGACCGATATCGCGCCGGCATAGTCCGGATCGCTGCGGCCGGCTTCGAGCTCGGCCACGCCCCAGACGGCGACGCCGCCCTCGGAATGGCCGATGGCAACCCATCGGCGGCCGAGATCCGGCACCGCAGCGCGGGCGGCCGGGATCGAATACAGGACATCGTTGGCTTGCGGAATCTTGTCGTCGTACTGGTGCGGCCCGGGCGTGCCAAGACCGGCGTAGTCCGTCGCGACCACCGCGAATCCGGCCGCCACCATCGGCATCAGTCCCTCTTCGCCGTACAACAGGTCCTTCATCAGCGAAGGGGCGCACATGCGCGCGACGCCGGCGGTTCCATGCGCCCAGGCGATGACCGGCCAACCTCCCGGCGGCGGTGCGCCCGCCGGAATCAGCACCACACCTGAAGCAGCGACATCCTTGCCGTTCAACGCGCGCGAGTGATAAAGGATGCGCACCGCACTCGCGCCGCCCGGAAGATCGTAGCCGGCGAACGGCTCGGAGCGGATCAGGGACCCGGGTGCAGCCGCCGCGAGTGGCCGCGGCGGCTCGTAAAAGCGCGTCAGCGGCAGTGCGTCCCTGGCTTCGATGGCCAGGCCCTCGGCGCGCGATTTCGGCAGCTCCTCATCGGCTGGAGCCGTCGATGCCAGCGCCAGCAGCGCCATCAGGAACGCAGATCCGATCAGCCTGTTCACGACGCAATCTCCATCTTCCGCCGAAGCGCACAACAGTGTAAGCCGAACCGGCCGGCGCCGTTTTTCGAATATTCGGATTGAGGATAAAATATCATCTGCACATGAAAAAGCTCAGGCACGAAGCAGAATTATTCAAGGCCGCCCTGCTCGCGGGCGTCAGGTATGCAGAAGGCCGCGGCGCCGTCGAATTCGAAGCGACGGATTCAGCCAGCGACAAGGCGCTGTATGTCTACCGGCTGCTGGTGCACGACAAGCTCATAGCCCCGATGCCGGAAGAACAGGTCGGCGAGAAGTCGGTCCGGCACCGGCTCGCAACCTGGTATGCGCATCAGCTGCCCAAGGGACACCCGCTGCTCGAATAGCAGTGAGCGCGGCGGTGCAGCCGGTCACCCGGGGCCGCGGAACTCGCCGGCCGCGGCGACGATCCACTCGCGAAACTGCGAAACCTTGGGCAGGTCCAGGTAGGCCTGCGGACAGACGAAATAATAGGCGAAGCGGTACGGCACGGCTTCCTTGCTGGCGAGGCACAGTGTGCCCTTGTGCAATGCCCGCGACACCGTGGTCCAGCGCGTCAGCGCGAATCCGAGGCCCTCTTCGGCCGCGACGAGCAGGCCTGCCGAGTCATCGATCGTCGGCGCGCGCGACTGCCACGCGAACTGTGCATCGCGCCTCTGCCACTCGGACCAGGACATGTCGTCGTTCTCCAGCAGCGGATGCCTGCTCAGGTCGGTGCCGCGCTCGATCATGCCGAATTGCTTGACCAGCTCGGGCGTACCGACCGCGACGATCCAGTCGTCGAGCAGCTTCTCGCTGTGCAGGTTCGGGTAATTGCCGCGCCCGAGCCGGATCGCGACGTGAATTGCGGCGCGCGAGAAGTCCACGAGCTCTCGCGTGGTATGAAACCGCAGCTCGATGTCGGGGTACTTGCGGCGGAAGGAGCGGATCCGTGGCAGCAGCCAGATCTGCATGAACGAACTCAGCAGGCTGATCTGCAGCGGACCCGCGCGGCCGTACTGTTTGATGTGCTGGATCGCGGACTCGAGCTTGTCGAGGCCGGCCCTGACCGCCGGCAGCAGCTCGAGGCCTTCCTCGGTGATTTCCACCCGCCGTCCGCTGCGCCGGAACAGCGGGATCTGGATGTACGATTCCAGCGACTTGATCTGCTGGCTGACCGCAGCCGTCGTGACGTGCAGCGCTTCGGCAGCGTCGGAAAAACTGGCGTGCGCGGCCACCGCCTCGAATACCCGCAGCGCTCCGAGGGGAAGCCGGTCGTAGGCGGATGGCACGTTAAGCTCTCCTTAACAGACGATCAGGTATTGCGTTTGTTGCGAATTCGCGAGCGGTGCAACCTGTGCCTCGTTCGATCAATTCACGCAATGGAGCATACACATCATGAGCAACTCGCACATCATCGCCCGGTTCGCGCAGTCGCTGTTCGCCGTCAGCATCACGGTCGCTTCGGTTCTGCTGTTCCAGTTCGGGCACCTGGCATGAGCCGGCCATCCAGGCGCAGAATCCCCTCACGGTGGTGGCGCCGAGACCATGCCGCCGCCGGTATAGGTTCCACTGAAGGCCACGGAGTTGAGGTCCATGTGAGTGCCGTCAATGACGGTCATCGGTGCCGTCACGGCGGCGGAAACCGCATTGATCCCTCCTACCCCCGCCACGGTGACCACCTCGCCGCTGACGAATGACGCAGTACTCGTGACCGCCAGCCTGACAAATCCGGATCCGTTGTTCGCTGCTCCCGTCACCGCCGTCAGTGCACCGGAGACCGGCGCTGCGGTCACGATGTTGCCCCCGCTGGCAGACGTCAGGTTCGTATGATTGTTGCTGTAGTTATTGGCTGAGACCCTGACGCCGGTCGCCGGCGCCTCGAGGACAACCCCGGCCTGGGAGCCTTTGCCGCCGTCGTGGATGTAGAAATACGCAAAGGTATTCCCGGTCACAATTCCTCCGGTCCCGCCCACGATGTCGACGCCGATCCCCCCCGGATCCGACTCCAGCGTTGGCAATGAGACAGCGAAGTCGTTGCCGGTGATGTTGCAGTCATTGCATACCGTCTGTACGCCCACGCCCGCCGACACGAACGGAATATTGGTGAATATCAGGTTATTGCTGATCAGCTCGCCAAAGACGCCGGAGCCGTCAAACACGCAATAGCGATTCGACCCGCACTGGGAGTCTGCAAGCGTCAGTTGCGTCGGCTTCGCCTCGCCATCGAGACCACCGGGTACGTAAATGCCATAGCCGTTTTCAAGCAGATTCGTGCCGCCGGTAACCGTGAGTCCCTGCGAGTACTGGTTGTAATTTATCCCGTACTGAAGCCCCTGGAAGGTGGACTGGCTGATGTTATAGACGACGCCGACCACGCCGTTGGCGCCCTTGGGGGTACAAGCTCCGCCGCCACAAAGCAGGATGCCGGTTCCTGCGGCAACCGCGGGGCCGACAAAATCATCATTGATGAAATTGATGTTTGAAACGCCGTTTACGGCGACGTCATTCGTCCAGCCGTCGCTGGCCCGATATCCATCCTGACCGCGAAAGGTAACCCCGCTGACGTCGGACTGCGCCGACTCGCCCGCACTCGGGATGGAATTATTTTTCTGCGCAAGATGCAGGCCGCTTGCCGGCAGGCTCGGCGAACCGAGCGTCGCCAGCGTCAGGTCGCGCAGGTGAAAGGTCGAGGTCAGACCCTGCAGTCCTACCTCAATGCCGTTACTCCCGCCGGGGAAAATCAAGGTGGTTACGTCGGCTCCCATTCCCGCGATGGTCATTGAGGGGTTGGGAATGTTCGTGCTCGGCTGCAGGGTCGCGGTCAACGGGCCCGGGAGCGCAAAGGCGCCAGCCGGAAACACGAGCCTTCCGGTACCGGTCGCACCGGCGTAATTGCCGGAAGCCCAGGTCAGCGCATGGGTGATGTTCGCAAGAGCCCCGATAGGACCCCACTCGCGCACATCCGCGCCGGTGACCGGAAAATGCGCGTTCCAGCAACCGCCCGCCGAGGTGGTGCCTGGAACCTCCGATCCCTGGTCGCCTCCCGGAATGAGGCATGAAGCCGGACCCCAGAAGTAGGTCAGTGGATCCGCATCCCCTGGAGCTGAGAAATACAGCCTGACGGCCGCCGTGTAGCCGGCGGGCGCCAGACTGGCGAGCTGCGCGTTGCTGGTCACGAATGCGGGCGCCTGGGCCCTCGCGCCCGTCGCGATGCCCAGCACTGCGAAGCAGACGACGCCCGCCATAATGGCGAAACCGCGAATTCTGCGCATAGCAATTTCTCCCGCATACCATGCAGCCAACGTTGCTGCATACATTGCGCCATACGGATCGATGGGCAAAATACACCAGGCGCAGAAGAAAACCGCCACTATGGATTTTCAGACCGCCGGCGGAGAGGGATCGGGATTACTCGGCGCTGCGCGCCTCGCCCCTCCGGGGGCGCCCTGCGGGCGCTATCCCCGCTTCGTCGCCGCCGCAGCTATCCGTTCGAAAACGTCGAGACCTTACCGGCGTACTGGCGGAGAGGGAGGGATTCGAACCCTCGATGGGCTTTTGACCCATACGCCCTTAGCAGGGGCGCGCCTTCGACCACTCGGCCACCTCTCCGGAAACGATGTCATGCCTCTATCAGGCGGCCGGGATGATACTCGGGCGGCAGCAGACAGGTAAAGCTCATTCAGCCCCAGGGGCCTTCCGACCCCCGCCCCGCCGGGCGGCGCCTGTCAAGCGGAGGCTCTTTGCGGGATACTACCCGTGACAGCTGGCATTGAGAGGACGTGATGTCGACCAAGGGCAGCGATATCGAGAACGTCTACGTTCATTTTCTGAACAATATCATGCCCATGATCCGGGCGAGCCTGGTGTTGGACCGGTATTCGGCCAATCTGCTCCTGCCAACCCACCCCAATCCGCTGACGCAATGCGGCGGCAGGATTTATTCTCAAAGCGATGAGGACGGGATCACCCTCGAGATCCTGCGGCGGCTGCAGGTCGGTAACGGAGTATTCGCCGAATTTGGCGTCGGCAACGGGCTCGAGAACAACACGCTGGCGCTCGTCGCGGCCGGCTGGTCCGGATTCTGGGTCGGCGCCGAGGACCTCGCGTTCGATACGAACCCGGGCAAGGCATCGACGCTCAATTTTCACTTCCAGAAGGAGTGGGTCAGGATCGCAAATGTCGTGGAGCTCTACAAGGCCGGCCTCAATCGGATCGGCAGAACCCGATGCGACGTCATCTCGGTGGATCTCGATGGAAACGACTATTATTTTGTGGATGCTCTGCTGTCGGCCGGCGCCTCGCCAAAGCTTTTTATCGTCGAATACAATGCGAAATTCGTCCCGCCCATCCTGTTCACGATCGATTACGACGACGATCACCAGTGGAAAGGCGATGATTATTTCGGCGCGAGCCTAAGCTCCTACGCGGAGCTGTTCGAAAGACACGGCTACTTTCTCGCCTGCTGCAATCTCACCGGGGTGAACGCGTTTTTTGTTCATCGCGAATACAAGCGGCACTTCATGGATGTGCCCGATGAAATCGGGCAGCTGTACTCAACGGCGAAGTATTTCCTGGCCGGTCTCGATTCCGCCGGACATCCGTCCTCGCTGAAAACGATCGAGAAATTCTTCAGGCGATTGAACTCAGCCGCCTGAGTCCGGAGGCCCGGATTGGCGGCCTCATCCCTTGGGTTCGGAAGGCTCGCGCCCGTCCTCATCCCTGATCTTCTCGAAGATCTCCTCGCGGTGAACCGCGACGTCCTTCGGGGCATTGACGCCGATTCGCACCTGGTTGCCCTTGACGCCCAGCACCGTGACCGTGACGTCACGGCCGATCATCAGGGTCTCGCCAACCCGCCGGGTCAATATCAGCATAGCCATTCTCCCAGCTGCCCCGTCGGCCAATTGTGACACGGCGTCGCAAAGGGCGGTATTCAGCTGGACAGCCGGCTGCGGACGAGCTCCTCGACGCCGCCCAGGGCGGCTGCGAGATTCTCGGGCTGCGTGCCGCCAGCCTGGGCAAAATCGGCCCTGCCGCCACCCCGGCCGCCGACCTGCGCGGCCACGACGCCGGCGATATCGCCCGCCTTCAGCCGGCTCATCAGGTCCTGGGAGACACCCGCCACGAGCAGCACCTTGCCCGCATCCACGGACGCGAGCACGATCACCGACGAACCCAGCTTGCTCTTCAACTGGTCCATCGCGTCACGCAGTGACCTGGCATCGGCGCCGTCGATCTGCGCGGCCAGCACCTTGACGCCGTCGACGCTGCGCGCCTGTGCCGACAGGTCCCCGCCCTGGCCGCTGGCAAGTTTCCCCTTCAGCTGCTGCACTTCCTTTTCCAGGCGGCGCGAACGCTCGATCAGCTCGCGCACCTTGGCGTCCACGTCGTCGCGGCCGCCGCGAACCAGCGCCGCCAGGTCGCGCAGGATCTGCTCCGTGCCGACGATCCAGTCATAGGCGGCCTCGCCCGTGACCGCCTCGATGCGGCGCACGCCGGCAGCCACTCCGGACTCGCTGATGATCTTGAACAGGCCGATGTCGCCGGCACGGCCCACATGAGTGCCGCCGCACAGTTCCACCGAGAAATCCCCTATCGACAGCACGCGCACGTCGCTGGCATATTTCTCGCCGAACAGGGCCATGGCGCCGGCTGCGACCGCGGCGTCGAAGGCCATGACCCGCGTCTCCACGGGCGCATTTTCCCGTACCGCCTCGTTGACGCGCCGCTCGATGCGCCGCAATTCGTCGGCCGTCACGGCCTGGGTATGCGAGAAATCGAATCGCAGCCGGTCCGGCGCGACCAGCGAACCCTTTTGCTGCACGTGCTTGCCGAGAACTTCACGCAATGCCGCGTGCAGCAGGTGCGTGGCCGAGTGATTCAGCGCCAGCGCCTTGCGCCGCTCCCGGTCGACCTGCGCTTCGACTTGCTTGCCGACGCGCAGCTCGCCCTTCTCGAGCACGCCGATGTGCGCGAACGCCGCGCCGATCTTTTGCGTGTCGCTGACGACGAATCGGGCGCCGCCCGCGACGAGCAGCCCGGCGTCGCCCATCTGGCCGCCGCTTTCCGCATAAAACGGCGTATGGTCCAGCACCACCTGGCCTTCCTGGCCCGCGTGCAGCGCCGGCACCATCGCGCCGTCGTGGATCAACGCGGTGATGCGCCCCTTGTCCGCCAGGCGTTCGTAGCCCGAAAAAGCCGTCTTGCCGTCTATTTTCAGCTCATTGCGCGATTCCGCGCCGAACTTGCTGGCCGCGCGCGCCCGCTCGCGCTGCGCTTCCATCGCCGCATCGAACCCGGCCTGATCGATGGAGAGGCCGCGCTCGCGCGCGACGTCGGCGGTCAGGTCTATCGGAAAGCCGAAGGTGTCGTACAGCTTGAATACCATCTCGCCGGGGATCACCGAGGACGTCAACCGGGCGGTGGCCTCATCGAGCAGCGCCATGCCGGTTGCGAGGGTTTCCGCAAAACGGTCTTCCTCGAGGGCGAGCACCTGCGTCGCGCGCGCCTCGCCGGAGACGATCTCCGTGTAGTACGCGCCCATCTCCCGCACCACGCTCGCGACCAGCTTGTGGAAGAACGGCTGCGTCTGCCCGAGCTTATAGCCATGCCGGATCGCGCGCCGGATTATGCGCCGCAACACATAGCCACGGCCTTCGTTCGACGGAACCACCCCGTCGACGATCAGGAACGTGCTCGCGCGAATGTGATCGGCGATGACCCTCAGGCTCGAGGATTCCAGGTCGCTCGCGCCGGTCACCCGGGCCGCGTCCTCGATCAGGCTTCGGAACAGGTCGATCTGGTAATTGCTGTGCACGCCCTGCAGCACCGCGGCGACGCGCTCCAGTCCCATGCCGGTGTCCACCGAGGGCTTCGGCAGCGGCGTCAGGGTGCCGTCGGCCGACCGGTCGTATTGCATGAACACCAGGTTCCAGATTTCCACGTACCGGTCGCCGTCCTCGTCGGGCGAGCCCGGCGGACCTCCGGCAATGTCGGGACCATGGTCGTAGAAAATCTCGCTGCAGGGGCCGCAGGGGCCGGTCTCGCCCATGCTCCAGAAATTCGATTTCTCGCCCATGCGCGTGCAGCGCAGCGGATCGACGCCGATTTCCTCGGTCCAGATCCGCTCGGCATCGTCATCGCTGTCGAACACCGTCACCCACAGTCGCTCCTTCGGTATGCCGAGCGTGCCGGTGACGAAATTCCACGCGTAATGAATCGCCTCGCGCTTGAAGTAATCGCCGAAGCTGAAGTTCCCGAGCATCTCGAAGAACGTGTGGTGCCGGGCGGTGTAGCCGACGTTCTCCAGGTCATTGTGCTTTCCGCCGGCGCGCACGCAGCGCTGGGCGGTGGCGGCGCGCGTGTAATCGCGCGTCTCCTTGCCGAGAAACAGGTCCTTGAACTGCACCATCCCGGCGTTCGTGAACAACAGCGTCGGGTCGCTGCCGGGAACCAGCGAGCTCGACGGCACGACCGCATGACCGTTCTTGCGGAAGAATTCCAGGAAACTGGCCCGGATCTCCGTGCTGGTCATCGCCCTCGGTTTCGATTCACGTTTCATAAGCCTTCGTCGTCCGCCCCCAGGTCAATGTCCAATCCTAATGCCCCGCGGATCTGCGCGCTCGTGAAACCGCGGTAACCCAGGAAACGGGCCTGGCGTGCCCGCTCGGCGGCGCTGCCGGGCGGTTTTGCCCCGAATTTCTTCAGTCGGGCACGGCGCGCGAGGTCCGCCCAGTCCGCAAAGGCGTCCAGCGCGTCTTCGACCAGCGGCCCCTGCAGCCCGATTTGCCGCAACTCGGCGCGTACGCGCAGCGGCCCCTGGCCCCGCGCCGTGTGGAAGCGGAGAAAATTGTCGACAAACCGGCTGTCGTCGAGCAGCTTCTCCCCGAGCAGGCGCTCGAGGATTTGCCCGACCAGCGCCGCATCGTAGCCCAGGTCCTGCAGCTTGCGGCGCAGCTCGGTCGATGCGTGGTCGCGGCGCGCCAGCATATCGAGCGCGGCCACGCGCGCCGCCCGCGCATCGAGAGGCTCTACGGGGGTGCGGCGCAGGCTTTACGCCTCTTTGGCCTCGACGACCACGCCGCGGTTCATCGTCGCCTTCTCCGGAATCAGCTTGGCCCTTATCTGCTGTTCGATGTCGGCGGCAATCTCCGGGTGCTGTTGCAGGAACACGCGCGCGTTATCCTTGCCCTGGCCGATCCGCTCGCCCTTGTAGCTGTACCAGGCGCCGGATTTCTCGACCAGGTTGTGCAGTACGCCGATCTCGATGAGCTCGCCTTCGCGCGAGATGCCGGTGCCGTACATGATGTCGAACTCCGCCTCGCGGAACGGCGGCGCCACCTTGTTCTTGACGACCTTGACGCGCGTCTGCGATGCCGACGACTTCCTCGCCGTTCTTGATCGCGCCGATGCGGCGGATGTCGATGCGCACCGAGGAGTAGAACTTCAGCGCGTTGCCGCCGGTGGTGGTTTCCGGATTGCCGAACATCACGCCGATCTTCATGCGGATCTGGTTGATGAAGATCACGATCGTGTTGGAGCGCTTGATGTTGCCGGTCAGCTTGCGCAGCGCCTGCGACATCAGGCGCGCCTGCAGGCCCATGTGCTGAGTCGCCCATCTCGCCTTCGATTTCGGCCTTCGGCGCCAGCGCCGCGACCGAGTCGACGACGATGACGTCGACGGCGCCGGAGCGCACCAGCATGTCGGTGATTTCGAGCGCCTGCTCGCCGGTGTCCGGCTGCGAGACCAGCAGGTCATCGACCTTGACGCCGAGCTTTTGCGCGTAGACCGGGTCGAGCGCGTGCTCGGCGTCGATGAAGGCGCAGTGCCGCCGTGCGTTCTGCGCTATCGGCGATGATCTGCAGCGTCAGCGTGGTCTTGCCGGAGGACTCCGGTCCGAAGATCTCGATGACGCGTCCGCGCGGAAAGCCGCCGACGCCGAGCGCGATGTCCAGCCCCAGCGAGCCGGTGGGAATCGTGTCCACGTCGTAGGTGGCACCCGCATCGCCCAGGCGCATGACGGAGCCCTTGCCGAACTGCTTTTCGATCTGGCTCAGCGCGGCAGCGAGAGCTTTCTTGCGGTTATCATCCATTCAGGATTCCTCGGCGATGTGTTGTCCTATTATTTCATATAAAGGGCCGCGCGCTCATCTCATATGCAACGCAATCGCAGAGATTTTTCAGCCCCGGGCGACTTCATCCAGTAGTGGCCAGGTGTCGAGTACTGTATAAACCGGCCCGTTTGCGCCGGCCTCGGATCGGTACAGGCACAGATCGCGGGCCCGCCACGCAAGCGGCGGCAAATCAGGCAGCGGCGGCGCCTGCTTCACATGGCGCCACAGCGTGACGTGGGGCCGCAACTGCTTGGCGCGCAACTCGAATCCCTCGGCGGCGAGCTCCCGGTGCAGCGCGCCCCACAGGGACTCGAGCGGCGGGTCGATGGTGCGCGCCGCGACCACGATGACTTCCGGCTTGGGCCAGAACTCGTACGCATTGAATTCCATGCTGCACGCCGCCGCGCGCTGGCGCTCGCCGATGCGCCGCACGCGCTCCAGTGCGGCCAGCGGCACCGTACCGATGAACGCGATCGTCAGGTGGTAGTTCTCGCGCGCCACGGGCGCTGCGGGCGCCGCGAACCGCAGGGCTTCACCGGCCGTGGCCAGCGCCGCGCGTGTCGCGGCCGGCGGCCACAGGGCAAAAAACAGCCTGAGGTGATCGGCCGGCGGCGCCGGTGCCGGCCGCGCACTCATCGCCGGCGCAGGCCCTGCAGGGCACGCAGCACGGTTTTGCGCCGCACCATCTCGCGATTGCCGCGAAAATGGTGCAATTCGCTCGCGAGGCTCACGCGTCCGCCGCGTCGCCGGGCCCAGCACAGCCACACGCTGCCGACGGGTTTGCCGGCAACGGCGCCGCCCGGACCGGCGATACCGCTGACTGCGATCGCAACCGCCGCAGCGGAGTGGCGCAGCAGCCCGGCGGCCATCGCACGTACCGTCGCTTCGCTGACGGCGCCACCGGCTGCAAGCAGCCGGCGCGGCACGCCGAGCCGCCGCTGCTTGGCCGCGTTGCTGTAGGTCACGATGCCTTCCTCGAACCATTCGGAACTGCCCGCAACATCGGTCAGTGCCTTGGCGATCCAGCCGCCCGTGCAGCTCTCGGCGGTCGCGACGCGCTCGCCGCGTGCGAGCAGTTGCCGCCCGATGCGCGCGGCAAGCCGCGCGAGCGCCGCGTCGGAGATATTTGCCGGAACCATCCGGTACTCTAAGGAGGGCGTTCGACCCGGGTCAAGGCGTTTCCGATACACTGCGCCGATGTCTGCGCATCAACCCTTGCCGGTTTTTCACGCCAGCGGGCAGCCGGGATTTGCCCGGATCATGACCGCTGATCCGCGCCGCGTCAGCGCCAGCAAGCTGGAGTGCAACGTGACCGTGGAGATCGTCACGCAGGGGCGCGATGTCGCGACGCCCGAAGGCGCGGTGCGCGCCGCTGCCGGTGATGCCGTGGTCACGGACAGCACCGGGGAGAGCTGGCCGGTCGCGCGCGGTTATTTTCCGGCCAAGTACCGGCCGGTGCCGCCGACGGTTGCCGGCACGTCCGGCACTTACATCAGCGTGGCGCAGCCAGTGCTGGCGCTGCGCATGGATGAGGCTTTCCAGGTCGTGCTGGCGGACGGGATATCGCGGCTGAGCGGCCGGCCCGGGGACTGGCTCGTGGACTCCGGCGACGGCAGCCTGCGCATCGTTTCTGCCGCTGCGTTCGCCCGGACCTATCGCATCGGGGCATGAACCGCAGATGAATTTCTATCAGGTCGTTCAGCGCATCATTCTGGTCGGGATACGGTTCGATCGCGGCCCTTCGCTCCCGCAGCCGCAACCGCCGGTTGAACTCGCGCCCCTGTTTGCGATCGTCGCTCCGGCTCACCGCGAGTTCGACGCGCGCGCCATCAGTTACGGCAATCGCTACCGCAGCGGCTTCTGGGCGATCTACCTGCTGAGCGCGTTCACGGTGCTGTGCGGCGTCCTGCCGCTCGCGCTTGGCTGGGACAGCCGCTATCCCGGGATTCATCCGTTCGCGAAATTCTGGACCTATATCGAGGTGTGCCTGATCCTGACCGTGGTCGGGATCTTCTGGCGGGGACATCGGGCGCGGTGGCGCAGCGAATGGCTGTCGGCGCGCACCACCGCGGAGCTGACCTGGTACCTGCCGCTGCTCGCGCCGCTCGTCGATTTCGACCCGCCCGAACGCGATCCGAACTGGTACAACCGGATCTTCAAGGCCGACAAGCGCGTGCTGAATTCAGCCGACATCGACTCGCTGTGCACGCAGCTCGAACCCCTGACCCGCAAGCTGCACGACGGCGCGTGGCATGACCCGAGTTTCGTCACGCGCTACCTGAAATGGGCCGTGGACGTCTTCGAGGGACAGAAGGCCTACCATCGCCGCCTCGCCGTTCGCCAGCATGCGCTGCTGCATCGCGTGCATCGCATCAACAACACGCTGTTCGGGCTCACCGCGATCGGCGCGATGATGCACCTGTTCATTCACTCGCTGTGGCTGACGCTGGTCACGACGTTCTTTCCGTCACTGGCCGCGTCCCTGCACGGGGCGATCGCCCAGTCCGAGGCTTTCCGGCTCGCGATGACCTCCGAGAGCCTGGTTGAGGACCTGGATGCGGCCATCCAGCGGATCAATCAGCTGGGCAGCCAGGCGGATCGCACGCAGGCACTGCAGCAGATCGAGGACACCATCGCGGATACGATCGTCATCGTGCTCCAGGAACACCAGGCCTGGCACATGCTGGTGCGCCCGCACGACCTGCCGCTGGCCTGACGCGTTCCCCAGGGTGCCCCTAAGCGGCTGCTACTTCCAGACGCAATAGGTCTTGCGCAGCGTCTCGTGAATCGTCCACACGCCACGGCTGAACGGCGGGAAATACGCGGCATCGCCGGCGCGAAACTCGAAGCGCTGGCCCTCATCGGTCACGAAGCTCGCGTGCCCCGCGATAAAATGACTGAACTCGGCGTCCATGATCGCGCGGCGAAAAACCCCCGGGCTTGCCTCCCAGGTACCGGTCGACACGTCGCCGGTCGCGGATTCATACGCCTCGCGGCTCGCCAGCCGCGGCACCGGACTGTCGCCGACCGACGCCGGCGATGCACCGGCGCTAAAGGACTGCGCCGGCATCTGCGCGGGCGCCACGATATGAACGATCCCCATGAAATACTCCTGCAATGACCGGAATGCGCGCCGGTAAATTACCAGCAAATCACCGCCCGGGTGAAAATCCAGATATCGCTTGCTTTTGCGCCATGGGACGATTTCACTGTGGCGGATATGGATACTGACCCCGGCACCACAACCGTCATTCTGCCGCTGAAACGGCACCTGCAATCCGCTGACATAGATGGATTCGACGAACTCTCCGAGCTCGCGCTGGATATGCGCTCGGCGTGGAACCATGCAACGGACCAGCTGTGGCGGGCGCTCGACCCGGTGCTGTGGGATCTGACGCACAACCCGTGGGTGGTGCTGCAGACGGTGTCGCGCGAGAATCTGCAGCGGGTCCTGACCGACCCGACGTTCCGCCGCATCGTCGACACGCTGATCGGGGCCAGGCGCAGCGCCGCGCAGGCGCCCGCCTGGTTCCAGAAAGCCCATCCTGGCACGGCGCTGAACTGCGTTGCCTATTTCAGCATGGAATTCATGCTCAGCGAGGCGCTGCCGATCTACTCAGGCGGGCTCGGCAACGTGGCCGGCGACCAGCTCAAGGCCGCGAGCGACATGGGCGTCCCGGTCGTCGGCGTGGGCCTGTTGTACGGCGGCGGCTATTTTCGCCAGGTGATCGACCGGGACGGGAACCAACGGGCGCTGTACCCGTACAACGATCCGGGGCAGCTGCCGATCCTGCCCCTGCGCCAGCCGAATGGCGAGTGGCTGCGCCTGGAAATCGCCCTGCCCGGTTATTCGGTGTGGCTGCGCACCTGGAAGGTGCAGGTCGGCCGGGTGCAACTGCTGCTGCTCGACAGCAACGATGCCGCGAACTACCCGGCGCACCGGGGCATCACGAGCGAGCTGTACGGCAGCGACCCCGAGCTGCGCCTGCAGCAGGAAATGATACTTGGCATCGGCGGCTGGCGGCTGCTGAATGCACTGCACCTGCAGCCGGAAGTCTGCCACCTGAATGAAGGACATGCGGGCTTTGCGGTCCTGGAGCGGGCGCTGTGCTTCATGCAGCAGAGCGGGAAGCCGTTCGACGTGGCCCTGGCCGTGACGCGCGCGGGAAACCTGTTCACGACCCACACCGCCGTCGGCGCCGCATTCGACCGGTTCGATCCGGCGCTGATCGCGCGGTTCATGGGTGCGTACGCCGAACAGAAGCTCGGCATCAGCCTGCGTGACCTGCTCGCGCTCGGCCGCCAGAACCCGGACGATGCGTCCGAGCCGTTCAACATGGCGTATCTGGCCGTGCGCGGCAGCGGCGCGGTCAATGGCGTGAGCCGCCTGCATGGGAAGGTCAGCCAGCAGCTCTTTGCCGCGTTGTTCGCGCACTGGCCGCGCGCGGAGGTCCCGATCGACGCGGTCACCAACGGCATCCACGTGCCGACCTGGGACTCGGCGCCGGCCGATGAGCTGTGGACCGAGACCTGCGGCAAGGACCGCTGGCTCGGCACGACCGAAGCGCTGGCCCAGGGTATCCGCAGCGCCTCCGACGCGAGGCTCTGGACATTTCGCAGCGACGCGCGCAAATCCCTCGTCGCCTATGCCAGGCAGCGCCTGGCCAGGGAGATGCTCGCATCCGGAGAGTCAGCGGAGGCGGTGGCCAGTGCGACGGAGATGTTCGGCAACGATACGCTGACGCTGGGTTTTGCGCGCCGCTTCACGTCCTATAAGCGACCCAACCTGCTGCTGCACGACCGCGAGCGCCTGCTGCGGCTGCTCCGCAATGCGCAGCGCCCGGTGCAGCTGATCATCGCCGGCAAGGCGCACCCGGCGGACCAGGCGGGCCAGGCCCTGATCCGGGACTGGGTGCAGTTCATCCGGCGCAGCGATGTGCGCCCGCACGTGATGTTTCTCGGCGATTACGACATGCTGCTGACCGAGCGCCTGGTCCAGGGAGTCGACGTCTGGATCAACACGCCGCGGCGGCCGTGGGAAGCGTGCGGCACGAGCGGCATGAAGGTGCTCGTCAATGGCGGCATCAACCTGTCCGAACTGGACGGCTGGTGGGCGGAGGCTTTTTCGCCGGAGCTGGGCTGGGCGCTCGGGGACGGCGCCGAGCACGACGATGATCCGGCCTGGGACGCGACGGAGGCTGCGGCTCTGTACGATCTGCTGGAACGCGAAGTGATTCCGCAGTTCTATGACCGGGACGGCAGCGGCATTCCGGTCGCGTGGGTCAGCCGGATGCGCGCAAGCATGGCGCAACTGACGCCGCGCTTCTCCACCAACCGCACGGTACGCGAGTACACCGAGCGGCTTTACCTGCCCGCCGCGGCCGCTTACCGGGAGCGCAGCGCCGGCAACGGCGCGGTTGGACAGCAGATCGTCGCCTGGCGGCGCATGCTCGATCAGCAATGGAGCGCCGTGAAGTTCGGGGCGATGCGCATCGCGACGGCCCGCGATCAACACACCGTCGAGGTCGAGGTGTTCCTCGGCGACATCGATCCGGATGCCGTGAGGGTCGAACTGTATGCGGACGGCAGCGATGAAAGCACGATGGTGTGCCAGCCGATGAGCATGGCGCGCGCGCCCGCGAAGGGCGTGTCGCCGTGCATCTATCGCACCACCGTGCCCGCGATCCGCCCGGCGGACGACTACACGGCGCGCGTGATGCCGCAGTTCGCCGGCGTCGCGGTGCCGCTCGAGTGCGCCAGGATCGCGTGGCAGCGCTGAGCGCGGCGACGCATACAGGGGCCACTTCGTTTAAGATTTCGCCCGCCATGGAACATCCGCCCGCCGATCCCTCTGCGCACACCCCCATGATGCAGCAGTACCTGCGCATCAAGGCGCAGTACCCCAGCGTGCTGCTGTTTTACCGCATGGGCGATTTCTACGAGATGTTCTACGACGATGCGCGCCGTGCGTCCCAGCTGCTGGACATCGCGCTGACGCAGCGGGGCGCGTCGGCCGGAGCGCCGATACCGATGGCCGGCGTGCCGGCGGCGACGCTCGACACCTACCTGGTCCGCCTCGTACGCCGCGGCGAATCGGTCGCGATCTGCGAACAGCGGGGCGAACCCGGCAAGACCAAGGGCCCGATGGAGCGCGAAGTGGTGCGCATCGTCACGCCCGGCACCGTGACCGACGAGGCGCTGCTCGAAGAACGCCGCGACACGCTGCTGGCCGCCGTGATGCCGGCGGGCGCCCGCTACGGCCTCGCCTGGCTGGACCTGTCCGCAGGGCGATTCAGCGTTACCGAACTCGATGACCGTGCGGCGCTGGAGGCGGAACTGGAGCGCCTGCGGCCCGCGGAGCTGCTCGCGCCCGACGGCGCGGCACCGCCACTCGTCGCACCAGCGTATGCCCCGACCGGCTGGCGCCTGCGCCCTCCGTGGCAGTTCGATCCGCAAGGCGCGCAGCGCGCGCTGGCCGGGCAGTTCGGCACCCACGACCTCGGCGGATTCGGGTGCGCCGGCATGAGCGCAGGCATAGGCGCCGCCGGTGCGCTGCTCGCGTACGTGCAGGAAACGCAGAAATCCGCGTTGCCGCATCTGCGCGGACTCAGTGTCGAGCAGTTCAGCGATGCGCTGGCCATGGACCCGGCGACCCGGCGCAACCTGGAGCTCGACGAGAGCCTGTCCGGCCACGACGACCTGACCCTCGCCGGCGTATTCGATGCGACCTGCACCGCGATGGGCGCACGCCAGCTGCGGCGCTGGCTGAACCGTCCGCTGCGCGACCATGCGGCGCTGCGCGCGCGTTACGATGCCGTGGAGGCGCTCATAGCCGATGCGCTGCATGCGAGGCTCGCCGCCGGACTGCGGCCCATCGGGGACCTGGAGCGCATCCTGGCCCGCGTCGCGCTGCGCTCGGCCAGGCCCCGCGACCTGGTGCAGCTGCGCACCGCGCTCGGCGCGCTGCCGGCCGTGAAGGCCGCGCTTGCGACCCCCGCGGCGCCGCTGCTGTGCGGGCTCGCCGGCGAACTCGGCGCCCACGATGCCGAGGCCGGGCTTCTGGCGCGGGCGCTCGTCGAATCGCCGCCGCATTTCCTGCGCGACGGTGGCGTGATCGCGCCGCGGTTCGATGCGCAGCTCGACGAACTGCGCGAGCTCGGCAGCAATACCGAGCAGTTCCTGCTCGAGCTCGAGCGCAAGGAGCGCGAGCGCAGCGGCCTCTCCAGCCTGAAGCTTGGCTTCAATCGCGTGCAGGGGTTTTTCATCGAGGTGAACCGCAGCCAGGCCGAGCGCGTCCCGGCCGACTACATCCGCCGCCAGACCGTCAAGTCCGCCGAGCGCTTCATCACGCCGGAACTGAAGGCGTTCGAGGACAAGGTGCTCGGCGCCCGCGATCGCGCACTCGCCCGGGAGAAGGAGCTGTATGAACGGCTCCTGGACGAGCTGACCCAGCGCCTGCCGGCCCTGCAGCGCAGTACCGCTGCGGTCGGCCAGCTCGACGTGCTGGCGTGCTTTGCGGGGCGCGCGCTCGCGCTCGACTGCGTGCGCCCGGAACTCGTGCCGGAGCCGGCGCTGCACATCGAGGCCGGCCGGCACCCGGTCGTCGAACGGGCCCGCAGCGAGCCGTTCATTCCGAACGACCTGCAGCTCGATGATGCGCGCCGCATGCTGATCATCACCGGCCCGAACATGGGCGGCAAGAGCACCTACATGCGCCAGACCGCGCTGATCGCCGTGCTCGCGCACGTCGGCAGCTTCGTGCCCGCGAAGCGTGCGGTGCTGGGGCCGCTGGACAGGATCTTCACGCGCATCGGCGCCTCTGACGACCTCGCCGGCGGCCGCTCGACTTTCATGCTGGAGATGACCGAAACGGCGAATATCCTGCACAACGCGACCGACCGCAGCCTGGTGCTGATGGACGAGGTCGGCCGCGGCACCAGCACGTTCGACGGCCTGTCGCTCGCGTGGGCGTGTGCGGCATACATTGCCAGCGAGATCCGCGCGTTCACGCTGTTCGCGACGCATTACTTCGAGCTGACGAGCCTCGCGGGCGAGGCCCCGGGCGTCGCCAACGTGCACGTCGAGGCCGTCGAGCACGGCGACAGACTGGTGTTCCTGCACAGCGTCCGGGATGGACCCGCGAACCAGAGCTACGGCCTGCAGGTCGCTGCGCTCGCCGGCATACCCCGGTCCGTGATCGCGCAGGCGCGACGTTACCTGACCGAGCTGGAACGCGAACGCGACGCGCTGCGCCACTCGTCATCGCCGCAGGGCGAATTGCCGCTGCAGATGGCCGCACCAGCGCCGGCTGCGAGCGCCGCGGCGCCGCGGGCCGCACCATCGGCTGCGCTCGAAGCGCTGCGGGCCATCGACGCGAATGCGGTAAGTCCGCGGGAAGCGCTGGAGATCCTGTTTCGCCTCAAGGACCTCGACTCGGGCGGCTAGGAACCGTCCGCGGGCGCGCAAAGCGCCCGTCGCGCAGGAACGCCGCTCCCTCGCGCGCCACCTCGCGCGACAGCAGCAGACCCGAGTGCGTGACCGGCAGCACGAGATGATCGGTCGCGCCGCCGAGGCGCGTCTCCTCGACGAATACCGTGCCGTCGTTCGGCCGGTCGAAGAGCTTGACCAGATGGCCCAGGCCGAACGCCTTGCTGCCGGCGATGATGCCGAGCTCGCGCGCACCGTCCCAGTGCCGGCGGGGCGCGTCCAGCACCTGCTCGGCTATGCCGCGGCCGAGCATCGCCCTGCCGAACGGCAGGCGCGCGAGCGCGCGCGCGGTCTCGCTGCCCTGCAAAGGCGAGCCGAGCAGCAGGACGCGCCCGGGCGGCAATGCAGCGGGCTTCGCGAACAGGCTGACGATGATCACGCCGCCCATGCTGTGGCCGACCAGGTGCAGCGTGTCGCAGCGGATCGCGGCCAGGTACTGCCCGAGCGCCGCTGCATTGGCCGTGATCGTCTCGTTGACCGAATGGTACGCAAAGACGCGGATTTCGGCGTCGAGCGCGCGCGCGAGACGCGCGCGCAGCAGGAACGCCTCGCGCCCGCTGAACCACAGTCCGTGCACGTAGACCACGACCGTCTTCAAGCGCTCTCCTTGAAACTAGGAGCAGAGACGCTCGATGATCGCACGATTGGTTTCCGAGGAGACCGTCGCGAGTGCCTCGCCGGCGTTCAGCCAGCGGTACTGCGTGTGCTCGCGCGGACTCAAGGTGACCGGCACCCGGTGCGGCAGCTTCAGCGCAAAGGCGTGCTCGCGGTTATGGGTGATTCCCGCAGCGTACACGCGTCCGAATGAGGGCCAGATCTCGTAGATCTGCGTCAGGTGCAGGTCGACGAGTTCGCCGGCCGCGATGCCGGTCTCTTCGAGCACTTCGCGCGGCGCCGCGTGCTGCGGCAGTTCGCCCCACTCGAGGCTGCCGGTGACGGACTGCCAGAACCCCGGTGGCTGGCGCCGCTCGAGCAGCAGGAACTCAGCCAGGGCCGTGTAGATCACGATCAGCACCGATTCGGGCCGGCGCGGCCTCTGGGCCGTGCCGGGTTGGTCCGGCGGTGGTGGCTGCACGGGATCCATGGGCGCGTGGGGCCTGCCCGCGGTCAGTCGATCTTGACGGGAGCACGCACCCTGATGTGCAGCTCTTTGAGCTGGGCCTCGGAAACCTCGGTTGGCGCGTCCATCAGCAGGCAGGCGGCCGTTTGCGTCTTCGGGAACGCGATGACGTCGCGGATGCTGTCGGCGCCGGCCATCAGCATCGCGAGACGGTCGAGGCCGAAGGCGATTCCGCCGTGCGGCGGCGCGCCCATTTTCAGCGCATCGAGCAGGAAGCCGAACTTCGCGCGCGCCTCCTCGGCGCTGATCCCGAGCAGGTCGAACACCGTCGACTGCAGGTCCTGCATGTGGATGCGCACCGAGCCGCCGCCGATCTCGGAGCCGTTGAGCACCATGTCGTAGGCCTTGGCGATCGCATCCCCGGGACTCGCCGCGAGCGCGGCATAGTCGAGGTCGACCGGACTCGTGAACGGGTGATGCATCGCCATCCAGCGTCGCGCATCTGGGTCCCATTCGAACATCGGAAAATCGACGACCCACAGCGGGCGCCAGCCTTCCTCGACCAGCTTCAGGTCATGTCCGACCTTCAGGCGCAGCGCGCCGAGCGCATCGCTGACGATCCTGGCCTTGTCGGCGCCGAAGAAGATCAGGTCGCCGTCGCGGGCCGCGGTGCGCGCGAGAATGCCGCTCACCGCCGCGTCGCTGAGGAATTTCAGGATCGGCGATTGCAGGCCATCGCGGCCCCGGGCCGTCTCGTTGACCTTGACATAGGCAAGACCCTTCGCGCCGTAACGCGCGACGTAGGCGGCATAATTGTCGATCTCCTTGCGCGAGAGCCTGCCTCCCTGCGGCACGCGCAGCGCCGCGACGCGGCCGTCCGGATCGGCCGCGGGGCCCGCGAACACCTTGAAATCACACCCGGCGACGAGGTCCGCCACGTCCACCAGTTCCAGCGGATTGCGCAGATCCGGCTTGTCCGAGCCGTAGCGGCGCATCGCCTCGGCATAGCTGAGGCGCGGCAGCGGTTGCGGCAGGTCGACGTCCAGTACGCGCTTGAACAGGAATACGATCAGGCCTTCCATGATGTCCTGGATCTGCCCCTGGTCCAGGAACGAGGTCTCGATGTCCAGCTGCGTGAATTCTGGCTGCCGGTCGGCGCGCAGGTCCTCGTCGCGGAAACAGCGCACGATCTGGTAGTAGCGATCGAAGCCGGCGATCATCAGCAGCTGCTTGTAGATCTGCGGCGACTGCGGCAGCGCAAAGAACTTGCCCGCATGCGTGCGGCTCGGCACCAGGTAATCGCGCGCTCCCTCGGGCGTCGCCTTCGACAGCATCGGCGTCTCGATGTCGATGAAGCCGGCATCGTCCAGGTAATGGCGCATTGCGCGCGTGATCCGGTGCCGCAGCAGCAACCGCTCGCGCATCTCCTCGCGCCGCAGGTCCAGGTACCGGTAGCGCAGGCGCACTTCCTCGTTGACCGTCTCGTCGAGCTGGAAGGGCAGCGGCTCGGAGCGGTTCAGGATCTCGAGGCGCTGCGCCAGCAGCTCCACCTCGCCGGACTTCAGGTTCACGTTCGCGGTGCCGGCGGGGCGTGCGCGGACCACGCCGGTGACCTCGAGGACGTACTCATTGCGCACCCGCTCGGCGGCCTGAAACATCTGCGGCGAGTCCGGGTCGAATACGACCTGAAGCAGGCCCGCCCGGTCGCGCAGATCAATGAATATGACGCCGCCGTGGTCCCGCCGCCGCTGTGCCCAGCCGGCCACCGTGACCACCTGGCCGATCAGCGGGGCGCCGACGTCGCCGCAATAAGTAGTTCGCATCGTGTTGCCATCTGAAGGATAGGAAAGCGCGCGATGCTAAGGCCTGTACCCCGGTGGGGCAAGTCCGCGGCGCCGGAATCCATGGATCGCTAGCGCCGGCGGGAAGGCTTCCTGGCCGCCTTGCGGGCCCTGGGGGCCGCCGCCCGGGTGACGGGGCGCTTCAGGGGCCGGGAAGCGGGCTTGGCGGCCGACTTGCTGGCGCCGGGCGTGGCATCGGGCTTTTTCCCGTCCTTTGCGGGTGCGGCCCCGGAAGCCGCTCCGTCCTTGGGCGCGGCTTCCTTGGCGGCGCCTTCCTTCGCCCCGGCATCCGGCGCCGCGGGCACTTTCTTGTCGTCCTTTGCGGCGTCGGCTTCCGGGCGGTCGGCCAGGTTGCGCTTACCCTCGCCCTCGGACTTGAAGTCGGTCTCGTACCAGCCGCCGCCCTTGAGCCGGAACACGGGCGCCGACATCAGCCGCTGCAACGCGTTCTTGCCGCATTCCGGGCATTTCTTCAGCGCTGCATCGCTGAGCCTCTGCATCGCCTCCAGGTGATGTCCGCAGCGCTGGCATTGATACTCGTAGAACGGCATGATCGACCCTTGGGCTGAGGCTGTCGGCGCAGTATATCCCACGCACGCGCTGCCCCGGCCTTCAGTGCAGGCGCTCCTTCTCGAACACCAGCTGCGAGCCCTTGAGCTTCGCAACCACGCGATCGCCGGCGGCGAAGTCCCCGCGCAGCAGATGCTGCGCGAGCGGGTTCTCGATCTGCGCCTGGATCGCACGCTTCAGCGGCCGCGCACCGTACACGGTATCGAACCCCGCCTCGCCGATCTTGTCGCGCGCGTCGTCGTCGAGGCGCAGCTGGATGTCGCGCTCGGTCAGGCGCTGGCGCAGGCGGCCAAGCTGGATCTCGACGATCGCACGGATCTGCTCACGCGCGAGCGGATGGAACACGACGATCTCATCGACCCTGTTGAGGAATTCGGGACGGAAATGCTGCGTCACGACCTGCATGACCGCGGCTTTCATCTTCGCGTAATTCGCCTCGCCGGCCAGTTCCTGGATGACCTGGCTGCCGAGGTTCGAGGTCATGATCACGACGGTGTTGCGGAAGTCCACGGTGCGGCCCTGGCCGTCGGTCAGGCGGCCGTCATCGAGCACCTGCAGCAGCACGTTGAACACGTCGGGATGCGCCTTCTCGATCTCGTCGAGCAGGATCACGCGTACGGGCGCCGCCGCACCGCCTCGGTCAGGTATCCGCCCTCCTCGTAGCCGACATAGCCGGGCGGCGCGCCGATCAGCCGCGACACGGAATGCTTTTCCATGAACTCCGACATGTCGATGCGCACCATCGCCTCTTCGCTGTCGAACAGGAAGTCGGCGAGCGCCTTGCACAGCTCGGTCTTGCCGACGCCGGTGGGCCCCAGGAACATGAACGAGCCGCTCGGGCCGATTCGGATCGGAGAGGCCCGCGCGCGTGCGGCGGATCGCATCGGCGACGGCCTTGACCGCCTCGGCCTGGCCGACGACGCGGCGCCGAAGCACCTCTTCCATGCGCAGCAGCTTCTCGCGCTCGCCCTCCAGCATGCGCGAGACCGGAATGCCGGTCCACTTCGAGACCACCTCGGCGATCTCGGTTTCGGTGACCTGGTTGCGCAGCAGCTGCGTCGGCTTGCTCTCGGCCTCCAGCGCCTTGGCGAGGCGCTGCTCGAGCTCCGGGATCCTGCCGTACTGCAGCTCGGACATGCGCGCGAGATCCTGTCGCGCGCCGCGACGTATCGAGCTCCTGACGCGCGCGCTCGAGCTCCTCCTTGATCTGCGCCGCGCCCTGCACGGCCGCCTTCTCGGCCTTCCAGATCTCCTCGAGGTCGGAGTATTCCTTTTCCAGCGCATGCAGCGTCATCCTCGAGTCGCGCCGAGGCGCTTGCGCGACGCTTCGTCGGTGTCCTTCTTGCAGCGCTTCGCGCTCGATCTTCAGCTGGATGATGCGCCGGTCGAGCTTGTCGAGCGCCTCGGGCTTCGAATCGATCTCCATGCGGATCAGCGAGCCGGCCTCGTCGATCAGGTCGATGGCCTTGTCCGGCAGCTGCCGGTCCGAGATATATCGGTGCGACAGCGTCGCGGCCGCGACGATCGCCGGGTCGGTGATCTCGACGCCATGGTGCACGTCATAGCGTTCCTTGAGGCCGCGCAGGATCGCGATCGTGTCCTCGACGCTCGGCTCCTCGACCATGACCTTCTGGAAGCGGCGCTCGAGCGCGGCGTCCTTCTCGATGTACTTGCGGTACTCGTCGAGCGTGGTCGCGCCGACGCAGTGCAGTTCGCCGCGCGCCAGCGCGGGCTTGAGCATGTTGCCGGCGTCCATCGCGCCCTTCGGCCTTGCCGGCGCCGACCATCGTGTGCAGCTCGTCGATGAACAGGATCACCTGCCCTTCCTGCTTGGCCAGGTCCGACAGCACGGCCTTCAGCCGCTCCTCGAATTCGCCGCGAAACTTGGCGCCGGCAATCAGCGCGCCCATGTCGAGCGCGAGAATGCGCTTGTTGCGCAGGCCTTCCGGCACTTCGCCGTTGACGATGCGCTGCGCGAGCCCCTCGACGATCGCGGTCTTGCCGACGCCCGGCTCGCCGATCAGCACCGGATTGTTCTTGGTGCGGCGCTGCAGGACCTGGATCGTGCGGCGGATCTCGTCGTCGCGGCCGATGACCGGGTCGAGCTTGCCCTGGCTGGCGCGCTCGGTCAGGTCGATGCTGTACTTTTCGAGCGCCTTGCGATGCTCCTCGGCGCTCGGCATCCTCGACCTTCTCGCCGCCGCGCACCTCGTCGATCGCCTTCTCCAGCGCCTTGGCGGAGGCTCCCGCGGCCTTGAACAGGCGGCCGAGTTCGCCGCGGTCCTCGCAGGCGGCGAGCACGAACAGCTCGCTGGATATGAACTGGTCGCCGCGCTTTTGCGCGAGCTTGTCGGTGACGTTCAGCAGCTTCGCGAGGTCATTCCCGATCATCACTTCGCCGCCGGCCCCCTCGACCTTCGCGAGGCGGTCGAGCGCGGTGCCGAGTTCGGTGCGCAGCTTCGTCACGCTCACGCCCGCTTTCTCGAGCAGCGGGCGAACCGTGCCGCCCCGTTGCTCGATCAGCGCCGCCATCAGGTGCGCGGGCTCGATGAACTGGTTGTCGCGGCCGACGGCGAGGGACTGCGCGTCGGCCAGCGCCTCCTGGAATTTGGTCGTCAGCTTGTCCATTCGCATGCAAACACCCGGAATTTAAAGGTTTGGATGCGCCATTACTGGGGGTGAACCGGCGGCAATTCAACCGTCCCGGCGCTATTCAAGCCAGATCAGCGTCCCCTGGCGCCCCGTCTGCCCGTCGCGCCGATGCGAAAAATAGCGATTCGCGTCCGTGAACGTGCATTCGGTACCGCCGTAGATGCGGCTGATTCCAAGGCTTTGCAGCTGCCGGCGCGCGATCAGCACGAGATCGGCCTGGTAGCGGCCGTGCGCGTTGGCGCGGAACGCGGCTTGCGCCGCAGGCATCGCGCCCAGCATGGCGTCGCGCACCTCGGGGCCGACCTCATAGGCATCCCGGCCGATGCACGGGCCGATCCACGCCACCAGCGTCGCCGGGTCGGCGCCGAAGGCGCCGGCCGTCGCGGCCAGCACGCCGGCGGCAAGGCCGCGCCAGCCGGCATGCGCCGCGGCCACCATGCCACCGCCCGCCGCGGCCAGCAGGACCGGCACGCAGTCCGCGGTCAGGATGGCGCAGATGCGCCCCCGCCGGCGCGTGAACGCCGCGTCCTGGCCCGCTGCCCGGCCGCCGCCGGCAGGCGGCGACGGACCGTCGAGGTCAGCGACGGCCCTGCCATGCACCTGGTTGAGCCACGCGGGCTCGCCCGGCAGGCGCGCCGCCCGTGCGAGCCGCTGACGGTTCTCGGCCACGGCGGCCCGCTCATCGCCGACGTGACATCCCAGGTTCAGGGATGCGTACACCCCGGTGCTGACCCCGCCAGTGCGCCAGGTGGACAGCGCGCGCACCCCGGGCGGCGCGGGCCAGTCCGGGGTCAGCCATGCCGGGGTCACGGCGATTTTCCGGCCGCGGCCGCATCGGCGCGCAGGGCCTCGAGCAGGGCCTGGAAATCCGCGGGAAGCGGGCTCTCGAACGTGCGGCGCTTGCCGGTGCGTGGATGTTCGAACGAGAGTCTCGCCGCGTGCAGGGCCTGGCGCCGGAAGGCGCGCAAGGTGGCCACCAGCTCATCGGGGGCGCCGCGCGGGCGCGCAAAGCGCCCCCCGTAGACCGGATCACCGACGATCGGATAGCGCAGGTGCGACAGGTGCAACCGGATCTGATGCGTCCGGCCGGTCTCGAGCCTGACCTCGACCAGGGTATGGGCGCGAAAGCGCTCGAGGATCCGGTAATGGGTTATCGCGTTGCGCCCGTCGGCGCGCACCGACATGCGCAGGCGATCGGTGCGATGCCGCCCGATGCCCGCATCGATCGTGCCGCCCCCGGTCATCACGCCGGCGCACACCGCGCGGTATTCGCGCGCCATCGTGCGCGCCATGAGCTGTCTCGACAGGGAGGTCTGCGCCTCGGCATTGCGGGCAACGACCAGCAGTCCGCTGGTGTCCTTGTCGAGGCGGTGAATGAGTCCGGCCCGCGGCAGCGCGGCGAGGGCCGGGTCGAGGCCCAGCAGGGCATTCTGCAGGGTATGCCGCGGATTGCCCGCCCCCGGGTGCACGACGAGCCCCGCGGGCTTGTCAATGACCAGGAAATCACGGTCCTGGTACGCGATATTGAGCGGGATCTGTTCGGGCTCGACGCTCGTCCGCGGCGGCTCGGCCGCCATGTGCACGGTGACGCGCGATCCGGCGACAACCCGGTCGGCGGGCCTGGCGCGCTGCCGCGAAACTTCCACCGCACCGGACTCGATCCAGCCCTTGATCCGGGTCCGCGACTGCGTCGGCAACAGCCGTGCCAGCGCCGCATCCAGCCGTTCGCCGGCCATTTCCGCCGGGATCCGGAGCTCGACGACCTGGAACTCTGCGCTCATATGCGTACTCGAAGCTGACGGTGGTGCATCGGGTATACTGCCGCGCTCCGTCGGATCCAACCATTGTAAGGAATCTCTTGTGCGACCGCGTGATCTTGAAGGCCGGGAACGGGTAGTCGTGACCAGTCGCGTACTCCTCGCAGTGCTGCTGATGGCCGTAGTCGGCGCCGGCTGCCGCAGCCATCGCGCCGATGATGATGCCAAATCGGGCCCGGAGGTCATTTATCAGCGCGCGCAGAAGAACATGAAGAACGGCGACTACGGCAATGCGATCAAGCAGCTGGAAGGCCTGCAGTCGCGCTTCCCGTTCTCGGAGCCGGCCCGCCAGGCGCAGCTGGACCTGATCTATGTCTATTACCGCAGCCATCAGACCGAGCCGGCCGTGGATGCCGCCGATACGTTCATCCGGGAGAATCCGACCAATCTGCGCGTCGACTATGCGTATTACATGAAGGGGCTCGTGTATTTCGAGCGGCTGCCGAACTTCATGGAACGGTTCTTCAATGTCGACCTGTCGGCGCGGCCGCCGAAGGACACGCGCAAGTCCTTCGAGGCGTTCAACTCGCTGATCCAGAAATACCCGCACAGCCCGTACGTCGCCGACGCCCGGCAGCGCATGGTGTACCTGCGCAACCGCCTGGCGGGCTTTGAACTGCATGTCGCGCAGTACTACATGCGCCGCGGCGCGTATGTCGGCGCCCTGAATCGCGCCAAATACTGCATCGAGAACTACGACGGCGCGCCCGCGGTGCAGGGGTCGATGCAGGTGCTGATCGACGCCTACCGCGCGCTCGGCATGGTCGACCTCGCCGCGAATGCGGAGCGTGTCTACACGGACAACTTCCCGCAGGGCAAGCTTGCCCCTGCCCGCAAGAAAAGGTGGTGGTGGTGACGGCTAGCGGGACCGGTAGCCGCTGGTGATCGGATAGCGCCAGTCCCGGCCGAATGCGCGGCCGCTGACGCGCACCCCGGGCGGCGCCTGCCGGCGCTTGTATTCGTTGCGCTTGACCATGTCCAGGATGCGCCCGACCGTGTCCCGATCGAACCCGCGCGCGACGATCTGGCCGACCGACAGGTCCTCCTCGATGAAGGCCTCGAGGATCGGATCGAGGACCTCGTACGGCGGCAGGCTGTCCGTGTCCTTCTGGTCGTAACGAAGTTCCGCGCTCGGCGGCCGTTCGATGACGCGCGCCGGAATCACCAGGGAGCGCTGATTGCGCCACCGGGCCAGCCGGTAGACGAGCAGCTTGCTGCAGTCCTTGATGGGCGCGAACCCGCCGGCCATGTCGCCGTAGAGCGTTGCGTAGCCGACCGACATCTCGCTCTTGTTGCCGGTCGTCAGCAGCATCCTGCCGGTCTTGTTCGAGATGCCCATCAGCAGCACGCCGCGGCAGCGCGACTGGATGTTCTCTTCCGCGGTGTCCGGCGGCAAGCCGGCGAACTCCTCGCGCAGCGCGGCGAGCGTAGCCTCGAACATTCCCTCGATCGGGATCTCGCTGTGCCGTACGCCGAGCCAGCCGGCCTGCAGGGCGGCGTCGTCCTTGCTCATCTGCGAGGTGTACCGGGACGGCATGGCCACGGAATGAACGCGCGCGGCCCCCAGCGCATCGACGGCAATGCACAGCGTCAGCGCCGAATCGACCCCGCCGGACAGGCCAATGACAACGCCCGGGAAGCTGTGCTTGTCGACATAGTCGCGGGTTCCCTGGACCAGCGCGCCATAGACGCTCTCCTCCTCGCCCTGCCACGGCTCGAGGATGCCCGGCAGCGGCGTAACCCGGCCGTCGTCCGTCACTTCCAGATCGACCGTGAACAGGCCTTCCTGGAACGCCGGCGCGCGCAGCGTCACCTCGCCGGCGGCGTTCATGACGAAGGAATGGCCGTCGAATACCAGCTCGTCCTGCCCGCCGACCAGGTTCAGGAACACGACGGGCAGGCCGCATTCGCCGACGCGCTGGCGGGCCACCACCAGTTCGCGCTGCTGCTGCTTGCCGACCTCGTACGGCGAGGCGTTGATCACCAGCAGGACCTGCGCGCCGGCCTGCCGGGCCTGCCTCGCGGGCTCCGATTCCCAGATGTCCTCGCAAACCAGCACGCCGGCCCGCACGCCGGCGATGTCGACCACGGTCGGCGCATGGCCGGGCGTGAAATAGCGCTTTTCGTCGAATACGCGGTAGTTCGGCAGGCACGCCTTGCGGTGGCTGGCGAGGATCCCGCCATCGCGCACGACGATCGCGGAGTTGTGGATCGTCGCACCGACGTATTCCGGGTAGCCCGCGATCAGCGTGATCCCACGCACCTCGTTGCGCAGGCGCTCGAGCGAATGCGCGACCTGCGTACGCATGCCGCCATGAAACAGCAGGTCCTCGGGCGGATAGCCGGAAACGGCCAGCTCCGGCAGCAGCACCACATCCGCCCGCTCGCGGTCGCGCGCGGTATTGGCCGCCTGCACGATCCGGGTGGTGTTGCCGTCGACGTCACCGACGACGAGATTCAGCTGCGCCAGCACGCATCGCAGCCGCCGCGGGTTCGTCAAGTTGCCATCCCCTTATTTCGCAGCCAAACGTTAGCTAGGGCGCGCTATTCTGAATTAAGCTCGGCACCAGCGCAAAGCGGCAAGAGGGAGCCAACGTTTGAACACTTCCGTCGAACGGACCGCGGGACCGAATCCCGCGCTGACCTGGCGCGTGCTGTCGCTGCTGAACCTGTACCGTGCGTTGGTGCCCGGACTGCTGGTCAGCCTGTACTTCCTGGCCGGCTCGCGCAGCCTGGTCGTGGACTCGCCGCGGGTGTTTCTCGGCGCGGCGGTCGGTTACTTCCTGTTTGCGGTGCTCAGCGTACTGCTGGTTCGCCGCCGCCTCGGCGGCGTCCAGTACCACTCGATGGCGCAGGCCGCGGTCGACCTGTGCGTGCTGACGCTGCTGCTGCAGATCTGCGGCGGCGTGGGCAGCGGCCTCGGGCTGCTGTACCTGGTGCCGGTCGGAGGACTCTCGTTCGTGCTGCGCGTGCGCAGCGCGCTGTTCCTGGCCGCGCTCGCGACCATCAGCGTGCTGTTCGTGACGATCGGCCAGGAGGTCGGCGGTCACACCGACATCGGCGCCTATACCTCGGCCGGTCTGCTGGGCGCGATGCTGTTCACGGTCGCGACGGCCGCGAGCCTGATTGCCAGGCGCATGCGCGAGAGCGAGGCCCTGGTCCGCCAGAAGGACGTCGACCTGGCCAACCTCGCGGAGCTGTCGCAGTACATCCTGCAGCACTTGCGCGAGAGCCTGCTGGTCGTCGATGCCGCCGACAACATCCGCCTGATCAATGCCTCCGCCGCCGACATCCTCGGCAACACCCGCGCGGTTCCCGATGCGCTGCTCGGCGAGGTCTCGCCGCGGCTGCTGTACTCGCTCTCCACCTGGCGCCGCAGCGGCGGACACGAGCGCAACGCCGCCAGCTTCGTCGCCGCCGACGGCGGACGCGTGATCCAGCCGTACTTTGCCCCCCTCGGCGAAGGGCCGCCCGGGCCCACGCTGATCTTCCTCGAGGACACGACCCTGATGGCCGAGCGCGTGCAGCAGAGCAAGCTCGCGGCGCTCGGGCGCCTCTCGGCGAGCATCGCGCACGAGATCCGCAATCCGGTCGGCGCGATGAGCCACGCCGGGCAGCTGCTGGCCGAAAGCCCGGCGATCGGCCCGAATGAGCGCCGGCTTACCGAGATCATCCGCAGCAACTCGGACCGCGTCAGCGCGATCATCAACAACGTGCTGCAGCTGTCGCGCCGCGAGGCGACCAATCCGCAGCGCCTGCTGCTGGTCGATTGGCTCGACGATTTCGTGCGCGAGTTTTCCCAGACCATGCAGATCCCGAAGGCGCGGATCCGGCTGCAGGGGGAGGTGTCGCAGCTGGTGGTGCGCTTCGACCCGGGCCAGCTGCACCAGGTCATCTGGAACCTGTGCGACAACTCCCTCAAGTACGGCAGCGCCCACGAGGCGTCGCCGATCGAGGTGCGCTACGGGCGCCTGAGTCCGAACAACCGTCCCTACCTGGAGGTCGCCGATCGCGGCGCCGGCATCGACGAGAAGGTCGTCGAGCGCATTTTCGAGCCGTTTTTCACCGGCGGGAAGGGCGGCACCGGCCTCGGCCTGTACATCGCGCGCGAGCTGTGCCAGCTGAACCGCTCGGTACTGCTGTACGAGCCCCGTGATGGCGGCGGCAGCGTATTCCGCATCGTCTTCTCGGATCCGCAGCGCTGGGAGGAGTAACGCCCAGGCGCGCTACAATACGCCCATGGACCAGCCCCGCGTCTTGATCGTCGACGATGAACCGGACATCTGCGAGTTGCTGACGATCACCCTGCAGCGCATGAACCTCGCCACCCGCACCGCATACGAGCTGGAGTCGGCGCGCCGGCTGCTGCAGACCGAAGCGTTCGACCTGTGCCTGACCGACATGCGCCTGCCGGACGGCGACGGCCTGGAGCTGGTCGAGTGGATGCAGCGAAATACCCCGATGGTTCCGGTTGCCGTGATCACGGCCCACGGCAACATGGAGATCGCGGTGCGCGCCCTGAAGCTCGGCGCCTTCGACTTCGTCTCCAAGCCCCTGGACCTCGCGGGCCTGCGCAAGCTGGTCGCCGCGGCGATCAAGCTGTCGGTCGCGGGCGAGAGCGATTCGACGCTGTTCGGGCCGCGCCTGTTGGGCGGATCGGCACGCATGCAGCAGCTGCGCGACATGATCGGGCGGGTCGCACGCAGCCAGGCCCCGATTCACATCACCGGCGAGTCGGGCACCGGCAAGGAGCTGGTCGCGAAGCTCATCCACGGTTCCGGGCCGCGCCGCAGCGCACCGTTCGTGCCGGTCAACTGCGGGGCGATCCCGACCGAGCTGATGGAGAGCGAACTCTTCGGCCACAAGCGCGGCAGCTTCACCGGCGCGGTCGGGGACAAGAAGGGGCTGATCCAGTCCGCCGAGGGCGGGACGCTGTTTCTCGACGAGATCGCCGATCTGCCGCTGCACATGCAGGTCAAGCTGCTGCGCGTGATCCAGGAGAAGAGCGTGCGGCCGATTGGCGAGCAGGCGGAAATCCCGATCGACGTGCGCATCCTGTCGGCCACGCACAAGGACCTGGTGCAGCTGGTGGCGGAGGGAAAATTCCGCGAGGACCTGTACTACCGCATCAACGTGATCGAACTGCGCGTCCCGGCGCTGCGCGAGCGGCCCGAGGACGTGCCGGACCTCGCCGAAGCGATCCTGCGCCGGCTGGGACGGCGCATGAATGCGCCGCCGCCGACGCTGAGTCCGGAGGCGCTGACCGCACTCAGCAACTATTATTTTCCCGGCAACGTCCGCGAGCTCGAGAACATCCTGGAACGGGCGGTCACGCTGTGCACCGGCGGCGAGATACGCCTCGAAGACATCCAGCTGCGGCCCACGCCGGTTCCCGCCGCGGCGAGCGCAGCGCCGGCGGCCGCAGGTCCGGCGCCGGCCAGGAGCGCGCTCGGCGATCACCTGGAGGAAATCGAGCGCGACGCGATCCTGAAGGCGCTGGAGAAGCATCGCTTCAACAAGACGGCGGCGGCGAAGGCCCTCGGGATGTCGTTCCGGACACTGCGCTACCGCATCAAGAAACTCGGCATCGAATAGGAATTGCGAATGGCAGTGGCTGAGCGCAGCGGAATGCAGCGCGGCGTCGTCGCGCTGGCGCTGGTACTCCTGATGGTCTGCATCTGGTCGCTGACGCACCGTTACCGCGGGCTGACCGGGGATGCCGAGCTGTATGCGGTGCAGGCGCTGGCGAAGCTGAATCCGGCGCTTGCCGGGGATATTTACCTGCAGAACGACTCGCAGGACCGCTACACGGTCTTCTCGCGCCTGTATGCGGGCCTGATCGGCCTCGCCGGACTGCACCAGGCCGCGCTGGGCCTGTTCCTCGTCTTCACCGCCTGGTTCCTCGCGGCGGCCTGGGCACTGGCGCGGCGCCTGTCGGATGCCGCCACCGCGTGGCTGTCGGTCACGATGCTGGTGATCACGGTCGGCCGCTACGGATCCTACGGGGTATTTCACTTTGCCGAACAGTTCCTGACCGCCCGGCTGGTCGCCGAGGCCCTCGTCGTCACGGCGCTGCTGTGCTTTTATTCCGGCGCGCGCGCCTGGGCCGCGGGCATCGCAGCCGCGATGCTGTTCGTACACCCGCTGATGGCGCTGCCGGGCCTGCTGCTGATCGCATGCCTGTGGGCCGGGCTGCGGGCGGGGGCGATTGGCGCGCTGGCGGGCCTGTGCATCGCCGCACTCGTTGCCAAGCTTGCGCTGCTGTTGGGGCAGTCGACCGGCTTGCTCGCGCTGATCGATGGTGCATGGCTCACCGTGGTGCGCGAGCGCTCGCAGTTCCTGTTCCTGCAGCTGTGGCGCTTCGCCGACTGGAAGAGCAATGCGCTGCCATTTGCCAGCCTCGCGCTGACGGTGCTCGCCGTGCGCGAGCCGCGCATGCGCCAGCTCGCCTGGGCCTCGATGCTGGTCGGCGCCACGGGACTCGCCGTGGCGTGGATCGCGAGCGCGATCGGCCCCACGGCGATCCTGATGCAGGGTCAGGCCTGGCGCTGGATGTGGATACCGAGCTTCGCGAGCATCCTGCTGCTGCCGCCGACGCTCGCCTGGATCTGGCGGGACGAGGCGTGCGGCCCGGCCTGCGCACTGCTGCTGGTCGGCGGCTGGACCTGTGCCGCGGTGGATGTCTGGGCCGGCATCGGCCTGGCGATCCTGCTGTGGCTGGCGAGGCCTTTCATCACGGCGCGCATTGCCGCCTGGCTGCGCTGGGCGGCGGCGGTCCTTGCGATCGTGCTGGTCGGCTGGACCATCGCCAATGCCTGGATGATTGTGCATGCGCCGTCGACCGAAGTCGGCCGCGAACCCGTGGCGATCGCCTATGCACGTGATGTGCTCGCCCTGCAGGTGGCGGCGCTGGTACTGGCGGGCGGACTCGGATGGTGGCTCAGCACACGCCGCGGGTTGTGGATTCCGGCGGCTGCAGGCCTCGCGCTTGCGTTCGTTGCCGCCGTCACCCTGCCCGGCACGCTGCAGGAGGCCGCGACGGTCGGCACCGCCGCCGAGATCAGCGCCTACGCCGACTGGCGCACGGCGATCCCGGCGGCGAGCAACGTCCTGACGCTCGGCGTGCACAATCCGGCGGGCTTCGTCTGGTTCACGCTGGGCCGGCCCAGTTATTTGTCCGTCGACCAGTCCTCCGGCGTTGTATTCTCGCGCGCGACCGCCCTGGAGGTACTGCGCCGCTCACAGGTGCTGAGTCCCCTGGTGGAACCGAGCTGGAAAATCATGACCTACCTTGCAAGACGGGCCGACGCCAGGCACATCGCGGACGACAGGGACAAGCCGCTAACGTCCACCGCGTTGATCGGCGTGTGCCGCGATGCGCAACTCGATTTCGTGATTGCCCGCGAATTCGCCGGGTTTGATCCGCTGCGCCAGGCCCAGCCCGGCGCCTACCGGGACTGGTACCTGTACGATTGCCGGCGCGTGCGCGAGCTGGCCGCGCCGGCATGAAGCTCGTGCTGCGCGAGGCGCTCGGGTACACGGCGGCGTCCGCGATCGCGCTGGGCGTGGACATGACGATCCTCGCTGTCCTCGTGCATTACTATCACTGGGGCACCCTGACGGCCGCGACGACCTCGTTCCTCGCGGGCGCCGGCATCGCCTATGCGCTCTCGGTCCGGTTCGTCTTCAAGCAGCGCCGGCTGCGCAATCGACGCGCCGAATTCGCCAGTTTCGTCGCGATCGGCGCGATCGGCGTCGCCGTCAACGCGGCGGTGATCTACGCCGCCGTCGACCTGCTCGGCCTGCATTACCTGATCGGCAAGTGCATCGCGGCCGTGTTTACGTTCAGCTGCAACTTCGTTGCGCGCCGGCAGCTGCTTTTCGTGCAACGGGCATCGATCTGAGCGATCCTCTGGGCATGTCCACGAACCCGGCCGGCAAACCAGTCGCAGTGATCGCGGGCGCGGGCCCCGCGGGGCTGACCGCCGCGCTCGAGCTGCTGCGCCGCTCACGGATCCAGCCCCTGGTCTTCGATGCCGATGCGCAGGTCGGCGGGATCTCGAAAACGGTCAATTACCGCGGCAATCGCATGGACCTCGGCGGCCACCGGTTCTTTTCCAAGTCCGACTGGGTCATGCGCTGGTGGCAGGAGATCCTGCCCGTGGCGACCGACGCCGTCGATGCCGACGGGGCGCTGCGCATCAGCTACCAGCGGCAATCGCGCGATTTCTCGCCGTCCCTGCAGCAGCCGACGTCGGCCGACGCGGTGATGCTGGTGCGCCAGCGGCTGTCGCGCATTTTCTACCGCCGCCGCTTCTTCGACTATCCGCTCAAACTCAATGCCGCCACGCTCGGCAACATGGGACTGCTCGAGACCCTGAGCATCGGGCTCTGCTACGGCCATGCGCAGGTGCTGCGCCGTGCCCCGGAAGATTCGCTCGAGGATTTTTTCGTCAATCGCTTCGGCGACCGCCTGTACCGCACCTTCTTCAAGGACTACACCGAGAAGGTCTGGGGCGTGCCCTGCCAGGAGATTTCCGCCGAATGGGGCGCGCAGCGCATCAAGGGCCTGTCGGTCACGAAGGCGCTGGCGCATGCCGTGGCCAGCCCGTTCCGCCGGCCGGCCGACACGGCGCAAAAGCGCACCGAAACCAGCCTGATCGAGCGGTTCCTGTACCCGAAGTTCGGGCCCGGCCAAATGTGGGAGGAAGTCGCGCGGCGGATTGGCGCGGCGCGGCGGCGCGATCCATCTGCAGCACCGGGTCATCGGCCTCGAGCGCGACGGGCCAGAACGTGCGCGCCGTGCTGGTTCGCGACGAGGCGACAGCGGGCGGTGCGCCGCGTGCCGTGCGACGACTTCGTCTCGACCATGCCGGTCCGGGATCTGACCGCGATGCTGGAACCGGAGGATCCGCAGCTGTGCGCGATCGCCGACGGCCTGCCGTATCGCGATTTCATGACCGCCGGGCTGCTGCTGCGCCGGATGGCACGCCGGGCGGCAAGCGCGCGCGGAGGCCGCCAACGGCATGCCCCCCGACAACTGGATTTACATTCAGGAGCCGGACGTGCAAGATCGGCCGGCTGCAGGTGTTCAACAACTGGAGCCCCGCGCTGGTCGCCGATCCGCGCACGATTTGGCTGGGATTGGAGTATTTCTGCCGCGAGGGCGACGAGCTGTGGACCATGGACAATGCCCGCTTCATCGATTTCGCGGCCGCGGAACTCGAGAAAATCGGCATGATCGACCGGCAGGACGTACTCGATGGCACCGTGGTGCGCGTGCCGAAGGCCTATCCGGCCTACTTCGGCGAATACCGGCAGTTCGATGTCCTGCGCACCTGGCTCGACCGCTTCGCAAACCTGTACCCGATCGGCCGCAACGGCATGCATCGCTACAACAACCAGGACCACTCGATGCTGGCTGCCAATGCCGCCGTCGATTCGATGCACAACGGCGGCCAGGGCAAGGCGGCGATCTGGGACATCAATGCGGAGGACGAGTACCACGAGGAAATCCGCGACGGCGCCTGAAAGGGTTGCGTTGCGGCATCCGGCTTCCTGCAGCGCGATGACAAGAATTGTCAGTTGCTGACAAAAAGCGTCAGTTCGTGGCCATCCAGAGCCTGACGGCACCTGGGGCCGCAGCGCCAAAAAATTTTAATAATTAATTAAAACAATATCTTAAGTGGATTCCCGAGTGCCTGGCATATGGCTTGCTTATACCTAGTCACCGGCGCAGGCCGTGGCTATCAAGATCCAGGTTTCAAATTTCAGGAGTTATCAATGCTTAAGCAAGTGCAAAAAGGTTTCACGCTCATCGAATTGATGATCGTGGTCGCGATCATCGGCATTTTGGCGGCCATCGCCATTCCGGCGTACCAGAACTACACCATCCGCGCGCAGGTGACGGAAGGTTTGACGCTGGCGGACGGCTGGAAGACGGCCATCGCCGAGTACTATGCCAACACCGGCAACTGGCCGGCGCTCGGCAACTTGACCGGCACCACCAACTCGATTGGCAAGTACGAAAGCAGCGTCACCGTCGTAGCGGGTGGTGTCGTTCAGATCACCTACGGCGGGCAGGCGAACGCGAAGATCAGCGGTCTGGTTCTGCGTGACCCGTACACCAACGCCAACAACGACGTGTTGTGGCAGTGCGGCACTGCAACCGCTCCCACGGGCGGCAGCGCCTCGATCGCGACCGGTGCGGCGACCGTCCTCGTTGACGACGTGCCTCCGCAGTACCTGCCGACGTCCTGCCACAGCTAAGTCGTAGATCGAGGTGATGCTGGTTGGACGAGCAAGCGGAAGCCTCTCCCCCGAGAGGCTTCTTTTTTATCCGAAAGGTCCTCAGCATGAACGCTCACCAAGATTCAAAAAGGTTTCACGCTCATCGAATTGATGATCGTGGTCGCGATCATCGGCATTTTGGCGGCCATCGCCATCCCCGCCTACCAGAACTACACCATCCGCGCGCAGGTCACTGAAGGCTTGACGCTGGCGGACGGCTGGAAGACGGCCATCGCCGAGTACTATGCCAACACCGGCAACTGGCCGTCGGTCGGCAATTTGACCGGCACCACCAACTCGATCGGCAAGTACGAAAGCAGCGTCACCGTCAAGAGCAGCGGCGTGATCGAGATCACCTACGGCGGCCAGGCGAACGCGAAGCTCAGCGGCGAGATCCTCGATCTCGTGCCGTACACCAACGCCAACAACGACGTGTTGTGGCAGTGCGGCCATGCGGCGGCTCCCTCGGGCGGCAGCGCTCGATCGCGACGGGCAGCGACTCGCAACGCGACAACGTGTCGGCGCAGTATCTGCCCACCTCCTGCCACAGCTGACCGGACTGGCTGGTTTACCCGACGAGGCAAAGCCCCTGCTCCGCGGGGCTTTCTTTTTGTCCGCCGCATGCCGACCTGCTATCCTGCCGTGCAACAAAATGCGCCGGCGCGCGCATTCGTCCCCCGCATTCGATACTGGGAACGAATTCACGCCGGGTACCCACCCCGGTATGCCACTATTGGCGTCGAATTTGACAATTGATCGCCTGGCGACAGGCGGTAAACTAGCGCTTCACAATACCCGAGATCTCCTCTAAGTCCATGAATGACAACGTTATAGCGCCACTGGGAGGCAACCGCGCTCGTCGCCCTGGGCGGCCTGGCCCAGCGTCTCGTTCAGGACGGCTTGCTCGAATGAAGGCGCATGCAAGACGCCATCCACAAGTCCAAGGAAAAGCGCGTGAGCCTGGTCACCCACTTGGTGGCCGAGCAACCTGGCCACCGCGCGCGATATCGCGATCTCCGCGTCCAATGAATTCGGCGTCCCGCTGCTCGATCTGGATGCGGTCGTGCCGGATATGGACGCGGTGCGTGCGGTCAGCGAGAAGCTGATGCAGAAGCACCGCGTGCTGCCGTTGATGAGGCGCGGCAAGCGCCTGTTCCTGGCGGTCGCCGATCCGACCAATCTGCACGCCCTCGATGAAATCCGCTTCCAGACCTCGATGAGCATCGAATTCGTCGTCGTCGAGGACGACAAGCTGCAGAAGGCCGTCGACAGCCGCGATCGAGCAGGCCGAAGCGGTCATGCCGAACCTGACCGACGACGACTTCGATCTGGAGAACCTCGAGGTCACGGGCGGCGACGAAGACGTCGAGCGCGGACGCGCTCGCCCGCGACGACGTCGAGGACGCGCCGATCGTGCGCTTCGTCAACAAGATGCTGCTCGATGCGATCAGGAAAGGCGCCTCGGACATCCACTTCGAGCCTTACGAGAAGATCTTCCGCGATCCGCACGCGCATGGACGGCGTGCTGAAGGAAGTCGCGCTGCCGCCGGTGCAGCTCGCCGTCAAGATCGTCGCGCGCCTCAAGGTCATGGCGCGCCTGGACATCGCCGAGCGGCGCGTGCCGCAGGACGGCCGCATCAAGATGCGCCTGTCGAAGAACCGCGCCATCGACTTTCGCGTCAGCACCTGCCCGACGCTGTTCGGCGAGAAGATCGTGCTGCGTATCCTCGATCCCTCGAGCGCGATGCTCGGCATCGATGCGCTGGGCTACGAGCCGTTCCAGACGCGAGCTGTACCTGCAAGCATCTGGCCAAGCCGCAGGGCATGATCCTGGTCACCGGCCCGACCGGCAGCGGCAAGACCGTGTCGCTGTACACCGGCCTCAACATCCTCAACACCGAGGACTGCAACATCTCGACGGCCGAGGATCCGGCGGAAATCAACCTGCCCGGCATCAACCAGGTCAACGTCAACACCAAGGTCGGCCTGACCTTCGCGGCGGCGCTGCGCGCGTTCCTGCGCCAGGATCCGGACGTCATCATGGTCGGCGAGATCCGCGACCTGGAGACCGCCGAGATCGCGCATCAAGGCCGCGCAGACCGGCCACCTGGTGCTCTCGACGCTGCACACCAACGATGCGCCGCAGACCCTGACGCGCCTGGTCGACATGGGCGTCAAGCCGTACGCGATCGCGACCTCGGTGAGCCTGATCATCGCGCAGCGCCTGGCGCGCAGGCTGTGCGCGCATTGCAAGCAGCCGATCGACGTTCCGGCCGAGGCGCTGCGCAAGGAAGGCTTCGAGGAGACGGACATCGCCACCGGCATCCAGGTCTACCGCGCCGGTGGGCTGCAGCCAGCTGCACCGACGGCTACAAGGGCCGCGTGGGCATCTACCAGGTCATGCCGGTCACCGAAGCGATCGGCCGCATCATCATGGCCGGCGGCAGCGCGATCGACATCGCCGACCAGGCGGCCAAGGAAGGGATCTGGGATCTGCGCCGCTCGGGCCTGGAAAAGGTCAAGACGGGCTTGACCAGCCTCGAAGAAATCAACAGCGTCACGATCGAGTGACGTGTTCGGCAGTAAGGACTGATCTATGGCGGTAACGACGGCGAGCGCGGGTAAACGGGAAACGCAGTTCCTCTGGGAGGGCAAGGACAAGCGCGGCAACAAGGTGCGCGGCAAGGCGCTGGCGGCGAACGAAGCCGCGCTGCGGGCCGACCTGCGCCGCCAGGGCGTCGCCGCGACCCGCATCAAGAAGCAGAGCAACGCGTTCCGGTCGGGCGGCACGATCACCGGCGAGGACATCGCGATCTTCAGCCGCCAGCTCGCCACGATGCTGGCGGCCGGCATCCCGATGGTGCAGTCCTTCGAGATCATCGGCAACGGGCACGAGAAGCCCGCGATGCAGAAGCTGGTGCTCGACATCAAGTCGAGCGTCGAGGGCGGCACCACGCTGCACGAGGCGCTCGCGCAAGCATCCGCTGTATTTCGACGATCTGTTCGTGAACCTGGTCGAGGCCGGCGAACAGGCCGGCGCGCTCGAGAACGCTGCTCGACAAGATCGCGACCTACAAGGAAAAGACCGAGGCGCTGAAGAAGAAGATCAAGAAGGCGCTGTTCTACCCGGCCGCGGTGCTGGTCGTCGCGGTCATCGTGACGATCATCCTGCTGATCTTCGTGATTCCGCAGTTCGAGGAGCTGTTCAAGGGCTTCGGCGCCGACCTGCCGGCGTTCACGCAGATGGTCGTCAACCTGTCGCAAGTTCGTCCAGCACCAGGGCTGGTGGATGCTCATCGTCATCGGCTCGGCAGCATCTGGCGCGTTCTTCTATTTCAAGAAGCGCTCGCGCACGATGCAGCGGGTCCTCGACCGGCTCATGCTGAAATTCCCGATCATCGGCCCGATCCTGGTCAAGTCCGCGATCGCGCGCTTCGCGCGTACGCTCGTCGACCATGTTCGCCGCCGGCGTGCCGCTGGTCGAGGCGCATGCAGTCGGTGGCCGGCGCCACCGGCAACATCGTGTACGAGGAAGCCGCGCTGCGCATGCGCGACGAGGTCGCGACCGGGCAGCGCCTGCAGCGCGCGATGGAGAACACCGGCCTGTTCCCGAACATGGTGGTGCAGATGATCGCGGTCGGCGAGGAATCCGGCTCGCTCGATGCCATGTCCGGCAAGGTCGCGAATTCTACGAGGCCGAGGTCGACAACGCGGTCGACAGCATGTCGAGCCTGCTCGAGCCGATGATCATGGCGATCCTCGGCGTGCTGGTCGGCGGCATGGTGATCGCGATGTACCTGCCGATCTTCAAGCTGGGCCGGTCGTCTAAGCTGTTCTACGAACTGGCAGCCTGCTATGCCGGGCATCCCGCGCTGTTCGTCGGGGTCGGTGTTCGTGCTCGGCCTGCTGGTCGGCAGCTTCCTGAACGTCGTCATCTACCGCCTGCCGATCATGCTGGAACGGGAGTGGCGCCTGCAGGCCGCGGACCTGCTGCAGCCGGCCCCGGCACAGGCGCCGGGCACTGCCCGGCCCGAGCCGTTCAACCTGGTCACGCCCGGCTCCTCGTGCCCGGCCTGCCGTGCGCCGATCAGGGCCTGGCAGAACATACCCGTGCTCAGCTGGCTGCTGCTGGGCGCGCGCTGCGCGGGCGTGCGGGGCGCGGATTTCGGTTCGCTATCCGCTGGTCGAACTGGCGACTGCGGCGCTGTCGGCGTGCGTGGCCTGGCACTTCGGGGTCAGCAGCGCGACGCCCTGTGCACTCGCCGTGACGTGGTGCCTGATCGCGCTGACCGGCATCGACATCGATCATCAGCTGCTGCCTGACGGGATCACGTTGCCGCTGCTGTGGGCGGGGCTCCTGGCCGCGGTGGCGATCGGACCTGCCGCCGGCAGCGCGCTGCCGGTAGCGCCCCGCGAGGCCATCATCGGCGCTGCGGCCGGTTATCTCTCCCTGTGGCTGGTGTTTCACGCGTTCCGGCTGGTCACCGGCAAGGAAGGCATGGGCTACGGCGACTTCAAGCTGTTTGCGGCGCTCGGCGCCTGGCTCGGGTGGAAAGTACTGCCCCTCGTGATCCTGCTGGCCGCCGCATCCGGGGCGCTGATCGGCATTTCGATGATCCTGCTGCGCGGTCGCGACCGCAGTGCACCGATGCCGTTCGGGCCGTACCTGGCGATCGCCGGCTGGCTCGCCATGCTTTACGGGGACTCCATGATCAACGGCTACCTGCAGATCGCCGGACTCGGACGCTAGTTGCCATGGGCCGCGGTTCCATCCCGAAGCCGCGCTTTCGCGTCGGCCTGACCGGCGGTATCGCGGCCGGAAAGTCGACGGTCGCGCACCGCTTTGCCGAACTTGGCGTCCCGGTCATCGACGCGGACGAGGCGGCGAGGACGGTCGTTGCACCCGGACAGGCGGCGCTCGCCGACATCGTGCAGCGCTTTGGCGCCGGGGTTCTGGCGCCCGGCGGGGAACTCGACCGGCGCACGCTGCGCCGCCTGGTGTTCGCCGATGCAACGGCACGCCGGGACCTGGAGGCGATCCTGCATCCGCGCATAAGGGCCGAGATGGAACGGCTGGCATCGCAGGCCGTGGGACCGTACCTGGTGATGTCGATACCCCTGCTGGTGGAGGGCGGCAACGCCCGCGCCCGGGTCGACCGGGTCCTGGTCGTCGATGCGGATGAAGCCGCACAGCTGGCGCGCCTGCAGGCGCGGGACGGCTGCACCGAAGCCGAGGGGCGGGCCATCATTGCGGCCCAGGTGAGCCGCGCCGAACGGCTTAGCCATGCCGATGACGTGCTGCAGAACACGGCCGATCCAGCCCGGCTTCGCGCAGGCGTAGACCGCCTGCACGAGCGCTATCTGGCGCTGGCCGCGGCCATGGCCGAATAATTAGCCGCAGTCTCGTGTTTACCATCGACCTTGGCATGGCTCAGAATAGGCGGATGAACTCGCCCCCCGAATCACGGACGGAAAGCTCGCCCGAACTCGCGCCGGTCGTCTACGAACAGCCGCTGAACGAGCGCATGCGCACCTTCCTGCGGCTCGAGTTCCTCTACGGCCAGGCAAGCTACCATGCGGAAGGCGCGAATCCGTGGAGCACGCGCGCCGCGGTCGCGAGCCTGCTCGAGATCCTGGCGATCACGGCGCGCGGCGACTCGCGCAGCGACGTGCTGAAGGAACTGGAGCGGCACGTCAATGTCCTCAAGGAATACCAGCGCAAGACCGGCGTCGATCCGGCGCGGCTGAAATCGCTGATGTCGAACCTCAACCGCCTGCGCGACGATCTCTCGGCGGCGGGAGGCAATTTCATGGCGCCGCTGCGCGACTCGGAGTTCCTGAGTGCGATCAAGCACCGCAGCGCGATCCCGGGAGGAACCTGCGATTTCGACCTGCCCGACTATTCGTACTGGCTGAATCGCCCGGCCGAAGTGCGCGGCGAGGAATTCGCGCATTGGCTCAGCCTGATCAGGCCGCTTTGCGACAGCATCGTGGAGCTGTTGTGGCTGACGCGCCAGAATGCCAAGCGCAAGTCGGAAGTTGCGCTCGGCGGCGTGTTCCAGCTGCAGTTCGACCGCGAGACTCCATGCCAGCTGGTGCGCATCGCGCTGCCGGCCAACACCGATCTGTTTCCTGAAATGAGCGCAAGCCCGCATCGCTGCACCGTTCGCTTCCTGAACTGGACCGACGCGACTCATCGCCCCGTGCATGTCGAAGTCGACGTGCCGTTCCAGCTGACCTGCTGCACCTGAGCGAGGTGCCGGGGGTTACATGACGGCCATCGTGAAATGCCCCACGTGCCGGCGTCCCGTGGAGTGGTCCGATAAATCGCCGTATCGCCCGTTCTGCAGTGAGCGCTGCCGCCTCATCGACCTCGGTGCATGGTTCAGCGAAAAGCACAGCATTCCCGACGACGGGGACGGAGCCGAGTGGGACGGCGCCGAGGATGCGGATGCGCCGCCCCGGCAGTCATGACCGGCCCGCAATCTGCGCCCTGCGCCTCGTCATTGCGGCAATCGCCGGTACGATCGTGACGGCCGGCAGCGCGAAGGAACTGACGATCGATCGGCTGTTCGACGCGCCGGCGCTGGCAGGACCGGCGATCGCCGGCCTCAAGGTGTCGCCTGACGACACGCGCATCACGTACCTGCAGGGCAAGGCGCGGGACAAGAACCGGCTCGACCTGTGGGAATACGATATCGCCACCGGCGAGGCGCGATTGCTGGTTGATTCCGATGCCCTCGCCGCGGCCGGGGAGGCCCTCCCGGAGGAGGAGAAGTCGCGACGCGAGCGCCAGCGTACGGCGGCGCTGTCGGGCATCCTGGACTATGCGTTCGCGGCATCCGGAAAGGCCCTGGTGGTGCCGGCTGACGGCCAGCTGTACTTCGTCGAGCCCGGAAATCCCGCCGGCACGGCGCCGCAACGGCTCACGAGCGGCCAGGGACACGCGACCGACGCCGCGGTCTCGCCCCGCGGCGACTACGTCGCGTACGTGCTCGATCAGAATCTGTACGTCTGCAACCTGCGCGAGCGCGCCACGCATGCGCTGACGCACGACGGCGGCGGCGTCGTCAGCAACGGCGCCGCGGAATTCATCGCCCAGGAGGAGATGGACCGGCACACGGGCTTCTGGTGGTCGCCCGACGAGCGGCACATCGCATTCGCGCGCATCGACGAATCGCCGGTCAGCCTCCGGCAACGCGTCGCGATCGCGGCCGACGAACTGACGACCGCGGCACAGCGATATCCGGCCGCCGGCGAAGCCAACGTGCAGGTCGCGCTCGGTGTCGTCGACATCGCCTCCGGCGCCATCACGTGGATGGACCTCGGGCCGGATGCGGACATCTACCTGGCGCGCGTGCAGTGGCTGCCCGATGGCCGGACCGTCGCGATCCAGCGCGAGAGCCGCGACCAGCGCCGGCTGGAGCTGCTGTTTGCGGACATCACCACCGGCAGGAGCCGCATCGTACTGACCGAGACCAGCACGCGCTGGATCGACCTGAACAGCGAGCTGACTTTCCTGCGCGGCTCGGGCGAATTCATCTGGGCTTCGGAGCGCGACGGCTTCCTGCACCTGTACCTGTACGCCGCCGACGGGCATCTCGAGCGCCAGCTGACCCGGGGTCCCTGGAGCGTGGTCGATTTTCGCGCCCGCGCGATCAAGGGCGTCGACGAAAAGCAGCGCCTCGTGTATTTCACCGCGAACGAACGCGGCCCCACGACGCGCGACCTGTATGTCACGTCGCTCGACACCACGCACCCGGACCAGGTGCGGAGGATATCCCGCGAGGCGGGTATCCATGGCATCACGATGGCGGGCGACCTGCGGCTGTACGTCGACCGCTTCACGAGCAGCACGCAGCCGCCGCAGGTCAGCGTGCGCCACATCGACGGAGCGCTGGGCGCATACCTGGAGGAAAACCCGCTGGACGAGCGGCACCCGGATGCCCCGTATGCTGCCGACAACTCGGTCCCCGAATTCGGCACGCTGCAGGCCGCGGATGGCCAGACGCTGTACTACCAGCTGTTCCGGCCCCGCGATTTCAATCCGGCCATGCGCTACCCCGCGATCGTCAGCGTCTACGGCGGTCCCGGCAAACAGGATGTGCTCGACCAGTGGAGCGGGGACTCCTTCACGCAGGTCCTGACGCGCGCGGGCTACGTCGTGTTCCAGCTGGACAATCGCGGCAGCGCCCATCGCGGCACGGCCTTCCAGGCGCCGCTGCACGGTCGGCTCGGCGACGCCGAGGTCGCCGATCAGGTCCTGGGCGCGCGCTGGCTGGGCGCACGGCCCTACGTCGACCCCCGGCGCATTGGCGTCTGGGGCTGGAGCTACGGCGGATATCTCTCGCTGATGCTGATGTTCCGGGCGCCGGACGTGTTTCGTGCCGGCGTTGCCGGAGCGCCGGTGACCGACTGGACCCTGTACGACACCCATTACACGGAGCGTTACCTGGGCAGGCCCCAGGACCACCCCGAGTCCTACGCGGCCAGTTCCGCGCTGACGTACGCCGCGGGCCTGCAGGGTCACCTGCTGATCGTGCACGGCATGGCGGACGACAACGTGCTGTTCACGCACACCACGCGGCTGGTGGCGCGGCTGCAGGATCTCGGCAAGCCCTTCGACCTGATGGTCTATCCGGGCGCCAGGCACGGCCTGCTGCGCGAGCGGGACGGCCGCCATGCGTACGCGACGATGCTGAGGTACTTCGACGCCAACCTGCGCTAACGCGCCGGAGGCTCATGGCGGAAAGAGAAGTGCCGGTGCAGCGCGTAGGTCAGCAGCACCGATGCCGCGACCACGATGGCCTGGGCCACGAGCGGCGACAGGTGCCCCCAGGTAACCAGCGAATACAGGCAGCTCATGCCAAAACCCAGCGCGACGAGCTGGCTCAGGTTGAAGCGGATGAAGCTCCTGCGCCAGGCATCGGCCGCACGAAACACCAGATGCCGGTGCACGACGAACGCACTGATCACGGCGATGAAGTGCGCCAGCACTCCGATCACCAGGTAGTGAATCCACCGGCCGAACAACAGGTACATGCCGCTGAACACCAGATATCCGAAGACCGTGTTGTAGCCGCCTGCGAGCAGGAAGCGCAGCTTCAGCGGCAGCCGCCACCAGCGCTGCCAGTCAATCCTCGGCACTGGTCTTGTCGAAGTTCAGCCGTTCGCGTTCGATGACCCAGGGGCGCGGATGGATCTGGGCATGGATCGCACCGATGTATTCACCGAGAATGCCGATGAAAAACAGCTGCACCGAGCCGAGGAAGAATACGCCGAACAGGACCGGCGCCTGGCCCAGCGCGAAGCGATCCCAGAATATCAGCTTCAGGACCAGGTACAGGATCGCCACCAGCAGGCTGAGGCTGCCGAGCAGGAAGCCGGCCATCGTCGCGAGCCGCAACGGTACGCGCGAATGGCTCGTCAGTCCCGTCATCGCCGCGTCGTACAGCGCATAGAAATTGTTCTTCGTCACGCCGCGCTCGCGCCGCGGCTGCGTAAACGGAACTTCCGCGCGGGTGAACCCGAGTTCGGCGATCAGGCCGCGAAAATACGGCCGCCGGTCCGGGATCTTGCGCAGCACCTCGACGACCTCCCGGTCGTACAGCCCGAAGCCGGTGAAATTGTCGATCAGGGGGGTCTCCGAGATCCTGCTCAGAATCCGGTAATACATGCCGCGCAGCAGGAACATCAGCCGCGATTCGCGGCTTTGCTGCTTGACGCCGATCACGACCTTGACGCCGTTGCGCCAATGGCGCAAAAAATCGGCGAGCAGCTCCGGCGGATCCTGCAGGTCGCAAGCCATGCAGACCAGCGCGTCCCCGGGGCTCGCAAAGAATCCGTGCAGCGGCGAGCGCAGCGGGCCGAAATTGCGGACGTTGAAGATCACCTTCACGCGCGGATCGCGCGCGGCCAGCGCACGCAGCAGCTCCGGCGTCCGATCCGTCGAGGCATTGTCGACGAACACGAACTGGAAACGCAGGTCGGGGATTTTCCCGAGCACCGCGCAGACGCGCCCGTAAAGGACTTCGACGTTGCCCTCCTCGTTGTAGCAGGGAACCATCACCGTGAGCAGAGGCGCAGTCATGCCGGCAGCCTTGCGGGGGGAACCGCATAACAGACGAGGTCCCAGGACTCGCGCAGGTGCGGTCGCAGGAACATCCGGTATCCGGCTCCGCTGGCGGCAATCTGCAGCGGTATGCTCCACAGGTGATCCTGCGAATGATAGACGCACACGCTCAGCATTGGCGCATGCTCGCGGATCAGCCGGCCGGCGCCGCGCAGCGCCGCCGGCTCGGAGCCCTCGATGTCCATCTTGATGTACGTGGGCGGCATGGCCAGCTGCGTGTCCAGCGCCACGCTGGCGACTTCGATGCCCTGCGCCGACACGGCGGCGGCGGCGGTTCCCGTGGCCGAAAAGCGCAATACGCCCGCGCTCCCGGCCAGCGCCTTGCCGATGACGTCGATGCGCTGGCGCACGGGGCGCGGCAGCGTGTCGACGAATTGCCCGAGCTTCGCAAAGTTGCGCTGGTCGGCTTCGAAGGCGTAGATGTGCCGGAAATGCCCGCCGCTGTGATCTAGGAAATCGCGGATCGTATCGCCGTCGTACGCGCCGCAGTCGACGAACACCTCGTCGGGCGACAGCCTGACCAGGTCGGCCGGAAAATAGATCTTCTCCGTGACCGGCAGCGGCAGATTGTCGAAGTCCAGGCGCAGCCGCCACCGGACCTGCGCCAGGTACTCGGCCCTGGACGGGTCGTCGTGCCAGAGTTCGAACGCCGCGCGCACCTTGTCCGCCGCCAGCAGGACCTTGTGCGGCAGGTCGAGGGAATAGTGGGGCAGCAGCCGGCCGGAGAATTTCCAGAACATCGGGCCGAAATCGATCACGTTCGCGCAGCCGAGATCGGCCAGCGGCCGGCAGCGCTCGGCCATGGTATCGGTCCCCTCGCCGCGCCAGATCGTCACGCAGAACGTTGCCGACTGGCCGAACCGCTGCGCTCCCTCGGCCTGGGAGAATACCCGTACGCCGTCGATCTCGGTGTCCCAGATCGCGGCATTGTTATCGACGAACGCGAGCGGCTCGATGCCCTCGGCGCGCAGTGCCTTGAGTACCTTGCGTCCCAGGTTTCCGGCCCCGGACAATACCAGCCGCGTGCCGAACGGGGCCACGGCGCGATCGAAGGTCGCCCGCTCGCGCTCGCGCGCCGAAGCGAGGCTTTCCGACAGCAGTTCGTCGAGTTCGCGCCGCATCTCAGCCGTCGTGCTCACCATGTTGATCTCCCACCATCGACCGCGAGGACCGCCCCGGTCATATACGAGGACGCGTCGGAACACAGAAACAGCATCGCGCCCTGGTACTCGTCGACGCCCGCCATGCGCCCGAGCGGAATGCGCTCGGCAATGCGCCGCAGGAACACGGGATCCTGGCCATTTTCCACCCCTCCCGGGCACAGCGCGTTGGCGCGCACGCCCGCGTGCGCCCAGTAGGTTGCCAGGTAGCGCGTCAGTCCGATCAGTCCGGTCTTGACCACGGAGTAGGACACCGGCTTGACCGGTTGCTCGCCGGGCGCCCGGCCCTCCACGGCATAGAGCCGCTGGTCCGGAGCGATCAGCGCGAGATCCGAAGCGACGTTGACGATCACGCCCTTGCCCCGCCGCGCCATCTCGCCGCCGAAGACGCGGCTGCACAGCATCGCCCCGGTCAGCCCGACCGCCAGATCCGCCTGCCATGATTCGATTGGATAATTCTCGAGGCGCGAATTGTCCAGGCCTCCGGGCGCCTCGACCTTGGGGTTGTTCGCGGCGTTATTGACGAGGATATCCACGCGGCCATGAAGCGAGATGATGGCGCGCAGCGCGCCCTCGAGCGCCGCCTCCCGCGTGATGTCGCAGGCCAGGCACTCGACCTCGAACCCGGCGCGTTCGCGCAGTCGCGACGGTCCTGGCGAGGCAATGTCCAGCAGGACCGGTATGCCTCCGGCGCCGCGGATCGCGCGCGCATGTGCGATGCCGAGCAGCCCGGCCCCGCCCGTGATGACGGCGACGCGGCCCGACAGGTCGAACGGATCGTGGATCATGCGCCGGCACCCATGTCGACCGTTGCACCCGTCTGCATCGAGCGGCGGATCGCCAGCGCCATCTCCAGGCTCTGGCGTCCCGCCCGCAGGTCGACCGGCACTGCGGTGCCCGTGCGGATCGCGCCGGTGAACGACTTCAGTTCGTCGATGAACAGCGCATTGCGCTGCAGTCCCTGAAACGACTCCGACGCGATCGACTCGCCCGCCGGGCCGAACGCCTGGACCGAGAGGGCGCGCAGGTCGACGAGGATCTTGCCGGCGCTGCCGACGATTTCCAGCTGCCGCACCGGCGGTTGCTGCAGGTAGTCCTGATGCAGGTGAGCCACCATGCCCTCGTAGCCCAGCAGCGTCGAGGCGACATCCTCGACATCGACTTCCAGGTCGCTCCAGTGTCCGCCCATCGAGACAATATGCCGCGGGCGCCCGAAGAACCAGTAAAGAATGTCCAGCTCATGGATCTGGGACAGTACGACACCCCCGCCGAGCGCGCGCTGCGAGGCGTACATGGTGCGGTAATCCTCGTAACGGTGCCATCCCGGGAGGTATTCGCCAACCGCGGCCCGGCATGCAATCGCACGTCCGATTCTCCCTTCGCTGAACAGGCGATGCGCCAGCGCCAGGCAGGGGTGGAAGCGCAGCTGGTAGGCAATCATGCAGACGAGCCTGTTCCTGTTGACGAGGGCCTCGAGCTCATCGATGTGTTCCAGCGAATGCGACAGCGGCTTCTCGATCAGCAGGTGGCATCCGGCCCTGGCTGCATCCAGTGCAATGGACATGTGCATGCTGCTCGGATTGCAGATCAACGCGGCGTCGGGGCGCTCGGCGAGCGCCTGGTCCAGCCGGTCGAAGGAGCGGATGCCGTAGCGCGCCTCGAGGCCGTCCGTGCTGTCGACCAGCAAGGCGTCGCTGAGCACCGGGCTGGTGCGGCGTACGCGATAGGCAATGATGTCGCAGGCATCGCCGAACAGGGCGCGCAGGTTGCGCGTGTGCCGCTGGCCGATGCCGCCGAGCCCTACCACGAGGAATTTCACGCCTGCTCCAGCCGCCGCATCATCTGCCGCGCCGCGTGCACGTTCGCGCGCGCCCACGCGAGTTCATCGCCGTCGATGCCGCGCGCGGCCTGCAGAATGAAATCGCCGCGATAGCGGTGCGCGGCCAGCGCAGCGAACAGCGCCTCGAAGTCGGTATCACCGCTGCCGAGCGGCACGGTGCCGGCGCCCCGGCGTCGGTCCTTCAGGTGCACGCTGCCCACCCGCGGCCCGTAGGCGGCGAATTCCTGCTGGGGACGGTAACCCAGCGAGGCACTGTTGCCGGAGTCGTAGTTGACCTTGACGCGGGGATGCCCGAGCCGAGCCAGCAAAGCGGCGAAATCCGCCGCCGACAATGCGGTTTCCAGATGCAGCTCGACGCCGGTACGGTCGATCGCCGCGCCCAGTGAATTGATGCCGATGACGACGGCGGAGGCATCGCTGTCGTTGCGTATCGCGGCGGCGTCGACGAACGGCACGACGATGCGGTTGATGCCGAGCAGCGCGCCGCGCTCCATCAGCCAGCCGAGGCGCCGCCAGCGCGGCTGCGCGGTCGATGCGTCGACGCCGACCAGCGGATAATCCATGAACCAGTCGGCGCAAACGGATTCGATTGCCATGCCATGCAGTGCGCCGAGGCGCCGCATTTCGCCCAGGCCCTCGTCCGTCGCGAGCGGATTGACGTCCTCGCCGTAGGCGTCGTAGATCCATTCGATCGTGTCCAGTCCCGCCGCCGCCGCGAGCGCGAACTCATCGCGCCAGCGCTGCCGCGGGAAGCTCTGGAAGCGCTGCGCCTCCGGTGGCACCAGCCGCCCCTGCATGATGCCGAGTTTCATGCGTCCTCCAGCGGCTTCACGATCATGTTGGCGCGGAATTCCTCGCGCGGCAGGAACGGCCACAGATCTTCGAGAGGCTTTGAATACAGCGATCCGTCGGCGCGCTGCGCCGAGGACAGGCTCGGCATGCGCGCCTCGTCGGGGCGGCTGACGACGTCGCAGAGCACCGGTCCCGGGCAGGCCAGCACCCGCGCGAGCTGCTCGCGCAGGTCGTGCTGGTCGGCGATGCGCACGGCATGCACGCCATAGGCGCGGGCGACCGGCCCGATCTCGGGCAGGGTCAGGCCGCTGCGCGAATCCGCGCCGGTCTGGCGCCCGAACCAGCGCTGCTGGCTGGTACGTATCGAGGAATAACCGTCGTTATTGAGGATGAAGATCTTGATCGGCAGCTGCAGCCGCTGGATCGTCGCCAGTTCCTGGATATTTAGCTGGATGCCGCCATCGCCGTCGACCAGTATCGTCTCGCGTCCGCCGCTGCCGAGGCAGGCGCCGATCGCCGCGGGCAGGCCGTAGCCCATCGCGCCGAGTGCCGTGGTGTGATACAGGCGCTGGTTGCGCTTCAGTCGCAGTGCGTGCTGGAAGATCTCGATCCCGGCGCCCGAGCTGCCCGAGACGATCGGCGTGCCTTCCGGCAGCAATTCGGACAGGCACTCGGCGAGAAAGTACGTGCTGACCAGTCCTTCGCCGACCCTGTGCTCGGGCAGCACGACGGGGTAGCGGCGCTTCCACTCGGCGCAGCGCGCGTGCCACGCGGCGCGCTCGGGCTGCGCCGTCGCCGCGGTCGCCTGCGCCAGCGCATCGATGAACTCCCGGGCGTCGCAGCAGATGCCGAGGTCCAGGTACGGCGCGAGCTTGGCAATCTCCGCCGGGTCGATGTCCACCATGACCTTGCGGGCGCCGCGCGCCAGCCGTTCGGGCGCGTAGCCGGTGATCGTGAAGTCCAGGCGCGCGCCGATGACCAGCAGGAAGTCGGAATTCTGCAGCGCAAAATTGACCCCGCGCGGCGCCACGGTGCCGGGCTTGCCGATCAGGTTCTCCTCGTCGTGTGCGAACATGTCGATGGCCAGCCACGTCAGCAGCACCGGCACCTTCAGCGTGCGCGCGAGCGCGCGGAACGACTCCTGGGCCCCGGCGAGCCGCACGCCATTGCCGGCGAGGATGACGGGGCGCTCGGCGCTGCCCAGCATCCGCACAATCTCGGCGACGCGTTGCGCGAGGTCGGCCGGCGCGCGTCGGCGGCGCGGTGCGCGAAATGCACGCAACCGGGTCGCGTCGATGGTCGCCGCCTGCACATCCAGCGGAATATCCAGCCATACCGGCCCTGGCCGGCCCGAGCGTGCCAGGTAAACGGCCCTTTCCAGGTGATACCGGATGCTCTGCGGATCCGTGATCAGCGCCACGTACTTGGTCATCGCCTTCACGGCGCTGACGATGTCCACTTCCTGCACGCCCATCTGGCGTACACCCGACTTGCCCTTCAGGTCAGGACGTTTCACCTGTCCGGAGATGAACAGGCACGGCGTCGAGTCGAGCCATGCGCCGGCGACGCCGGTGATCGCATTGGTGCTGCCGGGGCCCGTCGTGAACATGGCAACGCCCAGGTTGCCGGTGGCCTTGGCGTACGTTTCCGCCGCCATTGCGCTGGCCTGTTCATGCAGGTTGCAGACCCAGGTAATCGACTTGCTGTGCCCCAGCGAATCATTCAGGTGCATCGCCCCGCCGCCGGGCACCATGAATACGTGCCGCACGCCCTGCGCCTCGATAAAGCTGGACGACGTAGTCAGAAAGCTTCATGGCGAGGCACGGGCCGCGAGGATCATTTCGAGGGCGAGGGCGAGACTGCCGACACTGCCGGACCGTTTCCGCCGCGCCGCTCCAGCACCAGCGCAACGGCCGCCCTGACCTGCGGCTGGGCGTTGGCCGGCGCGACGCTGAGGCCGGCGAAGGCGAGCGCGGAAGGTCGTTGACGTCGTCGCCGACGTAGGCGCAGTGCGCGAGCGGGATGCCGGTCGTGCTCGGCAAAGTGCCGCAGCGCGACGCCCTTGTCCTTGCAACCCTTGGCCACGTTCGGGATCGCGAGTTTCAGCGCGAAGCGGTCGACCAGCGATGCTGTCCTCGCCGGATATCAACCCCAGCGTCAACCCGGCCTGGCGCGCGCGCGACAAGCCCATGACGTCCTCGAACGAGAAGCTCTTCGACTCCTCGCCCGAGCTGCTCCACGAGAACGTACCGTCGGTCAGCACGCCGTCGACATCCATGAAGATCGCATCGATCGACGCGAGACGCATCAGAGTCCGACACGGCGCAGCTTTTCCATGATGGGCATTCTCGCGGTCGAGCAGGCGCTTCTGCCCGTCGCCCATCGCGGTCTCGACCAGACGGATGTCGCGCAGCAGGCGCTGCATGCCGTTCGGCTCGAGCGATGCCGCCTGGTCGCTGCCCCACATGGCGCGATCGAGCGTCAGGTGCCGCTCGACCATCGAGGCCCCGAGCGCGACCGCCGCAACCGAGGAGGCAATGCCGGTTTCGTGCCCGGAGTAGCCGACCGGCACGTTGAAGCGCTGCGGCGAGCACCGGGATCACCTTCAGGTTGAGCTCATCGTAACTCGGCAGGATAGGTGCTGGTCGCATGCAGTATCGACGAGATCGTCGCGTCCGAGCACCTCGACCGCGTGGTCGATCTGCGCCATCGTGCTCATGCCGGTCGACAGGATGACCGGTTTTTCGTGGCGCGCATATGCCGCAGCAGATTGTCGTCGGTCAGGCTGGCCGACGCCACCTTGTGGCACGGCACGTCGAACTGTTCGAGGAAATCGACCGATGCTTCGTCCCACGGAGATGCGAACCAGACGATGCCCTTGTCCTTGCAGTAGGCGTCGATCTCGCGCGTACTGATCCTTGCCGAACTCGAGGCGCGCGCTTCAAATCGCCGTTGGTCGTGCCGAAGGGGCTCTCGCGCGGGCTGCGCCAACTCCGCCGCCGTGTACACCACATCGACGGTGCGCTTCTGAAATTTGACGGCGCTGCAGCCCGCTGGCCACTGCGACATCGATGAGTTGCTTCGCCAGACCAAGGTCGCCGTTGTGATTGATGCCGATTTCGGCCACCACGTAGCAGGGGTTCCCGCTCCCGACGGACTTGCCGGCAATTTTCACTCTCATGACGTTCTCCTCGGTATTATGCGTCCACAGAGCCGTCATATTTGTTTATCATGATGGCACCGTATCCGTGAACCTTGGCCCGGTACCATGCCGCAGTTCGAGGCGATCGCTTCGTCGAGCGCCACCTGCTGGCGCAAATCCCAGTTCGGCCTGCACACGGGCGGTATCGGGAACATAGCGATCGAGCGGATCCGAGGGGGCGCCTCCGATCAGCACGCCCTGCCGCCGACGACGCGGTCGACGCGGTGGGCGAGTTCTTCGATCGTGACGGCGCGCGTCGGAACCGACGTTATAGGCCCTGCCGGCGGCGCCGTCGACCAGAATCGAGCATCAGGGCACGGACCAGATCGGTCATGTACAGATAAGAGCCGCGCGGGCGTCCATCGCTCTTGACGGGGATCGGGCGCCCGCGCACCGCATCGGCAATGAAATTGCCGATCGCGAAATGCCGGTCGAACGGCATGTGCGGGCCGACGAACGCAAAACAGCGTGCGGTGCGTACCGGAACGCCCGTGCCGGCCGCGATCGCACCCAGTTGTTCGGCGGCGCGTTTGCCCTCGGCATAGGCGCTCGGCGAGCGACGATGGGTCGGGCCCGCCGACGTCAGTTTCGCATGAATCCGCGCGCGCCGGGGCGGGCCGGGCCATAGACGGCGCCGGAACTGACCAACAGCAACCCCGTGCACCGCGTGCCGGCGGTGGCGAGGTGCGCCGGGTCCCCTCGACGATCGTGTCGAATTGGTCGCGCGGACGACAGTGGATCCGGGCTCGCTGCTCGAATCCGTAGCCGCGTGAACGATGTGAGTGCAGTCGCTGCAGCCGGGGTCCAACCGGCGCACGTCGGCTTCGATCCATGCGATGCGCGGATCCGCGGCAAAGCCCGGGTGCCGGGCGAGAAACCGCAGCGGCTCGCGCGAAACCGCGCTGATCCGGAGTCCCAGGCGCAGGACGTCGTCAGCCGCGCACAGCAGGTCGAGCAACCAGACGCCGAACCAGCCGGTGGCGCCGGTGACGAGTATGGAGGTGCCCGCGAGCTTTCTCAGCCACGGCTCGAGCTCGCGCACGAGCTGCCGCAGTTCGCCGCCCTCCAGGCCGGAGCGCGACAATTCGACGTTGACAGCGGAGACTTGCATCGGTGCCTTGCGCTCAGTCGTACAGCAGCACCAGAGGCTGCCGGGTTGCCGCGCTCAGCGCGGCATGGATCTCGTGGCGTGCGTTGAACGATGAAATGATCACCGGGATGCCGGCGAATTCGCCGATGCGCTCCGGCGGCAGGATCGGCACGCCGCCAATCAGCTTGCCGTGCAGATGCGGATTGCGGTCGAATACCGCCAGTACCCGGGCGCTGCGCAGCGCCGCTGACTGGCACATCAGTCGCGCCGTGTGGTTGCCCGCTCCATGGATCAGCACCGGCCCGCGGCAGGCGGCCTGCAGCCGCCGTTCGGTCTCCTCGAGCGCGAGCCTCGAACGCGCGACGTAATGCCGCACGGCCTCGCCGGCGCGGAGGCGGCTGGGGGTGCTGCCGGCATCCGGCGCGGGCAATGCGCCGCCGGCAACTGCCCGGCGCAGCAACACGAAAAGATCGGGCGCGCCATACGCAATGCGCCAGGTCCGCCAGCGCTCGACTTCGAGACCGGCCGATCGGGCCAGGCGCCCGACAGCCGCCACCGACAGGAAATTGATGTGTTCATTGGAGAATTCGCCGAACGGCTCGATCGGCCGTTCGTCTCCCGGCCGGTCAAACGCACCGGCATCGGGAATCTCGATCAGCACGCGGCCGCCCGGCTTCAGTTGCCGTGCGATCTCGTTCAGCAGCACACGCGGGGCCAGCAGGTGCTCGAGAACCGCCATCAGGCAGACCAGGTCATGGCTTCCATAGTCATCATGGGTCTCCGCCTGCGCCTGCACGACCGCAACGTCGAACAGCGTCCGCGCCGCCGCCGACGCGCCGGCTGCAGGATCGATTCCGCGCACCTGCCTCACGCCGGCCTCGCGCAGCGCATGCAGCAGCACGCCGGATGAGCATCCCACGTCGAGCACGCTCTCCAGCGAGGCGAGGACCGGCGCCAGGAACTGCGCTGCCAGCGAGGCCCGTTCGCGGTCCAGCGCGGAGACGTCGCTGCGGGCGCGCAGCGTATCGTACTTGGACAGGTCCGAGTAATAGCGCTGCAGGTCCCGCGGCCCGAGCGCACGTCCTGCATAGGCCGAGTCGCACGACGTGCAGCGCAGGATGGGCGTGCTGAAGTCATAGCCGGCACAGCTCGCCATGCGGTTGTCGAACAGTTCCTCTCCGGCATTGGCCGCGCACACCGGGCAGGCGCGCGGCACGCCGCGCACCGGCGCTTCGCGCGATGCCATGCCGGCGTGATCCCGCGGCGCCGTATTCACGCGTGCGACCCCAGGAACTCGATGATCCTGTCGGCGGCGAAGTCCAGCATCTCGGTGCTCAATCCCGGATAGACGCCGATCCAGAACGTGCGCTCCATGATGCGGTCCGTGGTCTCCAGCGTGCCGCTGATGCGATGCGGCTTGCCGCGGAAGTACGGCTGGCGCGTCAGGTTTCCGGCGAACAGCAGGCGCGTGCCGATCTTGTGGTGATTGAGGAAGTCCGTCAGCGCCTCGCGCTTCGGCGCGAACGACGGCAACAGCGTGATCGTGTAAGCCGAACCATGACGGATCGCTGCCCGGAGTCGCTTCCGGCAACAGCAGGCGGTCCGGCATGCGGCGCGAGCCGCTCGGTCAGGTGCCGCCAGTTGCGCCGCCGCGCCTCGATGAACCCTTCCAGGCGCTCGAGCTGCGCGAGTCCCACGGCCGCCTGCATGTCGGTGATCTTCAGGTTGTAGCCGAGGTGCGAATACGTGTACTTGTGATCGTAGCCCGCCGGCATGTCGCCGAGCTGCCACTTGAAGCGCTTGCCGCAGGTGTTGTCGCGGCCCGGTGCGCAGTAGCAGTCCCTGCCCCAGTCTCGGATCGACTCGATCGCGCGGCGCAGCAGGTCGTCGTCGGTGAACACCGCCCCGCCTTCGCCCATCGTGATGTGATGCGCGGGATAAAAGCTCAGGGTGCCGATGTGACCGAAGGTGCCGACCTTGCGGCCGCGCCAGGTTGCGCCCAGGGCATCGCAGCAGTCCTCGACCACCCACAGGTCGTGGCGCCGCGCGACGTCCATGACCGCATCGAGGTCGAAGGGATTGCCGAGCGTGTGCGCGATCATGATCGCGCGCGTGCGCGGCGATACGGCCGCCTCGATCAGTCCGGGATCGATGTTGTAGGTCGGCAGCTTCACGTCGACGAACACCGGCACCAGGCCGTTCTGCAGCGTCGGGTTCACGGTCGTCGGAAATCCGGCGGCCACGGTGATCACCTCGTCGCCGCTCTTCAGCGCCCGCTCGCCCAGCAGGTGCGAGGTCAGCGCCGTCATCGCCAGGAGGTTCGCCGACGAGCCGGAGTTCGTGGTGCGCGCATGGCGGCGGCCGAGATACTGGCCGAGGCGCCGCTCGAAGGCATCGTTGAACCGGCCCGTCGTCAGCCACCCGTCCAGCGAGGCCTCGACCAGCAGCTCGAGCTCGCGCGCGCCGATGACCTTGCCGGACGGGGGAACCGCGGTGCGGCCGGGAACGAAGGGCACGGCGCCGTGCGCGAGGTCCGCATAGCTCTTCGCTTCCTGCGTGCACAGTGCGCGGTGCACGCGCGCCAGCGTCGTCGGCATCAGTTCGCCTTGAACCTGCGCGCGCGTCAGGTCCTGCCAGCCGACCCGATCGAGGCGCAGCCACCCGGGCCGCGCGCCGGCGCGGAAGTCCGCTTCCTGCAGCATCATGCCAAAGCCCTGGCCGGGCCCGTCCGCGGATATCAGCGGTGCGACCCGCCCGTAGCCCTCCGCGTCGGGCGCCGAAAGCGCGACGTAGGTCCGCGCGCCGCGCGCATCCTCGGCATGCACGAGGCCGCCAGCCGAAACACGTTGAATCGCGGCCTTCATAAATCCAGCAGTCCTCTCTTGTACATCAGGGCCCAGGCCGGATTCGTGCACGACTCGCGGCCCTGCGGGCCGAGGCTGAGCCGATGCGGCTCGCGCAGCAGGCGGCCGACCAGCTCCCCTCCCAGGCGCGCGACGTAGTGCGGCGGAAATCCGCCGCAGCTCGCGCCGATCAGCGTCGCATCGCGGTTGATCGGCCACGCCGGCAGCATCGCCGCACGGGCAAACTCCTGCGCCGGGGTCACCGCCCCGACAAGGAGCAGCGCGGCCAGCACGGTCTTCTTCAGGCGTCCGTTGGGATTCGGCTTGTCAACGAAGAACGCGTGGCAGGCGGCAATCATCAGCACGACGAGGCTCGGTATCGAGCCGCGCATGACGAGGTCGTTTCCCGGACCGAACTGCGCGATCGGCAGGATCGCCAGGATGACCAGCGCCAGCACGACCTGGCTTGAGCGGTGTAACGCGAGAATTGCGAATCCGATGAGCCCCGCCTCGAGCAGGAAGAACTGCTCCTGCCGCAGCAGGCCGTCGGTGAGGCTTTCGCTTGCATTGCCGAGGGTCCAGCCCTTCGGAATATGGCTGGGATCGAGCAACAGGTAGCCCGCCACGACGAGGCCGATGACCAGCGCCGGCGCCCAGACGCGCGGATGCAGCAGCGCCAGCGAGCGCTCGTGCATCATGTTGCGCAGGACCTTCCACGCGACGAACGGCACGACGCCGAGCGTGGTCAGCGGCGACCACAGCGCGGTGGCCACGATCACGATCGGCAGGAGCTGATCGAGCGGCGTTCCGCGCCGGTCGCGGCACAACAGCCCGATCGTGAGCCATCCGCCGAGTGCGTGGTTCGGCACCCAGAACAGCTGCGTCGTCATCGACGAGTACTGGTAGCTGCCCGCCCACCACTCCAGGTGATTGTCGATGTGCCAGTTGGCAATGAAATGCGGGCCGCCGTTGATGAGGTTGCCGACGACGTCGAGACCGCTGAACAGCACGACGATCATCGCCACGACGATCGCGACCGCGGGGCGCGAGCGGGTCAGCGACAGCACCTGCAGCAGGAACAGGCTTGCGCCGACCGCGGTCCACGCCGCGAGCGCCAGGTGCGCGGCGGACAGGCCAAGGTATTTGCCGAGCAGCGCGGCCGGCAGGAAATAACCCACCGGCGCCCGCAGCAGGCTCTCGCGGCCATCCAGCGCGCCGTAACCGACCGGCCACGGCGAGGCGACCAGGTCGTGCAGCAGGGCGTCGCGCACGTGCCAGTCGGCGTTCGAGAACACGAGATGCGCGGTGCCGCCGCAGACGGTCCAGGCACTGCCGAGCCCGATCGCGACCGCCAGATGCAGGCCGGTGACGGGGATTTCCGGGGTGCCGACGGCATTCGGGCCGGCCAGCGGGCGCAGGCTGTAGGCGAGGCAGGCGAGCAGCGGCAACGCCACCCACAACTGCAGCCACCCGGCCAGGAAGATGGCGAGCGGCAGCGTCAGATACGCGATGACCAGCCGCTCGAGCATGGGCAACGGCCGCAGTCCGGCTCCTGCCGCCGATGTCGACCCGGTCACATTCTGAGAACTCAATCCACTTAACATTATCCGAAAGCTACCAGATTATGTCTCAGTATGCCGTGCACACGTCTCGAAGCACGCGCGCTCAAGGGGGCAGGTCGCTGACACCGCTCGCGCCCAGCGCCCACGCCTGCGCCGGCTCGATTCCATGGGCGAATACCGGGACCGCGACCGCGGCACAGAGGGCCGTGATTTCGGATGCCGGCAGATCACGACGCAGGACGATGAAATCCGCGCCGCCGGCCACGGCCGCGATTGCATCGGGCAGGCTGGCGCAGCGGATGCCGAGCAGATCCGCAGCGCCTGCAGCGCCTGGCGGCGCCGCCGGGCCCGGGCGCTGGGCGTCGTCGATGCGATACCCCGGCCCCGTGCGGGTCGCGATCCGCTCCGGCAGGTGCAGCGCCGTCACGACGGCAACGTCGGCCGCCAGCAGTCCCGCGTCACCCAGGGATTCGCGTTCGCACCAGCGCAGGCGCTGGCCGTCGAGCGGGCGCGGCTCGCCCCGGAACCCGGTCACCAGCCAGACATCGAGGTCGATGGTGCGCGTCGGATACGCATGCGTGAGACGCATCAGCGGCCGTGCCGTTTGCAGCGTCACGCCGAGTTCTTCGTTGAGTTCGCGCCGCAGGCCATCGATGCGCGCTTCGCCGGGTTCGAGTTTGCCGCCCGGGAATTCCCAGCCGCCGGCCAGATGCTTGCCCTCGGGGCGCTGCGCCAGCAGCACCCGCCCCGCCCCGTCGCGCAGCACGCCAGCGACGACGTGGACGAGCGGGAGTTTGTCCTTTGGGTTCAACCGTTCGCTTGCTGCAGGGCGCCGTGACAGTGCTTGTACTTTCGTCCCGAACCGCACGGGCAGGGTTCGTTGCGGCCGACTTTCGGCGGCGCCGGCGCGAACGTGCCCGGGGCCGCGCCCGCGTTGGCGGGCTCGGTTTCCGGGGGCGCCTGCTCCGAGGGCGCGGCGATCGGCGAAACCGCTTCGGCGTGCCGCATCTGCAGCGCGCGCGCCAGGCGCTGCTGCCGCTCGGATTCCTCACGGTCGATTTCGTCCTGGCTGCGCACCTGGATCCTCGACAGCGTCGTGATCGTGTCGAGCTTGATCCGATCGAGCATCGCGGAGAACAGCTCGAACGCCTCGCGCTTGTATTCCTGTTTCGGGTTCTTCTGCGCGTAGCTGCGCAGGAAGATGCCCTGGCGCATGTAGTCCATCGCCGCGAGGTGCTCGCGCCAGTGCTGGTCGAGGGTCTGCAGCATGATCTGCTTCTCGACGTGGCGCATGATGTCGACGCCGATGCCGGCGCATTTCTGCGCGTACGCATCGGCTAGCGCGGCATCGATCCGGCGCTTCAGGCCGGATCCGTCGCCGGCTTCCTCGGCCGCGACCCATTCGCTGACCGGCAGCCGCACCCCGAAGTCACGCTCGATCGCCGACCCCAGGCCGGCGACGTCCCACTGCTCCTCGGGAGCACCGCCGGGCACGTGAAGGTCGACCAGGTGCGCGACCACTTCCTCGCGAATGCCGACGACCGCTTCGGCGACGTTCTCGGCACTCATCAGGTCCGTGCGCTGCTGGTAGATGACCCGCCGCTGGTCGTTGGCAACGTCGTCGTACTCCAGCAGCTGCTTGCGGGCGTCGAAATTGTGCTGCTCCACCCGGCGCTGCGCGCGCTCGATTTGGCGCGTCAGCATCCCGCTCTCGATCGCCTCGCCGGCCTTCATGCCGACGCGCGTCATCAGCGCCTTCATGCGCGTCGGATCTCCGAAGATGCGCATCAGGTTGTCCTCGAGCGACAGGTAGAACCGGCTCGAGCCCGGGTCGCCCTGGCGTCCGGAGCGGCCGCGCAACTGGTTGTCGATGCGCCGCGATTCGTGGCGTTCCGTGCCTATGATGTGCAGGCCGCCCGCGGCGATGACCTGCTCGTGGCGCTTCTGCCACTCGGCGCGGATGTCCTGCAGCTGCGCATCGCTCGGGTTGTCGATTGCGTCGATCTGCGTTTTCTGGCTGCCGCCGAGCACGATGTCGGTGCCGCGGCCGGCCATGTTGGTCGCGATCGTCACCGCGCCGGGCCGGCCCGCCTCGGCGACGATGTGCGCTTCCCTTTCATGCTGCTTCGCATTCAGGACTTCGTGCGGGATGCTGGCGGCGACCAGCAGTTTCGCGAGGCGCTCCGACGTGTCGATCGACGTGGTGCCGACCAGCGCCGGCTGGCCGCGCTGCACGCAATCCTTGATATCCTCGAGGATCGCCTGGAACTTGTCGGTCTCCGACAGGAAGACGAGGTCAGAGTTGTCCTTGCGGATCATCGGCTTGTGCGTCGGGATCACGACGACCTCGAGCCCGTAGATCTGCTGGAATTCGAAGGCCTCGGTGTCGGCGGTCCCGGTCATGCCGGACAGCTTCGAGTACAGCCTGAAATAATTCTGGAACGTGATCGACGCGACGGTCTGGTTCTCTTCGCGGACCTGCACGCCCTCTTTCGCCTCGACCGCCTGGTGCAGGCCGTCGGACCAGCGCCGGCCCTGCATGGTACGGCCGGTGAATTCGTCGACGATGATCACTTCGCCGCCGCGCACGATGTACTCGACGTCGCGCCGGTACAGCGCGTGCGCCCGCAGCGCCGCGTTCAGGTGGTGCATCAGCCGGATGTTGGTCGCGTCGTAAAGGCTCTCGCCGTCGCGCAGCAGCCCGATTTCCGCCATCAGTTCCTCGACCTTGGCGTGGCCGTCCTCGGTCAGCGTGGCCTGCTTGGTCTTCTCGTCAACGGCATAATCGCCGGGCCCGTTCTCGGCCTTCTGCGCCGTGAGCCGCGGGATCAGCGCGTTGATCTTGATGTACAGCTCGGTGCTTTCCTCGGCAGGTCCCGAGATGATCAGCGGCGTGCGCGCCTCGTCGATCAGTATCGAGTCGACTTCGTCGACGACCGCGAACATCAGCTTGCGCTGCACGCGGTCCTCGAGCCGGAACGCGAGGTTGTCGCGCAGGTAATCGAAGCCGAACTCGTTGTTCGTGCCGTAGGTGATGTCGCAGGCGTAGGCCGCGCGCTTCTCCTCGCTGGACTGGGAGTTCTTGATCACGCCGACGGACAGCCCGAGGAAGCGGAATACCGGACCCATCCACTCGCTGTCGCGCTGCGCGAGGTACTCGTTGACGGTGACGACGTGCACGCCCTCGCGTGTCAGCGCATTGAGGTAGGCCGGCAGCGTGGCCATCAGCGTCTTGCCCTCGCCGGTGCGCATCTCGGCGATCTTGCCGGCGTTCAGCGCCAGGCCGCCGATCAGCTGCACGTCGAAATGCCGCATGCCGAGCTTGCGCTTCGAGGCCTCGCGCACCAGCGCGAACGCCTCCGGGATCAGCTCCTCGAGCGCCGTGCCCGCCGCATGCCGCCCCATCAGGTCCTGTGTCTTCTGCGGGAAATCGGCGTCCGCGAGCGCCGCCGTCTCGGCTTCAAACGCGTTGATCGCCGCGACGGTCCGGCTGAATTCCTTGATGACTCGCTGGTTGCGGCTGCCGAATATATGCGTAAGAAACTTGAACACGCGAGGGCGTCCTTGAAAAGGTGGGTATTCTACGGATAGACCCGCGGCGGGGGAAATCGTTTCGCTGCGGATGCCGGCCGGGAAGGAAGTCTCGCCTTACTGGACTTCGCCTACGAAGCGCAGCGGATCGACCTGGACCCCGTTCCTGAGGACCTCGAAATGCAGGTGCGGACCGGTCGAACGCCCGGTCGAACCCATCAGCGCAATCTCCTGGCCCTTGCGGACCATGTCGCCGACCTTGACGAGGACCTTCTCGTTATGGCCGTAGCGCGTCGACAGTCCATTGCCGTGGTTGATCTCGACCATCTGCCCGTAGCCGGCGGCGCCGCTGTCGCCCGCCGCGGTCACGAGGCCGGCGGCCACCGCGGCGACCCGGGAACCTTCGGCCCCCGCAAAATCCACGCCCTTGTGGATTGCCGAAAAACCGGTGAACGGGTCGGCCCGCTCGCCGAAATACGAGGAAATCCAGCCATTCTCGACCGGACTGCCTTCCGGATAGACCTGCTTGTTCAGTTCCCGCGTCAGGATCAGGTTCTCGAGCACGCTGAGCTGCTGCTCGCGGCTCGACAGCTGGTTGGCCAGGGCGTCGATCATCGCGGTCAGGCTCGGAATCTGTGCGGGCTGGCCGTCCGCGCCGGTCTCCCCGCCCTGCGCCGGCGGATTGCCGAAATCGAACTCGCCGTCGGCGATATTCGCCATGCGGGTCAGGCGCTTGCCGAGCGCGTCGAGGCGGATCACGCTGGCGTTCATCTGGCCAACCCGCATCGCGAGCGCGTTGACCTTTTCCTGCAGCGACCGCCGGGCATCCTCGATCTGGGCCTTCTGGTTCAGCAGCTCCGCCGACCAGTTGCCGAGCTGGTCGACCGGATTCATGGCACGCCGGTGCGCGCCCAGATTCATGCCCACCGAGAATGCCCCGCCCACGATCAACAGCACCACGGCCAGCGCGGCGCCTACGACCGCCGGGTGGCGGAGGTCGAATTGCCTGATGCGGCCCGACAGGCGGCCGACAAATATGACGTTCATCGGTAGGGTTCCAACGCTTCCGGCACGATCTAACAATAAGAGTAGGGGTAAACTATGCAGAAAAAGATGCGTTAAAACAAGGATTTCCGCCGGTTGTGGTGTCGCAGTTCGAATACACGAGGCAATGGTGCAGTGCAAAATCCAAGGGTTGTCAGTGAGTTATTACAACAACATGGGAAAAAGCTTCGCGAGCTGCGCCAGCGCCTGGATCGGCGCGCCGCCGTGCTCGATGTGGTGCGCAGCAAGGTCCCGGCGAAACTTGCCCCCCATGTCGCGAGCGCCGGACTCGAAGGCGGGCGCCTGACGATCGGCGTGACGGGGGCGGCCTGGGCGTCGCGGCTGCGCTATCTGACCGGGGAGGTTCGCACGGGGGTCGGCGCCGCGCTGGGCACGGAGGTCGTCAGCGTCAGGATCCGGGTGTTGCCGCCCGACGTCGTCGGGTCCTAGGCGTTGACCGCCGCCGGCACGTAGGAAATCGGCGCATCGGCCATGCTCTCGAAGGTCACTTCCTGCCAGGCCGTGCGTGTGCCGATCAGCGTGCGCAGCAGCTTGTTGTTCAGCCCGTGTCCGGATTTGAAGCCACTGAACTCGCCGATGAGGCTGTGCCCGAGCAGGTAGAGGTCCCCGATGGCATCGAGGATCTTGTGCTTGACGAACTCGTCCTCGTAGCGCAGCCCGTCCTCGTTCAGGATGCCGGTCATCGTCGAGCACGATCGCATTGTCCAGGTTACCGCCGAGCGCCAGGTTGCGCGCACGCAGGGTCTCCAGATCGCGCATGAAGCCGAAGGTGCGCGCGCGGCTGACTTCCCGCAGGAACGAGGTGGTCGAGAAATCCATCGACGCGGTCTGCGACGTGCTTCTTGAACATCGGGTGATTGAATTCGATTTCGAAATTCACCTTGAAGCCGTCGAACGGATCGAAGCGCGCCCATTTGTCGCCGTCCTCGACCCGGACCGTCTCGAGTATGCGGATGAAGCGCTTGGGCGCCTTCTGCTCCTCGATGCCCGGCCGACTGCAGCAGGAACACGAACGGCCCGGCGCTGCCGTCCATGATCGGCACTTCGGCGGCGCTGACTTCGACCAGCGCGTTGTCGATGCCGAGGCCGGCGAGCGCCGAGAGCAGGTGCTCGACGGTGGAGATCTTCGCATCGCCCTTGTGCAGCGTCGTGCCCAGCATCGTGTCGCCGACGTATTCGGCGTGCGCGACGATGTCGACGGGCTCGATCCAGGTCGGTGCGGCGGAACACGATGCCGGTATCCGGCAAGCGCGGGCCGCAGCGTCATCAGGATCTTCTTGCCGGTGTGCAGGCCCACGCCCGATGGCGCGGATCGAATTCTTGAGGGTGCGCTGATTCAGCATCCCAATAAGGTACCGATAGCCCGGGGCACAACCGGCGCCGGCTGAGCGCATCAAAACGCCGCCGGCGCCAAAGCCTGGAATGCCTGCCCGAGCCGGCCGCCGGTCTAGTCCGCCTGACGGCGCAGGAACGTCGGAATATCCAGGTACTCCTCGGTGGCCGTCGGGCTCGCGCAGGCCGTCTCCACCGCAGCGCTGGCGCATGGATCGTCGGCTTGTCGAGGACCTTGTAGTCGGCCTGCGAGCCCTGTCGCCCGCTGTTGCTGCACCACGCGCACCGCCGGCGGCGGCGTCGCGAGCGTCGTGCAGCGCGGGTCGCCGCGCGTCTTGGCGACCGGCCGGCCCAGCCCGGTCGCAACCACGGTCACGCGGATCTGGTTGGTCATCTCCGGATCGATCACGGTGCCGACCACGACCGTGGCATCGTCCGAGGCGAACTGCTTGATGACGTTGCCGACTTCCTGGAACTCGCCGATCGACAGGTCCATGCCGGCGGTCACGTTGACCAGGATGCCCTGCGCGCCGGCCAGGTTGATGTCCTCGAGCAGCGGACTGGAGATCGCCGCCTCGGCCGCTTCGCGCGCGCGGTCCTCGCCGCTCGCGGCTCCCGAGCCCATCATCGCCATGCCGGTCTCGCGACATCACGGTGCGCACGTCGGCGAAGTCGACGTTGATCAGGCCGGGTCGCGTGATCAGCTCGGCGATGCCCTGCACGGCGCCCTGCAGCACCGGTATTGGCCGCCTTGAACGCATCCAGCAGCGTCGTCGTCGCTGCCGAGCACCGACAGCAGCTTCTGGTTCGGGATCGTGATCAGCGAGTCGACGTACTTCGACAGCTCCATCATGCCGTGATCGGCGACGCGCGAGCGCTTGTTGCCTTCCATCTCGAACGGCTTGGTGACCACCGCGACGGTCAGGATGCCGAGTTCCTTCGCGACCTGCGCGACCACCGGCGCCGCGCCGGTGCCGGTGCCGCCGCCCATGCCGGCGGTGATGAACAGCATGTCGCATCCCTCGATCAGCTCGATGATGCGGTCGCGATCCTCCATCGCGGCCTGGCGGCCGACTTCCGGGTCGGCGCCGGCGCCCAGACCCTTGGTGATGTTGCAGCCGATCTGCAGCGCGGTCTTGACCTTCGAGTGCTTCAGCGCCTGCGCATCGGTGTTGATGCAGATGAAGTCCACGCCTTCAATGCCGGCCTGCACCATGTGCGAGACCGCGTTGCCGCCGCCGCCGCCCACGCCGATCACCTTGATGATGGCGCTCTGGCTGTACGTGTCCATCAGTTCAAACATTCCAGTCTCCTTACTTCGACGGTTATTTCAAAAATTCCCCTGAAACCAGGTCTTCATGCGCTCAAAAATATTCCGCGACGCCGCCGCCTCAGCAGCGGCGTGGTGCGCTCCCGTTCGTTCTGGTGCTTCGCGTAGAGCAGCAGGCCGACGCCGGTCGCATGGATCGGATTGCGGACGACGTCGGCCAGCCCGGTGACGTACTGCGGCACGCCGAGCCGCACCGGCACGTGAAAGACCTCCTCGGCCAGCTCGATCGCCCCTTCCATCTTCGACGCTGCCGCCGGTCAGCACGATGCCGGCCGCCACCGATTCCTCGAAGCCGCTGCGGCGCAGCTCCTCGCGCTATCAGCGCGAACAGCTCCTCGTAGCGCGGCTCGACGATCTCGGCGAGCGTCTGGCGCGCCAGGCGCCGCGGCGGCCGGTCGCCGACGCTTGGCACCTCGATGGTCTCGTCCGGATTGGCGAGCTGCGACAGCGCGCAGGCGTAGCGGATCTTGATGTCCTCGGCGTACTGGGTCGGCGTGCGCATCGACACGGCGATGTCGTTGGTGACCTGGTCGCCGGCGATCGGGATCACCGCCGTATGGCGGATCGCGCCGCCGCCGAACACCGCGATGTCGGTCGTGCCGCCGCCGATGTCGACCATGCATACGCCGAGGTCCTTCTCATCCTCGGTCAGCACCGCATAGCTGGACGCCAGCTGCTCGAGCACGATGTCGTCGACCTCGAGGCCGCAGCGCTGCACGCACTTGACGATGTTCTGCGCCGCGCTGTCGGCGCCGGTGACGATGTGCACCTTCGCCTCGAGCCGCACGCCGGACATGCCGATCGGATCGCGGATGCCTTCCTGCGAATCGATGATGAATTCCTGCGGCAGCACGTGCAGGATCTTCTGGTCGGCGGGGATCGCCACCGCCTTGGCGGCATCGATCACTCGCTCGACGTCGCCCTGCCCGACCTCCTTGTCCTTGATCGCGACGATGCCGTGCGAGTTGAGGCTGCGCACGTGGCTGCCGGCGATTCCGGCGTATACCGCGTGGATCTCGCAGTCGGCCATCAGCTCGGCCTCCTCGACCGCGCGCTGGATCGACTGCACGGTCGACTCGATGTTGACGACGACCCCCTTCTTGAGCCCGCGCGACGGATGGCTGCCGATGCCGATGATCTCGAGCGCGCCGTCGGCCTTGAGTTCACCGACGATCGCGACGACCTTGCTCGTGCCGATGTCCAGCCCCACGATCAGATTCCGGTCGGTACGCTTAGCCATGTGTTCCTGCTTCCTCTGTCCCCGCGTCGTCGCTCTTTGCCGCGGCCGGCGTGGTTGCGGCCGCGGTGCGCCAGCCGATCGCGAAGCCGTTGGAGTAGCGCATGTCGACGTACGTGACTTCGTTGACGTGGTGCGCGATGACTCCCGCCGCCGTGCGGATGAAGCGCTCGATGCGCGCGTCGACGTCGCGCCTCCCGAGGCGCACCGTGACGCCGTTGTCGAGGTCGATCTCCCAGGCACCGCGCTCATCTAGCCGCAGCGCCGCGATGCGCAGGCCCGCTTCCTGCATCCGCGTCTCGGTCGACAGGAAGCGCTGCGCGACGACCGATTCGCTGCCCTCGGGGCCCGACAGGCGCGGCAGCTCCGGGGGGACGTGCGTGGCCGAGCGCACGAACAGTTCCCCGCGCGTATTCAGCAGCCCCGACTCGTCCCAGCGCGCGACCGCAGTCTGCTCGGTCACGGTGACGTGCACGCCCATCGGCCATTTGCGCTGCACCCGCGCGTGGTCCACCCAGGGCACGGTCTCCACGGCGCGCTCGATGCCGGCAAGGTCGACCGTCATGAATCCGGTGTTGAGGTAGGGTGCGACCATTTTTTCGATCTGCACCGGCGAGACGCGCTGGAAATTGCCGTCCATCGCTATGACCCGCAGCGGCCGGTTGCAGGCCCAGGTCAGCGCCCCGAGGCAGGCGCCGATGCAGGCCACCAGCAGGGCCTTGTGCGCGATGCCGCGCCAGTCGATCGCGAGCCGGGACCAGGCCCACCGCTTCGCGGCGCCGCGCTTGCGGTCCCGGTAGCGATTGCGGCGCACGAGCCAGTTCGGAATCATTTGCGCACCCTCGAGAAACTCGTTTCCAGCACGCGCCACACCAGTTCGTCGAAATCGATTCCGGCCTGCTGCGCCGCCTTCGGCACGAGGCTGTGGCTGGTCATTCCCGGAGTCGTGTTGATCTCGATGAAGTGGAACGCGCCGCTGGCGTCGTCGCGCATGAAGTCGACCCGTCCCCAGCCGAAACAGTCGGTCACGCTGAAGGTCGCGAGCGCCGCCGCCTGCAGGCCGCTCTCCGCCGCGGCGTCGAGGCCGCTCGGGCAGTGGTATTGCGTGTCGTCGCGGAAATACTTGGCCTGGTAGTCGTAGAACTCCGTCGGCGGCTGGATGCGGATCGACGGCAGCGCGCGATCCTGCAGGATGCCGACCGTGTATTCCGCGCCGCTGATGAACGCCTCCGCGAACACCAGCGGATCCACGGCGCGCGCCTGCGCGTACGCATCCGGCATGGCCGCGGCCGTCGCGACCTTGGTGATGCCGACGCTCGAGCCCTGCGCCGCGGGCTTGACGATCAATGGCAGCTTCAGGCGGGCGATGGCGCGCTCGAAGTCCGCCGGGCCCTCGAGCACCTGGTACGGCGGCACGGTCAGCCCCGCGCCGGCGACCACCCGCTTGGTCGCAGCTTGTCCATCGTCATCGCCGAGGCGAGCACGCCGCTGCCGGTGTAGGGCACGCCCAGCCACTCGAGCGCACCCTGGATCAGCCCGTCTTCGCCGCCCGGGCCGTGCAGCGTGATCCACGCGCGGTCGAAGCCGGCGCTGGCGAGGTCGCCGACCGCCCGCTGCTGCGGATCGAAGGCCTGTGCATCGACGCCGCGGCGCCGCAGGGCTGCGAGCACCGCGTTGCCGCTGAGCAGGGAGATTTCGCGCTCGCTCGAGTCGCCGCCGAGCAGCACCGCGACCTTGCCGAATTCAGCCGCGCTGCGCGCGCGGTGCGTCCCGGGATTCGGCCGCAGCAGGCTCATGCGGGTTCTCCGACGATGCGCACTTCGGGCTGCAGCGAGACGTGGTGCACCGCCTCGACCGTGTTCTGCACGTGCCGGATCAGCCGCTTCGATGTCGGTCGCGCTGGCCTTGCCGTCGTTGATGATGAAATTGGCGTGCTTCTCCGAAACCGACGCATCGCCGATGCGGAATCCCTTCAGGCCGGCCGCCTCGATCAGCCGCGCCGCATGATCGCCGGGCGGATTCGTGAACACCGAGCCGCAGCTCCACGCGCCGATCGGCTGCGTCTGCCGGCGCTGCTCGAGCAGTTCCCTGATCGACGCCTCGTTCACGCCGGGCCTGCGCTCGAACTCGAGGCGCGCCGCGACGAACCACTCGTTGCGCCGGACGCCTGCACGTGGCGGTAGCCGACCTCGAACTGCGCCGCCGGCCGCGTGCGCCGCATTCCCTGGCGGTCGAGCGTGTCGACGTCGATCACGTGCTTCCAGGTCTCGCCGCCCAAGGCGCCGGCGTTCATCGCCAGCGCGCCGCCCAGCGTGCCGGGAATGCCGGCGAAGAACTCCGCCGGACCGAGGCCCCAGCTTCACGCACTGGCGCGCGACGCGCGCGCACGGCACGCCCGCTTCGACGTACAGACGCTGCAGCGCTGCGGCGATGCGCGCACCGAGCGCGCCGTGCGTCAGCACGACGGCGCCGCGGAACCCGCCGTCGCGCACCAGCAGGTTGCTGCCGAGGCCGACCCAGCAGCACCGGCACCTCGGGCGGCAGCTGGCGCAGGAAGGCGGCAAGGTCGAGCGCATCGCGCGGCGCGAAGAACACGTCGGCCGTGCCGCCGGCATGCCACGACGAGTGCTTGACCATCGGCTCATCGCGCAGCACGCGCGCGCTGAACTCGGGCGACAGTTCCTTCGGCGAAGCGGCGCCGTTCATGGCCGGTCCCCTTCCGTGAAGCGGCGCCGGCAGGCCGTGCGCGACCGCGCCGATGTTGCCCGGCCCCCATCGTCAGCACGACGTCTCCGTCCCTGAGCACGCGGCGCAGGCGATACGTCGAGCTCCTCGACCCGCTCGACGAAGATCGGCTCGACCTTGCCGCGGCTGCGCACGGCGCGGCAGATCGCGCGCCCGTCGGCGCCGGCTGATCGGTGCCTCGCCGGCGGCATATACCTCGGTCACGAGCAGCACGTCGGCACTGCCGAGCACGTTCGCGAAGTCGTCGAGCAGGTCGCGCGTGCGCGTGTAGCGATGCGGCTGGAACACCAGCACGATGCGCCGCCCGGGCCAGGCCTGGCGCACCGCCTCGAGCGTGGCCGCGACTTCGGTCGGGTGATGCCCGTAGTCATCGACCACGGTCGCATGTCCGCCGCTCCAGTGCGATGTCGCCGAGCTGCTGCATGCGCCGGTCGATGCCCTGGAAGTTCGCGAGCGCGCGCTGGATCGCATCGGCGCTGATGCCCAGCTCGATCGCGACCGCGATCGCCGCCAGCGCGTTGCGCACGTTGTGCGTGCCCGGCAGGTTGAGCGTCACCGGCAGCGACCGGCACGGCGCGCGCGCAGCACGTCGTAGTGCGACTGCAGCCCGTCGCGGCGTACGTTGACGGCGCGCACGTCGGCGGATTCGTCGAACCCGTAGGTCAGGCAGGGCCTGGCCACTTCACCGAGGATGCTCTGCACGTGCTCATCGTCGGCGCACAGCACCGCCAGGCCGTAGAACGGCAGGTTGTGCAGGAAATCGACGAAGCTCTGCTTGAGCCGCGCGAAATCCCCGCCGTGCGTGCCGAGGTGATCGTTGTCGATGTTGGTGACGATCGCGATCATCGGCTGCAGGTGCATGAAGGAGGCATCGCTCTCATCGGCCTCGGCCACCAGGTAGCGGCCCGCGCCGAGGCGCGCATTGCTGCCGGCGCTCTTCAGCCGGCCGCCGATCACGAAGGTCGGATCCTCGCCGCCTTCGGCCAGCACGCTGGCGACCAGGCTGGTGGTCGTGGTCTTGCCGTGCGTGCCGGCGACCGCGATCGAATCGCGGAAGCGCATCAGCTCGCCGAGCATCTCGGCGCGCGGCACGACCGGAATGCGGTTCGCCAGCGCCGCCACGACTTCCGGATTGCTCCGGCGCGACCGCGCTCGAGACGACGACGACGTCGCGCCTTGCCGAGGTGCGCTGCCTCGTGGCCGATGAAGATCCTGGCGCCGAGGCGCTCGAGGCGCTGCGGTGACGGCATTGGCCTTCAGGTCCGAGCCCTGCACCTCGTAGCCCAGGTTCAGCAGCACCTCGGCGATGCCGCCCATGCCGCTGCCGCCGATGCCGACGAAGTGGATGTGATGGATGCGGCGCATGCGCATCGTTCATGCGACCGCTCCGCGCGCGCCTGCGCAGATATCGGCAACGCCGTACGGCGGCATCCGTGCATCGGCCAGCCTCGGCGCGTGCGGCCAGCGCCATGCGCAGCAGGCGCGGCCGGTCGCGCCGTCAGCTCGCCGCAGCAGCTGCGCCAAGCCGTCGGCGCATCGAGATCGCGCTCCGGCACCAGCACCGCTGCGCCGATACGCACCAGGAACTCGGCGTTGCGCGTCTGGTGATCGTCGGTCGCCGCCGGAAACGGCACCAGGATTGCGCCCAACCCGACCGCGAGCAGCTCCGCGATCGTCAGTGCGCCGGCACGGCAGATCACAAGGTCCGCCCAGGCGTAGGCGTCGGCCATGTCGTCGATGAACGGCAGCAGCTCGGCCTCGACCCCGGCCTCGGCGTAGTGCGTCGCGCGCCGCCTCGAGCCAGCGCTCGCCGGACTGGTGGCGCACCTCGGACGCACGGGCGGCGCCATGCAGCGCGAGCGCCTAGGGCACGCAGCCGTTCAGCCGCTGCGCGCCCTGGCTGCCGCCGAGCACCAGCAGCCGCGCCGGACCCTGGCGTCCCGCGAAGCGCTGTGCCGGGGGCGGCAGCGCGGCGATCTCGGCGCGCACCGGATTGCCGATGCAGCGCGCCCGCGAGCCTGCGGCCGAAGCTGCCGGGGAATGCCTCGAGCACCTGCGCGCGAGGCGCGCCAGCCAGCGGTTGGTCAAGCCGGCGATCGCGTTCTGCTCATGGATCAGCAGCGGCATGCGCAGCAGCCAGGCCGCGATGCCGCCGGGGCCGGCTGACGAAGCCGCCCAGGCCGACCACCAGCGCGCGGCCGCACGGCGCCGCAGCACGCCGGCGCCTGCAGCACGCGCGCAGCAGGACCGCAACGGCGCGCGCAGCCAGGCGAGCAGCCCCTTGCCGCGCAGGCCGCGCACGCGGACCCACTCGATCGGGAATGCTGTTCCGCCGGCACCACGCGCGCCTCCATGCTCGCCGGGCGCACCGAGCCACACGACCGGCACGCCACGCTCGCGCAGCACCCGGGCCAGCGCCAGCGCCGGGAACACGTGGCCGCCGGTGCCGCCCGCCATGATCAGATACCGGCGCGCCGTTCATCGCGTGCGCTCCGGCGCGCACATCACCGCGGACGCGCGACGTGCACCGGACCTCGTGATGGACGCGCAGCAGCACGCCGATCCAGGCCAGCGTCACGAGCAGGCTGGTGCGGCCGTAGCTCATCAGCGGCAGCGTCAGGCCCTTGGTCGGCAGCACGCCCATGTTGACGCCGATGTTGACGAACGCCTGCACGCCGAGCCACATGCCGAACGCCAGCGCGAGGTAGGACTGGAACTTCAGCCCCGCGGCCGCGGCCATGCGCGCAATCCGGAACGCTCGCCAGACCAGCGCGAGGAACAGCAGCGATGACGCCGACGACGCCGACGAGGCCGAGCTCCTCGGCGAGCACCGCGAACACGAAATCGGTGTGCGCCTCGGGCAGGTAGAACAGCTTCTGCACGCTCGCGCCGAGGCCCACGCCGAACCACGCGCCGCGGCCGATCGCGATCAGCGACTGGGTCAGCTGGAAGCCGCTGTTGAAGGGATCGGCCCAGGGATCGCAGGAAGCCGAGGCAAGCGCTTCAGCCGGTACGGCGAGAACACGACCAGCAGCGCCGAGCGCGCAGCAGAGCGCGGCGGCGAGGCGCCAGCACGTAGCGCAGGCGCGCGCCGGCGAGGAACAGGACGCGCGAAGCCGGTCGCGAACAGCACCGTGGCCGCGCCGAAATCCGGCTCGAGCAGCAGCAGCACCGCGGCGAGCCCGAGCGGCGCCAGCGGCGTCATCGAGCCCCCCGATCGTCTTCTCGCAGCGCATCGCGCTTGCGCACGCAATAGCTGCAGATCCACGTCAGCACGAGCACGCGGGCGAGCTCCGACACCTGGAAGTTGACGGGACCGACGCGCAGCCAGCGACGCGCGCCGTTGACGACGGCGCCGATGCCCGGGATCAGCACGAGCAGCAGCATCAGCAGGCCGACGAACAGCAGCGGCAGTGCTGTATTTCTCCCACAGTTCCGTCGGTACCCGCGTCACCACCCACGCCACAGCAACGCCGATGCAGCCGTAGCCGAACTGGCGCTCAGGTAGAAGAACGGGCTGCCGAGCTCGCGCGCCGCGATCGACATCGACGCCGAGGTCACCATGACCAGGCCGACCAGCAGCAGCGCCGCGGCCAGCCCGACGGTCACCATGTCCCAGGCGAAGGGCATGCGCTCGCGCGCGCGCAGTCCATGGAGCCATCGTCGCGGCGCTCATGCCGCGCTCTCCGCCAGCGCACGGCGCGGCGGCGAACACATCGCCGCGATGGGCGTAGTCGCGGAACATGTCGAGGCTCGCGCAGGCCGGCGACAGCAGCACGACGTCGCCGGGCCGCGCGGCCGCGCGGCCGCCGCCGCGACCGCCTCCGGCATCGAGGCCGCGCACTCGCACGCGGCAGACGCCGGCGAGCGCCGCGCGCGATTGCCGTGCGCATCGCGGCCGATCAGCACCGCGTGGCGCACCTTGCCGCGGAAGGCCTGCGCGCAGCGGCGCGAAATCCTGTCCCTTGCCATCGCCGCCGGCGATCAGCACCAGCGGCCCGGCCATGCCCGCGACGGCGGCGATCGTCGCGCCGACGTTGGTGCCCTTGGAATCATCGATGTAGCGCACGCCGGCGACGTCGGCGACCCACTGCGAGCGGTGCGGCAGCCCGGGGAATGTCTCGCAGCGCGCGCAGCATCGCCGGCAGCGGCAAGCCGGCCGCCTCGCCCAGCGCCAGCGCAGCCAGCGCATTGGCGGCGTTGTGGCGCCCCGGGATCTTCAGCCGCGCCGCCATCGAGCAGCGGCTCGCCGCTGCGCGCGAGCCAGGTTGCGCCGCCCCGCTCGACGAGAGCGTGAAGTCGGCATCGGCGTGCAGCGAGCGAGAAGGTCAGCGTGCGCGCGCCGCGCGCGGCGCATCGCCGCGACGAGCGGATCGTCGGCGTTGAGCACCGCGGTCGCGGCGCGCGAAGATGCGCTGGCCTTGGCGCGCCGCGTACGACTCGATCGAGTCGTAGCGATCCAGGTGATCGGCGGTGACGTTGAGCACCGACGGCGCCGGCCAGCTCGCAGCGACGAGGTCGTCTCGAGCTGGAAGCTCGACAGCTCCAGCACGTACAGGTCGGGCACGGGCTCGCCGAGCAGGTCGAGCGCCGGCACGCCGAGGTTGCCGCCGGCGCAGCACGCGCCGCCCGGCGCCGTCGCCATGTGCGCGACCAGGCTGGTGACGGTGCTCTTGCCGTTGGTGCCGGTGACGCCGACCACCGGCGCCCGCACCGCGCGCGCGAACAGCTCGATGTCGCCGAGGATCTCGATGCCGCGCTCGCGGGCGCGGCGCGCGATCGGCTCCGTCGAGCGAGACGCCGGGCGACATCAGCACCTGCGAGGCGCCGTCGAGCAGCGACAGGTCGAAGCCGCCGAGGCGCAGGTCCAGCGTGCGCGCCAGGTCGCCCGAGCTCGGCGAGGCCGGGCGGGTCGCGGCGCGAGTCGGTCGCGCTGACCGCGACGCCGCGACTGCGCCAGGTAGCGGACGCACGAAGCGCCCGTCTTGCCGAGGCCGACGACGACGCTGCGCCATCAGCGGATCTTCAGGGTCGCGAGACCCGCCAGCACCAGCACGAAGCTGATGATCCAGAAGCGCACGATCACCTTCGGCTCGGCCCAGCCCTTGAGTTCGAAATGATGATGGATCGGCGCCATGCGGAAGATGCGCTTGCCGGTGAGCTTGAAGGAGGCCACCTGCAGCATCACCGAGACGGTCTCCAGCACGAAGACGCCGCCCATCACGAACAGCACGATCTCCTGGCGCACGATCACCGCCATCGCGCCGAGCGCCGCGCCGATCGCCAGCGCGCCGACGTCGCCCATGAACACCTGCGCCGGATAGGAGTTGAACCACAGGAAGCCGAGGCCTGCGCCGACCAGCGCGGCGCAGAAGATCAGCAGCTCGCCGGCACCGCGGGATGTACGGGATCTGCAGGTAGGTCGCGAACTTGGCGTTGCCGCTGGCGTAGGCGAAGACGCCGAGCGCGCCGGCCACCATCACCGCCGGCATGATCGCCAGGCCGTCCAGCCCGTCGGTCAGGTTCACCGCGTTGCTCATGCCGACGATCATGAAATAGGCCAGCATGACGAACATCGAGCGTGCTCAGCGGCACGCGACGTCTTGAAGAACGGCACGGACAGCGAGTCTCGGCCGGCGACTGGTGGAACTAGTGCAGCGCGCATGGCGGCGCACAGACCGGCGAGCGACTGCCAGAGGTACTTCCAGCGCGCCGCGAGACCCCTGCGAGTTGCCGACCACGAGCTTCAGATAATCGTCGTAGAAGCCGATCGCGCCGAAGCCGAGCGTCGTGACCAGCAGGATCCAGACGAAGCGGTTGCGCAGATCCGCCCACAGCAGCGTGCTGCAGGCCATCGCCACCAGGATCAGGGCGCCGCCCATGGTCGGCGTGCCGGCCTTCGGCAGATGCGACTGCGGGCCGTCGTTGCGCACGACCTGGCCGATCTGGTAGCGGCGACAGCCGCGCGATCATGCGCGGCCCGACCACAGCGCGATCGCGAGCGCCGTCATGGCCGCCAGGATGGCGCGCAGCGTCAGGTACTGGAACACGTGGAAGACCGAGTGCCGCTTCGCGAGATATTCGGTCAGGAACAGCAGCATGGCGTCAGTGCACTCCCGCGCCGGGGCCGGCAGCGCCGGACGTGAGCGCCTCGACGACGCGCTCGAGGCGGTTGACGCGCGAGCCCTTGATCAGCACCGTGACGCCCGGCGCCAGTTCCGAGGCCAGGCGGGCGATCAGCGGCTCGACGCCCGGGAACCACTCGGCGCCATCGCCGAAGCTCTCGGCCGAGCGCGTCGTCGGCGCGCCGACGCAGAACAGCCGCTGCACCCCGCAGCTGCGTGCATAGGCGCCGATGTCGGCGTGGGATTCGGCCGACTTGTCGCCGAGTTCCGCCATGTCGCCGAGCACCAGCCAGGTCGGCGGCGGCAGCGCGCGCAGCACGTCGAGTCCGGCGCGCACCGAGCTCGGATTGGCGTTGTAGGAATCATCGATGAGCCAGCTGCCGCGCAGGCCGGACTTCAGCTGCAGCCGGCCGCCGACGGCGCGCAACTGGCCCAGCCCGGCGGCGATCTCGCCGGGCGAGGCGCCGGCCGCGCCGGCCGCGGCCGCCGCCGCCAGCGCATTCAGCACATTGTGCGAGCCGCCGGCGCGGATCACGACCGGCGCTTCGCCGGCCGGCATCGACAGCCGGAAACGCGTGGCGAATCCGCCGTGCTCGATGAGCTGCGTGACCTCATGCGCCATGAAGTCCGCACTCCTCGTCACGCCGAAAGACAGCACCCGGCGCCGGCCCGCCACGCCGCGCCAGCAGTCCGCGAACGGGTCGTCGGCATTGATGATCGCGGTGCCGTCCTCGCCCAGGCCGCCGACCACCTCGCCTTCGCCGCGCGCGACGCCGTCGAGATCACCGAACCCCTCCAGGTGCTCGGCGCCGGCGTTGGTGATCAGCCCGACCGTGGGTCGCGCGAGCTGCCATCAGCTGCGCGACGTCGCCGATGCGGTTCGCGCCCATCTCGATCACGGCGCTTGCGTGTTCGCGTCCAGCCGCAGCAGCGTCAGCGGCACGCCGATATGGTTGTTCAGGTTGCCGCGCGTCGCGAGGCACGCGCCCGCTGCGCGCCAGGATCGCGGCGGTCATTTCCTTGACCGTGGTCTTGCCGTTGCTGCCGGCGACCGCGACGAGCGGCAACGTGAACTGCCGCGCGCCACGCGAGGCCCAGCGCCTGCAATGCCGCCAGCGTATCGGCGACCAGGATCTGCGGCAGCTCGACCGGCATGACCGCGCGGCACGATCGCGCCGGCCGCGCCGGCCTGCGCGGCGGCCGCGACGAACCCCGCGCCGTCGAAGTTCGGACCGCGCAGAGCGACGAACAGCGCGCCCGCGCTGCAGCGTGCGGCTGTCGGTCGACACGGCCTGAAAGGCCCGATCCGCGCCGTGCAACGGTGCGCCGATCGCGGTTGCCGCATCCTGCAGCATGCGCCTCATGCGGCATCCCGCAGGTAGCGCATCGCCTCGACGCGGTCGCTGAAGCGCGCGCCGGGTGGCCCCGTAGATCTGGTAGTCCTCATGACCCTTGCCGGCGATCAGCACGACGTCGGCCGCGCGCGCGGCATGCAGCGCGGCGGCGATCGCCTGCGAGCGGTCGCCGATGACCTGGGGTTCGTGGCGCGTGATCGCGGCCGCAGATCGCGCGCGTGATCGCCTGGGGATCCTCGCGAGCGCGGATTGTCGTCGGTGACGATGATGCGGTCCGCGAGCTGGTCGGCGACCGCTCCCATCATCGGCCGCTTAGCCGGATCGCGGTCGCCGCCGCAGCCGAATACGCACCACAGTTGCACCGCGCGCAGTGCTCGCGCAGCGCGTCGAGCGCCTTGGCCAGCGCATCGGGCGTGTGCGCGTAATCGACCACCGCCAGCGGCTTGCCCGCCGCACCGGCCGGCACGATCTCCATGCGCCCCGGCGGCGCCTGGCAGGCGCCGAGGGCGGCTGCGGCCTGCGCCGCGGTCACGCCCATCGACAGCAGGCAGGCCAGCACGACCGCCAGGTTCTCCGCGTTGAACCGCCCGATCAGCTGCGAGCGCAGCCGCAGGTCCCCGGCGGTGCCGTCGAATTCCATTGCCAGCCCGCGCGCCTCGCAGGTCACGCGCCGCGCGCGCAGGTGCCGCACCCCGGCCCACGGCTGCGCCTGCGCCGCGGCACCGGCATCGATCCACGCCGCCATCAGGCGGGTGTCGTGCCGCAGCCGCTCCGCCAGCCGGCGGCCGAAGTCGTCGCCGACGTTGATGACCATCTGGCGCAGTCCCGGGCAACGCGAACAGCCGCGCCTTGGCTTCGCCGTAGGCGGCCATCGTGCGATGGTAGTCCAGGTGATCGTGCGTGAGGTTCGTGAACGCTGCGGTGTGCAAGCGCACGCCGCGCGACGCGATGCTGGTCGAGCGCGTGCGAGGAGACCTCGATGGCGACGTCGCGCACGCCGTCCGCCAGCAGCTGCGCGAGCAGCCGGTGCACGCTGATCACATCCGGGGTCGTGTGCGCCAGCGCGCGCAGCGCGCCGATGCGGCCGGCGCCCAGCGTGCCGATGTAGGCCGCCGCGCTGCCGAGCTGCTGCAGGCTCTGCGCGAGCAGGTACGCGCAGGTGGTCTTGCCGTTCGTGCCGGTGAAGGCGCAGATCCGCAGCGAGGACGAGGGCGCGCCGAAGAAGCGGTCCGCGATCAGGCCCAGCCGCGCCGCGAGCTCCGGCACCGGCACGCCCACGACGCCATCCGGCAGCCGCGGCGCTTCGACGCCGTCGCCGGGCTCCCACAGCACCGCGCTGGCGCCCTGCGCGCAGGCCTGCGGCACGAACTCGAGTCCGTGGCGCGCCTGGCCGCGCAGCGCGACGAACGCGCCGCCGGCACGCACCTCGCGGCTGTCCAGCGTCAGGTCGGCGACGCGCACCGAGGCGGCACCGCGCGGCGGCGCGAGCGGCGCGAGCGGCTCGAGCGGCTGCGCCAGCGTCTGCGAACGCAGGTACTGCGGCAGCTCGCTCATGGCGCCTCGCCGGCCTGCACCAGCGTCGCCGCCGGCACGTTCTGCAGGTCGTCGGGCGGAATATCCATCAGGCGCAGCGCGCCGGACGATCACGTTCGAGAACACCGGCGCGGCGACGTCGGCCGCGTAGAACAGGCTGCCGCCCGGCTCATCGATCACGACCACGGTCGCGAGCTTCGGATGCGTGGCCGGCGCGACGCCGGCGAACACCGCCATGTAGTGATCGGTCGAATAGCCGCCCGCGTAGGACTTCCACGCGGTGCCGGTCTTGCCGGCCACGCGGTAGCCGACGACCGCGGCGCGCATGCCGGTGCCGCCCGTCGCGACGACGTGCTCCATCAGCTGTACGAGCGACTGCGCGACTTTCGCGTCCATGACGCGCTCGCCGGCGACCGTTCCGCGGCGCGTTCGAACGAGATCGGCCGCCGGATTCCGCCGGCGCCGATCGTCGCGTAGGCGTGCGCAAGCTGCAGCGGCGTCACCGAGATCCCGTAGCCGTGCGACAGCGTCGCGATGCCTGATCGCCCGCCAGTGCGAATAATGGCTGCAGCATGCCGGCCGACTCGCCCGGGAAATCGCTGCCCGTGACCTGGCCGAAGCCCAAGCCCGGTCAGCGTGTTCCAGATCTGCTGCGGCTTGAGCGTCAGCGCGAGCTTCGCCATGCCGACATTGCTGGACTTCGCGAGCACCGTCGCGAGGTCGATGGCGCCGAGGTTGTGCTCGTCCTCGAACGTCTTGATGCCGACCTTGAGGAAGCCCGGCGAGGTGTCGATGATGCTGTCGGCGCTGTACTGGCCCGAGGCGAGTGCCGGCGGCCATGATGAACGGCTTGACGCTCGAGCCGGGCTCGAAGATGTCGGTCGCCGCGCGATTGCGGTACGTCTCCGGCTGCAGCTGGTCGCGGTCGTTCGGGTTGTAGGCCGGCTGGTTGACCATGGCCAGCACCTCGCCGGTGTCGCAGTCGACGACGACCACGGACCCGGCGTGCGCGTGGTAGTCGCATCATCGCCGCCTTCAGCTCGCGGTAAGCGAGGTACTGGATGCGCAGGTCGATGCTCGTGACCAGGTCCCGGCCCTGGCGCGGCGCGCGGATGCTTTCGACGTTCTCGACGTAGGGCCCGTAGCGGTCCTGGATCACCCGCTTGGCGCCGTCCTCGCCGGCGAGCCAGTGGTCGAAGGCCAGCTCCAGGCCCTCCTGGCCCTCGTCGTCGATGGTGGTGAAGCCGATGAGGTGCCCGGTGACCTCGCCCGCCGGGTAGTAGCGCCGGTATTCGCGCGTCAGGTAGACGCCGGGTATGCCGAGCGCCTTGATCCGCCCGGCCTGTTCGGGCGGCAGGTGCCGGACCAGGTACAGGAATTCGCGGTCCAGGTTGCTGGTGATGTGGCGCGCCAGCGCCTGCTGGTCCTGGCCCAGCGCCTTCGCGAGCCGCGGCAGCTGGTCGATGTTGTCGTTGAGCTCGTCCGGATCGGCCCAGATGCTGTCCACCGGCGTCGACAGCGCGAGCGGCTCGCCGTTGCGGTCGGTGATCGCGCCGCGGTGCGCCGTTATCTTCACGATGCGCATCGAAGCTGGTCGCCGGCCCTGGCGAGCTCGACGTGGTGGAAGAGCTGCAGATGTACCGCGCGCGCGACCAGGCCCAGCGCGCCGAGCATGACCAGGGTCAGGACCAGCATCGAGCGCCAGCGGAAGCTGCGCGCGCGGCCGTCGCTGTCGGCGGAACGCATCTTCACGGGCGCACGATCCGCACGTCGCGCGGCTGGGGCATGTTCATCTGCAGCCGGGCATTCGCGACCCGCTCGACGAACGCGTTCGAGGACCAGGCGCTCTGCTCGAGCTGCAGCCGGCCCCATTCCATCTCGAGCGCGTCGCGCTCCGCGTTGAGCTTCTCCAGCCGCACGAACAGGTCGCGCGCCCGGTGGCGCGAATAGATCACCGCGGTGGCGCTCGCGAGAACGGCGAGCCACAGTACCGGCAGCGCGATCAGCAGAATCCTGCGGCTTTTCATGCGGCCTGCTCCTGGTCCAGCCGCTCGGCGATGCGCATGCGCGCGCTGCGCGCGCGCGGATTGCGCTGCGATTCGGCTTCGTCCGCGACGATCGGCTTGCCGACGAGCTTCAGTTTCGGGCGCGCATGTGCCGGGATATGCGGCAGTCCGGCGTACATCGGGTCGGCCAGCGAATGGCGGCGCATGAAGCGCTTGACGATGCGATCCTCGAGCGAGTGGAAGCTGATCACGACCAGCCGGCCGCGCGGGCTCAGGCGCGCGAGCGATTCATCCAGCGCGGTCTCGAGTTCGCCGAGTTCGTCGTTGACGCGGATGCGCAGCGCCTGGAACACGCGCGTAGCCGGGTGCTTGTGGCGGTCGTGGGTGGGACTGACGCGCGCGATCATCTGCGCCAGCTGCAGCGTGCGCAGGAACGGCTGCGTCGCGCGGTCCGCGACGATCGCGCGGGCGATGCGCCCCGCGTAGCGCTCCTCGCCGTATTCCCGGAAGATCCGCGCGAGCTCGTTTTCCGGCGCGCCGTTGACGACATCCGCGGCGCTCGGTCCCTTCCCCGGGTCCATGCGCATGTCGAGCGGGCCATCGTGCATGAAGCTGAAGCCGCGCCTGGGCTGGTCGAGCTGCGGGGAGGAGACCCCGAGGTCGAACAGGATGCCGTCGAGGCGCAGCCCCGGCTGCACGCTGTCCGCGCACGCCGCCAGCGCCGAGAACGGCGCGAGGAAGATCGCCACGCGCGGATCGGCGCCGAAGCACGCCCGCGCCCGCGCGACCGCTTCCGGGTCGCGGTCGAGGCACAGCAGCCGGCCACTCGGCGACGAGATGCCGCAGGATCGCCGCGGCATGGCCGCCGCGGCCGAACGTGGCATCCAGGTACACACCGCTGGCTTTGACGTCCAGGGCCGCAATCGCCTCGACCAGCAATACCGCCGCATGCTCCGCTTCAACTTCTTGTTGGTCGGTCAATCCACCGAGCTCCCGGGTCGCTTCCGACCCGCTATAGCGAGAGCGATTCAAGTTCGGCGGGCAGATCGGTGGCAGGATCGTCTCCCGCCAGCCACGCGTCGCGCCGTTCATTCCATCGCGCCTCGTCCCACAATTCGAAGCGATTGCCCTGGCCGATCAGCATCGCGTCCCGCTGCAACAGGCCGAACTCGCGCAGGTTCGGCGGCAGCAGCAGGCGGCCGTGCGCGTCGAGCTCCAGATCGGTCGCATGGCCGACCATCAGGCGCTGCAGGCGCCGCGCCTGCGGGTTCAGGGAGCCGGCAGCGCCATCAGCTTGCGCTCGATCTCCTCCCAGTCCGGCAGCGGGTAGATCAGCAGGCACTGTGTCCTGGTCGACGGTGACCACCAGCTGGCCGCCGCAGCGCTCCTGCAGCCGCTCGCGATACCGGGTCGGGCATCACCATCCGGCCTTTGTCATCGAGCGTCAGTTTGTTGGCACCGCGAAACATCGTTTTCATGGGTCCGTGAAACCCATTTTCTCCCACTTTCTCCCACTTGGTGCCACTATAGGGAGCGCGCGGCCAGACTGTCAACGGCTTAAGTTAAAAAAACCCCGTACGCGACAGTGACTTAGGTCACATTTCTGACTGCTGGACGACCGCCTGTCGCGCAGCATCATTTGAATCAATCTGTTAGGAGTTTTTACTGAAATTCATCGCAACATTGAAATGTCGTGATCTGCGGCGATCTTCGGGGAACGTCGCGGCTAACGCGCAAAAAGGGAGTCGGCCGTTAAGCCGGGTTCTGTCGAGAGCAGTCATTCCTCTGGGACGCGCGTCGCCGCGCACCTCTAGCGGCCTACCCGGAAGCCCATGTGGGCCACATGTCGCGGCCTTGCGAGCCGCTCGCTTCCCTATTTGGCCTTGCTCCAGGTGGGGTTTGCCGTGCCGTCGGTGTTGCCACCCGCGCGGTGCGCTCTTACCGCACCATTTCACCCTTACCGGCGCCGCTTGCGCGGCACTTAGGCGGTATCTTTCTGTTGCACTTTCCGTGGGCTCACGCCCCCCAGGTGTTACCTGGCACCTTGCCCGATGGAGCCCGGACTTTCCTCCATGCGCTTGCGCGCACAGCGACTGCCTGGCCGACTCTTGGGGCAGCACCATACGCTAGGCAATGGCGCGTCAATTGCGACCGGCCGTCGACGCCTTTGCAGCTGCAGCGCACGCTCGTAGGCTTCGTTGTCGCGCGCGCCGGTGAGCTGCGCGGCGAGCTGCGCGGCCTGCTTCAGCGGCACTCGACGCGAGCAGCAGCTTCAGTACGCGATCGAGTTCGTCGTTCGCCGCGTCGGCGCGGCGCGGGACTTGCGCCTTCGATCGACGAGCACGATCTCGCCGCGCGCGAGGTCCTTGTCCTGCTGCGCGCGCGCCGCGAGAGCTCGGCCAGTGTCGCCGCGATACACCGTCTCGTGCGATCTTGGTCAGCTCGCGCGCGACCACGGCGCTGCGCCGTGCGCCGAAGCACTCGCGCAGTCCTCGAGCGTATCGCAGATTCGGTGCGGCGATTCGTAGAACACCAGCGTGCGCGTCTCGCGTGCGAGCGCGCTCGAGACGCGCGCGCCGCGCCGCGCCGCGCGCCGGCAGGAATCCCTCGAAGCAGAAGCGATCCGGTCGGCAGCCCGGCGACCGACAGCGCCGCGATCGCCGCGCACGGACCCGGCACCGTGAAGATCCCGATGCCGGCCGCCGCCGCCGCGCGCACCAGCGCATAGCCCGGATCGCTGATAGCGCGGCGTGCCGGCATCGCTGACCAGCGCCATCGTCGTCGCCCTCGCGCAGGCGCGCGACGAGCTCCGCGGCGCGCTGCGGCCTCGTTGTGCTCGTGCAGCGACACCAGTCGGCCTGGCAAGCGCGAAATGATGCAGCAGCGCACCGGTGTGGCGCGTATCCTCCGCGGCGACGAGCGCGCACCGCTGCGAGCGTCTCGCGCGCGCGCGGGCTCATGTCGCCCAGATTGCCGATCGGGGTTGCGACGATGTAGAGCCGCCCTGGTGCGCTGTTTGCCACTATAATCCGTGTCCTCGAATCCGCGGCTGATGGTTCATTGAGGGACTGTAAGGGTATGGCACCGATCTCGCGACGTCCATGTTTAGTGCTGTGCGTCGTGCTGGTGGTCGCTGCGACTCTCGCCGGCTGCAGCCTGGTCAGGCCCGCCGCGACGCAGGGCGACCGCCAGGAACAGGTCAACCGGCTGGTCCGCGAGGGGCGTCACGTCGACGCGGCGCGCCTGTATGCGCAGATGGCGAATGCGCCCGGAGCCGACCGCGATTATTTCCTGCTGCAGAGTGCCGACCAGTGGATCGCCGCGGGCAACCTGGGCGAAGCGCACGCGGCGCTCGACGCGCTGGCGCCCGACGTGCGTGCACGCGTGCCGGTGCTGTACGCCCTGATCAGCGGCGAGCTGGCCATCGCGGAAAAGGACGGTGCGCGCGCCATCCGCGAGCTCGACCAGGTTCCCGTGCCGGCGCAGGCCGACGAGGCCGCGCCGTACTGGTGGATCCGCGGCAAGGGAGCGTTCCTGGCCGGCCGGCCGGTCGAGGGAGTCCGTTCGTTCATCGAGCGCGAACGCTCGCTCAGCGACCCGGCAAGCCTGCGCGCGAGTCGCCAGGACCTGTACAACTGGCTGCGCGCCGCCGCCGAGCACGGCACTTCGCTGAAGGTGCCGCCCAAGAGCGACGGCATCGTCGCCGGCTGGCTCGAACTCGGGCCCGTCGCCGCCGAACTGGCGCGCGATCCGGCGCATGCCGCGCCGGCGCTCGCCGCGTGGCGCAGGCGCTATCCGCATCATCCGGCCAATGACGGGGTGCTGGCCGCGGCCGTCGTCTCCACGCCGGCCGCGCCGGCCATCGCCTATCCGGACCAGATCGCCCTGCTGCTGCCGCTGTCCGGCCGGTCCGAGGCGATCGGCGTCGCGGTTCGCGACGGCTTTCTCGCCGCGTATTTTGCCGCTGCCGCGAATGCGCGGCCGCATCTGCGCATCTACGACGTCGCTGCGCAGCCGGCTGCGGGCGCGTACAGCCAGGCGGTCGAAGACGGCGCGAGCTTCGTCGTGGGTCCGTTGACGAAGGAGGATGTCGCCGAGGTCGCGCCGCTGGCCGCGGGCCGCACCGCGCTGCTCGCGCTCAATTTCCTCGGCGAATCGACTACGGTCGGCCGCAACGTCTATCAGTTCGCGCTGTTGCCGGAAGACGAAGCGCGCATCGTGGCGCGGCGCGTCGCCGCCGACGGGCACCTGCGGGGCATTGCCATCACCGCCGAGGGGGAACTGGGCTCCCGCGTCGGCGCGGCATTTGCCGACGAGCTGTCGCTGCTGGGCGGCACCGTGGTCGAGGCAGAGCACTATGAATCCGCGCGCGCCGATTTCTCGGACATCATCCGCCGCAGCCTGCAGGTGCATTCGGCCAAGGGCGAGCCATCCACGCATCGCACCGACGTCTCGTTCGTTTTCATAGCCGGCACGCCGAGTGCGGCGCGCCTGATCGTCCCGCAGCTGAAATTCCACTACGCCGGCGACATTCCCGTCTATTCGACATCGGACAGCTTCGAACCGTCACAGGCGGCGAACAACGACATCGACGGCCTGATGTTTCCGGACATGCCGTGGATGATTTCCTCGGATCCGGCGGTCGTGCAGCAGCGCGACGCGATCCACGCCGCCTGGCCCGCGCGCAGCGCGCGGCGCGACCGGCTGTACGCGTTCGGCTTCGACGCTTTCCGGCTGGCGCCGCTGCTGTCCGGCAAGCCGCCGGGACAGGAGCTGCCGCTCGACGGCATGACCGGCAAACTGCGCATCGACGCGCACAACCGCATTCGTCGCGAACTCGACTGGGTGCAGATCAGGGGCGGCGCACCGGCTGGAATGTGAGCCGGGACGCTAGCGCTGCCCCGCCCACAGAGGCGGATGCCGGCTTGCCCAGCCCGTCGACCACTCGAGGTCTGCAGCGAGGCGCAGCAGCACGTGATCCTGGTCCTGGCGGCCGACCAGCTGGATGCCGATCGGCATGCCCGAATCGGACTCGAACATCGGCAGGCTCGCCGCAGGCTGGCCGGTGACGTTGAACACTTCGGAGAATGGCGCGAATCCGTAGGACACGGCCGCCCAGCGCTCGAAATCGAAATCCGGCGAATTGCTGTCGATCAGGCCGCGCACCGGCGGCAAGGTCGCCGTTGCCGGCGTCATGATCAGGTCAAAACCGTCGAATTCCTGCGCCATCGCCAGGCTGACCCGGTGGGCCGCACGGCGGACCTCGAGATACTCGAGCGCGCTCATGCGACCGATGCGCCCGAGCACGTAGCGCGGCAGCTGCTCGATGTCAGCCGCTCCGGGCTCCCGCCCGAGCTCCCTGGCGCGGTCCCGGATCGTCATCGCGATGTCGATGAGCCACAAAGCCGACCATCCTTCGCCGGCCGCCGCCGTCGCGACCGCGGCCGGAAACCGCGCTGCCACGACTTCATGCCCCTGTTCCGCGAGCAGCGCGGCCGCGCGCGCGAGCTTCGCCCCGACCTCCGGCGCGACCGCCGAGCCGTCGATGCGCCGTTCGAGGCAGGCGATGCGCAGCGGGGCGCTGGGCCGCTCGAGCGCCTCCAGGTACGAGTGCACCGGCCGCGAGACGCGGTACGGCGCGCCGGGCTCGGCGCCGGCGGTCGCATCCAGGAACGCGGCACTGTCGCGTACGCTGCGCGTCAGCACGTGTTCGCAGTTGAGCCCGCCGCCCATCTCGCCATGGTAGGGCCCGAGGGGGTTCAGGCCGCGCGATGGCTTGAGCCCGAACAGGCCGCAGCAGGCGGCCGGTACCCGGATCGAGCCGCCCACATCCGAGCCGTGCGCGACCGGCACCATGCCGCTGGCAACGGCGGCCGCGGCGCCGCCGCTCGAGCCGCCGACGGTCACGCGCGCATCCCAGGGATTCAGCGTTGCACCGCGCAGCACCGGCTCTGTGACGAAATCGTCGGCAAATTCCGGCGTATTGGTCTTGCCGAGGAACACGATGCCGGCGCGGCGCCAGCGGCTGACGATCTCGCTGTCCGGAAGCGGCTTCGCGTCGGCGAAGAACCGCGACGAGAAGGTCGTGGGCCACCGCTCCACCTGGATATCGGCGTCCTTGATCAGCAACGGCACGCCCGCGAGCGGCAGGTTGCGCCGCACACGACGCGCATCGTCGCGGGCGCGCTCGAAATCCGTCAGCACCAGCGCATTCAGGCGCGGGTTCAGCATCTCGATTGCCGCTATCGCCGCATCGGTCACCTCGAGCGCCGAAACCTGCCCGGATTGCACCGCTGCGGCAATCGCGACGGCGTCCATGGCGGCATATTCCTCGATTCTCATGCGCCCCCCGGGGCTCAGCCGCGCTGCCGCGCCGCCGTCCAGCGCTGCAGCTTTTGCCGGGCCGCATTCCTCTGCGGATCCATCGCGTCGTCGTGTGCGGCGGTCTTCGCCGTCAGCTCGATCACGTAGCCGTTCGGATCGCGGAAATAAATCGAGCGTATGAACCCGTGGTCCGCTATGCCGCGCGTCTCGATGCCGGCGGCGATGCCCTTCACGCGCATCGGCTCGAGCAGTTCGGGCGCGATCTCCAGCGCGATGTGCAGGTCATAATCGTGCTGCGCCCTGAAATCGAAAGCGGCGCCCGGCACCTCGAAAAACGCGAGGTAGGATCCGTCGCCGAGACGGTAGAACGTGTGCAGCACGTCGGTCGCGCGGCCGGTCTTGGTTTCGGAGATCTCGAGCGCCGCGGCGAGCGGCAGGCCGAGGAAGTCCTCATAGAACCGGCGCGTCTGTTCCGAGTCCCGGCAGCGATAGGCGTTGTGGTGCAGTCCCCGCATCATCGCGATTACTCTACCATGGCCGCGGTGCGCGCAAGTCCACGGCGCGCCGGCTGCCGATATCGCTGCGAAGCGCCCCTTTATGCGGCGGGATGGGCGCAGCGCGACGCGCTACGCTGTGCCCATGGCGCAAAACCGCAGATTGCTGCAGGGACTGGCCGGCGAGGCGCTCGCCGCGCGCCATCTAGAGGCGCATCACCTCGTCGTCATCCGCCGCAATTTCCGCTGCCGCGCCGGCGAGCTCGACCTGATCTGCCGCGACGCCGGCGTTCTGGTCATCGTCGAGGTGCGCCAGCGCAGCGGCGATTCATTCGGCGGCGCGGCAGCGTCCGTGACCGCGGGCAAGCAGCGCCGCATCCTGCGCGCGACGCAGTATTTCCTGCTCTGCGAGCGGCGCTGGCGCCGGCACCGGCTGCGATTCGACGTCGTGGCGGTGCACGGCGGCCCGGCGCAGTCGCCGGCGGTCGAATGGATCCGGGACGCGTTTCGCCCGCCGTGAACGCTGCGGCTACTTGACGACCTGGAGCTTCGGGCGCTTGCCGGCAGCCGGGCCTTTGCGGTCGGGGGCTGGCGCCGCCGGCGGCGGGGACTTGTCGTTCGGATCCGGGTCCGCGTCGCCCTCGGGAAAGATCATGCCCTGGCCGGTTTCGCGCGCGTAGATGCCGAGCACCGCCCTGATCGGCACCTGTACCGGGAAACTCGCGCCGCTGAAGCGCGCCTCGAAGCTGACGAAATCGTTTCCCAGCTTCAGCATCTGCGTCGCGGTGAAGCTCACGTTCAGGATGATCTTGTCGTCCTTGACGTGCTGGCGCGGAACGACGACTCCCTCGACCGTTGCATCGACAACGATGTGCGGCGTCGCGCCGCTGTCGGTTATCCACTCATGCAGCGCGCGCAGCAGGTAAGGGCGCCGCGGCTTCACCGGCGCATCCCCCGTTCGCCGGAGCTCAGGGCCGCGCGAAACGTCGGCCGCGCGAATATCGCATTCATGTAGCGGACGATCGGCTGCGCCTGCGGCGGCAGTTCGATTCCGTAGACCGGCAGGCGCCACAGGATCGGCGCGATGCTGGCGTCGACCAGCGAGAACTCGTCGCTGAGGAAGAACGGCTTGGCCTTGAAAACCTCGGCGCTGGCGCTGATCGCCTCGGCAAGGACCTTGCGGCTCTGCGCCGCGCCCTTGCCCGCGGGGTCAGCCTCGATCTCGCGGGCAAGCCCGTACCAGTCGCGCTCCAGCCGGTACAGCGCGACGCGGAACTGCGCCCGCGTGATCGGGTCGATCGGCATCAGCGGCGGATGCGGAAACCGCTCGTCGAGGTAGTCGATGATCACGCGCGAATCGTACAGGACCAGGTCGCGGTCTATGAGCGTGGGCACGCTGTGGTACGGGTTGAGGTCGAGCAGGTCTTCGGGGAGCCTCGCCGGATCGACGTCGATCGTCTCGATCGCCAGTCCCTTTTCGGCAAGTACGAGGCGCACGCGGTGGCTCCACGGGTCAGTCGGGGACGAGAACAGTGTCATTACCGCACGACGTGCCACTAGCGCATTCTCCAAAGATACTCGATCCGCCGGGCGGAACCCGCCGAAGCCGGCACCGGGCCAGCCGGCGTCCGGCCTCAGTGCACGTCTTTCCAGTATTCCTTTTTGAGCAGATACGCGAATACGAGGAACACCAGAAGGAACAGAATCACGAAAATGCCGAGAAACTGGCGCCTCGCCTTGATCGGCTCGCCGGCATAGTCGAGGAAATTGACCAGATCCCGGGCGAACTGGTCGAACTCCTCCGGCTTCATCGTGCCGGGTGACATCATCTCGACGCCGGTCAGCACCATCCTCGCGTCAGGACCCTCCGCGGCTTCGTGCCTGAAGACCGGGTTCTGCAGGCCCTGCAGCTTCTGCAGCACATGCGGCATCGACACGTTCGGCAGGTAAAGGTTGTTGACGCCCCACAGGCGGGACTTGTCGGCATAGAACCCGTGCAGGAAAGAATAGACGAAATCCGCGCCCTTGGCGCGCACGATCAGCGACAGGTCCGGGGGTCGCTTGCCAAACCACTGATCGGCATCCGCGGGCATTGCCGACACAACCATGTCAAACGGCTTGTCCGTCGTGAACATCAGGTCCGTCGCGAGCTGCGCGGGCATGATCTGCAGGTCCTGCGCGATGCGGTTGTAGCGCAGGTACTTCAGCGAATGGCATCCGGAGCAATAATTCATGAAATTCCGCGCACCGCGCTGCAGCGACTGCACGTCGTTGATGTCGGTGCCGGCGTGCATCAGCTCCATGCCGCCCTCCGCCGCAGGCACCACGCCTGCCGGCAACAGCATGGCCGCGAACAGTGTCAGGCGCCCGAGCACGTCAGGTGACCCTCTCCGGCACCGGCTTCACGCTGTCCATCCTCGTATACCACGGCATCAGAAGGAAGAACGCGAAATACAGGTCGGTGCAGATCTTCGCCAGCAGCGGATAGATGCCCGACGGCGGCTTGAGGCCGCAGATGCCGAGGATGACGAATGAAACCACGAAGATTGCAACCGCCACCTTGAAAACCGGCCCCCGGTAACGTATCGACTTGACCGGCGAGCGGTCGAGCCACGGCAGGAAGAACAGCACCCCGATCGAGGCGCCCATGACCATGACGCCCCACACCTGGGTGCCCGCAAACGACGGCACCGCGCGCAGCATCGCGTAGAACGGCGTGAAGTACCAGACCGGCGCGATGTGCGGCGGGGTCTGCAGCGGATTCGCCGGCTCGAAATTCGGCGCCTCGAGGAACAGGCCGCCGAACGTCGGCGCGAAAAAAATCACGCCGCAGAACAGCAGCAGGAACACCGCGACGCCGACGATGTCCTTGACCGAGTAATAGGGGTGGAACGGAATTCCGTCGAGCGGATGGCCGTCGGCGCCCTTGTGCTCCTTGATCTCGATGCCGTCCGGGTTGTTCGAACCGACTTCATGCAGCGCCATGATGTGAGCGATCACCAGGAACACGAGCGCCAGGGGCAGCGCGGCGACATGCAGCGCGAAGAACCGGTTCAGCGTCGCGTCCGCGATCACGTAGTCGCCGCGGATCCATTCGACCAGGCGGCCGCCGATGACCGGCAGGCTGCCGAACAGGGAGACGATGACCTGGGCGCCCCAGTAGCTCATGTTGCCCCACGGCAATACGTAGCCCATGAAGGCTTCGGCCATCAGCAGCACGAAAATCAGGCAGCCGAAGATCCACAGGAGCTCGCGCGGCCTGCGGTGCGATCCGTAGATCAGCGCCCGGAACATGTGCAGGTACACGACGATGAAGAACGCCGACGCGCCGGTCGAGTGCATGTAGCGGATCAGCCAGCCCCATTCCACATCGCGCATGATGTACTCGACCGATCCGAACGCTTCGGCGGCCGAAGGTTTGTAGCTCATCGTCAGGAAGATGCCGGTCACCAGCTGGTTCGCGAGCACGAGCAGCGCCAGCGAGCCGAAGTAGTACCAGAAATTGAAGTTCTTCGGCGCGTAATACCCGGCCATGTGGTCGTTCCACAGCGACAGCAGCGGGAAGCGCTGGTCGATCCACTGGATCAGGCCTCCGCCCTGGTTCGGGCCGGCGGATTCGGGAGATGCTGCCATTCTTCAATCCCTCATGGTCAGACGGTCTTCGCGTCGTCGACACCGATCAGGATGCGCGTCGAATCTCCGACGAATGCGTACGGCGGCACCGTAAGGTTCCTCGGTGCCGGCATGGATTTGAATACGCGGCCGGAAATGTCGAATTTCGAGCCGTGGCAGGGGCAATAGAATCCTCCGGGCCAGTTCGCGCCCAGGTCGGTGCCCGCCACCTGGGACGGATTGTTCGGATCGAATGCACCCAGCGGCGAACACCCCAGATGAGTGCATACCGCCAGGCCGACCCAGAACTCCGGATTGCGCGCGCGGGCTGCGCCCCGCGATTTGATGTACTCGGGCTGCGTGGACCCGTCCGATTGCGGATCGGCCAGCATGGCGTCATGCCCGCCCAGGGCATCGACGACCGCCTTGGCGCGACGGACCACGAACACCGGCTGGCCGCGCCAGATGACCTTCAGCATCTGTCCCGGCTCGAGCGCCGAAGCGTCGACCTCGACCGGGGCGCCCATCGCCTTGGCGCGGGCACTCGGGTTCCACGACTCCAGAAACGGGACGGCCGCGAACACCGCACCGATTGCGCCGGTACCGGCCGTAGCCACCGTCAATAATCGCCGCCGGCTGTGGTCAACCTCGTCACTCATGCATGATTCCTCGACAAATCTTTGCGTCAGGAGCTGCCGGTGCGCAGTTCCCGAAACGAAGAACGGGGCGCATTATACACAGTAGATCGCAATTGCTGGGGCATGACGCGTCCTCTGAAAGTGAAGTATGGGAGATACCGGATGCATAACGCGCGCGCCCTGCTGAAGTTCCTGTTGAAGGCGGTCGTCTTCGGACTGGCCGCTGCCTTCCTGGTCGTCTGGTGGAAGCCCGCGCTGCTCGGCGCACTGGTCTCCGCGCCGGCCCCGGTCGCATCGCCGGCCGCATCCGCGGCCTCACCCCCGGCCACGCCCCCGGCACCGGCCCGGGCGCCGGCAGCGGCCGTTTACAGTTTCGCCGACGCCGTGGCGCGCGCCGCCCCTGCGGTCGTCAACATCTACACGGCGCGCCTGGTCACGGAAAAGACACCGGTCGCGCCGCTCGACCAGCTCTTCGGCGACTATTGGCCGAGCTACCGGCAGCGCATCGAGCGCAGCCTCGGCTCCGGCGTGATCGTCGACGAAAAGGGGCACGTCGTCACGAACCAGCACGTGATTGCCGGCGCCGATTCGATCAAGGTGCAGCTGTCGGACGGCCGGGTCGCCGACGCGAAGATCGTCGGCCAGGATCCGGATACCGATATCGCGATCCTCGATCTGCACCTCGACAAGGTCCCGGTGATGCCACTGGGTCGTTCGGACACGCTGCGCGTCGGCGACATCGTGCTGGCGATCGGCAACCCCTATGGCCTGAGCCAGACGGTGACGCAGGGCATCGTCAGCGCCACCGGACGCGGCCAGCTCGGGCTTGCGACCTTCGAGAACTTCATCCAGACCGACGCCGCGATCAACCCCGGCAACTCCGGTGGTGCGCTGATCAACGCGCGTGGCGAGCTCGTGGGCATCAACACCGCGGTGCTGAACCGGGCAAACGGCGGACCGGAAGGCATCGGCTTTGCGATCCCGGTGAACCTGGTGCGCGGCGTCATGCAGCAGATCGTCGCCCACGGCCACGTCGTGCGCGGATGGCTCGGACTCGTGCCGCAGGACCTGAACGAGGAGCAGGCGGCGCAGCTCGGCATCGCCAGCGGCGCGGGCATCGTCGTCGTGAACATCCTGGTCAGGAGCCCTGCGTTCGAAGCCGGCATTCGTCCCGGCGACCTGATCACCGGCATCGCCGGGCAGCCGGTACACAATTCGCAGGATCTGGTCAGCCGCGTGGCCGCGCTGCCGCCCGGCTCGCAGGTCGATATCGAGGGACGGCAGGCGGGCAAGCCCTTCAAGGTGAAGATCGGCGTCATCGAGCGCCCCGTCGGCGAGGCGCGTCAGGCGCGCTGATTCCACGCCGGCGGCGCACTCACGCCGGCAGGCGCACCCGCGCCGCCGCTTCAGCCCGGAACGCGGCGAATCCTGGCACCGAGCTGCTGCAGCTTCTCCTCGATCGCCTCGTAGCCGCGGTCGATGTGGTAGATACGCTCGATCTCGGTGCGGCCGTCGGCGACGAGCCCGGCCAGGATCAGGCTGGCCGAGGCGCGCAGATCGGTCGCCATGACGGGGGCCGCCGTCAGCCGCTCCACTCCCTTGATGATCGCGGTATTGCCCTCCAGCCGGATCTCGGCGCCCATGCGCCGCATCTCCAGCATGTGCATGAAGCGGTTCTCGAAGATCGTCTCGATGATCGTGCCGACTCCGGTCGCGATCGTGTTGAGCGCGGCGAACTGCGCCTGCATGTCGGTCGGGAACGCCGGGTACGGCGCGGTGCGGATGTCGACGGCCCTGGGACGGCGCCCGCGCATGTCGATCTCGATCCAGTTTCCGCCCTCGGTCAGCGTCGCGCCCGCCTCCTTGAGCTTGTCGATCACGGCCTCCAGGTGCTGCGGCCGGGTGTTCTTCACGCGCACGCGGCCGGCCGTGATGGCGCCGGCCACGAGGTAGGTGCCGGTCTCGATCCGGTCCGGCAATACCTCGTACTCGCAGCCGTGCAGGCGTTCGACGCCCTCGATCACGATTCGGTCCGTGCCGGCGCCGCGCACCTGCGCGCCCATCCTGTTGAGGAAATTCGCCAGGTCGACGACCTCAGGCTCGCGCGCGGCGTTTTCGAGCACGGTCTCGCCTTCCGCGAGCGTCGCCGCCATCATCAGGTTTTCCGTGCCGGTGACCGTCACGGTCTCGAGCACCAGGCGCGCGCCCTTCAGCCGCCGCGCGCGCGCCTTGATGTAGCCGTTCTCGATGTGGATGTCCGCGCCCATGGCCTGCAGCCCGGCGACGTGGATGTTGACCGGCCGGGCGCCGATCGCGCATCCGCCCGGCAGCGACACGTCCGCACGGCCGAAGCGCGCGAGCAGCGGACCCAGCACCAGGATCGATGCACGCATGGTCTTGACCAGCTGGTACGGCGCGAAGTATTCCCTGATCGTCGAGGCATCTACCTCGATGCGCATCTTCTCGTCGACCGTCACCGACACGCCCATGCGTCCGAGCAGCTCGATCATCGTGGTCACGTCCTGCAGGTGCGGCACGTTGGAAACCGTGACCGGCCCGTCGGCCAGCAGGCATCCCGCGAGGATCGGCAGAGTGGCGTTTTTCGAACCGGATATGCGGATTTCCCCGTCCAGCGCAATGCCGCCGTGGATTTGCAGTTTGTCCATGCTAGGAACGCGCCTGCCGGGCAAATTCATCGGGTGTGAATACCTGCAGGGCCAGTGCATGAATCTCGTTGCCGACGCTGGGACCGAGCGCCGCATAGACCAGCTGATGCCGCTGCACGGCACGCTTGCCGGCAAACGCCGGGGCCACGACCACGGCCTCGAAATGCACGTTGTCGGGACTGGTCACCGTGGCGGTGCTGCCCGGCAATCCGGCGCGGATCATCTGGGCTACTTGGTCTGGATTCATGCCGGCGGCTCCTCACTGGGTATTGCAGTCGGGCAAGTGTACAAAGAAAGCGCAACCGATCCCAATCCGCGCAGAAGGGAGCATACGCGGTATCATTCACCCATGCCCTCATCGGTTACGGATACCAGTCTCATCGAAGTCGGGCGGCAGGCGCTTGCAGTGGAGATCGAAGGCCTGCGCGCACAGCTGCCGCGCCTCGGTGAGGCTTTCGCGCGTGCCTGCCGGATATGCCTCGAATGCCGCGGACGCATCGTCGTCACCGGCATGGGCAAGTCCGGACACATCGCCGGCAAGATCGCAGCCACGCTGGCGAGCACCGGTACGCCGGCGTTCTTCGTCCATCCGGGCGAAGCGAGCCACGGCGACGTCGGCATGATCACGCGCGACGATGCCGTGCTGGTCCTGTCGAACAGCGGCGAAACCGATGAAATCCTGACCATCGCACCGGCGATCAAGCGCCTGGGGGTGCCGCTCATCGCGCTGACCGGCAATCCCGCATCGACGCTTGCGCGCCTGGCGACCGTGCACCTGGATATCGCCGTGCCGGCGGAAGCCTGCCCGCTGAATCTCGCGCCGACGGCGAGCACCACCGCGGCGCTGGCGGTCGGCGATGCGCTCGCGGTGGCCCTGCTCAAGGCCCGCGGCTTCACCGAGGAGGACTTCGCGCGTTCGCACCCGGCGGGCAACCTGGGCCGGCGCCTGCTGCTGCATGTCCGGGACGTGATGCGCACCGGCGATCGGATACCCATGGTGCGGCTGGATACGCCCCTGGCCGAGGGGCTGCTGGAGATGACGCGCAAGGGCCTGGGGATGACCGCCGTGATGGACGCCGCGGACCGCGTCGCGGGCATATTCACGGACGGCGACCTGCGCCGCGCGCTGGATCGCGCTGCAGACCTGCATACGACGCGCATGCAGGAAGTGATGACGCGCGGCGTCAAGACCGTGCACGCCGGGATGCTCGCGGCCGAGGCGGTACACCTGATGGAGGAGCACCGCATCACCTCGCTGCTGGTGATCGACGCCGGGAACCACGCCGTGGGCGCCCTCAATGTGCACGACCTGATGCGCGCAGGTGTCGTTTGAATTCGCGCAGGGCCACCGCGCTGTCGCGGATCAGGCTGCTCGCGCTCGATGTCGACGGCGTGCTGACCGACGGCCGGCTGTACTTCGGCGCGCGCGGCGAGACCCTGAAGGTATTCCACGTCCGCGACGGGCACGGCATCCGCCTGCTGATGGGCAGCGGCGTCGAGGTCGCCGCGATCAGCGGGCGACGCTCGGCCGCCGTGACGGCAAGAATGAGGGAACTCGGCGTTCGCCATGTGGTGCAGGGCTGCAGCGACAAGGTCGGCGCGCTGCAGGGCCTGTGCGACCGCCTCGGCATCGAGACGCGTCACTGCGCCTGCCTGGTCGACGACACGGTCGACCTGCCGCTGATGTCGGCCGTAGGGTTCGCCGGCGCCGTTGCCGATGCGCACCCCCTGGCGCTGGCGGCGGCGCACTGGGTGTCGGCGGCCGGCGGCGGGTGCGGTGCGGTGCGCGAGCTGTGCGATGCGATGCTGCGCGCCCGGGCGAGGAGCCGGTAGGTGCGCTTCCGCCTGTTCACGCTGCTGGCGGTGCTCGCGCTCGCGCTCAGCGCCTGGTTCCTGAGTTCGCCCACGCGGATGCCGGGCGCGGGCTCTGCGGCGCGGCGGGCGGAGAACCCGGGCTATTTTCTCAAGGACGGCGTGCTGACCGAGTACGACGTCAACGGCAATCCCAGCGTGCGCATCGCCGCACGCCGCATCGACCAGATTCCGCACAGCGATGAGATCGAGCTGCACGATATCCGCGTCGACTACCAGGCGCCGGGCGGAGAGGCCTGGGTCATGGTCGGCGATCGCGCCCGCGTGCGGCCCGGCGGCACCGTGGTCGACGTGTCGGGCAATGTCGAGTTGCAGGGTGCGGACAGCAATCGCGCCGGCGCGCCGGTCATCCGCACCGACACGCTGACCTACGACGTGACGCGGTCGGTCGCCAGCACCGACGGCGACGTGCGCATCGATTTCCTGCTGCATACGCTGACGGCCCGCGGCCTGGTCGCGAATCTGCGCGAGCACACCATACGCCTGGAATCCCGCATCAATGGCCGCTTCCATCCTTAGGGCGCTCGCGCGGTCCGCGCGGGTCGCGGCGGGGCTCGCCGTGCTCGCGGCGACGCCGTGCGCCGCCTTTACGCCGACGCACGAGCCGATACAGCTGGATGCGCAGTCCTCCGAGCTGGACTACGGCAACAACCAGCTGCTGTTCCGCAAGGTGAAGATCTCGCAGGGCGCGATGTCGGTCGCCGCCGACCAGGCGCGCGCCACGGGACTGGACTTCGAGAACAGCCACTGGGTCTTCCAGGGCAACGTCCGGATCGTGATGCAGCAGGGCGAGCTGTCCTCGGACGAGGCCGACGTGACGTTCGAGAAGAAGCTGTTGTCCAAGGCCGTGATCACCGGCAAGCAGGCGCGTTTCGAACAGCACAACACCGAGCCCGGCAGGCCGCCGGTCCGGGGCAGCGCCGATAACATCGATTATGAGGTCAGCCGCGGGATCGTGCACCTGTCCGGCGCCGCCTGGCTCAGCGACGGCCAGAACGAGATCCATGGCGAGTCGCTGAAGTACAACCTGCTGGAGCGGAAGATGGTCGCCGAAGCCGCCGAGCAGGGTTCGCAGCGCGTGCACATCACGATCACGCCGAACTCCGCGGGCCCCAAGCCATGAGTCAGCTGCAGGCGGCCAATCTGGCGAAGAGCTACAAGTCACGTCATGTGCTGCGCGACCTGTCGCTGCAGGTCGGCGGCGGCGAAGTCGTCGGCCTGCTGGGCCCGAACGGCGCGGGCAAGACGACCGCCTTCTATATGATCGTCGGCCTCATCGCCTGCGAACAGGGGCAGATCCTGCTCGATGACCGGGACATCAGCCACCTGCCCATGCACCGCCGGGCGCAGCTGGGCCTCGGCTACCTGCCGCAGGAGCCCTCGGTGTTCCGTCGGTTGTCGGTGGCCGACAACATCCTGGCCATCCTGGAGATGCGCCCGGACGGCGACGAATCGACGCGCCGCGAGCGTCTCGAGGAACTGCTCGACGAGTTGCAGATAGGCCACGTCCGCGAAACCCTCGGCCTCAGCCTGTCGGGCGGCGAGCGGCGGCGGGTCGAGATCGCGCGCGCGCTGGCGGCCGACCCGCGCTTTATCCTGCTGGACGAGCCCTTCGCCGGCGTCGACCCCCTCTCGGTTCTGGATATTCAGCGCATAATCAAGCACTTGTCTCAAAAAGGGATCGGCGTGCTGATTACCGATCATAATGTGCGCGAGACCTTGGGAATCTGCGAGCGCGCCTACATTGTCAATCAGGGGGTCGTCATTGCTGCAGGAACTGCGGAACAGATTCTTGCCAACTCCCAAGTCCGTGAGGTGTACTTGGGCCAGGATTTCAGACTGTAGGGCCGGATTCCAATAGAACCATGATGAAGCCCAGTTTGCAGCTTCGCATTGGCCAGCAGCTCACGATGACGCCGCAGCTGCAACAGGCGATCCGTTTGCTGCAGCTGCCCGCCCTCGACCTGCAGGCGCACGTCCGGGAGACGCTGGAAACCAACGTCATGCTCGAGGCCGATGACGAGGCGCCGCCGGATCCGGTCCCCGAGCGCCTCCATGACCCCGTCGAGACCCCGCAGCGCGAGAAATACGCCGAGCTCGATGGCAGCTCCGCGACCAGCGATCAGCCCGACGGGCCGGAGGTCGAGATTGCCGACGAGGCCTGGGAAGAGCGCGTGATGGCGAGCGCCGGGCCCGCCTGGTCGGGCGATGACAACCGCGAGGACGATTTCAGCGACGAGCAGGGCCGGACCCTGCAGGAACAGCTGGTCGAACAGCTCGAGCTGGCACACCTGTCGCCGATCGACCTCGCGATCGCGCGCGTGCTGGCCGATGCGATCTCCGATGATGGCTATCTGCAGGACGAGCTGGCGGACATTCGCGAGAGCCTGCTGCCCGAAATCGACGCCTCGATGGCCGACGTCGAGAGGGTACTCGCCGCGGTGCAGTCGCTGGAGCCGGCCGGGGTCGGTGCGCGCAACCTGAGCGAGTGCCTGGTGCTGCAGCTGCGCCAGCTGGATCCGGCCACTGCGGCCAGGGACCTGGCGATCCGCATCGCCCAGGAACACCTGGATCTGGTCGCGAACCAGCAGCACGCGCTGCTGCGGCGGCAGTTGCGCTGCGGCGACGACGCGCTGGAAATGGCGCTGGCGCTCGTGCGGTCCTGTCATCCGCGCCCCGGCGCGGCGGTCGGCTCCCCGACCGCCGAATACGTGATCCCGGACGTGTTCGTGCGCCGCACGGAACGCGGCTGGATCGTCGAGGTCAACCCGGCGACGGTGCCGCGGGTGCGCGTCAACCAGGGATACGCCAGCCTGATCGCGCGGTCGGCGGATTACGGCCTGCTGCGCACGCAGCTGCAGGAGGCCCGCTGGCTGCTGCGCAGCCTCGAGATCCGCAGCGAGACGCTGGTCAAGGTCGCGCGCTGCATCGTGCAGCGCCAGGCCAGCTTCTTCGAACGCGGCGAAGAAGCGATGGAACCGCTGATCCTGAAGGACGTTGCGGACGAAGTGCAGATGCATGAATCGACGATTTCCCGCGTCACGACCGCCAAGTACATGCATACGCCGCGCGGCGTATTCGAGTTCCGCTATTTCTTCTCCAGCCATGTCGAGGCGGCCGACGGCACCGGCATGTCCTCGACGGCGATACGTGCGAAGATCAGGAAGCTGATCACGCAGGAGAATCCCGGGTCTCCGATGAGCGACAGCAAGCTCGCGGAGATCCTCTCCGGCGAAGGCATACCGGTCGCCCGCCGGACCGTGGCCAAATACCGCGAAGGCATGCAGATCGCGCCCTCGAACGAGCGCAAGCGTGCAGCCGCGCGAGCATCTTGAAGCGAAGAGTGAAACCAGGAGTAACATCATGCAGCTTGAATTGAGCGGTCATCATCTCGAGATCACCCCCGCACTGCGCAGCTACGTTTCGCGCAAGTTCGAACGCCTGTCGCGCCATTTTGAAGGACTGCTCGACGTGCACTGCGTGCTCAGTGTCGAAAAACTGCGCCACAATGCCGAGGCGACCGTGACGCTGCGCGGCAGCAAGATCCACGCCGATGCGACCGAGGGGGACATGTACGCCGCAATCGATGCCCTGGCCGACAAGCTCGACCGCCGGGTCAAGAAGCACAAGGAAAAATCCTCGGATCACCACGCCGACGAGGCCATCAGGCTGCGCATCACCTGAGCCTGACGCGACCGCAACGCCGATGCACCTGATCATCGTCAGCGGACTGTCCGGGTCCGGCAAGAGCGTGGCGCTGCACCTGCTCGAGGACATCGACTATTACTGCGTCGACAACATCCCGGCGGCGTTGCTCAAGCCGCTGATTTCCCACACGGTTCGCGGCGGCGGCGAGGCCTATCCGCGGACCGCCGTGGGCCTCGACGCGCGCAACCGGCCCAACGAAATCGAAACGGTTCCGGCGCTGGTCGCGGAACTGCGCCGCAGCGGCATCCGCTGCGAAGTGCTGTACCTGCACGCCAGCGACGCGGTACTGCTGAAGCGCTATACCGAGACCCGCCGCAAGCATCCGCTGATCACGCAGGGCGTGGGCCTGCGCGAAGCAATCGCCACCGAACGCGCGCTGCTCGAGCCGATCACGGCCGCCGCGGACCTCGTCATCGACACTTCCAACATGGGCGTGCACGCGCTGCGCGAGCTGATCCGCGGGCGCGTCGACCGCAGGCAGGACGGCCGCCTGTCGCTGATGTTCGAATCATTCGGATTCAAGTACGGCATCCCCGGCGACGCGGATTTCGTGTTCGACGTGCGCAGCCTGCCGAATCCGTACTGGGAGCACGCGCTGCGCGACCTGTCCGGGCGCGACGCGCCGGTGGTCGAGTATCTGACCGCGCACCCGGCCGTGCAGGCCATGATCACCGATATCGGCGACTTCCTGAACCGGCGGATACCGGAATTCTCGCTCGCGAACCGCGGCTACCTGACGATCGCGATCGGCTGCACCGGCGGCCGGCACCGCTCGGTGTTCATCGTCGAGCGGCTCGCGGCGCTGTTCCGCATGTCCTACCCCGAGGTGCTGACGCGGCACAGCGCCTTGCCGGAGGCCTAGCCGGCGGACTCGGGTGCGGACGTCTGGCCGAGGAAGGCGCGCAGCTCCGCCGCGCGGGCCTGCGCATCGCAGCGGCCCAGCTCGATCAGCTCGCGCGTGAATCCCCGCTCGAACAGCAGGTAGCTCAGCAGTTCGGCGCCGCCGGCGCCGCCCGCATCCATCGTGCGCAGCAGCGCGCGCAGGCTGCGCGGCAATTCCCCGGCGTAGCAGCGCGCGATTTCGGTCAGGCTGCGCGACGGCTGGATCACGAGCGGCTCGATGCGTCGCGCGACGCCGAAGCGGTTGAATGCACTGATCCGGTCGAGGTCCGCATACACGCCGTCCCAGAAAAGCGAGTCCAGCATGAAGCCGAACATCTGCCCGAAGCTCGGCTCGCGCGCGGGCAGCGGGGCTGCGGCGCCCGGCAATTGCGCGGAGCCGACGCCGATCACGAGGATGCGCTCCGCGCCGAGGTGGATCGCCGGCGCCAGCGGTGAGTTCTGGCGCATCGCGCCATCGCCGTAGTATTCGCCGTCCAGCACGACCGGCCGGAACAGGAAGGGTATCGAGAGGCTGGCGATCAGGTGCTCGAGGGTCAGGTGCGCGCGCGTCCCGTACCGGGCAGCCCGGCTCCAGGGCTCCGCCTCGTCGCCGGCGGCAAAGAACGTGACCGAGCTGGCCGTCGAGTAGCTCGTCGCGGAGATGCCTATCGCTCGCAGGTGCCCCTTGTAGAGCGCGCGCGGAATGCGCTCCAGGTCGAGCCGGTCGCGCAGCAGGTCCCGCAGCGGCGCGTTGTCGAACAGCGCCCGCGGCGGCGCGACCAGCCAGCCGCCGGTGACCAGCGCCAGCGTGAACTGCAGGCCGGAGCGCAGCATGCTGAGCAGGTCGGCCCTGATGACGTGGTGCACGCGAAAATTGCGCCAGATGCCCTCGATGGCGCCGACCACGCGGCGAAAGTGCGCCGGATCCGTGGCCAGCGCGACCGCGCTGACGGCGCCCGCGGACGTGCCGGTGATCACCGGGAAGGGGCAGCCGGCCCCGCGCGGCAGCAGCTCCGCGATGCCCTTCAGCACGCCGACCTGGTAGGCGGCGCGGGCGCCGCCGCCGGTCAGCACCAGTCCGAGCAGCGGCATCACTGCGGCACCGGTGCGCTCAGATGGCGCGTTTTTCGAGTATCTCCACCGCGGGCAGCTTCTTGCCTTCGACGAATTCCAGGAATGCACCGCCGCCGGTGGAAATGTACGAGATGCTGTCCTCGATATGGTACTTCTCGATCGCGGCCAGCGTATCGCCGCCGCCGGCCAGCGAGAACGCCTTGCTGCGCGCAATCGCATTCGCGAGCGTGCGGGTTCCCTGGCCAAACTGCTCGAACTCGAACACGCCGATCGGGCCGTTCCACAGGATCGTGCCCGCCGAGGCCATCAGCTTCGCGAGACGCTCCGCCGAGTCCGGACCAATATCCAGGATCATGTCGTCGGCGCCGACTGCGCCCACTGCCTTGACGTCGGCCTCGGCCTTGGGCGAGAACTCCTTGGCGACGACGACGTCGGTCGGCATCGGGATCTCGATGCCGCGCTTCGCGGACTGCTCGATCAGGCGCTTGCAGATATCGACCATGTCGCGCTCGCACAGCGACTTGCCCACGTTGTAGCCGAGCGAAAGCAGGAAGGTATTGGTGATGCCGCCGCCGACGATCAGCTGGTCGACCTTGCTGAGCAGCGACTCCAGCACCGTCAGCTTGGTCGACACCTTCGATCCGGCCACGATTGCGACCAGCGGCCGGGCAGGCTTCTCGAGCGCGGTCTCCAGCGCCGTCAGCTCGTTGACGAGCAGCGGTCCGGCGCACGCGACCGGCGCGTACTTCGCGACGCCGTGCGTGCTCGCCTCGGCCCGATGAGCGGTGCCGAAGGCATCCATCACGTAGATGTCGCAAAGCGCCGCCATCTTCTTCGACAGCTCGTCCGAATCCTTCTTCTCGCCCTTGTTGAAGCGGACGTTCTCGAGCAGCACGACCTCGCCGGGTTGGGCGCTGACCCCGTCGATCCAGTCGCGCTTCAGCGGCACCGGGACACCGAGCAGCTCGGCCAAGCGCCGCGCCACCGGCGCGAGCGACGCGTCCTCGGAGAAATGCCCCTCCTCGGGCCTGCCTAAATGAGACATGACGAGCACGCAGGCCTTCGCTTCGAGCGCGAGGCGTATCGTCGGCAATGCCGCCTTGATGCGCGCATCGCTGGTCACGGCGCCGCCGCTGACCGGTACATTGAGGTCCTCGCGGATAAGCACGCGCTTGCCGCGCAGGTCCAGAGCCGTCATTTTATTGATCTTCACGTCGCTACTCCTGCGCCCTTGATTCAGGACGCCTTCGACCAGGCCACCGTCGTATCGAGCATGCGGTTCGAGAAACCCCATTCGTTGTCGTACCACGCACAGACCTTGACCATCGTGCCCTCGATGACCTTGGTCAGCGTGGAGTCGTAGGTCGAGGAGGCCGGATCATGATTGAAATCGACCGACACCAGCGGCTGGTCGTTGTAGGCCAGCACGCCTTTCAGCGCGCCCTTCGATGCCGCCATCACCAGGCCGTTGATCTCCTCGGCGCTGGTCTTGCGTGCCGCCAGGAAGGACAGGTCGACCAGCGAGACGTTGATCGTCGGGACCCTGATCGCGAATCCGTCGAGCTTGCCCTTCAGCGCGGGCAGCACGAGCCCAACCGCCGCCGCCGCGCCGGTCTTGGTCGGAATCTGCGACATCGTCGCCGACCGGGCGCGCCGCAGGTCCGAGTGGTACACGTCGGTCAGAACCTGGTCATTGGTGTAGGAGTGGATCGTCGTCATGACGCCCGCCACGATGCCGATGTTGTCGTGCAGCACCTTCGCGAGCGGAGCCAGGCAGTTCGTCGTGCAGGACGCGTTGGAAACCACCGTGTGGCTGGACTTGAGGATCCCATGGTTCACGCCGTAGACGATCGTCGCGTCGACGTCGTCGCCGCCCGGCGCTGAGATCAGCACCTTTTTCGCGCCCCCCGCGAGGTGCGCGGACGCCTTGGCCTTGCTCGTGAACAGCCCGGTGCATTCCATCACGACCTCGGCACCCAGTTCGCCCCATGGGAGCTTGGACGGATCGCGCTGCGCAATGACGCGGATCCGGTCGCCGTTGACGACCATCGAGTCCCCGTCTACATGGACCTCGCCGGGAAACTTGCCGTGCGCGGTGTCGTACCGCGTCAGGTGCGCATTGGTCTTCGCATCGCCGAGATCGTTGATGCCGACGATCTGGATTTCACCGGTGCGCTTGCCCTCGTAGAGCGCGCGCAGCACATTGCGGCCGATGCGGCCGTACCCATTGATACCAACTTTGATCGTCATGGTTCTTTTCCCTTCAGTAATGACTGCAAATTTTTCGTTATGCGGAATCAGCCGGCCAGCGCGGCGTCGATCGCCTTCGTCACGTTGGCCACCGTGAAGCCGTAGAACTCGAACAGCGCCTTGGCGGGCGCGGACTGCCCGAACGTGTCGATGCCGACGACCTGTCCCTTGAGCCCGACGTAGCGCCACCAGGGCTCGCGCACCCCGGCTTCGACGGCCACGCGGCGCGTGACCGCGTCCGGCAGCACGCTCTGCCTGTAGGCCTCGTCCTGGCGCTCGAACGTATTCGTGCTCGGCATCGACACGAGGCGCACGCGCCGGCCCTTCGCGCCGAGCGCGCGCACCGCGTCCGCGGCGAGGCCGACTTCGGACCCGGTCGCGATGACGATCGCCTCCGGCACGCCGTCACAGTCGATCAGCACGTAGCCGCCGCGCGCGATCGCGGCAAGCTGCGCCGCGCTGCGCGCCTGGTGCGGAACCGCCTGCCGCGTGAGGATCAGGCAGGTCGGTCCCTTGCGGTTCAGCACGGACGCCCGCCACGCGGCGGCCGTCTCGACGGCATCGCAGGGCCGCCACACATCCATGTTCGGTATGACGCGCAGGCTCGCAACGTGCTCGATGGGCTGGTGCGTCGGGCCGTCCTCGCCGAGGCCGATCGAGTCATGCGTATAGACGAACACGACGCCCAGGTGCATCAGTGCCGCCATGCGCACCGCGTTGCGCGCGTAATCGGAGAATGTCAGGAACGTGCCGCCGTACGGTATGAAGCCGCCGTGCCCGATGATGCCGTTCAGGATCGCCGACATGCCGAATTCCCGGACGCCGAAATGCATGTAATTCCCGTCCGGGCTCGAAGGCGTCAGCACCTTCGAATCCTTGCGCAGCGTGCCGTTCGACGGCGTCAGGTCCGCCGAGCCGCCGATCAGCTCGGGCAACGCCGGGCCGAACGCGTTCAGCGCGGCCTGCGATGACTGGCGCGTCGCGAGCACCGGCCCCTCGGCCTGGATCTTCTCGACGAAGGCCTGCGCGGTCGCGGCAAATCCGGCCGGCAGCTCGCCCTTCATGCGCCGCTCGAACTCGGCGGCCAGCGCGGGGAATGCCTTCTGGTAGGCGTTCCACGCCGTGCGCCATTGCGCCTCGACGCGGGCGCCTTTCGCGCGCTGGTCCCAGGCCGCGCGGATGTCGTCGGGGATCTCGAACGGCGGCGATGTCCAGCCCAGGTGGATGCGCGCGGCAGCGATCTCATCGTCGCCGGGTGCCTCGCCGTGCATGGCCGCGTGACCCTGCTTGTTGGGCGCGCCCCAGCCGATGATCGTCTTGGCACAGATCAGGGACGGTTTGTCGGTGACGGCGCGCGCGGCGGCGAAGGCCGCGGCAACGGCATCGCGAATCATGGCCGTCGACGTGCGCAATCACATGCCAGCCGTATGCCTCGAAGCGCTTCGGCGTGTCATCGGCAAACCAGCCGGTCACGTGGCCGTCGATGGAGATGCCGTTGTCGTCATAGACGACGATCAGCTTGCCGAGCTTCTGCGTGCCGGCGAACGAGGCCACTTCGTGCGAGATGCCCTCCATCAGGCAGCCGTCGCCGACGAACACATAGGTGTGGTGATCGACGATCGTGTGGCCCGGCCGGTTGAACGTCGCGGCGAGGTTGCGCTCGGCGAGCGCCATGCCGACCGCGTTGGAGATCCCCTGGCCGAGCGGCCCGGTCGTGGTCTCGATGCCGAGGTGCGTCTCACGCTCGGGATGCCCCGCGGTCTTCGAGCCGAGCTGGCGGAACTTGCGCAACTCGTCCATCGGCAGCGGGTAGCCGGTGAGGTTCAGCACCGAATACAGCAGCATCGAGGCATGCCCGTTCGACAGCACGAAACGGTCCCGGTCCCACCATTCCGGATTGCCGGGGTTGTGCTTGAGCACATCGCGCCACAGCACCTCGGCTATGTCCGCCATGCCCATCGGCGCACCCGGGTGCCCGGATTTGGCCTTCTGAACGGCATCCATCGACAAAAATCGCACTGCATTCGCAAGCTGACGGCGGGTGGGCATAGGATTCTTCTAGAGTTTTGAGAGGGCGCTATTGTCCCCGATGAAGCCCTGGCCAGCAACGGGATTTCCACGTATGCGACGTCTTATGTGCAGTATTAATGCGAAGGCTCATGACCCAGTTCGCGGTTCCCGGCCGGCCGCTTTGTTAGCATTCGCGAAATGAGAATCCTTCAGATCACCGACCCGCACCTGTTCGGCCAGCCGGGCGGCACTTTGCGCGGAATTGAGACGGACGCGAGCCTGCGCGCCGTCGTGGCCGATGCGCTGGCGCGGTTTCCCCGTGCCGCCGCACTGCTGGCCACCGGCGACATCGTGCATGAGGACCCGCAGGGTTACGCGCGCTTTCGCCAGGCCCTCGGCCAGGCGAATCGCCCGGTGCTGTGCATACCCGGCAATCACGACGATCCGGCCGCAATGCGGCGCGAGCTGTCGGCGGCGCCGTTCGCGATCGGCGGTGCGCACCGGTTCGGCGACTGGAGCGTGATCATGCTGGACAGCATGGAGCCGCGAAAGGTCGGCGGCCGCCTGGCGCGCGCGGAACTCGCGCGGCTCGAGCGCGAGCTGGCGCTTTCCCGCGACCACCATGCCATGGTCTGCCTGCATCATCACCCGGTGCCGATGGGCAGCGAGTGGCTCGATGGCATCGGGCTGTCGAACGCCAATGAATTCTGGAGCCTGATCGACGACTATCGGCACGTGCGCGCGGTCGTCTGGGGCCACGTGCACCAGCGGCACGACGGCCAGCGCGGCAACGTGCGCCTGTTTGCGACCCCGTCGACCGGGGCGCAGTTCCTGCCCGCCAGCGACCGCTACGCGATCGACTCGCGGCCCCCGGCCTACCGCAGCTTCCGCCTGCATCCGGACGGGCGCATCGACTCACAGACTCACTGGGTCGAGACGCAGCAGACGCGCCTCGACGCCACTGGCTGAGCCGCGAGACGGCTCAGCCGGGGTACCGGCCCCGGATCAGTTGGGAGCAGAGCCGCCCATCGCTCCTTCATGCGGGTCATGGCCGTCCATGTGCCCCTGCATATGTTCTTTCATATGCTCCTGGTGCTCTTCCATCCAATTCGCGCGCTTTGCCTGCAGCTCGGCAAGGTGCGTTTTCTGGACCGGCGCCAGTACCGCGTAGCACTTCGCGTAGATCGCCGCGCGCTGACTGATCAGCTTGCTGGTCAGCGCCCCGTTCTCCTGGCTGATCCTGCTCACTACCGCCGCATAATTCTTGTCATCGGGAGAGGTTTGCCGCAGCAGCCTGAAATTGCCCTGCAACTTTTCGCGCAGCTCCTGCATCGCCGGCTTCGCCGCCTCCAGGATCGACTTCATCGAGGCACGCTGCGCATCGGTCAGGCCGAGCTCGTGGAACATTGCTGCAGCGCCGCCATGACGATGATGCCAGCCGCCGCCTGCAGCGCCGTCATGATGCCAGCCATCGCGGCCCGCACCTTCGTGGCGATCACCATCCTCGCCATGGCCCCAGGCGTGCTCCTGCGGCGCACCGGGCGCATCGGCATCGTCCGCGCCCGCCGGCCCTGCGGCCATCACCGCCGCCATGCAGGTGAGCAGTCCGCCGGCAATCGCTTTACCCATCGTGTTCATGTTCAGCACTCCAGTCAGTTCAAAATGCGTCCCCATGGCGGGCATTTTAGGCCTCCTGCCGGCGCACATGTGTCAACCCAGTCGAAAGACCGTGCAAAGTTGTGTGAATCCGCGGATTCGGGCGTGAATTGCGACTGCGGACTGTGCGACAGTTACCCTTGTTACGACCATGAACGACGCTCCCCAAATCCCCGCGGCGGCCGCTGCATCCGATCAACCGGGCGCACGCGAGGCACGGGTCCTGCTCGTCGACGACGACCGGGAGCTGTGCCAGATGCTGACCGAATACCTGAACGCCGAGCACTTCGAGGTCAGGAGCGTGCACGATGGCGCCGAAGCGCTCGCCGAAGTGCGCAACAGGGCCTACGAGATCCTGATACTCGACGTGATGCTGCCGACGGTCAGCGGTTTCGAAGTGCTCAGGGAAATCGGCACCGCGAACTCGCCGCCGGTGCTGATGCTGACGGCACGCGGCGAGGACGTCGACCGCATCGTCGGGCTGGAACTCGGGGCCGACGATTACCTGGCCAAGCCGTTCAACCCGCGCGAGCTCGTCGCGCGAATCAGGGCGATATTGCGCCGCGCCGGAAGCCGCGCAACGAGGGGCAGCGGCGCCGACGTCGTCGAAGTCGGTCCGGTCAAGCTCAACATGAGCAATCACCAGGTGCGCGTCGCAGGCGCAGCCGTCGTGCTGACCGGGGCGGAACTGCGGGTGCTCGAGCTGCTGATGCGGTCCGCCGGCCAGGTCATTTCGCGCGAGGCGCTGACCGAGCAGGCGCTCGGCCGCAAGCTGGCTCCCTATGACCGCAGCATCGATACGCACATCAGCAACCTGCGCCGCAAGCTCGGCCTCGCCAGCGGCAGCGACCCGGAGATCAAGAACATCCGCGGCTCGGGCTATATGCTGACCGCCGGGGATCCATAGGGTGTTCGTACGCATATTCCTGCTGTTCTGGATCGCGATGGCGCTGATCGTCGGCGCCAGCATCGCGATCACCTACAGCAACGCCGCGCGCGAATACGAACGCCAGGAATTCCAGCGCCGGCCCGCGGTCGCGATCCAGGCGTCCGAGGCGCTCGCCGGCGACGGCGTGCGCGGGCTCCGCAAATGGCTCGCGGCCAACCAGGATATGGTCCCGGACCGCGACCTGTTCATCGTCGGCCCGGACAGCGCCGACATCCTCGGCCGCCGCCTCTCGGAGGCCGCCCTGCGCCGTCTTGAATTCGTCAATCGCGATACGTTTTCGGGACTGGATCAGCGCCCTCCCGGCGGAATCCCGCCGCTGAACTTCCGCCCTTCGCGCCAGGCGCCGCAGATCGTGGCCGCGGACGGAACGCTGTACACGATCCTGGTCGTGCCCCGGCGGCCGAGCATCTTCGGCGCGCTGAGCAGGCCGGGCATTCCGCTGGCCGTGCTCAGCGTCGCGCTGATCGTCAGCGCACTGGCCAGCTGGTGGCTGGCGCAGCACCTGAGCGCGCCGATCCGGCGCCTGCAGGAAGGCGCGCGCGCAGTCGCGACGGAAACCCTGGACCTGCGCGTCAGCGCCGGGCTCGACGGCCGCAACGACGAGCTTGCCGTGCTGGCGCGCGATTTCGATGCGATGGCCGACCAGCTCAAGGCCAATCGCGGCGCGCGGACGCGGCTGCTGCGCGACATCTCGCATGAACTGCGCTCGCCGCTGGCGCGCATGCGCGTGGCCCTGGGGCTCGCACGCCAACTGCCCGCCGACAGCAGCCGCCAGCTGGACCGGCTGGAGAGCGAGATCGAGCGGCTGGACAAGCTGATAAGCCAGGTGCTGCAGCTCGCCCGCCTGCAGAGCGCCGACCCGTCGTACGCGAAGGAAGCCGTGCCGATCGACGAAGTCATCGAGGATGTCGTCCGCGACGCCAGTTTCGAGGGCGCCGCAAAGGGATGCCTGGTCATCACCAGCGGCAAGGCCGACGCATGCGTGCCCGGCAGCCGCGAACTGCTGCGCAGCGCCATCGAGAACGTGCTGCGCAACGCGGTGCGCTACAGCCCGGCGGCGACGCCGGTCGAGCTGCGGGTGTCCGCCGCGGACGGCAGCCTGCAGATCCTCGTGCGCGATCGCGGACCCGGCGTGCCGGGCGGCGATCTGCAGCGCATCTTCGAGCCTTTTTTCCGCGTGGCCGAGTCCCGCGATCGCGGCAGCGGCGGCGAAGGCATAGGGCTCGCCATCACCGCGCAGGTGCTGAAGTCCCATGGCGGCACCGCCGTTGCCGTCAATCGCCCCGACGGCGGCCTCGAGGTGCGCCTGTCGATGCCGTGCGTCGCGTCCGGTTAGCGATTAAACTGCGCCGACACCACCAATCGAGGAGATTTCGCGCGTGAGTCTGTTCACAGAGGCGTGCCGGTATATTCCGGGCGGCGTCAATTCGCCGGTGCGTGCATTCCGCGGCGTCGGCGGCGAGCCGGTATTCTTCAGCAAAGCCGCCGGCGCGCATGCGTACGCGGCCGACGGACGCAGATTCATCGACTACGTCGGTTCATGGGGCCCGATGATCGTCGGCCACGCGCATCCGCAGGTCATCGCCGAAGTGCAGAGGGTCGCGGCCGACGGCCTGTCGTTCGGCGCACCGACGGAACTCGAGACGCACCTCGCCAGGCGCGTCACGGAACTGGTGCCCTCGATCGAGCTGGTGCGCTTCGTCAGTTCCGGCACCGAGGCGACGATGAGTGCGATACGCCTGGCGCGCGGCTTCACCGGCCGCGAGAAAATCGTCAAGTTCGAGGGCTGCTATCACGGCCATTCGGATTCGCTGCTGATCAAGGCCGGGTCCGGGGCGCTGACGTTCGGCGTGCCCACCTCGCCGGGCGTGCCGCTGGCGCTCGCGCAGCAGACCGTGACGCTGAACTACAACGACGCGGCGCAGGTGCGCGACGTGTTCCGGCGGATCGGCGCTGAAATCGCCTGCGTGATCGTCGAGCCGGTGGCCGGCAACATGAACTGCGTGTTGCCGGCACCGGGATTCCTGGAGACGCTGCGCGAGGAATGCGACCGCTGCGGCGCGCTGCTGATATTCGACGAAGTGATGACCGGATTCCGGGTTGCGCTCGGCGGCGCGCAGGCGCTGTTCGGCGATTCGCCCCGACCTGACGACGCTCGGCAAGATCATCGGCGGCGGCATGCCGGTCGGCGCATTCGGCGGCCGGCGCGACGTGATGGAACAGCTCGCGCCGCTCGGGTCCGGTCTACCAGGCGGGGACGCTGTCGGGCAACCCGGTTTCGATGGCGGCCGGCATCAAGACCCTGGAACTGGTGTCGGCACCGGGATTCCATGCGCGGCTCGGCGCCATGACCGACGTCCTGGTCAGCCGCCTGCGGGCATCGGCCGCGAAGGCCGGCGTGCCGATGACGACGAATCACGTGTGCGGCATGTTCGGCTTTTTCTTCACGGCCGAGCCGAAAGTGGATTCCTACGCCCGGGTCATGGCCTGCGATATCGCGCGCTTCAGGCGTTTTTTCCATCACATGCTGGACGCCGGCGTGTACTTCGCGCCGTCGGCCTTCGAGGCAGGATTCCTGTCGGCGGCGCATGGCGCCGAAGACATCGACGCGACGGTCGCGGCTGCGGACCGGGCGTTCGCGGCGTGATCGTGCGCAGGCATCGCTGAGCTGAAGGGAAACACCGGCCGTGCGCGCCTTCGCCTGGTTCGTGGCACTGCTGATCACGGCGATGCTCGGCGCCGCGGCGCTCGCGTACCCCGCGTTCGAGCTGGTCGCCGCCGCCGGATGGCGTTTCGATCGCATCGCGAGCCGGCTCGCGATGCTGCTGTTCGCGGTCGAACTGGTCTGGCTGTGCCGCCGCCTGGGGATCCGCAGCAAGGCCGACTTCGGCTACGGCCTGCCGTGGCGCCGGTTCGTCGCGCAGGCCTTCCTGTGGGGCGTGATCGGCACGCTGACCGCCGGAGCGGGCGCGCTGTTCCTGCTGGCATCGGGATTGCGCGTGCCTTCACCGGGTTTCGTGCCGGGCGTCGGCGCCCTCGTGCACCTGCTGCTGATCGGCATCGGTTCCGGGATCACGGTGGCGCTGATCGAGGAGTCGGTGATGCGCGGCGCCCTGCATACGGCGATCGCGCGCGAATCGGGCCAGGCAGCCGCGGCGCTGCTCACGGCGGTACTGTTCGCGGTCCTGCATTTCTTCGCCAAGGCACGAATACCGGCCGACGAACTGGCGTGGCACAGCGGCTTCGACCTGCTGTTGCGCTCGGCCCAGCCGCTCGCCCATCCGCTCGCCGTGCTCGACTCGCTGCTGGCCTGGACGACCGTGTTCCTGATCCTGGCCTGGACGCGCATCCTGACCGGCAACATTGCGGTCGCGATCGGCCTGCACGCGGGTTGGGTCATCGTGCTGCGCATGCTGCAGGAAGCGACGGAGCGCGCGGCGGGCGCGCCGTCCGTGTGGGTCAGCAGCCTCGACGGGCTGCTGGGCTACTGGATGCTGCCGTGGGGCGCAGCGATCGCGGCGGCACTGTGGCTTACGCGCGCGCGCTGGGTGCCCTGCGCCAGCAGCCCGGGAGTCCCGGCACGGCTTACCTAGGCATCCGCTCCGTCGGCTTCACCGGCCGGCCGCACCATCGGCGCCAGCACATCGAGACGCAGCAGCGGGTCGGCAAGCTCCAGGCAGCGCTGCTTGTCGGCCGGCGCCATCGGCAATATTTCCGCCAGGCGGTACCCGACCCATACCGCATCGTCCAGGTGCATTTCCATTCCGGCGTAGCTCTCGCCCAGCTGCGGCAGCACCGATTCGAGCAGCGTGGCGAGCGCCGCATGCCGCTCCGGGACCGGGTCGGTTCCTCGGCCGCCAGCGGCTCCACCTCGCCGATCGCGAGGCCGTCGGACTGGCGGCGGTGGCTCTGGATCCGGAAGCGCTGTTCGCCGACGCAGGACAGGCCCAGCAGGCCGCCCTGCAGCTGGTGGAAATCGACGATCTTCGCCGTGGTGCCGACGTCGTAGGTTTCCGCGAACCCGACTTCGGCCCCGGAGCGGATCAGCACCACGCCAAAGCCGGTCGAGTGACGCATGCAGTTGCGAACCATGTCGAGATAGCGGGTCTCGAAGATCCGCAGCGGCAGCGGACCGCCGGGAAAGAGCACCATGTTGAGCGGAAACAGCGGGATCACGTTCACGGCCGCGACCGCAGCTGCGCCAGCAGCTTCGCATGCAGGCCGCCGAAGGCGCCGTTGCTCATGATCAGCACATGGTCGCCGCCGCGCACTTCGCCGGCGAGCGCCGCGACGAGCCCCTCGACCGTCGCGACCGTGTGGGCCCGCCCGCCCAGTCGTCGCCACCGCGCCGGCCAGGTCCCAGCCGAGGTCCGGCGGCGCCAGGAACCAGCTCTGATCGGCCAGCGCGAGCGAGTCGGCCAGCTGGTCCCGGTGCACGCCGAGCTTCATCGTGTTCGAGCGCGGCTCCAGCACGGCCATGATGCGCGCATCCCCGACGCTGTCGCGCAGGCCGCGCAGCGTCGTCTGCGATCGCGGTCGGATGATGCGCAAAATCGTCGTAGACCGTGATGCCGCCGACCGTGCCGCGCACCTCCATGCGCCGCTTGACGCCGCGGAACTCGCGCAGCGCGCGCACCGCGCGCTCAGGGCGATACGCCGGCTGGTTGGCGGCGGCGATCGCCGCCAGCGCGTTCATGACGTTGTGCGCGCCGAGCAGCGGCCAGTCGACGCTGCCCGCTGCCGAGCCGTGCGCGAGCACCTCGAAGCGGCGGTCGCCGAGCCCGGCTCCACGCGCGCACTCCAGTCGGCGCCGCCGCGAGCGCAAAGGTCTCGGCGGGCGTCCAGCAGCCCGCGGCGAGCGTCGTCGCCAGGTTGGCGTCGCCGCCGTTGACGATGACGCGGCCGGCGGCCGGCACGGTGCGCAGCAGATGGTGGAACTGCCGCGATCGCGGCCAGGTCCGGATAGATGTCGGCGTGATCGTATTCGAGGTTATTGAGCACGGCCGTGCGCGGCCGGTAGTGCACGAATTTCGCGCGCTTGTCGAAGAACGCGGTGTCGTACTCATCGGCTTCGATGACGAAGAACGGCGCCTGCGCCGAGGCGCGCGCTGGTGCCGAAATTGCCGGCACGCCGCCGATCAGGAATCCCGGAGACAGACCCGCATCCTCGAGGATCCAGGCGAGCATGCTGGTCGTCGTGGTCTTGCCGTGGGTGCCGCCTACCGCGAGCACGCGGCGCTCGGACAGCACCTGTTCCGCCAGCCACTGCGGTCCGGAGACGTAGGGCATGCCCCGGTCGAGCAGTTGCCTCGATCACCGGCATGCCGCGCGACAGGGCGTTGCCGACGACGACGACGTCGGGCTCCAGGTCGAGCTGTCCGGCGCCGTAGCCCTGTACGAAGTCGATGCCGAGCGCGGTCAGCTGCGTGCTCATCGGCGGATAGACGTTGCGGTCCGAACCGGTGACTCGAAATCCGGCCGCCTGCGCGATCGCGGCGATGCCGCCCATGAACGTGCCGGCAATCCCCAGTATATGCACGTGCATGGTCAGGCGTCCGCGAGCAGCTGTTCGAGGCCGACCGAGAGCACCAGGTAGCCGATGCTGATCGACAGGCCAAGCGTGAGGCCCGACTCAAGCGCGGCGCGCCAGATGTGCGCGCAGGCGAGCAGGTACCAAACCAGTCCGGCGAAGGAGAGCAGGCCGAGCGGAATCGCCGCGGGATGGTCCATGCCGATCACGTCGAGGACCGAGCCCAGCGGATAAAGCACCAGCTGCGCGAGCACGCCGACGCCCAGCAGCGCGATCGCCGTCTGCAGAAAGCGCTGGCGATGGCGCGTCAGGTAGAGGATGGTCCAGGCCCAGGCGAGCGGCAGCGCCACGCTCAGCGCGACGCGGCTCACGATGCGGTCCGTCTGCGCCGGCGGCAGCAGCGCGCCCAATGCCTCGAGCACGGCCACGGCCAGCGTCACCAGCACCAGCAAAAACCGGGACGCAGGCAATTGCGCCGGCGATATTCGCCACAGCGCGAGATCCCAGAATGCTTTTGCGAGTCGCAGCATCGGCTGATTCAGTCATAATCCCGGAGGAAAGAACCCTGACGCCATTTTACACACGGGCCGCACCGATGCCGGACGCTATTTGGATTGACCGCAACGACCAGCTGCCGGCGCTCGCCGCTGCACTTGGGGCCGAAGGCCAGATTGGCGTGGACACCGAATTCCTGCGTGAACGCACGTTTTTTCCCCAGCTGTGCCTGGTGCAGATCGCGGCCGGCGGCCGGATCTGGTGCGTCGACGCGCTGCGCAGCGGCGATCTGCGGGCGCTCGCACCGGTGCTGGTCGCCGCAACCGCCCGCAAGGTCATTCATGCGGCGCGCCAGGACCTCGAGGCGATCCACCTGCACAGCCGCTGTCTCGTCACGCCGGTTTTCGATACCCAGATCGCGGCCGGCTGCGTCGGGCTGAAGCCGCAGATCGGCTATGCGGATCTGGCGCAGGAGCTGCTCGGCGTCAGCATCGCGAAGGGACAGACGCGGACCGACTGGTCGCGGCGCCCGCTCAGCGCGGCCCAGCTGCACTACGCAGCCGAGGACGTGGAGTACCTGGGCGAGATGGCGGCGCGCCTGACACGGCGGCTCGCCGAGCTCGGGCGCGAGGCATGGGTCCTCGAGGACTGCCGGGCACTGTCGGATCCGTCGCAGTTCGAGCCCGACCCGGCCCGCGCCTGGGAACGCATGCGCGGACTGGCGCAGCTGCAGCCGCACCCGCGTTCGCGCGCACGCGCCCTCGCCAACTGGCGGGAACGCGAAGCGCGCGAACGCGACCTGCCGCGCTCGTGGATACTGTCCGATACCGCGATCTTCGATCTGGCCCAGGTCAATCCGCCGGACTCGGGGGCGCTGCGCCGGCTGCGAAGCCTGCCCGAGGACCTGCCCGAGGCGCTCGCCTCAGCACTGCTCGCGGCCTTGCAGGAAGCGTCGCGGCAGGAGCCGCACGACATGGAGCCGGGCCGGGATGCGCGCCCGACCGCCGAGCAGAAATCGCTGCTCGAGAAGCTCGCCGACTGCGTCCAACGCCGTGCCGCCGCGCTCGGGATCAGCGCGGAGATCCTGGCGCCGCGCGGTGAACTGAAGGCGCTCGCGCTCGGCGAACGGGATACGGCGTGCCTGCGCGGCTGGCGGCGCGAGGTGATCGGCGCCGAATTGCTGGCAAACCTGTAGCCGCGCCGACGGGTTCCGTCAGGACCCCTGCACCGCCGCCTGCAGCCGTGCGAAGACGGTCTGCACGTCAGCGTCGCCGTCTACGATGCGCAGCAGCCCGGCGTCCTGGTAGTACTGGATCAGCGGCCTGGTCTGCGCGTCGTAGACCTCGAGGCGCTTGCCGATCACCTCTTCCCTGTCGTCAGGGCGCTGCAGCAGGCGCGGCATGTCCCCGCATATGTCGCATTTCGGCGGCGTGCCGGGCGGCGACGTGACGACATTGAACACCCGCTGGCAGTCCTGGCAGACGCGCCGGCCGGTCAGGCGCTTGAACAGCAGGCCGAGATCCAGGTTCAGCAGCACCACCCGTTCGAGCGGCTGTCGCAGTTCCTGCAGCAGCCCGGCGAGCGAAGCCGCCTGGGCGATGTTGCGCGGATATCCATCCAGGATGAACCCGCCGGCGGCATCGGGGCGGGCCAGGCGCTCGCGCAGCATGCCGAGCACGAGCGCGTCATCGACCAGCTTGCCTGAATCCATCGCCACCTTGGCCTGCAGGCCCAGCGCGGTGCCCTGTGCGACCGCCTCCCGCAGCAGGTCGCCGGTCGAGATTTGCGGCACGCCGTGGGCCTTGACCAGCAGCTGCGACTGCGTGCCCTTGCCGGATCCGGGGGCCCCCAATAAAACTATGCGCATTTTTTTGTCACATATCCCGTTGGAAAGCCGGCTACCGTACCTTTGCCGGAGGGTATCGTCAAACCCGCAGGCTGCCTAAGTGCGTGCCGATCGGCTATCCTTCGCATCTTTGTCGGAAGTTTCCGGGGACCCATGAAACGGCAACAGATCGCTACGTCGCGGCCGCGGAACGCGTTTTACGCCCAGTCCGGCGGTGTAACGGCGGTAATCAATGCCTCCGCCTGCGGCGTGATCGAGACCGCGAGACGGCACAAGCGCGTGATCGCCAACGTCTATGCCGGCCGCGACGGCATCGTCGGCGCGCTGACCGAGGACCTGATCGACACCGAGCAGGGAGAGCGCCGCGACCATTCGCGCGCTGCGCCACACGCCGTCCGGCGCATTCGGCTCGGCGCGCTACAAGCTCAAGGGGCTGGAGAAGAACCGTGCGCAGTACGAGCGCCTGATCGAGGTGTTCCGCGCCCATGACATCGGCTACTTCTTCTACAACGGCGGCAACGACTCCATGGACACGGCGCAGAAGGTCTCGCAGATCGGGCGCCTGATGGGCTATCCGATCGCCTGCATCGGCGTGCCGAAAACCGTGGACAACGACCTGCCGCTGACCGACTGCTGCCCGGGCTTCGGTTCGGTGGCCAAGTACATCGCGGTCTCGACGCGGGAGGCGGCGCTGGACGTCGCCTCGATGGCGCGCACCTCGACCAAGGTGTTCGTGCTCGAGGTGATGGGCCGCCATGCCGGCTGGATCGCCGCCGCGGCGGGGCTTGCCGGACAGCGGGCCAGCGACGCGCCGCACATCATCCTGTTCCCGGAGATCGCCTTCGATCGCGAGAACTTCCTCGCCAAGGTCAAGGCCTCGGTCGAGCGTTACGGCTATTGCGTGATCGTGGTTTCCGAGGGCGTGCGCGACGCGAACGGCAAGTTCCTGGCCGAGGCCGGCACGCGCGATGCCTTCGGCCACGCGCAGCTCGGCGGCGTGGGTCCCGTGGTCGCGACATGGTCGCGCAAGGATGCGCTCGGCTACAAGTTCCACTGGGCCGTCGCCGACTACCTGCAGCGCGCCGCGCGCCATCAGCCTCGCGCGTCGACGTCGAGCAGGCCTATGCGGTCGGCAAGGCGGCGGTGGAGTTCGCGGTGCAGGGCAAGAACGCCGTGATGCCGATCATCGTGCGCGAAAGCAGCTCACCGTACCGCTGGAGCATCGGCGAGGCGCCGCTCGCGAAGATCGCGAACGTGGAGAAAAAGGTGCCGCGCAACTACATCACGGCGGACGGCTTCGGCATCACCGCGGCCTGCCGCCGCTACCTCGAGCCGCTGATCGCCGGCGAGGACTATCCGCCGTACCGCAACGGCCTGCCGGTCTACGTGCGAATCGAGGGCAAGAGTCGCGCGTCAGACGGCGGCTGTCAAGCAGCCGCTTCGCGCTGTAGGCGCGGCGTCGAGACTTCGGCAATACAACCAGATCCGCGCGATGATAATCAGGAGGAGATGGTGCCATGGACTCTTGATAGTGCGCTGTGGCTGGCAATCGCGGCCGGCGTGGTCGCGGTGCTGTACGGTCTGTATTCCGTGCGCTGGATCCTGGCGCTGCCGGCCGGCAATCGCGCGCATGCAGGAGATCGCCGCGGCAATCCAGGCCGGCGCCACGGCCTACCTGAACCGCCAGTACACGACGATCGCGATCGTCGGCGTAGTTCTGTTCGTCGCTGCTGGGCTTCTCGCTCGACTGGGCCACCGCCGGCGGCTTCGCGGTCGGCGCCCTCCTGTCGGGACTGGCCGGCTACATCGGCATGAACATCTCGGTGCGCGCCAACGTGCGCACCGCGCAGGCGGCGCAGCAACGGCCTCAACGCGGCGCTGCAGGTCGCGTTTCGCGGCGGCGCGATCACCGGCATGCTGGTCGTCGGGCTGGGCCTGCTCGGCGTCGCCGGCTACTTCCTGCGCTGCTGCGAGCGCATCGCTCGGCGATGACGAGGCGGCGCTGCGCTCGCTGGTGGGCCTCGCCTTCGGCGGCTCGCTGATCTCGATCTTCGCGCGCCTCGGCGGCGGCATCTTCACCAAGGGCGCCGACGTCGGCGCCGACCTGGTCGGCAAGGTCGAGGCCGGCATTCCCGAGGACGACCCGCGCAATCCGGCCGTGATCGCCGACAACGTCGGCGACAACGTCGGCGACTGCGCCGGCATGGCCGCCGACCTGTTCGAGACCTATGCGGTGACGCTGGTCGCCACGATGCTGCTCGGCGGCCTGCTGCTCATGGTCGACATGGGCCAGCAGGCGATCCTGTTCCCGCTGGCTGCTCGGCGCGATCTCGATCGTCTCCTCGATCGTCGGCACCTTCTTCGTCAAGACGCGCGAAGGCGGCAAGATCATGAACGCGCTGTACAAGGGCGTCATCGTCTCGGGTGGCCTGTCGGCGGTCGCGTTCTACTTCGTGTCGCAAGTGGATCATGCGGTGCGCAGGCGATGGCCATGTGGCTGTGCACGCTGGTCGGGCTCACGCTGACGGCCGCGATGATCGTCATCACCGAGTACTACACCGCGACCGAATACGGCCCGGTGCAGCACGTCGCGGCGGCGTCGCAGACCGGGCACGCCACCAATATCATCGCCGGGCTCGGCGTCTCGATGAAGTCCACCGCCCTGCCGGTGATCGCGGTGTGCACTGGCATCTGGGCCTCGTTCGAACTCGCCGGCCTGTACGGCATCGCGATCGCCGCGACCGCGATGCTGTCGATGACCGGCATGATCGTGGCGCTCGACGCCTACGGTCCGATCACCGACAACGCCGGCGGCATCGCCGAGATGGCCGGCCTCGACAAGAAGGTGCGCGACATCACCGATCCGCTGGACGCGGTCGGCAATACCACCAAGGCCGTGACCAAGGGCTACGCCATCGGCTCGGCGGGCCTCGCGGCCCTCGTGCTGTTCGCCGACTACACGCACAAGCTGGTCGAGGCCACCGGTCATGCGACAAGCTTCGACCTGTCGAACCCGGCAGTGATCATCGGCCTGTTCATCGGCGGCCTGGTGCCTTACCTGTTCGCCGCCATGGCCATGGAGGCCGTGGGCCGCGCCGCCGGTTCCGTGGTCAACGAAGTGCGGCGCCAGTTCCGCGAGATCAAGGGCATCATGGAAGGTACGGCGAAGCCGGATTACTCGCTGGCCGTCGACATGCTGACCAGGGCGGCGATCAAGGAGATGATCGTGCCCTCGCTGCTGCCGATCGTCGTGCCGATCGTCCTCGTCTTCGTCATCAACTTCCTGATGGGCCCGGGTGCCGGCGTCCAGGCGCTCGGCGGCCTGCTGATCGGCACGATCGTGACCGGGCTGTTCGTCGCGATCTCGATGACCACCGGCGGCGGTGCGTGGGACAACGCGAAGAAATACATCGAGGAGGGCCACTTCGGCGGCAAGGGCTCGGACGCGCACAAGGCCGCGGTCACCGGCGATACGGTGGGCGACCCGTACAAGGATACGGCGGGTCCGGCGATCAACCCGCTGATCAAGATCATCAATATCGTCGCGCTGCTGCTCGTGCCGATCCTCGGCAAGATGATGTAGGCAACCGGGCGGCCTGGCCTTGCCGGTCAGGCCGCCGACAGCGCCCAGTCCGTCGCCATGCGCGCGTGCAGGCTGGTCGTGTCGAACAGCGGCACGGCGCAGTCCCCTGCCCCTACCAGCAGCGAGAACTCCGTGCAGCCGAGGATGATCCCCTGCGCGCCCTGCGCCACGAGGGCTGCCATGATCCGCCGGAATTCCTCCCTCGACTCGCCCAGCAGCCTGCCGACGACGAGCTCCTCGAAGATGATCCGGTGGATGATGTCGCGGTCCCGCTGTCCGGGGACCAGCACCTGCAGCGCATGCCGCTCGCGCAGCCGGTCGATGTAGAAGTCCTGTTCCATCACGAAGCGCGTGCCGAGCAGGCCGATCGTCGACATGCGGGCGGCGCAAACAGGCGCGGCGGCTGCATCGGCCACGTGCAGCAGTGGAATCCGCACGGCGGCCTCGACCGCCGCGGCGACCTTGTGCATCGTGTTCGCGCAGATCAGCAGGCATTGCGCGCCCGCTGCCTGCAGGGCGACGGCGGCCCGCGCCAGCAGCACGCCGGCCGCATCCCAGTCCGCGGCCCGCTGCAGCCGCTCCACCTCGTCGAAATCGACGCTGTACAGGATGATCTTCGCCGAATGCAGCCCGCCGACGCGCTCCCTGACCGCGGTGTTCAGCAGCCGGTAGTACGTCGCGGTCGATTCCCAGCTCATCCCACCGATCAGGCCGATGATTTTCATGGCAGGCCGTCGGCCCGTCAGATGTCGAAGTACATGGCGTCGCCGGCGGCGGCGTCGTCGCGGCTTCCGATACGCAGGTCCGGCTCCTTCAGCGAGATGCGCGAGCGCGGCGCCACGCTGCGGGTGATGAACACCGAACCGCCGATCACGCTGTCGGCGCCGATCACGGTCTGCCCGCCGAGCACGGTTGCATTCGCATAGATGGTCACGCCGTCCTCGACCGTCGGGTGGCGCTTCTGCCCACGAACGACCTGGCCATTCGAATCGCGCGGCAGCGACAGGGCGCCCAGCGTCACCCCCTGGTACAGCCGCACGCGCGCGCCGACCTTCGCCGTTGCGCCGACCACGACGCCGGTCGCGTGGTCGATGAAGAATGCCGCGCCGATGTCGGCCGCGGGATGGATGTCGCAGCCGGTGCGCGAGTGCGCCCACTCGGTCATGATCCTGGGCATCATCGGCACGCCGATGACATGCAGCGCGTGCGCGACGCGATAGACGCTCACCGCCAGCATGCCCGGATAGGCAAGGATGATCTCGTCGAGGCTGGTCGCGGCCGGATCGCCGTCGAACGCCGCCTGCACGTCGGCCATCAGCTGCGCGCGGATCTGCGGCAGCATGCCGAGAAATCTCTCGCACAGCGTTCGCGCGTGCGGCTCGGCCTCCGCCTCGGCGACCGGTGCGCCGTGCGCCTGTTCGCCGATCTGGCGGCTGTGGCGCAGGCATTGCCCGATTTCCTTCTCCAGCCGCAGCGCGAGGTCGGCGAGCCCGGCGCCGATGTGCCACGCGAGCGTATCTAGGGACGGCTCGCGCCGGCCGAAATAGCCAGGATAGACCAGCGCCAGAACGTCCTGCAGGATCCGCGCGATCGCTTCCGGCGCGGGCAGGCAGCGCGGGGTGAACGCAAGCGCCCGCGGATCCGCCCGGTAGCTCTCGATCAGCTTGACCGCAAGGGTGTCGAGGCCGGCCGCGTCGGACATCGCGCTCTCAGCCGACGGCCTGCATCTTCTCGACATCGCCGAACAGGCCCTCGAACAGCGCCCCGGACAGATAGCGCTCGCCTGCGTCCGGCAGTATCGCGACGATCGTCTTGCCGGCGTTCGCCGGCTCGCGGGCCAGGCGCAACGCGGCGACGATCGCCGCGCCGCACGAGATGCCGCTCAGCATGCCTTCCTCGCGGGCCAGGGCGCGGGCCGCGGCGATCGCTTCGTCGTTGCTGACCTGTTCGACCCGGTCGACCAGCGAGATGTCGAGGTTCTTGGGGACGAAACCGGCGCCGATTCCCTGGATCTTGTGCGGGGACGGCACCACGGGCTGCCCGGCCAGCGTCTGGCTGATCACCGGCGAATGCGTCGGTTCGACCGCAACGCTCAGGATCTTCCTGCCGCGCGTGTGCTTGATGTAGCGCGACACGCCGGTCAGCGTGCCGCCGGTGCCGACGCCGGAGACGAGTATGTCGATGCCGCCGTCGGTGTCCTCCCAGATCTCCGGCCCGGTGGTCGCCTCGTGGATCGCCGGATTGGCCGGATTCTCGAACTGCCTCATCAGCACATATCGCTGCGGCTCGGCGGCCGCCAGTTCCTCGGCCTTGGCGATCGCACCCTTCATGCCCTTCGCGCCGGGCGTCAGCACGAGCTTCGCGCCGAAGGCGATCAGCACCTTGCGCCGCTCCATGCTCATCGTCTCCGGCATCGTCAGCACGCATTCATAGCCGCGCGCCGCGGCCGCGTACGCCAGCGCGATGCCGGTATTGCCGCTCGTGGCCTCGACGATCGCCGCGCCGGGCTTCAGCACGCCGCGCTGCTCGGCGTCCCATACCATGGCCGCGCCGATCCGGCACTTCACCGAATACGCCGGGTTCCGCCCCTCGATCTTGGCCAGGATCGTCGCACCCGCGCCGGCGCCGAGGCGATTGATGCGCACGAGCGGCGTACGGCCGATCGAACGGGTATTATCTGCATATATTGGCATGATGCACCTTCGGAGCGTTGAATCCTGAATCGGACTGGCGCTGATTTTCCCCCAATTATACTCCCCGCCCCATAGAGAATGGTTATGAGGATCTGCCGAAAGGTTATATGCACCGGCGGCCGGCCAGGCGGCGCGGTGCTGCGCAACGGAATCTAAAGCGGTACCGGCGTCATCGTCAATGGCAGCGGCTTCGCGATGATGAAGCCCTGGATGAAATCGATGCCCATCAGCCGCGCCTTGTCGAGCGAGGACTGGTCCTCGACCTGCTCGGCGACGACGCGGAAGTTCAGGCTGCGCGACAGGTCGATCATCGCGGCGACGACCGCCTGGTTGACGGTGTCGACGCCGAGGTCGCGGATGAAGGAGCCGTCGATCTTCAGGTAATTGATCGGCAGCGTCTTCAGGTTCGCAAACGAACTGAGCCCGCCGCCGAAGTCGTCGAGCGCGAATTCGCAGCCCATGCCGTGCAGCACGTCGATGAAGCGGCGCGCGTGCTCGACGTTCGCGACGACCGCGTTCTCGGTGATCTCGAAGCAGATATCCTGCGGCATCGCGCCGGTGTGGTCGAAGCAGTCGACCACGAACTCGAGGAAATCCGCATCGCCGAGCGTTTGCGCCGCGATGTTGATGGCGACGCTGCGCCCCTTCGGCAGCTTCAGGCCGCCGCGGCCGAGCGCATCGAGAACCGCCTGCACGACCCAGCGGTCGATATGCGGCATCAGGCGATAGCGTTCGGCGGCGCGGATGAATTCGGCGGGCGGCGCGGCCGGACTGGCGCTGTCGCTCTCCAGCCGCACGAACACCTCGAACGCCGGGCCGCGCACGCCGCCGACGTGCGCGTGCACGATCGGCTGGTACCAGAGCTCGAACCTGTTGTCGCGCAACGCGCTCTGCAGGCGCTGCAGCCAGTTGATGTCGCCGCGGTGCCGCGCCGTCATTTCCTCGCGCGACGAATAGACGTGCACGCCGCCCTGCTTTTTCGCGATGTAGCAGGCCGAGTCGGCGGAATCCATCACGTCCTGCAGCGTGCCGGCGTCGCGGCCGATCTCGACGAGCCCGACGCTGACGCCGACGTTGAATATGCGGTCCTTCCACACGAACCGGTAGGCGTTGACGGAGCGCACGACGTCGTCGGCAATCTGCCGCGCCTTGTCGAGCGGGCAGCCCACCAGCAGAAGCGCGAACTCGTCGCCGCCGATGCGCCCGACCGAATCCGAATCCCGGACGGCATCCCTGATGATCGTCGCGATCTCGCGCAGCATGTTGTCGCCGGCGGCGTGCCCGCTGGAATCGTTGACCATCTTGAAGCGGTCGAGGTCGAGGTAGCACAGCGCGTGATGCACGTCGCCGGTATGCGCGGAGTCGATCGTTTCCTGCAGGCGCCGCTCGAACTCGCGCCGATTGATCAGTCCGGTCAGCGCGTCATGGCTGGCCTGGTAGGTCATCTGGCGGGCGATGCCGCGCAGCTCGCTCGTGTCGTGCAGCACGACGACGAACCCGATGGCGCCGTCGCCCGTGCGCAGCGGCGATACGTTGATCTCGATGGAGCGCTCCGCGGATCCGCTCGAGGGCACCAGCACCGCGCGGCGGCCGGCGGCGACCCGGGTCCCGGTCGTCACGGCCTTGCGCACGGGATCGGCGATCGGGCGACGGTCGGCTTCGTCGATGAGCGAGGCCACGTCCGCGAAGTTCTTGCCCTTGAGGTCCGCGGCGCTCTGTCCCAGCAGCGCGATCGCGGCCTGGTTGACGTAATCGATGCGTCCGTCGGTCTCGACCGTGATGACGCCATCGTCCATCGAATCGAGGGTCGCCAGTGCCCGCGGACGTCCCGACGCGGGCGCCGCGGCGGCCGCGCCCGGCAGCATCTCCATCGCGGTGAACAGCAGCGCCGGCTGGCCCTCGTGCTGGATCACGATGCTGGAGAGTTCGGCGCGCGTGACCTGGCCGCCCGGGCCGACCAGTTCGATCTCATAGCGGTCGGCCGCGGGTTCGCCGGCGAGGCGGCGGCGCGAATTGAGCTCGACCAGCTCGGCGTAGTCCGGTGCAACGAAATCCGCGAGGCGCCTGCCGATCACGTCTCCGGCACCCGCGCCGAGCATGTCGAGGAAGCGGGCGTTGGCGAACAGTATCGTCTCGCCGTGAACCAGCACCCCCTCGTGCACGGTCTCGACGAGGCGCTGAAACAGCTGGTCGCGGTCGCTGCCGCTGGTGCCGCGCTGGCGCAGCGTCTCGAGCAGCGTATTGACCGCGACGCTCAGGTGGTTCAGCGCCTCGGATCGTCCCTCGAGCGGCAGCGGTCGCGCAGGGCCGGGTTCGCCGGAGATCTGCAGGATCTCCTTGGCCATCGCGTCGACCGCGCTGTCCTGGCGGCTCATGCGGACGCGGATGACGACGATGCAGACAACGAGCAGCGCCGCGGTGACCGACCAGAAAAACATCGGCGGCATGATCACTGCGGACCTCGCCCTTGGTGAGTCCGGCAGGGGCAGAATTCAGCGGCAAAACGCGTACTTGACGCGAACCTGGTCATGATCGTAACAGAATAGCCTACGGGCATGGCATAGCTTGCCGAAATTGACCATAATCATCGATCTTAATGGCGGGTACGGACGTTATGGATACAGTCGCTGCGCGTCGGCAAATGGTGGACCAGCAGATCCGCACCTGGGAGGTGCTCGACCCCCGGGTGCTCGACGCGCTGACGGCGGTGCCCCGGGAGGCGTTCGTGCCGCCCGCCTATCGGGCGCTGGCGTTCGCGGACACGCCGATTCCGATCGGATTCGGCCAGCGCATGCTCGCGCCGAACCTGCAGGGACGCATCCTGCAGGCACTGGATATCGACGCCGGCGCCACCGCGCTGGAAGTCGGGACCGGCACCGGCTACCTGTGCGCGTGCATGGCCCGGCTGGCCGCCGAGGTCCGCTCGATCGAACTGCACGCGGAACTGGCGGACGCCGCGCGCGCGAACCTGCGCAGCGTCGGTGCCGCAGCGAGTGTCGTGACACGCAATGTGTTCGATGCGGCCCCGCTCGGCACCTACGACGCAATCGCGGTCACCGCATCGATGCCGGTGTACGACCGCCGCTTCGAACAGGCGCTGCGCACCGGCGGCCGGCTGTTCGCCGTCGTCGGACAGGCGCCGGTCATGGAGGCGATGCTGGTCCATCGCGTCAGTGAAACGGACTGGCTGCGCGAGAGCCTGTTCGAGACGGTGATGGACGCGCTGGTCGGCGCGCCGCAGCCCGACCGGTTCGTATTCTGATGATCAGCGAGATCACCGCGCGGCAGTTCCTGGAGCGGCGCGCACAGGGGATCCCGATGACGCTCCTGGACGTACGCGAAGAGTGGGAAGTGCGCCTGTCGCCGGCACCCAGCGCGAGCCTGCACATTCCGATGGGACAGATTCCGGACCGCATGCAGGAGATGGACGTTGGCGCGCAGATCGTCGTCATCTGCCGGGCCGGCGGACGCAGCATGGAAGTCGCGCGCTTCCTGCAGCGCGCGGGCTTCGCCAGCGTCACGAACCTGCAAGGCGGTATCCTGGCGTGGTCCCGCGATGTGGACCCCAGCATCCCGGTTTACTGACATGCGCGCCGTGCTCCTGCTGGTCTGTGTCATGAGCTGCACGGCCGCGGGGGCTGCCGACCTGCTCGCCGTCTACCGGCGCGCCCTGCAGAACGACCCGCAGCTGCGCGAGGCGGAGGCCAATCGCCTCGCCGCGATCGAGGCGAAGCCGCAGGCTCAGGCGGCGCTGTTGCCGCAGCTCTCGGCGAGCGGCTCTGCTACCCGCGAGCGCGATACCGGGCTGACGGACACGACGGTGCCGCTGGTCGGCTACCCCGGGGTGCCGCAGAATACCCAGCTTTCCTACGGCTTCAGCGGCCAGACGACGACGATCAGCCACCAGTACGGACTGAGCCTGCGGCAGAACGTCTTCAACTGGGCGAACTGGGTGGCGTTGCACCGCGCCGATGCGCAGCTGGCGCAGGCGGAAGCCGACTACGAGGCCGCGCAGCAGGACCTGATCCAGCGTGTTTCACAGCGCTATTTCGACGTGCTGGCGGCACAGGATGAGCTCGAGGCACGGATCGCGGCCCTCGCATCGGTCAATCGCCAGCTCGACCAGGCCGAGTCGCGCTACCAGGCCGGCCTCACCGCGATCACCGACGTGCAGGAAGCGCGTGCGGCGCATGACGATGGGGTTGCCGGCGTGATCGAATCCAAGCGGCAGGTGGCGACCGCGCGCGAACTGCTGTGGGAAATCACCGGCGATGCCTTCGATTCCCTGGCGCGCCCGGCCGAGCCGTTCGAAACCGCGAACCCCGATCCGGCGAACGAGGACCAGTGGGTGCAGATGGCGCTGCGGCAGAATCTCGCGCTGGTCTCGAGCCGGCTGGCGGCGGACATTGCCCGGGAAAACGTCAGCTCGGCGCAAGGCGGCCACGCGCCCTCCGTGGACATCGTCGCCAGTCACTTCAAGAACACCAGCAACGGCGAATCGCTGTATCCGGACGGGACCTCGGCCGGCGGCACGGCCATCGACCAGACCGCGCGCAGCATCGGCCTGCAGGTGACGTTCCCGATTTACGCGGGCGGAGCCGTGGCGTCGCAGGTGCGCCAGGCGGTGTACCTGCAGCGGGCGGCGAAGGAGCGCGTGGAGCGCGTGGCGCGCGCCACCGAGCGCGCGACGCGCGATTCGTATCTCGGCGTGCTGTCGGAAGCCTCGCGCGTCAAGGCGCTGCGCCAGGCCGTGGACTCCAACAGTGTCGCGCTGGAATCGACCGAGGCCGGCTATGAGGCCGGCACGCGTTCGGCGGTCGATGTGCTGCAGTCGCGCCGGCTGTGGGTGCAGGCTCGCTCGAGTTATGCGCGCAGCCGTTACGATTACCTGATCAACGTGCTCAAGCTGCAGCAGGCCGCCGGCATACTATCGGAGCAGAGCCTCGGCAGCGTCAATGCCGGACTGAAAGAACCGCCATCGCCATCGCCATCGCCATCGCCATCACCATCACCGGCGCAGGCGGCGCCTGCGCCCTGAGGATGATTCACATGCGTCACGCCGTTCTGCTGCCGACGATGGCGTCACTGTGCGCGGCCCTCGGCGCCTGCGGCGGACATTCCGCGGATGCGCCGCAGGAACCGAAGCCCCAGGTCAGCGTCGTGACGCTCGTCAGCCACCCGGTAACACTGACGCGCACGCTGCCGGGACGCGCGAGCGCGTTCCTGGTCGCCGAGGTGCGGCCGCAGGTCAGCGGCATCGTCAGGAAGCGCGCTGTTCACCGAAGGCGGCGACGGTCCAGGCCGGGCAGCCGCTGTATCGAATCGACGACGGCCTGTATCGCGCGCAGTACGACAGCGCGCGGGCGAATCTGAAGAAGGCGCAGGCGACCGTGGAGGCCGCAAAGGCTGGCCGCGCGGCGCCGGCCGAGCTGGTGCAAGCATCGACGCGGTCAGCGCCCAGGACAACGAGAACGCCATCGCCGCGCTGGGCAGGCGGAGGCCGATGTCGCCGCGGCGCAGGCCGCGGTCGACAGCGCTGCCGTCAATCTCGCCTACGCGCACATCGTCGCGCCGATCAGCGGCCGCATCGGCAAGTCGAGCGTCACGCAGGGCGCGCTGGTCACCGCCGACCAGGCCGCGGCGCTGGCGACCGATCCAGCAGCTCGATCCGATCTACGTCGATGTCGAATCAGTCGAGCAGCGAATGGCTGGCGCTGAAGCAGGAGATCGACGCCGGGCGCGTGCACGGCCGGGGCACGCGGAGACGCCGGCGAAGATCTTGCTGGAGAACGGCACGCGCTACGCGCACGAGGGCAAGCTGCAGTTTGCCGACGTCACGGTCGATCCGACGCACGGGCAATTTCCTGCTGCGCGCCATCGTGCCGAATCCGGAGCGGTGCTGCTGCCGGGCATGTACGTGCGCGCGATGCTCGGCGAAGGGCAGCTGCCGCAGGGACTGCTGGCGCCGCAGCAGGGCATCACGCGCGACCCGAAGGGCAATGCGAGCGCGCTGGTCGTCGACACGCGAGGGCAAGGTCGAGGACGCGCACCGTGCAGGTGTCGCGCGCGATCGGCGATCAATGGCTGGTCGATGACGGTCTGGCCGCCGGCGACCGGCTGATCGTCGAAGGCCTGCAGAAGGTCCAGCCCGGCATGGCCGTCGAAGCCGGTCGAGCAGACCGCCGCCGATGCCGCCGAGCGGCGGTCGAGCACCGGCCGCCGGCACCGGCGCCGCTGAGTACCTGCAGAGGCGCGATCGTCATGTCACGCTTCTTCATCGACCGCCCGATCTTCGCCTGGGTCATCGCGATCATCATCATGCTGTTCGGGCATCGTCTCGATCACGCGCCTGCCGATCGCGCGCTATCCGAACATCGCGCCGCCGTCGGTCGCGATCAGCGCCTCCTATCCCGGCGCCTCGGCGAAGACGGTCGAGGATTCGGTCACGCAGATCATCGAGCAGAACATGACCGGCGCTCGACGGCCTGATCTACATCGCCTCGACCAGCGACAACAACGGCAACGTCGCGATCACGCTGACCTTCGCGAGCGGCACCAACCCGGACATCGCGCAGGTGCAGGTGCAGAACAAGCTGCAGCAGGCGACGCCGCTGCTGCCGCAGATCGTGCAGCTGCAGGGCATCAGCGTCAGCCAAGGCGCAGCGGCAGCTTCCTGATGGTGGTCGGCTTCGTCTCCGAAGACGGCAGCATGAGCGCGGGCGACATCGGCGACTACCTCGCGACCAACGTCGTCGATCCGCTGAGCCGCGTCGACAGGGGTCGGCAGCGTGCAGCTGTTCGGCTCCAAGTACGCCATGCGCATCTGGCTCGATCCGGACAAGCTCAACGCCTACGCGCTGACGCCGCCGACGTGATCGCCGCGATCCAGGCGCAGAACGCCCAGGTCTCGGTCGGCCAGCTCGGCGGCCTGCCCGGCCGTGCCGGCCAGCAGCTCAATGCCACCGTCACGGCGCTGGGCCGCCTGCACGACGCCCGAGCAGTTCCGCAACATCGTCCTGCGCAGCAACACCGACGGCTCGACACTGCGCCTGCGCGACGTGGCGCGCGTCGAACTCGGACAGGCCGACTACGGCTTCGTCGATGCATTACAACGGCAAGGCGGCCTCCGGCTTCGGCATCAAGCTGGCAACCGGCGCCAATGCGCTGGCGCACCGTGCAGGGCGTCCAGGCAGCTGCTCGAGCGAGCTCGCGCCGCAGTTCCCGCACGGGCTTAAGGTCGTGGTTCCCTACGACACGACGCCGTACGTGCGCAAGTCGATCGAGGAAGTGGTCAAGACGCTGCTTCGAGGCGATCGTGCTGGTGTTCCTGGTGATGTAGCTGTTCCTGCAGAACCTGCGCGCGACGCTGATTCCGACCATCGCCGTGCCGGTGGTGCTGCTGGGCACCTTCGGCGTGCTCGCCGTCGCCGGCTTCTCGATCAACATGCTGACGATGTTCGCGCTGGTGCTGGCGATCGGCCTGCTGGTCGACGACGCGATCGTCGTGGTCGAGAACGTCGAGCGGCTGATGCAGCGAGGAGGGCCTCTCGCCGGTCGAGGCGACGCGCCGGTCGATGGACCAGATCACCGGCGCGCTGGTCGGCATCGCCACCGTGCTGTCGGCGGTGTTCATCCCGATGGCGTTCCTGCGCGGCTCGACCGGCGTCATCTACCGGCAGTTCTCGATCACGATCGTCTCGGCGATGGTGCTGTCGGTGCTCGATCGCCGTCGTGTTGACGCCGGCCCTGTGCGCGACGCTGCTCGAGCCGGTCGCAGGCGCGCAGCGACAGTGCACCGTCGGCTTCTTCGGCTGGTTCAACCGCGCCTTCGACGGCGGCAGCCGGCGCTACCAGGGCGCGGTCGCGCACATCCTCGCGCGGCCGTGCGCGCTACATGCCGTCATCTACCTCGGTGCTCGCGTCGCTGATGGGCCTGCTGTTCCTGCGCCTGCCGACGGCCTTCCTGCCTGACGAGGACCAGGGCTACCTGTTCACGCTGGTGCAGACGCCGGTCGGGGCGACCACTGACAGCGCACCCAGCAAGGTGCTCGACCAGGTCCGCGGATTATTTCCTCGACGCAGGAGAAGGACGCGGTCGAATCGATCTTCACGATCGCCGGCTTCAGCTTCAGCGGCACCGGCCAGAACGCCGGCATCGGCTTCGTGCTGCTGAAGGACTGGAGCGAGCGCACCTCGCCGCGCCTTGGCGTCGCAGCGCTTCAGGCGCGGGCCTACGGCGCGCTGGCGCAGATCAGGGATGCGCTGGCGTTCGCGTTCGCGCCCCCGCCGGTCATCGAGCTGGGCACCTCGGCGGGCTTCGACTTCTATCTGAAGGACAGCGACGGCCAGGGGCATCGAGGCGCTGATGGCCGCGCGCAACCAGTTCCTGCAGATGGCCTCGCAGCGACCGGCTGCTGGCGAACGTGCGGCCGAACGGCCAGGAGGACGCGCCGCAGTTCCGACTCGACATCGATGCCGCAGAAGGCCCTGTCGCTGCGGCCTGTCGATGGGCGACGTCAATGACACGCTGGCGGTGGCCTGGGGCGGGCGCTACATCGACGATTTCATCGATCGCGGGCGCATCAAGCACGTGATCGTGCAGGCCGATGCGCCCTTTCGCATGGTGCCCGAGGACTTCGGCCGCTGGTACGTGCGCAACGGCCAGTCGGCACATGGTCTCGGTCGCCTCGTTCGCGAACTCGCACTGGGAGTACGGCTCGCCGCGCCTCGAGCGCTACAACGGCGTGGCGGCGATGGAAATCAACGGCCAGGCGGCGCCGGGCGTGAGTTCCGGCGAGGCGATGACGAGATGGAGAAGCTGGTGGCGCGGCTGCCGAGCGGATTCTCGGTCGAATTTACCGGGCAGTCCTACGAGGAGCGCGCCGCCGGGGCGCAGACGCCGATGCTGTACGCGCTGTCGCTGATCGTCGTGTTCCTGTGCCTGGCGGCGCTGTACGAGAGCTGGTCGATTCCGACGGCGATCCTGCTCGCGGTGCCGCTCGGCGTCATCGGCGCCGTGCTCGCCACGCAGTGCGCGCGGCCTCGAGCGCGACATCTATTTCCAGGTGGCGATGCTGACGACGATCGGACTTGCCTCGAAGAACGCGATCCTGATCGTCGAGTTCGCCAAGGAGAATGTCGAAGCCGGCATGCACGTGATCGAGGCCACGCTGCGCGCGGTGCGCGACCGCCTGCGCCCGATCCTGATGACCTCGCTCGCCTTCGGCTTCGGCGTGCTGCCGCTGGCGCGTGGCCACCGGCGCCGGTGCCGGCGCGCAGCGCGCGATCGGCACCGGCGTGTTCGGCGGCATGGTGGCCGGCACCTTCCTCGGCATCTTCTTCATTCCGCTGTTCTTCGTGGTGGTGCAGCGCCTGTTTCACAGCCTGCCGGACGAGGATCCCGCCGGCTGCCCCGGCAGGCGCGCCGCCGGGTGAATCCGCATGAGTAGCGCCGCGCACCGGCGTCGCTGGCGCTGCTCGCGCCGTGACCTGCTCGGCGCCTGCACGCTCGAGCCGCGCTATCGCGCCCCGCCGTTGCCGGTCGCCGACGCAATGGCCGATCCCGCCTCGACGGCCCTCGCGCCGCCGGGAGCCGCCGGCCCGGCGCCGGCCGCGGCGGACATCGGCTGGCGCGATTTCTTCGCCGATGCGAACCTGCAGGCACTGATCGCCGCAGGCGCTCGCCGGCAACCGCGACCTGCGCATCGCCGTCCTCAACGTCGAGCGCGCCCGCGCCCAGTACCGCATCCAGCGTGCCGAACAGCTGCCGACGATCGACGGCCACCGGCGTATTCTCGAAGCAGAACCTGCCGTCCGCGCTGGCCGACGGCAGTCCGCCTGCGATCTACCAGTACTACCAGGCCGGCATCGGCATTGCCTCCTTCGAGGTCGACCTGTTCGGCCGCGTCCGCTCCCTGAGTCACGCGGCACTGGAGCAATATCTCGCCGCAGCAGGAAACGCGGCGCGGCGCGCAGCTCGCCCTGATCGCGTCGGTCGCCGATGCGTACCTGACGCTCGCGTCGGATCGCGAACTGCAGCACCTGGCCGCCAGCACGCTGGCGAGCCAGCAGCGCCTCGTACGAGCTGACCGGGCAGCGCCACGCGACCGGGTCCGCGCTCGGGCCTCGATCTCGCCCAGGCCCGCACGACCGTCGAAGCGGCGCGCGCCGACGCGGCGCGATACGACGGCAATGTCGCGCAGGATATCGACGCACTGACCCTGCTGCTGGGCGGCGCGCCGGATCCGGCGCTGCTGCCGCAGGCGCTCGATGCGCAGGTGGCCAGGCTGGGCGTGCCGCCCGCCGGATTGCCGTCGTCGGTGCTGCTGCGCCGTCCCGACGTACTCGCCGCCGAACACCAGCTGCGCGCCGCGAATGCCGACATCGGCGCCGCGCGCGCCGCGTTCTTCCCGGCCATCAGCCTGATGGGCAACCTGGGTTCCGCGAGCGAGCAGCTGTCGGGGCTGTTCAAGGCGGGCACCAGGACCTGGACCTTTTCGCCTCAGATCACGCTGCCGATATTCGCCGGCGGCAGCAATGTCGGCGGCCTCGCCGCGGCCAATGCGGACCAGCGCATCGCCGTCGCCGGATACGAGAAAGCCATCCAGGCCGGCTTTCGCGACGTCGCCGACGCGCTGGCGCTGTCGGCGAGCCTCGCAAACGAGCGCGAGGCCGACGAGGCGCTGGCACAGGCCACGGCGACGGCCTTTGAGCTCGCGCAGCAGCGCTACCGGGCCGGACGCGACAGCTATCTGAACGTGCTGGACTCGCAGCGCAGCGACTACGCGGCGCGCCAGCGGCTGATCGCGGTGCGCCTGGACGAGCAGAGCAATCGCGTCGCGCTGTATACCGCGCTCGGCGGCGGCTGGCTCGAGCGCAGCCAGGTCAGGTGACCAGCTCCAGCACGCGCGCAACGCTGCCGCGGTTGGCGGCCACGGCTTCACGCCCCAGCGTGCCGATGCTTGCGCGCCGCGCCGGATCCGCGAACAGCTGCTCCACCGCCACAGCCAGCGCATGCGCATCGGCGACGCGCCACACGGCCCCGATGTCGGTCAGCAGCGTCGCGATCTGGCGGCCGTTGAAATCGGCAGGCCCGGTCAGCACCGGCAGGCCGAGGGCGGCCGGTTCCAGCAGGTTGTGTCCACCGACCGGAACCAGGCTGCCGCCGACGAATGCCAGGTCCGCTGCCGCGTAAAAGCTCAGCAACTCTCCGGTCGTGTCGACCAGGAAGACCGCCTCGCCCGCGGCGACCGGCCGGTTGGCGCTGCGGCGTACATAGGGGAGTCCGCGGCGCATCAGCATGGCGGCCACCGCATCGAAGCGGCCCGGATGCCGAGGCACTAGCACCAGCAGCGCATCCGGGCGCTGCCGGCGCAGCTCCTCATGGGCGGCGAGGACCTGCTCCTCCTCGCCCTCATGGGTGCTGCCGGCGATCCAGACCGGCCTCGGGCCGAACAGCGCGGCGCGCAGCCTGCGGCCGGCCTCGGGTGCGTGCGCGTCGATATCGATGTCGAATTTCACGTTGCCGACGACGCGCGTGCGGCCCGGGTCCGCACCGACGGCCACGAAACGCGCGGCATCGGTCGCGGTTTGCGCGCCGACCAGCACGTTGCCGGTGAACAGCGCGCGGAACAGGCTGCCGCAGCGGCGATAGCGGGCGACGGACTTCTCCGACAGCCGCGCACTGGCCAGCACGACGGGCACGCGCTGGCGCGCGCATTCATGAAACAGGTTCGGCCACAGTTCCGTTTCCATGATGATCAGGGTCCGCGGCCGCACGCGCTGCAGAAACCGGCGCATCGCGCCAGGCAGGTCATAGGGCAGGTAGCGGACCGCAACCGCCGGCCCGAAGAGGGCCACGGCGCGCGCACGCCCGGTCGGCGTCGCGGTCGACAGCACCAGGCGCTGCGCAGGATGGCGCCGCTGCAGCTCGCGCAGCAGCGGCGCCGCCGCCGTCACCTCGCCCAGCGATACGGCATGCACCCAGATGCGGGGCGCATCCCCGGGCAGCGCGGCGCCGAAGCCAAGGCGCTCGCCCAGGGCATGCCAGTACTGGCGGTCGCGCAGGCCGCGCCACAGCACGATCGCAAATGCGAATGGCATTGCGAAGGCGATGAGCCCGGTGTACAGGCGGCGCATCAGCTGTCCGGGCCGGCAGCGGCGCGGTAGCCGGCCAGGAATTCATCCCAGTCCGACCGCGAAATGCGTTCGCGCGGCAGCGTGCCCGACACCTTGCGCAGGGAGCGCTGCAGCCGGTTCAGGTTGGCGCCGGTCCAGGAACCCGGAGCGCGCAGCCGGCCGCGGTCGAAATCGATGATGCTGAACACGTCCTCGCTCGTCACCAGGATGTTGTGCGCGGTCAGGTCGGCATGGCAGGCGCCGGCTGCATGGAATCGCGCCACCGTCATGCCCAGCGAGCGCCATGCGCCGTCCCGGAGCCGGCCGGCAGCGAGCCGGTCCGACAGCGGCGCGGCGCCGGCAATGCGCCGCGTGATCAGGTCGCAGCTGTACGTGAACCAGCCGCGGCAGTAGCGCGCGGCGACCGGTTCGGGCACCGGCAGTCCCTGCTGCCACAGGTGCTCGAGCAGCCGCCATTCGGCGAAGGCGCGCACGTGCGCCTCGCCGGACCACACGTAGCGATCAGGCGGGACATACGTCGCGAGCCGGCCGCCGCGCCGGTAGTGGCGCAGTACCCATTCGAACGAGTCCGTGGCGATAAACCAGGCCGAGCCACGGCCCCGCGCCACGCGCGTCAGCGCGCCCTGCGACTGCCAGTGCTGCGGCGTGAACAGCGCTTCCCCGCCGCGTTCGAACGGCGCCGCGCTGCGCGCCGCGATGAGCATGGCGCCGGCTGCAGTCGCGACGCGTCGGCCGCCGTCATCGGTCATGTTCCGCAGCGCGTCTTCGGCTTGTGCACACGGCGCAGTTTATCACCCCAACGGCCGCATATTCGCTACCATCATGTTTTGACTGCTGACGGAGCGCCGTGCCGATGAGTGAAATCAGGGTGCCGATATCGCCGGGGGAGATGCTCGACAAGATCACGATCCTGCGCATCAAGTCGAAACGCATGACCGATCCGCAGAAGCTGCGCAACGTGCGCGCCGAGCTCGACGCCCTGCAGGAGACCTGGGACGCCTCGGCCTATGCCCGTGCGGACATTGCCGCTGACGAGGCGGCGCTGCTCGCCGTGAACGAACGGCTCTGGATCATCGAGGACGACATCCGCGACAAGGAACGCGCCCAGGCCTTCGATGCGCGCTTCATCGAACTGGCCCGCGCGGTGTATTTCGAGAACGACGAGCGCGCGGCGATCAAGCGGCGCATCAACATCCGTCTCGGCTCCGGGCTGGTCGAGGAAAAATCCTACAGCAATTACCGGCACAAGCCGTAGCCGGCACCCGGATCAGGAATTTGCGGCAGTCACGGTGCCGCGGCGCCGGCCAGGCGGTACTCGGCGCTGCAATACGGGCATTTCGCCCACCCGGTCTCCTCGATCGGCAGGTACACCTTTGGGTGTGAATTCCACAGCGACATTCCCGGCATGGGGCATGAGAGAGGCAGGTCGGCGGCCGTGACCGTGTATTGATTCTTGGCGTTCGGTTGCATCATGTGCGTCAGTCTCCGTAATACGCCCGGGATTTTGCGCGGACAGGCCGCGCAGCGCAAATGCGTCCCGGGACCTCAGGGCGCGGCGAAGGCGGCCTGCCAGATCTCCTGCACCCGCGCCCGTTCAGCGACAAGTTCATCGGCGGCAATGACGTGCCCGCCGGCGCCCTCCAGCGACAGGCGATGCAGTACGCCGCGGTACAGCCGGTAGGTATCGATCAGCCAGTGGGCGGTGGCCGCAGGCGTGACGCCGCATTGTGCCAGCCCCTCCAGCTGCCGGATGTTGTCGGTGTAGTCGACCAGGGACGGAAACCGGTGAGCCGAGGCGAGCACCCAGTACTGCACCAGGAATTCGATATCGGCAATCCCGCCCGCATCCTGCTTGAGGTCGAACTCCCCGGCACCCGCGCCGGACAACTCGCGGCGCATGCGCGCCCGCATCTCCATCACGTCGACCCGCAGCGTGTCGCGGCGCACGTCGACGGTCAGCGCGCGACGACGCACCGCCTCGAAGCGCGCACGCAGGTCCGCATCGCCGGCGACCGCGCGCGCGCGCAGCAGCGCCTGGTGCTCCCAGGTCCATGCATTCTCGTGCTGGTACGCTTCAAACGCATCGATGCCGGTGATCAGGAATCCGCCCTTGCCGTTCGGCCGCAGGCGCATGTCGACCTCGTACAGGCGCCCGGCCGCCGAATGCATCGTCAGCAGATGCACTATGCGCTGTCCCAGGCGCAGGAAGAACACCACGTTGTCGAGCGGGCGCGCACCGCTGGTCTCCGCGATCTCGCCGGCCGAGTCGTGCAGGAAGACCAGGTCGAGATCGGAGCCGTAACCGAGTTCGAGGCCGCCGAGCTTGCCGTACCCGGCCACCGCGACGTGCACCGGCCGCAGGCGCAGGGCGTCCGGCCCGCAATGCGGCGTGCCGTACAGCGCGACCATCTGCTGCCAGGCGAGATCCATGCAGCGCTGCACGATCAGCTCGGCGATGTCCGTCAGGCGATCGCTGACCTTCATCAGCGGCAGTCGCCCGGTCTGGTCGGCGAGCGCGACCGCAAATATGGCCGCCTTCTGGAACTGGCGCAGGCCCTCGACCTGGCGTTCCGGATCGTCGGCCGGGAGCCGCTCGGTACGCGCCTCGAGCTCCTGGGCGAAGCCCTCCCGCGACGGCAGCTCGTCAAACGCGCGCCGGTCGATCAGCTCATCGAGCAGCAGCGGGAACTCGGCGATCTGCCGCGCCAGGAAGCCGCTGATCGCACAAACATCGATCAGGCGGTCGAGGGCCGCGGGCTGTTCCTTGAGCAGCGCCAGGTACGAGGCGCGTGCGCCGATCGCATCGACGACGCGCAGGATGCGCCCGACCATGACGGTGGGCTGCGCATGCCGGGCGGCGGCGGCCAGCACGCGCGCGAGCACGAACTGCAGGCGGCGCCGGCCGACTTCATCGAGCTTGCGGAACGAGGCCCCTTCCGCGTACCCGCGCAGGGTCCGTGCCAGCACCACGGCGGCCTCGTGCGGCAGACCTTTCTTCATCAACTCTGCGCTGATCGTGCTCTCATCAGGGGCGAATATGTCGAAATTTGCGTCTAATTCTCCATTTGAGGCGCCGGGCGCGCCAAATACCAGCGCGGCGAATTCGCGCGCCACGCAGGCGCGCGCCGCGCTGATCGCGGCCAGTACCGCCGGCCAGGCGTTGGCGCCGTGCATCAGCGCGAGCCGCGCGCAATCCAGGTCGCTGTCCGGCAGGCGGTGCGTCTGCGCATCGCGCAGCATCTGCACGCCGTTCTCCGCCTTGCGCAGCACGAAATACGCGGCGGTCAGCGCCGTGACGGCTTCCTGCGACAGGTATTTGGCGCCGGCCAGCAGCGGCAGGACGCTGAGCAGCGACTGGTTCTGCAGCCGCCGGTCATTGCCGCCGCGCACCAGTTGGAAGGACTGCACGATGAATTCGAGCTCGCGAATGCCGCCCAGCCCGAGCTTCAGGTCCTGTTCGAGATCGCGCCGCAATACCTCGCGCGCGATCAGCGCCTTCATTTCGCGCAGCGAATCGAAAACGCCGAAATCGAGGTAGCGCCGGTACACGAAGGGCCGCACGTATTCCTGCTGGGTGGCGGCAAATTCCTGCGCCCCGACGATGGCACGCGCCTTGATCCATGCATAGCGCTCCCAGTCGCGGCCGTGCTGCTGCAGGTAATCCTCGAGCGCCGCCAGGCTCACGACCAGCGGACCGCTGTCGCCAAACGGGCGCAGGCGCAGGTCCACGCGGAATACGAATCCGTCCTCGGTTCTCTCGTCCAGGCAGCGGATGATCTGCGTCGCCAGTCGCTGGAAGTACTCCTGGTTGTCCAGCGTGCGCGCGCCGTCCGTCTGCCCGCCGTCGGCGTACAGCAGGACGAGGTCCACATCCGATGAAAAATTCAGTTCGCGGCCGCCGAGCTTGCCCATCGCCACGACGATCAGCGCCACCTCGGCGCCGCGCTCATCGCGCGCGGTGCCGAATACCGGCGCCAGCTGGCGGCGTGCCGCGGCGGCGGCAGCCTGTATGCAGGCATCGGCCAGGTCCGACAGCTCGTGCAGCGTCGCCGCGACGCTGGCGCGTCCGGCGATGTCACGCCATGCAATCCGCGTCATCGCGCGCCGGCGCCACGTCCGCAGCACCCGCCGGGCGGCATCCTCCGACGGCGCGGCGCCAGCGAGCGCCGCGTACTCGCGGTTCAGTGCCGCCGCAGCGGACTCACCGCCATCGCGCACCGCGCACTGCAGCGCACCGGGATCCTGCAGCAGCGCCGCGGCGATGAACTCGCTTGCGGCAATGACGCGCTCGAGCTCGGCGCCCAGCGCCGGGTGCAGGGCGGCCAGGCCCGCGTCCAGCTCCGGCACCGCGGCCGCACGCTCCCGCCAGCGCAGCACCTGGGCCCGCAACTCCGGCGCAACGGCGTCGGTACCTGGCACGCTGCTATAACCGCTTTTCCATGAATACGCTCAGCGGATCGGGCTGGTAGCGGCCGAACGGCCCCCGCCGCACGTAGCCGAGCCGCTCGTACAGGCCCAGCGCCTCCGGCTGCAGCACGCCGGTCTCCAGGCGCGCGAGCCGCACGCCCTTCGCGCTCAAGTGCTGCTCCAGGACGCGCATGATCGCCGTCGAAAGGCCGCGGCCGCGGTAGGCGGGGACGACGAACACGCGCTTGATCTCGCCGTATACGGAGTCATCGTCCATGGTCTTGACGGCACCACAGCCGGCGACCGCAGCATCCAGCGTGGCGCCGACGAACAGGACATTGGGCTGCCTGAGCGCCGCGACGCCTTCGAGATGGTTGCTCTCGGGCGGATACAGCGCACTCATGTACGCATCCGACTCCTCGAGCAGGATGCGCACCCGCGGGTCCGCCGGGTCCATCGGCTCGATCTTCACTGCTGCACGACCTTGTACCCCTGGCGCTCGAGCAGCGCGACGACGCCATCCCTGCCGACCAGGTGCAGCGCGCCGACGATGACCAGGTAGTCCTGCTTCTCGTGCAGCATGCCCTCGATGCGCGGCAGCCACCGGCGATTCCGGTCCGTCGTCAGGATCCGGTACAAGTCGGGGAATTTATCGAATCCCTCGCTGAGCAGGCGCTCGAGCTGGCCTGTGTCACCGCGATGCCAGGCCGTCACGACCGCGTTCATTTCCTGTGCCGCATCGTCCGCGTCCTCGAGGCAGTACAGCAGGAAGCGGCGCTGCTGGTCGAGCGACATGCCGGAGAAGAGCCCGAGCTGCTGGTCCATCGTCTCCAGCGCGATGATCGGCTTGTGATCCGCCTGCGCGCGCCGCGTGAACTGCGCCTCGACGCCGGAATCCGCATCGAACCCCAGGCGCGCGAGCTCGAGCTGCTCGAGCGTGACGGCGACGAACCAGGGCTGCATCTGGCTGAAGAACTGGGGATCCAGGCCGAAGGGCTGCAGATGCGACAGAAATGTGGCATAGGCTGCGGGGCCGAGGACGGACGCCAGGGTCTGGCCTTCCGGCAGCGTCTCGGCATTGGCGCCCCCGTCAAGCAGCTTGTCCGGCGTGGCTTCGTTCAGGTCGAGTTCCATGACCAGCGAACCGGCCTGGGCGTACGCGCGCAGCGACTCGGGCGGCAGGTCGCTGTCAGCGCTCCTGAGCACATGCACGGACCCGAGCAGGTAGACCGTGTTGTACTGCCCCTTGACGGACCAGAAGGTATGGCGCTCGCCATCGGCCCGCGCGAGGTGCGCGAGCGTGACCGCGAACACCAGTGCCCAGGCCAGTGCCGTGAATCCCGGGCGACATGCCGTGCCCGGGCGCCGCGAATCTCGCCGCATTGCGATCCGTCTCCCAAAACCCGTAGTTTACTTGCCCCGCTGCGGGGGCGCCGCAAAGAAAAAGGGCGAGCCGAAGCTCGCCCTTTGATCTGCCGGAATGCAGAACCTGCGCAGGCAGGTCCTACATGTCCATGCCGCCCATGCCGCCCATGCCGCCGCCCGGGGCGCCGTGCGCATGCTCGTCTTCCTTCGGCGCTTCGGCGATCATGACTTCGGTCGTCAGCAGCAGGCCGGAAACCGAGGCTGCGTTCTGCAGGGCCAGACGCGTGACCTTGGTCGGATCCAGGATGCCCATGTCGATCATGTCGCCATATTCGCCCGTCGCGGCGTTGTAGCCGAACGTGCCCTTGCCTTCCCTGACGCGGTTCAGTACCACCGCCGCATCTTCGCCGGCGTTGGCGACGATCTGGCGCAGCGGCTCCTCGATCGAGCGGGCCAGGATCTTGATGCCGTGAGTCTGGTCCTCGTTCGCACCGGTCAGCTTCTCGATGGCCTTCAGCGCACGAATCAGCGCCACGCCACCGCCCGGAACCACGCCTTCTTCGACCGCCGCACGCGTGGCGTGCAGGGCGTCTTCGACGCGGGCCTTCTTTTCCTTCATCTCGATCTCGGTTGCGGCACCGACCTTGATCACGGCCACGCCGCCGGAGAGCTTGGCAACGCGCTCCTGCAGCTTTTCCTTGTCGTAATCGGAGGTCGCTTCCTCGATCTGCGCGCGGATGCTGTCGACCCGGCCCTTGATGTCAGCGGCCTTGCCGGCGCCGTCGATGATCGTGGTGTTTTCCTTCTCGATCAGGATCTTCTTGGCCTCGCCGAGATCATTCAGCGTCGCCTTCTCGAGCGACAGGCCGACTTCGTCGGAGATCACGGTACCGCCGGTCAGGACCGCGATATCCTGCAGCATCGCCTTGCGTCGATCGCCGAAGCCCGGGGCCTTGACGGCGCAGACCTTGAGGATGCCGCGGATCTTGTTGACGACCAGGGTCGCCAGGGCCTCGCCCTCGACATCCTCGGCGACGATCAGCAGCGGGCGTCCGGCCTTGGCAATTGCCTCGAGCAGCGGCAGCAGTTCGCGGATATTGGAGATCTTCTTGTCGATCAACAGCACCAGCGGCTTGTCGAGCTCGGCGCTCTGGCTCTGCTGGTTGTTGATGAAATACGGCGACAGGTAGCCGCGATCGAACTGCATGCCCTCGACGACTTCGAGTTCATTCTGAAGGCCCGAGCCTTCCTCGACGGTGATCACGCCTTCCTTGCCGACCTTCTCCATCGCATCCGCAATCGTCTTGCCGATGCTCTCGTCGGAGTTGGCCGAAATCGTGCCGACCTGGGCGATCGCCTTCGGGTCCTTGCACGGCTTGGAGAGCTTCTTGAGCTCCTCGGTGCAGACGATGACGGCCTTGTCGATGCCGCGCTTCAGGTCCATCGGGTTGATGCCGGCGGCGACGGCCTTGAGGCCTTCGCGGATGATCGCCTGCGCGAGCACGGTCGCGGTCGTGGTGCCGTCACCCGCCTCGTCGGAGGTGTTGGAAGCGACTTCCTTGACCATCTGCGCGCCCATGTTCTCGAACTTGTCCTTCAGTTCGATTTCCTTGGCGACCGATACGCCGTCCTTGGTCACGGTCGGAGCGCCGAAGCTCTTGTCGAGCACCGCGTTGCGGCCTTTCGGTCCCAGCGTGACCTTGACGGCGTTCGCCAGGATATTCACGCCCTTGAACATGCGCGCCCGGGCGTCGTCGCTAAAGCGTACGTCTTTTGCTGCCATAAACTTGATTCCTCTGCTGGATAATTGTTTCAGTAAAGAGAGCTGGGAAAGCTGACCGGAGTTACTTCGACTCGATCACGGCCATGACGTCTTCTTCGCGCATGACCACCAGTTCTTCGCCATCGATCTTCACTTCGGTACCGCTGTACTTGCCGAAGAGGATCTTGTCGCCGACCTTCACGTCGAGCGGACGCACGGAACCGTCTTCCATGATCTTGCCCTTGCCGATGGCAAGGACCTTTCCAAAAATCGGCTTTTCGGTAGCGGTATCGGGGATCACGATGCCACCGGGGGACTTACGCTCCTCCGCTTCTCTTTTCACGATCACGCGGTCATGAAGGGGACGCATCTTCATAAGACAAGACTCCTAAAGCTTTTTGATTCGGGGTTACGGGCAGGCATCAGGGTTGTTAGCACTCTCTGCCTGTGGCTGCTAATGATAGCGGCAGATTGCCGCGATTCAAGGGGTCCCGGTCCAAATAGATTGCTGCACTGCATCAATTCACGCCTCCCAGTATGCCCTTCCGCGACAGGTATGGGGTACAGTGGCGCCGTGAAAACGATATCCACCCTGCTCCGCAGCAGGCGCGCGCCCCGCGCGCCGCGCGCCCTGTGGGCGCTGCTCGCCGTGCTGGCCTGCGTCGGCCCTGGCCCGGTTACGTCCGCCATTGCCAAGCCATGGTGGATACGGGGCAGCGCCGCGGATGAAGACCGGAACTTCCTCGATCCGGACGTCGCCTTTCGGGTGGGTGCGCACCTCGATGCGGATCAGCTGCGCGTACGCTGGGTCATCGCCGACGGCTATTACCTGTACCGGCAGAAGCTGCAGGTGCTGGCCGAGAGCCCCGACCTGCACCTCGGACCCGTGCAGTTGCCCCGGGGGACCATGGTCTCCGACGAATTCCTTGGCACGCAGGAAATCTACGTGCATCAGGTCGAAGCCAGCGCGCACGTGAGCCGCGACGACTATGGCGCCCATCCGGTGCAGATCAAGGTCGTCTACCAGGGGTGCGCAAGCGCGGGCTTTTGCTATCCCGCGATCACCCGCGTGCTGTTTCCGGACAGCGCGGCGGGGAGCCTCGATCCGACCGCCCGGACCCTGTTTCCGTGGCAGCTGGTCGCGATACTCGGCGGCCTGGGTGCATTCCTGATTGCCGGTCTGCGCCTGGGCAAGCGCCGGATTCCGACGCCCACGTCGCCGTGAGGCGATTCGCCGGCGTTCTGGCGCTGCTGGCGGTCACGGTGGCAGCGCACGCCCTGCCGATACCGGAGCAGCTGCCGGCGTTCGCGCTGATGGACCGCGACGGCCGCGCGACACCCATCAGCACCTGGCGCGGCAAGTCCCTGATCATCAATTTCTGGGCCGCCTGGTGCGCCCCGTGCCGCCGCGAGACGCCGCTGCTGCAGGCCTTGGACCGGGACTGGTCCGGGCGGGATTTCCGCGTGATCGGCATTGCGGTCGACCGTCGCGACCGCGTGCTGGCCTATGCCGACGCCGCGCGGATCGCCTACCCGCTGCTGATCGGCGATCAGGACGCGCTCGATGTCGCCAGCGCGCTCGGCGTCACATCCCCGGGATTTCCATTTTCGGTGTTCACCGACCGGCGCGGCCAGATCGTCGCGCTGTACCTGGGCGAGTTGCATAAAGCTCAGGCCGACTTCATCCTGTCCGTCGTGCTGCGCGTCAATGAGGACCGGACGACGCTCCCGGACGCACGACGGGAAATCGCCGAGGGTCTCGCCAAACGGCGGGCAACGAGCCGCGTTTGAGGCTCGATTGGCGACGTTCGCCGCAAAATCTTGCCAAATTTGCACCAGATTTGGTTATCATCTCGACGATGGCGTAAGGCGCGATGACGCCTCGGGGGATGTACTTTTGGCCAGAATTCTGTTGCTGAACGGGCCGAACCTGAACTTGCTGGGCACGCGCGAGCCGCAAACCTACGGCACGACGACGCTGCCCGAGATCACCGCGCGGCTCGCCGAGCTCGCTCGCGCCAGGGGCCATGAGCTGGTGCCCTGCCAGAGCAATGCCGAGCACGAACTGATCGAGCGGGTCCACGCCAGCAAGCGCGAAGGCTGCACGTTCGCGATCATCAATCCCGGCGCGTTCACGCATACGAGCATCGCGCTGCGGGACGCGCTGCTCGCGGTCGCGCTGCCGTTCATCGAAATCCACCTCAGCAACATCTTCGCGCGCGAGGAATTTCGGCATCATTCCTATTTTTCCGACATTGCAGTCGGCTGCATTTTCGGCCTGGGGCCCTTCGGCTACGAGCTGGCGCTCGAAGCCGCTGCGCGGCGCCTGACCGCCTCGTAAAACGACACCGGATTATTTTCAAGGGGATTCCTGATGGATATTCGCAAGGTCAAGAAGCTGATCGAGCTGCTGGAGGAATCCGGGATCTCCGAACTGGAAATCTCGGAAGGCGAGGAAACGGTACGGATCAGCCGGCATCCGCGCGGCGCCGCGCAGCCGCTGATGCACTACCAGGCTGCGCCACCGGCCGCGTCCGCCGCGCCCGCCGCGCCGGCGCCGGCAGCAGCGCCGGCGAAACCCGCCAGCGACGAGCACACGATCGTCTCGCCGATGGTCGGCACCTACTACTCGTCGCCGTCCCCTGGCGCCAAGGCATTCGTCGAGATCGGCGAGTGAGATCAAGGTCGGCCAGACGCTGTGCATCATCGAGGCCATGAAGATGATGAACCAGATCGAATCCGACAAGGCCGGCACGGATCACCGCGATCCTGGCGAAGAACGGCGAGCCGGTCGAATTCGGCCAGCCCCTGTTCATCATCGAATAACGCCCAATGCTCGAAAAAGTCGTCATCGCCAATCGCGGCGAGATCGCGCTGCGCATCCTGCGCGCCTGCCGCGAGCTGGGCATCAAGACCGTCGCCGTGCACTCGACCGCGGATTCGACACTCAAGCACGTGCTGCTCGCCGACGAGTCGGTCTGCATCGGCCCGCCGCCATCGGCGCTGAGCTACCTGAACATGCCGGCGATCATCAGCGCCGCCGAGGTCACCGACGCCGTCGCGATCCATCCCGGGCTACGGCTTCCTGTCCGAGAACGCCGATTTCGCCGAGCGGGTCGAGAAGAGCGGCTTCATCTTCATCGGCCCCAAGCGCCGAGACGATCCGCCTGATGGGCGACAAGGTCTCGGCGATCAAGGTCATGAAGGCGGCAGGGGTGCCCTGCGTGCCGGGCTCCGACGGCGCCGCTCGGGCGACGACCCGGACGAGAACCTGCGCATCGCGCAAGTCCATCGGCTATCCGGTGATCATCAAGGCCTCCGGCGGCGGCGGCGGACGCGGCATGCGCGTCGTGCACACCGAAGCCTCGCTGGCGAGCTCGATCAGCGTGACCAAGTCCGAGGCGCTGGCGGCGTTCGGCAACGACCAGGTCTACATGGAGAAATTCCTCGAGAAGCCCGCGGCACATCGAGTTCCAGATCCTGGCCGACAATTACGGCAACGTCGTGCACCTGGGCGAGCGCGACTGCTCGATGCAGCGCCGGCACCAGAAGGTCATCGAGGAGGCGCCGGCACCGGGCACTCACGGCCAAGCAGCGCAAGGTCATGGGCGAGCGCTGTGCACGAGGCCTGCCGCGAGGTCGGCTATCGCAGCGCCGGCACGCTCGAATTCCTCTACCAGGACGACGAGTTCTATTTCATCGAGATGAACACGCGCATCCAGGTCGAGCACCCGGTGACCGAGCTGGTCACCGGCATCGACCTCGTCAAGGCGCAGCTGCAGATCGCCGCCGGCGAGACGCTGGCGTTCTCGCAGGCCGACATCCAGATCCGCGGCCATGCGATCGAATGCCGCATCAACGCCGAGGACCCGAAGACCTTCATGCCCTCGCCCGGCCCGATCCGGCTGTGGCACCCGCCCGGCGGCCCCGGCATCCGCGTCGACAGCCACGTCTACACGGGCTACAACGTGCCGCCCTACTACGATTCGATGATCGGCAAGCTCATCGCCTACGGCGATACGCGCGAAACGGCGATCGCCCGCATGCGCAACGCGCTGGCCGAGATGGTCGTCGAAGGGATCAAGACCAACATTCCGCTGCACCAGGAAATCTTCAATCACGCCGCGTTCCAGCAGGGCGGCACCGACATTCACTACCTGGAACGGCGCCTCGGTATCAAATGAAGCCCGCCTGAGGGCCTGTCAAGCAGATGCACTTCTACGAAATCGAATTCCCGCTTGCTGGCCTCGGCCCGGATGCCGTGGAAGAGGCGCTGCTGGCCAGCGGCGCGCAGTCGATCACGTTCCAGGACCGCGGCGACGAACCCGTGCTCGAGCCACAGGTCGGCGAAATGCGCCTGTGGCAGGACACGCTGGTTCGGGCCCTGTTCGATGCAGGCAGCGACGCGGCGGGCAACCTCGGCCGGCTCGCCGCGAGCCTCGGTCCGCAGATCACGCGCAACGCACGGATCCGCGGCGTCGAGGATCGCGTCTGGGAGCGGGTATGGCTCATGGACTGGAAATCGATGCGCTTCGGGGAGCATCTCTGGGTGTGCCCGACCGACGCGCCGGCGCCCGCGGACCCGGGCGCGATCATCGTGCGGATGGATCCGGGACTCGCCTTCGGTACCGGCACGCACCCGACCACGGCCCTGTGCCTGGAGGCATTGTCCGGGCTCCACCTGTCCGGCAAGTGCGTGATCGATTATGGCTGCGGCTCGGGAATCCTGAGCGTTGCGGCGCTTAAGCTCGGCGCGGCGCGCGCGCTGGCCGTCGATGTGGATCCGCAGGCGCTGCTGGCGACACGCGACAACGCACTGCGCAACGGGGTCGGCGCAGAACTGGTCGCAGTCGATCCGGCGGCCGCGCTGCCGCCCGGCGACGTCGTCGTCGCCAATATCCTCGCCGCGACGCTGCTCGATCTGCTGCCGGTGCTGGCGGGCGCCTGCCGGCCCGGCGGCGAGCTGCTGCTGTCGGGCGTGCTGTGCGGGCAGGCCGAGGCAATCGCCACGGCGTATGCGGCGGATTTCTCGCTGGTGCGGACCCTGCACCGCGATGACTGGTGTTGCCTGCAGGCCCGTCGCCGCGGCGTGAACAGCGCAGGCGGGCCCTGACGTGTTCACGCAGTGTCCGCAGTGCGAGACGGTCTTCCGGCTTTCGGCCGACGTTCTCGGGGCCGCCGGCGGCCAGGTTCGCTGCGGCCGGTGCGGCGAGGTGTTCGATTCGCTGAAGCGCCTGGCCGAGGAGCCGCGCATGTTCACGATCGGCGAATCGACGCTCGAACTCGAGGCGCGCGCCGAGCACATCCTGGAATCCGCCGAGGAAGAGTCCGGCGCGCAACCCGCGAACCAGGACGAAACACCAACCGATGTGCGCTTCGAATCCCTGGAGATCGCCGCCGATGACATTGCGAGCCTGGAAATCCAGGACGCTCCCGGCGAGGATGAGTGGGAGGAAGGGCCGGCGGAACCGGGCTCGACGGAACTGGAATCCGCTGAGCTCGACTCGGCCGGGCTGGAATCGGCCGAGCGGGAACTGCCGGCGCCGGAGTTCATCGAGCAGCTCGACCGGTCGCTCGAATTCTCGCTGACACCGACGGAGCTCGATCGCATCTTCGTCGAGGTCGGCGCCGACTCGCCGTTGCACGAGGAAACCGGCGATGCAAGCGAACACTGGTCATCGGGCGCGCCGCCGCATGCCGATGCCGGGATACCCGTTGTCGTGGATCTGTACGTCCCCTCCGCCGAGCCGGAAGGCGTCCCGGCGCAGGATCCGGCGCAGACGCTGCTGGCGTCCGCGAACGCGCACCAGGGCCGGCGCTGGCCCTGGGTTGCCGCCGCCGTCGCGCTCGCGCTGCTGCTGGCCGGCCAGATCGTACACCGCAATCGCGAATGGCTTGCGGCCCATGAGCCATTCGCTCCGGCCGTGCGCGCGCTGTACGCACGGCTCGGTGCGCCGTTGCCGGTCCCGGCCAGCCTTGCCGGATATCAGCTGCGCCAGTGGGGCGCGAGCGGCGATGCGACCGCGAGCGGGGCTTTGCGCGTGCGCGCGAGCATCCTCAATACGAGCGCCCAGCTGCAACCGTTTCCGCTTCTGCGGGTCACGCTCGCGGACCGCTTCGGCGCGCACATCGGCTCGCGCGAATTCGAGCCGACGGAGTACCTGGGAAAGCCGGTGACGCGCCTGCTTGGTCCCGGCGAGCGCGCCGACGCCACGGTCGAGATCCAGGATCCGGGCAAGAATGCGGAGGGCTTCGAACTCGACGTCTGCCTGCGCGGCGCGGACGGCAGGCTGCGTTGCGCCGGCGATGCCGCGCCGCAGGCCCGATGAAGCCGGTCCGCATAGGGCCGCATCTGCTGCCGTCGGCGGTGATGCTCGCGCCGATGGCGGGCGTCACCGATCGGCCTTTCCGCATGCTGTGCCGGCAGTTCGGCGCGGGTCTGGCGGCATCGGAGATGCTCGACCGCCGATACCGCGGCTCTGGGACAGCGAGAAATCGCGGCGCCGCATGGATCACGCCGGTGAACCCGAGCCCGCGCGTGGTGCAGCTCGCCGGCATCGATCCGGACGATGATGGCGGAGGCCGCGCAGCGCAACGTCGATGCCGGCGCGCGAGATCATCGACATCAACATGGGCTGCCCGGCGAAAAAAGTCTGCAATCGGCTGGCCGGCTCCGCGCTGCTGCCCGACGAGGCGCTGGTGGCGCGCATCCTGAGCGCGTGGTGCGCAGCGGTGGCGGTGCCGGTGACGCTGAAGATCCGCACCGGCTGGGACCAGCGAACACAGCAACGGCGTGCGCATAGCCGCGCTCGCCGAGAATTGCGGCATTCCGGCGCTCGCGATCCATGGCCGCACGCGCGCCGACATGTACCGGGGCGAGGCCGAATACGACACCATGCGGCGCCATCAAGGCAAGGTCGAGATTCCGGTGTTCGCGAACGGCGACATCGATTCGCCGCAGCGCGCGCGCGCGGTACTTGATTCAACCGGCGCGACGGAGTAATGATCGGCCGCGCGGCGCAGGGTCAGCCATGGATTTTCGCGATGTCAATGCTTTCCTCGCAACGGGTCAGTTGCGCGCAGAGCTTGCGCGTTACGAAAAGTCCGTGATATCATGCGCGTCCATCTCGAATACCTGTACGCAGTTCTACGGCGATGCACAGGCGTGCGAATGGCGCGAAAGCATCTGGCTGGTACTGCCGGCAGCTATCCGGGGAGCGACGCGTTGCGGCAAGCGTCTCATGGCAACTCGAGGACTCACGCGTCGAACAACTTTCGGCGGTGCGCGAGCTGGCGGCTTACGGGCGATGGTGCAGAGAATCAAAGCGACGTGGCTGAAGGAAGCAAGACGAGGACACGCGCAGGAGCCGGACCGCCGATGATCAACGGCCGCGATCTCAAGGTCAACGGCAAGGAGCTGCCGCTGCGCATCACACCGAGCGAGGCGTTGCACGACTATTTCGCAGACCTGAACGGTCACCGCCCGGCGCGTCTGTACGACATGGTGCTGCGCGAAGTCGAGGAGCCGCTGTTCAGCGCCGTGCTGATTACGCCGCGGGCAACCAGAGCCGCGCCGCCGACGATCCTCGGCATCAATCGCGGCACGCTGCGCAAGAAGCTGCAAGAGTTCGGCATCGGCGAATAAGAATTATTCATACAGGCAGTCCCTTGCTCAGGCCCGTACGACGCGCGCTGCTCAGGGTTTCCGACAAAACCGGCATCGTCGAGTTCGCGCGCGCGCTGACGGAGCGCGGCATCGAGCTGCTCTCCACCGGCGGCACTGCGCAGCTGCTGGCGCAGCCGGCATCGCCGGTCCGCGAGGTCGGCCGACTACACCGGCTTTCCCGAAATCATGGACGGGCGCGTCAAGACCCTGCACCCGCGCGTGCACGGCGGCCTGCTGGGCCGGCGCGGCACCGACGATGACGTCATGCAGCCAGCACGGCATCGAGCCGATCGACCTGCTGGTCGTCAATCTCTATCCGTTCGCCGCGACCATCGCGCGTCCCGGCTGCAGCTATTCGGAAGCGATCGAGAACATCGACATCGGCGGGCCGGCGATGCTGCGCGCGGCGGCCAAGAATCACGACGACGTCGCCGTGCTGGTGGACCCGGCGGATTATCGCGCGCTGCTCGATGAGCTGGCCGCGAACCATGGACACACCGGCATCGGCGCTGCGCGCCGCGCCTGGCGGCCAAGGCCTTCGCGCACACGGCGCAGTACGACGCGACCGTATCCGGCTATCTGGCCGGTGCGTCGGGCGGCGCGCGCCTGCACGACGCCGACCTCAGCCTGTCGTTCCACAAGCGCCAGGACCTGCGCTATGGCGAGAATCCGCATCAGCAGGCCGCGTTTTACTCGCGACCCGGGCGCGAGCGGCGGATCGGTCACGAGCGCGCGCCAGTTGCAGGGCAAGGAGCTGTCCTACAACAACATTGCCGACGCCGACACGGCGATGGAGTGCGTGCGGCAGTTCGCGGATCCGGCCTGCGTGATCGTCAAGCATGCCAATCCCTGCGGGGTCGCCGTCGCCGCCGATATCGGCGCGGCCTATGCTGCGCGCCTACCGGACCGACCCGACCTCCGCCTTCGGCGGCATCATCGCCTTCAACCGCGCGCTGGATGCAGCCTGCGCGCGCGCGATCCTCGAGCGCCAGTTCGTCGAAGTCATCGTCGCACCCGGAACTGACCGCCGAGGCGCTGCACGTCCTCGCGGCGAAGGACAACATACGCGTGCTGGCGCCCGGCGGGCTGGGAACCCCGGCCGTGCAGAGGCTCGAGTACAAGCAGCGTCACCGGCGGCCTGCTGGTGCAGACGCGCGATGACGCCCGGATCGGCCGCGATGCCGTACGCACCGTGACCGCGCGCTCGCCCACGGCGGCGGAGCTTGCCGACCTGATGTTCGCCTGGCGATGTCTGCAAGTTCGTCAAGTCCAATGCCATCGTCTGCGTGAAGGACCGGCGCGACGATGGGCATCGGTGCCGGCCAGATGAGCCGCGTCATCAGCGCGCATCGCGGCGATCAAGGCGGCCGAGGCCGGCCTGTCGCTGCAGGGCGCGGCGATGGCTTCCGACGCGTTCTTGCCGTTCCGCGACGGACTTCGATGTCGTCGCCGAGTACGGCATCAAGGCGGTAATCCAGCCCGGCGGCTCGATGCGCGACGCCGAGGTCATCGCGCGCCGCCAACGAACACGGCATCGCGATGGTGTTCACCGGCATGCGCCACTTCCGGCATTGACGCGGAGCGCCGCCCGTGCAGATCCTGATCATCGGCGGCGGCGGGCGCGAACACGCGCTCGCGTGGAAATGCGCGCAGTCGCCGCAGGTGCGCCGGATCTGGGTCGCGCCCGGCAATGCCGGTACGTCGCTCGAGCCCAAGGTCACGAATGTCGGCATTGCCGCCGATGACATCGACGGACTGGTCGGATTTGCGCAGGCCGGGAAGATCGACCTGACGATCGTCGGCCCCGAGGGGCCGCTGGTCGCCGGCATCGTCGATCGATTCGCGGCGGCCGCACTGCCCTGCTTCGGACCGCGCCGGGCCTGCGCACGGCTGGAAGGGTCCAAGGCCTATGCCAAGGATTTCCTGCGCCGGCATCGCATACCAACGGCGGGCTATGCAAGCTTCACGCGCGCCGATTTCGACCCCGACTATATCCGTGCGCAGCGCCTGCCCGTCGTGATCAAGGCCGACGGGCTCGCCGCCGGCAAGGGCGTCGTGATCTGCGCGACGCATGCCGAGGCGATATCCACAGCCACGGAGATGTTCGAGGGCGGCCACGGCGGCGCCGGGCAGCGCATCGTGGTCGAGGAGTTCCTGGCCGGCGAGGAAGTGAGCTTCATCGTGATGGCCAGCGACCAGCAGGTGCTGCCGCTCGCGACGTCGCAGGACCACAAGCGCCGGGACGATGGCGACGTCGGTCCCAACACCGGCGGCATGGGCGCCTATTCGCCCGCGCCGATCGTCACCGACGCGCTGCACGAGCGGATCATGCGCGAGGTCATCCGGCCGACGCTGCTGGGCCTGCGTCTCGACGGCCATCCGTATGCCGGGTTCCTGTACGCCGGACTGATGATCGCGCCCGACGGCACGCCGAACGTGATCGAGTTCAACTGCCGCTTCGGCGATCCGGAGGCGCAGCCCGTGCTGGCAAGACTGCAGAGCGACCTGCCGGAACTGTGCCTCGCGGCGCTCGCCGGGCGCCTGGACCAGGCCGAAGCGCATTGGGACGCGCGTGCCGCGCTCGGCGTCGTCATGGCGGCCGGAGGCTATCCGGAGGCCTTCCGCAAGGGTGAGCCGATCAGCGGCCTCGAGGCGGCGGCCCGGTTACCCGGCAAGGTGTTTCATGCCGGCACCGCGATGCAGGATTCCCTCGTCGTGACCAGCGGCGGGCGCGTGCTGTGCGCCGTGGGACTCGGCGCAACGGTCGCCGCTGCGCAGGGCCAGGCCTATGACCTCGTGCATGCGATCCACTGGAACCTGGTGCAGTACCGCCGCGATATCGGCTGGCGCGCGATTGAACGGGAACGCGGCGCGGACATCCGGCCCACCTGACAGGTTCACGCGACCGCTACCAGGCGTGCATCGCCTGGATGGATACCCCCAGCACGGAAGCATTGCGCGGGCTGAAGGAATTTGCCGTGAGCATGGCGCTGACAAATGATGACCGCAGGCCAATGCCCAGCGCCCTGGTGCGAAGATCGTAACTCAGCTCACCGTACCGCGTATCCTCGCCGTAGCGCGCGGCGACCGACGGAAAATGAAAGCGGCTGATCAGGTCATCCTCGAGCACGGCGCTCAGGTGAGTGCCCGCCGGGATGTTAACGGCCAGGTGGTAAGTTGCAGGCAGGTCCTGGGTGAAACCGACGCGGGAGTCGATGCCGTTCACAAATGCGTCGCGGTTGAAATCGGCGTTGTAGCGGATCGCCGAATTGTTCAGGGTCTGCACCGACTGCGGCACGTCGTGCCAGTAGATGCGCCCCAGTGCGTCCATCGCGATGAAGTCGACGGAGTAACCGCCGCTCGATCGGGCGAGCAGCTCGAAGTCCGTCGAGAACCCAAGCCCGTGCGCCGCGCCGGGAGCGACGAAGGGATTGAAATCGGCAAGGTTGTAATCGGTTTCGGTCTTCACCCAGGTTGCTTCACCGAGGGCGTAGGTGCCCGATGTCGCGGTCGCCTCCCCCGCAATCGATTGCTGCCGGGCGGCAAGGCCCTTCAGCGCCGATACGCCCACGCCGATTCTCGTCGACCACCCCGCCGCGATATCCACGTCAAAGACGTGCCGGAGGCGGGCACCGCTCGCCTGGAAGCTGCGGTCGTCCATTTCAAGACGATAGGTCCTGCCTGCATTGAACTGTCGACCGAAGTGATTGCCGACGACCGCATCGAGAAGATCGCGGGAAGCCTCCGCGAGAAGATCTGCGCGATACAGGACACCGATGCAGTACCCGGAGACGTCGCCGGCAATTTCGCCGAAACCGACTCCGACGGCAATGTTGTTGCCGCCGGCTGGCGAGTAACGGCCCCCGCCGTAGCTGTCCACGGCACTGACGGGTCCCGGCTCGACATAGGCGATCGCAGCCGCATCGAAACTTACGCCGCCCGATGCGCCAGGACAGCCGTGAACCGCACCGCTGCCCGCGGTCAGATCGAGCGCCGGCGCCGCTGCGCCGACCAGGGCCAGTGCTGCTGCCGCTGCAAGCCTCGGGCCGATCCGGCCAGTCACGCCTAGAACACGGACTCCGTGGTCCCGTCGGTAAAGTTGATCGTCGGTCCGGTCGATGTCTGGGAAATGGTCGCCGTCTCGACGCCGTTGTCGGTCACGACACCGGACAAGGTTCCGCCGACCGGGGAAGTCAGCGTCACGATGACCCCGGCATTGTCGTTGAGCGTGCCGGTAAATCCGTTGGTCTTGTCGTACTGGCCCGTGGCATTCAGTTCCGTCGTGCCCCCCGGCGTCGCATAGGAATAAGTCACCGACATCGATTCCGGCACCGTGGTCGGCGACGGCTGGCCGCTTGCCGAGGCAGTCACGGTCAGCGTGCGCGCGGGCAGCGTGCCCGTGGCGGGAAAATCAACGACGCCCGACACCTGCCCCTGGATCGTGAAATTATTGGTGGCGCTGATCGGCTGCGTTGCGTCGAACTGCGGCAAGCCGATCACGCCGGCGCTGATGGTTCCAGCGAACAGCGGCGTCGAAGCGCCGGCCGTGATCTGATTGATCGAACCGGCCAGGCTCACGGTTCCGGGCAGCGACAGTTCCTGCGTCTTGTCGTACACCGGCGCCCCGATCGTGGCTTTCGCCGCGTACGCAAACGCGCTGGTGGTCAGGTCGGTCAGGTCCAGCGCACCGGATAGCGTTATCGTCGTATCCCCGGCGACGGCGATGGATCCGAGTCCCATCCCGTGGTGCCCGAACAGCCGGGCCAGATCCTGCATCGTAATGACGGAATCGCTGCCGATCGTCATGTTGACCAGCGATATGCCACCCGTGCCTCCGGACACGGTTCCGCTCAGGGATATCGAGCCGGTGTACGTGTTGGGATTCCAGTTGCTCGACTCGGCCATGCTCAGCGATCCCTGGACCTGCCCGCCGGACGCATTCACGTAGTACGGTCCGCTCAGCGAGGCGGACTGCGCCCCGGTCGCGCTGGTCGTCCACGTGAACGCGGATTGCAACGGCGGATAGCTCGTATTCGGCACGTAGCAGTAGGTCAGCTGGTTGTATGGCGTGGTAAGCAGGCATTGCCCATACGTCGGAGAGGCCGGATTGGAGTCGATATCCGACTGCAGTGCCTGCGTCTTCAGCGCGTAGGTCGTCGCGCCGGTCTGCGTGACGGTCAGCAGGATCTGGTTGCTGGCGAGGCCGTAGCGGCACAGCGCGACGTCGGTCGCGGTCGCGAGGCCTACCGGATCGTAGCCGCAATGACCACTGTACCTGACGCTGCCGTGCGCGAGGGTCGAGACGGCTGCCGCGGTCGTGATCTGCTGGAGACTGTTGTAGGTGTAGTCCGCCGCATACAGGTTGCCGCCGCTGGCGGTAAGTCCGTACAGGTTTCCGATGGTCGCGCCGGTCTTGGGAAAGGGCTGCGTGGCGCCGTTGATCACGGTACTGACGACGCCAGCCGACGTGATCTGCCTGAGCGCCTGGTTGGCGGCGTCGTAGACGTACAGGTCGCCGTTGCCGGCCAGTGCCAGGGCATCGATGGAACCGCTGAACAGCGCGCTCGCTCCGGGACCGTCCTGGTAACCGTAAACGCCCGCCTGGCCGGCCAGGGTACTGACGGCACCGCCGCCCGCGGCGATGACGCGGATATTGAAGTTGCAGTCATCGGTCACGTAGATATTGTTCGAGGCGTCGATCGCCAGCGCCGACGGACAACCGAAAGTCGCGGAGGTCGCCGACGATCCGTTGTCCTGGCTGCCGGGGATGTCGAGCTGGCCGGCATAGACGCTGACCGTGCCGGATGAGAGCTCCCAGATCACGTTGTTGCCAAAATCCGCGGCGTAGATGTTGCCGAAGCTGTCGACCACGATGCCGAGGAGGCCGCCGAACAAGGCCTGGCCGGCCGCACCGCCGTTGCCGCCATAGACGCCGGACGTGCCCGCCAGCGTCGAGACGACGCCCGCCGTCGTGATCTCCCTGATCGTCGAGAAGTTGTCGGTGACGTAGAGGTTGCCGGACGCATCGGCAGCAATGCCGTAAATATAGGTAAAACTCGCCTTCAGCGCAGGCCCGTCAACCGAACTGTAGACGCCGGGCTGTCCGGCGTACAGCGTGCTGCCGCCCGTCGCGGTCAGCTGTCCGATCGTCGCATTGCCGTTGGCGACGTACACATCGGCGCCATGCAGCACCAGCGCGTAGGGGCTGCTGATGAACTGCGACGGAAAACCGTATCCCGCCGTGCTCGAGGTGCCGTTCTGAATGAGGTTCGCCGCTTCATAGGCGCCGCCCGCGAAGCTGGCGGTGTCCGCAATGACGGGCCCCGCATTGGTGTTGAAATCGGTCTGCAGCGCCGTCAGGGTCGGTGAATAGCCGAACGTCTGCGAGGTCGACTGATCGAGGATGTTCGTGCGGATATTGGCGAACAGCGCCTTCGTGTTCGCAACCAGGTCGGCCTGCGCCGCGCCCGGATTCGGGTTATAACCGCCCGGGAACGGCGCCTGCGTCCCGACCGCCGCCAGCAGCCCGCTCTCCGCCGCCGTCTGAACGTTCAGTCCGAATGCACCCGGGGCAAGTCCCCCTTCCACCGTGACGGTGCCCGCCGTGAGGCTCTGGTAGGCGGCTACGACATATTTAACCGAACTTCCGAGCACTGGCGTTCCGGAGGAACTCAACGTCAGAAGATCCCCGAGACCTGCCACCAGGCAGACGAGATTCGCCGGATACGGCCCTGGGCAGGCGCTGCCGCCCGCGCCCGTGGCTATCCCATGGCTGGCTGCAACCGCAAGCGCGGCCAGCAGCTTCGCCTGTTCCTGCTGGGCGACGGTCGCGGCGGCATAGTGTTTCAGGTCGATCGGCTGGGTATAAAGCGCCGGCGCACCGGCCAGAAAGACATTGCTGACAATCGCGTTCGCATTGTCGATATTGGCTGCGGTGAGCCCGCCGCCCGAATGACCCGCGATGACAAAAGCCAGTTCGGTCAGCGGCGTGATCGCGATGGGCCGCAGATTGACCAGCCCATCGAGGGCCGCGTGCAGGGTCAGGCCGGCCGGCGCGGGTACGGCGGTGCCGGCTATCTCATCCAGCATCTGCGTCGAGCTGTCCGTCGTCACGACCACGACGACAGGTCCCGAGGCGGCAACCGGCGAGGAGAAGCCCCCGGTTACGCTATCCGTGCGCACCGTCGCCAGCGACGTCGCGCCGGCGGCACCGTTCGACACGGGATAAAAATTCACGATGGCGTTCAGCAGCAGGCCCTTGGCCGCGCTTCCCTGCACGTTCGCCGACTGGACCGCCGGCGAAGGCGGAGCCGTGCCGGCACTACCGCCGCCGCCACCGCACGCGGACAATGCGACGGAGCCACACACTATGAATAGGGCCGATAATTGCTTCAACGACATGGGAAACCCTTGGCGACAGCCGTTCTTGATCTGGGAATTTGCGCCTGCGCGGCCCATTAAATTCAATTGCCCGGAAAACTGCAACTCGAATTGGCCCATGTTGCAGGAAATTTACATTCCGGGCTACGCTGGTGCCGCTCTCGACGCGGAGGCGCGCTGTACATAATATCTCCTGCGCCACGCGGGCACTTCGTACAATGTCCGCCGGCCGCGTTAGGCTACACTAGGGGGGGCGCAGCCCGCGTGCCCAGGGTTTGCACGGACGGATGCAGGCTGCGGTCGACGTATGACTCGGCGCGAAAATCACAAGGATTAGCAGGGAGAGGAAGCTTGATCAGTTACAACGGTTCATCTTGGCGTGCTCGCGCGGGTTCCCTGTCGGCGGCATTTCTGTGGCTCGCCTGCTCGTCCGCGAGCTTCGGCGCGGACACCTACGCAAACGGCCAGCTGACCATTCCGTCGATCGTGATCGGCAGCGCGAACTACACCGACATGGTCGTGACCGTCACGGCAATCGACAGCAGCCCCACCGCCTATGGCGGCTTCTACCAGGACTACTACAACCCGAGCACCGGCCGGCTGCTGGTTTCGAGCGCCTACTACGCTGGCACGGCCTATCACAACGTGCTCGTGACCCTGGGGAGCCTGGTGTCTGTCGGCGGCGTCACGGGCGCACCCAGCTACGACGGGACCAACCTGACGATCCCGGCCGTGCAGGCGTTCGGTCTTGTCTTCACCAACGTCACGGTGCCGATCACCATTGCCAATGTCGCCGCGGTCGGCGGCGGCCTGCCGAAGGTTGCGCAGAGCCAGGCCATACCGAGCCCAACCAAGGCCGGGTATTACCAGGTGACCCTGCCCGTGGTCGAGTACGGCGGCCACTTCTACACGAACGTGGTCCTGAACATCCTGCTCTCCCAGGTCAGGTACGGCGGCTACCAGCCGGCCGACACCACGCTGCATTCCTTCAGCGGCAACGGCGGCACCTCCGGCAGCACCGATGCCGCGCAGCCCGGGGCATTGATCGCGGGCAGCGGCGGCAATTTCTATGGCACGAGCTCCCTTGGCGGAGCGTACAACCTCGGGACGGTCTTCGAGATCAGTCCGGCCGGCGCCGTCACGGTCCTGTATTCGTTCGGCGCGAACGGCTCTGCGGATGGCGCGTACCCCTATGCCGGCCTGGTGCAGGGGAGCGATGGCAGCCTCTACGGAACAACCTACTCCGGGGGCGGCCCCGCCAATGCGGGCACCGCCTTCAAACTGACGACGGCCGGCGTCGAGACCGTGCTGCATTCCTTCAGCGGCCGCATCACCGACGGCGGCGCGCCGAATGGCCTGATGCTTGGCAGCGATGGCAATTTGTATGGAACGACGTATTCCGGGGGCACCGCAAATGCGGGCACGGTCTTCAAGCTGACGACGGCCGGCACGTTGACGGTGCTGTACTCGTTCGCGGGACTGGCCGCCAGCGACGGCGCGAATCCGCTGTCAGGCCTGATCCAGAATCCCGCCGACGGCGATCTGTACGGCACGACCGTCGCCGGCGGACCCTATTCGTCCGGATCGGGTGTCGTGTTCAAGGTGAACCCGACGACCGGTGCCGAGAGCGTGTTATATGCCTTTACAGGCAATGGTGGCACGGCCCTGAGCGAGGACGGCGCCTTGCCGCAGGCGCCCTTGCTGCTGGGCAGCGACCTCAATTTCTATGGAACGACATACTCCGGCGGGACCTACGGCGCCGGCTCGGTGTTCAGGCTCACGCCGACGGGTACCGAGACCGTCGTCTATTCCTTCGGCGGCGATGGCGCAACCAGCGGCCCGGGCGATGGAGCCTACCCGTCCAGCGCCCTTTCGCAGGACAGCGCTGGTAATTTCTACGGGACGACCAATGCCGGCGGCGCTTTCAACGAGGGTGCCGTCTTCAAACTCACGTCGACGGGCACGGAGACAGTCCTGCATTCGTTCGATGGCTATGCCGCCGCCGGTTCCGCCGTCGATGGCGCATTCCCGGCGGGGGGACTGGTCATCGGCAGCGACGGAAACCTCTATGGAACGAGCTATCTCGGCGGCACGAATGGCCAGGGAGCGTTCTACAGGCTCGCTCCGTAACGCTCGGGCGCGCCGCCGCCGGGCCTGAGCGCCCGGCCGAGCACGCTGCGCACCGCCTGCACCAGTCCCGACCAGTCGTGCTCGCGGCGCAGTCGGGCGCTCAGCTCGAACTGCACTCCCTGACCGGATCGTCCCCGGTTGCAGACATTGCGCGGATCGAGTCCCGGATATTTATGTCCTGCGGTCAGGACCGACAGTCCCTGAGCCGCCAGCGCGGGCCCCAGTTCCCGCTTCAGGTGCTCGTCCCGTCCGCCCAGCAGTACATCGGCGCCCGGCGAGGCGTAGCCATGTATCGCGATGACGGTATCGCAGCTGCCGATCAGCTCGAGACAGCGCGGCTCGTCGAAGCAGTGGCTCGTCAGGTGCAGGCGGTCGAAATTATCGCCGGCGGTGCGCAGCCCCTCGAACAGGTAAAGCCCGTGTTCGAGGCCGGCGATCAGACGGGCAACCGCGGAGGTCCCGCCCTCGATGCGCCCGCCGTGCGGCGCGATGACGGCGACGCCGGATTCCTGCGGATAGCGCACGTGGACCGCGTAGTCGACGCCTTCGGTGTGGGCGCGCGCCAGGTCCTCGTAGCCGCGATAGCCGTCGGCCTTGACTGGCCTACGCATTCGCTCCCCGATACACCATGTACACGTCGGTACGGTCGTAGTGACCCAGACCCTGTGGCAGCGGCGCATGCACGAAGCCCGCCGATTCGTACAGCGCGAGGGCCGGTGTCAGCATGCTGCTGCTCTCGAGGAACATCTCTTCGCCGCCGCGCTCATTGAACACGGCGATCGCGGCGTTGAGCAGGCGGCGCGAGATGCCGCGGCCCTGCCAGTCGGGCGTCACGGCCATCTTCGACAGTTCGAACCGGCGCGGCGCGCTTCGGATCAGCGCCACGCAGCCGACGATGCGCGCCCCGGCGCGCGCAACGAAGATCGACCCGCCCTGCGCAATGATCCGCTCCGGATGCGACAGCACTTCCTCGTCGACCGGCTCCACGCGAAAATATCTCCGGAGCCACTCGAGATTCAGCTCCTTGAAATCCGCGGCATAACGCGCCTCGAACGGCAGTATCTCGACCACGGACCGGCCTATCCTGCGGCGGGCGGCTCGGGTCTCGCCGCCGGAATCGCGGCGGCAGGCGGCGCCGTGCCGGCGCCTTTGCGTGCAATGCTGGTCGCCATCGTCACGATCGACGCCAGGTCGGTCAGGTTCGCCGGTACCACCAGTGTCGTTCCGGCCTGTGCCATGCGGCCGAACTGCTTGACGTACTCCTCGCCGATGCGCAGCTGCATCGCTTCGATGCCGCCGCGGTCGGCGAGCGCGATGCCGACCTGGCGCAGGCCCTCCGCGGTGGCCGTCGCGACCGCCAGAATCGCCGCCGCTTCGCCCTCGGCCTCGTTGATCTGGCGCTGCTTGTTCGCCTCGGACTGCTTGATGACCCGCTGTTTGTCGCCTTCCGCGGAATTGATCTTCGCGTCGCGCTCGCCTTCGGATGCGAGGATGACGGCGCGCTTCTCGCGCTCCGCGCGCATCTGCTTTTCCATCGCCTGCAGGATGTCCCGCGGCGGCGTGATGTTCTTGATCTCGTAGCGCAGTACCTTGACGCCCCAGGCCGCCGAGGCCTTGTCGAGCTCGCTGACGACATTCGCATTGATGATGCCGCGCGCCTCGAACGTCCTGTCCAGCTCGATCTTGCCGATTTCGCTTCGCAGCGTCGTCTGCGCCAGCTGCGTGATCGCGAAGCCGTAGTTCGTAATCCCGTACGAGGCCAGGTGCGGATCGAGCACCTGCATGTACAGGATGCCGTCGACGGCGACCTGGACGTTGTCGCGCGTAATGCAGACCTGTTCGGCGATATCCAGCGCGATTTCCTTGAGGCTGTGGCGGTAGGCGATCTTCTCGAAGAACGGCAGCAGGATGTGGAATCCGGCCTGCAGCGTGCGGCTGTACTTGCCGAGGTATTCGATGACGAAGGCGCTCTGTTGCGGAACGACCGTCGCGGTCTTGGCCACCATGATCACGACGATCATCGCGAGCACGATGAACGCATAGCTGAGGGAAAACTGCATGCTTACTCCAGGTTCAGGATCTTCAGGATCTGTCGCGCAGCATCAGCGTGAGTCCCTCGACCCGCATGATCAGCGCCCGGCTGCCCGCGGCGATGACGCCGTGGCCCGCGTTGACGGCACTCCACGAACTGCCGCGGTACTCGATGCGGCAGGAGCCGCCGGGGGGAAGATCCTGCGGCACGACCAGCGTCTCGCCGGCCGGTCCCGCCTGCATCACCGGCAGCTTCGGCCGCATCCGTTCGTAGACGCGGCGGCGGAACGTCGTCATGGAGCCGATCGCGAGCACCGAGAAGACCAGCCACTGCAGCCAGGCCGGCAGTTCCGGGTACCCCAGGGCCGCCAGCCCGACGACCAGTGCGGAGGCACCCAGCAGCGCCAGGTAGAACTGGGCATCGACGAAGGCCAGCTCGGCCCCGAGAAGAACGGCGCCCACCGGCAATCCATGCCCACCATTGCATTCGCTGACTCCTGCGCCGACCCTAACGCTTCATCGCCTCGAAGAACTCGGCGTTCGTCTTGGTGTCCTTCATCTTGTCGAGCAGGAACTCGATCGCGGCCAGCTCATCCATCGGATGCAGCAGCTTGCGCAGGATCCACATCTTGGCCAGTTCGGCCGGATCGGTGATCAGCTCTTCCTTGCGGGTGCCGGAGCGGTTGATGTTGATCGACGGGAATACGCGCTTCTCGGCGATGCGGCGATCCAGGTGGATTTCGCTGTTGCCGGTGCCCTTGAATTCCTCGTAGATGACGTCGTCCATCTTCGAGCCGGTATCGATCAGCGCGGTGGCGAGGATCGTCAGGCTGCCGCCCTCCTCGATGTTGCGCGCCGCGCCGAAGAAGCGCTTGGGGCGCTGCAGCGCATTGGCGTCCACGCCGCCGGTCAGCACCTTGCCGGAGGACGGCACCACGGTGTTGTAGGCGCGCGCCAGGCGCGTGATCGAATCGAGCAGGATCACGACGTCCTTCTTGTGCTCGACCAGGCGCTTGGCCTTCTCGATGACCATCTCGGCCACCTGCACGTGGCGGCTCGCCGGCTCATCGAACGTGGAGGAGACCACCTCGCCCTTGACCGTGCGCTGCATCTCGGTCACTTCCTCGGGCCGCTCGTCGATGAGCAGCACGATCAGGTAGCACCTCGGGATGGTTCGCGGTGATGGAGGTCGCGATGTTCTGCAGCAGCATCGTCTTGCCGGCCTTCGGCGGCGAGACGATCAGGCCGCGCTGGCCCTTGCCGATGCGGCGCCACCAGGTCGATGGTGCGCGCCGTCAGGTCCTCGGTCGAGCCGTTGCCGCGCTCGAGCTTCAGGCGCTTGGTCGGATGCAGCGGCGTGAGGTTCTCGAACAGCACCTTGTTGCGCGAGCTCTCGGGAGAATCAAAATTGATCTCGCCGACCTTCAGCAGCGCGAAATAGCGCTCGCCGTCCTTCGGCGGGCGGATCAGGCCGGAGATCGTGTCGCCGGTGCGCAGGTTGAAGCGGCGGATCTGGCTTGGGCTGACGTAGATGTCGTCGGGGCCGGCCAGGTAGCGAGTCCGAGGAGCGCAGGAAGCCGAAGCCGTCCTGCAGGATCTCGAGCACGCCGTCGCCGTAGATGTCCTCGCCGTTGCGGGCGTGCGCCTTGAGGACGAGAAAATGATGTCCTGCTTGCGCGAGCGGGCCATGTTCTCCAGGCCCATGGACTCGGCCAGCTTGACCAGCTCGTTGATCGGGCTTCTTCAGCTCGGTGAGATTCATCGAGCTGCGGCTGCGCGCCAGGTCGGCGGGGCTATGATTTCGAGGTCATCGCCGCCTTCGGGCAGGTCGCCGTAGTCTTCCTGCGGCGGCCGACCGCCGAGCACGTTGCCGTTGCGGTTGTCGTTGCGCTGGCGGTTGGAGCGGTTGCGTCCGCCGCCGCCCTGCCCGCCGCCGCCCTGCCCGCCGCCCTGCCCGCCACCGCGGGACTGATTGCCCAGATAGCCTCTCACAGGTTGCTGTCCAGGAACTGCGCGAGCTGCGACTTGGTCACGGCCCCGACCTTCTGGGCCTCGACGGTGCCGTTCTTGAACAGAATCAGCGTCGGGATGCCGCGGATGCCGAATTTCGGCGGCGTCTGCGGGTTCTCGTCGATGTTGAGCTTGGCGATCCGCAGCCTGTCCTTGTACTGCTCGGCGATCTCGTCAAGGATCGGCGCGATCATCTTGCAGGGTCCGCACCATTCCGCCCAGAAATCCAGCAGTACGGGTCGGTCGGACTTCAGCACGTCCTGGTCGAACGTGGCATCACTGGTGTGCACAATACTTGAATTACTCACTGCGGGCGGTCCTCCTGTTGGAGATTTTTGGGTGATGAATCTGGGGAATGGGTTGATGAAAAGAGGGGTTATGGTGCCGCGCGAAGTGACGATGCGCGGCCGTTCGGGCACAATACAGCGGCTTTAGCGGTGTTGAATACCTTACAAGGGTACCGGTGATACGGTTAATGGGAGCGGATAGACCGGCTCCGAATTGGCTGTATTGTGAACCGGCATCCAGTCATTTTGCAAGTGCATGCAATTTCCAAAGAGAAAATGTCAGACTCCCATCTCAGCCAGATCGCCTTCGACTCCCTCAACCTTCCCGCCTCCCTGAAGCAGGGCATCGCCGAACTGGGGTACATCCGCTGCACGCCGATCCAGGCGCAGACGCTGCCGGAGGCCCTTTCCGGGCGCGACGTCGCCGGCCAGGCCCAGACCGGCACCGGCAAGACGGCCGCCTTCCTGGTCGCCCTGTTCAACCGGCTGCTGACCGAGGCGCCGTCGCCAAAGCGCCCGGTCAACGCTCCGCGCGCGATCGTGATCGCCCCGACGCGCGAGCTCGCCGTGCAGATCCACTCGGACGCTCTGGGGATCGGCAAGTACACCGGCCTGAAGCTCGCGATCGTGTTCGGCGGTGTCGACTACGACAAGCAGCGGCGCATTCTCGAGGAAGGCGTCGACGTCCTGATCGGCACGCCGGGTCGCATCATCGATTACTTCAAGCAGCATGTCTTCGAACTGCGGCACATGCAGGTCGCGGTCATGGACGAGGCCGACCGGATGTTCGACCTCGGCTTCATCGAGGACATCCGCTTCATCCTGCGCCGCCTGCCCGATCCGGTGCTGCGCCTGAACATGATGTTTTCCGCGACGCTGTCCTACCGCGTGCTCGAGCTGGCCTACGAGCACATGAACAATCCGGTCCTGATCCGCATCGAACCCGACAAGATGACGGTCGACCGGGTCCGTCAGGTGCTTTATTTCCCGTCGATGGAAGAGAAGATCCCGCTGCTGGTCGGCCTGCTGCGGCGCATCGATGCGCGCCGCACGATGGTCTTCGTCAACACCCGGCGCGTCGCCGAAGTACTCGAGCGGACCCTGACCGCGAATGGCTTCGTGGCGCAGGCGCTGTCCGGCGATGTGCCGCAGACCAAGCGTCTGAAGATGATGCGCGATTTCCACAATGGCGACGTGGCCGTTCTGATCGCGACCGACGTCGCGTCCCGCGGCCTGCATATTCCCGATGTCAGCCATGTCTTCAACTTCGACCTGCCGAATGACGCCGAGGACTACGTGCATCGCATCGGGCGTACCGCCCGCGCCGGCGCCGAAGGTGATGCGATCAGCTTCGGCTGCGAGGAATATGCGATCGGGCTGCCCGATATCGAGCGCTACATCGGCCACCAGATCCCGCGCGCGAGCATCGAGGCCCAGGACCTTGCTGCCGTGATACCGCCTCCACCGGCCGAATGGCGCGAGCGCGCCCCGCGGCACCCCTCATCGCGTGGCGGCGGCGGCGGCGGCAGGAGCGGCAGCGGGCCACGTCATGGCGGACCGCGTCCGGGCGGCGGCAGTGGCGGTGGCCGTGGCGGCAGGAGCGGCGGTGGACGCGGCGGTGCAGGCCCGCGGCCACATCCGCCGGCCGCAGCAGCGGGCGCCGGCGAAGCGGGCGGCACGGCCGCGGGTGGCGCCGGTGCGGGCAATCCCGCGCGTCGCCGCCGGCGACGCGGTGGCGGTGGCGGTGGTGGCGGTGGTGGTGGTGGTGGCGGCGGCGGCGGCGGAGCTGCGCCGGGCGGCTAGCGGCGCGGCGCCCAGAACAGATCGGCGACCTGGTCGATCGAGACGAAATCCCCGGTATCCTTCGGCGGGCGGCCGCTGTCCGGGCAGCGCACGGCACGCAGCCACGCGATGCCGAAGCTGCGCGCGGAGGCCAGCACGTCGACATTGTCGTCGATGAACAGCGTCCGCCCGGGCGCGAACGGCTCCTGCCGCTGCAGGCGCGCCCAGAACGCCGGATCTTCCTTCGGCAATGCGAACGGGTGCGCGGAATAGCTCGCGTCGACGTGGCGGTCGAGGCCGGTGCGCGCGGTCTTGATCGCCAGCGTCTCCGGGTGCGCGTTCGTGATCAGCACGCGCCGCTTGCCGCTGCTCTTCAGGTTCGACAGGAATCTCTCGGCGCCGGGCAGGAAGCGCACGCGGGAACCGGCGGCGCGCTTGATCGCGCCGACGTCCATGCCGAGTTGCCGCGACCAGTGGTCGATGCAGTACCAGTCGATGGTGCCCACCGCCGCACGAAATTTCGGCTCGAGGATCGCCCGGGCCGCGTAGAGCGGCATCCCGTGTCGCGCCGCGTACAGGCCGGGTATGTGCTCCTGCCAGAACCAGTTGTCGAAGCGCAGATCCAGCAGCGTGCCGTCCATGTCCAGCAATACCGTATCGATTGCATCCCAGTCGACGGCAACGGCATCCTTCATATGGGTATGATAGCGCCATGAGGGATCTCGGGGCGCTTGCTGCTGATCTGATGCCGGTGGTGGCGCGCGCCGCAGAGGCCATCATGCGCGTCTACGGCGCCGAATTTGCCGTGGAGCGCAAGGATGACAACTCGCCGCTGACGCTCGCCGACCTCGAATCGCAGCGGGTCATCGTCGACGCGCTGTCGCGCCTGACGCCGGGCGTGCCGGTCCTGTCGGAAGAATCGGCGCAGGCCCCGTGGGCCGAGCGGCGTGGCTGGCATGAGCTGTGGGTCGTCGATCCGCTCGATGGCACGCGGGAATTCATCAAGCGCAATGGCGAATTCACGATCAATATCGCGCTGGTGCGCGATCATGAACCGCTGCTCGGTATCGTTGCCGCGCCCGCACAGCAGATCGTCTACTGGGGCGCGAACGGTATCGGCGCCTTTCGCCAGCGCCCTGGCGAGGCCGGCACGCCGATCCGCGTCTCGACGCCGCAGAATCCCATCCGCATCGTCGGCAGCCGTTCGCACAACAGCCCGCAGACCGACGCCTGGTGCGCGGCGCTGTATCCGTCGACGGTCTTCGGGATCGGCAGCTCGCTGAAGTTCTGCCGCATCGCCGAAGGCAGCGCCGACCTGTATCCGCGCTTCGGGCCGACCTCCGAGTGGGACACGGCCGCGGGCCAGGCCCTGCTGGAAGCGGCCGGAGGGCACGTGACGCGACTCGACGGCCACCGGTTGCGCTACAACTGCCGTGAAAGCGTGCTGAACGGGGACTTCGTCGCCTTCAACGACGCGTCGGTCCTCGCCAGGCGCCCCTAGCCGTGGCCGACCGGCTCGCAAAGCCGCAGCGTTGCCTCGAGCAGGGTCGGTATATCGAACACCACCTCATTCTCCGCCAGCTTCAGCGGCGCGACACCGGCGGCGGCGATCAGCGCCGCCGGCACGTGAATCTGGTCCCGGTGGCGCGACAGGGTCCAGGAACTGACGCGCGCGTCTCCGAAGGCGCGATTCAGCGCGTCCCAGCGCAGCTGCGCGGCGCGCGCCACGAGCGCATCTCCTGCCCAGTGTTGCCCCGCCAGCGTCGCCGACGCATCCGCGGCGACGGGACCCGGCTGTGCCGAGGTCAGGTCATGGACGAACCGGACCATGTCCACCGGATCAACGCGCACCGCCAGAAAGGGTGTTAAATCCTGTTTCATCATCGCTCCTCGCCATATCCCCATTAAGGCCTTATTGGGGCGTCAATTCCGGAAATCCAGAGCCCACCGCGCGCAGCCGCCCATTTGAGCGCCGGTAGCGGTAAGCTCGTGCCGATGAGCGACGATCTCCTGCTCCTGATCTCGGCGGCTGGCGGCCTGGCCCTTTGCTACCGGTTGTGGCAATCCGCGATGGATGCGCGCGAGGCGGCGAATCGCGTCGCACGCGAGACCTGTTCGCGCGCCGTGGTGCAGCTGCTGGACGAAACCGTCGCCTTTGCAGGCTTCCGGCTGGCGCGCGACGAACGCGGTGCTCGCCGCCTCCTGCGCACCTATACCTTCGACTACACCCGCGACGGGTTCGAGCGCTCCCGTGGCTTCGTGGTGCTGCGCGGCGCGCGCATCGAGGCGGTCGGCCTCGCCGACGATCTGCAGTGACACAGACCCTGAACATCGATCTGCACACGCATTCGCGCCAGTCCGACGGCGCGTTGCAGCCGGCGGCATTGGTCGAACGGGCCGTCGCGGCCGGCGTGCAGGCGCTGGCGCTGACGGATCACGACACCACGGCAGGACTCGACGAGGCGCACCGCCGGGCCGTCGAAGCCGGCATCCGCCTGATTCCGGGGGTCGAGATATCGGCCGCCTGGCGTTCGCAATCGATACACGTGCTCGGCCTGTGGATCGATCCGCAGGCCGCAGCCTTGCGCGCCGCCCTGGCCAGCCAGGCCGACAGGCGCGCCGTGCGGATGCGCAATATCTGCCGGCAGCTCGTACGCCAGCGGCTGCCGGGCGATGAACTGCTGGCGGCTGTCCAGGCGCAGCCCGGACTTCCGACACGCACGCACCTGGCCGCGGCGATGGTGGCGGGCGGGCATGTCGCCTCCGCCGACGAGGCGTTCCGGAAATACCTCGGCCGCGGCAAGGCGGCGCAGGTGGCCGCGGACTGGCCCGCCGTGGCCGTTGTCGCCGGATGGATTCTGGCGGCCGGCGGCGTCGCGGTCCTGGCGCATCCGGCCCGGTACAAGCTGTCGGCGGGCGCGAGGCGACAACTGCTGGCGGAGTTCAAGGCGGCGGGCGGCACCGCCCTCGAAGTCGTCACCGGCGCCAATGCGGCGCACAATATCGAGTCATGCGCCCAATGGGCCATCAATAACGGGCTGGACGGATCGGTCGGCTCGGATTTCCACGATCCGCAAATGTCTTGGAATCCTCTGGGCCGGTTAGCTAAGCTACCGGATGGTGTCACTCCCGTGTGGCGCAATCGCCTCGTCTGAAGCCATGCGAGCAGCTATCAATTGAGCGACGAAGAAAGTAACGTCAACACCGAGTTGTTCAGGAACATTGAACGGCTGCGCCAGCTGCGTATCGAACACCGCGATCTCGACGACATCATTGCGCGCCTGTCGATGGACTTCAACGTCGACGAGATCCAGATGAAGCGGCTGAAAAAACGCAAATTGCTGCTCAAGGACCAGATTACGCGCCTCGAAAGCAAGTTGATCCCGGACCTGAACGCGTGATGCGCGACCTGCAAACGCTGGAGGGCTACCTCGACGTGCTCGGTTCCGGCGCAATGCTGGCGCTGATCGCCGTGGGTCTGGCCTGCCTGTTCGCCGGCTGGCTGACGGGCGCCGCGCTGCGCCGGCGCCGCGGCTTTGCCGGCGTGCAGCCGCCCACCGCACTGACGTTCCGCTATCTCGCCTCGGAGGGCCTCGTTGCCGTCTCCCCGCCGCTGGTGGCACTGCTGGTGGCGTTGCTCGGGCGCGGCGTGATCGAGCTGCTGCACGGCGATCCGAGCCTCTCCAGCGGGGCAATACCGCTGGCGGCCGCCTACGCCATCGTGCGGATCGGCGTGCTGCTGTTCGCAGCCAGCCTTGGCAACAAATCCTGGCTGCTGCACTGGGAAAGCCGCCTCACGGTGCTGATCTGGCTGGTATTCGCAGCGGAATACTACGGCTGGCTGGACCAGATCATCTTCGTGCTCGACTCCGTCGGCGTCTCTGCCGGCAAGAGCCGGATCACGCTGTGGTCGGTCACGAAAATCCTGTTCACGCTGACGCTGTTCGTGCTGGCGGCGGTGTGGATCAGCCGCTGGACGCAGCGTCGGCTGAAGAAAATCGAGAACCTGGCTCCGTCCACGCGGATCGGCATCGCCAAGTTCGCCAATGCCTTTCTGATCGGACTGTCGCTGTTCCTGGGGCTGAACGCGGCGGGCGTCGACCTGACCGCGCTGACCGTGCTGACCGGCGCGATCGGCCTCGGCCTGGGGTTCGGCCTGCAGTCCATCGCCGCGAATTTCGTCAGCGGTTTCGTGCTGCTGATGGACCGCTCGATCAAGCCCGGCGACGTGATCAGCCTGTCCGGCCAGGCCGGCACCAGCACCGAAAATTTCGGCTGGGTACAGGAAATGCACGGCCGCTACGTCGTGCTGCGCGACCGCGACGGGGTCGAGATGCTGGTGCCGAACCAGCAGTTGATCTCGAATCCGGTCATCAACTGGAGCTACACCGACCCGCGCGTGCGCCTCAAGCTTCCCGTTCGCGTCAGCTACCGCGACGATCCGGAACTGGCCATGTCGGTTCTGCTGCAGGCCTGCGGGAGCCACAGGCGCGTGCTGCGCGATCCGGCGCCGGTCTCGCGCCTGATGCATTTCGGCGACAGCGGCATCGAGCTCGAGCTGCGCTTCTGGATTTCGGACCCGCAGGAAGGCGTCAACAACGTGCGCTCCGACGTCAATCGCGAGATTTGGCGCCTGTTCAGGCAGAACGGACTGACGATTCCGATCGCGCAGCGCGAGATCCACGTCCATCCCAGCCCCTCCGCCGACGCCTGATCCCGCGCGATGCCGTTGCTCATCACACCGCAGGTCGTCATCGGCGACGAGGACCTGGAATGGAAGTTCATGCGTTCGTCGGGGCCGGGCGGCCAGAACGTCAACAAGGTGTCGAGCGCGGTGCAGCTGCGCTTCCTGCTGGGAAGAAACACCGCGCTGCCGCCCGCAGCGCGGCAACGCCTGCGGCGCATCGCCGGCCAGAAGTTCCTCGACGATGGCAGCATCCTGATCGCGGCGCGCAGCGAACGCAGCCAGGAACAGAACCGCCGCGAGGCGCTCGAGCGCCTTGCAGACATGATCCGTCGGGCGCTGGTCGAGCCGAAAATCCGCAAGAAGACCCGGCCGACCCGCGCCTCGAAGGAGCGTCGCATCGAGGCGAAGAAAAAACGCGGCAGCACGAAGCGCCAGCGCCGGGGCTCCGCCTGGGAGTGAGTGTACAATCGGCGCGCACCCGCTGAAATCCGGAGCCCGCGCATGGTTCGATTCGCTTTGCTGTTGCTGCTGTCCGCCAATCTTTATGCCGCCGGATCGGCTGTCGATATCGATACCGCGGCAAACGTCTATCAGGCGGCTGCCATCCGCGAACAGGTTCGCGCGTCGCTGCGCCCGATGCCGGAAAAGATGCGCCGCATGTTCGCCGCCGATGATGCGGCCGGACTGTCGGCGGCCCAGCTCGATGCGGTCGAAAGCGCCGCAAAACGTGGCTTTCGCATCGATGTGTTCGAGCCGCCGGCGCTGGCGGTGCTGGCCGCCGGCCTCGATGCGGCGAGCGTCAGGGATACGCTGGCGTTCCTGCGTGGCAATACCGGCCGGCGCATGGTTGCGGACGATGTCGCCCTGGCCGGGCTCGACTCGGCAACTCTCGACCGGATCGCATCCGGAGAACTGGCGGCGGAGTCGGGGCGCGATCGCGATGCCCTGTTCGACAGGCTCGGGGTCGCCACCCGCTCGGTCGAATCGGCCGTGCAGATCTACCTGACCGTTGCGCGCGGACTGGCGATCGGTACCGCCATCGGCAGTGGCATGGATCCGATCGCCGCCGAACAGCGCGTCGACCGGAACGCGGATGCGGCGATGCGCGCCGAGCTGGCGCAACGCATGCAGGAGCCGCTGCGGCGCTCCCTCGCCTACGGCTATCGCGACCTGAGCAATGCCGATCTGCACAGGATGCTGTCATTTCTCGGCACCAGGTCCGGGGAGCGCTACACCAGCGCCTATATCGCGGCGATGAACGCGGGCTTCGACGCGATGGGCCGGCGCTGCGGCGAGCAGATCGGCGAGAGCTGGCACGAGCTGGCGAGGGCGCAGCGTTCGGTCCCGGCTCCCGCGACGCAACCGCAGCCGGAAGCGCCACAGCCGGCATCGCCGTAAGCCACGGCGTTCAGGCGAGACCCTGCAGAAAGGCCCGCAGGTACAGGCAAATCGGATCCAGCTGATCCTGCAGCCGGTGATCCGAATCCAGCACGTGCAGCGCCGCACGGTGCTCGCGCGCCCAGCGGATGCTGTGGTCGACCGGCACGACGTCGTCGAGCCAGCCATGCACGATCAGCGTCGGGCAGCCGACGTTGCGCGGCGTGAATACCTCGAAACCGGGCATGTAGAACGCCGGGGCCAGCAGAAACAGGCCGCGCGCGCGCAGCGAGCGGGCGGCGGCGGCCGAGACGTGGCCGCCCATGCTCGAGCCGGCCAGCACGACGCGACCCGCAAACGGCCCGGCGAAGGCCAGCAGCTTCTCGACGCGCACGCGCGGATCGTCGATGCCCTGGTAATCGACGGATTCGGCGGCAAGACCCAGCTCGCGCACGACGGCGGCCATCGCGGTGATTTTCGTGCCCCAGGGCCCGGTTTCCTTGCCGTGGGAAAAAACCACCGTGGTCAACGATCTCCGCATGTGTTCTCTCCGGTTTCGTGCACTGGATCACGGTTCCATATTACGGTAACCGAAACACTAGCCGCTGTAATGCTGAGCGGTACCAGATTCTGAGGGAGCACGCATCATATGGCCCTGGAGGACGAACGTAGCGTCACGGCCTATGAGATGCGTGGCACTCTGGCGTGCCTGACGCAATGTGCCGCCCTCGCCGACGTGGACACGGCGACGCTCGCCACGCTCGCGCTCGAAGCGATCCATTTTTGCCTGCCGGCCGGCGACGTGCTGTTCGAGAGCGGTACCGAGCCGGACGGCGTATACCTGGTCACCAGCGGTCGCCTCGCCGTGCAGGATCCGGCGCGGCCAACCTGGACCGCCTGCATCGGCGCCGGTGAATTCGTCGGGGAAATGAGCTGGCTGCTGGCCGAACGTCACAGCGCGAACGTCCTGGCGCTGCGCGATACCGAACTGCTGTGGCTGACCGCGGAAGTGATCGAGGCGGTCGTCCGGCAGAGTCCGGACCTGTCCCTGGCCCTTGCCAGGCTGTGCGCGCGCCGCCTGCACCAGAGCAACCGCAACCACCGGCCAAGCCAGCGGGCGCGCGTCTTCGTGGTCGTGCCCAACAGCGTGCAGACGGACAGCGTGAGCTTCGCCACCCAGCTGGTCGCCGAACTCTCCCGCCACGGCCGGGCCGAACTGGTCTGGGACATACGCGCGTTCTCGCACACGACTCACTGGTTCAACGACGTGGAGGAGAAAGCCGACTTTGTCGTCTACCTGGCCGACTCGCTGTCGTCGGCCTGGACACGCCAGTGTTGCCGGCAGGCCGATTTCCTGATGCTGGCGGGCAATGCGGCGGACGCTCCGGCACGCTGGCCGGACGTGATCAGCGAGACCTGCGCTCGGCCCGGCGTGCGCACGGAACTGGCCCTGCTGCACGCCGGGTCGATTTGTCGCGGGGCCGCCGCGCGCTGGCTGGCCGCAACGCCGGCAAAGCATCATCACCACATCACCGGCGCCGCGGACGTGGCCCGACTCGCCCGGCTGCTCGCGCAAAAAGGCGTTGGCCTCGTCCTGTCGGGTGGCGGCGCGCGCGGCTTCGCTCATCTCGGCGTGATCCAGGCGCTGCGCGAGGCGCGCGTGCCGATCGACTGCGTCGGCGGCTCCAGCATCGGGTCGATCATTGCCGCCGGCCTTGCCATGGGCTGGGGCGACGACGAAATGCGGGAGCGGTATTTCCGCACCTTCGTCGCGACCAACCCGCTCAGCGACTACACGTTCCCGCTCGTGGCGCTGACGCGTGGCCGCAAGGTGTCGCGGCTGCTGCAGCAGGAATTCGGCGAGATCGGCATCGAGGACCTGCCCGTGCCGTTCTTCTGCGTCAGCGCGAACCTCAGTACCGGCCGCGCGTGCGAACATCGCAGCGGCCTGCTGTGGCATACGTTGCGCGCATCCGTTGCAATTCCCGGCATCATGCCGCCCGTGTTCCGCGACGAGGAAGTGCTGGTCGACGGCGCCGCGGTCAACAACCTGCCCGTCGATATCATGCAGCATTACACGCCGGGTTTCGTGATCGGCAGCGACGCGGGCGCCGTCAGTTCGCTGCGCAGCCGCCGCGTGGCGAGCGGCCAGCCGCCGTTCTGGCGGCTCTTCCGCAAGACCCGCACCGGCAAGCCGCGCATCAACATCTTCCAGATCCTGATGGAATCGAACATGGTCGGCGGCGCATCCAGCGCCGCGGCCCAGCGCGAGTTCGCCGACCTCATCCTGAAGCCGCCGCTGCTGGATATCGAACTGCTCGACTGGCACGCGTTCAGGCGCGTGATCGACATCGGCTATCGCTACACGCTGGCCGCGTTGGAGAACCTGCCCACGGTGCCTCGGCTGGTGGATGCGCCGCCCCGGAACTATCGCGGAGCGTCGTCGCTGACCGCCGCCATGGCGCGCCGCAGGCTCGCTATAGAGGAGCTTGCACGTCCGGACGCGATTCCTTCGCCGTGAAGTGCCGCAACAGCGGCCGCGGATCGCTGAGCTGATTGAGCGTGACGGCGCGCACCTGCGAGCCGAACAGCGAGTGTGATATCCGGAAGCAATGGAACTGTCCGGGGCGCTGCGCGGCGAAGCCGATCAGGAAATGAAATTCGCGACGGCTGCGTCCGCCGTTGCGCTCGATGCGCCGGTCCGCAACGACGAAATAGGCATCCTCGGGGCTGTTGCCGCCAAAGGCGCCGGCCGCATGCAGTCCGCGGAAGAATTCCCGCACCTGTTCCTCGAGCACGCCGGCGACCCCGGCCTGCGCGCCGGCCACGGCGACCCAGCGCGTAGCGCGTTCGATGCTGTTCAGTATGGCCAGCGCCTGGCGGCGCGTTGCCAGGAATTTCCAGTCCGGGTCCGCGGCCGTCGCCGCGCCGAGGGTGCGCAGCCTGAGGCTGGTGTTTGCCGGCGAGCGGACCGTCTGCAGCGTGTTGACGCCGAGCGCCGCGAGCCGCGCCTGGCGGTCCTCGGCGACCCAGCACACCGGCCGGAAGCCGGGCCGCAGGATCGGCTCATCCGCGTCCGATGCCGCCCACACGGACTCGCTGTCGTCGCCCTTCGCGAGCATGCCCGCCACGGCGCCGCAGGGCGCGAATGACTCGAAACGCCCGCGCAGCTTGTCGTGGGCCAGGATGCGCGGGAAGAACATGAGCGCATCCTCGCTCGCGAAGTTCCATTCGCGCAGGCCCTGCAGCGCATCGTCCGCGGTGGCCCAGGATTCGGGCGGATCGACGATCAGCAGCGCCCGGCGCTCGCGGCAGAAGCGCGCCGCGATCATCAGCGTGCCCGGACCGATGTCCCGGTCCCTGGACATGGGCGGGATGCACAGGAAATTGAACTCGTCCATGTCGGTCAGCGCGAAGATCCCGGTGCGCTCGACGCTCGATCCGATCAGGTCGTAGTCGGTCAGCGGGGCGCCGTCGTCGCCGTCCGAGTTCGAATAGACATAACCTGTCGGGACGCCGGTGATCGTATCCGGGGTAAGGTCCGGCCGTTGCGACGGCAACGGCAGCAGCGGCTCGACCATTTCGGAATCGGCCAGCAGCCGGCCGATGAAGGTGTCGGATTCCGGATTCAGCGACAGGTTACGGAAGGTTTCCTGGTCCTCGACGCGCAGTGTTCCCTGGGTACGGATGCGCTGCACGGTCAGGTTGAAATTGGCGCCGGCGTCGTCGCGAATATTGTCGTAATCGACACAGACGCGCAGGAACTCGCGCGTCCCCGGTCTCACCGCGCGCAATTGCAGTACTTCGCCGCCGGCCGGGAGCGTCAGCGTCGAGGGCCGCGCACCGTTCTGCACGCGCACGATCACCGCTTCCGCCCCGCCGTTGTCGAAGTATTGTTCGACGGCGTAGCTGAGGCTGCTCGGCTGCCAGAGGCCGCCGAAAATCTGCTGGAAGTCGGCGAAGCCGCGGATCACGACGGCCTGGTTGACCGGTCCGCGCAGGGTGCGGCCGACGAACGCGGTGCGGGCCGCCGGCAGGCGCACGATCGCCTGATCCGGGCCGCGCTCCTCCTGCACCTGAATGCCTCGACTCATCCCCATCTGCGGAAACATATCACAACGGGCGCGACGCTCCACGCCGATCGTGCGTCCTCAGCGCGCAAACAGAGGCACCTCGCGTCGCTTGAAGATCACGACGAGCAGCATGCCGGACAGGAACCCGCCGATGTGGGCCCGGAACGCGACCCCGGCATCGCCATGCACGGCAAAATCGCCGAGCAGCTGCAGCGCGAACCACAGCAGCAACAGCAGCATGGCCGAGACGCGCAGCGTCGTGAAGAAAAAGGGCAGCAGCACCAGCGTCAGGATGTTGGCGCGCGGAAACAGCATCAGGTATGCGCCGAGAACCCCGGAGATCGCACCGCTTGCACCAATGATCGGGTAGGCGGAATTCGGATCCGGCAACGACTGCGCGAACACCGCCGCGACTCCGCACAGCAGGTAGAAGACCAGGAACCGCCCATGGCCCATCGCGTCCTCGACGTTGTGACCGTAGATCCACAGGAACAGCATGTTGCCGAGCAGGTGCATGGCGCCGGAGTGCAGGAACATCGACGTGAATACCGACACGCTGCGCGGGACCCACTGCAGCTCCGGCGGCAGGTTCGCATTGCCCAGCAGCACGGCCGGTATTGCGCCCAGCGCGACCAGCGCCCGGCCGGCGAGCGTCGGATCGGCCAGCGATTGCCACAGGAATACGCCGCAGCAGGCACCGATCAGAGCCAGTGTGACGACGGGGCGGGTGGCGGCGGCTGTGTCGTCCTTGAGCGGGATCATCCCGTCGCCTGGACATGCGCCGGAGCCGGCTGGCCGGCGCGCTCCGCCGTGCGACGCTGCTCCTCCAGCAGCGCCTGCTCCGCCGCCGCCCTCTTCAGCGCGATCTCCTCGAGCATGATTTTCAGCCACTCGCTCAGCATGGGGCGAATGATAGCCGGAACGCCTGTCCCGATATACTGGCCGCGCTCAGGGCCTGACGATCTCGTCGAGGCGCCGCGCGACGAACGGATGATAGCCGACGCGGGCCAGCGCATAGATCCGACGCGCGAGCACGGCGCCGTCCTCGGTCTGCAGCAGCTGCCCGTACAGGGGCTCGATCAGCGCCAGCTCACCGTTCGCGAGCAGGAATTTCTCGAGCGGACCCATGGCGGGCCTGAAGCCTGCCCTGAGCGCCAGCGCGAACCAGCCGGAGGCGATCTCGGCATTGGCGCTGGCGGACAGCGTGAATGCCCGGTCGAGATCCGCCAGCCGTGCAGCGCCGATGCCGGCCGGAACCGCATCCAGGACCCCGAGCCAAACCGCCGGCGACCACTGCCGGGCCAGCGGCTGCAGCGCCTTGATATCGCCGCCCGTGAACGCAGCCACGGCGGCGTCCGTGGGCCGTGGCGTCGCGGCTGCGCCGCCCGGCATGGCCGCGTCGTACAACCAGGCCGAAAGTTCCGCTTCGGTCAGCAGCCCCGGATTGCGGTCGATCAGGTTTTCCTGCATGAAGTCGACGAACTGCCCGGTGGAAACGGCCTGGCCGGCAAACCGCTCCAGGAACGCACGCAACAACCCGTCGAGCCGGTCACGCCCCGCCCTTGCCTCGAGCCAGCCGAAAAAGAGCCGCCCCTTGTGCCGCTGGGCATCATTGAAGATATCGTCGTAGACCCTGCCCTGCAGGTCCGCAGCCAGCACGACGTCGCCCGGCGGAACGGGCGGCTCGGCATCGCGCTCCGCGCCATACGTGACCGCAACGATGCGCTGTGCCAGGTACGCGGCCATCGCCTCGCCGAGCCAGCGATCGCGCCAGTCGGTATGCGTGACCAGATTGCCGGTCCAGGCGTGCGCCAGTGCGTAGGCGATCGGCGCAACCAGACTCCTGTCGCCGGCGATCAGCAGCGGGGAGACCAGCACCAGGTCAGGGCCATCCGCCTCGGCCACGGGAAAATTCGCCGGCATCACCGCGATGTCGAACCGCTGCCACGGATAGGGGCCGAGCAGCTTTTCGGCAGCCTTCAGCATGGCCTCAGCGTCGCCGAACTCCCTGGCCGCGGCCGATCCGGCAGCCCCGTCCGCATAGACGCCGGTCCGTGGGCCGGTCGACTTGAGGCGCAGGTCCCCGATCGTCAGCGAAATCGCCGAGGCCGGCACGGGCCGTATCGCATGAAACCAGAACTCGCCCCTCGCGTTCTTCACTTTGTTGTCGGCGCTCGCCGCCATCAGCGCGACCAGGTTCTCCGGCGCGTGCAGGTGGGCGCTGTAGGGCGCCCGCACCCGCGGCGTATCCTGCAGCGGAATCCAGCTGCGCGCATTGATCGGGGCCGACAGTGTGTACAGGAACGGTGGCTGGCGCGGATTATGCGCCGTGGGCACGCTCCACTGCAGGCCGCGCGCCTTCGGCGACGTCTCGTAGTCGATCCTGATGATCAGCTTCTCCTGCTTCGATGCCGGCATGTCGATGACCAGCGGACTGCCGAGGATCGGGTCGGCCCTGCCCAGATGAAACGGACGGCTGATCCAGATCGGCGCCTGCGTACCCGTTGCGCCGAGAAAATCGCTGGTCAGCTCGGTAACCTCGAGGATCGTGAGGTCCTTCGTATCGAGCACCAGTTGGCTGGCACGCGGATCAAGCCGCCGCAGCTCGAGCACGGCGCCGCCCCGCAGCAGCCGCGACTCGAAATCGACTTCCAGCGCCAGGTCAATGTGCGTGGTGCGAAACTGGTCGACGTTCGCATAGGAATAGGATCCGGCAAACGCTTCGCTCGACGTGCCGGGCGCGTCGGCGCCCGCGGCCCACGCGCTGCTGCACGGCAGCAGCAGGACGGCGAGCGCGCGCAGCAGGTTCCGGGTCAATGCGTTGCCCCGCCGTCCACGCCGCGATCGCCGACCAGGTCCCGGTAGGTCTTCTCGTCGATCAACAGGCTGGTCTTGCCGTCCCAGTTCGACCCCGTGGGCAGCGTGTTGGCGACCAGCGGTGCGCGCTCCAGCACGGCGTCCACTCCATCCTGTTTGGCGGTGACGGGCACCGGAACGGCACGCGGGCTGTGCGCCAGCGCGGCGACGCGCTGCCAGTCGATCTGCTGGTCATCGGCATGGATCTTATGGGCCATTTCCGCGTGTGCATTCGGATTCAGCAGGTGGTCGAGCAGGCGCTTGCGATGCGTGCTCCAGTCCCTGGTATCGTCTTCCAGCACTGCGTACGACTGCATGTACAGCGTGTGATCGCGCCAGCCGAACAGGTAGGGCTGATTCACGACGGTGACCTTGGTGCCGATCGGGATCAGGTCGAAGAATACGGCGATGTCCTCGGGGTAGAGCCGCATGCACCCATGGCTCGAGCGCATGCCGACGCCGTACGGCTTGTTGGTACCGTGAATCAGGTAGCTGGGCCAGCCCAGGCGGAACATGTACTGGCCCAGAGGATTGTCCGGGCCGGCGGGAACCCGGTCGGGCAGCTTCTCGCCGCTCTCGGCATGTTCGTCGCGGACGGACTTCGGCACGATCCAGACCGGGTCCTTCTGCCGGCTGACGATCCGCGTCGTGCCCTCGGGAGTCTTCCAGCCCACCTTGCCGATGCCGATCGGGTGCGTGTAGACGAGTTGCGGTTCGCCGCGCTTGTGCGGCGGAAAATAGAAGATCCGCATCGCCGCCACGTTGACGACGACGCCTTCGTGCACCGATGCGGGCAGCACGAACTGCGTCGGCACGACGACCTCGCGCCCGACTCCCGGCAACCAGGGATCGACGCCCGGGTTGGCCAGCAGCATCTCCTCGTATCCGACGTCGAACCGGCGCGCGATGTCGGGCAGGGTGTCCTCGGCGCCGATGATGGTCTTCTGTACGGCGCCGACCAGGTCGCCATCGGCGGGCGAGATCTGGAAACGGTGCATGGCCACCGGCTTCGGCAGCTCCGGCGCCGGCGCGGGCTTCGGGGCGGCCGGCGGGGGCGCCGCCGGCGCGACCGGCGGGCGCAGCAGCGAACAGCCGGCCAGGAACCAGCTACCGCAAAATGCGGTCAGTACCAGCGCGCGACGCATCGTGGAGGACCCCTCATGACCCCGTCGCCTCAGCGACGATGCGGCAAGTTTACCACCGACAAAAAAAAGCCCCGAGGTTTGAGCTCGGGGCGGTAAGTGCGGACTTCATTGAAGGGAAGTAAAGCCCGCCAGGGGATTTCAGTGCAGCTGGTGCCATTGCAGGACCTGGATGTCCCGCTCCTCGAGATCGAAGCTGCGCGCCAGCACCCGCGCTATCTCGCGGTCATCGTTTGCGTCGGCGGGCTGGCCGAGCAGCTCGACGACGCCACGGTACTCGCTGTAATCGACGGCACCGTCCTGTTGCGCGATGAAGTGGGTGTAGTATTTGGCGCTCATGTGGGAATAGCTTATTTACCGGAGGCGCCTCGCGCTGTGAACGAACGCTCAATGGACCCACAAATTATGCGAACCCGATCACGTCCGCAGGGTGCCGGCGGCTGCCGCGCGCGCGCCCGCGCGGCCTGATTTGCGCCGTGTCGCGATATCGCCCTGCAACACCGGCCGGCTCGAAATACATCACCCCGGAGGGCGCCCGGCGGCTGCGCGAGGAGCTGGACCAGCTGTGGCGCGATGAGCGCCCGCGCGTGACGCTCGCGGTCGCGGCGGCGGCCGCGCAGGGCGACCGGTCCGAGAACGCCGAATACACCTACGGCAAGAAGCGCCTGCATGAAATCGACCGGCGCGTGCGCTTCCTGCGCAAACGGCTGGAAGGCATGACCGTCGTGGACCCGGAAGCGTCCGGCGCGAGCCGCGACGCGCAGCGCGTCTATTTCGGCGCCTGGGTCCAGGTCGAGTACGCCGGCGGCGAGTTGCGCTGGTATCGCATCGTCGGCCCGGACGAGTTCGACATGCACGCGGACTACGTCAGCATGGATTCGCCGCTCGGGCGCAGCCTGCTGCGCAAGCGCATCGACGACGAGGTCGTGGTCGCGCTGCCTACCGGCCAGAGCACGCTGGTCGTCGTCGCCATCCGCTACGACGCCGGCGCCCCAGGGGCGTGATTACACCACCCGGACGTTCTTGAACTGCCAGGGATCGCTGGTATCGACATCCTCGGCGAACAGTTCGCTGCGCTGGTGCAGCGGTGTCCATTCGGTGTACCTGCCCACCAGGCTGCCGAGATAGGGTTTGCATACGGCCAGCGGCCGTTCGTAGTCCATTTCATCCGGCTCGACGATGCCGCGTTCCGGGTTCTCCATCGCCCAGATCATTCCGGACAGCGCCGCGCTGGTGACCTGCAGGCTGGTGGCGCTGTTGTGCGGCGCCAGGCTGCGCGCTTCGCCGATCGACAGCTGCGAGCCATACCAGTACGCGTTCCTGGCGTGCCCCGCGAGCAGCACGCCGAGCTCGTCGATGCCTTCCGTGATCTCGTCGAGCATGATGCGTTTGCGGTCCTGGATGTGCCAGTTGCGCCCGGCCAGCTCGTGCACCGACAGCACCGCATTGTCGCTGGGGTGATAGGCGTAGTGCGCCGTAGGGCGATAGACGACGCGATCCTGGTCGCGGACCGTGTAGTAGTCGGCCAGCGAGATGGCCTCGGAGTGCGTGATCAGGAACCCGTGGAAGTGTCCCGCGGCCGGCGTCCACGTGCGCACGCGCGTGCTGGCGCCGGGCCGCTGCAGGTAGATTGCGCAGCCCGAGCCGGTCGAATGCCGGGCGCCGTCGGCCGGAAAGTGCTTTTCGTGCGTGCCCCAGCCAAGCTCCGCCGGTTGCGCGCCTTCGCTGACGAAGCCGTCGACCGACCAGGTGTTGACGAACTCGTTGGGCTGCTTGGGGATGTTCGCAACCTGGGTATCGCGCTCGGCGACGTGCATGACCTTGACGCCGAGGCCCTGCGCGAGTCGCGCCCAGTCCTCGCGCGCGGCCGGAGGCCTGACCGCAACCCCGGTATCCGCGGCGATGTTGAGCAGGGCCTGCTTGACCATGTGGGACACGAGTCCCGGATTGGCGCCGTGGGTCAGCACGGCGGTCGGGCCGCGTGTCTGCTCGCCGCGCAGGGCCAGCGCTTCGAGCCGCATCGCGTAGTTGCTGCGCGCCTCGACCGGAATGGCGGAATCGACGTAGCCGCCGGCCCATGGCTCGATGCAGGTGTCGAGGTACAACGCGCCGCGCTCGCGGGCCAGGCGGATCAGCGCGATGCTGGAGACGTCCACCGACAGGTTCAGCAGGAAATCGCCCGCCCCGATCAGCGGCTCGAGGACCTGACGGTAGTTCTCCCGCGTCAGCGCCGTCCTGATGAACTTGACGCCGTAGGCCAGCGCTTCGGGACGCCCCTTGTCCTCCGCCGTGACGATGGTGATGCGCTGCGCGGACGTGCCGATGTGACGCAGGATCAGCGGCAGGACACCCTGGCCGATGCTGCCAAAGCCGACAAAGACGATCCTGCCGGGAAACCTCACATGGATTACGTGCTCACTCATCATCTGTCACCCACCGTTGCGCGCTACCCCGAGGCAGCAACAAGTGGGCCAGATTACCTGTCGGCAGGCAATAAACTCAACTATCGCGCCAGTGCGGCGGATAAGTGCGCTCGTAGCCCGGCACCGCCTCGATCCGCTGGATCCAGCGCGCCAGCGCGGGGTAATTTTTTTCCATCGGCAGGAAGCGCGCGCCGAGCTCCGCCGCAGCCTCGCGCCGCAGGGCCCGCCGCAACAGCTGGATCCACGGATAAATGACCATGTCGGTGGCCGAGTAGCTGGCGCCGACGATCCAGGCTTCCTTGCTGAGGCGGGCCTCGATCGTGCGCGCCTCGCGCGCGACGACGTGCATGGCGTCCGTCAGCGCATCGATATCCTCGGCGACGCGATCGGCGAGAATTGCCGTGACGATCCGGCCAAGCGAGGGCTCCGCATAGGCCTGGAACTCGCAGATGACGCGCATGATCACGCCGGCCTCCTCCGGACTGGTGCCGAAGATCGGACGCTCGGGATACTTGACGTCGAGGTAATAAAGTATCGCCACCGACTCGAACACGACGTAATCGCCATCCTTCAGCACCGGCACGCGGCCGCGGGGGTTGAGCTTCAGCATCTGCGGCGACTGGTGCTCCTGCTTGTCGAACTGCAGCAGCCGGGACTCGTACTGCAGCTGCTTGTGCTCCAGCGCCAGCAGCACCCGCCACGAGAACGGGCTGCCGCTGCCCCAGTACAATGTGATTGCCATGTAGGTGATTGTAACGGATGAACTTCGCGCCATGCCGCGTTAAGCTCCCATGTGCCATACAGTACCCTGATCGATGCGGCCAGCCTGACCCGGCTGGTGGGCAGGCCCGGCGTCGCGGTCGTCGACTGCCGCTTCGACCTGTCGGCGGCGACGGCCGGCCGCGAAGCCTACCTGAAGGCGCATGTCCCCGGGGCGAGCCACGCGGATCTGAACCTGGACCTGTCCGCGCCGCCGGATGGGACGAGCGGTCGCCATCCGCTGCCTTCAAGGTCCCGGTTTGCGGCCAGGCTGGGTGCCCTGGGGGTCGATAACGACACCCAGGTCATTGCCTACGACCAGGCCAGCGGTGCATTTGCGGCTCGACTCTGGTGGATGCTGCGCTGGATGGGCCATCCGCGCGTCGCGGTCCTGGACGGCGGCTTCGATGCGTGGCTGGCACACGGCGGTCCGGTCCAGACCGGAGCCTATGCCGGGCCGGTGCGCCACTTCGAGCCCCGCGGCGAGGGCCAGTCCGTCGCGACCAGCGGGGACGTACTGGCGGCGGCGGCGCGGCACGATCGGCTCATCGTTGACGCCCGCGCCCCCGAGCGCTACTCGGGTCAGGTGGAGCCGCTGGACAGCGCGGCCGGCCATGTGCCAGGCGCGGTCAATCATCCCTTCACCGCCAATCTGACTGCGGCCGGCGGCTTCCTGTCCCAGGCCGAGTTGCGGCGGCGATGGCTCGGGATCCTCGGCGGTGGATCGGCGCAGGACCTCATTGCGATGTGCGGATCGGGCGTCACCGCGTGCCACAACCTGCTCGCGCTCGAGGTGGCGGGACTGCCCGGCGCATCCCTGTACGCCGGATCGTGGAGCGAGTGGATCCGCGATCCTGCCCGGCCCGTCGCCACAGGCAGCGCACCCTGACGAAAGCTGCGCCGCAGTGCGTCGCTGAAACAGTCATTTACATGCAGCGTCAATTTGTTATCTTGCGCTGCCAATGAACACCCCCGCGCGAAAATTGAGCGCCAGTCCGCAGTGGAAGATCGAGCAGTCCCTGGACCTGTACCAGGTCGAGGCCTGGGGCAAGGGTTATTTCTCGATCAACGAACAGGGCCACGTCGTGGTCAGGCCCGACATGGACGCCGCGCGGGAAATCGACCTGCATGACGTCGTTAACGGACTGAAGGCCCGCGACCTGCACGCGCCGGTGGTGATCCGTTTCTCGGACATCCTTGCGCACCGCCTGCGCCATCTGGCGGAGGCCTTCGCCACGGCGATCGCCGAGAACGATTACCGCAACCGCTACGCGGCTGTGTTTCCGATCAAGGTCAACCAGCAGCGCCTCGTCGTCGAGGAGGTCTATCGCTACGGCAAGGAGTTCGGCTTCGGGCTCGAGGTCGGTTCCAAGCCGGAACTGCTGGCCGTCATGTCGATGACCGAGGACGCGCCGGACCGGCTATCGTCTGCAACGGATTCAAGGACGACAGCTATATCGAAGCGGTCATCCTGGCGACCAAGCTCGGCCGCACGATCATTCCGGTGGTCGAGAACTTCGAGGAGCTACACCTGATCCTGAAGCACGCCGACGGCCTACGGCGTGCGGCCGAAGATCGGCGTACGGGTCAAGCTAGCCAGCGAGGGGTCCGGCCGCTGGCGCGAGTCGGCCGGCGAGAAATCCAAATTCGGGCTGTTCATCACCGAGATACTCGATCTGCACGCGCTGCTGAAGGCGCACGACATGCTCGACTGCCTGCAGCTCGTGCACTGCCATCCGGGAAGCCAGCTGCAGGACATCCGCCGCGTCAAGGAAGCGATCAACGAGCTCGCGCACGTCTATGCCGAACTGAAGCTGATGGGCGCCGGCCTGCAGTACATCGACATCGGCGGCGGCCTCGGCGTCGACTACGACGGCAGCGGCACCAATTACGCCTCGTCGATGAATTACACGCTGAACGAATACGCGAGCGACGTCGTGTATCGCGTCAAGGCGCGTCTGTGACGAACGCGACGTGCCGCATCCGATGATCGTCAGCGAATCCGGGCGGGCCATCGCCGCGCATCACAGCGTGCTGGTGTTCAATGCGCTTGGAGCCTCGGCGCTGGACCAGTTCAAGGTCAAAGGCTCGGTCGAGGAGGACTACCTGGGCAGCGAGGAAGTGCCGCAGCCGGTGCGCGACCTGTTCGACAGCTACCGCTCCGTCAACGACCGGCGCCTGGTCGAGTGCTATCACGACGCGATGCACGGCGCGCGAACAGGCCCTGCAGATGTTCAACCTCGGCTACCTGAGCCTGGAGTTCCGCGGCCTGGCGGAGCGGCTCTACTGGGCGACCTGCACGAAGCATCCGCGACCATTGCCGCAAGCTCGACAAGATTCCCGAGGAGCTCGAGGACCTGGAGATCGATGCTGTCAGCGACACCTATTTCTGCAATTTCTCGATCTTCCAGTCCCTGCCGGACAGCTGGGCCATCGGCCATCTGTTCCCGATCATGCCGATCCAGCGCCTCGGGGAGCGGCCCACCCGCAATGCGGTGCTCGCCGACATCACCTGCGATTCCGACGGCAAGATCGACCGGTTCGTCAGCGCGCGCGAGACCAAGCGCACGCTCGAGCTGCATGAACTGGTCGCGGGCGAGGAGTATTACCTGGCGGCCTTCCTGGTCGGGGCGTACCAGGAGACCCTGGGCGACCTGCACAACCTGTTCGGGGATACGCACGTCGTGCACATCCGCCTGCACGACGAGGGCGGATGGTGGATCGAGGAGATCGTCAAGGGCGACACCGCCAACAAGGTGCTCGAGTACATGGAATACGATGCCGACGAGCTTTATCCACGGCTCTGGCCCGCGACTGCGAGCGGGCGGTACGCGAAGGCCGGATGTCGCTGGCCGAGAGCGCAGGCGCTCAAGCGATTCTACGAGAACGAGCTCAACGGCTACGCCTATCTGGAAGGCGAATAGGCCCGGAAAGCCCCCGTTTGCCAACAATAATCGCCTGGCGTAGCATCGGAACGTAGGTTCGTTCCCTAGCTGAGTGGGTTAGTGCACGACCGAAGGTACAGATCTTCGTGGTCTGAGGAATTGCACGATGGTCTGCGTGTAAAAAAACTGCGCGCAAGCGGGCCGAAGGCCGGACTTCGTGCGCAATGTCAGTGAGACCAGTTGAATGACGACGATATACGTTGGCAACCTGCCGTTCACCGCAACGGAAGATGAAGTGCGCAGCCTGTTCGAACGCTACGGAAAAGTTGAATCGGTCAAGCTCATCAACGATCGCGAGACGGGCCGTCCCCGGGGTTTTGCGTTTGTCGATATGGCAGCCGGCGAAGCACAGAACGCGATCCAGCAGACGAACGGCTTCCAGATGGGTGGAAGGCCGTTGCGCGTCAATGAGGCGCAGGAACGCGCGCCGCGATCCCGACCCCCCGGCGGCGGCGGAGGTGGTGGCGGTGGCGGTGGCGGCGGTGGTGGCGGCGGCGGATCCCGTCGCTGGCGCTGACCCGCAGCGGATCTAATTCGTCCCAGGGCGGGTTCCGGCCCGAGCCGGAACCCGCCCGGATCTCCAGGTAGCGTGCGGTCCCCCGGACCGGATCACGTCGCGGTCACTGTATTTCCCATACCAGCATGCTGAAGCCCGCAAGGATCGGATCCCAGCGCAATCACCGCGGCCGGGTCATCGAGGTCAGCACGGAGCGGTTGCGCTACGCGAACGGCCGTGAATACGACATGGACCTGATCCACCACCCGGGCGCAGCCGCCGTCGTACCGGTCGACGACCAGGGTCGCGTCTGCCTCGTGCGCCAGTATCGCTTAGGGGTAGAGGACTTCATGTGGGAAATCCCCGCCGGCAAGCTCGACGCCGGTGAAGCGCCCGAGACCTGCGCGGTTCGCGAACTGCAGGAGGAAACCGGCGTCGTTGCCGCCCGCTGGTCCTCCCTTGGCCTCTTCATCCCGGCCCCCGGCATCTACACCGAGAAGATCTTCCTGTATCTGGCGCAGGACCTGCACGTCGGGGCGCCGGCGCCTGATATTGACGAAGAACTGGAACTGCAGTGGTTGCCGCTCAAGGACGCCGTCGCGATGGTGCTCAGCGGTGACTGGAGCGACGGCAAGACCGCGGTCGGGCTGCTGCGCGCCGAATACCAGCTGAAACTGTGATCGGGTTCATGATCCGGCAAGGCATGAATTGATTTTGGCTCCATAGTGTCTATAAATGGAGACATGAAAGATGACATGCCGAAATACCGGGTCAGGCGCGTAGGCGCAAGCACCCCCGCCGGCGCGGCCGTGGCCGCCAGCGTCGAGCCTGCGCGCCCTCTCGTGCGCTCCACTCCGGCAGGTCGCGTGCAGTTCGACGATCGCGGCAATGCCGTGTGGGAGATGGCGCAGCGCGACGCACGCCTCACGCGCAACGACTCCGCCCAGCCGCTGAAGGCGCTGGATAATCCGACATTGTCGCTCGCCGATGACGCGCCGACGCCGGTCGACGTCGTGCGGCCGAATCCGCTCGGCGTGGTCAAGGGCTACAACCCCTACGACAGCGGCAAGCTCGATCGCAAGAGGAAAGGCCCGGTGGTCAAGAAGGACCTGCGCAAGCTCAGCGAATGGATCCAGTTGCGCAAGCAGGCGGCCGGAAACGACCCGCACGAGGAATAGGGCACCGGCTCCGCCGGTCAGTGTTCCAGACGCGACCCGCCCTGCCCGGTGGGTTCTACCCCAAGCCCCCGCAATAATCCCTGCGCACGCCGGCTGCCGGTTTTCAGCCATATCTCGTACAGCCGCAGGATATCGGCATCGGTGTGCCGGTAGGACATCTCGCTGACCTCGTTGAGCGCGTCGACGAGGCGCTGGAACTTCTGCGACAGCTCCGCGTAGACGGCGGCGATGCAGCGGCTCGACCACGAGCGGTGCAGCGTGTCGGCGAGCGAACCGTAGGCATTTCCGCCCATCGCGATGTGGTAATCGATGTCGATCAGCTTGCGCGCGAAGCTGCGCGCAAAGAAGCCGGCGATGAACAGCGAGACGTCCCCGAGCCGCTGCAGGCTGCGGTGCCGCGCGCTGGCTGTCGGCGCCTCGAGCGATTCAGCCAGCATCCGCGCCAGCGGCTTGATGCGCAATCCGTCCGCGGTCTGCTCATAGAGCGCCTCGGCCCGGGCGAACATCGTCAGCAGGTTGACGACGTAGGCTTCGGCATTCGCGTCGATATGCAGGTGCTGGTGTTCGCTGGCCGCGTGAAATGCGTCACGAAAGAACTCGCGCAACGACGTCACGGCCACCACGGATCCCGCGGACTCGGCGTTCATACCCGGCAACCTCCTTGCTGACCCATGACCATCCTATCGACAGTCGTGCGCACGAGTGAAGCCGCGCCATGCGGAAAATCGGAACTGCGTTCGATCAGCAGTCGGCGCTGCCGACTGCCAGAGTGCCGCTCAGGCGAGGTCGGCCAGCGTGCGGATGGTGCGCGGCGGCCGCTCCAGGTGATCGGGCCACGCACGCGCATCGCGATTGAGCCAGACCGCCTGCAGTCCCGCGCGCCGCGCGCCGTCGACGTCGGCGAGCGGATCGTCGCCGACGTGCAGCACATCGGCCGCGCGCACGCCCGCTTCGCCGAGCATGCGCATGAAGATCCTCTCGTCCGGCTTCGCCGCGCCGGCACCGCGAGCCGTGACGTGGCCGGCGAACAGGTCTGCGATGCCGCAGCGCTGCAGATCGGCATTGCCGTTGCTGACCGCGAACAGGCGGTAACGCGCGCGCAGGCGCTCGAGCGCGGGGCGTACGTCGGGGTACAGCGCGACCCTGTTTCGCGCCGTCAGGAAAACCTCCAGCGCGTGATCGGCGAGCGCCTGGTCATGGCCGGCGGCGCCGAACTGCCGAGCGAGCGCCTCGCGCCGCAGGAACGTCAGGTCATGCGAATGCTGGGGAAACTGCGCGCCCACGGCTTCGCGCAGCGCGCGCATCGTCTCTATGCTGTGGCCGCGTGCCGCGGACGGATACGATCGCTGCAGCCACGCATACAGCTCGCGCTCCGCCGCCTCGATGACCGGGCCGACCGGCCACAGCGTGTCGTCGAGGTCGAAGCTCAGGACCTGCAGCGCCTTCATGGCCGCACCGCGCTCAGGAGTTCACGGTGCGCCAGGCCGCCGGATAGCGCTCACCCAGATGGATGATCCGCTGCAGCAGGTCCTCGTAACCGAGGCCAGCGCTCAGCGCCGACTGAGCCAGGTCCTCGGCCGCAGACAGGTTCGGATTGGCGTTGGCTTCCAGCACGTAGAGCGCGCCGTCGGCGCGCAGTCGAAAGTCCATGCGTGCATAGCCGGTCAGGTGCAGCGCGCGGTAAATGCGCTTCGACAGCTGTTCGAGGCGCGACGCAGTGCCGTCAGGCAGGCTTTCCGCCGCGGCGGTGCTGATGCCGTACTTGCGCTGGTACTGCTTGTCCCACTTGACCTTGCGCGTCGCGATCGCCGGCAGGTTCTCCGGCAGGGATCCGAATGTCATTTCCCAGATCGGCAGCACGGTCAGCCGGTCGTTGCCGAGGACGCCGACGTACAGCTCGCGCCCCTCGATGTATTCCTCCACCAGCGCATCCGAGTGTATCTGCTCGTGGATGAAGGCGATGCGCTCGGCGAGCTGCCGCGCGTCGGCGACCACCGAGGCGTGCGCAATGCCGAGCGATGCGTCCTCGGTCGAGGACTTGACGAACAGCGGAAAGCTCAGGCGGTGCGGAATGCGCACGCGCTTGCCGCGCGGAAAAACCACGAATTGCGGCGTCGGCACGCGGTGATAGGACAGCAGCTGCTTCGACAGGACCTTGTCGCGGGACAGCAGCATGCCGCGCGGATTGCAGCCGGTATATGGCTGGTGCATCAGCTCCAGGAACGCGACGACGTGCTGGTCGTAGGTCACGATGCCGTCGAATTCCTCGAGCAGGTTGAAGGCAATGTCGGGTTTCCAGTCCATGATCGCCCGCCGCAGTTCCGACAGGCTGTCGCTGATGCCGATCGGCCGCACCTCGTGGCCGGCGGATCGCAGCTGCGTGATCACGTCGAATTCGGTGCGCCACTCGCCGATCTCCTTCTCGGTCGCTCCTTCCAGCGTGATCGGCGGCACCAGCGTCGAATGCACGAGCACCAGTATTCGCAGCTTCTTCACAGCGCCACGCGCGGCAGCTGCCGCTCCTCGTACGATTCGGCAAGCCGCCGGATCACCCACAACAGGTGGGCCTTCAGTTCGCGGCGCGGCCCGCGTACGTACAGATCGAGCGCATCGCAGCGGCGCAGCATCAGGCGCAGGACCTGGTAGACCAGGTAATCGCCGCAGGCGCCGGAGCGCACGATCCGCTGGCGCAGATCGGCGCGCATCTCGCGGATCACGCTCGCGGCCTTCGGTGCGAGGCGCGTGCGCGGCGTGGTCGTGAAGACCTTGAGCAGCAGTTCGTCCGCACCGGAGCGGCGCGGCAGTCCGTAGCGGGCGATCTTCTGCTCGTAGTGCTGGCGCAGCGTGCGTTTGTCGCCGCCGATCTCCTCGACCGTGCGCCGATCGCTGACCGGCGCCTTCTCGGCCGACAGCTGCCCGGCAAGCCCATCGATGTATTCGAGCTTGGCGAACGCGGGCCAGCCCGCGTATTCCCGGCGCCATGCCGAACGTGGCTTGAGCCATACCGCGAAAGTCTCCGCGAAGTCCTCGGTCGGGTGCGCCTGCGCGTACCAGCCTTCCAGGTGCTGTACAAAGCGGCGGCTGCCGGGGCGCGGCCGGTAGGCATCGGGGTAGGGAAGCGAGGCCGGCCCGAACACCTCGCGCCAGGCGCGCCGGCGACGCAGCCGATACGCCGAATCGACTGCGTGCCCGGCTTCGTGGCGCAGGATGCGCATGAGCCAGCGGCGATTGCCGCCTTCCACTTCGCGCATGAAGCGCCTCTCCAGCGCCATCAGGCGCGGATGCGCCAGGAAGAACGGAATCGCGATGCCCGGAATGCCGTCCGGCGAAAACCACTCCTGCGCAAGCCAGCAATGCGGCCGCAGGCGTATTCCGCGCTGCGCCAGTTCCCGATAGAGCTGCTCTATCGACTGCTGCAGTTCGGTGCCCTCGATCGCGAGGCGAAGGTCGCAGAAACGCAGGTCGAGCAGCTCATCGTCGCCGAGGGCTTCCCACGCGGGACTGCGGCGGCGCGCCCGGCGGGGCGGCTTGATTTTGCGGTGGGACGAGGGCGGCACGATGGAAAAATTATAGGGCCGCGGCCGCGGCGGCGCCATCGCCTAGGTCCGCGGCGCCAGCGCGGCCACCAGCAGCCGGTCGGCGTACTGCTGCAGCAGGTCGCGGCGCAGGACTGCCCGGCGCCAGGCCCTGGGGATGGCCTCGGTCCCGTACAGGGCGCCGGCCAGCTGACCGAAGATCGCCCCATGGATATCGGTGTCGCCGCCACGGTTGACGATGCGCAGCAGGCCGTCGCGGAACTCGCCTCCTTCCAGCAGCACGGCGACGATCCAGCGCAGCGTGCAACGCGGATCGGCGGCAGCGTCCTGGCCGGGCGGCGGCGAGCTGCGCTCCTCCAGCATGCGCTCGCACAGCGCGATCGCGGTCGCGCCGCCGTGTGCGCGCAACAGGTCGTGCGCATCCTCCAGGAGCCCGGACAGCGTCGCGCCGCGGACCGCGGCGAGCACGCAGGCCGCATGGCACTGGCACGCACAAACGACTTCCGCGGCACGATCCGTGACCTCCACGGCGCTGACCGTCCACGTGAACACACGTTCGGGCGTCGAGGCGCTGAACAGCGCAACGACGCCCGCCCGGGACAGCGCCTGCGCCGACGCCGGGACCGGGATGGCGGATTTGGCGAGGGCGCCCGCGACCCCGGCCGTAATCCCGATGCATTGGCCCGTGCTCGACAGGTAGCCTTCCTGCTGCCAGCGTCGGTAGCGCTGCAACTGATCGGCGGGGCTGCAGTCCTCCGTATCCAGCAGGCTGTCCGCCACGCACAGCGCCATGGCCGTATCATCGGTCCAGGCACCGGGCTGCAGCTGCCAGTGGCCGCCGCCCGTCATATCGACGATCGGCGCACTCTGGCCCTTGGCGCGGAACTGCAGCGTCGATCCGATCGCATCACCGCAGGCCAGTCCGAGCATGCAGCCCTGATAGCGCTCGCGCAGCGCGCGTGCCGTCGCCAGGGTCAGCGGCCCGAAGGGATCATCGTCCGGTTCGCGCCATTCGAGCACATAGCGCGCCTGATCCTCGGTCTCCGGCACCCGCGGCCGGTGCCTGGCGAGCGCGCAGGCCTGCCACAGCGTATTGAGGCGCTCGAGCGCCGCCGGACCGGAAAGCCCGCAGCGCCGCAGCCAGCAGCCGATGACCAGGTTGGTGCGGCCAATGCCGGCGCGGCAATGTACAAAGACCCGGTGCCCGACTTCCAGCGCCCTCGAGAGGTAATCGAGCGTGTCCTGCATCGCGCCGCACTCCTGCGGCAGCCCGTGATCGCGGATCGCCTTGCGCACATAGATCACGTAGCGGCCGTCGTCGGCGCGGGCCGGCGGCAGCAAATGGTCGTAGGGCGGCAGTTCCCCGGGCTGGGTCAGGTCGATGAAATACGTGATGCCCGCGCCGATCAGCTGGTCCAGGCGCGCCTGCGTCGCAGCCGGGGTATCGGCGCCCGGATACTCCCCGGCGAGCAGCCGCGGATTGATCCAGAAGCTGTTGGCGAGCGGCGCGGCCGCAGGCAGTGCGTCGGCGCCGCTCAGACGACCGGCTCCTCGGCGGCGGCCGGGGCACGCAGCGCGTCGAGTCCGGCAAAATCGAACAGCTGCGGGTCCGCGAGCTGCGAGCCGGCGACATGACGGATGCTCGAGAAGATCGACTCGATGCGGCCCGGATAGCGCTGCTCCCACTCGTTCAGCATGTTCTTGACGGCAAGGCGCTGCAGGTTCGCCTGCGACCCGCACAGCGTGCACGGAATGATCGGGAATTCCCGGGCGGCCGCGTAGCGGGCGATCATCCTCTCCGGCACGTAGGCGAGCGGGCGGATGACGATGTGGCGCCCATCGCCGCTCAGCAGCTTCGGTGGCATCGCCTTCAGGCGACCGCCGAAAAACATGTTCAGGAACAGCGTCTCGACAATATCGTCGCGGTGGTGGCCAAGCGCGATCTTGTCGATGCCGTTCTCGGCGGCGTAGCGGTACAGCGCCCCGCGCCGCAGGCGCGAGCACAGGCCGCACATGGTCCGGCCGTCCGGGATGACGCGCTTGACGACCGAATAGGTGTTCTGCTCGATCACCTGGAACGCAACGCCGAGGCCCTTCAGGTAGCGCGGCAGGACGTCCTGCAGAAACCCCGGCTGCTTCTGGTCCAGGTTCACGGCGACCAGTTCGAAGGAGACCGGCGCGCTGCGCTGCAGGGACAGCAGCATGTCGAGCATCGTGTACGAATCCTTGCCGCCGGACAGGCACACCATGACCCTGTCGCCGTGCCCGATCATCGAATAATCCGCAATCGCCTTGCCGGTAAGGCCGCGCAATTGCGCCTGCAGCTTCCTTGAGTTATTGGATTCCACGACGCGTCAGCCCGACTCGAGGTACTTCGTCTCGAGGTAGCGCAGGTAAGGGGCCGCAGAGAGCGGCTTGGCCGTAGCTTCCTTGATCAGGTCCTTGACCGGCAGGCGGGCGCCGATGCCGTGGACGTTGTCGCGCAGCCAGTCGAGTACGCCGCCGAACTGTCCTGCGGCGATTTCCTCATCGAGCGAGGGCCGGGCCGCGCGCAGCGCCTCGTTCAGCTGTCCGGCAATGACCGCGCCGAGCGCATAGGAAGGGAAATAGCCGAAATGCCCCACTGCCCAATGAATGTCCTGCAGGCAGCCCTCGGTATCGTTGCCGGCGCGCAGCCCGAGGCGCTGATCGAGGATCGCATTCCACGCCTCCGGCAACTCCGCGACCGGCAACGTGCCGTCGAGGATCCGGCGCTCGAGTTCGTAGCGCAGCATGATGTGCACAGGATAGGTCAGCTCGTCGGCGTCCATGCGGACCAGGCCGCGCCGTACCCGGATCAGCTGCCGGTACAGATTGTCCTCGCTCCACTCCGGACCGGTGACCTGCAGGTACTTCTCGAACAGCGGCTTCAGGTAGCGCACGAATGCGCGGCTGCGGCACAGGTTCATCTCGAACAGCAGCGACTGGCTTTCCTCGAGGGCGAGCCCGCGATCGTGGCCGACCGGCTGGTCGCGCCACTGCTGCGGCAATCCCAGGTCGTACATGGCGTGCCCGGCCTCGTGCACGGCCCCGAGCAGCCCGCTGAACACGTCGTTGGCATCGAAGCGCGTCGTGATGCGCATGTCCCCCGGAACCCCTTCGGTGAACGGGTGCTCGCTCTCGTCCAGGCGGCCACGATCGAACGGAAAGCCGATCGCCTTCAGCACATCGGTCGCGAGCTGGCGCTGCCGCGGGACACTGAACTTGCCGTTGAGCACCACGGGCGCGCGCTGCGCCTGGACCGCGATCGCCTCGTTGATGAGGCCCGGCAGCTTGCGCGACAGGGCCTTGAATATCGTGTCGATGTCCGCCGTCGATATGCCGGGGGTGAACACCTCGACCAGCGCGTCGTACGGCGCCAGCCCGCGCGCCTGCCCGAGCAGCGCCGCCTTGTCGCGCACGAGGTGCACGACCTCCTCGAGATGCGGGGCAAACACCTTGAAGTCGTTGGCCTTGCGCGCCTCGACCCAGAACACCTCGGCGCGCGCCGTCGCCTTGGCGAGGCGCGCGATCAGCGACGGCGGCGTGGCAATCGCATGATCGCGCTGGCGGCGCATTTCCCGCAGATTCGCCAGCGGCCAGTCATCGAGCTGCGTCGCGCCCGCCTCGGCACGCTCGAGCAGGCGTGCGACCTTCGGTGTCGTCAGCAGGGCGTGATGCTCGGTCTCGAGTGCCGCCAGCTGCTCGCCACGTACGTCGGCGCTGCCGCGCGGCATCATCACCGCCGCGTCCCAGCGCAACAGCGACAAGGCACCCCGGAAGGCATGCAGACGGCGGAATTCCTGTTCCAGCTGCTGGTACGGCGACAGGCTCATGAGGTGCGCGCCAGCCCGGCGGCGACCGCAGAAAATTGAGTAGGCATGTGCGAAGTTTACCAGACGGCGCCGCAGCACGAACGCCAGCGCGCTTTTTTTAATTCTTGAAAATCAACGATTTAACGGACCCGGCCAGCCTTCAGCGAGGCGTTGCGCGCAGCGGCAGCACGCCATTTTGATGGAACGGCATCGAACGCAGGAATGGCAGATCCAGGCTTACGACGCCGGACAGTTCGTAATCCAGCGCGTCACGATGACTGAGCAGCTTGAGCAGGCCGGTCGCCATGTCGGCCTTGATCAGGATATCGCTTTGTCCATCACCCATGGCGGGCACCGTGAACGCGGCCGCGCTCGAGCCCGACGCGATGATGTCGCCGTCCACGCTCAGGCGCGCCTCCAGGCTCGAGACGGGCAGCGCCCGTGCGTTCGGATTACGAATGTTCAGGCTGACGCGGAACTCCTGCTGCAGCAGGTTGCCGCCGCGGTACTCGACCTTCGCGACCGATATGGCGGGCTTCTCGAAGCGCGGAGTACACGCGGCAACCAGCAGGCAGGCCGACAGCAGCACGCAGCAAGGCCACACGTCCCTGCGCCGTCGTGGCACCATGGAGTCCTGCACGGTATCCGGATGGATGGTCACAGGACGGGATGATAGCGCGTATTGTTTTCAAGGTCCGATGGCGGTCGCTGAGCGCGCTCGGCATGGCCCTCGTCGCGGCGCACGGGCTGCCTGCTCCAGCCCGGGGAGCGGTGCCGCCAGAAGCGGCGGCATCCGCCGCAACGGCGCCTGCTTCCGCTGCAGCGGCAGAGCCCGCGCCCGCCCCGGCTTCCTGCCTCAGTTCCGGAGACGGTTACCTGCGCGCGCACCTTGCCGGGGCGATCGATGCGGACATCGACTGGCCCAACAGCGGCACCCGCTGCGAGGGCGCGGCGCGGCGCGATCCGCGCGGGGTGCGCCTGAGCTTTGCGCGCCCGGGCGGCTCCAGCCCGGACCTGCTGTTCGTGTTCGGCATCACGGGGGTGCAGGAAGGCGCTCCGGCACATGGACTCGGCGTGAACCTGACGATCATTGTTCAGGGCAGCAGCGAGATATTCGGAACCCTCGGTGATTCGCGCTGTACGATCGACTCCCTGGCGCAGCAGCGCCTCGGGACTGGCGATGCCTATCGGGTCGAAGCGCGCGGCTTCTGCACGCAGCCGGCGCACGCGGTACGCGGCGGTGGCGCGCTGCTCGTCAACCGGTTCGACTTCGCCGGAATCGTGCGTTACCCTCGCGACGATGACGCAGAATAGGGCGATCGACGTGAGCAAGGCGCCGCTGACCCGCCCGGTCGCGGCGAGCAGCTGGCTTGTGACGATGATCGCGGTCATGGTGAGCGCGTTGCTCCCGCCCGCGGCAGCCGCGGCGGATACGGAACCGCTGTTCCAGTTCCCGCAAAGCACGCTGTCGATCCGCACCGTCGATGGGCGGTTGCTGAAATTCAAGATCTGGACGGCCGATCGTCCGGACCGACAGGAACAGGGCCTGATGTTCGTGCGCGACATGGACGAGCACGCCGGCATGCTGTTCGTGTTCCCGACGAGCCAGCGTGTCACGATGTGGATGAAGAACACGTACCTGTCGCTCGATATGCTGTTCATCGATTACCAGGGGCGCATCAACTTCATCGCGCCGCGCACGGTGCCGCTGACCCTCGACCTGATCCAGGCGCCGCGACCGGTCACCGCGGTGCTCGAGCTCAAGGGCGGCGTCACGGAGCGGCTGCGGATCCACGACGGCGATCAGGTGCTTGCTCCAGGACTTGGCTCCAGCCCCTGAGCGCAGGCAATCCGGCATTGCCGAATCCGGGGCGCGTTACGATATAATTCGAGGCCGGTGCTTGCGAACTCCAACTACGGGATCTCATCATGAATAAGAAACTTCTGATCGCAGTTGCCATCGCGGGGTCAGGATTGGGCAGCGCCGCCTGGGCCGCGGACGAGCCGGGTGCGTGGTACATCAGCCCGCTGCTGCAATACACGGCGCTGGATAACGGCCGGCAGGGCAAGAATACCGTTGGTGGCCAGATCGGCCTCGGTTATGACGTCTCGCCCCAATGGGCGCTGGAAGGCGCGTTCGGATACGGGGGATTCGACCTGGAATCGGGCAGCGGATCGATCCAGCTGCAGACCTATTTCCTGGACGCACTGCGTAAATTCCCGATGGATTCTCCGGTCGAACCGTACCTGCTGCTCGGCGCCGGCGCCATTCGCGAAAAGGTCACCCCCAGCGCCTCGGAAACGAATCTCGGCGCCGAAATCGGCGCGGGCCTGCTGGCCGGAATTGGCGACCAGACCGGTTCGACCCGCTTCGCGCTGCGGGCCGAAGCTAAATACCGCGTCGATTTCGCCAATGAGGCGGTGTACACGACGAGCCGGCCGGCGGACATCGTGGTGGGCGTAGGGTTCCTGGTGTCGTTCGGCAATGCGGCGCCGGCCGCGGCACCGATGATGCCGGCGGCCGCTCCGCCTCCCCCGCCCCCGCCCCCGCCCCCGCCCCCGCCCCCGCCCCCGCCCCCGCCGCCGCCGCCGCCTCCTCCTCCTCCGCCGGCGCCGGTCGCGATTCACCTGGAGAGCGTGAATTTCGATACCAACTCGTCGGCTATCTCGAAGGCTGCGGAGTGGGCGCTCGCCGCTGACATCACGACACTGAAGAATAATCCCGGCCTTGTCGTCGCGGTCGAGGGCAACACCGACAACCGCGGGTCCGACCAGTACAACCTGGCCCTGGCGCAGCGACGTGTCGATTCGGTGGTCAGGTACCTCAAGGCCCACGGCGTCACCAATACGCTGAAGACGGACGATTTCGGCGAATCGAGACCGATTGCGGACAACAAGACGCCCGACGGCATGGCGAAGAACCGCCGCGTGGACCTCGAGGTCATCGGCGGCAACCGCTAGGCGCCGACGGCGGCGTTGCTCGTCACGAACCCCCGAGCGATCGTTCATCGTTCGGGGGTTCTTCATTTCGGGAGTGCAGCGATGAATCGACGCGACTTCGTCATTGCCACGGCGGCGGCCTCGCTCGCGGCTGACACCGCCGCGCGCGGTGCCGCCTCGGCCACGGCGCCAACCGCACCGGCCGCCCCCGCTGAACTGTCGCTCGCCGGGATTGCGGCCGCCTTCGCCGGGGGCCGGCTGACGTCGGCGCAGCTGACGAAGGATTACCTCGCGCGCATCGCGGAGACGAACCTGCGGGGACCCGGGCTGCGGGCGGTGCTCGAGACCAATCCCAGGGCGATGGAGATCGCTGCCTCGCGTGACGAAGAACGCGCGGCGGGGCGGGTGCGGGGCCCGCTGCATGGCGTCCCTGTGCTGATCAAGGACAACGTCGAGACCGCCGATCACCTGATGACGACGGCCGGGTCGCGCGCGCTCGAGGGCTGGTATGCACCCCAGGACGCACCGCTCGTCGCGCGGCTGCGCGCTTCGGGCGCGGTGATCCTGGGCAAGACCAACATGAGCGAGTGGGCCAACTTCCGCTCGATGCACCCGGTCAGCGGCTGGAGCGCACGCGGAGGTCAGACGCGCAATCCCTATGCGCTTGCGCGCACGCCGTCGGGTTCGAGTTCCGGCTCGGCCGTTGCGGCCGCCGCGAACCTGTGCGCAGTCGCGATCGGCAGCGAGACGAACGGCTCGATCGTCAGTCCCGCCTCGGTCAATGGCCTCGTAGGCGTGAAACCCACGGTAGGCCTCGTCAGCCGCCGCGGCATGATCCCGATCTCGCACAGCCAGGACACGGCCGGACCGCTCGCGCGCAGCGTGCGCGACGCGGCGGTACTGCTCGGCGTCATCAGTGGCAGCGATGCGGAGGATGCCGCCAGCGTCGCGGCCGCCGCGCATTTCGAGACCGACTACGTGCGCTACCTGGATGAGGACGGTCTGCGCGGCGCGCGCCTGGGCATCGCACGGAACTTCTTCGCCGACAATGCGCCGCTGGACCGGTTCCTGGACCAGCAGGTTGCGCGGCTGCGCAGTGCCGGCGCGCTGATCGTGGATCCGGCGAATCTCGCGCTGAGCCCGGCCATCGGCGACGCCGAACTACTGGTCCTGCTGTATGAGTTCAAGGTGGACCTGAATGCCTACCTTGCGCGCCTGCCCAAGGGTTTTCCGGCGCGCACACTGGCCGAATTGATCCGCTACAACGAAACGCACGCGTCCGAGGAGATGCCGCTGTTCGACCAGGAGCTGCTTCGACAGGCCGAATCCAAGGGCGGACTGGACGCAGCAGAATATCGGGATGCGCGCGAGGCCTGCCTCAGCGCGACCCGCAGCCAGGGCATCGACCGGCTCGTCGCGGAACATCAGCTCGATGCGATCGTCACTCTGACCGCGGGCCCGGCCGGTCTGATCGATCCGGTCAACGGCGATTACGACACCGGCGGCTGTTCATCGCCCGCCGCGATCGCCGGCTATCCGCACATCACCGTGCCGGCCGGCCTGCACGCGGGGCTCCCCGTCGGCCTGTCGTTCTTCGGTACAGCCTACAGCGAGGGCAAACTGCTGCGCCTCGCCTCGGGGTTCGAGCACGTTGCCGAAGCGCGCGCAGCACCTCAATACAAATCATGAAAGCGCGCATCATTGACGGCAAGGCCGTCGCCAGGAAGCTTCGCGGCGAATACCAGGGTCGTGTGGCCAGCCTGCTGGCCGCGCACGGTATCTGCCCGGGACTCGCGGTGATCCTCGTGGGCCGCAATCCGGCATCCCAGCTGTATGTCAGCAACAAGGTACGGGCCTGCGAAGAGGTCGGCATCCGCTCCGAGCGCATCGAGTTCCCCGCCGACGTGGATGAAGCGGTGTTGCTCGGCGAAATCGACCGCCTCAATGCCGACGCGACCATACACGGCATACTCGTACAGCTGCCGCTGCCGCCCCACATTCCGATGCGACGCGTACTCGAGCGCATCTCGGCATCGAAGGACGTGGACGGCTTTCACCTGTACAACGTCGGCGGACTGATGACCGGTTCGACCGTTTTTCCGCCGTGCACGCCCTACGGCGTGCAGAAACTGCTGCTGCACGAGAAGGTCCAGATAGCCGGCCGCAACGTCGTCGTCGTCGGCGCCAGCAACATCGTCGGCAAGCCGGTCGCGATGATGCTGATGCAGAAGGACGCGACCGTGTGCATCTGCCACAAATACACGCGCGACCTGGCGATATTCACGTTGATGGCCGACATCCTGGTCGTCGCGGCGGGCGTACCGAACCTGATCGTGCCGCAGATGGTTCGCACCGGCGCCGTGGTGATCGACGTCGGCATCAACCGCCTCCCCGACGGGCGCATCGTCGGCGATGTCGATTTCGAGGGGGTATCCGAAAAAGCGTCGCTGATCAGCCCCGTGCCGGGCGGCGTGGGTCCGATGACGGTCACGATGCTGCTGTACAACACGCTGCGCTCGGCCGAGCGCTCGGTCGGCGTCCAGATCAACGACGACGACCCGTCCTAGCGCCTGCCGGGGGCTGAGGCGCGCCTGCTACATGACCGCGCCCTCTTCGCCCAGCATCTCGGCGCGCAGCCGCGGGATTGCCGGGCCGCCGTGGGACAGGAATTCGTCATGGAAATCATGCCACAGCTGGCGCTCCTCGTCCGGCGTCGCCGTCTTGCCGGCAAGCTGCTTTGCGACCCAGTCGGTGCGCAGCTTGCGGATCATCAGCTTGCCGAGCGTGTACTTCAGATATTCGGGATCGTAGGTCCCGCGCGCTGCCTGCTGGCGCGCATTGCCCGGATCCGCGAAGGCCCGGTCGAGAAACATCCGCTCCGATTCAGCCTGCGTCATGCCGTGAGTATGCATTCCGATCGCGGACAGCAGCCGCACGTCCCGCAACAGCGCATCCTTGAGCTGCGCGATGTGCAGCTCCGGATCACCACCGGTGAATCCCATCTCGACGACCATTTCCTCGCAGTAATGCGCCCAGCCCTCCGCGAACGCGTAGCCGACCCACAGGCCCTCGAGCTTCGACGGATTGCTGTTGGAGTGCAGGAATTGCAGGAAATGGCCGGGCCACACTTCGTGCACCGATGCAAACATCAGGCGCGCGTTGCCCGGCACATAGGCCGCCTGCTCGGCGGGCGTCCATTTCGGGTCCGGCGGCGCGATGTTGAATATCGCCGGCACCCCGTGATCGTAGGGACCCGGCGTCTGGATGAACGCGAAATTGCCGCGGTTATAGGGCGGCGCCTCGGCCACCAGCGCCTCGTCCGCATTTGGAATCGACGCCACGTGGTTCGCGACAACGAAATCCCGGAGTCGCTTCAGCTGGATCCGCGCGGCGGCGACGGGCCCGCCTGCGGGCTTGTTCGCTTCCATCTTCGCGATGCATGCCCTGAGCGTACCCTTGGGCAGGAAGCGCTCGCACTCGGTCTTCAGTGCCGCCGTGTTGCGCTCGAGGTCGACCCGGCCGGCCGCCTCGATCTGTTCGACCGGCACCGTCACGCGCTCGGTATCCTCGAGCATCGCCGCGAACAGATCCTTGCCGAGCGCGAAGTTGCCCGTCGCCGCGGGCCGCTGCGCCACGAAGTAGTCCCTGAGCCCGATCATCGCCTGCGCGGCCGCGGCGTCGACGTCGGCGAGCTGATTTTGCAGGTCGGCGTCCTTCACCGCTGAAAACACCGCCGGGACGTCTTTGCCGTAGAACTCGGCGTAACCGCCGAAATCCGCCACGGCCAGCTCAACGAAGCTCCGGGGCAGCGGCAATGCCAGGTTCGCGCGAATGTCCCGGGCGATACCCGGGATGGTGCGCGCGTAAGCGATGTAGGCCTTCATGCGCTGATCGAGCGGCGCGTAATCACGGCTCAGGTAAACGTCCGGGTCGATCGCATCGACATACCACCGCGGGTTGGTGAATGGCGAACGGGCTTTCTCGAGCCAGAACAGCTCGTTGTCGACGACGCGCAGCGCGTAGTCGCGCTCGAAGCGCGCCGCTGACGGCAGCGCTGCCGGATCGATCCCCTCCATGGCGTTTCGGGAAGCGTGGAGGCGCTTTATTTCATGCGCAATGCCGGCCGCGCTCAGGTCGGCCATTTGCCCGTCGAATTCGTGACGCCCGGATTGCACCGCGAAAAAGGGATTCGCGCGCAGATACTCCTCGATGAACTGATCGCGCTGTGCAGCCCATTGCGCACCCGGATCCGGCAGCGCCGGAGCGGCGGCCTGCGGTGGCGCGGACCGATGACAGCCGGCGAGGACGAATGCCAGGATTCCCAGCCCGACGAGCCTGGTTGCTTGTGGTCTCACGTTGCACTCCCGAAATGTGTTTCGAACGGTCGGCGACCGGATCCGGTATCCCGATGCTGATTGATTCGCATTTCGCTATTGTAATGCAACGGAGCACGCGGATCCCGTGCAATTCATGTCCGGGCCCCCCGTTCATGGCATCATTTCACGGCGCGCCGCAGTTGCTACACAGGGAACGTCAATGAACGTCGAATCCGTCCGCATCATGACTTTGCAGTCGCACATCCTCGCGGAGCAGAGCAATCATCCGCAGGCCACCGGGACGCTGTCGTGGATCCTGTCGGCGCTATCGATCTCAGCGAAGATCATTGCCGACAAGGTGCGCCGCGCGCGCCTCGAAAACGTGCTTGGCAGCGTCGGCAAGGAGAACGTGCAGGGCGAGACGCAGCAGAAGCTCGACGTGATCGCCAACGAAGTGCTGCTGGCGACGCTCGGTGGCCGCGAGGGCGTCGCGATCGTCGCGTCCGAGGAAAACGAGGAGCCGATCATCCTGCGCGAGGACGCGCAGGGCGAGCGCCGCTACTGCGTGCTGTTCGATCCGCTCGATGGCTCCTCGAATCTCGATATCTGCGGCGCCGTGGGCACGATTTTCAGCATCCTGGCGCACGATCCAAAGGCTGCGCGGGCGCGCGACTCCCTGCTGCAGACCGGTGCGAAGCAGGTGGCCGCCGGCTATGTGCTCTACGGTTCATCCACGGTGTTCGTGCTGACGCTGGGCCACGGCGTCGACATGTTCGTGCTCGATCCTTCGGTCGGCGCGTTCATGCTCGTCGAGCGCAACCTGCGAATCCCCAGCGGCAACAAGACCTACTCGGTCAATGAAGGCAACCGCAAGAGCTTTCCGGACAGCTATCGGCGCTACCTCGACTGGGCGCAGGGACGTGACTACTCCAGCCGCTACTCCGGCGCGATGGTCGCCGACGTGCACCGGATCCTGCTGAAGGGTGGTGTATTCCTGTACCCGCCGACCGCCAAGGCGCCGGATGGGAAGCTGCGCCTGATGTACGAGGCGAATCCCATGGCCATGCTGGTCGAGCAGGCGGGCGGCAAATGCCTGGCCGCGCCCGGACAGCGCACGCTGGATATCCAACCAAGCGCGATCCACCAGCGCTGCCCCGTGATCCTCGGGGCCACCGACCAGGTCGACGCGGTGGTCGCACAGTTCGGCTGAGGGTGGCACGGCCCCGGCGGGCTCTTGCAGCCGGGGATTTGACCTGATAGGTCACATGTAACCAACAGGAGAATGCCGTGCTGCATGCTTCCCGCTCCTCACGCGACAAGGTCCGACTGCACCGCGAGCGCCTGCGCGCCCAGGGATTGAGTCCCGTACAGATATGGGTGCCCGACGTCCATGCCCGCTCATTCATCACCGCAGCGCGCAAACAGTCCATCGCGGTGTCCCTGGGCAAGCGCGCCAGGATTGACCAGCACTTCATTGACGCCGTTTCTGAACTTGTTTAACGATGAAACGAGGCGAAATATGGACCGTCTCAGGCGGCGCCCCATACGCTGGCAAGCCGCGCCCGGGGGTAATAGTGCAGGAAGACCGGTTCGATCGAACCAGTTCAATCACGCTGTGCGTGTTTGCGACCGACCCTACGGAGGCGCCGTTGCTGCGAATGCTGGTGGAACCAGCCAATCGCAACGGCCTCGAGAGCACACCGAGGCTGATGATCGACAAAATAGTGGCCGTGCCGAAGGCGCGCATCGGTAAAAAGCTGGGGAAGCTAAGCGACGAGGACGTCGTACGATTGAACCGCGCGCTCACGGTATTTCTCGGGCTTGCCAGATAGGTGGTCTGGCGATGGTTGGCTATGCATTGGCAAATTCAATGTCCGGCGAAGTGGAGATTGCCACTTAAGGATTCCGCCGCGCATCACCGCGGCACCACCTGATTTCACCCACGCAGGGCTGCACCAGGGAATCCAGTTCTGAGATCAGGCTCATCGTTCGCATCAGTGCAAAGGCACGGATACGCGCTTGCGGAAAGGCCAGCTGCAGTCGCGCGGCGGCTGCGAGCAGGGTTCTTCCCTTGGTCACGACGTCGTCAATCAGGAGGATTCGATCCGGCCGCAGCGATTGGTCAGCCACTGCGAGCGAGTTGAAATGATCTTCGACCGTAGGCCTTGTTCCCGCCGGAGCCAGGGCCGATTTTCGGACCGGGGTTGTGCGATTCAGCCCCGGCCATACGCTCTCCCCGAGACCCTCATGCAGCAGGGCACCGGCCAGCCGCTCTGTAACCGGTATCGAATCCGCCGTTGAGGGTATGCTCGCGGGGACCGGCACCAGGATGGCCTTCTCCGCGAAGAATCGGCCAAGCAAATGTCCCTCGCCGCACTCCCGGCGGACCCTCAACGCGTATCTCAAGAGAAAGTGCGGATCCCCGTTCTTCAGTAGGGCACAGAGCGCTCGCGAGCGGCGTGATATCACACACGCGCCACCGGGCGAATAGCCATAGCAGGAGCCAAACGATAGCGCAGACAACACGCGACGCCACCGTGATCCATCAGCGGGACAAATCATCGTCAAAGAAGCGCTCAGGTGTCGGGATTGCCCCGGCATCCGCTGTCTTGCCCTGGCGCATCCGCAGCCACTCTTCGCGCGCCTGCCGGCGGATGTCCTCCAGGCTGGCTGTCGCAGTGCGCTCATCACGCGCCGCAGCGCGCTGACGAAAATCCTCCCGGATACGTTCACCGAGCATGGTGTATTGTCCTCGCCGTTCCATCTCGTAAATGGCGCGCGGCAGCCTCGGCTGCGGCTCCCGTTCGATGCCCTGTGCTTCGAGGCTGCGATGATCAATGCGAGTCGCGAGCCTCGCCTGTTCCAGCGCGGAATTTGCCAATATGGCCCAACGTTCGCGCGTGTAAGTGACTTCCTTGAAAAAAGGATCAAGGCCGCGGCCCATGCGTGCGCCATCGCTGATCTCCATGGCCGTCCTTTCCCCAAAGCCCGCCGAGTTGATCTCCCGGGTTGTCGCGAGAAGATGCGCATGGAAGTTTCGCGGATCGGAGCGGGGTGCGTGTATGGCGAAATCCACTGCAAATCCATGACGATCGGCGAGTTCCCCCGAAAACTCCCGGGTCAGAGTCACTTGCCTCGCCGGCGGGAGCTCTGCGGGCAACGCAACCAGGAACTCACGGGCAACCCGCGCGTTCCGGCGCGTCTCCGCCGCTTCAACCGCGTTCCACAGAGTTGCACGGTCCCTGGCCCAACTCATGTCGGCGTCGACCCATTTTTCCGGCAATACGATTTCCTTGTGCATGACATCCTGCCGGTCAGAATGATCGAAGATCTTTCCAGTACGCTCGTCGCGGATGCGCTCCCCGGCTCTGTAAGCGATCGCGCTGGTTGCACTACTGCCGTTGCTGCGACCAAGGGTCTTCATGTACAGGAAATAGACGGCCATCCGACTCACCCAATGATTCGCGTCGGTGTAAGGAACGGGATTTCTTCGGAGAAACCTCCCACCCTTGCAGCGAGCGGCTCGCGCAGATCCACTATCTGAATCTGCTCCGCCGCTTTCGCGCTAACTGGCAAAAACGCAGCACCGGGCTCACAGTGCAGCCAATAGTCGTCCTGGGCCGCACCGCAATGCTGACAGTGACTCAACCAGCACATGCCGCCCGGCGCCTCGCCGCTTCCCATCAGATACTCCGGAGCCAATTCCCGAAGAATGCAGACCATAGGTGGGGCCAGGTACTCCACGCTAAAAAGCAAGGCATGCGTGTGAGCCGGTATCCACTCATCGTCAATGTACCTTTCATGGCCGGGTGCTACCCCGAGGGAATACAAGGCGGTGGGCCTTCTGCAGCGCCAGCAAAGGCCAACCGACTGCGCCAGCGTACAGGCGGTGGATCGCACATTCGTCCCCTCTTGCAGTTCGCCTTGCGTCATGGCCGTGGCAACGAGACCTTGAGCCAAGCGGGCTGCGAGACGAGTTTGAGGTAGCCACGCAGATCCGGGAGCTGCTCTATCTCGGATGCCATGACTGCGGTCTCGGTAGCTGTCTGTTCACTGACATTGGTCGAACGCCTGGCTCCCCGGGAACCGAATATCCCCTCCCGGTCGCGGCCGCGCGACGTCTGGCGCCGGGTGACCTCGCGTTCACCGATCAACCTCGACGCAAACTGCGATGTCCCGCCGTTCTCACTCCCGGAGCACCGCAAAATCAATGTATTGCCGCAGTTCTCGACGATCCGATTCGCCATTGCCATGCCTCCCAGTATCATCACGAGAATGACCGCAACTGGCGTCAACCACGCGAGGATGTTGGTTTGCAGCGCGGTGGCGCCGGTCATGAAGGGCGACGTCTGCGCCAGAGCCAGACCCGGGACGCAGATGAGACAAGACAGGATCAGCTGAACACGAGGATCAAGGCGACGGACCCGGCCTTGGGGAGACGGCTTACACATACGGAAATCCTTTTCCGGCAGTTGATTTATGGGGGCGGCGGTGCGTTATCTAGACTTCCGTCTCCAGCGACCCGACTTCCTGAGGATCCCTGCGCGATGCCAGCTCTTCGCGCTTTGCTTTTCCGGGTGCGCCGAACCTGAAGCTCTGCACAACAAAGGAATGGTCGTATTGCTTCTCGCCGTCGCGATCCGTCCAGTTGCTGGCTCGAATCTGCGCTTGCAGTATCAGCTGGTCGCCTTTGCGAGCGTTCCTGGCGATTGCCTCACCCAGGCTTTCGAACGCAACAAACCACAGACTGGTTGCAACCTCGCGGGCGTGCCCCTCCGCATCCTTGCCGGCATAGTCATTGCCGACCAGGCAAAATCGGGTGTACGTGGTGTCGCCCTTCACCGTCAGTTCAGGGTTCTTGGCCAGATTGCCGACCGCTATCAATGTGAAGCTGTTCATTGCCACTCTCCTTCCGTTGTTTTGGTGGACGGAAGCGAGTCTGAACGACGGCTGTCAGCGCGAAAACCGGATTAATTGCCCCGTTTCCACAGTTTGGCGGCAGCGGCCCGCAGGCCGGTCAATCAGCCCTGGCGCCGTTGATTCCTGCCCGAAGTCTTTGTCTCGTACATCAATCCGTCGGCTGCCCGCAGCAGGTCCTCGATCGTTTCCGTCGACTCCGGGCGGAAGTCCGCGACGCCGGCGCTCCAGGAAAGATTCGGATAGGCGCGCGCGAGCATCGATGTCGCGGTCTCGCTCTTCAGGCGCCCGAGTGACCCGGTCAGTTGCTGCGCCGTGGCGCCTCCGCACAGGACGGCGAATTCATCGCCGCCGAAACGCGCGACGATGTCGGATGCGCGAAAGTGCGTGAACAGCATCTTGCCGAACAGGCGCAGCACATGATCGCCGGCGTCGTGCCCATGGCTGTCGTTCACGGCCTTGAAGTTATCGAGATCGAAGCCGATGATCGCGGCCGGCTGCTTGTTCCGGCGGCACATGGCGAGCACGTGCGCTCCGAGCGTCGTGAAGCCGCGCCGGTTCGACAGGTGCGTCAGCTCATCGGTGGTCGCCTGCTCGATCAGGTAGAACTCCCGGTCGATCATCGCCGCGAGATCCCTCAGCATCGCCTTGTCTTCGTCCGGGAACGGCCGGGGCTGCCGATCGATGATGCACAGCGTTCCGACCCGCGACCCGTCGGGGGTGCGGATCGGCTGCCCGGCGTAGAAACGGATGCGCGGCTCGCCGGTCACCAGCGGATTGTCGGCAAAGCGCAGGTCGAGCCGGGCGTCGGGCACGACAAGCGGCTGCTCCTGAAGGATGGCGTGGCTGCAAAAGGAGTCGTGGCGGCTCATTTCACACAGCGAGGTGCCCTGCCGCGACATGCACCACTGGCGCTCCCGGTCCACGAGGCTCATCAGCGCGATCGGAACGTTGAAGACCTTGCACGCGAGGCGCGTGATCCGGTCGAACCGCTCCTCGGGATGCGTGTCGATAAGATGCAGCGACTCCAGCGACTGGAGCCGCGTCGTCTCATCGGCTGGAATATCTGCGGCCTTCACCCGTGCCAACTCCGAATTTGGTGGGAGTTTTCTTATATTGCAGCCAGATTGCATATTCCAGACAGTTCTCGCCGTTTTGCGACGCGCGTCATTTTCCGCGCGCAAAGCCTGTGAACTGGTTCGATTGCGGGCTTTCCGCGGGTTCCCCGCTACACTGTCGGCAATGAGCGCGCCCCCCACGAACGAGCAATCCGATACCGTCGCACTGCGCGTGACCGGGCTGCGCAAGCAATATGCCGACCTCACGGCCGTCGACGGAATCTCCTTCGAGGTCGCGCGCGGTGAGATCGTCGGGCTGCTGGGGCCGAACGGCGCGGGCAAGACCACGACGATCAACATGGTGCTCGGGGTGCTGGCGCCGACCGCAGGCGCCATCCAGATAGGCCACATCGACCTCGCCAGGCAGCGCTCGCTCGCGCTCGCGCAGACAAATTTCGCCGCCGTGTATGCAAGCCTGCCCGGCAACCTGACCGTGGTCGAGAACCTGCGCATCTTCGGCTTGCTGTACGGCATCCGGGACCTGGGCGCGCGCGTCGCCGCGTTGATCGCCGAATTCGATCTTGGCGCCCTGGCGCACACGAAGTGCGGCCTGTTGTCCTCCGGCGAGCAGACACGCGCGGCGCTCGCCAAGGCGCTGCTGAACCGGCCGCAGCTGCTGCTGCTAGACGAGCCGACCGCGTCACTCGATCCGTCCAACGCGCAGATCATTCGCTCGACGATCCGCCGTCTCGCGACCGACGGACGCTGCGGAATCCTGTGGACATCGCACAACATGGTCGAAGTCGAGGCTGTCTGCGACCGCGTGCTGCTGTTGTCGCGCGGCAGGATCCTGCTGGAGGGCGACCCGAAGACCCTGGCGCGTCAGCACGGCGCGGCCACGCTCGAGGAATTGTTCATCCGCATCGCGCGCGAGCCGCTGGCCGCGCGCCGGGACGCTTGAGATGAAGCTGCGGCCCGTGCTCGCGATCGTGCTTCGCCAGATTTACCTGCTGCGCGGCAGTCCGGTGCGCCTGTTCCCGATGATCTCCTGGGTCGCGATCGACATCGTGCTGTGGGGATTCATCACCCGCTACCTGAATTCGGTCAGCGGCAACGGCATGAATTTCGTGCCGACCTTGCTGGGCGCGGTGCTGCTGTGGGATTTTTGCACGCGAATCATGCAGGGCGTGACGACCGCGTTTCTCGAGGATGTCTGGTCGCGGAACTTCCTGAACCTGTTCGCATCCCCGCTGTCGATTGCCGAATATGTGACCGGACTCGTGCTGACGAGCATGCTCACCAGCAGCCTGGGGCTCGCCGTGATGCTGGTGCTGGCGGTGACGGTATTCGGCCTGCAGTTCTTCGCGCTGGGGATTGCGCTCGTCGTGTTCCTCGCGGTGCTGTTCGTGTTCGGCATCACGCTCGGTGTGTTCGGCAGCGCGATCGTGCTGCGCCTGGGGCCCGCATCCGAATGGCTGTTGTGGCCGCTGCCGGCCGTGCTCGCGCCATTCGCCGCGGTCTTCTATCCGGTTGCGACGCTGCCCATCTGGATGCAATGGGTCGCCCATGCGCTGCCGCCGTCCTACGTCTTCGAGGGCATGCGCAGCCTGCTCGCCGGCCACGCATTTCCGCTCGGTCCGCTGCTGCAGGGCGGCGCGATCGCGGTGTTATTGCTGTTGCTCGCAGGCCTTTTTTACGGCCGCGTCTACCGTCATGCGGTGCGCACCGGACTGCTGGCGCGCTACAGCGCGGAAAGCGATTCCTGACGGCGCCGGTCATTCGTTCTCAACCGCCCTGATCGACCGCCTCGAAGCGATTCAGCGCCACGTTCTTGCGTACCCGATCCGGCGTAAATACCTGCCCGTTCGCGACGATGTAGACGCCGGGCGGCAGCGTCTGGACGGCGGCGACCGCCATCCCCAGGTTGAACGGCGCGTCGCTGTCGGTGAACCGCCCGGGTTCGAGCGCGCCGGTAAGCACGATCGTCTTTCCGGCCATCGTGCCGAGCGCCGTGGCGGTGGCAACCATCGTGTCGGTGCCGTGCGTGACGATGATTCGCGTGGCGCTGCTGCGGCCGACGGCGGCGGCGATCGCCGCGCGATCCTCATCGGTCATTTCCAGGCTGTCCTTGCGCAGCAGTTGGGTCACGCTGATCGGGACGTTCGCACGTGCGCGGCTGAGGATCTGTTCGACCATCGGCGGCCCGACCTCGTAGCCGCCCTTGGCGTCGAAATACACCTTGTCGATGGTCCCGCCGGTCGTGATGATTTCGATCTGCATGCCGGTCATTGTATTCCAGGGACGCGCGTCAGCGATAAAGCGGTGCAAGGCCACCGCCGCCATCGCCGCCGCCCGGCGAGCTGTCGCGGCGCGCGAGTTCGCGCAGCGCCTGGGCAAGCGCGTCGCCGCGCCAGTCCTCGCCGCGGTATACGGCCCGGTCCAGCTGCAGCAGCAGCCCGGCGAGGTGCTCATCGCCGACGAGCTTCGCGAGTGCCTCGAGACCCTGGGGAGGGGTTTCCGGCCAGACGGTGGCGGCCCATGCAAGCAACGCACGGCGCGCGTCATGCGCATCGTTGCGGCGGCACGCAGCCTGGAATTCAGCGCGTGCCTGGGCAGCACTGAGCGGAGCCGTTCGGCCCCGCGTGGCTGCGCGGCCCGGGCGCTCGCTGCCCGACCGGCGCGCCGCCCACCAAGCGAGCATCGTGCCGATCCACAGCAGCGCGAACGCGAGGCTCGACCACAGCCAGGGATCGCGCAGCGCCGCCCCCGGTCCGCCCGCGCCTCTTCCGCGGGCCATGCCCTGATCATGGCCGGCACTGGAGGCGACGGCCGGCGCCGTACTGCCGGCTGTCCCTGCGCCCGCGGCCGGTGTCTGGCCCACTGCGCCACCCGCGGCTGGGAGGATCGTCAGCGTCCGCCCAGGCAGGGTTATCTCGCGCGCCTCGTTGGCCTGCGTGTCCCACCAGCTTACGCGCAGCGGCGGCAAATCGAATTTGCCCGGCTGATCGGCAATCATCGCCACGCTCTGGTCGCGGCTGCCGATCACGACGTCGCCCTGCGCGGCGTTGTCGATCTTCGCCTGGTCCGGATAAGCCTTGAGGCCCGGCGGGTTGCCGAGCAGCGCCGACAGATCGGGCAACTGTGCCGCCGTCAGGCCCTCGACGCGCATGTGCAGATCGCGCGTGATCGGATCGCCGACGTGCGCTTCGAGGTTGTCCGGGTGCCATTGCTCGGTGATGGTCACGCTGCGCGCGGGCAGCCAGTAGCGCGCGTCGGTGCCAGCCGGCCGCGGACGCACCCGCAGCACGACGTCATCGCCATGGACGCGTATGGGCTTGGTGCCTCCCGCCAGTCCGCCGCCGAAAAGGTCCGCAAACGGGTCGGTCGTGAGGCGATCCGGACGCATGCGCACGACGACCTGGCCGGTGAGCTGCGCGCCGGGAAGCCTCAGCTCGCCGCTTTTCTGCGGGAACAGCACATAATGGCGCTCGATGGCATCGTACTGGCGCCCGTTCTTCTCCAGCGTGCGATTGCGGTCGGTGCCCACCTGCTGCGCGAGGACATCGCTGTTGCCGGCGAATTCGAGCGAGGCCCGGATCAGCTGTTCATCCGAATAGATCCGCACCGTCACGTTCACCGCCGCCTGCACGTACGGTTCCTTCTGGTCGACGATCGTCTCCACGAACGCGCTCTCAGCCGGCGCCGCGCCATTGGCGCTGACGGTCAGCGTCAGCGGATTGCTCAGTTCGCCGCCCCACGTGATCTGCGGCACGAGGAGCTGTCCGGTGCGCTTCGGCGCCATGATCACCTGTGTCTCGGTATGCGACGACAGGCTGCCGTTGATGATCTGCATGTTGTTGCTGCGGCTCGTCGACAGGATGTCGAAGTCCTGCTGCAGCGGCGCCAGATCCGGCTGCTCGCGCGTCTGGCCCTCGTACTGCAGCGTCAGGCGCACAGGCTCGCCGGCGCCAACTTGGCTGGCATCGAGCGATGCGGTCACCGCGCCGAGCGCATTGGCGCCGAGCAGCAGCCCCAGCAGGCCGGCCGCCCAGCCCCTCACTGCTGCGTCTCCTGCTGCTGCCGCATGTGCTCGATCATGAATTTGCGGCGCAGCAGCCCGGATGGATCGTCCGGAATCCAGCGCAGCCACTGGTCCAGCGATTGCGTCTGCTCGGTCTGCGGCGGCGGCACGGCATCGCCGGCGCGCACATCGGCCGGGTTCCCCTGTCCTCCCGGCGCCGGATTTTTCGTGTCCGGCGATGCGCGCGCGCTTTGTGGCCGGGCACCCTCCGGCTTCTGATCGCGCGGCGCCTGGTCGCCACGCCCGGCGTTGGATTTGTCCGGCGCATGATCCTGCGCATCCTGCGTCTTGTCGTCCTTCGGGTTCGCACCGCCCTGCGAGTCCTTGCCGTTCCCGTTGCCGGACTTGTCGGGCTGCTGCTGCGACTTCAGCTGCTCGGCAACGAGATCGCGATTGTGGCGCGCATCCCGCTGCAGTCCTGCGCCGGCCCCGGCGTCGTGCAGCACCGCGTCGTAGGCTGACAGGGCCGCCTGCAGGTCACCGGCGTGCGCCAGCGCATTGCCGCGGTTGTATTGCGACACCGGATCGGCGTAGGGCTGCAGGTGCTGTGCCGCGGCCGCGTATTGCTGCCCCTGGATTTCCTCGTACGCCTGCTGTCGCTGCGCGAGCGACTGCTGGTCGGGACGCGACCACAGGTCCGTCCAGCCCATGCCTTGCGCAAGCGTGCCTGCCGTCAGCAGCAGGGCCGCGACCATGCCACGCTTCATACCCAGCCCCGGCGCGAAATCGTCAGCGCGAACAGCAGGATCAGCGGCAGGAACCAGACGCCTTCGTTGCGCCAGCTCGAGACCTGCCGTTCGGTGGCCACCTTGTCTTCGTCGAACGGACTTGCGTGACGCGCCTCGAGCGCGGCGATCAGCTGCCGAAGTTCACCGAGTGACCAGTACCGCCCATGTCCGGCGCCGGCGATGCGGCGCAGCAGGTCGATGGGCAGCTTCGCCAGCACGCTGCGGCCCTGGTCATCCTGAACGAAGCCGCCTTTCGCATCCTTGAGCGGCGCGCCGTCGGGCGTCCCGATGCCGATGACCTGCACCTCGGCGCCCTGCGACGCCAGCATTTGCGCGGCGCCGAGTGCCTGCGCCGGATCGGCGCTGCCGTCGGACAGCACGATGACCTCGCCGTGACGGCTGCCCGACTGGCGCAGCAGGCGCCCCGCCATGTCGAGCGCCGGCCCGAGGGCATCACCGGACTCCGGCATCAGCCCCGGACTGAGCGGCTGCAGCAGGCCGCGGATCGTCGCCACATCGGACGTCAGCGGCACGACCGTGTGCGCTTCGCCCGCAAAGGCGATGAGCCCGACGCGCGCGTCGCGCGCCGCGCCGAGCAGGTCGTCGACCGCAAAGCGCGCCCGCGTTGCCCGATCCGGCGCGAGATCCGCAACGGTCATCGACGGCGACAGGTCGAGAACGATGACCCAGTCATCGGGCGCCCGGTAGCCGGTGCTCGGCAGGCGCTGCCACGCGGGGCCTGCGAGCGCCAGCACAGCGCAGGTCCATGCGCCGGCAAGCGGCAGCCACGGCCCGCCCCTGCCGCCACCGGCCTCGAGCCGCAGCGCACTCACCAGGTCCGCATCCATGACCCGCGACCAGGCGCCGCTGCGCGATTGCCGCCAGCGCATCCAGCCGGCGAACAGCAGCAGCAACGGCAACAGCAGCAGCCACGCCGGCTGCAGGAAATGGAACAGCCGCAGCGCGCTCAGGTCCATGCGCGCATCCCGAAGCCGACGCAGGGCACGCTCAGCAGCAACGCCGCCGCGAGCGGATACAGGAACCATTCATCGACCGGCCGCAGCCATTGTTCGCGACCCGCGACCGGCTCCAGCTTCTCGATCTGCTGGTAGACGCTCTGCAGCGCCGAAGCATCGGTCGCGCGGAAATACTGGCCGCCGGTGATGCGGGCGATCTGCTGCAGGGTCGCTTCGTCCAGGTCATTGTTGCCGCGCGCACCGAAAAATCCGCCGCCGGCGGCGGCGCCGACGCCGATCGTGTAGATGCGCAGCCCCTCGTCAGCCGCGAATCGCGCGGCCTGCAGCGGCTGGATCGCCCCGGCATTGCTTTGGCCGTCGGTCAGCAGGATCAGTACGGTGCGCTGCGGCGATGCCGTCGCACCCGCTGCGCCGGCGCCACCGGCACCGGCCCCGGCGGTATGCGCCTCGGCCCGCAGGCGCTTGATCGCCATGCCAATCGCATCGCCAATCGCGGTCTCGGGGCCCGCAACGCCGACAACGGCCTCGTTCAGAAACCGATGCACGGTGACCAGGTCCTGCGTCAGCGGCGCCTGCACGTAGGGCTGGGTGCCGAACAGGATCAGGCCTACCTGATCGCCCTGGCGGCTGTCGATGAACTTGCCGGCCACCTGCTGCACGACCTGGAGGCGGCTCGACCGGTTCGCCATGTCCGGCGTGGACATCGAGCCCGAGACGTCCACGGCCAGGATGATGCGCCGTCCGGTGGTCGGGGCTGGCAACGGATCGCCCAGCCACTGCGGCCGCATCGCCGCGAGCACGAGCAGGATCCACAAGGCCGCGAACAGCACGTGGCGGAGGATTGCGGTCGGAGTGCCCCTGCCGCCGGTCGCGCCGAGCGCCGCCGCGAACGGCAGGAAGATCGCGGCGCTTGCCGGTGCGGCAACGCCGCGCAGCCGGTAGTGCAGCCACGGCAGCGGCAGCAGCAGCGCCATCCACGGCCACGCCAGCTGAATCATGCGCCGCCACCGCGCCGGTCGCGACGCACGGCCTGGCGCAGGAACTGCTCGGCCGCGGCGCACCAGGTCTCGCGATCCTGCTGCTGCCGGTCGGTGGCCCTTGCCCCGAAGCTCGCTGCGAGCAGCGACTGGCCCGACGCCCCGCCGAGGCCCTCGGCGCCGTGCTCGGCGACGAAGCGCAGCCAGGCGTCACCGCTCAGGCGCGCGACGCGGTCGGCTCCGAACGCAGCCAGCGCGTAGCGGCGCAACAGGTTTTGCACGAGCTGCGCCGTGTGCATGACATCCACGTCGGCGCTGCGGATGCGCCGCAGTTCGCGCAGCGCCACACGACGCACGCGACGCCGTGGCCGGCGCCACCAGATGACCGCGCCGGCCGCCGCTGCGACCAGGATGATGGCTGCGATCCACCATCCGGGCGCGGGCGGCCACCAGGCCGGCACGGTCGGCGGATGTTCCGGCGCCAGCTGCGCGAGCCAGTCGGTGTTCGCGGCGCCGCTGTTCATGCGGCAAACGGGGCGGCGCGCAGGCTCGGCCGCAGCGCGTGCTCCACCGGCGTCCCGGTATCGAGCTGCGTCAGTTCCAGCCGCAGCCCCTGGCTCAGCGCGTTCACGCGCGCCTCACGCTCGCGCCACGCGGCGAGCCAGGTCGGGCGGCTCGCAGCACCGTCCAGCGCCGCCAGGCGGCGCGGCAGTCCGCCCCGGTAGCGGCCATCGGGCAGCCCCTCGCGCTCGAGCCGATCCGTGATCCAGAACAGCCGGCATTCGGCGTGCGCGGCGACGGCCGACCATCCCGACTGATCGGTGCTGCTGGCCGCGGCAAAATCGCTGAGCGCGAGCACCAGACTGCCCGGATGCACGAGCGGCCGCAGCATCGCCAGCGCGTCGCGCAGGTTCTCGGCGACCGGCATGGCGGGCGCGCGCGGCTGCAGGGCGAGAAGCTCGGTCAGCACCGGCAGGACCCCGGCCTCGCGCGTGCGCGGCGGCAGGCAGCGCACGTCGGCGCCGTTGCGAATCACGGCGCCCACCCGGTCGCCTCCGGCCACCGCAATCCACGACAGCAGCGCCGCCGCGCGGACCGCCAGCGCGGATTTCGTCTGCACGCGGCTGCCGAAGAACATGCCGGGCTGCAGGTCGACGAGCAGCCACACCGGGCGCTCGCGCTCCTCGCGAAACAACTTGGTATGCACGCGCCCGCGGCGCGCGGTCACGCGCCAGTCGATGCTGCGCACGTCGTCGCCGGGCGCGTACGGCCGCACTTCCTCGAATTCCAGGCCCCGGCCGCGATGCGCGCCGCGGTGACTGCCGAGCAGCAGCGCGCGCGCCGTGCCGCGCGCGCGCAGCTGCAGGCTGCGCGATGCGCCGCGCAGCGCCAGCAGCTCCACGAGATCCGGCAGCATCACGGCGCCGGCACCCGGCGCAGCAGCTCCTCGATGCAGGCCTGCACCGTCACGCCGCGCGCCTGCGCGCCATAGTCGAGCAGCAGCCGGTGGCGCAGCGCGTCCGGCGCAATGTTCTGCACGTCATCCGGCGTGACGTAGTCGCGGCCCTGCAGCCACGCGATCGCGCGCGCGCCCCGCTCCATCGCAATCGCGGCGCGCGGACTCACGCCCCAGCGCAGCCATTCGCGCAGCTGCGCACTGTAGGGCTCCGGCCGGCGCGTCGCGTCGACCAGCGCGGCGATGTACTCGCCGACCGAATCGGTCATCGTCAGGCCGAGCACCTCGCGGCGCGCCGCGAAGATCTCCTCCTGCGTCAGCCGTCGCGCGGGCGGCGGCAGCTCACGCTGCGCGATCGCTTCGTTGCGCGCGAGATTCATGATCTTCAGCGTCGTCGCCCTATCAGGGTAGTCGATCGAGACGTGCAGCAGGAAGCGGTCGATCTGCGCCTCGGGCAGCGGATACGTGCCTTCCTGCTCGATCGGATTCTGCGTCGCCATCACCAGGAACAGGCGCGGCAGCGGATAGGTCGACTGGCCGACGCTGATCTGCCGCTCCGCCATCGCCTCGAGCAGCGCCGACTGGACCTTGGCCGGCGCGCGGTTGATCTCGTCGGCCAGGATCAGGTTGTGGAACAGCGGGCCGCGCTGGAAGCGGAAACTGCCTTCCTCCGGCCGATAGATCTCCGAGCCGGTCAGGTCCGCAGGCAGCATGTCCGGCGTGAACTGCACGCGCTGCGCGTCGCCCTCGACCGCATGGGCGAGCGCCTTGATCGCGCGCGTCTTGGCGAGCCCCGGGGGCCCCTCGACCAGCAGATGACCGTCGGCGAGCAGCGCGATCAGCAGCCGCTCGACCAGCACCTCCTGGCCGATGATCTGGCTCGACAGATAATCGCGCAGCCGCACGAACGCAGCGCGCGCACCACTTGCTGAAACCGGGTCCGTCATTCAGTCCTCCATGATTTTGCGTGCCCGCCTTCTGACCTTCATCACCGGGCCGAAGTTCCGGGAGCACTATACTTCGAACCGGTCACAGCCCAGGGCTTCCTGACGCAGCGCGGTCCAGGGACCGGGCGGGGCCGGACGCCGGCAAATCGCGGAAACCAGCCAGTTTGTTTCCGTCCGTTGGACAATGTGTGCAATGATTCCGCTTCTATGTCAATCAGTCACGCGAGACGAACCTGGCCCCGGTGGGTGGGCGCGGCCTGCCTCCCGGCACTGCTGCTGCTGGCCGCGCGCGCCGCCGTGGCCGCTGCTTCCGGCGCCGCGACGGCGCAGGCGCCGCCGGTCGACGCGCGCATCGTGCACTGGACCTTCAGGGACCTGGGAATCGCCGCGCCGATCGATATGCGCGGCACCGAGGCGGGCGCCGACGTCCCGGTGGGGATCCGCGCGGATGAAGTGGTCACGGCCGCGCGACTGCGCCTGCGCGTCACGCATTCTCCGGCCCTGCTGCAGGATCTTTCACACCTGCGCATCCGCCTCAATGGCCAGACACTCGCCGCGCTGCCCTTGCTGCGTACCGAGTCCGGACACGAGGTCATCCACGAAGTGGTGCTGGATCCGAACTACTTCACCGGCTACAACCATCTGCATCTGGACCTGATCGGACACTACACGCTGGAATGCGAGGATCCGCAGCACAGCTCCGTGTGGGCAACGATCAGCGACCTCAGTGAACTCGAACTGGAACTGCGGCCGCTGGAGTTGCGCAATGACCTGGCGCTGCTGCCGGCGCCGTTCCTAGACCGGCACGACAACCACAAGCTGATCCTGCCGATCGTCCTGCCGCAGTCCCCGTCACGCGCGATCGCGCGTTCGGCCGGCATCGTCGCCTCCTGGTTCGGCGTGCAGGCCGACTATCGCAGCGCCCGCTTCCCGGTGTCGCTGAACGAATTGCCGGCGGCAAACGCACTGGTATTCGCCACCAACGCCAGCCGGCCGGCCGGGCTGGACCTGCCGCCGGTCACCGCGCCGACGCTGAGCATGATCGATCATCCCGCGGGCCGGCACCTGAAGCTGCTGGTCTTTCAGGGGCGCGACGAGGCCGAACTGCAGAAGGCCGTCGAGGGCTTCGTATCGGGGCAGCCGGTGCTGACGGGCGCGAGCGTGACTCTCGCGAACATCAGCCTGGCGCGGCGCGCGGCCTACGATGCGCCGCGCTGGCTGACGACCGATCGCGTGGTGCGCTTCGGCGAGCTGCTCGATGATCCGCGCGACCTGGAAGCCTTTGGCCATGTTCCGGCACCGCTGCGCCTGCGGGTGCACATGCCGCCTGACCTGCTGATCTGGAACCAGCCCGGCGTGCCCATCGACCTGCGCTACCGGTTCACGCCGCCGCCGGAAAACGACGCCTCGTCGCTGACGGTCGGCATCAACGGGGAGCTGGTGCGCGTCTTTCGCCTGCGGCCCAATGAGGGTCCCGGAGGACTCGGCCACCTGGTCATTCCAACCATCCTGAATTCGGCGCGCCAGGATGCCGAATCGTTCCTGTTGCCGGCATTTCGCATTGGCGGCGACAATACGATTGATTTCCAGTTCGCTCTGGACATGCACTATCAGGGCGCCTGTCGCGTGATGCCGCGCGATACGGTGCGCGAGTCGATAGATCCGGACTCGACGCTCGATCTGCGCGCCTTCCACCACTATGCGGCGCTGCCCGACCTGACCCTGTTCGCGAACGCGGGATTTCCGTTCAGCCGTTACGCCGACCTGGCCGAGACGGCGTTCGTGCTGCCCGAACCGGTGACCGCAGCCGGACTCGAGCAGCTGTATTTCGTGCTCGGCCGCATCGGCCGCCAGACCGGCGTCACGGCCAGCCAGTACCGGCTGCTGGACACGGCCGAGGCGCTGAAGGCGCAGGACCTGGACCTGATCGTGCTCGGCGGTGCCGCAGCCAACAAGCTGCTGTCGGACTGGCGCAAGGATGCGAGCCTCGTCCTCGGCGACACCGATCGGCGCTTCATCGATTTCGGACCTGTGCCGCGCTTCGCGGTGGATCCGCTGCGCTTCGATGCCGCGCCGACGGCCGCATCGGACGTCACGGTCGCCGCACATGGCTCGATCGGCGCGCTGCTCGGCTTTGAGTCGCCGGTCACGTCCGGCCGCTCGGTCGTGGCGCTGATCGGCAGCGACGCCGCCGGCGTCAGCGCCGTGACCGATGCGCTTGACGATCCGGCCCGCGTCTCCTCGATGCATGGCGATCTGGTGCTGGTCCGTGCCGGCGAACTGCGCAGCTACGAATCCGGGCAGGTGTACTACGTCGGTACCCTGTCCTGGTGGACGCGCGTCTGGTTCCATCTGTCGCACCACCCGCTGCTGCTGACGCTGGCGGCACTGGTAATCGCACTGACAATTGCGGTATGGGTCTTTGCCATGCTGCAGCGTCGCGCAGCGCGCCGGCTCGACGGACAGGCCCGCTAGCGGGCGCGGCGCGCTTGTCATCGGTCACCGCAGCAGCGCGTCAGGCCGCCGTCGTCATCGCGCTGTGTGCGGTGACGCTGCCGTTCTCGGCGGCGAGGGCCGGCTGCCATCGCTGGCCCGCCTGGGAGCGCTTCGCCGCTGCCTATGTCAGCGACGACGGGCGCGTCATCGATCACGACAGCGCCGAACGCCTCACCGTATCCGAAGGACAGGCCTACGCGCTGCTGTTCGCGCTCGTGGCCGGCGACCGCGCGCGCTTTGACAGCCTGCTGACCTGGACGACCAACAACCTGGCGGCCGGCGATCTGGATGGGCACCTGCCCGCGTGGAGCTGGGGGCACAGGAGCAACGATACCTGGGGCGTGCTGGATCCGAACTCCGCCGCCGATGCCGATCTCTGGCTCGCCTATGTGCTGTTCGAGGCTTCGCGCCTGTGGCGCGTGCCCGCGTACGCGGATCACGCGAAAAACCTTGCCGCGCGGATCCTGCGCGAGGAGACGGCGGTCGTTCCGGGACTGGGCCGGGCATTGCTGCCCGCGCCGCACGGGTTCGTGTCGGCTGATGGCTGGCGCCTGAACCCCAGCTATACGCCGCTGCAGGTGTTGCGGCTGCTGGGCCGCGTGACCGGGGAGCCCGCCTGGAACGACATTGCGACGCAGTCGGTCCGGATCATCCGCGGCACGACACCGCTGGGATTTGCGCCGGACTGGACCCGCTACCAGGCGGCGAGTGGGTTCAGCGCGGACCCGAGCGGCCGTATCGACGGCAGCTGGGCCGCGATCCGCGTGTACCTGTGGGCCGGGATGCTTTCGCCGGACGATCCGGCCCGCGGGCCGATGCTCGCGAAGTTGCGCCCGATGGCCGAGCTCGTGGCGCAGCGTGCGACGCCGCCGCAGACCATCAACACCCATACCGGCGAGGCGAGCGGCGAAGGTCCGGCCGGATTCTCGGCGGCGCTCGTGCCATTCCTGCAGGCCGAGGGCAATTCGCGGGCGGCCGCGCGCGAACGGCGCCGGGCGGCGCTGGCGGCGACGGGCGCCATCGACGCCGGCCACGGCTATTACGATGCGGTGCTGACGCTGTTCGGCCTGGGCTTTGCGGAGCATCGCTACCTGTTCGCCGCCGACGGCGCCCTGCGGGTCCCCGGAACGGTCAAATGCGCGGCCTGATAATGCTGTCAGGACTGCTGGCGTTCGCGTCGATCAGCGCGGGCGCCGTTACTGCGCTGCCGCTCGCCAACGAGACGCTGCTGCACAGTGCCCGCGTCTGGGAAGCACATGACCGGGGCGATCTGGCACGCCTCGCGCTCGAGAAGCTCGTCGCCGCGCGCCCCGACAGCGCGGAGGCTCTCGAGATGCTGGGCGAACTGTGCCTGCGCATGAACGACATGGAGTGCGCACGCGACGTACTGGAGCGGCTGTCCCGTGATCACGCCGGTGAGCGCGCAACGCACTCGTTCGCCGCGGGCTATCGCCTCGCCACCGCCGACCGGCTCGGCTATGCGGCGGTAAAGCGCCTGGTGCAGCTCGATCGCGGCGTCGAGGCGAAGGCGGCGCTCGCGAAGCTGCTGCCCGAGGGCGCTCCGGGCGGCTATGCGTCCATCGAGTATTACCGGCTGCTGGCCGCCACCCCGGATGGCTGGGAGCCGGCGCGCAACGGAATGAGGATCCTCGCGGCGGAACACGCCGATGATCCGCGTTATCAGCTGGCCCTCGGGCGGCTGCTGAGCGGCAACGCCAGGACGCATACGGAAGGGCGGCGGCTGCTCGGCCGGCTGCGCAAACGCGATGATCTGGCGGATGCGGATATTGCCTCGATTGGCGGGGAACCCGCCAGGGCGGGTCCGGGGCCGGCATCGCTGCACGCGGCCAATTCCGCCTCGCTGCCGGCGCCATCACCGCCCGCCCCGGTGCCAAACCCGGCCGCCGTCGCCGCCGCTGCACGCTGGCGCGATGCTGCGACCGAAGCGCGCATCGCCGGCCAGACGGATCTGGCGCGGGCACGCGAGGAGGCGGCCAGCGCTTTCGAGACGCAGGATTTCGAAGCGGTGATCGGCGCCGCCGGGCACTGCGAAGCGGCCGGGGCCGTCGCGGAGTGCGGCGAGATGCTCGATATCGCGGGGCGTCTGGATCCGACCTCGCACTGGCTGTTTGCAAGCCGGGTACGCTGGTTCGCAGCGCACGCAGATCCCGCGGCGGCGCTCGCGCTGCTCGATGCCCCGGCGCCGGTCCGGCTGGACGCCGGCGACGACGCCTTGCGCGCGATCGCGCTCGATGCGCGCGCGACCGGGGAACTCGCGCAGGGCGATGCGCAGGCCGCGCGCCGCGATCTGCAGGCTGCGCATGAACTCGCGCCCGCGGATCCGTGGATCGCACTGCGACTGGCGCGACGCTATGCCGCCGCTGGCGATGCGGCGGCGGGCCGGCGGCTGCTCGCGGCGCAAAGCGCTGCGAATCCCCACGACCCTGACCAGCGCTTTGCGGAGGCGCTGTTCCTGGAAACCGTCGATGACCGGGCAGGCGCAAGGGCCGCGCTGAACGCCGTACCGCCCGGCGAGCAGAGCGATGGCATGCGCGCCCTCCTGGCGCGCCTCGATGCGGCGGGCCGGCCCGGAGCGAATTCATCCTCCGCCGCAACGACCCGGAACACGTTCGTCACGGCCGGAATTTCCTACATGGAAAGACCGGGCGACGGCGGCAGCTCGCAGCTGAGCGCCTGGCAAGTGCCCAGCGAATGGCGCTTCGGGCTGACCGGCGGCAATTATTTTTACGCGCGTGCCGATGCGGTGCACCTCGACAGCGGCACCATCCCCGCCGCGAGCACGATCCCGCTGCTCGGCACGATTCAGGCAGCGGGCCCCGCGGCCGCAGCGGCGGCGGCGCCGGCGAATACCCGCGCGATGGGCGTGGCGCCGGGAATCGGCTTCGTGAGCGCCCTGTTCGCCGGCGACATCGGCACGACACCGCTCGGCTTCGCGCTGACCAATCTGGTCGGCGGCCTCAAGTTCACGCCGAGCATCGGCCCCGTGGACCTGAGTATCGGCGTCGCGCGCCGGCCGGTCACCAGCAGCCTGCTGTCCTACGCCGGAATGCGCGACCCCGAGTCGGGACGCGACTGGGGCGGTGTCGTTGAGACCGGTCCGCGGCTGCAGGCCGGGATCTATGCCAGTGACTCGAGCCTGCAGCTGTCGCTGCGCGCATCCCGGCTCGACGGCACCAACGTGCTCGCCAACAGTTTCTTCGGCGCACGATTTGCCGGCGATCAGCGCTTCCTGCACCGGACAGCCTTCGACCTGTACCTCGGCGTGACGGCGACGTACTGGAACTACACCTACAGCCTGCTGAACTACACCTTCGGCAGCGGGGGCTACTACAGCCCACAGTCCTACCTGAGCGTCGGATTGCCGCTGGCGATCGAGGGATCCCGCGGCCGGTTCAGCTACCGGGCCCGCGCGACGCTCGCTTACAGCACCACCGACACCCGCGACATGCCGTTTTATCCGAATGACCCGGCGCTGCAGGCCGCCGCGGCCGGCGAGCCGCTGCCCTCCGGCTATTCGCAGCCGATATTTGCCGGTGGACACAGCTCGGGAACCAGCTTCTCGTTCTACGGGGCCGTGGAATATGAGCTGACAGAGCGTCTCATGCTCGGCGCGGTGTTCGACATGGACCGGTCGGCCTACTACCATCCGACCGGGCTCATGCTGTACCTGCGCTACGCGCTGCGCGCCAATGGCACCTCGCTCGCTCGCCCGCCGCGGCCCGTGAGGCCCTACGCCGATTACTGATCAGCGGCCGGCATCCCAGGGCTCCCAGTGGCCATCCGGGGTTTGCATCTGCTGCGTGCCTCCGGCATCGAGGATCACGGTATTCTCGTTCTCGCCGACCGCAAGCGTCTCGGGAAGCTTCGCCATCCAGGGACGCTTCGCGTCATCGCCCGCCGCGGCGAACGGATCGCCGGCGACCATCCGCGCAAGCAGTTCGGCCAGCGCCAGGTAGCTGACCGGCGCATCGATGGTGCGCGGCAACCCGGCATCCTGGGCCTCGCCGCCGAGCAGCGCGACGCCGACCGGCACCTGCGTGATCGCAGCACTGGGCACCTCGCGCAGACCCTGGATCTGGCGGCGCTCGCCCTGCAGTTCGGCCCCGTGTTCGGGAATGAAAACGAGCACGACATGGCGGTGCGATGCGCCAATCAGGTCCATGAATCGCCCAAGGTCGCTGAACAGGGTCCGTGCGCGGATCGTGAAGCTCTCCTTCGCGCCGCTGATGGACATGCCCTTCACGTGGTTGCCGTCGTGCAGCGAGATCGTGTTGTAGTACAGCACCTGCCGCTGCACCGGATTCTTCAGCCGCACCGCCCACCATTTCGACAGGACCGAGTAGTCGCCGTAGACGGGCGTACCGTCGAATGCGCTCTGCGCGACGGCCGCCCCGGCGTTCGAATCCGGCGCGACATCGACGCCTCCCCGCAGGCGCACATCGGCGAAGAAATCCCCGAAGTGTCCGTCATGGTTCATGAGCCAGTGCGGCTCGAAACCGGCATGCTCGAGCCCGGAAATCAGGTAACAGTCCGGGGGCGCCGCCGTGTACAGGTCGCGGTGCGGCTGCTGGCCGCAGTTGGCGCGCAACAGGCGGATCGCCGCCGGTCCCGAATAGCTCGCCGCGCTGCTGAAACGCGTGAACAGCACGTTGAACCGCTTCAGGAACGCATCGTCCTGCATGCCGACGTAACGCAGGTCATCCCAGGCGAGCGAGCAGACGTGGATCAGGATGATGTCGTACGGCTCGCCGCTCGCCATCATCGGCAGCTCGACGTGGCGCCTGGCCTCGGTGCTGCGGAAATTCTTCAGCAGCGCATCGAGTTCGGCATCGCTCGCGGGCGGCGCGGCGGTGCCTGCTGCCGGCGTCGTGCCGGCACGCGGATCGGCGTGCGGCGCGGCACCGCTCCCCGGCGGCGGCAGCGCCGCGACAAGGATCAGCCCCAGGACCGCGAATGTCCCCAGTCGCAGCTTGCGCCCGAGCAGCAGGTACGCGGCGATCGCGAGCACGACCCCGAATACCGCCTTCAGGTCGATGAAACGTGCGGCCAGTTCGATCAGGTACGGCGTCGAAAATTCCGACAACGCCGGAATCGAGACCAGCAGGCGGCGGAACGGCGGCAGCCAGCTGTCGTAGTACAGCAGCATGATCCCGAGCGGCACGGCCAGCATCGCCCTCGCGAGCCGCTGGCGCGCATTGGCCGCAGGCAGCGATACCAGGGCGGCGAGCGCCAGATTCAGCGCGACATGCAGATTCAGGTGGCCGGTCGCATAAAGGACCAGTTTCGCGAGAAAGTAGACGCTCCAATAGCCCATGGCGCGCTGGTTATCCCGCGCGGGCGGCCGGTGCGGCGAGGGCGCGCCGGATCGCCGCGGCCACGCTGTGGCCGATCATCGCGGCCATGCGCACGTAACCCGTTGCACCGAACGACAGCACTTCGGCCAGGCTGCGCAGCGGCCGGTCCGGCGTCATCGTGTTGCTCCAGTCCTGCCAGACATCGGCGCGCGCGAACGTGCACTGCACCAGCAGGCTCTGCTCGGCCGTAGACAGCGGCCGCAGGCGCAGGCGCGCCGAATGCCGTGCGGTATCGAGCGCGACGGCCTCGAACTGCGCCTCGCCCGACTCATGCGGCACTACGATCCGGAGCTGCTCGCCGGCGCGTATCGGCGCCGCGGCGTCGAGCAGCACGCGCATGCCGGTCATCGAGAAGTCGGTCGTGTGGCATGCAAGGATGCTGCCGTCCATGCGGATCAGCTGCGCCGGCAGGGCTTTCGGGACCCGCTGCGCGACCCGGCGCTGCGCCTTCTCGGCGGCGACGCCGAGAACCGCGCCGAGCAGCGTCAGGTTGAACAGTGTCCAGAGCGCGTTGATCAGGACCGTATCGGCTTCGTAGGTGTTCCAGAACAGGAACCGCGGCACGGCCACGGCGACGCCGGCCAGGTTGGCGACGGCCAGCACGATGTACGGCATCGAGATGCGCCAGTCGAAGTACTCGTGGTCTATCGTGCCGCCTTTCGCCGTGACGTTGAACCGGCCGCTGCGCGGATCGATCAGCGCGAGCAGCGTCGGCATCGCGATGTACCAGGACAGCGCGGCCTCGTAGGCTTCGTTCCAGACCGAATGGCGGAAGCGGCGCTGGATATGCGAGTTCGCGACCGCCGACTGCACCAGGTGCGGAAGCGCGTAGGAGACCAGCGTAACCGCCGCGGCGTTGATGACGTGAAACTCGAAGAACAGATAGGCCAGCGGCGCCGACAGGAATACGAGCCGCGGCACAGCCGCGAAGAAATGCAGCATCGCGTTGGCGTAGCAAAGGCGCTGCATCGGCGTCAGGCCCGGCCCCAGCAGCGGATTGTCGATGCGGAAGATCTGCGCCATGCCGCGCGCCCAGCGGATGCGCTGGCGCACGTGGCTCGCGAGGCTTTCGGCCGCGAGGCCGCCGGCCAGCACCTGCCGCAGGTACGCGGTGGTGTAGCCGTGCCGATGCAGGCGCAATGCGGTGTGCGCATCCTCGGTCACGGTCTGCTCGGCGATCCCGCCGATCTCGGCGAGCGCCGCCCGGCGCAGCACGGCGCAGGAGCCGCAGAAAAACGTCGCGTTCCACAGGTCATTGCCATCCTGCACGAGCCCGTAGAACAGCCCTCCCTCGCTCGGCACCCGGCGGAACGTACCGAGGTTGCGCTCGAACGGGTCGGGCGAGAAGAAATGATGCGGCGTCTGTACCAGCGCGCACTTCGGGTCGCGCAGCAGCCAGCCCATCGTGTTCGTCAGGAACGAGCGCACCGGAATGTGGTCGCAGTCGAATACCGCGACGAACTGGCCGTCGGTCACGCCGAGCGCGTGGTTCAGGTTGCCGGCCTTCGCGTGGCTGTGGTCGGCGCGCGCCACATAGTGTGCACCGGCGCGGACGGCGAACTCCCGGAACTCCTCGCGACCGCCATCGTCGAGCACATGAACGCGCAGCCGGCCGGCCGGCCAGTCGAGCGCCAGCGCCGCGAGTATCGTCGGAATCACGATCGGCAGCGGCTCATTGAACGTCGGAATCAGCACGTCGACGCTCGGCCATGTCGCGCGGTCGTCCGGCAGCGCCGCCGGTTCGCGTCCCAGCGGCCGCGAATTCTGCAGGTAACCCAGCACCAGGATCGTCCAGGTGTAGATCTCCGCGGCCAGCAGTCCGAGTCCGAGCGAAAACTCGACTCCCGGGTTCAGGTCCAGGGTCCGCGTCAGGCGCCACCAGATATAGCGCGATGAGGCGATCAGCGACAGCGCCATCAGCACCGGGGCCACTGCCGGGCGCGGAATCCCGCGGATCAGCAGCGAGGCGACCAGCATCAGCACGCCGGCGGCGATCTGCTGGCGCAGTTCCAGCGGAGTCGTCGCGATGATGACGAGCAGCAGCAGCATCGCGGCGATCACGACATGTCGCAGCGGCGGGCCCGCGCGCGCCCATGACGCCTCGACCGCGCCCGAGTACCGGTCCAGCCAGCCTCCGATCGTGCGGCCTAGACGCCTGGTATAAGGGCCGGTGGCTTCGTTCAGCAGATCGAGCACCATGCCCGGATGACGCAGCGACGGCTGACGCCGCTCGGTGCCGCCGGGCCACGGCGCGGCCGGCTGCGAGCGCAGGATCAGGCGGTGAATCCAGGAGCGCAGGCTCTGCGGCTGCGAAACGCCGAGCAGCGCGGCCAGCTGTCGCACCGGGCTGCCCGCAAGGCGATTCAGCCACGCAGGCCACGGACGCGCCTCATCGGCTGGCAGCACGAACAGGTGCCACAGCCACCAGCCGAGATCTCCGAGCGCTCCGGGTTCGTGCCGGCGCCGTCGCGGCGTGCCGGCGTTGTCCAGGTCGTTCACGGCCGGGCGCTGTCCGGCACCCAGTTCGTCAGCGGGGCAATTGTGGCGATTTTGTAATTCGTCATGTCACGGCGATTGTCTACACTGCCCCCGGCCGGCTGGCCAGGGCCAGTCCAAGCGCGCGATGCGCCCAAAGCTCAACCCCAAGGATAACCGATGACGCTACGTAAATACCTGTTGCCGATCACGATATTGGTCCCCGCAGCGGCGATGGCCGATGATGCACCGCCGCCGCAGGACGTCTGGACCGGCAAGGGCCAGGCCGGATTCGTATCCTCCCAGGGCAACACGCAGTCGCAGTCCGCGAACGCCGCGATCGACATGGCCCTGGTCGACGCCGACTGGAAACACGCGTTTCACCTCGGCGGCCTGTATGGCGAGAATTCCGGGATCGTTGCCGCCGAGCGCTGGGATACGGCCTGGCAGTCGAACTACGACTTCAGCAAGACGCTGTTTGCATTCGGCGGACTGCGCTACGCCCATGACATGTTCAGCGGCTTCGAGTACCAGGCCAGCGCGACCACAGGCATCGGCTACAAGATCGCCGATACCGCATCGACGAAGCTCGACGTGCAGGCAGGTCTCGGCTATCGCGAACTGCGCCCCGAGGAACTGACCAAGGACAGCGCCGGGGCGGTGACGTCGCGGACGCTGGAGGCGTCGAACAGCAGTGCGATATTCACGTTTGGCGTCAACTACTCCCAGGCGCTGACCAGCACGACGACGCTGACCGACAAGCTGCTCGTCGAGTCCGGCTCCAGCGACACGCTGCTGACCAATACGCTCGCGCTCGCGGTGAAGATTTCCGGCAAGCTCGCGTTGAGCCTCGGCTACAACATCCAGAACAACTCCAATCCGCCGGCCGGACTGAAGAAGCTCGACTCGCTGGAGACCGTGAACCTGGTCTATTCGTTCTAGAAATCGCGGCCTTCGCCCATCAGCCGCTGGTTGACCTGTTCTTCGGCCGCCAGCCAGTCCTCGAGCTCGTGGCCGGGCTCGAAGCCGCGGCTCTGCGCCATGAGGTAGGCCGTATCGGCAATCGCCGCCCGGCGCGCCTCGCTCGTGTACAGCGAACCGCGCGGCAACGCGCGGCGGTGATGTGCGGCTTCGACGGCAATCGCGACGACTTCGGCGGATGCCTGCTGGCCGGTCGCGGATGGTTTTGCGTTGCGGGGTACCATGGCTCTCTCCACACGACGGATTCGGACGGGATGAGAATTATTCTGCGCCTGATAACGGCCGGGCGCCACGGGCAAAACTAGCGGCGAACGATGACAAGCCGATGACGCGTCGCGTCAGCGGCGGTAGGACGGTTCCTCCACGTCCAGGATCGCCTTGATGTTGTCGAAGTGGTCGAGCGCGAGCTGGCCGTAGTCGCGCCATTGCCGCTCGGTCAGGGCCGCGACGCGGTCCGGCAGGATGCGCAGCGGCTGGCCGGTCCCGTAACAGGTCAAGAGCGTCTGCGCGGCACGCTCGAAGTAGTACAGCTCGTCGAACGCCGCGGCGACGCTGGAGCCGGTCACGAGCACGCCGTGATTGGCCATCAGCACGACGCTCTTGCCGTCCCGCATCAGGCCGGCGACCCGATCCCCCTCGCCGTCCGACAGGGCCATGCCGGCAAAGCCGTCATCCAGCACCACGCGATTGAAGAACCGCATCGTATTCATGTCGATCGGGTACATCGTGCTGTCCTGCAGGCATCCAAGCGCCGTGGCGTAGCGCGAATGCACGTGCATCACGCAGCGCGCCTGCGGCAGCGCCTCGTGCAGCCGCGCGTGCAGATACCACGCCGTCGGATCCGGGGCGTCCGGGCGCTCGAGCGTGCCGGGGTCGCCGCTGTCGAGCAGCAGCAGTTCGCTGGCGCATACCCGCTGGAAATGGCGGCCGCGCGGATTGATCAGGAACTGCTTTCCGTCCGCCGATACGGCGACGCTCAGGTGATTGGCGACCGACTCGTGCATATCGAGGCGCGCCAGCCAGCGGAATGCGGCCGCGAGGTCGACGCGCAGCGCCTGCGGGTCCGGCAGCGGGCTCATCGTTGTGCGCTGGCCCATGCCGGATGAATCCACACCGCCGCGGCCTCACGCGCAAGCGGGGCCTTGCCGGCGATGTCCACGCTGATCTTCTCCGCCATCATGATCACCGGCGCGTTGGTATTGCCACTGACGATGCCCGGCATGATCGATGCGTCGACGACACGCAGGCCGGCGACGCCGTGCACGCGTCCCTGTGCATCGACGACCGACTGGCGCGGATCGAGCCCCATGCGGCAGGTTCCGACCGGATGATAGCAAGTCTCCACGCCCTGCCGGATCCAGGCGTCGAGTTGCGCGTCGCTGCCCACCCCGGCACCGGGGTTCAGTTCCTCGCCACGGACCGGATCGAGCGCCGGCTGGGCGAGGATCTCGCGGGTCAGGCGTACGGCCGTGCGCAGGTCGATGCGGTCCTGCGGATCGGCAAGGTAATTGAAGCAGATCGATGGCGGCTGGTCGGGGTCGGCCGAGCGAATCGCGACGCGGCCCAGGCTGCGTGGACGCATCAGGTCGATGTGCACCTGGAACGAATGAGCGCCGACATCCTCGACCGTTCCAGGCCTGATGGCCAGTGGCATGAACGTCAGCTGGATATCCGGATGCAGGATGCCCGCGCGGCTGCGCAGGAAGGCCCCTGCCTCGAAGTGATTGGATCCCGCCACGGCGCCGGCGCCGGCAAACCATCGCAGGCCGGTCAGCAGCTTCGCAACGCCGCGATTCACGCCGAACAGGGACACGGGCTTCAGGCAGCGATGCTGGATCACGAGGTCCGGGTGATCGTTCAGGTACTCGCCGACGGCCGGCAGCTCGCATAGCGGCTCGACGCCGAGCCGGTGCAGCAGCGCGGCGGGCCCGATTCCGGACAGCTGCAGCAGCTGCGGCGAGTTGATCGTACCGGCCGCCACGATCACTTCGGCGTCGGCGTAGGCGCGCTGCCGGGCGCCTGCGGCGCCGTACTCGACTCCCACGGCGCGCCTCGCCTCGAGCAACAGGCGCCGGACCTGCACGCCGGTGCGGATCGTCAGGTTCGCTCGCCGCGCAGCCGGGTCCAGGTAGGCGCTCGCCGCGCTGCAGCGCCGGCCCCGGAAAGTCGTGCGGTCCATGCGCCCGAACCCTTCCTGGCGCTCGCCGTTGACGTCCGCCGAGAAGCCGTATCCGGCCTGCACCCCGGCCTGCACGAATGAGTGCGCGAGCGGCGCGGCGTTGAGGTCCGGCGCACAGACCGCGAGAGGTCCGGATGCGCCGTGGTAGGCGTCGCCGCCATGCTGGTGCCGCTCGGCACGCTTGAAATAGGGCAGGACGTCCGCATAGCTCCATCCGGTCAGGCCGGCATCGGCCCAGGCGTCGTAGTCTCGGGCATGCCCGCGCACGTACATCATGCCGTTGATCGACGAGGAGCCTCCCAGGACCCGGCCGCGCGGATGCGTCAGGCGACGCCCGTCCAGGTGCGGCTCCGGGTCGGAGGTGAAATTCCAGTTGAAGCGCTCGCTGCTGAGCAGGCTGCCGACTGCCGCCGGCATGTCGATGCGCCAGCTGCGATCCGGCGGCCCCGCCTCGAGCAGCAGCACGCGCCGCGCCGGGTCCTCGCTCAGGCGAGCCGCGAGCACGCAGCCGGCGGAGCCCGCGCCGACGATGACCGTGTCAAAATTGGCGCGGCTGGCTTCAGGCATGGATCGCCGCGTAGCAGAGCTGGTGGAAATGCCGCACCAGGTGCTCGCCGCGGCAATCGCTGTCATTGCCGATCAGGTAGCGGCCGCGGTCGAATCCCATCGAATGCAGTCCCTTCTGCGTCGATTCATTGAGCCTGATGTCCTCGGGGCCGAGGACCTCGTTCATCCAGCGCATGCAGGCCCGGGTCAGCTCCGGCACGGGCTTGCCTGCAGCGCCGTAATAGCCGAAGCGCAGGACGGATGACTCCGGGCCGGTCGGAATCATGATGAACGTACCGACCACATCGGCGTACGGAAAGACATACAGTGTCGTGTTGGGCCACAAGCCGAAATTGAAGAACGAATCGGTCTGCCACGTGGCCCCCTGCAGGGGCAGGCCGTAGGCATGGGTGGCGCCGGGCTTCGGCGGCCCGATGTAAGTCCACCAGTCCCCGTTCGGGCTCAGCGTATATTGCGCAAAATCAATCAGGTCCACCAGCTGCGCGTGTGCCGGCCCGGAGAACTCGAAGTGATAGCCTTCGATCGAGTTCTCCTGGATGACCTTCCAGTTCGCCGGCACCGGCACGTCCGCGACTTCGATCGGCACCAGCAGGTCGAGGTCCGGTACGTAACGGCGTATCTGCGCTTCCGCGCCCGGCGCAAGCGCCGCGATCGGCTGCGCCGCCGGATCCAGGTTCACGTACACGAACGCGGCAAAGACGTCGACCGCAACCGGCCTCAGGCCGTGCTTCGATTTGTCGAAGCCGCCGAGCCGTTCGGTATGCGGCGCCCCCTTGAGGCTGCCGTCCGCGGCGTAGGTCCACGCATGGTACGCACAGGTCAGCAGTTGCGCCTTGCCGCTGCGCCCCTGCACCAGTCGGTTGCCGCGATGCTGGCAGACGTTGTGAAACGCGCGGATTTTCCCGTCCCGGCCGCGGATCACGAGCACGCTCTGGTCGAAGATCTCGAAAGTCAAGAAGGCACCGCTGTCGCGCAGCTCATTGACGTGCGCCACCAGGTGCCAGGACTTCAGGAAGATGTTCGCCTTCTCCTTCTCGAACACGGCCTGATCGTAGAAATAATGCGCAGGCAGCGAGTAGCCGGCCTGCTGGTCGGCGCTGCTCCAGTCGCTATCGTGGCTGGCCATGTCGGTCTCCCTGTTGACGCTGCGCCGTACCGTACGAGCCGGCGACTGGCGCCGCCTGCTGAAAAGCGTCATCATGATGTCGAAATCTGTACGTCACATCGCGCCCTGCCGGAGTGCCGCCTGCGCAAGATCGCCTTTCTCATCTGCCCGGAATTCTCGAACCTCGGTCTCGCCGCGGCGACGGAGGCGCTGTTCGTCGCCAATTGGCTCGCGCAGCGGCCCCTGTTCGAGTGGACGATCATCTCCCGGGATGCGGGGCCGGTGCGCGCGAGCAACGGCCGCGAGGTCGAGGCCGATGGCGGCCTCGACCTCGGATCGGCATGCCAGACCGTGTTCGTGCTGGCGAGCTTCGATGCGCCCGGGCTCGTGCACGACCGGCGCCTCATCGGCTGGCTGAAGCGGCTCGCGCAATTCGGCGTCGAGATCGGCGGCATCGAGAACGGCAGCATGCTGCTCGCCGCAGCCGGCCAGCTGAATGGCAGGCGGGCTGCCGTGCACTGGGACAATCTCGCCGGCTTCCGGGAACACTACCCTGCCACGACGCCGGTTGCGGAGCTGTATGCGCGCAGCGGCAATATCGTCACCTGCGCCGGCGCCGCCGCCGTCCTCGACTTGATGGTCGCGTGGATGGGCTGGCACGGCGCCGCCGACGTGGCCGAGGAAGTCGCCGAGCACCTGCTCATCGGCAGGCCCCGCCCGCCCGCCAGCCCGCAGCGCTTTGCGCCGCAGGGGCAGGACGCGCCTGCGGACAGCGCGATTGCGAGGACACGGACCATCATGGCCAGGCACATCGAGGAGCCGCTGTCCTGCGCACAGATCGCCGAACGGGTCGGCCTGTCGCTGCGACAGCTGGAACGGCGCTTCAAGACCGAGCTGCGCTCCTCGGTGCTGCAGCAGTACCGGCTGATCCGCATCGCCAAGGCCCATCAGCTGCTGCAGCAGACGCCGCTTCCGGTCACGGAGGTGGCGTTGTCCTGCGGATTTGCCTCGCCGGAATATTTCTGCCGGCTGTATCGCAGTATGCTGGGATGCTCGCCGAGCACAGACCGGCGACAATCGACGACGGCGCCGGTACTGCGCCGTCGCGGCTTCTCCAAAGGCACCTGATGCAATGACTACGCCCCCACATCGGCCGGACGCCGCCAGCCAGCGCCGCGCGCAGCGCAGGAGCCGCGCCACCCGTCGCGTGCGCCTCGGACAGCGCGAGGTCATTACGCACGGCCTGGAGCAGGTCATCTTCCAGGACCTGTACCACTATTTCATGACCGTGAGCTGGACGCAGCTGTTCCTGACGTTCGCCGCATTCTTCCTGGCCTTCGATGTACTGTTCGGCTTTGCCTACGCGCTGGTGCCCGGATGCATTGCCAACCTGAATCCGCCGGGGTTCCCGGGCGCGTTCTTCTTCAGCGTCGAGACGCTGGCGACGGTCGGCTACGGCGACATGCATCCGCAGACGCTCTATGGCCACATCGTCTCGATGATCGAGGTGTTCGTCGGCCTGATGTCGATCGCGCTGATCACCGGCATCATGTTTGCGCGCTTCTCGGTCCCGCGGGCGCGGTTCCTGTTCTCCAAGCACGGCGTCGTGCGCCCCATCGACGGCAAGCTGACGCTGATGTTCCGCGTCGCCAATGCGCGGCAGAACATCGTGCAGGAGGCGTCGGCGCAGCTGCGCATGCTGAGCGATGAGGTCACGCGCGAGGGCTTTCGCCTGCGGCGCATCACGGACCTGGCGCTGGTGCGGTCGCAGCATCCGCTGTTCGTGCTGGGCTGGAACATCATGCACGTCATCGACGCGAACAGCCCCCTGTACCGGCAGACCGCGGAGTCGCTGCACGCCTCGCGGCCCGTGTTCATCCTGAGCATGAGCGGCACCGACGACACGACCGGCCAGGTACTGATGGCGCGCCAGGAATATCATGCCGGCGAAATCCGCTGGAATCATTCGTTCCGCGACATCATGGAAGTCGCCGACGACGGCACGATACATTTTGACTACGGGAAGTTTCACGATGTCGAGCCGCTGGACGAGCATGTCAGGACCTAGGATCCCGCGGATCGGCGCGCGGCCATGGATCCGGGCGGCGGCCGCCGCCGTCGCCTTTGCGGCGCAGATGAACCCCGCCTCGGCCGGCGATGTCCTGTTCATCCACGGCCATATCTACACCGCGGTCCCGGGTGCGCCCTGGGCCGAGGCGTTGTCGGTTGCCGGCGCGCATATCGACGCGGTCGGCTCCGATTCGCGCATCCTGAAGCGGCGCAGTGCCCGCACGCGCATCGTGGACCTGCACGGACGCACGGTGATCCCGGGGCTCTTCGACTCGCACCTGCACCTCGCGTTCGGCTCAATGGCGCTGCACGGCTTCAACCTGTCGACGCCGGCCGAGAGCATTACGCCCGGCAAGCCGGACCTGCTCGTCGCCCGCATCCGCGAATACGCGGCGGCGCACCCGGCCGATAAAATCCTGTTTGGCCGGGCCGATTTTTCTGCTTCACCGCCGTACGCGCCGCATCACGAGCTGCTCGACCGGGCGGTCAGCGACCGGCCCGTCGTCATCCACGGCACCTACGAGCACTCGCTGTGGCTCAATGCAAAGGCCCTGGCCCTGGCCGGGATTACCGATCAGCCGGTCGCGGATCCGGATGAGGAGCGCAACGTCATCCGCGATGCGAGCGGGCACCCGAGCGGCGTGCTGATCGAGTCGGCAATGGAACTGATGGAACGCGCGGTGCAGAAGACCCTGACGGCCGACGAGCAGGCGGCCATGCTGCGCGAAGGGTTCCGGGAACTGAACCGCTACGGAATTACCAGCGTCGTCAACGCCTCCGGCGACCTCGCGGAAATCCGCCGCTACGCGGCGATGCGCGACCGCGGCGAACTCACGGTACGCATCCGCAGTGCGTTCGGTGCAGTCGCGGTGCCCCACCGGCTCACGCCGCAGTTCCTGGCGGACCTCGAGGTCGCGCGCCGTGAGTACCACGATGAATGGCTGTCGGCGAACCTCGTCAAGTTCTTTGCCGACGGCAGCACCGGCCAGATACCGCCGCTCGTGTATGAACCGGGGCAGTTCCGCGCGATCGTTGCGGAACTCGACCGGCTCGGGTTTCAGCTGATGACGCATGCCCTGCGCGACGATTCGGTCCATATGGTGCTCGACGCCTATGCCGGGGCGGCGCGGGCGAATGGCCCGCGCGACCGGCGCATGCGCATCGAACATGGCGATATAACCTACGCCGCGGACTTTCCGCGCCTTGCGGCGCAGTCGGTCATCATCTCGATGCAGCCGATCTTCTGCTGCAGCGAGACGGGCACGAACTACGATACGAACGAGGCGAACCCGAGCGACCGCTGGAACACGGTCGAGGCGAGCGGCGCGATGCTGGTGCTCGGCAGCGACTGGCCCTGTGCCTGGCCGGTCGATCCGTTCGCGAACATCCAGCAGGCGGTTACGCGGGAAATCTGGCATTCCGACGACACCGCCGGCGTCATGAACCAGCCGTTCGACGGCGCCGCGCAGGGCGGCGCGCGGCCGACCGGCGCGCCGTACACGCCGCAGGAGCGCATCAGCGTGCAACAGGCGATCGATGCGTACACGCGCAGCGCCGCCTATGCGGCGTTCCGCGACACCGAGGTCGGCACGCTGGAGCCCGGCAAGCTCGCGGACCTCGCAGTGCTGTCCCAGGACATCTTCGCGGTGCCAGGCAGTGAAATCGGCAGGACCCGCGTGCTGCTGACCGTGGTCGGCGGACGCACCGTCTACGAACAGGCGCTAGTGGCCCAGTAGCTGGCGCAGCACCGCGGGACCGTTCTCCCAGAACACGAGCGCGACGCCCATCAGCGAGCCGCCGGCGATGACGCCGGCGGCGACCGGGAAATTATAGAGTTCGGCAGTCCTTGGCCGGCGGCGCTCGACAGACCAGCCGATGAGCCCGCCGATGAAGAACAGCATTCCGTAATACCACGGAAACGTCCACGCGAGTCCGAGCCCCGCCGGGGACGGCAGCCACCTGGCCTGCCTGGGGAACCAGCGCGACATCAGCGCCAGCAGCACGCCCACGAATGCACCGATGCCGATCGACCAGAGCTTGACCGGCTCGAGCGCGCCGAGTCCCCGGCTCAGCACCAGTGCCACGGCGCGCCAGGACTGCGCGGCCGGCGCCGGGAACTGCGTCGTGCCGAGCACGTCCACGGTGGGCACCAGCACGTGGAAGGCGAGCACGGTCGTCACGGCCCCGACCAGGATGCCGGCGAATTGCGCCAGGAACTGCTTGCGCGGATTGGCGCCCAGCAGGTAGCCGCTCTTCAGGTCCGTCAGCAGGTCGGCCGATGCGCTGACCGAACCGGCGGTGATGTTGGCGCTCATCAGGTTGACGTTGATGTTGCCCGGGCTCAGCGCGCCGAACAGCAGCTGCGTCACCTTGCCCATCGAGCCGCTCGGATTGGTGTCCGTCTCGCCGGTCACGCGGCAGCCGACGAACACCAGCAGGAACGACAGCGCGATCGCGAGCGTGCTTTGCCAGACCGGTATGCCGAAGCTGACCCGGGCGAGCCACGAGAGCGCCACCAGCGAGACGAGCAACCCGGCCAGGAACCAGGACATCGGCGTCTCGATCGCATCGACCGCGCTCTGCGTGCGCGCCTGGCTGCGGAACAGGGCGCCGAATCCGCCGAACGCGCGGGTGATGCTGCGCCACTGCAGCGCCAGGGTGAACAGGCCGCTCGCCACCATGCACGAGACCCCGCCCCACACCGTCCACTGGATCAGGTCCCGGTAGGCGTGGCCGGCAATCACGCCCTCGCGCTGCAGGCAGGGCACGAACACGCACCAGCACAGCATGCTGCCGGCAAAGATGCTGGTCGCCGCGCGCAGCCCCATCAGGACTCCGCCGGCGATGAACACCGGATCCCAGACGAAGGCGACCGTGCGCGTCGTCCAGGCCGGGCCGAGAATGGCGGCGTTCATCCGCTCGACGAGCGCGCTGAGCCCGAACGGCGCGAGCTTGCCGCTGATCAGGGCCAGTCCGTCGCTCCAGAATTCGCTGATCGCCGCGAGCATGGCGGCCACCGTCAGCGCCCGGGCCGATTGCCGCGAACGCTCGCCCTTGCTGTACAGGGCGTGCAGCATCTCGGCCGAGGCGATTCCGGTCGGAAAACGCAGTTGCTCGACGTTGATCATCTGCCGCTTCAGCGGGATCGCCATCGTGACCCCGAGCACCGACAGGAAATACACCCAGACCAGCGTCTGTCCGAGCGGTATCGGATGGCCGTTGATCATGAAATACGCCGCGATCGCCGAGCACAGCGTCGTGCCGGTCGAATAGCCGGCCGCGCTGGCGGTCGACTGCATGCAGTTGTTCTCGAGAATGCTCAGCTGGGACCGGACCAGTCCCGCCTTGAGCAGCGCCGACCACAGGCCGAACGATACGATGCACGCGGTGATCGTCACGCCGAACACGAAGCCGGCCTTCAGGTTCACGTACAGGTTGGTCAGCGACAGCAGTCCGCCGATGCACGCGCCGATCAGCACCGCGCGCCAGGTCAGCTGCGGCATCACGTCGCCGCGACCGAGGTACACCTCGTCGTACCACTGCTGTTCGATCTGCTCGGCAGTTCCGGCGAACCCCTCGACGCGCAGCGGACGATCGGCGGTCGGGGTGGCATCGTTCATGATGGATCCGCGATGCCGGCGACTACCGGATCAGCTGCAGGCCCCGGTCCAGGATCCGGTGGAAGGCATTCGGCTGGTCGCTGGCCGGCAGGTCGCTGGCGGTATTGAAGGCGGCAATGATTCCCGTGCCCGTCGCCGGGTTGAGGTACATGAATGCCAGGAATCCGGCCTGGCTTCCGGTATGTCCTACGAGCGTCGCCGACCCCGATTTTGCCGTAAAGAAAGACAGGCCCATCGAATCGTTCGGCGCGGACTCGATGTCGCCCGTCCGGTGCAGCGGCTTCCACATCTCGACGAGCGTCGCATGCGGCACGATCGAATCATAGAGCTGCGCGGTCGGGACATCGCCGTGGGTCGCGTCGGTGAGGAATCCCATGTAGGTCGCGAGGTCGGTGAGCGGCGCATTCCAGCCCCCGTTCGGGATCGTGATTCCCGGGTCGAAATCCGCGCCGTTGTCGACCACGACCTCGCGCCCGGCCGAATCCTTCGTTCGCGTGTAGTTGTGCGACCGGTCGGCGGCGAGATACGGCGGCGTCACGCCGAAGTAGCTGCGCGCCAGGCCGAGCGGATTGAAGATGTTCTTCTGGACGTAGGTCTCCCACGGATCCCCGCTCAGCTCCTCGATGACGCGCGCGAGATAGATGAAGCCGGGATTCGAGTAACCGAAACGCGATCCGGGCGCGAACTCGAGTTGCTGGTAGGGCATCATCGCGACCAGCTGGTTCCACGTCGTCGGCTCGAAAGGCTCCCACGATTTGCCCTGCTTGTAGGGCCACGTCGGATCCTGAAAACCGGCCGAATGGGACATCAGCATGCGCAGCGTGATCTCGTCCATCGATCCGTACGGGTCGTGCACCTGGCGCAGCTCCGGAATGTAGCGCGTGATGCGGTCATCGAGCGCGAGGCGGCCCTGGTTACTGATCTGCATGATCGAAATGGCGGTCAGGGTCTTCGTGATCGAACCGTAGTGATAGATCGTCCCTGGGCCGATGCGCACGCCGCGTTCGCGATCCGCATATCCATACTCATGGTGCGCGGCGACGTGTCCGTCGGTGACCAGCACGACGCCGGCGCCGACGATGCCGTCGCCCCGGCACGCCTCGTCGAAATACTGCGAGAAAGCGCTCCAGCCCGCGGGCGGCGCCGGTGGCTCCGGTGGCGCCGGCGAACCCAGCGCCACACCGGCGCAGGCCAGCATCACGGCAACACTTTTGAATGACATTCCCATGATTCCCCCAGGGAAGGCATTATATGCACATCGTGATGAACCCACTCGCACGAACGCTGCTGGCGGCAGGGCTTGCGATGCTCGCAGGCTGTTCGCAGCCCGTTGCCTATGGCGGTTCCGGGCGCCTGACCGACAACGGCTGGACCGCTCCGGACTACCGCTACGTCGTCGAACTCGGCACGCTGGACCTGACCCGGCCGGGTTCCGCGACGTTCACGATCGCGGGCCTGCCAAAGGCGCATTACGTCATCGGCCTGCAGGTGCCGGTTGCCGCGGACCAGGGCGGCGCGGCGGACTCAGGGCTCATCGCCGACGTCGCGCTGCAGCTGATGCGCGTGCCGGAAGGTCAGGTGCTGATCATCACCGGGCCGTTGCGCCGCCAGACGTGGACCGGAGCGCCGCACGAAGCCTCATCGTTCGTCTATCGGCGTGAAAAATACGAGTCGTTCTTCGACGCCGAGCCCGGGGACCGGTTCGAGCTGCGGGTCGTGGTCAACACGCCTGATGCCTCGATCCCGCCCGGGACCACGGTCGTCCTGAAATCCGGCGGCTGGAGATGACGCCGGCTTGCGGTGCAGGCCGGCTAGGCCGGCTGCAGCCGGAACCGAAAGCCCTTCCTGCCTGACTCCATGCCGTTCCGGTCCCAGGACCACTCGTCGAAGAACGCTTCTCCCGCCGCATCGATCCTGAGCAGCGTGGAGCAGCGCGTGCCATAGTCGCCGGCGCGCACGAACGCGCTCGAAACCAGCCGTTCCCACTCGAGGGTGATTCCCGTCTGCGGCAGCTCGGCATCCGGTGCCTGCCGGTCATCGCGCAGCAGGCTCATCACCGCCGTCTCATGGTGCAGATCGCTGAGCGCATCGATCAGGCGCGACTTGGCGATGCGCAGCTTGGGCCAGGGCGTATCGAGCAGGTGATTCGACAGGCCGTAGATGCCGGGGCCGAGTTCGCGACCCTCGCCGCGCACGCTCTCGAAAACGCCCAGGCGCTCGCCGTCGCCGAAGATCATGTTGAACGGATTGTATTGCGCTCCATCCCTGCGCAGGCGCTCGAGCGCGTCCGCGACGCACTCGCCGGACTCCAGGAACTGCGTGACGAGCCCGCCGCGGCTCGGGACGGCGGCGCGCTGCAGGCTAGGGTCCCGGTAATTCGTCAGCGCAGCGAAGCGCCCGCTTCGCGTGACGCCCAGCCACGTCCCGCCCGCCTCCAGGTCGCGGCCCGCCAGCACCCGCGGCCGGTCGGGCCACCACGCCGCGCTGGCGGTCGCTCGGCCGTGGAACTCATCGCGATTGGCGGCCAGTACGCACGGATACTGCGGCTGCGTGCGCCATGCCAGCAGGATCAGGCACATCGGAGGGTCCCGCGGGGCGCGTTGCGCCGCTCTACAGGGGCCGCGCGCGGTATTGCACCGCGAGGCCGTGGCTTTGCCCCGGAGCGATGCTGATCTGGTTGTCGTGGGCGTTGGCGCTCTCGACGCAGACCATCTGCCGCCAGCTGCCGTGCTCCGCAGCGGCGCCGCCCAGGTCCGCGAACCCGGCGGCCTTCTGCTGCCAGGGGTTCCAGACGACCGTCGAGCGGCTGCCGGTCTTGGCGATGTCGATGCGCCGCTCGAGCAGCGGATCGACGATCGTGCACGCGGATTCGGTGTCGAGGAATACCCGGTCGACTTCGCCGGAAAAGCTCACCGCACCGGCCTGGCGCTTGCGCCGGCCGCCGTCCGCCGAGTCCACGTACTGCGCCCCGTCAAGCCCGAGCACCTGGATCGAGCCGATGTCGCCGATCGAGAAATAGGTGTGCAGCGCCTCGGTGACGACGAACGGCGCGGATCCGGTATTGGTCGTGACCAGCTCGACCTCCAGCACTTCGCCGACCGTGATGCGGCACTCGAGGCGAAACGCATGCGGCCACAGCGCGCGCGACTGATCGCTGTCGACCAGCGACAGCACCAGCCGGGTCGCGCCGCCGGCGGTCTGCTGCGCGGCGCCCGCCTCCCATACGAGGTTGCGGGCGAACCCATGGCTGGACCTGGACTTGTCCGTCGGGTGCGGACCGAACCACGGCCAGCAGATCGGTATTCCGGTGCGAAAGGACTTGCCCGGGTTGTACTGCACCGCCGCGGCCGTGAACGTCACGCGGTGCTTCTGCGAGCGCGGTTGCCAATGCGTCAGCTGCGCACCCTGTGTGCAGATCGACGCCGCGGCCTGGTCGTTGGCGATGTCGACGAACTGCAGGCCGTTCGGACCCGCGCGGAATTTCGTCATGTCATGTCTCCTCTCACCAGGGCAGCGAATACGTCTTGACGTTGCAGAAGCTCTTCATGGCCTCGAGAACGCCTTCCTTGTAACCCAGCCCCGAATCCTTGATCCCGCCGAACGGCGTCATTTCGAGCCGGTACCCCGGGACCTCGCGCACGTTGACGCTGCCGACGTTCAGTTCCCGGATGAATCGCGTGATCAGGTCCATGCGGTTCGTGCACAGCGCCGACGACAGTCCGTATGCGGTCCCGTTGGAGATGCGGATCGCCTCCTCGACGGTGCCGAAGCGGATGACCGGAGAGACCGGGCCGAAGGTCTCCTCGCGCACGACGGTCATGTCGGGGCTGACGCGGTCGAGCACGGTCGGCGAGTACAGCGCCCCGCGACGCGTGTTGCCGTACAGCAGGCGCGCGCCGCCTGCGACGGCCTCCTTGACGACGGCCTCGAAGCGCTGCGCCGACGCCTCGTCGATGACGGTGCCCATGTCCATCGCCGGATCGAACGGGTCGCCGTACTTGACCGCGCGCGTCTTCTCGAGCAGCAGCTCGACGAAGCGGTCTGCGACGCCCTGCTGCACCAGCATGCGCTTGACGGCGGTGCAGCGCTGTCCCGAATTCTTGTAGGAGCCAGCCGCGGCGAGCGTGGCTGCTTCCTCGAGGTCCGCATCCTCGAGCACGATGATCGGATCGTTGCCGCCCAGCTCGAGGATCTGCCGCTTGTAGACGGCCTTGGCCGCGATGTATTTGCCGATCGCGACGCCGCCCGTGAAGGTGACGAGGTCGACGTCGGCACTCGTCAGCAGTTCATCGGCAATCTCCGCCGGATCACCGGTCACCACCGACAGCATCTCCGGCGGCAGGCCCGCCTCGTACAGGATGTCCGCGAGCGCAAACGCGGTGAGCGGCGTCTTTTCGCTCGGCTTCAGCACCACGCGATTGTTGGTCGCCACGCCCGGCGCCACCTTGTGTATCACCTGGTTCAGCGGATGATTGAACGGCGTGATCGCGGTGATGGCGCCGAGCAGCGGCTCGCGCATCGTGTAGACCTTGCGGCTCTTGCCGTGCGCGGTCAGGTCGCACGAATAGACGCTGGAGTCATCGACCAGCGCCTGGTTGGCGGCGAACAGCAGCACATCCGAGGCGCGGCCGACCTCGTACTGCGAGTCCTTCAGGCACAGGCCGCTCTCCAGCGTGATCAGGCGCGCGACCTGGTCGCGCCGCGACGCGATGATGGCGCCGGCCTTCATCAGGATCGTGTAGCGGTCATAGCGCGTCAGCTTCGAACGGTAGCGCCGCGCGACCTGCAGCGCGCGCCGGACGTCCTCGAGCGTGGCCTTCGGGACCGTGCCGATCAGCTCGCCGCTGAAAGGGTGACGGACCTCGATCACGCGGTCGTGCGAGATCTTCTCGCCGGCGATGCGCAGCGACTCGCGGATCGGCTCGCGCACCGCGGGATTGGGGGATGTGACCGCCATTGCCTACCCCTGCGCGCCGGTCGTTGCGAGGTTAAGGCCCAGGTCGAAGGCATCGAAGTTGCGCCAGCGCCGTCTTTGGCCCGGGTTGCCGATCCTGCGGTTCATGATCAGCGGCACCTTCTGCTCCGACAGGCCGCCGTGCGAGCGCAGCGGCACGTCGAGCCCGGACAGGTCGTGGCGGTCCCGGCTCGTTCCTATCACGGTATCCTGCCTCGATACGACGACCAGGTCGCCGATCCGGTCCGCCGGCAACTCGAACCTGGCGGCCGCCTCGGCCCGCGCCAGCACGAGCTCGATGCCCGGCAACGCCCTGATTTTCTCCGCCGCGGCCTGCTGCGCGGCCGTATCGGCCGCGTACACCAGCGCGAAGGAGCCGAGCGCGCCGTGGTGAACGACGTAGGGGTCGGTGATCGGCAGGATCACCCGGGACGTATCCTTGCCGAACCAGCCGTCGAGCCGGTCCTGCAGGTAGATCACGTTCGGCTGCCCGTCGGCGCCATGCTTGGGATTCATGCCGTGATCGGCCGTCAGCACGATCGTGGCGCCGAGCTGGTCGAGCTTCGCCAGATTGCGGTCGATCATCGCGTAGAAATCATTGGCCAGGGGGGTTCCCGGCGCCGCCTTGTGCTGGATGTAGTCGGTCGTCGACAGATACATCAGGTCGGGCCGGTCGCGCTCCATCAGCCTGACGCCGGCAACGAACACGAATTCCGACAGCGCCGCGCTGTACACCGACGGCACCGGCATGCCGACGAGATCGAGCACCTTCTCGATGCCGTTCTCGGCCATCGACACGCTGTCGGCCTTCTCGGAGGAGAAGCAGATGCCGCGCATCCCCTTGCCCAGCAGCTTGCGCAACTTGTCCTTGGCCGTGATCACGACGACCTTCGCGCCTGCCGTCGCGTATGCAGCCAGGATCGTCCCGGCGCGCAGGTATTGCGCGTCGTTCATCATCACTTCCTGCTGGCGCTCGGGATCGAAGAAGTAATTGCCGCAGATCCCGTGCACGGATGGCGGTGCGCCGGTCACGATCGAGAGGTTGTTCGGATTCGTGAAGCTCGGCATCACGCAGTCCGCCGTCAGCACCGTGCCAGCACCTTGCAACAGGCGGCCGAGGAACGGCGCCACCCCGGCGGAGACCGCGGCCGTGATGTACTCGAACTGGCATCCGTCGACGCAGACGACGACGAGCGGCCGGTCCATCCAGTGATAGCTGCGGCCGTTGACTGATAGATCTTTGTGCACTAGCGAGGCTCCTTCAGGCCGCCGCGACCGGCTCGGGCGGCAGCGATTATCCCATGACTTCAGTTCAATGCCGCGCCAGGAGCCTGGTAGACGATGCGGCCGCCGACCATCGTCTGCAATACCCGGACGCTGGCGAGTTCCTCCGGCGCAATGGCGAGCGGATCCCGGTCCAGCACGATGAGGTCGGCAAACTTCCCGGCCTCCAGCGAACCCGTGACGGCATCCTGGTGCAGCTCACGCGCGGCCACGATGGTCGCGGCCCGCAGGGCCTGCAGGCGCCCCAGGCCCGGATCGCTGCCCAGGCGCCCGGGATATTTTGCGCTCATTGCGGCCGAATTGGTGCGCGTGACGCCGACTTTGATCGCAAACCACTCGTCGAGCGCGTCCACGGGCCAGTCACTGCCAAAGGCGATCTGGGCGCCGGCCTGCGCGAGCACGCCCGCGGGTTCGAGGATCGCGGCGCGTTGCGGACCCAGGAAATCGCGCAACTGATCGACGGTGTCGGGCGCCGGCTTTTCCCACTGCAGGGAAAGCACCGGAAATGCGTCCAGCTGCGCAAAGCGGGCATAGTCCTCAGGGGAGACGATCTCGCAGTGCGCAAGAGCCGGACGGATGTCGGCGCCGGGGTACGCCGCACGCATCGCCGCGATCGCATCCAGCGCTTCGTGCACGGCCCGATCGCCATCGACGTGCATGTGCGGATCCAGGCCGGCCCTCGCGAGCTCGAGCAGCACCGCCCTGAGCCTGGGCGCGGGGAAATAGACGTCCGGCCCGCGCGTCGGCCCGGCCACCCAGTCGGGACTCGCCGCGGTGCCGCGATTGACCCGATACGGCTGCAGCATCGCGCCGGTGAACGCGGGGCCCGCTATGACGCCGTCGAGAAACAGCTTGGCGTTGCGCACGGTTAGGGTCGGGACCGGCTTGAGCGCCCCCTGGTCGTAGCGGCGGCGCAGCGCCAGCACGGCGGCAACGGCCTTGCGCGCGTCGACGGCTGCCGCCGGGTCGATCCGCGGAGCGAAGTGGGCGCGCGCCGTCAGGCCCCCGGCCTGCTGCAGTTCGGAAAAGGCGCGCAGCCCCCCCTGCGGCGGGTCTGCATCGAGAAAGCTCGTGACGCCCTGCTGCGCGATCGCCTTGAGCGCCGCACGCGCCGCGTCCAGCACCTGCGCCTGCGTCAGCGCCGGCAACAGCGCATCGACGTTCGCGGAGCCCGCGTCCTGCAGGATGCCCGATGGCGCGCCGGATGCGTCGTGTTCGATTGCGCCACCCACCGGATCCGGCGTGCTGCGATCTATCTTCGCAAGCTGCAGCGCGCGGGTATTGACCAGCGCGGTATGACCGAACGAATCGCTGACGATGATCGGGCGCGAGGTCTTCAGCACATCGAGCGTGGCCCGATCCGGGCGCGCCTCGGCAGGCACCATGGCCTGCTGGAACCAGCTCACGACCTCGAGCCACTCGTCCGGCTCCCGCGACCTGCTCGCATCCAGGCAGGCCTGGATGCGCCGCTGGAACTGCGGCACCGTCATCGGCTCGTAGTTCAGGTTGCACTTCAGCAGGTTGGCGCCGCCGTCGATCGGATGCATGTGCCCGTCGACGAGTCCCGGCATCAGCGTTCGGCCCTGCAGGTCGATGATCTGCGTCTTCGGGCCCACCCGGGCCGCGACCTGCGCATCGCTGCCGACAGCGAGCAACCGGCCAGCGCGGATCGCGACCGCCTGTTGCACCGAATCGGCGGGATCCGCGGTATAGACGTGGCCGTTGCGGTAGACGATATCCGCCGGTTGCGCGGCCGCGGCGCCGGCACCGAGCGCCATTGCCATGGCCAGCCACGGGAACGCAGCCCGCACGCACCCTTTCATGCCGAGACAACCCGGATCAGCATCAGCGTGATTCCTCCCAGAAGCAGCAGGGACAGGATCACGGCGGCCGCAACGCTGAGTCCGGTCCTGGCGATGACCCGCACATTGACCCCTAGTCCCAGCGCCGCCATCGAAATCGTCGTGAATCCCCGCGTCAGATGGACGATCGGCTCCAGCAGAACCGTCGGAATCAGATTAAAGGTTCGCAGTGCGCCCATCAACAGGAACGGAACGATGAACCAAGGCACCAGGCGGTGCAGCCTCGGCAGCACCGTCGCGGCGCCCTCCCGCGGCAGGCGGCGGGCGAACAGCGCCATCGCCAGTACGACCGGAGCGAGCATCAGCACCCGCACCAGCTTCACGAGCGTGCCGACCTGGTTGGACAGTTCCCCGATCGGCAGTGTCGCCGCAATGACCTGGGGCACGGCATAGACGGTCATGCCGGCCAGGAATCCGTATTGCGGCAGCGTCAGGCCGAATACCGGCACCAGCAGCGGCAGGCCGAGAACCACGACGACGCCCAGCACGGCCGTAAATGCGATCGCGGAACTGACGTCGCTGGGGCTTGCGCCGATCACCGGGGCCACGGCCACGATGGCCGAATTGCCGCAGATCGAGTTGCCGCAGGCGATCAGTATCGCCATGCGCTGCGGCAGGCCGAGCGCCCTGCCGATCAGGTAACTCGCGCAGATCGCGACCGCGACGATCAGGACAATGCCGAGCAGCATCGTCGGACCCAGGCTCAGCACCGTGTGCACGCTCACCGACGCGCCGAGCAGCATGACGGCGACCTCGAGCAGCCATTTTGCGCAGAAATGGATGCCGGGCAGCCAGGACGCGCCGGGCACCCAGGCGCTGCGAACCGCGACCCCGATCAGGATTGCGAGCACCAGCGACTCGAGATAGGGCTGCCCGGTGAGCCGTACCTCGGCAAGCTGCAGCGCAATTGCGGCCAGCGTCACGGCCGCGCACAGGAACACGCCGGGCAGAAAGCGGGAAACGGAGCGCTTCATCGTCGGCAAATATACCCGCTGGGCGCCGGCCGCGTGATCTTTAACGAAGGGATTATAATGCGCGGCGCTTGGCGCATCGGATTGCCGTCCGGAGGGCCGCATGATCCTGTTCCGACAACTGTTCGATTCCGCCTCATCGACCTACACGTATCTGCTCGGCGATGCGGTAGCGCACGAGGCCGTGCTGATCGATCCGGTATTCGAGCACGTGCGGCGCGACTCCGCGCTCGTCCGGGAGCTGGAACTGAAGCTGCTGTGCACGCTCGAGACTCACGTGCACGCGGATCACGTCACCGCTGCCTGGCTGCTGCGGCAGCGCTGCGGCAGCCGGATCGCGCTCGCGGCCAGTGCCGGTGCGCACGGGGCGGACCGCTTGCTGCGCCATGGCGACCGGGTCGCGTTCGGCTCGCGTCACCTCACGGTGCGGGCGACTCCCGGCCACACCGACAGCTGCCTGACGTTCGTGCTCGATGACCAGAGCATGGCATTCACCGGCGATGCACTGTTGATTCGCGGCTGCGGCCGCACGGATTTCCAGCAGGGCAACCCGGCCGCGCTGTATCATTCGGTGCGCGCGCAGATCCTGTCGTTGCCGCCCGATTGCCTGCTGTATCCGGGGCATGACTACCGCGGGCTCACCGTGACCAGCGTCGCCGAGGAGCTGCGCTTCAACCCGCGCCTGGGCGGCAGGGTCAACGAGACCGACTTCGCCGGATTCATGAATAACCTGGGATTGCCCCACCCCCGGCTGATGGATGTCGCCGTCCCGGCCAACCTGCAGTGCGGTCGTCCGGCAAATGACGGCACTCTGCCCGCCGATCCGGACTGGGCGCCGCTGACATTCACGTTCGGCGGCATCTGGGAGATCGAGCCGCGCAGCCTGGCCGAACGCGGCGCCGATTTCCAGGTCATCGACGTTCGCGAGGCCGGTGAATTCACCGACGCGCTCGGGCACATTGCGGGCGCCCGCCTCGTGCCCCTGTCGACCCTGGCGGCGCGGGTTGCCGAACTCGACCGCGGCCGACCCGTCGTTACGGTGTGCCGGTCGGGCGCGAGATCCGCGCAGGCCAGCGTGATGCTGCAGAAATCGGGCCTCACGCAGGTCGCGAACCTGGCCGGCGGCATGCTGCGCTGGCGCGCCGAGGGCCTGCCGGTGGAAGGCAATCATCAGTGAGCGCACCTGCGCAGGGGATGCCGGATCAGTCGAGGCCGCGCATCAGCACCCTCGCGAAGACCGCGACGTCGAGCGTGCCCAGCCCGGCCGCGGGGCTATAGGCGTCGCCGCCGCTGTAGAACCAGTTGTCGCCATAGGCGATCGGCTGCAGCGCCGGGCCAAGGCGCGGAAATCCGTGCCCACCCTGCGCGAGCAGATAAAACGCGGCGTTCAGCAGCCCGACGCGCCGGCCTTCGTTGTATTGCCCCAGCAGCGCCGCGATGCCGTTGAGCTGGGGTGCGACGAAGCTCGTGCCGCCGATATAGGTCAGGACCTTGAAGCCATTGACGTCCGACGTGTAGTAGATCGAATAGCCGGTCTCCGGATCGGCGTTGAGCGAGACGTCCGGGATGTTGCGGCCCTGGAACAGCGGCGGCAGGAAATAGAACGGCTCGATCCCGTCCGCCTGCACATACGAGCTGCCGGCCCGGAACAGCTGATGCCTCTGGCTCGACTGCACGCCGGCGACGTCGCGCTGATATTCGGGCTGGGCGAACATGACGCTGACTCCGCCGCCGCCGCCGGTGCCGAAAATGCCGCACGCGACCGGGTCAGGAGTCCCCTCGGCCGCGCACAGGCCCTCGAGATAGTCCCATCCCCAGGCCTGCTCATGGGCGATCGCGACCGGATAGTACGGCGGCGTGCAGGCCGTAGTGAGGCAGTATTCCTGTACGCCAGGCAGCGTCGTGCCGCCCGCAGCCGTTATGGCCGGATCACTGGCCGGATAATCGACGCTGAGCGTGAGCGTGCAGCTCGTCGCCATCTGGGGCGAGTACGGACCAAAGCAGCCCAGGTCGTGGTTCACCTCATAGGCGCCGCCGTCGCCGGCGGAGGTGAACACCGACTGCCCCTGGATCGCCGCGCGCACGAGCAGCTCGTGCACCGCCTGCGTGACGCCCACGGTGCGGCCCGTGGCCGGGTCGATCACCGGCGAATTCCCGGTGTTGTCGAACCACTCCCACTGTCCCCAGCTCATCGACAGCGAATCCGCCGTATTGTCGCTGACGGCCTGCGCAAATATATCGACCAGCGCCTGGCTGCTGTTCGGCGCATGGTAGACGAGGATGTGGGCCTGCGGAGCAACGCCGCCGGATTGCTCGACATCGAGCGTCGTCTCGTCCGAACCGGATGCATCGCTCGGTGCACCGGCGCCGCCATCGACGGGCACCACCGTGATGCGGTTCTGATTGACCGCCAGTCCGACGGCGCTCCAGTAGGCAAAGGCGTCGGATGGCGTAAAGTTCGCAAACGTCAGTATTCCCACGGTCCTGCCGCTTCCCAGCACGCCGCGGTCGTACAGCGGCTGCACGTCGTACTGGCTCGCAAAATCCGCGACCGTCAGTTGGCCGAAGGGATTGCCCGTCGTTGCCGCTCCTGCATCCCGCGAGCGCCTGACCAGCATCCGGGGCGCGGATGCGAGATGCGGATGCAGGCTCGGGTGGCTGTCGAGGCCGACGACGCCGGCAACCAGCCCGGCCAGTTCGGCGGGAACCCGCGGGCGGCCGAGCGGCGCGTGAAACGTATAGCCCGCCGCGCCGTCGTGCGCCGCAACCTCGTAGCGGTGCAGATTCACCGCAAACGCGCGCTCCATGTCGGCCGGCAGGCCGGTGACCCGAAGCGTGGTCGCCGTCGTGCGTTCGGCCGCCAATCCATAGCGGGCAAGGCCGGCGACGGCCTGCGCGACGCGGGCGCCGGACGGGGCAAAGCGCGCCTCGAATTCGCCCGCGGACAGGAACCGGTGGTACTGCGCATCGCCGGGCGTATTGAGCGCCCGCATCAGGCTCTCCGCTTCGCTCAGGGAGGGCAGGGCCAGCGCGACCGTGACCGAAATCGGCGTCCGCGCCGCCTGCGCCTTGAGCTCGCCGATGTCGATGGCCCGCGGCGGCGCGGACGCGATGGCAGCGCCGGCCAGGCCCAGCGCCAGCGCCAGGAAACGCGATATCACCTTGCGGCTGTTGACCGGAATGATCACACCTTTATCGGCCCGATTGCACCGTTCGACTGTGCCATAGATGGCGGCGTCGCTGATGTGACGCACAGCACCGCCGCTACAGGCGGCCGCGCTCGTAGCGGGCCAGCAGCCCGGTGCCAACCGTCGTCAGGAACACCACGCCCAGCAGCAGCAGGAATACCGAATTGACCCCTTCGTATTGCTTCAGCCAGCCGATCACCGGCTCCTGCAGGATCGGCCCGATCGAGCCGAGGCCGTTGATGATGCCTGCGGCAAGCGCCGCCTGACGGCGGCTGCCGGCATCCATCGCACAGGCTCCCGACAGCAAGGCATCCGGACCCATCGCGGTAAAGCCGATCAGGCCCAGCAGCACGACGAAAAATACCGGGGAGGTCAAGCCGACGAACCACATCAGGAACGTGAACCCGAGGCAGGCGAGCGTCATCCAGAAAATGACCGGGGTACGACGCGCGCCGATCCGGTCCGACCAGTAGCCGCCGGCGATGACGCCGAGGAACCCGATCCAGTCGAACGCGGCGGACCAGTAGCCGGCCGTCGTGGTTGACATGCCGAACTGGTCCGCCAGTATCAGCGCGGACCAGCTGTCGAGCGCGTAGCGCAGGAACTTGAAGCCAAAATAGATCATGCCCATCGCGACGATCGACTGGATCCAGCCGATCGGCAATGATTCGGTGCGCCCGCCCTCAACGGCACCGCCCGGCGCGTGCGCGACGTCGGCCTCGGCGCTGTCCTCGAGCGACAGCCCGACCGACTGCGGACGCTCGCGCGCCCAGAAGGCGAACAGCAGGGTCAGCGCCAGGAGCAGGATGCTGGCACCGAAATACGACCAGGCCATGCCGAGCCAGCCCAGCAGGAACGCGGCCAGCCATTTCCCGGCGACTGCGCCGAACTGGTAACAGGTACCCCAGATGCCGAACAGCGTTCCGCGCTCGGTGCGCCGCGTCCAGTTTGCAAACAGCCCGACGTTGTGCGGCCAGCCGGTCGCCTGCGCAAAGCCATGGATTCCCATCGTCACGCACATCCACAGGTAGGCGCTTGCCCCGTGCGTCTCGACCAGCCACCCGAACACGATATTGCAGGCCGCCGCGACCGACATGCCGTAGATCAGCACCGTCCGGCTCTTCATGTGCCGGCCGAGCCATGCGGCGAGGAACTGGCCCAGCATGTACGTGATCAGGTAGATCGTCCACGGATAGGCCACATGGACGTCATCGAGCCCGAACTGCTCCTTCAGCGGCTTCTTGACGACCGCATAGATCTTGCGCACCAGATAAAAACCGAAATAGGACAGCCACGTCGCGGCGAACAGCTGTGCCCGGTAGCGGCGCAGCAGCGAGGACTGCGCTTCGTTCACGCGAACGACCTGCCGCTGAAATCCTCGCCGCCGCCGGCGAGCTGCTGCCAGAACAAGGGCGGCAGCGCCCGGTAGTCCGTGCAGGAGGCGCTCGCGAGCGCGGCGTTCCCGGCGATGTCCGCGGCACGGCAGGTGACGAAGATGGAGCGCATGCCGGCGGCCCGCGCCGCCAGCAGGCCGGCACGGCTGTCCTCGAATACCAGGGTCTCTGCCGCAGCGGCGCCGAACGTTCGGGCTGCCTTCAGAAAGCCCTCCGGGTCGGGCTTGCCGTTGCGCACGCCGTCCCCGCCGACGCAGGCCTGCGGATCGACGTAATCCTGGGCCCCGAGCCGGGCCACGAGGCGCCGGATGACCGTCAGCGGGCTCGACGAGACCACCGCGATCCGCAGCCGGCAGGCGGCGGCCGCGCGCAACGCCTCGAGCGCGCCGGGAATCGGATTCACCTGCGCAGTCGCCCTGTCCCAGTACGCGAGCAGTTCCCCGGCCAGCCTGTCGAGCGGCACATCGATCCCGGTCTGCGCACGGATCACCTCGGCGACATGCGACCAGGTGCGCCCGCGCGTCTCGTCATGGGGCAGCGCGTATCCCGGGATGCCGTATCCCGCGACGACCGCTTCGATGGCCCGGTCGGTGTGGCTCTCCGTGTCGACCAGTGTCCCGTCGAGGTCAAACAGCAGGGCGCGGATGCGCCAGGCATCGCTCACGGGGTCTCGCCCCTGGCCGCTGCAAGCGTGATCCGCTGGCGGCCGGCGGCATCGAAATTGGCCGGATCGAGCCAGCGATCGTACGCGGCCCGCAGCGCGGGCCAGTCGCCGTCCAGCATCGCGTACCAGGCCGTGTCGCGATTCTTGCCCTTGACCCACAGGTGCTGGCGGAATATCCCCTCGAACCGGAAGCCGAAGCGCAACGCCGCGCGCCTCGAGGGCTCATTGAGCGAATCGCATTTCCACTCGAAGCGCCGGTAGCCGAGATCGTCGAACACGTAGCTTGCCATCAGGTACAGCGATTCGGTCGCGAGGCGCGACCCGGCCATCGCCGGTCCCCAGAGGATGTTGCCGATCTCGATGACGCCATGCTGTGGCGTGATGCGCATCAGCGCCTGTCGCCCGAGGACGCGTCCGCTCGCCTTGTCGACGCAGACGAAGAACAGCGGGTCGCTCGCGGCGAGCTTCTCGGCGATCCAGCGGCTGGAATCGGCCAGTGCGGCGATGCGCTCCTCCGGCAGGTAGCGATACAGCCGGTCCCGCTCCGGGTGATTGCTGATCTCGAACAGCTCCGCGGCATGCTGCGGCGCCAGCGGCTCCAGGCGCACATAGCGGCCGACGATCGGCCGATGTTCTGGGATCGGTGCGGGCAGCATCGGGCCACTATACCAGCCGCCCCGGATGGGCGCGGCGCGGCTTCATGCCCCCGAGGGAGCCCCAGGCTGTGACCGGCGTCATGCTTTTTTCCCGCAATCCGAGGAAATCCGGCGGAATGTGCGCGGGTTCCAGACCTTGGGCGATGCTTTTGTTAAATGAGCACGCATGCGCATTCGTCCCAAAGTCATGATCCTGCTGACACTCGTGTTCATCCTGCTCAGCGGCATCACGGTGCTGATCCAGGAGTGGATCGTGATGCCGAGCTTTGCGCAGCTCGAACACTCCAACGCGCAGATCTCGATGCATCGCGTGCGCCACGCCGTCGAGCGCAATCTCGAGGCCCTGCAGGTCAGTGCGATGGACTGGGCCAACTGGGCGGACATCTATCGCTTTGTCCAGGACCACAATCCCGAGTTCATCAGCGTCAATATCACCAAGCCGGCCACGGCGCAGCTGCAGATCAACGAGATCATGATCGTCGATCGCGAGGGTCATGTCGTCGTGTGCTCGAGCCAGCTGCTGCACTCGGACCTTTCGCTCGAGGGCGTGCTGGAGTCAAACGGCGAGCTGCGCAAGGACTTCAGCTGGCGCGAGTACCTGGGCACGACCCATATGGGGCGCGGCCTGATCCAGACCAACCTCGGCGTGATGATGATCGCGGGTGCGCCGATCCTGGACGGCACCGGCGGCGGGCCGCCGCTCGGCATGGTCATCATGGGGCGCCTGCTGACGCCGGCGCTGCTGCGACGCCTCGAGTCGCAGACGGAGACCACCGTGACGATGATTGCGGACAGCACGCCGGGCACGATGGAGCGCACGGTCACGACGCCGTCGCAGACCCAGGTCTTCGGTACCTTCACCGATGTCTACGGCAAGCCGGCCATGACCCTGCGCGCCGATTCGCCGCGGGACATCACCGCAAACGGCCAGCGGGCGATCCTGATTGCCGCCGCGTCCATGGCCGGTGCGGCGATGGTGCTCCTGGTGCTGCTGCTGAGCCTGCTGAACCGCTTCGTACTGGCGCCGCTGACGCGGCTGACGCGACACGTGGTCGCGGTCGGCGAGAATCCGGACCTGACGGAGCGCCTGAACTTCACCACCGAGGATGAGTTCGGCAAGCTCGCGCGCGAGTTCGACGGCATGGTCGAGCGCCTCGCGACGACGCGGCGCGACCTGGTGGACCAGTCCTTCCAGGCCGGATTCGCCGAAATGGCGAAGGGCGTGCTGCACAACCTCGGCAACGCGCTGACGCCGATGGGCGTGCGCCTCGCGGCGATGGAGCGACGCATGCGCGAATCGCCGGCCGCCGATCTCGAACTGGCGGTTGGCGAGATCGCAGCCAGCGAGGGCGATGCGGCGCGGCGCGCGGAGCTGCTCGAGTTCATGGCGCTGGGATGCCGCGAAATGAAGCAGGCCGTGCAGGAGACCGCGGCCGACATCGAGGTCATGCAGCGCCAGGCCTCGCTGATGCGCGCGTCGCTCAGCGACCAGATGCGCGGCTCGAACCACAAGGCGCCGATCCTGGAGTCGGTCCAGCTGCCGGAGCTGGTGACGCAGTCCCTGGACATCGTTCCCGACGCCAGCCGGCGCCGGCTGCATCTGGAGCTCGACGAATCGCTGCAGAACATCGGCGCGGTGCGCGTGGCCAGGACCGTGCTGCGGCTGGTGCTGCAGAACCTGATCATCAATGCGGCCGATGCGGTGCGCGACAGCGGCAAGGAAAAAGGCGTGCTGCGCGTGGCCGCGGAGCTCGTGCGGGAAAACGACCGCAGCAGCCTGCACCTGCATTGCCAGGACGACGGCATGGGCATCGAGCAGGACAAGCTCGAACGCGTCTTCGAGAAGGGGTTCTCGACCAAGTCGAAGGACACCAACCAGGGCATCGGCCTGCACTGGTGCGCGAATGCGATCCTGGCGCTCGGCGGCCACATGTGGGCGACGAGCGAGGGACCGGGCCGCGGCGCCTCATTGCATATGCAGTTTCCGCTCGCCGATTCGCCGCGTTAGGCGCGGCGCGATCGCATAGTAGAGCTGCAGCGCGATGATGAAGCCGATGCTGGCATAGGTGCTCCACACCGCCAGCAGCGCCCCCACTGCGTACAGCGCCTGCGCGATGAGGATCCGGCGCTCGATCGCGCAGATCATGGCATGCGACACGTCATCCTTCAGCAGGCCCGCCCGCACGCCATAGCGCCAGCTCGCGTACAGGATCGCGCCGAGCCCCAGGATGTTGAGCCAGTACACGGCCAGGGCCAGGCGATAGGTGATGAATTGCGCGAGCAGCATGGTCGAGAACGGCATCACCGAGGCCGCGAACAGGAACGCCAGGTGGATCCAGCCGAGATTCCGGTCGCCGCGGGCGAAGGCCTTCAGCTGCGTCTGCTGACCGGTCCAGAATATGCCGAGGGTCAGAAAGCTCATCGCGAACATCACGAGCCGCGGCCCCATCAGCACCAGTCCCCGGGCAAGCTCGCGCTCGCTGTGGATATCGGCCGCGGCCGGCAATTTCAGGTCCAGTACCAGCAGCGTCATCGCGATCGCGAACAGTCCGTCGCTCAGCGCCGCGATGCGCTCGAGACTGCCGCCGGCGATGTCGTTGTAGCTCAGCCGCCCATGCCCCGCCGCGTCGTGGTTCATCGTGCTGAAGCTCCCATGCGCTGCACGTCGGTTCCCTCCCAGCCGCCGCCCAGGGCCTTGTACAGGGACACGAGGGCGGTCAGTTCGCCGGCGCGGGCCGTCAGTTCCGCCTGCTCGGCGCCCCTATATTCCGACTGCGCGGCGGACAATGCCAGCAGATCGTCCTCGCCCGCCTGGTAGCGCCTGCTCGCCAGGTCGAGCGCCTGCGCGGCCTGCTGGCGCGACGATTCCAGGTCGCGGCGTTGCGCGCGCGCGGCGGCATATCGGTTAATCGAGGTTTCGCTGTCCGCAAGCGCGCCCAGTACCGCCTTTTCGTAGCGGGCCGCGGCCGCATCCGCGCGCGCGCCGGCGGCCCTGACCTGGGCGCGTATGCGCCCGGCCGAAAAGATCGGCCACGACAGGGACGGTCCGAATTGATAGCGTGAACTGCCGCCGGCGAAAAAATTCCCGGTCGCCAGGGACTGCTGGCCTGCCGCCGCGATCAGCGTGATGCGCGGAAACAGGTCGGCCCTGGCGACCGCGACATCCGCGGTCGCGGCCGCCAGGTCGCGCTCCGCCCGGCGCACATCGGGCCGCCGCCGCAACAGCTCCGAGCGCAGCCCGACCCCGGCTTCCGGCAGGTCCGCCGGCAGCGTCACCGCCTGCTGCACCAGTGCGGCAAGGGCTTCCGGGGGACGCGCCGTCAGCAGCGCCAGGCTGTAGGTCGCGGCGCGCGCATCGGCATCCAGGCCGGGTATTTCGCTGTCCGTCGAGTAACTCTGCTGCAGGGCCTGCGCCGCATCCGATCCCGAACCCTCGCCCGCCCGGTAGCGTGCGCCGGCGAGCGTCGCCGCCTGCCGGCGCGCCTCCACATCGTGTGCGGCGCTCGCCAGCCGCGCCTGGGCGCTGCGCAGGGCCACGTACGTGCGCACCACCTCCGCCACGGTCTGGATCTGCACGTCGTGCAGCGCCTCGGTGGAGGATTCGACGCGGGCGTCGGCCGCCTCGACGCGGCGCGCGTTGGCCTGCCAGAAATCGAGCTCCCAGCTCGCGTCGAACCCGCTGTCGAACAGATTGAAGCGCCGGCTGAATCCCGGGATACGGTTGATCGGAAGCTCGCCGTTTTCGCTGAGTTCGTTGCGGCTGGCGGCGCCCGTGTAATCCACTTGCGGCAGCCGCGGACCAAATGCGGCATCCCGGTCGGCCCGCGCCTCCCGCACCTGCGCCGCCGCGCCGCGCAGGTCGAGGTTGCGCTGCAGCGCCGCCTCCACGAGCCCGGCCAGCACCGGGTCCCCGAGCGACCGCCACCAGGCGGGATCAACCGCCGCCGTGGACGCGGCCTCGCTCCAGCGCGCATCCGCCGCCACCACGGGCGGCCCCGGATAGCGCGGCGCAAGCGCACAGGCGCACAGGGCCGCGGACAGGGTGGCTATTAACGCGGTGCGCATCGTACTCACTCCAGGCGTGAACGGAAAAACAGCGCCGATCCGGTCAGCGTCACGGCCGCGATCAGGACCAGCGGCCAGGTGTTCGCCAGCACTTCGCCCGCCGGCATGTTCTTCAGGAACACGCCCTCGGCTATGACCAGGAAATGCTTCAGCGGATCGCCCCGCGCAACGACCTGCAGCCAGCCCGGCATGTTGTCGACCGGGGCCGCGTAGCCCGAAATCATGATCAGCGGCACCGTGGAGAGGAACATGCCGAGGAAGGCCTGCTGCTGGGTCTGCGACAGGATCGACACCAGCAGGCCGATGCCGATCAGCGCGACGAGATAGCAGACGAGCGCAACGTAGAACAGCAGCACCGAGCCGGCGAACGGCACCTTGAACGCAAACGGAATCAGCACCGCGTACACCGAGGCATTGAACACGCCCAGCGCGAGCGCGGGTGCGACCTTGCCGATCAGGATTTCATGCACCCGCAGCGGCGACACCAGCAGCTGGTCGAACGTGCCGAGCTCGCGCTCGCGCGCGATCGATTGCGCGGTGACCGACAGCACCGATATCGCCGCGATCAGGACCACGAGGCCCGGCATCGTGAACCACAGGTAGTCGAGATTGGGATTGAACCAGTTCGCCACGACGCTCGAGCCGCTCGCGGCCAGAGGGCTCGCCTGCAGTTCGGCGCCCACCGAGGCGACGATCTCGTTCAGATAGCCGCTCACGATCTGGCTGGCGTTGGACCGGCGTCCGTCGAATATGCCCTGGACCACGGCCGGCCGGTGCGCGGCGATGTCGGCGGAAAACGTCTGGTCGAAACTCACGACCGCGATCACGTCGCGGTCATCGATCGCCTGCTCGACGGCGCGCGCGGAATCCAGGCGCACCAGCCGCTTGACGTTGGGGCTGCCGGCGAGCCGATTGACGATCTCCCGGCTCCAGGCGCCGCCGTCCCGGTCATAGACGCCCAGCGTGACGTTCTTGACCTCGAGCGTGGTCGCGAAGCCGAACAGCACCAGCTGCAGGATCGGCGGCACGATCAGCGTAATCCGGCTGCGCCGGTCGCGCAGTACCGCGAGGAACTCCTTGCGGATCATCGCCCACACCCGGACCCGCGCCGCGCCGTTCATGCAACCCGCCGGCGCGTGACTCGTGCGGTGGCGATGAAGAACAGCAATCCGAAGCCCAGCATGATCAGCATGTTGGGCAGGAACAGGCTCCAGATGTCGCCGGCCAGGAACACGCTCTGCAGCAGCGGCATCAGGTACCTGACGGGCACCGCATAGGTCAGCGCCCGGATCCACGCCGGCATCGAGCTGATCTCGTACAGGAATCCGGACAGCAGCAGCGACGGCATGAAGGCCGTCAGCAGCGCGATCTGGCTCGCCACGAACTGGTTCTTGGTCGCCGCCGATATGAACAGACCCTGGCCGAGCGCCGGCACCATGAATGCCGACACGATAAGCAGCAGCGCCCACGGCGAGCCCCGGAACGGCACCCCGAATACCGTGATCGCGAGCACCGTGCAGACGAGCGCGGAGCCCAGTCCGAGCAGAAAGTACGGCACGACCTTGGTCGCGATGAACTCGGCCATGCTGATCGGCGTCGCCATCAGCGCCTCCATCGTGCCGCGCTCCCATTCGCGCGCGACCACCAGCGCGGTGAGCAGCGTACCGATCATGGTCAGCACGATGGCCATCGAGCCCGGCACCAGGAAGTAGCGGCTGGTCAGCTCGGGATTGAACCAGAAGCGCGCCGCGACGTCGATCGGCGCCGCCGCGGCACGCGCTCCTGTTGCGCGACCGAGCTCCACGGCCTGCCCCGCCGCCCAATTGGCGCGCACGCCCTCCGCATAGGCGGCCAGGAACGTCGCGGTGTTCGGCAGCGAGCCGTCGGTGATCACCTCGATGTCGCCGGCTCCGTCGGCGTTGCGGCGCGCAAAATCCTGCGGTATGACCACGATGCCGCGCACGCGCCCGGCGATCAGGTCGCCCTTCAGCGGCGCGACGCTGTCGCTGACCTTGATGTCGAACCAGCGCGAGTTCTCGAACGCGGTCGCAAGGCTGGCAGCCGCCGCGCCGCGATCGAGCAGCGCGAGGCCCATGCGGGTACGCGCCGTGTCGAGGTTGATCGCGTAACCGAACAAAAACAGCAGGATCAGCGGCAGCACGAACGCGATCAGCAGCGTCGAGGGATCGCGCACGATCTGCAGCGACTCCTTGACGAACAGGGCCGCGAATCGCCGCGGATCGAAGCTGTTCATGCGGCGGCCTCCGTCTTCAGGGCGTCGAAGTCCTGGAGCAGGGCGATGAAGGCTTCCTCGAGGGTCGGATTGGCGGGACCGCCGGCCGCGGCCGCCTGCGCCTTCAGTTCATCGGGGCTGCCGATCGCGATTTCGCGGGCACGATAAATGAGCGCGATGCGGTCGCAGTATTCCGCCTCTTCCATGAAATGCGTGGTCACGAGCACGGTCACGCCCTTCTCGACGAGCCCGTTGATGTGCAGCCAGAATTCGCGGCGCACGATCGGATCGACACCGGAGGTCGGCTCGTCGAGGAACAGGACCGGCGGCTCGTGCATGACCGCGCAGGCGAGCGCCAGGCGCTGCTTGTAGCCGAGCGGCAGCGCACCGCTGTTGTCGCGCAGGTACCGTTGCAGGTGAAACACCTCGATGACGCGCTCGATCGAGTCCTTCTGCGCCTTGCCGCCCAGGCCGTAGACGCCGGAAAAAAAATCCAGGTTCTGGCGCACGCTCAGGTCCCCGTACAGCGAGAATTTCTGCGCCATGTAGCCGAGCGCCTGGCGCGCATCGGCGCGCGCCGTGCGCAGATCAAAGCCCGCCACGCTGCCCGTTCCGGAGGTCGGCGTCAGCAGGCCGCACAGCATCTTGAAGGTCGTGGACTTGCCCGCACCGTTCGGCCCCAACAACCCGAAGATCTGCCCGCGCGGCACCTCGAAGCTGATCTCGCTGGCCGCGGTGAAATCATCGAACACCTTGGTGAGGGCGCCGGCGACGATCACCGGCCCGGCGTGATCCCGGACGCGCCCGTAGCTCGCGGCCAGTTCGCTGGCGCCGCGGGGTCCGCCGCCGAGCATGTCGACGAACGCGTCCTCGAACCGGGGTGCGACGGCCTGCGCGTGCGCGGCGGGCCCGCCTATTCCGGCAAGGTCGGGTTCGGCCGTATCGGTGAGCAGGCGCAGCGAGTCGCCCTGGATCACGCCGTCGCGCACCGCCTTCGCGTCGAGCGCCAGGCGCAGCAGGGGACGCCGCTGGTCGGCACGGACCGGCACGCGCCAGACCCGGCCCAGCACCCGCCGGGTGAATTCACCGGGAGGCCCTGCATGCAGCAGTTTGCCCTCGTGCAGCAGGTAGACGACGTCGCAGCGCTCGGCTTCGTCGAGATACGCGGTCGACCACAGGACCCCGACGCCCTGGCCGATCAATTCCCGCACCATCGCCCATAGCTCGCGGCGCGACACCGGGTCCACGCCGACCGCGGGCTCATCGAGCAGCAGCAGGCGCGGCTGGCGCAGCAGCGCGCAGGCCAGCCCGAGCTTTTGCTTCATGCCGCCGGACAGCTTGCCCGCCAGGCGCCCCTGGAAGCGCTGCAGGTCCGTGAACCGCAGCAATTTGTCGAAGCTCGCGCGCCGCTCCTCGCCGCGCAGGCCGCGCAGCGCCGCGTACAGGTCGAGGTTCTCGAGCACCGTGAGGTCCTCGTAGAGTCCGAAGCGCTGCGGCATGTAGCCGATCTGCGCGCGGTCGGCCTGATTCGCCGGCTGGCCGAGCACGCTGACCTCGCCGGCATCCGGCTCGATCAGTCCGGCGAGCATGCGGATCAGCGTGGTCTTGCCGGCGCCGTCCGGACCGACGAGCCCGGTCATGTGACCCGCGTCGATCCGCAGGTCGACGGCGTCCAGCGCCGGCGCGCCGAGCGCGCTGAATCGCTTCGTGACGGCGCGTGCGCTGGCCACGACCTCGGCCATCTCAGCGCCTGCCGGCGGGACGCGCCGCCGGAATGCTCACCGTCACGGGTTGCCCCTGGCGCAGGCCGTCGTCCGGATCGTCGATGATCACGCGCAGTCGATACACGAGGTCCGTGCGCAGGTCCCGCGTCTGCACGGTCTTCGGCGTGAATTCCGCCGTCGGCGCTATGTAGCCGATCGATCCGTGGTAGAGGCGCGCCGAGCCGTCGGTGCTGACCTCGACGGCCATTCCGGGCGAGATGCGCGTAAGGTCGCTCTCGTCGACATACGCACGCACGCGCATCGGCCGGTCGATCGTCAGCGTCAGCACGGTCTCGCCGGCCTGGACGATCGCGCCCGGCTCGCGCGCGCGCGTCAGGATCACGCCGGCGTTGGGCGCGTGCAGGGTTGAGTCGGCGATGTCGGTGCTGGTCTTCGCGCGCTGCGCGATCGCCTGCGCGCGCTGCGCCTGCGCCGCGGCGATGTCCTCGCTGCGCGCCCCGGCGCGTTGCAGCGACAGGGCCTGCTCGGCACCCTGGACCTGCGCCTCGGCCGCCAGGAACTGCGCGCGCGTGGACTGCATCGCCGCCTTGCTGATCGCACCGCTGTCGACGAGCAGCGTGCGCCGCTCCAGATCCTCTCTGGCCTTGTCCAGCTGCGCGCGCAGCTCGGCGAGCCTCGCCTCGGCCTGGGCAATGTCCTGCGCGCGGTTGCCGTTGCGCTGCCGGTCGAGTTGCGCGGAGGCCAGCCCGATCAGCGCGTCGTCGATGGAGAGCTGGTCTTTCAGCGGCTGCGTGTCGAGTGCGGCCAGCGTCGCGCCGGCCTCGACCCTGGCGCCTTCCTCGAACGGTATGCTCTCGATGCGACCGCCGACGCGAAAGCCCAGGTCGACCTGGCGAATATCCACGTTGCCGCCGAGCACGAGGGGGCCGGATGCGTGCCGGCCGAGCCAGCCGAGACCGCCGGTCGCGAGGGCCGCGACCGCCGCCGCCGCCAGCGCCGCGACCAGCACGATGCGCGCGCGCCGGCTCATCGGCGCGCTCCATCCTGCAGGGAGTTCAGCACGGCCTCGCAGTGCGCGAGCACTGCCGAGCGAGCCGCCATCGTTTCCTGCTCGCCAACGGCTTTCCAGCCGGTCGCGCGCATCAGGGCGGCGCGTCCGAAGCGCAAAACCAAAGCCTGTCCCATCAGCGCGACGCTTCTGACGCGCAATTCTTCGTTGCTCAAGGTACCTCCTGCGACGCGCTGCAATAGCCTGCCCATCTGATCGAGCATCCGGCACATGTACCCCTCATACAGGATGTCGAATGCCGGCGACGGGTTCATCTGTTCGCGAACGACGAAGCGCGCCAGCGGCGCGATCTCATCCCGCATCATGACCGTTGCGAGGCCTCCCATGATGGCCAGAATGGCCGCCCGCGCACCCCCGACATCGCCGGTGTCGGTGCTCTTCGAGCCGGCAAACGCCAGAATCCGGTCGACCCGTTCGGAGATCTGTCCGACGATGTGCCGTGCGCACGCCAGATACAGGCCTTCCTTGCTGCCGAAGTGATACGTGATCGCCGACATCTGCACGCCGGCGGCCTCGGCGATCGCCCGGGTCCCGACCGCCGCCGAACCGTTCTGGCCAAACTGGTCGATGGCCGCCTCGATCAGGCGCAGTTCTGCCGGGCGTTCCGTCATGGGCGCAATTTAGTTCATTCGAACGAATCAGGCAATGTACGATCGCAGGTAGCTAATACCCTGGGAAAAATCAGGCAAGGACAGGCCCGAACGGGATCAGGGCGTGCGCTGGCGCGCCGGCAGGTCGACGACGAGGCCATCGAGCGTCGCGTCGAGCTTGATCTGGCAGCCGAGGCGGCTCGAGGGCCGCAGATCCAGAACCCGCCGGAGCGTATCGCGTTCATTGTCGTCGGGCGGCGTCAGTCGCGCCGTCCAGGCATCGGCCGGATAGCAGTGGCAGGTCCCGCAGGCGCACATGCCGCCGCAGAACCCGACGATGCTCGGGATCTCGTTCGCAATCGCCGCTTCCATCAGCGTGCAGCCCTCCGGCGCGTCGACCGCGTGTTCGATGCCGCCGGCATCGATGAATGTCACCTTGATCATGAATCGCGATCCTCCGGGCATGCGGATACACCATGTTGGCCGCCGGAGCCAGTGCCGCCTCCTCGTGATAACTACGTATATCCGCGGCAACACCCGCACCGCACACTGCCGCCGCAGTGGTGTGCCCATCGGAAATTTCGCCCATGACAGCTCCCCAGGCCCTGACATCGACGCAAGTCCCCGGTCCGAGCGAGTCCTTCGACCTCGGTGCGTCCGAGGAATCGCTGGAGCGGCTGCGCGGCTATGCAGCCGAGTACGGTGATTTTTTCCGCGTCTATTCGCCGCAGCGCGGCAGCTATACCTACGTCGTCAACAATCCGGACGCGATCAAGCGGGTGCTGCTCACCAATCACCGCAACTACGTCAAGGGCGTGGGCACCGACCAGATCAGCATCCTGCTCGGACGCGGCATCATGACCAGCGACGGCGACTACTGGCACCGGCAGCGGCGCATGCTGCAGCCGGCGTTTCACCGCCGCGTCATCGACCGCTTCGGGCCGGCGATCGCCGCCGCGACCAGCCGCTACGCCGAGCGCTGGGCGGAGCTCGCCCGCCGCGGCGAGCCGGTCAACATCACCGAGGCGGCCAGCGAAGTGACGCTCGACATCAACCTGCAGGCGATCTTCGGCACCGATCTTGCGCTGATCTGGGAGCGCTTCGGCAACAACCCGTTCTCGATCGTGCACACCGAGAGCAACCGGGACCTCAAGTTCGCCTATCGCATCCGCTCGCTCGCCGGCCTCGTGCGCGAGCTGATCGCACGCCGACGCGCCAACCCCGACGAGCAGCACTTCGATTTCTTCGGCATGGCGCTCGCGGCCCGGGACAAGGACACCGGCGAAGTCATGAACGACAAGCAGCTCGTCGACGAGGTGCTGACGCTCGTCGTGGCCGGACACGAGACGACCGCGACGGCGCTCACCTGGACCTGGTACCTGCTCGGCCGCCATCCCGGGATCCAGGAGCGCCTGAGCGCGTCCGCGCGCAGCCTGCCCGCGGGTCGGGTGCCCGGCATCGATGAGATGGAGGCCTGGACCTGCGGCCAGCAGGTCATCAAGGAATCGCTGCGCCTGTGCCCCCCGGGCTGGATGATGTCGCGCCGCACCGTCGCTGCCGACGTCCTGCACGGCGCGGCGCTGCCGGCCGGCACCGACGTGTTCGTCAGTCCCTACTTCGCGCACCGCCATCCGCAGCATTGGTCGGAGCCGGAGCGATTCCTGCCGGAGCGTTTCAACGAGGCCGCCGATGCCGCGCGCCACCGCTTCGCCTACATTCCGTTCGGCGTGGGGCCGAGGCACTGCATCGGCGAGGGACTGGCCATGTACGAGATCGCGACGCATTTTGCCACGATGACGAGCCGCTTCCGCCTGACGCCGCTGACCGACGAGCCTCCGCACATCGAGGCGCGCATCAACTACCGCCTGCGCTCCGATCTGCTGATGCGGGTGCAGGCGCGCTAGCCCGGCAGGCGTCCAGATGGAACACAAGCCGGGAAGACGTCCGCGAGCCCGCGCGCCCGCAGCCGCGCCGGTCGATCGCGGCCTGCATGGCGGCATCACGAATCCCTGCGAGCTGCTGCCGCCGCAGGACGTCGACGCATTGATCGAGGGCGCCTGCGAACTGCTTCGCGACACCGGCTGCGCGTTCGAGACCGGCACGGAGGCCATTGCGCTTCTCAGGGATGCCGGTTGTTCCGTTGACGGGGACGGCATCGTGCGCTTCCCGCCCGGCCTCGTGCGCGAAGCGCTGGCGACGAGCGCGAAGAGCGCGACGCTGTGGGATCGTACCGGCACGCGCGGCATGACGCTCGACACGGCGCATACCTGGTTCCTGCCGGGCATGACCGGCATCAGGATCTGCGACCTGGCTTCCGGCGAACCGCGCGACAGCACCGGCGAGGATCTGGCGATGATCACGCGCGTGGCCGATGCGCTGCCGAACATCGACGGCGTCTGCGTCGCCTGCAAGGACGTGGCCTGCTCGGACATCTTCGGCGAGATCGGGGAGTTCGCGGCCCTGATCCAGAACACCAGCAAGCCGCTCGAGTACCTGTGCGAGAACGTCGAGTCGTTCGCGACCGCCATCGACATGGCGTCAGCGGTGCGCGGTTCGCGTCATGCGCTCGCGGAAAAGCCGTATTTCCTGCAGATCGTGACGCCGCTGCCGCTCACGTACTGGCGCACGCACATCGACCAGATCATCCTGGGCGCCCGCAGCGGCATCCCGATGAGCATCGGCACCCTGCCGATCGGCGGCGCTTCGGCGCCGATCACGATGGCCGGCTGCATCGTCAACAGCCTCGCCACCGATTTCGCGGCCATGGTGCTCGCGCAGCTCGTGCGCCGCGGCTGCTTCGTGATCGGCAGCTCCGATGTGCGGTTCATGGAGCCGGCGACCGGCGGAATGGGGAATTTTCCGCAGACCTGGCTCGCCGACATCGCGGTTCACCAGGTCAGGCGCCGGCTCGGCATGCCGTCGTTCACCGGGATCGGCGGCCGCTCGGTGGCGCGGCGCTTCAACCAGGATGCCGTCTGGGAGATCTCCGCGTCGGTCATGCAGGCCTTCTTCAGCCGCCCGGCCACGCTCGATTACCTCGGCCTGATCGACAACGGCATCACGTTCTCGCTGCATGCCCTGTGCCTTTGCGACGAGCTCGCCGGACTGCTGCGCACGATGTGGCAGGGACTGCGCGTCGATGCCGACACGATGGCGCTCGAGCTGGCGCACGAGGTGGGTCCCCGCGGCAACTACCTCGCGCAGACCCACACGGCCAGGCATTGCCGCGACCAGTTATGGCCCGCCCGCTACCTTGGGCCGCACATCCCGCTCAGCACCGGGATCAAGCCCGACCGGGAACTGATGGAGCGCATCGATGCGGACCTCAGGCACCTCATCGCCACGCACCGGCCGGCGCCGCTGCCCGCCGGCATCCTCACCGCGCTGAACGACATCCAGACGCGCTTCGCAGGCGCTTACGGTTCCGCGGCCCAGTCGGGGAATGCGAGCATCGCATCGACGTAATTGTGGATGACGTCGGTATGCGCATCCTCCTGCCAGCCTCCCGGCGCGGCGTTGCTGAAGAGGTCGCGGGGACGGCCCTGCTCGTCGATCGAGTAGAGCACGAAATCCAGCACCTGCCGCGCTGCGCGCGCCAGCGCCGGCGACCCGGCGGCCTTCGCATGCAGCGCCAGGACCGCGCCGTACGTTGAATTGACGCCGCCCCAGGCACTGCGATCCTCGTCCTGCTCGTGGCAGACGGTGATGCCGAATTCCTGGTGCGTGAAATTGCTGCGCACAAAATCGATCAGCACGCTGCTCGCCTCGAGCCAGCCGGGCGCCGCACCATGCCGGTTCTCGAGCAGATACCGCGCCAGGTTCAGCGGCGCCCAGGCACTGCGATTCGTCGGCGTCTCGTGATCCTCGAAGAACTGCGCGAACAGCGCGCCGTCCGCGGCGGCGCTCGGGACCTGGTACCCCTCGACCCAGTTCCACAGCGCCTGCCGGGGCGCCGCAAATTCCTGCATGTCCTGCGCGAGGAGCGCGTCATAGAGGCGCAGGATGTAGCTCATGTTCCCGGAGACGGGGCCGCGACCCTCGCCGCTGCGCCAGTCCACGCGGAACGGCCACGGCGAACGCGATGCATCCCCCTGCGCCTGGTTGGCGGCGAGCACGCGCGCATTCTGCACCGCCTGGTCAAGATACCTGCGCTCCCCGGTCGCACGGGACAGCAGCGCCAGCGCGTAGCCGGCGATGCCGCCCTTGTCGGGTTCGATCTCGTACGGGCGATCGCCCTGCGAGCCGCAGTCCGCGGGCTGCGGAAATCCATCGCGCGTCCCGGTCGAGCGCGTGAACGCCGGGTACTGGCCGGATGCCGGCGTCAGCGCCTCATTCACGAGGTAATCGCCCATCGAGCGCGCGGTATCCAGAAGCCGCGGGTCGCGCCCATCGCGCAGCGCGTGGAACTTCAGATACGAAATAATACCCATTCCGTTCTGCGTCGCCGGAATCGTGTCGGTCCGGTCGGGGAAGGGAACCCAGTCGGCGCCGAGCATGCAGACGCTGACCATCCGCGGATAGCCATGATCGATCGGGCATTGCCGGTAGAACTGCATTTCCCGATCCAGCGCATCGTTCCACGTCGTCCACGGCCGCAGGCGCCCCTGCGCGTCGACAATCGCCGCATGCCCCGCAATGATCATCGCCTGGTCGGTTCGACGGTTTGTCACGTATGCTGGTCCGGAAACCACCTTAGCGAAGGTTGGGGGGGCCGGGCAAGGGTCGCCGATCGCGCGAGCCCCCGGTCGATGGGCACGACATCGTTCGCGCGCATCGATTGCGCGCAGGTATCTGCGCCTGTAAGTTCACAGCAACGCTCACCGGCACGAACGCGGCGGGATATGTCACAGACATGAACGACGATACGGAACCCTCTACCCTGGCGGTGTTGCTCGAGCGCTGGTCGCGAGGCGACCGTCTGGCATTCGATGCCCTGCTGTCGAGGCTCTACCAGGATGTGCACGCCATTGCGGTGCGGCAGCTTCGCGACGAACGACAGCTGACGATCCAGCCAACCGCGCTGGTCCACGAGGTGTATCTGCGCCTCGCCAGCCTCTCGCACCTGCGGCTGCAGGACCGCGCGCATTTTCTGTCGATGGCGGCCCGGGTCACGCGCCAGGCGCTGGTCGATGAAGCGCGCCATCGCCGCGCGCAAAAGCGCGCCGGCGGCGACCGGGTGACTCTCAGCGACACCAACCTCGGCAGCGAAGGGCATGCGTACGATGCGCTGGATGTCGACGACCTGCTGGAACATCTGCATTCGATTGACCCGCTGGCCGCCGATACCGTCACGCTGCGCGTCTTTGGCGGCCTGTCGATCGAGGAAGTCGCCGAAGCGCTGGCATCGTCCGTTGCGACCGTGAACCGGCGCTGGGCAACCGGCAAGGCGTGGCTCGCCTGGGAACTGCAGAAACTGTGACCGATCGCGAGCAGCGGGCTCTTGCCTACCGGATCTTCGTGCAGGCGTTCGAATTGCACGGCGAGCCTCGCGAGCGCTTTCTTGAACGGCAATGCCACGCCAGTCAGGCGCTGCGCCGCGAGATCGAGGGACTGCTCGGCACCGCCGCCGGCAATGGCCCCGAGACGCTCGCGCTGCAGGGATCGCCGCCGGTCGCCGAGGAGTCGCTGGTCGGTCGAAGCTTCGGCCGTTTCCGGCTCGTTGAACGCATCGGCGCGGGCGGCATGGGCGTCGTCTATCGCGCCGAGCGCACCGATGGCGTGCAGCAGTCGGTCGCGGTCAAACTGGTCTCCAGCGTGGTCGATGCCGCTGCGCGGCCGCGATTCGAGCGCGAGGCCCAGCTGCTCGCGCACCTCGAGCATCCGGCCATTGCCAGGCTCATAGACGCCGGCATTGCCGATGAACGGGCCTGGTTTGCGATGGAATACGTGCGCGGCGAACGGATCGACGCGTATTGCCGCGAACACGGGCTCGCGCCCGGGCAGGTCGTGCGCCTGCTGATCCAGGTGGCCAGGGCGGTCACTGCCGCGCACGGCATGCTGGTCGTGCACAGCGATCTCAAGCCCGCCAATGTCCTGATCAACACCGAAGGCTCGCCCAAGCTGGTCGATTTCGGCATTGCCACGGCGCTGCGGGACGCAACCGATAATTCTCCGGTTGCCGACGCCGGCCGCGAGTTCTCGCCGAACTATGCCGCCCCTGAACAGATCAGTGGCGGATCCGTGTCGGTCGCGACCGATGTCTTCGGACTCGGCGCTCTGGCCTACCGGCTGCTGTGCGGCTCGCCGCCCTACGGCGAGGCGAAGAGCACCCTCGCCTACCTGCAGGCCGTCTCGCAACGAGACGTCGAGCTGCCGAGCCGGGCCGCCCGCGCGGCCGGACAGCCGCCCGCCGTAGTTCGGGCGCTGCGAGGCGACCTCGACGCCATCCTGTGCAAGGCGCTCGAGCGCGACCCCGCCCGCCGCTACGGTTCCGCGGCTGATTTGCATGAAGATCTGCAGCGATACCTCGATCATCGTCCGGTCCGGGCGCGCGCGCCCTCTCCCGGCTATCGCCTCGCCAGGTTCATGCGCCGCAACGTGCTTGCCGTCGGCCTGTCCGGCCTGCTGCTCGTCAGCATCGTCGCCGGCGGCCTGCTCGCCGTGATCCAGGGTCATCGCGCCTCGGTGGCGCGCGACGTGGCTGCAAGTCGAGGCGAATTCCTGGAAAGCATGCTCAAGTCGGCGGACCCGCGTCAGGGACGACGTGACATCACGGTCGCAGAACTCCTCGACTCGGCGACGCGTACGCTCGACCAGAAGCTCGGCAGCGAGCCGCTCGTCGAGGCGTCGATGCTGGGGCTGATCGCGGATACGAACCATGGCCTGGGGCGTTACGCGGAAGGGCTGGCGGCGAGCGACAGGCAGCTCGCGCTGCTGCGAGCGCACGGCGGAACCGCATCCGAACTGGTTCACGCCCTGGGAGCTCGCGGCGAGATGCTCGTGGCGAGCGGAAAATTTGCCGAAAGCAAGCCCGCCTTCGGCGAGATGCTGGCATTGCTGCGCACCTATCGGGGAAACGACGGCGACTACGCGAGCGCCGAATACGGACTTGGGCAGGCCCTGGCAAACACCGGTCGCGAACGGGAGGCCGAAGGACTCTATCGTGACGCCGTCGAGCGCGAGCGGCGCGGCAATGAACAACGGCGCCCGCACGCGGGCTATCCCCTGATGGATCTGGCCGTGCTGCTCGGCCACGAGGGACGTTACGCCGAGTCGGAAGCCGCGGCCCGCGAGGCGCTCGGGCTGTTCCGCCAGTTCCTGCCTGCCGATCACCCGGATGTGCTGACGGCCGAGGGCACCTACGCGATGACGCTGCTGAACATGCGCCGGGCGGCCGAGGCCGAGCCGCTGCTGCGCGATCTGGCGGCGCGGAGCGCGCGAATTCGCGGGCCCGATCATCCGGACACCCTGGCCGCGCAGGTACAGCTGGGCGAGAACCTGATGGACCTCGGGCGCTTTTCCGACGCCGCCGTCATCCTGCGGCCGACGGCCGAATCCCTGGATCGGGTGCTTGGCCAGGGCCACCGGTACTCAACCGCCGCGTGGAACGACTACGCGACGGCCGAGTGCAGCGGCAACGCTGCAGCTGACGGCCTTGGGGCCGCGCGGCACGCCGCAGCCGTACGGGCCAGGACGTCGGAGCCGGGCGACTGGCGTCTTTCAGCGACGCAGAGCACCATCGGCTTCTGCCTGGTCCGGCTGCATCGGTATGCGGAAGCCGAGCCGCTGCTCGTCAAGGCCGCGGCCGACCTGGAGCAGAGCCGCGGTGCCGCGTTTTACCAGACCCAGCGGGCCTACCTCGGATTGCAGGAGCTGTACCAGGCGACCGGGCGAACCGCCGATGCGCAACGAACGACGGCGAAGATCCAGAACTGACGCGCATCAGCCACTCTCACGGGACCGCCTGCCGCAGGCGACGCATGCGCTCGTCGCTCGCGGGGTGACTCGACAGGTAGCCTCCCTTCGAGCGCTCCGGATGGGACTGCGCAAGCTTCTGCAGCGCCTCGGCGAGCAGCTCCGGCGACATCCCGTTGTGCCGCAGCAGCGTGGCCGCGTAGTCATCGGCCTGCCGCTCGAATTCCTGCGAATACCGCGCCTGCACGACCGCTGCCGGCGCGGCCGCCAGCAGCGCGCTGATGTCACCGACGTAGAAGGTCAGGAACGCCGCCACGGCGGAATTGCGCAGCAGCAGCTGCATGCCATGGCGCTCGTGCGCATGGCCGAGCTCGTGGGCCAGCACCGCCATGATCTGCCGGTCATCGCCGATCAACGTGATCAGCTCGTCGAGCACGATGATGGTGCCGTCGGGCAATGTGAAGGCGTTGGCTCCGAGCTGCGGTGAACGGCGAAACAGCAGGACCGAATCCGCGTGGCCGCCCTGCGGCAGCCGCAACGCATGGAACTGGCTGCCCAGCGCCCGCTGGCGCTCGCCGGAGAGCTGGCTGGACAGCAGCAGTCCGCCATCCAGCACCTTCAGCGTCTGCGCGGACAAGGCTACGCCCACCGCAGCCGGGAGGTGCCGCGCGCCGCTTGCGGCCGCCCACGGCAGGCCCCATCGATAGGCGGCAATCGCCAGCAACACGCAGGCAACCAGCGAGTACAGGACGTATTTCGCACGGCGCTGCATGCGATCGACCCAGCCGTCGCGATGGGGCGTCGACGACAGCAACGCATCGAGGCCTTCCAGGTCGCGCACCTCGCAGAATGTGCCGTCCGGCAGGTGCAGCCGGCGCGGCGCCCGGCCCAGGCGCTCGTCCACCCTGACGCCGGCAAACGGAACTCGCAGGTCGACGCCATCGCCGGCCACGATCAGGTCCTCGCCGGCAAGCGATACACTGACGACGTGCACACGCGTCGTGCGCCCGTCGAAATAGTCTGCCCGCAGCATCTTCAGCCCAGCCGGGCCTACAGAGAAATATCGAAGTCGAACGCCGACGCCGCCTCTTCACCGACGGCACCGATGGCTTCGGGCTCCGCGGCCGCGAACTCCTGCAGATCGCTGGCCGGCAGCAGCGTCATTGCACCGACCTGGAACCGCGCCAGTCGCACCGCAGCCCAGGGAACGAACAGTCCCAGGGTGACGGCGACCAGCACGAAGTTGCTGACCGTGATCCAGATCAGCGCCAGCGGCGACATGTCGCAGATGATCCGATGTTCGCCGAGGCGAGTGCTGCTCCAGATCAGGTTCGTGATCAGCGCGTGGAACAGCGGCCCTATCACGACCCCCGCCAGGATCAGGGCGCCGTACAGTGCGAACACGAGCCGGAATATCGCCTGCGGATCGACGTGCCCGCCCGGCTTTTGCATTTGAATCAGGGACGCAAACGCATGGCCGGCTCCGGCCATCGCCATCAGGATGACGAAGGCCGCGATCGCCGCCAGCAGCACCAGGTAAATCAGGTAGAACTGGCCCACGCGCGCATGAAAGGAAAACGGCGTGCGCCCGAACCAGCTGTTGCCATGCTGATAGGCCTTCAGCCGCTGGTGCATGAAAGGGGCCAGCCCGTAGAGCGTGACCACCGACAGCAGTCCGTTCAGCAGGAAGACCCGGTAGGACCCGGCCACGCTGCCCCTGAAGTGAAAACGCGTGCCGCGCCAGCTGGTGTTGAAGAGCCGGAACCGGAATGAGTTGCGCAGCAGCCATGGCATGGCCAGCGCGATTATCAGGATCACGACGATCGTCAGCGGCGAGCGCACGCGCGCCGAGTAGTTGTAGGCAACCAGCATCACGAGGGCTACGGCACGACCGATCAGGATCTTGACCGGGCTGCCGTGAAAATCGAAGCTCGATGCGGCCAGCTCCGTGTGCCGGTAGAAATACTGCAGCCGCCGCACCTTGGCCCAGGCCGAATAGACGCCCAGCGTGACGATCGTCAGCAGCAGATTGACGATCCAGACGCCGAAGTATTCCGTGCCGCGGCCGGTGAAGCGCAACGGCTCCGCTGCATAACCCCTGGCAGCCGGCAATGGCGAACCGATCCCCGATTCACTGTTCATAGAGCCACATCCCGATGAGATTGTTATAGATGTGTGGCGACAGGCTACCACATGGCCGTCCGCTCATCAGCCCGCCGCGGCGACCGAGCGGCGCGCCCACGCGGCACACTGCTCCGCATCCTCGAGCACGTCCACCGGCACCTCGAAGTAGTTCATGCTGACCTGGCGCCGGCCGGCAAACGGGCGGAACTGGCCCATGCCGCGCGCCTCGTAGTCCGCGCGGTTGCCGTCGGCCACCTTGAAGTAAAGGACATCCCCGGAGATCAGCCCGAAGATCCGCTCCCCGCAGTACAGCCCGTAGCCGCCGAACATGCGTCGCGCGCTGACGCCCTCCAGCATCGACAGCTGTTCGGTCACGTAGTTGAGGAAGCCCGGCGAACTTGCCATCGCGCAGCAGGTATCCTACGGCTCATCGGGCCAGAGCACGGCCTGTGCGACAACGACGTGCTCGCCGTTGAACGTGGCGGCCGGCGAACCGTACAGCTGGTATCCCGATTCGAGCGAGGTCGAGACCCGGCGGCAGAATTCGACATCATCCTTGCCGGTCAGCAACCGGTATCGGGGCAGGCCGTCGGGCGGAGAGGAGTGGGACATGGCGGTGTTCCTTGTTGCAATGGGGCTACCGGCGAATTCTGAACCAAGCCGCTGCGCCCGGCCATCGCTTTAGGGGTAAAATCCGCGTGGAGAGCACAGTGACCCAACTCGACATCAACGGCGAGCTGCACGACGTCGACGTACCCGCGGATACCCCGCTGCTGTGGGTCCTGCGCGATGAGCTGGGCCTTACCGGGACCAAATACGGTTGCGGCATGGCCTTGTGCGGCGCCTGCACGGTGCATATCGACGGCGAGCCGGCGCGCGCCTGCGTGACGCCGATCTCCGCGCTGGCGCACCGCAAGATCGTGACGATCGAGGCGATCGGCGCGGACCGGACCGGCCATGCGCTGCAGGCAGCGTGGAGTGACCTCGGAGTCGCGCAATGCGGCTATTGCCAGGCCGGCCAGATCATGTCCGCGACGGCGCTGCTGAAGCACAATCCCGCGCCGACGGACGCCGACATCGATGCGGCCATGGCCGGCAACATCTGCCGCTGCGGCACGTACGAACGTATCCGCGCCGCGATCCGGCAGGCGATGCGCGCGCCCGGGGCGCCAGTATGAGCGCCGCCCGGGTGCCAGCCATCGCCAATGTGAGCCGGCGGGCCTTTCTGCAGGAGGCCTCCGCGTTGGGCGCGCTGGTGCTCGCCGTCGGATACCCCGACGCCGCGCGAGCCGATGAACCGCGCAAGTATGGCGCGGATGCGATGGCGCACGGCTGGATCGACAATCCGCTGGTGTTCGTGGCCATCGGCGAGGACGGGATCGTCAGCATCGTCTGCCATCGCTCCGAGATGGGCCAGGGTGTGCGCACCAGCCTGCCGCTGATCGTCGCCGACGAGATGGAAGCCGACTGGGACCGCGTTCGCGTCGTGCAGGCTTTGGGCGACGAGGCGCGCTACGGCAACCAGGACACCGACGGTTCGCGCAGCACGCGCCATTTCTTCCTGCCGATGCGCCGCTGCGGCGCCGCGGCGCGGCAGATGCTGGAGGGCGCGGCCGCTGCGCGCTGGAGAGTGCCTGTCGGCGAAGTGCAGGCGCAGAACGGCGAGGTCGTCCATGGCGCGAGCGGCCGACGGCTCGGCTTCGGTGCACTCGCGAGGGCCGCGGCGAGCCAGCCGCTCCCGGCCCCGGATGCGATCCGGCTCAAGGACCCCGCGCGCTTCCGCTACATCGGTATGGGCAAGCTGAAGCTCGTCGATGCGCAGGACATCGTGACCGGCAAGGCGCAATACGGCTTCGATACGCGGCTGCCGGGGATGCTCTACGCCGTCGTCGCCCGGCCACCCGTCCTCGGCGGCAAGCTCGCGGGCTATGATGCCGACGCCGCACTGAAAGTGCCCGGCGTCGTGCAGGTCGTGCCCATCGAGGCCACGCCGGGAGCACCGCAGTCCAATCCGCTCGGTGGCATCGCGGTGATCGCGCGCAATACCTGGGCCGCGATGCAGGGGCGCAGCGCGCTCGAGGTCAGCTGGGATGACGGCCCCCATGCGAGCTACGACTCGGCCGCGTACCGCGCCGCGCTCGAGGAAGCCGCGCGCAGGCCGGGCCCCGTGGTTCGCAATGACGGCGATTTCGCGGCCGCCGCCGCGGGCGCCGCCAGGCGCATCACGGCGGAGTATTACCTTCCGCACCTGGCGCATGCGTCGATGGAGCCGCCGGCGGCAAGCGCGCGCATGACCCAGGGCAGGTGCGAGCTCTGGGGCTGCTTCCAGTCGCCGCAAGCCGCGCGCGAAATGGTCGCGAAGCGCCTCGGCCTGCGCATCGAGGACGTCACCGTGAACGTCACGCTGCTCGGCGGCGGATTTGGCCGCAAGTCCATGCCTGATTACGGCGTCGAGGCCGCGGTGCTGTCCAGGGCGATGGGCGGCAGGCCGGTCAAGGTCGCCTGGACGCGCGATGACGACCTGCACCATGATTTTTTCCATACCGTATCGGTCGAGCATCTGGAAGCGGGCGTCGATGCCCGGGGCCTGCCGGTGGCGTGGCTGCACCGCACGGTCGCGCCGCCGATTGCATCGACATTCAGTGTTGACGCCAGGCAGGAGGGAAAAGGGGAACTCGGCCAGGGTGTCATCAACGTGCCCTTTGCCATTCCCAACATCCGCATCGAGAACCCTCCGGCCGTCGCACACACGCGCATCGGCTGGTTCCGCTCGGTGTCGAATATTCCGCACGCGTTTGCGGTGCAATCGTTCGTTGCCGAGCTGGCGGCGGCGGCCGGACGCGACCCGAAGGAGTTCCTGCTCGACGTGATCGGCCCGGCGCGCGTGATCTCGCCGCAGCTGCTCGGTGATGCGACGAACTACGGCGAATCGCCGCTGCGCTATCCCGTCGACACCGGGCGCCTGCGCGGCGTGATCGAACGCGCCGCGAAAGAGGCCGGCTGGGGCAGGCCCCTGCCCCGGGGCGGGGGACTCGGCATCGCCGCGCACTACAGCTTCGTCAGCTACGTCGCGGTCGTGCTCGAGGTGGCCGTCGACGCCAATGGCGAGGTGTCGATCCCGCGCGCGGATGTCGCGATCGACTGCGGGGCAACGGTCAACCCCGAGCGGGTACGCGCGCAGATGCAGGGCGCCTGCGTCATGGGGGTCAGCGCCGCCATGACGGGAGCCATCACGTTCAGGGCCGGGCGGGCGCAGCAGGACAATTTTCACCATTACGAAGTCACGCGCATGCCGTCAGCGCCGCGCGAAGTCCGCGTTCATATTCTGCCCGGCAGCTACGATGAACCGCTGGGCGGGGTCGGCGAGCCCGGCGTGCCGCCGGTGCTTCCGGCGCTGTGCAATGCGATCCATGCGGCAACCGGCAGGCGCATACGGCAGTTGCCGATAGGCAGTCAGCTGAAGGCCTAGGTTCGCGTCCTCCCCGCTCCCCTGACCCAAGGACTCGTCATTCGCCACCGCACGGGACTGCTGCTCGCTGCCTGCCTCGCGCTGCTGATGGCTCCGGCGACCTGGGCGGCGCACACGCACAACGTCGTGCTGATCGTCTGCGATGGCCTGCGCTGGCAGGAAATCTTCAGCGGCGCCGACCCGCTGTTGCTGAACGAACAGGCGGGCGGCAGCTGGACACCCACGGCCGAGCTGCGTGCAAAGTACTGGGCCGATGATGCGCAGGCGCGGCGGCGGCTGCTGTTCCCGTTCATCTGGGGCACGGTCGGCGCACAGGGACAGCTGTTCGGCAACCAGGCCATCGGCAGCCGGGTCCGGGTGACCAATGCGATGTGGTTTTCGTATCCCGGATACAACGAGATGCTCAGCGGCGTCGACGATCCGGCGATCCAGAGCAATGCCTTCGGGCCGAACCCGAACGTGACCGTGTTCGAATGGCTGAACAGCCTGCCCGCGTTTCACGGCCAGGTCGCCGTCTTCGGCACCTGGGGCGCGTTCCACCGCATCTTCGGCGAACCCCGCAGCGGCCTGAGCGTGCGGGCTGGCGCCACGCTTGTCGATGACCACGACCGGACGCCGCGCGGGCGCCTGATGAGCGAGCTGTACCGGACGACGACGCGGCTCGAAGAGGACAACCCCTTCGACTCCGTGCTGCACATCGTGCTGCGCGAACATCTGCGCAGGCACCATCCGCGGGTGCTGTTCGTCGGCTATGGCGATACCGACCTGTGGCAGCACCTCGGGCGCTACGACGCGTTCCTCGAGACTGCGCACAGTTTCGACCGGTTCGTGCAGGATCTGTGGGAACAGATGCAATCGATCCCCGGGTACCGCGGCCGGACGACCTTCATCATCACGGCCGATCATGGACGCGGTAGCGGTCCCATCGACTGGAAGGATCACGGCGTTGCCCAGCCGGGTTCGGCGGACATCTGGATCGGGGTGCTCGGCCCGGACACGCCAGCCCTCGGCGAACGCAGCCGGGTGGAGGACATCACGCAGTCGCAGATCGCCGCGACGGTGGCGGCGTTTGTCGGCCAGGACTTTCGCGCCTTCAAGCCGGCCGCGGCGCCGGCGCTGATTTTGCCGCTTCGCAGCAAAAAAAGCCGATAATTTTCCCACAAAATCCGGGCAATCTCCCGAGAAAAAAACCACCGGCGTCGTCCGCGCGCGCACGCCGTGATCCGCACCGGCATAAGCCTTGAACGATGGAAATGAATGGATTAGCCTCAGTTCCGTTGACGCTGAAATGATAATCATTGCTAACGACGACCTAGGACTTAGGATCACTGGTCACACGTCATGGCACAGGTTTTTCGGCCCGACCGTATTTTCGTGCTGAAGTTCGGCGCCTGCGTCGTACTGATTCTATGCATTGCCGGCGTCCTGCTGTGGCGCTCCGTCATCGCCGAGTCGCCGCCCGTCAATTCCCCGGTCCCGCAGGATCCCCCGTTCAGCCATAAGCATCACGTCAGCGACGTCGGCCTCGACTGCCGCTTTTGCCATGCAACAGTGGAAACCTCGGCCTTTGCGGGAATACCGCCGACCTCGACCTGCATGACCTGCCATTCGCAGCTGTTCCGCGGGCAGCAGATCCTCGCACCGGTAGCCGCGAGTTTTCGCGAGGACCGGCCGCTGCAATGGGTCCGGGTGCATCGCCTGCCGGATTTCGTCTTCTTCAATCACAGCATCCACGTATCCAAGGGCGTCGGCTGCTCGACCTGTCATGGGCGGGTCGACCAGATGCCGTTGATGTGGCGCACGCAGTCCCTCGAGATGTCCTGGTGCCTGGATTGCCACCGGGCCCCGGAAAAATTCCTGCGTCCGCGCGACAGGGTTTTCGACATGACCTGGCAGCCGCCGCCCGACCAGCTGCGGCAGGGTGAGATGCTTCTGGCCGCCAATCACATCAACCGCAGCCGCCTGACAGACTGCTCCAACTGCCATCGCTGAAACAAAGCCATGAACTCCATCGACAACCGCGATGTTCTGACAGTGCCCGGGCGCTTCGGCGAGGACGCGTTGCAGTGGCGCAGCCTCGATGAGGCGCCCGGGCACACCGATTCCGCCGGTGCTGGCCGCGGTGGGCAGGCTCCGGGCACAGCGCAGGACCTGTCCGTGATCGATCGCCGTCATTTTCTGCGCCTGACGGCCGTGTCCCTGTCGCTGGCCGGTGCCGGCGCCTGCAGCCGCGCGCCTCAGCAGAGGATCGTGCCCTATGTGCACGCACCGGCGCAGCTGGTGGCCGGGGACCCGCTGTACTTTGCGACGGTCGCCAATCTGTGCGGCGCTGCGCAGGGGTTCCTGGTCAAGAGCAACTACGGCAGGCCGACAAAGATCGAGGGCAACCCGTCGCATCCCGGCAGCCTGGGCTCAACCGATATCTTTGGCCAGGCCGCGGTACTCGACCTGTGGGACCCGGATCGCGCGCAGGCCGTGCTGCACAAGGGCCAGGCGAGCACCTGGGATGCGTTTGCCGCTGCCTTGAACGCGCGCATCAGCCGCCTGTCCGCCGCGGGCGGCGCCGGACTTCGCATCCTGACCGAAGGTGTCACGTCGCCGACGTTCGCGAACCAGCTGCACACGCTGCTCGAGCGCTTCCCCGGCGCACGCTGGCATCAGTACCAGCCGATCAATCGCGACCACGCCTACGAGGGCAGCCGCCTCGCCTTCGGCGAAGCGCTCGAGGCGCGCTATCATTTCGACCAGGCGCGCGTGGTGCTGAGCCTGGACAGTGATTTTCTCGGCGCCCCCGGCGTGCGCTACGCGCACGACTACGTGACGGCGCGCCGCTCTGGCACCACGGGTCCCGACCCGGGCCGGCTCTACGTCATTGAATGTACCCCGACCCTGACCGGCAGCTTCGCGGATCACCGCTACGCGGCGCGCTTTGCCGAGGTCGAGGCGATTGCCCGCGCGCTGGCCCAGGCCCTGGGGCTGCCGGCCGCCGGCGCGGCGGATGCGGCCGCGTTGCCGGCCGGTGTCCTCGCCGCATGCGTCCGCGACCTGAAGCGCAACGCGGGACGCTCGCTGGTCGTGGCCGGCGACGCGCAGCCGGCGATCGTGCACGCGCTGGTCCACGCGATCAACGAAGCGCTCGGCAACGTGGGCCACACCGTCGGCTACAGCACGCCGATTCTCGCCGTGACCGATCCCCAGGACGAATCGCTGCGCGTCCTGGCCGAGGAGATGGAGGCCGGAAAGGTCGACACGCTGATCATGTTCGGCGGCAATCCGGTGTACAACGCGCCCGCTGACCGGCTCTTTGGCCAGCGCCTGGCCAAGGTCGGCATGAGCGTCCACCTGAGCCTCTATGACGATGAGACCTCGCGGCTTTGTGACTGGCAGGTCCCGCAAACGCACTTTCTCGAGAGCTGGTCCGATACGCGGGCCCACGACGGCAGCGTCGCGATCCAGCAGCCGCTGATTGCCCCGCTGTACGACGGCAAGTCCGCGCACGAACTTCTCGCACTGCTGCTCGGCCAGGCCTCCTCGAGCGCGCACCAGGCGGTGCGCGATTACTGGAGCCGGACGCGCCCGCCGGCGGATTTCGAGGCATTCTGGGATCAGGCACTGCGCCGCGGCACCATCGAGGGGTCGCATTTTCCCGAGCGAGCGGCGGTGGTCCGGGCGCAATTCATGCATGGGCCGGCGACGCCCGCGGCCGATGCGGCGGGACTCGACCTGATCTTTGCGCCGGATCCAACCGTGTGGGACGGGCGCTTCGCCAACAATGCCTGGCTGCAGGAGCTGCCCAAACCGCTGACCAAACTGACCTGGGACAACGCCGCGCTGGTGAGTCCGGCCCTTGCCCGGCGGCTGGGACTGGCCAATGAAGACCAGGTCGAGCTGCAATACCGCGGTGCCACGGTCCTGGCGCCGGTATGGATCATGCCGGGCCAGGCCGATTCGACGGTCACCGTGACCCTCGGTTATGGCCGCAGCCGCGCCGGACGGATCGGCACTGGCGCCGGGTTCGACGCGTATGCGCTGCGGCGCTCGGATGAACCATGGTTCGGGCGCGGGCTGCAGATCCGCAAGACCGGCGCCAGCGTGCGCCTGTCCACGACGCAGCATCATTTCTCGATGGAAGGCCGCCGCCCGGTGCGCGTGACGACCGTGGACGAACTGCAGCGCGAACCATCGCGCTCAGCGCCGGAAGCGCGTCAGCCCAGCCCGAGCCTGTACGAGCCCGTGCGCTACGACGGCTACGCCTGGGGCATGAGCATCAACCTGGACGCCTGCATCGGCTGCAGTGCGTGCACGATCGCGTGCCAGGCCGAGAACAACATTCCGGTCGTCGGCAAGGCCGAGGTGCGGCGCGGGCGCGAAATGCACTGGATCCGCGTCGACCGATATTACGAAGGCGCCGACGAGCAGCCGCACAGTCATTTCCAGCCGGTGCCGTGCATGCATTGCGAGACGGCACCATGCGAGGCCGTTTGTCCGGTCGAGGCGACCGTCCATGACTCGGAGGGCCTGAACCTGCAGGTGTACAACCGCTGCATCGGCACGCGGTTCTGTTCGAACAACTGTCCCTACAAGGTGCGCCGCTTCAACTTCCTGCAGTATTCCGATGAGGACACCGAGAGTCTCAAGGCGCAGCGCAATCCGGAGGTGACGGTGCGCATGCGCGGCGTGATGGAAAAATGCACGTACTGCGTGCAGCGCGTGACCAGCGCACGCATCGAGGCCGAAAAGGACAATCGGCGCCTCGCCGACGGCGAAGTCGTCACGGCCTGCCAGGCCGCGTGCCCGACCAGGGCAATCGTGTTCGGCGATCTGAACGATCCGCACAGCGCGGTCAGTCAGGCCAAATCCTCGCCCCTTGACTACGCGCTGCTCGGCGAGCTCAACACGCGGCCGCGCACGACGTACCTGGCGCGGTTGAGAAACCCCAATCCCGACCTGGAGGGCGGCTGACATGGACGGCGCGCACTCCTACCGCTCAATCACGGAAAAAATCAGCGGCATCGTGCTCGCCGCGCACGCGGCGCACTGGTGGCGCATCGCGTTCGCCGCGTGCTCGGCGCTGACGCTGGTCTTCTTCGGCGCGATCGGCTACCTGTTCTACAAGGGCGTCGGCATCTGGGGACTGAACGTCCCGGTGGTCTGGGCGTTCGACATCACCAACTACGTCTGGTGGATCGCGATCGCCATGTCCGGAACCTTCATCTCCGCGGTGCTGCACCTGACGCGCCAGCCCTGGGGCGCCTCGATCAGCCGCTTTGCCGAGGCCATGACGGTCTTTGCGCTCGCGATCGCCGGCATGTTCCCGATCCTGCACCTGGGCCGGCCGTGGTTCTTTTACTGGCTGACTCCGTACCCGAACAAGATGGCGCTCTGGCCGCAGTGGCGCAGCCCGCTGGTCTGGGATTTCTTTGCGATCCTCGCCTACCTGCTGCTGTCGCTGATGTTCTGGTTCCTGGGCCTGATTCCGGACTTCGCCACGCTGCGCGACCGGGCGCGCACGCGCGCGGCGCAGGTGATCTACGGCCTGCTCGCGCTCGGCTGGCGCGGCGAGGCGGGCCAGTGGCAGCGGCGCCAGAGCGCGCAACTGCTGCTCGCAGGCCTTGCCGTGCCGCTCGTCGTTTCGGTGCACAGCGTCGTCGGCCTGGATTTTGCGACCGGCAATACGCCGGGCTGGCATTCGACGATCTTTCCGCCGTTTTTCGTCGCCGGCGCGATGTTCTCCGGCTTCGCGATGGCGATGACGATCGTCGTGCTGCTGCGGCGCGCCTTCGCCCTCGGCGATTTCATCACCGCGCAGCATCTGGACAATCTTGCCAAGCTGATCCTGGCGATGGGCCTGGTGCTCGCCTACAGCTATGTGATGGAGCTGTTCATGGCCTGGTACAGCACCGACCGCTACGAGATCTACACGGCGCTGAACCGCATGCGCGGGCCCTACGCACCGGTGTACTGGTGCCTGATCTTCAGCGTCGTCGTCGTTCCGCAGGCGCTGTGGTCGCGGCGCGTGCGCCGCTCCCCGTGGGTGCTGTTCGGCATCAGCATCGTCATCAATATCGGCATGTGGCTCGAGCGCTTCATGCTGATCGTGACCAGCGAGCACCGCGATTTCCTGCCCTCGGCCTGGGGCATGTTCTACCCGACCGTCTGGGACTGGGCGATCCTCGTCGGCTCGATCGGCTTCTTCGGCTGGCTGCTGCTGCTGTTCGTGCGCTACGTGCCGCTGATCTCGATGGCCGAGATGCGTGAACTGCTGACTCACCAGCGGGGGACCACATGAGTGCCGGTGCATCGGCCTACGGGCTGCTGGCCGAGTTCTCCGATCCGGCCGCGCTGCTGCAGGCGGCGCATGCCGCGCACGGAGAGGGCTACCGCAGGCTCGAAGCCTATGCACCGATGCCGGTCGAGGGCCTCGCCGAGGCGCTGGGTACGGCGGACAAGGGGCTGCCGCGCCTGGCGCTGATCGGCGGCCTCATCGGCGGGGCCGCGACCTTCGCGCTGCAATGGTGGAGCGCGACGGCGGACTATCCGATCAACGTCGGCGGGCGCACGCCGGCGTGGCCCGGCCTGATTCCCTCGACATTCGAGATGACCGTGCTCGGCGCGGCGCTGGCGGTGTTCTTCGGCGTACTGCTGCGCAGCCGCCTGCCCCGGCTGTACCACCCGGTGTTCAACGATGCCGGCTTCGAGTCCGCGTCCAGCGACGGCTTTTTCCTGTGCATCGAGACGGCCGATCCGAATTACGACCCGCAGCGCACGCGCGAGTTTCTCGAGCGCCTGCGGCCCGTGCGCGTCAGCCCGGTCGAGCCATAGGGGGCCGCCGTGAAACGCCAGAAAACCCTGCACGCATCCCCGGTCGTCCGCGTCCTGCTGTGCGGCGTATGCGTGCTGTCGCTGCCGGGATGCGAGAAGGCCGAGCGCAACATGTACCAGCAGCCCAGTTACCGGCCGCTCGTGGAGAGCACGCTGTGGCCCGACGGTCAGTCGGCCCGCCCGCTCGAGCCGGGCGTCGTCGTGCACAGCGCCGGGATGCTCGCCGCCGCCTCCAGCGGGCGCGGGAGCGGGCTCGCGCAACCCGCGCAGGCGGCGCCCACCGTGACGATCGATGAGCTGCAGCGCGGACGCGAGCGCTACGACATCTACTGCGCTCCGTGCCACAGCGTCAGCGGCGACGGCGACGGCATGGTCGTGCGCCGCGGATTTCCGGCGCCGGCGAGCCTGCACAGCGCAGCGCTGCGCGCGGCGTCCGATGTGCATCTGTTCGATGTCATCACGAACGGCTCCGGGGTGATGTATCCGTTTGCGGACCGGATCGGGCCGGCCGATCGCTGGGCCATCGTTGGCTACGTGCGCGCCTTGCAGCGCAGCCAGCACGCGAGCATTGACGATGTGCCGGCGGCTGATCGGCGCCCGCTGCTGGGTGACGCACCATGACGGCGGCAGGCAAGGGGCGCGCGCGACGCCTGGGCACGGGCTGCCTGGTGGCTGCGCTGGCGGGCGTGCTGCTGCTCGTCGTCAGCGCCCGGCAAGGCGGCCGCTCGTGGCTGCCGTCGTATCTGTTCGTCTGGCTGTTCGTGCTCGGCCTGTCGCTGGGGAGCCTTGCCTGGGTGGCCGTGCACAACCTGACCGGTGGCGACTGGGAGTACGAGCCGCGGCCGTTCCTGCAGGCGGCGCTGCGGCTGTTTCCGCTGACCGCGCTGCTGGGCCTGCCGCTGCTGCTGGCGCCTGCGGATCTGCTGCCGTGGTTGCGCGCGCCGGACGATGCATCGGGCGCGCAGATCATCGCCGGCCAGCACTGGTACCTCAACGCGACCTTCTTCTATGCGCGGGCAATCATTTACTTTGCGATCTGGCTGGGCCTCGCGCGCGCGCTGCGCCGCGACCGTGCGCCGGCCGCATCGCGAACAGCGGTCTCGGCGGTCGGCTTCATCCTGTACGCGCTCACCACGACCTTCGCCGCCGTCGACTGGACGATGTCGCTGACGCCGTCCTGGCATTCGAGCGGATTCGGCCTGCTGATCGGCACCGGCCAGGCGCTGTCGGCGATGGCCGCGGCCATCGTCTGCGCCGCTGCGCTGGGAACGGCAGCCGATGGGCCACGACGCCAGCGCTTTCACGATCTGGGCAACCTGACGCTCGCGCTGGTCATGGTATGGGCCTATCTGGCGCTGATGCAGTTCCTGATCATCTGGATCGAGGACCTGCCCGACGAGATTCCCTGGTTCCTGCTGCGCAGCCGGACCAGCTGGCGAACGCTGACCGACGGCGTGGTCATTACGCATTTCGTGCTGCCGTTCCTGTTCCTGCTGTCGCGTGGCGCCAAGCGGACACCGGCGCAGCTGGCGGCGGTGGCCTCTCTCGTGCTGGCGGGCTGCCTCGCCGACAGCTTCTGGCTGGTCGTGCCGACTTTCCGGCCCCAGGGTTTCGTACTGCAGTTGAGCGACCTCGGCGCGCTGCTGGCCATCGGCGGTCTCTGGCTGGGTAGCCTGGCCTTCCTGCTTGGGAATCCGGCGGCCGGCCCGGTGCCCGGCGCTCTTGATCAAGGAACGGCGGATCATGGCGCACAACACACCTGACCCGCATACGGCCGCGGTGCGGCGCGGACACGAGACCTTCGATCTGGACATGAGCTACGTGCGCTGGTTCTCGGTGGCGCTCGTGATTCTGCTGATCGCGACCGCGGCGGTGGCGTTCCGGATGATCGGCGGCTTTCGCATCGCGCACCCGGCTTCCGGACCCGCGTTGCCCCTTGCCGGAGCGCCGCCGGCGCCGTTTGCCACGCTGCAAAGCGCGCCGCAGCAGGATCTGCGCGAGTACCGGCAGGAAAAGGCCCTGGCGCTCGAGGGCTATCGCTGGGTCGACCGGGCCGGCGGGGTCGTGCATATCCCGATCGAACGCGCGATGGAATTGTCGGCCGCGCAGGCAGAGGCAGGGCGGACGCGATGAAAGCCCTGGTCCCGGTCACGCTCGCCCTGGCGCTCGCACTGCCGCTGCCCGCGCCGCCGGCCGCAGGCAGCGATCCCGGCCGCCGCGATTTCGCCGGCACGGTGGATTTCGTGCAGCGGCTGGACCAGGGCGTGCCCGGCGGGCTGCGCTTTCACGACGAGCGCGGCACCGCCGTGCAGCTCGGCGACTATTTCGGCCCGGGCCCGACGGCCCTGGTCTTTTCCTACTACCGCTGCACGAACCTGTGTCCGACGCAGGTCCGCAACCTCGCCCAGCGCATGGCCCGCGCGCCGGGCGACGCCGCGAACCAGGCGCAGATGCTGGTCGTCAGCATTGATCCGACGGATTCTCCGCTCCTCGCCGACCTGTCCAAGCACCGGCTCCTCGATGCGCTGCTGTCGCCGGAGCAGGAGCGGCGCTGGCATTTCCTGAGCGGCGCGCCGGCGGATATCTCCCGCCTCGCGCAATCGGTCGGATTCCATTATGGCTACGATGAGGCGACGCACCAGTACGCGCATCCGGCCGGCTTCGCGCTGATCACGCCGGAGGGCAGGATCGCGCGCTATTTCTTCGGTTTCGACTTCAGCGCCGACGAGCTGGGCAGCGCGTTCGACCAGGCCGCCAGGCGCCGGATTGCCTCGCCGATCGAACGGCTGCTGCTGGCGTGCTTTCACTACGAGCTCAGGAGCGGTGTCTACACCGGCCTGATCGTCGCGGCCCTGCGCGTAATGGCGGTGCTCGTGGTCGTGGCGCTGCTTGCGCTGACTTCCATTTTGCTCAGGCGTGCGCGCCGCCGCCGTACCGCGGAGTCCTGATCATGGTCTCTATGCCGTTTTTTCCGGATCGTGCCTCGACCATCGCCAGCAAGATCGACAACCTGTACTTTGCCTGGCTCGCCCTGTCCGGCGTGGTCGCGCTCGCCGTCGCCGTGCTGATCGTCTGGTTTGCGGTCCGCTACCGCCGCGGCTCGAGCGCCAGCCGGGACATCGGCGATCCGGTCGCGCACGAGCACAAGATGCACCGGATCGAAATCGTGTGGACCGTCGTGCCGCTCGCGCTGTTTCTGGGCATGTTCGTCTGGAGCGCCGAGGTCTACTACGACAGCGTCACCGTACCCCGGAACGCGCTCACGATATACGTCGTCGCCAAGCAGTGGATGTGGCACGCCGAGCATCCCGATGGGGAGCGCGAGATCAACGAACTGCATGTCCCGGCCGACCGGCCGGTCGAGCTGATGATGACCTCGCAGGACGTGATCCACAGCCTGTCGATCCCCGGCTTCCGGATCAAGCAGGATGTCCTGCCCGGGCGCTACACGACGCTGACGTTCACGGCCGACCGCGCCGGCGACTACCGCCTGTTCTGCACGCAGTTCTGCGGCACGTCGCACTCGCAGATGGTCGGCCGGGTCGTGGTGATGGAACCGGCTGCGTACGAAGGCTGGCTGTCCGCTCACGCGAACGTGCCGTCGATGGCGGCGCGCGGCGCGCAGCGCTACCGCCAGCTCGGCTGCGATGGATGCCACGGCGCGCAATCAACCGTGCATGCCCCCCGGCTCGAAGGCCTGTTCGGCCGGCAGGTTGCGCTGCGCGACGGCCGTTTCGCGGTCGCCGACGAGCGCTTCATCCGCTCGGCCGTGCTGCTGCCGACCCAGGACGTGCCGGCGGGCTATGAAGCGAGCATGCCCTCGTATCGCGGCCAGGTCGGCGAAGAGGAAATGATCGAGCTGATCGAGTACGTCAAGTTCCTGGGCAATGCAACGCAAGAGGTGGTGCCATGAGCAGCGCTGTAGTGATGTCGCATGACAGCTATCTGGGTGCGGGCTGGAACTGGCGCTCGTGGCTGCTGACGCTCGACCACAAGCGCATCGGCATCCTGTACACGATCACGATCACGCTGCTGTTCGGCATCGGCGGTGCGGCCGCCGCCCTGATCCGGATGGACCTGCTGACCCCGCACAGCGAGCTCGTCAGCATCAGCACCTACAACAAGCTGTTCACGATGCACGGCGTGATCATGGTCTGGTTCTTCCTGATCCCGTCGATCCCGGCGACCCTCGGCAATTTCCTCGTGCCGATGATGGTGGGCGCGCGCGACCTCGCCTTCCCGCGCCTGAACCTGCTCAGCTGGTACCTGTTCGTCGCCGGCGGCCTGTTCACGATCTACGCGCTCGTGTCGGGCGGCGTGGACACCGGCTGGACCTTCTATGCACCGTATTCGACGACTTTTTCCAGCGGCCATGTCTTCGCGGTTGCGACCGGCGTCTTCATCGCCGGCTTCTCGTCGATCCTGACCGGCCTGAACTTCATCGTCACGATCCACGAGATGCGGGCGCCCGGCATGACCTGGTTCCGGATGCCGCTGTTCATCTGGGCGATGTATGCGACCAGCCTGATCCTCGTGCTGGCCACGCCGGTGCTGGCGATGACGCTGGTGCTGATGGCGATCGAGCGCACATTCGGCATCGGCGTGTTCGACTCGGCGATGGGCGGCGACCCGCTGCTGTTCCAGCACCTGTTCTGGTTCTACTCGCATCCGGCCGTGTACATCATGGTCGTTCCGGCGATGGGCGTGGCCAGCGAGATCATCAGCTGCTTCTGCCGCAACCCGGTGTTCGGCTATCGCTTCATGGCGTACGCGATCCTGGCCATCGCCGCCTTCGGCTTCGTGGTCTGGGGACACCACATGTTCGTCAGCGGGCAGTCCGCCTATGCCGGGACCGTGTTCTCGCTGCTGACGTTCCTCGTCTCGGTGCCCTCGGCGATCAAGGTCTTCAACTGGACGGCGACGCTGTACAAGGGCCATATTTCCTTCGAGGCGCCGATGCTGTACGCGCTGGGATTCGTCGGGCTGTTCACGATCGGCGGGCTGACCGGGCTGTTCCTCGCCTCGCTGGGCCTCGACGTGCAGCTGCACGACACCTATTTCGTGGTCGCGCACTTTCACTACATCATGGTCGGCGCCGCGGTCATGGCATTCTTCGGCGGCGTGCATTTCTGGTGGCCGAAGATCACCGGGCGCCTGTACCCGGAGGGCTGGGCGCGCTTCTGCGCGATCCTGACCTTCGTCGGCTTCAACCTGACCTTCTTCCCGCAGTTCATCCTCGGCTATCTGGGCATGCCGCGCCGCTACCCGGACTATCCGCCCGAATTCCAGGTGTGGAACGTGCTCTCCTCGGCGGGCGCATCGCTGCTGGCCTTCGGCTATGTGCTGCCGCTGATGTACCTGCTGTGGTCACTGCGCTACGGGGCGAGGGCGCCGGCCAATCCCTGGGGCGCAAAGGGCCTGGAGTGGCAGACGGATTCGCCGCCGCCGTCGGAGAATTTCCATTCGACGCCGGTCGTGACCGAAGAGGTCTATGCCTACCCGCGCGCGGGGTCCGGTCATGGCTAACGGCACCGCCGCGTTCGCGCCGCAGTTTGACGACGCCGATCAGCAGCGCACGGCCTCGAACCTCGGCATCTGGCTCTTCCTGGCGACCGAAATCCTGTTCTTCGGCGTATTGTTCGCGGCCTACGCCATCACGCGCGTACGGTTTCCGGAGGCCTTTGCGGCCGCCAGCCGCCTCACGAACCTGCCCCTGGCGGCCAGCAACACGGCCGTGCTCGTGACCAGCAGCCTGACGATGGCGCTGGGCGTGCACGCGGCGCAGCGCGGCGCACGGCGCGCACTGGTCGGCTGGCTCGCGGTGACGGTTGCTCTCGGCTGCGCATTTCTCGCGATCAAGGGCGTCGAATACCGCATAGACTACGTGGAGCACCTCGTGCCGGCGCTCAATTTCCGCCACGAGGGCCCGCAGGCCGACCAGGTCGAGCTGTTCTTCTATATGTATTTCTTCATCACCGGCGTGCACGCTCTGCACGTGCTCATCGGCATCGGCTGCATCGCGACGATCGCCGTCATGGCCTCGCGCGATGCCTTCAGTCCGCAGTACTATACCCCGGTCGACGTCACCGGCCTGTACTGGCACCTGGTCGACGTCATCTGGCTGTTCGTGTTCCCGATCCTCTACCTGGTGTCCCGATCATGACGACGCACTCCGTTACCCGTCCCGGCGTCTACATCCTGGTCTGGCTGGCGCTGCTGGTGCTGCTCGCCGTCACGGTGGGCACGGCGTTCCTGCCGCTCGGCTGGGCCAACACGCCGGTGAACCTCGCGATCAGCGTGACCCAGGCCGCGCTGGTCATGCTGTTCTCGATGCACCTGCGCTCGGCGCATCCGCTGATCAAGATCATAGCGGTCATCGGCTTTTTCGGAATCGCGATCATGATCACGATGTCGCTGTTCGACGTGCTGACGCGATAACGCCGTGCGCGCCATGCCAGGTTCCCCCGCATGATTCCCAGTGACGCACAGGCGGCGCGCGTCGCGGCCACGTGGCACGACTACCTGGAGCTCACGAAGCCCCGCGTCGTATCGCTGATCGTGCTGACATCGCTGGTCGGCTCGCTGCTGGCCACCCCCGGGGTGCCGCAGATCGATACGCTGCTGTTCGCGAACCTCGGGATCGCGCTTGCCGCGGGAGGTGCGGCGGCGATCAACCACGTGCTGGATCGCGCGATCGATGCGCGCATGATGCGCACCCGGGCGCGGCCCCTGCCGGCCGGGCACCTGAAGGCCGGGCAGGCGCTGTGCTTCGCGCTGGCGCTCGGCGCCGCCTCGATGCTGCTGCTGGTGTGGCAGGTCAATGTGCTGACCGCAGCGCTGACTTTTGCCTCGCTGCTCGGCTATTCCGTCGTCTACACGGTGTGGCTCAAGCATGCGACCCCGCACAACATCGTGATCGGCGGCGCGGCGGGCGCGGCGCCGCCGGTGCTGGGCTGGGCCGCGGTTACCGGTCATGTCGACGTGCAGGCCCTGCTGCTGTTCCTGATCATCTTCACGTGGACGCCGCCGCATTTCTGGGCGCTCGCGATCGCGCGCCGCGTCGAATACGCGAAGGTCAACATCCCGATGCTGCCGGTCACCCACGGCGTCGCGTTCACGAAGCGGGCCATACTCCGCTACACGATCGTGCTGACGCTGGTCACGCTGCTCCCCGTCCTGACGCGCATGAGCGGGCTCATCTACCTCGGCGCGGCCGTGCTGCTGGATGCCGGATTCATGCTGCGCGTGCTCGAGCTGCGGCGCTCATCGAGCGATGCGGTCGCGATGCGCGCATTCCGCTTTTCCATCGCGTACCTGATGTGGCTCTTCCTGGCATTGCTGCTCGATCATTACCTGCCGACGACGCAGCTGCCCTGACCGGCCGCCCCGCGCGCACCGCTCTATTGGACGAGCTTCGGATAGAGCCTGACGGCGATCGCGGTCAGGGCGGCGAACACCGCCAGCAGCACGCCGCAGTCCGCGGCCAGCCCGTAGAGGCTCTGTCCGTCCTCGACCATCAGGCCGCGCAGGGCGTCGACGAGATACGTCAGGGGATTCAGCGTGGCGACCACCCGCAGCCAGTGCGGCATGATGCTGAGCGGATAGATCGCGTTGCTGGCGAAAAAAAGCGGCATGGTCAGGACCTGGCCGATGCCCATGAAGCGCTCGCGCGTCTTCACGATGCAGGCGATGATCAGCGAAAAAGTGGAAAAAATGCCTGACCCGAGCGAGACGACCAGCAGGACCTCGAGGACATTCAGGAACCCCCAGCGGATGGGCACGCCCATCAGGGATGCAATCAGGTAGATCACCGCGGCCTGCACCAGTCCCCGGAAATCCGCCGCCACCGCCTTGCCGCACACCAGTGACCAGCGGCTGGCCGGACTCACGAGCAGCTTGTGCACGATCCCGAGGTCGCGTTCCCAGATCACGGCGATGCCGTAGAAGATTGCGCTGAACAGCACGCTTTGCGCGAGGATGCCGGGTGTCATGAAGGCAAGGTATCCGGCCTTGCCGGCGTCGATGCCGCGCACCTGGCTCAGGACCTGGCCGAATACGGTCAGCCACAGCAGCGGCTGAATGGCCCGCGAGAACAGCTCGGTCGGATCGCGGATCAGCTTGCGCAGCTCCACGTCGGCAATCGCGTAGCATTCCGCGAAGAATCGCCTCACGACGGCTTCATCCCAGCTGCCGCGCTGCGCGCCGGGCGTCAGCGGTATCCTTGAGCCGCCCTGCATCGTCCATCGCGCCGCTGTATTGCGCGAACACATCGTCGAGGGTCGCATCGCTGCCGATCTGCGCCTTGAGTTCGGCAGGCTTGCCGCGGACCGCCATCTTCCCCGCATGCAATATCGCGACTTCCTCGCACAGGTGCTCGGCTTCCTCCATGTCGTGGGTGGTGAGCAGGATGGTCACGCGAAATTCCTGGTTCAGCTCCTTCAGATGCCGCCAGACCGCGTGGCGCGCGACCGGATCGAGGCCAATGGTCGGCTCGTCGAGAAACAGCACGTCGGGCTTGTGCAGCATGGCCTGTGCCAGCTCGAGGCGCCGGACCATTCCCCCGGAATACGTCTTGACGAGGCGGCCCGCGTAATCGGCGAGCCCCATGAAGTCCAGCGCCGCCTGGATGCGCTCGCGCCGCTCGGGCGCAGGCAGCGCGTAAAGGCGGGCCGACAGCAGCAGGTTCTCATAGCCGGTCAGCGCGCCATCGGCCGACAGCATCTGCGGGACGTAACCGATGTGTTTCCTGACCTCGTGTGGCGCGGATAAAATATCGCACCCTGCGACGCTTGCCGTGCCGCCGCTCGGCCGGAGCAGCGTGGTCAGCATCTTGATCGTCGAGGACTTGCCGGCGCCATTCGCTCCCAGCAGCCCGAAAATGACGCCGTAAGGCACCTGCATGTCGATATGGTCGACGGCGGTCAGCGCGCCGAATCGCATGGTCAGGCCATGGGTATCGATCGCGTGATCGGTGTCCGATGCGTTCAAAGTGCAGACTCCCGGGAAGTTGCATCGCGGCCCATCTGGCACATAATGGCAAAAATCCGCCGGGCACTCGAGACAATCGGACACCCTTGAGCACGACACGCAGAACGGTAACGAAACTCCTTGCGGCCGCGGCGCTGGCGCCGATGGGCGCGCTTGCGAAATTATCCGGCGGCGCGCGCCCGGGCGCCATCGATGTCATCGTAGTCGGCGCCGGCGTCTTCGGCGCATGGACCGCGCATGCCCTGCACGCCGCCGGGCTGCGGGTCACCCTGCTCGACGCCTTTGGCCCGGGCAACAGCCGCTCGAGTTCCGGCGGCGAATCGCGCATCACGCGGACCGCCTATGGCGACCGGGAGATCTATTCCCGCTGGGCATGGGAGTCGCTGGCGGCCTGGAAGGAGCTGTCGCAGCGCACCGGGCTGGCGCTGTTCGAGAACACCGGCGTCCTGACGATCGTGCCGGGCGGTGACCGGTTTCCCGACGACTCTGCGGCGGTGCTGAAGCACCTCGGGATCCGCCATGAACGCCTCTCCGCCGGCGAGACGATGCGCCGCTTTCCGCAGTTCCGCCTCAATCCGGCCGAATCGGCGATCTTCGAGCCGGATGCCGGGGCCCTGATGGCGCGCCGCGCGATCCAGGCGCTGGTCAGCGAGATGGTGTCCGGCGGCGTCGAGTATCGCATTGGCGCGGTGCGCACGCCGTCCGGCTCGGGACAGCTCGCAGCGATCGAAACCGAGGCTGGCGAGAGAATTTCGGCCCGCCGCTTCGTGTTCGCCTGCGGACCCTGGCTGCCCAAGGTGTTCCCGGCACTGCTGAAGACACGGATCCGCGCGCAGCGGGCCGAAGTGTTTTTCCTCGGCGTGCCGGCGGGAGACACGCGTTACTTCCCGCCGGCGATGCCCACGTGGATCGACCGCGGCGGCATGGGCGACGCCTATGGCTTCCCGAGCCTCGATGGGCGCGGCTGCAAGCTGGCCGTCGATGCGCTCGACAATCCGATCGATCCCGACACCGGCGATCGCACCGTCACGGCGCCATACATCGCCGCGATGCGCTCGTTCGTGCGCCAGCGCATCCCGGGGCTCGGTGAGGCGCCGATCGTCGAGACGCGGGTGTGCCAGTACGAATACGCCGAGAACAAGAACTACATGCTCGACCGGCATCCCGATTTCACGAACGTATGGATTGCGGGCGGGGGCTCGGGCCACGGCTTCAAGAATGGACCCATGGTCGGCCGTTATGTCGCCGGGCTCATCGTCGACAGTGCGCCGGCCGATCCGCGATTCTCGATTGCCCCGGCGCAACCGCCAGCGCCGGCAGGCGCGTAGCCATCCGCTCCAATGCAAGCGGCGCCATCCGGCACTGACGCGGACCCCGGGGCCGTGACTACCGAGAGGGCGCGGCTGGCCCGGCTGGCCCTGTTCGGCTTTATCCTCATGTTCATCGCCGCGCGCACCGTCGTGCTGCTGATCATGACGCACCGCATGCCGAACCTGTATTTCTTCCTGCGCGGCACGCATGTCCATCACCTGAACTACGGCATCTTCCTGCTGGCCGGCGTCGGCGCCTATCTGCTGTTCGGCAGCCCGGACGTGAGGCAATTGCGCCGCGCCGCGCTGGCCTACGGCTTCGCGATGGCGCTGACGTTCGACGAATTCGGGATGTGGCTGCACCTGGGCGGCAGCTACTGGCAACGGGCGAGCGTCGACGCGATCATTGTCGTGAGCGCGGCGCTCGGCCTCGTCGCCTTCGCATCGGCGATACGCAGCTTCGAATCACGGCACCTGAAGGCATCGATCGTGATCCTGGCGGCCGTCATCGGCTTCGGCGTCGTGCTGTACGACGCGTCCGTGCGGATCGGACAACTGGAAGGTCCGCGGCTCGAGGAGCTCGAGCTCTCTTCGTCGCCGTAACGGCGCCGCGCGTAACCTGTGCAGAGTTTCCCTAGGCCTTGATGCGCAACATCGCCGGATCGTACAGCGGCGTCACTGACACGACGCATGGATAGCGCCTTGGGCCGATCTCCACTTCCCATCGCCCGGAACTGAGATAGGCGCCATCCACGGCAACCTTCGGCTCGATCATCGCGAGACCCACGGCGCCGCCCAGCGTGTGTCCGTACGACGCCGCCCTGACGTAGCCGACCCGCACGCCGTCGCGCCACAGCACCTCGGCGTGATACATGAGCGGCTCCGGGTCCTTGACCAGCACCTGCGCCAGGCGCCGCTGCAGCGGTCCGCGGGCCTTCTTCGCGAGCACCGCCTCCCGGCCGATGAAGCCGCCGGGCTTGCCGAGCGCCAGCGCAAACCCCAGCCCCGTCTCCAGCGGGTCATCGGTGTTGTCGATGTCGTGCCCGTAGTCACGATAGCCCTTTTCCATGCGCAGACTGCCCAATGCCTTGAGGCCCGCATGCACGAGCCCGAACTGCCTGCCGGCCTCGATGAGGCGATCATAGACGTGCAGCGCCTGTTCGCACGGAATGTAGAGTTCATACCCCAGCTCGCCGAGGTACGTGATGCGCACGCACAGTGCGCGCGCAAAGCCGATGTCGATCTCACGCGCGCTGCGGAACGGAAATGCCTTGCCGGACAAGTCCTCGGTCGTGATCATCTGCAGCAGCTCGCGCGAGCGCGGCCCCTGCACGTTGAGCTGTCCGTAGGCGGAGGTGACATCCGTGACGAACGCGTGCGCGTCATCGGGGATATTGCGCTCCATCCAGGTCTGCGCGTGCCGGACCATCGTGTCGGTCACGACGATGAGGAATTTTTCTTCACTGAGCTTCGTCACGGTCAGGTCGGCTTCGAGGGTTCCCTGGGGATTCAGCCACTGCGTATAAGTAATGACGCCGCTCGGCCCGTCCACTTCATTGCCGCAGATGCGGTTCAGGCAGCGGCCCGCATCGCGGCCCTGCACCAGGAACTTGCTCATGAAGGACATGTCCATGACGATGACATTCTCGCGCGCGGCGCGATGCTCCGCCTGCCAGCGGGAAAACCAGGAGGCCCGGCCCCAGCTCAAGGGTCCCGGGTCCGCCTCGGCTCCCGGTGTTCCATACCAGTCGGGGCTTTCCCAGCCGCTGACTTCCTTGAAATAGGCCCCGGCTGCCGCGAGTCGTTCGTGGAACGGCGAGCGGCGAGCGCCGCGCGCGGACTTGAGGGACATCGTCGGGTAGTGACATTTGTACACGAGGCCGAGCGACTCGGCGGTCCGCTCGCGCCGGTACTCGGGATTGGCCTGGTAGGTCTGCAGGCGATCGATGTTGAATCCGGTGACATCGACATCCGGTGTGCCGTGGATCAGCCAATGGGCCACGACGCGTCCCAGTCCGCCGCCGCTCAGCACGCCGACCGAATTCAGGCCGGCCGCGACGAAGTAGCCCCGCAGCTCGGGCGCCTCACCGACGATGGGCCGCAGATCCGGCGTAAAGCTCTCCGGGCCGCAGAAGAATTTCCGGATGCCGACCTGCGTGGTGATCGGGACGCGCGCCATGGCGCGGTCCAGGAAAGGCGCCATGCGATCCCAGTCCGGCGGCAGTTCCCCGAACGAGAAATCGGCGGGGATGCCTTCGATCTTCCACGGCGCACACACGGGCTCGAACAGCCCGACCATCAGGCCGCCGCCCTCCTCGCGGTAATAGCCATAGGCGGCCGGATCCTCGAGCACCGGCATCTTTTCCGGCAGGTCCCGGATCGGTTCGGTAATCAGGTAGTAATGCTCCGCAGCCTGATTCGGGATGTTGACGCCCGAGAGCGCGCCGAACTGCCGGGCCCACATGCCGGCGCAATTGACGACGTACTCGGCCCGGATGTCGCCGCGGCCGGTGCGCACGCCGTTCACACGGCCGCGCGCCTGCAGCACGGCGAGTGCCGGCACGCCTTCGAGGATCTGCACGCCTCGCTGCCGTGCGCCTTTGCCGAGAGCCATGGTAACGTCAACCGGATTGACGCGCCCGTCCTCCCTGACATAGAAGCCCGCCTCCAGCCCGTCGGTGCTGGCCAGCGGAAACAGCTGCTGGACCTCCCGCGGCGAAATCTCGTGCACATCGACGCCGCAGTAGCGGTTGAATGCCGCGACGCGCCGGTACTCCTCGAGCCGGTCCTTATCGGCCGCGACCTCGATGAATCCGATCGGCGCAAACCCCGTGGCCTGGCCGGTCTCCGCTTCGAGCCGGCGATACAGATCGCGCGTGTATTTGCGCATTTCGGTGGAGGTTTCCGAGGTCGACCCGAAGGTCACCATCAGACCGGCCGCGTGCCAGGTGGTGCCGGAGGTCAGGCGGTCGCGCTCGAGCAGCACGATGTCCTTCCAGCCCATCAGGGCAAGGTGATAGGCAACGGAGGCGCCGATGACGCCGCCGCCGACGACGACGACATTGGCGTGCTGCGGAATGGTCTTGTCGGTCACTTCGCCTCCGGCCCCGGTTGGGTGTGAGGCGGCATGTTATTGGAGTGCAGGATGATTGCGCAATGCGCTGCCCCGGCCGCGGAAATGTTACTTTAGGCCGATCGACACGCCAGCCACAGCAACGCTCTCCCCACAGGCGCGACGGGTCGTCCTGCTGCTGGCGGCCGCAGTTTTCCTCAACTACTTCGATCGCGGCAACCTCGCGACCGCGAGTCCGCTGCTGCAACAGGACCTCCGGCTCTCGAATGCACAGCTCGGCATCCTGTTCTCGGCGTTCTTCTGGTCGTATGCCCCGCTGCAGCCCGTCGCGGGATGGCTCGCACAGCGCTTCGACGTGCGCTACGTGCTCGGCGGCGGCCTTGCCCTGTGGGCCCTGGCCACCACGCTCACGGGTCTTGCGACCGGCTTCGCCGCAATCCTCGCCCTGCGCGTAATGCTCGGCATCGGCGAGAGCGTCGCGTACCCGTGCAATGCGAAATTCCTCAGTCAGCGGGTGCCAGTCTTCGGGCGCAGCCGCGCCAACGGACTGATCGCCGTCGGCCAGTCGCTGGGACCGACCTGCGGAACCCTGGCCGGGGGCCTGCTGATGGCCCATTTCGGCTGGCGTCCTACGTTCATTGTCTTCGGCGCCCTGTCGCTTGCATGGCTGGTACCGTGGCGCGCCGCGACCCGACACGGCATTACCGCCGGATCCGAGGCCGGCTCCCGCCCGGTCGGGTATGGCGCGCTGCTTCGCGAACGGTCCCTGTGGGGCACGAGCCTGGGGCACTTCTGCGGAAACTACGCCTACTACTTCATGCTGACCTGGCTGCCCTTGCTGCTCGTCAGGGCCCATGGCTTCCGCGTGGACCAGATGGCCGTCATCGGCGCCTGCGTCTATGCGCTGCAGGCGATCAGTGCCCCGGCGACGGGTTGGATCTGCGATCGCCTGATTCTTCGCGGAGCCGACCCGAACCGGGTGCTGAAGAGCACGATCATCATCGGCTTGTGCGGCGTGGCCGCGCCGATGGCCATCTGCGCCATCGCCGGATCGACGCTGTCGGTCGTGCTGCTGCTGGTATCCGGCGTGTTTTTCGGCGTACAGAGTGCGCCGCTCGGCTCGATCACACAGACCTTGGGCGGACCCCGCGCCGCCGGACAGTGGATGGGGATCCAAAATCTGTGCGCGAACATGGCAGGCGTGCTCGCGCCGCTGGTCACCGGATTTACCGTCGGCCATGGCGAGGATTTCTTCTGGGCTTTCGCGATTTCGGCCCTGGTTACGCTGGCCGGAGTGCTCGCATACGCGGTCGTGATACGACGCGTGGAGCCGGTCGCGTGGCCGTGCCCGCGTAACACAGCTGAAATTGTTCGTATGCACCGATCCGTGTAAGACTATCTCCCCGATCAATCGAATTTTTCGAGCTGGACAACGGCGCTCTCCATGCATCCCCTGGAACACGACCACTCACCGCAAGGGATACAGGAGCGTTTCGCGATTGCGCCACGCCAAAGCTATTTGCGCGACTGGGTATACGGCGGCGTGGATGGCGCGGTTACGATGTTTGCGATCGTGTCCGGCGTCGTGGGAGCGCGGCTGTCCCCCGGCGTCATCGTGATCCTCGGACTATCCAACCTCGTTGCCGACGGCCTGGCGATGGCGGCAAGCAACTATCTGGCGACGCGGTCGGAGCACGATGAGTTCCGTCACGCCGAGGCGGTCGAACATCGGCATATCGGCACGGATCCGGGCGGCGAGCGCGAGGAAGTGCGTGAGATCTTCAGGCGCTACGGGTTGCGCGACGCCCTGCTCGAGCAGGTGGTCGAGACCGTCACCGCGGACCGCGAGCAGTGGCTGCGGATCATGCTGCGCGAGGAGTACGGCTTGCCGGCCGTCGTGCGCGTACCCTCGCGGGCTGCCGTCTCCACGTTCGTGGCCTTCGTCATTTGCGGCCTGGTCCCGTTGGTGCCGTTCGTCGCGAATCTGCCGCATGCGTTTGCCCTCGCCGCCGCGGCTACGGCGCTCGAGTTCGCGCTCATCGGAGCGCTGAAGAGCCGCTGGTCGACCCAGCCCGGGTGGCGCTCGGCGCTCGAGACCGTCGCTGTCGGGGGCGCCGCGGCGGCGGTGGCGTATGCGGTCGGCGCCGGCTTGCGGGGCTTTTCAGGCTGATCGCAGGATATACAGGAGTTCCGATATGAAGCGAGCAGGGATACTGTCTGGATTGTTCGCCATCGCCGCAACGGCGCCGGCCGCCGCGGACCAGCCGACGGCGTCACAGTCGGCGCTTCTCAACGACGTGCGCGCCGCATGCCAGACCGATGCACAGAATCTGTGCCCCGGGGTGCGCGAGGGCGGCGGTCGAATTCTCAATTGCCTGGCACAACACAAGGATGCCGTGTCCGATGGCTGCCGGCAGGCGGTTACCAGGGCCAGACAGACCCAGGGACAGGAGCAGGGGCAGGCGCAGGCGCAAAGCCCGGCGCAAGGTCCGAGTCAGAGTCCGAGTGCGAGCCAAAGCCAGACGCCGGGCCAGAAGCTGCCGGCGCCGAGCCCCGTCACGGCGGGCACCACGGCGCCATCGACTGCGGACCACTACTTCCGCATGAAGCGGGTGCAGATCGAGGACAAAGGCAACAACGTGCCCGCGGCCGTGGACGTGATGATCCCGACCACCTGGCAGCTTCAGGGCACGATCAGCGCAATGGGCGGCATGGGGGGTTGCTTCGCCGACCTGGAGTCGGTCGCCATTCACGCGCAAAGCGCCGATGGCTCGATCGTGTTCGAAGGCAAGCCCGACTTCACCTATCAGTATGCCGATGACCCGAACACGGCGCGGACGATGACCCAGGAAGGCCAGGCTTTTGCCAAAGCCAACATCAAGCCGTGTCCGGTATTGCCGCCCCAGCGCGCCGCGGATTTTCTCAGGAAACAGATCCTTGCAAAATACTACGCCGACAGGCGCGTCGTCTCGGTAGAACCCTATCCCGATTTCAATCAGTTGCTGCGCCAGCGACTGGGGCTGTCATTGAAGGACACTGGCAACCAGGGCCCGATACGTACCGACGCCGCGCGCGCGCGCGTCGAATACGATCGCGACGGCCGCACCTACGAAGAATGGATCACGGTCGCCGAATGGATGCGCCTCTACCCTTCCGGGCGCGGCAATGTCTACGACGGTCACGCCGTGATGATGATGTCGTTCAGCGCGCCCAAAGGCCAGCTCGACGGCAACGAAAGGCTGTTCAAGCTCATAGCGTTCAATATCAGTCATGAGCCCCAGTGGGATGCCCTCATCAATCCGATGATCGCGAAACTCTATCGGCAGCAGCAGATCGAGGAAGCAAAGCGCTCGCAGATGATCGCGCAGTTCCAGCAGCATGTCGCGGATACCGTCAACGAGGTCACCGCCAATTCAATGCGCGGTGCGAATCAGGCCGCGTTCGGCGAGGACCAGATCGTGCGCGGCGTGCAGACGTTTCGCAATCCGCAAACCGGCCAGACGTTCGAGCTCAGCAATCTGCATGACCACGCATGGCTGAATGGCAGCAACGAATACGTCATGAGCGACGACCCCAACTTCAACCCTAATAGGCAATTGAACGGGAGCTGGACCACGCTGCAGCCGGTGCAGGCGCAGCCCTGAGGTAAAGCCTGCTTGACGTTGCGCCACGTTGACGCGGGTGCCTTGGCGGTCGGCGACCGACAGGATTAAGAATCGCAATTGCCGCTTGAACCTGACGGTATTCTGGGCTAAATAAAGACCAAGAAAACAAGCGCTTCAAGGCGTTTACAGCAGCCGACGTTTCTGGTGACACACCACGAACCATAATGGAAGGGACCGCCATGGCTGAAGGGCGCAAAAGACAATCATCGCCTATTGCCGGTGCCGGCATATTTCTTTTGGCAGTGTTCGCTTCGCAATGCCTGTGCGCGCAGACCAACGCGCAGCGCGTTGATGCCATCACCTTTGAATACAATGGGGATAGCAATTATCTGGGGGGCGGCATATCACAATTCCTGACGAGTTCCTGGGGCCCGCTCTACTGGATTGCCGGTGGTGAGACTGACATCAGCGCTGCGGTGCTTGAGCAGGACACGGGCGGCGGATCCTCCGTCAACGTGGGCGCACTCAATGGGCAAGTTACGGGTCGCGGTGGATTCGTGTATCTGGCCGGCATGGTCAACGGCGCCGACGGTGCGATCTGGCTGGCAGGTGGCTACTATAATTCGACGACCGACTGCGGTGACGAGATTTTTCGCCTGGATTCTGCGGGCAACGTGTCGATCTATTCGTTGGGAACGTGCTCGTCCACGCCGGGAGGAATAACCGCCGGTTCAGACGGCGCATTGTGGTTTACGCAAATGTCTACGGGTCAAATCGGCCGCATCACCACAGCCGGAATTGTCACGGAATTCACTACGCCCTGCGGCGTGGAAACAAACGGAACCTATAGCAGTATCCTGCAGGGCCCGATCATCTCCGGTAGCGACGGCAACCTTTGGTTCTGGTGTTCCGCCACGTCCTCGAGCACCTCGCCGATTTACAAATTGACCCCTTCGGGTCAGTTCACGGCATACAGCCTGCCGATCAATTACAAACCCTATGCGCAAGGTGATTCAGGGTTCACGTTGGGGCCGGATGGCAGTATCTGGTTCCCTGCGGTCGGTCCAGCCACCCGTTCGAGCAATTACTACGTTGGCAGCATCTCACCCTCGGGGGCAATGAACTTCTATTCGCTGCCTGCGTCCGGGCCCGGTGGGGTGCTGACCTATATTCCGGGCATCGTAGCCGGGCCCGACGGCGCCATATGGACGAGTGCGTATTACGATTCGGCGACAGGAAGCACGCCGCCGTCTGCGTTTCTGCGGGTCACCACGGCTGGGCAGGTATCATTCGTGCCGATTGTTCCGGATCCTTCATTCGCCGATTTTTTATGCCAACCCGCCGGTGCCTCCGCCATCGGCCTGGGGCCGAATGAAACGATCGTCTTCGCATCCGGCACGTATTCCGCGAACCAAGCCTGCTACCTGGGACGTCTGCGCCCTGGCGCCTCCAGCCTTTGGCCGGGCACGGCTACGACGGTTGCGCCCGCCACGACCCGGGCGCTTGCGAAGGCAAGTCGCGCAGTGAACAAGGCGGTCGCGCGCCCGGCGGACGGCGGTAGCGGCGCCCTATGGTCTTGCCCGCCAGGGGCCGGATGTGACCTCAGTGTATGGCCCAAGAATCCCGGGCTCGCGATGTCTTGCGAGCCTGATGCCGTGAAATTCTGCGATTTTGCCGACGTCGCACCAATAATTACGGTGCGTTATAGCAGTTACGAAAGCGGAATTCTTGTGGTCGGCCTGGGGATCGGTACCGATCCCAGCCATCAATACGGCACCTGTGCTGGTTACGGAGCGAATACCGGACAGATGGTCCAATTCGAACCGCAAATAACACCGGACCCCAAAAAGAGCGTGACATTGGCCCCAGGCCATGCCGGGGCCACAATCGCTCTTATGGCGGTCTCGCCAGGTTACTTTAATTGCGCCTTCGAGCTGCACATTTCCCTCACGACATTAATCAACGGGGTCTACATGACAAGCTATCTGGCGCCGGGAGTCACGATCAAATTCGATTCCGTCATGGTTCCTCCGACCTGAAATCATCTATCACCGGCCCGGTCGTCGCGAGTCAATATGGTCCTGCCGAGTTCGACGCTGTATGACCATTGCGCACACGGACTATTGAGCAGTATGGGAGAGCGTTCCATGCAGTATCTGTCGTCACTACTCGTGCATGTGCGATCCCTGCAATTAGCCTTGCTGCTTGTCATGTGCACTGGAATTGCCTACGGCGCAGACAGCTACAATCCTTCAAGCCAGCAACTGACCATCCCGACGATGGTCATCGGCGGCACGACCTATCTGAACATGGTGGTCAACGTCGGGAGTATCCTGAGCGGCCCTTCAGGCGCAGTGCCCAATGGAAGCGGAGACAACTACAATCCGCTGAATGGCCAGCTGACCATCCCTGCCGTGATGGTGGGGAGCGCCACTTACTACAATGTGGTCGTCTCCATCACGAGCCTGGTTTCAATCGGGAGCGTAACTGCCGGCGACAACTATAGCGGAGCCGAGCTGAGCATTCCGTCCGTGCAGGTCGTGGGTGGATCAATTTATGACAATGTGATCATCACGGTGAGCGGCATCGAGAAACTGACGGGCGGCATGCCGGCGGTCGCGCGCGATGAATACGATCCGGCGAGCGGTGAACTCACCGTTCCTGTCGTGCAGTTCGCCGGCAAAATCTATACGAACGCGACCGTCACGGTGGGGCAGGTTGTTTCGATTGGGGGCGTCTCGGCCAATTCGGCCTGTCCGGCCCGCGGTGAGGAGAGCGTGATCGCCGGCCAGCCACTTGCCTTCTTCGCGCGCGGCTTCGATGGCACAGGCCAGCCCCTGGTGTTTGCGGGCAGCGTGACGCCGGACGGCACCGGGAAGATCAGAACCGCGGAGCTTGATTACAACGGGATAACCGATGGACCGCGCCATATCACTCCTGCGCAATTGAGCGGAAGCTATGCCCTTGGCGCCGATGGACGCGGCTGTATCGGACTCTCGATCGCCGGTGCCGCAGTCGGCGTGCCAAGGAGCCTCCTGCTTTACTTTTCCGCCAATTCAACAGGAACCGGCGGCCGAATTGTCGAGTTCGACGACTCGACGGGTACTGGAAACGTCGCCAGCGGAGTGATCGCGCTGCAGTCGCCGGCGGCATTCTCTGCAGCGCTCGGGGGTTCCTATGCGTTCGGACTGGCAGGTTGGGACCTGGTCGACGATCGATTTGTGATGGCGGGTTCTTTCACGACCGGCGCGGCCACCCAAGGAGCCACACCCATTGCCGCCGGATTTGCGGACATTAATTTCGGCGGCGGCACGACCGGAGAGCTGTCCGGCGCGACCGGCAGCGTGGCCGATGTATCGATGTCGGATGGTCGTACCACCGCTTCACTCACGATACCCAATTTCGACGGCGGATCCTATGCCTTCGATTTTGTCGTGTATGTCGTGAATCAGTCGCAGTGGTTCGTGATCAGTGCGGATTTACCGAGTTCCACAACGCCCTATCTGACGAGCGGCCAGGTCATCGCGTCCGGCACCAACTTTGGCGCCGGGCCCCTGAACGGCGCATACCTGTTTGCGGTGGCGGGATACGATGCCTTCTCGGCAGGCAACGATTCGACCATCGGTGTTTTCGAGGCCGCAAGTGCAGGCCCCGTGAGCAATGCGTCGTTTTTTGAGAATGACGCGGGTAACTATTTTTCCGGCATTGGCCTTACGGGGCTCTATACGGCTGACACAGTCAATCCATCCTCCGGGCGGGTCGACATAACCGGCATCGCGAACGCGGATGTCATTGTCTATTTATGCAATCCATTGGGTTCTCATCAAATCGTCGGGTTTGCGTTGAATACGGATGGGGACCATTCCCTGGGTGAACTTGTTCTTCAGACCACGGCGACCCCGAGTTATACGAACGCCGTTCTTAACGGCGGCTTCACGTTCGGCACCGTCGAGGATCCGGATAACAGCAATGCCAATTATTCGGGGAAGGCCCAGTTTGGCGGTACCGGAACCTATGGTTTCCTCAATGACGTGAGCATGACCAATTTCGCCAATCCGCCTTATCTGCAACCGGGGTTGACGGGCAGTGAACCCTATTCCGTCAATCCTGACGGGACCGGGACCATTAATGGTGAGGGGTTTGCGATGGTCACAAACGGTGAACAGGCGTTTGTGATTCCAACCGCCGTCGACGGCCTGTTGTACGTGTTGCAACAATAACTTTTGTGCCTGGGTGCGCGCGACACCGCTCGCGATGCACTCCGGCATGCCGAGCAATTCGGGACTTCCGGCCGCTGGTTACGGAGGGTCCTGGGCGGGGCGGTCGGCTGACAAAACGCCTTCCGTTACCGTCTTGACAACTCGCTGCAGGGCTCGCGGAACCGGGACCTGCACTCGCTCGCGTTCCGCGACCAGCCATCTGGCGAGGTCCGCCGTGATGCGCACACCGTTGTCGTGAGGATATGTCCTGGCCAACGCCTCGAAGGCAAGCCACAGCCGATCTGGGGTCTGATTCATCGCAACTCCCCCCGCCGCTTTCATCCCAAGGTGCGAAAAGCATACTCAGCCGCCTGGCGCATGCTCCGTTCGGTAGCGCACGAACCCTGGATCATAAAGACGAAAGCATGAACTGAGTAACACTTTGCCTCCCCCACTGCGCTCATCCACCGCAAAAGCAATGCAGCAAATCGCGCGCGGTACTGGGCCCATGCGCTTTTGTTGGTTCACCGCCGAATACCGCATCGCCAGCATGTCCATGGGATTTGCCATTTTTAATGTGCGCAACGGTGGCTTCGATACCGACCATGCGTCCAATCCGCTTGCACGTTTCGCGCCGGCCGCCATCCTGGGACTCGGCTCAATCCGGATTGCTGATCGGCTTCGGGACTTGCCTGGGATCTGGCTGTACGAGCGGGCACGGAGTCTGCGGAATCGCCAATGCATCTCCGCGCTCGATGCCGGCGACGCTGACTATCATGGCGGTTGCGGCGGCGACGGTATTTTTCGTGCGCCACGGAGCGAACCTGTGGCATTTCTGAGCGCATTCGCGGCCGGATTGCTGCTTGGCGCTGGCTGGGGCTTGTCCGGCATTTGCCCGGGCCCCGCGCCTTTATTGCTGGCCGGGCACCCGCTAGAGGATCCGCCCGAGCTCAGAGGGCATCGCCACCCTGGAGCCGGACTGGCTCTTTACACGCCTTTCATCCTGTGTCTCAGGCGTATCAACGCCGTCCGGATCCAGAACTCATCGTCCGCTGGGGCTGCACCGAAATGCGCGCGGTGGTATGGTTCCCGGGTTGCGTCGAGACGCGCGTCGATAAGGGTCACACATGGGCATCAAGCCGAGAGATATGACGCCCGTCATAGACCTGACCCGGCGAAACGCGGCGGGTCCCTCCCGCACTCGGCGTCCCGTTTATGTCGATCTTCTCCCGCCGTGCAATCACGCCTGTCCCGGCGGGCGAGAATATCCAGGCGTGGCTCGCACTCGCGCAGGCGGGCGAGTACCGCCAGGCCTGGGAAGCGCTGGTGGCCGACAACCCGATGCCGGCCGTGCACGGCCGGGTCTGCTACCACCCTTGCGAGAATTCCTGCAATCGCGGCGCGCTCGATGCCTCGGTCGAGCATCCATGCCGTCGAGCGCTTTCTCGGCGATCTCGCCGCGCAGCAGAACTGGACGCACCGCATCGAGGCGAAGCCGAGCGGCAAGCGCGTGCTGATCGTGGGCGCGGGGCCGAGCGGGCTGTCGGCCGGCTACCACCTCAGCGCGCCTGGGCCACGCGGTCGAGATCCACGAAGCGGGGCCGCTTGCCGGGCGGCATGATGCATTTCGGCATTCCCGCCTACCGGCTGCCGCGCCTGGACCTGATGCGGGAGATCGCGCGCATCGAGGCCATGGGCGTCACGATCGTGCTGAACCACAAGGTCGTGGACGTGGTTGGCGGAGAAAGGCGGCCGGCGATTTCGACGCGGTATTCATCGCGATCGGAGCGGGCGTCGGCAAACATGTCGATATTCCGGCGCGCGACGCTGCGCGCGTGCTCGACGCCGTCTCGTTTCTGCACGACGTGGCGACCGGCGACGCGCCGCGCCTCGGGCGGCGCGTCGTCGTCTACGGCGGCGGCGACACGGCGATGGATGCGGCGCGCACCGCGAAGCGCCTGGGCGCCGAGGAAGCGCTGATCGTCTACCGGCGCGATCGCGCGCACATGCCGGCGCATGCATTCGAAGCCGACGAAGCAATGGAGGAGGGGCTCAAGATCCGCTGGCTGACCACGATCCAGGAGATCGTCGGGCCCGAACCTCACGGTCGAGATGATGGCGCTCGATGCCAACGGTCGGCCGCAACCCACGGGGCAGTTCGAGACGCTCGAGGCGGATGCCATCGTGCTCGCGCTCGGCCAGGAGACCGACAGCAGCGTTCCTGCGCCGGGTGCCCGAGATCGAGTGTCGCCGTCGGACGGCGCGGTGAAGGTCGGGCTGCGACCTGATGACGGGCCATCCGGGCATCTTCGCCGGCGGCGACATGGTGGCCGGCGAGCGCTCGGTCACCGTCTCGGTCGGCCACGGCAAGCGCGCCGCCCGGCATATCGATGCCTGGCTGCGCGGCGAGCGCGTGCCGGAATCCGCGAAGCACGCGCTCGTGAGCTTCGACATGCTGCATCTGCCGGTCTACAGCGATGCCGATCCGAGCGCGCAGCGCGACCCTGGCCCTGTCCGAACGCCTGAGCGGTTTCGAGGAGATCGTCGCCGGCCTGACGCGAGCAGAAGCGCGCTACGAAGCGCAACGCTGCCTCTCCTGCGGCAACTGCTTCGAGTGCGACAACTGTTTTGCCGCCTGTCCGGAGACACGCGATCCTCAAGCTCGGGCCCGGCCGGCGCTACCGCATCGACTACGACCGATGCACCGGCTGCGCCGTGTGCTTCGAGCAGTGCCCGTGCCACGCCATCGACATGGTTCCCGAACCGCGGGTGGAGAGCTGAGATGACCAGGCAGGTCGCAACCATGGATGGCAACACGGCCGTCGCGCACGTCGCGTATCGGGTCAACGAGGTCTGCGCGATCTATCCGATCACGCCCTCCTCGACCATGGCGGAACTCGCGGACGAGTGGGCGGCCGCCGGCATCGAGAACATCTGGGGCAACGTCCCGGTCGTGCAGGAGATGCAGAGCGAAGGGGGCGCCGCCGGCGCGGTGCACGGCGCGCTGCAGGCGGGCGCGCTGACGACGACCTTCACGGCCTCGCAGGGTCTGCTGCTGATGATCCCGAACATGTTCAAGATCGCCGGCGAGCTCACGTCGACGGTGTTCCACGTCGCGGCGCGTTCGCGTGGCCACACAGGCGCTGTCGATCTTCGGCGACCATTCGGACGTGATGGCGACGCGCACCACCGGCTTCGCCCTGTTGTCGTCGGGTTCCGTCCAGGAGGCGCACGATTCGGCGCTGATCGCGCAGGCGGCGACGCTGCGAGTCGCGGGTGCCTTTCCTGCATTTCTTTGACGGCTTTCGCACCTCGCACGAGATCAATACCCTGCGCCTGCTGAGCGACGCCGAGATCCGCGCGATGATCGACGACGAGCTGGTGCGCGCTCATCGCGCCCGCGCGCTCAATCCCGAGCATCCCTTCATTCGCGGCACGGCGCACAATCCCGACACGTTTTTTCAGGCGCGCGAGACGGTGAACCCGTTCTATGCGCAACTGCCGGAGATCGTGCAGGCGAGCATGGACGCGTTCGCCAGGCTGACCGGCCGGCAGTACGATCTGTTCGATTACGAGGGACCGCGCGGACGCCGAACGCGTCGTCATCCTGATGGGCTCGGGCGCCGAGACCGCGCGCGAAACCGCCGCCGCCCTGCGGCGCGCCGGCGAGCGGGTGGGCGTGCTGCAGGTGCGCCTGTTCCGACCGTTCTCGGCGGCGCATTTTCTCGCCGCGCTGCCTGAGACCTGCCGCGCGATCGCCGTTCTCGAGCAGACCAAGGAGCCGGGCGCGAGCGGCGAGCCGCTCTATCTCGACGTCGTCGAATCGCTTGCCCAGGCGCTCTCGCGCGGCCGGCGCGCAGCGCATGCCGACGATCGTGCGGCGGCCGCTACGGACTGTCGTCGAAGGATTTCAGTCCGGCAATGGCCAAGGCCGTATTCGACGAGCTGAAGGAGCCGGCGCCCAAGAACGGCTTCACCGTCGGCATCATCGACGATGTGCACGCACACCAGCCTCGCATTCGACCCGCGCTATTCCATCGAGCCGGACGGAGGTCGTTCGGGCGGTGTTCTACGGCCTGGGCGCCGATGGCACGGTGGGGGCCAACAAGAACAGCGTCAAGATCATCGCCGAGGAAGCGGGGCTGCTATGCGCAAGGCTACTTCGTCTACGATTCGCACAAATCGGGCGCCCAGACGGTATCGCATCTGCGCTTCGGTCCGCGGCCTATCCGTGCGCCGTATCTCATCGACTCGGCGAATTTCGTCGGCTGTCACCAATTCCACTTCCTGCAGCGCCTGGACGTCCTGAGGCTCGCCGCGCCCGGCGCCACCTTCCTGCTCAACAGCCCCTATGAGCCCGGCGAGGTATGGGACCGGCTGCCGCGCTCCGTCCAGCAGCAGCTCATCGACAAGAAACTGAAGTTCTTCGTGATCGATGCCAGCCGGGTCGCGCAGGAGGCGGGCCTCGGGGGTCGCGCGAATACCGTGCTCCAGACCTGCTTCTTTGCGATCTCGGGCGTTCTGCCGCGCGAGGAGGCGATCCGGCCAGATCAAGGATTCGATCCGCAGAACCTACGGGTCCAAGGGCGAGCAGTGTCGTGCAGCAGAACTTCCGGGCCGTCGACGAGAGCCTTGGCGCGACTGCACGAGGTCGAGATTCCCGCTCGCGCCACCAGCCGGTTCGAGCGCCCGCCGGCCGTGCCCGCGAGCGCGCCGCGAGTTCGTGCGCCAGGTGACGGCCAGGATGTTCGAGGGCCTCGGCGATGAAATTCCGGTGAGCCTGATGCCGGTGGACGGGACCTTTCCTTCCGGTACCGCGGCCTGGGAAAAGCGCAACATCGCCGAGGAAGTGCCCGTTTGGCGACCTGAGCTGTGCATTCAATGCGGCCAGTGCAGCTTCGTCTGTCCGCACAGCGTCATCCGCGCGAAGTATTACGACGCAGCCCGGCTGACCGGCGCGCCGCAGGAACTTCAAGTCGACGCCGGTCAACGCGCGCGGCTATCCGGACGTGCGCTTCAGCCTGCAGTTCTACGTGGAGGACTGCACCGGCTGCGGTCTTTGCATCGAGGCCTGCCCGGCCCACAGCGCCGTCGATCCGGGAGTCAAGGCGATCAATCTGCAGAGGAAAGCCCCATTGCTCGAGGCCGAGCGCGCCAATATCGCGTTCTTCGAAGCGCCTGCCGCACAACGATCGCGCGCGCATAGACTTCGCCACCGTGCGCGGCGTGCAGTTCCTGGAACCATTGTTCGAGTTCTCAGGCGCCTGCGCCGGCTGCGGCGAGACGCCCTACCTCAAGCTTCTCTCGCAGCTCTTCGGCGATCGCATGATGATCGCGAACGCCACCGGCTGCTCCTCGATCTACGGCGGCAATCTTCCTGTTACGCCGTGGGGCCGCAATGCCGAAGGCACGGGCCCCGCCTGGTCCAACTCGCTGTTCGAAGACAATGCGGAGTTCGGGCTGGGCTTCCGCCTCGCGGCCGACCAGCATCTCGCGATGGCAACCCAGCGCCTGAAATCCCTCTCCCCGGAACTCGGCGAATCGCTGGTCGAGGCCATCTTGAGTGCACCGCAGATCCAGGAGTCCGAGCTGCGTGCGCAACGCATCCGCGTGGCGGAGCTCAAGACCCGGCTGCTCGCGCTGGCGATGCACAATGAAACAGCGCGTGATCTTCTGTCCGTGGTCGATCACCTGATCCGACGCAGCATCTGGATCGTGGGCGGCGACGGCTGGGCGTACGATATCGGTTACGGCGGCCTGGACCACGTCCTCGCAACCGGCCGCGACGTCAACGTGCTCGTTCTCGACACCGAGGTCTATTCGAACACCGGCGGCCAGGCGTCGAAGGCAACGCCACTCGGCGCGATTGCCAAGTTCGCCTCCGCGGGCAAGCGGGTCCCGCGCAAGGACCTTGCATTGCAGGCGATCGCGTATGGCAATATCTACGTCGCGCAGATCGCCATGGGGGCCAATCCGCAGCAGATCCCTGCAGGCCTTTCGTGAGGCGGAGTCCTACAGGGGGCCATCGCTGATTCTCGCTTACAGCCACTGCATTGCCCACGGATTCGACCTGCGCTACGGCATGAAGCAACAGGATCTCGCGACGGCCAGCGGTTACTGGCCGCTCTTCCGCTACAACCCCGCCATGCGCGGCGTCGGCCAGAATCCGTTCCAGCTCGACTCGGCGCGGCCCACGATACCCTTCAGGAACTATGCGTACAACGAGTTGCGTTACCGGGCGCTGGCCGTGACGCGCCCCGAGGAGGCGGACGAACTGCTGAAGGAGGCCCAGGCCGCCGTCATCGCCAAATACCGCAGCTACGAAGCGCTGGCGGCGGGCGATGTCATCGGGGGAGCCGGGCGATGAACCTGACGACGAACTATCTCGGCCTCGAGCTCAAGAATCCGCTGATCGCCGGAGCAAGTCCCCTCAACGGCGAGCTGGACAACATCCGGCAACTGGAGGACTCCGGCGCCGGGGCCATCGTGCTGCCCTCGATCTTCGAGGAGCAGATCACACGCGAGGAGCAGCTGATCGACCAGCTGACCATGACCGGGGTCGACTGCTACGGGGAGGCGCTGACGTATTTCCCTTCGCGAACCTCCTATGCGGCGGATCCGGAGCGCTACCTGAAATTGATTCGGCGCGCCGTCGACGCGGTCGACGTCCCCGTCATTGCGAGCCTCAATGGCTATACGAATCGCGGCTGGGTCGAGTATGCGAGGCAGATGGAGCAGGCGGGGGCGGATGCGCTCGAACTGAACATCTATTTCATCCCGTCGGATCCCGATATGTCCGGCGCCGAGGTCGAGCAGCGCTACATCGATATCGTGAAGGCGGTGAAGGCGGAGGTGAAAGTGAAGGTCGCGGTCAAGATTGGCCCGCACTTCAGTTCCATAGGTCACATGGCGCGGCGGCTCGAACTCGCGGGGGCCGACGGCCTGGTGCTGTTCAATCGGTTTTATGAGCCCGACATCGATCTGGCGCGGCTCGCGCTCGTCTCCAATCTGGAACTGAGCACAGCGAGCGAAATCCGGTTGCAGCTGCTCTGGATTGGCGTACTGGCAGGACGCATCAAGGCCTCCCTCGCGGCCAGCACCGGCGTCGAGAGTGCCGATGAGGTAATCAAGTACCTGCTCGCGGGCGCCGACGTCGTCATGACGACATCTTCGCTCCTCAGGCATGGCGTCGGGCACATCGCCAATCTGCTCAGCGGACTCGAGACCTGGCTCGCCGCGCGGAAACTGGACTCCGTTGCACAGATCCGCGGGCGCATGAGCCACCGGAATGTCGTGGATCCAACCGCCTTCGAGCGCGCGAACTACATCAAGACTTTGCGCGCTTACCAGGAAGGGCTGGACCGGCCTTCCTGATCGACACCGCACTGATGCTTCTCATCTTATGAAAATCCCGGCCTTGTTCATGGCGCCCATGACTACCTGGAGCAGCAACCCCGACCTCACCGTCTCTGCCGATGAGCTGCGCTACTACAAGAGACGGTCCGCCAATGTTGATTACGTCATTACCGGATGTACGTTCACGCTGCGCAGTCAGCAGGGCTTCACGCGTCAATTCTACGCAGGCTCAGATGATTACCTGGCGTCCGTCGCCACCCTGGCCGAGGCGATCCATGCCGGCGGAGCGAAGGCTATTCTGCAGGTTCACTCTCCTGGTCGAATGGTCAGCGCCGAGCTGCAGGCGGATCCAGCGATCGAAGTCGTTTCAGCCAGTGCGGTGCGCCCCGATCGGACGGGCTACAGGACCCCGCGTGCGCTGACAGTCCCTGAGATCAGGACGATCACGCACTCCTATTATGATGTTACCTTGCGGGCAATCCAGGCAGGTTTTGATGGCATTGAGATCCACGGCGCCAACACCTACCTGCCCCAGCAGTTCGTCTCTCCGCTGACGAACCATCGCACTGACGAGTATGCGCGCGACGGCCTGCTCTTCATTCGCGAATTGGTCGGTGCCGTGCTCAAGGCCAAGGGTGATTCACGGAAGACGGATTTCATCGTCGGCTACCGGTTCTCGCCTGAGGAAAAAGAGGCAGGCGGGTTGCGGCTGGAGCATACCTTTGGCCTGCTCGACATCCTTTGCTCCTGGCCGATCGATTATCTCCATGCCTCTCTGGAGCGTTACGACCGTACGTCCTATTTCAACGGCACGGTCATCGTCGAGGCACTGCGAAGCCGCATCGGGCGACGCAAGCCGCTTATCGGCGTGGGAAAGATAAAGACGCGTGAGGATATCGAACGGGCCCTGTCACTGGGCTTCGATCACGTGGCGATGGGTACCATTCTCCTGCTCAATCCAGATTGGCGAACAACGGACAGGCTGAACATGGACCTCTCGGAATCGAGTCTGCCGCCCGATATTCCGCCGCACATGAAAGACATGTTGCTGAAGATGTTTGTCTAGGGCAGGGATAATGCAGTCGATCCGGGACGCGTGGTCCTGGCACCGCCCACGGATTTCCGTGCCACAGCCACTCGATAAGCCTCCGAAAAATAAGGGTATTTTTGGTGACCGGGACGCAATTGAGCCACGGCAGGCGGATTTCAGGTCGCTCGGGCGGGTCCTCCACGAGCTTATTAATCAATCGCTTATCGCACCTGCCGCCTCGCCTCCAAGGCGCACCTCGGCGCAATCCCGGCACACCCGCTCTTCTTTGGTCGCATTCCCGGTGCAGCCAACGGCGGATACCCCAGGGCACGTGCAGGGGCCCAGATAATCGCGGATAGATTGAGATTCCCCACGGCACTTTGCCCAGGTGCGCGACAGGTTTCCCGAGCGCGACCATGGAACGAAATTCACGCGCGTCAAGCGCAGTCGTTAGCGGGCATTTGCCTGTCCCACCTGACCCCGTTCATCAGGCTGCTGGTCGCGGGGAAGGACCGCCCCACGGTCTGCCGCGAGGGATCCGTTGTCGCCGCCACTCGATATCCACATAGTTCGGCGGTATAGTTTTCAGATGTTGAAGCCCAAAGCAACGTCGCCGTTCGACGCGCTCAATGCGTCCCAGCGCCGTGCCGCCACATTCGGAACCGCTGTGAAGGATCATGGCGTTGCGGCGGGTCCCCTGCTGATCCTGGCCGGCGCCGGCACTGGTAAATCCAGTCTGCTGGCACATCGCGCCGCGCACCTGGTCCTGAACGGCGTCGATCCGGCACGGATCCTGATGCTGACGTTCACGCAGCGCGCCGCCCAGGAAATGATTCAGCGCACGCAGGCCATCGTCTCGCAGATCATGGCCGACCGCGGGAAGCTGGGCGATCGCAGCGTGCAGTCGCGCCTGCTGTGGTCCGGCACCTTTCATTCCGTGGGCAATCGAATCCTGCGCCTGTTTGCCAAGCAACTCGGATTGGATCCGAGTTTCACGGTGCTCAGCCGGGCGGACGCGGCTGACTTCATGGGCGTGATCCAACACGACCTCGGCTTGTCCAGCAAGGAGAAGCGCTTTCCGCGCAAGGATACCTGCCTCTGGATCTATAGCTACCGGGTCAATACCCGGCTCTCGCTCAAGCAGACGCTCGCAGAGCAGCTTCCGCGGCTGAGCGAGTGCGAACCGGATCTGACACGCCTTTACCGCGAATATGTCGCCCGAAAGCAAAAATACAACGTGCTGGATTGCGACGATTTGCTGCTCTATTGGCACGTGATGATGCAAACCCCCGCGCTCGCGCAGAACCTGTCGAAAAATTTCGACCATGTCCTCGTCGATGAATACCAGGATACCAGCGTCCTGCAGAGCGAGATCATCCTTGCGCTGAGACCGGATGGCCAGGGCGTTGCCGTGGTCGGCGATGACGCACAGGCCATCTGCTCGTTGCAGGCGGGGACCGTAAAAAACATCCAGGGGTTCGCGAACCGGTATGCGCCGAAGGCCGAGACCGTGATTCTGGCGCAGAACTATCGCTCCACGCAGCAGATTCTGGACTGTGCAAATGCGCTTAATTCCGATGGCGCGCGCCAATACCGCAAGGCGTTGATCGGCGCGCGCCAATCCAATCAAAAGACCCTTTACGTCACCATGGACGACGACACGGCCCAGGTGGAATACATCGTCGACAAGATCCTGGCGACCCGCGAAGTCGGCGGCTCGTTGAAACGCCATGCGATACTGTTTCGCAGCGCACGCCACAGCGATGCGCTCGAACAGGAACTCACCAGGCGCAATATTCCGTTCGTCAAGTACGGCGGTTCGCACTTTCTCGAGGCCGAGCACATCAAGGACATGCTATCCGTCCTGCGCTGGGTCGACAATCCGCGCAATGCCGTTGCGGGGTTCCGTGTGCTGAAACTCGTACCCGGTTTCGACCCCGCTCGCGCCAGGCTGGCGCTCGGATATTTCGAGGCGCAGGGCTTCAGCTTCAAGAGCCTGGCCGCATTCGATACAACCCGGCCGACGCCAATGGACTGGAAGAATTTTTGCGCAATGCTGGAAAAACTCGCCGATCCCGGCACGCCCTGGCTGGGTCAGGTCGCGTTGGTGCGCCATTGGTACAAACCGCACCTGGAGCGACTTTACGACGCCGCATTCCGCCGCGCCGCCGACCTGGAACAACTCGAGCAGCTGTCGGTGCGACATCCCGCCAGAGAACGTTTTCTCACCGAGCTCACTGTGGATCCGCCGACGCTCACCAGCGAGCAGTCACGCGACGCCTCCAACGACGAGGAATACGTGATCCTGTCGACGATTCAGGCAGCCAAGGGCCAGGAGTGGGACATCGTGTACGTGCTGAACGTAGCCGACGGCAATTTCCCTTCGGAATTCTCCGCCGGCAAGCCGGAGATGGTCGAGGAGGAGCGGCGCTTGCTGTACGTGGCGATGACGCGTGCCCGCAGCGAGCTGCATTTGTGCGCCCCGCTGAAATACGTCGTAACGAAGCGAGCCAAAAGCGGCGAGGCGGATGTCTACGGCGGCAAGAGCCGCTTCATGACCGACAAGTTGCTCGATTGTTGCGAACGCACGACGTTCCGCAGCATTCGAGGGGTCAATAATCTGCGTGCCGGCGAAGCGGCAACCGTGGACGCTGCCTCGCAACTCAAGGAAATGTGGTAGGCGCGCCGGCTGGATCAATGCGCGAGTGCAGTTCCTTGATCAACGGGCCTGGTCGCGGCACTTCCAGCCCCTCGGCCCACACAGGATTGAGTTCGGACGGCGCAATATGGTTCATCTGCGCGTCGATGTCTGAAAGATGGCGGCCGCGTCCGCACTCCACAGGATGAGCGCGAGCAACGCCAGCTGCACGGGAAGCCGCAGGACCAACGCCCAGTACGGTACGTTGAACAACTCGGGCCGCTGCAGCATGTAGACGTTGGCCGGCGTCACAGCCAACGTTAAGAGAAACAGGCCCAGGCCGGCCGCCCGTCGAGTCGGCCGAAACAGCAGCCCGATGGCGCCCAGCAACTCAAACGCCCCACTGGCGAGCACCGCAGCATGTGGCCACGGGATGTACGGGGGTACGATCCTCATTTCCAGGTCCGTCGCCGCGAAGTGCGCGATGCCGCCAATCAGGAACCATAAAAAGACGAAACCCAGGCCGATACGCCGGGGGCCGTACGCCGGCTTGCTGGGCTGCGGCAAGCCACTCACACGACTGACCCGTAACGACACGAGGTCCTGGCAGCGAACTCCCGCGCCTCGCGCTCAAACTGATTATTCCAATAACCACGCCCGGCCGACTCGACCAGATATCGCCACCGCGTCAACTGTCCTGTCTTCCACTGCCGCAGGACGTGAAAATACTCATGCAGCACGAGTTCCGGGTCCGAGACAAATGCCGCGCCACTGCCCGCCAGCAGGATCCGATTCGGCCGGGTCGTCGCCCGCGCGCCCCAGTGCAGCCGCGCATAGCGGGAATATTCGATGACGACGACGTCTGCCACGCTCTCGGCAAATACCGTCTCGAGTCCACGGGTTACCAGGGCCGGCAGTACGTAGCGGCGTCCGAACATCGATCGCCCCGTTTGCCCGTGCAATTCCATTTCGGCCCTGCCATCCAAACAGTCTGGGAAGACGCGAGGCCCGGACATTTTGGGTCCAGGGAAGCCTCCTTAGTCTTGTTCCTGAGACGTTAACACGTCCGTCCCGCCGTTCGCTCCGTTACGTGGGCAGGGGACAGCTGCTCTCACAATGGTTGCCATACACCCTCCTCTTTTCGCCGAGCGGCGCCGGCGCTTCTGTGATGCGCCGCACGGTAGCAAAGTCTATGTTGATGCTAAGTATTAAGCGTAACCGGTATCGCCGGAGCGCAAAAAGTGAAATCAGAGGCAAAAACGGTGCCCAACAACTGCATGGACAAGTCGAACTCGTCTTCCAGCCCCACATCATCGCGTGTCACCCTCAAGCTAAAGGCCGGCGCGCGAAAGTCGCCGAGAGAAAGCAAGACGCCACCCCTTGCGCCATCGCATGGCAAATCCCACCTGAAACCCGGCGCTCATTGGTCAGACGAATACAAGGAGCGCATGCAGGCGGATATGGACGCATTGACGTCAATCCGGCATGGCCGCTGACCAAGCATTGCCAGCGCTTCACTGCGCAATCCCATCAGATAATCTGGCAAGGAATCACGGCGTCTTCATCGAACGTGTATACGGCACAAAGGCGATGATATCCGTCCGCGATAATCAGCTTGCCATGCACGGCGTCCCTGCAAAGCAATAGCGGCGAGAGCGGCTCCTTGCGAATGATGAGCTGGCGATATCTTTCCACATGCCGATTGCCATAGCCAAGCAGCGGCAGTGCGGAGGCGCGAAAAATGTCTTTGGCGGCAAATTTCGTGATTCGTGCGCGCCTCAATCGGTCGACCGAGGATTTGGCGACCCTCGGTTGTAGAAGCAGGCTCAAATACGACCCGGCGGCCGGGTAGTCGTGCTTTTGCGGCCTGTCCAGCCATTTTATTTTTGAGTTTTTCATGACTGATCCCTCTATCCGTAAATTTGCGCTGATAAATGCGCGACTGACCTGTTGCCGCGCTCGCATGGATCGATTTTACTCGCGCCGGTAAGCGTGGCGTAGCCCGCCTAAAATCGCCTGGCTAATAACTGTAGCCCCGCGGCGTCTGCGCCGCCACCTGACCCTGACAAGGCGCCGAAGCGTTCGCTGGCAAACAGACGGCACCTGAGTCGCCAGTTATCCTGCCAGTATCGGCGTGTAGCATGCCCGCGTTCCGCGATCTCGTTCGGCAGTGGGGGGCCAGGCTTGCAAATGCTGATATCTGGCCTTTGAGGATTTTGAACCGGTTATTTTCGGGAGAGCGGTCATGAAATGGGCAGGCATGTATCTCTTGGGCTTCATCGTCCTGGTTGGGGGCCTCCTGGCTGCGCTCTGGAAATTGGGCATGCTGCAAAGGATCGGTACCACATGGACTCTGATCGGGGTCGCGATCCTGTTCGGCATTGGCATCATGTTCTCCGTCTCTCAAAGCGGCAACAAGGAGAACATCCAGATCGACCGGAAGTGACCAGCGCGCGGTGGCGTGCGCCCGCTGACTGGCCGCACCGCGGATTGCCCGGGGTCCCGGTCGGGAGACTAGCGCATTTGCCCCGCCGTCAAATTTGGCGCCAGGTCCCTGGGTGCATCAGGCAGGGTTTGGCCATTCATTCCTTCTGCGCCTCCAGCGGCAGCCTTTGATCAATGAACCGCCGATATGCCCAGTGCTCCGCGATTTCTCGTCGCGCATACCTCCCAGTCCGAACGCGATGGACTTGCCGGATCCTCCTCGATGTAGCATGAGCACTTGCAGGCAGCGGCCTCTGCACAGGCCGCAAGGTTCCCTACATTTTCCTTTGCACATCGACCCATCGGCACACTACACCGGTTCTCGCAGACCGCCTGGACGTGCTGCCGATGAAATGTCACGGCTGGATCCTCCAGCGGCAGGGGTCTGGGCAGGGTGGCGATGCTGTACGCCGTCAATGCGAGCCCCGAAACGAACACAAGCGTCACGGCCAGGCGGTAACCCTTGAAAAGAGATACAACCGGAATCCACCAGCGCCTGGCATTGCCCGTATCGGCAATTTCATACGAGAGCAAACTTCCCGTTGAGCTCTTCCGGTGTATACGCTGACAGGCGTCGATGCACTCTCCACAGCCGATGCAGGGATCCAATGCCCTCACCTGCGTAGGTTTGATGTGTGTAATGCACCACCGATCGCAGTACCCGCACTCGGCACACTCTTCCCCTCGGGAGGCGTCGTAGCGAATGTGAAGGGCTGCGGGATTGGCGAACATCTTCTGGCCAAAACGAAAGGCGCAGAAATACGTACACCAGGAATGGCGGACCACGGCCAGATCCAGCAAGACCAACCCAGCCAGCATGAAATACAACGTTCTCACTGGCGTCGCCAAAGCCTCGCCAGCATGAAAGTCCATGAGTTTCAGAAACTCCCCGGGCGAAAAAAAGAACATGAACGGGACTATCGCCACGCCCAGGGATACCGCCAGAACGGTTCCACCCAGCAATATCCAGTTCACCGCCTTGTTCTTGGTGGGGGCGACGATGAAGTCGTCGTGTATCTCCACACTGGCCTTACGACCCAGGAATCGAGCCGTGAGATTATCGGCCAGCTCGGAGAGGGTGTTCTGGGGACAGGCCCATCCGCACCAGGCGCCGCCGACCACAAAATACGTCAGAATGAACCCCGTCACCACCATTATGACAAGGCCCATCATCAGGCTGAATCTGGACCAGGGCGCCGCCTGCCCTGCAACGATGAAGCTGGCATGAAACAGGTCAATGCGCAGTAATCCGGTGGCTGGAACAAGCGCAAAGACGAGCAGCACAAGGCTCTGGAGAATCCGGCGCGGGAATCGGTAGGGCCAGTGGATGTTCATGGAAATAATGGCTATCCGCAAATTACCTGAAGCTGTGGGGGACGTAACCATGCAACGTGACACCGGGACGGGACGCGCCGTTCGAATATCGGCCGTTCGCCTTCGCCGGCCATTGCTACCTGATTGCTCGTTTGGCATGCTCTCCGGAGCATGAATGGCTCGCAATACGCGTTAGCCGCAATCGCTGAATTCCTGTTACGTACTTGCCTCAGCCATGAAAGCCGAAGCCCCCTGCAATGTATTGTCAACGCCGGACGGATACGGCCCATTTATGGCGCATGAAAATTGCACACTTATGAGCGTATTTTTGGCGGCCAGGCAGGGAGTTGTTCCCCCGACACGCGGATTTTCAGTCCTGTGCCAAAAACGCGCCATATGGCTGAATTAATGACGAATACTTACGCTATGGCGTCCAAGACTTCTGCGAAATATAAGCACTTACGCCCCTGATTCCCCCAAGATGCCATCACTCAATATTGGCCATAGTAACGAATCCGGATATTTGGCGCCTTCCGGGCGACACCGACGAGGGTGAATGGCTGCAATGCCAACTCAAGGCGAGCATGAAAATTGTGTTTGCTTGAGCGATACTCTGCGCTTTCGTCAGCACAACCCGAGGAACACTACCGATGCGCAGATTCGAAGGCCGCGTGGCCGTGGTGACGGGGGCCGCACAGGGCCTGGGCAAGGCGGTGGCAATGCGGCTCGGCGCGGAAGGCGCCACGGTCGTAGCAGTCGACATCAATGCGGCGGGCGCCGTAGCGACCGCGAAAGCTATTGGCGGTTCATCGTTTGCGGTCACCTGCGACATCGGCGACGAGGCCTCGGTCGGCAAGCTGTTTGAGGCGGTCGCGGCTAAGCCCAAGCTCGACGTGCTCGTGAACGTTGCGGCGATCGTTCCGTTCGTGAAATGGGACGAGCTCACCATCGCTGAATGGCGGCGCGTGATGCGCGTCAACCTCGACGGGCTGTACCTGATGTGCCGCGCGGGCTCCGACATGATGCGCAAGGGCGGCTATGGCCGAATCGTCAACTTCTGCTCCAACTCGATCTTCGCCGGCACTCCGAACATGGCGCACTACGTCGCCTCCAAGGGCGGGGTGCTGACATTCACGCGTGCGCTCGCCACCGAGCTCGGGCCCTACAAGATCACGGCCAATTGCGTCTGCCCGGGCCTGATCGACACCGAGGGCGTGCAGACGACCCCGCACAAGGATGCATTCGGGTTCGTCGAGACGCTGCAGGCAATCAAGGGGCACGGGGTCCCCGCCGACGTCGTGCCCGCAGTTGCGTTCCTCGCCTCCGAGGAAGCGCACTGGATCACCGGCCAGGCGCTCAATGTCGATGCAGGCATGGTGCGCTGGTAGGCGCACTGCCGGCGCGGCTGCCACGCGATATTCAGGAGTAGAAATTTGCTCCCGTCTGGTAGCCTTTGAAGCTTTCCAGGTCGTGCGAGTAGAACAGCTCGGCGTCGTGCTTCTCCGCCAGCTGCTTCAGGCGCCTCATCGAGGCGAGGCTCAGCGTCGGGTCGAGGTGAAAGCTCGAGATGCACATCATGTCCATGTTCTTCCTGCTATAGCAGGCATCTGCCGTGAAAAGCATCGGGCGCCGGTTCGCGAGCTCGACCATCAGGCTGTAGTGCCCGGCCGTGTGGCCCGGCGTCTCATAAAGCCAAAGCCCTTTCGCGATTTCCTGGTCTCCGGTGAGCGTCTCGAACTTCGGTGTGTACATGTCGAGCGCCGGGTCCGGCGGCAACGTCAGGCCGCGCTTCGCGGCGAGCGCCGGCGCGAAACTCAGGTCCGAATAGCCCAGGTGCTCGAAGGGCTGGCAGTTACCGCTCGCCTCGAGCTCCTTCGCGTGGCAGATCGTGCAGGCCTGGTGGAAATGCTTGTTGCCGCCGCAATGATCGAAGTGATAGTGGGAATTGATGACGTAGTTGATGTCGCCGGATGCAAGCCCCAGCTTTGCCAGCTGCCCGGGAAGCGTCTGCGCCTTGTCCTGGATCGGCTTCTCGAAGGGCAGGACGCGCATGACGTGGTCAAAATCATAGCCGGTATCGAAGATGTAGTGGCCGTCCGCGTGCTCGATCAGCACGCTGTAGCAGGGAAACCGCAGCTCTCCGGCAGGGCCGCGATTCCAGAACGCGTGGAAGCCGTCGATCACCAGCGTGCCGCCATCCAGCAGGTAAACCTTTGTGTCCGCCATCGATAGGATCTCCTGTTACTTCGGCGGCGCAGCCACCGACGTCATCATCGCACGCACCGCGGAGGCCTCCCAGACCGGTTCGACCTTCAGCTGGCCGCCGACGATCCGGGCGCGCGCGGCCTCGATGCTGCTCCACACGTTGTCGGGAATGTACTTCGAGTGCAGCAACCGGACCGAGTCATCGGCAAGCCGGATCGAGTAGGGGTGCGTGCCGAAACTGCCTCTCTTCAGGTCCTCGATCATCGCCGAGTACACGGGCACCAGATTCCAGACGACCGACGTCAGCAGATGTCCCTTGTCGAGCGAACTCTTGTCGCCGAGCTGGTCGATGAACCAGATGTTGCCGCCGCCGGCCGAAGCCCTGGTATCCACGGCCTGCATCATGCCGAAACTAGCCCGATCCCCCTGGCCGAAGACGACGTCGGCACCGGCGCCGATCATCGATTCCGTCACCCTGCGGCCGCCGGCCACATCGGCGTAGGCTGCCGGGCCGATCACGGCATACAGAACCTTGACCCCTGAGTCCGTCGCATGCACGCCCTGCGCGAACGCCGCCGACTGGCTGTTCCACGGCGGCGACTCCGCGGCGACTACGATCGCGACAACCCGCGTGTGCGTCATCTTCGCCGCCAGCATACCGGCGAGGTAGGCCCCCTCCCGTCCCGACAGCGTGTAATCGGCGACGGCTCCGGGACGCGAATCCCTGGGGCGATCGACGATCGCGACCGGTACGTGCTTTTCGGCGCCGATCTCCGGCGCCGCGGTGTTGTAGCCGCTCGCATGCGCGATGATCAGACTCGCTCCGTCGTCTGCGAGTTCACGCAGCTCCGCATGTACGTCGCCGTAGCCGAGGCCCGAGGCGGGCATGAATTTCAGGTGGTACTTCGCGGCAACGGTCTTCGCGGCCTCGAAGGCCTGCTGGTTCCAGCCGAAGTCGGTTGGCTCCTCCGGCAGCATGATAGCGAGCGCGGTTGGCTGCGCGACCGGCGCCGTCAGGGCAGCGAAGCTGCAGGCGGCGGGCCGCAAGGGCCGCCGCCCAGATCATGCGACGATGACGGCGCATCGTGCCGCCCATGATCAGAACTTGTAGCCGATGCCGATGCGGTACTCGCGCGGCGGGAACCAGGTCTGCGTCGTCTCGCCGCCGTACTGGTTCGTAAAGCGGTAGCTGACCTCGGCACGGTTTGCGAGGTTCGTGACCCCCAATGTGAGATCAAGATTGCGGTTCGCGAACGTGTAATCAAAGAACAGGTTCATCATCACGTAGCTCGGCGTCGTGTAGTAGAACGAATTGCCGAATACCGTGTCAGCGTACTGGTCGCGGTAGGTGAGCTGGTAGCGCGACAGCAGGCTCGAGCCGTCCGCGAATTTCGACGTCTGCGACAGCGCGAGGCTGTGCCATGTACGGCGGCAGGTTCGGCGGAGCATTGCCATAGACGTCGCGATAACCCGTGGGGCGCATGCGCCGTCAGCAGCTGCTGGGCGTTTGGCAGCTGCCGGATCGGGATATGCCGAATTCGGCATCGAGGAACGCCGTCTCGCCGTACTCAGTCGCGAAGCTGGTTGTTGGTCGCATTGCCGGCCAGGTTGTCGATGGTGCTGACGTGTGACGTGATGTGACCGCGCTCCGCGGTCAGGAAGGCGTCGAGGCGGAAGTGCGCACGGCAGCAGCGCGGTAAACTCGCCCTCGATTCCGTAGATTGGACTTCCGGCAGGTTGTCGACGCCCCCGTCGAAATTGATCGAGTCTTCGGCGTGATACTGCATGTTCTTGTCGATGTAGTAGAACGCGGCAAGGTTCGCGACGAAGGTTTTGTCGAGCATCGAGTTCTTCGAGCCGACCTCGAACGCGGTGATGGTCTCCGGCGCGTAATTGTGCGGAACGACGAGCGGCGCGGTACCGGGATTGCCGCCGCCCGGCTTGTAGCCGGTGGAGACGCTGCCGTACAGCAGGTTGTCGGCGGTCAGCTGATCTTCGAGGCCGAGCTTCCAGGTCAGCCTGGACGAATGCTGGCTGAAACGCACGATGCCGCCGCCCTCATTCGGGTCGCCGAAATAGTTGTCGAGCAGCGTCGCTATTGCTGTCGACGGTGTAGCGGAAGCCGGCGGTGGTGCGCAGCTGATCGTTGACGTGGTAGATTCCCTGGCCGAACAGCGAAGCCGATGTGCGGCGCAACGCGTTCAGGGTCTCGAAATACAGCGTGCCGGCATTGAACTCCGGCAGCGACAGCGCTTCCCCGACCGGGTCCGACAGCCCGATTGTATCCGGCGCCTCCGGCATGGACGGGTTGAGCAGGTACTGCGAATAGGCGTCGGTGATGCGCGAATGCATGTAGAACGCGCCCAGCACCCAGTCGAGCGGGCCGCCGGGCTTCGAGCTGAGGTCGAACTCCTGCGAGACCGCATAATTCTCGTGCAGCACGTACTGGTCGTTCTCGCCACCGAACAGCGGCGTCGCGAGCGCGATGGTAAGGCCGCTCTCCGAGTTCGACCCGCCCTCGTTCATGTACTGCAGGCTCGACAGCGATTTGAACGTCGCCGCGCTGAGGTTCCAGGTTGCGGTCAGCGTCGCGATGGTCTGCTGCATGTCGTAGACGCCGGGCCAGTCGCTGGTCTCCTGCCAGGGATTCGGGTTCGGATCGAGGATGTTCTTGCTCTGCGGTTCGTGCTGCACGACCTTCGCATATTCAATTGAGCCAACCATCGAAAAATCGTCGTTCGGCTGCAACAGCGCGGACAGCCGCACGTGATAATTGTTGACGTCATTCAGCTTGTAATCGTTCGGTAGCGCTGTGGCCGTGACGTAACCGTCCTGCCTGTCGAAGTCGCCCGCGAACCGCAGCGCCAGCGTGCTGGAGACCGGCAGGTTGATGGCGGTGCGAAAATGCACGAGGTTCAGCGAACCGAACTCGGCATCCGCGTAGCCCTTGACCGCGTCGAGGGTCGGCTGCACCGTAATGATATTCAGCGTGCCGCCGACCGAGTTCTGGCCAAACACCGTGCCCTGCGGACCGCGCAGGACCTCGAGGTGATCAAGATCCAGGAAGCCAAGGCTCAGTGCCAGCGGGTTCGGAATGAAAAATCCGTTCTGGTGCAGCGACACGGAGGCCGGCGAGCCGTCGTCCTGCGGCGAGTTCAGGCCAATGCCGCGGATCGTCAGGTCGAAGTTGTAGCCGTCACTCTCGCCGATGACGAGCCCCGGAACGATGCCGTTGAGGTCGGTGGCATTCTGGACGTTGCTTTGTGCCAGCACGTCGGGGGTGACTGCCGTGATCGCCTCCGGCGCCACCTGCAGCGTGGTGTTCTCTTTCTGCCCAACCACGACGATGTTCTCGAGCTGGTCCGGCGCCGCGGCCGCCCCCGCGATCGGCGGAACCAGCAGGCCAGCGATGAAGCACGATAATGCCCGGTTCCCGGTAAAGCGCATTGCGGATCCCCCTTACATTGTGCTCAGTACGTCGAGATTTCCCGACATTTTCTGGTTGAACCACCTTCCCCAGTTGGTTCCAATAGTGTCACTAAGCAGCCGCCGAGACAACACCAGCGATGGTCACGCTCTACGGACAATGGTCCCGGCCGGCGCCGCGCGCGGGTCGCGGCGCCGCCTAGCGCGCCGCCCCGTGGACGATCCGCCCGCCGACCATCGTCATCAGGACCGCCGTCCTGCCAATTCGCCTGGGGGATATCGAGAAAATGTCCTGCGACAGTACCGCCAGGTCGGCCAGTTTCCCCGGCTCGAGGCTGCCGACCTCGGCGTCCAGGAACGCCGCATAGGCCGATCCCTGCGTATAGGCATCGACGGCCTGCCGCACGGTGATGCGTTGCTGCGGCGTGTACACCTTGCCGGTCGGGCGCGCACCGGCCATCGCGGCGCCATCCAGCGGCAGATCGATGATGTCGGCTGTATCATCGGAGTGCCAGATCTCGCGGGTCACGGCCTGCTGGATGCCGATGAAGGCATTGGCTGGCCACGAGCAGGGCCAGTCGCTGGAAAAGCCCATAACGACGCCATCGTTCAGGAAGGTCTGCCACTGGTCGCTCGGCGTGGGCTCCTTCGGATCGACGTTCGTGCCGGACTCACCGCAGCAGAACGCCGGTGAGGTCACGTTGACGACCGACAACGCCGCGTAGCGCGGGAAGTCCGCGTCACGGACCGAAGAGCTGTGCTCGATGCGCAGCCGCCGGTCCCGCGGTCCATTGACGCGTTCCGCCTCCTCGTAGGAATCGAGCACCATATGCACCGTATCGAACCGCGTCGCGTGAGTCATCAGCTGGTAGCCGCGCCGGTCGAGCTCGACGACCAGCGCACGGAACCGTTCAGGGCGGTAGACGAGCGGCTGCAGCAGCCCGGTGAATCCGTCGGCAAAGAACTTGACCAGGTTCGCGGATACCCATTCATCGTGATAGCTCGTCCGCGCCTCGTCGAGTTCGGCGAGGAAGCGGGGGCTTAGCTGCTGCTGTGCGGCGACGGCCCCGAACGCGGTCCGGGTGCGCAACGTGAGCAGCCCGCGGTCGCGCAGCGCCGCATATAGCCGGATCTCCTGCAGGTCGCCGGTCGCATTGACGACACTGGTGATGCCGTAGCTGTTCAGCTGCCGCGTCGCCTCGCGGATCATCGCCAGTTGTTCCTCGAACGACAGCGTCGCGCGCACATAGCGCTCGACCGCTTCCATCCCCGCCTCGATGATGACGCCGGTCGGATGGCTGCTCGCGTCGCGAACGACGTTGCGCTCCTCGGCCGGATCGGCCAGCGGCGCATCGGTGATTCCCGCAGCGGCGAGCGCCTTCGAATTCAGCCACATCGCATGCTCGGAGATGTTGTGGATCACGACGGGCCGGTCGGGGACCGCCTCGTCGAGCAGCGCGACGTTCGGCGCGAACGGGGGCGTCGGGCTGAAGTCCGCCCTGCCGAAGATGATCTTCTCGTCGGGATGATGCGCCGCGAAGTCGCGGATACGCGCCACGAACTCCCGCGGCTTCGACGGGGTGATGCTCGCCTCCGGGGTCGACAGGTTGACTCCATGCAGCGCCACTGCGCCGAGCCAGACGTGGATATGCGCATCGACGATGCCGGGGATCACTGTGCGGCCGTGCAAGTCGATGACCTGCGTCGCAGGCCCGCGGCGCGCGAGTACCTCCCTATCGCTGCCGACCATCTCGATCCGCGAGCCGCTGATCGACAGCGCCTCGGCCCAGGGCGCGGCCTTCGCGCCGGTATAGATATGGCCGTGCACCAGCGCGAGATCGCCGGCACAGGCTAGCCCGGCGCAGAGCAGTCCGGCCAGCAGCGCCGGGGTCGCCAAAATCCGCGCACGCGCGCTCATCTTAAGGGACTCCCCATGGGCGATCCGGCGCCAGTGGCGCCCGCGTCGATGACAGCGAGCGTCGCCGCCATGCCGGCCGCGACGTCGACCGGGTGGCCCAGCGCCCGTATGGCTCCGCCGAGCGCGCCGACCGCGACGAGGGCGTACAGCGGCCTCGCGGTCGGGCCCATGTGACCGATCCGCACGAGCTTGCCCTGCGTCTCGCCGCGACCCGACGAGAACACGACGCCATATCGCTCACGCGCCAGCGCGCGGATCGCGGCATCCTCGAGCTTGCCGGGAATGCGCACGGCCGTCGCGGTCGGTGACGCGGTGCGTACATCGGCCGGCCACAGCGACAGGCCCATCGCCATCACACCGGCGCGGCAGGCCGCGGCGGTCAGTGCGTGACGCGCCCAGACCTGCTCCGGTCCCTCGGCCAGGTACAGGTCCAGCGCCGCGTCCAGCCCGTTGATTTCCGACACGGAGGGCGTGAACGGGAACGGCCGGTCCCGCCGCCAGGCCGCCTCCCAGTCGAGGATGCTGAGGATCGAATCCCGCGGCGCAGCCGGGTTTGCCTTCATTTTCTGCCACGCGTGCGGCGACACGCCGAGCAGCGACAGGCCGGGAGGACAGCCGAGGCACTTGTTCGGCCCGGTGACAAACAGGTCGGCGTGGCAGCTCTCGGGGCCCACGTCCATGCCGCCCCACGAGGAGACCGCATCAACGAGCAGGCAGGCGCCATGCGCCGCGACGATCCGGCCGATCTCGGCCACCGGGTTGATCGTCCCTGACGGCGTGTCGTGGTGGCACACCGAGACGACGCGGATCTCCGGGCGCGCCTGCAGCTGGGCAGCGACGTGCTCTGGGTCGATGACCCGATCGAAAGGCACGCGGATCTCGAGGAGTTCGGCGCAGTAGCGCTTCGCCCAAAACCCAAAGCCCGCGCCGTAGACGCCGGACACTAGGTTGAGCACGACGTCGTCTCGGGCGATCAGCGACGCCGCACCTGCCTCCAGGCCGAGCACCGGTTCGCCGTGCAGGATCACCGGCATGTGCGGGGTCCGTAGCGCTTTGCGCAGCTTCTCCGTGACGCTTTCGTAGAAGCCCAGGAAAGCGGGGTCATAGTCATACAGAACCGTCTTCGACAGGCCACGCAGCACCTGTGGATAGGCATCCACGGGCCCCGTCGTCAAGGTGAAAGTCGGCTCCTGATCCGGCGTGATCGACATCGGTGATCTCCCCTGTCGTCGGTATTCTAGCGCTCGCCGCGCACGTAGGGCGTTCCCAGTGCCGGCGGCAGCATACTATGCCGGCCGAACAGCACCAGCACCGCCATCACCACGGCGAAGGGCAGCATCTGCACCACGTCGGTGGGGATGTCGATGCCGGCCACCTGCAGGGCCGTCGTCATCGCGAGGCTCGCACCGAACAGTGCGGCGCCGATCATGACCATCAGCGGCCGCCCGCGCGCGAGCATCGCGAGCACGATGCCGATGACGCCGGCGCCGCCGGTCATGAACGGCACAAAGATACCGGCGCCGACGTTCGCGAGATAGGCGCCGCCGAGCCCCGCGAGGAACCCCGTGCACAGCACCGCGAGCGAGCGGGTGCGCACCACGTCGACGCCCGCGGCATCGAGGGCCGCGGGCCTGTTGCCCGCCGCCTCCAGGCTCAGGCCAAGGTAGGTGGAGCGGAACACCCAGGTCAGCGCCACGACCAGCATCACGGTGAGGTAGACCAGCGGATTGTGGCTGAACAGTCCCTTGCCGAGAACCGGCAGGTCGCCGAGCCCGGGCAACACGAGGACAGGCGCAGCCGCCAGGCGGGGATAGGAGCGACTGAACTGGACGAAATGCAGCAGCGAAGTCAGGCCTTCGGCGCCCACCGTGATCGCGATGCCGATGACGATCTGGTTCAGGCTCCGCCGGATGCACAGCAGCAGCACGATGAGCGCGGCGCACATCCCGCCCGCGCCGCCGGCGAGAAAGCCAAGCCAGAAAGAGCCCGTGTGGTAGGTCGCGACGAACCCGGTGTAGGCGCCGACCAGCATCATGCCCTCGAGGCCGATGTTCAGCACTCCGGCCTTTTCCGAGATCTGCTCGCCGAGGCCGGCGAGAAGCAACGGCAGCCCGGCCGTCACCGCGCCGAACAGCAGCGAGACCAGGAAGGGTTCGGTGAGCAGCGCCTGCATGATTCAGGCGGTCCCGGCCTTGCGGCGGGACAGATCCAGGTACTCGACTACCCCTAAGAACAGCAGCAGCAGCGCCACCAGCACGAGCACATAGTGCTGCGGCACGCCGACCCGGCGGGCAGCGCTTTCACCGCCCACCATCAGCGCGGAGAAGAACAGCGTGAAGCCGATCACCGCAAACCCATTGAAGCGCGCGAGGAAGACCAGCGGTACGACCAGCAGGCCTAGCGCCGGGTTCCAGTCGGCCCTGACGGTGCCCCAGACGCCGAGAACCTCGACGGCGCCGGCGAGGCCGATCAGGGCCGCACTGAGTGCGAAGGCGGCGAACGTCAGCCGCTCTACCCGCAGCCCCGCATGCACCGCCGCCGCCCGGTTGGCCCCGAGCACTTGCAGTTTCAGCCCGAACGCAGTGCGGGTCATCATGAAGTGCACCCCGATGACCACCAGCAGCGCCAGCACGAGCCCGGCGTGGATGGTCGTGCCGAACAGGCGGGGCAGCCGGTCATCGACGCCAAGGCTGCGCGTCTGCGGCACCGTGGTGTCGGGGTCCCGCAGCACCAGCTTGATCAGCACGTTCGCGAGGCTGGTGCCGAGGAAGCTCATCATCAGCGTCGTGATGATCTCGTTGACGCCATAGCGCGCCTTCAGCGCCGCCGGAATCACCGACCACAGCGCGCCGACCAGGCTCCCCGCGAGCATGCACGCGATGAGCGTGAGGCCGCGCGGCAGGACCGCAATCAGGGCGGGCGCCAGCGCCGCGCTCGCCACGGCGGCGAGCAGGAACTGCCCGTCCCCGCCCAGATTCCAGATGCCCGCGCGGAAAGCGACGATCAGGCCGGCGGCGATCAGCAGCAGCGGTGCCATCCGCGTGAGCGTCTCCTGGGCGCCGCCCCAGCGCAAGAGGCTGCGCTCCAGCACAAAGCCGTAATAGCCCACCGGGTCCTTGCCGAGCACCAGCAGGATCAGGCCGCCCACCACCAGCGCCAATGCCACCGGCACCAGCACGCGCAGCAGCGTGGCCTGGATACCCGCGAAGGTGCCGGTGTCCGTCACGCCGCCGTCCGCTTTGCCCTCGTCACGCATGGCCGCTTGCCCCGGTCATCAGGCGCCGGACCCTGTCGCCCGCGCCGTCGCCGTTGTCGACGATGCCGGCCAGCCGGCCCTGGAACATCACGCCGATGCGATCGCTGATTTCGAGCAGCTCATCGAGGTCCGTCGAGATCACGATCAGTGCGACATCGCGGGCCGCAGCGGCACCGATACGGTCCAGTGCGAGGCGCTGGTTGTGCAGGTCGAGTCCGTACGTTGGCTTGTTGAGGATCGCGACGTCGGCGCGGGCGTCCAGCTCGCGTGCGAGCAGCACCTTCTGCACGTTGCCGCCCGACAGCTTGCCCACCGGAGTCAGTTCCGACGGCGTGCGGATATCGTTGCCCATGATCAGCTCGCGGGCATGCCGGTGAATCAGGTCCCATCGTGTGAAGCCGTGCCACCACCAGGGTGCAGCGCCGATCTCCTTCAGCACCAGGTTCGTCGCTACGGATGCGGTGCCGACCGTGCCTTCGCCAAGGCGGTCGTCGGTCACATAGCGTACGCCGCGCTGGCGGCGTTCCGGCACGCGTCCCTGCGTGATGTCGGCGCCGCCGAGCTGCAACGATCCGGCGCATACGCCGCGCTGTCCCGCCAGCATCTCGGCGAGGTGCTTCTGGCCATTGCCGTCGACACCGGCGATGCCGAGCACTTCGCCGGACCACAAGTCGAAGCTGACCTCGCGCAGCGGCGTCTCGGCGTAGTCGGCCGCGGTGCACGCCGCGCGGACCGACAGCACGGGCGGCCGTGCGCGATCGACGATGGCGGTCCCGTGGATCTTGCGCCCGAGCAGGATCGCGAGTTCCGCCTCGTGGCCAGCTGCCGCACCGCCATTGCCGCCCGCCGCCTCGCCAAACATCATGCCGATGACCGACTCGGTGCGCTCGGCCTCGCTCATCGACTGCAGGCGGGCAGGCTCTATTTCGCCGGCGACGCGGCCGAGCCGCAGTACCGAGATGCGGTCGGCGAATTCATACGCCTCCAGCAGTTTGTGCGTGATCAGGATCAGCGCGACGCCCTGGTCACGCAGCCGGCGCATGATGCGGCCGAGGTCCGCCACGCCCTGCGGGGTCAGCATCGAGGTCGGCTCATCGAGCAGCAGCAGCTTCGCGTCGCGCCACAGTGCGCGCATGATCTCGACCTGCTGCTGCTCGCCGAGCGACAGGCCGGACACTGGCGCATCGGGATCGATGTGCGTACCGAGCAGCGCCGCCAGCTCGCTGAAGCGCCTGAGGGCCGGCTCGCGCGTGAGCCGGCGCAGCCAGGAGCCGCCCAGCATCAGGTTCTCGATGACGGTGAGGCTCGGCACCAGCAGTACGCGCTGGAACACCGCGCCGATGCCAAGGTCCATGCTGCGCCGCGGAGAATCGATGCGTACCGCGTGGCCGCCGACCAGGATATCGCCCTCATCCGGCTGCTGCATGCCCGCCAGCAGGCTGACCAGCGTCGACTTGCCGGCGCCGTTCTCGCCGAGCAGCACGTGCACCTCGCCCGCGCGGAACTCCAGCGACACCGCATCAAGTGCGGTGACGCCTGGGTAACGCTTCGTGACCGTGCTGAGCGCTGCGACGATCGACACCGGCTTCTGCTTAACCGGGCGGCGCCGCGACGGAACTCATCAGCGCGCGCACCCGAACCGCGTCGAAAATCGGCTCGACCTTCACCTGGCCGGCGATGATCTGCGCGCGCACCGCCTCGAGCTCGGCCCAGGTCTTGTCGGGAATGTGGGTCGTGTGCAGCAGGTGCACCGAGTTGTCTGCCAGCTGGATGGGGTAGGCATGGGTACCGAACCGGTTCGCCTTCAGGTCCTCGATCATCGCCGAGAACACGGGCACGAGGTTCCAGACGACCGATGACAGGAGGTTGCCCTTGTCCACGGGACTCTTGTCGCCGATGACGTCGATGAACCAGACCTTGCCGCCGGCGGTGGATCTGTGCGTCTCCACCGCCTGCAGCATGCCGAAGCTCGAGCCGTCGCCCTGGCCGAAGATCACGTCGGCGCCGGCGCCGATCACCGACTCGGCGACGCGACGGCCGCCGGCCGCGTCGGCATAGGCAGCAGGCCCTATGACCGCGTACACGATGCGCACCGATGGGTCGGTCGCGTGCACGCCCTGCGCGAATGCCGCCGATTGCGAGTTCCACGACGGCGGCTCGCCTGAGACGACGACGCCGACGACGCGCGTCTGCGAACTCCTCACCGCGAGCACGCCGGCAAGATAGGCTCCCTGGTGGCCGGACAGCGTGTAATCGGCGATGGAACCCGGCTGGCTGCTCTTCGGCCGGTCCACGATGGCCACGGGCACGTGTCTCTCGGCGCCGATTTCCGGCGCTGCCGTATTGTAGCCCGCGGCATGCGCGATGATCAGGCCCGCCCCGTCATCGCACAGATCGCGCAGTTGCGCGTGCACATCGCCGTACCCTGAGCCCGCTGCGGGCAGGAATTTCAGGCCGTATTTCGCCGCCACTTCCTTCGCGGCGTTGAAGCCCTGCTGGTTCCAGCCGTAGTCGTTCGGCTCCTCGGGCATCATGATCGCGAGCGCTTTGAGCTCCGCGGCCGAGGCGCCGGAGCTGGCGCCGGGAAGATGTGCGAGGACGCCCAGCAGGGCCGCGCCCGCCAGTAACCTGCGGACGTTCATGATTGCAATGCCTTGCGCACGGCAATGAGCTTGCGCGCGCGCGCGCCCTGCAGCTGCGCGATCTGTTCAGGAGTGTAGTTATAGACGCCGCCGCCGGTCTTGATGCCGAGCTTGCCCCGTGCGGTGCGCTCGGTGACGTAGGCGGCGACGTCCTTGCGGCTCGACAGCTCCTTGTTCAGGTAACTGCCAACCGCCGTGTAGATATCGAGGCCGGCCATGTCGAGCAGGGCCATCGGGCCCACCACGGCGAGCTTGTAGCCGATGCCCCAGGAGACGCAGGCATCGAGGTCCTGCGGTTCGATGACGCCCTGCTCCACGAGGTCGAGGCATTCGCGCATCACGGCATAGAGCACGCGGTTCTCCACGAACCCGGCCACGTCCTTGCGGATGATGATCGGCAGGTGGCCGCATAGCCTCACCAGCGCCACCAGCGCATCGACGACGCCGGGCGCGGTCTTCTCGCCCGGAATCACCTCGATCATCGGGATGATGTGCGGTGGGTTCGACCAGTGCATGCCGATGAGGCGCGAAGGCAGGCGCGTGCCCGCCTGGATCCGGGTGATCGGGATGCCGGAGGTATCGGAAGCAAGGATGCAGTCGTCGCCGACATGCTCCTCGATCTCGCGAAACACCCGGATCTTGAGGTCAAGATCCTCCGGTACCGTCTCGATGACGAGATCGGCGCCCGCCACGCACGCGGCCAGCGTATCGGCGACGACCACGCCTGCGCCGGTCCGGTCGGGAACACCGAGCGCCGTGAGCACTTCGGCCGCGGTCGCGAAGCCTTGCGGCGCCCTTGCGCGCTTCGCGGAATCCGCATCGAAGGCCGACACCCGCAGCCCCGCGCGCGCCAGCGTCGCGGCAATGCCGGGCCCCATGGTGCCCATCCCGATGACGGCGACGCGGTTCATGGCTCGGCCTGGCCTGGACACGGGCGCGGCATTCAGGACAGGGCTTTCTTGTAGGCCGGCCGGGCCGCCACGCTGGCGATCCAGGCTTTGAGGCCCGGCAGCGCCGGCAGGCTGACGGGGAACTTCAGGCAGCGGTCCACGATCGGCCCGAGGCAGATATCCGCTATCGTGAAATTCGCGCCGGCAATCCACCGCCGCCCCGAGGTGCCCTTCTCAAGGAGCTCGAGCTGAGCCGCAAGCTCCCGGGAATCCGCCGCCCAGCTCGCGGCGCGCTCGTCCTCCTTCTTCTTGGCTTCCTTGAAGACGCCGAGATAGGGGCCGTTCAGCGAGGCGAGCTGCCAGTCCATCCAGCGCTCGACCTGGGTGCGCGCGGCCGGGTCGGCCGGATACAGAGCCGAGCCGGTGGCGTACTTGTTGCAGATGTAGCGCAGGATCGTGTTCGACTCCCACACCACGACGTCGCCGTCGACAATGGTCGGCACTTTACCGCTGGGATTGAGCGCGAGGTACTCAGGCGTCGCGGTGTTGTTGAACTGCCGGCCGTAGTCCTCGCGCTGGTACGGATGTGCCAGCTCCTCGAGCAGCCACAGCACCTTCTGAACATTGCCCGACGTGGACCGACCCAGAACTCTAAGCATGGTTTTCTCCAGCAGCGCGGCCTAAAGGCCAACCCGGTGTTGTCAATTGCGCGGCTTGTACGCAACCGCGTCCATCTCGATCTTGCATTCGATCACCGCGCGCGCCTCGACCGTGGTGCGCGCAATGCGCCCTTCGGGGAAGTACTCGGCGAAGACCTTATTGTAGCGCCCGAAATTGCGCGCATCCTCCAGATAGACCGTCACGCGGACGACGTCCTCGAGGTCTGCGCCGTCCGCCTTCAGGATTCGGCGGATGCTCTCGATGGTCCAGCGCGTCTCCTCCTCGATGTTGCCCGAGCACATGTTGCCCTGCTCGTCCTTGGCGACCTGGCCGGAGATGTAAATCCAGTCGCCGGCGCGCACGCCGGGGTGGAACGGCAGGTTCGGATTGCGCTTGCCGATGGGGATGATCTTGTCGTTCAAGGCGCTGCCCTTCCTTCAGAGTACGGTGGTCTCGATGATGTCGACGCCGCGTTGACGGTCGATCAGGTAACAAAGGCCCCGATCGTCGATCGTGACATCGTTCGACGAGGACAGTGTAAAGCCCTGCGGCGGGTCCGGCTCGTAGCAGGCCACCTCGCGCGGTGCGAACGGATCCGCGATGTCCAGAATCCTGAGGCCCTTCGCGAACCAGGCGAAGGGGATCAGGGTGCCCTTGAAGCGTTCGGAGGGCTGATGGCAACCCATGAACGGCGGCTGCGGGGCACCATCAGGGTCGACGCCCGCGACCTGGAAGGTCGAGATCGGCACCGGACAGCGCTCGTTGGTAATGTCGTAGATCCATGTGAACGCCGGCGCGCAGGGCCAGAGCTTCGCGACGTCCTCGTCGGCGACCACCATGACCCTGCGCCCCTTGAGCGTCTGCGGGATCGGCAGGCAGGTATGGGTCGGGTGCGGGAACGCGGGCGACGTGTTGCCGCCGGAGACCAGCGTCGGCTTGCTCATGTCGGAGATATCGAGAATGTAGTAGCCGTGATGCCAGTAACTGACATACAGGCGATCTCCCAGGCGCATCGGGTGATGGCAGCGCGGCGCCGGTCCGTCGCCCAGGGGTAGGCTTCGCCGCCCGCCTGCCACTGCCCGGGGATCCACCAGCGGCCGACCTCCGTCGGATGCGCCGGATCCTTGAGATCCAGGATCATCATGATGTTGCCGATATAGCCCTCGGCGGTCGGCGATATGTAGGCATAACGCCCGTCGAAATCGTAGCGGTGCACGCCTTTGCCCGCGGTGCGCCATTTCGAGATCAGCCGCGGCTTCGCCGGCGTCGAGACATCGTAAATCCCTAAGCCGCCGCCGAAGGCCGGATCTCCATCCTTTCCCTGACGCTCGTGGTTGACGACCATGATGCCCTTCGCGACCCGTACCTTGTGCGAATGCCAGCCGACGGGCACTTCCACGCGCGCCAGCGCAACCGGGTTCGCCGGATCCGCCACGTCCACGATCGTGGTGCCGGTTGGCTCGCGCATGTGCCCGATATACAGGGTGCGCCCATCGACCCAGACCTGGCCGCCGCCCGGACAATCGATGTGTGATACCAGCCGTGTATTTCTGGAAAATGCCATGCTGTCCCGGCGCGGTACCTAAAGGAGGCGGACGATGTCGCCGTTGTCGTTCTTGCCGTGCTTCTGGTAGAAGGCGAGCGCTTTGAGCGTCGGCTCGTCGCTCGCCACGAACAGGATCGCCGGTTCCGTGGTCGACAGGTTGACGTGCTCGCACCAGGTGCCGCCGGGCACGACGAACGTGTCGAACGGTTCCCAGTCAACGCGCTTGTCGCCCATCACGCTGTAGCCGCGGCCCTCGAACGGGGTGCAGGTGAGGTTCGCGCTCTGCTTCAGCGGCAGCGTGCGCTCGCCTGGGCGCAGCATCTGCATGAAGAAGGTCATGGTCCGGTACACCGGCTGTCCAGTGACTGGATTCACGTACTCGACCATCAGCGCCTCATGCCGATCACCGTCCCAGTCGCGGAACTTCTCCAGCATCCCGCGCATCATGTCGTAGCGATACACGTACATCGGCGAGGCGGCGCCCGCGCCGCGGTGATGGGAGAGAAAGCGCGGCAGCATGCCTCCGCTGCCGTACACACGCTGCGAATAATCCGGCGGGAAGCGCTCGGTCTGCATCACGCGCCGGATGCGCTTGCCTTCCTCTTCCTCGGTGTAGTCGTGCTCGAAATACAGGGAATTCAGGGTCTCGGCAAGCGGCAGGTCAAGGACGCTGACGTTGATCGCCGGCTCCTCGCTGCGGTTGCCGTGGTTGTGCCAGGTGTCGTGCGGCGTGAGCACGAGATCCCCGGGACCGAAGACGATGTTCTCGCCCTCCACCCCGGTGAAGTTCGAGGTGCCGGTGAGCCCGAGGCGAATGGCATTGGGCGAATGGCGGTGCGGCGGCATGATTTCCACCGGATCGTTCAGCCGGTAGGCGACGTACAGCGTCGTCGCGGTGGCCCGCTGCGGCGCCAGACCCGGATTGACCAGCACGAGGGAGCGTCGCTCGGAGGTCTCGGTGCGAATCAGCGAGGCGGACCGGTAAAGCAGGGGCTCGATCTGCTCCTTGTACTTCCAGATGAAGGGCACCGCCTTGCGGCCCTGCGCGACCTGGCGGTCCTCGTCGTGTTCGACCTTGCGGTCCACGACCCAGTAAGGCGCCATGTTGTTGGCGTAGACGTCGCGGTGCAATGCGTCCAGGGAACCATCCGCCTCGGCCGTCCTGGCCGCGGCGGGATCTACCACCAGATTTCGAACAGCCATGCGAAACCTCTCACGAACCAATATGGCAAAGTGGTCCCATCCGAATCGAGTCTGCCCGGAACCCAAGGCGTCGTCAACCGGCCGACGGGCACGTTCGCGGAGCCATTCGCGCGCTGCCTATGGTATCTTAATTCCTGGTCATTCATTCGGGCGCAAGACCATGGAACGAAGCGATCAGGCTCTCTTCAAGGTGCGCGAATTCATCTCGAAGCGCGACTTTGCCGGCGACGGACGCATCCCGCCGGAGCGCACTCTCGCCATGGAACTACGGGTCGGGCGCCGCTCGCTGCGCCGCGCGCTCGAGGTGCTGGAGCAGGAGGGGCGCATCCACCGTCACCAGGGACGCGGAACCTTTGTATGCACGGAGCCGGCCGCGCGCGCGCGCGGCGGCGCTCCCGGCGCCAGTGCCGGCACCGCGCTGGAGAGCATCCTCGATTACACCAATCCGCTCGAGGTCATCGAGGTGCGCGTTGCGACCGAGCCCGCGATGGCGCGCCTCGCCGCGCTGCGCGCCTCGGCCGCCGAGATCAAGCGCCTGCAGACGCTGGCCGGCAAGACCCGCGCGGCGGGCGATCCCGAGACTTATGAGCGCGCCGACTCCCTGTTTCACCGCACCATTGCGGAAGCCGCGCGCAACACGCTGTTCCTTGCCTTCTTCGACACCATGTGCGCGCAACAACGCGACGCCGGGTGGCGGCGTCTCGGGGAACACGCGCATTGCTACAAGCGCCAAGCGGTCTACGCCGGGTTCCATGATGCGATCGCTGCCGCCATTGCCGCACGCAACGGGCAGGAGGCTTATGCCCAGATGCAGAGGCATCTCGGCGACGTGCAGCAATACATTTATGAACAGGTATTTCCCCGCTCGGAAGCAGCTCAGTAGGCTTTTCCTCCCTTGGCACAGGTCGCTGAGTACGACTACATCATCGTGGGTGCGGGCTCGGCCGGGTGCGTCCTCGCCAACCGCCTGAGCGCGGACCCCGACATCTCGGTGCTGCTGCTGGAAGCCGGCGGCTGGGACCGGGATCCGTGGATCCACATACCGCTCGGCTGGGGCAAGATTCTGCAGAAGCGGCTGCACGATTGGGGCTATTTCTGCGAGCCGGAAGATGCCGTCGCCGGCCGGCGCATCGAATGTGCGCGTGGCAAGGTGGTTGGCGGCTGCTCCTCGACCAACGCGATGGCCTATGTGCGCGGCAACCGCGGCGACTACGACCGCTGGGCCGCAGCAACGGGAGCCGCCGATTGGTCCTATGACGCCGTACTGCCGTATTTTCGCCGGCAGGAGCGCTGGGAAGGTGGCGCGAGCGTCTATCGCGGCGGCGATGGGCCGCTGTCCGTGCAGACCTGCGGCTACCAGGATCCGCTGCTGGGCGCCTATGCGGACGCGGCGAAATCAGCCGGCCACGGCTGGAGCGATGATTACAACGGGGAAGTCCAGCAAGGGTTCTCGCGCCTGCAAATGACCATTGGCAGGGGGCGGCGCTGCAGCAGTGCGACCGCCTATTTGCGCCCGGCATTGCGCCGCTCAAACCTGATGATCGAGGTGCGCGCACTGACGCGCAGAATACTGATAGAGGCGGGGCGCGCGACCGGCATCGAGTACCGCCGCGCGGGCGCCACGCACACGGCGCGGGCGCGCCGCGAAGTCATCCTCGCCGCCGGCGTCATCAATTCCCCCCAGCTCCTGATGCTCTCGGGCGTTGGCGATGCGCAGGAACTCGAACGGCACGGTATTCCGGTCAAGGTCGCGCTGCCCGGCGTCGGACGCAATCTGCAGGACCACGCCTCGGCGATCCTGATGTACCACCGCCGCGATCCCGGGCCGTTTTTCGCCATGATGCGCTACGATCGCATCGCCCGCGAACTCGGCAAGGCCTATCTGTTCGGCAAGGGCTTTGCCGCCGACGTTCCCGGCGGCATCGTTGCGTTCCTGAAAAGCAGCACGCAACTGTCCCTGCCTGACACCCAGATATTGCTGACGGCGGCGCCCCTCGGGGCGTGGCCATATATGCGCCCGTTCAAGGCGCCGTTCACCGATGGCTTTGCGAGCCGCATCGTGATGCTGCATCCGGAGAGCCGCGGCGAGGTGATGCTGCAGTCACGGGACCCTGCGGCCCACCCGCGCATCCTTCAACGGTTCCTGTCGAGGGATGCCGACTGGCGGGCGCTGCGTGCCGGAATACGCATCGCCCGCGAAATTGCCGCGCAGCCTGCCATGCGCAGCTTCATCGCGCGGGAAATCGCGCCGGGCGGTGACAAGCAATCGGACGCGGACATCGATGCGCACATTCGCAATTCCGCGATCACCGTCCATCACCCGGCAGGCACCTGCAAGATGGGCAGGGACTCGGATCCGTCGGCGGTCGTCGACACCGAACTTCGCCTGCGGGGCGTGGCGGGGCTGCGCGTGGTCGACGCCTCGGTGATTCCGGAACTGCCGAGCGGCAATATCAATGCCGCCGTGATCATGATCGCTGAAAAGGCCGCGGACCTTGTCCGCGGCAGGCGCGCCGCCACCTGATCCGGAATTCTTGAACATGGCGCTTCATGAACCATATCTCCGATTGGTTCATCACGGCGAAAGATCGTATATTCACGGCAACCATGAAAACCAGCTTTGACGTGCTGATCATCGGCGCAGGCTCCGCCGGCTGCGTGCTTGCGGCGCGACTCAGTGCGAATCCGGCGCTGGCGGTCGGCCTGATCGAGGCCGGTGGTCCCGCCACCGATCCCGACATCGCCATTCCGCAGGCCTGGCCGACGCTCGCCGGCCGGGACTACGACTGGCGCTATCGTACGATCCCGCAGCCGCACACCGCCGGGCGCAGCCATGATTGGCCGCGCGGACGCCTGATCGGTGGTTCGAGCTGCCTGCATGCGATGGCCCACGTGCGCGGGCACCGGGACGATTACCGGGCCTGGGTTGATGCGAGCGGCTCGCAGCGCTGGTCCTATGAGAGCTTGCTGTCGGCCTTTCGCCGGCTGGAGAACTTTTCCGGTGGCGCCAGCGCATATCACGGGGCCGACGGCCCGCTGCCGGTATTATTGCCGGATGCAGAACTCTCCCCGCTCGTGCGCGCTTACATGGCGGCGGCGCGGGCGCAGGGCATCCCCTGGCTGGGGGATCACAACACCGGATCCCTGATCGGCGTTGCCGCCAATTCCCTGACGATTCGCGCCGGTCGGCGGGTCAGTGCCGCAAACGCGTGGCTCGACCCGGCGCTCGGGCGGCCGAACTCGTGGTGCTCACCGGAGCCCTGGCGCAACGGCTCACCATCACTGGCTCTCGCGTGAACGGCGTCGCAGCGAGCATCCGCGGAGAGGCAACCGACATTCAGGCCGGCGTGACGATCCTGTGCGCCGGCTCGATCGGGTCGCCGCTTCTGCTGATGCGCTCAGGCATAGGCCCCGCCGTCGATCTTGCGCGTGCGGGCGTATCGTGCGTTGCGAACCACCCCGAGATCGGCGAGAACCTGCATGATCACCTGCTGACCGCCGGAAATGTTTATCGCGCCAGGCGCCCCGTGCCGCCTTCGCGGCTGCAGCATTCGGAATCCCTGACCTACCTCGACTCCAGCGACCTCTGCAGGGACGGGGCGTGCCGGACATCGTGATCGGTTGCGTCACGGCGCCAGTCGTCACCGAGTGCTTCGAGCGCCCGGCACCAGGCTCCGCGTATACGATCCTCTCCGGCGTCACGCACCCGACCAGCCGCGGACGCATCACGCTGACCGGCCCGGCCGCAAGCGATCCGCCCCGCATCGACCCTGCGTACCTGTCGACGGCGCAGGATCGGCGCCTGATGCGCGAGGCGCTGATCGTGGCGCGCACGGTCGGGCAGCGGCCCGAACTCGCGGATTGGCGTGATGCAGAAATCCATCCGGGAGCGGACGTCCGCAGCGATGCGGCGCTCGATGAGTTCCTCGGGCGCGCCGTGATGACGCATCATCATCCGGTCGGGACCTGCCGGATGGGGCGATCGACGGATGGTGTCGTCGATGCGAATCTGAAGCTGCATGGCTTCGAGGGCTTGTACGTCGTCGATGCCTCCGTGATCCCCACGATCACCTCAGGGCCCGTCCATGCCTCAGTACTGGCGCTGGCGGAGATTTTTGCCGCGGATATCGCCGGCCCGCTGCTGGCGTAATCACCTGCGCGGGAGAACGCGATACCATCCGGGCCAACCCATGCCGCAGTACCTGGCATCGCCGAAAGCTTCCCAGCGGACGTCGCGCCGCCGCGGCCCGCGTGAGCGCGCGGGAGCGTATGCTCGCGCGCGCTGGCTGGCGTGGATCCTGCTCGGCGGCAACCCGGCGCTCTCCCAGCCGCCCGCCGCGCCCGCCGCGCCGGCCGAGCCGCCGCTCGCGCTCGTGCAGACCATCGAAATGCCGGAGGTGCCAACCGGCCCCTACGCCGATCACATGGCGCTCGACGTCGCGGGCCGGCGGCTGTTCGCCACCCCGCAGGCATCTCACGCCGTCGAAGTCCTGGACTTGCGCAGCGGCGAGGTGCTGCAGGCGATTCGCGGCATCGGCAACCCGCACGCGGTGCTCTTCCGCGGCGACCGGCGGCGGCTGTTCGTCAGCGACGGCGACGGCAGGCTGTGGATCTTCAACTCCGACTCCTACCGCGCGATCACCTCGATCCCGCTGCAGGTGGACGCGGACGGCATCGCCTTCGACGCGAGGAGCGGCCTGCTCTACGTAGCCAATGGCGGCGCGGCCGCAGGCAGGGACTACACGCTGATCTCGATCATCGACACCACGCGTGAGATCAGGATCGGGGACATCCGTATAGCGGCACCCGGCCTCGAGGCCATGGTCGTCGATCCGACGAGCGAGCGGCTGTACGTCAATACCCCGGACTCGAATGCGATCGCCGTCATCGATCTCGCGCGCCGGACGCAAATCGCCACCTGGCCCATCACGATGAGCCGGCGCAACGAGGTCTTCGCGCTCGACGCCGAGGAGCACCGGCTCTACGTCGGCTGCAACGACGGCGACGTGCGTGGCAGCATCGTCGTGATCGACACGCGGACCGGCGGGGAGCTGCGCCGGCTCCCGATCGGCAGCTGGGTCGATTCGATGTTCTACGATGCGGCGCGGCGCCGGCTGTATGCGTCCACGGGGGTGGGCGAGGTGTTTACCTACGAGCGTCTGCCGGATGACGCGTATCGCGCGCTCGCACCCGTGGATACCGCGGTCATGGCACGCACCGCGCTCTACTCGACAGAACTTGATCGCCTGTACGTGACGGTGCCGCACCTCGGCTGGACGACGGCCAAGGTGCTGGTGTTTGCGCCACAGTAGCGCGCGGCCCGGCGCGCGGACGGTCGCGGCGGGACTCCAGGCCGCCTCAGGCCCTGGCGCCTGCCAGGGCCTTGCGCACGGCCGCCCGCGCGGCTGCATTCTCCTCAGGCAATCCGATCGATATCCTCGCCCAGCGCTCGAAGGGCGGGAACTTGCGGCCGATCAAGACGCCCTCCTTCAACAGCGCGGCGGCGAAGTCGCGGTTCGGCATGCCGGTATCAAAGAACACGAAATTGCCCGCGGAAGGGGTGAACTCGAGCTGCAGTTCGCGAAGGAACCCGAACCACTTCTCGCGCTCTATCGCCACCTCGCGCGTGACCCGATCCACGTAGCCCGTATCCTGCAGGCTGGCAATCGCGGAGACCACGGCCAGGCGATTGAACAGGTGCGGGTTATCGAGTCCCTGGCCGCTCAGCATCCTGGCAATCGCCTTCGGCACGAGGCCGTAGCCGATCTCCAGTCCCGCCAGTCCATAGACCTTGGCGAAGGTGCGGAACACGATGACGTTCTCACCCGAGCGCACCAGATCCGCGAGGCTGCGATCGGCGAAGCGATCGGCGAACTCGAGGTAGGCCTCGTCCACGATGACGAGCGCCTTGTGCGAGGTGGTGCGGGCGAAATTCCTGAGCTGATCCGCGTCCGCGACGATTCCGGTCGGATTGTGGGGGTTCACGAGGAATACCGCGCGCGTATTCGCGTTGACCTTCGCGGCAATTGCCGGCAAGTCGTTTTCCAGCTTCGCATTCAGCGGCACGCCGACCGCACGGCCACCGACCGCGACCGCGGTGTCGATCAGCGCCGTATAACCGGGGTCGGAGTAGATGAACTCCCCGCCGGGGCCCCCCTGCTGACTGAGATGCGTGCCAAGCGGCTCCAGGATCTCGCCCAGGATGACCTGCTCCCGCGGCAGCGCTTCCTTGGCGGCGATCAACCCGACCAGGGTGTCGTATTCCTCGCCCGTGTAGCGGCAGAGGTTCGCGAACTCGCGCCGCAGCGCATCGATGACACCGGGAGCCGGCCCAAACGGATTTTCGTTCAGCGACAGGCGCACGGGACGCGACACCGGCGAAGTCCCGGCGGCAACGAAGCGCGCGGCGCCCAGTCCGCCGATCGCGAGACCCATCGCGGTAAGCCACTGCCTGCGATCAAGATCGTGCATGAGTCCGCCCTACCATCGGTAAATGGCCCTGACCCCGACGGTCAGTGGCCGGATCGTATAGGTCGGGCCGACGAACTGGCCCGTCTCCAGGGAGGTGTCGTACAGGCGCGGATGGCTGTTCAGCAGGTTCAGCGCATAGACCGACGTATCCCAGCCATTCCAGGTCGCGCCGAGGTGGGCATTGAGCACGTTGGTCGACGGGTTCGCGATGAAGTTCGGATCCGCCGCGACGTTGTTGGCGAACTGCTGCGCGAACGGGCCCGGATTCTTGCTGTGGAACTCATCGTCGACACGCAGGTACCCTTTATGGTCAGCGCCAACCGGGAATGCGTACGACAGTGATGGCACGACCGTCCATGGGGTCGCGTAGGGATTGAGCTGCTGGCCGGAGGTCACGAAATCGGTGCCATTCACGCTCAGCGTTTGCGAGTCCTTGGCCTCGGTGTAACCGACCGACAGGCCAAGTTCCAGGCCGGACAACAGCAGCGCGGTGATCTGCAGGTCGCCGCCATTGCTGGTCGCCTTGCCGAGATTGCCGGTGAACGTCTCCGGGCAGAGGTTCGGCGGCAGGCTCACCGATTGCTGCACGTTCGACCAGTCGATGTGGAATAGGCTGGCCTCGATCGACAGGCGGCCGTCGAACAGCCGGTTCTTGGAGCCGAGTTCGTAGCTCCACAGCGAATCCCCGCTGTAGGACGGGGGCACCCCGTTCAGCCCGATCTGGTTCAGAACCGTCAGGCAAGACCCCGTCAGCGCAAACGGCGCATTGACGCCGCCCACGCGATCGCCCTTGGCCGCGCTCAGGTAGATGAGGCTCGTATCGGAGACCTGGAAATTGATGCCGACCTTTGGGTCCTTCACCGTCTCGCTTTGCGTGCCGGAGATGAAGCTCTCGCCACCCGCAAACGGCCCGTTCTGAAATACGCTGTAGTCGTCCGAGTCCCTGGCGACGCGTGCGCCCGCGGTGATGCTCCACTGCCGGGTCAGCTGGTAATTGACCTGTCCGTACAGCGCGATCTGCTTATCGGTCGAGCGTTCATCGCCGATGTACGACTCGTTGCCGGGCAACAGCACGGTGCCGGGCACCAGCGTCGGCAGGTAAGGGCTGTATTCCGGGTTAAAAGCCCGCTGGCGCGCATCGACGATCTCGAAGCCGATCGTCCATTGCCACGGGCCGGCGCCGGTCGACTGCAGGCGCAGATCCTCGGTCAGCACGTTCTGGTCGGTATTGATGATGTTGTGGTCCGCCGCCGCCGCCACCAGCGGCCATGGCAGCCCAAACGCAACGGGCGTGGCGGTCGTGAAATCCTCATTGGTCGTGTCGTCGCGGTGCAGGAAGCCGGTGTTGGACACGAGCTGGACCTGCGCCAGGTCCAGCGTGATCTTCAGCGCCGGCACGTAGAACGTGTCCGTGCTCGGCACCTGTTCCAGCTGCGGATTGACGAACCGGCCCGCACCCACATCCGAATATTGCGGGTTCAGCGATGCCCATTGCTGCGTGAATGCATCGTTGGCCTGGGCTGACTGGGCCGGCTCGAAGCCGGACGAGTCGTGCGAATACAGGTGTTGGTAGTACAGGGACGGCGTGATCTTCAGCGACTCGTTCGGCGCGAAGGCCAGTGCCGCGCGCACGACGTCGCTGTCGCCCCAGTTCGAATTGCGGGCGGTGTAGCCGCCCGGGATCGCGCTCTCGTGGTCAACATAGCCGCCGTCGAGCCTGTGCCATGCGCTGATCCGAAAGCCCAGCTGATCATTGACGATCGGGCCACCAAATGCAGCGCCAACTTCGAAGCTCGGCGCGCCATTGTCGGTGTCGCCGATGTCGGCGCGTGAATAACCGCTGTATTGCGTCAGGCTGGGCTCGGGCGTGATGAAACGGATGGCGCCCCCCTCCGCACTCGAGCCGAACAGGGTTCCCTGCGGCCCGCGCAGCACCTCGACCCGATCGAGGTCGAACACCGCGGGCAGCGTCGCGCCGATCAGGCCGACGATGCCGACGCGCACCTGGACCGGTACGTCGTCGATGTAAATCGCTGTTGTTGCGGCGCCACCACCCGAGTAGATGCCACGGATCGCGAGCAGGTTCTTCGGACCCGTCACCTGATAATCGACGCCGGGGGACAGGTTCGCCACATCGCCGATGTTCTGGATACTGAGTCGGTCAAATGAGGCGTTGTCGAACACCGCGACGCTGATCGGCACGCGATCCACGTCCTCGACGCGCTTCTGCGCGGTCACGACAATTTCCTGCAGCTGTTCCGGGCCCCCGGCGGGGTCCGCGGCGAGCGCCGCAATCGGGTTCAACGCAGGCACTGCGATCAGTGCGGCGATCACCAATCTTGTTCCAGTCATCGACCACCCTCCCCGAACAGATTTATCCCATCGGGATCCTAATTGATCGTCCGGACCCAGGGCCAATGCCGATTTTGCTTAATCTAATCCACTTTCGCGTCAAAGCCATAGAATTCCTCGCCGTGTCCATGCTCACCATCATCGACAGGCTGGTGGACGGGCGGACTCTTACCGATGCGCCATGGCACCGGGGCCGGTATCAACTGCACCATGTGACCGGAACGGGCGCCCAGGAAATGGCCAAAGAGGGAATCAAAAGGCCTGCTTACCTTGCTGAATATAAAGCAATTTTCTCGAAGTCCGATAAAGCTACCCTCATTTTGGACCGCTAAAAGGCATGGCTGTCGATGGACGTCGGTGGACGTTAGCGATCTTGTGTGAAGTTATTGCCACCCAGTAAGGGTTTTGCTTCTTAGGCAGAGCCTTCTTTAGGCCCTTTGCGGAGCGGGCCCCTGACTTCTTCTGACGTGGCGGATGGATCGTCTCGTGTCGCGCACACAGTGCGACGAACCGTTTGATACGCTCGGCGCGCGATTGTTTTGCGCAAATGCGGCAACGAGGTCCGCGGGCATACTCGCGGAACGTGCTCCGTCGTACGCGCGCTCCCATCGTCCGTCACGCTTCGCGCGCTCCACCTCAGCAAGACCAGGCACCTCCATTGTGCCGGCGGCGATCAGCGCCTCCACCTTCGCGCGGTTGATCTTCGACCACGGGCTCTTAGCCGTGCGTGGCGTGAACCGCTGGAGCCACGAAACCTCGTTGAACGTGCCCTTCTGTCCGTCGATCCACCCCCACGCGAGCGCAGCATCGAGCGCCTCCCCCTACGTGACCGAAGCCGAATCAGTCCCCTTCTTCGCGACCTTCAGCCACAACCGGATCAGCAATCCAAGCCTCGCCCAATCCCTCATGGGGTCACGAAGCGACCGAGCGGCTTTGCCGCGTCCGCCTTCGGCTCCATGCAGTTCTCTTCCGCCCCTGCGCCACCACGCGGTCCCGCAGTGCCAACGGTCCCTGTCGCCAACCAGCGACGATTTCGACGAATCAAAGACCCCACTACAATAGGTTCCATCGGGCCCGCCTAGCTCAGCAGCAATGAGGCCGCTGGTATCACGGCACAAGATTCAACGGGCAAGAACGGCAATGAACTGCCGCGGCGCATCCAGCGTGCAACAACGGACCCGCTCGCACCATCCTGACACCACCCCTGGCCACAAAAGCGAGAACAGATCCGGCATGAACAATTCCAACGACACTTCCAATTCGACCGCCCGGCCAACGCTGCGGCTCAAGGTCGCGCCCCGTCAGGTGGAACCACCGACCAGAGCGCCGACGCCGGCACAACACACCAGCAAGGCGATGGATAAGCCCGGCATCTGGGTCGGCCGGCGGCACGTTGCCACACTGATGCGCAAAATGGGCATCGAGGCGCTTTACCGGCGTTCCAACACCAGCCGGCGACATCCTCGCCACCTGATTTACCCGTATCTGCTGCGCAAGCTCGTCATCGACCGACCGAACCAGGTCTGGGCGACCGATGTAACTTACATCCCGATGGCCAAGGGCTTCGTATACCTGGTCGCGGTCATGGACTGGTACAGCCGCAAGGTCTTGAGCTGGCGGGTCTCCAACAGCATGACCGCGGACTTCTGCGTCGAGGCCCTCGAGGAGGCAATCGCCAAGTACGGGGCGCCGGAGATCTTCAACACCGACCAGGGCTCGCAGTTCACGGCCTCCAGCTTCATCCAAGTCCTGCAGAAGCACCACATCCAGATCAGCATGGACGGACGCGGCGCCTGGCGCGACAACGTGTTCGTCGAGCGGCTATGGAAGTCGGTCAAGTACGAAGAGGTTTACTTGCATGCATACGACTCGGTCTCCGAAGCCAAGGCCGGGATCGGACGCTACCTGGCGTTCTACAACGGCCGGCGTCCGCACTCGGCACTTGACCGCAATACCCCTGACAACGTTTACTTCGAATCTCAGCCGCTCGCGGTGGCTGCATAACCGGCGGAGTTCCACTTATCCAGACCGCGAAAACTGTCTAAAAAACCGAGACCATCTCTCAGCGCCCGCTGGTCCGATGATTACAAGGAGCGCATGCAGGCGGAGATGAACGAGCTGGCATCGCGCTGATGGCAGCGACGCGGGTATCCCTGACGTAAACACCTCGCCCTAGTCGCCCTACTGAAAGGTATTTGAAATGGTCTGGCGTATAGCACTCACTGCGCGAAATGGGTCCGCGGGCGATAAGCCAGCGAAACCGTGGGCCGCCGTGAGTGCGATGTCAATCGGCTGCCGCTGCGAAGCGGTGGAGGCGCTGAAAGGCCGCCGGTTCCTGGCACGCGAAGCACCCCGCTTTCCGCTCGCTGAATGCAGCACCCCGAGTCAATGTGCTTGCGGTTACCGGAAGCACGACGACCGCCGGACAGGTCCGCGGCGCAGCGACGAGATGATGGGCGTCGTGCGTCGAAGAATTCGCGGCGAGGAACGCCGCGGCACGCGCGGTCGCCGGGAAGGAGACTAGAAGCACCCTGGTGACTTCTACTTCGGCAACGAGCTGTATCCCTTCGGCCTCAAGGCCGGCACCGCCCGCGCCAAACACTGCCGCTTCCCACACTTGAAATACCGCATATGCTTCGCAACGTCCGCGAGCTTGGTATCCCACCCAAAAAAGTCCCGCAAGTGTCTTGGGGTTGGTCTTGCGCTCGTGTCCGCATACTGAGCATTTTTAAAAGAGCAGGAACTGCCCGAATTCGTCACTCAACTTCCGGACACGGAACGCCATGCCGCGAATTGTTCGTCGGCAAAGCTGATGCGTCCATCCAGTACTGGGGCCGATACGACACTGTATAAAGGCACTGGCCGCTATTCGCGTAAGAGTCCGCCGACAGTGAAGCGATCAGGTCCGGATCTGCCGAGTATTGCTCCAGAGGACTTGGGCAACACCGACCAGCGCCAGGATCACCCCGTAAATCGTCCAATGATAGTCGCCGACCATGAATCCTACGCGGAAAGCCAGATTGAGCCCTTGGAGAATCCAGACCACTCCCATCAAGAACATCAAAATGCCGATCAGGCTGCTGACCATCCGCATCACCACATTAAAGGTTCCCCACATCGGTGCCCTCCTTTGAATCTTCGCGTGGCCGGCGATTCAGCCGGTTAATCTCACGCTAGCGCATTTTCGCCCAATGTCCATCTCGCCGCCGCAGCGCATATTACGAGGCCAAGCGCCTAAAAGAGAATGGGTCCCGGCTAGCTGTTGCCGCCGTATTGGTTAGGCCGCCCCTCTTGGGTGCACCAGATGATAAGTAGTATCCATCCAATGATCGGTATGAGAGCAACCAGCTGAAACCAACCACCACGATCCGTGTCATGAAGTCGGCGCGTGGTCACGGCCGTGTAGGGCAGAAGCGTGGCAATGGCAAAAGCCAGCGATACATTGAAACTGACAACTTCAAGCGCCATCGACGCAATAAAATTGAACAACACCCACCACCAGAACTCTGATCTCGACGCACAACCGTTGAAGTCCGCGTATTTGACGAAGCACGTGCGCACTGATTCAGTGAATGTCATTCAATTCTTTCCCTCTGGACGGTAAAACTCTCGCCTTAACGACGACACTGGGTCAATCCCCTCCACCACCGCCCAGGCCTCCCCCGACATCGCATTTTTACCTGCAGCTCGGGTAAGCCGAACATGCAATAACTTCCCCATGCTTTCCCTGCAGCCTGCGAAGGCTCCCCGTATGGCAACGCGGACAGACGCCGAGGAAGATCGAAGCATCGCCGCCGCTTAATTTTTCTTCATCGGATACACCCGGCTCCCCTTTGGTGATTGCGCGGTTCTTCTCGCCGTCCATGAGCTCCAGGGAAAACGGGGAAGGAAAATACCCACTCCCGAGCACCTAGACCTCGTGACGCGCGCATCGGTGCTTCGCTGGCGCAATAGCGCACCGATTTACCGATACACCCCCCGGTCCGCTCCATCGCTTCCGTCCTGCCTCTGGCTCACGGCGCCCCGTGTGAAGTCCCGATCGACACGATCTTGCCGACCTGGATGACAACGTTGGTATAGACCGCGTCGCCATATTGGACAGCCGGGATGGTCAGCTCATCGCTCGCAGCAACATAAGTATCGCTGGCTTCCGCCGGCAATTTTGCGCCAACGCTGACGATGCGGCCCACCGTCACGATGACGTCGCCGTAGAGAAAGTCGCCCACCTGGATCTGCGGCACGTACAGGTAATTGCCGTCGTACCGGTCGGCGCCGGCGACCCCACCGATCGATTGGACCGCGGTGATCGTGACGGTCACGTTGTAATAGGTCCGCGCGCCGACCAACACGGCCTGTACAGTCAGCAGACCCGTCTGCGGATCGTACGTGTCCACGGCACCGTTCGCCGAAACCCCGGTAGGGGGCGTGACGATACTATCGACCGTGACCACGACATCAGAATAAGTGGCCCACCCGATCTGCAAGACCGGGATCGTCAATTGTCGATTGCCGGGCGCGTAGGTGTCGGTGATGCCGCCGGTCAGGTTCAGTGCCGCGTTGCAGTTGCTGATCGGCGACGTGCCGGCGGCATTGCTCTCGGTGAACACCAGCGAGGGATAGAGACTGTCCGTCGCAACGAAGGTCGTATCGACGATCGACAGGTTGTTCGTTTCGCCGGTGAGCGAATCATAGGCGCAGCCCGGCCCGGCCTGGCTCTCGGTGTCGGTGCTCAGCTGGATCACGACGGTAGAACCGGCATTGAAGTTCGCGGCACTGCTGTTACCGGCACCGAACAGATTGAACTCGGCCTGCTGCCAATTGACCGAGAAGTCCGGGAACTCATTCCATCCGGCCACGCTGACAGCCGCGGCGCCGGGCTGCGTGAGCATGACGCCATCCAACAGGTTGCCATTGGTACCGCCGGCGCTGGCGGTCAGCGATACCCCCGCCAGATTGGCGGCGGTGAACGCCGTGACGCTGCCGGTCGGGGAATCGATGGCGCAGTCAGTCTCGCCATAGAGCTCGAACGGACACCAGCCAGTGGAATAGACATACTTGCCGTCGCATTGCGAACTCTGTGCAGGGCAAGACGCGCCCTTCGGTCCCCAGTCCAGCAGCCAGTACTGAATGTAGATGTACCCGTCCGAATCATAGTTGAACTGTTCCCAGCCGTAGCACTTGTTGGGACCCACGCCTGAGGGAGCACCCTGGCAGCGGGTGGTGTTAAAGGTGTTCGCGTTCAGCTGCAACGAATACGAATTGGCGCCCATGACGCTGTCGGACTCGCCGGTGGTAGTGACGCTCAGCAAGGTGCCTTCCGCTTCGCCGATCACGAGGGCCGTTGCGATGATGTCACCGTAGGTGCTGCCACCGCCGACGTCCTCGCCGGACGCACCGATGCCGCGGGCGGGACGATGCGGCAGGCGCGGCAGTACCTGGCAAGGCGTTTCCACCCACGTAGTCTGCGGATACGTGGCCGTGAAACACCCGCTCTTCGGCCGCGGCGTGTGCCGGATCGCTGCGCGCCAGTTCTCAAACGCCGGCGTGTCGACCGGCCGTGCGGCAGCCACTCTGGACAATGCAGCCATCAGCATCGCGACTGCAACAAGCATCGCCTTCATGGCTTCTCCCTGGGCTGCCGGACGTGCGCAAATAATTCAAGATCGGTCATAACGAACCTCGGCATGGCTCGCCGAATCGTCATGCCGGCTTCGGATTGTGATGAAGATGCATGCCTATCTCCCTCGCAGCACCACTTTTGGCGAAGCCGAGCCGCACGGCGTCCCTCCAGTAGCCGACGTCGCGAAACTTTGTATAGGCCAATCTCGATGGAACCCGACTACACCCACGCTAGCTTATCCGAATTTTATTCCTTCTCCCCATCCCGCCGGTACGCCACTCGCGGTCCCTTCTTCGCCGCACTGTAAACGGGGCACGCAAACTGCCCCGAGTACTCAACATCTTTCCATTCCACAGGCAACGGCATGTCCGGAATGCGATCTTTGACACACCTTGACACCTCTGCCGCCTTGCGAAGGGTCCGGGCATCCAGCTCCAACCCCCCTTCAATCTTACCCAGTGCCGTTCCTTCCCCTCGGTATCGATCCGGGCTGCTACCCCAGGTGACTGGACCAGGGAGGACGTCGGTGGAGGGTGAAATGGTGGCCAGGGAGGGAATCGAAGGCCGCCCTTAGCCTGCTGAATCTAAAGCATTTTTCGGGAGCCCGGTAAAGTTACCCTCAATTTCGACCCGAAAAAGGTATGGCTGTTGGTGGACGTCCTCGGACACTCCATCAGCCGACTGTATACTAAGGGCGTGGGTACCAGACTCTCCGTAGCGAACCGTTATCTGCGCAATCCCGAGTTGCGCGAACGGACCGTGATCAGATCCGTCGCCACTGCCTAAGTGCTATGATTATAGGCTGATTCATCGTTGTTAGGGGGTTACGCCGTGGCACGAAAGCTTGACCGCATAACCGTTAATCCAGCGATCATGAACGGGCAGCCGTGCATTCGAGGGATGCGCTTGACGGTGCGGCGCGTCGTTGAGGCCACCGCCCTCTATCCCCGATCGGACCGAGTTGAAGGCTAATATCCTGAGCTCGAAGATGAGGATATCGCCCAGGCACTCGACTTCGCAGCTCGCAATCTGGACGACCAGATTGTACCGTTGGAAGCGGCTTGATTCGGCTATTGCTCGATCAAGGCCTGCCCGCTCGACAGCCGACGTTTTGGTCAATGCCGGCTGGGATGTCCTACACGCCAGTCAATGCGGACTCGCCACCGCAAGCGATGAACAAATTCTTGATTTTGCTCGGGCGCACGACCGCGTTATATGCACACTGGACGCCGATTTCCATGCATTGCTTGCCGTATCCGGAGCGTCTGATCCATCCGTAGTTGTATTCGTCGCGAAGGAATGCGTGGATCTGAGGTCGCATCGTTGCTGGTCCGAGTTTGGAACGAGGTCTCAGCGTCAATTGAGCTCGGCGCTGTCGTGACGGTCACTGAGAAGTCAATTCGGTTGCGGCGGCTTCCGATCGGTGGCGATCCGGATAAAAGCGGGGCCGAATTAGGGTAGGCCAAGATGTGTACCGCTGCGATGCCCCGGGGCGGGCGTGAATCGATCTGCGCCGTCCTGACTAGGGGTAAGCCGTGCCCGGCGTTCTCACTTTTTTCACTGGGGCACATGGCATGATACTGCCACCCTCCAATGGAGAGCACCGCAATAATTGCTGCGAAATTTGCCCCAAAGTGTCTTTGCCTGGACATTGAGACGTCCGCCGACGATTCGCTTACCTTGAGAAAATTGGCGGCTTGGCGAGCCGATACTGATCAGAAGCTGGTCTGTCAATCGATCAAGCGATCTCCAAATCTCGTTGCGGAGCTTGATGCAATTACAAGCGGCGCGGCCTGCGTCCTCGGGCACAACCTGATCCGCCACGATCTCCCGCTCCTCAAAGCACAGTTCCCGCAATTGCGGCTGCATTCACTTCCCGTCGTGGATACGCTGGAGCTGTCGCCAATTGCCTTCCCGCAAAATCCGTATCACAGCCTCGTAAAAGACTACAAGCTAATACGCGACACCCGCGCCGATCCGCTGAAAGACGCGCAAATCTCCCTAAGACTCTGGCAAGACCAGTTCAAGGCCTTTACCGCGCTCCAGGAAACCGCGCCGCAGGAACTGGCTTGCTATCACTACCTGCTCACCCGTGAACCGCAAGACGGCCTTGGCAGTTTTTTCGTGACGTTGCGGCGTACGCCGCAACCGCCGACTGCCGCGCAAGTCCAGGAATACGCCATTCGCCTTACCGCAGGCAAGGTTTGCGCTACGCAAATCCCAAGCATGATGGCGCGCGCGATAGCCAATCCGGAGACGTGCAAACCGTTGGCCTATCTCATCGCCTGGCTGCGCGTCAGCGGCGGCAACTCCGTCCTGCCGCCATGGGTAAGGCTTCAATATCCCATCGTCCGCCTTCTGATTCGGCAATTGAGGGAAACCGCTTGCAAGGATGAAGCCTGCGCCTACTGCCGGACCTATCTTGAACCGCGGCAAGAGCTCGAGCGCCTCTTTGGCTTTCGGGATTTTCGCCTCGAACCACGCAATGCGGCGGGTGGATCTCTACAGTCCGACATCGTTGACGCCGGCTATGCCGGCAAGTAACTGCTGGCAATCCTACCCACGGGCGGAGGCAAATCGATCTGCTATCAGTTGCCGGCGCTCTCCCGGCATTGGCGCAGCGGCAGCCTGACGGTCATCATTTCGCCCCTGCAATCCCTCATGAAGGATCAGGTCGACAACCTCATCAAGCAAGGGATTTTTGCCGGGGCGACGCTCAACGGTCTGCTGACGGTCCCGGAGCGACGCGATGTTCTGGAGCGAATCCGACTCGGCGACAATGGGCTGTTGCTGGTATCCCCAGAGCAGTTCCGCAACAAGGCATTTACCGACTCCATCCGGTATCGGGAAATTGGTTCCTGGATATTTGACGAGGCCCATTGCCTATCCAAGTGGGGTAACGACTTCCGTCCCGATTACCTGTACGTCTCCCGGTTCATTCGGGAGCACCACCGTGAAGATCTGGCGCCCGTCTGTTGCTTCACTGCTACTGCCAAGCGGGAAGTCGTGGCCGATCTCACCAATCACTTCAAGGAGTCACTCGGCATCGACTTGGACCTCTTCGATGGTGGTCACGAGCGGATTAACCTGCATTACGAGGTGCTGTCGGTCTCCAAATCCGAGAAGTTCGCCTTGGTTCACCGCCTCCTGGAAAAGGAACTCAAGCGAGCCGCCGGCGGCGCTATTGTCTTCGCCGCGAGCCGCAAGCGCTGCGAGACAATTTCTGACTATCTCAAAGAGATGGGGTGGCCCTGCGCCTATTTCCACGCCGGGCTCGATTCCGGACGGAAGATCGAAGTGCAGAAGGCCTTCATCGAAGGCGACCTGAGAGTAATCGTCGCCACTAACGCCTTCGGCATGGGCGTCGATAAGTCGGATGTGCGGATAGTGATTCATGCCGAGATTCCAGGCTCTCTGGAGAACTACCTGCAGGAGGCGGGACGGGCCGGCAGAGACAGTCACGACTCCTATTGCGTGCTCCTCTACGATGAAGAGGACGTCGAGACGCAGTTCTCGCTCAGCGCCCAATCGCGCCTCTCTCGCCACGACATCGCTGGCATCCTGCGCTCGCTACGGCGTTATTCGGGCAGGATCAATAGCGCCGAGGTCGTATTGACCCCCGGCGAGATTCTGGCCGACGAAGAAGTCGAGATATCCATCGAGCCAGAGAATCCCAACGCGGACACCAAGGTCAAAACCGCCGTGGCCTGGCTTGAGCGTTCACGCTTTCTCCAGCGCAATGAAAATCATACCCGGGTGTTCCCCGGCAGCCTCAAGTGGGATCTCTGGACGAAGCTTTGACCCGCCTCGTACCTGCCAATCTTTCAGAGAGCATGCGGAGCAAATACCAGACGCTGATCTCGCTGCTGATCAATGCACCTGAGGACCGGGCATAGTACGGACGAGCTGATGGTGCAGACCGGTATAGGCAGTGTCGATTGCGTGCGCATGCTCAGCCAGCTTGAAAAGCTCGGCATTTTGTCCAACGACCTTGGCCTGACCGTGCTGTTGCGGAAAGGGGTCCAAAGATTCAACTGTCGATCGCATGGCGCGGCTCTTCAAGATGGAAGCCACGCTCGTCGATTTGTTGCCGGAACTAGCACCCGATGCCGGAATAAGTGACTGGCAGGACATGAACCTGCGTGCTGTCTGCCAGGAGATCAAGACGCGTGTGGGATGCGAATTCATTCCCGACCAACTGCTGGTCCTAATGCGTTCTCTGGCGAGGCCATTCGGCGAAGGTAGCCATGGGCGCCGGGCCATGGTCGATGTGCGGGTCTTGCGCCGTGAGGTGTTGCGCGTCCGACTGCTGCGTAGCTGGTCGAATATTCGCGAGGTGACTGAACGGCGCCGGCTGGCCGCCACGGTCCTGGTTAACGCCCTGGTCGCCCGATTGGATGCGCGGGTCCAGGGCGTGGATTTGCGTGTGGAATGCAAAATGGGGGATCTGGCGCACGCCTTGCGGTCCGATTTGGAGGTTGGCCCCACCCTCAAAGACGAGACGACAGCGATCGAAGCAGGGCTGCTCTATTTGCACGACAATAAGGTGTTGTTGCTCGATCGTGGCAAGAGCGTATTCCGCAGCGCGATGACCATCCAGATCAACCCTGACGCCAAAGGGCGGCGATTCACCAGCGATGATTACGAGCCGCTGAAGAGCACTACGACGAGAAGACCTTCCAGGTCCACGTAATCCAGGAATATGCGCGTCTCGGGCTCAACAAGGTACCGGACGCCTTGCGCTTCGTGCTTGCCTATTTCACTTTGCCCAAGCTGGAATTCATCCGCCGCTACTTTGCCGGTCGTCGCGACATCCTGGAGCGAGCTACGACCGCCGAGTCCTATCGCCGCATTGTCGAAGACCTTAAGAATCCGGTCCAACAGGAAATTGTCACCGCCAAGCCGGAGATCAATCGCCTGATCCTGGCAGGCCCGGGTTCGGGCAAGACGCGCGTCATCGTGCATCGCATCGCCTATTTGCTCCGCGTCCTGCGCGAATCAGCGCAAGGGATGGTGGTGCTGACGTTCAATCGCTCGGCTGCCTGGGAAATCCGCCAGCGCCTTTATGCGTTGGTCGGCAGCGACGCCAGCGGCGTCACCGTGCTGACCTACCATGCCTTGGCCTTGCGCCTGACGGGAACCAGCCTGGCGCAGTTGGCGGAGCATGGCACCGAATTTAGTTTCGATCGAGTTCTCAACGAAGCCCTCGATTTGTTAACCGGCAAGAGCGCGCTGGCGGAGGGCGCCGACGAAATTGACGAATTGCGCGATAGGCTGCTGGCCGGCTACCGCTACATTCTTGTGGATGAGTACCAGGATATTGACGAGACGCAATACTCGCTGATCAGCGCTTTGGCCGGCCGCACCATTAAGGACCAGGACGCCAAGCTGACGATTCTGGCTGTTGGCGACGATGATCAAAACATCTACGGATTCCGCCATACCAGCAACAAGTTCATTCGCCGATTCATGGAGGACTACCAGGCCAATATCGACTACCTGGTTGAGAACTACCGGAGCACTGGGCACATTATTGACACCGCGGCGCAGGTGATCGATGCCTGTAGTGAAAGAATGAAAGTAGCGCACCCGATTCGGATTGACCATGCCCGGAAGGACGATCCGGCTGGCGGGCGTTGGTCGAGACTCGACGCGTTGAGCCATGGCCGAGCGCATATTCTCGACGTTCCTGCCGACGCGATCGGCCAGGCTGGTGTAGTCATGGCCGAAGTGTCTCGGACTAAAGGACTGGACAGCAGCGCCGGTTGGTCGGATTTCGCGATTCTGGCGCGAAATTGGGCCACCCTCGACCCGATTCGCGCTTGGTGCGAACTGGAGGGCGTGCGCTATGTCGTGACCGACCGGGATTCCGGACAACCCCGCTTGCACCAGACGCGCGAAGGTCACGCGCTACTATCACTCATCAGGGTTAAAGCGCAGCGGAAGATCTCGAAAGGAGCTCTGTCGCGCTGGTTTGGATTGCGCTTTCGGGGAAACGATCCAGACAATGTCTGGCAATCCCTGCTCGGCAGTTTCATCGATGAAATTCGAAGTACGTGGCCCGATCAGAAAATTCCGGCCAGCATATTGGGCGATTTGCTCTACGAGTTCGGTAACGAGGCGCGCCGATCCGAATGCGGTCAACTGGTGCTTTCGACGGTCCATGGCGCTAAAGGACGCGAATTCCGTCATGTCGTCATTCTTGACGGCGGTGACTGGCGCAACGGCTCCGACGAGGAGCGGCGTCTCTATTATGTGGGCATGACGCGGGCACGTGAAAAGTTAATCATGTGCCAAGGCGCCGTGCAGCCCAATCCGTTCTCTGCGGCTCTTGATGGTCCTGCTGTTTGCCGGACACCGTTGCCCAGTACTGTTATCACTCGCCCCGAATTGAGCTACCGATACGTCTTCCTGGGACTGGCCGATGTGGATCTTGGCTTTGCCAGCAGACAACCGAGCGGTACGAGCGTGCATCGCGCCCTGGATCGCCTTGAATACGGCGATCCGCTGACATTTGTCGCCGATAGCATGGAAAAAGAACTTCGCGACCGAGATGGGAACATCGTCGGCCGCTTGGCTAGCAAATTTGCGCTACCCAGTGGGACGATCATTCGTACTAAATTGGAGTGCCTGGTATGGCGAACTAAGGCTCAAACGCCTGCTCAATATATAGATGCGGCCAAGGTGGACGGGTGGTGGGTTGTCCTTCCGTCATTTGTCCTCACGTGACAGGTCGGGTAAGCGGCACTTGCCGGTCTGTAGACATGGCTTTATTGGGCGCGCCCTCGAATTTCATGACACAATCCTGATGAAATTCCGGGGTTTCCATGGCACGACTGCTGCATAAGTCGTTGAAAAATCAACGCTTTTTTGGTGGCCAGGGAGGGAATTGAGGGCCGCCCTTAGCTTACTGAATCTAAAGTAATTTTCGGGAACCCGGATTAAGTTACCCTCAATTTCGACCCGAAAAAGGTATGGCTGTTGGTGGACGTCCTCGGACACTCAATCGGCTGGCTGTATACTAAAGGCGTGGGTACCAAACTCTCCGTAGCGAACCGTTATATGCGCAATCCCGAGGTGCGGGAACGGACCGTGACCCGATCCGTCGCCACATCATCCGCGATCGAGGGAATTCGAGTGCCATTCGGACAGCGGTGCGAAAACCGATGCAAGCAGCAAGATTCATCTCAAACGGAAGAGGCCTTAGGCACCGACTTCAGCGTGCGCACTATAACTTCGCGAAAAACCTTCGCCATCGGATCATAGTTGCGGCTCAATCCGGCGTGAACGGCAGCAATGTATTCTCGTTTCCTGGCGCCTCGGATGCCTCCGAAATCGAGAGCCGGTAACCCCGCCTGCAGCCCCATCAACATCGCAAGAAGCCGAGCGCAACGCCCATTGCCATCGCGAAAGGGGTGAATCAGGATCAGCTCGGTATGCACGACCGCCAAAGCAGTTGCTTGCGCGGCGGTTGTATTGAAGCTGCATGGCGTATATTCGCCGAAGCGGCCCGCGCTCGAGATCCTGCATCAATCTCGGTATCTGGATTGCGGCTGCGAACATGAAGGCTCCCTTGGCGATGTTTACTCCCCGGTATTCGCCCGCCCACTCATAGATCTCCCCGAGCCAGAGTTGGTGCATCCGGCGGACGTCGCTGGCTGTGAAGCGTTGATCCACCCGCGTTTCGTCGATTATCTGCTGGGTCGCCACCAGCAATGCTGCGGATTCTTTTCGCTCGAGCTCCCGAACTGAAGTAATACCGATTCGATTGCGGAGCACACGCCCGCGTGAGCCAGGTTGAAATTCGGCCTCCGGGCCAACAGCGTCATATCTTCCCGGCACCGTGAATCCCTCGCCTCGTCACGATCCGACTGACCCATTTCGCGAAACAACCTTCCTGATCAGACATATGCGACCTTCCCTCATTCACCGACCAATTGAAGAAGCTTTTTTCCTTGCAGCTTCTCCAGCCAGCGTAACACCGCCTTGCCGCGGCCGGTGGTCTCCAGCCTTACGGTGCCGTTGGCACGTACGGCAATGCGAGTTTTGATTCGACGCCCGCGGATGTAATCAGCATCGAAGTGTAATTCTCCCCGAACGAATCGCAGCCCCTCGATGAAATCTGCAACCGTGAATTCGTCCTTCTCATGATAATCTGCAGATGACATGTTACGAGGTCTCGCCTCGGCAAAAGACAGCACGCCCAGGACAAACATGAATCCGAAAGCACCCCACTCGGCGGTGTCCTCCGCGACGTCGTCTTCATCCTGGTCGTCCTCGCCCTCCTCCGCGACAAACTTTAGCAACAGCCGCATGCCGAATTCGGCTTCGTCGGGTGCCGCCAGCACTTCCTCCTCGACGATGCGAAAAGACACCAGCGAGCCCGTCTTAATCAGCTCATATCCGATCAGCTGCACTTCGCTTGCCATCGACTCTCCCCGTGATTTGGCTCCACGACGATGACCATATTGACGTCAACGCCAGAAAAGGTCGAGCAGGCGAAATCCTTGTTGTCCGAAATCAGTCGACAACTTGGCCAAATTGGCGGGCCGGGGAAATTCGCAATTCGCTGCACCGCCCCCGCCGGTGATCGTCATCTCGGGGTTCGTGGCGTTGGCCGCATCCGTTTCCCGATACCCTCCCCCGCTACCGCCCGCGAGCTATGCGGGGTAGCCCGCTCCAGCTATCCGGCATCATGGACAGATACCGGCGCGGTGCAGATTACCCGCTGATAGTGCTATTGCGTGCTTATTTGGTAACGGATCTGGCCTAAGATCCATGTCTGCAGGAGAGTTATGGTTCCCGGGCCTGGTCTGAACCCGCTGAAATCCAGCGCTGCAGTTCGCTGACGTGCATGCGTCTCTTCGTCGACAAACTCCCTCGCCAGCGCCCGGATCTCCGGGTCTTCGGTCGAGTCCAGAATGCTTTGGTAGTACGCGAGGCCGGCTTTCTCGGCTTCCAGGGCCACCCCGAGCGCCTCATCGCGCCCGATCATGGGATCAGCCGCCCAGATGGCCGCGGTTTCAGGACTTTCAATATCCGGCCAGACGAACTCATTTGACTTCACGTCCGGCAACTTGCGAAATCCGGCTCTGGCGCGGGCATCGGTCAGATGCAGGCGGGAATACTCGGACAGCGCCGAAACAGCTCCATGACCTCCCGGTTTCCGGCGGTGGCCATGGCATCGGCGAGCTGACCGAAGCGCAGCGCGGCTTCCTGTTCCAATTTGATCGCGTAGGCGAGGAATTCTTCGACCGATTCCATGGAGTTGGCCCTGCTCAAACCACCGGAACCGGCTTTGGGGCATCGCCTGGGCGAATTGATGTTCCTCGCGCGCAATCCACTGCTTCAATGCCTCAACGTGCTCGGCCTCTTCCTTGACGAATTCCTTCGCCACCGCGCAGATCGCGGCATCGGAATTGGTGTTCGCTACGGCGTAATAGAACTCATAACTTCGCCGCTCGCCTTGCAACGCCACCTTGAGTGCGTCCAGCCGCGACAGATGCGCATCGCCGGCCCAAAGCGCGGTGCGTTCCGGCGTCACGTTTTCAGGCCAGAGGCTGAGCGCCGGCACCTTCACGGGGACGACGTGAGCTGACCATGCGCTGCCTGGCCTCCTCGTAGTGCAGGCGTGAATAACCCGCCAGCTTTGTAAACAACTCGGCCACCTCTGCATTGCCCTGCGCCTGCATGGCATCCGCCAGTTGTTCGTAATGCACTGCGGCATCGTTTTCAACCTGCAATGCGAAGTTGAGAAACTCGTCGAGCGAATTGATCTCGAGCCCCCCTTTGTAGATGGACGCGGCAATGGATAGGCCGGGGCCTTTCGCCGGCAACGTCTCATCACCATCGAAGGTGACTAGGATGTCTTCGTCGCGGACGAAATACTGGCAGGCCAGACGAACGCGCGGCGGCATGTCGTTGACCTCGGCGTCCATGATTTCCTGTTTGCTGATCTTCCCGAGCTGGCGCAGCAGTTCCTTTTCCTTCTCCGTCAGTGCAATGCCCATGCGCTTTGAGCTCGACAAGGGAGTCACTGTCACCTGACAGGACCCGCATTCCCCGTCCTGGCAATCGAAGGGAATGGGTATTTTGTGCGCCTTGGCGATCGCCAACAGGGTTCCGCGATGTCCTGCGACGGCGTAGACCGTAACGTCCCTGGGCATGACCGGCGACGAAAAAGTGACATTGGCCATCTGTACCTCGAATCTGTGGCGCTGAGGGATCTGTTCTTGCACGGCGCGCCGCGCGCTCCTAGCGAAGCGCGAATGCAATACTCATGCCTGATCGCGATCAACGACGATTAGTCCGCCCAATCGCGGGGTGCCGCTGCATCGCTGCCACGACAATTGTCGGGGTCGCGACGCTCAGCGACGCAACGGATTGTCGGCTTTCACGCAAATCGCGCAGCGCCGGAGTGCGAACGGGCGCCCCGCGCCTGATCGCGCGGCGCCGCGCGATAATAATGCACCGCTTTGCGCCGGATCGGAGCGTGTGCGGCAGCACTGGCACACTTCGTGCTTGCTTCGAATGCGACGTTTCATCCCCTTGACGGAAGCCGGCTACCGATGTTCAGACCATGGCGTCCTCGTGATATTTCTGATTCTGGCTGTGGCGCCCGGCCTTGTCGGATGACACAGGTCCGGGAGCGCCGCCCGTTGCCGTTGCTGCAGATGATGGCAGACCATCAGAAGCAGATGATGCGCGACCATCTGGGCGCCGTGCAGGAGATCGTCACCGCACTGAGCCTCGGATGATTTCTATGCGGTTCAACAGGCGGCGCTCGGCTGGGCTATTCCGAGGAAGTGGGCACAGGTGTGCACGTCGTATCGGTGCCGCATCGCCGGCCTTTACCCGTCAGGCGCTCGCATTCCATCACCTGGCCGATGGCATCGCGCCGCCGCTCGCGAGCACAGTCGCGACCGCGTCCTCGCCGAACTGTCGACGACATTGCAGGCCTGCAGGGCCTGCCACGCGCAGTGGAAGCAGGAAATCGTCGATCGAACCAACGTGGGATCGCCTCACCGCGGCTCGCAGTCCGCCGGGAGAGCGCACGAGCGATAAGGAGAATGATCCTATGACCTCAGCAACAGGTGACCAGCCCGGTGATGAGTCGCCCGCTCGCGTTATCTCGATTCGACGTGGGATTGCCGGCAAGCGAGCGTATCGATCTGCTCGAAGCGATCGACCGAGCTGGGTTCGATCTCACGCGCCGCGCAGCGGCTGGATTTGAGCTACAAGGCGGCGTGGGATGCGGTGGACGCGATCAACAATCTGGCTGAAAAGCCCGTGCTGATCCGCGCACCCGGCGGTCAACATGGCTGCGGCAGTTACCTCACCGAGCAGGGCCGCGAGTTTGTAAGGCTCTACCGCCTGTCTCGAATCCGGCTATCAACGGCTGTTGACGCAGATGCGCGCCGAGGTCGGCGACTTCGACCAGCTCAATGCGCTGCTGAAAGCCATCACGATGAAGACCAGCGCGCGCAATCAGTTGCGTGGCACGGTCAAGGCGATCCGCCGGGGTTCGATCAGCGCCGAAGTGGTACTGGATATCGGCGACGGCCTCGAGATCGTTGCGAACATCACCAACGAGGCGGTCGAGGACCTCGGCTCGTCCCGGGACGCGAGGCGGTCGCGCTCATCAAGGCGAGCTTCATCATGCTGTCGCCCGACGAAAACATCCGCTCCAGTGCGCGCAATCGCCTGGTGGGCGTCGTATCCGCGGTCATTCCGGGCGGCGTCAACAGCGAAGTGAAGATCCAGTTGGTGGGCGGCCGCACGTTGACGGCCATCGTCACCTGCGAGGCTCTGAAGGAACTGGATCTTGCCGACGGCAGCTGCTGCTGTGCGCTGATAAAGGCATCCCACGTCCTGATCGCGGTCAATGGTTGGGCTCGCGCGCGCACCTACATCCGTGCGGATGCCGATGCGCGGCGCACCGCTCGCCTGTGCAGGGCTCGTGCACAATGCTCGGTGCGATCACTCCGACCGGCTGACGTGCCGGCGAAACAAATCCATCGAGGAATGAAGCGCTTACCTTACGGCACCGCAAAAACAGTGACGCTTAGCACACTTCTTGCATGCATTCTAGAGTCGGTGAGCAAATTTCGCGGTAATCCCTCCGGAGACAACGTGCCAGACGGTCAAATGGAGAGCGTGCCAGACAGTCGAGTGAACAAGGGCGTCAGCGACGTGCGAGCACATGGCATGCGCCGCGCCGATATCGCGCTCGTCGGCATGTACGAAATATCCAAACTTCTCGCCGTGCCGGCCAGGCTCGAAACCTCGTTCTCCGGTGTCCTGCAGTTGCTCGCAAGCTTTCTCGACATGAGGCACGGATTGATCGCGTTGCTCGATGATCACGGCGTGCCTGATATTGTCGTCGGATCCGGCTGGAGCGACGCGAACGCGAGGCGCTATTTCGACCGCCTGCCCGAGAAAGCGATCGGGCGCATCGTCGTGACCAAGATGCCGCTGGTCATCCGGCAAATGAAGAAGGATCCCTTGTTCGAAAACTGGGATTTCTCGGGATGGGACCCGGCGAACGGTGATTTTTCGTTCATCGGGGTGCCGATCAAGGATCGTGGAAACGTCATCGGCACGCTCACTATCGATCGGGAGTTCGGCGATGGCGCCTACTTCAGTCTCGATGAGGACGTTCGCTTCCTGACGATGATTGCCAACCTGCTGGGGCAGACCGTGCGCCTGCAGCGGCTGATCGCGCAGCGATCGGGAATGGTTGATTCACGAGCAGCGCCGGCTCGAAAGAACGATTGCCGAGCGCACTCCACCGCAAAAAGGCGCCACGGCACCGAAGGGCGACCCGACGCCGACGGCGGGAATCATCGGTAACACGCCCGCGATCAAGGCGGTGCTCGACAAGGTGCGCCGCGTCGCGCGCAGCCACTCGCCGGTCTTGTTGCGGGGCGAGTCGGGCACCGGCAAGGAGCTGTTCGCGCGAGCGCTGCACGATTGGTCGCCGCGGCACGAGGAGCCGTTCATTGCCGTCAACTGTGCGGCGCTGGCCGAAAGCGTGCTGGAATCCGAGCTGTTCGGCCACGAGAAGGGCGCGTTCACCGGCGCCACCGCGCAGCGCAAGGGCCGCTTTGAACTGGCCGACAAGGGAACGCTGTTTCTGGACGAGATTGGCGAGATTTCGCCCTCATTTCAGGCCAAGCTCCTGCGCGTGCTGCAGCTGGGGGAATTCGAGCGCGTCGGCGGGACCTCGACGATCAAGATCGACGTCGATTGGTTGCCGCGACCAATCGCAACCTGGAGGAGTCGGTCGCCAAGGGCGACTTTCGTCCGGACCTCTATTTCCGGATCAGCGTCGTGCCGATCTTCGTTCCGCCGCTGCGCGATCGCAAGGGAGACATTCCCCTGCTCGCGCGGGAGTTCCTGAACCGCTTCAATACCGAGCATGACGCGAATCTCTCGCTGACGACGAGTGCGCTGCAGGTCCTCACCTCATGCCAGTTTCCCGGCAACGTGCGCGAACTCGAAAATTGCATCCGCCGCACCGCCACACTGGCGAATGCGGACGGCCTGGTTGCCGATGATTTTGCGTGCCGCCAGGATGAATGTCTGTCGGCCGTTCTGTGGAGAAAGCCGGCGGACTCGACCGACGGCTTCGTGCCCTTGCCCATCGGCCGCGGCGCATCGTACGGAAAATCGCCCCCGCCTGGCCGCCGTCGCCGTCGCCGCCGCGACCCCCGAAATCCGAGCGACGCCCCAGGCGGCGAGACAGCGGCTTCCGGACGAGCCGGAAACCGATCGGCAGCGCCTGGTCGAAGCCATGGAAACCGCCGGCTGGGTCCAGGCCAAGGCTGCGCGCATCCTCGGACTGACTGCGCGGCAAATCGGCTATGCGCTGCGCAAGCACTCCATCCCGGTCAAGAAGTTCTGATCAGCCGAATTTGAACAGGATGCCGTAGCCTCCGCGCGGGTATTCCCAAAGTACGTTGCGGTGCTCGCTGCAGACGACCCGGCAGGTGCCGCATTCGAGGCAGCCGTCGGTAATCAGCGTGACCGTTCCGTCGCCTTCCTTGGTGTAGCAGGACGCCGGGCAGCAAACCAGGCAGGGCTTCGATTCGCACTTGAGCTGGCAAACGTCTGCGTCGGCGATCTGGATATGCGCGTCGGCCGGCGTCGACCTTGTACCGGTTCTGAAACAGCTTTTCCTCGACCTTGATCATTCGAACGCCCTCCAGAGCTTGAACGCATCACCGATCAGACCCGAACCGCGACCGCTTTTGGACGAAATTCCGGCGGATCTCGCGCTCCTTGCTCTTCTTGTCCGTGCCGTCCACGACCAGCATCGTATGTGCGGCGCGGTTGATGAGCTCGGGATACTGCGGTGAAGAACTGCGGGTTGTTCTCCAGGAACCCGGGCATGTCGCGATATTTCTTCAGATCCTTCATGACGAAGCTCTCGTCGAGCTTGCCGCGGTAGCGGGCGAGATTGTCGGCCGTGAAATCCTTGCCCTCGGAACGCAGTTCGATCAGCGTCTCGGCCGCAAGCCGGCCGGTCGTCATCGCGAGATTGGAGCCCTCGCGATGCACGCTGTTCACGAACATGCCGGCGTCGCCCACCATCATCCAACCCGCGCCATAGATCTTCGGAATCGCGTTGTAGCCGCCCTCGGGAATGAGGTGCGCGCAGTATTCCTTCATCTCGCCGCCTTCGAGCAGCGGGCGTATCGCGGGATGTGCTTTCATATTTTCGATCAGCGCGTGGGGCGTGATCTTCTGGGCGCGCAAGTCCGACAGCAGGCAGCCGACACCGATGGTCAGCGACTCCGTGTTCGTATACAAAAAGCCCGTGCCGACCATGCCCTGCGTGATCTTGCCGGCCATCTCGATGGCGACGCCCTCATCCGGTCCGACGTTGAAGCGGCTCTCGATCGTCGTGTCGGGCAGGAAATGAATCTCCTTGACGGCGAGCGCCACATCGCGCGGCTGCAGTTCGGGGCGGAATCCCGCTTTTTTGGCCAGCAGCGAATTGACGCCGTCGGCGAGGATCACGGCGTCGGCGTACACGGAGCCGCCGGCGCGATCGGTGATCGCACCCGACCACGCGATCGCCGTCCATGTGCAGCCCGAGCACCGTCGTCTCGCAGATGGTCAGCGCGCCGGCATCCTGCACCTTCTTCGAGAACCACTTGTCGAATTGCGCGCGGATGATCGTGTAGCGGTTGTAGGGCGGGCGTATTGAACGCATTCGAGCGGTAGGTCGATCCGACGTAGGATTCATCGTCGAGCATCCACATGCGCTGCTCGATCAGATGGCGCTCGAGCGGCGCATCGTCGCGAAAATCCGGAATGATCTTCTCCAGCGCATCCGAATAAAGGATCGCTCCCTGGACGTTTTTCGACCCCGGCGATTCGCCGCGCTCGATCTGCAGCACGTTCAGGCCCGCCTTGGCGGCCGTGTAGGCGGCCGCATTACCGGAGGGGCCCGCGCCAATGACCAGTACGTCGAAATGTTCACTCATGCTGCTGCCTCTGCTGGTTCATGTCGGGGTAATCAGCCCGCACGCCTTGCGGTGGCGAGGTGTTGTCGGAAAGCGCTCGGTCAGCGCCGGCAGGATCTGCATCGCGTTGCCGACGATTCCGTAGGTGGCGAAATCAAAGATCGGCGCATTCGGATCCTCGTTGATCGCGATGATGACGTCGGAACTCTCCATGCCGACGCGATGCTGGATCGCGCCCGAGATGCCGGCGGCGATGTAGAGCTTGGGGCGCACTGTCTTGCCGGTCTGTCCGACCTGGCGGTCGGCCGTCACCCAGCCGGCCTGGATCAGCGGACGCGTCGCGCCGACCTCGGCGCCGAGCACCTCGGCAAGATCCCAGATCAGCTGAAAATTCTCGGGCCGCTTCAGGCCTCGCCCGCCGGAGACGATGATGTCCGCGTAAGCGAGTTGCGCCTGGTCCTGGTGCTCGTCCGGAATGTATTCCAGCACCTTGGTGATGATCGACTCCTCGATCATGCTGAGCGGCTCTTCGATGATGCGCGCAGCTGCGCGGGCTGCCGCGCTCAGGCATGTGCATGACGCGCGGACGTACCGTGGCCATCTGCGGCCGGTAGTTCAGGGTCTGGATGGTGCACAGCAGGCTGCCGCCGAAAGTCGGCCGCGTCGCCGCCAGGCTGCGGTTGTCCGGATCGATGGTCGAGCTCGGTGCAGTCGGCGGTGAGTCCGGTCGCGAGCGTAGTCGCAATGCTGCCGCCGAGATCGCGGCCGAGCGTCGTCGCGCCGAGCAGCACGATCTCCGGCTGGTACTTGTCGACGAGATGCGTGAGGCCCTTCGTGTAGGGTTCATTGCGGTAACTCGCCAGAACCGGATTTTCGATGAGGTAGCAGACGTCCGCGCCGTAGCAGAACGCCTCGTCGCAGGCCCGGCGAATCGCGGGGCCGGGCGCCCCGAGGACGACCGCACCGACCTCGACACCCAGCTGGTCCGCCAGCTTGCGGGCCTCGCCGAGCAGTTCCCATGACACCGGATGGGTGGCACCGCGCTCGTGCTCGACGAATACCCAGACGCCCTTGTAGGCGGCGAGCCGCGGATCGAGCTCGACCTTACGGCGCCCGGCGGCGGCCTTTTTTGCGGGAATGTCAGTCATTGAGGATGCTCTCTGATGTCCACCCCGGCTCATGACGCGCGCTCCGAGATATGGCGCTCGAGCTGCGGATGGTGGGTAAAGAGTTTGGTCAGCAGCGTCGCGGCGAGATCCTTCGGTGCGTCGCCGTGCACTTCGATGCGTTCGGCCTTTTGCGCCTTCGGCTGCGGCGCGAAGACCTTCGCTACGACGGTGGGCGAGCCCTTGAGGCCGATCTTGCTCAGGTCCTCAGATGCCTGCGGCCGCCTTGTCCCACACTTTGAGCGGATACCGGGCGGCGCGAAACATGTCGTCCATCGTGGCAAAGCGCATCTCGTTGATGCCCTCGAGCACCGTGACCAGGCAGGGCAGGCGGGTCTTCAACACCTGCACGCCGCCTTCGGCGCGCCGGTGGATGACGATCTCCTTGCGTTCCAGGTCCAGCGCATCGATCTTGGCCACATACGTCAGCAACTGAAGATTCAGGCGTTTCGCGATGCCGGGCCCGACCTGGGCGGTGTCGCCGTCGATGGTCTGCTTTCCCGCGAATACCAGATCGACCGGCATGTCCTCGCGGATGCGCTGGATCGCGGCCGCCAGCGCGTAGCTGGTGGCGAGCGTGTCGGAGCCGGCGAAGGCGCGATCGCTGAGCAGGATGGCTTCGTCGGCGCCGAATGACAGCGCCTTGCGCAGGGCAGCATCGGCCTGCGAGGGCCCCATGCACAGCACCGTCACCCGCCCGCCGTAGCGGTCCTTGAGGCGCAGCGCTTCCTCGAGCGCAAACAGATCATACGGATTGACAATGGCCGGCACGCCCTGGCGCATGATGGTGTTGCTGACCGGATGAACGCGAATCTGCGCGCTGTCCGGTACCTGCTTGATGCAAACGACGATGTGCATGACGGGCCTCCGTGAACTCTAGGACGCGCTGCGCGACGGCAGAGTGCGGCGCAGGCTCTCGAGCCCGACATTGGCGCCCTGCGGCGTCCTGAAATACCTTGAACACCTTTTCCTGCGCGGGCGTCGAGCGCACGAAGTCCTCGTAGGCGCGCGCCAGCAGTGCCCGGCAGGCGCGGAGGCGCACCCCGGAGTCGGGATCGGCCGGCTCCGGCTTGTGCGCCTCCAGATACTGGTTGAAGCGCTTGAGAATATGCAGCCGATTGACGTGCAGCACCGCCGGGTCGTACGGCAGCGACAGATACTCGAAGAACTCCTCCGCCGAGGACAGGCTGCGCATTTCGGCTCGGATGTCGATCATGACGGGATCCCGCCTGCCGGTACCGAATACCAGATAGAAGCGCCGCAGATCCTCATTGTCGGGCGCGCGCTTTTTTTCCACCGCGTGATCGCGGATGCGCGCCAGCATGTCGTCGGCCTGCCGGTCGGTGAGCGCGATGCCAAGCTTTGCATAAGCCTGGCGCACCGCGCGCGATCCGGAGTGCTTGCCGAGCACGATGCGGTGTTCGCGGCCCACTTCGATCGGATCGAACCCCTGGTAATTGAGCGGGTTCTTGAGCAGGCCGTCGACATGGATGCCGGCTTCGTGCGTGAAGACCGCCTCGCCGACGATGCTTTTGTTGAGCGCCACGGCGCGTCCCGGACGCCTCGGCGACCAGGCGCGAGAGCGCGGGAAAGTGCCGCGGCATCGACGCCGGTCTCGATGCCGTACAGATGGCGCAGGGCCATCACGGCCTCCTCCAGCGGCGCATTGCCGGCGCGCTCGCCGAGGCCATTGACGGTCGTGTTGATGTGGGTCGCGCCGGCGGCGACGGCGGCCAGCGTGTTGGCGGTTGCAAGGCCGAAATCGTCGTGCGCATGCATTTCGATTTCGATGTCGACGGCAGTCGCACAGCCGGCGGATACGCCGTGCAGTCTGCTGCCGGATCGAGCACGCCGAGCGTGTCGGCGAAGCGAAAGCGGCGTGCGCCGGCGGCGCGCGCGGCCTCGGCCGCCTCGACGAGAAAATCCGGGTCGGCACGCGAGGCATCCTCCGCGCCGACCGATACCTCGCAGCCGGCGCTCGAGCGCCGTGTCAACGCAGCGGCGGATCTGCTCCAAGCACCCATTCGCGCGTGCGGCGCAGTTTGTGATGGATCTGGATGTCGGACACGGGAATGGAGAGATTGACGATATCCGCCGCGCAGCCGGCGGCGGCGTCGATGTCGTCCTCGGTCATGCGGCCCCACACCATCAGCGTCGCACTCAGGCCCAGTCCGGCGATGGCTTGGATGGTCTCCCGCTCCGCGCCGCCCATCGCCGGAATCCCGATCTCCATTTCCGGCACGCCGGCCGCATCGAGTGAACGGGCAATGGCGAGCTTCTCCTCGATCGTGAACGCGACGCCGGCGCTTTGCTCCCCGTCGCGCAGCGTCGTGTCGTTGACCGTAACAGAATCGATTGGACATGGTTGTGCATACAGCAACTCGCGTGCCAAGCGGCGAAAATCGGCTGCCGCGGCGTCCACTCGACGGGTTTTCCGCCGACGCGGCCCCTGCGCCGAGGAAGGGAAATCGACATCGCGACCGGTTTGTCGACTTTGCGACAGACGCGCTCACTGGCCTCGTCGATCCAGGCCATCTGGATGGCCTCCAGGATCTTTTCGTTCGATCGTTGCGGATCGTCCTCGAAGTCCGGCAATTCCGTGACCCAGCGGTGCAGATCCGTGAATCGGATCCGCAGTCGGATCGATCTCGCCGTGCGCGTCGAGCAGCGCGGCGGCGATCTCGCGGGTGTCGGTCCACAGCATCGCTGGTCTCAATGGCCGGCGATGTTCAGCGTGTAGCGCGGGATCTCGATCACGAGGTCGGCGCCGCCGATCCGTACCTGGCAGCTCAACCGCGACGTCGCTTCGAGACCCCAGGCCTTCCCGAGCTGGTCCTCCTCGGCGTCGCCGGCCGGGCGCAGCGACGAGAAGCCCTTGCGCACGAGCACGTGGCAGGTGGTGCAGACGCAGGATTTCTCGCAGGCATGCTCGACACCACTCCGTTGGCGCGCAGCTGATCGCAGAGCCGCGCACCGGCCCGGCACTCGAATTCGGCGCCGCCCGGGCACAAATCTTCATGGGGCAAGACGGTGATCTTTGGCATCGGACGCCTTTTACAGGAACTCGGCGAGCTGGCGCCCGGCCAGGGACCTGCGCACTGCATCGTCCATGCGTCTCGCGGCAAATGGCGTGCTCGAGCTCGTTGAGCGCCGCGGCCGCGGTGCGGATGCGATCGGCATCTTCGCCGCGCAGCTCGTCGCGCAAGCGCGCTCATCGCGGCCTCGAGCCTCGCGCGATCCGCATCGCTCAGCCAGGATTGCGTATCTCCGGCGAGCGCGCTGTCGATCGATTCGAGCAGGCGCTCGGCGTCGACGATCTGCTCGTGAGTGCGCGCACTGAGGCGTCCGTGGCGGCGTGGGCCGCGGAGTCCCCGAGCATGGCGGCAATCTCGATGTCGCTGAGCCCAAACGACGGCTTCACGGTGACGCTGGCCTCGACGCCGCTGCTCTGCTCGCGTGCGCTGACGCTGAGCAGGCCATCCGCGTCGACCTGGAAGATCGACCCGAATGCGCGCCGCCGCCGGCCGCCATCGGCGGAATGCCGCGCAGTTCGAAGCGCGCGAGCGAGCGGCAATCGGCCACCCGCTCGCGCTCGCCCTGCACGACGTGCAGGCTCATCGCGGTCTGGCCGTCCTTGAAGGTCGTGAAGTCCTGGCCGCGCGCCACCGGCAGCGTGCTGTTGCGGGCGATGATGCGTTCCGCGAGGCCACCCATGGTCTCCAGGCCCAGCGACAGCGGGGTGACGTCCAGCAACAGCCACTCGCCCGCGTCGCTGCGATTGCCCGCGAGCGCATGCGCCTGGATCGCGGCGCCCAGCGCGACCGCTTCGTCCGGGTCGACGTCGGTGAGCGGCTCGCGCCTGAAATAGTCGCGCGACCGCGCGCCGGATGGCGGGCATGCGCGTAGCGCCGCCGACCAGCACCACGCCCTCGAATCGCCGTCGACCGTCGTGCCGGCGTCGCGCAGCGCCTTGCGCAGCGGCACCAGCGTCCGCGCGACCAGGCTCGCGGTCAATGGCCTCGAACAGCGTCGCGCGCTCGAGTGTCGAGCGCCAGGGCGGCGCCGTTGCTCAGGCGCGCAAAGATCTCGGCCTCGTGCTGCGACGACAGGCATTCCTTGGCCTGCCGCGCCTGCTGCATCAGCAGCGCGGTGATCCCGTCGGCGACAGCGCCGGCAGTTGCGCCTGGGCAACGATCCAGTCGTAGACGCGCCTGGTCGAAGTCGTCGCCGCCGAGCGCCGAGTCGCCGTTGACGGCCAGCACTTCGAAGACCCCGCGCGTCAGCCGCAGAATGGAGATATCGAACGTTCCGCCCCCCAGGTCGTAGACCGCGTAGATGCCTTCGCTCGCCATGCTCGAGTCCGTAGGCGATGGCGGCGGCGGTGGGCTCGTTCAGCAGGCGCAGGACATTGAGCCCGGCGAGGCTGCGCGGCATCCTTGGTCGCCTGTCGCTGGGCATCGTCGAAATACGCCGGCACCGTGATCACGGCGCCCACCAGCTCGCCGCCCAGCGCCTGTTCGGCGCGCTGCCGCAGCACTTTGAGTATTTCGGCGGAGATCTGCACCGGGCTGCGCGCGCCGGCGGCGGTGTCGACCTCGACCATGCCGCGTCCGTCGAGCAGCTGATACGCGTGGCGCTGCGCGTCGGTCAGATCGGCGAGGCGTCGTCCCATCCAGCGCTTCACGGACGCGATCGTGTTCAGCGGGTCGGCGAGCTGCCGGCTCCTCGCCTCAATGCCCGACCTCGACCCGCCCATCGGGCCGATAGTGCACGACCGATGGCAGCAGCTTCAGGCCATCCTCGTCGCGCAACGCCCGGGCCGAGCCATCGCGCACTGCGGCGACCAGGGAATTGGTCGTGCCCAGGTCGATTCCGATCGGCGAGCCGGTGCTGATGCGGCGCCTGGCTCTGCCCGGGTTCGGCGATGCTCAGCAGCGCCATCAGGCCTCCAGCTCGTCGCACGCGTCGTCGATGTCGGCCACCAGCTTGTCGAGGAACATCGAGCTGCAGCACGCCTCTCACGGCGCCGGCGTCATCCCGTCCCGGTCCAGCTGCGCCGTCGAGCTGCGACACTCAAGGTCCGCCGCGTGCTCGCGCACCGAGGTCGCCGAGCGCGCGCAGCGCGCCCCGTCGCGAGCCGCCCGCGCATCGCCCAAGCTCTTCGCGCCATTCGATTTGCGCGTTCAGGAACGCCGCTGGCATCGAGGTGCCCGATTCGCCGATCTCGACGCCGCGCAGCTCCAGCAAATGGCGCGCCCGCAGCACCGGTGTCTTCAGCGTGCGATAGGCCTCGTTGGCGTGCGTCGCGAGTTCGAGCGCCCGCGCTGTTCGGCCGGCGTGCCGACTCGCGAACCGGTCGGGATGAACCCGGCTCGCCAGCGTCCGGTAGGCCAGGTCGAGCTCGTCCAGCGGCAGCGCGAAACGCGGCTCCAGATCGAACAGCGCGAAATAGCTCGGCGGCAGTCTCGGGGCCGCGATGCGTCATACCGTGAAACTCTCGCCGCAGCCGCATTGCGCCTTGCTGTTGGGGTTGTGGAACTTGAAGCCCTCGTTCAGCCCTTCGCGCACGAAATCCAGTTCCGTTCCCTTGAGGTACGGCAGGAATTTCGCGTGCCACGAGCAGCGTCACGCCGCGGCTCTCGAATTCGCAGTCCTCGGGCTGCTTCGCGTCGGCGAATTCGATCGTGTAGGCGAGTCCCGAGCAGCCCGCGGTGCGCACGCCGAGGCGCAGCCCGATCCCGGCGCCGCGCTTATCGATCGACTGCCGCACCCGACGGGCAGCTTTTTCCGTCAGCTGGATGGTCATTGGTGTCTCCTTTGTCGGCGGTAGAAAATGAGCTTCCGCAACCGCAGGTGCTCTTCGCGTTGGGATTCCTGATGACGAAGCGCGAGCCATCGGCGCCGTCTTGGAAGTCGATATTCGGCGCCGCTCAGATACTGCAGACTGATCGGGTCGATCAGCACGCGCACGCCGTCCTTTTCGATGACGAGATCGTCCGCATCGCTCAGTTCCTCGAACGCGAATCCGTATTGGAATCCCGAGCAGCCGCCGCCGGAGACCGAGATGCGCAGCATCAGGTTGGGGTTGCCTTCCTCGAGGATCAGATCGCGCACCTTCGAGATGGCATCGCCGCTGAAGCAATACGGGCACTCGGCGGATCGGCTGACATGGCAACTCCTATTTGGGCGCGCGCTTGGCGAGGTAGTCGCCGATCGCGGCCTTGATCGCATCCTCGGCGAGCATCGAGCAGTGGATCTTCACCGGCGGCAGCGCCAGTTCCTCGGCGATGTCGGTGTTCTTGATCTGGCGCGCCTCGTCGAGCGTCTTGCCCGACCCATTCGGTCACCAGCGAACTCGACGCGATGCGCTGCCGCAGCCGTAGGTCTTGAAGCGCGCCTCCTCGATGATGCCGTCCTCGCCCACCTTGATCTGCAGCTTCATGACGTCGCCGCAGGCCGGTGCGCCGACCATGCCGGTGCCGACGCTGGGATCGTTCTTGTCGAACGAGCCGACGTTGCGCGGGTTTTCGTAATGATCCAGGACTTTGTCGCTGTATGCCATCGAGATTCCTTCAGTGGGCGGCCCACTGCACCGTTGCTCAGATCGACGCCGTCCATGTGCATGTCCCACAGCGGCGACAGGTCGCGCAGCTTGCTGCACGTTGCGCGTGACCAGGTCGATCGCGGAGTCGATGTCGGCCTCGGTCGTGAAGCGGCCGACGGTGAAGCGGATCGAGCTGTGCGCCAGTTCGTCGGTGCGCCCAGCGCGCGCAGCACATAGGAGGGCTCCAGGCTCGCCGAGGTGCAGGCCGAGCCGCTGGAGACGGCAATGTCCTTCATCGCCATGATCAGCGATTCGCCTTCGACGAAATTGAAGCTGATGTTCAGGTTGTGCGGCACGCGCGCCTCGAGATCGCCGTTGACGTAGGTCTCCTCGAGGATGCTCAAGCCGGCGAGCAGCTTGTCGCGCAGCCGCGGATGCGTTCGTTGTCCACCGCCATCTCTTCGCGCGCGAGCCGGAAGGCCTCGCCCATGCCGACGATCTGGTGGGTCGCGCAGGGTGCCGGAGCGCATGCCGCGCTCGTGTCCGCCGCCGTGCATCTGCGCCTCGATGCGCACGCGCGGCTTGCGGCGCACGTACAGCGCGCCGATGCCCTTGGGGCCGTAGGTCTTGTGCGCCGAGAACGACATCAGATCGACCGGCAGCGAGTCCAGGTCGATCGCGACCTTGCCGGTCGCCTGCGCCGCATCGACGTGGAACAGCATGCCGCGCGAGCGGCAGATGTCGCCGATGGCGGCGATGTCCTGAATCACGCCGATTTCGTTGTTGACGTGCATGACCGAGGCGAGCATGGTGTCCGGGCGGATCGCCGCGGCGAAGCGCTCGAGATCGAGCAGGCCGTTCGGCTGCGGCGGCAGGTAGCGTGACCTCGAAGCCCTCGCGCTCCAGATCGCGCATCGTGTCGAGCACCGCCTTGTGCTCGGTCGTCATCGTGATCAGGTGCCGGCCCTTGTCGCGGTGAAAGTGCGCCGCGCCCTTGATGGCGAGGTTGTTCGATTCGGTGGCGCCGGAGGTCCAGACGATTTCCTTCGGATCGGCGCCCACCAGCCGCGCGACCTGCTCGCGCGCGCTTCCACCGCTTCTTCCGCGTCCCAGCCGTAGCTGTGCGAACGGCTGGCCGGATTGCCGAACTGCTCGCACAGGAACGGAATCATTTTCTTGGCGACACGCGGGATCGACCGGCGTCGTGGCGGAGTAGTCGAGATAGATGGGTCGGTTCACCGATGTCACCTGCCTATGGGCGCGCCGGATGAGCGGCTCGAGCGAAGCTCAAGCAACTCCTGTGCCAACGAGCTGCGAAGTGACGCCGCATGACGTGCACCGGCCTAAGCACCGGAGATCGCTTGGATAAATCGCGCGCTGCGCGGCTGGTCCGTCGCGGAACACGCGCATGTCCGGGATCGGACACGACATTCTGCAGCGTCCGCGCATTTGTCGAGGCCATCCCGATGCGATGAATTGTCCGTTTCCGAACATTTTCGCGATGCGTTGCCGGACCTGTCTGCATCCCGACACCGCGGTCAGGCGCAAATCCGGCGAATTCGCGCCGCCGATTCGCGGATCTCGCGCAATGGCATAGGTAGTTGCTTAGTCCGCTGCAGGGACCGAAGGCGACAGCATCGAGGATCAGGTCAATGCAGCAGTCAGCCGAGCACAAGGGATGCGGCACGCAGCGGCGGCGCGGCAAGGCGAGCTGCGGCTCCGGCGCCGGCGCCAACGACCTGCCGCCGAGATCTGGGAAAAGGTCAAGAACCATCCCTGCTACAGCGAAGAGGCGCATCATCACTACGCGCGCATGCACGTCGCGGTCGCGCCGGCCTGCAATATCCAGTGCAACTACTGCAATCGCAAATACGATTGCGCCAACGAGTCGCGCCCCGGCGTCGTCAGCGAGAAGCTCACGCCCGAGCAGGCGGCGAAGAAGGTGCTCGCGGTGGCCGCGACGATTCCGCAGATGACGGTGCTCGGCATCGCCGGCCCCGGCGACCCGCTCGCAAACCCGGAGAAGACCTTCAAGACCTTCGAGCTGATCTCCAAGAGCGGCGCCCGACATCAAGCTGTGCCTGTCGACCAACGGCCTGGCGCTGCCCGACCACGTCGAGACGATCTCGAAATACAAGGTCGACCACGTCACGATCACGATCAACATGGTCGACGCCGGAGATCGGCCGGAAGATCTATCCCTGGATCTTCTGGAACCACAAGCGCTACACCGGCCGGGAGGCCGCGCAGCTGCTGACCGAGCGCCAGATGCTCGGGCTGGAGATGCTGACCGCGCGCGGCATCCTCTGCAAGGTCAATTCGGTGCTGATCCCCGGCATCAACGACGAGCACCTCGTCGAGGTGAACCGCGCGGTCAAATCGCGCGGCGCCTTCCTGCACAACATCATGCCGCTGATCTCCGCGCCCGAGCACGGCACGGTGTTCGGCCTCATCGGGCCAGCGCGGCCCCACGGCGCAGGAGCTCAAGGCGGTGCAGGACGACTGCGAAGGCGAGATGAACATGATGCGCCACTGCCGCCAATGCCGCGCCGATGCCGTCGGGCCTGCTCGGCGAGGACCGCAGCGCCGAGTTCACGACCGACAAGATCATGGCGATGGAGGTCCACTACGACGCCGAAGCGCGCAAGGCCTACCAGGGCGGCGTCGAGGGCGAGCGCGCAGGCGAAGCGCGGCCAGCCCGCGACTCGGAGCTCGCGGCGCTCGCCGGCGAGCACAGCGACGATCAAGGTGCTGGTCGCGGTCGCCACCAAGGGCTCCGGCCTGATCAACGAACACTTCGGCCATGCGAAGGAATTCCAGGTCTACGAGCTCAGCACCGCAGGCGCCAAGTTCGTCGGCCACCGGCGCGTCGACCTGTATTGCCAGGGCGGCTACGGCGAGGAAGACAGCCTCGGCGACGATCATCCGCGCGATCAACGACTGCCACGCCGTGTTCGTCGCGAAGATCGGCGGCTGCCCGAAGGCGGAGCTGGCGCAGGCCGGCATCGATCCCGTCGACCAGTACGCCGGCGAGTTCATCGAGAAATCGGCGATCAGCTGGTTCGGAAGCTATCTCGAGCGCGTCCGCAGCGGCGAGATTCAACATCGGTGCGCGCGGCGACGCCGACATCCGCCAGGGCGCGTTCATCGCGGCGTGAGACGGAGCAGTCATTTCAAGCGATCGGAGAGATAAAGAGCCATGCCATTGAAAATCATCGCGTCCCAGTGCACCGGCTGCTCGGCGTGCGAGCCGGAATGCCCGAACGTCGCGATCTACGAAAAGGGCGGCGTGTTCTTCATCAACCCGAAGAAATGCACCGAGTGCATCGGGCACTTCGATGCGCCGCAATGCACCGCCGTGTGTCCGGTGGACAACACCTGCGTGATCGACAAGAGCTTGCCGCGTTATCAGCCGGCCGCCTGAGGGCACGCGCATGGACCTCATCATCACCGCGGCTGCCGAGAAATTCATCCGGCGCATGCTCCGAATGGGCGGAAGCGCCGACTGCTGGGTTTCGTCTGGTCGTGACGGCCGGCGGCTGCTCGGGCCTTACCGGGGACTTCAGCGTCGAATCGGCGCCGCAAGCCGGCGATCTCGTCTTCGACCATCGGCGGCATGAAGTTATTCCTGCCGGCCCAAAGCCGCGCTGCTGCTCGCCGGCGTCACGATCGATTTCGCGGACACCGCGACCCAGACCGGCCTGGTGTTTCACGATCCGAAGGCGGCCGCCGAACAGCTGCGGAACCGGCGCTACGGACTGCCGGGCGTCGCCAGTGTGTCGATCGCGAGCATCAGCCGCCGCCACTGAGGAGCGAGCGCGTACCCCATGAGCGACACATCAGCCGCGACAGCGACGTGGTCGAGCTCGACGATCCGCCGGCCTTCGATTACGGGTGCAAGGTGCGCGCGCGGCGCGCGGTCCGCAACGACGGGACGTTCCGCGGCAAGGACATCGGCGAGATCCTGTGCGAGAAAGGCGAGGAAGGCTACGTCGTGAGCATCGGCACGTTCCTGCAGCAGTTCTACATCTATGGCGTCGAATTCATCGCGACCGGCCACCGAGTCGGCATGAAGCGCAAGGAGATCGAGGCCGTGATCGCCTCGCCAGGCGGGCGGGGGACCGTGTGTGTCCGGCGGCTCGACGAGATCGTCGCGATTTGATGCCGCCATGAGCACACCGCCACCATCAGCCGCCCACAAGCTGCGCCATGAACCGCCGAACGCCGCGAGATTATCGGCCGAACGAATTCGATCGCAAACGCATCGAGCGCGCGATCGCCGGGCGCAAGCGCTACCGCTACGTATCGCCCAGCGTGCACAGGTCGATGGCGGATACATCGTACGCAGTCCCTGTTGTTCCCGCAATATCGAGCCGGACGGCGGCATCGTGGACATCGCGCTGATCCAGCATCGCGCGGCGCCGCAGCCCTGGTTGCTGCATCGCAAGGATCAGAGCGCGCAGCAATGGCAACTGCACGCCGCTTATAAGCAGCTCGCGAGCTGCTTGAGGAGCTGAACGCGGATCCGAAGCGGCAGTTCTGGCAATGACCTGCTCGCGGGCGCCGCCACAGCCTATTTCGATCACAATGCCACGACGGCGGTCGCACCGCAGTGCCTGGACGCGATCAACGCCTGTCTGCGCTCAGGGCCGCTCAATCCGTCAAGCAAGCACAGTTCGGGCGAGCAGGCGAAGCGACTGGTCACTGGATGCGCGGCATGCCGTGGCCGAGAGCCTCGGCGCACGCCGGCCGAAATCGTGTTTACCAGCGGCGGCACCGAATCGAATCATATGGCGATACTCGGCGCACTCGCCGCGCACCCCGACCGGCGCCACATCGTCACCAGCGAAGTCGAGCATCCCTCGACGCTGCAATGCTGCTGCGTCACCTGAAGCGCGCGGCGTGCACGTCAGCTACTTGCCCGTCGATTCCGAAGGGCGGCTGCATCCTCGAAGCGCTCGATAGAGACACTCACTGAGCGAACCGCGTTGGTCACGCTGATGTGGGCGAACAATGAAACCGGCGTGTTGTTTCCGATCGCGCAGATTGCTCGAAATCACGCGCGAGCGGGACATTCTGTTGCATACCGATGCCGTGCAGGCGGCCGGCAAAGCTGCCGGTAGACCTGCAGCGCAGTTCCCGTCGATCTTGCTGTCGGTGTCGGGCCACAAGCTGCATGCGCCCGCCGGCATCGGCGCGCTGTTCGTCCGCAAGGGCGTGCGATTGCAGCCGTTGCTGTTCGGCCATCAGGAGCGCGGCCGGCGCGGCGGCACCGAGAACGTGGCTGGGCATCGTCGCGCTCGGCGTCGCCTGCGCGCTGATGCGCGAGCAGCTGGCCGACCGAATCCGACCGGCTGCAGGCCTTGCGCGACCGGCTCGAAGCCGGCGTGCTGGCGCGCGTCCCGTTCGCCCGCGTCAACGGCGCGGGTGCAGCCCGGGTGTCGAACACCAGTAACTTTCGATTCGGCGATCTCGATGCGGAACTGGTGCTCGAGCGGCTCGATCGCGCGGGCTTTTGCGCATCGGCGGGCGCCGCGTGCTCTGCGGCCGGCATCCGAGCCCTCGCACGTGCTGACGGCGATGGGATTGTCCGCGTCGGCGGCGCTGGCATCGGTGCGCATTTCGCTCGGCCGCGGACAACGACGCGGCTCGAGGTCGATGAGTTCGTCAGGACCTGCCCGGACATCGTCGGCCGATCTGATGGTGCGCACCGCATGACGCCCCAGTCCCGACGTCCATCGCAGTTCAGGAGGAAGCCCGTGAAAATCATGATCCGCAGAGGCGCCGAAGGCCAGCTGTCGGCCTACGTGCCGAAAAAAGATCTCGAAGAGCCGATCGTCTCGATGGAGAAGACCGACCTGTGGGGCGGAAAGATAACGCTCGGCAATGGCTGGGAGCTCGGATTGCCAGCCGATGGCGGCCGGTACGACGCTGCCGATCACGGTCGAAGCCAAACGCCTGAGCGCCGATTGACGCCAAAGGGAACTCCATGCCGTTTACCGCGTCGGAAATCGATCAGATCGAAGTACTGCTGACTGGCGGCCACGCGGCGCCGGAAGCGCTCGCGGCGTTTCGCAGTCGCTTCCCGGGCCGATCGCTGACGCGCTGCGACGCGTCCGACATCAGCGAGCGAATTGCCGTTCCGACGCCTGGCAAATGCCGACCTGTATCTGGTCGACGGGCGGGAATCTTGCTGGCGGTTCACGAACGATCCGAGCATCGCCACCGGCGTCGTGCTCGCCGCGCGCGCGGGGCGCACATGAGCGCCGCGTTTGCACCGAAGTCGGCGCCGAGGCGTGGATTGCGCTGACGGATCCCGACATGACGCAGCTCGAGATCGATGCCGCTGCCGCAGGCTCTCGCCTCGCAGCGCCTGTCGCAAGGTCCGCGGGTCGAGGCGTTCGAGGAGGCGTTTGCGCGCTATACCGGTCGAAGCTACGCCGTGGCGGTCAGCAGCGGCACGGCGGGACTGTTGCTCGCGCTCAAGGCCTATGGAATCGGCCCGGGTGACGAGGTGCTCGCCGCAGCGTACTCGTGGCGCGAAACCGCGCACGCGATCATGCTCGCCGGCGCAACCCCCGTGTTCGTCGATGTCGATTACTGGTCAGGGGTGATGGTCCCAGGAAAGGTCGCGCTCCGTATCACTCCCGCGACCCGGGCGATCCTCGCCGGCAACACCAACGGTCATCCGGCGCCGTGGCATGCGCTTGCGCGAACTGGCTACGGCGCACTCGCTGGTGCTGCTCGAGGACTCGAGCGAGGCCATCGGCTCGAGTACCAGAACCGGATCGTCGGCAGCTTCGGGGATTGCGCGGTGTTCGACTTCTCGCAACCCGCCAGCCTGTGCTGCGGTGAGGGCGGCATGGTGGTCACCGACGACGCCGATATCGCCCGGGCGTTGCGCAGCTCGACGCGCTCGCCGTCCGGGCGAGCGCGGCTCCTGCGTCGTCAGCGCGCGCGCGCCCTATCAGTCGACAATGAGCGAGCTGTCGGCGGCCGTGGCGCCTCGTGCAGCTTACGCGAATCGGCGAGATTCTCGAGCAGCGCAAGATACATCGAGGGCGTGTACTTCGAGCACATCAAGTCCTTCGAGGGAATCAAGGATCCTTACGTGGCGCCGGAAGTCGATGTCGCGCACTGGCTGCTATACCTCGTGCACCTTGGCACGCGCTTCTCGAGATCCGCCTGCGACGCGATCGTCGAGGATCTGCGCCGCGAACGCATCGAGGCCTACGCGCTATTGCCGGCCGCTGCACACTGCAGCGCCATTACCTGGATGCAGGATCCCGCCAATCGCCCGCGGCAAACTGCCGTGACCGAGAAACTCGCCGATCGCGCCATCGCGCTGCCGTTCCACCGGCATCTGAGCGAGGAGCAAATCGCGTTCATCGTATCGACGCTTGAAGGATGCATCGACGAACGTCGGCGCCGGCGCCGCGATCTTCTGACCGCCGGCAGTTTCAGCATTATTTCGGGAGAATCCGAGATGCCCAACATGACCGTCATGCCGATCAACAAGACCGTTCCCGCCGCCGAGGGAGCCAGCATCCTGCAGGCCATGCTCGCGGCCGCGAATCCCAGTGCCAGGGAAATGCGGCGGGGAGGCGAAGTGCGGCGGCTGCCACATTTTCGTCGTCGAGGGCCGCAAGGGCCTTTCGAAGCCACAGCGCATCGAGAATGAGCGGCTCGACAGCCTGGTCGGCGTCGGCTCCAAATCGCGCCTGGCGTGTCAGGTGATCGTCGGGAGCGAGAATTTCACGATCGAACTGCCGAGCTTCGCGTGACGAGCCATGGCATCGAGACGCCAGCTGCTGAACGTGATCCATACGGGGCTCGTCAACGGCCGCCTGATTCCGTACCTCGGGCCCGGCGTGCTGGGCCTGTCCGAGCAGGGCCTCGAAGGTTCCGGCGGCGCCGCTCGAACTCGTCGGCAAGCTCACCGCAAGGGCGAGCGTGCCGCACAAGATCCGCCACAATTTGAGCGCCGCGGCGCAGTTCATCGAGAACTTCAAGCATCGCAAGACCGTGACCGCGGCCATGAGCCGAGGCGTTCGCTCCACGGATGACAGCCCACGGAGCTGCATCGCTTCCTCGCCGCGCTTCCCCAGCTGCCGCTGTGGGTTCAACGCCTGGTACGACGACCTGCCGCAGCAGGCCCTCGCGCAGCGGCGTGGCACGCTGCATGGGGCATCGTACAAGGCGTGAGTCAGGCCGAGCATTTCGGCACCTGGGTGCACTACTACGATGCGAACGGGTCGCGCCGCGAGGATCCGGGCGCCGAGCCAGATACCGGCCTGGGAAACCCTGCTCTACCAGCCACTTGGCTCGGTGCAGCCCGGCCGCGAATTTCCTGGTCTCCGATTCCGACTACGTCGAGGTGCTGACCGAGATCGACATCCAGACGCCGATCCCGCGCGCTCGTGCAACAGCTGCGCAGCGGGCGCGGTTTCGTATTTCTCGGCTGCCGGTTTTCGACGCAACTCGAGCGCATTTTCGCGCGCCAGATCATCAAACGCTCCTCGGACCGGCACTTCGCCGTGCTGCCCGAGGAGCCGACGCGCAATGAGCAGCGATTTCTCGCTGGAACACGGCATCGAACGCATCGCGACGCCGCTCAGCGGAATGGGCGGCTCCCTGATTGCGTTGGATCGCCGCGTGGCCACGCAGCGCATCGCCGCCGGCTAACGATCTCCGATCATCGAATCCAATCGAGGACACCCATGACCGCCATCGAACAAACCGGATTCAAGCAGCTCGAAACCGAGGGGCGCCTGCTCAATGCCTTGCTCAAGGCGCCGACCAAGGCCGCGGCGACGCTTCGGATTCCGCGGCGATCTCGCGCTAAAGTTCGCGACCAAGCTCGCCGACGAAGCGCGGCCGCCGGAACTCGCCGTGCAGCAGGTGCTCGCGGTGGGCGGCAGCCGGTGAATCGACGATCCAGTTCTTCGCCGCCTACCTGCTGTCGTTCGAATATCTGAAATCGGTCGCCGACGTGCTGGGTGACAGCTTGAGCCCCGAGGGCAAATACTTCGTGTTCTGCAACAACGTCGACCTGAGCGCGAAATACCGCGTGAAACTTGGCGGCGCCACGTTCTACGTGCTGCCGATCGATGAAGCCACCGTCTACAACGAAATTCTCGATCTGCTGTACATCGAGCGCAATGACCTCAAGAAGCTCGACACCGCCGGAAAACTCGATGCGATCGCCGACAAGGCGATCGGTTTCAGCGCCGATTTCGAGTTGATCAGCTATGAGGAGGGACTGCGCCGCATGGGTCCGGTGCGCAATCCCAATGAGAACCGGCCGGTTTGAACGCCGTGCTACTCGTCGCTCGATTCATCAACATGCGATTGATCGCGAGGCGCGAGCGCTCCGCCAGCGCCGCCGGACTGCGAGTCGACAAGGCGCGCGCGCGCGGCGTTCAGCGCGAGCTCGGCTTTTTCGCGCCTCGTCGACGGTCAGGGCCACGCGACCCGCCATGTGGGTGGCGTCGGGAGCGACCTGCAGGATCGCCCGCCAGCGGGGATGTTCGATGACGGCCACGAGCTTGTCGGCCTCGGGTCGCCGTCCGAGGCAAACGCAAGTGCCGATGACTTCGACCCTGCGGCCGTCCTGAGTGGATTTGATGTAGGTGTTCATGCGACGCTCGCTCGAGGATTTGCATGCCAATTTACGATTACACACTGTGAGCAATGCGGCCGCGCTTTCGAGTTGCTGGTCCGCTCGACGACGATTGCCGCGTGCCCGCACTGCGGCTCCGAGCGGCTGCAGCAGCTGATCTCGGCGCCGGTCGCGCCGGGAAGGAGCGCGCGCAATCAAGGCGGCCGGACGCGCGCGCGCCGCCAGCGCGGGGCATACCAGCGAACTACAAACGCTCGAACGGCAAGATCGTCGACTGAGCGGCATGGAGCCATCACGGTCCAATCGCGTCGTTGCGCAGCCGTCGGCGATCTTGCCGAGCGACTGCCACAGCTGGTCGCGCAGCCGCGCCGACGCAACGACCTCCTCGAGCGCGCCGGTCATGCAGAGCATCCACGCGTCGCGCTCCGCGGCGCCGATCCGAAACGGCTGATGCCGCATGCGCAGCCGCGGGTGGCCGCGTTCCTGCGAATAGAGCCGCCGGGCCGCCCAGCCATTCGGCGAGATAGCGCTTCAGCACGTCGCCTTGCTCCCGCTCAAATCGGACGGATGCAGCGTCGCGAATGACCCGCGCCGCGGGCTCAGACTGTCCATCCGCCGATAAAACTCCTCCGACGATCCGGTCGACCGCGGCCTGGCCGCCGATCAAGCTCGAAATGCGACCTCGCTATCTGGACATCCGTGGATGGCCGGCGCTCACGCCACCACCTGCACCGGAATGGCCAGCGCGCTGCGCCGGCCAAGCAGCAGGTCCACCTTGCGACGCACCGATTCAATGGTCAGCGGTTTCGCAAGCAGGGTCTGCGCACCATGTCAGGCAGCTGCGCGCCGCCGGGTCGGCGGCGGAATCGCAAACCACCGCAATCCGGACGCCCGCAATGCGCTGCGCGGATCTGCCGATCACGGCGGGACCGTGCGACCTCGACGAGATCCAGCGAGAGCAGGATCGCGTCCGGCTTCCAGTGCGCGGCCTTGTCGTAGGCGCGCGCGAGATCGGCGAATTCATGGGTTTCGTTCTCGTCGTGCAGCATGAATTGCAATACCGCGCGCCGTGATCTCATCGCCATCGACGACGAACACGCGCTTGTTCTCGACCGCCCTGGCACTGTCGACTCCGATTTGCATACGCACCTCGCCGGTTTAGCTGACGACACGCAATTCCAAGCAATTCTCTGTTCCCGCGAGACGCCGGTGCCAGTGGAATCATTGGATTAGGCGCGCATCGGCCCGGCGCGCAGATGGCGACAGCCGGCAGCACCGACAAAACCCTTCGGGCTTGTTCGGTTCCTGACAGCGCCGTGGCGATGTCGGACAGTCGCAGGCCCGATGTCGGGTTCGGAACAACACGGGCCGCACTGCCGGTCGCGAGCAATTGCAGCTGCAATTACAGGCGCTTGCCGCGATTTTCCGCGGCTGGCACGGGCCTTGCTTGATCCCACCCGAGCAGCGAGTGTGGAGGGATGTGATGCCAATCCGAAGAAGACCAAAGGCTAGCGTTTTCCAACCTGCGGCGGAACACGATCAACGGTATGGAAGCGCGTGCGGGTCACGCGACTGACGAAACGTTTCAACAACACTTCGAAAGGCAAGGAGTTTCTCATAATGGCAAAATTGCGGCAAATCGCCTTCTACGGCAAGGGCGGCATCGGCAAGTCCACCACATCCCAGAACACCCTGGCGGCGCTGGCCGATATGGGGCAGAAGATCCTGATCGTCGGCTGCGATCCGAAGGCCGACTCGACCCGCCTGATCCTGCACGCCAAGGCGCAGGACACCATCCTGAGCCTCGCGGCAGCGGCGGGCAGCGTCGAGGATCTCGAACTCGAAGACGTCATGAAGGTCGGCTACAAGGACATCCGCTGCGTCGAGTCGGGCGGCCCGGAGCCGGGCGTCGGCTGCGCCGGCCGCGGCGTCATCACCTCGATCAACTTCCTGGAAGAGAACGGCGCCTACGAAGGCGTCGACTACGTCTCCTACGACGTGCTGGGCGACGTGGTCTGCGGCGGCTTCGCGATGCCGATCCGCGAGAACAAGGCGCAGGAAATCTACATCGTCATGTCCGGCGAGATGATGGCCATGTACGCGGCCAACAACATCTCCAAGGGCATTCTGAAGTACGCCAACTCCGGCGGCGTGCGCCTGGGCGGATTGGTCTGCAACGAGCGCCAGACCGACAAGGAACTGGAGCTGGCCGAGGCGCTGGCGGAGAAGCTCGGCACCAAGCTGATCCACTTCGTGCCGCGCGACAACATCGTCCAGCACGCCGAACTGCGCCGCATGACCGTGCATCGAATATCGCCGCGACTCGAAGCAGGCGGACGAGTACCGGCAGCTGGCGAAGAAGATCCACAACAACGCCGGCAAGGGCATCATCCCGACGCCGATCACGATGGACGAGCTCGAAGACATGCTGATGGAGCACGGCATCATGAAGCCGGTCGACGAGTCGCTCGTCGGCAAGACCGCCGCGGAACTGGCCGCCGAAGCAGCGCGCCGCCTGAGCCGAGCTGCAAGCCGGCGCCATCATAAATTGCGAGAGGTAGCAGCATGAGCCTGAACACCGAAGAAAGATCCGACGATCAAGGCACGCAACAAGGCCCTGATCGACGAGGTGCTGGAAGCCTATCCGGACAAGATCGCCAAGCGGCGCGCCAAGCACCTGGCACCTTCGAGGAGGGCAAGCCCGACTGCGGCGTCAAGTCCAACATCAAGTCCATGCCCGGCGTGATGACCATTCGCGGCTGCGCCTACGCCGGCTCCAAGGGCGTGGTCTGGGGTCCGATCAAGGACATGGTCCACATCAGCCACGGTCCGGTCGGCTGCGGCCAGTATTCGTGGGGCTGCGCGCCGCAACTACTACATCGGCACCACCGGCATCGACACCTTCGTCACGATGCAGTTCACCTCCGACTTCCAGGAGAAGGACATCGTCTTCGGCGGCGACAAGAAGCTCGCACAAGATCATGGACGAGATCCAGATGCTGTTCCCGCTGAACAAGGGCATCACGGTCCAGTCCGAATGCCCGATCGGCCTGATCGGCGACGACATCGAGGCGGTGTCGAAGGCGAAGTCCAAGGAGTACGGCGGCAAGACCATCGTGCCGGTGCGCTGCGAGGGATTCCGCGGCGTGTCGCAGTCGCTCGGCCACCACATCGCCAACGACACGATCCGCGACTGGGTCTTCGACAAGCTCGCGGGACAAGCCCGCCGCGTTCGAGCAGCACGCCCTACGACGTCGCGATCATCGGCGACTACAACATCGGCGGCGACGCCTGGTCCTCGCGCATTCTGCTCGAGGAGATGGGCCTGCGCGTGATCGCCCAATGGTCGGGCGACGGCAGCATCGCCGAACTCGAGGCCACGCCCAAGGCCAAGCTCAACGTGCTGCACTGCTACCGCTCGATGAACTACATCTCGCGCCACATGGAAGAGAAGTACGGCATTCCCTGGGTGGAGTACAACTTCTTCGGCCCGACCAAGATCGAGGAGTCGCTGCGCCGCATCGCCGGCCATTTCGACGACAAGATCAAGGAGGGCGCCGAGCGCGTGATCGCCAAGTACCAGCCGCTGATGCAGGCGGTGATCGACAAGTACCGGCCGCGCCTGGCCGGCAAGAAGGTCATGCTGTTCGTCGGCGGCCTGCGCCCGCGCCACGTGATCGGCGCCTACGAGGATCTGGGCATGGAGGTGGTCGGCACCGGCTACGAGTTCGGCCACAACGACGACTACCAGCGCACCACGCACTACATCAAGGACGGCACGCTGATCTACGACGACGTGACCGGCTACGAGTTCGAGAAGTTCGTCGAAAAGGTGCAGCCCGACCTGGTCGGCTCCGGCATCAAGGAGAAGTACGTGTTCCAGAAGATGGGCGTGCCGTTCCGCCAGATGCACTCCTGGGACTATTCGGGGCCCTACCACGGCTACGACGGCTTCGCGATATTCGCCCGCGACATGGACATGGCGATCAACTCCCCGGTGTGGGCACTGACCAAGACCCCCTGGAAGACCTCCGCGACCGACTGAAGAAGGACAGCCGATCATGACGCCAGAGCGCCGACAAGGTACTCGACCACTTCGACCTGTTCCGGCAGCCGGAATACAAGGAGATGCTCGAGAACAAGCGGAAGAACTTCGAGAACCCGCTGCCGGCCGAAGAGGTCGAACGGGTCCGCGAGTGGACCAAGACGGCGGAGTATCGCGAGAAGAACTTCGCGCGCGAAGGCCTGACCGTCAATCCCGCCAAGGCCTGCCAGCCGCTGGGCGCGGTCTTCGCCGCGCTAGGCTTCGAGAGCACGCTGCCCTTCGTTCACGGCTCGCAGGGCTGCGTCGCCTACTATCGCAGCCACTTCTCGCGCCACTTCAAGGAGCCGACCTCCTGCGTCTCCTCGTCGATGACCGAGGATGCTGCGGTGTTCGGCGGCCTGAACAACATGGTCGACGGCCTCGCCAACGCCTACAGCCTGTACAAGCCGAAGATGATCGCCGTCTCGACGACCTGCATGGCCGAGGTCATCGGCGACGACCTGAACGCCTTCATCAAGACCTCCAAGGAAAAGGGCTCGGTGCCGCAGGAGTTCGACGTGCCGTTCGCGCACACGCCGGCCTTCGTCGGCAGCCACATCACCGGCTACGACAACGTCATGAAGGGCATCCTCGAACATTTCTGGAACGGCAAGGCCGGCACGGCGCCGAAGCTGGAACGCGTCGCCGAACGGCAAGATCAACTTCATCGGCGGCTTCGACGGCTACACGGTCGGCAATCTGCGCGAGATCAAGCGGATTTTCAAGCTGATGCAGGTCGAGCACACGATCCTCGGCGACACCAGCGACGTCTGGGACACGCCGACCGACGGCGAGTTCCGCATGTACGACGGCGGCACGACGCTCGAGGAGGCGGCCAACGCGGTGCACGCCAAAGCGACCATCTCGATGCAGCAGTACTGCACCGAGAAGACGCTGGACTTCGTCGCCGCGCAGGGCCAGGAGGTCGTGGCGCTTCAATCATCCGGTGGGCGTGGCCGCCACCGATCGATTCCTGATGGAGGTCTCGCGCCTCACCGGCAAGCAGATACCGGATGAGCTCACGCGCGAGCGCGGGCGGCTGGTCGATGCCATCGCCGACTCCAGCGCGCACATCCACGGCAAGAAATTCGCGATCTACGGCGATCCGGACCTGTGCCTCGGGCTCGCCGGCTTCCTGCTCGAGCTCGGCGCCGAGCCGACCCACGTGCTCGCGACCAACGGCAACAAGGAATGGGCAGCGCGGGTACAGGCGCTGCTCGACAGCTCGCCGTTCGGCAAGAACTGCCACGTCTATGCCGGCAAGGACCTGTGGCACATGCGCTCGCTGCTGTTCACCGAGCCGGTCGACTTCCTGATCGGCAACACCTACGGCAAGTACCTGGAGCGCGACACGGGCACGCCGCTGATCCGCATCGGCTTCCCGGTCTTCGACCGGCACCACCACCACCGCTATCCGGTCTGGGGCTATCAGGGCGGCATGAACGTGCTGGTGCGGATACTCGACAAGATCTTCGACGAGATCGACAAGAACAGCAATACGCCGCGGCCAAGAACGACTTCAGCTTCGACATCATTCGTTGAGCCATGGCGCTGCTCTCCGAAAAGCTGCAGCAGGTGTTCGAGGAGCCCGCCTGCGCCAAGAACCAGGCGAAATCCGGCAAGGAGCGCAAGCAGGGCTGCACGAAGCAGCTCTCCCCCGGGGCGGCCGCGGGAGGCTGCGCCTTCGACGGCGCCAAGATCGCGCTGCAGCCGATCACCGATGTCGCGCATCTCGTGCACGGTCCGATCGCCTGTGAAGGTCATTCCTGGGACAACCGGCATTCGCTGTCGTCCGGGCCCGCAACCTACCGCACCGGCTTTACCACCGACATCAGCGAACTCGACATCGTCTACGGCGCCGAGAAGCGCCTGTACAAAGCGATGAAGGAGATCATCGACAAGTACGATCCGCCCGCCGTGTTCGTCTATCAGACCTGCGTCACGGCACTGATCGGCGACGATATCGAGGTCGTCTGCAAGGCAGCGAGCAAGAAATTCGGCAAGCCCGTGATTCCGGTCAATGCACCGGGCTTCGCCGGCGTGAAGAACCTCGGCAACAAGCTCGCCGGCGAGGCGCTGCTCGACTACGTGATCGGCACCCAGGAACCGCCCTTCACGACGCCGTACGACATCAACATCATTGGCGAATTCAACCTGTCGGGCGAGTTGTGGCAGGTCAAGCCGCTGCTCGATGCGATGGGCGTGCGCGTGCTCGCGTGCATCAGCGGCGATGCGCGTTATGCGCGAAGTCGCGTACTCGCATCGGGCCCGCGCGACGATGATGGTGTGCTCGAAGGCGATGATCAACGTCGCCCGCAAGATGGAAGAGCGCTACGGCATCCCATTCTTCGAGGGCTCGTTCTACGGGATCGGCGACATGTCGGACAGCCTGCGCCAGATCGCGCGCCTGCTGGTCGAGCGCGGCGCCCCCGACGACATCCTCGGCCGCACGGAACGCCTGATCAGCGTCCGAGGAGGCGCGCGCCTGGGCCCGCATCGAGCCCTACAAGCAGCGACTGCGCGGCCGCAAGGTGCTGCTGATCACCGGCGGCGTGAAGTCCTGGTCGGTGGTCGCGGCGCTGCAGGAGGCCGGCATGGAAATCGTCGGCACCAGCGTCAAGAAGTCCACCAGGGAGGACAAGGAGCGCATCAAGGAGATCATGGGCGACGAGGCGCACATGATCGATGACATGACGCCGCGCGAAATGTACAGGATGCTGAAGGAGGCGCGCGCCGACATCATGCTCTCCGGGCGGCCGAACGCAGTTCGTCGCGCTGAAGGCCAAAATGCCGTGGCTCGACATCAATCAGGAGCGCCATTACGCGTATGCGGGCTACGAGGGCATCGTGAGCCTGGTCGCGGAGATCGACAAGACACTCTCCAATCCGGTATGGGAGCACGTCCGGGCGCCGGCACCGTGGGATCGGCACCCGCAGGCGCGCCGCTCTAGCGAGCATCACATGGCGCCCGTCAGAACCTCAGCACAAAGCGCGCGCGGTCAATCCGCTCAAGATGAGCCAGCCGCTCGGCGCGAGCTACGCGTTTCTCGGCATGAATCGCTGCATGCCGGTCATGCACGGCTCGCAGGGCTGCACCTCGTTCGGCCTGGTGCTGCTGGTGCGCCATTTTCGCGAGGCCATTCCGCTGCAGACGACGGCCATGAACGAGGCGACCACGATCATGGGCGGCTACGACAACGTCGAGAAGGCGATCCTCAACATCCGCGCCCGCGCCAAGCCCGACCTGATCGCGATCTGTTCCACCGGCCTCACGGAGACCAAGGGGGACGATGTCCACGGGTACCTGAAGCTCATTCGGCAGAGTCATCCCGAACTTGCCGATACGGCGCTGGTTTACGTCTCGACGCCGGACTTTCTCGGCGCATTTCAGGACGGATGGGCAAAAGCCGTGACCGCCCTGATCGAAGAACTCGTCGCGCCCGCGAGCGCCGAGTGCGCGGGGCAGGTCAACGTGTTGCCGGGCATGTCATCTGACGCCCGGCGACATCGAGGAGGTGCGCGAGATCATCGAGGCATTCGGCCTGCATCCGATCTTCCTGCCGGACGTCTCGGGCTCGCTCGACGGTCATATGTCGGACGAGTTCAGTCCCACGACCATGGGCGGCACGACCCTGGCCGACGCGCGCCGCATGGGCGCATCGGTGATCACGCTCGCGCTCGGCGAGCAGATGCGTCCGTGCGCACAGGCGCTCGAAGCGCGCAGCCGGCGTGCCATTCACGGTATTCGAGGGGCTGAGTGGCCTCGCCGCCAGCGACCGCTTTATCGCGGAACTTGCGCGCGTATCCGGCGTGGCAGTGCCGGCCAAGTACCGGCGCCAGCGCAGCCAGCTGCAGGATGCGATGCTGGATGCGCATTTTTTCATCGGCGGCAAGCGCATCGTCATCGGCGCGGAGCCGGACCTGCTCTGGGCGCTCGCCTCGAGCCTTACCGAACTGGGTGCCCGCATCACCGCCGCCATCACCACCACGCAATCACCGCTGCTTGCACGGCTGCCCACCGACGACGTATTGATCGGCGATCTCGAAGACCTCGAACAGCGCGCGCGAGGCTGCGACCTGATGATCACCCATTCACACGGACGGCAGGCGGCGGAGCGGCTCTCGATTCCGTTTCACCGCGCCGGGCTCCCCATGTTTGACCGGCTGGGTGCCGGGCAGCGCGTGACGGTGGGCTACCGCGGTACGCGCGAATTTCTGTTCGAGATCGGCAATCTCTTTCTCGCCCATCCCCACGAAGCCACACCCACGAGCTGGCCACTTGCCGGAGACCGTCCATGAGGTGGAAACGCCGATTGCGGCTCATTGACGCACAGCCAGGAGCAAAAGGTATGAAAGTCGCCTTCGCCACACAAGACCTGAAGCGCGTGGACGCGCATTTCGGTTGGGCAAAAAACCTTGCGGTCTACGAGATCTCCGCCGCGGGTCATCGCTTTCTCGAGGCCATCCAGTTCGACGGCGACCTGCAGGAGGACGGCAACGAGGACAAGCTCACGCCGAAGCTGAACGCGATCCACGATTGCGCGATCCTGTACGTTGCGGCCATCGGCGGCTCTGCCGCCGCACGCGTCGTGGCAAAAAACATCCATCCCGTCAAGGTGGCGCAACCGGAGAACATCGCGGATGTCCTGCAACGCCTGCAGATCGTGCTCGACGGCACGCCGCCGCCCTGGCTGCGCAAGGCGCTGCTGAAGGGCCAGGAACGCGGTTCTGGACTTCGAAGACGGGGAGGCCGGTCATGGCTGAAGCGGCAGTAACGCCGATCGGACCGCCCGCACCAGCGGCGGACCCGGTCGCCTCGCCGCTCGTTCGCGAGCTGATCAAGCAGTGGCGCGCGCAGGATGCGCATGGCGCCTGGGACGGCAAAAGCGACCTGCAGCTGCTGGATCCGTACATTCTCGACAAGGAACGGCGCAGACAGATCCCGATGCTCGGCGATCCGGATCCCGAGACGATCTGGCGCCTCGAACTCTACTACAACGCCGTGGCGCTCACGATCGAACGGGCCACCGGCGTCATGGTGACGCCGATGATGAAGATGCATCACGAAGGCTTCGGCCGGATGATTCTCGCCGCCGGCCGCCTGATCGTCGTCAACAAGCAATTGCGCGACGTGCATCGCTTTGGCTTCAACAGCCTGGGCAAACTCGCCGAGGACGGTACGAAGCTGGTGGCCAGCGGCATCGAGATGATCAACACGTATCCGGAAGTGGCGCGTTACGGGTGAAACGGGGCAAGAAATGGAAGACATCGAAGCACTCAAGGCACAGATCAAGAAACTGAACGCGCAGGCCACCAGCCTGAAGATGGATCTGCATGATCTGGCGGAGGAACTCCCGGTGGGCTGGGAAAAGATCCGCGACGTGGCCGAGCGCGCGTTCCAGGCGTACAAGACGCTGAGCGAGGCGCGCCTGCGCGTCGCGGCTGGCGGAGAATAAGCCGTGAATTTCGTCGCGATCACGATGCCCGACGGGCGCACCTGGACTCCCAGGTTCGTCAAGGCGATCAACCAGCAGGCGTGCATCGGATGCGGACGCTGCTTCAAGGTGTGCGGACGCGACGTGCTGCAGCTGGCAGGCGTTTCCGCGGAGGGCGAACTGATTCCGATTGCGGTGGATTTCGACGACGACGACGAGTACGAGAAGAAGGTCATGACGATCGCCAATCAGGTCAATTGCATCGGCTGCGAGGCGTGCTCGCGCATATGCCCCAAGAAATGCTACTCCCATGCGCCGATGACGGAGGATGAGTGACGGTGGCTTCCTACGGCCCGGATCGGCAGCGACTGCTGTCGGCGGCGCGGGATCCCCATGACATAGCGACATTGGCATTTTGCGGTGTACTGACGCGTTTTCCGATTCTCCGGCTCAAGGCACCGGATTTCGTACGCCTGCTCGGCCGTTATTTTCCAGGCGCTTCCCCCGAGGTGGCGGATCCTCTGGCCCTATCGGCAACTAGGCGCGGTCTGTACGGCGATCGCGCCGGAGGAATTCGACGATCTGCTCGCGCTGTTGCGGGAACACCGCCGCGACGATTCGGAGGAGACTGAGTGGCTCGCGCATGCGATCGCCAGCGCCTGCGCCGGCGGGAATCATCTCTGGGAAGACATGGGGATGCCGGACAGAAACGCCCTGTCGCAGCTGATCAAGCGGTATTTCCCGACGCTGTACTTCAAGAACACCGCCAACCTGCGCTGGAAGAAATTCTTCTACAAGTTATTGTGCGACCGCGCGCAGATACAGCTTTGCAAGGCGCCGAGCTGCGGCGTTTGCTGCGACTACCCGCAGTGCTTCGGCCCGGAGTGATCTCAGGCGTCGACCGCGATCAATACGTGCGAGGCCTTGATCAATGCGGTGCAGGGACTGCCTTTGACGAGCGCCAATTCCTTAATCGCGTCAACCGTGACGATCGCGGTGAGAATGCGTTTCCCGGGCAATTGAAGCTTCACTTCAGAATTGACGCTGCCGGGAATGACCTCCGCGACCACCCCGACAGATGGTTTCGCGCACTGGTCCGGACATTCTTGTCCGGGGTCAGCATCACAAAACTCGATTTGATCAGGGCCATCGCCTGGCGCCCGGCCGTGAGCCGCAGGTCGGCAACCGCCTCGTTGGTGATGTTGGCGAATATTTCGAGTCCATCGCCGATATCGAGGATGACGTCGGAATTGACGGCTCCTTTGTGCACAGCCTTGACGACGCCCGCAAACTGATTACGTGCGCTGATTTTCACTCGGTCCTCCTCTCGTTTCGCATGAAACTTACACCGGTCCTCGAAAAAGCCAGCGCCCGACAACGCTGGCACCGACAATTGATGTCAGTGTCTCACGGCTCATCGGAGTCTCACGGCTCATCGGAGTGTCGCGCATTGATCGCTTTGTGACCAATCTAATGCATTTGGCCCCCTGACTGCGGATTTTAGCCGTTATACACCGGGTTTTGCACAGGTCATGCACCGCATTTGTGCATGGATTATTCGCCCGCACAATCCAGAGCTTTCCTTTGCCCAGGCATGCGGACGTTTCGCTGGCGGATTCAATCGCTCGGCGCAACACAGACTCGAAACTTATCAGCTGGAGTCTTGAATCCCAAAGTCTTCCTGGGTCGCTGGTTCAGACGAAGTGCGACGCTGTCCAATTGCGATTGCGTGAAACCCGACAGATCCGCGCCTTTGGGGAAGTACTGTCGCAGCAACCCGTTGGTGTTCTCGTTGGTGCCGCGCTGCCAGGGACTGCTGGGGTCACAGAAGTACACCTTCACGTCCGTGGCCACCGAGAAGCTCGCGTGCTTGGACATCTCCTTGCCGTGATCCCAGGTCAGGGATCGGCGCAGCGACTTGGGCAGCTTACGTACATGGCGCGTCAGAGCGGCCACGACGTTCTCGGTCTTGTGGTCGGCAACTTTGATCAAGGCGGTGTAGCGCGAGTGACGTTCCACCAGCGTGATGATCTGGCTGCTCTTCGTACCGCACAGCAAATCCCCTTCCCAGTGACCGGGAATGGCTCTGTCCTCGGCCTCGGCGGGACGCTCTCGAATCGAGATCGTGTCTGGGATCTTGCCGCGCAGTTCTGCGCTTGCGCTCCTGCGCGCATAGCGGAAACGTCGCCCGCTGCGCAAATGCTTGATCAGCTCCTTCTTCAGCACTCCGCGAGCCTGGATGAACAGGCTCTTGTAGAGCGTTTCATGCGATATCTGCATGCTCTCGTCGTCGGGGTATCGGATCTTCAGCCATCCCGAGACCTGCTCGGGCGACCACTCGAGGGCCAGTTTACTCGCCACTACCTGGCGCAGCCTGCCGTTCAGAGCAAGCCGGCAGGGCTTGGGCCGAAGGGCCGACACTGAGGCCTCATAGTCAGCGTGATTAGCCCGATAGCGTGTGCCGCCACCGTGCCGGGCGACCTCGCGGCTCACGGTTGAGGGCGCGCGGCCTAAGCGTCTGGCAATCGAGCGAAACGACTCGCCTGAGCTCAAACCGCGGGAGATCTCCTCGCGCTCCGCCATCTTCAGCACAACTGCCCGGATGCGCCCAGATGGAGCGATGCCTCCGCGTTTCGCCAGCTGCTGATACACCGGCGATGAATTACGCTTCAACGCCTGGCAAATCTCGCGAATGGAATACCCGGCCTTCCATCTGCGCCACATATCGACCTTCTGCTCCTCAGTGAGGCCGGGACGTCCTTCTTTTAGCATTGGCACCACCTTCTATTGCCCATGTTAGATCAGATGGTGTTGCGCTCATCGATTGAATCCGCCCTGAATTTTCAGCGAAACTCGCCGCAGACTTTCTTGCTCTCCTCTGAAATAATCGGCTTCACGTGACAGCTTGCCTCTGAACGATCGCTACAACGCAGATCGATTGACCATGACCGATGAAGAATGGGCCCAGCAGGCATTGCCGCTTGTCCTCGTGAACGCTGTCGACTCTCAATGGCGCCGAAAGGAAGGATCACCGGAAGGGACAAACATCACCCTCCGGGTACTCCGGCTTCCTCAGGTCTGCGCTGTGACGGGGTTGAAACGATCAATGATCTACCTGCTCGAGTCGCAGCAGCGATTTCCACACCGAATCAGGATTGGAATCCGGGCGGTCGGCTGGATCGAGCATGAAGTTTGCACGTGGGTGGCCACTCGGATCGCCGAGAGCCGTACTGTTCTCAAGCGCCAATTTTGACCCGTCCGGGCGCTTTCAGGCAGACCGCCTCTGGTCGCTGGATGAGGCTATGTCGATGCGACGGATCCCTTCACGGCCAGCACATCCTCGAGGGTACGGGCGTGTAGCCGGCGTGAACTATATCTTCCGCGGGGGCTGGTTGGCCTATCGACCTGGCGCGCGCTACATGTGAATTACAAAGTAACGCACTTATGATAAAAAAGTGTGCATGTCGAGCCGATTTAAGCCTCTGTTTATCTTGTGGTAATTGGAGATTTGTCGATCCATTTTTTGCGAAAAGCGATATAAGAGGGATAAAACGAGTGAATAATTTAGAATCGATAATTGATTTTAAAAGTCAACTAGAGATCACAATTCATTCTTGCGATCGTATGAAATTGTTTATATACTTGCCTTATGGAAACAAATAAGGAACCTTTTTCATTCAAGCAAGTACTTGCCAAACTCCCCCGCGGCGAGCCGTTGAGCACTTCTGCACTACAGACGCGCGGAGTCAGCGCATTCAGGGCATCGGCGCTTGCACGCAGTGGATGGCTTACGCATCTGGGCCGTGGCGCCTACATGTTGCCCGGCGATACGCTCACTCGTGACGGCTGCCTGGCGTATCTCGGTCAACGGGTGTCCGGCTTTCATGTTGGCGGCAAGACCGCACTCGCATGGCGCGGCATCCGGCAGAACGTGAGCTTCCAGGAGGTTCTGGCCCTCTGGGGCGATCAACCGAAGCGATTGCCGCCGTGGTTCACCCAGCGCTTCGAGAGCCGTTACCAGGAAACCCAATTATTCGATGCCAAGCTCCGCCCCGGGTTCGGCCTGCAGCCTCTCCCGAACGGCCACCCCGAAGTACTGGTGTCCGTCCCCGAGCGCGCCCTCCTCGAACTGCTCAGCGATGTCGGAAAAACGCAGTCGCTCGAAGAGACGCAGCAGATCATCGAAGGTCTGCACACCCTGCGTGAGAAGACTCTCGATGAGCTACTGACCCACTCGACAAGAATCAAGGTCGTCCGTCTTGCGGCGATCCTTGCCCGAGAGCTCGAATTGCCCTGGGCAGCTCTTGCCAAGCGTCACAGTCAACGACTTGGCGGCGGCAAGCGCTGGATCGCCGTCGCCAGAACAGGTGAGCGTCTCGATCTGAGGCGACCATGAATCAAGAATACGTCGACACCGTACGCTTGCTCCTGGCGGTCGCGCCCGCCGTGTTCCGGTCACCGCGCTTCGCACTCAAAGGAGGGACGGCTCTGAACCTCTTCGTGCAGGACATGCCGCGGCTCTCCATCGACATCGATGTGGTATTCACCGATCACACGCTTGATCGAGAGGCCGCGCTGCGCGCAATTGCAGCCGACCTGAAGGGGGTCAAGGCCGAAATCTTACGGATCGGATATCGAGCGCAATTGCCAACATCCAGGAGCGGCGATGAGGTCAAGCTACTCATCGAAGGCAACGGCGTCCGAGTCAAGGTGGAAGTCAATTTCGTCTTTCGAGGCACGGTGTTGCCAGTCGCGCTACGGCCCCTCATCCCCACCGCGCAAGAACTCTTCACGACCGCCATCACGCTGCCCGTCCTTGATACCGCTGAGATCTACGGCGGCAAACTCGTCGCGGCCATGGATCGGCAACATCCTCGCGATATATTCGATGTGTTGAAAATGACGGAGAAATTTGGCTGGCAAACCTCTTTCGTGGATTGCTTCGTCGCCTACCTTGCCGGCCACAATCGCCCAGTGCATGAGGTGCTATTTCCCAAGAAATTGCCGCTTGAACCGGCTTTCACAAATGAATTTTTAGGCATGACGCGTGATGCGGTGAACCTTACCGTGCTCGAGCAAACCCAGGAGCGCTTGCTGGCGCATCTGCCACTGGCATTGAGCGAGTCGCATCGTCATTTTTTGCTGTCGCTGGTGAGCGCTGAGCCGGCATGGGAGTTGATGCCGTTCGCCCATCTCCAACATCTCCCTGCCTTGCAATGGAAATTACTCAATCTGCGCAAGCTGAAAGCTCGCGACGCGTCGCGATTCAAGGCACAACATGAAGAACTTGCGTCACGGTTCAAGCATCTTTCTTAACCGATTCACGCGTGTGCGATCACCCGCATTCATGAGCCGATCGCGACCAAAAGCCAGTGTTTCATCCGAAGAAGCAATCGTAGGTGCGGACAGGCGTCGAATATTGATCACAGTTTTCCGCCGATGCCGTCAAATGCACCAACAGCTTACGACACCGACCAGCGACTAACCGGCGTGCCTGTTCACAGCGATCATGCGATGAATGCGATCTATGTCGCTAAGATCCGGCGACGGCAGCGGGGCAGGCTCCTGGGGGCGCCGCCAGGGGATAGGCCCCCGGCTGGGCGGCTCCTAGCGCGTCCGCATCTGCCGGTAGTGTTTCAATACGCGGCGCCGGTGTCTCCCCGCGTACCCCCCAGACGGCGTGTTTACCATGGCGGAGTTCCTAGCCTTCGTTGAGCACCATAAGACCGAGGTCATGTCCGCTAATCGTGTTCAGTTTTGTGTGGGACGACTGGAGACGGCCCGTCTTGCAATTACCAATACGACAGACCTGTAGCACGTTCAGCAACTGCGCCGCAGGTACGGAAACGATCATTAGAGCTGGCGCGAATCAGAATAGGGACGGACACTGGACGGCGGTGGAATTGTCTTGGGGCTTACCAAGATACTATTGCTGATAGTCGGCGCTGAAGCGATTTTCTCCGCGGAAACCGCGTAGTTATCCCTTGGCGGTTGGTCGACTGGACTAATTTCGGTACGCGTTGGCTGCGGTCCTGCCGGAACAGTCCTATTACTAAACCAATTCGCTAATTGTTTCTCGTTGCCGGGGGTCGAAATGTGAACTGAATCAGACTACTACACCTCGGTTTATGTTAACTTCCGGCAAGATCAATGATCCGTTCATGGGCAAGAAAATGAAAGAAAGAACGGCCATAGCGAGTGCAATTTGTCTATCCAGCGCACTCGCGGCTTGCACACATGAACCTGTGGCACCGGTGGCAATCGCGCCGACCGCTCAACCCGGCGAACCCTTAGATATCGCTCCAGAAATGCAGCATTACCGAAAGTTCAGTGTAATTCCACTTGCTACTTCAAAAACGGGTTCGGGGGAAATGCACGGCCGTTTAGCGTTCAACGCGGATGCGGCTACGATTGAGCTGTATGACGATGGCAATGGGCTCTTAGGTCGTCTATTTATCGCCCCTGAGAGTTGCCGGAACGACGACAGCCCCGACTGTGTTCGCCGGTACGCGATGAGCGGTCAGCTAACTGACTCTGTAGGCAACCTGCGCTGCTATGTGCAGGTCCGAAATGATACGAAAACTGGCTACGCCGGGCAGGCGCTGACCGGAGTCTGCCGCGACAATACAGGTCGTGTTTTCGAAATTAAGAAATTGTTCGGAGACAGTCAATGATTCTTGGCAATGTGAACCTCTCCCAGAGAGGCCGGCTGCAGTGGTTCTGCGGCATATCCATGCTGCTCCTCACGCTTAATGCATGCGACAGCGGAGCCCAGTTCAAATCGGCCGACTCCCTGAAGACTGGTGCCCAGAAAGCACTTGAAGAGAAGAACTAATCCAACGCTGCCGCTGCAGCCAATGCGCTGATCGGCAAACAGCCGGATGGCTATGAAGGATATTTCCTGCTCGCTCAGGCTGACGCACAGTTGGGCGACCGGAACGCGAGCGTGTCTGCCCTAGAGCATGCGATCAAGCATGGGTTGAAAGACGACAGTCAAATCGAAAAGAAGGCATTGCTGGAACCTATAAGGCAAATGCCTGCGTATGCATCGTTGATGGCGGAGAATTTCCCGAATCACCGGAGCCGAGATTCGGACGGCGTGAGTATCCGGCGCGACGGGACCTCGCAGGAAGTCCGTGCAGGCGATGTTGTAATCAAACTCAATCAAAACTGACACTGGAGACTCCGCCATGCAGCGTCTGAAAAGTTGTGGTGCCCTCTTATTGCTTTTTGGTCTAATAGCGGGATTGGCCGCCCGTCCCGCGTCCGCCGATGATGTCATCGGTGTCGGACGAGCACCGCTGTCAGCCGGCGACGCGTCAGTGGTCCGAGCCGCGGCAAAGCAGGCGGCAATTCGTGATGCTGTGCTTTCCGCCATCCGTGACGCCACGGCTTTGGATGCAAGCGATCCGAAATTCGCGACGACCGTTGACGACATCGCAAAACAGCTGCGTGACATCAAGATAGACGAGCAACGGGAGGGTGACGAGCTGGTGACGCAAGTTACCGCCGTCGTGGACCTCAAGCTTATCAAGTCAAAAATCCGCGGGTACCGGATCTCGACAAGTCGCAGGACCGCAGCTTCGGCATTCTCACTTATATCGAGGAATTTCTGATTCCATCCAACAACGACCTGCACCTGAAGTTGCGAGAGCTTGTCGAGTCTCATTACGACGCGGGCAGCTCATTCTCCGACAAGTCGCTGAAGGCAAACGCCGCGTCGGCGTCGTCAAATGCCGCGTATGCTGGGTCCTCCTCGAGCGATGCCGCTGCCTCATCCTCGGCAAAGGCTCAGACGCAGCAAATCGCAACGCTCGTTGAGCGGAGAGGCCGCTGCGGCAGCCGAGTACCATTCCAAGGACTCCGTTGCCGCAGCCCAGTCCAGCAAGTCACAGAGCGCCTCCCTCGATCAGAAAAACGTGGACGCAGCCAGTCATCAAACCGCGTCTTACAAGCACCTGGTCGAATATCAGGACAACAGTAAGCCATCCAACCAAGCGATATTCCAAGGGGAGTTTACAGGGGACCTGCGTGACTATGATCTTCGGATTCTCGACTCCGCCAATGTCCGCAGCGAGTTCTTCGGGGGTAAGCCACTGACGCTATCGGCTCTGGAGAACGGCTCCCAAATGAAGCAGTTTTCGGAGTTTGCCCGCAAGAAGAACGCGGCATTCCTGATGGTGGGAACCTCGACTGTGGTCAAGGGGGACGTACAACCTGCCACCGGGAAATTGCAGTGTGTGGTGAAGGTGTCGTTGAGGGTGTTTTCTACCACGGACAACGAGATCGTGGCGGCAGGGGCCGATGACGTACTCGCAGAAGGGATCAACATAGAAGACTGCGCGGGGGCGGCCTCAAAGAAGGTTGGTGCCCGCATATCGCCCGTCATCGCGAGCCGCGTTCTGAGCTATTGGGCCAATCGTTCGGCCCGTGGACGGCAGTACGTGGTCGAACTGCGCGGCAAATCGTTTGACCTGGCGACGAAGATGGCATTCAAGAAGGCGGTACATTCGATCAGTGACGACGTCAATGAGAGCGACGCTCGTCCAACACCAGCATCAAGTACACGGTGACCCTGAAAGGCAAGGTGGATGCCGAGGAGGCCGTCGTAACAGCGGTCAGTGGGCAACCGGCGTTTGCCAGTAAGACACTGGATGATCACGTTGATCAGAATCTAATCACGATATGCATCGGTAAGTGCCCAAAATAGTCGGCTGGGGAAGCGGATGAGCGTGCTAAAACGGACGACGGGCAAGAGCGGATTCCGGATCTGCGCGATCTTGGCGGCACTTCTCGGAGTGCCCGTGGCGAGCTATGGGTCCGATGCCAAGGTTTTTCCCGGTCGAAGACGTCTTCTGGGACGATTCAGATGCGTCATCCCTGAGATAAAGCTTTCGTCACACTAGCTCGTCAAGGGAAGACGGCGTCTTCCGGGCCCTGGTGGCAAGCACTTACAAGGCGCTATCCGAGTCATTCGCTGGAAGGACCGCCGACATCTCAACCCGAAATGCCGACCACGTCTTTGCAGATTTCCCTGAATCTAACCCGCGCAACGGCCTATTCGGTTGGCAAGGGCGAAGGGAACCGGGACGTGGTCGCAACCATTTCCGGGAGCGTCTACTTTACTAACGTCATCACCGGTGAAATCCTAACCGTAGTGACCAAGACCGAGATCGCGAGGGCCGTGGTCGATGCGCGGGACTCTATCGCGGAAACAACGAACAAGCTCTACCGCTCGGCGCTCGACACTCTGGTGCCCGACCTGTCGGAGGCGGCGTCAAAGACCTTCACACCGGTGCTGGTTGAGGCGAAAGTCTCGGCAGCATTGGGCAAGGTTTTCGTCCTCGATGGTGGCTACGCGCGAGGCATCCAGGACGGGAGACAAATAGGAGGATGCCGATGCAGAATCTGATAAATATAGACTATTCGGCGCAAAGTTATGCGATTGCGGAGACGTCGGTCGGCAAGGCGCCGGTTGGCAGCACCTTCCACGAGTGCTCTCTGGCCTCAAAGGCTGACGGCCGGATTCGCCCGCGCCTGCTGGTAATTGCGGAGCATGTGCCGGAGGGCTATTCGAAGCCATATGTGGAGCAGACTTTTCTCGGATCTCCTGGGCGACAAGGCGCCTTACAATATCGTCCAGGTCAACCCAAAATTCAGTCAGCTGCTGACAGACGTAGGGACCAAAGCGGATCTGTCCACGACGGACACCCAGCATCGGTTCTCCACCTGATATTGTTCTGACGCTCAAATGGGGGAGCCTATCCAGTACGAAACTTCCGACCAATCTGCAGTTTAAGACAACGCGTAACCACTTTGCAGTGTCTTTTGCCGATATAGTTGACATCAATGCACGAGTGAACGCGTTATCCGCAGTTGGTTCGAGCCGCCTGAGCGATGACATTACCAAGGGCATGGAGCCTGGCCTTGCAGGAGCAACAGGAGGTCGTCATCGAGAATTCTCTGACCAGATCTAGCGAATGTAGACGTGGTGAATATTGGTGACACCCACCGTGACACGAACCAGCTGCCATTGCAGGGTCCGACCGGTTCACTCGCGAGTTGCCAGTGCGGGGAAGGACATTCTTCGGCAGACCAGGAGGGCATGTAGTACTTCGTAGCGAGACAAAGCGGTCAAGAACAGGAACTGCCGCATCGCAAATCCTGGTACCATGTTGTCTCTGGCGAAGATCGATTCCGAGGAGGCGCCCGGTTGACGACAAGGGTGCGAATGAGAGCATCAGATTGACTCTGACGGAGAAACGCCGGCACCTGGCGACCTGTTCGAGGTTGAGCGCAGAGGCCCGACGCCGCACGCCGCTGCGCCCGGGGATCACGATGTGCGGTACGGTCGAGGCATCTGGGCACGGCGGCAACACCGGAGTTATCCAACCTCGCGGAAAATGCCCTCGGATCGGTCATGCCCGGCGTTTTATATTTGCCCGGAGTGCAAAGCGAAACGCAAAACATCTCCACGGCTGAATTTTCATCTGGAGTTGCGTGGGATGCCAGACATCTTAGACCTGCATTCAGCCGGTCGACCGGGTGGATGTATGGTGCCGAGTCCTGTACCAAGCAGTGTGACCGTTGTGGTAACCGCGAAATTCACTTTGCGAGTAAAAAGGAAGAGACGAAATCATATCGAGGGCGGTAGTCGAGGACCAGTTTCATTCAGACGGGTATTACAAACCGATCACTCCCGCTCAGGTTGACAGTGTCATTCGAGCGGATCTCATTCATGAAGCGTTGACGCAGTACAGGTAAAGCGGCGACAGCTGTGGCGCTCCCACAATAGCTAAGTGACGACACGCAATTGGTTTTCAATATTCAGGAGGACATATGAAGAGTAAACACACTGGTATTTTTTGCAATGCTGCTTGGGCTTCTGGCCTGTACGATGGTAATTACGGCCGCGTCAGCAGGGTTACCGAACCTGCCGGGCCTGCCGTCGACCGGAAAGACTTCTAGTGGCGCCATCGATCCGGACACCTTCCTGCAGACGGCCAAGGACGCCGAGGGGCTGCTGGGTCAATCGCTGTCAAGTATGTCGAAGGTCTCTACTTTCCAAGGAGAAAGTCGCAGAGCTAAAGGCGCAGCAGCAGGCCGCGGACGCGACCACCGATCCCAAGGAAAAGGAGGCAAAAAACCTGGAGGTTATGAAGAGTGAGTCCGCTCAGGTTAATGAAGCGACCTCCGACGCCGGGTTCAAAGGCAGTGTGGACAAGATGGACTCTGAGAAAAAAGCCCAGTTGGGTGACTCCGCTTACAACTTCATGCTCGGCGTGTTGAAGCAGGGCGTCCTGCAGGGACAATCCAAGGGTTTGATTTCTGGGATGACCAGCAATCCTGCCAACCTTGGCAAGCTTCGGTCTGTAAAGGACGCGGCGTCGAGCATTGGCAACCAGCTTGTCGATCACGTCGACACTGGCATCAAAGATGCCGGCCGTGTTTTCGACGAGTGGAGAGTGAAAACACCCGCGTCGGCCGATGAAAAGCCAAAAGTTGTTAAGGTGTCGGGTAACGAATAGTCCCGACGGGCTCGGCAGACCAAAGAGCTAGGAACGGCGGGTACCGACGATTCCATCGGGAATCCCGCCCTTCTTTTTCTGACCGAATACAGGCCGCTGATGACCTCTACCGAATATCTACCGCACGAATTCCATGCTGCGCCAGGCCACCGATTGTTGGCGCGCGTTTAAAACTGACCACGTCCAAGGTTCTGTCCGCGCGGCCACACTCAGCGCAGCGGTGATGCTACGTCGCTTTAAGCGATCGCTTCACGGCTTCTTCGCAACCACCTTGCCGTTTTCCCACACGTAGATTGGCGTGCCATACATACGAGCGATCCTTCTCGCATCCTTCGCGGCGAGCCGCAGAGCCCGCCCGACCTCCGGCAGCGAAACTCTCAGGCTTCCTGGTTGGGACGTCGCCTTCATGGCGCCCGCTCCAGCGGTCTTGACCGACTGACGTGCACTGGGGCCGCCGTTTACGCGTGGCCATTGGGAGCGGCGACACCAGTACCAGCCTTCAGCGTGTCGAGATAGTCAGCCCAGGCCTGCATCATCTTGCGCCGCTCCGGCAGGTACTCGGCATAGTTGTACGCCGCGCGTACGCCGTCTCGCTCCGAGTGCGCCAGCTGCCGCTCGATGGCGTCCCGATTCCAGCCCTGCTCATTGAGCAGCGTGGACGCCGTTGAGCGAAACCCGTGCACGGTGAGCACACCCTGTTCATAGCCCATGCGCCGCAGCGCCGCCAGCATGCCGTTGTCGGACAGCGGCCGCTTGTCCGTTCTCGGACTTGGGAAAACGAACCGGCCGGCGCCGGTCACCGGCTCGATCTCGCGCAGGATCGCGATCGCTTGTCGCGACAGCGGCACGATGTGCTGCACCCGCATCTTCATCCGCTCGGCGCCGATGCGCCACTCACCGGCATCGAGGTTGAACTCCTTCCACTCGGCGGCACGCAGTTCCCCCGGCCGGACGAAAACCAGCGGCGCCAGGCGCAGCGCGTTGCGCACCACCCGCGAGCCTTCATAGGCATCTATGGCCCGCAATAATCCAGCGAGGCTCCTGGGATCGGTGAACGAGGCGTGATGCTTTTCCTGTTTCGGCGGCAAGGCCCCGCGCAGGTCCCCGGACGGATCCCGCTCGGCGCGACCCGTCGCCACCGCATATCGGAAGACCCGACCGCAGACCTGCAGCGCCCGGTGGGCGGTTCCAATCTTGCCGCGGCCTTCGGTACGTCGGATGCAGGCCAGGAGATCCGGGGCCTTGATCTGCCCGATCGGCATCTTGCCGATCCACGGGAAGACGCAGATTTCCAGCCGGCGGATGACCTTGCTGGAATAGCCTTCGACCCAATGGGGGGAGAACTTCTCGAACCACTCCCGGGCGACCGCCTCGAACGTGTCGGCGCTCGCCAGCTTTTCCGTGCGCCGCTTGGCGCCGGGATCGATGCCCTTGGCAAGGTCCCGCCTCGCCTGGTCCCGTCGCTCCCGCGCCTCCTTCAGGGAGACCTCCGGGATATACCCCGAGGCTCAGCATCTGCTCCTTGCCATGCACCCGATACCGCAATCGCCACCAGCGGCTGCCGGCCGGGCTGACCAGCAGGTACAGGCCACCGCCATCGGGCAGTTTGAAGGGCTTTTCGCGCGGTTTTGACCCGGAAATTACAGCGTTTGTGAGCATAAGTGTGGGTAACACCTTTTCGGGAAGGGCTGTTACCCACATAGTTACCCTCAAATGGGGTCGGCTGTCAATGGAACTGGTCGGACGCCAGTGGTACAGAAATACCGGTAAAAACAGTGTTTTTTGGCGTTTAGTGGACGTCCGTGGACGTCTCTGGAGGGTGAAATGGTGGCCAGGGAGGGAATTGAACCCCCGACACGCGGATTTTCAGTCCGCTGCTCTACCAACTGAGCTACCTGGCCGCCGGAAATGAGCCGCGTATTAAACAGGTCGAGATAAACAAGGTCAAGGAACAACCCAAGAATCAGCCGCTTACCTGTATTTTAAGGGTTGTCGGCTGGCTATTTGGGAACGAATTCCGCCGGCTTCTCCGAGCCGCCGCCAAAAAAGAACTTTTCCATCTCCTGGACCAGAAATGCCCGCGCCTTCGGTTCGATCGGCGTCAGCCGATTTTCGTTGATCAGCATGGTCTGGTGCGCGACCCATAGCGCCCATGCGTCCTTGGACACGTTCGCATAAATGCGCCGGCCCAGCTCGCCAGGGTAGGGAAGGTAGTCGAGGCCGTCGGCCTCGCGCTTCAACAGGATGCAATTTACACGGTGCGCCATACCCCAATCTTACGCGAAGCGACCTAGGCCGCGAGCATCCGCGTGAACAGCTGCCGGATGGGCTGAGGCAAGCCGATGCGCGGCGGCACCCGCAGCCGGTACCACAGGCGGTCGTCCGTTTCGCTCACGCCTTCTGGCTGCAGCACGGTCACGCGCAGCGGTGTAAGGCGCAGGTCAAAATGCGTGAATGCATGGTCAATCGCCGCCAGGGGTTCGCCGATGCGCTGCGGTTCACCGAACTCACGCCGGCACCAGTCGAGCGCCGCGCCCTCGTCGGGGAATTGCGGCGGGGCCCACAAGCCGCCCCAGATGCCGGATGCCGGCCGGCGCTCGACCAGCACTGAATGAGAGCCATTGCTGTCGATCTCGGCGACCAGCAGCACCGCTGCGCGTGCTGGACGCCGACGCGATTTTCTCCTGCCCGGCAATTCCGCCTGGCGTCCCAGCCGCGCGGCAACGCATCCGGCTTGCATCGGACAGGCCGTACACGCCGGTCGTGTACGCGTGCAGACCGTTGCCCCGAGATCCATGATCGCCTGCGTGTAGGCGCCGACCCGCTCGGCGGGCGTGCACAACTGCGCCTGCTGCCACAGGATGTTGAGCAATCGGGCCGTGCCAGGATCGCCGTCGATGCCAAACACGCGCGCCAGCACCCGCTTGACGTTGCCATCGAGAATCGGATGACGCTGGCCGTGCGCCAGCGCCAGGATTGCCCCAGCCGTCGAACGGCCGATTCCGGGTAGCGCATGCAGCGCCTCGAAGTCGGTGGGCAGGTCTCCGCCATGCTGCTGCAACACCTGCCGCGCGCCTTTGTGCAGGTTACGCGCGCGCGCGTAATAGCCCAGGCCCGTCCACAGATGCAGCACCTCATCGAGCGGTGAGTCGGCCAGCGACTGCACGTCCGGAAAGCGATTCATGAAACGCTCGAAAAAAGGAATGACGGTCGCCACCTGCGTCTGCTGCAGCATCACTTCGGATACCCAGACCCGATAGGCCGTTGGCTCCTGCTGCCACGGCAGGTGGGTGCGGCCGTGCCGTTCGAACCACTCGAGTAATCGCAGTGCAAACTCGTGCGGTTCCATGGGCTTGAGCATGACCGGATGATATCTCAAGGCTAAGTGCCGCCAACACGTCCATAGGTACTTACCAATAATGTGGCCCAGTTACTCCATTTCCCTGCGCGCGGGGAATGTAATGCCGGCCACAGCCCCGGAGGATCCCGCAGCATGAACACCCAGAACCCTTCCCAGAACCCCAATCGGCTACTCGTCCTGGACGAGGATCCGGCGGTCCGCGAACTTGTCGCTGGAGCCGCATACGAGCTTGGATATTGCGTCGCACAGGCCGCGAACGATGCCCAGTTTCGCGAGCAGTTCAGCCGCCTCAAGCCCACCGTCATCCTCGTGGATCCCGAGGGTCTGAATACTGCCGGAATCGAGGTGTTCAGCTGGCTGGCTGCGCAGCGCTGCAACGCCGTGATCGTGCTCGCCGGCGAGTCCCGCGCACTGACACTGTCGGCCAGGCAGGAGCTGGGTCTGGCCTACGGCCTGGATGTGCCGATCGTGCTGGAGAAGCCGCTGACCGCGGTCGCGCTCGACGCAGCCCTGACGCCGCAGTTCATTCGCACGAAATCGATTGCGGCCGATGATCTGCGGCGCGCGGTGGATCGGGCGCAACTGCGCGTCCACTACCAGCCGAAGGTCTGCATCACGGATCGCGCATGGAGCGTGACCGGGATCGAGGCCCTGCTGCGCTGGGATCACCCGGACTATGGGTTGATATTTCCCGACCAGTTCATCGGCGTTGCCGAGCGCAATGGCCTGATTGCCGGCCTGACCGACTTTGTCCTGCAGGAAGGCATCGAGCAGATCAGTGCCTGGAACAAGGTCGGCCTGAAACTGAACCTGTGCGTCAACCTGAGCCCCACGCTGGTGACGGACGAGGACTTCCCGGATCGCATGCTGGAATACCTGCGCCAGCGGGACGTGTCGCCGACGCAGCTGACGATCGACGTCACTGAAACGGCCGCGCTCATCGATCCGGCGCCGACATTCGAAATCCTGACGAAACTGCGGGAAAAGGACATTGGCCTGTCGCTGGATGACTTCGGCAGCGGATACTCGCCGCTGACCCAGCTATACAAGTTGCCGTTCAGCGAGATCAAGATTGATCGCACATTCGGCATGGAGCTGCCGCACTCCGAGAAGGTTCGCAAGATCGTCGGCGCCATGATCGATCTTGGGCACAATCTGGGTCTTAGCGTGACCTGCGAAGGCGTCGAAACCGCCAGTGCACTCGCGTTCCTGCAGCAATCCGGCTGCGACTCGGCGCAAGGCTATTACATTGCGCGGCCAATGCCCCAGGAAGATCTGTCCCGCTGGCTTGCTGGAGTAAACGCCTGGAAAGGCGGGGAGCTGCGGCGCGCCATCTGAAAATCGCCGCGCTGAGGCGTCAGTTTTCGCCGGGTTTGCCGGCGGCGGACCATGGCATGGGTCCGAGCGTCTCGCGATTGGCGTTACCGAACCAGTTCACGGCGCATTGCATCAACTGAGTGGCGTTGCTCAGGTTGAGCTTGCGTTTAATCCGCTGGCGATGGGACTCGATGGTCTTGACGCTCAGATTCAGCGATAGCGCAGTCTCCCGCGTGCTCATGCCTTTGCCGATCATGTGCAGGATCTGCACTTCCCGATTGCTCAGCCGATCGATCGGATTCGCCGCCGCGTATCCGCCATCGGAGGCAAACCTCTGAATCATGCTGTTGCCGATCGCCTCGGACACGAAGATGCCCCCCGACAGCACCCGTCGCAGCGCGGCTAGGACCTGCTCCGGCGCGGACTGCTTCATGATGTATCCGTTGGCGCCCGCGGCCAGCATCCTCTCCGCGTAGATGGCTTCGTCGTGACTGGAAAATATCAGCACCGGCAACTTGGGGTGGTGTGCGCGGATCTCCCGCACCAGCTCGATGCCGTCCCCCTGCCTCAGGCTGATGTCAGCCACAACGGCATCGGGCTTGAACTCCTTGATGGCGCTGCGCGCGTCGCGCACCGTATCCGCTTCGCCGCAGACCGATAATTCTCTTTGGCTTTCAATTACTTGGCGCAGCCCGAGGCGCATCAATGGATGATCGTCGACAACCAGAATTCGCCGCGATGCACGCGCATCGGGTAGCGAATCCTCGCCGGCGGCCGCCGTGCGACTCGGGGTATTCGCGGCCTGCATCCTCGCCTTCTCCCGGATTTCTGCTGCGATAGGTCTAAAATATCACAGCTTAGGGGATTCCCTTAATAGGCCCGAAACCAAACATTGAAATTCTCTCCAGGAAGTCCACCCATGCATCTGCGAGCAATCAATCATCTGCGAACCCGGGATCCGCGCATGGCCAAGTTGATCGACGAGATCGGCCTCATCAAGATGCCGGCGCGTCGTTCACGCGATCCGTATCTGGCTTTGCTCGAGACGATCGCCTATCAACAGCTGGCCGGCTCGGCTGCGAAAAAAATCTGGGAACGTGTTCTGGGTCTATTCGATGCCGACGGGCCGAGGCCCGAAAAACTGCTCGCCCTCAGCGAGAATGAACTGCGTTCGGCTGGCCTTTCGCGCAGCAAGGCCGTATCAATGCGCGACATCGCCGCCCGCACGGTCTCGGGCCACGTCCCCGACGCACAGCGCATGAAGGGCATGTCCGATGAAGAACTTTTCGCCGCGCTGACGCAGATCCGCGGGGTCGGCCCGTGGACGGTGGAGATGCTGCTGATGTTCACGTTACGGCGCCCCGACATCATGCCAGTGACCGACTACGGCATACGCAAGGGCTTCCAGGTACTGTATCGCAAGCGCCAGATGCCCACGCCGAAGCAGATCCTGAAGAAGGCCGAAGCCTGGCGACCATATCGCACCGCCGCGGCTCTGTACTTATGGCGAATCGCCGATTCCGGCAAGGCGAAAAAGGTCAAGAAAAAGGCGACGAAAGCGACGCGAGGGAAGAAAGCTACTTCTTGAACAGCGCGTCAAGCGCCGACTTCGCACGTTCCACTTCGGCAGTGTTTTTCGCGACGTACGCCCCCACCTTGGGCTTGAAGTGGTCGCAGAAATTCGCCTCGTCCTTCTTACGCACTTCCTCAGCGGTTGGTTCGCGACAGTGCTTCGCGTAGCTCGTGTCGTACTCGACGCACATTTTGCATACATGCAATTCAGCATTGCAGGACTTGCACACGTCCAATCTGCGCAGGGGAAGGCTCAGCGCGGCAAGCGAGGCGTTACATTTCCAACAGGTTAACTCGATACTTAAATTCATTCGTTGATCATCCGACCGATGCCTGACGTCATCTGCCAATCTTCCATCATTATTAACTTACCGATATTCAGTTCGTTTGGTATCCAATGCCACAATGAGCGAACATTGAGATTAAAATACTTTGTGGAATGTTTTTTACACAGATAAAATATTAATCTGATAGAAACTATGAGTAGAAAAGCCGCCACAACTACTTCTATAGATCCACTAAAGGATGCGACTTTAAATGCACTTTCGCAACTAATGGATCCGCTATTGAATTTGATGTTTGATACTGGCGTTACTGTCCGGGAATTCACTCAGTTACTTAGGACACAGGCGACTTCTAGTGCCACCCGCCGGATTATGCGCGAAGCAGGCACCAGCAATAAGTCTCGCGTCTCGATACTAACTGGCTTGCCCCGCTCTGAGGTCGCTCGATTGCTTAGAAAGCCTCCGGTAGACGAGCCACCCCGTAGGGCGCAGCACCCAATCAGAAAAATATTAGCCGCTTGGTTTGATGACCCGAACTTCCTTACAAAGGAGGGTGATCCGGCGGTGTTACCAGCATTTGGGAAGCGAAAAAGCTTTGAGCGTCTAGTTGGTAAATATGGTAGTGGCGTGCCCGTGCGCGCAATGCTTGATGAACTTACTCGCATAAATGCAATTGAGTGGTTAGAGAATCAACGTATTCGGCCTCGTCACCGAATTCCCCTGATTACGGGCATGACGGCGACATCAGTTTCGATGATCGGGGAGCGCGGTAGAAATTTGCTAGAGACGTTGTTGGCTAACGCCCACACCGCCAAGAGTCCACTATTCGAGGCTACAGCGATGATAGACCATGCGAGCGCCGCGACAATAGCAATTGGCCGAAGAGAGATATTGCAGCAAGGCACAAATTTTATAAGTAGCGCTGACGCGCTACTTGCGCGATTGAAGCACTCCTCCCAAGGCGGCCGTAACAGTCAAGGCCGACCAGGGAAGCGCATCGGCGTCACTGTGTTCTATTTTGAGGAAGGCGAGCGCCAAATCGAATCTGGGCTTAGCCGTCAAGCGATATCGCACCGTAAGAATCTTCGTAGAATCTAGATTGGATCGAATATCGTTACATTAGTGCAATTGGGAGCATTGCGAGATGGAAGGGTTTACGGCTAGATCGAGCAAGAAGTCACAAGCAATTTCCGAGGCTGTCATGGCCGAAGGGGCCGAAATATTGTTTGGCGCCGTCTTCAATTTTCTCTTTAATTGCAAGCTAGACAGAAAATTGATTGAAAGGTCGGCGCGCCGGGCACATACATCCGCTAGGCGAGGTGGAGAAGCAAACACTGCCCGCAAATTTAGATCTGTATTAAGGGTGTACGAGGAATTGGGGACAATTATTTCTACCTGGCACTCCAATGCAAGATTTGTGGATGACGCGGGAAATCCTATTCCACTGTCTACTGGACGTGGATCACTGTCGATCCGCAATTTAGTGAGAGCCTCAGGCACAAAGGTACCGTACCGCATTGTTGTCAAATTGATGCGCATTTCGCCCACGATAAAGGAGGACGATCGGGGGATGGTAGCGGTGAGTCGATTTTTCTCGCTGCCTGGCTTTGAACTTCTTAGGGCGGGGTTGGTAATTGAGCGTTTTCTGGAAACTCTCTACAGCAATACCGTAGTGGGTGGAGAGGGATCAAAGCTTATTTTCGAGCGAAATTGCTACGCAGACGGGATCAAGCCGGAGAAGCTCGCCTTGTTGTTACGCGACGTTAAGCATCGGGGAACAGCGTTTATGGACTCTGTGGATGGGCAGATTGAGTCCGGGCGGTCGGGTTCCTCCAAGAAACTGGCCACGGGAGAACTGGGTGTTTTTATGTTTGCATGGACGCGGTTACCTACTTCACGACGCGGGTCACAGGCGCTGCCAAGGAAGGCGAGATCGAAAATGGCTTAGGGGCAGGCGCACAAATGTTTCCATAAAGCACGTCGATTTAATATCGCGCTTGAACATTTGTAGAATTTACGTGGCAAGCGCCTGGGCACCAACGTTCAATCTTGAAATCCAACTCGGAGTTCTCACTGCTATGGGCAGCTTTGGGCCTTCAGGCGGCCCCAATCATCGCAACGCGTCTAAGACGTGCCAGTGATCGCTTCCGGGTGAATGATGTGCGAGGTCCCAGTAATGGCGTGGGACGTACCTGTGATCGCTTCCGGGTGAATGATGTGTGAGGTCCCAGTAATGGCGTGGGACGTACCTGTGATCGCTTCCGGGTGAATGATGTGCGAAGTGCCAGTAATAGCGTGGGACGTCCCGGTGATCGCTTCCGGGTGAATAATGTGCGAGGTACCAGTAATAGCGTGGGACGTTCCGGTGATCGCGTTGGACGTACCAGTGATCGCTTCCGGGTGAATAATGTGCGAGGTACCAGTAATAGCGTGGGACGTGCCAGTGATCGCGTTGGACGTACCAGTGATCGCTTCCGGGTGAATAATGTGCGAGGTACCAGTAATAGCGTGGGACGTGCCAGTGATCGCGTTGGACGTACCAGTGATCGCTTCCGGGTGAATAATGTGCGAGGTACCAGTAATAGCGTGGGACGTGCCAGTGATCGCGTTGGACGTGCCAGTGATCGCTTCCGGGTGAATAATGTGCGAGGTACCAGTAATAGCGTGGGACGTTCCGGTGATCGCGTTGGACGTACCAGTGATCGCTTCCGGGTGAATAATGTGCGAGGTACCAGTAATAGCGTGGGACGTGCCAGTGATCGCGTTGGACGTGCCAGTGATCGCTTCCGGGTGAATGATGTGCGAGGTGCCAGTAATAGCGTGGGACGTTCCGGTGATCGCGTTGGACGTACCAGTAATCGCTTCCGGGTGAATGATGTGCGAGGTACCGGTAATCGCGTTAGATGTGCCGGTTATCGCGCTCGCATTCTCGGACTCGGCCCGGATAGATGTTGCAAGTAATGCCCCACCATTCGTTGGCTGAATACCATATGCATCAACTATGTCCCCGGCCTTCACCCCTTCAAACGTGGAAGCTCCCATTGCAGGAGTGAAATCGACTCTTAGGCCACTGACAGTAGCCACGCCTATAGATACGTCGACGGATACAACTCGGCCTCGAACGAATATTGATGTCGCGCCAGGGACATAAATGTCCGATATACGCATAACGGAGGTTGCAGGTCGGTCAAGTAGACCATTTACGGCAACCAAATCACCAATATGGAGAGTTTGAAGTACCTTTAAGCCATTTGATATTGCACTTTCGTTTTCGATTAGTACTGTGTCACTTGATATCGAGATTTTTTGCCCAGCAACGACTGCGTAACTAGACGACGGATCAATATTTTCTATTGGCCCGATAACAAGTAAATCCCCATTTGACGCCCCTTGAATATTGGCGCCAGGGCGTTCGGCAGCGAGCAATGGCGCTGCAAATACCAAGAAGCTTCCGCCTATTACACCAGCCAAGATGCAGCGAGGAAGACCACGCGAAATTTCAATCGTCATTCCAACTCTCCAAAATTCGTCGAACGCCTCGATCGACTGGCTCAATTTGTTGAATTGCTAAAATCAATAACGTCGCGCAACTGCACGTCGTCTTTACTCGGCTCTACAAAAAGGAAGCATGAGAAACCAGCGCGCGTCTCACCCGAGTCGCTGGGCAAACGAGGGACTTTTTCTTGCAGTTCAACTGCCGCAAATGAATCAATTCGCTGCAGAAATTGACCACCGTTCAGTTTCAAATAGGATTGAAGTGCGAGAAGTTGCCGCTCAGTAAGCGGCACATCGATGGTTACGGTCCGTTCAAATAAATCTGTGCCGGCACGATCGGGACGCGTATTGTTTTCTAACGTCGCGATTAACGACTCAATTAGGCTAGCCATTCGCCCCGCATTTTCAGGCGAGAGGCTTGGTTCAATATGTTCTTGCACCAGCGGCTTCCAGATATCCGCTCCCACTTCGGTCACGGCCTTAACACGCTTAAGTTCCTGCAACACAACGTGCGGGGAAATCCCGGGAGCGTGGCGAGCAGTTAACGCGGCTATGCTGCGGGGCCCATCCGAGAATGGGATTTCGAAAGGAAATCCGTACGGCCCCACGTAATCTTTATCGTTGTACCAACCATGAAGAACTCGACCTGCAGGAGTTGCTGTATCCGCTAGGTACGCGCCATCAAACAATTCCTGATCACGTACAACAGCTTCCAATTCGCTCGATGACAGACCAGTAAGCGCGCAGATCGATTCACTGGATGACTTGACACCCTTCGCCACAAAATCCTTTGTGGCCGTATCTACAAACGCCATCTTCGCAATTGATGCGAAGTGGGAATAAGTTAAGCCTTCTCTCAACATAATTTTTACCAGTGGGCGCAGGAGTCGGCGAACCGACACAGCTAGTGCTTTTTTTACATTATCTGGCATTTGTGAGCGATTTCACATATCTCATTGAAAAAATGGCTTTCCCTACCCAAACAGAGTAGCGCAATCTTATGTAAATAGACAAAAGATTTTCTCGCCAAGTACATGAAATAAAAAGAATAAAGATAGATAAATTCGACGTACTTCGGGATTATGTTAAGAAATGGTGCAATGCGGGATTTCTTGCCTCCCCCCTCGGCTACATTTGTGTTTGGCCGGCAACGCACGCCGCAAAGGGACGGCTAATCGGCCTTAAGGACCAGGCGCGACTTTTTGTTATTTCGATTTTTTTGAAGAGTACTGGCTACTAGACGTCAAATTAATCGGGTGATTTTTCATGAGGATCAAAGGCCCAGAAACGCGCGTTCGCCTTGGAGATTTGTGTTTTGTTGGCGTGATGATCTATTCGTGATTAGCGGCCGGACGTGCCTTAGCCTTTTTTGATGTGGGATCACTATGCAAATTAACCATTTCATTTCGTCCGCATGCTGCGTCCTTATCCTGAGATCCTGGCGGGACCGACGGCTAGGGACCATTAGGAATAATTGATTTACGCCAAGTACAATAGGAAAAGAACATTCCTCTGCTTGAATCCTCGATTTTCTACTATCTCCTCCGCCCCGCGCGTGGCGGATCGGCTGGCGTGGTGCTGGTCTTCGCCGTCGGACTGGCCCTGGCGTACCTGGCGGGATTCATGGGGCTGCCCCTTGGAATCCTGCTGATCTCCTGGTATTTCAAATACATCTACTTTCTGTTCGATTCGGTTGTCCGTGGCTTTGATGAGCCTCCAGTGCTCGACATCCAGGCGCTGAACCCTTTTGGCGAGCGGCGCCCGGTGCTGCAACTGGCCGTAGCAGGGATCATTTTCGGGCTCATTGAGCTGGCCCGTCACTATCTCGGCCTTCGGTTGGCGGTGGCGCTGGCCGTACTGGCAGGCGTGACGCTACCGGCCTCGGTGGCGGTGCTGGGACTGGAGGAGAGCATCTTCAAGGCTGTATCGCCACTGCACCTGGCCCGGCTGATGCGCGGACTCGGCGTCGGGTACCTCGTCGTCCTTGGGGTTATCGCCGGTTACGCGGCGCTGATCTATGTTTGGTGGCAGTGGGTGCCGTGGCTGGTGCTGCGATTGGTCGGGCTGCTGTTCGCGATCCTGTCTGTTGTCAGCACCCTGGCCGGAGCAATCTACACGCAGCGCCATGAGCTGGGCATCGAGGTGTGGCATTCGCCCGAACGGCGCGAGGAACGTCTGCGCCGCGAGGTGTTGAAGAGAAATGAACACGTCGTTGATGCGGCCTATAACCAGGCGCGCCTCGGCGCTCACGCCAACGCCACCGGGATCCTGGTCGATTGGCTGCGCTCCCGCGGCAATGACCCCGAGGACTATCACTGGCTATGCATGCGCCTGGCGAACTGGGGCGATGCGCGGCATTTGCAGCGCATTTCCGCCGATTATGTGGACCGGCTGTTGCAGTTGCGCCGCAACAGCGACGCGCTGGACCTGGTGGGGCAGCGCCTGAAGGCTTTTCCGGACTTTCGTCCGTCCAGCGCCGCGGCGACGCTGCAAATCGCGCATATCGCCTCTCGGGGTGGATCCCCGGCCATCGCCCGCGCGTTGCTCGCGGATTTTCCGGTGCGCTATGCCGGCGATCCTGGCGTCAGCGCAGCCGAAGCGCTCTTCCGCGGACTGTCAGCAAGGACCCCGTGACCGGTGCGCAGGGGGCTTTGGCGCATCGGCCTGCGCCCTCAGGTAGAATTTGCGCTCACGAGGCCGAAGCAAATGAATACCCGGTTCAAATCCCCCCAGTCCCAGTTCTACCTCGAGCAGCAGGCGCGCATCGATCTGGCCGCCTGTCACCGCATTGCGGCGCGTCTCGGGCTCAACGAAGCCATCGACAATCACATGACCCTGATGGTGCCGGGCTGCACGGACCGCTTTTACCTCGCGCCGTTCGGCATGCACTGGTCCGAAGTCCGGGCCAGCGATTTCTGCGAAATCGACCTGTCAGGCGCGCTGGTCGCCGGCAAGGGCCCCATCGAGGACACGGCATTCTTCATACACCTGCCGGTGCATCGACTGGCACCGCGCGCACGCTGTGTGCTGCACACCCACATGCCGTATGCGACCGCGCTCGGCATGCTGGAGCCCCCGGGGCTGCGGATGGTGGTGCAGAACTCGGTGATGTTTTACGGCGATGTCGCCTGCGTGGATTACAACGGGCTGGCGTATGACCAATCGGAAGGAGAACGCCTGGCGCGTTCGCTCGGCGACAAATCAGTCCTGATGATGCATAACCACGGAGTACTGGTGATCGGCGATTCGGTGCCGCATGCCTTTGAGCGCCTGTATTATTTCGAGCGGGCCGCCCAGGCCCAGGTGCTGGCGCTGTCGACCGGACAGGCCGTGCGCGATATCCCGGAGCCCATAGTGCAATCCACCCTTGCGCAGCTCAAGGCGGGTGTCGAGGTGGGCGGTGTGGATCGCGCAGATTTGCATTTCGCGGCGCTGAAGCGCCTGCTGGATCGAAGCGAGCCGGACTACGCCTCCTGACCCGTCGGGCCGAGGTCAATACCCGGCCACGTGCAGGAAGGCGACCACGGCGCTCGCGACGAGGCAGTAGATCCCGAACAGGTACCAGCGACCGGTCTCGAGCCATCGGCTCAGCCAGCGCAGTGCGGCCAACCCGGCGACGAACGCGACGACCGCGCCGACCACGCTCATCAGTCCGACCGACGCGAGGTTGACGTTGCCCTCCTCGTGCGCCATGCGCACCAGGCGCAGCACTTCGCGCAGCACGACCGGCGGCGTCAGCACGACCGCCAGTGCAAAGCTGAATGCCTCGGCCCGCGCCTTGGCGACGCCCGAGAGCATCCCCGCCGAGATGGTCGCCCCGGAGCGCGAGAATCCCCGGAACGGAAGGCACAGTCCCTGGACCGCGCCGATCAGTGCCGCCTGCCCGACGGTCGGGTTCGCCGTGTCGCTCGAATCACGGCCCCTGCCGCGACGCTCGAGCAGGCCCGCGACCAGGATCAGCAGCCCGCCCGCCAGCAGCGCAGGCGCGATGAACTCGAGATGACCGAACATGTCCTCGATCTCGCCATGCGCCAGTCCGCTCAGCACGGTCTTCTCGAGCAGCTTGATGATCCCCTCGCCAATCACCGCCGTGCAGACGGTTGCAATGACGACCAGGACGGCGACGTTCCTGAAGGACGACAGGCTGCGAAAATACGTGCGACGCCATTGCTTCCAGAAATAGACGATGACCGCGAACATCGTGCCGGTATGCAGCATCACGAGCAGCAGGGTCATGGGCGGCGAAGACGGGTCCAGCCCCATCAGCTTCTCGGCAACCACGACGTGGGCGGAGCTGGACACCGGCAACAGCTCCGCAAAGCCCTGCACGATGGCCAGGATGATGATGTTAAATAGGGACATGCCTTCCTGCCTGCCGAAAATCAAATTATACCTGTCCGCACGACAATGACCCGCAGGATCGTTCTTGCAACCCTCGGCTCGCTGGGCGATCTGCATCCGTTCATTGCGCTGGCGAGGGCACTGCAGGGGCCTGGATACCAGGTGACGCTGGCAGCCGCTGCGGAGTATCGGGACAAGGTGATGAGCGCAGGCGTGCCTTTTCAGGCCATGCGCCCGAGCTTCGCGCAGATGGAGCACGACCTTGGAATGAGCCGCGCGGAATTGACGCGCCACATGGTCGCCGACAGCCGATTCCTGTTTCGACGCCTGGTGCTTCCCTACCTGCGGCAGAGCTACGACGACATGATGCAGATCTGCGCGGACGCAGACCTCGTGCTGACGAGTTCGCTTGCCTACGGTGCACGCCTCGCCGCCGAGAAGCGCGCGCTGCCCTGGAGCGGCGTCGTGCTGCAACCGATGATGTTCCTGTCCGCGTATGATCCGCCGCTCGTGCTGCGGGCAGCATGGGTCACGCGCCTGCTGCGCGCATGCGGACCGGCGCCGACGGCGATGGTGCTGCGCGCCGGCAAGCGTGCCGTGCGCCGCATGTTTGCGCCGCTCGACGAGGTTCGCTGCGCGATCGGGCTTGGCCCATCGGCCCTCGATCCGATGTTCGAGAGCCAATTCTCTGCGCTCGGGACCATCGCCCTGTACTCGGGCCTGCTCGGCGCAGTCCAACCCGATTATCCGCCCCGGACCGTGATCGCTGGGTTCGCGACTTTCGACAGCCTCGACGGCGCCAAAGCTGGACTCGAGCCGGCGCTCGAGGAATTCCTGCGCGCCGGCCCAGCCCCGCTCGTATTCACGCTCGGCAGCCTCATCGTCACCGATCCCGGATCCTTCTATCGCGAAAGCCTTGCCGCGGCCCGCCGGTTGCGGATGCGCGCCGTGCTGCTGATCGGCGATTCTCCGGCCGATGACCGCACGCCGCGCGCCGACACCGACGTATTCGTGGGCGCCTATGCCCCGCACTCGCTGCTGTTTGCGCGCGCGGCCGCCATCGTGCACCAGGGCGGCATCGGCACCCTGGCGCAGGCCCTGCGCAGCGGCCGGGTCGAGCTGATCGTGCCCTTCTTCGCCGATCAGATCGACAACGCCGATCGTGCCGTGCGCCTGGGCGTGGCGCGGGTGCTCGCGCCGCGCCGGTATCGTGCGGCTCGCGTCGCGACCGCACTTCGGGCGCTCCTGCAGAATCGCGACTGCCAGCGGGCGGCGGATTCGGTTCGTTCCCGGCTGCTCGGCGAAGACGGTGCCGCGCTGGCGGCCCGGGCGATCCGTGAATGTCTCGAGCGGCGCCATCCGGGTTCCTGCTGACCATTGCCGGATCGAATGTGTTTCATCCGTTTGATCCGTTTTATCTATGACTGCTGCCCGCCCTGCCCGCGGGGCGGGCTCTGTGCTACCGTTCGCCGCGGTATGCACTGCATCAAAGCCCTGACTGTCTGCGCCACCCTGGCGCTGTGCGCGCAGCCGCTGTCCGCGAGGCCGCTGAGCGTCGATGATTACGACCGCTTCTCCGACCTGCACGACGTGCAGATATCCGCGGACGGCTCCTGGATCGCGTATGTCGTGACAACGACCAATCGCGAAGCCGACGAGGCACGCAGCGCGATCTGGATGGTCAGCTGGGACGGATCCCAGCATGTGCCGCTGATTGCGGCGGCCAAGGAGGCCCGCGCGCCGCGCTGGAGCCCTGACGGGCGTTATCTTGCGTTCGCCGGCGCCGTCGGGGATTCGGACCGATCGCAGATCATGCTGCTCGATCGGCGCGGCGGTCCGGCGCGGACGCTGACCGACGTGACCGGGGACATCGGCGAATATGCCTGGTCGCCGGACAGCCGGCGGCTGGTGTTCGCGATGGAGTCTCAGGCTGAGCCTGCGCCCAAGGAAGGCGCGCCGCCAAGGCCGATCGTCATCGACGCGCTGTACTTCAAGGAGGACCCCGGCGGCTACATCGAGAAGGGTCAGCGCGAACACCTGTACCTGGCCGACGTTGCGACGGGCAAGGTCGAAGCGCTGACCAGCGATCCGCGCTTCAACGACGACGTGCCGGCGTGGTCGCCGGACGGATCCCGGATCGCGTTCGTCCGGTCGCACGAGAAGACCGCCGACGCGGACGGCATGAGCGATCTCGACGTGATCGAGGTCGCGCCCGGCGCCCAGGCTATGACGCTGGCGCGGATTTTTACGCCGAATACGCAGCACCTGGCGTGGAGCCCGGACGCACGGCTGCTCGCGTTCCTGCAGGGCAGTGAGCCGAAGTACAACAATTACATGCAGGACCGGCTTGCCGTGATCCCCGCGGCCGGCGGCGCCGTACGGCCGCTCAGCGACGTGCTGGACCGGGCCGTGGCCGCGTACGCGTTTGCCGATGCGGACTCGATCCTCGCCAGCGTCGAGGATGACTGCGCGAAATACCCGGCGCGCATCGACCTGAAAACCGGCGCAATCCGCCGCCTGCACAATTTACCTTCGGTGGTAACCGCGGTGACGTCGGCTGCGGGACATACGGCGGTGTTGTACTCGGATGACCGGGCGCCGGACGAGGTGTATGCGCTCGAGGCAGGCGGCATCCGCAAGCTGACGGGGCACAACGACGCACTGATGGCACAGCTCACGCTCGGCGCAGTCGAGGACCTGAAGTTCCGCAGCCGGGACGGCACGGAAATCCACGGATTGATGGTCAAGCCGCCGGGCTACGAGCAGGGCCGGAAATACCCGACCCTGGTGTGGCTGCACGGCGGACCGAACCTGCAGGATGAGCATTCCTTCACGTTCGACTGGTATCAGTTCAAGCGGCAGATATTTGCGGCACGGGGCTATGTCGTCATCGGCATCAACTACCGCGGCGGCAGCGGTCGCGGCATCGGCTTCGCCAAGGCGATACTCGCCGACTGGGGGCGCCTGGAAGTGCAGGATATCCTGGCCGGCGTCGATCACGTCGTGGCGCTCGGGATCGCGGACCCGGCGCACCTGGGCATCGGTGGCCGCAGTTACGGCGCGATCCTGACCGATTATGCGATCGCCAGCGACGCGCGCTTCAAGGCCGCCATCAGCATCGCCGGCAGCGGCGATGCGGTCGCGATGTACGGTACGGACCAGTACATACTCGCGAATAACGCGGAACTCGGTCCGCCCTGGCGAAGCAGGGACCTCTGGATCAGGCTCTCGTATCCATTTTTCCATGCCGACCGCATTCACACCCCGACGCTGTTCGTTGGCCTGACCAAGGACTTCAACGTGCCCGTCGCCGGCGCAGAACAGATGTACCAGGCCCTGCGCACGCTGGGCGTGCCGACCGAACTCGTGATTTATCCCGGCGAACATCATGACCTGACGCGGCCGAGCTTCATGCGCGATCAGATCGAGCGGGTTTACGCCTGGTTCGACCGCTATGGCACCGCCAGCCCTGACGCCAAAGGGCTATAATTCCGAACTTTTCGGGCGCGTGCAGCGATCGGTCTGAACGGGGATGGAATGTCTGCAGAAGTAATTTCAGGTATCGCGACGACTCCGCGCCGGATCATGCCCGTGCTGTTCGTCGGCGTCTTCATGGCGGCGCTCGACACGGCGGTGATCGGACCGGCGATTCCGGCATTGCGCGCGGCGTTCGGCATCGACAACCGCCAGGTCGGACTCGTGATGAGCGTGTTCATCCTGTGTTCGCTGTGCAGCACCGCCGTAATGGCCAACATGAGCGACCGCTACGGCCGCCGTCCGATCTACCTGGCGAGCGTCGCCTGCTTCGCGCTTGGCTCGCTCGGGATCGCGATCTCCCAGAGCTTCTGGATGGTCATCGCGAGCCGCGCCGTGCAGGGCGCCGGCGCCGGCGGCATCACACCCACGGCAAGCGCCGTCATCGGCGACCTGTTCCCTCCGCAGGAGCGCGGCCGGGCCCTCGGCCTGATCGGCGCGACCTACGGCATGGCCTTCGTGCTCGGGCCGCCGCTCGCCGGCCTGCTGCTGGTCCTCGCGAACTGGCGCTGGATTTTCCTGGTCAACCTGCCGATCGCGGCCCTCGTGCTGTATCTGGCCGCCCGTGTGCTGCCGCCGACCCGCCCGGGCGGTGTGCTGCCGCCGCCCGATTTTGCCGGCATCCTGACGACCTTTGCGCTGCTCGGCAGCTTTGTGCTGGGCGTGACCCGCATTCTCGACGTGCTCGCCGACGTGACGCTGTGGCCGTGGTTCCTGGGCGCGGCGGCCGTGCTGCTCGCGCTGCTGATCAAGGTGGAAATGACCGCCATCCGGCCGATGATCCCGCTGTCGCTGTTCCGCAACCGGCGGCTGGCGGGCACCTACGTGCTGGCGCTCGGCTGCGGCCTGGCGATGGGTGGCGTGATTTTCCTCACCTCGATCGCCGCGCTCGCCTACGCGGTCAGCGCCGAACATGTGGGCTTCGTGCTGCTGCCGCTGGTCGTCTGCTCGATGCTGGGCTCGATGATCTCGGGACGGCTCCTCGACCGCATCGGGCCGCGCCCGCTGCTGCTCGCGGGATTTGCACTGCTGGCGGCCGGGTATGGCGCCACGGCGGTGACGGACTTCGGCTTGTGGCTGTTTCTCGCGGCATCGATGCCGGTAGGGCTCGGCCTGGGCATCGTGGTCGGCGGTTCGCTGCGCGCGATCGCGATCGACGAGGCGCCGGTGGATTCGCGCGCAACCGCGCAGGGCCTGATCAACATCGGCAATGCGGTCGGCACGCTGAGCGCAACGGCGGCGATCAGTGCGGTTGCGGATTTTGCGGGCGGTACGCGCGGGTTCGTCATCGCCTATGTCGGCGTAGCGGCGCTGATGCTCGTGATGCTGCTCGTCGCCGTGCGCCTCGGCGCGGCCGGCGACACGCGCGCCAGGGCGCCTGGCCGGTGACCGGCAAGGTCTACAACGTCCTGTTTTTGTGTCGCGGCAATAGCGCGCGCAGCATCATGGCCGAGGTCATCCTGGGTGCACTGGGCAAGGGCCGCTTCCGCGCCTTCAGCGGCGGCAGTGAGCCGCGTGGCGCGGTCCACCCGATGACGCTGGCCCTGCTGAAGCATCTCGGATTCAGCACCGACGGGCTGCGCAGCAAGAGCTGGGACGAATTTGCCGCCCCTGGGTGCCCGGTCATGGATTTCGTCATTACGCTGTGCGACGAAGCTGCAGGCGAGGTCTGCCCCGTCTGGCCGGGACACCCGGTCACGGGCCATTGGGGCATCCCGGATCCGGTTGCCGCCGCGGGCACCGAGGTCGAGAAGATGAACGCGTTTCGCGTGGCATTCAAGGCGCTGGAGAACAGGATCCAGCTGTTCCTGAGCCTGCCGCTGCAGTCAATCGATCACCTGGCGCTGAAGGAACATATGGATGCCATCGGTCATGGATAACACCCGACGCGCGGCCGATGTCATCGTCGAGCGGCTCAGCGCACAGGCCGTGCGTCATGTGTTCACGGTCGCGGGCGAAAGCTTCCTGGACGTTCTGGACGCGCTTTACGAAGCGCGCCACCGCCTGCAGATCGTGACCTGCCGGCATGAAGCCGCGGCGGCAAACATGGCGGAAGCCTGCGGCAAGCTGACCGGACACGCCGGCGTCGCCTTCGTCACGCGCGGCCCGGGACTCACGCACGCAAGCATCGGTGTGCACACGGCGAAGCAGGATGCGACGCCCATGGTGCTGTTCGTGGGAGAGATCTCGCGCGAGGACCGGTATCGGCGCGCGTTCCAGGAAGTGGACCTGGCGGTCACGTTCGCGGACCTTGCGAAAGGGGTGCTGCAGGTCGACCTGCCGGAGCGCGCCGGCGAACTGGTCGACCGCGCCTTCCAGCTTGCCGAGTCCGGGCGGCCGGGTCCCGTCATTGTCGGCCTGCCGGAAGACGTACTCGCTGCACCCTGCCCGGTGCCTGCGGGCGCGGCGGGCACGCGCGGTGCGCTGGGCTCGCCCGGAATCGAAGCGGCTGCGCTCGAATCGATCGCCGCGAAGCTGCGCGCGGCGCAGCGTCCCCTGTTGTGGGTGGGCGGCAGCGGCTGGGACAGCCGCGCGGTGGGCGCGCTGCGCCGGCTCGCCGAGGGCTGGCTGTTGCCGGTCGTCACCAGCTGGCGGCGCAAGGATCTGTTGCCGAACGATCACGCCTGCTATGCGGGCGAGGCCGGATTCGGCGCGTCGGCCGCGATGATCCAGCGTCTGCGCGATGCAGATCTGTTGCTGGTGATCGGCGCACCGCTCGGCGATGTCGAGACCGGTGCCTATCAATGGCTCGATCGCCATACGACCGCAGCCCGGCTCATTCACGCGCACCCCGATGCGGACACGCTCTCGGCGGTCTTTCCGGCACAGCTGGCCGTGCAGGTCTCGCCCGGCACCCTCGCCGCCCGGCTCGCCGACCTGGCGCCTGCGGGCGGCGGGTCCTTCGCCTGGGCCGAATGGACGCGCGCCGCGCGCGCCGCGCAGGTGGCCTTCATGCAGCCGGTCGACGTTACTGGCGCGGTCAACCTGTCGCTTATTTTTCGCGAATTGCGCGCAACGCTGCCGAAGGCGGCGCTGATCGCGAATGGCGCGGGCAACTATGCCGCCTGGCTGCACCGCTTCTACTCGCACGACGCCTATCCCACGCAGGTCGCGCCCGGCAGCGGCGCGATGGGCTATGCGGTGCCGGCCGCGCTCGCCGCGAAACTCACGTTTCCCGAGCGCGAGGTGGTGTGCATCGCCGGCGACGGCTGTTTCCTGATGTCGTGCCAGGAACTGGCAACCGCCGCGGCGCTGGCGCTAAAAGTGATTTTCATCGTCGTCAACAACGGCACCTACGGCACCATCCGCATGCACCAGGAAATGCGCTTTCCGGGCCGCTCCGTAGCCACCGCATTGGCCAACCCGGATTTCGTTGCGCTGGGGCGCGCCTACGGTCTCGCCAGCTGGCGAGTCGAAAAAAGCGCGGATTTTGGCGCCGCGCTGGCGACGGCGCGGGCCCACGAGGGCCCCACGCTGATCGAGCTCGTGACCTCGATCGAGGACATCGCGCCGGGACGAACGCTCAAGCGCTGAGCCCGAATATGGCGCATCAAGACAAGTCTATGACGCAAATTGATCAGCCCCCCGGGACGCCGATGACCATACTGGGGTCCGAACAAGGAGTATGACCATGGACGATCCCTCGACGGCATCAGGTCACGCGCGACGCCCCAGCGGGCGCGACGCCAAGCGGGCCTCGCGCGCCGCGCGCGCCGCCTCCTCCATACCGTACATCACCCGCCGGATTCCGTTCTACGAGGTTCTCGACGAGGAAGGCCTCGTGATGATGGAACAGAATGCCGAGACGATCCTCGAGGAAATCGGCATCGATTTCCGCGACGACGCCGAGGCCCTCGAGATCTGGAAGGCCGCCGGGGCCGATGTGAAGGGCGAGCGCGTGCATTTCCCGCGCGGCATGTGCCGCACGCTGATTCAGCGCACCGCCCCGCGCGAGTTCACGCAGCACGCCCGCAACCCCGCGCGCAGCGTGCGCATCGGCGGCAGGAACACCGTATTCGCGCCCGCCTACGGCTCCCCGTTCATCCGTAACCTCGACGAAGGGCGCCGCTACGCGAAAATCGAGGACTTCCGCAATTTCGTCAAGCTCGCCTACATGTCGCATTCGCTGCACCATTCCGGCGGCACGATCTGCGAACCCGTGGACCTGCCCGTCAACAAGCGTCACCTCGACATGGTGTACAGCCACCTCAAGTACAGCGACAAGGCGTTCATGGGATCGGTGACGGCGCCGGAGCGCGCCGCGGATTCCGTCGAGCTGGCGAAGATCGTCTTCGGTCCGGACCTCGACGATCCGGAGACCGGCCGGCCGAAGACGATGATCATCAACCTGATCAACGTGAATTCGCCGATGACCTACGATTCGACGATGCTCGGCGCGGCCAAGGTGTATGCCCGCGCCAACCAGGCCACGATCATCACGCCGTTCATCCTCGCCGGCGCCATGTCGCCGGTCACGGTCGCCGGAACGGTTGCGCAGACTTTCGCCGAGGCGCTCGCCGGCCTCGCCTTCGTGCAGCTCGTCAATCCCGGAGCCCCCGTCGTGCTGGGCAGTTTCGCCTCGTCGATCTCGATGCAGTCGGGTGCGCCGACCTTCGGCACGCCGGAGCCCGCCCTGGTGCTGTACTCCATGGCGGCGCTCGCGCGCCGGCTCGGCATTCCCTTTCGCTCCGGCGGGAGCCTGTGCGCGTCGAAGATTGCCGATGCGCAGGCGGCCTTCGAATCGGCCAACACGCTGCTGCCGACCTGCCTCGCGGGCGTGAATTTCGTGCTGCACACCGCCGGCTGGCTGGAAGGCGGACTGTCGATGGGCTACGAGAAATTCGTCATGGATGCCGACCAGGCGGGCATGATGCATACGCTGCTCGCGGGGGTGGATCTCTCCCCGAACGGCCAGGCGATCGATGCGGTGCGCGAGGTCGGCCCCGGCAAGCATTTCCTCGGTTGTGCGCATACACAGGCGAATTTCGAGAATGCGTTCTACCGCTCGCCGCTCGCCGACAACAACAGTTACGAACAGTGGGAAGCCGAAGGCTCGTCGGACATGACCCGGCGCGCGAATACGATGTGGAAAAAAATGCTTGCCGAGTACGTCGCGCCGCCGCTGGACCCTGCGATCGATGAGGCATTGCTCGAGTACATCGCGAAGCGCAAGGCCTCCGCGCCGGACTCGATGGTCTGAAGCGGCCTGGACGCGGGCGCGGACCATCATCTTGAGACCATTGCTGGTCTTCACCTGCGCCGCGGCCTGGGGCCTGCTGCCTGCACCGGGCGCCGGGGCGCTGGCTGAATCGCCGCCGCAGTGGGCCTACCCGCTCGACCCGCCTGCCGGGCCGCATCCGGCCGCTGCCGACGTGCCCGTTCATGTCGCCGAGAGCAGCCGGACCTACCTGACTTCGCAGCTGAAGGATCTGTTCGGCGTGCCCGACTGGTATCCGCTGGATCACCCGGCGATGCCCGTGGTCGTGGCGCAGGGCCGAAGGCCCGACGTGTATGCCTGCGCCTATTGCCACCTCGCGGACGGCAGCGGTCGCCCGGAGAACGCCAGCCTCGCCGGATTGCCGGCCGGCTATATCCTGCGGCAGCTGATGGATATGCGCTCCGGCGCGAGGCACACGACGGTGTCCGCGAGGCTGCCGCCGCAGGCGATGCTCGCCGTGGCCCGGTCCGTGTCCGAGGCGGAAATCAGCGCTGCGGCGGAATATTACTCACGGCTGCAGCCGCAGTTCCGGGTACGCGTGATGGAGTCCGATACGGTACCCCATACCCATGCCAGCGGATGGACTCTCGTCGCCGATGCGAATGCGCCCAGGGAGCCGATCGGCCAGCGAATCATTGAGGTGCCGGAAGACACCGAAAAATTCGAGCTTCGCGATTCCCGCGCCCGGTTCCTCGCCTACGTGCCGCCGGGAAGCGTCAAGGCCGGCGACGCGCTGATCAGGACCGGCGGACCGAACAAGACCATTGCGTGCGCGCGCTGCCACGGCGCCCAGCTCAAGGGCGCGGGTACCATCCCGGGCATCGCCGGGCGCTCGCCCAGCTACATCGTCCGCCAGTTATTCGATTTCCAGTCCGGCGCGCGCGCCGGCACCGCAGCCGCCCCGATGCTGGGCGTCGTGCGGCATCTCGGCACTGAGGATATGATCGCGATTGCTGCCTATCTCGCCGCGTTGCATTGAGCCCACCGCGGTTCGCGGTACGTTCCCGCCCTACTGCACATAGATGCCGACGGGAGCGGACGCGATGCCGTTGGTCACGACCACCAGCTCGCTGGGACCACTCTCCTGGGACGACGGCACGTCGAAATGCGTCCACACGGGTCCGACGAAAAATCCGAGCCCCATGCTGCTGTGGTCGTGCGTGCGGCTGTAGAACACGTGCCCGGTAGCCTTGTTCGTGATGCGCACGAGCGGATAGTTTGTCGCGGCCTGGACGTCGTCTCCGTAGAACGCTCCCTGCGTGAGGCCATTGAACAGGTATCCCTCGACCACATACGAGCCGCCCGGACGCACCGCTTCCGGCGCGTTCCAGACCTGCGGCGCCCACGCTTCATTGTGTGACCCTGCCGGGTTGTAGACCGAGACGTAGTTGAAGTCCGTGTACAGGATCTGGCCGCTCGGCAGGACCAGGAAGTTGCCGTAGAAGGACGAGACGTTCTCCGCGTTGGGAGCAGCGGCGACCTGCGTCAGATTTCGGCCGTCCCACTCGAAGAACGTCGCCGGGTTCTGGAAGATCAGGGGACTCGTCATCAGCAGAACCTTGCCGTTCGGCTCGGTTGACGCCGGGCCATCGGCGATGTCCAGTGAATCCGGAAAAACAGGACCCGGGGTCCAGGTCCCGGTATAGGAATTGTAGATTGCCGTGTTGCCGGGGCCGCAACTGTTCGAACCCGCGTAGAAAACCGTGCCATCCGGGCGCAGAGCACCCGGCCCCAGCTCGAACGAGGCCGCGTTCTCGCCGCCGCAGCTCGCCGCGGAGTCCCACAGCTGCACCACCGTGCTGCCCGCGCTCGACCACGCACCGGTGCGCGGATCGTAGAGCTCCGTATTGGTGCCGTCGGGAATGTACGGAAACGGCGCAATCGGCACATAGGCATCGACGGTCAGTACTTTGCCGCTGGGCAGCAGCGTCCATCCCTCTTCGTTATTGGTATCGTATTTGTGCCGGCCGGTCGGCGTCCAGGTGAGGTTCCTCTCGTTTAGCAAGGCGGCCTGGTTCGTGCAGCAGTTGGCCTGCATGAAAGTGCCGTCGAACAGCACGACACTCACGGAGTCGCCGATCGTGGTCCAGCCCGCGGGCGGATTCACAGACGTCCAGGTGTTGGCTCGCGGATCGTAGATCGCGCCGAGGTTGGTCCAGACCTCGTTGGGGTTTTCCGCGACGAGGTTGTATTCGCCGCCCATGATGATGACCCGGCCATCGGCGAGGACCGCCGACGAGTGATACAGCGGGCCATAGCCGGCGGGCGTCGAGGCGATCTGGGTCCAGGTTCCGTTCACGTAGCTGCCGAACTCATCCGGGGTCAGTTTCCACCAGTCCTGGCAGCCGGCATCCTGCAGAATGACCGTGCCGTCGGTCAGCAACAGAGGATTGCCGGGGCCGCAGTCGACCGGATCGAGAACCGGAGGCTGGTTCGGCAGCATTTGCCAGGGCGACGACGCCGGAGTCGACGCCGCGGCGGTAAATGACGCAGCGGCTGCCGATGCGGCGCTCCTCTTTACCGGCAGCGGCGTATGTCGTGGGGAGGACTGCGCGCGAGCGGACCCCGACCAGCCCAGCAGCGCGACGCACGCGAACGCGAACCACGGCAACGGCAGGGTGATTTTCCTGTTCATGATGGCATCCCTTTGAATGAGGGCTTTAACATAAGCCCGCGTCTGATAATTATTCTCGCATGACGCTACGTCCGTGCGTGCGGTCGTGTCAATAGGGAAGCGGACGGGCCCCGTCCGCGGCCTTCATGCTCCGCGCCGCGGCCGCCGGCCGCGCGTCTCCGTCTGGCTCGCCGACTCCTTCGGCGGCGGCAGGTCGACGACCTTGCGCAGATTCGTGTAGGGCGCCACCTTGTGCGGTATCGCCATGGCCTCGACGAAATGATGCTGGAAGCGCGGTTCGATCGCCGTCTCGATCTTCTCGATGCGCCGCACGAGCGCCTCGATCAGCGGCCGCGAGGTCGCATCCAGCAGCGCTATGCGGGCGCCCGTGCCCGCGGCATTGCCGGCCGAGCGGACCTGCGCCAGGTCGCAATCCGGGATCATGCCGAGGATCGTCGCGTACTTGACGTCGATGTGGCTGCCGAACGCGCCGGCGAGGCGGATCCGGTCGACCTGCTCGATGCCCAGGCGCTCCATCAGCAGCGCGACGCCCGCGTACAGGGCGGCCTTGGCGAGCTGGATCGCCCGCACGTCGTTCTGCGTGATCTTCAGCACCACCGAGCCCTGGTGCAGCACGTACGCGAAGGTGCGCCCGCTCTCGATCACGCGCGGCGAACGGGCCGCGAGGCGGCCGTCGAGGACGCCGTCCTGGTTGATGATGCCGGCCAGGTACATCTCCGCGATGACCTCGATGATCCCGGAACCGCACACGCCGGTGACGCCGGTCGCGGCCGTGGCCGCTTCGAACCCGGCCTCGTCGGACCACAGGTCCGATCCGATGACCTTGAATCGCGGCTCGAGCGTGTCCCGGTCGATGCGCACGCGCTCGATCGCGCCCGGCGCCGCGCGCTGGCCGCAGCTGATCTGCGCCCCTTCAAACGCCGGTCCCGTCGGGCTCGAGCAGGCGAGGATGCGCTGGTTGTTGCCGAGCACGATCTCCGCATTGGTGCCGACATCCACGAGCAGCGTCATCGGCTCACCGAGGTCGGGGCGTTCCGACAGCACCATCCCGGCCGCATCGGCGCCGACGTGGCCGGCAATGCACGGCAGCACGTAGATGCGCGCGTTGTGATTCAGCGTCAGGTCGATCGCCGAGGCGCGCAGCGTCAGTGAGTGATCGGTCGCGAGCGCGAACGGCGCGCCGCCGAGCTCGACCGGATCGATGCCGAGCAGCAGATGGTGCATGATCGGGTTGCCGACCAGCGTGGCCTCGAGGATCTCGTTCAGCGAGATCCCCGCGCTTTTGGCGACCTCGGCCGCGAGGCTGGAGAGCGCTTCGCGCACGGCGACGGTCATCTGCTTGTGCCCGCCCGGATTCATCATCGAATACGAGACCCGGCTCATCAGGTCCTCGCCGAAGCGGATCTGCGGATTCATCAGGCCCGCCGAGGCCACGACCTCGCCGCTGGTCAGGTCGCACAGATGCGCGGCAATCGTCGTCGAACCGATATCGATCGCCAGCCCGTAGATGTGTTCATGCAATCCCGGCCAGATCTCGATGATCTGCTTGCCCGCATGCACCGCGACGGTGACTTCCCAGAGGCCTGCGCGCAGCGTCGGTTGCAGTTTCTGCAGCACGGTCAGGTCGGTGGCGAGATCCGTCAGCTGCCATTCGCGCTCCAGCGCGTCGTAGAGCCGGCGCAGGTCGCCCGACGGATCGTGCATATCGGGCTGCCTGACCTGCACGTAGTGCAGGCGCACGACCGGATTCAGTTCGATCGCACGCACGTCGGCTTCCTTGCGCACGACCTGGCGGTGGACCTGGCTGGTCGCCGGCACGTCGATGACGACATCGCTGAGGATGCGCGCCGAACAGGACAGGCGGCGCCCCTGGCCGAGCGGCTGACGCCGGGCATAGCGCGCCTCCGGTTCGCTGAACGGCGACAGGCTCTGGTTCGACGAGGTCACGCCGTGCTTCGCAAACTCGCCTTCGGAGACCAGTACCTGGCAGCGCCCGCACAGGCCGCGGCCGCCGCACACTGAATCGATATCGACGCCGAGGCTGCGCGCGGCCTGCAATACCGGGGTGCCGACGGGAAACGAGCCACGCTTGCCCGACGGCGTGAAGACGATGAGCGGATCTCGGGTCTTCATGCGGGCTGCCGGCGCGGTCTCAGCCGGGACGGCGGCGGTGTCCGCCTTCGCGGCGGCCGCGCTGCATTTCGCCGTTAGAACCGGCGATGACCTGGGGAGCCTCGCGGAACCGGCGGATCCAGCGGGCGCAATCCGGATCGTGTCCCATCATGACGTCCGCGCCCATCACCGCCTTGACCACCTCTTCGTGCATCGGGTTCGTGATCGCGGACGTCATGCCCGCGCCGATCGCCATCGTCAGGAAGGCGCTGTTGATGCCATTGCGGTTGGGCAGGCCGAAACTCACGTTCGAGGCGCCGCACGAGGTGTTGACCTTGAGCTCGGTGCGCAGGCGGTGCACGAGGCGCATGACCTGCACGCCCGCCTGGTTGATCGCGCCGATCGGCATGACCAGCGGATCGACGACGACGTCGCAGGCCGGAATGCCGTAATCGCTGGCGCGCTGGACGATCTTCTTCGCAACCGCGAAGCGTACGTCGGGATCCTCGGAAATGCCGGTCTCGTCGTTCGAGATCGCGATCACGGCCGCACCGTATTTCTTGATCAGCGGCAGCACCTGCTCCAGGCGCTCCTCTTCGCCGGTGACCGAGTTGACCAGCGGCTTGCCCTTGTAGACTGCGAGTCCCGCCTGCAGCGCGGCGACGATCGAGGAGTCGATCGACAGCGGCAGGTCGGTGATCGACTGCACCAGTTGGATTGCCCTGGCGAGGATCGCCGGCTCGTCGGCGAGCGGGATCCCGGCGTTCACGTCGAGCATGTGCGCCCCCGCCTCGACCTGCGCGCGTGCGTCGGACTCGACGCGGCTGAAGTCGCCGGCCGCCATCTCGGCCGCGAGGATCTTGCGCCCCGTCGGGTTGATCCGCTCGCCGATGATGACGAAGGGCCGATCGAAGCCGATGACGACTTCCCTGGTGGCTGAACTGACGACCGTGTCTGTCATGATGCTTCCTTGGTGATAATTTGGGCGTCGCGTCCTGGATACCAGGGACGCCGGCCCTGCAGGATGCCGGCGCGCCCGACGATTTCCGAAACCGATTCTTCCTGGCGGTACGCCATGATGTGCACGCCGCTGATGCCGCGGATTTCGCGGATCTGCTGGATCAGTTCGACGCAGATCGTGCGGCCTTCGGCCGCCTGGTCCTTGGCGCCGGCCAGGCGCGTGATCAGTGCGTCGGGCACGTGCATGCCGGGCACGTTCTTGCGCATCCATTCGGCGGTCTTTGCCGAGCGCAGCGGACCGACGCCGGCAAGGATGAAAACCTTGCCGCCGAGGCCCAGTTCCTCGACCTGCGCCATGAAATTGCGCAGCAGCTCCAGGTCATAGCAGTATTGCGTCTGGATGAACTGTGCGCCGGCGGCGACTTTTTTCGCGAGGCGCTGCGCGCGCCAGGCATGCGGCAGCGCCGACGGGTTCTCGGCGGCACCGAAGAACACGCGCGGCGCGTACGTGATCTTGCGGCCACTCTGGAAATGATGCTCGTCGCGCAGCGTGCGCGCGATGCCGAGCAGCGACACGCAGTCCAGGTCGAACACGGGCTTGGCCTGCGGGTGATCGCCCGCCTGCACGCCGTCGCCGGTCAGGCACAGCATGTTGCAGACGCCCATCGCCGCGCCGCCGAGGATGTCGCCCTGGATCGCGATGCGATTCTTGTCGCGGCAGGATATCTGCATGATCGGCGCGTAGCCGACCCGCGTCAGCAGCGCGCAGACCGCGATGCTCGACATGTGGCAGTTCGCGCCGCTGCCGTCGGTCGCGTTGATCGCATCGACGCAGCCGTCGAATACGCGCGCGCGCTTGTACACGTCCTCCGGATCCGCCGAGTCCGGGGGAGCAAGCTCGGTCGTCACGGCAAACCAGCCGGCGCGCAGCACCCGCTCGAAGCGTCCGGGCGAGGTGTGGCCGGGCAGGATCGGCAGCGGATAGCCGGGAACCGGTTCGTCTTCGAACTTCACTTGACGCCGCTCTTCTCGCGCACGACGCGCAACCACGAGGACTTGCCCTGTTGGCGCTGGTCGACCGCGAACTGCACCTGACGCATCGCCTCGATGCCGCCCGGGATGCGCTCGCTACCGCGGTACGCCTCCACCCAGACGCACTTCATCTCCGGCTTGACCTCGCAGTTGCCGTTTTCCCGGACGCCGCCGCACGGACCGTTGCGCAGCGTCTTCGGGCAATTCATCGGACAGGACATGCCGGTCGAACTGAGTACGCACTGGCCGCACATGCGGCAGTCGAACAGCGCGCCCTTGACGGTCCGCTCGACGAGCGCGACGGGGCGCTCGAGGCGCTCGTAGCCGATCGCGTTGAACAGGCCGTGCAGGCGCACAAAGAGGCCCTCGAGCAGGTAGTACAGCGAATTCAGGCCGCGCGCGTGCCGCACGGACCACTGCCGGACGTAGTACATCAGGTACCCCCGGCGGGAGGTTCGCTGGCGGCCGGACCGGCAGCGCCCGCCTGCTCGTCAAGGCCCTTCGCGCGGATCAGGCGCTCGAGGTCGGCGTCGCTGTAGCGCGCTTCGAGCCTGGCAGCCGCGGCGGCGGCCTCCGCCTGCAGGTCGTCGCTGCAGGCTGCGGGGTCGCTGCGCTTCCAGTCCGCAAGGTACGCATCCGAACTGCCCTTGCCCGCCCGCATCGCGGCGCGATCGACCGCTTCCTGGAAACGCTGCGACAGCTGCACCTTGGCCACTTCGCGTCCGCGCTTGACGACGACCTGAGCCGGAATGTCGCGCCAGCCGATGATCGTCAGTGAGCCCACGTCACTTCTCCGTTCGCCCGCTGTCCGATCCGCTCGGCCGCAGCGGCGAACGCCGTCACCGCCGTCCCGAGCGTCCCGTAGCCGGTCTGCCGATATTCGAACTCCAGGCCCATGCGCGCGGCGATCCCGGCGGCCTGCTCGCGGGACCCCTCGACCGGCGCCTGCGCCAGGTAGACGAGCTTGCGGTAATGGCCGAAATACGTCGCAAAGAGCTCCGGATGGCGATCCAGGCCGAGGCCCCGGATGACCAGGCGCTCGAAGTGCCGCAGCAGGAAATCCGTCAGGTAGAACGTGCCGATCTCGGCCTCGGCCAGTTGCGCGAACACCGGTTCGGTCGCGTAGAACTCGTAGCAATGGGCCCCGGGAATGCGCTCGACGCCTTCCTCGCTGAGGACCTGGTCGAGCAGGCCGCCGGTGCCGCAGTCGCCGTAGGCGACAAATATGGCCTCGTGGTGTTCCCGGGCGGCGCGTATGGCTGCGCGCACCGCGGCAGGGATTTTTTCCGGCCGGTTATGCAACTCCGGCGGCAGGCACTGGACTTCCAGGTGGCGCCAGTCATTGGCCCGGCGCAGCTCGGCGATTTCGTGAGCCAGCGCGCCGCAGGCGATGATCACTGCGCTCATGGCCGAATCGCCCGCTTAGTGCGCAGCCGCAGCAGCGCCCGCGCGGCGCGCCGCGATCAGGCTCTTCGCTGTCTCCACGGCGACGGCAGCATCGCGGCAATACGCGTCGGCGCCGACGGCCTTGCCGAATTCCTCGTTGAGCGGCGCGCCGCCGACCAGCACGATGTAGTTGTCGCGGATGCCGCGTTCCTTCAGCGTATCGATGACGACCTTCATGTACGGCATCGTCGTCGTCAGCAGCGCGGACATCCCGAGGAAGTCCGGCTTGTGCAGCTCGAGCGCGGCCAGGTACTTTTCGACCGGATTGTTGATGCCGAGATCAATGACCTCGAAACCGGCCCCTTCGAGCATCATCGAGACCAGATTCTTGCCGATGTCGTGGATGTCGCCCTTGACCGTTCCGATGACGATCTTGCCGATCGGCTCGACGCCGGTCTCGGCCAGCAGCGGGCGCAGGATTTCCATGCCGCCCTTCATCGCGTTGGCGGCCAGCAGCACCTCGGGGACGAACAGGATGCCGTCGCGGAAATCGATGCCGACGATCCGCATGCCCTCGACCAGGGCATCGTTCAGGACGCGCTCGGCCGACCAGCCGCGCTTCAGGAAAATGTGGGTGGCTTCTTCGACTTCGGCCTTGAGCCCGTTGTACAGGTCGTCGTGGACCTGCTCGGTGAGTTCCTCATCATTGAGGGAGGCCAGATCGAATTCGCCTTCCGCTTGCTCCGACATAGATCTCTCCGACCTTTGGTGGGCTGCCATGGTAAAGCCCGGCGGCCGCCAAGACTTACGATATCGCGACGGTCACTTGCCCAAAGGCGACATCGCGGCGAGCACCCGCCTCTTGGAAGGAGAGTGATTCAGTCCTCGGGCAAAGCCGCCAGCGCCGGCTGCCAGAGATACAGGCCCTCATGTTGCACTATACGCAGCGGCTTTCCAAATGCCGCCGACAGCCAGTCCTGGGCCAGCGCCTCGCGTACCGTGCCGTGGCCGACCAGGCCGCCTTGCCCCAGGACGATGAGCCGGTCCGCGGTCAGGGCCAGCGACAGATCGTGGATCGAACTGACCACGCAGACGCCGCAGGTGCGCGCCTGTGCGCGCAGCAGGCGCGCGATATCCTCCTGGTGGGGCGGGTCCAGGTGCGTCGTCGGCTCATCGAGCAGCAGCACGGACGCTTCGACCGCCAGCACGCGCGCGAGGTGCACGCGCTGGCGCTCGCCGCCTGACAGCGTCGAGAGGCGGCGGCGCGACCAGTCCTGCGATCCGGTGGCGAGCATGGCGCGATGCATCGCCGCCTCGTCCTCATCGTCGCGCTGGCCCAGCCAGCCGCCGTGCGCGAAGCGGCCGAGCGCGACGACCTCCGCAACCGTCAGGTCACTCGGAATGCTCGTCTGGGCCAGCCATCCGAGGCATCGTGCCCGTTCACGGCGCGTCCAGCTCCCGAGCGAGCGCCCGTGCAGCGCGACCGACCCCTCGCGCGCCGGATTGAACCCGGCCAGCGTGCGCAGCAGCGTCGATTTGCCGCTGCCGTTCGGCCCGACCACGGCCGTCCAGCAGTTCCTCGGGATCTCGAGCGACAGGCGCACGAATACGCTATGGGCGCCGTACGCGACGGACAGGTCGCGGCATGCCAGCGCCGGCGCCGCGGCGATTGCCGGATGCCCGGCCTCAGCTGTCACGCGACCGCCGCCACAGCAGGACCACGAGGTACGCGCCGCCGACGCAGGCCGTCACGGCCCCGACGGGCAGTTCCGTCGGCTGCATGACCCAGCGGCTGATCAGGTCCGCCGCCTGCAGCAATGCGCCTCCGCACAGCGGCGCCGCGATCAGCAGCTGGCGGTGATTGACCGTGAGCGTCTCGCGCACCAGGTGCGGCGCCACCAGCCCGACGAATCCGACGATGCCGACCTGGCCGACGACCGCGGCGGTCGCCACCGAGACCACCGCGAGCAGCGACAGGCGCAGCGCCGGCAGCGACAGGCCGAGCGACGCCGCCGTATCGTCGCCGAGCGTGAGCGCATCGAGTCCGCGCGACAACAGGACCGCCGGCACGAAGCAGGCGCAGAACGCGACCCCCAGCAGCAGCGTCGAGGACCAGCCCAGAAAGCCGGTGCTGCCGAGCAGGAACACCTGCATCGTGCGCCAGGTCTCGGGCCGCGCCAGCAACAGCAGCGACGTCACGGCACTCAGCAGGAAGCCGACGACGATGCCCGACAGCAACAGCCGCGAGGTCTGCACGACGCCGCGCGACAGCGCCAGCGTCAGCGCCGTGGCGACGCCCGCGCCGATGCTCGCCGCCGCGGTAATGCCGAACTTGCCGGCCCAGGCGAGGCTGCTGAACGACGCGTCCGCCGCGACCATGCTCAAGGTCACCCCGAGCGCGGCGCCCGATGCGGTGCCGAGCAGGTACGGCTCCGCGAGCGGATTGCGGAACACGCCCTGCGCGACGGCGCCCGCGAGGCCGAGGATGGCGCCGGCCAGCCAGGCACCGAGCGTGCGCGGCAGGCGGATGTCGTACAGCACGACCGCGGACTGCGCATCGCCCGCGACCAGCCAGTCGAGCGAGGCGCCCAGGCTCGACGTGCCGACCATCAGGCCGCCCAGCGACAGCACGACCGTGACGGCGAGGCAGCACGTGATCCACGCTGCCAGGCTCATCGGCCGCGCATTCACTGCATCACCGACAGCGGCTGCGTGAAACGCCCGATGCACTCGGCGATGGCCTGCATGCCCTCGGCGACGCGCGGCCCCGGACGCATGATCGTGGCGTCGATATCCGGCGCAAAGGCGCAGACGTGGTGTTCGCGCACGGCGTGCAGCCGGTCCCAGCCCGGACGCAGCGCGAGGCCGGCGACATCCGCCTGCTCGACGATCATGATGTCCGGGTCTTGGCGGACCACGTACTCGGGGTTCACGCGCGGAAAGGTTCCCATGCCGGCAGCGACGATATTGCGCACGCCGAGTCGCGCGAGCAGCTCACCGATGTACGATTCCGGCCCGGCGACGTACGGCGTGCGATCGATCTCGAAGTAGACGCTGGGGCGGATGCCGTGGAGGCGGCGCTTCGACTCCGCGCCGATCTCGCGAACCCGCCGCTCGGTCGCCGCGTTCAAGGCCGCGGCGCGCTCCTGCAGGCCCAGCAGCGCGCCGATCAGCGTGACGGTGCGCAGTCCGTCGGCGTAGCTCTGCGGATTCAGCGCGAACGAGGGCACGCCGAGCTCATCGAGCCTCGCGCTGACGCGCTGCGCCGAGCTGATCAGCACGAGGTCAGGCTTGAGGCTGACGATCAGCTCGATCGAGGCGTCGTCGAGCCCGCCCGCCTTCGGCAGCGCGGCGACCGCGTCCGGCCAGTTCGAGTACCGGTCGGTCGCGACGAGCCGATCGCAGGCGCCGAGCGCGCACACCGCTTCGGTCAGTGACGGCAGCATCGTGATAACGCGCTGCGCCGGACGGGGAATCGACACCTCGCGCTGCAGGTCGTCGCGCAGCGTCACGCCGGCTACGGCGGCGCAGAGGCATGGGAGTGCAGCAGCCGACAGGGCGATCAGGACCGACGATAAGGCGCGCACTGCGAAGGTGCTGAGCATGTTTCCCTCCCCGGTGCACCCGCCGTGCACGAACAGGACGCGCGTCAGGTCGGTATACGGACTTGCGAGGGGGTTGTTCCCGGGCGTATCGCCTTCCCGCGCGAACGACGCAGTGGCACGAAGATACGTCTTGACTCGCTTACCGTTGCGGGGGCAGTGCCGGAATCGCTCATCGACGAGTTCCACCGGCTTCCCGTTTCACCCGTCGGCCACACTGGCCGGCGGACTCCTGGACGCGGCGGACAGTCTGCCCCCGAATGCGGCCCAACTCAAGTCGGAAATCTTCCTATAATGCCGGCCATGGCAGCCGCCGGCGTGAACCGATGATGCGGATCGCAAGGCTCGAGACCTTCGCCAGCGAATTCGTCTGCTTCGTCCGGCTGACGACCGACAGCGGTGCGCTCGGGTGGGGCCAGACTTCCACCTACAACGCCGACATCACCGCGACGATCTTCCACCGGCAGATCGCCCCCTGGGCGCTCGGTCAGGACGCGCTCGACATCGATGCGCTGGTGGCGCGCATCGAGGAGCGTGAGCACAAGTATCCCGGCAGCTACCGGTGCCGCGCGCTCGCGGGCCTGGACACGGCGATGTGGGATCTGCGCGGCAGGCTCGAAGACCAGCCGGTCGTCGCGCTGCTGGGCGGCGCGCCGCGACGGCTGCGCGCGTACGCCTCCTCGATGAAGCGCGACATTTCGCCGGCGGACGAGGCCTCGCGCCTGGTGCGGCTGCGCGACGAGGCGGGGTTCGACGCGTTCAAGTGGCGCATCGCGGCCGAATGCGGCCGGGACGTCGATGAATGGCCCGGGCGGACCGAGGAGATCGTTCCGCGCGTCGCGCGCGCGCTCGGCGCGAACGTCGCGAAGCTGGTCGACGCCAACAGCGGCTACTCGCCCCGCCGGGCGATCGAGGTCGGACGGCTGCTCGAAGCGGAGGGCATCACGCATTTCGAGGAACCGTGTCCGTACTGGCACCTCGACCAGACCAGGCAGGTCCGCGATGCGCTGAGCATCGACGTCGCCGGCGGCGAACAGGACTGGGATCTGGCGACGTGGCAGCGGATGATCGACCTGCGGGTCGTCGACGTGGTGCAGCCCGACGTGATGTACATGGGCGGCCTCAGCCGTGCGCTGCGCGTGGCCCGGATGGCCGCGGCGGCGGGCCTGCCCTGCACGCCGCACAGCGCGAACCTTTCCCTGGTCACGATCTGCACGATGCATCTGCTGGGCGCCATCGCGAACGCCGGTCCCTACCTCGAGTTTTCAATCGAAGGACCGGATTACTATCCGTGGCAGCAGGATCTTTTTCTCGGCGATCCGTTCGCGGTCCGCGAAGGCCGCGTCTCGATCCCGGCCGGGCCGGGCTGGGGCGTCGAGGTCAATCCGCGCTGGCTTGCCTCGGCCCGCTACGCGGCGAGTCCCTGATCCTCGAGCGCCTGCAGCACGTCCCGGTGTTCGGCGAGCAGCCGCTCGACGAGGGCGCAGGCCAGGTCGAGGTTGCCGCCCTGCGCGGCCGTCTCCACGTCCCGGCAGACTTCCGCCAGACCCGAGGCGCCGACGTTGGCGCTGCTCGATTTCAGCGCATGCACGGCGTGCAGCAGCCCCGCCCGGTCGTTCGACAGCACGGCGGCCTTGATGCCGTCGACCAGCATGCGCGAGTTGGATGAATAGATGCCGGCCACCTTGGCCAGCAGGTCCGGCGCGCCGGGCTTGCGCATGGCGCGGATGCCCGCCAGGGTCCGTGGATCGAGCACATCGCTTTTGCCGCGGGCGGCGGGCGCACCGGCCGGCTCGACCGCGTATTCCTCGAGCACCGCGAACAGCTCGTCGGTCGTGAACGGCTTGCTCAGGTAGCGGTCCATGCCGACCTCGAAGCACTTCTGCGCATCGCCGTCGAGCGCCTTGGCCGTGACCGCGACGATGGGGGTGCGCGCGCGCTGCTGCTCGCGTTCCCAGGCGCGAAAGCGCCGCGTGGTCTCGTAGCCGTCCAGCTTCGGCATTTCGCAGTCCATCAGGATCACTTCGAATTTTTCCTTCGCGAGCAACTGCAGCGCCTCCTCGCCGCTCCACGCGGTGACCGCCTCGACGCCGAGCTGTTCGAGCATGGCGCGGCCCACCTCCTGGTTGACCGGGTTGTCCTCGACCATCAGCACGCGCCGCACGCGCGCCTTGCGCGCGTCGTTCCGGCGCGCCTGCGGATCGGCGGGGCGGGGCGCTCCACGTCCTGGTTGGAAAAACTGTGCTTCCTGACGAGTTCGGTCAGGCAATCGTAGAGATGGGCCCGGCGAATCGGCTTGCTCGATCATCATGATTCCGGCGCCCGCCGGACTCTGCGTCGCCGCCCTCACGTCCGCCCCGGTGTGCATCAGCACGAGCGGAACCTCGTTGAATTCACCCCTGCTGCGGATCGCCGCGACCAGCGCGGCGCCGTCCATGTCCGGCAGCTGCGCGTCGGCCAGAATGACGTCGAATTCGCCGGCGAAGCTCCGGTCCACGATTTCCAGCGCCTGCTGCGCCGATGCCGCCTCGATCACGGTGACGCCCCAGCTCAGCAGGTGCTGGCGCAGGACCTCGCGGGTGCCGGCATGGTCCTCGATCAGCATCATGCGCGTGCTGCTCAAGGTGGTGACCCGCTTCTCGCGCATCGCATCCGGCTCGGTGGTCAGCGGCAGCGAGAAAAAGAATGTCGACCCCTTGTCCGGCGCGCTGATCAGGCCGATGCGCCCGCCCATCAGTTCCACCAGCTGCTTGCAGATCGAGAGACCGAGCCCGGTTCCGCCGTACTGGCGCGTCGTCGAACTGTCCTCCTGCGAGAAGGACTCGAATATCTTGACGCAATTCTCGGGGCTTGATGCCGATGCCCGTATCCGTGACCTCGAAATGGAACGAGGAATTGATCAGGCTCGAGCCGAGCTGGCGCACCTTGACCTGGATCTCGCCGCGCTCGGTGAATTTCACTGCATTGCTGAGCAGGTTGATGATGACCTGACGCAGCCGCAGGCCGTCGCCGTAAACCCGGGTCTCGATGTTCGTCGGGATATCGCAGATCAGTTCGAGGCCCTTCGCATGCGCGCGCTCGGCCTAGGATTTCGACCGCGTCCTCGATCGACGTCGCGGATGCAGAACGGGGCCATCTCGAGCTGCAGCTTTCCAGCCTCGATCTTCGAATAGTCGAGGATGTCGTTGATGATCTGCAGCAGCGCCTTGCCCGACTGGTGAATCGTCACCGCGTAGCGCCGCTGCCGGTCGTCGAGCGCCGTTGAATCGCACAGCAGCTCGGCCATGCCGAGCACGCCATTCATCGGCGTGCGGATCTCGTGGCTCATGCGCGCCAGGAATTCGCTCTTGCCGCGGCTGGCCTCCTCGGCGCGCTTCGCGGCCTGCTCGGCGTTGGCGACGGCCTGGTCCAGCTGCGAGGTTCGCTCGAGCACGCGCTTCTCGAAGTCCGACTGGAACATGGCCATGGTGCGGTCGCGCCGCTCGATCTCGACCAGCAGCTCGTTCAGCCCGTCGGCGAGATCGCCGAACTCGCCCCGCCCCGTCTTGTGCGCGCGCAGCGAAAAATTCCCGCTGGCCAGGGCGCTCCTGGTCACGCGCGCCAGGTCCACCGCCGGCACCAGCACCATGCGCAGCAGCACTCGCCAGAAGAACATCGATACCGCGCATCCGATCAGCACCGCGATCAGCAGGTGCTTCAGGGAGTCCTGCAGTTGCTCGCCGACCTGTCCCAGCGTCGCGTCCACGACCACGCTGCCTATGCGCACGCCGTCCTGGATGACCGGCGTCTGCACCTGTGCGCGGGACAGCCCCACCAGGCGGATCGCCTCGGCGTCCGGTCCCGGATCCGTGGTCGCCGGACTCCTGTCCGCCCCGTCGAATGCCAGGTCCGCGAAGCGGTTGCCGGCGGCGTCGTACAGCGCGGCGGTGCGCACGTTGCGGTCGGCGTGCAGCGTGCGCAGCACATCGAGCGCGGCGGCCTGGCTCCTCGCCTTCAGCGGCGCGGCCGCATTCGCCCCGGCGACCGTCGCCACCGTCACGAGCCGCTGGGCGAGGGTCTGGCGCAGGTTGTACACCTGGGTCGCGGTATCGATCGAGGTGACCAGGATCACGGTCAGCACGACCGCCGCGATCACCAGCGATCGCAGCCTGAACGCAAGCGGGAAATCATGATGCCAATTCATTACGCGCCTTGCGTTTTGGAATCGGCGCTGGACGCTTTCAACAGTGAATTCTGGAGTTCCGCGGCGGCGACGGGCTTGCCGATCAGGTAGCCCTGGGCCTGATCGCACTTGTGCGCGCGCAGGAAGTCGAGCTGTTCCTGCGTCTCGACGCCTTCGGCGATCACCTTCATCTTGAGCTCGCGTCGCCATGGCGATGATCGCGGCGCAGATGGCGGCGCTGTCGTCGCTGATGTGCCAGGTCCTTGACGAAGGAGCGGTCGATCTTCAGCGAATCGACCGGAAATTGCCGCAGGTAGCCCAGCGACGAATAGCCGGTGCCGAAGTCGTCGATCGACAGCGACACGCCGGCGGCGCGGAAGCGCTGCATGCAGGCGGTGGTATCGTCGACGTTGCGCATCAGCAGGCTTTCGGTGATCTCCAGCTCGAGCAGCTGCGGCCTGACCTTGAAGTTGCCACAGTGCGCTGCAGCACCGAGTCGACGAAATCCTCGCGCGCGAACTGCTGCACCGATACGTTGACCGCGATCGTCAGGTGTCCCAGGCCCTGGTTCGCCCAGTCCGCCAGCTGCTTGCACGCGACGGCGTATGACCCAGTCGCCGAGCGCAGCGATCAGTCCCGTTTCCTCGGCGATCGGGATGAACACGTCGGGAGCAATCCAGCCGCGCGTCGCATGGTTCCAGCGCATCAGCGCCTCGACGCCGATGATCGAGCCGCTCGGCAGGTCGACGCTTCGGCTGGTAGTGCATCGGAAAGTCGCCGCTGCCGAAGCCGCGGCGCAGGTCGTTTTCCATTTCCAGCCGGCCGAGCGAGCGGATGGCCATGGACTGGCCGAAGAAGGCGTAGCCGTTGCGGCCCTGATCCTTGGCCTGGTACATGGCCATGTCGGCCTTGACCAGCAGGTCATCGACGTTCGATGCGTCCTTCGGGTACATCGCGATGCCGATGCTGGGCGTCACGACCAGGCGGTGTCCGCCGCAGTCGAGCGGCTCCGCCGAACAGCTGCTGGATGCGGTCGGCGACCGCGGTCGGTCTCGCTCTCGTCCGACAGCCCGGTCAGCAGCACCACGAACTCATCGCCGCCGAGTCGCGCCACGCGCGGCGGCTCGGACAGCGGCCGCGCCGGCCGCCGCGACGATGTCGGACGGCCGGGCGCTCTTTTCGAGCCGGCGCGCCACGTTCTGCAGCAGCGCGTCGCCGACCGAATGGCCGAGATTGTCGTTGATGCGCTTGAAGCGGTCCAGATCCAGGTACAGCAGCGCCATCGCGGTGCCGCTGCGCTGGGCGTCCCGGATCGCGAGCGCCGCCTCGCGCATGAACAGCTGGCGGTTCGGCAGGCGCGTCAGAAGGTCGTAGAGCGCCAGATACTCGATGCGCGCCTTGGCGCGGCGCCGTTCGGTGATGTCCCGGGTGACGATCAGCAGCGTGCCGTCGGACTGCGGCAGCAGCCGCACTTCGAACCAGCGGCGCTCCTTGTCGCGGCCGACGACGAATTCGTGCGTGACCGGCTCGCTCGCCGGCGAGGCGCCCAGGGACTTGTGCGCCGCCTCGGCGACGTCGGGCGGAAGATCTCTTCGAGCCGCCGGCCGACCATGCTCGCGTGGTTTGCGGATTCGCTGCCCATGATGTGTTCGACGACGGCACCGTCGCCGCCGACCATGTAGATCGTATCGGGCAATGCCTGGAGCAGCGCGCGGTTCTTCTGTTCGCTTGCCATCAGTGCGCACAGGTTCGTCTGCGCGCGCAGGATGAATCCGATGCGGTGCGGCAGCGTCGGCCACAGGACGGGCTTGTGAATGAAGTCGGTCGCGCCGACCTCGTACGCCTTCGCGATCGACCGGGTGTCGTCGTGGCCGGTCACCATGACGATCGGCACATCGACCCCGGAGCTCATCGCGCGCAGCGTGCTGCAGATGTCGAAGCCATTGGCGCCGGGCAGGTCGACGTCCAGCAGCACGAGGTCCGGTCTTGCCTTCTCGAAGGACGCGAGCGCCTCATGCGGCGTCACCGCGATCTCGGCCGCGTAGCCCGCCTGCACGAGCGTCTCGCTCGCGAGGATCGCGAACACCGGATCGTCATCGATGATCAGCACCGAACCGCGGACCTCGCCCTCCTTCGGGCCCGCCTGGACGCTTGCGGTGTTGAAACTATTGGGAAAAGGATTCTGCAGCATGGAGGATCAATACTCGCCTAGATTTCCGATGTCAGCCGCATGTCGATACGCCATAGGTAATTCGGGGTGAAGTTAGACTTCCTGGGCGCCCGGAAGCAGGCAGTGGTTCGAATTTCCGGCAAAGAATTGCGGCGACTGCACATATTTGCTGCAAATGGAGAACCGCGTCACATACCCGGCCCATGCAGCCACGAGGCGCGAAACAGGGAATTTCCCGGTCAGTGGGCGTTGCCGGGACCGCCGAAATCCTTCATCAGGATCAGCTTGACCGCGCGATGATCCGAAACCCCGGTCAGGCCGGCACCGACGCCCGCCTCGAACTCGAACCAGGGTGTGCTCCTGTCCAGCACCAGAAACAGCTGGTGCGTCTGGCGCGCGGCCGGCAGGAAATGACTGACGTGGCCGAAGTCGTCGTACTCCTCGAGCGCGATCTTTGCCGCCGCGGCGAGCTGCATCGCGACGCGAGTCGCCGGCGCGAACTCGAGGTTGCCGGTGCCCGTGTAGTCGACGTCGAGGATCGGGTTGAAGATCACGTCGAACCGGCCGGCGTGCAGGCCGACGATGGGGCGGACCTCGGAAGTCAGCCGGTGCTGATTCCAGTGAGCGGTATTGTCGCTGAACTCGAAGTTGACGCCATAGAACACGTCGCGATGGGCCGCGTCCGGCGTCACGAACAGCGCCCTGAGCTTGAGTCCGTTGTAGAGCAGGCTGCCGCCGGACGTCAGCGAATACAACGGAAAGTACAGCCCGGCTTCGAACCACGGCGTGGCCCCATAAGCCCATTCGGCAACTCCGTTGAGCGAATGATCCGGGACGATGCCGCCGGGAAAGGCCGGTGCCGGTGCGCCGCTGGCAACGTAATTGTTGTGCCAGTCGAGCGAGTAGGTTCCGGGCGCGGCGATCGCGGCATCGTAGACCTGGATCTCGTCGGTCTGCGCATGGGCGTGCACGCACCACCCGAGGAGGCACATCAGCATCGCGGATCGCGTCGGAATCAGATGCGTTCTCATTTGCGCAGTTTCGGCCTGTGCGGGCAGGAAAAAGCCGCGGCTGCCGGCCACGGTTGCCGCGGCAATCGAGGTTACGCTTTAGCGCGTCACCCGCAAAGACACAAAGCGCGTGCCGAAGTTCCTGCTGGAACGAGGCCGAGAGGTTCACCTCGATGCTGCGTCCCGGCAGGGTGAACACGCGATGCGAATCCTGATGCGCCTCGGCATACTATGCGCACACAATGTTCCGGGGGTAACGCCTATGCGCTCGCTGCTTGCTGCTGTTGGTATTGCGTTGAGTCTCACCGGTTCCGGAGTGGCCGCGATCGCTGCCGCTGCAGCGGATGGCGCCTATGCGCTGCACCAGCAGTTCACCCTGGGCGGTGCGGGAGGCTGGGACTACCTGACGCTCGAGCCCGGCACGAACCGGTTGTTCATCGCCCGCGCCGATCGCGTCATGGTGATGAACACGCTCGATGGCTCGATGCTCGGCACGATTCCCCATACGGACGGCGTTCATGGCGTTGCGCTCGCGCCGGATCTCGGCAAGGGCTTTGCCAGCAACGGACGCGGCGACTCCGTGACGGTCTTTGACCTGAAGACACTGGCTACGCTCGGCACGATTCCGGTGGGCGGGCACAACCCCGATGCGATCGTCTACGACCAGGCCAGCCGGCGCCTCTTCACGTTCAATGGACGCAGCCGCGACATCAGCGTGATCGACCCGCAGACGGGATCGGTCGTGGCGACGATACCGGCCGGCGGCAAGCCGGAGTTCGCCCAGGCAGACGGTGCCGGACACATTTTTTTCAACATCGAGGACACCGCCCAGATCAGCGAGATCGATATCCGCGCGGCCGCCCGCACCGCGACCTGGTCCTTGCCGGATTGCGAAGAGCCGACCGGCCTGGCCTTTGATGTCGCCCATGGCCGCCTGTTCTCGACCTGCGGCAACCGCAACCTGCTCGTGACCGATGCCGCGACCGGCCGGCACGTGGCCAAGGTACCGATCGGCAGGGGCCCCGATGCCGCGGTGTTTGATGCGGATCGCGGCCTCGTGTTCAGTTCCAACGGCGAGGACGGCACGCTGACCGTGATCCATGAGGACAGCCCCGATCACTATTCGGTCCTCGTTACGGTGCCGACGCAAAAGAGTGCACGTACGCTGGCGCTGGACGCCGGGACTCATCGCCTTTATACCGTCGCCGCCGAGTTCGGTCCGGCGCCCGCGGCCACGGCGGAACAGCCGCATCCGAGGCCGGTGGTCATCGACGGCAGCTTCAAAGTCCTGGTCATTGGCAATTAGGCGCGCACGAAGGAGCAAGGGATTGCGCCTCGGGCGCCAGCTGGCTGCCGCGCCGTGGACATGCCTGCTGGTCGCGACGCTGAGCTTCCCGCAGCTCGCGCGTGCGCAGGCGGGCCCGCCGTTCCTGACCAATGATCCAGGCACACCCGGCAATGCGAACTGGGAGATCAATCTGGGCTCGATGCAGACCGTCGTCCGCGGCCAGAGCTCCTATCAGGTTCCGCAGATCGACTTGAATTTCGGCGTCGGCGAGCGGATCCAGCTGACCTACGAGGTCCCGTACGTCGTGCAGAACGGCAGCGGACAGCAGGCCCAGACCGGATGGGGGAACGGCTACCCCGGGCTCAAGTGGCGATTCCTGGATCAGGGCGAGGGCGGATTGCAGATGTCGGTGTTTCCGCAGGTGGAGATGAGCGGCTCACCGCATGCGCGCGCAGCCGGCATTGCCGCAGCCGGTCCCCGCTGCCTGCTGCCCGTGGAGGCCTCCGAGAAGCTCGGGCCGCTCGACGTCGATGTGGAAGCCGGCTTCTACCTTCCCGGCAATGGTCCCAGGGAGCGCATCCTCGGTGTCGCCGCCGGCCGCCCGGTCACGGCGAGACTCGAACTTGACGGCGAGATCTATGACGATCGTGCCTTCGGCGCGCCGCTGCATACGACCACGCTGGATATCGGCGGGCGCTACAGACTGGGGCGAGGATTCATCGCCCTGTTCATGGTGGGGCGCAGCATCGGCGGATTTGCCGACGGGCGCCCCGAATTCATCGGCTACGCCGGGATCCAGATACTGCTGAGCGATTATGGGCGCTCGCTGGGTTCAGAGCCGTAGGCGACGGACCCGGTGCGAGGGCGCGCGCCCCACCCCTCACGGCTTCGCGCAGATGGTCTCGCCCTTGTCGAACACGATGCGCCAGCGGTTATGCCCCTCGAGCCGCCAGACCGAGTTGAAGCGGCCAACCACCCGGCCATCCGCGTAGACCGGACCGGTGCTGAGCGCGAGCCTTCCGGACGGCAGGACCTCGACATGATCCGGCTGCCACGAAAACGGCGGCGTCGGGTCGCTGAAGAACGGCTGCCATGCCGCCGCGATCTCATCCGGGCCGCGCCTGATCGCGGAATCTGCGAAGAATATCGCTTCCTTTGACAGGTAGGCCACGAAGCCCGGGAAATCGCGATCGGCCATCGTCTTCGCAAAAGCCAGCTCGGTCTCCCGCACCTGTCCGGCCGGATCCGCCGCCCGCAGCTGCGGCTGGCCGGGGCTCGGGCGGCCAACGCTTGCGCAGGCGCCAACGATAAGGCCCGCGACGGCCACGACGATCGGTTTCCACGGTGCTGCGTTCATCTGGCTACCAGTTCGGGTCGGGAAGTTCACTGAACACTTCGCGCAGGGCATAGCCCCAGCGCTTGCGGATCTTGCTGAAGTACTCGTTATCCATGTCGATGCTGATGTGGGTCGCGAGCCGGAACTCGTCGCGGCGTATGACGGCCAGGTCCATCGGCGGGCCCACCGACAGGTTCGAGCGGATGGTCGAATCCATCGAGATCAGCGCGCATTTCGCCGCCTGCGCCAGGCTGCTCGAGCGGGATATCACGCGATCGATGATCGGCTTGCCGTACTTCGATTCGCCGATCTGGAAATACGGCGTATCGACCGTGGACTCGATGAAATTGCCGGCCGAGTAGATGTTGAACAGCCGCGGCGGCTCGCCGCGGATCTGGCCCCCGAGGATGAAGGTCGCATTGAACTCGTGCCCGTGGCCCTCCAGGAACTGCGCGTCGCGCTCGTGAATCGTGCGCAGTGCATCGCCGACGACGCGCGCCGCATCGAACATGTTGGGGGCCCGGAAAATGCGCGCCGGCTCGTCGGCGGCGTCGGCGTGCTCGTGCAGCAGCTGCACGACGGCCTGCGTGACGGCGAGGTTGCCGGCCGACAGCAGCACCAGCGCGCGTTCGCCCGGCCGCTGGAATGTCGTCATCTTGCGGAAGGTGTTGACGTTGTCGACGCCCGCGTTGGTACGCGAGTCCGACAGCAGCACCAGGCCGGTATCCACGAGCATGCCAACGCAATAGGTCATGGCGGGAAATTCTATCTCAGCTATTGCTGTTGCTGTTGTGCCGATTCGGCGACGAGCACCGTCGCGGTCATGCTCTCGCCGCCGCCGCCCCGGCGCACGCCGCGCACGGGGGCTGCGTCCAGGTAGTCCCGGCCGACCGCGAGCCGGCAGTAATTGCGCACAGCCGCACACTGGTGCGTCACGTCGATACTGCGCCAGCCGAGATCTGCGCCGAGCCACACATCGACCCAGGCATGGCTGGCGACATCCTTGGCGTCGCCGGTATACAGGTAGCCGCTGACATAGCGCGCCGGCATGCCGATCGACCGGGCGGCGGCGAGGTAGACGTGCGCATGATCCTGGCAGACGCCTTCGCCGTTCTGGAACGCCACCGCGGCCGTGTCCCAGACATCGCTTACTCCCGGCTTGTAGCGCACCGCGGAGCAGACCGCGGCGGCGAGCGCGTACGCACGGGACTGCGCCTCGGCGCTGTCGCGAACAGCGTCCTGCGCAAATGCGCGCAGGGGCTCGTTCGACACGGTCAGCGCGGTCGGCGCCAGATACGCGAGCGGCGACAGGGCCCCCGAATCCTGGGGCTCATCGGTGTTGAGCGTCTCGACGACGCCGTACACGACCAGGCGGATCTCCCGATGCGGCTCCTCGATGGTCAGCAGGTGCGAGATATTGCCGTACGGATCTATCTGTTCGACGCGGCGCCCGGGCGCCGAGATGCTCCACTCCAGCGTGCGCTGGCTCGAGTCCCGGCGCGGCGTCAGGTGCAGGCTTTGTACGCTGTGCTTGACGGGCCGGTCGTAGTGATAATGGGTCTCGTGCCTGATGTGCAGCAACATGACGCTAAACCTCCGCCGCCGGCACCAGGAAGTCCGACGCGATGCGCTCACCGAGGTCGCGCAGCCGCGACAGGCAGTGCTCGAGGAACTGCGGCAGGCCGGACGCCACGACGTTCTCCATTTTCGTGAAATACAGCGACGCGTGCAGCTCGCCGGCACGCCGCTCGGTCTCCGTGGACTGCTCGTTCTTGACGGACTTCAGGTTCTGGTGAACCTCCTTGCAGCAGCGCAGCAGCGAACGCGGCATGTCGTCGTGCAGGATCAGCAGCTGCGCCACCTTCAGCGGCGTGATCACGTCGCGGTAGACGCGGCGGTAGATTTCAAACGCCGACAGCGCGCGCAGCAGCACCGCCCATTCGTAGGGGTCGGGCACGATGCTCGCGCCCGCAACCAGGTCCCGCTGGTGCGCGGTCAGTATCCGCACGGTATTGTCGGCGCGCTCGAGAAAGGTGCCGATCCGCGTGAAATAAAAGGCTTCGTCGCGCAGCATCGTGCCGATCGATACGCCGCGGGTCAGGTGTGAACGTTCCTTGACCCATTCGACGAACTCGCCGATGTCTGCGCCGCGCGCCCCGGGTGCACCGAACGCGCGCGCATCGAGCCATGTCGAGTTCAGCGTGACCCACAGCTCGGATGTCAGCGAGCCGCGCACCGCGCGCGCGTTCTCGCGGGCCGCGCGCAGGCAGCTGACGATGCTGCCCGCGTGCTCCTTGTCCAGCGTCAGGAACTCATACACGGAGCGCGGCTCGATCGCCGCATGCCGCTGCAGGTAGGCCGCCTCCAGTTGCAGGGCGCGCATCGTCGCGCCCAGTGAATTGGCCAGCGCATCGGCCGAATGCGGCAGCAGCGACATGCGGTAATGCGCATCGACCAGGCGTGCGAGGCTCTCGGCGCGTTCGATGTAGCGCGACATCCAGTACAGGTGGTCGGCGGTGCGGCTCAGCATCTAGGCTTCCAGGACCCAGGTGTCCTTGGTGCCGCCGCCCTGGGACGAATTGACGACCAGCGAACCCTCGCGCAGCGCGACGCGGGTCAGTCCGCCGGGCACGATCGTGACCTCGCTTCCGGAGAGCACGAACGGGCGCAGGTCGATGTGGCGCGGCGCGATGCCCCGATCGCCAAAGGTCGGGCAGGTGGACAGCGCGAGCGTCGGCTGCGCGATGTAGCGCTCCGGGGTCGCGATGATCTGCTGCCGGAACGCGGCAATCTCGGCCTTCGTCGCCGCGGGGCCGATCAGCATTCCGTACCCGCCGGCGCCGTGCACCTCCTTGACGACCAGGTCGGCCAGATGGGCAAGCACGTACTCCTGGTCCTCCTTGCGGCGCAGTATCCAGGTGTGGACATTGCCGATGATCGGCGCCTGGCCCAGGTAGAAGCGGATCATGTCCGGAACGTACGGGTAGATCGACTTGTCGTCGGCGACCCCGGTGCCGATGGCATTGGCGATCGTGATGCGCCCGGCCCTGTAGGCGGACAGCAGTCCCGGGACCCCCAGCATCGAGTCGGGGCGGAACACCAGGGGATCGAGGAAATCATCGTCGATCCGCCGGTAGATCACGTCGATGCGCCGCGGCCCCTGCGTCGTGCGCATGTAGAGCGCCTCGTCGCGCACGAACAGGTCCTGACCCTCCACCAGCTCGATGCCCATCTGCTGCGCGAGGAAGGCATGCTCGAAGTAGGCGCTGTTGTGCGCGCCGGCGGTCAGCAGGACGACCGTGGGATCGGCCACGCCGGTCGGCGCGACGCTGCGCAGGTTGTCGAGCAGGACATCCGGGTAGTGATCGACGGGCGCGACCCGGTAATGAGAGAACAGCTCCGGAAACAGCCGCATCATCATCTTGCGGTTCTCGAGCATGTAGGACACGCCGGACGGCACGCGCAGGTTGTCTTCCAGTACACGGAACTCGCCGGCATCGTCGCGGACGATGTCGATGCCGGCAATGTGCGCATAGATGCCGCCCGGCACCTCGACTCCCTGCATCTCGGGCCGGTATTGCGAATTGCACAGCACCTGCTCGGCCGGGATCACGCCCGACTTCAGGATCTGCTGTTCGTGGTAGATGTCATGGATGAAGGCGTTGAGGGCGCGGACGCGCTGCTTCAGCCCGGTCCCGAGCAGCAGCCACTCCTCCTCCGGCAGCACTCGGGGCACGATGTCAAACGGGATCAGCCGCTCGGCGCCTTCTTCCTGGCCATAGACGGCAAAGGTGATGCCGACCCGATGGAACATGATGTCGGCCTCCGCACGCTTCTGCGCGAGGCGCTCCGCCGGCTGGTTCGCGAGCCACGCCGCATAGCGCGCGTAATGCGCACGGCAACCGCCGTCGCCGAGGTAGATCTCGTTATAGGGTGTGCCCGCCAATAAGCCTCCTGCGCCGGTTCCGTGGAAGCCTATCAAGACACGCCGCTCCCCTGTGAGTCAATTCATGCCGGCTGCCTGAAGCCGATGAATTGAAACGGCGCGGCCGTGATGTCGCGCACGTGAATCGCCGCTGCACCGCCATGGGCGAGTTCGTGCACCAATTCCGGTCGCTCCGACACGTAACGCCAGCCGGATGCGGCCTGCGGGTCCGCATCGCCTGCGAGGGCGCCGGCCAGTGCCGGCAACAGCGCATCGATCGCCGGCGAGTACACGACAAACCCATCGCCGGCCCGGGCCGTGTCGCGGACCTGCATCGCCAGGCACACCTTCTTCTTCACGTCAGCGTCGAGCGCGCTGAGTTCCCGGGACTTGTGGATGTCGCCCTGCAGGACGGCGCCCAGGAGCCTGCCGCTGCGCTGAAACAGCGGCTTATCGCTGGCCCAGGCTTCCGGAGGGCAGGATTTCCTGGCCGGCTGCAGTTTGATCGTCGGATTGATCTCGGCAGGATAAATGCGGCAGACCAGCGGCCGCCGCTCATAGATTCCGCAGCGCATGTCCGCCTGCAGGTTCGGACAGTTGCCGGTGAAACTGGCGGCGAGAATGACCGCGACCCGCGTGCGTACCGAACCGCTCATCGCGGCGAAGGAGCGGCGCACGAAATGGGCCATGCCGGGGTCGATCGCCGCACCATCCTCGGGCGCCGGCGACGCCTCGCAGATGATCTGCACCGGATGGCCGCTGTTGAGCCAGGTCACCGCTTCGGCCACGGTCAGCGGAAGCTTCAGGCTCTTGCAGCAGTTTCCGCACTGCGTGCAGCCGAAATGCATATCCATGTCGCCTACCTTAATCCTTTTCGCGCATAATCACGCGCAAATCCAGGTTCAGACCGCAACGCAGACAAGGACGTTTCGTGAGCAATCCGCCCGCGCAGGCACACACCGACGTATGGTCGGACTGGCTCCTGCACCGCCGCCACGCTGACGACTCGACGTACGGGGCCGTCGTCCGCGATGTCGTGCAGGTCTTTGCCGACCGCGTTCTGGATGCGGCTCGCCTGGCACCCGGCATGACCCTGGCCGATATCGGCACGGGTGAAGGACTGCTCGGCATGCGCGCCATCGATCGGATCGGGCCTTCGCTGAAGGTCATCCTGACGGATATTTCCGCGCCGATGCTGCGCCACGCGAAGACGCGTGCCGCTGAGCTTGGCGTTGCGGGGCAATGCACGTTCCTGAAGTGCCCGGCCGACGATCTCGCCGCGATCGGCGATGCTTCGGTGGATGTCGCCGCGACGCGCGCGGTGCTCGCCTATGTCGCCGACAAGGGCGCGGCGCTGCGCGAATTCTTCCGGATACTGAAGCCCGATGGGCGGGTCTCGCTGGCGGAGCCGATACTGCAGGACGAGGCCTTTTACGCCAGGGCGCTCAGGGCCCGCCTGGACAGCCCGATGGCCGGACGCGACGACCGCTTTGTGCAGCTGCTGCACCGCTGGAAGGCGGCGCAGTTTCCGGACACCGCCGAGGAATGCGCCCGGAGCCCGATCGTGAATTATTCCGAGCGTGATCTCGTCAACCTCGTCAAGGCCGCTGGTTTCACCGATATCCATCTGCAGCTGCACATCGACGTGATGCCCTCGCCGGTGACGTCGTGGAGCGTGTTCCTGGGCAATTCGCCGCATCCCTGGGCGCCGTCCCTCGGCGTCATCCTTGCCGAACGCTTCACGGCGCAAGAGCGCGAGTTCTTCGAGTCGATAGTGCGGCCGCTGGTCGAGTCCGGCAGGAACATCGCGACCGACCGGGTCGCTTATGTGCAGGCCGGAAAGCCGCCGGCCTGATCCCGCGCCGCCCCGGGCCCACGAGCGGAGCAGATCGGCCGGCCCGTCAGGCCGCGAGGCTGGCCTGGACCTGGCGGCGGAACTCAAGCGGATTCGAGATCATCCGGAACGCCTCCCGGGTGCCGCCGACCCCGGACACGGTGATCGTGCCGTAGCCGAAAATCCGCCCGGCAATGGTCTGGTCTACCCCGATTCCCTCGACTTTCTGCAGCAGCAACTCGAGCGAGTGGCGGCGGATGAGGCCCACCTTGATCAGGACTCGCTTGTTCGTGATCGCAAATTCCGAGCTGATTGACCTGATCCAGGGTGGCAGCCACAGCACCACCCCGACGGCCGCCACGACCGCGGCAGCCATTGCGCCGCCGCCGACGGCCACCGCAACGGCGATCAGCCAGACGATGACTGGCAGGCCATAGATGATCCAGTGCAGCTTGGCCCGATAGGTCACCTGCTCGCTCGGCAACAGATTGCTTTCCACGTAGCCCATGGTTCCTCCCGAATCAAGCCAGGCCAGACGCCCGAAGCTTAAGCCAAAGCCACGCTCCCGTCCGCACCGGCGCGTCGCCGGAATCATCGGGATCGCGTTGCCCGCGGCCTTGACCCATGGTTTATATGTCGATAATTTTTGAATCATGAAACCAAAACAGGCTTCCGGGTTCCTCGCCGCGCTGGCGCAGGAATCACGGCTCGCGATCTTCCGGCTGCCGGTCAAGCGCGGCCCCGCGGGCCATACCCCGCCCGAACTCGGCTCGAGGCTCGATGTGGCGCTGCCAACCCTGTCCTTTCACCTGAAGGAGCTGCAGCGGGTGGGCCTGGTTGACGCCCGGCGCGACGGACGGCGCCTGCATTACCGAGCGAATTTTGCGCCCATGAACCGGCTGGTCGGCTTTCTGACGGAAACCTGCTGCGTGCCGGCGGACGGTGGCCGCGACCCGGAGTCCCGTCGTGTCTGATCACGCCATTCCCGTTACGATTTGTCACAACCCGTCCTGTGGGACTTCCCGCAATACGCCGGCGCTGATCCGCAGCGCCGGCATCGAACCGACCGTGATCGAATACCTCAAGGACCCGCCGGACCGGGCGACGCTCGAGTCCCTGATCGAGCGCCTGGGAGTGAGGCCGCGCGCGTTGCTGCGCGAAAAAGGAACGCCCTATGCGCAGCTGATCGACCAGATGCTCGCGCATCCGATCCTGATCAACCGGCCGATTGTCGTCACGCCCCGGGGTGTCCGGCTGTGCCGGCCGTCCGAGGCGGTACTGGAGATTCTTGCGCCATGCTGAAATTTGCCGTCGAGCTCATCGGTTGGGTCTCCGCGGCGATGATGCTGTCGGCGTACGTTCTGCTCAATACGCGCAGGGTCAGCGCAACATCCAGGCTGTACCAGTGGCTCAATCTCCTGTCGGGCGCGGGCCTCATCATCAACAGCGGCTGGAACGGCGCCTACCCATCCGTCGCGATCAACGTGATCTGGATGTTCATTGGCCTGTATGGCGTGTTGCGGGTGGCCGACAGGGGCGCGGGCGTCTGACGCCCAAGGAACCCAGCGCCGGTGAATCCATCAGTCATCGGCGCCATGAGGCATTTCGGAGTCATACGAGCGGATGTGGCTCAGCAGCCAGTCGTACAGGAACCGGATGCCGAGCGCGAGGCTCTGCTCTTCGATATGGGTTGCGAGACTGCGGGCGGTCTCGAGCGCCCGTTCATGGTCGGCGCGGTGGACGTCGGATCCGTCGTAAGGGTGCGCGGCCATGTGCGCCTCCTCCGTATCGAAGTGCGCCTCCAGCAAGTGCGTCATCTCGGCAAGGCCGCGCGTCAGCGACGCGCGCTCTTGCCCCTCGTGCAGCGCCTGCCAGAGACCGTTCATCCTGCTGACGAGCTCCTCGTGCTGGCGGTCGATCACGTCGATGCCGGTCCTGTAATCCGGTGACCATGCGAGGCGTCTGCTGATACGTTCGCCGGCACCCGCGCCGTGGGCGAAGGCATGACAATTCCCGCCGCGATCCTTGGCGTCGTACATCGCGCCGTCCGCCCGGGCGAGCAGCTGTTCCGCATCGGATCCGTCATCGGGATACATCGCGACGCCGACACTGACGCCGAGGCGCAATCCGTGTATCTCGAGCGGCGCGGTGACGGCCCGCATGATGCGCCCGACGACCAGCCGTGCCTCGTCGCGTCCGCCGCCTCCGCCCAGCACGACGACGAACTCGTCCCCGCCGAGGCGTGCCACGGTATCGATCGCCCGGGTCGCAGCCTGCAGCCGGCGCGCGGTCTCGCACAGCACCAAGTCGCCGGTCGCATGGCCATGGAGGTCGTTGATGGGCTTGAATCGGTCGAGATCGATGAGCAGGATCCCGAACGTGCCGGAATTGCGGCGTGCGGTCGCGATGGCCTGTTCGATCCGATCGTGCAGCAGCGCCCGGTTGGCAAGCCCGGTCAGCGTGTCCTGGAACGCGAGCCGCTGCAACCGGGCCTGGCTCCTCATCCACGGAGAGACGTCGATCGCGGTCAGAACCGTGCGCAGACCCTCACCCGTCCGGATCCTGGCGGCGTTGAAGGCGATGTAGACTTCCACGCCATCCGCGCGGCGCAGTGCGCAGATGTCGCGGTGCCGACCACCCGGGCTCGCGAGCCCCGCCACCAGGCGCGCGCAGTCGGCCTCACTGACGAAATCACCGAGGCTGGACGATGGCGCGGCAGCGGGTAAGGCCCGGCCGGCAAGCCCGAGAAACGCCGGCGAGGCATAGACGATCCTGAGTCCATCGAGCACCAGAAATGACGCGAGGCCGCTGTCCGCGACGACGCCCATGGCTGATTGCAGCATCGGATCGCGCGTGGCCACGCCAGCCGCGCATCCTTCGCCCGGAGACGTCGCGATTTTTTTATCGAGGTCCCCCATGTCTCAGCATTCTCGACCCTTGCCGGTGGGGATTTCTATCGAGGAATACCCCTATGGGCTTCCGGTTCGCGCAACAGGCGGGCACGCCTCACGGGGCAGGAGATGGAGCGTGCGATGGCTATCCAGCTCATCGCTGGCAAGAAGTTATGCATTCAGATCAAGTGGTTGCGGGCGACACAGACAGAACTGCTAGAATTGCCGCCCGTCCAGCAACCATCCCGTGCGACAAGAACGTGTTGGCGGCTACCGCAGCGAGTCCGATTTCATGAAGTTTACCGATCTGTCGGTGCCGCCGGGACTCATCGCTGCGCTCGCGAAGCAGAATATATCCGACCCCAGCCCCATTCAGATCGCCGCAATTGCGCCGCTCGCTGCCGGGAGGGACGCGTACTTGCGGGCGGAGACGGGCACCGGTAAAACTCTGGCTTACCTGCTGCCCCTCTTTGCGCGCATTGATCCTGCGCAAGCGGCGACCCAGGTCGTGATCGTGGCGCCAACCCACGAATTGGCCATTCAGATCCATCGTCAATCCTGTGAACTTGCGCTGAACGCGGCGTGCGGCATCCGCTCGGTGTTGCTCATCGGCGGTACGGCGACCGACCGGCAGATCGACAAGCTCAAGGCCAAGCCGCACATCGTGGTGGGCTCGCCCGGGCGCATCGTGGAGCTGATCGAGCGGCGCAAGCTGAAGGCGGCGCACATCCGCGCCGTCGTCATCGATGAGGCGGACCGGCTGCTGAGCGACGAAAGTCTGAACTGGATCCGGACGATCGTCAGCGCGGCGCCGCCGGCCCGACAGCTGATTTTCGCATCAGCGACGATCGAGCAGCAGACGCGTCAGGTCCTGGAAACGCTGGCTCCCGATGTCGTGATGCTTCGCGCCGGTGCGGCGACTATCAACGGGAATATCGAACATCTGTATCTGGTTTGTGAAAGCCGGGACAAGCCCGATATGTTGCGCAGGCTGCTGCATGCGCTCGATGTGCCGCGCTCGATCGTGTTCGTGCATCGCAACGATGTTGCGGAGGAGGTCGCCTCGAAGTTGACCCATCACAAACTGGCTGTTGCGGACCTGAATTCCGAGCTGTCCAAGATGGACCGGAAGCGCGCGATGGATGGAATTCGCAACGGCGCCATCCGCATCATGATTGCATCCGACCTGGCGGCCCGCGGACTCGACCTGCCCGGCGTAACCCACGTCTTCAATCTCGACATGCCGACGATGAGCAAGGCCTATCTGCACAGGGTCGGTCGCACGGCGCGCGCCAGCGCAAGCGGCACCGCCGTGTCGCTGGTGACTGAAACCGAAGCCCGCCTCATCCGTCGATACGAACAGGACCTGGGCATTTCCCTGCAATGCATACGGGTTGTCAACGGCGCAATCACGTCGTCCAATACCCGTTGAAGCCGGTGCCGGCAGAGTGAGCGGTCCTGATTCACCCCGATCGGTCATCCGGGAACGGCAGCTCCAGAGAGGTGAGACGAATGCTTCTACTCGAACGGGTGATCACCAGTCTGTGCTTTTCCGGCGACATGACATGCACTCCAGCAGGATCAGCGAGCCCGAGTCCTTCAACGCGGCCGCGGCCTTGCGGTAGGCGGTCTGTGCCGAAACCCAGTGCATAGCGGAACCTGCAACCACTGCGCTAAAGGACCCGCGCTCAACTGGCCAGTCCTCGAAACTGCTGACGTGAAAAGCGACCGTTGGGAAATCCCTGCAAACACGCCGCGCGATTTGTATCAGGTCTTGATTCGGGTCGATACAAAACATCGAGAACTGCCGCGACGCGAACTCGGTCGTCGCCGTTCCCGGTCCGCACCCAATTTCAAGGAGCCTCGCTCCCGGCAATAGGCCGCCTGACTGTATGGCAAAGTCGATGACATCGGCAGGATATTTGGGGCGCGCTAACAGGTACGCTTCCGCAGCATCTGAATACCAGCGCGCCTTTTGAGCGGCGTCGACGGAATAGAAGGCACGGGCAACTGCTGGGCTTTCCTCGTCAGCCATTGATGGCTCCTACCGCATTTCCAACCAATGCCCGCAATGATGCCATCGCTTCCGAGAGGCCGGTAAACGCGGTTGACCGACAGCGACCATTGGTCAGCCAGGATCAGGGGCGACGCGATGTTGGCTGGCATTGGCCAGCATTGACGGGAGGGTGGAGCGGGCGATGGGAATCGAACCCACGGCTCAAGCTTGGGAAGCTTGGGTATTACCATTATACGACGCCCGCTTCCCGGCTGATTCTAGTCGCGTTCGCTGGGGTCGGCAAATCGACGGCGCGGGCGGCGGCTGATAGCCGCCGATGTTCAGGGCTGGCGCTTGCGTGCCGCGAATCCGCTCAGCACACCCAGGCCGCTGAGCAGCAGCACAGCCGGACCCGGCAGCGGCACGGGCGCGAGCGTCAGCTGGCCGCTGTAAGTGCCGCCCGTGGTCCCGTTGCTGAGGCCCGCCACCTGCACGACGTATTCTCCGGCCGCGAGCGTAATAGTCGGCAGGCTCGTTGAATCGACGACGCCGTTGTTGGAATTCGTCGACCAGGGATCGATGACACTCGCACCCAGGGAGCCGCTATAGACGATGTTGGGATTACTGGGGCTTGACGTGTTCAGGGTCGGATAGGTCCCGGATGCGTACTGATACATCCGCAGCGACAGGTCCGACAGGCCGCTGTTCGACTGCAACGACAGCGAGAATGCAAAGGCATTGCTGGAGGCTGCTGGCACCGCAATGATGTACGTGTCCAGGAAGCCGATTTGCTCCGAGCCGGTGCCGCCGGGAGGCGTGATCGAAACGTTGCCATACGTCGCTGTGGTTCCCGAGTAACTGTTCGAGAACGTATAGGTACCGGCTGCGTTTGCGGTGAGATCATTGACGCCAAGGCCCGTGCCGCTGGCCCCATTCGGGACGCCCGCGACATTACCTGGCAACGCGGTGCTGGCCGACGTCGTAGCCCACGTCGCGGCGGACGCAAGACTGGCGCTGCCGCTGACCAGCGGATCCGCTGTCAGCGTATCGGCCTGTGCAGCAGCGCCGACAAACAGCAGGCCGCCGGCTACGCAGCCGATGGCCGCATGACGGGTTGATTTCCGTACAGCATCGAAAATCGACATCTGAAACCCCCGCCTATCTTCCGGTTGCTTTGACCTAACGCCCCACGAGTGGCGCCAAAGGCCCTTTGGCCCAGTAGCAACGCTAATGGGTTATCAACACATGGCGATTACCGCGACATGACAAATTGGCATCATTCGCTGATTTGCTGCATCGCCACATTTTCACCAGATCAGCGATCGCTGATCTCCGCCAGGACCTCAGCCGTGATGGCCCGATTGGCCTCCCCGTCCGCGGTCGCGATCAGCGTCTTCGGAACCAGCCGCAGGACGGGCAGCATCAGGGCCGAGGTCACGGTCGCGAGGATCACGCAGGAGACGAATCCGTGCGTCGCGGTGCTGGTATAGATGCTGGCGCCCACCAGGTCACCGGCGCGATAGGCAAGCTCGTACCCGCCGGCCACCAGCATCATCAGCGTGCCCTGCAGCCCGGGCGGGCAGGAGCGCAGCGCAAGATCCCAGTACGCCGCGAAGATGAAGCCGTTGAGCAGACCCATCGGCACCGCCATCCACAGCGCCGACGCGGTCGAATGAATGAACAGCAACGGTATCGCCTGCGGCAGGTAGGCCCAGGTCGCGAACCACAGCAGCGTCGAGAGCCTCACCCGCTTGCACAGGTAGCCGTACAGCATGCACGCCGGAATGTAGGCGGCAATGGAGATTCCCAGGAAATTGGCGTACACGGAATCCGGCAGGTGCAGCTCGTTGGTCAGGTAGAACTGCAGCGGCGTGTTCGTACCCGGCGAGAACTGGCACAGGCAGACCAGCAGCACGGCCGGGTAGCACGCCTTGTGCCGCACGAGCCGGCGGATATCGCCGGCAAAGTTCGTGCCTCGTGCCGCCGGCTGGTCATAGGCATGATTGAAGACGGCCCGGGGTTTCCACAGGCCCATCAGCGCGATCGCGCCGCTCAGGGCAGCAACGAGCAGGAACATCTTTTCCGGCGGGAGCATTTCGGCGAGATAGCCGGAAGCGAACGCGCCAACGGCATAGGGGGTGGAACTCACCGCGTTCCACAGCGCGCTGAGGCGCCCCGACATGAGCTTCTCCTGGCTAACGAGCGCGAGCAGCCCGCGCGCCGCGGCGGCGACGAACGAGAACGCGAACATCACGAGGAACATGCCGATCAGCAGCCCGCCGTAGCTGAGCGGCGCGCTCATCATCCACAGGAACAGCACCGCCGTGGTCCCGCCGAATATCAGCAGAAATCCCCGGTCGCGCAGCCCGAACGGATTCCACAGGTCGCGCGCGAGGCCAAAGGCGAAAGACAGGTAAACCGGGATCGCGGTCAGCAGCCGGAAATTCGCCACCTGTTCGGGCGTTGCGTGCAGGCGATTCTTCAGCATGAACGAGGTGGCTATGTCGAGCAGGTAGCCGTTCGGCAGCACCAGGAAGACGAGCAGCGTCAGCGGCGTGAAATAAAGGAATACCCGGCCGGATCCCGGGGGTGCGGGAGGAGCGATGGCGACGCTAGAAATCCGATTTCCCAAAGCGCGCGATTCCCTGGTTGACGCCCGGGGGATCGAGCACGCTCAGGTCGAGTGCGAGCGGCGTGCCGATCCAGTGGCCCAGGCTCGTATGGTCCGCGAGATCGTCGTCGGTGAGCGGATGCACCAGCGTCGTCAGGCCCGAATCCCCGGCGATTTTCTCGATCGCTGGCAACAGTGCGCTCGTGAAATGAATCTCGAATTGCGCGATCGGATGCGGACCCACCTTGTGATCCCTGAGCTCGCCGATGAACAGGAGCTCGGGCGCCTCCCCCGACTCCTTCAGCTCGGCAAGGCGGCTCTTCAGTGCGTGGGCCCTGGGCCGCGCATCGGGCGCATAGTAAATATGCGCATGGTACGGCGCGTCGGCGCTTTGCAGCGGCGCGACGTCGCGAGTCCAGCCGAATGGATCCGGCGCGCGGCGCTCCTGGATCGACAGCAGCTCCGCGCGCAACCGCGCGGCGACATCGTCGACGCGCTGCGGCGCGTATTCCCGGCCCTGCGTATCGGCCAGCACCGCGATCGGACTGACGATCGCCGCAGTCCCGCAGGCGAACAACTCGGTGCACTCGCCGCTTTCCAGCTGGCCCAGCAGCTCGTCCAGCGCGATTGGCCGCTCATGCACCGCGTAACCCAGGTGCCGTCCGAGCATCAGCAGGGAATCCCGGGTGATGCCGGCCAGAATCGCGCCATCGAGCGCCGGGGTGTGCAGTTCGCCGCGAATCACCGCAAAGAGGTTCATGCCCGACAGTTCCTGCAGCCAGCGGTGTTCGTGCGCGTCGAGCCACAGCGTCATCGGGTAACCGCGCGCCGCCGAGGCCGTTGCCGCCCGCAGCGCGGCGGCATAGTTCGCGGCCGCCTTCGTGGTCCCGAGCCCGCCGACCGCGGCGCGCACGTCGCGCCGTTCGATGGCAACGCGCATCGGCTGGGTCGAATAGATCTCGACGGGGCTCGCGATGACCATGAAGCGAAAGCTGGTTGAATTGCGCAGCTGATAGCTCGATTCGGTGCCGAACAGGAACGGGCGCAGGTACAGAGCCTGGCTCGAGCGACGCGGGATGAGCGGATGGCAGGCCCCCGCGACCGCATCGAGGCCCTGCAGGAACAACTCCTCGGGCACGGGGCGCATCGTCAGGCGTTCGGCGGAACGCACCAGCCGGCGCCAGTTCTCCGCCGGGCGAAACAGATTGGGCCACGGCGCCCTGCCCACGCAATAAGCCTTCAGCCCCTCGAAGACCAGTTCGGCGTATTGCAGCGCGCGCGCCCCGGGCAGGATCTCGATCGGCCCGTACGGCTTCAGCTCACCGCACCCCCAGCGCCCATCCTGGAAATCCGCCGTGAACATCACCGGCGCCGTGACATTCCCGAAACCCAGCTGCTCCGGCAGCCTGAAACTGGCGAGCGCCGCGGCAACGCCGTGCGCCACGCGGTAGCGGGCCAGGGTCATTTGCGAAGATAGGCGTCGGTGCCCGCGAGCCAGTCCTGCCGGGGCGGATTGAAGATATCGACGTCCAGCGTATCCTCGAGCGCCAGCGCGCGGTGGGGCACATTCGACGGGATCACCAGCACTTCGCCCGCCCGCACGATCAACTCGCGCTCATCGCCGGCACCGAACCAGAACTGCAGTGCTCCCTGCAGGATATAGGTGATCTGCTCGTTCTCATGGGCATGGCGCGGCACATCATCGCCTTTCGTGAAATAGACGTGCGCGATCATCATACGTTCGCCCGTGACCAGGCGACGCGTGATCCCGCCCTTCAAGGGTTCGGCGGGCAAATCGGTCCAGCGATGGTGCGTGACGTCCGCGGCCGCGCGCTTGCTCATGGAGGCTTGTCCTGGATTTATTTCGGCAAAATCTATCGCAAAACGATGCATAAAGATTACCATGCGGCCGCCCGCGGCAGGTGCCGGACCGGGCAGGCCGCGGCGAGCGGCCTGGCGGTTCTCGGGAATTAATTTGGAACGATTGCTAGGCATGATGATCTAGCCTGTCGTATAAAGCTGGCCACGGGAGGCATTGCTATGGACTATCGACGTTGGAGCCGGCTGCGACCGGGGCTGGTTTTCGGCAGTTTTGCCCTGTCTGGCGCCTTTTTGCTCACGGCACCGGCTTCGCTGGCCGCGCTGGGCGGCGATCCTGCGTCGATCACCGCCGACCAGGCCCACCTGAAAGCCTCCCTGAGCGTCACGCCGCACCCGCTGTACTCCGTGCACGAACTGATATCGTCCACCGGTACGACCGTGCGCGAGTATGCCGCCCCGGACGGTGCGGTCTTCGCGATCGCCTGGAATGGGCCCGCCATGCCGGATCTGCGGCAGACCCTCGGAGCCTACTTTGCCGATTACATCGCGGCGGCCCGGGCCAATCAGGGCGGGCACCACCATCTGGCGGCGACAAGCGCCGACCTGGTGGTTCAGTCCGCCGGTCATATGCGTGCCTTCGCCGGGCGCGCCTACCTCGCCGGCGCCGTGCCGGCCGGCGTTTCCATTGACGAGCTACGGTAGAGGTCCGCTATGAGACTGGTCACGGCAATGGTCATTGCAGCGGCGGCATGCGCACTGGGGGCCTGCAAGGGGTCCAGCCACACGGGGGCATCCAGCACCGCCGGCTCCAACACGATCGCGACCGCGGCCGCCAACGTCGCAACGGCGACGGTCGATGCCGGACCGGGCACGAACGCCAGCATCAACACGCTGTATACGACCGTGACGATCTGCGCGCCGGGCAGCACGACGAACTGCCAGACCATCAATAACATCGCGATCGACACGGCTGCGAGCGGACTGCGCGTGCTCTCTTCCGTGCTGTCGCCGGCCCTGGCCGCCGCACTGCCGCTGCAGGTCGACGGCAATGGCAACAACATCGTCGAATGCGCGCAGTACGCGGACGGCTACACCTGGGGCCCGGTCGCCGAGGCCGACATGAGCATATCGGGTGAAACAGCCGCCTCGCTGCCGATCCAGGTCATCGGCTCATCGCAGTTCCCGACCCCTCCGGCCAACCCCGCCCAGGGCAATTGCGGCAGCACGGGCCCGCTGGAGGACACCCTCGCGAGTTTTGGCGCCAACGGCACGATCGGGGTCTCGGTGTTTGCGCAGGATTGCGGTTCGGATTGCGCCCTGTCGCTGGATTCGAAGATCAACCCCGGCTTTTACTATGCCTGCTCCTCGGCAACCTCGTGCAGCGTGACCACCGTGCCGCTGACCAGCCAGGTGACGAATCCGGTGACGTTGTTTGCGACCGATAACAACGGCGTGATCATCGAGCTGCCCGACTTCGCGGCGAGCGGCGCGAGTTCCGCGGTCGGCGCCATCGTCTTCGGCGTGGATACGCAGACGAATAATGCCTCGGGTGCATCCACGACGGTCATGGCCGTCGATCCGGTCCACGGCTACGTGTCGACGTCACTGAATGGCGTGGGGTATCCGCAAAGCTTTTTCGACACGGGATCGAACGGCATCTTCTACAACGACTCCGGGCTGACCGCCCCGCTGACGCTGTGCACCGACGCGGCCAACAGTGGTTTTTACTGCCCTTCGGCTACGGCCGGCTATACGGCCGACGTGCAAAGCACCGATACCGTCCTGATCAGCGTGACGTTCAGTGTCGCGAATGCCGACAGCCTGCGCTCCGGCGGCGCCTCGCTGGTCGCGTTCAACGATCTGGCCGGAACCTCGACCCCCGGGGTATTCGACTGGGGCCTGCCGTTTTTCTTCGGGCGCAACGTCTATATCGTGTTCGAGGGCAAGGTTTCAACGGTGGCCTCGGGGCCGTACGTCGCGTTCTAGCGCGACTGCAGGGCCTTCAACGCCTGCTCGTAGCCGGCGTGAACATCCGCAGGAGCCCTGACCGAGAATCCGAGGTCGCGCACCAGGCCATTGGTCAGTCCGTAGATCCAGCCGTGGATCTCGAGGGGCTGGCGGCGTTCCCAGGCGTCGCGGACGATCGATGTCTGGCACACGTGCGTCACCTGCTCGACCACGTTGAGTTCGCACAGGTGATTTTCGCGATCGGCGCGGGCGCTGAATACGCCGAGACGTCCCTCATGCCGTTCACGCACGTCCTGTACATGACGCAGCCAGTTGTCGCAGAGCCCGAGCCGGTCGTTCGACAGCGCCGAGCGAACGCCGCTGCAGCCATAATGTCCGCAGACGATGATGTGCTCGACCTCGAGCACATCGACGGCAAACTGCATCACCGACAGGCAGTTCAGGTCGGTGTGCACGACGACGTTGGCGACGTTCCGGTGCACGAATAACTCGCCCGGCGGCAGGTCCACGATCTCGTTCGCCGGTACCCGGCTGTCCGAGCATCCGATCCACAGGTAGCGCGGCGATTGCTGCCGCGAAAGGCGCAGGAAGAACTCGGGATCCCGGCTGACGATTCTGGAAGCCCAATCGCGATTGCGGTCGATCAGGTGCTGCAGCGATTTCACGCCGGCGATTCTAGCGGTTTACTGAGGCCGACGTCACGCCTGCCGGAATGCCGCATCCGGCGCTGACGTGGCAGCAAGCGACGCGCGTGCGTCGCTCACCCGATAAAGCTAGACCTTGCTTGCGGTCCGGCGTCCGAACAATACGACCAACCCGCCACCGAGCAGGATCAGTGCCGCGCCGGCGGACGAGGCATCGATCTCCGGTGCGGCCACGCATTGCTTTGCTTTCTTGCAATTACCATTGCCGTTGCCGTTGCCGAAGCCGTCGCCGAAGCCGTCGCCGAAGCCGTTGCCATAGCCATTACCGTTGCCGTTGCCGTTGCCGTTGCCGTTGCCGTTGGCGGCAGCGATTCCCGAAACCAGTAATGCAATAACGCCTGCTGCCAGTATTCTCGACATGATAAATATCCTCGTGACGTTCCGATCGCCTGGGGACACTATACCCGTTCGCGTCGTCGTCCGCGCAACACTATCAAACCCCCGGCGAGCAACGCCAGCGCTGCAGCAGCCGACCCCGCGTCAATCTCCGGTGCTGCCAGCGGACCACCCGGTGGCGGCGGTGGCGGACCCCCCAACGGCGGCGGCGGCGGACCCCCCAGCGGCGGCGGCGGCGCGCCCCCTCCCGGGGGTGGCGGCGGACCACCACCCGGCGGCGGCGGTGTCTGTGCCATGCCCGGCGTGACGATCGACGCCCCGACCAGGCTCATCAGTATCAGTCCGGCAATCAAGCTCTTGCGCATTGCAGCACCGCCTCACGTGTTGGGTGTCAAGACTGAGAATACGCGCAAGTTTAATTCCAAAAAGTGACGAATAGCTCACATTCTAAAACAATATGTCAAATTGGTTCATGACGCTGGGCAAAACTAGGGTTAGCTATCGCGCCCCAGGCCGCCTAAAGGAATCTTCCACGATGAGCGTCAATGAAGTATCTGCCGGAAAACTCGTCCCCGAGGAATTCAACGTCATCATCGAGATCCCGATGAATGCCGATCCCATCAAATACGAGGTCGACAAGATCTCCGGCGCCCTGTTCGTCGACCGATTCATGATGACGGCGATGCACTACCCGGCCAACTACGGTTACGTGCCGCGCACGATCGCCGCCGACAACGACCCGGTCGACGTTCTCGTCCATACCCCGTTTCCGCTGCTGCCGGGCGTGGTCGTGCGGTGCCGCGCAATTGGCATGCTGCGCATGGACGACGAGGCCGGCGGTGATGCCAAGTTGCTGGCCGTGCCGACGGACAAGATCTGCCCGCTGTTTTCGCACTGGCGCACGATCGCCGATGTTCCCGAGATCCGCCTGCGGCAGATGCAGCATTTCTTCGAGCATTACAAGGACCTGGAAAGCGGCAAATGGGTCAAGGTCGTCGGCTGGGTGGGAATACCCGAAGCCCATGCGGAAATCATGGAGGGCATCCGCCGCTACCACGATCAGCTACCGGAGCGCTAGGCGGCTCACTACAGCAGCTCTTCGGGCGCGAACGGCGCCAGCAGGTGCAGCCACAGGCGCTGCAGCCGACGGGTCCGCGGATCCTGGTTCCAGACCCTCTCGACGCCCTGCTCTTCGCTGCGCCATTGCAGCTGCCGGGAAGGCCCCGCGAGGCTCAGCTTATAGCTGCCGTCGGCGCTGATATCGTCGAACAGGCTGATCACCTGATGCGCGATATCGCGGCTACGGATGACCAGGCCGAGCTCGCTGTTGATTCGCCGGGAGCGGCCGTCCATGTTCAGCGAGCCGATGAACACGGTCTTGCCGTCGATGACCAGCGCCTTGGCATGCAGGCTCGCGAGGGAGTGGCGAAACGGATGGAAACGCAGCCGCTTGTCGCTCAGGTGGGGCCGGACCTCGTACAGCTCGGCGCCCAGCTCGAGCAGGGGCTTGCGGTAATGCGCATAGCCGTTGTACACGAGGGGCGAGTCCGTCGAGGCCAGCGAATTCGTCAGGATCCGGATCCGCACGCCGCGCTGCGCCAGTTCGTGCATCAATGCCATGCCGTCGGCGCCGGGCACGAAATACGCCGAGATGATCACGACCTCCTGGGTTGCCGAGCGCATCAGCGAGGCGATGTTGTCGGCAATCGTCTCCGGCACGCCGGCCGAGGTGTCGGCGGCGATCTTGGCGGGACGGTCCGCGAGCACGGTCGCCGGAATCCACTGCAGGGACAGGCGGTGCGCATCGAGATCGCGGGCCAGCCAGTCCGCGTCCTCGTCGAGCGGGCCGGATTCCTGGATTTGCGCGCCCGGCGCACCCGCCGTGGCCTGCGCCAGCGACGCGATCGGGTAGGCGTAGCGGCTGTTCCAGAAGGCGTCGAATGATTCGGAGAGCTGCGGAACGACGCTGCCCGCCGCGATGACGTCCACGTCGATGAAATTGCTCTGGCCATCGCGCACGAAATACTGGTCGCCGATGTTGCGCCCGCCCGTGATTGCGAGCGCGTTGTCGGCGACGAACAGCTTGTTGTGCATGCGATGATTGATGCGCGGGATCTCGTGCAGCGCGAACAGGAACCGGGTCCACAGGGCCAGCCGGCCGCCGGCGAACGGATTGAACAGGCGCACCTCGATGTTGGGCTTGCGGCCGAGCGATGCGAACCGGCGGTCCTCGCCGGAGGTATTCAGGTCATCGACGAGTATGCGCACGCGCACGCCGCGATCGGCCGCGGCGCGCACATGACGCAGCAGCAGCCGGGCCGAATTGTCCTGTTCTATGATGTAGTACTGGATATCGAGGGTGCGTTCGGCGCGATCCGCCAGCGTGATCAGGCTCCGCAGCGCTTCCTCGCCCGAGGACAGCAGCCGGATTCCGGACAGCTCGCCGCCGCCTCCGTTCGCCTCCACCAGGCGCCCCAGCGTGGTCTCGGTCGGATTCATCAGTGCCTCGGATCGCGGCTTTGCGACGTGCTGCGGCAGGCTCGCGCAACCGGCAATGCTCAGAAAAGCGAATAATAATGCCATCGCGCTGATGCGCATCGGAAGATCATATCAGGCACACTTGGCGCCCATGCAGAATCGGCGCCAAATCCGCAGCTTCGTGCTGCGCGCAGGCCGCGTAACGGCGGGACAGGAACGCGCGCTGCGCGAGCTGTGGCCGCGCTACGGGCTCGATTTCGACGCGACCGCGCTCGATCTCGACGCCGTCTTCGGGCGCCGCGCGCGGCGCTGCCTCGAGATCGGCTTCGGCACCGGGGAAGTCATCGGTTCGCTGGCCGAGGCGCACCCGCAGACCGATTACCTGGGCGTGGAAGTTCACCGCCCCGGTGTCGGGCAGTTGCTGCTTCGGGCCGGGAAGCTGAACCTCGGCAACCTGCGGGTCATCTGCCACGACGCGGTCGAGGTGCTCGCGACGCAGCTGTGCGCCTCATCCTGCGATGAAATCCTGGTGTTCTTCCCGGATCCCTGGCACAAGAAACGGCACCACAAGCGCCGCCTGATCGAACCGCGCTTTGTGCACCGGCTCGGCGAAGTGCTGCGCCCAGACGGCGTGCTGCGCCTTGCCACCGACTGGGAGGATTATGCGGGGCAGATGCTCGAGGTCTGCAATGCCGAGAGCCTGCTGGTCTCGCTCGCCGAGGACCGCGGCTTTGCGCCGCGGCCTGCGTTCCGCCCGGCCACGCGATTCGAGCGGCGCGGCGAGCGCCTCGGACACGGCGTCTGGGATCTTGCGTATCGCCGGAGCGATGTCGCCTGAAGCCTGCAGCATGCCGCGCCGCGCCATATTTAACGATTGCGTCCGCACTCCATTGGGAGTTGAATAATCCCAAAGACAACAGACGGAGACGGCCATGAGTGTAGCCAAGCCGATCGTGGGTCAATGGTACCGCGGGGTGACGAACGAACTGTTCGAAGTCGTCGCGATCGATGATGGCGACGAGACCATCGAGGTCCAGTACTTCGACGGATCCATCACCGAGATGGATTTTGACTCATGGAACGAGCAGTGGGCCGAAGGCGACGTCGAGACGGCCGATGCACCGGAGGACTGGACCGGCTCGGTGGACATCGGCAGCGAGGATCTTGATCGCCAGCCCGAGGACAACGCGCGGCCCGAGTGGACCGGCCACAATACCCTCAACTCTTAAAGGCCTCCGCGATCGCGGCGCTCCAGCTCGAGGATGCTCGCGCGCAGGATGATCAGCAGCGCCAGTCCCGGCACTGCCGTTGCGAACGTTACCACGAAGAATTTCGCCCATCCCAGCGCCGCCACGACCTGGCCTGCAACCACCCCGATCAGTACGCGCGGCACCGCGGCCAGCGCCGACAGCAGTGCGTATTGCGTCGCGCTGAAGTTCACGCTGCACTGGGCCATGATGAACGCGACGAACGCCGCCTGGCCCATGCCCCCGGCCAGATTGTCGACGCTGGTCGCGACCACCATCAGCCAGAATTTACGGCCGGCCAGCGCGAGACACATGTACAGCAGGTTCGTCAGCGCCTGGGTAATCCCGAACGTCAGCAGCGAGCGGAACAGGCCCCAGCGCATGTAGGCCCAGCCGCCAAGCGCGGTGCCGATCATCGTCGATATCGTCATGTTGAGCTTGCCGCCGAGGCTCAGCTGCTGCAGTGAAAAGCCGACGCCCTTGATCATGAAGGCGCTGTAAAGCGACAGCGCGAACGCATCGCCGACCTTGTACAGCAGGATCAGCAGCAGGAATCCCCAGGCGCCATGCCGCTGCATCAGCTCGCGCAACGGCTCGACGACCGCCTCCTTCAGCGTGCGCGGCGGCCGCCCGGGCGTGAGCGGCTCCGGCGACCACAGCGTCGCGAACACGGTCAGCGCCATCAGCAGCGCGACCAGGCCGTAGGCGACGCGCCAGCCCAGGTGGTCAGCGAAAATCAGCGTGAACGTGCCGGCGAACATCGCGGCCGAACGGTAACCGAACCCCGTTGCGGCGGCGGCGAGCGCCCGCTCCGGCGGCGGAATCACATCGACCCGGTAGGCGTCGATGACGATGTCCTGGGACGCCGAGAGGAACGCGACAATCAGCGCGATCAGGCCCAGCAGGAATGGCGCCTTCTCGGGCGAACTCCAGCCCATGATCGCGATCGCGATCGCCAGCGCAACCTGGTACAGCAGGATCCAGCCGCGGCGCCGTCCGAGCAGCGGCGGCAGGTAGCGGTCGAGCAGCGGTGCCCACAGCATCTTGAATATGTAGGGCAGGCCGACGAGCGAGAAGATGCCGATCGTCTTGATGTCGACACCGGCATGCGCAAGCCAGGCCTGCAGCGTGGAGCCGGTCAGGTTCAGCGGCAGTCCGGACGCGAACCCGAGCAGCAGGATCGCGGCCATGCGTTTGTCGGTCAGGGCCTGCACCAGCGTGGGTTTTACCGGATCGGGCAAGGCTTCAGAACTCGAGGTCGTAATCGATGGTCAGGGGCGCATGGTCGGAGAATCGCCGGCCCTTGTAAATGTGGGTGTCCCGGATTCTGCCGCGCAGCGCACTGCTGGCGATATGGTAGTCGATGCGCCAGCCCACATTCTTCGCATAGGCCTGTCCGCGGTTTGACCACCACGTGTACTGGTCCGCTTCGTTGTTGTGATCGCGGAACGCATCGATGAATTTGCCGGTGCCGAACAGTCCATCCAGCCATTCGCGCTCCTCGGGCAGGAAGCCGGAGTTCTTCTGGTTCGACTTCCAGTTCTTCAGGTCGATCGGCTTGTGCGCAATATTCCAGTCCCCGCACAGGATGGTGGGGCGCCGGCGGCGCCCGAGGGAGCGCAGGTGCGGCATGAATGCTTCGAGAAAGCGGAATTTCGACGCCTGGCGCTCCGCGCCGGCCGACCCCGAGGGCAGGTACAGCGATACGACCGATAGCTCGCCGAAGTCCGCCTCCAGATAGCGGCCTTCCCGATCGAATTCCGCAATGCCGAAGCCGCGCACGACCTGCTTCGGCTTCCTGCGCGCATAGATCGCCGTGCCCGAATAGCCTTTCTTCTCGGCATCGAAGTAAAACGTATGGTAGCCGCGCGGCCAGAATACCGGATCGGTCAGTTGCGCGACCTGTGCCTTGGTCTCCTGTATGCAGATCACGTCGGCGTTCTGGCGCGGCAGCCAGTCGAACAGCCCCTTGGTCGCAGCGGAGCGAATACCGTTCGCATTCAACGTCACAATACGCATGGATCGCCATGATACCAGCAGCATCCGCGCGCCGTGTCGAGGCATCGGGCGCAGCGCTTGCGCGCAGCCGCCGCACTTGCGAGACTTCGTCACTTATGGCGAGCGCCTATCAACGCGAATTCATCGATTTATGCATGGAGCTCGGCGTGCTGCGCTTCGGCAGCTTCAAGCTCAAGTCGGGCCGCGAGAGCCCGTATTTCTTCAACGCCGGACTGTTCAACACCGGCGCCGCCGTCGCCGCGGTGGGTCGTGCATATGCCGCCGCGGTGATCAACTCGGAGGTCGCGTTCGACGTGCTGTTCGGTCCCGCCTACAAGGGAATCCCGCTGGTCACGGTGACCGCGGCCGCACTGTCCGAACATCACGGACTGTCGCTGCCGTTCGCGTTCAACCGCAAGGAGGTCAAGGACCATGGCGAGGGCGGCGCGATCGTCGGCGGCCCCCTGGCCGGCAGGGTCCTGATCATTGACGACGTGATCACGGCGGGAACCGCGATCCGCGAGTCGATCGACATCATCCGTGCGGCCGGTGCACACCCGGCCGGCGTCGTGCTGGCGCTGGACCGGCAGGAACGCGGCGCACAAAGCCCCCTGTCGGCGGTTCAGGAAATCGGCGAGAGCTTCGCGATTCCGGTCATCCCGATCATCGGCCTCGACGACCTGATCGAGCATATGGGGTCGCTGGGCCACGGGGCGGAGGTTTCGGACATGCGCGCCTACCGGGACCGGTACGGCGTGGCAATTTGACGACTGGAGGCTAGAAAAGGCGGCGATTGGGTCTCACAATGTCGCCAGGATCACATGGGAACAGGTCATTGCAGTACTTCACCGGGTTAATCGTCGCCGTGTTGCTCGTCGCCGCCAGCGCTTCTGCGCTCGCCGACGAGCGCAAGCTCTACAAGTGGACCGACAACCAGGGCCAGGTCCACTACGGCGACCACGTGCCCGACGAATATGCGAACCAGGAAGCCCACGTCTTCAACAAGGCCGGGATCGAGGTCGACAGGATCGAGGCGCAGAAGACGCCCGAGCAGATGGCGGCCGAAGAACAGAAGCGCACTGCCGCCGAGGAGAGCCGCAAGCGCGACCACAACCTCTTGAGCACTTATGCGTCGGTGCAGGAAATCGAACGCCTGCGTGACCAGCGCCTCGGCCTGGTGTCCGATCAGATCAAGGTCTCGATGCAGTTCCTCGACATCCTGCATGGACGGCTGGAGAAGCTTCGCGCCGATGCCATGCGCTTCAAGCCTTATAGCGATAACCCGATGGCGCCGCGGCTGCCGGATCTGATGGCGGAGGATCTGGCGCGCGTCGGCGGCGACATCCGCACCCAGGAAGACAACCTGCGCCAGAAGCGCGGCGAGGAAACCGAATTGCGAAAGCAGTTCGGCGCCGATATCGCCCGTTACAAGGAATTGAAGGGAATCAATTGATCCCGAAGAAACGTATTCTCCTGGGCGTGACAGGCGGCATCGCCGCCTACAAGAGCCCCGATCTGGTGCGCCGGCTGATCGAGCGCGGCGCCGAGGTGCAGGTGGTCATGACCTCCTCGGCGCAGCGCTTCGTATCGGCGATGAGTTTCCAGGCGGTCTCCGGCCGCCCGGTGCGCAGCGATCTGTGGGACAGCGCCGCCGAGGCCGCGATGGGCCACATCGAGCTCGCCCGCTGGGCCGAGCTCGTGCTGGTCGCGCCGGCGAGCGCCGATTTTCTCGCCCGCCTGGCGGGTGGCCGGGCCGACGACCTGCTCGCAACGCTGTGCCTCGCCACGCAGGCGCCTATCCTGATCGCGCCCGCAATGAATCGCGTCATGTGGGCGAATCCGGCGACCCAGGCGAACATGCACACGCTGATCGAGCGCGGCGTGCGCGTTCTCGGACCCGACGCAGGCAACCAGGCGTGTGGCGAAGTCGGCCCGGGGCGCATGTGGGAGCCGGCAAAGCTGGCTGAAGCCGTGCTCGCGCCGCCGCCCAACATGGGCCTGCTGGCGGGCCTGAACGTGCTGATCACGGCCGGGCCCACCCGCGAGCGGCTCGATCCGGTGCGCTACCTGACCAATCGCAGCTCCGGCAAGATGGGATTCGCGGTGGCCGCCGCCGCGCGCGAGGCAGGCGCCCATGTCACGCTGGTCTCGGGCCCCGTGAACCTGCCGACTCCGCAGGGCGTTACCCGGCTGGACGTCGAAAGCGCGCGCGACATGCACTCGGCGGTGCACCGGCACGTCACCGAGGCCGATGTCTTCATCGCCGCCGCTGCGGTGGCCGATTACCAGCCGGTGACGATATCGAAGCACAAGATCAAGAAGCAGGGCACCGCCGTCCGGCTCGACCTCGAGCCCACGCGGGACATCATCAAGTCGGTTGCGGAGCTTGCCCGGCGCCCGTTCGTCGTCGGCTTCGCGGCCGAAACCAGCGACGTCGAGGCGCATGCGCTCGACAAGCTCAAGCGCAAGAAGCTGGACATGATCGCGGCCAACAAGGTCGGCGACGGACTCGCGTTCGATTGCGACGACAACGCCCTCACTGTGCTGTGGCCGGGCGGAAAAGCCGAGATCCCGCGCGCGCCGAAGCTCGGCGTAGCGCGTGAGCTCATCGCGTTGATCGCGCAGCGTCTGCCGCCGCCCGGCGGCGGCGGCCGGCGCCTATCGCGGCAGCGGCGCCCGGCGGCGGCGGCGCCGCGCAGCCGCGTCCGCACCCGGCGTGTGCGTCCGCGGTGAAGCGCAGGATCAAACTGCGCATCCTGGATCCGCGCATCGGCACCACCTTTCCGCTGCCGCAGCATGCGACCGCAGGCTCCGCGGGCATGGACCTGCGCGCCTGCCTCGACGCACCCTTGACGCTCGCACCAGGCAGGGCCGAACTGATCCCGACCGGGGTGTCGATATTCGTCGAGGACCCGGGGCTCGCCGCGCTGATCCTGCCGCGCTCGGGTCTCGGCCATAAGAGCGGCATCGTGCTCGGGAACCTGGTTGGCCTGATCGACTCCGATTACCAGGGCGCGCTGATGGTGTCCTGCTGGAACCGCGGTGATGCGCCGTTTACCGTCAACCCCGGCGACCGCATCGCGCAGCTCGTCATCGTGCCCGTCGTCCAGGCCGAGTTCGACGTCGTCGAGGATTTTGCGGCCTCCGCCAGGGGTTCAGGCGGCTTCGGCAGTTCCGGCCACCATTGACCGGGCGACGATTCGCGGCGCGAATCTTCGCGGTCCCGTTCGAAATGCAGCTGTCCCTGAACTACCGGGGGCGGCATGCTCGCGCGCATGGGAATCAGCGACTGGCCTGCCGACGAGCGGCCGCGGGAGAAACTGCTGGCGCGCGGCGCCGCCGCGCTCTGCGATGCGGAACTGCTCGCGATCTGGCTGCGCTGCGGAACCCGCGGCCAGTCGGCACTCGACCTGGCGCGCGACGTGCTGCGCAACTTCGGTTCGCTGCGCAAGCTGCTCGCCGCCGATCGGCCGCGCTTCTGCGCCGAACCCGGGCTCGGCCCCGCGCGCTTCGCGGAGTTGCAGGCCGCGATCGAGATCTCGCGCCGGCAACTGGCCGAGACGCTGCGCTCAGGGCCCTCGTTCGCGAGTCCGGGTGCCACGCGCGAGTACCTTATCGCCCGCCTGCGGGACCTGGAGCACGAAGTCTTCTGCTGCCTGTACCTCGACAACCGGCACCGGCTGATCGAGTTCGAGCAGCTGTTCCGCGGCACGATCGACGGCGCAAGCGTCTACCCCCGGGAAGTCGTCAAGCAGGCCCTGCAGTGGAACTGCGCCGCGGTGATCATTGCGCACAATCACCCGTCCGGCGTCGCCGAGCCGAGCCTCGCCGATGAGCGCATCACGCTGCGCGTGCGCGACGCCCTCGCCCTCGTGGACATCCGCCTGCTCGATCACATCATCGTCGGCGATGGCGCCAGCGTCTCGCTCGCGGAGCGCGGGCTGATATGACCGGTGCAGCGGACCCGCGGCTGCAGCGCGGCGCGCGGCTCTCTAGCGGTTGTGGTCGAAACCTTCGCGCGCAAGTCGCGCCGCTTCCGGGGCTCATCGGACTCCGCGTCGCGTACCGGATCCCGGCTGAAGTGATTGGCCTTGTGGCTGCGCCGCAGCACCGGGTAGGCAAAGCTCGCCAGGTGCGAATGCACGCGCCTCAGGTCCCGCGCGATCCGCAGCAACAGTCCGCTTTCCTCCGCCGCCTGGCCGGCCAGATCGCCGCTGGCGGCATGCGCCGCGGCCTCGCGCAGCAGCGTGACGCTGAGCGCAGTCGCCCCGGCCTCCATCTTGCGCAGCTGCCGCTTGCGCTCGACCAGGTGTTGCGCGGCCGCCAGATCGCCGCTCAGGAAGACGGCGACCGCGAGCTTGTGGCTCTCGACGAGCTCGGCGTGCATCGCGGCGACCGCCGCGATCTCCTCGCTGGACAGTACCTGGCCGCGCTTTAGCTGCTTGATCGCAAAGTCCATCAGGCTGTTGGCGACAATGTCGCTGATATGCTCGAAGTTGATGACCGCGGCGAGAATATCCTGTCCCTTGTCGGCGTCGCGGACGTCATCGAGTGTCTGTTCGCCGCCAATCGCGACCAGGTAGCTGCGGATCGCGCCGCCGAGCTGGCGGATCGCGCGGTCGGTGGTCGAGATATTTGCCGCTTTCTGCGGGTCGCCCGAGCGCAGGACCTCGAGCGCGTCGCGCAGCATCGCGGCGGCCATATCCACGAGGCGCAGGGTCTCGCGAGCCGCGTTCGCGAGGGCCACGGTCGCCGAGTCGAGGGCCGCTACCTCGAGGTACAGCGGCCGCCCCGGATCGGACGGTCGCGGCGGGTCCGGCAACAGGCGCAGCAGCAGCGCCGCGCTGTGGTCGACGAAGAGCAGGAATGGCAACGCGAGCAGCAGGTTGAAGGCGAGATGGAAATTCACGGCGAGGCGCGCTTCGAAGCCCGCGAAATGCTGCAGCAGGTGGCTGATGTCGGCCAGCCATGGGAGCAGCAGCACGACACCCGTCAGGCGTACGAGCAGGTTGCCGAGCGGCAGCCGGCGCGCCTCCGTCGTCGAGGCATGCACGAGCGGCGGCAGCGCGCCGCCGACGTTCGCGCCCAGCACGAGCGCCAGCGTCTCGGTGGCGCCGATGACATGGCTCGCGGCGAGCGAACCGACGAGCAGCACCATGACCACGCTCGAATGACAGCCCCAGGTGAGCAGTGCGGCGAGCACCACGGCGAGCAGCGGCTCCACGGCGAGGGATTCGAGAAACGAATGCAGCAACGGCGTGTTTTCAACCGGGCCCAGCGTGTGCTGGAGCCCCGCCAGCGCCATCAGCATGAGCCCGAGGCCGATGGCCGCCCGGCCGATGTTGCGCACGCGGCTTCCCGCGGCCCAGCGGAATGCCAGCACGCCGGCGAGCACCAGCGGCGGCGCGATGGCCGCGACGTTGAACGACAGCACCTGCGCGACGAGCGCCGTCCCGACATTGGCGCCGAGCATCACCGCGAGCGCCGGCGCGAGGGCGATCACCCCCGCTGCGGTGAACGAGGTCGCCATCAGGCCCGTCGCCGTGCTGCTCTGCAGGAGCGTCGTGATTCCGAGGCCGGTCAGGAACGCGCGCCACCGGTTGCCGAGGTTGCGCTCGAGGCCGCGGCGCAGCGACGTGCCGTAGCCGCGCTGCACACCGGTGCTCACCATGTGCGTGCCCCACAGCAACAGGCCTACGTAGCCCGACAGATCGAGCAGAACCATCGTCCCGGACACGTGTGCCTCCATCGCCGTTCATCGTACGCGGCGTGACAGGCTCGCTCAATATGCTTGATACCGGCGTTGACCGGGTTCTCAGTTCCGCGCCGGCGTGACCTGGAAACTCTCCACGCCCTTGTACTCGCTCATCAGCCGGGCCAGGTCCGACACCGGCGTGCCGGTGCGCTTGTCGCGCGCGACGGCGAGGAAGCGCCACTCGGGCTGCCCGTCGCGAAAGCTGATCGACAGGGAGTTGCGCGCGATTTCATAGCCGTTCGCGAGCGAAACCTTGCGCAGGGCCTCTTCGTTCGGCATGAAGCCCTTTTCGAAGCGCAGCACGATGGCGACGCCGCTGCGCGACGGCAGGCGCTGCTCGAGCCGGTAGACCGAGGACATGCACAGCGCGGACAGCAGCGCGAGCAGTATCGCAGCGGCATAGAACCCGACGCCGACCATGACGCCGATCGCGGATGCGGCCCAGATCGAGGCAGCCGTGTTTAGTCCGCTGATGCTGAAGCCATCCTTGACGATGACTCCGGCGCCGAGAAAGCCGATGCCGGTGACGATACCCTGGATGACCCGCGTTGGATCGACGTCCATCGACCCGGAGGCCTGTCCTCCGTACCAGAACCCGGGATAGCCCGCGATCACGGTCAGGGCTGCCGAGGCCATGCACACGAGTCCATAGGTACGCATGCCGGCGGCGCGGCCGTGAAATGAACGCTCGTAGCCAACGACCAGCCCCAACAGCAGCGCGCCCAGCAGATTCAGGAAAATGACGGCATTGGTCGACACCTCGGGACGCGACCAGTACTCCGCCAGCGTTCTCGTCGAAAGAATCTCCATGCCTGCCTCCGGATCAGCCGTTCCAATGTCCACCGGGCATCCCCACCCTATCATCTCGCCTTGCCGCGGAAACCGGCGGGTCATGCTGAAATTGCCCAACATGTTGATTTTATTTATATATTCTATCATTATCGGTACCCGCCCGTAGCGCCCGGCCGCCCCGCACGCGGCGCGGCCCCGGTTGCCGGTAAGCACCGATACTGGTATAAAGCGCGGCTCCGCCATTCAAACTTCGATCAAAGGTCAACGTCATGTCGCGAGTCTGCCAGGTCACGGGCAAGCGCCCGAAAACCGGAAACACGGTTTCTCACGCGAATAACCGCAAGCGGCGCCGCTTCCTGCCGAACCTGCATTCGCACCGCTTCTGGCTGGAGAGCGAAAAACGCTGGGTCAGCCTGCGGGTGACGACCCGGGGCCTGCGCACGATCGAGAAGCGCGGTGTCGATGTAGTGGTTGCGGACCTGCGCAGCCAGGGCGTCAAGGTCTGATCCCATGCGCGACAAAATCAAACTTGTCTCGACGGCCGGCACCGGGCACTACTACACGACGACCAAGAACAAGCGTCTGCATCCGGACAAGATGGAGACCAAGAAATTCGACCCGGTCGCGCGCAAGCACGTCCCCTATAAAGAATCGAAGATCAAGTAGCGGCTCCTTCGGTCCGCCCGCCGGCGGCAGATGCCCGAGCTTCCCGAAGTAGAAACCACGCGCCGCGGCATTGCGCCCGCGCTCGTCGGGCAGCGCGTCCTGCAGCTCGTCGTGCGCGAACGGCGCCTGCGCTGGCCGATCTCGCCGCAAATCGAGAGCCGGGTGCGCGGCGCCGTCGTGCGGCGCGTCGAGCGGCGCGCCAAGTACATCCTGCTGCACTTCGATGCCGGGACCGCGATCCTGCACCTCGGGATGTCGGGCAGCCTGCGGGTGATGAAGAGCGGCGCGGCGCCCCTCGCGCACGATCACTGGGATCTCGTGATCGACAACGGCCTGATGCTGCGTTTTCACGACCCGCGCCGCTTCGGCAGCCTGACCTGGACCGGCGGTGACCCGCAGCGCCATCCTCTGCTGAAGTCACTCGCCCCCGAACCCCTGAGCGACGCGTTCGATGCGGACTATCTTTTCCGCGCCACCCGCAAGCGCCGGGTTGCGATCAAGTCGCTGATCATGAATTCCCGCCTGGTCGTGGGCGTCGGCAACATCTATGCGAGCGAGGCGCTGTTTCGCGCACACCTGCGTCCGACCCGTGCCGCTGGACGCCTGAGCCGCGCGCAGGCGGCCGCCCTGGCCGCTTCGATCAGGGAGGTGCTTGCCGAGGCGATCGCGATCGGCGGCACCACGTTGCGCGACTATGTCAACGCCGATGGCGTCCCCGGATACTTCCGCCAGCAGCTGTTCGTGTACGAACGGGACGGCGAGCCCTGCCGCGTCTGCGGCTCGCAGGTCAAGCAGATCCAGCAGGGCCGGCGATCCACGTATTTCTGCCCGCACTGCCAGCGATGACGCCGCTCGTCAGCACGGCGCGTGCAGGGCGAACACCGCGCTCGCGGCGCCGACGAGGTCGGCCGCGACCGCATCGGCCTTGATCCGTGCGCGGCTCGTGCGCTTTTCGGCCGAGATCAGCACCGTCATCGCGCCCACGCGCCGGCCGCTTTCGATGTCGCTGTCCTTGTCGCCGATCATGACCGCTGCGCCGGGATCGAAACCCAGCTCTGATGAGGCCCGAAGGATCAGGCCCGGAGCCGGCTTGCGGCAGGTGCAGTGATCCTCGGGCGCGTGCGGGCAGAAATAGATGCCGTCCAGCCGCGCGCCGGCCTGCTCGATCATCTCGGTCAGGCGCGCGTTCATCTCGTGGACCCGTTCCAGCGGGAACATTCCCCGGCCAACCCCGGATTGATTGGTGATGACGACGAGCCGGTAGCCGTGGCTCGACAGCATGCGCAGGCCTTCCGCCGCCCCGGGCAGGAATTCGAGGCCCGCGGCATTGTCCAGGTAGCCGTGGTCGACGACGATGGTCCCGTCGCGATCGAGCAGCGCCACCCGGCCGGGCCTGTGCGCCGTGCTCACGACGCCGAGTTTGCCGCTCGTTGCACGGTGCCCGAGGTGCTGTGCCCGGGCACGATCGGCGCGAGCACGACCTTGCCGCCCCGCGAGACCACGAGCTCGGCGCCGACGACCTGCCCGATCTGGTAATCGGCACCCTTGACCAGCACGTCCGGCGAGATCCGGCCGATCAGCTCGAGCGGTTCATCCTCGGCGAATATCACGACCGCATCGACCGACTTGACGGCGGCGAGCACGGTGGCGCGCGCGACCTCGCTTTGCACGGGCCGGTTTGGACCTTTCAGGCGCCGCACCGAGGAATCGGCGTTGAGGCCCACGATCAGCCGGTCCGCCGTGCCGCGCGCATGGTCGAGCAGCGCGATGTGCCCGGGGTGCAGCAGATCGAAGCAGCCGTTCGTGAACGCGATCTTCAGGCCCTGGTCGCGCCAGCGGCCGACGAGGTGCAGCGCCGACTCCAGCGAGAACAGCTTCTGCCGCTCGTCGCCGGTGTCGGCAGGATGCAGCGCGGCGATCATCTCTCCGGTGCTGACCGTTGCGGTCCCCCGCTTGCCGACGGCGAGGCCCGCGGCGATGTTGGCCAGCGTGGACGCATCGACGACGCTTCCTCCGGCGGCCAGTCCCAGCGCGAGCGCCGCCACCGCCGTATCGCCGGCTCCGGATACATCGAACACCTGTCGCGCTGCGGTCGGCAGGTGCACCGCGGTATCGTCGCTGCCGATCACCGACATGCCGTCCCTGCCGCGCGTCACGACCAGCGTGCCGCAGACCTGCCGCGCCAGCACCTGGCGCGCCGCCGCGACGACCTGTTCGTGCGTTGAACAGGATAGACCGCTCGCGACCTGCAGCTCGAACCGGTTCGGCTTGATCACGGCCGCGCCCCGGTATTTTGCAAAATCCTTCGCCTTCGGATCGACCACGACGATCCTGTTCGCGCGCGTTGCGGCGTCGATCACGGCACGCGCCAGCGAATCGGACAACACCCCCTTGGCGTAGTCGGACAACACGACGACGCCGGCCGTGTCCAGCGCCCGGATGAATGCGGCCACGAGGCGCCGCTCGACGCCCGCGTCCAGCGCCGCGCGGCTTTCCTGATCGGCGCGCATGACCTGCTGGCCATCCGCGACATACCGGGTCTTGACCGTTGTCGGGCGCGTCGCGTCGACGATGAGCTCGGCGGTGATCTCGGGCGATGCGGCAATCTGCGTGCGCAGATCGTCGGCCCAGGCATCGTCGCCGACCACCCCGAGCAGCGTTGCGCGCGCGCCCATTGCAGCCACGTTGCGCGCCACGTTCGCCGCCCCGCCGGGCATGTCCGAGACCCGTTCGACGTTGACGACGGGGATCGGCGCCTCGGGGGAAATGCGCTCGACCGAGCCATACACGAAGCGGTCCAGCATCACGTCGCCGAGCACCAGCACCCGCGCCGAATGGAACCCGTCCAGCAGGCCGAAGAACGTGTCGCGGCTCATCGGGCGCCCCGGCTCATCAGTACACCAGCCCCTCGCCGGCACCGCGTGGGTCGGAGGCCGCCTCGACGTGGCCGCTCGCGTAGTCCCAGGTGATGACCTGCATGTTGCCCCACTGCCGGCCCGACTCCTTCAGCTGGTGCCCTTCGGCCTCCAGGACCTTGATCTCGTCGGGAGTCAGGGCGCCCTTCTCGAAATCAACCACGTCCGGCAGGTACTGATGGTGGTAGCGCGGAGCCCTGACGATCTCCGCCGCGCTCATGCCGTCCAGGTAGTTCAGCGTGCCGAGCAGCACCATATTGATGATGTAGCTGCCGCCCGGGGATCCGGCAATCATCACGCCGCGCGGTGTCTCGACGAAGGTCGGCGTCATGCTCGAGAGGCTGCGCTTGTTCGGCGCGATCGCGTTCGCGGCGTCGCCCACGAGGCCGAAGACATTCTCGGTCGCCTGCTTGATCGAGAAATCATCCATCGTGTTGTTCAGCATGACGCCGGTCTTCGGCGACCATGAACCCCGAGCCCATGTACAGGTTCAGCGACAGCGTCGCCGCGACGCGATTGCCGGCGGCGTCGAGGACCGAGAAATGCGTCGTATGCGGCCCGCTCGGCTCCTCTTCGACGCCCGGCAGCAGCTCGCTCGGCATCGCCCGGTCGGCGCGGATGCTGGCGCGCTGTCCCGCGGCATAGTCCGGGCTGGTCAGCATCGCGACCGGGATCGGCACGAAATCCGGATCGCCCAGGTAGATGGCCCGGTCGCGGTACGCGCGGCGCATCGCCTCGATCACGAGGTGCTTGCGCGTCGCGGAATCCGACGTGCTGCAGGTCGAAGCCCGACAGGATGTTGAGCTCATCGACCAGCACGATGCCGCCCGAGGCCGGCGGCGAGGCCGACACGATGCGCGCGCCGCGATAGGAGCCGATGATCGGACGGCGTTCCACGACGCGGTAGGCGCCGAGGTCCGCGAGCGTCCAGATGCCGCCGCCCGCGCGCACGCCGGCGACCAGGTCATCGGCGATGCGACCGGCGTAAAAACCCCGCGCGCCGTCGCTGGCGATCGCCTCGAGCGTCGCCGCCAGCTCCGGCTGCCGGATGATCGCGCCGACCTCCGGGACCGCGCCGGTCTCGGTCAGGAATTGCGCGCCGAATCGGGTGAGCGCAGCAGCACGTCGCGCTTGTAGCGGATGACGCCCTGGATCCGTGCATCGAGCGGATAGCCGTCGCGCGCCAGGCGGATCGCCGGCTGCCAGGCTCACCTTCAGCGGCAGCCTGCCGTACTTGCGCGCCAGGTACTCGAAGGCCGCAGGCTCGCCGGGGATCCCGGCCGCGAGCGGTCCGCCGGTCGAGGCCTTTGGAATCGGATTGCCGGCGCTGTCCAGGTACATGTCGCGAGAAGAGGCGCCCGGCGCTTTTTCGCGGGCATCGATCACGACATCGAGGTGATCGGCATCCCGATGCAGCAGGTAGAAACCGCCGCCGCTCAGCCCCGAGCAACAGGGCTCGACGACCGCGAGCGCGGCCGAGACGGCCACGGCCGCATCGAACGCGTTGCCGCCGGCCGCGAGGATCTCCTGGCCGGCGCGGCTGGCGAGCGGATGCGCGCTCGCGATCGCGGCCGGGTGACCGGCAACGCCATGGTGCGCCGCCGCGTCCGGCGGGGCGCCGCCCGTGGCATCCGCACGCGCCGCGCCGCAGAGCGTGAATGCCGTGCTGGTCAGCAGCAGCGCAAAAAACACCCGCAATAACCCCACTCCGGGGCGCAGGGTACGCGCTCGAGGCGATTCGGAGCCGGGATAAGCTGCTGGCATGGTCGCTATGGCCTCAGATCCTGCGATGCTTCTTCAGTTCCGCCTCGACGATCGGATGCACGAATTCCGAGACATTGCCGCCCATGATCGCGATCTCGCGCACCAGCGTCGAGGAGATGAACGTGTACTGTTCCTGCGGCGTCATGAACACCGACTCGATCTCCGGCGAGAGGTGCCGGCTCATGTTCGCGAGCTGGAACTCGAACTCGAAATCCGAGATCGCGCGCAGGCCGCGCACGATGACCGACAGTCCGTTCTGCAGCGCGAAATCGACGGTCAGGCCGCTGTAGCCCAGGACCTCGACGTGCGGCACTTCCGCGAGCACCCGGCGGGCCATGTCGACGCGCTGCTCGAGCGTGAACAGGGGCGCCTTGTTCGGATTCGCGGCAATCGCCACGACCACGCGCTCGAAAATGCTGGCGGCGCGGCGCACCAGATCGTGATGGCCGTTCGTGATCGGATCGAAGGTGCCGGGATAGATCGCCGTTCGCTTGTTTTTCATGTTGGCTCGTTCACCTTGTGAAACCAATCATACCCCAGGCGCTCAGCCGCCGGATTTGACCAGATGGTAGCCGACCTCTCCAGCGGTTTTTGACTTCAGCATTTCCCAGCCCGCGGGCAACGCCGGCGCTCCGGCGGCGCGTTCGTTCTCGAGGTACGCGAGGCCGCCTGGTTTGAGCCAGTGACCGGCTGCCAGCTGCGCGAGGTACTCGGGCAGGGCGTTCTGTCCGAACGGCGGGTCCAGGAATACCAGGTCGAAGGGCTCGAGCGGCGAACGCAGGAAACGCGCGGCGCCGAGGTCAAGCACGCGCGCGCGCGCCTCCGCCTTGAGGCGCTGCAATTGCGCGCGCAGGGCGTGGGCCGCCGCCGGCGCGGTCTCGACGAAGACCACTTCCGCAGCGCCCCGGGACAGGGCCTCCAGCCCGAGCGCGCCGGAGCCCGCGAACAGGTCCAGGCAGCGCGCACCCGGGACCGCATGTTGCAGCCAGTTGAACAACGTCTCGCGGACCCGGTCGGGCGTCGGTCGCAGTCCCGGCAGGTCGGGGAACTCGACGCGCCGCCCGCGCCACGCCCCGCCGATGATGCGAACCGAGTTTGATATAGCCACTTTCATATCATACCCGCTAAAGTGTGCGCCCCATGACGAACGAATCCGAACCGGCGGCCAGCGGCGGCTTTTTCCAGCGGCTGCGCGCCAGGCTCAGCGCCGGCGCCTCCCGGCTCACGCAGGGACTGAAGGAGATCCTGCCGGGGCGCAAGATCGATGCCGTGATCCTCGATGAGCTGGAGACGCGCCTGATCCTGGCCGACGTCGGTGTCGGCGCGACCGCGCGAATCCTCGAGGAGCTGCGCCGGAAGGTCGCACGCAGCGAACTCGGCGATGTCGATGCGCTGCTTCGGGCCCTGCAGGACGCGATGGTCGCGATCCTGAAGCCGGTCGAGCGGCCGCTGCGGATCGACCCCGCGATCAGGCCCTACGTGATCCTGGTGATCGGCATCAACGGCGCCGGCAAGACGACGACGATCGGCAAGCTGGCCCATCGGCTGATGGCCGATGGTCACAAGGTGATGCTGGCCTCCGGCGATACCTTTCGCGCGGCCGCGCGCGAACAGCTGGAGACCTGGGCCGAGCGCAACGGCGTGGCCGTGGTCGCGCAGCAGCACGGGGCCGAGCCCGCGGCTGTGATTTTCGACGGGCTGCAGGCGGCGCGCGCCCGCAACATCGACGTGCTGATCGCGGACACGGCAGGGCGCCTGCACACGCAGACCCACCTGATGGAGGAGCTGAAGAAGGTCAAGCGCGTGCTCGCCCGGCTCGACCCGGGCGCGCCGCACGAAGTGCTGCTGGTGCTGGACGGGACGATCGGGCAAAACGCGGTTGCGCAGGCCGAGGAGTTCAACCGCAACCTCGGCGTCACCGGCCTCGTCGTCACCAAGCTCGACGGCACGGCCAAGGGCGGCGTCGTGATCGCGATCGCCGAGAAGCTCGGGATTCCGATACGCTTCATCGGCGTCGGCGAGCAGATCGATGATTTCGGGGTGTTCCGCGCGGACGATTTCGTCGCGGCGCTGCTTCGCACCGGGGGCAACGGCGGCACATGATACGGTTCGACCAGGTCACGAAGCGTTATCCGACGGGGCGCGAGGCGCTCTCCGGCGTCTCGTTCGCGGTGGAGCGGGGCGAGATGGTGTTCCTGACGGGCCATTCCGGCGCCGGCAAGAGCAGCATCCTGAAGCTGATCGCGCTGCTGGAGCGCCCCAGCCGCGGCCAGGTGATCGTGAACGGCAGGAACACCAGCGCCGTCCGGCCGCGCGGCATCCCGCAGTTCCGCCGCGACATCGGCGTCGTGTTCCAGGATCACAAGCTGCTGTCCGACCGGCCGGTCGCCGACAACGTCGCACTGCCGCTGATCATCGCCGGCGTGGCGCGCCGGGAAATCGACAAGCGCGTACGTGCCGCACTCGACCAGGTCGGGCTGCTCGGCAAGGAAATGAGCCGGCCGCTCGAACTGTCGACCGGTGAACAGCAGCGCGTCGGCATCGCCCGCGCCGTGATTGCCAAGCCGCCGCTGCTGATCGCCGATGAACCCACCGGGAACCTGGATCCGGAGCTGGCGCTGGAGACGATGAAGCTGTTCAAGCGCTTCAACGATGTCGGCGTGACCGTCGTCGTGGCGACCCATGACGTGCACCTGATCGACGTCGTCGGCGCGCGGCGGATCACGCTCGATGACGGGCGCGTCACCTCGCAGGTCGCGCCATGAAGCCGTCCGCCTATTTCGCGCGCCACGCGCAGACCTTCGTCGGTTCGCTGGGACGCATCGTCGCGCACCCGTTCGAGGCGCTGATGACGATGGCGGTGATCGGCATCGGCATCGCGCTGCCGCTGTGCCTGTACCTGTTCCTGCAGAATGCCCACGAACTGTCCTCCGGCTGGGCCAGCGCCTACGACCTGTCCGTCTATCTCGATAAAGGCGCGAGCCTTGCGCGCGCGCAGTCGATCGCGCGCGAGTTGCAGGGACGCGGTGACGTCGCCACGGTGCGCGTGATCCCGGCCGCGCAGGCGCTCGCGGAGTTTCGCGACTATTCGGGCTTCGGCGCCGCGCTCGATGCGCTCGGCGAGAACCCGCTGCCGAACAGCCTGATCGTGACCCCGGCGATCGGCGCGAGCACGCATGACGGCACGGTCAGGCTCAAGAACGCGATCGCCGCCATCGCCGACGTCTCGGCGGTGCAGATCGATACCGACTGGGTCAAGCGCCTGAACGGCATCCTGGACGTGCTGAAGCGCCTCGTACTGCTGACCGGCGCGTTGCTCGGCGTCGCGGTGATGCTGATCGTCGGTAACACGATCCGCCTCGATATCCTCAACCGGCGTGCCGAGATCGAGGTCATGAAACTGGTCGGCGCATCCGACGGATTTGCGCGGCGGCCGTTCCTGTACAGCGGCATCTGGTACGGGCTCGGGGGCGCATTGCTCGCGCTCGCACTCGTCGCTGCGGCGGTCGCGATCCTCGCGAACCCGGTCGCCCGTCTCGCCGCGCTTTACGGCAGTCAGTTCACGCTGAGAGGCCTTGACGCGCCGACCTCGCTCGCCGTGCTGGGCGCAGCGATCGTGCTCGGCTGGGCAGGTTCCTGGATCGCTGCATCGCAGCATATCCGGGCCATCAACCCCTCATAACTCTTTGTTTTTGAAACAATCATTGAGGCGCATGAACTCCCCCGGGCCTTAGCACTCTAACCTTCGGAGTGCTACAATTGCACCACTTTTGAGGGAGGTTCCATCTGATGACTGCAGCCTTAATACCGAAGCCCACGGGTCTGGTGTTTGCGGGTCCCGTCGGCAGCCTGGACTCGTATATCGACCGCGTTTCGCAGATCCCCGTTCTCTCGAGGGAGGACGAGGTCGCGCTCGCGATCAAATTCCGCAGCGAGGGTGACCTCGATGCGGCCCGGCAGCTCGTGCTCTCGCACCTGCGCTTCGTCGTGCACATTGCCCGCGGCTATCTGGGCTATGGCCTGCCGATGGGCGATCTGGTGCAGGAGGGCAACGTCGGCCTGATGAAGGCGGTCAAGCGCTTTGATCCGGCGGTCGGCGTGCGCCTGGTGTCCTTTGCCGTGCACTGGATCCGCGCCGAGATCCACGAGTATGTGCTGCGCAACTGGCGGCTCGTCAAGGTCGCGACGACGAAGTCGCAGCGGAAATTGTTCTTCAATCTGCGCAAGATGAAGAAAAACCTGACCTGGCTCACCGAGGCGGAAACGAACGCGGTCGCGAAGGACCTGGGCGTCGAGGCGAGCGATGTGCGCGAGATGGAACAGCGCCTGTCCGCGCGCGACATGTCCTTTGACCCGACGCCGGAGAGCGACGAGGACGATACGTATTCCCCGGCCATGTATCTGCCGGCGACGAATGCGGATCCGGCCATCGAGGTCGAGCGCGACGAGTGGGAAGAGGATTCGACCGAGCGCCTGAACCTCGCGCTGGGGCGCCTCGATCAGCGCAGCCGCGATATCCTGAAGCGCCGCTGGATGACCGACGACAAGGCGACGCTGCACGAGCTCGCGGACGAATACGGCATTTCCGCCGAGCGCGTGCGCCAGGTCGAGGCGAATGCGATAACCAAGCTGAAGCGGCTGATGGCCGCCTGAAAACCGCGCGGCGCATTCAGGCTTGTCAAGGGTCGTCTCTCATATTATTATTTTTATAATTATATGAGGATTTAATTATGTTGAATCTGAAGCTTACGGCGGTCGGCACATCGACCGGCGTGGTCATTCCTAAAGAAATGCTCAATCGCATGAAGGTCACTCGCGGCGACACCCTGCATGTCGTCGAGACCCCGGAAGGATACTTGCTTACGCCTTTTGATCCCAGCGTTGCCGCGCAGATTGAGGCAGGCCGTGAGGTCATGAAGGAATACCGCGATACCTTCAAGATACTGGCGGAGTGAGATCGGAGCCTCAATGGATAGACAAGCGCGCGCTGCTTCTGCTGCATGAGGAGAGCCTGGCAATGTTCGGTGGCGCGAGCGGACTTCGCGATGAAGGTTTGCTGGACTCAGCGCTTGCCCGCCCGGTGAATCTGCATTTACATCGACCCGACTCTGATCTGGCGACGCTGGCCGCAGCCTACGGCTTCGGCATTGCAAAAAATCACGCCTTTATTGACGGTAACAAGCGCGCAGCATTCCTGAGCATCGGTCTTTTTTTATCAATCAATGGTGTGCGCTTGCGTGCAGACCAGGTCGATGCGGTCCGCACCATTCTCGCGCTCGCCGCCGGAAAACTCGGTGAATCCACATTGGCCGGCTGGATCAGAGATCGTTCTGGCGTCGCGTGATGCGGATGCGCAGCATCGATGCGTGGCTCGATGAATACGGCGCCAGCCATCGCAACCCGGTCAACAAGCGGCTGCACTGGGTCTGCGTGCCCATCATCGTCTGGTGCGTGATCGGGCTACTGTGGGCTGTGCCCGCACCGTTCGCGAAGGATACCGTGGTGCCCGCGGCAAACTGGGCCAGCATCGTGGTGCTCGCAACCCTGATCTACTATGCGCTGCTGTCGGCGCCGCTGGCGCTGGGCGCCCTGCCGGTATTCGTCGCCATGCTGTGGTCCATCGATCGCCTCTCCCTCGCCGGCCCCCGCCTGCTGCTCGGCACCAGCGCGGTGCTGTTCGTAATCGCGTGGACGGGGCAGTTCATCGGGCACGCGATCGAGGGCAAACGGCCGTCCTTTTTCAGGGACATCCAGTTCCTGCTGATCGGCCCGCTGTGGCTTCTTGCGGATGTGTATCGGCGGCTCGGGTTGCGCTACTGACGGCCTTTTCATGCGCCGCCGCTTCGCGGTACACGTGCGCGTGCAGCTGCGCGATTCGCGCGCGCGTCGCCGCATAGCCGCCGGCCGGAACGATGCACAGCGGCAGGCCGCGGCTGCGCACGCTGCTGACGACGATCTGCTCGCGTGCCCGGATTCCGGCCTCGGTCAGGCACAACTTTCCGTACCGGTCGCCGGCAGCGACATCGACGCCGGCGACATAGAACGCGATATCCGCGGCGGCGCTTTCCAGCACGTCGGGCAATTGATCGCAGAGGACCTGCAGATACTCATCATCCCCGGTGCCGCTCGCGAGGCCAACGTCGCGCGTCGATCGGGTCTTCGCGAGAGGATAGTTCTTCTCGCCGTGCATCGAGAACGTGAATACATCCGGGTCACCGGCAAATATCGAGGCAGTTCCGTTGCCCTGGTGGACATCGAGATCGATGATGACGGCGCGACGGATTGCACGTTCGGTCTGGAGCTCGCGGATCGCGATCGCGACATCGTTGATGACGCAGAAGCCCTCGCCGTGATCGGCAAATGCGTGATGCGTTCCGCCCGCCAGGTTGCCGGCAAGCCCCTCGCGCAGTGCGCCGCGGGCAGCGAGCAGCGTGCCGCCCGAGGCGAGCAGCGATCGCTGCCACAGCGCTTCGGACCACGGCAGTCCCAGGCGGCGGATTTCTGCCGCACTGAGCGATCCGCCGGCGAGCCTCGCCAGGTATTCGCGGGTGTGAACCCGCGCCACGGCGCTCATCGGAATGGCTTGCGGCTCCAGGAGGTCGCGAGGCGATACGATGCCCTCGCCGATGAGCAGATCCTTCAGCAGCGGATATTTGCTCATCGGGAACGGGTGGCCTGGCGACACCCCTGCCTGATATCCCGGGTGGTAGCAGCATTTCATCGCAGTCCCGTGATTCTACCTCAAGGATCCGGGCACCCCGCTTTCGCGCCGGAATGCCTTATCATGTCGGCATTCACCAGAATCGCCGCGAAAGGAGTCCCCGGCATGCCAGCCAATCGCCTGAACCCACTGGATTTATTCGATGTCCGCGCCTCGCTGAGCGAGGACGAGCGCATGGTTCAGGACGCGGTCGCGCGCATGGTCGACGACAAGGTGCTGCCGATCATCGGCAAGGCGTTCGAGGATCACCGCTTCACGAAAGAACTGGTTCCGGAGCTCGCGGCGATGGGGCTGCTCGGCAGTTCGATTCAGGGTTATGGCTGCGCCGGGCTCAACGCGGTCAGCTCCGGCCTGATCTGCCAGGAACTCGAGCGCGGCGACTCCGCGCTGCGCAGCTTCGTCTCGGTGCAGTCGAGCCTGTGCATGTACCCGATCTCGGCCTACGGCACCGCGGAACAGAAACAGAAATACCTGCCGGGCATGGCCCAGGGAACGATCATCGGCTGCTTCGGCCTGACGGAGCCTCATGGCGGCTCGGATCCCGCGAACATGAAGACGCACGTCAAGCGCCGCGGCAGCGACTGGGTCATCAACGGCGCGAAGATGTGGATCACGAACGCACCGATTGCCGATATCTGCATCGCGTGGGCGATGAGCGAGGACGGCATTCGCGGCTTCCTGGTCGAGAAGGGCACGCCCGGATTCGCGGCCAGCGAGATCCACAACAAATTCAGCCTGCGTGCATCGGCGACCGGCGCCCTGTTTTTCGACAACGTCGTCGTGCCGGACGAGAATCGGCTCCCCGGTGTCATCGGACTCAAGGGACCCCTGTCCTGCCTGACCCAGGCCCGCTATGGCATCGCCTGGGGCGTGATCGGCGCGGCGCAGGCCTGCCTCGGAGAGTTGATCGAATACACGAAGAGCCGGGTGCTGTTCGGCAGGCCGCTCGCCGCGACGCAGCTGATCCAGTCGCGCCTGGCGCAGATGGCGCGCGGCATCACGACCTCGCAGCTGATGGCGCTGCAGCTGGGCCGGCTCAAGGATCTGGGCACGATGAGCCCGACCCAGGTCTCGATGGCAAAATGGCACAACACCCGCACCGCACTGGACGTCGCCCGCGACTGCCGCGACATGCTGGGCGGCTCCGGCATCAGTGCCGAGTATGTGCCGATCCGGCACATGCTGAATCTTGAGAGCGTCGTGACCTACGAAGGGACCGAGACAATCCATCAGCTGGCCGTGGGCCGGGAGCTGACCGGCATATCGGCGTTCTGATCGACGCCCCGTCGCCGGCAGCCTGACTGCTGGCGCCTGACTGGCTAGCGCCGGGCTTCGGCGGAATGCTCCTTGAACCAGGCGTAGGTGGCTTCGACGCCGGCCTGCAGCGGGATTCTCGGCCGCCATCCGAGGGCGTTGATGCGCGTCACATCGAGCAGCTTGCGGGGAGTTCCGTCCGGCTTCGTCGCATCGAAGACGAGCTGGCCACCGTAGCCGACCACCGACCGGATGAGTTCGGCCAGTTCCCGGATGGTGACATCCTCGCCGCAGCCGACATTGACGATCGGTTCCGCGTCATAGGTGAGCAGCAGGTGCAGGACAGCGTCGGCGAGATCGTCGACATGCAGGAACTCCCGGCGCGGCGTGCCGGTTCCCCACACCGTGACGACGGGCTCGCCCTGCAGCTTCGCGTCGTGAAACCGGCGCATCAGCGCCGGCAGCACATGGGAGCTCTGCAGTCCGAAGTTGTCGCCGGGGCCATACAGGTTGGTCGGCATCAGCGAAATGGCATTGAAGCCGTGCTCGCGCCGGTACGCCTGGCACATCTTGAGCCCCGCAATCTTGGCGATCGCGTACCACTCATTGGTCGGCTCGAGCGGCCCGGTGAGCAGGGACTCCTCCCTGATCGGCTGCGGCGCGAGCCTCGGGTAGATGCAGCTCGATCCGAGGAACACCAGCTTGCCGACGCGCGCGCGCTGCGCCGAGTCGATGACGTTGTGCTGGATGATCAGGTTGTTGCTGATGAACAGCGCCGGATGGGTATTGTTCGCGTGGATGCCCCCGACCAGGGCCGCGGCCATGACGACGGCATCGGGGCGCTCCGCATCGAAGAACCGGTGGACCGCACCTTGATCGGTCAGATCGAGCTCATCGTGGGTGCGCAGCACGAGGTTCTGGTAGCCGTTCCTGTGCAGGGCACGCACCACGGCAGAACCGACCAGACCGCGGTGCCCGGCGACGTAGATTCGCGACGTGTTGCTGATTTGCATTGTTCAGACTACTCGTGGGTGAACAGGAGCCCGGCTGCTGCGGCCAGAATATACCGGCAAGTATATAGAGCCTGGCATGCGCGGTGCCTATTCCCGGACCGGCGGTCTGGCCGGCCGCGATCGCATTAGGCGAATTTACCGCCCGGCTTACCGGGCGCGAGGCACTGCGAAGATCTCGCCGCCATGGTCGACATATTCCGGCGTGCCTTCTCCGTTCGGAATGACTCCGTCCTGCATGAACGCGGCCGCAGCGGCCGGGTGCGATCCGCCCACATGCACGATGCTTCCAACCTTGATGACGACATTGGTGTAGACCGTGTTGGCGTACGTGACCGCCGGTATGCTCAGTTCATTGTTAGAAAAACTGTAGGCGTCCAACGCCGCTTCCGGCATATCGCCCGCGAGACTGACGATGCCCGCAACGGTGACGACGACATCGGTGTAGACCGTACTGCCGACCTGGACATTGGATATGGTCAGCTGCCCGCCGCTGAACGAATCGGCCCCGCTCACGCTGCCGATTGCGTCGAGGCCCGTCAGCTTGACAACCACGTTGTAATACGTCCCGGACCCCACCGTGACGGCCTGCACGGTAAGGTCGCCGCTGGTCGGGTTGTAGGTGTCCGTGCTTCCGTTCGGCGATGAGCCTGACGGTCCGCTGACGATCCCCTCAACCGTGACGACGACGTTCGAATACGTGGCGCCGCCAATGTCTAGAGTCGGAATCGTCAGTTTCCGGGTCGAAATGTCGTAGCTGTCGGCCGGGGTGCTGCCGTTTGAAACCTGGAGTCCATTGGCGCTGAGCGTCAGGGTGTCGACATTCTGGTAAGAGACCTTGGAAATCGTCGTGCCCCCGCCGGTTACGTAGTACAGGTTCGCCGAGAGCGCGGTGTTGCCGGTCAGAGGACCGTTCGAGTACCAGCCGGAGATATCGCTGGGAACGTTGTAGTCCCAGATGCCGGCCGTAGCGGCGGAGGGGCCTTCAACCGAGTTGTTGCCGTTGAGGTTCGTGTTGATCGCGGTCATCTCGGTATTCAGGCCCGATGCCCACGCGCTCAGATTCGTCGTCGTCTTCGCGGACAGCTGCGCCAGCGAATTGTTGAAGGTCGTCGTCACGAACTGCGCATAGCCTGGAACCTTGACGTACGTTCCGGCAGTGCCATTGCCCTGGAATTGCCCCCCTTCGACGGCCCAGTACAGCGTGTCGCCGGATGCGTCAGCGGCGAACAATGCCGACAGGTTGGCATCACCGGACAGCGCCGATCGCTTCGTATTGGTGCCGTTCGCCAGGCTCGTGATGGATATGCCGGTATCGCCCGCGTAGGAGGCGACGACGTTGGATCCGTTGAGGACCTCCCCGAACAGGATTGCGTCCGAGCTGCCGGTCGTCGGCGTACCGATCGCCGCACTGGCGGACACCGCACCCAGCGCGAGCGCGCTGCCGACGGTCATCTTGGCAATCAAATCCATTATGTAACTCCCGTAATTTCTCAAAGGCAGAGGCAGCGGTGAACGAATGCGCATGAACGTCAGCGGCAATAAAACAGCAAGCTATCGCATCGCGATGACAGATTTATGATGATCATGCTGCACTTGGCGCAGCTTGACCGCGGCGGCATGCCGATACGAAAACAGCGCCCGGAGCTATCCGTGTTTTTTGCTTTGCCGTACACCAAGCAGGCCCAGCAGGCCCAGGACGGCGGCGAGGTCGAGGCCGCCGCCCCCACCACCACCCCCAGATGCAGGCAGCGTGCCGACCGCCGTGATGGTCACGGACCGGGGTGCGCTCGCGCCGCCCGGCCCGCTGCACGCCAGCGTCAGCGTGACCGTGGCATCGATGGTCAGGCCGAGCGTGCCGCTGGTCGCTTCACTGCCGCTCCAGCCGGTGGCGCCGCCCGCAGTACAAGACGTCGCATCGCTGCTCGACCACGTCAACTGCACCGGCTGGCCCGCATTGACCGACGAGGCACTCGCCGTGAACGTGACCGACGGCGCCGCTGCGGCGATATGGATCGAGTACAGCCCGTAGTTTTCGCTACCAGGCGTTGCGAGGAACGTCAGCTGGTACTGGCCGGGGGAGGCGTTGATCTGGAACGAGCCACCACCGAAGGTCTTGCCGAGCACCTGGCCGTTGCTCGACAGGACAGCAGCCAGGTTCTGGAACTTCGCGGGAAAGGCGAGATCGGCGACCGTGACAGCATAGGTGCCGGTCGAGCCAAAATTGATCTGCTGGCTGTTGAACACGCCGCCCACGGTCTGCACGCGATCCAGCAGCAGCGGCGCGGATCCGCCCGCTCCTACCGTGACCGAGAATATGCCGCTCATGCCGGCCTCGGGCTGTGCATTGACCAGCACGACCACGGGGCCGGCGGCCGCGGCGGTGAAACTGCCGCCCGAGGACACGGTCAGCGGCGTGCCATTCTGCGCGACCACCGGTGAACCCAGAGACTGCAAAGCCGGGATCTGGAAATCAGTGACCGCCACGGTGTACGGGCCGGCGGCCGGAATATCGACGACATAGGCAAAGCTCGTGACCGCCGCAGGATTCGCCGCTTCGACGACCTGCGTCGTCGAATAAAGAGTTGTCGGCGTGGACGACGCTGTCGCGAGCGTCAGGCTGTAGACGCCCGTGGTCTGCGCTGCCGCCGCCGCGTACTGCCACAGTTCCAGCGTGCCGGACGCGGCATTGAAGCTGGGGCCCTGGCCTGCGGCCGTCAGCGTCGTATATGAGAACGCCCCTGCCGTGACCGCGGCGCCGACGCTGCTCAGGGCCGCCGGAAATGCCAGATCATTGACCGTCAGCTGCAGCGCCTGCGCGGTGGGATTGGCAACGATCGTCGAGGGGCCCATCGTACCGACCGGCAAGGTCCGTCCAAAAACGACGTTGCCGCTCGGATCGGTAACCTGAATCCCGTACAGGCCCGCCAGGGAGGGCGAGGCGGCGGCAGCGCCGATCAGCAGCGTGTAAGTGGTCGACGCGGCCAGCGTGACCTGGATCGTGCCGAACTGGGTGATGCCGGTGCCCCCGGGGACGCCCGTGCTGCCTTGCGCGATATTCAGCAGGACCTGGCTCAGCGCCGCCGGGAAGGCATCATCGGTCAGCGTAACGGTATAGATGCCCGCGATCGTGCTCACGAACGGCGTATTCAGCGTCGATATGCCATTCGTCGTTACGGCAGCAGGCGCCTGGATATTTCCGGAGAATGCGTGTGATCCGGCGGCGGAACATGTCGGCGGGGATCCCTGCGGCGTCACGCAGACGCTGAAGCTTCCAAGCCCCAGGCTTCCGGTGGGCGTCCCTATGACGTGCAATCCGTAGCTGCCGGCAGCGGCCGGGATATTGACCGTCGCGCTCGTCGCGCCCTGCGCGAGACTCGCGGTGCCCACCACCGCATCGTCCAGCGTGACCGCCAGCTGCAATGACGGCAACGGCGCGGGCAACTGGTCATCGGTCAGCGTGACCGTCAGCGCCTGCGTTCCGGCCTCGGTAAAGGCAAACTCGACCGGCGGCGCGACGCTGGCCGCACCAATCTCGCTGGTCTGGTCAAGCAGTACCTGGGCGTGCACAACTCCGGCGAACAACGTCAGGCACAGGGCCAGGCGCGGGAACCGACCGGGAAACGCTGGCCTTAAGGTGGTCATATCGTGTGCTGCCTAGGAGTTGGGCGGCGGCGCAGCGGCTGCGCCCTGGCTCACCAGCTTGTCGAGCGTTGCCCTGGCCTCGTCCATGCCGGCAAATTTCTGGCCGGAATTCAGCGAACGCGCCAGATTGTCGCGGGCTGAATCCTTCTGACCGGCCTGCGCCTGCGCCATGCCCAGGTGGTACATCGCGATCGGCGATTGTGGCGACTTTGCCAGCACGTCGCGCAGCGCCGCCAGCGCCGCATTGTCATCGCCGTGCTTGTACATGACCCAGCCGTAGGTATCGAGGTAATTCGCGTTCGGCGAGGCGGCAAAGCGCGCGACCAGGGCCTTGGCCCGATCCAGGCTGGCCTGGTCCTTCCTGTAGGTCACGAGCAGCATTGCAAGGTTGTTGGCCGCCAGTTCCGACTGTGCATTCTTTTTCAGTGCCGCCTCGTAGACAGCTATCGCGTCATCGGCGCGCCCCATGCGCTCGAACATTCCCGCCAAGTCCCCCTGCAACGCGTCCGGGCTCGATGCGCGTTCGATACCGGTCTTCATGGTTCCGATCGCACTGTTGCTGTCGTTGGCTGCGATCTGGGCCAGCGCCAGGTTCCGGTACGGAACCCACCAGCCCGGGTCCCGGTCCATGGCCGTCCTGAATGCCGTAATTGCCTCGGCTGTCCGCTTTTCGCTCAGCAGTACGTCGCCTTTGACGTTGGCCGCAAATGCAGACTTCGGGTATTGCGCGATGATCCCATCAAGCCGCTTCAGCGCTTCCGGCGCCCGATTCAGCGCCACCAGGTCGCGGGTCGCAGCCTGCAATGGTTCCGTCGCCTGCGGGTCGATCTTCAGCGATGCATCGAACAGCCTGAGGGCATCGTCCGAGCGCTTTTCCGCATCGGCAACGATCCCCTGATAGTAATAGCCGATGCCGGACTTCGGCTGCGTCGCCACGAGCGCGTCTGCCGCAGATTTTGCCGCGACCAGATCCCTGGTAGCCATCGCGATCTTGAATTGGGTGCCGAGCGCCTGGACATTATTGGGCTGTAGCTTGACCAGCTCGTCGATGACCGGCTTCGCCTGTTCCGGCTTGCCGAGCTCCGCAAGCAGCTGCGCCAGGTCCAGCCGCAGCGTCGCGTCGCCGGGATTCGCATCGACCGCACGGCGCATCGTCTCCTCAGCCAGGGCCGGCTCTCCATTGGCAAGATGGGCGCGGGCAAGGGCACGCATGACCCCTGCCGCATTGGGCTGGTCACGCAGCACCGATCTCAGGTCCGCGATCGCAGCCTTCGGGTCCTTCTGCGCGAGAGCCAGATTGCCGCGCAGGATCAACGCGTCGTCGTCGCGCGGACTCTCCGCAAGCACTTCGGCGATGAGCTTTTCCGCACCCTTGACGTCGTTCTGCTGGATGCGCAGCGCGGCATACCGGTCCCGCGCCGTCAGGCCGGGTCCCTGGAGTTTCGCTTCGTCGATGACCTGCCGGTAGACCGTTTCCGCCCTCGGCAGATCGCTGTTCTTGATATAGAACTGCGCGAGCTCGAATTTCAGCTCGTAATCCTTCGGGTCCGCCGCAATGAACTCCTTCAACTCCTTCTCCGCGACCGCGGCGCTGCGGCGCGATGCCAGAAAGTCGACCAGTGCGGTCTTCATCATGCGCTCATCGGGAATCGCCGCTACGCCATCCCGAAGCACCCGCTCCGCTTCGTCGAGACGGTCTAGCCGCGAGTAGTACTGCGCCAGGCGTAATCGATGCGCTTTTTCGCCTGGCTTCAACTTCACCAGCTCGAGCAGCAGCGCCTCGACGTCCGCATTCTTTCCCAGGCCGGCTTCCAGCTGGGCCAGCACCAGCCGCAATTCAACGGTCCCGGCGTTGCGCCTGACGGCCTCGCGCAGCAGCGTCTCCGCCTGCTCGTTCTGCCCGTCCGCCCGGTAGATACCCGCCAAAATCTCGATCGCGTCCTCGTTGGACGGGTCAAGCTGCACGGCGCGTTCGGCATCGGTCCGCGCACCCGCGCCGTCCTTCATCTGGATACGTCCGCCTGCACGAATCGCCAGCAGCTCGGCATCGTCGGGGTGCCTGTCAAGGGCCGGCTTGATGGTGTCCAGCGCCTGCGTGGGCTGCCCGCCGAGAAGGAACAACCTCCCCAGCGCGACGCGCGCCTTTACGTTGTCGGCATTGCTGTCAATGGCGCCCTGGTAGAAGGACGCCGCGATCTGCGGCTTGCCCAGCTTTTCCTCAACGACCCCGTTCTCGTAGCGCGCCTCACTATCTGTCGGCGAGATCTGCAGCGCATTGCGAAATTCGACACGGGCTTTTTCCAGGTTACCGGCGGTGAGATACGCCTGGCCCTTTTCAAAATGCCTTGCCTTGCGGGATTCGGCTCCGCCGCATCCTGCCAGCAGGATGGCGGCCGCCAGCGACAACAACAACCAACGACCAGTTGCGCCCGGTGCAGACATAGGGAAAAACCGCCAATATTTGAGGGGCAAGGAGTGTAAGAAAAGCAAATGACGTTCGCGTGACAGCCCTAGAAAACCAGCAGGGGACGCACCGCCAGACCCACCAGGACCGACACCGCGGCGATTCGCACCCAGGCGTCACGGCCTTCGGACCTGCTCATCAGCAGTTCGACGCCGTAGAACAGGACGACGAGCTTGCCGATTGCCAGCGCACCGCCATGAGGCAGGCTCAGGTTGCCGATCAGGCTTGGCACCACCAGTGCCGTGAACAGCACGATCAGATCGAGCGGTGTCACACGGAAGGTCTGGTCATTGAAGAAGCCGAGGCGCACGACGCACGCAATGGCCGCAACCGCGACGGCAGCCGATCCGACGACTGACAGCATCCGGTCGGCTGGCAGCACGATGCAATCCAGGTACACGAGGATCGCCGCGGTCACGAACAGTGCTCCTTTTTCCGTGAAGCCGAGGGGCTTACGGCGCATTACGAACGAAAAGCCGAGCATCAACGCCAGAAGGCCCAGGGTCAGGATGCGGATGTCACCGCTCAGCGACGCGGTTTCGACGACGATTGCACAGGCGTAGACGCCCAGTGCGACCGCCAGGGTCAGGTAGGACAGGCGGGCCAGCAATCTTGGGTTCATCACTCGGCCGTCAATGCCGGCTCGCTGGGCATCGGTGTCGTGCCGGCGCCCTGGTCGCAGGTGCCAGCTGCGGTGTGCGGCGACCTGAAACGCGATGATCGCGGCGACAAAGAAACTCGTGACGATGCCGACGATCAGCAGGTCCGACTCGTAACGCAGAAAGTAGGCAATGACGAATAATGCCGCCTGGACCGAATAGATCACCATCACCGCCTCGTGATGATCGAAGCCGAGCGCCAGCAGCTTATGATGGATGTGATTCTTGTCGGCGCTGAAAGGCGAACGGCCTTCGCTAATGCGCTGCACCATGACAGACAGGGTATCCAATATCGGCACTGCCAGCAGCAGGATCGGCAGCGTCGCGCTGACCTGATTCGATGCGCCCTGCGTCGCGCGGATGCTCAGGACTCCGATCGCGAAGCCCAGCAGCTGGCTGCCGGCATCACCCATGAACACACTCGCCGGGTGAGTGTTGTACCGCAGGAATCCGAGCACTGCCCCGGCAAAGGCCAGCGCCAGCGCCGTCGAATGTCCCGATTCGCCGATACTCGACAGCAACGCGACCGCGCACAGGCACAGGAATGTGGTCCCGCCGGCCAATCCGTCGAGGCCGTCGGCCAGGTTGATGGCGTTGGTTACGCCGACGAGGAAAAAGATCGTCAGCGGAACGGCGATCCATGCCGACAATGCGACGGTATCGGCGAGCATGATTCGGTGCAATTGCACGCCGCCCGGGAATACGACGATCCCCACGGCGATGAGCTGACCCAGCAGCTTGATCCGGTAGTCCAGGTCGAACCGGTCATCGAGCGCGCCGAACAGAACCAGCACGGCGGCCGCCAGCAGCAGCCACCGGTCCGGCGCCTGCAGGTCGATCGTCGCCGCCGCAGCCGTCATGACGCCGCAGGCCATCGCGAGACCGCCGATGCGCGGAATCGGCGCGGCATGCACCTTGCGCCCGCCCGGCTGGTCCACGATCTGCCATTTGTGGGCGAGGCGCATGAACAGCGGCAGGCTGGCCATGGTAACGACCATCGCCAGGATGAACGGCAGGATGTACTGCATGTTCAGTTCGGCACGTACTGGGGCAGGAGTGGAGCAATCTTCCGCGCCAGGTCGACAAGACGGCCATCGCCCTGCGCTTCGCTGGTCGTCACCGACAGCGGCGTGACCAGGCGAACCATTGCCCCATCGGTGCGGTGTCGGGTGAGGGCATCCCAGAACAGATACCATTTCACGGCAAATTCGTTATCGATGATCCGGCCACGCTGCAGGAACCAGTAGTAGACGATCTGGCGCTGATTGCCGAGTTCGATGATCGCTCGGTTCACGCGCAGCGGCTGCCCGTTGATAACGACGTCGGTCAGGACGCGCTGGTCGAAGTCCTGGATCTGCCAGCCGCCGCCGGGCAGGCAGGCCCGCGGCGAGTGCACCGCCTCGCCTTTGCGCTGCGAGTTGTACCAGGACACGTAGAAATTCACGGAGTCGCCGGCGCTGTTGACATAATCGGCCAGCACATAGTCATCCATCTTCAGCTGGTCTGTGAATACCGCGTCGAGCGGCTGCCGGTGCCCGCGCCATGGGCCGATTTCCATCGGCAGCTGCACGAACGATGCGCGTGCCGGAATGATCTCGGCCGGTCTGGGGCTGACGACAGTTGCGACGATAAGGCCTGCCAGCACCATGATCGCCACGATGAAACTGGGCGGCAGCCTGCGCGCACGGATCAATGCTCCGCGGGGCGTCGTTGCGGGCAGTTCTACGCCGAACAGTTGCCGCCACGTTCCCGGCTCGCTGCCAATCCGGTTGAGCACGGCGATTTCTCCCAGCATCAGCGCGGCGCTGACCATGAACACCATCCAGCCCTGGAATTCATGCAGGAATCCTTCGGCCATTGCGATGCCCCAGTGTTCCACGGTGACGCCAATGATGCCGACGCGAACGCTGTTCATCAGCACGGTGACAGGCATGCTCGACAGGAACAGTACGATCCGCTTCCACATGGCGCCCTTGTAGAAATACGCCATCAGGAAGCCGAGCGTCATGAGCGGAAACAGGTAGCGGAGGCCGCTGCAGGCCTCGGCTACCTGCAGCTTGTAGCCGCCCAGATCGATGACGTTCCCCTCGAGAAACACGCTGATATCGAACAGGCGGATGACAAGGACGCCGAGCTGCGAGGACAGCAGCTGCAGCTTTGCCGACAGGTTGTACAGAAAGAACACCGGCAGCGGGATCATGAACCACAGGATCAGCAGCGGAATCGCAACCAGCCGGAATGCCGTCCAGCCCAGGAACGACAGCGCGAGCCCATACAGCGTGATCAGGTACGCATACTGCACCAGCGTATAAACCGTGGCCAGCTGTCCGGCGACCAGCAGCACGCCGCCAAGCGCGACGAGCGCCACACCCCACCAGCTGCCCGGGAACGCGACCTGTTCCAGCCGGTCCCGCTGCTGCCAGATCAGGAATGCCGCGACCGGCGGTATCAGCAGGCAATGGCTGTATTCGGGAAAATCGCTCCAGAACTGCCACATCTGCGTCAGTCCGTTCCAGAACGGCATGACGCTGAACAGGGCGACCGCGATGGCAAGCAGCGCGAGGCGCCACGGCAGTCGCCAGACGGTCACGCCCGTCGCGCCGCGATCGATCGACTGCGCAGACATCTGGTGCTTCTCTCCCGCAATTTGAGGTCACGGCACATTCGGCGCGTGCGCGCCATTAGATACCGGTAAACTGTTTCATTGCGGTGACATTGCGCCGGGATTGCCCTGCGGTTCGCTGATTTCACAATACTGACAAGATCGGGAGCGAAACTGGTCAATTGTGCCGCCCCGCCCGGTCGACCGGCAGCCGCCTTTGGCGCGAGGAAATTGGTGAATGCTTAAGGTCATGACGATTGTCGGCACGCGGCCCGAGCTCATCAAGATGAGCCGCGTCATCGCGGAGCTCGAGAAGTTTACCCGGCACGTACTGGTCCATACCGGGCAGAACTACGACTACGAGCTGAACCAGGTTTTCTTCGACGACCTGGAAATCCGCAAGCCGGACCATTTCCTGAACGCGGCCGGATCCAATGCCGCGCAGACCATCGCGCGGGTCATCGAGAAAAGCGACGAGGTGCTCGCCGCGGAGCGGCCCGACGCGCTGCTGCTGTACGGGGACACCAATTCCTGTCTGTCGATCCTGGCGGCCAAGCGCCGCAAGATCCCGGTCTTTCATTTCGAGGCGGGCAATCGCTGCTTCGACCAGCGGGTGCCGGAGGAGCTGAACCGCAAGGTGCTTGATCACCTCGCCGACATCAACCTGGTGCTGACCGAACACGCAAGGCGCTACCTGATCGCGGAAGGAATCCGGCCGGAAACAGTCATCAAGACCGGCTCGCACATGCGCGAGGTTCTGGACCATTACCTGCCGCGCATCCGCGCATCCACCGTCCTCGGGCGCCTGGGACTCGAGCCCCGCAAGTACTTCGTCGTCAGTGCGCATCGCGAGGAGAATGTCGACTCGCCCTCGATCCTGGCGAATCTGCTCGATGCCCTTAACGGGCTCGTCGAGCGGTACGGATTTCCGGTCATCGTATCGACACACCCGCGCACGCGCGCCCAACTGGAGTCCCAGGACCGCAGCGCGCTGGACGGGCGGATCGTGTTCAGCAAGCCGTTCGGCTTCCTCGATTATGTGCACCTGCAGCTGCACGCCTTCTGCGTGTTGTCCGACAGCGGCACGATTACCGAAGAGAGCTCGCTGCTGAACTTTCCGGCGATCACGATCCGCAATGCCCATGAACGCCCGGAAGGCATGGATGCCGGAACGCTGATCATGAGCGGAATCCGCCGCGACCGGGTTCTCGATGCGGTGCACACCGTGACGCAGCAGTCCATGGGCTGCCAAAGGCCGGTGCTGCCGGTCGCCGACTACGAGAATCCCTTCGTGTCCCGGCAGGTCGTCAGGGTCGTGATGAGTTACGTCGACTACGTGAATCGTACGGTGTGGTCGAAATGAGCCCGTTGTGCGGATCGCGCTGATTGCCGACGCCTACCCGCCACTGCGAACCTCGGGCGCCGTGCAGGTAAGGGATCTTGCGCACGAGCTTGCCTCGCAGGGACATGAGGTCACGGTGCTGGTGCCGGCCGCGATGCGCGGCGCGCCCTGGGCGATTCACAGGGTCGGCGACGTGCAGGTCTTGAGTGTCGGGGCGCTGACAACCAAGGATGTGGGCTATGTGCGCCGCACCATCGCGGAGGCACTGCTGCCTTTCAGGATGCTGCGCGGACTGCGGCGCAGTCCGCTGGGCTCCGTCCAGTGGCAGGCGGCAATCTGGTATTCGCCGTCCATTTTCCTCGGACTGCTGGTCGGTGCACTGAAGAGGACCACGCGATGCCGCAGCTACCTCATCCTGCGCGATATCTTTCCCGAGTGGGCAGTGGACATGGGCCTGCTTCGCAGGGGACTCGCATACCACTTTTTCAAGCTGGTCGAGCGATACCAGTATTCGATGGCCGATGTGATCGGTGTCCAGTCGCCGTCAAATCTCGGCTATCTCGCTGTCTGGGCGCGCAGGCCCGGGCGGCGTCTCGAAGTGCTGCACAACTGGCTTGCACCGGCCGCGGACAGCGGATGCAGCATCTCGGTCGGCAATACCCCGCTCGCGGGTCGCACCATCCTCGTCTATACAGGCAACATGGGCGTGGCCCAGGGAATGGACATCCTGCTGGACCTGGCGACCGGCATGAAGAAGTGCCGTGACATCGGATTCCTGTTCGTCGGGCGAGGCAGCGATGTCCCGCGCCTGCGGGCGCTGACTGAATCGCGCGCGCTGGACAATGTCCTTTTTTACGAGGAGATTGACCCGGCCGAGATCCCCGGGCTTCTGCGCCAATGCCATATCGGCCTGGTGGCGCTGGATCCCCGACACAGGACCCACAACGTCCCGGGAAAATTCCTGGCCTACATGCAGGCCGGTCTTCCGGTCCTCGCGCGGGTCAACGCCGGCAATGATCTCGTCACGCTGATTGAGCGTGAACAGGTGGGTTGTGCCTACGTAGGCGACTCGGCCGCTTCCCTGGAACTGCTCGCAAGGCGGCTGTGCGACGACGCCGGCCTGCGGCAGGCCATGTCCTCGAGGGCAGCGCGGCTTGCCACCAGCGCTTTCTCGGTGTCCGCGGTGGCCAGGCAGATCACAGAGGCGATGTCCGAATCATGAAGATATTGGTGCTGGGCGCGAATGGCATGCTGGGTCACGCGGTTCTGCGGCGGCTTTCCGAGGATCCCGCGCACGAGGTCGTCGGCACCGTGCGCGGCGACGCCGCGCGGCGCCTTGCGGACCCGACCGCCTCCGTTCGGATCATTGCCGGCGTGGACGTCGAGCGGCCCGACGCGCTGATCCGCGCCTTTGCCGATGCCCGCCCCGATGCAGTCATCAACTGTATCGGCCTGGTCAAACAGCTGGCCGACGCTGGAGACCCGCTGCGCTCGCTGCCGGTCAATGCGGTGCTGCCGCATCGGCTGGCAGCGCTGTGCCAGGCCGCCGGCGCGCGCCTTGTCCACGTCAGTACGGACTGCGTGTTTTCCGGGAAAAAAGGCTGCTACGCCGAGACCGATGCGCCGGATGCCGGCGACCTGTATGGCCGCTCCAAGCTGCTGGGCGAGGTCGATTATCCGCACGCCGTCACTCTGCGCACCTCGATCGTCGGCCCGGAGCTGTCGGGCAACCACGGGCTGCTCGGCTGGTTCCTGTCACAGTCCGGTCCGGTCAGGGGTTACCGGCGCGCAATTTTCTCGGGCCTGCCGACGGTCGAACTCGCCACCGTGATACGGGACCGCGTGCTGCCGCTGCCGGGCTTGCGCGGGCTCTATCACGTCGCATCCGATCCCATCAATAAATACGAGCTGTTGCGCATGATTGCAGCAGCTTATGCAAGGACCAACGACATTACGCCGGACGATGCGCTCGTCATCGATCGCTCGCTGGACGGCAGCCGCTTCGGGGCGGCGACCGGCTACGCTGCGCCTCCCTGGCCCGAGCTCGTCCGGCGCATGCACGAATTTGGTTAGAACCGCGAGGAACCGCAGAATGTTTTCCGACAAAGTACTGTTGATTACCGGGGGTACGGGATCGTTCGGCAATGCCGTGCTGAAGCGCTTCCTGGCGACCGACGTCCGCGAGATCCGCATCTTCAGCCGCGACGAGCTGAAACAGGAGGACATGCGGATCCGGTTCAATAACCCGAAGCTGAAGTTCTATATCGGTGACACGCGCAACTACGACAGCCTGCAGGCGCCGATGCGCGGCGTGGACTACGTATTCCATGCCGCTGCCCTGAAACAGGTGCCCTCCTGCGAGTTCTATCCCATGGAAGCGGTGCAGACCAACGTGCTGGGCGCCGAGAACGTCATGAACGCGGCGCTCGCCAGCCGCGTCGAGCGGGTCGTGCTGCTCAGCACCGACAAGGCCGTCTACCCGATCAACGCGATGGGATTGTCCAAGGCGATGATGGAGAAGCTGATGGTCGCCAAGGCGCGCATGCTGACCCAGAGCGACACCATTTTCTGTGCAACCCGCTATGGCAATGTCATGGGTTCGCGCGGCTCGGTCATTCCGTTGTTCGTCAGCCAGATCCGGCAGGGCAAGGCCCTGACCATCACCGATCCAGCGATGACGAGGTTCCTGATGTCGCTCGAGGAGTCGGTCGACCTGGTGCGCTACGCGTTCGAGCATGGCCGGCAGGGCGACATCTTCGTGCAAAAGGCGCCGGCGGCAACGCTGCAGGTCCTGGCGCAGGCGCTGAAGGAGATATTCGACGCCGGTTCGGCCATCCAGGTCATCGGCACCCGGCACGGCGAAAAGCTCTACGAGTCGCTGGTCTCGCGCGAGGAAATGGCCAAGGCCGAGGATCTCGGGCGCTACTTCAGGATCCCGGCCGACAACAGGGACCTGAACTACAACAAGTACTTCGTCGAAGGTGAGCCGCGCATCGCGACCTTCGAGGACTACACGTCGCACTCGACCGAGCGCCTCGACACGGAAGGCACGAAGGCGCTGCTGCGGACACTCGATTGCGTGCAAACATAGATGGCAGGCCGCGGGAGCGATTCACTTGCCGTTAGACCGACGCGGTGACGTGACGACGCTGTTGCTGAACGCCACCACGATAAACAAGGGTGGCGGGATACAGGCGGCCGTGTCATTCATCCGCCAGATCATCGATCAGTCCCGGCACTTCGACGGCGCGCACTGGATATTTGCCGTGTCCGGCGAAGTGCGCGCCCAGCTCGCCGGTTTTGGCCATTCACTCCGGGACGGCGTCGACCTGTGTGTGCACGAGTCACCCGCCAGGAACCGGCGCTCGCGTGCGCAGCTGCGCGAGTTCGCGAACAGACATGCCGATCTGGTATTTACATTCTTTGGTCCTGCCTATGTGGCGTTCCGCTGTCCCCATCTCTGCGGCGTGGCGGACGGTTGGGTCACTCATTCGGACCGGCTCGCCTACTCCACGCTGCCGACTCTCCGCGATAAATTGCAAATGGCCCTGGTGTGCATATACAAGGGTCTGTGGTTCCGTCGGGCCGGGTACTGGGTAGTTGAGCAGGAGGCTGCGCGTGCCGGCCTGATCAGTCGCCTGCAATTGCCTGCGGATCACATATTCATCGTCAGCAATAACTGTGCCCAGGCATACCTCGAGGAAAGCCCGCCCGTACTATCGCGGCCCCTGCAATCGACGGTCAGGATTCTGACGTTCGCGGCCAATTTTCCCAACAAATGCCTGGATCTCATTCCGCAGGTTGCCGCCGAGCTGATCCGCCGCCATCACGTCGAGAATGTCCAGTTCGTGCTCACGGTTCCAACGGCGGAGTATGCGCAATCGACGATCGCCAGAATCGCGGCCAGCCTGGAAGTCGAGCAATATATCGACAACGTCGGTTATGTCGCGCTGAAGGATGGTCCGGATTTGTACAGAAGCTGCGACATCGTCCTGATGCCGTCGGTGCTCGAAACATTCTCGGCTGCCTATCCGGAATCCATGCGCATGGGATTGCCCATCGTGACGTCCGATCTCGGCTTCGCGCGCGCTATCTGCCGCGACGCGGCGGCTTACTTCAATCCCCGGGACGCCGCTTCCGCGGCCGAGAAGCTTGCCATGCTGATCCGCAGTGACGAATCGCGCGCCACTCTGGTCGCGGCCGGCATCAGCAGGGCGAGGGAGTTTCCCTCGCCGTTGGAAAAATGCCGGCAATACACCAGCATCATTGATGGAATTCTGAGCAGGGACCTGCCCGGACGCGGCTGCTGATCGGTCACATATGGAGAATTCAGCCCCAGATGACGGACCTCGGCCGCTCGGCAGCCGCTTCAGCGGACTCGCCGTGGCGGCGACGGTAAAAAGGCTCTTCACCGAGTATGCGATCAGTTACTCAACCAGTTTTTTTGGATTCCTGATCATAATGCTCACGGCACGCATGCTGGGAGCTGAGCAGTTTGCCTGGGTCGCCGCCGGTGTCGCATTCGGCGGCTTCTTCATACCGCTGACCACGCTGGGGAGCGACCTGACCTTTGTCCGGGACGCAGTCGCGGCCCGCGACCGGGATGCGGTGTGGCAGATGGCTGTGACGACCTTCGGTATGCGCGTCACGGTCGCAGCTGCGATTTCCGTCCTGCTGTTTCTTTTCGCCCCGTTCTACGCCCATTCCCTCGAAAATGGCCTCGCCACCGCGCTGCTGGCGACCTGGGCGGGCATGCAGGGTCTTTATGCGATGTCCTGGTTCGATTACCTGGGCAAGACCAGACAGCAGAACATCATCGTACTGATGGAGCGCATAGGGTCCCTGACAGTGATCCTGTGCATGTTCGCGCTGCCGCATTACCTGCACAGGGCCATCGTTGCCGGCCTGATACTATCGCTGGCAAGGCTCCTGTCCGTCATCGGCCAGGTGAGTTCGTGGAATGCCGTGATCGACGGCAGGAAGTGGGTCATTCCGCTTCGGTTGCCAAGGGGTAATCCCGGAATCAACCTGCGCGTAACCGCCGCGTCCGTAGCGGCTGCGGCGATGATCTATGGCAATCAATTATTCCTGGGAGGCAGCAAGATCGAACTTGCATCCTATGGGCTTTGCTTCCAGATCGTCGGCCTGATACTCATATTCCAGAATCAGACGAACCGCCTCGTCAGCCGGAAAATTGCCGAAACATGCAGGCGCGGCGATCGGATAATCCACTCGACGGTCAAATATGCCCTGTTCATGGCGGGCGGCTCCGCGGCTCTTGCACTGGTGGGCCTGGCGTTGATGGAGATGCTGCCCGCTCTTCTGGCCGATCCCAGGTACGAGGCGGCAAAAAAGTTCGCCCCGATGCTCTGCGTCTGGGTGGTCGTGGCCGGCGCAGCCAATTCCGTCGTGCAGCACCTTTTGTCCTGCAACCGCGAGTCCTTCTACCTCGGAACGTCGATAGCGTCGGGCATCTCGACGCTTGCGCTCGGAGCGCTCTTCATTCCGCAGTACGGCGGGCTTGCAGTCGCGGCCATCCTGATCGGCGGACAAACTGCGATGATGGCGGTGAATTTCTGCAAGATAATCGCGATCGCCGGACACCGGGCGGCGCGGATCGGGCCGGCATGAGCCGTTCGAGATTATTTGCCACGGTCGCTGCATTTGCGGCCTGGGGTGTCTGGAGCATCGTATCGCTGGTTCTGCTCACACTGGCCAGAGCAGGCGGGTTGTTTCTCGCCACCTACGTAATCTACCTCGTGTCCGGGGCGATATTTCTCGCGGCATCGAGAAGGGACCTCCTGGCGCCGCCCGGCCTGTTTACGCTGACCGGATTCTTTGCGTTTGGGCTCAGTATCCCGCTTATTTTCCGCGGCAATCGCTACATCGAGACGAGCGACGTCACCTCATTCGAAGTTACCGACGATTCGCTGCTCAAGGCGCTCGTTATTTTTCTCGTTGCGCAGACGGCGTTCATGATCGGGTATTACCTGAAGCTGCTGCGCCACGTGCCGGTGGCGCGCGTGCTGGGCACCGCTCCGGCGACGCGAAAGGTGTCGCTGCTGACCTACGCGCTGCTGGCGTTTCTCGTCGCCGTGTCGGGCGCGATACGCATTCAACTTCACCTCGGAGAAGCGGGAGTCCAGCCGGCGTTTGCGTATGCTGGTTACCTGCAATACGCCCTGTTCGACGGAACGCTGATCTTCTGTGCGTGGTTCCTCGCACAGGGCCTGAGGCAGAGCCCCGTATACGTTCTGCTCGGCCTGTCGCTCCTCGTGATGATGGCCCTGGCCCAGGCTCTCCTGGGATGGCGCGGAGGAATCGCCCAGGTCGGGTGGGTGATTCTGGGCATTTTCTGGTATCAGATGCCCGCCGGGGAGAAAAAGCCCTATTCATTCATCTGGCTGATGGTCCTGCCGCTGGTGGCCGGAAGCATCGTCCAGTTCGGCAATGCCGTCCGCGCGGAACGCCTGGGAGGAGAAAAGGAATTCGCTGCGTCGACCGGCGACATGATCGAGAAGATTGCCTACCGTTCCCAGGGAACGACCCGGCTCGCGGTGGTGGCCGAGAAGCTCGGCCCGCTCACGCTGTTCAACGACTTCCTCATTGTCGACCTGGCCGAGGAGGGCCTGACGACGACGACTTATGTCGACCGCAAGTACTACGCCGTCGGGGTCCGCCAGTCGCACAGCGTCGGTACGTCCGGCCCCGGCGGCCCATACGTGGGAATGGGCCTGTTCGGAGTCCTCATCGCTTACATGTTGCTGGGCGCGTTCTACCGGGCCGTATATGGTTGCGTCGTGGACTCCGATGCCAGATATGGAAACATCGTTGGAACGGTTCTTTATTCCTATCTGACCTTCATATTGTCGGCGCTGCTATCGGAGAATTTTGGCATCGCATTCATAAAGAACATGATTGCGGTTTTTGCCCTTGTAGTCGCGCTCAAGATATTTATAAAGGATCGCGGCGTCCACGAGAATCAGCCCCTGCATACGACTGCCGCGGCCGGATCCCCATCGGTGGTTCCGCGGGCACGGATCGAGCCTTAGTCAGATGAAGATCCTTTTCGTAACCAATGAGGTGCCTTTCCCGCCTGACAATGGCGTGCGGATCGTGTCCCACCATGCGATGCGGCTGATGAAAGAGGCCGGTCATGAACTGGCCCTGGCGACTCTCACCGAGGAGGCCGACGATGTGGCCGGGCGCTTCGCCTCGGCCTGCGCGTTCTGCGTGAGCGGCATGGCGTGGTGGATGCCGCTTCCCAGGCGAAGCCGGGTTTCCGTCCAGCTTGCCGCCGCACTACACGGGCGCCCGTTTTTCGTTGAACGATACCGCTCCGTGCCGTTCCGTCGCCGCCTTGCGGGGCTTATAAGCGACTTTCGCCCGGACGTCATTCACTTCGACATCATCACGCTCGCGCAGTACGTGACCGTCGCGCCTGCGGGTGTCGGAACGGTTGCCTCGATCAACGACAGCAACGCGCTGACTCTGGAGAACGCCCTGGCGCAGGGGAAGTATCGCGGACCCGCACGCGTTTACCGGCAGGTGCAGCTGAAGCAGGTTCGCAGCTACGAGGCCAATTTGTATCCCACCTTCGATGCGGTCCACCTGATGAGCGACGTCGACGCCGCGTATCTGAAGAAGCTCTGTCCGGATACCAACACCGTCGTCATTTCCAACGGCGTCGATCCTGCCTTATTCGAAATCGCGGACCGGACGCGTGACAGCGTGGATGTCATCTTTGTTGCCAAACTGGTTGCCGACAACCTGGACGGCTTGCGGGCATTTCTCGCAACGAGCTGGCCGATCATCGAGGCTGAATGTCCCGGCATCAGACTGCACATCGTCGGCAGGGTGGGCCCCGAGGCAAAAAGCATCAGAGATGCGTTTGCAGGCAGCCGGAATGTCGTTTTTCACGGCTATGTCGCAAGGCTCGCCGACATTTACCAGAAATGCGGGATAGCGATCGTCCCTATCGACAAGGATTGCGGAATCATCAATAAGGTCATCGAGGCGATGGCAGCGGGGCTCGCAGTTGTCGGCCTTGAGAAGACGTTTGCCGGCATCCGCGAGGCAAGGCGCGGGCAGCATCACGTTACCGCCACCGATTTTTCGCAATTTGGTCACGCGGTCGTGGATTTGATCCGCGACGGTCCGCGCCGTCGATCCCTGCAGAGCGCAGCACATGCCCTGGCTGGCGAGCATTACACCTGGTCGTCGCGAGCCGGTGAATATGAGCGCATGTATTCGCAGGCAGCGGCGCGGGCCCTGGCGAGACGGCGGGCGCCAGGAGCACCGTAGTCTTTCCCGTGCCGGTCACCTCGCTGCGCCACCGCGCCTGTTATGCGAAAGAATGGTGCCCTCGCAGTAGAAGCTGAAGTCCTGCGCGACGTTGTCCTGAACCCGGACGGAACCTTTATAGGCGGTACAGTTGCCGGTCATCAGGAATTGCAGGGGATACCTTCCATTGCTGACGTTGGCGAGAATGGTCACGTCTCCGACATCGCCGGCATCGCCGGCGTCACCGGCGTCACCGGCATCACCGGATCCCGTGCCGGTCGCATCGTTCGGTTTGCGCTGGAAATCAACCGGCGACAGATGCAGGCCGGCTGCGTCGACCAGCCGGGAATCGTTGCGTATATGGTTGCCTTGCACCATCGCGTGATGCACGCCGTTGAGGTTGATCGCCGAGCCCTGATCAATCGCGCCGGCCGGGTAATACAGGATATTGTCGTGGATCGATATACGATCCGGCTTGGCATAGGTATTGGTCTCCAGGGTCTCGGCGCCGACATAGATGAGCGCGATACCGGCGTAGAACTTCCCGTTCGAAAGCGCGCTCATGCGCTCGACATGGTTATGCGCGACTTCGACATCGGTGGAGTTGGCAATGAACACCCTGCCGTCGACGCTTTTGAGTTTGTTGTCCCGGATGATCACGTGGCTCGAGAAATGTATCCCGATCGGGTCGTCGCCGACACCGACGATCTCGTTGTCGAAGATCATGGCTCCGTCGAAATTGCCCAGTCCGATCCCCTCGCTGCCGATCTCCCGGCCATTGGCATAGATCCTGTTGCCGCTGATCTGCACGTTCCTGCGTATGCAGTTGGAAAAGCCGTTGATCAGCCAGCTGTTGTCGTTGCCGGAAGAAGTCGCTGAATACGCCAGTTCCCCGACGTGGAATACATTGTTCCGGATCGATGCTCCGTCCGTGCGCCAGAAAAAGATGATGCGTCCGCCATCCCCCCCAATGGTGCTGAAGTCAAGGTTCGAGATTTCGCCCCGGAATGGCGCTTCCGGCCGGTTTTTTCCGCTGATGCCGATGTTCAGCAGGTACGGGGCCGAGGGCACGTTGAAGACGAGTTCGGCTGAGGCCCCTTTTCCCCGCAGATTTGCCGCACCCCACAGGAACAGGGGCTGTGTAATCAAGAAGGCACGACCTTCCGGTACCCGGCAGGTCATAGCGGCTCGCGAACAGTAGCTCAGGGCTTTCTGGACGCTGACGGTGTCGTCCGTTTTTCCGTCGCCCCGTGCGCCGAAGCGGGTAATGTCGATTTCCGCCGGTTCGCGTGGCGTTGCAGACGCCGGAAAGGCGCCAAGCACTGCCAGCTGCAGAACCAGCAGCGCGCGTCTCTTCGTCATGGCGTACCCGCGAATGGACTCGCCAGCGGCTCGCCGATGAACAGGCCCTGGCCGGGCATGGCGACGCTCTTCCAGTACGCCTCGAGTAGTGTCTCACCGCGCAGCAAATGTTCCAGGAATATGGCGGGACGCGGAAATTTTGCGGGATGATTGCAGGGCTCGGAGACGGTCCCATACGTCGCCGTGGCGCCCTGCCGCAGCCACTCGAGCGCCGACATCTGATTGCCGCCTTCGAGGACACCGCCGGTCGATGTGAGGTGATCAGCCGCAGCCCCCGGCCGGAAGCGGATTCTCGGCAGTTCCTCCACCCGCACCGCACCGGTGAAGTACGCGATGGCCGGATCGGCAAGATCCTGAACCGGCGCCGACAGCTCGCGCACCACGATTCGACCGGCGACGATTGCCTCCGCATCCGGATAGTGCGCCGCACGGACGTTTCGAGTCGAATCCCCCGTTCGGATCAGATAGACGGTGCCCGGTGCCCGCGGGCCGCTCGCCTGCATACCGCGTTCGATCAGCGCATGGGCGAGCGTTTCATCCTGCGACGGCAGCAACATGGCCGGCAACCAGCCGATCGTGTCGGCCGGCAACCACCCGTCGGTGCCATACAGCGGACTCGGCGTCGTGCGCCCGCATCCGGGCTCACAGAACCCGGGCTGGTAGCCGGCAGCGAATGCAGTCGTGATGGACATGCATTCGACCGCATAGGGCCGCGTCCAGACCAGCACCAGTGATTGCACGCGGGAAGGCAGGCGCTCCAGCATCACATCGCGCAGCCGCTTCAGTTCCTCGCGGCCGATGATCGCCCGATCAGGTATGGCGAGGCCCACCAGGTTCGATGCAGGGATATTTCGTCTTTCCGCATAGTACTGCGCTATGCGCGTGCTCGACGCGTCATTCGTGTTGTAGACAACGCCGAGCCGGTCCGGGCTCAGGCCTGCTGCCGCCGGGTTGGCCGCGGCAAGCAACAGACACAACCACAGTAGACTTCGCAACACGAACCCGGGGGGACTATGCCGAGCCGCCGTTCTGCAGCTCGCCCGATTCCCCCGCGAAAGTCGGCAGCGCGTGACTGCCCGAGCGATCGCGAAGCACGTGCGCGATCAGATCGGCATCGATCAGGTGCAGCCCATCTGCAAATGCATATACCAATGCATAGTCGGCCAGCTGATTAAGCAGGCGCGGCACTCCGTGTGTCCGCAGGTACATGGCCTCCACGGCCTCCGGCAGAAACAGCTCCTCGTTGCGGCCAGCCACCTGCAGGCGGTGTCGGATGTAGGCGAGGGACTCCCCGCGGGTGAGCGGCTTGAGGTGAAAATCCACGGATACCCTTTGCGCGAGCTGCCTGAGTTCCGGTCGCGAAAGATTCGTGCGCAGCTCGGGCTGCCCGACCAGCAGGATCTGGAGCACGAGATCCTTCTCGGAGTTCACATTGGACAACAGCCGCAGCTCCTCGAGGACATCTATCGACAGGTTCTGTGCCTCATCGATAATCAGCAGCGTGCGGCGTCCGTGCGCGTATTCACGGATGCAGGAATCCACGATGGCCTCGTACTTGGCGATATCCGAGTCATCGGCTGGCGCAATCTCCAGTGCCGAGAGTGCCCAGCCGTGGATCGAGTCGAAGCCCGAGTGCGTGTTGCTGATCAGCCCGACGGCCACCTGGTCGCCGAGCTGCCTCAGCAGGCGGCGAACCAGTGTCGTCTTGCCGGAACCAATGTCGCCGGTCAGCACCGAGAACGACGCGTGGGATTCGAGGCCGTACTCGAGCATCGTCAGTGCCATCGCGTGCTGGCGGGACGGGTACAGGAATGCGGGATCCGGCGTCAGCGCGAAGGGCTTCGTGATCAATCCGAAATGCTGCTCGTACATCCCGGCACCTCAATAGGAGGTAGGCGATTCCGCCGCGCGGTTCAATACCGTGCCGACGAGTCGCGTCTTGTGCAGCAATTCGACGGTGCGCACGAGATCCGCGCGCCTCGTCCGTCCTTCCGCCGCCACGAGCAGACCACAATCGACGAGTGGCGCAAAGGCGAGCGCGTCATCCGCCGTCAACACCGGCGGCAGGTCGAATACGATGAATCGCTCCGGGTAGCGCGCGCGCAGATCCGCGACCAGCGCCCGGCTCAAGGGGCCCGCCAGTATCTCCGATGAATGCAGCAGAGTGGCACGCGTCGGCATTACGACCAGGCGATCGAACCCCTCCGGGTGATAGAGGCAGTCCTCGACGCGGGCCCTGCCCGTCAGCACGTCGTCGGCACCAGCCTCCGGCGCAAGGCCAAGCCTCGCGGCCAGCGACGGTCTCCTGAAGTCGAAATCGACCAGAAGCGCGGTGTGGTGATGGTCGCTGGCGAGGCTCAGCGCGAGGTTTATGGCGGTGGTCGTCTTGCCGTCGCGCTCTCCCGGGCTGAAGATCGCCAGGGAGCGCCAGTTATTCGCATTCATGCGCTGCAGAACCTGTGTGCGCAGCATCCGGAATGCCGCGGCGGCCGGATCCACCGACGTCGGATTCATGATGCGGTTCGACTCCAGCATTTCCGCGGATGGATTGAATACGCGGGTCCGGTTATAGACGATGCTGGCAGGCAACGTCCTGACGGGCGGCGCATCTGGTGTGGGGCCGCCAGGTGTTCCTGCACCGGTCAGGCGCGCCGCGGCATCTTCGACCCCCGCGTCAGCAGGGCGTGCGCGTTCCAGTCGGGCCAGGTCCAGGGCTTTGCGGATCTTGTCCACGCGCTACACCCCCAGCCGCCGAATCAGGATGGCCCACAGCACGTCAAGCGGCTTGACGAAGAAGTGCACTGTCACAACGACGAGAACAACGGCTGTGAGCCCACCGCTCCAGGAGTAGCGCGTGATGCGTCGGCGCCGCTCCTTGTCCGCGGCGGTGAGAATGACAGGGATGGACGCAAGCGCGGGCACCTGCAGGAGCTGGCGGATGTCACCAGGTCCGCGAACCGACGCATCGAGGGACTCGCGGGCCATGATGGCGCCGATTCCCAGCCCCACCGAGGATATCAGTCCGATCACGAATACCAGGATGCGATTGGGACTTACGGGCTTCTCGGGAGGTTGCGGCGGCTCTATCAGGGTGAATTTCTCGCCCTTGCGTTCGGATTCGAGCTTTTCCGAGACCTGCACCTCGGTTTGCTTCGACAGGATTTCCTGGTACTTCAGCTGCGCGCTTTCCAGGTCACGCGCCAATTCCCGGTACTGTCGTTCGACGTCCGGCGATTTCGCCATGCGCTTCTCGTAGTTGTCGTATTTCGCCTTCAGTTCGTCGCGCTTCTTGACCGCACTGTCGCGATCGACGGTTGCAGCGTCCAGCGCGCCCTTGACCTGCAGGTAAGCCGGGCTGTCCGGATGTGCATTCGCCGTTTGCCTGACGCCGGCATTGGCATCGTCCTGAACCGCCTTTTTCAGGCTCTCGACGAGATGCCTGAGGCGGATCACGTCGGGGTGATCGTCCGTGTATTTTTCCTGGGCGGCGGCCAGATCGCTTTTGGCCTGGGTCAGCTGCCGCAGCCGATCGGCCGTTCCGTCCTCCGCGTCGACCTCTTTCTGCAGGCCCTCGACCTCACGCTCGGTGCTGATCACGTCGGGGTACTCCGGGCCGTATTTGCCCTTCAGGCCCGCGAGCTTCGACTTCAGTTCCTTGAGCCGGTCCTCGGGCCCGAATACCCGCTGTCCCGAATCCGAATAGACCTGCATGTTCGGACTGATCGTCGCGAGCTGCGCCTGCAGCAGGACGCGCTGCGCATCCAGAGCCGAGATCCTGTTCTCCGCATCGCGCAGCTCCATATCGGTCCGATCCGCGGTCTGGATGTTGAGTTGCGTCAGTTCCGGCAGTTCGTCGTGGTGCTTCTCCTTGAAATCCGCGAGCTTCCTGTCGAACTCGGCTATCCGGGCCTGCTCCCGGCCGGCTTCATCGCCGAAGAACGTTGCGGTCTGTTCGGACTGCTGCGTACGTGTCGTGATGTTCTCGTTCAGGTAAAGGCTGGTGAGGTCATTTGCGACCTTCAGCGCGAGGTCCGGGGAACGGCTCTGGTACGAGACCGAAAATGCAATCGTCGCCTGCGTCGGTCGTCCGCTGCGCGGATCGATGACGTCGGCGCTGATCAGGTGCATGCCGATGTCCTCGTGCATCTTGTTGATGATGACTTCGCGCGGCTCCCTGTTGCGTATGTCCGGATACAGTTTGTACCGGTCGACGAGGGCCAGAAGGTTCTGCGTAGTCATCACGCGCTGGCTGATGACCTGGACCCGCTGATCGGCGAACGAGGTGATGACGGAGCGCACGAATTCCTGCGGAATCTCCTGCTGTTCGATCAGGATCGTCGCCGTGGACCGGTAGGTCGGCGGCAGGAAGACGACCAGCAGGATCGTGATCAGTATGCAGATGCCCGCGACAGTCCAGAACGTGTTGCGGCGCCGCCAATAGGAGAGCCACTTCTCACGGAGGTCGGAGGTTACGTGCTGCGAATTGGAACCCATGCGGCAGGTCTACTGGAGACTGAGATGGTTGAATCGCCGGGACAGCGTCAGCGTGAACTGCTGCGACTGTTCGTTGAACGGCGACGCCTGGATCGTTTCCCGGACACGGGATGCGGTAATCGACACGGTCCACTGTTCGGTCCACTGCCAGCTCGCATTCGCGCTGGCAAACGGAACTTTGACGGCATAGTAAGTGCCGTTCGGCAGTGGATTCTGGTAGTTCACCTGACGCACGTCGGCATTCAGCGTCCAGCGCGCCGATAAAGCATAGGTTGCCTTGAACTCATAGGACTGCTGCCGTGACAGAAACGCAAAGCCGCTCGGCTGGATCTGCCGCGAGGCCGTCGCCGTGAGCAGCAGCCGGCTTCCCTGGTGGGCCAGGTTGACCGAATAGACGGCGCCGTTTTGCGTGGATTCCGCGGTTACCGGGAGGATCTCGAGCACCGGCCCGAGTGGCGTGAACACGACGAATTCCTGATTGGCTTCGATCCGGTTCAGCGCACGCGAGTAGCCGCCGGAGGCAGTCAGCGTCCACTGCTCGGTGAGCTGTCGCGTGAGGCCGAGCTGCAGGTTGCCGTTGCGGCTCTCGGTGGCCCCGTTGAGCGAGTTGTAGCGGCCGACACTCGTCGTCAGCGTATATTTGTTGCGTTCAACGGTGTACCACGAGAGGACCGGTGAAAGGCTGGCGTATTGATAGTCGACCAGCGTAGCCACGCCGGCGGTCTCGGCAAAGCGGACTCTGGTTGCGTTCGCGTCCGCATTGAGCTCGAATTTTTCGGTCATGAAGCGATCGAAGTCCAGGTCAGCCAGCGCCGAGTTGCGCTGCACTCCGGTCGCGCCGTCGGACAGGTAGTCAAAATACAGGCTCGAGTCGCGGGCAACGCCCACGTTGGCGGTCAGCGTACTCCGCTCCGTGTCGTACTCGGCTTTCGCGTTCAGGTGCTCATAATCCGACGTTACCGACGAATAGCCCCTGGTGTCGCTGAGGCGGAAACTCGGCAGCAGCGAGAATCTGTAAGGGTCGGCATAGTAGGTGGTCGGTGCGTCCAGCAGCAGCGCGCCGCTGGTTTCGGTGGTATCGGGCGCATCGAGGAGCACCGGATTCGTCGCGTGATCGGCGGAAATTCCGAATACCGGGTCCATGCCCCACACCCCGGCCGATGACGGGTCAGCCATGATCATCCCCGCAACCCAGGCCCCGCACAGGCCAGGGGCCAACCCCCGCGCGATCATGGGACGACAACCGTGTCACCGCTTTGGAGGAGGATGTTCTGTTCGAGCTTGCGGCCATGTTCGATGTCGCCGTAGTGGAATTCTATGGACGTCTGGTGGCCGTCGGTGCGGCGCAGGACACGGATGCTGTTGGTATCGGCGAACGGCGTCGCACCGCCCGCAAGGCTCAGTGCCTGCATGACATCGAGGGGGCCGAACAGCGGAAAATCTCCGGCCTTGTTGACCTTGCCGATGACGTACACGCGGTTGCCGGTGGCGGCCTTGACCGCCACGGTCACGACCGCATCCGGAATGAATTTGCGTATACGGCCCTCGAGCAGGCTCGTCAGTTCGCTGATCGTATGGCCGGCGGCCTGGAAGTCTCCTGCCAGCGGAAATGACAGTCCCCCGTCGGGCCGGATCAGCGCCTCCCCCTGTAGATCAGTTTCCTTCCATACGGAGACCGTCAGCATGTCGCCCGGCCGCAATCTGTACCCTTCGTTGGCATTGGATTCGGCGCCAGACGCCGAGCCGCAGCAGACGATTCCTAGCATGACCAGGGATATCAGGCATTTCATTGGTAGAACCACACGGAATCAAGACGCGATCACCTCAAGGGGATGCAGAGTCTAGAAGGCGCATGTGAGAGTTTCATTGCAGCACATGACATTCTAATGAAATATGTCATATGGACGTCTGACAGCTGTCATTACGGCAAGGCAGGCTCCCGGCGCCCGCGTTGCCGGAAGAACAGCACCACGAGGCCCGACGCCAGCAGCAGCAGGCTCGTGGGCAGCGGTACCGTGGAGACGGTACCGGGTTGGAACTGGACGTTGAGACCGAAGGCCACGACCGGGAATGCGCCGGTGGCGTCACCGACCCAGTGCAGGGAGACGAGTCCCGGCGCAATCTGCACCGTTTCGGTACCCGGGCCGAACGTCGGCGTCAACGCGCCGTTCGCGGACGTCACCCAGGCCGTCAGCTCCTGTGATGGACCGGGGGATCCGAAATCCGTAAGCGTCACGGTCAGCACGCCTGCGCTCGTCGCATCGTAGGAATCGACGAAGGATTGCTCGCCGCTGATGATGCCAGCGGCGTCCAGCAGGACCTCGCCCGCATTGGCCGCGCACAGCGGCGCCAGCCATCCGCAGAACACCACGAACGCGACCGACCACATAAATTTCGTGTTCATTATCAATATGCCTCGAAGTAAAAATATGCTTGATTTCAGAGACCTGCGGCTGCCGCGCGGGGCGGCTCCGTGGTTGCCTGGGTCTCGGCGCGCAGCAGCGCATCGGTCTCGCGAGCGGCCTTTTGCGGGTGAGAGTCCGCAACGCGATAGACGTATTTGTCGTACAGGTAGCGGCGCAGCGATCGCGCGGAGACCTCGGTATCCGCCGGGCCTCCATCGCCGGCATCGAGCCGCATCAGCAGATACTCCTCGCGCAAGCCGCTCATCGCGAGCAGCGCGATGTCGTCCCGGTCAACCTGGCGCTTTTCCTCGACCTGGTCGTTGATGATCGCATCGAGGTGGAACGCGTCGAGATCGAAATAGCGAATCAGTTCATCGCCCGATTCAACCAGCACCGGAATGAGGTTGCGACCGCGGATCGCCGGATCGCACAGCGGAGCGATGCGGCTCAGCGTGGATTTGATGGCAAACCGGATGATGTCCGAATCCCTGACACCCAGCCGCTTCGCAATCCGCTTGACGTTGCGGATGTCGCTGTCACCCAGCCGAATTGAGACTGCCTGCTTGCGCTGTTCGACCACCATCCCTCCTTGGAAAAAATCCGTCTGTAAGACCTTATGGCGCATAGCGTATGGACTTTGTGTTGCATCCGATTGGCATATATGTGACGTATTTCACACATACCGTGGGGTTTTTGTCCGGCATTATGTTAAATAAATGAATTGCAAAGAGCTTTTGCAATCAGCTTGTTAGGCAGGAATCGCTGGAATCGCTTTCGGAATTGCGCGCCAGCGCGACAACAATGCAGCCAAGCTCGCGCTGTCACACTTATGACACGCGGCATATCGTCTGCGCGTGAAGGGCGGGAAATTGGCCCGTCGGGCGGGGCCCGGGAGTTCTAGCGGATCGCCGGAACGTCCAGGCTTTCCGCAGGATCTCCACGCTGCTGGCGCGCCCACAGGGTGTGATACGCGGACTCGAGGTGCTGGCGGTACAGGTCGGTATCGAACAGCGGCCGCGCGATGCGCCGCCGCGCCAGCCGCGCCCGTAAATCGGCCAGCTCCGGCGGCGAGCGCGCGAGCGCAAGCGCCCGCATCGAGTACTCATCGAGGCTCGCGGTCACGAGTTCCGGAAGTCCGAGTCCGTGCAGCAGGCTCGCCGCGACGCGGCTAGCGAAACTGTCGCCGGTGCACGTCAGTACGGGCAGCCCCGCCCACAGCGCATCGCGCGCCGTTGCATGCCCGCCGTACGGCACCGTATCGAGGAAAAGATCGGCCTGGCGATAGCGCGCCAGGTGCGCATCCATCGCCTCCACGCGGCCGGCGAACACGAGCCGCTCCGGCGCGACGCCCCGCGCTCCGGCTTCGCGGATCAGATTCGCGATCAGTGCGCCCTCGCCGGCGCGCAGCCACAGCACGCTACCCGGCGTCTCGCGCACGAGCCGCATCCAGACATCGAAAATCGCCGGATTCAGCTTGTACGGATTGTGCAGGGCGCAGAAGACGAACGCCGCGTCCGGCAGGCCAAGGTCCCGGCGCACCGGCGTCTCCCCGGCAATCGGCTGGCGATCGTCGTTGGGCAGGAACGAGTGTGGCAGGCGGACGATGCGTTCGCTGTAGAACCGTTCCTCGCCGTGCGCAACGGTCACCTCGTCGGCGATCATGTAATCGATGAACGCCGCACCGGAGCTGCCTGCGAATCCCAGATACTGCAGCTGCACGGGAGCGGGTCGCAACGCGAGGATGCCGAGGCGGCCGTCGCGGGTATGCGCCGTCAGGTCGACGGCAATGTCGACCTTCATGTCGCGCAGCCACTGGGCCGCCTCGCGATCGGTCAATGTGGTCGCGTCCTGGAAGTGCTCGAACGCCTGGCGCATCCGCCGGGCGATGGGATCGGCGTCGGTCGCCCGGCGCAGCGACACGCCAATCGTCTCGTAGCGGGCCCGGTCATGCCGCTCGAGCACCCCCGCGATCAGATGGGCGACGGGATGATCGTTGAAGTCCGCCGACAGGTACGCAACGCGGATCCGCCGGTGCGCATAGCGCTGCCCCCGCCAAAGGGGCGGCACGGCAGGGAAATGATCGGCGACAAAGGTTCGTGAGCATTGCAGCTGCGCCGCGGCGGAATCGGTGACCGCGAGGAAGATGTGCGGCGTGCTCGCGCTCTCGCCGGCGCGCACGCGCCCGAGGACCTGCGCGGCCAGCTGTTCCCGGTCGGTCCAGTCGCAGAGACTGGCGCGGACGAACAAAAGGTGGCTCGCGGCATGGCCATACCGCGGCGCAAGGCCGAGCAGCGTCTCATACGTCCGCGTCGCCTCCTCGTAGCGCTTCAGCACTCGCAGCGCCGTGCCCCGGGTATTGAGCGCGTCGAGCAATTCCGGCCTGATCTGCAGCGCCTGGTCGCAAAGCCGCACCGCGTCGCCGGGCCTTGCCGTATCGATGGCGATATTCGCGAGATTGCACAGTGCCTCGGCGAAATCCGCGCACAGCAGCAATGCACGCTCGAAGCTGTCGACCGCGTCCTGCAGCCGCCCCAGGTCGCGCAGCGCAGTACCGCGGTTGTTGAGTGCTTCCGGCAGGTCGGGTGCCAGCGTGAGCGCCTGATCGAAGGATGCCAGTGCCTCCTCGCATCGCCCGAGCTTCAGCAGCGCGTTGCCGCGATTGCACCAGATGTCAGCGCTGGCTGGGGCCAGCCTCAGCGCGCGATCGCTGCCGTCGAGCGATTCGGCAAAGCGCCCCAGCGCAAGCACGGCCCTCGCGCGCCCTGCGTGGGCATCCGCGGATGCAGGCGCCCGCGCAACCGCCCCGTCGTAGCTGTCCAGCGCCTCCGCATGCCGACCCAGCGCCGACAGTGCATGGCCGCGGTTGGCGAGAGCCTCGGGGAAATCTGGCTGCAGCGCCAGCGCGCTATTGCAGCGGTCCAGCGCCTCACCGGGGCGGCGCAGCGCGAGCAGCACCACGGCAAGGTTGGAGTGGACCGCAGCGCTCGTCGGCCTGACCGCGACCGCGGCGCTCAGCCACTGACCCGCCTGCGCATGGTCGCGCCGCTGCAGCGCGATGTGCCCCAGCAGCTGCAGCGCATTGAATTCGACTGGAGTCCGTGCCAGCACCGCCCGGCAGATCGCCTCCGCCTGCGACAGCTGCCCGCCGCGAATCAGCGCGAGCGCGTGCTGCAGCGGATCTTCGCGCAGCGTCGGCCCGCTCATGCGCCCGGGTACCGTTCGACGCTGAAGGCGGCCGGCGACTCACCGCGCACGGCGCGATCATGCATGCCCTGGAAGGCCGCCTCCAGGCCCTGCGTGTACCGGCGCGTATCGAAAAGCGCGGAGCAGCCCCGCGGCCGGCCAAGGCGCACGCGTATCGCGCGCAGCAGGTCGGGGCGCAGTGCCAGTTCGCGGGCGCGGCTTTCATATTCGTCCGGTGTCTGCGCGATCAGCTCCGGCAGGCCGATCGCGGTCAGCGCACTCGCCGCGATGCGCGCGCCGAAGCCGGCGCCGGCGCAGGTCAGTACCGGCACCCCGGTCCACAGCGCGTCACAGGCCGTCGAATGGGCATTGTACGGCAGCGTATCCAGGTACAGGTCGGCGAGCGCCTGTCGTCCCAGGTGTTCCGCCATGCCGGGCACTCGCGGCGCAAATATCAGGCGCTCCGGCGCAACGCCTCGTGACCGAGCCTCGCTCGAGAGACTGCTGCGCACCGCGGGGCCCATGTCGCGCAGCCACAGCACGCTGCCTTCCACGTCGCGCAGCAGCCGCATCCAGATGGCGAACATCGGCGGATTGATCTTATGCGGCTTCGTGAACGCGCAGAACACGAATCCCCGTTCGGGCAATCCGGCCTGCGTGCGCTTCGGCGTTGCACCGATCTCGCGCCGGTCGTCATTCGGCAGGAAGCAGCCGGGGAGCCGCACGATGCGCTCCGCATACCAGCGCTCCTCGCCCGGCGGGATCGCGATGGCGTCGGCGAGCAGGTAATCGATGTACGGCGCGCCCAGCGTCCCCGCGTAGCCGAGGAATCCCGCCTGCACGGGAGCCGCCCGGTGCGCGAGGATCCCGAGGCGCTGGCCGTCCGTGAATCCCATCAGGTCGACGGCGATGTCGACGCCCCATTCGCGCATCATCGCGGCAACTTCGCGATCACCATGGTCCTGCACATCGACGCAGCGATCGAATGCGAGGCGCACACGCTGTTCAAACCGACCCTCGCGATGCGCCCGAAGCGACACGCCGATCACGTCGAAGCGATCGCGGTCATGGCGCTCGAGCACGCCGACCAGCAGATGGGATACCGGGTGTTCGCAGAAATCCGCCGACAGGTACGCAAGGCGGATTCTGTCCCCGCCGGGCGCCGGCCGCACGCAGGGACCCAGTGCCGCATCCGGCGGATAGCGGCTGGCGATGAACTCGCGCGCACAGTCCAGATTCAGCGCCCCGTCGTCGAACAGCATCAGCGACAGGGGCCTGACGAACCGATGCGTCGTCGCCAGCAGCTCCCGCATCCGGGTCGACAGCGTATCGTAGTCGCGCCAGTCGCAGTGCTCCATGCGCCAATGAAACAGGTTCTCGAGCGCGGCGTCGCGCCCCTGCCGCGCCTCTCGGTCCTGCGGGTCCCGCTCGAGCGCCCCTTCATAGCGGGCGAGCGCTTCCTCGGGCCGGCCCAGCCCCATCAGCACGTTTCCAGCGTTACGCAATGCGAACGGCGACGCGGGCGCCAGGCTCAGGGCCTGATCGCAATCGGCCAGCGCCTCGATGAGTCGGTTCGCGCGCTGCAGCGCCGCGCTGCGATTGATCAGCGCATCCACGTGCGCCGGGTCGAGGTGCAGCGCCTGCGCGTAGGCCGCGATCGCCTCCTGCGGACGATCCAGCGCCAGCAGCACATTGCCGCGGATGCACAGGGACTGCGGGTCGGGGGCAAGCCGCAGCAGCAGCTCGCAGCAGTCCAGCGAGTCGTGCGCACGCCCCCGTTGCAGCAGGAGCGCCGCCCGGTTCTGGTGGGCGAGCTTGAATGCGGGGTCCAGGACGACCGCGCGGTCGATCGCGGCCAGCGCTTCCTCCGGCCGACCCAGTTCCGCAAGCACGAGGCCGCGGTTGCAATGGCTGCGGGCATCGCTGCCGTTCAACGCAAGGGCGGCGTCGTAACTCACCAGCGCCTCGGCCGGCCGGTGCAATTCCCGCAGCGCATTCGCGCGGTTGTACCATGCCACGGACAGAGTCGGCTGCAGGCGCAGGGCCTGTTCGAAGCTCGCAAGCGCGGCGGCGGGCTGGCGCATCGACAGGCGCGCGTTGCCGAGATTTGAATGCGCCATCGGCTGGTCCGGCCTTATCGCCAGCGATCGCGTGATGAAGTCGATGCCACGATCCGTGTCTCCGCTCTCGAGCGCAATGAGCCCGCGCAGATGCCAGGCGTGAAAATGCCGCGGATCCGCCCGCAGCACGTCCGCGCACAAGGCATTGGCCTGCTCCGCCCAGCCCTGCCGGTGCAGCGCGACGGCGCCCTGAAAGGCGATTTCCGTCGGCGGCGCATCGGGCGGTAAACGGCGGTCCGACTGTCCTGCCGGCATAAACCTGGACACCTGTTGAGTTAAGCCATCCGCAGCGATCCCACGCTGGCGGGCAACAGGCTAAGCTATCAGCGACTTGTGACAAACTCATTGCCCGCTCACCCGCCCGAAAAGTAGACTTTGCGCACCATGACGACGGATGCTGCGACACGCGTCGAGGCGGTGTTTCGCCAGGCGATCGCCCTGCACCGGCAATCGCGGCTGGATGAAGCCCGCACCCTGTATGAACAGGCGCTGCAATGGCAGCCGCGGCATTTTCATGCTCTGCACATGCTCGGCATCATCGCGCTGCAGAAGGATCAGCCGGAACAGGCCGCGGCCCTGTTTGGGCGGGCCATAGAGGTCGATCCCGGCAGCGTCGCGGCGCTCGTGAACCGGGGTACGGCGCAGCACCACCTGCGGCGCTTCGACGCGGCGATCGCGAGCTTTGACAGGGCGATAGCGCTGCGGCCGGACAACGCCGAGGCGCACTTCAATCGGGGCAATGCGCTGCGCGAGAGCGGCGATTTCCACGCGGCGATCGCGGGCTATGACGCCGCGACGGCGCTGAAGCCCGCGTATCCGCAAGCATGGCTGAACCGCGGCCTCGCGCTGTCGGCGCTGCAGCGTCCATGGGACGCGATCGCGAGCTACGACCAGGCGATCACCGTGCAACCGGACCTCGCAGACGCGCATTACGACCGCGCCAACGAACTGCATCGCGTGCGCCGCTACGATGAGGCGGCTGCCGGATTCACGGCGGCCGTCCGGCTGCAGCCGGGGTTCGCAGAATCCCACCTGAACCTCGGCGTTGCTCTCGTGGCGCTGCATGATTATGCCGGCGCCCTCGCCAGCTTCGACCGCGCGATCGCGCTAAGGCCGCGCCATGCCGAGTCCTACCGCAATCGCGGCGTTGCCCTGTTCCACCTGCGGCGTTTTGCCGACGCGGTTGCAAGCTATGACCAGGCCATAGCCCTATGCTCCGATCTCGCCGACGCGTTCGCGAACCGGGGACATGCGCTGCGCGAGATGATGCAGCATGAAGCGGCCATCGCCAGCTACGATCGCGCGATCGGCATCGCGCCGGGACGCACGGACCTCGTTGCCGTGGCGCGGCACCTGAAGATGCAGGTCTGCGACTGGCGCGGGCTTGACGCAGACCTTGCCAGGCTTGCCGCCGGCGTCGACAGCGCGGACGACGGCGGCGGCGGCATTGACGCCGCGGCGGTCGCGATGAATCCGTTCTATGTGCTCGCGCTGCTCGACTCCGCAAGTCTGCAGCGGCATGCGGCGCAGGCCTGGGTGCGGCGCGAATGCGCGCCGGACGGCGCGCTCGGGCCGGTCCCGGCGCGCGCACGCCGCCAGCGCGTTCACGTCGGGTATTTTTCGGCGGATTTTCACGAACACGCGACCTCGTACCTGATTGCCGGGCTGCTCGAGCTGCACGACCGCAGCCGCTTCCACATCACCGCATTCTCGTTCGGGCCGGACTCGCGGGGCCCCATGCGACAGCGGCTGCAGGCCGCCTGCGATGATTTCCTCGATGTGCGCGCGCACTCTGATGCCGAGGTCGCGATGCGCGCCCGCAGCCTGGGCATCGACATCGCCGTGGACCTCAAGGGATTCACGCAGGGCAACCGCGCGGGAATCTTCGCCCTGCGCGCCGCGCCGCTGCAGATCAATTTCCTGGGTTACCCGGGCACGATGGCGGCGCCCTACATCGACTACCTGCTCGCCGATGCAACCGTCGTGCCCGCCGCAAGCCGGCACCACTACACGGAGAAGATCATCGAGTTGCCTCACAGCTACCAGGTAAACGACTCCCGGCGCGTGATCGCCGAGCGCAGCGCCAGCCGTGCCGAACTGGGGCTGCCGCCCGCGGGGTTCGTGTTTTGCTGCTTCAACAACAGCTACAAGATCCTGCCGATGATGTTCGACGGTTGGATGCGGATCCTGGCCATGGTCCCGGGCAGCGTGTTGTGGCTGCTCGAGGACAACCCGAGGGCGGCACAGAACCTGCGGCGCGAGGCCTCGGCGAGGGCCGTGGATCCCGTCCGGCTGGTCTTTGCTCCGCGCATCGATCTGGCGCTGCATCTGGCGCGGCACCGCGCGGCGGACCTGTTTCTCGATACCCTGCCGTGCAACGCACACACGACGGCAAGCGATGCGTTGTGGGCCGGACTACCGGTGCTGACCTGCGTCGGCGAAGCATTCGCGGGCCGTGTCGCGGCAAGCCTGCTGCGCGCGATTGGCCTGCCGGAACTGATCACCACGACACCCGCCCACTACGAGCAGCTCGCCGTGCGCCTCGCCACCGAGACGGCGGCACTAGCCTCCATCCGCCAGCGGCTCGCGGACAGCCGCCAGGCCGCGCCGCTGTTCGACACGCGCTGCTATACCCGCCACCTCGAACGCGCGTACCAGCTCATTCACGACCGCTACCACGCCGGACTGCCGCCCGGGCACATCGGCGCAGACAGCGTTTAGACGGCCGGGAATTGCGTAAACAGCCGGTCGCGGATCTGCGCGAGCGCTCCTTCCCATACGCCAAAGTATTGCTGGCGGTGCAGACTGGCACCCGGATACCACGGACTGTCCGTACGATCGAGCAGCCAGCGCCAATCGGGGTTGCAGGGCAACAGGATCCACGTGTTCCGGCCCAGCGACGCACTCAGGTGGGCGACGCTCGTATCGACGCTGACGACGAGATCCATGCACGCGCACAGGGCCGCCGTATCGCTGAAGTCGCGGAGTGCGCTGCCGAAGTCCCGGATGCGCGGGTTGGCCTGAAGCGTGGCACGGTCATCGCCGCGGACGTCCTTTTGCAGGCTGACATATTCGACGTGGTCGGGCAGGAAGCGGCTCCACTGCGACAACGCAATGCTGCGCTGGCGGTCGTTCGGGTGGTTCGTGCTGCCGCTCCATGCGAGACCCACGCGCGGCCGGGTCCTGGATCCGAGGCGGCTCTGCCACAGTGCGAGCAAGGTTGCGTCCGTGCGCAGCGGTGCCGGCGCCGGAATCGTCGTCAGCGTGGTCCTGAACGCCAGCGGCAGGCTCAGCAGCGGACAATGGTAATCGCAGTCCGGCGGGCGGGCTCCCTTCGCGACCAGCGCAGCGACGCCGCGCAGCTGGGTGAGCAGCGGCAACAGCGGTTCATGCACCTCCAGCACGACCTTCGCGCCGAGATCGGCGACCTGCCCGACGTAGCGGATGCATTGCAGCGTATCGCCGAATCCCTGCTCGGCGTGCAGCAGGATCGTGCGGCCTTCGAGCGGCGCGTCGCCGAGCCACAGCGGCTGCCGAAACACGCGCTTCTCCCGGTAATTCGGGCTGGCCGGTGCCTGCCAGCGCCATTCGTACTCCGGCCAGCCCGCGGCATAGTCTCCCGCGAGCAACAGCGCGATCGACCGTGAGAAATGGGCTTCGGCGAGGTTTGCATTCAAGTCAATTGCCCTGTCGAAGCTCCCCAGTGCAGCGTCGAGGCGCCCGACCTCGCGCAGCAGGTTGCCGCGATTGCAATGCGCATCCGCATAGCCAGGCTCGCATTCGATGGCCCGGTCGTAGCTGGCGAGCGCGGCGTCCATCTGCGCGAGACTTCGCTGGATATTGCCCCGATTGCAATGCGCAGAGGCCAATGTCGGCCGCAGCGCCAGCGCCTGGCTGCAACTGGCGAGGGCCGCATCGAACAGCCCCTGCTCCCGCAGCGCGTGACTGCGGTTCGAGTAGGCTTCGGCAAATTCCGGCTTCAGCTGGATGGCACGGTCGTAGCTTGCGACCGCCTCCGCGAATCGTCCGAGCTTCGTCAGCACGTTGGCGCGATTCGACCATGCATCGGCAAGTTCCGGCGCCAACGCTATCGCCTGGTCGAAGTCGGCAAGCGCAGCCGGCAGCGAGCCGAGATCGACCAGCATGCTGCCGCGGTTGCAATACGCCAATGCATAGCGCGGATTCACGGCGATCGCCCGGCTATAGCTCGACAGGGCTTGCTGCGACAACTTGAGTTCCTGCAGCACATTGCCGCGGTTCGACAGCGCCTCGGCAAGTTCCGGCTGCAATGCGATCGCCCGGTCGTAGCTGGCGAGTGCGGCTTCGAATTGGCGCAGCGCATGGAAAGCGGAGCCCATGTTGCAGAACACCGCCGCTTGACCGCCGTCGATGACCATGGCCTTCTCGAAGTATTGCAGCGCCACGCCGGGATTGCCCCGTTGCGATGCGATGACGCCCGACAGATGCAGCGCATCGAAATGCGCCGGCTGCACGCGCAGGACCTCGTCATACAGGAGCTGCGCCTGGTCGAGTTGCCCCGCCTGGTGCAATGCGACGCCGCGCTGGAATTTCTCGGGCAACGCGGCGAGCTCCCGCGAATCGGGTCGGCCAATATCCACGCTGTAGGTGATGGTCGTCGACATGAACCTATTCTCGCCTCTTCAGCAGTTGCAAATCGGCTCGAACCCTGTGCAGGACATCGTCCCAGTCCCCGGCCCGCCGCTGCCGGTACAGCCGCGCCGTCGGGTACCAGGGACTGTCGTCCCGGTCGAGCATCCATCGCCAGCAGGTGTCGAGGCGATTCAATATCCACACCGGCTTGCCGAGTGCGCCAGCCAGGTGCGCGATCGAGGTATCGACGGAAATGACGAGATCCAGCTGCTCGATCAGCGCCGCCGTATCGGCGAAATCATGCAGCTCGTCGGTAAAATCCCGCATCGCGGGGCCATGCCAGCCTTGCCCGGCCAGCTGGGCGAGTTCCGCCGCGGCCTGCGCGCCTTTCTGCAGGCTGTAGTATTCGACGTCGGCATCGCCCAGCGGCGCGAACTTCGTCAGCGGCACGTTGCGGCGGCTGTTCGCGGACCACAGTTCGGGCCGCCCCGCACGAAACGCGCCGGACCACACGAGACCCACGCGCAACCGCTCCCGCGGCCCCAGCTTCTCGCTCCAGCGGCGCCGTCGCTGATCGCCGGGGCAGAGGTACGGTACCCGCGCGGGCACATCCGCCAGTGTCGTGCGCAGCGCCAGTGGCAGGCTCAGCAGCGGGCAATACCAGTCGAACGGCGGCGGCGGCTGCCCCTGCACCACGACGCCAGCCACACCGTCGAGGCTGTGCGCGAGCGTTGCCAGCGCTTCGGGCACTTCGATGATCACTTCGGCCCCGAGTTCGGCGACGCGCGTAGCGTAGCGGCAGAACTGGATCGTATCGCCGTAGCCCTGCTCGCTGTGCAACAGGATCCGCTGGCCGGCCGGTGATGCCTGTCCGAGCCATTGAGGCTGCGGGAAATTCCGCTTTTCATTGATGACCCAGCTGCTGGTATCCTTCCAGCGCCACTCGTAGTCTGTCCAGCCACCGGCAAAATCGCCGGCCATCAGGCGCGCCAGCGCGCGATTGACGCGTACCGACGCGTGGCCAGGGTCCAGCGATACGGCCTTGTCGTAGCTGTCCAGCGCCTCGTCAACGCGCTGCAGCGTGAGCTGCACGCTGGCCCTGTTGCAATATGCCTCGACATGTTGCGGGTTGACTGCAATGGCCTGATGACAGCTGACCAGCGCTTCCTCGTAGCGTTCCAGTTCCCGCAGTGCGACTGCACGATTGGAATGAGCCGCGGCGAGATCGTGGTTCAGGCCAATGGCCCGATCGAAGCTCTGCAGCGCCGCATCCCAGCGCCGCAGTCGGCACAGCACTATCCCGCGGTCGCAGTGCGCCTCTGCGAAGCCGCGGCGCAATTCGATGGCCCGGTCGAAGCTCTGCAACGCGGCGTCCCACTGCCTAAGCCGCGTAAACACGTTGCCGCGGTGGTAGTGCGGATCGGCGTAGTCGTGCTTGAGCCGGGCGGCTCGCTCAAAGCTTGCCAGCGCCGCCTGCGGCTGGCCGGACTCGTGCTGCGCGATGCCGCGGTTGTTGTGCGCGATCGCGTTCGCCGGATCGACATCGATCGCCTGGCCGATCAGCTCGGCGGCTTTGCGCGGATTGCCGCTGACGGCCGCGATCACGCCGAGCATGTGCAGGGCATCGAAATGCCGGGGCTGCTCGCGCAGGATCTGCTCGTAGATGACCCGGGCACGGTCGAGCTGCCCCTGCTGGTGCAGGGCGACCGCCTGTCGCAATAGTTCGGCGGGTGTTTCCCGCATGCTTACCGCCATGACGCTGTTTCCATAGCCGGCTTGTGCCGGACCCCTCGATAGCATGTTTCTGTTTCAAAGTCAGGGTTGCGCGGAAAACCTGCGCTGGTTCATCAGTTCGTCACCTGGAACCCCTATATTAATGGGTCGCTTTGCAGCCAATGCCAATGCCACAAGACGACCACTCGCAGCTTTCCGTCGACATGAACGTCGAACTCCAGGACAAACTGCGGCGATCCCTGGAATTTCACGGGCGCGGCGAGCTGCACCAGGCCGCGCTGCTGTATCGGCAGATCCTGCAGGCACATCCCGATCATGCCGATGCCCTGCACCTGCTCGGAGTGATCGAGACACAGCTTGGCCGCGCTGAAAGCGGGCTCGAGTGGATCTCGAGGTCGCTCGCCATCAATCCAGGCCAGCCCGTGGCCGTCGCCAATGCAGGCAACGCCCTGATGGCACTCGCGCGCTACGCGCAGGCGCAGGAATGCTATGAGCGCGCGCTGCAATTGTGGCCGGACTATCACCTGGCACTGTTCGGTCGCGGCAATGCCCTGGCCGCACTGGCCAGGTTCGACGATGCGCTGTGCAGCTTCGATCGCGCTCTCGTGATATCGCCGGGCTTCACGCCGGCGCTGTGTGCGCGCGGCAGCGTACTGCTGAAGTTGCAGCGATCCGCCGAGGCGCTGGACATCTACGACCAGGCCCTCGGACTGGCTCCCGGGCTTGCGCAGGCACACCTCGGCCGCGGGTCCGCCCTGCTCGCGCTGGGGGACCATGCGGGCGCCGCGCGGAGCATTGACCGGGCCATGGTGCTGGCGCCCGCGTCCGCCGAGGCGATCCCGGCACGCGCCGATCTGCTGTCCGCCGTCGGCGAGATTGACGCGGCGATTGCCGCCTACGATCGCGCGCTGCAGGTGAATCCGTCGGATCCCGGAGTCTGGGTCCGCCGCGGCCTCGCCCTGTCGCTGCGGGGGCGCTATGGTGACGCGGCCGCCTCGTTCCGGCGCGCGCTCGCGATCGATCCGGCGTACCCCTACGCGCGGGGGCCCGCGTTGCACGCGCAATTGCAGTTGTGCGACTGGCACGATTATTCCCGGGCTACCCAGGACATCGCGGCGTCCGTCGAGCGTGGCGCGCCGGTCGATTTCCCGTTTTCGTTCCTCGCGGTCTGTGACTCCCCGATCCTGCAACGACGCTGCGCGGACATTTTCGGGCAACTGCACCGGACTCGTGGTTCTCCGCTGTGGGCCGGCGAGCGTTACCGGCATGCGCGCATTCGCGTAGCCTACGTATCCGCCGACTTCCTGGAGCACCCGACGTCGTTCCTGATGGCGGGACTGTTCGAGCGCCACGATCGTGCGCGCTTTGAAACCATCGGCATCTCGCTGCGGGATGATCCCGCCTCGCCGATGCGCAGGCGCGTCAGTGCGGGATTCGAACGCTTCATCGTTCCCGGCCGGCAGGCCGATCTCGATATCGCGAGGCTGATCCGGGACCTGGAGGTCGACATCGCGGTAGACCTGATGGGATACACCGGCGAGCATCGCGCGGCGATATTTGCGCACCGTCCCGCGCCCCTCCAGGTCGGCTACCTGGGATTTCCGGCGACGACGGGGGCCGGACTGCTCGATTACATCCTCGCCGATGAATTCCTGATCCCGGCGGCCTCGCGCGCCGAGTACGGCGAACAGGTCGTCCATCTGCCCGGATGCTTCCAGGTCAATGACGACCGCCGGTCGCCGTCGTCCAGCGCGCCCTCACGGGCGCAGGCGGGCCTGCCGGATCACGGGTTCGTCTGGTGCTCGTTTCACGGCAGCTACAAACTGAATCCGCCGCTGTTCGACGTTTGGATGCGGCTGCTGCTGGCTGAGCCGCACAGCGTGCTCTGGGTGCTGGGCGGCAAGCCCGAGGTGGAGAGCAACCTGCGCCGCGAGGCGATCTCTCGCGGGGTCGCGCCGCGGCGCCTGGTCTTCGCGACATCCCTGCCGTATGCCGATCATCTGGCACGCCTGCCCCTCGCCGACCTTTGTCTCGATACGCTGCCATTCAACGGCGGTGCGACGACCAGCGATGCGTTGCGGGCGGGCGTACCCGTCCTGACCTGTGCAGGGCGGAGCTTCGCGGCGCGCATGTCGGGCAGCCTCCTGCAGGCACTCGGGCTGCCGGAACTCGTGGCCGGCTCGCTGCAGGAGTACGAGCGGATCGCGCTGCGACTGGCTCGCGAGCCTGCCCGACTGGGGCACTTGCGCGCGGTGATCGCTGCGGGCAGGACGGCGGGCGCCGTGTTCGACACGGATCGCTTCCGGCGTCACCTCGAAGCCGCGTTCACGGCGATGATTCAACGTCATGAGCTGGGGCTGCCGCCGCAGCATCTGGCGATACCGGAGTTGCCGGCCTGAGCCCGGTCAATTCTCCGGGGTTGACTCGACGATGCTCAGCACGCGCAAGCGGGCGTGCTCGTCGACCTGAGCCGCCTGGCGCTTCACGTTGCCGACCGCGGCAATTGCCTTGCGATGCGGACCACACGCAAAGATCCAGGCCCTGGATGCGATCCGGCCGCCATCGGCAGCGGACATCTCGAGGGTCACACTCGCAGGAGCGCTGTCGTCGATGCCGGCCGCGATGGAATATTCATGGACCGTCAGCGGCTGCGTCGCAGGAAGGGAATGTGCAAAGCGGCGCAACGCCGCCTCGGACAGGCAGTAGTCCCGCTCGCGCGCCGGCGTGACCACGCTGAGGACCGTCGCCGGCGCGAACGCAGGCCGCGCCGTGTAGCGAAGCTCAACCTGCTGGTCGCGCCCCTTGTACAGCGGAATCCGCACGCCGCGCCGCCCCGCCCATCGGGCCAGATACCCATCGCCGGACTTCTCGATGGCACCGAGACCGGCCAGCGCTTTCAGGGCACGCGGATTGGCGCCCTCCGCAGCCGACCATGGCGGCGAACGGGTGATGGCCCAGGGATCCAGGTGCGCCTCGCGTACGAACAGCATGATGTTCTTGTTGCCGACGAAAGCGGCCGTGAATTCCTCCACCTGGACCGGTCCGCCGTCGATGCTGACCTCCAGCTCGGGAAAGTGCCGCTCGGGGTACGGCTCCGTAGCAGCCGCCGGGCCGAACGGGGCTCCCTGGACAACGAGTCCCGGGATGTCCGTGCCGGTCGACACGGCGACGTCGACGGTGATCTTCGCGCCCGCCACGCGCACCGCCGTGTCCTTCGGGGTGACGCTGCCGGGCGGATCGGACGTCAGTCCCGGCAGGGCAAAGCCATCGCTGGAATCCCTGGCGACGGCAGCCAGCGCGAACGTCGCGCACAGCGCCGCAGATCCAGCCGCATGGAACAGTTTCGTCGAATGCCGCATGGGCAGATCCTAAGTCGCCTGTCTTTCGCTTTGATGACGCCCGTCGAGCAGCGCGGCGCGCATGCCCTCGAATACGCCATGCCAGTCGCCCGGCCGCTCCTGGCGGAACAGGCGCAACGTCGGATACCAGGGGCTGTCCTCGCGATCCAGCATCCAGCGCCAGTCCGGAACCCACTTTAGCGCGACCCAGGCCGGGCGACCCAGCGCGCCAGCGAGATGGGCGATCGACGTGTCGGACGTGATCACGAGGTCAAGGGACTCCATGACGGCGGCCACATCGAGAAATGCATCGGCGCCGCCGGGCTCGAAGTCGCGGCCCAGATCCTCGACGCGCCAGTGCACGGGCAGCTCCCGCATCTGTTCCGAGCCCGCATCCTTCTGCAGGCTGACGAGGCGGACTCCCGGAATCCCGGCAATCATCTCGAAATATCGCAGCGAAAACGACCTGCCGGCATCGGCCCTGCCGGTGCTGCCTTGCCAGCGGATGCCGATCAGGCGCTCGCTGGTAATGCCCAGGCGTTCCCGCCACCGCGCGACGCGCTGCGGATCCGGCCGCAGGTACGGCACTGCCGCTGGAATGGTGTCCAGGCGCGTCTGGAACGCCCGCGGCAGGCTCAGCAGCGGGCAGACGAAGTCATGCGCGGGAACGGGGTCGCCCATGGCAATGACCTCGATGCCGGGACCCAGCGTCCGCAGCAATGCGCGCAACGGCGGCTGCACGGCGAGGATCACGCGCGCGCCGCACGCCCGCAACAGCGTTGCGTAGCGGCAGAACTGCAGTGTATCGCCAAGGCCCTGCTCCGAATGCGCCAGGATGGTCCTGCCGGCAAGCGCCTGGCTCCCATCCCAGCGCGCGCGCTGGCCCCGCCCGCTGGCGGCACCGCGATCGGGCATCGGACGCCCCTCGTACAAATCCCATCCGAGGTCGAACCTGCCGGCCTGCAGGTACCGCAAGCCCCGGTTGAAGGCCGGCTCGGGGTTATGCGGCTGCAGCAGCGTCGATTGTTCGAAGCTCGCGATCGACTCCTCGAAGCGCCGCAGATCCGCGAGCGCAAGGCCCCGTGTGTTGTGGGCATCGGCGAGATCGGCTCGCAGCGCGATCGCCCGGTCGGCACTGTCAAGTGCCTGCTGCGGCCGCTGCAGGTCCAATAGGCCGAGCGCACGGAAGTTCGCGGCGAACGCACTGCCCGGCTGCAGCGCCAGCGCGGTATCGAGGCTCGCGAGCGCCTCGTCGAGCCGTTGCAGCGCATAGAGCGCTGCGCCGCGATAGGCATGAGCCTCGGCAAGATTGGCGTCGTGCAGGATTGCCCGGTCACAGTCCGCAAGCGCTTGCGCATACAGGCCCAGCAGGTAAGCCGCCGCCGCGCGGTTGACGCGCGCCACGGCATGACCCGGCTCCCTCGCCAGCGCGAGGTCGCAGCTGTCCAGCGCCTGCTGCGGGCGACCCAGATCGATCAGCGCCGATGCGCGGAACGCGTGGACGTGCGCCTCGGCGACGCCGAGCGCGATCGCCCGGTCGAAGTCCGCGAGCGCCTGCGCGGGGCGCCGCAGCACCAGCAGCGCCATTGCGCGATTGACGTGGGCCTCCCTGAAGCCCGGTTGCAGCTCGATCGCCTTCGCGTAGCTGCCGAGTGCCTCCTCGAGGCGCCCGGCCTCGCACAGCGCGTTGCCGAGATGCCGATGCGCGGCCGCGATCGCACCATTCCTGCCGATGGCGCGCCGTATCAGTTCCACGGCAAGCTGCGGACGGCCACGCCGGGCCGCGACCAGGCCGGCCAGGTGCAGCCCATCGAAATGATCGGGCGCGCAGCGCAGCAATTCTCCGAGGCTCGCCTCCGCGCGCTCGAGCTGACCCTGCCGGTATGCGTCCAGGCCCTGTGCGAACAGGGCACCGGCGTCCGGTGCCGTACGCTGTTCACGCATCATCCACCGCCCTCGCGAAGAACCGCTCGAACTCCTCGATGACGCGGGGATCCTCGAACAGGACGTGATTGCGCCCGAGGATCCGCCGGCGCAGGTCCTGCGCGTAACCGCGGTCGTTGGCGATTCGCGCCGCGATATCGACGTACGAGTCCTCATCGGTGGCGATGCAGTCGTCGATTCCCATCTTGCGGTACATCGCCTGCGTGTGACGGCCGCGCTGCAGACGTCCCGGCAGCGTCACGACAGGGACGCCGGCCGCCAATGCCTGCAGCGATGAATTCATTCCGTTGAAGTGCAGCGTATCCAGCACGACATCCGCGATGACGAGCAACTGCATGAAGCGCTCGAAGGCCATGAAAGGCAGGAACAGCGCGCGGTGCACGACCTCCGGCATCGCGCGGGCGAGCCGCGCTCGTACCTCCTCCGTGAACTCCCGGAACTGGCCCTCGATCAGCACGACGATGGCCCTGGCATCGCGCTCGAGGACCTGGCGCACGATCGCGTCGAAATCCGGATGCAGCTTGTACAGCGTCTGCGGACAGACATATAGGGTCGCGCCCTCCGGAATGCCGAACGCGGCACGCGTGGCCACCGTGGCAGGCACTGTCGGCCGGTAGTAGTAAGCAAGCGTCGGCAGCTCCTTCAGCAGCACGAGTTTCTCGCTGTAATGGGACTGAGCGTCCGCCGGTTCGAACAGGTCGTTCGAGACGAAGTAATCCATGGTCGGGATTCCGGTCGTATTGGGATGTCCGAACGATACGCACTGCACTGGCGCGAGGCGCGCGAACGCGAGGAAATACGAGGTCTGCTCCATGCCGATGTCCTGGTAATAGAGGATATCGAGGGCCAGTGCCGCGATCTGCTCTCGCGCGCGGTAGATGTCGGCGTCGAGGTCGACGCTGTGGTCGGCCCCCGCGCGCACGCGCGCCGTCGATGAGTCGTCGCGCGACGGCGTGATCCGCAGCGCAAACACCTCGAACCTGTCCCGCGACAGTTTTTCGATGAGCCCGATCGATGTCGAGAAGATCGAATGCGACGCGAAGAAGCGCGATATGAAGCCTATCCGGATCCTTGCTTCGCGCCGGCGCGGGCCGAGGCAGTGCGCGGCGGTGTACTGCAGGCTAGGGATGCTTTGCAGGAACAGGCTGGCCGTCCTTTGCTGCAGCTCGCGGTCGTTCTGGCCGTGGTACGAGAGGAAGAATGCCGATATCCCGAGCGCGCCGTGGGGCGCGTCGAGGCGCGGCGGCGCGGCCAGCATCTCGTCGAGCCCGCGCGCGTAGCTGGCACGCGCCTCGCAGATGGCGGCATGCGATTCCATGATTGCCGGCACGAACAGCTTTAGCGACAAGAGCTTGTCGGCGCTCGGATCCAGCGCATGGGCAAGTGCGGAGTATTGCTGGGCGCGCGCGCCGATTCCCGCTCCGACGCAGATCCTGCGCGCCGCCTCGATGGCCGGGTAGCAGCGCGGGTCGATGCGCGCGGCGTCCTCGAAATGGCGCAGCGCGCGCTCCTGCATCTCCATCCCGTGCGCCAGGCGCGCCGCGCTGAGATGGATCAGGACGTTGTCCGGTGCGAGCCGCAGCGCCTCCGCATGGGCTTCGAGGGATTCCGCGAGGCGACCCGCCTGGTGCAGCGCCCTGGCCCTGTCGCGGATGGAGGCGAGCTGTGCTTCCCGCGTGTTCGTCACGATGCCGCCGGCGCCCGTGGTGGCGGTACGCTAAGGGGTTGCGCCGCGCTTCTTGATGCGCAGCTCCTCGGCGCGGGACCGGGTCTCATCGACGAGGTTCTCGATCCTCGTGCGCGTGATCTTCGTGAAGGGTTCGCCGGCGCCGGCTTTGGTGAACAGGCCGACGTGCTCATAGCGGTTCAGGATGTCGCCCGCGATCTCGTAGAGTTGCTGGTTGTTTTCGGCGCACTTGTCGAACGCCGCATTGCGTTCATCGAGAGCCTTGTGCGCGAGCGCGCGATCCGCCTCGACGTCTTTCAGCGTCGTGGCGGTCTCCCGGTACCGGGCCACGATCTCGCCCAGGCGCTGCTTGTACTGCTCGACGCTCTTGTCGGCGGATTCCTTGGATGCGGTCAATTGCGTGAGGGTAGCCGCGGACTGCCCCTGTCGCGCCTTCAGCGCGTCGCGCTCCTTCCTGATGCCGGTGAGCTCCGCCTGGGCGCTGTCGAGGTCTTTTTTCATCTGCGCCATCTGCGCCTGCAGCGCGGTTTTCTCGGACGACAGTTGCTGGTACTGCTGCATGAATTTCTGCGCATCGCCGCCGCCGCGCTCCGTTTGTGCGTGCACCGGCGCGGCCATGGCCGCCATGGCCAGCGACAGGATCAGGATCGCCACGTGCTGGTACATCATCGGGCTCCTAGAATCGGGTGTTCATGTCGACCTGGACGGTGTCGACGCCGAAGGTCGGCCCGTCGATTTCGTTCGCGCTCAGGTAGCGAAGCCGCAGCCAGACGTGATTCGAGACGCCGAAGTCCCCGACCAGGTAGTAGCCCTGGGCGTTGGTCCCGCCGAAATAGTGGAAGTCCGAGTCGGTGAACGCGTCCAGGACCGCGTCGCGCTGCAGATACCGGTAGCCGACGACCGCGCGCCAGGCGCCTGCCTCCAGGACCGTCGGGTAGCCGAAGCTGACCTCGGCCTGGTATCCCTTGGTGCGGGGTGCGACGTAATAGCCGGTGTTCGCCTCGACCGAAGCCTCGTGAAAGCCGAAATTCCGCACCGCATCCAGCGTCGCTCCGAGCGTATAGCGGCCGACGGCGAACGTGTACGTCGCGTTGACGTTCACAGGGCGATACGCCGATGCCAGTGCAAACAGCTGCGTGGTGTCGTTGGGCGTGTTGGCGATGTTGAACAGCGTGTTGCCAAAGCGCAGGAACTGCGGTGCCGTGTAATTGTAGATCCCGGGCTCGTTGGCCGGGTTCAGGCGCCCGGTCACGTTGAAGTAATCAAAGAAGGCGCCCGTCACGCGCAGGCGCTGATTCTCGCCCCAGCGCACATTCGCACCCAGCTGCGCGGCGGCAAGCCATTTGTCCTCGGCGGAGAACTCGATTTCCTGCACCGGATGCGCGCCGAGTGTGAAGAACAGGTGCGATTGCTCGGCACTGCCGTCGCCCAGTCCCAGGCGCCCGGTCGCTGCGACGCCGGTGAACGTCAGGTCCTTGTGGAACACGAGATCGGTGGGGGTCTGGTACGGGTTGAGGAAACGCCCCCCGACTACCGACAGCCACGGAAAACGCTGGTCGTTTCGCTCATCGAGGCGGATGTACAGCTGGTCGAGTCCGAAGGCGTACGGCGAGGATCCATCCAGCGTCTGTGTCTCCGACACGAGGTCCGAGGTGTTTCCGGTCACGATGCGCATGCCGGTGGTGATCGAGTCGCTGAGCTCGGACTCGATCCCCAGTCTCGCGCGCCCGCGAAACCGGATGCGGTTCTCGTTGGTGTCCAGGAACGCATTTTCGCCCGCTTGAGCGATGCCACCGGCGAGGTTGATCTGGTAATAATTGTATTCCGGCGCGTTATTGCCGTCGAAGATGATCCCTTCCTCGCGCAGCGTGATGTCGCCGTAGAGCCGGGTACGCGCCAGCCACTCGGGCAACGCGCCGGGCACACCCCATTTTTCCGTCTTCGCCTCCTGGAGGACGTCGGCGACGACGCCGGGCTTGACCTCCTCCGCGACCTGCTTCGCGATTTCATCCTTGACGATCTGCGGCACATAGGGCACCCGCACGGCGCCTTCGTCCGCCTTGGCGACCGCAGCGGCGTCGGCAGCCGCCTTGTCCTGGGCGGTCTTGACCATCTGCTGCGCCTTTTCCTTGGTCAGGATGCCCTGGTCGACGAGGGTCTGCAGCAGGTTGACGACCGTGTTGCGCAATTCCTCGAGCGACTGCCGCTCGTCGTCGGCATGGCAGGCCATGGCGGGCGCGAGCGCGAGCGCCAGCAGAGCCGTCGCGCGCAAGAATTTTCGCTGAAGCATGTCCATCGTTCTCCCTCTGATCAGAAGACCACTTTCAAATTGACCTGTTCCGGCATTCCCGGCGGCGGCGGATCGCCGATGCTCGTGATCGACGCCAGCACCCTGTCGACGCACTCGTCGACCCGCGAGTTGCCGGTCGTCGTCGTCAGCCTGATCTGCTTGACGCGCCCGTCGGCGCCGACGACGATGCGGGTCGATACCGAACCTTTGGCCGACTTCGTGCACGGGGCGGCCGCGAGCCGCTCCTTGAGCTGGTCCCGCATCCTGTTCGTGTACCACGCGTAGGGCGCCGAACCGCCGCCGCCGATCAGGTCACTGCCACCGCGGCGCGCAGCGAGGCCGAAGGCGTCGCCGCCGGCCGAGCCTTCGGCGTCAACGCCGAGGGGCTGGTCCGGGGACTGATCCGGCTGGTCCGGTGTCGGCTCGGGCTGGTCCTTCGGCAGCTGCTCCTCGGCCTTCTCCGGCGGCGGCGGCGGCGGCTGCTCGGGCGGCGGCGGCGGTGGCCGGATGACCTGGATCGTCTGCACGAGCCGCTCGGGCTTGGACTTCTTCATTCCCATCATCGTGTGGACGAACCACACGAAGCCTGCGATCAGCAGCACGGCGCCGATTCCCCCGGCGAAGCGCGAAACGATGCGACGCTGGGTACGCTTGTCGATCATGGAGATCGCGCTACTTGACGATGCGTTGGGTCACTAGCCCAAGTTGCGTTATTTCGAGCCGGCCCACGACGTCAAGCACGTCGACGACCCGCTGGTAGGGAATGCTCGAGTCCGCCTTCACGATCACCGGCAGGTTCGGGTTCGCCGCCTTGTACTGGCGCAGCAGGTTCTCCAGCTCCGGCAGGCTGACCGGATAGGTGTCGAGGTACATCGTGCCGTCCGCGGTGATCGTGATGGCCTTGGTCTGCGGCTTCGCCAGCGACGGCGTGTCGCTGGCCTTGGGCAGGTTGACCTTGATCCCCTGCACGGACGCCGTCGTCATGATGATGAAGATGACCATCAGCACATACGCGAGATCCAGCATCGGAGTGATGTTGATGTCGTCGTAGACATCCTTGTCGCCGCTGTCCATGGATCCCGACATGGCGCCGCCCTCAGCTGTATTGTTCGGCGATGCGTGTGACGAATTCGTCCACGAACACGCGATTGTCGGCGGTGATCGATTTGATGCGCGTGTTCAGCCAGTTGTAGCCGAACAGCGACGGGATGGCCACGGACAGGCCCGCCACGGTCGCAGCGAGCGCCGCGGCCGTACCGGGCGCGATCGCGTTGACGTTGACGTCGCCGGACAGCGCGATCGCCGCGAACGTGATCATGACGCCGATGACGGTACCGAGCAGGCCCAGGAACGGGCCGCCGGAGATTGCGATCGTCAGCAGAACCATCTGGCTGGACAGCGTCTGCTGCAGGCGCGTCATCGACGAATCCATCGCGGCGCGAATGGCATCGATCGACTGCGGCGACAGCACCTTGGCGCGTTGCGCGCTCAGCGTCTGTCCGACGACGCGCTTGTTCAGCTCGAACACGCCATGGTGGTAGAGACGGTAGAGAGTCGAGGCTCCGTACGTGTTCTGGTCGTTGGCGAGGCTCGACATCGACGGCGAATCGGCCAGCATGTCGTCCTCCGCGCCGGGGGCCTCCTTGTCGAGCGCCGTGGGATCACCGCTGAGGCGGCGGAATTCCTTCAGGAACTTCGCGTTGGCCTTCTCGACGCGGCTCAGGAAGATCGCCTTGAAGACCATGATGACCAGCGCAACGGCGAGCATCGCCATGCAGATGCCGATCACGACCCAGCCGTCGAGGGTCAGGTTCTTCGCGATCGTGCCAAAATAAGAGGTCTGGCTGCCGCCTTCCTTCTGTCCGTCCGCTCCGTAGATGACGAGATTTGAATCGATGCCCTGGCTGCGCGCCGAGGCACGGATCCACTCCGCCGAGCGTGCGACCTTTGACACCTCGAATTCGTCGACGTCGCCACTCAGGAACCGCGACCCGCCCGCGGCACCGATCGTCAGGTTGCCGCCCAGTTCCTGCAGTGTGACCGGCGCGCTGCCCGCCGCGACACCGTCGATATATAGTGTCAGCTTGCCGGCGCCCGCCGTCACGGCGACGTGGTGCCACTGGCTCAAGCTGACATCGGTCGTAGGCGCAATCGTGACCGTGGGACCGTCGAGCGCGGCGCGCACAACGAGCTTGGCGCCGTCAATCGCCAGTTCGATCGTCTTGCCCTGGTCGCTGAGCGAAAATACGACGCTCTGCTGCGCCTGTTCGATCCGCAGCCACGCCGATACCGTCAGTCCCTGGTTCGGCAGCAGCCGCAGCGACTGCATCGCCGGAATCGTGATGCTTTCCTTGCCCGTGAACCTCGCGCCGCCGCCGATCAGCGAGGCCGGCGTCAGGACCGCCGTCGAGGCCGTCGGATTGTTCTTGTACGCGGTCAGGTCCACCGGCGGCCCTGCAGCTTCATCGAATTGCAGCACGAGGACCTGCGAGGCGTCGTAGGTACCGGGGACATCGGCCGCCGCGGCCGCATCGGCGTTGCCGTAGTACACCAGAATCTTGTCGGTCTTCGAGCCGCCCGTGATCTGCGGCACGCGCACCCACAGCAGCGCCATCTGGTTCTGCGGATCGTATTTCTCGAAGTGGAATTTCAGCGGTGTCTTGTCGTCGCCGGCGACGACACGAAAGTCGGAACCGTCCGGCTTGGTGTCATTGAAATAGCTGAAATTCGCCAGCGACAGGCGGATCAGCACCGGGACGTCCTGGGGCGTGCCGGCAATGTCCGCACCGGTAGCGGACAGGTCGAAACCGATTTCCTTGCGATACTTCCAGTCGTTGTTCCACCAGGAGGAAGCGGCCAGCGCAATTAGCGGTACCATCGCCGCAACAACGGCGATTAACTTGGCAGAAACCTTCATTGGATCACGGCCTTGCGTTAGAAATCTTTAAAGGGGCGGCCATTGTCCTTAAATCGCGTGATGGTTTTGTGACGGCGGCGCCGATAACTGCACCTTTCACGGCGCTGCCGTCTTCTGCCGCTTCAGGCACTCGATATCGTCCTGGCGGCAGTTTTCCTCGCCGAGGCCGGTGACGAAGACGTCGAGCCAGCTCAGCGCATTTGCGGCGAGCGGGGCCGCGTCCCTGGCGGCATTGGATTCCGCCATCGACGACGTGCTGCTCGTCGTCGCGCTGCTCGCGACCGCCGAGACGCCCGAAAGGCTCGCGCCCAGACCGCTCAGGTCGGACGGCACGCCGGAGGCCGATCCGCCGAAATTGATATTGGCAACCCCGAGTACGTGCGCCGCAGCAATATTGATGTTTCCAGCCGCACCGATGCCGGCGTCGCCAGCATTGACCGTGCCCAGCGGTGCATCCAGGTCCACGTCTCCGGCCGGGACGTCCGGGTCCGTCTGGATCGTGCGGATGCCGCTGCCGGCGGCGAGCGACGCGCCATAGTCCAGCGAAATCGATCCGTCCTTGTTGATCAGCACGACCGGCGGCGGAACCGACAGCGACGACTTGGAGCCGTTGCCGGCATCGATGCTGCCTGTGTCCGACCAGATCAGGATATTGCCGCCGCCCAGCGTGAAAATGCGCGAGGCATTGACGTTGACGTCGCCCTGGGCGTAGATGTCGACATTGCCGCTGCCCTCCGCGACGATGCCGAGCTGGGACGCGGGCTTCTGGGCAACTCCGACCGGCGTGAACGCCAGGCCGACGTTGATCGCGCCGCCGGGAACCAGCAGCGAGATATTGCCCCCGCTCAGCGTGTAGATCTGGCTCGAGATCAGGGTCAGATTCCCGGCAAACGGATCGGGATTCTTCGTGGTGGGCACGCGGCTGTGCGGATACAGGGCATCGATTGCCGCATAGCCTTGCGCGAAGCCGGCACCGGAGCCGGAATTCGCTGCGCGGCCGGACAGCAGCAGTTCATTGAAGAACACGTCGTCGATCAGCGCCGTCTGCTGGCTCAGGGTCAGCCCGGCGAAAGTGCTCTGCGCCTGCGGGTAGCCGAGGTCCGTCTGCCCGGTCAGTGCTTCGACATAGGAGACCAGCTCTGACTGATAGGCCGACGATGGGGCAACAATTTTCCTGACGAAATCGCCGTAGTCCGCTCCCGTCGTGCCATAGCCCACCGCGATGGTCAGGTTGGCGCCGGTGGCGCTGGGCAGGTTAGCATCCTCGAGGTTGCCGGTCGTCGTGATGCCGCCGGAGGTACCTAAATCGACGTTTCGACCCGCGAACACTTCGAGGCTGCCCTCGCCGCCGACCGCGATCTGCGCGGCATTGCCGACGAGGGGATAGACGACATCACGGCCGGCCGTGATCAGCGTCGTGTCGGACGGTGCAACGTTCTGTCCCGAATAGCCGATGTTGACGATGTCACGCCCGGCCGAGATCTGCGCCGCCTTCGGGATCGAAAGTACGAGGTCCTCGATGTCGAGCCCGGCCGTGATCAGCGCAGGGTTCGGGTCATTCGTATGGATGGCTCCCTGGAATTTCGCCAGTCCGCCGATCAGCAGCGGACCGGTTTGCGCCGTGACTACATCTCCCGCCGTCGGGACCAGGCTCGCGAAACTGTCCGACATGCCGATCGCGGAGCCGCCGCCGGCAACGATGTCCCGGCCTGCGAACAGCTCGAGTTGCCCGGTGCTGGACGGGTACAGGATCGCGCCGGTTCCACTGAGACTGAGGTCGATGTCCTGCTGCAGCGATGCGATCGACAGATTGGGAGGCAGGTCGAGGAAGCCGGGGACCCCGCCCGCGGCGGCAACCAGTTTCGGGCCGACCAGCGTACCCATGATGTCCTGCTTCGGTACGAGCTCGAGCGTGACGGTGCCATCGGTGCTTGAGAGGCCCAGCGACGAGTCCGCTCCATACGTGAAGAACTGCGCGATCTTGCTGGTCGCACTGGTCGACGAAGTCGTGAAGGTCGGGTTGTAGAGGGCATCGACCTGCACACCCTGGCGCGCCCAGACCGAGATCTGCGCGTCGCCGAGCGCGAAGCTCGATCCGACCTTGCTGGCGATGTCGGTGTTGATGAGCGGCACCAGGCCCGCGCCGGTCGTGAGCGTTCCGACGCCGTCGGCGACGTAGATCTGCGCGCTGCCGATATCGCCGACGGCCGTGACCCGCAGACCGCCGCCGCCGCCATCGATCGTCGCATTGCCATCCGGGCTGCTGGCGGCTGTCGCCGCGGACAGGTTGCTGATCGTACCGCCGGCAGCAACGGTCAGGTCACCGCCCGCCAGCGCACCGAGATTCCAGCCGAACTCGTCAAAATTGATGCCGTACTGCCCGACCTGGATCGGCGTCGAGCTGCCCTGCGGCGTCACGGTCGTGGTGCCGCGAGGCTGCCACCCGGTGACGCTGAAGTTGCCTGCGTCGAAGGTCGGATCCAAGAACGGCGCGCCGACCACGTTGCCGCCGGCGACGACGAGCACATTGCCGCCGCCCGTCGGAAAGAGCGCGGTACGCTGATTGCTGCCATTGCCGAACGTGACCGCAGCTGCGCCGTCGGTGCCGCCGGTATAGACGGACGCACCGCCTTGCCCATTGCTCTGCAGCACCACGTTGCCGGCCGCGGCCAGCGAAATATCGCCGGTGCCGGTACGCACGATGGCTTGTGCTCCGATGGTCAGGGCTGCCGATGAGCCCGACAGAACCGACAGGGGGTTCGCACTCGACAGATCCGCGCCGGCGATGAAACTCATGGATCCCGACGGCAGGTCCGTCAGTGTTGTCGGCGTGTCACCCGAGCCTGCGTTGAATCCGTCGGAGACGACACCGCTGATCGTGATGGCGCCAGCGGCGCGCACGTTCACGTTGACGACTTGGCCCTGGGTGCTGTTCTGGCTCAGATCGATCGACTGCACGTTCAGTGTATCGGTTGCGTTCGCGTCCTGCAGCTCGACGCCGGCCTGCACCGCAACCGGCGTCGCAGCCGGGCCCGACAGGCGTGCCGCAATCGCGGACTGATTGGAGATTCCGGCCGCGTTGGTCGTCGTCAGGAACGTCACCGCATTGCCGACATCGTTGCCAAGGTCCGAATTGACGCCGGCGGCCGTGGTCGAGGATACGATGACCGGCTCTACAATGATCTGGCCGACCTGGCCGACGTCGGCGCCGATGCCCATCTGGCCGATGTTGATTGCCACGAGATCGTTGCTCGCATCGCTCAGGACCGGCGCGCGCAATACGAGTTCGCCCAGTCCGGCGGCGCCGGCGGTCGTGATGACGCTGCCGGTCTCCAGTGTGATCGAACCGGAGCTCGTGCACGGCGCGGCATTGCAATTCGCGCTGACCGAGTTCAGGTCGATCTCGCCGCCGCGGCCGGCGCTGCCGCTGCCGTCGGCATGCAGCTGCGCGGTAGCCTCGATGATGACCGCGTTTCCACCCGACAGCACGATCGAGCCGCGCTGCGCGGCGGACGGGGCATTGAGCGTACCGGCGATATCGACCGTCCCGGCGTCCGCGGTCAGGTCGATGCCGTTCGCGGTTATCGATGCACCACTGCCGAGATCGAGATCGCCGCTGTGAACGCGGATGTCCACGGTCTCGCTGAATCCGGACAGTCCGGCATTTCCGGCAAGACTCATCAATCCGCCGCTCAGGGTTCCGGCATTGACGATCAGGCTGCCGCCGGAACCGCCATTGCCGGCGCCGTTGATCGCACCGGACATCGTGACGATGCCATTGGCCCCCTGGATATTGAGGCTGCCCGCCGGAGCCGATGCGCCGCCCGCGGAGCTGCCGGCGACGCTGATCGACGAGCCCGCATCCAGCGTCACGTTGCCGCCGGCGTTCAGCATCACGAATCCGCCTGGCGACGGTGCACTCTGGTCGACCACCTGGATGGTGGTGCCGGCCGCATCAATCGACGCCGTCGATGACAGGTGCAGGTTGCCGGCCGAGCTCAGCGTGATGACTCCGGACGGTGCGACGATGGCGCCGGAATCCTCGATGTCGCTGGCCACCAGGCTCAGGCTGCCGCCGACCAGCGTGGGCAAGGCCGTGCCCATCGCGACGGCGGTCGGTGCCCCGATCTTCATGACGCCGGTCGACGCGATCGTCGTGCCCGGTTCGTCCGCCGCGTCGGCAGCCGGCGTCAATTCGGCGGCATTGATCGTCAGGTTGCCGCCCACGCTGACATACCCCGCGCCCCTGGTTTCGACCGGACCCGCGATCTGCGCCGTTGTCTGCGCAAAGCCGTTGATCGCGAGTACGCCGGTGCCGACCGTGAAGCCATTGGCAACGAAGCCCAGGTTGCCGCTGCCGGCCGTTGCCGGCGCCGGCGGGTTCGCGGCGAGCGGTGCCGTGTTTCCGCCCAGCGTAATGCTTAGCGCGCCGAATTCGCTGTCCCCGCTCGCCTGGTTGTTGATCTGGTTGGCGATCAGCGTCAGCGAACCGAGCGTCGGCGCACCGCCCGCGGAAACGCCGAGCGTCACCGGCACACCGATGTCGATGCTGCCCTGGCTAGCGATCCGGACCGCGCCCGCCTGCTGCAAGGACGACAGCAGGCTGGTATCGATATTCAGGTTGTCCGCGGTATTCGCGCCGGCGCCGACAAAGGCAACGCCGCCAGAACTCAAGGACCAGCTTGCCCCCTTGCCATTCAGTGTCCCGTCGGCGAGCGTGACGATGCCAGGGGCGTCGATCGCCAGTGCCCCGCCGGAACTCAGCGTGGCGCCCGCTTCGATGGTGATGCTCGCACCGGTCGCGCCATTCAGGCTGCCGCGTTCCACAACCGGTAAGGCGAGATCGGAGACGGACAGCAGCGCGGCCTGCGGCAACGGATTCGCGGTGCCGCTCGCGCCGGTCAGCTCGACATCGGCGATGCCGGGCAGTGACGGCAGCGGCGTGCCGCTCCTGGCGGATGTCGACAGCAGCGATGCGCCACCCTGGACGTCGATCGATTGCTGGGCAACGAGCTGGATCTGGTCGGCGGTCAGCTGTACGCCGGAGTCCACCTTGACCGAGTTGGCGGCAACGGCGATGACGGTGGGCGAAGCCGCCGTTGCATCGGCACCTGTCGCAGACGCGATGCCGCCCAGCGTCAGCGAGCCGGCATTCCAGCTCTGCAGCACCGTGCCCAGTACCTGGATGGAGCCGTCGTTCGTCGCCGAGCCCAGCGCCGTGATTTCGAGGTTCGGTGCGCTGATGTTGACCTGCGCACCGGCGCCGCCGCTCGCCGCCGCGGTCAGCACGCTGCCGTTAAGGTCGAGCGAATTCGTCGCCGCCGCCGTCACGGACAGCGTGAACGTTCCCGCATCGGCCGGTCCGCTCACCGGACCCGCACCGGCCTCGGTCGCCAACGCCGGGAAATACGCCGAGGCGTCGCTGATCGTATAGGAGGCCAGCTTCTGGGCATAGCCGGCCGGATAGACGGCGACACCTTCGTACTCGGTGAGTCCCTTGCCGCCGTGCAGGCCGGTCGTACCGGTCGTCAGGAAGCCCGCGATGACCGGAATACCGTTAGCCAGCGCGCCGACCTGGCCGCCCTGCGCGCTGACGTAGCCCGGCTCGAGCTGGATCAGCACGGCGCCGGGCGCCAGCGCATAGCGAGGCGGCAGCAGCGAATAATAGCCGGCCGCGATCCCCGCGCCGCCACTGAGGTAGATCGTCTGCCCCGGCACCGCATGTCCTGATTCCTCCGGATCATAGGGGCCGGCCTGATTCCTGGTCATGGGGAGGATCGCGTACAGATTGCCGATGCTGCTGATCGTCGGATTGCTGGCGGTGGCGCCGTAGACGGCGTTCAGGTTGTCGTACGTGCCGCCCGTGCCGGGGACCCATTCGTAGGCATACAGGTCGCCGCCCCCCTGTACGTTGGCAGTTGCGCCCGATTGCACGTTGATATTCGGCGCGGACAGGCTGATCTGCTTCGTCGGCACGCTCGTGATCGGGTTGATCTGTCCATTCGGCGTGACATAGATCCATTCGCCCTGGTTGAGCTGGGTTTCCCCGAACGGAACATCGAGTCCGGACCCGCTGACCGAGATAAGGCTGCCGCTACCCACCGTCAGCGTCCGGTTGGCGACGAGATCGATCTGGCCGAACGGCGCGAACAGGCTGCCAGTGACCGAGACGGTGTCGGCGCTGATCGACACGGTTCCATCCGCCGACAGAGGCGTGCCCGGCGAAGCGCCGGTGCTGCCGATCGACACCGTCGCCCCGTTCCCGGCCAGCGACGTGATCGAGAAATCCGTGTAGGTGTCCGGGTATACGCGCAGGGCGTTGATCGCCAGGCCACCGTTGACGAGCACGGAGCCGCTCGTCGGGCCCGTCGCGTTGTTCGGCGACGTGCCCTCGAGCTGCACGTCGCCGGCACTCGACAGCGTGACACTGGCGGTTCCCTGCAGCGAAAAATTGCCGAACAGCGTGATTTGCTGCGCGGATACCAGCAGGTTCCCGTTACCGGCCGACGGTGAGGGAACGCTGGCCGAAGAACCATTGGTTTCCGAGTTGCCAATCTCGACAAAAGGCGCCGACAGCGTCGAGCTCGCTGCTACCGTCACGCTCGGCGAATCGAGCACGAGCTGCCGGCCCAGCGAGATCTGGCCGGCATCGATGAGGATATTGCCGGTCGCATTGGTGCCGCCGACGCGCAGCGTGAGCGCATCGATGCCGGACCCGGCGATCTGCTGCGATCCCAGGATCGCAATATTGCTGTCGGACGGACTGGGAGCGGCGCCGGCGGTCGTGTCGACGATTTCTATTTCCAGCGCGCTGCCGGGCAGGCCAGGCGCCGAACTCTGCACGACGCTGGCGCCGAACCGCTGCAGATCCACTTCCAGCGAGCCCGACGCCGCCGTGCCACTGTTGCCGACGCCGGCGGCCGCTTCGAGATTCCCCAGCAGCGAGACGGACTCGCCCGAACTGACGGTCAATGATCCGCCGGCGCTGGCCACGATCTCGCGCGTGTAGCCGGCAACATTGGCGCCATTGGGCACGTCGAGCGGCGCGCTGGTGCCGGCGATGTCGATCGTCGATCCGGCCTCGGCGACGACGGTGCCGCGGTTGGCAATCAGGCTCACCGATCCACCGGGCAGTATCGTGCCGGACAGCAGGCCCTGCGCGTTCGGCGTCGCCACGGTCGTGCCGCTGGCATCGAGCACCGCGGTCGGCGCGAGCGCGATGCCGAGTGTCGGGACATAGCCGGGGTCCGTGACGACTGCGGAATTGGAGTTGATGTCGCTGGGCGCCGGGATTGCAACGCTGATCGCGCCGCCCGGCGCCCGCAATATTCCGGCGATTGACACGCCGCCCTCGCCGGACAGCGTGATGGCCGCGCCGGGGTCGACGAGAATCGAGGCTCCGGCCTGGATGTCGATGAGGCCGTAATTGGTGTTGCCGAGGAGCAAGTCGTCCGTCTCGCGGGCCGCGTTCAGCGAGACGCTGGCGGGGGGTCGCTCGTACAACGGTACGAGGCCCGGCTGAGCGAACGTCGACAGCGGTGAACCGGTCGGGATCGCCAGATAATCCGGATCCAGGCGCAGCGTGCTGGTTTGGGCATCGATCGTCGTGTCCGCGGCAATCGTGAGCACATCGTTGTTCGTCGTCGATTCCACGGCGCCGGTCGCCGTCAGCTTGATCGCAGAGAAGCCGTCCTGCGAGAACAAGGGTGCATAGAGCTGCAGCACCTGTCCCGTGGAATCCAGGTCGTCGAGCCGCTGCGCGCTGGTCCAGGAATCGCCGCTGCCCTGCGACACCGCGATCCGCGGTGCGAGCAGCGTGAAGCTTCCACCCGCCGCGGTGCCGGTACCGAAGCCCTCGACGACGGTTCCGGTGCCGAACTGTATCGCCGCCTGGGCCGGACTCGCGTCGAGCGTGATCTGTCCGCCCTGACCAAAGGCGACGGCTCCGCCGGATTGGACCCAGGCGCCACCATTCGCCTTCATCGCGACCTGGTCGCCGAGCACGAGCTCGCTGCCGGGCGTCGTCAGCTGCAGGCTGATCGAACCCGCATTCTGCAGGACCGGAGCGCTGCCCATGCCGATCCCAATGATGCCGTCATTGGTCCATTGGCCACTGACATCGAGCGTAACGCCGTCCCCGATGCTGACCCCGGGGCGCGGCGCGCCGGCTGCAGGCGTGACCGAGGTCAGCTCGTTGTCGAAGCTGAGGTGCCCGTCGATGGCCGAGATGCTGGAATCGACGTCGATGCGCGGTGCCGCCAGCGTCAGCGACGCATTGGGCGTCAGCTGCAGCGACAGGCCGGACGGAATCGTGATGCTCGTGTTGCTGTAGATCTGCGCATTCGTGAAACCGTCGCTGGTCAAGTAGGACGCAGGCAGCTGCAGCGTCTGCGCCGGCAGCGGCGTCCCGTCGGCGACGACGACCGGCATCGGGCTGCCCGTTACCTCGACGCCGGGCGCGAAGTAGTCGATGTTGACCGACGTGCTCGATATGCCCAGCGGCAGGCCAATCGTCAACGAACCACCGGCGGGCGGCGCGCTGCGCTGGTACGGGCCACTGACCGCATTGGCCTGCAGGACGCCGTCGAGCAGCAGGCCCGGCGCCGCGAACTGAACGCTTCCGGCCGATGCCCCCTGCACATACGTCGACTCGTACTGGCTGAGCCCCGGCGTCGGAATGACGTCCTGGATGCCCCATTTATTGAACGACTCCATGAACGTCGGGTTCACGACGCCGGTATACGTCAGCAGCGGATTCGCGCTGCCGATGTCGTACAGCTGGCCATTGGCGCCGACCAGTTTCGTCGTCTGGATCGTGCCGGCGAGATACGTCGTATAGCCACCGGACACATTGATGCTGGTGTCCGTGCTGAACACCACGTCGCCTTCGGACTCGAACTTCGCCGTACCGCCCGCTTCGGTCCGCTGCGCAATGTTCTGCCCGATGCCGGCGATCGCCGACGTCAGGTCCGCGATCGGCGTGCCATTGCCGCCGTCGGCCCGAATATCGACGGTCACCGATACGGTGTTCGTCGAGGTCGACTGCAGCACGCCTCCGCGCTGCGTCGGGTCGTCGGCGAACTCGTTTGAGCGCAGCTGCAAGGTGAGCAGGTTTGCCGACATCGGCAATTGCGCGACACTGCCGGCGAGATCGATGCTGGTGCCCGCATCGATGCGGATCTGCGAGTTCGGGTTGCCGGTGGACTGGATTGCTGCCGGGTCTGCGGCGGCCAGCACGTTCAGCAAGCCGCTCGGCGCATCGATCGCCGCATCGTGCATCAGCACCTGCTGCCCCGTTATCGAGATCGACGATTGCAGCTGCGCCTGAGCTGCGACCGCCGTCGTCGTGTTGCTGAGTTCTGGCAGAACCTCGGTGACGCTGCCGGGGCCGAGATCGACGGTCCCGCCCCGGGTTGCCGTGAACACCGGCTGGTCGTCGACGTACTCCAGGTTGAACTGGTCGGCGGCCTGCAGGATCACGGAGCCGTTTGCCGCAACGCTGGTTGTCGCCGACACCCGCCCCTGCTGGTTGACCATCAGCCCGGTGAGGGTGACGTTGCCTCGGGGGGCCGAGACGGTGCCGCCCGCCTGGTTCGTGACGGTCCCGGACACGATGCCGGGCGGGGCATTCAGCAGCGCGCCGGCATTGTCGACCTCGACGATGAGACCGCGCAGGTTCGAATCGGTGCTCGCCTGCAGGTACAGGGTCTGGCCTGCCGCCAGGATCACCTGCCCGTCGGGGGCCGTCAGCGTCCCGCCGTTGGTGACAATCGGCGCGGCGAGCAGCAGGCGTCCGCCGTCGGCGGCTGTCAGCGTCGCGCCATTCTGCACAGTGATCGCCTGCGAAAGCACGTTGCCGGATCCGTCCAGGAACGGCTGCAGCGCCGACGCGCCGGTCGTGCCCGGCGCGAGTATGCCCGAGGCGAAGATCGCGTCGCTGAGATTCAGCGACGACGCGAGCAGTCCGCCGACGTTGACGGTTGCGCCGGCGCCGAACAGGAAGCCGTTCGCGTTGACCAGGTAGATCTGGCCGTTCGCCGTCAGGGCACCGAAGATGCTGCTCGGATTGGCGTCGAATATCCGGTTCAGCGCGATCGATGTGCTGGATGGCTGCTGGAACACGACCTTGCCGTCGGCGCTGATGTTGAACGAGGACCAGTTCAGCGTGGCGTCGTTGGTCTTCTGGCTGACGGTGAGCGTATTGCCGGACTGCGCGGCCGTCGCCGCGCCGTTCGTCACGAAGCCGGCAACGCTCGCCGGACAGGTTCCCGGAACACACGGCACCGGCAGGTGGGGGCCGGCCATGGAGCGCGCGCTCCAGGGCGCGATGGCGATGATCAGCAGCCCGTCGCCGAGCCGCCGTCGCAGCGATCGATGCAGTCGCCTGTGCATGTTCAAACCATACCGCGACAGTGTGACAGGACCATGGCGAATCGCGGGTGACGCACGCTGCTAGAAGCTGCCGCGCAGCAGAAATAGCAACCGCGACTGGCCGGCCAGCGTCGCCTCGCCGGACGCGGCGCACCCGCCTGCCATGGCGACGGCCGGCAGGTCCGTCGCCGAGTCGAGGGCCCTGGCCCATGTAAAGGAGCCGGTCAGCTTCTGGCCCGGCAGCACGTCGAATCCGCCGCCCCAGCTGCGCAGCTTCAGGCCGGTGCCGCTCGGCTCGCAGCCGAGCGCGTCCGGGATCCAGGTTCGCCCCGCGTCCAAGAACAGGAACGCGTCCCCGAGCACCCGATCGCGCGCACGCCACGGCGGCGACGTGAACTGCGCCGTTTCCTTCAGTGCCTTGTCGCCGAGCACTTCGGACTCGAGGTAGCCGCGCACGCCGTCGATGCCCGCGACGGAAAAATCCTCGTTCGTGATCAGCGGCTCCGCGGCCGCCTGACCCGCGACGCGCAACCGCAGCCCGAAGTCGTCCGGCAGCCTGAAATTGAGCGCCAGGTCGCCGCGCATATAAAAATAGTTGTCGCGTCCCTGCACCCGGTCGTTGGCGAAATCGGCCTGGTTGTTGACGATGCCACGGGGGCCGGCATTGGCGCTCAGGCTCAGCGTCGTCGTCAGTCGCTCGGATCGCCACAGCCCGGCGTATGCAAACGAAAGAGTCAGATACGAGATCGGCGTGTCGTTGGCGGTGGTCGCGTTCTCGTTGATCAGGTTGCGGAAATGCTTGTAGTCGACGCCGAGGGTGAGCGACTGCTGGTTCGCGGCATCCGCCAGGAACGGATAGGCGAGGCGCAGTCCGGTGATTTCGCCGATGCCGAGCACGCCGAGCGCACCGACGGTCGCGACGTTGCTGTTCGAATTGACGTATTGCAGCGAGGGCTGCAGCCCCGATTCGAGCGGATGCCAGACGTAGTTCGCGGCGAACACGCGCACCTGGTCGAGCTGCTGCGGCGTCCCCTGGTACTGCAGCGAGAAGCTGTCGAGCCGGCCGAACATGTCGCCGTAGCTGATGCTGGCGACGGTGCGCAGCTCGCGCGTGTCGAGCGAAGCCTGGTTATTGAGCTCGAGACTGCCGTGCAGCGGCAGGTTGTCGTTGACCTTGAGCGAAAGATCGACGGTTCCCGGGGCGCTACCGGCCTTGAGGACCGGCACGACGGACCGGTCCGGCGTCCGCGCATTGACGGCCGTCAGCTCATCCTGCAGCTTTGACAGCTGCAGCACCGTGCCTGGCGTGGCGGCCGGCAGGCTTGCGATGACGTCGCGCTCGGGGAAATAACGGGCGCCGCTGATCTGTTCGCGCTCGATACGGCCCTCGGTGACGCGCAGGCGTACGAGGCCATCGGCGACTTTTTGCGGCGGTATGTCGACGAAGACCGTGCCGTAACCATGGTCGTGATAAAGCGCCTCCAGTGCGCTGCGGGCAGCCTCGACATCCGTCAGCGTCTTCTGCGGCCCCAGCAGCGGATACAACGTCCGCTCGATGTCGCGCCCCGGCAGCACCGTATTGCCGATGACCCGATACTCGAGGACATCAAAGTGCTGACCGGCGCTGCCGCCATCGGCCTCCTGCGCACGAACGCCGGCGGCGACGGTCAATAGCGCCAAGGCGGCCCCAGCGGCCGCGACAGCGCACCGGCGCGCCAGCTCGAGTCGTTTCCCCATCTGTTCACTTTAGATGCGCCGCGTTGCTCTTTTATGTCGCAGCAAGTCGGCCTGCCATAAAAAAACCGGCCTCCCGCGTGGGAGGCCAGTGTGTTCCGTAAAACCCTTTTTACGAACGATTCGCTTCAGGAGCAGCGAACCAGTGACGGCATTTACAGAGTCGACGTCGCGTTTGCGCAGCTGACGCCGCCGCGCGTGAACGGATTGACGTAGATTTCCTTTCCGCCGCCCGTCGTGTCGCCCGTGCTGCTCGGCGGGTAGGCCGCCGAGTTGTAGAGCGGGATCGTCAGGATGTCGGTCGCATGCGGAGCCGTGCTGGTCGTCTGGAACGCCCCCGTCAGCGCCGTGATCAACGCCTGCTGGTCGGCGCTCAGCGAGCTGTAGTTGGCGCCGGTCACCACCGTCGCTTCGTACCAGTCCCCGTATTCACCATTCGCCGCGGCGAGGTTCGACGGCGTCACGCCGTTGACCGCTACCAGCGTCAGGTTTGGCCAGCTCGAGCTGCCCGCATTGTCGATCGACGCGTACGTGATCGAACCCGCGACGCCGTTCGCCGCCGAGAGCACGTTGCCGGTCGAGAAGAAGTCGCCGGTGCCGTGGGTGGACTCGTGGATCGAGGTGACGCCCTTCACGCACTCGTCGTTCGTGAAGAACAGCGAGGTCGCGGTGCGGCTGCCCGAACCCTGCTCGCGATTGATGACGACGATCGGCGTGCTGGCGGTCGTGACCGTGGCGCCGGTGGTATCCTCGGCGTCATTCCAGTTCACGATGTTGCCGCTGAGGACATTTGTCAGCGTCTCCAGCGGCAGGTTCAGCGACGCGGTTCCCGCGAACGCCGTGCCCTGGGCGGCTTTTTCAGCCGACGTGAAGCCCGCGGCGCTCGTGTTCACGAACAGGCCGAACACCTGGTCGAAAATCGTCGTCGCGGTCAGGCCGGCAAGCTGCGACGGCGTCGCGGTGCCGTACACCGAGGACTTGTAGGCCGACGGGTAGTTGTCGTTGATCAGCGCGGCAGGTTCGACGTCCGTGATACCCATCTGCACCGGAGCCTTGAAAACGCCGCCGGTGAATGAGTCATCGATGCCGTTCGTGGCGCTGGAGCCGCCGATCGAGACGGTGTACGGGTTGGAGCCGGTCGCACCCGCGAGGGACATCTGGTTGATCAGGGAGCCGCTGACCAGCGGCAGGGCGCCCGTCACGGAGCCGCCTTCGTCACGGTACCAGATCGTGTAGATGTTCGAGCCATTCGCGCTGGGCAGGCCCGTGCTCGCGAGCGGAGCGCAGGAGACCGCGAAGAAATTCGTGTCGCCGGTGCTGCTGAACAGTGAGTACGTGCCGCCGCAGACGTCGGCGCCTTCGATCGCACCGAGCACGGCATTCTTGGCGGCCGATGAGCCGGAAATGTACAGGCCGACGACCGGCGCCGCCGCAGAGGCGGGCGTCGGTGCCAGCTGCGCCATCGAGGCGCTGGAGGCCAGTACCGCGGCAACCGCCGCGGCGACTTTCAAATTGCGATTCATGTAGAAACTCCTAGGTTTAATTTATCGAATCTGGCGAATCGTCGGCTCAGGCCTTCGACTTGCGGCGCGCGATGCCGGCGAGCCCGAGCAGGCCGCTGCCCAGCAGCCATACGGCCGGGGGAAGCGGAACGGCGCTCACGGCCGCGATCGACAGGCCGTTGGCGCTCAGGCTCAGCGTATCGATGTTCGTGTTGGAGACCTTCGAGGTCGTCGTGCCGCCGCCGGTCACGTAGTACAGGTTCGCAGTCAGCGCCGTGTTGCCGGTCAGCGGGCCGTTGCTGTACCAGCCGGAGATGTCGCTGGGCGTGTTCAGGTCCCACAGGCCGGCAGCGCTCGTGGAGGCGCCTTCGATGGAGTTCCCGCCATTCTTGGTGTCGGTGGCAAGGTTCGTGTTGAGCGTCGGCATCTCGGTGTTCAGACCAGAGGCCCAGGCGCTCAGGTTCGTCGTCGTCTTGCCGGAGAGCTGCGACAACGAGTTGTTCGCGGTCGTCGTCACGAACTGCGCGTAGCCAGGGACTTTGACGTAGGTTCCGGCCGTGCCATTGTTCTGGAACTGGCCGCCTTCGACGGCCCAGTACAGCGTATCGCCGGCGGCATCGGCATTGAACAGCGCCGACAGGTTCGCATCGCCGGACAGGGCCAGCGTCGTCGTGTTCGTGCCATTCGCGAGGTTGGTGATGGAGATGCCGGTGTCGCCGGCGTAGGACGCGACCACGCTGGATCCGTTGAGGACTTCGCCGAACAGGATTGCGTCGGAGCTGCCGTTCGTCGGCGTGCCGATCGCGGCGTTGGCCGAGACGGCGCCGAGCGCGAGCGCTCCGCCGACGGTGAGTTTCAGAATCGTATTCATTAAAAGGCTCCCATTAATAAAGGATGGAACTACAGCCAAATAATCAAGGGTTCGCCGCCCTCCGTGCACACACCGATACGCTGGGCTGGTGCACGGCGCCGTATGGCCCCGATTAATTGCCGCGTATGTTGAGGCGGGCTTATGGCATCGAAGTTATCGAAATGTGAAACTTTTCACACATTCGCGGCATCAGCTTTCGCTCCCTGAGCCGAAAGGCACCCGCTTTGCGCCGCATGGCATACATTTGTCGTACAAACTGCCGGCATGTGCGCCGGCTATCGCCAGCCTGGCGACGCGCATTCGTCGGTTTGACATGATCGCCGGCTATCTTGGCGAAATATGAAGTCTCTGAATCACGCCGTCGATCTGTTTCGCCGTGGCCAGGCGCGCCAGGCGGAGCTTGCCTGTGAACGCCGGCTGGCATCCGCCGCAGGCGATGTGGACGCCATGTCGCTGCTCGCCGAGATTCGTACGGCGCTGGGCAACGCGGCCGGTGCGCGCGAATGCCTGAACCGCATGACCCGGCTGCGACCGCGCGATGCGAGCGCGTGGCGGCGCCTGGCCAATGCCGAGATTTCGCTGGACCGGCCCGGCGAGGCGGCCGCGGCGCTGCGCGTCGCGCTGGAGCTCGAGCCGGCGAACGTGCGCGCCCACAACAATCTCGGCCAGGCGCTGATGCGCCTGCAGCGATATCCGGAGGCGATCTCGAGCTTCGAGGCAGCCTTGCACCTCGATCCGCGCTATGCAATCGGGCATTACAACCTGGGTCTCGCGCTGAACCTGACCGGAGATTCGGATCGGGCCCTCGCGGCGTTTCGGCAGGCACTCGGCCTGGATCCGTCGCTGAGTGCTGCGCTGGCGCCGCTGGCCGCCTTGTACGTACAGCGCTGCCGATGGCTCGAGGCGCTGCCCTGCTACGACCAGGCGCTGCTGGTGCAGCCGAGCGACGCGGTGACCATGACGCAGAAGGCGTTCGCGCTGTTGTCGCTGGAGCGCGCCGAAGAGGCCTTGAGCGTCGTGGAGGAGGCTTTGCGGCTCGACGGGAATTATGCCGAGGCCCACAACATCCGCGCCGGCGCGCTGCGGCGCGTCGGGCGCCATGCCGAGGCGCTGTGCTCGCTCGACCGCACCGTCGCACTTAGCCCAGGCTATGTGGATGCCTGGTGCAACCGCGGCATGGTGCAGCATGAGCTGGGCGATGTCGACGGCTCGCTGGCGTCGTACCGCCAGGCTTTGCAGCTGAATCCGGAGCACGTCCAGGCGCGCACGCGGCTGCTGTCCCGGCTGATCCCGTCGGTGCCGATGTCCGCGGCCGAAGCGAGTGCCGCTCGCAGCACCTTCGACGCCGAATTGCACGCACTCGAGTCCTGGCTCGACGGTCGGACACTGGGCGAGGCTGACGCGCTGACCGTGGCGGAACAGCAATTTTTCTATTTGAGCTACGAAGAGCAGTCGAACAAGCCCCTGCTGGCACGCTACCGCGGCGCAAGCGCCGCGCGGCTCGCGCGATTTGCACACCTGGCTCCGTCCGGCACTGGGACTGGCGGCGGCGCGCCAGGCGTCGGCCGCTTCAGGCTTGGGGTCATCTCGGCCCACGTCAACGATCATTCCGTGTATCACGCGATTACGCGGGGGTGGCTGCAGCACCTCGATCGCGAACGTTTCGAGGTCACGCTTTTCAGCCTGGGACAGAAGCAGGATTCGATGACGTCCGAGGCCGGCACCCTGGTCGAGCGCTTTGAAGCGGGCCCCCGGCCCCTCGCCGACTGGATACGCACGATTGGCGGCGCCGGCTGCGACGCGCTGATCTATCCCGAGCTCGGCATGAATTCGCCGTGCCTCGCACTCGCGAGCCTGCGCCTCGCGCCACGGCAGTACGCGGCATGGGGACATCCCGAGACCAGCGGCCTGCCGACGATGGACGGTTTCCTGTCCGCTGAGGCCTTCGAGCCGGCCGATGCCGAAGAGCATTACAGCGAGCGCCTGTGGCGGCTGCCGCGCCTGGGCGTACATTGCCGGCCGCACGGCGTCGTGGCCGTTCCAGCCGCGCTGGACGAGCTCGGCATAACGCGTGACGGGCCGCTGTTCGTGTGCCCGGGCGTGCCGTTCAAATACCGCCCGGACGATGATGCGGTGCTCGTCGACATCGCGCAACGCCTGGGCCGCTGCCGCTTCGTGTTCTTTCAGTTCGAGGTCGCCGAGCTCAGCCACAAGCTGCAGGCGCGGATCGGCGCGGCGTTCCGGCAAGCGGGGCTGGATCCGGCGCAGTACCTCGTGCTGGTTCCTTGGCAGCCGCGCGCGGCCTTCTTCGGGCTCCTGCGCGCAGCCGATGCGTACCTGGACACGGTGGGTTTTTCCGGGTTCAACAGCCTGATGCAGGCAATCGAGTGCCAGCTGCCGTGCGTGTCCTATGAGGGACGGTTCATGCGCGGGCGGCTCGGCAGCGGGATCCTGCGCCACATGGGGCTCGACGAACTGGTGGCCGTCGACAGGAGATCCTTTGCCGACATGGCGGTCAGGCTCGGAGCCAGCGCCGGGTACAGGGCAGCGATTCGCGACAGGATTCGCGAAGCGGAGCCGTTGCTGTACGGCGATGTTGGCGCCGTCGATGCACTCGCGCGGATACTGATCGACGCGCGCGACGCGTCGTAGAGCCTGCGGCTTCAGGCCGCGGACATGACTTCTGCCCGTGCGTCCGGCGGCAACGCGTTGTCGATCAGGTCCAGTGCGGCCAGTTCCTCGCCGAGCACATCGCGCAGCTCCTCGAGTTCCGCCAGGCGGATGCGGGCTTCATTCCAGACCGCCTCGATGCGCTTCATCTCATCCAGCAGGGCCTCGCACTCGGCGCGTGCGGCGGAAGCCGCCTTGAACGCCGAGAACCAGCGACGCTCGAGCCGGTCGGCTGCCGCATCTCCTTCCGCGCTTCGATAGGCCATGACGCCCTCCTTGGTCGGTGACGATTGCGATCAGTCCCTGCCCAGCATGTCGCTCTCGAGGCGTTCGATCTGCACCATGATCCGCGCCTTCAGTGCCTCGGCGCGGTCAAGCCGCTCAAGCGCCACATCGAGAAAATCCGCATTGGCGCCGGACTGCGCAGCGAGTGCCTGATAGTCGGCGCGTGCGGCGATGCTGCTCTCGTATGCCTGGCGCCACGCGGCTTCCAGTTCGCTCATCTGCACATCGAGATCCTGGTTCAGAATATTCATGGCGCCGTAACCCTCGACTTTGGTGATGCCCTGCGCCTGGATGCTGCCGCCGGAACATGACGATAATCGGTCAGTTTTGCGGCACTTTTTTGACAGGCGATTGAACACGTGGGAATGGTTGGCGGCATTACCGGCCCCGCCCGGCCGCTTGCTAACCGCTCGCGCGTGCGTTGGCCCGCGCGCGGGCAATCCAGGAGTGCCCGGGAAGCGCCGGCACCGGAAATTGCCGGGAAGCCCGCACGAATGCCGCGGCCTGGGCGATGTCGCGGCCGATGCCACTGGCCAGGCTACGCTGCAACTCGTGCCAGGGCGAACTCCACGATTGAATCATCACATCCATGTCCGTCTCTCCTGTAGGCCCATTGGACAGGAGGCTGTTGACAAGCATGTGAAGGGCGGATGGCGTTTTGATCACGCTGCCTGCCCGACGGGCAGCGGCAGCGGCTGAACGGTCAGTTCCTCGCGCAGCTTGGGCCAATCAATCAGGCGAAGTTGCCCGTTCATGTCCTCGACCAGCGCCGAGCAGCTCTCGACCCAATCGCCATCGTTGCAATAGAGGATGCCGTCGATCTCGCGGATCTCCGCGCGGTGGATGTGCCCGCAGACCACGGTATCAACCCCGCGCTTGCGCGCCGCCAGTGCCACCGCATCCTCGAAGCTGCCGATGTACTGCACCGCCTTTTTGGCCTTGGATTTGAGGTACGCCGACAGCGACCAGTGCGGCAGCTTGAATTTGCGGCGAACCCAGTTGATGTAAGGGTTGATGGCGAGCAGGACGTCATAGAGCGTGCTGCCGAGCTTCGCGAGCCAGGGGCTGCACTTGACGACGCTGTCGAACTCGTCGCCGTGCAACAACAGCATGCGCCGGCCACCGGCGCCTATATGGATGTATTCCCGATGAATCTCGAGATTCCCGAAGACCGCGCCGTCGAAATCGCGGAATACCTCGTCATGATTGCCGGGAACGAAGATCACTTTGGTTCCGCGCTTGGCCTTGCCGAGGATCGTGCGCAGCACGTTGATGTGCGCCTGGGGCCAATACATGGTTTTTTTCATGCTCCATACATCGACGATATCGCCGACCAGGAACAGGTAATCCATCTCGACATGATGCAGATAGTCGAGCAGCAGATCGGCGCTGCAGCCTTTGAATCCCAGATGAATATCGGAGATGAAGACCGAGCGGACTTTCAGCGGCGAGTGACCGTTGCGCTCCACCATGCGTGTGCTCCTAGGGTGTCTTCCTCGTCGCGTGTCAGCTTCGTAATTTATTGTTACGCTCAGATGACCTGGCAAAGAAGTTTTCTTTACAAAAAAGATACTTAGCCGTGGAACATCGCGTGGAACAATAAAATCGTGACGGACTGCGCTGTTCGCCTTAACTTAATGCATGCCCTGACGCAGACGGCGATGCAAACCGGTATCCAAAGCCACGCACCGTCTGGATGTAGGCCTCATAGCCGGGCTCGGTCAGGATCTTGCGCAGCCGCTGCACATTCACGTCGACGGTGCGTTCATCGACTTCGCTGTCATCGCCCCACACCTGCGCGAGCAGCTGGCCGCGATTGAAGGTGCGGCCCGGATGCGACATGAAGAATTCCAGGAGCCGGTATTCGACCCCCCGCAGCACCAGCGCCCGACCCCGGGCTGATACCCGGTTCGTCGCAGCATCCAGCACCAGGTCGTCGCAGGACAACGAAGCACGTTGCTCCTCGATGCGCCGCGCGCGCAACAAGGCCCCCACCCTGGCGACGACCTCGCGCAGCGAAAACGGCTTTGCGATGTAATCGTCTGCGCCGAGTTCGAGCCCGGCGACCACATCCTGCTCTCCGGCGAGCGCCGAAAGGATAATGAGGCGGATGGTCTGCTGGACCTGGGCGCAGCGCAATCCCTTGATCAGCTCGAGTGCCGCGAAGCCCGGCGTGTTCCAGTCGATGATGACGAGGTGCGGCGGCCTCTCGGCAACCGCCGACGCAGCTGCACCGCCGTCGGCGATCGCGCGCACGGTGAATCCGGCCTCGGACAGCTTCTGCCGCAGCGGCTCGATGGTCGCGACATCCCGATCGACGATCAGAATCTGCTTCTTGGTATCGTGAGCTAGCATCTGTGGGCGTGTATTAAAGATACAAAGCTTTACAGTACCTTGACGCTTTTGTGACCCTTCGTGGGTTCCATCGACTTATGTTTGTCGCCGCGCGGAGCGCGCGCGTCACAACCGCCGGGCTTCACACGGATGCATCGGCTATGATTGCGCCGATGTAAAAGTGCCTACTGCACCCGCAACGGACGACCGGGCGATGTCGCTACTGACCGAAAAATTGCGCCACGGGGCGGCTCTGCACCAAGGCGGAAATCTGACCGATGCAGCGCGGCTGTACCAGGAGATCCTGGGGCTGGAACCCCGGCAATTCGAGGCCCTGTATCGTCTTGGCGTGATCGAAGGCGTCAGGAACAACTGGGACCGGGCGGCTGAACTGCTGGGCGCCGCGGTTGAGGCCAATCCCGACGACGCAACCGCCCATTGCGACCGGGGTGTTGCACTCCGGGTCCTGGGGCAATGGGGCGCGGCGCTCGAGGCTTATGATCGCGCCATCGCGATCCGGCCCGACTTTGCGCAAGCCCATTCGAATCGCGGCAACATCTTCCGGGAGCTCGGCCGGCTGGACGAGGCGCTCGTCTGCTACGAGCGTGCGATCGCGATCCGCGCTGACTATGCCGAGGCGCATTACAACCGTGGCGTCGTGCTGCAGCAGCTGCGCCGCCTGAGCGAGGCCCTGGCCAGCTATGATCTTGCGATCACGGCCCGCCCCGGCTATGTGTCGGCCCACAGCAATCGCGGCGTCGTGCTCGAGCATCTGCACCGGCTGGATGAGGCGCTCGCCGCCTACGAGTGCGCCGTTGCCGCCGGGCCCGGCCATGCGCAGGCATTGTCGAACCGCGGCAATGTCCTGCGGATGCTGAACCGCGCGGACGATGCCATCGCGAGCTGCGATCGGGCGCTCGAGCTGCAGCCTGGGAACGCGCTCGCGCACGTCCACAAGGCGCTTGCGCTGCTGCTTGCCGGCGATCTGCGCCGTGGATGGGCGGAATACGAATGGCGATGGCGCGTCGACAACAGTCCGCTGTTCAGGCCCGCGCGCCGCTTCGCGCAGCCCCTGTGGCTGGGGCGCGAACCCGTCGCCGGCAGGACCGTGCTGATTCACGCCGAGCAGGGACTGGGCGATACGCTGCAATTCTGCCGCTATGTGCGCCTCGTCGCCGGCTTGGGCGCAAAGGTGGTCCTCGAGGTCCAGCGGCCGCTCGTCGGCCTGCTCGCGAACCTCGACGGCGCTGCCGCGATCGTCGGCAGCGGCGATCCCCTGCCCGATTTCGACTATCACTGTCCGCTGCTGAGCCTGCCGCTCGCGTTCGATACGACACTGGCCACGATACCGGCATCGGTCCCGTACATCGCCTGCGACCGGCAACAGGCGCGGCAATGGCAGGCGCGCCTCGGCGACGCGCGCAGGCTGCGCGTGGGACTTGCCTGGTCAGGCGGCTTCCGGTCCGATGTTCCGGATCACTGGTCCGCGCACAGCCGCAGAAACATTCCGCTCGCGAAGCTGGCTGCGCTGCGCCACGCCGACGTCGATTTCTTCAGCCTGCAGAAAGGCCAGCCCGCCGAGTCCGAGCTCGCGCAGCTGCAGAGGGAGCACTGGGACGGCCCTCGCCTGATCGACGTCAGCGCGGAACTGCACGACTTCCCGGCCACCGCTTCCCTTGTTGCGAATCTCGACCTCGTCATCACCGTCGATACATCGATCGCTCACCTGGCCGGCGCGCTGGGAAGGCGAGTGTGGATACTGAATCGCTTCGACACCTGCTGGCGCTGGCTGCTGGATCGCAGCGACAGCCCGTGGTACCCGACCGCGACGCTCTACCGGCAGCAGCGCCCGGGCGACTGGGACGGGGTCGTGCAGAAGGTCCGTGCCGACCTCGACGCGGCGATACACGCGATGCCGTCGCGATGAAGGCCGCCCCCACCCGGCTGGTCGCGAAATTCCTGCAGGCCGTCGCCTGCCACCAGCAGGGGCAATTGCTGCGCGCGCAGGCGCTGTACCGGGAAATTCTGGCCGCGAACCCCCTTCATGCTGCCACGCTCAGGAATATCGGCATCCTCGCCGGACAGCTAGGGCAGACGGAAGCGTCGGCTGCGTATTTTGACCAGGCCATACGCGCAGAACCAGACGACGCGGTGACCCACTGCAATCGCGGCCAGGCGCTGCAGGCACTGAACCGACTCGACGAGGCGCTCGCGAGCTACGATCGAGCCATCGCGCTGCAGCCGGATCTTGCTGACGCCTACTTCAACCGCGGCCGCGTTCAGTACCTTCTCGGGCGACTCGACGCGTCACTGGCCAGTTACGACCGGACCGTCGCGCTGCGGCCCGATTCCGCACCGGCACACCTGAACCGCGGCAACGTGCTCAAGGAACAGCGTCAGCTGCCCGCCGCGCTGGCCAGCTATGATCAGGCCATAGCACACAAGCCGGACCTGGCCAGCGCTCACGTCAACCGTGGGGTCGTGCTGTACGAACTGAAGCAGTTCGATGCCGCCCTGGCGAGCTACGATCGCGCCATTGCGCTGGACCCCGGCTACGCCGAGGCCCACTATAACCGCGGCAACGTGCTGCGTACGCTGAAGGACTACGAGGCGGCGGTTGCCAGCTACGACCGTGCGGCGGCGCTGCAGCCCGGCATGCGCTTCCTGGCAGGCGACCGCCTCGAAGCGAAGATGCAGATGTGCGATTGGGCGGATCTCGACGCCGAGTCAGCGCGACTTGCGACCGCGATCGGCCACGGCGATGCCGTGGTAAATCCCTTCTGCCTGCTGGCGTTCGCGGATTCCGCGCCATTGCAGCGGCGCGCCGCCGAAACCTGGGTACGGCACGTGTATCCGGCTGATGAGTCGCTCGGCCCGATCGCCAGGCACGGTCCGCATGCCAGGATACGCATCGGCTATTTTTCGGCGGATTTTCGCATCCACCCCACCTCGACCCTGATCGTGGAGCTCATCGAGACCCACGACCGCACGAAGTTCGAGGTCATCGGCTTTTCGTTCGGCCCCGATACCCAGGACGAATTGAGACGGAAACTGGAGTCGGCCTTTGATCGTTTCATCGACGTGCGCGACAAGTCCGACCGCGAGATCGCGCTGCTGGCCCGCCGGCTGCAAATCGACATTGCCGTCGACCTCGGTGGCTTCACCGAGGACTGCCGGGCGGGGATCTTCGCCTTGCGGGCGGCGCCGCTCCAGCTCAGCTACCTGGGTTATCTCGGCACGATGGGGGCCGGCTATATCGATTACCTGGTCGCGGACGCGACGATCATCCCGCCCGCCGAACGACAACACTACGCAGAAAAGATCGTCTACCTTCCGAGCTACCAGGCCAACGATTCGAAGCGGCCGGTCGCGAGTGGCACATTGACACGCCAGGAACTGCAGCTGCCGCCGACGGGTTTCGTGTATTGCTGCTTCAACACCAATTACAAGATCACGCCGCGCGTCTTCGACAGCTGGATGCGGATATTGGCGCGCGTTGCGGACAGCGTGCTATGGCTGTACGCGCACTCGGCGGCCGCGGCGGGCAATCTGCGCCGGGAGGCGCGTCAACGGGGAGTCGATCCCGCCAGACTGCTGTTTGGCGGGCGCCTGCCTTTTGCGCAGTACATGGCGCGATTTTGCGCCGCGGATCTGTTCCTGGATACGCTGCCGTACAACGCCGGGACCACCGCCAGCGACGCATTATGGGCTGGACTGCCGGTGCTGACCTGCGCCGGCCGGACGTTCTCCGGTCGCGTCGCCGCAAGCCTGCTGAACGCAATCCGGTTGCCGGAGCTGGTTACATCAAGTCTGGCGCAATATGAGGAACTGGCCGTCGGGCTCGCGCTTTCCCCGCAGCGCCTGGCGGACCTGCGCCAGACGCTCGCCGACCATCGGCGCTCGGCGCTCCTGTTCGATACGCCACGATTCGCCAGGAGCCTCGAGGCGGCGTTCGTGCAGATGTGCGCGAGGTATCGGGACGGCTTGCCACCCGCACATATCTACGTGACCGGTGACAATTCCTCCGCTTGCTGAGACCACGGATCGCCGACCGAGAATGGCGCCGGCGCCTCGCCCCGGCATGCGCGCTGCCACATCTGGCGATAGACGCCTTCGAGGTGACGGCAATGGCTCTTCGTGTCGAACAGCGGTGCGCTGCGCCGGTTTGCGGCGAGCTTCTGCCTCAGCGCTGCACTGGCGAGCGGGTCCGTGGCTCGCACGCCAGGATCTGCCGGTACATGGCCTCGGTGCCGGCGAGCTGCCTCTGCTGATGCAACGTGACGGCGCGACGAAACAGCAATTCCGTGTCCGGCGTCACTCAGTAAATCTCCCATCGATGCCATGTATCGGCGTGGCGCGGTTGCATCTGCAGGGTCTGACGGTTCAGAATTTCGGCCTCCCGTAACTGCAATTGCCGGTCCGGCGCGCACGTGCATCGACCCGTGCGATGGTCGAAGGTAACTGTTACATGGCGATGACATGACGCGGCGGCACATGGATATCCCGGATTTGCGCGAGGCCGAGCGACTGCAGCGCGCCGGTGACCTGGTCCGGGCCCAGGAACTTTGCGACGGGATCCTCAGGGCGGATCCGAAGCATGGCGGCGCGCTGAATCTGTCCGGGGTGATTGCAGCGCTGTCCGGCAACCGCAAGAAAGCGCTGGTATTGTTCGACAAAGCCATTTCCGCGGACCCGGACGCTGCGGTCGCGTACGACAACCGTGGACTCGCCCTACATCAGCTGCAGCGGCTCCCCGAGGCACTGTCCAGCTTCGAGCGGGCATTGTCGCTGCAGGGCCGGTATGCGCCGGCGCATTTCAATCGCGCCAATCTGCTGGCCGAACTCGGCCGGCTGGAGGAGGCCGTGGCGGCTTTCGATCAGGCGATCGGCTGCAAGCCGGATTACGCCGAGGCGTATTGCAACCGCGGCGTCGTCCAAAGCGACCTGCGTCAGCTGGAAGCGGCAATCGCGAGCTTCGACCATGCCCTCGCGCTGCGCCCCGGCTATGCGAAGGCCCGCTGCAACCGGGCATACACGGCATTGCTCGCCGGCGATTTCGAGGCGGGCCTGCGCGCATACGAATGGCGCTGGCAGTTGCCGCAGGATGCCTCGCGCGGTGCCAGGCGCGAATTCGCGCAGCCTCTGTGGCTCGGCGCGGAGCCGCTGCGCGGCAAGACCCTGCTGCTGTACAGCGAGCAGGGGTTTGGCGACACACTGCAGTTCTGCCGTTATGCAAGCCTCGCGGCGCGGCAGGGCGCCCGCGTCGTGCTCGAGGTGCAGGAGCCGCTGGTCGGCCTGCTGCGCCGTCTCGACGGAGTCGCGCAGGTCATCGGCACGGGCGCGGCATTGCCAGACTTCGATTTACGATGTCCGCTGATGAGCCTGCCGCTCGCGTTCGCAACCACCGTCGGTACGATCCCGGCGCCGGTCCCGTATCTGCGCGCCGACGCGGCCAGGCTTGCCGAGTGGCGCGCGAAGCTCGGCGCGCGCCGCGAGCCGCGGCTCGGCATCACCTGGAGCGGCAGCGAGACCAACCCGAAACTGCGCAATCGAAGCGTCCCGCTTGCGCAATTCGCGCCGCTGCTGCCGGATGGCTGGCAGATATTCGGGCTGCAGAAGGAGGTCCGCGCCCGGGACCGGCAGGCGCTGAAGCTGGCGCCCCAGATCAGGAACCTGGGTTCCGAGCTGCGGGATTTCAGCGATACGGCGGCGGCGTGCCAATGCATGGACGTCATCGTCAGCGTCGATACCAGCGTTGCGCACCTGAGCGCGGCGCTCGGCATGGAAACCTGGATCCTGTTGCCGTTCAGCGCGGACTGGCGATGGCTGCTGGGGCGCAGCGATTCGCCCTGGTATCCGACGGCGCGGCTGTATCGTCAGGATCGGCGCGGCGAGTGGAACACGGTCCTGGCGCGGGTCAGCGGAGACCTTCAGCGCCGCGGCGCGCAGCACCAGCTCACGGGGGTGACTGAACCAGATCCTGCCTGAGCCTTGCAACGACACCGTCCCAGTCCCCGGGACGCTGCTGGCGGTAGAGCCTTGCGGTGGGATACCACGGACTGTCGGCGCGATCCAGCATCCACCGCCAGCACGTATCGAAGCGGTTCAGGATCCATACGGGCTTGCCGAGAGCCCCAGCCAGGTGCGCCGTCGCGGTGTCAACTGAAATCACCAGGTCGAGCTGCTCGATCAATGCCGCCGTGTCGGAGAAATCGTGCAACAGTGCGGTGAAATCGATCAGGTCGGGTCCACCCCAGCCCATGGATTTCAGATGCGCCAGCTCCGACTCCGCGGGCTGCCCTTTCTGCAGGCTGTAGAATTCGATGTCCGGGTGGCCGAGCCCCGCGAGCTTTGCCAGCGGTACATTGCGGCGCTCGTTGACGCCCCGCAGCTCCGGCTGGTGCGGCCGGAAGCCACCTGACCAGACCAGCCCGACCCGTCGCTTGCCGCGCTCGCCGAGCTTCTGTCTCCAGAAGAGCCGCTTCGCCTCCGTACTGCGCAGATAGGGTACCCGCGCCGGCACCGTCGACAACGTCGTCCGCAAGGCGGCCGGGAGGCTCATCAGCGGACTGTAGCAGTCGAATGCCGGCAGCGGGTCCGTGTCGGCAAATATCGCCGCGACGCCCTCGAGCGTCGCCAGCAGTTCCACCAATGCCTTCGGCACCTGCAGGAGCACGGTCGCGCCCTCGTTCGCGACGAGCGTTGCATAGCGGCAGAACTGCAGCGTGTCGCCGAGTCCCTGCTCGGCATGGAGCAGGACCGTCCGGCCCGCGACCGGCTCGCTGCCCGTCCAGCGGGGCTGCGTGAAGTTCCTGTTGTGATTGACCATGGTGCTGCGCCCGAGCTTCCACCGCCATTCGTAGTCGGCCCATCCGTTGGCAAGATCCCCGCGCAACAGCAGGACCGTCGAACGGTTCGCATGCGCTTCCGCGAAATCGGGCTTCAGCGCAATGGCGCCGCTGAAGCTCTCGAGCGCGGCATCCAGCTGGCCGAGTTCCACCAGCACATTGGCGCGATTCAGATGCGCGTGCGCGAGTTTGCCGTCGATCGCGAGCGCCCGGTCGTGGCTGGCCAGCGCCTCGGGCAGGCGGCCCAGCTCCCTCTGCGCGATCCCGCGCTCGGTAAATGCCTCGGCGTAATCCGGCCGCAGCGCGATGGCGCGCTCATGGCTCGCGAGCGCCGCGTCCCACTGCCTGAGCTCCCTGAACACCTTCCCGCGGCAGCAGTGCGCCTCGGCATAATCAGGCATGATTTCGATGGCGCTGTCGTAGCTGCGAAGCGCGGCCGCGGATTGCCCGAGCGCCTTCAGCGCCGAGCCGTGATTCAGCAGCGCCGCCGCATGGCGCGGATTCAGTTTTATTGCCCTGCCGATCAGCTGCAGCGCCTGCGACGGATTGTTCATCTGCGCAGCGATCACGCCGGACAGGTGCAGCGCATCGAAATGCCGCGGCTGCCTTTGCAGGATCTCTTCGTACATGGCGCGGGCGCTGGCCAGTTGTCCCTGCTGATGCAGTGCCAGCGCGCGCTGGAATTTCGCCGTCAGCGTCGCCGTTCCCGCGCTCATTGCGACACCAGCGCGGCAAGATCGGTCCGCAGCCGTGCCAGCGGGCCATCCCAGTCGCCGGGACTGTGCTGCCGGTAAATGCGCAGGCTCGGGTACCAGGGGCTGTCGCTGCGATCCAGCAGCCAGCGCCAGCATGCATCCGATCGGACCATCAGCCAGACCGGGTGGCCGAGCGCACCGGCGAGGTGCGCGGTCGATGTGTCGACGGAGATCAGTAGATCGAGCTGCGTGATCAATGCCGCGGTGTCGGTGAAATCGTGGATCGCGCCGGCCATATCCCGGATGTCAGGGCCATCCCGGTGCCCGGCCGCGAGTAGCGCGAGTTCCGATTCGGCGGGTTGACCTATCTGCAGGCTGTAGAAGTCGATGTCCGGGTGGCACAGCATCGCGAGCTTGCGGAGCGGAACGTTCCTGCGGCTGTTGACGGCCGCGAACCCGGGCAGGCCCGGCCTGGTGCCGCTCGACCAGACCAGCCCGACGCGCGGCCGGCTGCGCGGTCCCAGCCTCTCGCGCCATTCGCGCAGCTTTTCCGGACCGCAATGAAGATACGGGACACGCGCCGGAATGCTGTCGAGCGTCGTGCCAAACGCGAGCGGCAGGCTCAGCAACGGGCAGTGAAAATCGAAAGCCGGCAGGGGTTCGCCGCGCACGACGACCTGCGCCACGCCGTCGACGCTTGCGAGCAGCTGCGCGAGTGCGCCGGGGCCCTCCACGATCACGCATGCGCCGAGGTCTGCGACCCGCGTCGCGTAGCGGCAGAACTGGATCGTGTCGCCGAGCCCCTGCTCGGAATGCAGCAGGATCGTCTTCCCGTCGAGCGATGCGTCGCCGAGCCACCTCGGTTTGCCGAAGCTGCGCCGCTCCATGCTCGTCGTGCTGTGCTCATTGACCCAGCGCCATTCGAAGTCGGCCCAGCCCTGTTGGAAGTCGCCCCTCAGCAGCGATACCAGCGACCGGCTGAAATAGGCCTGCGCGTAGCCGGGATCGATCGCGATCGCCTGGTTGAAGCTCGCAAGCGCCGCATCGAACTGCCCGAGATCACTGTGCAGGATTCCGCGGTTGCAATGCGCCTCGGCATGATCGGGCTGCAGCAGGATCGCCCGCTCATAGCTGGCCAGCGCCTCGATCGGTCGCCCCATTTCACTGAGCAGGTTGCCGCGGTTCGCGTAGGCCAGTGCGAAATCCCCGCGGATCGCGATCGCGTGCTCGACGCTCGCGAGCGCCGCGTCCTTCCGCCCCACCTCCCGGAGCGCATTGCCGCGATGCAAATGGGACTCGGCGTGCGCCGGATCGGCGGCGATGGCCCGCTCATAGCTGGCAATCGCCGCGTCGAAACGCCGCAGCGACGCGAGCGCGAGGCCACGATGATGATGGCTCTGTGCGTCGCCCGGGTTCAGCGCGATCGCGCTGTCGAAGCTGGCAATGGCGGCTTCGGCCCGGCGCAGCTGCAGGTTTGCGGTTCCCTGCGTCAGGAACGCCGCCGCGTTCCTCGGCTCGAGGCGGATGGCTCCGTCAGCGTGTTCGAGCGCGCGCACCGGATCGTTCGATTGCAGCTCCAGCACGCCGAGCAGGGTCACGGCGCCGACGTGCTGCGGTCGCCGCTTCAGGGCCTGCATATAAAGCCGTCGCGCGCCATCGAGTTGCCCCTGGCGATGCAGGAGCAGGCCCTGCTGGAATTCCTGCTCTCCCGGCAGTCCGGGATCAGCCGTCATCGCGCGCCGCCCTGTACGCCGGACATTCGTTCCTCATCGCACATCTGGTATATATTCGACGAAGCGATATGTTTCCACGGGACTTTCCGTTCTTGCGCGCGCTGGCGGAGCCGCCGTCCGGCGCCAACACCGGGCCTTTTGTAATCGGTGCGATGACGACGCCGAGCCACCGCGGATTTGCCGAGCGCCTGTTCGCCTCCTGCCGTGCCCAGGGACTGCCGCTGGCGCTGTTCGAGGTGCCGGGCGTGCATCGGTCGATCAGCCCGAATGGCAACGACGACCTGCGCTTCACAAAGGCCAATCTTGTGCACTTCCTGTTACACCGCTATGACCGCCCGGTCCTGTATCTGGATGCCGATTGCGTGATCGCGCAGCCGCCCGTCCATTTCAACGGCTTATTGCAGGCCGAGGCAGACTTCGCGATCTTCAACTGGCTGGCCGAGGAACATACGGAAGCCTATTTCCCCGTGACGGCCGGCATTCCCGGCCCGGACGGGGCGCCCCTCTCCGGCCGGCGGTACTACGGATTTCACCATAGCATCGATGCGATGAGCCGGACCCAGCTGCTGTGCAGCGGCGCCGTGCAATGGTATGCGAATACCGTGCCGGCGCGCAGGCTGCTGCAATGCTGGCACGGCGTCATCGAACGCGCGCCGCGCAGCGCCGATGACAAATGCCTGGATTTCGCATTCAACAACCTGGCGCCGCAGTTTCCCGGGCTGCGTGTGGCCTGGCTGGACAAGAGCCATGCCCGTTACGCCTGGTGGATCTACGTGCGGCCGGTCATCAATCATCCGGAACTGCCGCATCCCGGCGATGGCTTCGCGCCGCTTGACGAGATAGACGGGAGGCCGCGCATCCACCTGCCGCAGCTATGGGAGCCGGGCGTCGATTACGTCTTTCCGCGGGACTGCCTGATCGATACCGAGACCCGTACGCTGTTGCGCCTGCAGGATGGCGCCTGGCGCAGGGTGGCGCAGATCGAGTCGCCGCTGTGGCTATGACGGGGCCGCGACCCACTGGTCGAGATCCGCGCCGATTCGCCGTACGACATCGTCCCAATCCCCCGGGCGCAGCTGCCGGTATAACCGCACGGTCGGATACCACGGACTGTCGCGGCGGTCGAGCATCCAGCGCCAGCAGGTATCGAAGCGATTCATGATCCAGACCGGCTTGCCCAGGGCTCCCGCCACATGTGCCGTGGACGTGTCAACCGAAATCACGAGGTCCAGTTGCCCGATCAGCGCCGCGGTATCGGCAAAGTCACGGATCTCCGCGGTCAGATCGATCAGGTCCGGTCCGCTCCAGCCCCCGGCGCGCAGCTCGGCCAGCTCGGACTCCGCCGGCTGGCCCTTCTGCAGGCTGTAGAATTCGATGTCGTCGCGGCGCAACGCGGCCAGCTTCGCGAGCGCTATATTGCGGCGGCTGTTGACTCCCCAGAGTTCCGGCTGGTGCGGCCGGAAGCCGCCCGACCACACGAGTCCCACCCGCGGCTTGCTGCGGCGAGCGAGCCGGCTTTGCCAGTGGTGCATCAGTTCCGCATCGACGCGCAGGTACGGAATGCGCGCGGGGATCGTGGCGGGCACGGTGCCGAATGCCCGCGGCAGGCTCGGCAGCGGGCAATGATAGTCATACTGCGGCAGCGGATCGCCTTGCGCGACGAGCTCCGCCACACCGTCGAGGCCGCGCAGCAGGCGCATGAGAACGCGCGGAACCTCGAGGATCACTCGCGCGCCGCGTTCCGCCACGCGGGCCGCATAGCGGCAAAACTGGACGGTATCGCCGAGCCCCTGTTCGCTGTGCAGGAGGATCGCCTTACCGGCCAGCGACTCGGTGCCGTTCCAGCGCGGCTGCGCGAAATTCGCCCTGTCCTCTACGGCGCCGTCCCTGATGCATTTGAGGCGCCAGTCGTACGCGGTCCAGCCGGCCTGCAGGTCACCGGCCAGCAGCAAAGCCATCGAGCGGCTCGAATGCGCGCCGATGAATTCGGGATTGATCGCAACGGCCGCATCGAAGCTCGCGACCGCCTCCGGCAGCTGATGCAATTCGTAAAGCAGGTTGCCGCGGTCGCACCAGGCCTGCGCGTAGTCCGGCTGAAGCGCAATGGCCTGATCGCAGCTGGCGACGGCGGCTTCGCGCTGGTTCAGCTCCCGCAGCACGAGTCCGCGGTGGACGTAGGCCTCGGCGAGGCGGGGATTCAACGCGATTGCGTGGTTGCAGCTGGCGAGCGCGGCATCGAGGCGCCCGAGTTTGCGCAATACGTCGCCGCGGCCCACATGGGCGGCTGCATAGGCCGGATGGCATTGAATCGCACGCTCAAAGCTCGACAGCGCCGCTTCCCATTGCACGAGATCGGCGAGCACGACGCCGCGGTTGAAATGTGCCTCGGCATAGTCGGGCCTGGTTCCGATCGCCCGGTCGTAGCTCTCGAGCGCCCCGTCCCTGAGACCCAGGCCCTGAAGCGTCGTGCCCCGGTTGAAGTGCGCAACGGCGCTCCCCGGATTGACGCCGAGTGCGCGGTCAAACCACCGCAGCGCGGCGCGCGGGTCCGCGGATTGCGCCGCGATGACCCCGAGCAGGTGCAGAGCGTCGAATTGCCGCGGATCCTCGCCGAGTATCTCCTCGTACAGCAGCCGTGCCTTGTCGGTTGTTCCTGCCTGGTGCAGCGCCACTGCCTGGCGCAGCCGGGACTGGATCGAGTCGGCAGTCATCCGGGTCCCGTTCCCTGGCGTGTCATGAACCGCGTGTAATCGCGCGGCGCCGTGAAATGGCGCTGTGCCTCGAAGGGGCGGGCCGCCAGTTCGGACCACGGCAGTCCCGCGATGCTCTGGTACGGCTGCTCGACCGGCATTCCCCACTTCAGCTTGAATCGCGCCCAGTTCTCGATGACTCGCACCCAGCGGCGTTCGACCTTCGCCTTGCGCTCCGCGTCGGGAAGGTACCCGAAATTCGCATCCTGCTGGTGATATGCGAAAGCGCCGGGCACCAGAGCCGGCTCGAACCCCGCCACGCGCGCGCGCAGGCCGAAATCCGGATCCGCGAAGTAGCCGTAGAACCATGGATCGAAAGTGCCGATCCGTTCGATCACGGATCGCGTCACGAGAAAGGCATCGCCGACCAGGAACGGGTCCGGCAGCGTGGCGTGACCATGCGACTTCTCGAGCCCGGCCCCCAGCGCAAACAGCTCGCCTATGTTCGTGACCGGCGATGCAAGCGCGATGTTATGGCTGGGCAGGCCGTTATCGACGAAATTGGAGCTGCCGCGCAGGATGCCCAGCCGCGGATTCGCATGTGCGGCGGCGAGCATTGCCCGCAGGTAGTGCGGGGTCACGAAGACATCGTTCGAGATGAAGAATACGCTGGCGCCGCGCGCATGCGAGAGGATCGCATTGACGCTGCCGCTGTATTCGAGATTCTGCTGGAACGAGAATATGCTGGTATTGGCGTGGCGATCGGCGACCTCGAGGAACAGCGCCTGTATGGCGCCCGCATCCGGCGAACAGTCGTCGACGAGGATCAGCTCGAAATCCCCGGTCGCGCTGCGCAGCAGCGCCTCGAGGCAGATCCGCGTGGTTGCCGCGTTGCCATAGGCGGCGGTCGCGATCGTGACTTCCCTGCCGAGGGGCAATGGCGCCGATGCCGCCCCGGACGGATCATTCAGCCCGGGATTCGCCATCGCCTGGTCTTTGGGCCGGCGCGAGATCCGCCAGCGGCCCGATGTACGGCTCGTAGTTGCGCCAGCGCTCGACCGATGCCTGGCTGATGCCCTGGCGCACCTGCCAGTTGCTGGCCGTGATGACCGTCCCGGCGTTGCGCTGAAAATCCATGCAGCGCGAATCCCACGGCAAGCCGGCGAATTCCAGCAGCCTGCGGGACCAGGTCTCCTGGTCCCGGACCAGCGCTTCATACCGGACTTCCATCAATGCCGCGGCGGGAAGGACCTGTCGCCAGTGATCCATGACCCGCAGGTACTGGCGGTAATAATGCGCGAGGTCCGCGAGCTCGTTCGCATACAGATGACCGCCCTCGAAATCCTGGAAATGGATCGACAGGCAGGTATCGATCGGATGGCGCCGCACGTGGATGATGCGGGCATTCGGGAACGCGGCATGAATCAGCCCGAGGAACGTGAAATTGGCCGGCATCTTGTCCACGACGTGCCTCGCGTCGGGCGCCAGTTCCTCAAGCCTGCCGAGGTACCCTGCGGCGAGCCTGCCGATGCTGGCATCGGCGGCTCCGCCCGCATCGGTCGCCGACAGCTCCCCGGCGAATGCGTTGCTCCAGAAGGACAACTCCCCGGCGCCGGACACCGCCGGATGCGCGGCGAGTATCTGCTCCACGAGCGTGGTGCCGGAGCGGGGCATGCCCACGACGAATAGCGGCCGGCTCGACGTACTGGACTCGCTCCCGGCCTGCCCGGACCAGCGATGCTCGTAAGATTCGATGGCAAAGTCGATGGCGCGTTCACGCGCCTTGCGGTCGTAGGCCGGCCGCAGCGCCCTGCGCAGTTCGTTGGCGCGCTGATAATGCGCGAAAGCTGCGGGATACTCCCTGAGGTCGTCGCAATACTTGCCCATCGCGTAGCGCAGATGCGATTCCTTTTGTGGTGGCAGGCACCGCGCCGCGACGCGTGTCGCCGACGCCAGCCAGTCGCCGTCCGCGGGCGTCATCCTGCGCAGCGCGGGGATCGCACTCCAGGCGTCGGCGGAATCGGGGTCGATCGCGATCGCCTGCCGGAACAGATTCTCGGCCTCCGCGAACTGTCCGTCGTCGGCGCGTAATTTGCCGAGAAAAACGCGGGCTGCCGTCAGGTCGGGCTTCAGTTCGAGCGCGCGCCGGCAGCTCGCCTGCGCCTCGGCCGCGCGGTGCTGAAGGCGCAGCACGACGGCGATGTTGTAATGCAGCTCCGCGCGCTCCGGTGCCAGCGCCAGCGCGCGACGATAGCTCGATTCCGCCGCCTCCGTCTGCGCGAGATCCCGCAATATCGCCGCGAGGTTGCACAGTGCCGCGACATGGTCCGGGTTGCGCGCCAGCGCATTCTGGTAGCTCGCCGCCGCTTCGCCGGTACGCCCGAGGTCCTGCAGCACGTTGCCGAGGTTGTTGTGGATCTCGGCCAGGTCCGGCCTGATCAGCAGTGCCGCCCGGCAACAGGCTTCCGCCTCGTCGAGACGCCCGAGGTCGCGCAGCGTCGTGCCGAGGTTGTTCTGCGCCTCGGCATAGTCCGGCTTCAGCGCCAGTGCGCTCCGGTATGCCGCCACGGCAGGCTCGTACTGCCCGCGTTCGCGCTGCACGTCTCCGAGGATGCAGTGCATTTCCGCCGCCCGGGGATTGAGTGCGATGACGCGGCCGTAGCACTCGGCGGATTCGTCGAGTCGCCCGAGCTGCCGCAGCGTGCCGGCGAGATTCACCTCGGCCATCGCGAATCCGCTTTTCAGGGTCGCTGCCGTGCGGTAGCTTTCCGCCGCGGGCTCGAGCCTGCCGAGATCCTGCAGCACCCGGCCCAGGTTATTATGCGCATCGGCGTAATCGGGGCTGATTGCGAGCGCACGCCGCTGGCAATTCAATGCCTCGTCAGTACGCCCGGCACGGCGCAACGCATTGCCGAGGCTGCTGTGCACTTCGGCATCATCGGGCGCGAGACGGGCCGCCGTCTGCAGCGCGTGCAGAGGATCCTTGCCCTGTTGCCACTGCGACAGCGAGAGGAGTTTCCATGCGATCGCGGACGCCGGGAAGCGGTGCGCGAATTCCTCCGCGCAAGCCTCGAACTCGGCCGCATGTCCGGCGTTCATCAGCGCCACCAATTCGCTGATTTCACCCGGCGTCGGTTCTCGTTCGGGTACCGGATCGCCGTCGGCGCCTGCGTCGCCGCCGGTATCCAGCGCCGCCGGCGCCCCGGCGATGCCGGGAGCGCAGCATTTCTTGTATTTCTTGCCGCTGCCGCACGGGCACGGGTCGTTTCTTCCGGGTTTCATGGGTGGCTGGCAGCGTGCCCGGTGCTCAATGCGCCTCTGCGCGCGCCATCGAGAGCTTGGCGATTCGCAGCGCCTCGCTCCTCAGCATCCCGATGTGATAAGGCCTGCGGAGGCTTCGGCTGAATGCCTTGCCGCGGATGTTGACGTATTCCCTGTGGAATTCCTCGAAGGGATGCTGGTGCCGGGGCGCATTGCTCGCGACCCCGCCATGCACCTGGTGAAAACTGCCCTCGCCCAGCAGCATGACGTAGTCGAGAGCGTCCTCGGCCAGGACTCTGGCGAAGAAATCCAGGTTCACGAGACCGCCGCCGCGCGACTGGAAGCGTTCATCGAGTCCGCCGAGCGCGAGGTAATCCTGTTTGCGCATGCAGAAGCAGCCGCTTTCGTAAAGGCATCCGAACCAGCCGCCGCTGCCATCGGCGAAGGCGCCCGAATAATTGAACAATTCATATCCGTTCTGGCGCCAGCCGCTCAGGCTCAGCATCTGGTCCTCAACGGCCTGGTTGTATCCTTCGGAGACTGAGTGGCTCTGGTTTTTCGGCCCCAGGTGGAAGGGAACGGTCGCGACGAACGGCGACTGGACCATCCGGAATGCGTCCCTTGCCCGGCGCAGGACGCCCGGTGTCAGGATGTGAGCGCCGTCCACGACCACCATGATCTTTTCGCCGCGGGCTTCATGACAGGCACAATTAATCGCCTGGGCCGGCGAAACCGAATCCGTCGCCAGGAACCGGTAGCGGAATTCCGGGCCGAATGACGTGACGCGCTCAGCCGACAATGGCTGCGTGGACCCGTTGTCGATGGCAATCACCTCGTACGGCGTGTCCCCCATGCCCTGCTGGTAGGCACGGGTCATCGAGTACAGCGTATTCTCCGCCTCGCGGCGGTTGTTGAAAAAATTGACGACGATGGATATCACGATCTCGGCGCTACGGGATCAGCGATTGCCGGTCGCTGAATCCCGCCGCGTGCACGACGAGGTGGTCATGCCAGCGCATTTCCAGTCCGTCATCGGCACCGATGTTCCTGCTTTCACCGGGGCCCAGGGTCACCTGGATCTGCGAGACCTGCCCGGCCTCGGAGTTCACTTCGCTGATCGTCACCTGCAACTCATCGTCGCGCTGATTGCGCAATATTCCCTCGGAACGGCCGCCCCGCTTGGCAATCATCAGCAAGGCCGGCACCGGCTCGTCGGGCCGCGCATTGCCTGACTCCGCGACCTCCGGTTGCGGCAGGCGTGGTCGCGCCAGCGTGGCTTGTGCCTGGGGAACCGGCGCAGGCATCGGCGCGCCTGCCAGGCGTGGCAACCCGATCGCCGCAGGCCTCATATCCGCTGGAACCATCAGCGACGGCGGCGCCGATCTCGCCTGGTCGGGACGGCCGCGCCAATACAGATAGGCGAGGCTCAGCGAAAAACTGACGAACATCGCGACGAGAATCGACAAATTGCGGTGCTTTTCCAACGGCCGGAGTTCCTTGGCTTTGTCGTGGACGGCCGTCAGCGCAATGCGGAGGCAGAGGCGCACACGGCCGGTGCCGTATTACAGGGAGCCAGCATGACAATTCGTTGACGCTTTTGTGACCCTTACGGGTGTGCGCGCATCTTTTTCTCGTGCTCGAGCAGCCACAGCTTGCGCTCGATGCCCCCACCATAGCCGGTGAGCGAGCCGTCGGCGCCGATCACGCGATGACAGGGAATCACGATCGATACCGGATTGCGGTTGTTCGCGAGGCCCACGGCGCGGGCGGCGCCGGGCTGATGCAGGCGCTTCGCGAGCTCACCGTAGCTCAAGGTCTCGCCGAACGGAATCCTCTGCAGCTGCGCCCAGACCCTGTCCTGGAACGGCGTGCCGTGGGTCGCGACGGCCAGGTCAAACTCCTGCCGCTTGCCGGCAAAATACTCGCCGAGCTGGCGCACGGCCGCGCGCAGCGGCGCAAGTTTCTCGCCCGGCAGCGCCTCGCCGACGGGCGCATGCGTGTCCATGTAAATCCCCGTCAGCGCCTGTCCGTCCGAATACAGGCTTAAGGTGCCGATCGGACTGTCGAGATAGGTCACGTAATTCATGTCGAGGCTCCTGCAATTGACCATAGATAATGTGCTGCATAGGCCCGCCATGGACGCCAGGATTGCGCGCGTGCGCGCAATTGCGCCTCGCTCATGCCGGCCGCCTTGCGCAGCACGAGGTCCCCGCTCGGAAATGCGTCCGGCCACTGCAGCGCGCGCATCGCGATGTATTGTGCGGTCCAGGCGCCGACGCCGGGAATCCGTTGCAGCGCCTCGACCGATTCTTCGATGCGCGGCGCGAAGCCGAGCGCGAGCTGGCCGGTGCAGGCGAGCCCGGCGAGCTGAACTATGGCCTGCGCTCGGGTGCCGACGATGCCGAGCGCGGCGATCTCGGCCGCGCTCGCAGCCGCAACGCGTGTGGCGTCCGGCGTGACGCGATTCAGATCCGGATAGGGCGTCTCGATCGGCTCGCCAAACCGTTCCGCCCAGCGGCGCGCGAGAGTCGTTGCTGCGCGCACCGAGACCTGCTGCCCGAGGATTGCGCGCACGGCCAGCTCGAACCCGTCGAACGCCCCGGGAACCCGCAGACCGGGGAGGCGCGCGACAGCGATCGCGAGCAGCGGATCCGGTTCGAGTTGCGTCCGCACGGCCTCGGGATCCGCGCCGAGGTCGAACAGCCGCTTGACGCGCACGACGACGGCGCCGATCACCGGCGTCAGCGACGGCGACAGTTCAAGATCGAGCGCACGGGCGCCGTCGGCGAGCGAGACCGAGATCCAGCCCTGGTGAGCGCCGATCGATACGGTGCGCCGGTAGCAGGCGTCGTCGGTCATTTCGATGCCGGGAATCGCCCGGGCGCCGAGGTACGCGATCAATTGCGGCCATGCGAAGGGCGGCCTGAATTCCAGCTGGCAATGCAGCCCCGGGGCGCGTGCGCCGCGCAGGCGCAGCGCGCGCGGGCTGAGGCCATAGCGCGACTTGAACAGCGCGTTGAAGCGCCTGACGCTGCCAAATCCGCTGGCAAAGGCAATCTCGGTCTGGCTCAGCGAGGTGTCGGCGAGCAGGCGCTTCGCGAGCAGCAGGCGCTGCGTCTGCGCGAGTTCGATCGGCGACACGCCGAGTTCCGCATGCGTCGCGCGGCGCAGATGCCGGTCGCTGACTCCGAGCGAACCGGCCAGATCGCTCACTTTCGCGCTCGACAGTGCATGCTCCTCGATTCCCGCGATTGCCGCGCCGACGAGGCGCGAAATGGCATCGACTCCGGCGAGTCCCGGAGCCCTTTCCGGGCGGCAGCGCAGGCAGGGACGGTAACCCTGTGCCTCTGCTGCTGCTGCACTGGAGAAAAAACGCAGATTCTCGCGCCTGGCCGGGCGTACCGGGCAGATCGGGCGGCAGTAAATGCCGGTGGTCACGACTGCCGCGAACAATCGTCCGTCAAAACGGCGATCGCGGGTGCGCAAAGCGCGCAGGCAGCTGTCGGAATCCAGGGTCATGGGCGTAGATTAAACCCCGCGGGGACAGAAAACTCGCCATTTTCGGACCTCAAATCGCAGTTAAAAGGGGTTAAACTGCGGCTGAGATACCGGAACTTTTCAGGGGAGGCAGCCGCCGATGTCCGAACTCAACCGCAGACAGATCCTGGTCGCCGGGGCACTCGGGATTCTGGGCGCCTTGACGACCACGATTCATGCCGAAGTCATCCACGCCTCGACGATTCCCGCCGAGGATCTGGTCCAGCCTGCCGATTTCGCCGCGCAGCTGAAGAACCGGGCCCTGCCCAGGCCGGTCATCCTGCATGTCGGCTTTCGCAAGCTCTACCTGCAGGCCCACATTCCGGGATCCGATTATGCCGGAGCGGGCGGCGACGACGACGGACTCAAATCGCTGAGCGAACGCGTCGCGAAGATCTCACGGGACAGCCCGATCGTGATCTATTGCGGATGCTGTCCGTGGAGCAAGTGTCCCAATGTGGCCCCCGCATACGAGAAGCTGCATGACCTTGGATTCAAGCAGGTCAGGGTACTGCACATAGAAAAGGACTTCGGCACCGACTGGGCCGACATGGGTTATCCGACCGAAACGAGTTCGTGAAATGCGCGCGCTGCTGCTCGCCGGAGCCTTGCTCGCCGGCGCCAGCATCGCGGGATCCGGCATTTCGGGGAGCGCCCCCGACTTCACGCGCGATGCGCTGAATGGCGCGCCGGTTCATCTGGCCGATTACCGCGGCAAGGTCGTGCTGCTGAATTTCTGGGCGACGTGGTGCGCGCCCTGCCTCGATGAGATTCCGCAATTTGCCCGCTGGCAACGGCAATACGGCCCCGCTGGCTTGCAGATTCTCGGCGTCGCGATGGATGACGAGGCGCCGCCCGTGCAGCATTTCCTGCAAAAGAATCCGCTGGCCTATCCGGTCGTGATCGGCGATACGGCGCTGGCCAAGCTCTATGGCGGTGTGCTCGGGCTGCCGTTGACGTATCTGATCGACGCCCGCGGAAATATTGCCGGGCGTTTCCTGGGCGAGGCCGACCTGGGTGCCATGGAGGCGCAGATCAGGGGATTGCTTTCCCCGGAACGCCCAGGTGCCGCAGGATCCCCTGCGCAGCCTCGCGACCCTCGAACACCGCGGTGACGACCAGGTCGGAGCCGCGCACCATGTCGCCGCCGGCGAAAACTTTCGGATTCGTCGTCTGGAAGCGGCTGTCCACATCGGCCGAGACGCGCACGCGGCCATTGGCGTGCAGCGCGATCCCGTGGCGCACGAACCAGTCGGGCGGATTCGGCAGGAAGCCGAAGGCGATGATCACCGCATCGGCCGCAATGGTCTCCTCGGTGTCCGGTACGACTTCCGGGGCGCGGCGGCCGCGCCGGTCCGGATTCCCCAGGCGCGTCTGGACCAGCTTGACGCCTTCGACGCGATCGCCGCCGACGATCTCGATCGGCTGCCGGTTGAACAGGAACGTGACGCCTTCTTCGCTGCTGTTCTTGTAGTCGCGGCGCGAGCCCGGCATGTTCGCCTCGTCGCGCCGGTAGGTGCAGGTCACGCTCGCCGCACCCTGCCGGATCGCGGTACGGTTGCAGTCCATGCCGGTGTCGCCTCCTCCCAGCACGACGACGTGCTTGTCCCGCATGTCGATGAGCTGCGCCGGATCCGTCGCGATCCCGAGCTCGCGATCGATGTTCGAGATCAGGTACGGCAGCGCCTCGCAGACGCCCGGCAGGTCCTCGCCGGCAAAGCCGCCCTTGACGAAGGTATAGGTGCCCATGCCGAGGAACACCGCGTCGAATTCGGAGGTCAGGCTCTCGAAGGAGACGTCGCGGCCGATTTCGATGTTCAGCCGAAATTCGACGCCCATGTACTCCATGATTTCACGGCGCTTCTCGACGACCTGCTTTTCGAGCTTGAACGGCGGAATGCCGAACGTCAGCAGGCCGCCGATCTTCGCATAGCGGTCGAACACGACCGGCTTGACGCCGTTGCGCACCAGGATGTCGGCGCAGCCGAGGCCCGCGGGCCCCGCGCCGACGATCGCGACCCGCTTGCCGGTCGGCCTGATATGCGACGATGTCGGGCTTCCAGCCGAGCCTGAAGGCCTCGTCGGTGATGTACTTCTCGATGGAGCCGATGCTGACCGCACCGAGTCCGTCGTTCAGCGTGCACGCACCCTCGCACAGCCGGTCCTGCGGGCAGATGCGGCCGCACATCTCCGGCAGCGAGTTCGTCCGGTGCGACAGTTCCGCCGCCTCGAACAGCTTGCCGGCGCTGACGAGGTTCAGCCAGTTCGGAATGTAATTGTGAACCGGGCATTTCCATTCGCAGAACGGATTGCCGCACGACAGGCAGCGGCCCGCCTGCTGCCCGGCCTGCTCCGCGTCGTACTGCGCATAGATCTCGCGGAACTCCGCAGTGCGCACCTCCAGGCCGAGCTTATCGGGGTCCTTGCGCGGAACTTCGAGGAATTGCAGGTATCTTGTCGGCCATTGAATTGCAGTCCCGGAACGCTTATGCGGCGCGCCGCAGGTTCTCGAGCAGCGAGCCGATCGCGGCGGCCTTCGGCTTGACGACCCAGAATTTGCCGACGTAGGAGCGGAAATCGTTGAGCAGCTGCCGCGCCCCAGACGCTCGCCGTGGCGTCGACATGCTGCTGGATCATGCCGCGCAGGTGCTGCACGTGCGACCGCCATGCCTTCGGGCGAGACCCGGTGGATGTCGATCAGGTCGTGGTTGTAGCGGTCGACGAAGTCGCGCTCCATGTCGAGCACGTAGGCAAAGCCGCCGGTGAACCCGGCGCCGAAATTCACGCCGGTGCGCCCGAGCACGCAGACGATGCCGCCCGTCATGTATTCGCAGCAGTGATCGCCTGCGCCTTCGATCACGGCGAGCGCACCCGAGTTGCGCACCGCGAATCGCTCCCCGGCAATGCCGGCCGCGAACAGCTCGCCACCCGTAGCGCCGTACAGGCAGGTGTTGCCCATGATCACGGTCTCCCGGGCGACGTATGCCGAGCGGCGGCGGGCGGCCTGATCACGATCCGCCCGGCCGCCATGCCCTTGCCGACGTAATCATTCGCTTCGCCCTCGAGCATGCAGGTGCAGGCCGCCGGCGTTCCAGACGCCGAAGCTTTGGCCGATCGAGCCCTTCAGGGAAACGACTATCGGCGCGTCGATCATTCCATAGTTGCCCCAGCGCTTGGCGATTTCGCCGGAAATGCGCGCGCCGATCGAGCGGTGGTAATTGCTGACCGAATAGGCGAACGCACCGCCCGATCGCGTCGCGATCGCCGTCTGCATGTCCGCGACCATCCGCTCGGCGAGCGCGCCCTTGTCGAAGGGCGTGTTGTGCGGGTCGACGCAGAACTGCGGCGAATCCGTGACGAGGTCCTTGTTCGCCAGCAGCGGGCCGAGGTCGAGCTTGCGCTGCTTGGCCGTCTCGCCGGGCAGGATCTCCAGCAGCTCGGATCGGCCGATGATGTCCGCGATCGAGCGCACACCGCACGCCGCCATGATTTCCCGGCACTCCTGCGCGACGAAACGGAAATAGTTCATGACCATCTCGGGCAGGCCGATGAAGTACTTGGCGCGCAGCACATTGTGCTGCGTGGCGACGCCGGTCGCGCAGTTGTTGAGGTGGCAGATGCGCAGGTACTTGCAGCCGAGTGCCACCATCGGCGCAGTGCCGAATCCGAAGCTTTCGGCGCCGAGGATCGCCGCTTTCAGCACGTCCAGCCCGGTCTTCAGGCCGCCGTCGGTCTGCAGGCGCACCCGATGCCGCAGCTCGTTCGCGCGCAGCGTCTGGTGCGTCTCGGCCAGGCCCAGCTCCCACGGCGTGCCCGCGTACTTGATCGACGACAGCGGGCTCGCGCCGGTGCCGCCGTCGTAACCGCTGATCGTGATCAGGTCGGCATACGCCTTCGCGACGCCTGCCGCGACGGTGCCGACGCCGGGCTCGGCAACCAGCTTGACGGACACCAGCGCGGCCGGATTGACCTGTTTCAGGTCGAAGATCAGCTGCGCGAGGTCCTCGATCGAATAGATGTCGTGATGCGGCGGCGGCGAGATCAGGCCGACGCCGGGCCGCGCGAAGCGCAGGCGCGCGATCATCTCATTGACCTTGTGCCCCGGCAGCTGGCCGCCCTCGCCCGGCTTGGCCCCCTGGGCGATCTTGATCTGCAGCACTTCCGCGTTGATCAGGTACTCCGGCGTGACGCCGAAGCGCCCCGAGGCGACCTGCTTGATCTTCGAATTCTTCTCGGTGCCGTAGCGCGCGGAGTCCTCCCCGCCCTCGCCGGAGTTCGAACGCGCGCCGAGTCGGTTCATCGCGATCGCGAGCGCCTCGTGTGCCTCGGGCGACAGCGCACCCAGCGACATGCCGGCGCTGTCGAAGCGGGCGAGTATCGCCTCGATGGGCTCGACTTGCTCGAGCGGCACCGGGGCCGCGACCGGCGAGAGCTTCAGCAGGTCGCGTATGCACGAGATCGGCCGCTCGTTGACGAGCGCCGCGTACTGCCGATACATGCCGTAATCCCCGCTCATGACGGCGGCCTGCAGCGTCGCGATCACGTCCGGGTTGTACATGTGGTACTCGCCGCCGTGCACGTACTTGAGCAGCCCGCCCTGCTCGACGGTCACGCCCGCATCCCAGGCCCGCCCTGCAAGGTATTCCTGGTCGCGCTGCAGGTCGTCGAAGTCCGCGCCCTTGATGCGGCTGTCGGTGCCGTCGAAGCACAGCGCAACGACCTCGTCGGCCAGCCCGACGATCTCGAACAGCTGCGCGCTGCGGTAGCTCGCGATCGTCGAGATGCCCATCTTGGACATGATCTTGTACAGGCCCTTGCGGATCCCGCGGCGATAGCTGCGGCCGAGTTCGCGGCGCGTATCCTCGTGCATGGCCAGCGCATCCTTGCGCAGCAGGTCGAACAGCGTCTGATAGGCAAGGTACGGGTAGACGGCCGTCGCCCCGAGCCCGATCAGGCACGCAAAGTGGTGTGCATCGCGCGCCGTGCCGGTCTCGACCAGGATGTTGCACTTGCAGCGCAGCCCCGTCGCGACGAGCCGGTGATGCACGGCGCCCGTCGCCAGCAGCGCGTGGATCGGCATCTTCCCCCGGACCAGGTACCGGTCCGACAGCAGCAGCACGAGCTTGCCGGCGCGCACCGCCGCCTCGGCCTGGTCGCAGACCGCGAGGATCGCCGACTTCAGGTCCTTGTCCGCGTCGTACTGCAGGTCGATGAATTCGTTCGGTACGCCTTCATTGTCCAGCGCGACGATCTGGCGCAGCTGGCGCTGCGAGAGGATCGGCGAGGTGAGCACGATCTGCTCGGCGTGTTCCTGCGCCGGCACGAAGATGTTGCACTCCGGGCCGATCTGCGTCTGCAGCGACATCACGATGCTCTCGCGCAGGCTGTCGATCGGCGGATTGGTGACCTGCGCGAACTGCTGCCGGAAATAATCGTAGAGCGAGCGCGCCTTGTGCGACAGGACCGGCATCGGCGTGTCGTCGCCCATCGAGCCGACGGCCTCGCTCTCATCCTCGGCCAGCACGCGGATGATGTCGTCGCGCTCCTCGGCCGAGACGTTGAACATCTTCTGGTACAGCGCCAGCGTGTCGCGATCGAACGGCTCCGCGGCGAGGCGCGGATCGATCAGGTCCGACTCCAGGTAGCGCACGCCTTTCTTGAGCCAGGTCTTGTACGGATGCCGGCCCTTCAGCAGGTCATCGACCCGCCGCGTGTCCATCAGTTCACCGGTCTGCAGGTCGAGCGCGAGGATCTCGCCGGGCCCGAGCTTGCCCTTGCGGATCACCTGCTCGGGCAGGTAATCCCAGACGCCCGCCTCCGATGCGATCGTGATGTGCCGGTCGTTCGTGATGACCCAGCGCGCCGGTCTCAGGCCGTTGCGATCGAGCGTGCAGCAGGCGTAGCGTCCGTCGGTCAGTACGATTCCGGCCGGTCCGTCCCACGGCTCCATGTGCGTCGCATAAAACTCGTAGAACGCCTTGAGGTCCGGATCGATCATGTCGACCGACTGCCACGCGGGCGGCACCAGCATGCGCATCGCGTGCATCGGATCGAGGCCGCCGGCGAGCAGCAGCTCGAGCATGTTGTCGAGGGACTGCGAATCGGACCCGGTCAGCGACACGATCGGCAGGATGTCGCTGAGGTCCGGCAGCACCGGCGAGCGCAGCAGCGGCCCGCGGGCCACCGCCCAGCTGCGGTTGCCCTGCACGGTGTTGATCTCGCCGTTATGCGCGAGGTAGCGATACGGGTGCGCAAGGCGCCACTGCGGCAGCGTGTTCGTCGAGAAGCGCTGGTGAAACACGACCACCGAGGCCTGCATGCGCGGATCCTTCAGGTCCGGGTAGAACTGCACCAGGAACTGCGGCATCACCATGCCTTTATAGACGATCGTGCTCGCCGACAGCGACGGCACGTAGAACATCCCGTCCTGGGCTTCCAGCTTTTTCTCGGTGCGCCGCCGCGCCAGGAACAGCTTGCGGTTGAGCGTCGCCTCGTCGATGTCGCCGGCCGAATTGACGAAGATCTGGTCGATCGCCGGCATGGTCTTCAGCGCCTCGGCGCCGCAGGCCGCCGGGTCGGTCGGCACCCGGCGAAACCCCGCGACCTGCAGCTTTTCGAGCTGCAGCTCCGCCGTCAGGACCGCCCGGGCGTGCGCCGCCTTCGCGGGGTCCCGGCTCAGGAACACGAGCCCGGCGCCAAACCTCGACGTCAGCGTGTAGCCCGCCTCGGCCGCGGCGGCGCGCATGAACTGCGCCGGCATCTTGATCAGCAGGCCGCAGCCGTCGCCGGTCTTGCCGTCGGCCGCGATCGCACCGCGGTGCGTCAGGCGATTCAGGGAACTGATTGCGGTCTCCAGCAGCCAGTGACTCGGCTCGTCGTCAAGATTGGCGATCAACCCGAACCCGCAGGAGTCCTTCTCGTAGGACTGCCGGTAAAGCCCCCAATCCCGGGCGCGCGGATCCGCGCCGTCGGCCGCAGGGGCGGCGCCGTGGCCATGCATCGCTGTCATAGTAAAAACCTTGAAAAACAATCACTTAACAAAACGAAGCGCGCATGACCGGCGCCAGGAGGGGGCGTATGCGGCCGCGCGCTCCCGATGTATCGCGCCATAATACTAGGGTCGCGTGCACCGTCAATTGCCTGGGGGAGGATCCGGTAGAATCCGTCGATGAACCGCCCGCCAGATCTGAAGCCCCCCGTCGCCAATCCGCAGCCCCACATCCTGCACTCACCCTGGGGCGAGCGCGACGATCCGTATTACTGGTTGCGCGACGACGAACGCCGGGATCCGAAGGTCCTTGCCTATCTGGAGGCCGAAAATGCCTACCGGCAGCAGGGCATGGCGCACACGCAGCCGCTGCAGGAGTCGCTGTACGCGGAAATCATCGCCCGCGTGAAACAGGACGATCAGAGCGTGCCCTATCGCAAGGGCGGCTACTGGTACTACTGGCGCTACGAGGCCGGCGCCGAATATCCGATCATCGCCCGGCGCCGCGGCTCTATCGATGCGCCGGAAGAGATCATGCTGGATGGGAACGAGCTCAGCCGGGGACATGAGTATTACCAGATCGGATCCTTCGAGGTCTCGCCGGACGCCGAATGGCTGGCCTGGTGCGAGGACACCGTCGGGCGGCGCCAGTATCGGCTGCGGTTCAGGAACCTGCGGACCGGCGAGACGCTGGCCACCGCGATTGCGGACGTGGAAACGGAATTCGCGTGGGCGAACGACAACCGGACGGTTCTGTACATCGCGAAGGATCCGGAAACGCTGCTGGGACTGTATGTCAGGAGGCACACGCTGGGCACGAGCGGCGCCGACGATCCGCTCGTCTTCGAGCAGTCGGACCACAGCTTCTACACCGGCGTCTGCAGGTCCAAATCCGACCGTTTCCTGTTCATCTACATGGAAAGCACGGTTGCCTCCGAATGGCGGTATGCGGACGCCGGCGATCCCGCGCTCGCGTTCACGGTGTTCCTGCCGCACCGGCGCGACCATGAGTACCAGATCGAGCACCGCGGCGATGAATTCCTGATCCGCAGCAACTGGCAGGCCCGCAATTTCCGCCTGCTGCGCGCACCGATCGGCCCCAGCACGGGACCCGAAGCCTGGCGTGAACTCGTCGCGCATCGCGACGACGTGTTCGTCGAGGATTTCGACGTTTTCGAGTCGTTCGTGGCTCTATCGGTGCGCGCCGGCGGGCTTGCGAAGGTCAGCATCAGGCCGCTCGGGGACCCCGGGGCGAGCGAGTTCTTCATTGGCAGCGACGAAGCCGCGTATACGGCGGCGCTGGATACGAATCCGGAACTCGACACCCGGGTGCTGCGCTACAGCTACTCGTCGCTGACGACGCCGACCAGCATCTACGACTACGACATCGACAGCGGCGCCAAGACTCTGCTGAAGCGCGAGCCGGTGCTGGGCGACTTCGATGTACGGAATTACGCCACGGAATTCCTGTTCGCCGCTGCCCGCGACGGCGCCCGCGTTCCGGTCTCGGTGGTGTACCGCCGCGGGTTCAGGCGCGATGGCACGGCGCCGCTGCTGCAGTACGCCTACGGCGCCTACGGACTGTCGATGGATCCTGCGTTTTCGGCATCCCGGCTCAGCCTGCTGGACCGGGGCTTCGTGTTCGCGATTGCCCATGTACGCGGCGGCCAGGAAATGGGCCGCGACTGGTATGACGCCGGGCGCCTGCTGCACAAGATGAATTCCTTCACGGACTTCATCGACGTGACGCACCACCTGGTAGCGCAGGGATACGCGGCGCAATCTGCGGTATGCGCGATGGGCGGCAGCGCCGGCGGATTGCTGATCGCCGCCGTCGCCAACCAAAGTCCGCGGGATTACCGCGCGCTGGTCGCGCAGGTGCCGTTCGTCGACATCGTGACGACGATGCTCGACGACAGCATTCCGCTGACCAGCAATGAATACGACGAATGGGGTAACCCGGCCGAAAAGGTCTTTTACGATTACATGCTGGCCTATTCGCCGTACGACAACGTGCTTGCGCAGGATTACCCCGCGATGCTGGTCACGACCGGGCTGTGGGACAGCCAGGTGCAGTACTACGAACCCGTCAAATGGGTCGCGAAGCTGCGCGCGCGCAAGACGGATGCCAATCCGCTGTACCTGCGCATCGACATGGAGTCCGGGCACGGCGGAAAATCAGGGCGCTTCCAGCGCTACCGGGACATCGCGCTCGAGTATGCGTTCATCCTGGACCAGGTTCCGGGTTCTGTTGCGGCAGCATCCGTTCCAGCAGCCGGTCCCGGCGCCACACCAGGTGATAGCTGACGCCGGCCAGGTGCAGCGCAATCAGCGCATACACGAACCAGCGCCCCCACAGGTGCACGGCCCTGGCGAAGTCGCCGATCGGCCGATCCTTGTAGAAAATCCGCGGCAGCCGGAACCAGTCGAACGGCGCGACGTCGTAGCCATGTCCGGTCGTCCAGATATAGCCGGCCATCGGCATCACGATCATCATCAGCAGCAGGCCGCCGGCCACCGCATGCGACAGCCGCCGGTTCCAGGCATCGACGCCGGCGGGCAGCACCGGCGGCCTGTCGATGAGCCGCCAGACGACGCGCCCCGTCGTCAGAGCGAGGATCGTGAGGCCGACCAGCTGGTGGATGTCGAGCCAGAAATAGAAGATCTTCGAGTCCTCGGGCGCGACGACGACCATCCATCCCAGCGGCAAGACGGCGAACATCAGCGCGACGGTGAGCCAGTGCATGACCTGGTGGGCCGTCGAGTACCGCGCCGGCATCGCTATTTCTTCTGCGTGTGCGTCCGGGCCTTGTGCTTCGCATGCGCGGGCTTCAGCACGACGCAGCTGGCGCCCTTGGCCTTCAGCTGCCTGCAGATCGAGGCGGCATTCGTACGCGTCAGGCCGGTGACCTGCAGGCGGTACACGTGGCCCTTGCCGCTGCGCGCCTTGCGAACCTTCGACGTCAGGCCCTGGAGCACCGCCGGGTATTTCTTGACCAGCGAGGCCCAGTGCCGGTCCGCCGTCTTCGCACCGGATGTGAAGGCACCGAGCTGCACGCCATAGCTGCCGCCCGTGGCCTCAGCCGGCTTCGGGGATGCCTTCCGGGTCGCCGGCGCCGGGGCCGGCGCACTCGCCGCCGATGCGGCCGGCGGCGAACCGGCCGTGCCGGATGGCGCACCGCCGGGCGTGGCGGCAGCGCCGGAGGGCGTGGCCGCCGCACCGGCAGGCGTCTGTGCGAGATTGAAATTCTCGACGCGGATGCGCGCCTCCTCGGCCCATTTTCCTTCCGGGTACTGTTTCAGGAAGGACTGGTACGAATCCGGTGTGTCCGCATCCCGTGCCTTCTGCCAGTCGCGCTCCTCGTAGAGTTCCTTCAGTCGCGCCTGCGCCTGCGGCGCGAATGATCCGCTCGGGTATTTGTGGACGAACGCCTCGTAGGAATCGGCGTTGTTCGCAGCGCGCGCCTTTTCCCAATCGCTCTGCTCGCGATTGCAGCCGGCCAGGCCGATCGCGAGCGCACATATCGCCCCCAGCATGAATTTGGCTTTGGCCATGGTCTTCTCTGACGCTCCCGGTAGAACCCGGCGTCATTCTACTGGGTTTCACGCCGATTTCCTGTGTGGAATTGGCGACAGTCCGGGCATCCTTTGAGTGTTTTGCCGAATTCCCGCATTCTATTGGCGATGCAGGAATACGATGTCGTCGTCGTCGGTGGCGGAATTCACGGTGCAGGAGTGCTGCAGGCCGCCGTGGCGGCGGGCCACCGCGCATTGCTGCTCGAGCAGCGCGGGCTGGCCAGCGGCACCTCGAGTCGTTCCAGCAAGCTGATCCACGGCGGCCTGCGCTACCTGGAGTCCGGCCAGTTCTCCCTGGTGCGCGAGAGCCTGCGCGAACGCGCGATCCACCTGCGCGTCGCGCCCGGACTGGTGACGCTGAAGCCTTTTTTCATCCCCGTCTACGCAGAGACGCGAAGGCGTCCCTGGCAACTGTGGATCGGCCTGTCGGTCTATGCGTTGCTCGGCGGCTTCGCGGCCGGCACCGGTTTCGGCAGCGTGCCCCGCAGCGAATGGGCAAGCCTGGACGGTCTCGACTCGACCGGCCTGCAGGCGGTGATCCGCTATTACGACGCGCAGACCGACGATGCGCTGCTGACGCGTGCCGTGGTGAAGTCCGCGCTCGATCTGGGCGCGGAAGTCGCGCTGCCGGCAACGTTCCTGGCGGCGAATCTGGTCGGGGATGGCGTTGAGATCGCGTATGAATCGGCGGGTGTGCGCATCGGGTGCCGCGCGCGCGTGCTCGTCAATGCCGCGGGTCCCTGGGCGCCCCAGGTCGCCAGGGCCGTCCATCCGGCGATTCCCGTCCCGGCGGTCGACCTGGTCCAGGGTACGCACATTGTCGTGCCGGTTCCGGTCGCGGCCGGCATCTACTATGTGGAAAGCCCGGCCGACGGACGTGCGGTATTCCTGATGCCATGGCGGGGCCAGATGATGATCGGGACGACCGAGACGCCTTTCAGCGGCGATCCCGGGCAGGTGCATCCGCTGCCGGAGGAGGAGGAATACCTGCTCGCCGTGGCGCGCCGCTACATGACCTCGTGCCGGCACCTGACGCGCGAGCACATCGTGGCCCGTTTTGCCGGCCTGCGGGTGCTGCCTTCGCTGCGCGAATCGGCCTTCAATCGCCCCCGCGAAACGATCTACACGACCGACCGTGACCCACGTCCGCGCGTCCTGGGCATCTACGGCGGCAAACTGACCGGGTGGCGCGCAGCGGCTGCGCACGTACTCGCGCGTATCGGTCCGTCGCTGCCGCCCGGGATTGCGCGCGGCGCGACGGCACGGATACCGCTGGGGAATACGCTATGAGAAACGGCATTTTGTTGGCGGCGCTGTTGTCGGTGACGGCGACGGCTGCGCGCGCGGACGGCGATTACCTGAGCCCGACGCAGGATCGCGTGCGCGTCTCGCTCGGGGTCATGCAGGCGAGCGCCGCGACGAGCTTTCAGCTCGACAGCAGCGGCGGCAATCCCGGCAGCGTCATCGACGGCGAGAACACGCTGGGGCTCGACCGGAGCCGGACCGAACCGAGGTTCGAGGCCGAGATTCGCGCCGGCGAGCGCCACCGCATTCGCATCGATTACTTCTCGCTGGATCGCGACGACACGAGAACGCTGGCCGGCGCACCGCTCGCCTACGGCAACGTGATCCTGCTGGCCGGGGATCCGGTGCAGACCGACCTGAGCGTGCGCGCGTTCGGGATCACGTACGGCTATTCATTCGTGCGCAACGACCGGTTCGAGCTCGCGGGAACGCTCAGCGTCAGCGACATGGACGTTGATTCGCGGCTGCGCGTCGCCACGGCCGCGGTCCACGTCGATGTCAGCCACACCATCGCGGGCGCGTTTCCGACCCCTGGCCTCGAGGCGACCTGGGTCCTCAGCAAGCGCTTTTACCTCGACGCGCACGCCGATTACCTGAAGGTCGCGATCGACAAGCTCAGCGGCTCGCTCGGCCGCTATGAGATGAATGCCCTGTATCGCCTGCGCCCCAACGTCTCTTTCGCGCTGGGCTACAGCGGCATCAAGTCCGATCTCTCGTCGAGGCGGTCCGGCCAGACCGGCTTCGCCGATCTCGACGCGCGCGGGCCGCAGTTCACGGTACGCGTCGCGTTCTGATCCTGCGGATCCCGTGGCCTGGGGAGAGACCCCCTACGGAGCCGTCGGCTCGAAAGCGAATTCGACGCGGTTATTCGCCGCGGCGGCCTTGTTCCAGTCCCCGGCCGTCAGCGTCTCGGAGCGCTGCGGATACGCGGACGCCGGTCTCGCGTTGGAGCTGGTCTCGATCGCAACGGTGATCGCGCCCGCCGTTCGCTGGCGGATGCCGGCGATCAGGTTCGCGAACGCCAGTGACTGGCGCTGCTGCGCGAACGAGGAGTCTTCCGACGGATTGCCGATCAGGTCGCACTTGCCGAGGGGCAGCGTCGCGTTCGCCGGCAGGTAGCCGTCCGACGCGTTGCCGCTGAGGCAGAACAGCCCGGCGTAGCTCGTGATCCTGACCACGCCATGCGCCCCCTGCGTTTCGAGCTTCGACAGCAGTTCGCGCAGTGCATCGAGGCGGCCGCGGTCGAGCGGCATCTCGCCGTACGGCACGTTCTCGATGCGCGCCGGCGGCAGGTTCGGATTCGCCGCGCTTGCGGGCACCGCGGCCGGTACCGGCGCCGGCGCCGGTCCCGCGGCCAGCGCGTTGGACAGATCCTTGACCGTGTCGGCCAGCTCCTGCCGCGAACGCGTCAGCTCGGCATTCGCCGCCGACAGGGCCGCTGTATCGGCACGCGCCCTCGCCAGGTCCCCGCGCGCAAGCACCGAGAGGATCGCGAAGCCGAGCGCGCAGCAGCATGCCGCGATGGTCACTGCCGGCCAGTAGCGCCAGGCCCTGGGTGGCGGCGCCATCAGGGACGGCAAGGCCTCGTTCGCCGGGGACCGGGCCGCCGGCAGCGCACTGCGCACATCGCCGACGATGCGCCCGGCAAAGCTGTCCATGCTCGCGACGATGAAACGGCGCATGTCGGCGCCCTGGTCCCTGACCAGCGCCTCGATGCGCGGCCCCCAGTCCGCGCCCCCGCTCCTCGCGACCAGCTCCGGCGCCGGCGCGGCAGGTTCCAGTTCGACCGGCGCGAGCGCCGGCTCGTCGCGGTCGCGGCGGTCGGCCAGCAGATGCAGTTCGTACAGGACCTTAGAGACGTCGACGGGACGCACCTGCTTCGGCAGCACCCCCATCGCCCCGAGCGCACGGGCCTGGCCGACGTACAGCTCGCCCTCCTGCGACGTGTACATCATGATCGGGATCGTCGCGGTCTGCGGGTTTTCCTTGATGGCCTTCAGCGCCTGCAGCCCGTCCATGCCCGGCATCAGGTGGTCCATGAAGATCGCGTCCGGTCGGTGGTGATTCAGGTAGTCGATCGCCTGTTCCGCCGACTCGGCCATGTCCACTTCAATGTCGTACTTCTCGAGCATCCGGCTCAAGATGATCCGCGCCGACTTCGAATCGTCGACGACCAGGGCGCGCTTGCGGGCCATCGGAACTTATTCGGCGGCTTTCGGGGAATCCTGGTTCTGTTCGATCCAGGTCAGGGCCGACTCGACATCGGCCAGTTCACTGGCCGTGAACCCCTGCACCCTGACGCCCGGCGAATCGGCCTTTTTCCGGTCGAGCTCCGCCGCTGCGACCGTATGGACCCAGGCCAGGCCGCGGCGGACCTTGGCGGTGAACTTCTGCTGTTTTTCCTCGGACATGACTTTCCTCCTTAAATTTGGCCGTCGGATAGGGCATCACGATACACGACTCTAATCCCGAATGCCGCTGCCGCGATTCATCAGCGCGACGGCCAGCGCATACATCCCCGCCGCCGCCACCGCCATGATGCCGTAGGCGAGTCGCAGGTCGACGTCGGCGGAATCCAGGAAGCCGTAGCGGAACGCGTTGACCATGTACAGGATCGGATTCGCGTGCGAGACGGTCTGCGCCCACGCCGGCAGCATCGTCACCGAGTAGAACACGCCGCCGAAGTAGGTCAGCGGCGTCAGGATGAAGGTCGGAATCCAGGTCATCTGGTCGAAATTCTTGGCGAAGATCGCGTTGATGAAGCCGCCGAGCGAGAAGACGATGCGAGTCAGCAGCACCGCCGCGATCAGTCGCGCCGACGTGCGCGACCGGCAGGCGCGTGAAGAACAGCGAGCACGACGGTGACGACCACGCCGACCATGCAGGCCGCGCAGCACGCCGCCCGCGACGTAGCCGGCGACGATGATCCAGTTCGGCAGCGGCGACACCAGCAGCTCCTCGACGTGCTTGCCGAATTTCGCGCCGAAGAACGACGACACGACGTTGGCGTAGGAATTGGTGATGACCTGCATCATGATCAGGCCGGGGGCGATGAACTGCTTGTAGTCGAAGCCGCCGAGCTGGCCCACGCGCCGCGCCGATCAGGCTGCCGAAGATGACGAAATACAGCGTCGCCGTGACCGCCGGCGGCAGGAGCGTCTGGCCCCAGATGCGCATGATGCGGCTGTACTCGCGGATCACGATCGTCTGGAAGCCGATCCAGCGCTGATCGGCGCCATCGAGACTGCGGACCAGCTGTGCGCTATTTCGCTGCGCCCCGGTCATCGACCAGCCGCATGAAGAGCTCCTCGAGCCGGTTGACCTTGTTGCGCATGCTGCACCACCTCGATGCCGGCGGCGTCAGCTGCGCAAACATCTCGTTGAGGTTCTGCTCCTTCGAGACCTCGACCTCCAGCGTGTGGTCGTCGGCAAGCGTCGTGCCGAACCCGGCAGCTGCGGCGCCGTGCGCACGGCATTGCGCAGATTGAACACGAAGGTCTCGGTGTGCAGCTGCGCAGCAGGTTCGCCATGCGGTCGCGCTCGATGATCTGGCCGTGGTCGATGATCGCGATGTTGCGGCACAGGTTCTCGGCCTCTTCCAGGTAATGCGTGGTCAGGATGATCGTCGTGCCGCGCTCGTTGATGTCGCGCAGGAACTCCCACATCGAGCGGCGGATCTCGATGTCGACACCGGCCGTCGGCTCATCGAGGATCAGCAGCCGCGGCTCGTGCATCAGCGCGCGCGCGATCATCAGCCGGCGCTTCATGCCGCCGGAGAGCGAGCGGGCGATCGAGTTGCGCTTGTCCCACAGCTGCAGCTGCTTCAGGTACAGCTCGGCGCGCTGCTTCGCCCGCGCGCGTGCGATGCCGTAGAAGCCCGCCTGGTTCACGACGATCGTGTGCGGCGTCTCGAACTGGTTGAAATTGATCTCCTGCGGCACGACCCCGATGCAGGACTTGGCCACCTCGAGCTCGCGGTCGATGTCGTGGCCGAACACCTCGACGCTGCCGCTGGTCTTGTTGACCAGCGAGGTCACGATGCCGATCAGCGTCGTCTTGCCGGCGCCGTTGGGCCCGAGCAGCGCGAAGAAGTCGCCCTGCTCGACGTCCAGATCGATGCCCTTCAGCGCCTGAATGCCGTTCTTGTAGATTTTTGTCAGCTGGCGAAGGACGAGGGCTTGCATAAGAGCCGCGTAGCCTAAACCGCACGGGGCTCCCGCCGCAATGGGCCCTGCGGCCGCGGTCGATCTAGGGCAGCCGCGCCGCGGCCGCGAACTGGACCCCGCGCAGCTGCGCGCGGCGCAGCGCGGCCGACTCCGGGCCGGCCGCGGCGGCGATCAGCGCGTTCCAGTACGCGTCGCAGGAATGCCAGCGCGCCGTCAGGTTCGCGGCTTCGACGACCGCTACGCCGGGAAGCCGGTCAACGGTCTGGGCGGCGAAGGCCGCGGTGACCTCGGGCGGCATGCCGAGCAGCAGCTGTGCGCGCAGCGGCGCCGTGTTTGTGATATGCCACACGTAGAACAGCGCAAGGCGGACGAATTCGAGCGTCGCGGCATCGACCGCGGGCGCGTCGGCGACGACCCAGGCGCCCGCGGCGCGCAGGCGTTGCGACCAGTGCTGCGCGTCCCCGAAGCGCACGTCGAACAGCGCGTAGGGACAGTTGGCCGCGGCGGCCTGCTGGTCCGGGGACAGCGCCGCGATGCGTGACAGCGGCGAGTCGCGGCCGGCTGATGCGGCCAGGCCCAGGAAACGCCGGTTCAACTCGCGCAGCGATATCAGGATATCGGACCTTGGCCGGTTCCCCCCGGCCCAGCCGCCCTGGATTGCATCGTCCATGATCAACCCTCCGCCGCATTCCTGTGCAAATGCGCGCCAAAACCCCCGCAATCAGCCCTTGAAGGACACGCTAACTTTGTGATTAATTTCTGTCAAATTCTTTTTCGGGACGGAAACGCCGGATATTGAACTGCGGGGAGACGCCACAATGAGAATTTCCGATGACCGCTACACGCGCGACCTGCGCCGCTTCGACCTCGCCTGGCGCCTGATCGGACACGAGGCGCGCACGCTGACCATCCGCCAGTGGACGGGGCTCAGTGACGACCGCATCCGCAAGCTGTACCGCAGCTACGTGGCCCGCAACGGGTCGGCCAGGGTTCTGCGGCATCGCGGCAAGTCGCCGCGCAGGGTCGCGTTCTTCTTCAGAAATCCCGAAACGCATTTCCAGGCGACCCAGCTGGCGGGCCTGTACCTGATGCACGGTCTGCTGGAGGGCACGGTGCGCGGCGTCGAGGCGCGGTACCGGCTGGGATCGCTGGATTCGGGCGGGTTGCTGTGCCAGGCGTACGAGGCCTACCTCGAGCTGCATTCCCCGGCCGGCATCTCGTTCGAGCACGCGTGGTTCCTGCTGTTTGCGCTGGCGCGGCATGACGAGATCTCCATCGGCCGCTGCCCCGGGTGCAGTGCGCTGGAGTTGCGCGACGTGTTCAGCCGGCGCCCCGCCGGCTGCAGCGGATGCACGCCGCCGCCCTGCTAGAATCCGCGCATGCCAAGCCAGCACGTCTTTGCCGGCCCATACCTGGATCGCACCGCGCACCTGCGCGACGATCCGGCGTGCATCGAGGCCGCGATCGCCGACGGGCGCAGCCGCGCGGTGCCGGTGTGGAACGCGCGCAGCCTGGTTGCCGCGGGAGATCCGCCGCGCGCCGCGCTGGTGGACCTGGCCAGCCTGCCGCAGACGCAGCGCAATGCCGAGCAGCTGATACTGCTCGGGCGGTTCGCCGGCGTGCCGTGCTTCGCGTGCGCGCTCGATGCGGAGCAGGCGCCGCAGCTGATCGGCGACGCGACATTCGAGGACCTGCGCACGATCGCTTCGGTGCTGCCCGCGGAGGATGCGGGGCTGCTGGGATACGCCCGGGCGATGGTGTCGTGGCGCCAGCGCCACCGCTTTTGCGGAACCTGCGGTGCGCCGACGCGCGCCGCAAAGGGCGGGCACGTCGTGCTGTGTACGAACGCGGCTTGCGGCGTCGAGCAGTTTCCGCGGATCGATCCGGCGATCATCGTTCTGATCAGCGACGGCGAGAGAGCGCTGCTGGGACGGCAGGCTTCTTGGCCCGCGGGACGCTACTCGACGATTGCCGGTTTTGTCGAACCCGGCGAATCGCTCGAGGATGCGGTCGAACGCGAGGTGCTCGAGGAAACCGGTGTGGCGGTGGATCGCATCCAGTATCACTCCTCGCAGCCGTGGCCGTTTCCCGCCTCGCTGATGCTCGGCTTCACGGCACGCGCGCTGTCGACGCGCGTGCAGCGCAAGGATAAGGAGCTGGAAGATGCGCGCTGGTTTTCCCGCGAGGACGTCATTGCCCGTCAGGTACTGCTGCCTCCGGGCCAGTCGATATCATTTCGCCTGATCGAGCACTGGTTCGATGCCGGCCCGGGGGCACGCCTGCGCGACGTGACCGGCGCGCGCAAAGGCGCCTGACGGCAGCCTCAGTGTCGTTCGCGCTGCCAGTGTCCGGGATTCAGCCGCCAGCCGTCGCCCTGCCTGACCCATTGGTGGGCGACCCAGACGTGGCCCGGGCGCGGTGCGGCCCAGTGACCGGCGACCCATTCATGACGGTTTCCAACCCAGTCCCAGTAACCGCCGAGCCAGACGTAGCCCGCCACGGGCGGCACGCCGATGATCTCCTCGCGCGGCGCGGGCGGCGCAACCAGCACCACGCCGCCGGCGTAATGGCGCTGATCGGGGACGACGACGCAGGCGCAGATCGCGCCTGCGGTCGCGAGACCCAGCATCAGGTTCATGACAACTATCCGGGCTGACTTCATTGGCACACCAAACCTTCCATGGGAAGACGACTACTCGCCTTCAATAACGGCCGCCGGGCGTGACGGTTGACGTCGCGCACCGATTCCGCAGAAAACGCGCACCCGGACATGCGATCCCGTGCAGTCCACGGGACGCGCATGCTTTGGCGTCCTGGCGGCGCATCGCGTGCGGCGCGAAGCGTTGCGGGACTCTTAAGAGGCCGCCGGTTCCATCGCGGGTGGCGCAGTCACCGGCATGACGACCGGCGCCAACGCTACCGGAGCGGGCGCGGGCGCAGCCACCACCACGGGCGCGCTCTTCGGGGCCTGCGGTTTCGCGACTTTCTTCGGGGCCGCTACCACCACCTTCGCTTTGGCTTTGGCCTTGGCTTTGACCTTGGCCTTCTTCGGGGCAGCCTTCGCGACTTTCTTCACGGCCTTGCGGACGCTTTTCGCCCGGGCGGCTTTACGCGCCGGCTTCGCCTTCTTTTTCTTCTTGACCGAGTACGCCTTGGATGCGCTTTTTTTCGCTTTTGCTACCGGGCGCTTTTTGGATTTTCTCTTCTTTGCCATGATCAGACTTCTCCTAGCGGGACGGGTCAGTACACGAGTGTGAGAGTAGCCCCGAATAAGCCTGCTGTCATCTAGCCTTTGATAGGGTACGCTCCGCGCGGATGGCTGAAGAAAACCTGCAACGACCCATCCGCCCGCTGTACGACGTCTGGCTCAAACCCAGGCGGGTTTTTCGGGAACTGGCAACGACGCCCGTCGGGCGCACCGACTACCTGCTGGGCGCAGCACAGGGGATGGTCAGCTGGCTGGCGTTGTGCCGTGCGCAATCGGCGGGCCTGCACGTCGGTGTCGTGGAGATCTTCGGCAAGGCCCTGCTGGTCGGTACCGTGGCGGGTATCCTGGGGATCATGCTGATGAGCGCCGTCTACAGCGGCATCGGTCGGCGCGCCGGGGGCAGCGCGACGCGGGCGCAGGTCTTTCACGTACTCGCCTATGGCGGGGTACCGCTGGTCGTGTCGCTCGGGATCTGGGCCCTCGCGGCGCTGCTGCTCGGCCCTGCGGCGTTCGTCGATACCCGGCCGGCGGATCTGGAGCTGTTTCCGAACCTGCTGTTGCACTTTCAGTCCGTGGCGCATGTCGTGCTGATCGGCTGGAGCCTGCTGATCCAGGTCATGGGATTCAGCGAGGTCGAGGGACTGGCGACGCGGCGCGCCTTCGGCGTATGGGTCATCGGCCAGTTATTGGTGCTGGCCGGGGTGGTCGTCCTGGTAATCGTGATTTTCGGACCGGATTTCAGCGGGGTGCCGGGCCCACCGGCCTAACCGGGGATGCCGGCTGGCGCTGCAGGGGTCGGGCCGGGAGCGACTGTCAGCGCTGAGGAGGGCAGCGCCGCCAGGCTGGCCGCGGCATTCAGGCGCTTGATGACCGATCTTGCGACGGCCGCGGCCGGATGCAGGCGCGCAGTTCGCGGCGCGCGCTTGCGCGGGACCGCCGCCTTGCGGGTCGCCGGGCCTGCCTTGCGCACGCTCGTGCCCGCGCGCCGCGCCGCCCGAACCCGACTTTTCGCGCCATCGAGTTGTTTGCGCGCCTGCTTGGCCGCTTTCTTGGCTGCCTTGGCGGCCTTGCGGGCCCGCTTGAGCCGCGCCTTCGCCAGGCGCACCTGGCGCTTGGCGGCGTCCGCTCGCTCGTCGGCCTGCGCCGCGGCGAAACTCAGGCGCTGCTGGTGCGCACTGCCGGCCGTGCGGTCAGCTGTCGTGGATTTGCGTGTCATGAAACGGTAGCTTATTCCGGGCACCGCCCGAAGTCACTGAGCCCCGGGCCGCTCTTCAGCCCAGGACGCGCAGCAGGAATTCGCGGATGTCGGCGATTTCCGCCGCGCAGACCGAGTGCGCCATCGGATATTCATGCCATTCGACCGGAACCCCGGCCTGGCGCAGAAGATCGCGGGAATTCATGCCGAGGGCCAGCGGAATGACCGCATCGGCGAGCCCGTGCGCCATGAACAGCGGCGTCGCATCGTTCGCCGGCAGGCGCTCCGCCGCCAGGCGCGCTGCCAGCGGCAGATAGCAGGACAAGGCCATGACGCCCGCCAGGCGCTCCGGGTAGCGGGGCGCCAGGTACAGCGACACGGCGCCTCCCTGCGAAAAACCGGCGAGCACGATCCGGTGTGCCCGAATGCCGCGCCCCGCCTCACGCGCGATCAGCTCGCCGATCTCCCGGGCACTGTCCTTGAACCCCGCCTCGTCCTCGGCCGTCCTGCGGTCGAAGTTCTGGATGTCGTACCACGCCCGCATGCGCATGCCGCCGTTGATCGTGACGGGGCGTATCGGTGCATTCGGGAACACGAAGCGCCACGCACGCTCACGCCGCGGCAGCAGTTCCGGCACGATGGGCTCGAAGTCATGGGCGTCGGCGCCAAGGCCATGCAGCCAGATGATGGCCGCATCGACGGTGGTGGCGGTTTCGATTTCGACGGTCTGCAGCAAGGTCCGCCAAGGGTACAAGCTGGCGTCGGCTGCCGCCAGCAGCGCAGGTCCTAGGCCTGGCGTGCGACGTAGTCCATCGAAAGCTCCAGCTCCTGCAGGGCGGGCAGCACGCGAGGATGTCGCGACAGCCATTCGATGCCGAGATAATTGCGCAGCGAATCGGCACCGAGCGTCTGGCCGAGCGAAGCGCGCTTCGAGGCCCAGTAGAGCCGCTCCGCGCGGCCCAATACCTCGTGCGCCGCGCCCCACAGCGGCGTATCGATCGCATGCATCTCCTCGGCCTGGATCACGGTCAGCAGGCGGCCGAGGGAACGTTGCAGCTCGCTGTCGTTACGCTTCATCTGCTTACAATACCGAAAGATACGGCGATGAATCGATTTGCAATCTTAAATTCACATTGGATCTTCACGTAATTGCCAAAATTAGCTTCCTGACACTTGACACATTCTGCATTTTTATGCATTATTTTTGCAACTTTATGCATTGAAGGCCGTTACTTGATCACCTCGTCGCCCGATAACCCGAGCGCCCCCGCGCGCCGCAGCCTGCTTGCCAAGATCATCCGCGAACGATCCGTGGGTCGTCAGGCTGAACTCGTCGACCTGTTGCGCAAGGAAGGTCATCCCGCGACCCAGTCGAGCGTCAGTCGCGACCTGCGCGAGCTGGGCGTCGCCAAGATGGGCGACCGCTACGTGCTCTCGGCGGCAGCGCAGACGCCCAGGACCGAATTCGGGGCGGTGCGGCAGTTCGTGACGGCGATCCTGAGCGCCGGCGCGAACCTGTTGGTTTTGAAGACGCGGATCGGCTCGGCGCAAAGCGTTGCGCTCGCCATCGACAGCGCGCAATGGCCGGAGGTCGTCGGCACGATCTCCGGCGACGACACCATTTTCATCGCCACCGCCGGTGCCCAGGCCCAGCGCCGGCTCGGCGACCGGCTTCACGAAATCTTCGGAATCTGACCCCCATGACCCAAGCTGCTCCTGCGGGCGCCGAGCCCATTCTCCTCGCTTTTTCCGGCGGTCTGGACACCTCGTTCTGCGTGCCATGGCTTAAGGAAACTTACGGCCGGCCGGTCATCACCGTAACCGTCGATACCGGCGGCATCGACGCTGAGGCGGCACGGCAGCTCGCCGCGCGTGCCCGGGCCCTGGGCGCGATCGAACACCACCAGATCGACGCGCGTGCGGACTACTTCGAGCAGGTACTGCGATTTCTGATCATGGGCAACGTGCGCCGCGGCCAGCTCTACCCGCTGTGCGTCGGCGCCGAACGCGTGATGCAGGCGCAGACCATCGCGCGGATGGCGCTGAAGCTGGAATCGACGCTGGTCGCGCATGGCTGCACCGCGGCCGGCAACGACCAGGTGCGCTTCGAGGTCGCGCTGCGCACGCTCGCGCCGGACCTCGAGGTTCTCGCGCCGGTGCGCGACCGCGCCTTCAAGCGCCCCGAGCAACTGAAGTACCTGCAGGATCGGGGCCTGCCGGTGCCGCCGTTCGGCGCCGCCTATTCGGTCAATCGCGGCCTGTGGGGCGTGACGATCGGCGGCAAGGAGACGCTGACCTCGGATGCCAGCATTCCGGAGAGCGCCTGGGTGCTGTCGAGGGACGCGTTCGATAAGCCCCGCGACGCGTCGCGCCACACGATCGGCTTCGAACAGGGCGTGCCGACGCGCCTCGATGATGTCGCGCTGTCGCCGGTCGCGATCATCGAGCGCCTGGAGCAGCTGGCGGCGCCCTTCGGCATCGGCCGCGGCATTCATCTGGGCGACACCATCATCGGCACCAAGGGGCGCGTCGCGTTCGAGGCACCGGCCGCGGAGGCGCTGCTGACGGCGCATCGCGAACTCGAGAAACTCGTGCTGACGGCCCGGCAGCAGCGCATCAAGGACACCGTCGCGCAGGCCTACGGCGACCTCGTGCACGAAGGCCAGCTGCTCGATCCGGTATGCCGCGACATCGAGGCGCTGCTGCTGTCCTCGCAGAGCCGCGTCACCGGCGAGCGTGCACGATGCTGCTGCGGCCCGGGGCGCTGTTCATCGAAGGCGTGAACTCGCCGTATTCGCTGATGGCCGCCTCCAAGGGCGTCTACGGCGAGGCGGCCGGCGAATGGACGCCGGCCGATGCGCTCGGGTTCTCGAAGATCGCTGGCGCTGCCGGGCATGTTCCACCGACGCGCCGGAGCGCAGCAAAGACATGAGCAAGATGCGCAGCGTCGTCGTCGACAAGATCGCCTCCGTGACCCAGGCCTGCGGGCTTGGCCATGAGCTGCGCATCTCCGCCGGACATCGCCTGCGAGGAAGGCGTGGTCATCGTGGTCGAGATCCTGACCAACAAGTCGACCTACAACACGCTGGAACTGACCAGCGGCCGCATGGCGAAGGTCGACGCAAGGGCGACATCGTGGTCGGCGCGCTCGGTCAGCGCAAGGCGCTGTTCGGCTACTCCGGCCACGTGCCCGCCGAGCGCTCAAGCCCGGCGACGTCATCCAGATGCTCAACATCGGCGGCGTCCTGGGCATCTGCGACTCGGCAACACCCGGACAAGGGCAAGCCCTTCGACTGCCGCGTGCTGGGCGTCGTGCTGCAGTTCCCGTATCTCGGCGAGCGCATCGGCGTGCCCGGCGCGCGTCGGCTACCGGGCGCTCGACTACGATGCGCCGCTCGATGCGCGCGGCGTGCCGGTGGTCGCGCTCGCCGGCACCTGCATGGAGGCCGGCAAGACCGCCGCCGCCGCCGCGATCATAGCCCGCATGCGCCACCGCGGGCTCGTCGTCGACGCCTTCAAGGCCACGGGCGTCTCGCTGCGCCGCGACATCCTCGCGTTCGAGGATGCCGGCGCACGCCGCACCATGATCTTCACCGACCTCGGCGTCGTCACGACCACCGCGCGAACCGGCCCGGCCCTGACGCGCACGATGCTGACCGAGACTGGCCGCCGGCAAGCCCGATGCGATCGTGTTCGAGCTCGGCGACGGGCTGCTCGGCACCTACGGCGTCGAGTGCCATCCTGCGAGTGCGCGGACATCCGCAGCGCGCTGACCGGCGTCGTGCTGTCGGCCAACGATCCGGTCGCCGCGTGGGGCGGCGTGAAGCTGCTGCGCGAGCGCTTCGGGATCGAGCCCTGCGTCGTCACGGGTCCCGCGACCGACAACCAGGTCGGCGTGCGAGATCATCGAGCAGCAGATGGGCGTCGCGGCGTTCAACGCGATCAGCAACCCGCCGGATCTCGGCGATCACGTCATCGCCAGGCTCGGGCTCGCGAACGTGCGCGAGCCGAGGGCCGCCGCCGAATGAGCGGCGCGCGATCCAGCACGATCGTGCTCGGCGGCACCGGCTATGTGGCCGGCGAACTGCTGCGCCTGCTCGCCGGCCATCCGCACCTGGAGCTCGCCGCGGTCCTGTCCGACAGCCAGCCGGGGAGCCGGTGGCGGACGCGTTCCCGCATCTGCAGAGCGCGTACCCGGACCTGCAGTTCTCGGGCTCGACGAGATCGAGGACGCATCGTGCGCCGCTGCGCGCAGACGGCGCTGTTCTCGGCCGCGCCGCACGGCGTCGCCGCCGGCCTGATCGATCGGCTGCTCGGCATCGCCGAGGCCGCCGGCACGCGCGTCGCACGTGCGTCGACATCTCGGCCGACTTCCGTTATGCGAGCGCCGCGGCCTACGAGGCGGTCTACAAGCATCCGCACGGCGCGCCGGCGCGCATCGCGCGAGTTCACGCTGCGCGGTGCCCGAGCACCTGGCGCATGCGCCGACGCCGCACGTCGCGCATCCGGGCTGCTTCGCGACCGCGACGCTGCTGGCCTCGGTGCCGCTGCTCGCGCTGGGGCTGATCGAGCCGCGACCTGTTCGTGCCGGCGGTCACCGGCAGCACCGGTTCGGGGCGCAAGCCGATCGACGGCACGCACCATCCGCTGCGCCACAGCGACCTGTACGCCTACAGCGCGCTCGCCCACCGGCACGCGCCGGAAATCATCGCCTGCGCGCAGGCCGCGAGCGGCGTCGAGGCCGAGTTCGATTTCGTGCCGCACTCGGGTCCGTTCGCGCGCGGCATCCACGTCACGGTGCAGGCGACGCTGCGCAAGCCCGTCGACAGCGGCCACGGTGCGCGGCCGCGATCGCGCGACTTCTACGCGGGCTCCCCGTTCGTGCGCGTCGGCGACGCGCGCCGCGCGTCAAGGACGTCGCGGCCAGCAACTACGCGCAGCTTCAGCGCCGTGACCAACGGCCGCACGCGTCGCGGTCATGTGCGCGATCGACAATCTGAACAAGGGCGCCGCCGGCGGCGCCGTGCAGTGGATGAACCGCCTGCTGCGGCTTGCCGCGAACACGCCGGACTGACCGCGCCGGCAGCCGGGCTGGACCTGACGGAACCGCAAGCCATGGCCTGCCACAGCAACCCCCATCAGCACGCGCGCACGCCGAGCCATCTTGCGCAGGTGTTCGCGCAGTACCCGATCGAGATCGCGCACGGCGAGGGCGTATGGCTGCACGCGCGCGACGGGCGCAAGATGCTGGATCTCTACGGCGGCCATGCGGTCGCGGGGCTCGGCTACGGCCATCCGCGCTGGACTTGCGGCGCTCGAGCGCCAGGCGCGCGCAGATGGCTTCCAGACGCAACGCGGTGCCGATGGCGGTGCGCGAGCGCGCCGCGGCGCGCCTGGTCGCGCTTCGCGGGCCTGGACTGCGACAGCGTGTTCTTCGTCAACAGCGGCGCCGAGGCGAATGAAAACGCGCTGAAGATGGCCTTCACGGTCGACCGGGCCGCACGCACGCCGTCGCGCTCGAACAGGGCTGGCACGGCCGCACCGCCGCCGCCGGCGCCGTGACCTGGGGCGCGCGCGAAAAATGGTACGGCTTTCCGCGCACGCCGTTCGATGTGAGCTTCATCGCCGCGCAACGATCCGGCCGCGGTCGGAACGCAGGTCATCGACCGCAACACCGCGGCGGTGATCGTCGAGCCGGTGCAGGGCGTCGGCGGCGCCTTCGATGTCGGCCGCGCCGATGCTGCAGGCGCTGCGCCAGCGCTGCGACGAGGTCGGCGCGCTGCTGATCTTCGATGAGGTGCAGTGCGGCATGGGCGCACCGGCGAGCCGTTCGCCGCCAATTATACGGCGTGCACGCCCGACATGATCACGACCGCCAAGGCGCTGGGCAACGGCTTTCCGGTGTGCGGCGCTGCTGATGTCGCCGCGCGTCGCGCGGCCAGCTGCGGATCGACGACATGGGCACCACCTTCGGCGGCGGGCCGATGGCCTGCGCGATCGCCGAGGCGGTGATCGATGCGATCGAGTCCGAGAAGCTGCTCGCGCAACGTGCGCAAGGTGTCGACGTACCTGCGCGCAGCAGCTGCCTGGTCGGGCCGGTCACCGGCATCCAGGGCGCCGGGTTCCTGCTGGGCCTGCGGACCACGCGCCCCGCGAAGGAGGTCCAGGCGGCGCTGCTGGAGAGCGAACATCCTGGCCGGCACCAGCGCCGATCCGCACGTACTGCGGCTGCTGCCGGCCTTCATCCTGAACGAAGGGCACGTCGACCTGCTCGCGCGATGCGCTGCGCGCAGGTGGCTCGCATGAGGCGCTTCCTCGACACTGGCCGATTTCCCGCGCGACCAGGTGCTCGATCTGCTCGCGCTGGCGCAGTCGCTGCAGGACCGTCCCGAGCCGCACGCGCTCGCCGGCAAGATCCTGGGACTGCTGTTCTTCAATCCCAGTCGCTGCGCACGCTCGCCTCCTTCCAGGCCGGCATGGCGCGCCTGGGCGGCAGCTCCTTCGTGATCACGCCGGGCCAGGGCACCTGGCAGCTGGAGACGCGCATGACGCGGTCATGAACGGCGCCGCGGCCGAGCACATCCGCGAGGGCATTCCGGTGCTGGCCTCCTACTGCGATGCGCTCGGCATGCGCGCCTTCGCCGAGGGCAAGGATCTGGCCGCCGATATCGGCGAATCCCTGTTTCGCGATGATCGACGCGCTGTGCGACAAGCCGCTGATCAACCTGGAATCGGCGCTCAATCATCCGTGCCAGGCGCTCGCCGACTGGAACACGCTCGATGAGATGCGGCGTGCCGCGAGCGCGCCAGGTTCGTGCTCAGCTGGGCCTACCATCCGCGCGCGCTGCCGCTGGCGGTGCCCGCGGCGACGCTGCACATGGCGGCGATGCGCGGCATGGAAGTGGTCGTGCTGCGCCCGGAAGGCTATCGCGCTGCCGCCGCAGGTCATGGACAAGGCGCGTGCGCGCGGCGCGCATGAGCGGCGGACAGGTATCGGAGACCGCCGACCGCGCGGCCGCGCTGCAGGGCGCCCACGTGCTGTATGCAAAGGAATGGGGCTCGACGAGCCATTACGGCGATGCTGACGCCGATGCGCGCCTGCGCGCGGAGCTCGTCGACTGGTGCGTGCGCGAATCCTGGTTCGCCGGTGCGCGGCCCGAGGGCCGGCTGATGCATTGCCTGCCGGTCCGGCGCAACGTCGCCGTCGCCGACGAGGTGCTGGACGGCCCGCGCGCCGTGGTCAGGCGCGAGGCCTTCAACCGTTTGCCGGCGCAGATGGCCGTGCTGCACCGCATGTTGCGCTAACGGAGCTGAACCGATGATCATGAGCCGACCGGACCCTTCGATTGCCGATGCGCGCGCTGAAGAGCGCCGCGCCCTACATCCGCATGTACAAGGGCAAGATCTTCGTGGTCAAGGCGGGCGGCGCCGTGTTTGCCGACGAGCTGTCCACGCGCGCGCTGATCGAGCAGGTCGCGATCCTGCACCAGGTTGGCATCAAGGTCGTGCTGGTGCACGGCGGCGGCCCGCAGCTCGACCAGGTGCAGAGCGCACTGGGCATAGAGACGCGCATGGTGGGCGGGCGGCGCGTGACCGACAGCAAGTCGATCGACGTCGCCGCGATGGTGCTCAACGGCCTGATCAACACCCGCATCCTGGCGATCTGCCGCGATCTGGACATCGAGGCGGTCGGCATCAGCGGCGTCGACGCGGGCCTGGTGCGCGCGCACAAGCGGCCGCCCGTGATGACCGCGTCCGGTGAAACCGTCGACTTCGGCTTCGTCGGCGACATCGACCAGGTCGATCCGGGCGTCATCGAGAAGCTGCTCGACAACGGACTGATGCCGGTCGATGAGTCCGCTGTCGGCCGATGCGGGCGGCGTGCTGCTCAACATCAACGCCGACACCGTCGCCGCGGCGATCGGCGCGGCCCTGGCGGCGGAGAAGCTGATGCTGTGCACCGGCGCGCCCGGAATCCTCGAGCGGCCCGATGATCCGGGCTCGGTGATTTCCTACACCGACCTCAAGGGACTGCAGCGCCTGCGCAGCCAGGGCAGCCTGCAGGGCGGGATGCTGCCGAAGGCGACCGCCATCGAGAATGCGATCCGCGGCGGCGTGCGCCGCGTGCACGTCATCACCTACAGCTCCACGGACAGCCTGCTGGCGGAGGTATTCACCAACGAGGGCACCGGCACGCTGGTCGTCGCCGACCTCAACGCGCTGACCCCGGCCGAGCAGCAAAGCCCGGCCGAGCAGAGCGCATGACGCGGCTCTGGGACAAGGGCGCGCCGCTCGATCAGCCGCGTACTCGCGTACACGGCGGGCGAGGACCACGTGCTCGACAAGCGGCTGGTCCGCTACGACATCGCGCCTCGATCGCGCATGCCGAGATGCTGCACGCGCAGGGCCTGTTGCCGTTCGGGGACCTGCAGGCGATCCGCCATGCCCTGCAGCAGATCGGCGCCGAGCACGCACGCGGCGAATGGAGCATCGCGCTCGACCAGGAGGACGGCCAGACCGCGCTTGAAAACCGGCTGACCGCAGCGATCGGCGCGGCCGGCGGCCGGCTGCACGTCGGCCGCTCGCGCAACGACCAGGTGCTGGCTGCGCTGCGCCTGTATCTGCGCGACGCGGCCGCAGAGCTGGCCGCCGGAGCGCTCGCGATCGCGCTGGCGCTCGATGCCCTGGCCGCGCGCGACGGCGCGATCGCCCTGCCCGGCTACACCCATATGCAGCAGGCGATGCCGAGTACGGTTGCGCTGTGGGCCGGCGGCTATGCGGCCGAGATCCGCGACGATGCCACCGGCATCCAGGACTCGACGCGCCGCGCGAACCAGAACCCGCTCGGCTCGGCGGCCGGCTACGGCACGCCGGACCTGCCGCTGGACCGCGACGCGACGCGCCGGCAGCTGGGATTCGCGGTCGACGCAGGAACCGGTGACGTCGGTGCAGCTGTCGCGCGGCAAGGCCGAGGCGCACCTGCTGTTCGAGATCACGCTGCTGACTCAGGATCTCGGCCGCCTCGCGGCCGATCTGCTGCTCTTCTACACGCAGGAATTCGGCTTCGTCAGCCTGCCCACGGCGTTCACGACCGGCTCCTCGATCATGCCGCAGAAGCGCAATCCCGACGTGTTCGAGCTGGTGCGCGGTCGCAGCGCGGTGGCGCAGGCCGCGCTGAACGAGGTGCTCGGCATCACGCACAAGCTGCCCAGCGGCTATCAGCGCGACCTGCAGCTCATCAAGGCCCCGCTGTTCCGCGGCATCGACTCGTGCCTGCAGACCCTGGACGTCCTGCCGGCCGCGATCGAAGGCGTGCGTTTCCTGCCGCAGAACATCCGCCTGAATGACGATATCCACGCGGCCGCCCAGGCCAACGCCCTGGTCGCGCAGGAGGGGCTACCGTTCCGGGAGGCGTACCGGCGCATTGCGGCAAGGTTACAAGAAAAGAAACGTTGACCAAACGCTGGAAATCGCCCCGATACTTCGCGTATCGTGGGCGATCATGAACAAACCCCTACGCCTTCTGCTGCAGGCCTGCAGCCTGGTCGCGCTGGGCGCCGCTCCCCTGTGGGCCGGCGCTCAGACGCCAACTCCCAACAACCCCATCAAGCAGGTGAGCGGCTCGCCGCCTGCTGCCGCGCCCGCCGCGGCCCCGATGAATGTGCCGGCGCCGCCGCCCGCCGGGCCCCCGCCGACCGCTGAGGAAGGCAGCTACATGATCGGGGTCAACTTCGGCCAGTCTCTGCACCAGTTCGGCATCACGAACGAAGTCTCGATCGATACGATCATTCGCGGCCTGAAGGACGGCATGGCCGGCAAGAAGCTGGAACAGGCCGATCAGCACAACCTGCAGGCCTTCATCCGCTCGGTGACGGAAGCCATCGCGCAGCGCAATGAGAAGGCCGGCAAGGAATTTCTCGACAAGAACGCCCACGCGAAGGGCGTGACGACGACCGCCTCGGGCCTGCAGTACAAAGTGCTCGCGGCCGGCGACAAGACCGCCGCCTCCCCCAGCGCGACCGACCAGGTCACGGTCCAGTATCGCGGCAAGCTGCTGGATGGTTCGGAATTCGACAGCTCCTATTCGCGCCCTACGCCGACAACCTTTCCGGTCAACGGCATCATCAAGGGCTGGCAGGAGGCACTGGTCATGATGAAGCCCGGCGCCAAGTGGCAGCTGTGGATTCCGGCCGACCTTGCTTATGGCGACAGATCGCGGCCGGGCATCCCCGCCGGGTCGATGCTGAACTTCGAGGTGGAACTGGTCAGCGTCAAGCCGGCACCCGCGCCGGCCAAGCCACCCGGCGCCGGCTTCCCGCCAGGCTCTGGTTTCCCGACCGGAGCGGCATCGCCGCCGGCACCACCGGCACCACCGGCGCCGCCGGCCCCACCGGCACCCCCCGCGCCGCCGGCACCGCCCAAGCCGTAGTCGGCACGCAGGCGGCGTGAGCCCTTGATCGGGCGCCGGGACGATTCCAGTCCCGGCGCTTTCAGGTCGCGGTTCAGAAGGTCCAGGTCACACCGACCGCCAGCAGGTCAGGATCGCCATTGCTGTCGCTGATGCGCTCGTATTCGGCCCGCACGGCGATATTCGAGAACTTCACCTGGGCTCCGACGCCGTAGGCAAGGTCGGTATTCGTATAGCTCTGGCGGAACGGCGTGTCCGGGCCGTACACGGTCGTGTTGGTCTGCAGCCGCGCAAGGCCCAGCTTGCCGTAGACGTCGACCGGTCCCGGAATCGGCAAGTAGCCGACCGCGAACAGCGCGCTGGCCGTCGTATCGTTGCCGCGGCTCGAATAATATGCGCCGTAACTGCCGTTCGGGCTGCCGAAGTCGATGTAGTCGTATTCCACGCCGAACGGGGATATGGGCCGGGCTCCGACCGTCAGCTGCCAGGCCGTGTCGCGATTGTCGAAGCCGTAATAGTTGCTGGAATAGTAGCCGTCGTTGCGGACATTCGACTGGCCGATGCCGGCGCCAACGTAGAAGCCCGCCGGGTTGAAGTCCGACGCATACGTCGGGCCAATCGCGCAGCAGGCGCCCGCGGACATCACGGCGGCTGCGGCAGCAAGTTGAGTACGCATTGACACTCCTCGGAAATGGTTCGTGCCAGTTCAGACCCGGTTGCGGCGGTCAAGTTCCGGCGCGAGCGCGAGCGCACCGGCAGGCGGTATAATTTGAGGATGAAACCCATAGCCACAGTGGCCGTCCTTGCCTGCCTGGCCGCTGCCGCCGGATGCGGCCAGAAAGGCCCGCTGGTCCATCCCGACAGGCACCCGCCGGCAACCCCGGTCGTGCAGAGTCCGGGCAAGTCCACCGGCGCGCCGGTGGATGCACCGACGGATTCGCCGGCGCCCGCATCCGCGGCACATTAAGTGAGCGGCCGCAAACTCGTCCTCGTCGACGGCTCGTCCTATCTGTACCGGGCCTTTCACGCCTTGCCGCCGCTGAGCAATTCACGCGGTGAGCCGACCGGCGCCGTGCTCGGCGTGCTCAACATGCTGCAGAAACTCATCAAGGACGAAGCGCCCGAGCGCATCGCGGTGGTGTTCGATGCCCCGGGCAGGACGTTCCGCGACGATCTGTTCGCCCAGTACAAGGCGCATCGGCCGCCGATGCCGGACGACCTGCGCTCGCAGATCGCAGCCGCTGCTCGATGCGGTCGAGGCGCTGGGACTGCCGCTGCTGCGCATCAGCGGCGTCGAAGCCGACGATGTGATCGGCACGCTGGCGCTGCGCGGGCCGCGGCAGGCTGCAGCGGTGCTGATCTCGACCGGCGACAAGGACATGGCGCAGCTGGTCGAGACCGGGCATCACGCTGATCAACACGATGAGCAACACCGCGCTGGACCGCGCGGCGTGAAGGCCAAATTCGACGTCTTTCCGGAACAGATCATCGACTACCTGGCGCTGGTCGGCGACAGCTCCGACAACATTCCCGGCATCGAGCAGGGTCGGGCCGAAGACCGCCGCCAAATGGCTGAACCAGTACGGGACGCTCGATGGGCTGGTCGCGAACACGCGGCGAGATCACCGGCAAGGTCGGCGAGAACCTGCGCAGCGGGCTCGAGCCGTCTGGCACTGTCGCGCAAGCTCGCGACGATCCACACCGATCTGGCACTGGCGCTCTCTGGCCTGAAGAGCTGATCGCGCGGCCCGCGGAGTCCGAGCGCCTGCGCGAACTGTACACGCCGCCTCGAATTGCGCCTGCTGCTGCGCTCAGCTGGATCCGGCCGGCTCGCATTCCGCCGGTGCCCGCGCCGCCGCGCTCCCGCGCTGGCGAGCGCCGCGGCGCCTGCTGCCGCAATGCCCGCCGCAGCACAGCCTGCCGCGTCACTACGAGAAGATCACCACGCAGGACGCCTTCGCTGCGCTGGCTGCGAACGCTCGGGCGGGCGCCGCTGTTCAGCTTCGATACCGAGACCAACAGCCTCGATTACATGCGCGCCAGATCGTCGGCGTCTCGTTCTGCATCGAGCCGGGAAGCGCTGCCTACGTGCCGCTGGCACACGATTATCCGGGCGCTCCCGACCAGCTGGATCGCGAGCGGGTGCTCGCGGCGCTGAAGCCGCTGCTGGAGGATCCGCACCTGCAAGCTCGGCCAGCACCTGAAGTACGACATGCCACGTACTCGCGAATCACGGCATTGCGCTCGCCGGCCAGCGCTACGACACGATGCTCGAATCCTACGTTCTGAACAGCGTTGCCACCCGCCACGACATGGACTCGGTGGCTGAACGCTACTTCGGGGTCAGGACCATCCACTTCGAGGATGTCGCCGGCAAAGGCGCCAAGCAGCTGACCTTCAACCAGGTCGATGTCGACCGGGCCACCGAATATTCGGCGGAAGATGCCGACGTGACGCTGCGCCTGCACCAGGTGCTGTGGCCGCAGATCGAGGCGCTGCCGCGCCTGCAGGCGCTCTACGAGACCATCGAGCAGCCGCTCGTGCCGGTGCTGTTCGCATGGAGCGCGCCGGCGTGCTCATCGACCGGGATCTGCTGCGCGTGCAGAGCGCCGAACTTCAGCTGCGGATGGCCGAGCTGGAACAACAGGCGCATGCGGCTGCGGACGGTCCGTTCAACCTCGACTCGCCCAAACAGCTGCAGCAGATCCTGTTTGAGAAGCTCAGCATGCCGGTGATGCGCAAGACGCCGACCGGCCAGCCGTCGACCGCCGAGGATGTGCTCGAGGAGCTGGCGCAGAGCTACCCGCTGCCGCGGCTGATTCTCGAATACCGCGCCCTGGCCAAGCTGCAGCTCGACTTATACCGAGAAGCTGCCCGAACAGATCGACCCCGGAACCGGGCGCGATGCATACCTCCTATCACCAGGCCGTGGCAGCGACCGGGCGACTCTCCTCGACCGATCCGAACCTGCAGAACATTCCGATCCGCACCGCCGAGGGCCGCCGCATCCGCCAGGCCTTCGTCGCGCCGCCCGGCTGCCGGCTGGTGGCGGCCGACTATTCGCAGATCGAACTGCGCATCATGGCGCACCTGTCGGGTGATGAGGGCCTGCTGAAGGCCTTTGCCGAGGATCGCGACATCCACCAGGCGACCGCCGCCGAGGTCTTCGGCATGCCGCTCGGTCAGGTGACGGCCGAACAGCGGCGTTCGGCGAAGGCGATCAACTTCGGCCTGATCTACGGCATGTCGGCATTCGGCCTTGCGCGCCAGCTGGGAATCGGGCGCGGCGACGCACAGAAATACGTCGACCTGTATTTCGATCGCTACCCGGGCGTGAAGCGCTACATGGATGCGACACGCCAGGCTGCGCGCGAGACCGGCTACGTCGAGACGGTGTTCGGTCGCCGGCTCTACCTGCCGGAGATCCAGCTCGCGCAACGCGGCCTTGCGCCAGTATGCCGAGCGCAGTGCGATCAACGCGCCGATGCAGGGTACCGCCGCCGACATCATCAAGCGTGCGATGATCGACGTGCATGGCTGGCTGCAGGGTGCGCAGCGGCGCGCGCGGCTGATCATGCAGGTGCACGATGAACTCGTGCTGGAAGTTGAGACCGACCAGGTCGATGCGGTCGTCGCAAGCCTGCGCGAGATCATGGTGCGAAGCGGCAATTTACGGGTACCGCTGAAAGTGGACGTCGGGGTCGGCGATAACTGGGATCAGGCCCACTAGGGAAACTCTGCACAGGTTTCGCGGGCGCGACCGAGGCTGATTTCGCCTGAGGCGCGAAGTGAGGAGCGATGTGTACTGCAGGTACATGAGCGACGAGCGACAAAGCCTCAGGCGAAATCAGGCCGGTCCCGTAGACGATTGATTTACAACGATGGGTTGCGTGCAGGAGGGCGCGCCGCGGCGTTGCGAGCCTTACCCATAGGGCCTCTGGCTATGGGGTTGCCGCACGCCCTCCTGCGCGTAACGCGCCTCGCGTAACCTGTGCAGAGTTTCCCTGGGGACCCGTCGGACAGCCCGAAGAAAATTGCATTGGGGGGCTGGAACTTTTGCCGGGCAGCCCCATCTAATTCCGTGAGCGACATATTCGCTCCCTGCTCTTCTCCCTGAGCGGGCAGACCCGGTTTGTCATCCCCATGCCGGGCTGGTCTGCCTCGGTGGCGGGTTTAAATCCCGCCACCGGGGCTTTTTTATGCCGCCGGCAGCCAGCGGTCCATGACCTCCCGAGCCGCCTGCACTCCCTGACGGGAATGCGCGCTGAACAGCTGGCAGGTCACGGCCGTATCGGCGCAGGCCTGGGCGGTCTCCCTCAGGACCCGGACCCCGTCCTGGCGATTCAGCTTGTCGGACTTGGCCAGCAATACATGCGCCTCGCGGCCGCGCGCCAGCACCCACTCGAGCATGGCCACATCCTGTTCACCCAGGCCGCGGCGGCTGTCGACAATCAGGATCAGCCCGACCAGCGACTCGCGAACATTGAAGTAATGCTGCAACAGCCCGAGCCATTGCGCACGCACCCGTTCCGGCACCTTGGCAAAGCCGTAGCCCGGCAGGTCGACCAGGCGCCGACCGGGAGCAATCTCGAAGAAATTGATCAGCTGCGTGCGTCCCGGCGTACGGCTGACGCGAGCAAGTCCGCTGCGTTCCGTGATCGCATTGATCGCGGTGGACTTGCCGGCGTTGGAGCGCCCCGCAAAGGCCACCTCGCGCCCGGAATCCTCGGCGAGCTGGTGCGCTTCAGCGGCGCTGGTCAGGAAGCGGACATTGGGATAAGTCGACATGGCGGGCCATTGGACGCGGTTAACGGGCCTTAGTGTACAATTTGCGCCATTCGACCGTTCATTTTAAGGGGTCAGCGCGATCGTGAAGCGAATCTGGATACTCGCAGCCGCCATCAGCGCAGCGTCCGCCGGCGACGCAAGTCTGGGTGCCGGCAGCGTCGAGACGGGGGCCACCAAGTCCCTTGTCTGCCAGGCCTGCCATGGCGCAAACGGCGTCAGCATCTCTCCGGACTGGCCGAACCTGGCCGGTATCGGCGCGGACTACATCGCCCAGCAGCTGCAGCTGTTCAAGGAAGGCAAGCGCGCCAATCCGGTGATGATGGCGAATGCGATGAACCTGAGTCCGGATGACATGGCGGACCTGGCGGCGTACTTCAACAGCCTGCCGAATCCGAGCCTCGACGGTGACCCGGCCTATGACAAGGCCGGCGAGAGACTGTACCGGGGCGGCGATGCCGCGCGCGGGATTCCGGCGTGCATGGCCTGTCACGGCGCCGACGGGCGTGGGGCCGACGCCGCTAAATTCCCGTCCCTGCACGGGCAGCGCACTGCCTACGTTTCCAGGCAACTGCATGACTACGCGACCGGTGCCCGTTCGACGGGCCCCAACAACATCATGCCGACCATTGCAAAGCGCCTCTCGGAGGATGACGTGCGCAATGTCGCGGCCTTTGTACAGGGGATACGATGATCGACAGAAAGATCGGCCTTGCCGTCATCTTCGGCTTAAGCCTGGTGCTCGCTGCCTGCGGCAGGCACTCGGCTACCGACCCGACCACTGCAGCGGCGACCAGGCCGGCGAGCCCGGCCGCGACGTCATCCGCCCCCGCCGCCAGCGCGGCCAGGACCAGGCCCGGCGAACCGGCCTCAACGGAAGTCTCGACGATCACCCGCATCAACGAGGATGGCTCGGAGTCGGTCGAGGACACGAGCAGCGACAACAGTGCGCATAACCCGATCCTGACGGCGGTTGCCTCGACTTTCAGTGCGCCGGCGAACGCGGCCACCGCGCTGAGCCCGCCGACACCGTGGCAGGAGGGCGTCAATTACACCCGCCTCGTGCCGGCGCAGCCGACCTCGGCCCCGGCCGGGCAGGTCGAGGTCCTGGAGTTTTTCTGGTACGCGTGCCCGCATTGCTATGCGATCGATCCGCTGGTCGAAGCGTGGAAAAAGACCAAGCCGTCCTACATCACGTTCACGCGTGAGCACGTCATGTGGACCGACAGCCACCGCTCGCTCGCGCGCCTGTTTTATACGCTCGAGAGCATGGGCAAGATCGACGAGCTGCATTCGGCGATATTCAAGGAAATCCACGTGAACGGTAATTTTCTGACCGATCCCGGCAATGACGACCGCAAGTCGGAGGAAATCCAGACCGCGTTCGTCGTCAAGCACGGCGTATCGGAAGCGGCGTTCAGGAATGCCTACCGTTCCTTCGGCGTGGACAATGCGATGCGTCGCGCCGATGAGCTGTGGCAGCGCTACCGCATCGCAGGCGTGCCGACGTTCATCGTCAACGGCAAGTACGTCGCCGATGTCGGCACCGCCAAGGGCGAGGAACAGCTGCTGGCCCTGATCAGCGACCTGGCGGCGATCGAACACAAGCGGTGAGCGCGCTCGTCAGGCATCTGGGCGGGTGCCATTGCGGGCGCGTGCGATTCGAGGTGCTGGCCCCCGCCGTCCTCGACGTCGATGAATGCAATTGCTCGATCTGCAGCATGTTCGGGTTCCTGCACCTGATCGTGCCGGCCGACCGCTTCACGCTGCTCCGCGGCCAGGATTCGCTGCACACCTACACGTTCAACACGGGCACGGCAAAACACCTGTTCTGCGCGAATTGCGGCACCAAGTCCTTCTACGTTCCACGTTCGCACCCGGACGGATACAGCGTCAATGTCCGTTGCATCGATTCCGGCACGATCAAGTCAATGAACCTTCATCCGGTCGATGGCCGCCACTGGGAAAACGCGTTCCCCGACGGCCGCGGCGATTTTCGTTAACGGCTCGCGCGCAATAAGTTAATTGCATGTCGCGACGACGCGACGTTGATCCACAATGTGCATGTGCGTCGTCATGGAACGGCGGATTTCTGTGATGCACGCCACGAGTATTTCCTGGCAATCAGGCGCACGCTGTTACGGCAGTATCAGGCTGCGCAGTGGGAAAGGTCGTAATGACGATGGGTCCAAGCCATGTCGGGCCGACAGGCGGCACACGCGGACGCGATGGCATCCGCCGGGTGCTCGCTGCGGTGATCGGACTTGCCGCGATCTGGGGATCGCCGGCGCGCTGCGCCGACGCCGATGCCGCGCCGCGTGGCCTGCGGATGCCCGATCCTCTGTTTTCTCTGCGCGACATGTATCCGGACCTGGCCGCGGCACCGGCCGTGCACACCGCCACGCGCGAGTTCCAGCCGCGCGTGAATATTGCGCGCGCGCCGGACGCGGGCGCCGTCATCCATGACAGGAGCGGGGATCTGCAGCTGACCAACGCGTGGCAGCGCCTGGGAGATTACCGTTCCGAAAACGGGATCCGTCTGCTGACGGTGTGGCAGGCCACGGCAGGCACTGTCGCGCTTCATGAAGGGCGGCACGGCGGAACCTCGCTGCAGTGGACCAGCAACATGATGAGTCACGGCAATACGTCGCGCGGGCTGCTCGACCATCTGTTCTCGGCGGCCGGCGGCATGCACCTGGCCTCGCAGATGCCGGCGCCGGTCAGGCCCGTGGCCCGCGAGCCCGTGGCCTTGCGCACCGCATCGCCGCCCTAGGCTGAACGCGGCACGCCGCCGCCGCGCACAATCAGTCGAATGCCGAAAGCCGGTACGGACCGGCCTTGAACCCGAAGGCGTCGCGGATATCCTTTTCCAGGACCCGCCCGGTGGACAGCGGCGGAATCGCGTCGAGTCCGAAATACCCGACCTCTGCGGTTTCCGTGCCCGGCTGCGGCGCCCGCTCGTCCAGCCGCTCGCACAGGAAGAACAGCTTGTAGAAATCGCGCGCGTCGGGATCGTACTCGTGCTTTGCCTTGTGCCGCACGCCGTACAGGGCCTGCGGCCTGACCCGCAGCGTCGCCTCCTCCCAGACCTCCTTGACCACGTTCTCGCCCGGCGACCTGCCGACATCCGCAAAGCCGCCCGGCAGCGTCCAGCGGCCGTCGCTGATTTCCCGCACCAGCAGGATCCGGTCCCTGTCGAAGACCGCCGCGCGCACGTCGACCAGCGGCGTCGCATATCCCTTGGAAAACTCGGGGACCAGATCGTGAATCCGGCTCACGGGGACATCGGCCAGCGCGGCGAGCATGCCGTTCGCGATCGCGGCAATCTCCGCGTAGCGCTCCCGGTCGTACTGCCCGGACGTATAGTGCATGCCCGTCGAGGCGATGGCCTGCAGCCGCTTCGCCCACGCCAGCCACAGGTCTTCCATCAGCCGGGCTCAGCGCCGCAAGGCGTAGAACAGATATTCGGCCTGGTACGGCACCCGGGCCTCCTGTCCTTCGTGCGCCTTGTCGCAGGCACTCGCCGGCGCCTTGCCGCCCGACGTATGGAGGCGCTGGATGCTGAGGGTCTGACTGAAGAGTCCATGTCCTGTCGTGGAAGTCGCGCTCAGCAATAACCACGGAATCGCATCGGGATCCGGTGCGTCGTAGCGGGAACGCACTTCCCCGACGACCTTGCTGCCGTCATGCGCCTCCCAGGTGGGCCCCCCGTAGTGCCGGCCCACGATGCGTCCGCTGCGATCGCGGAGCTGCGCCTCCGGCGCCTTGAACGCCCACTGCAATCGCGACGGATCTGCGGAGGCTGATCTGCATTCGTAGATCTGCACGCCGCTCGCCTGCAACACACGCGACAGGGCCTGATCCGGCGGAACCGCCAGGGATTCGGGAACGACCGGCGGCCTCGCGAGCGGGGCAGCCGCGCAGGCCGCGAGGATTGCCAGCATCGGCACGCAGCCGGCCATCGCCATATGACGTCTATGCATGATCATCCACCCTCGCCGGCGCCGGCACGTTGCGCAGCGCCGCACAGCACTGCGGAAGGATGGCGTGATTATAAGGGTGTTCGCATACCGCCGGTACCGGCCCCTCGCCCCTCGCTGGACGCTCGGGGCCGCCGTCGGCCAAGGCCTCCGGCGTTCAACTCGGCCTGAAGGCCGAGTTGTCGAACGCGGCCTTTCTTCGGTCCCGCGTTCGACCGAATTGCATCCAATGCCGTGGGGCATGGGCTGGTATATTCAATCGGAATTGGCGCGCCCGCCGCGATTACTCGGGGCCTGCGGCCCCTCGCCCCTCGCTGGACGCTCGGGGCCGCCGTCGGCCAAGGCCTCCGGCGTTCAACTCGGCCTGACGGCCGAGTTGTCGAGCGCGGTTCTTCTTTGGTCCCGCGTTCGACCGAATTGCATCCAATGCCATGGGGCATGAACCGGTGTATTCAATCGGAATTGGCGCGCCCGCCGCGATTCGAACGCGGGACCTTCGGCTTCGGAGGCCGACACTCTATCCAGCTGAGCTACGGGCGCATCGGGGTGGCGATACTACTCGCCGCAGCGAAGCCGCGTCCAGTGATCTCTATCCAGGTGGGATTGCGGCCCACCGGGCATTCGCAACGCGGCTCAAGGGCGCCGGTGCCGGGGTCGATGGCGTAGCTCATGACACTGTTTGAGAGCTGCCCGGCGGCAACCAGGTAGCGACCCTGCGGGTCGATCGCGAGCGCCCGGGGTTGCCGCAACGTCGGTACCGACCCTGCCAGCCGCAGCAATCCGCTCGCCCGATCAACCGCGAAGGCGCTCAGCGTGCTGCTGGTGCGCTCCGATGTATACAGGAATCCTCCGTCCGGCGTCATGCGCAGGTCCGCGGCCCACGCCTTCCCGGCAAAGCCGGCCGGCAATGCGCTGACGGTCTGGATCAGCGGCTGCAGCGCGCCGCGGGTACCGTCGTACGGATACACCGAGACCGATCCGTCGAGCTCGCCGTTGACATAAACGAACCGCCCATCCGCGCCGAACGCGAGAAAACGCGGCCCGCTCCCTGGCCGCATGCCGACCGTCGGCGGCTCGCCCGGCGCCAGACGGCCGCTGCCGGCATCGAACCGGCGCTGATACACCAGGTCACCGCCAAGGCTCGTGTACAGCACGTGACGATTCGATGCGTCGGTGATGATGCAGTGAGCCTTCGGTTCGGTGTCGATGCTCTGCAACAGGGCGCCGACGCGTCCCTCGGAGCCGATCGGGTTCACGGTCACCTTGTTGCCCGCGTACGAGGCACACAGCAGGTATCGCCCCGAGCGGTCCGTGGCCATGTAGGCCATCGTGTCGGCGAGCGGGCTGACGCCAAGCAGCGAGGGTATGCCGCTCGCGCCGTCGATCGCGAACACGGCCGCCGCGAAATGGGTGCCGCCGCTCAGGAACGCGGCATACAGGTGCCGCCGGTCCGGACTCAATGCCAGCAGCATCGATCGCCCGGTCTGCGGCGGCGATTGCGCAGGGACGGTTGCCAGGACGTGCAGGGCACCATCGGGCGCCAGGCCGAGTACGGAAATGCTCTGCCCATCGGCATTCGCGACGTAGACGACGCTCATGCGCTGCCGGCCCGGGTCAGGCCACGCCGCGCTTCAGCGCGGTAACCTCGATCTCGATCCGCATCCTCGGATCGACGAGTCCCGCGTTGAGCATCGTGGCCGCCGGGCGGATCTCACCGAAGAACCTGCGCAGCACCGGCCAGCATTGCTCGAACTCGGCGGCGTCGGGAAGTATGTAGGTTACCCGCACGACGTCGCGCAGGCTCGCACCCGCCTGTTGCAGCGCCGCCTCGATATTGCCGAGCGCGCGCTCGGTCTGTTCGAGCAAACCTTGCGGCAGCGTCATCGTCGCGTAGTCAAATCCTGTCGTGCCGGAGACGAATATCCAGTCGCCGTCGACGACGGCGCGTGAATAGCCGATCTGCGCTTCGAACGTTGATCCGGAACTGATGAGGCGGCGCGTCATGCGGATACCTGCCGGTTTGCCTTCGGGCCTGCGAAGTCTATCAGTCGGGCCTCACCAGGACACCGCCGGCGATGTATCGGCTGCTGGTGTCCGCCGCAAACCGGTCCGACGCGAACGAGCGCCGGTCATCCTGCCCGCGCCACTCGATGCCCATCAGAGCGGCCAGCGTCTGGAACAGGTCATGGCTGCGGATGCGCTTGCGCGCATTGTCCCGCAGCGCGGCGGCGAGTTGCGGATGCGCCTGCCGATACGCCTCGTTGAGCCATACGAACGCCGGAATCTCGAAGGCATGCCGCGTGTAGCGCGGCTGGCCATGCCCCGAGTCGCCGTCCAGCAGTTGCAGGTCCTCGCCGTGGTCGGGAAAGAACGTGACCGTTGCCGGAACCGTCAGGCGGCGCGCCGCCTCGATGATCTGCTGCAGGAACCAGTCCGTATACAGCACCGAATTGTCGTACGCGTCGACAACGGCCGACTCGCTGTCCCTGCCGTTGAGGAAAATGGAAATGGTCGTCAGCGCGCCGGGGCCCGCGCGCTGGCCAAACTGCTGGAAGCGGTCGGGGTAGCGCCGGTAATATTCCCAGTGCGATCCCATCATGTGAATGCCGATGAACCGCGGCGCGCCGCTGCGGCCGATTTCCCGCCGGTAAGCGCCCAGCAATGCCTCGTCCAGCGTGTGCCGTCCATTGATGTCCTGGTTGAAATCCGGCGGGTATTCGAGGCGGTCCGCATCCACCCCCACCACGTTCGAGATCGCGATGTCCTGGTTGACGAGCCATGCGGTCGAATATCCGGCCTCCTTCGCCAGATCGAACAGGTTGCCCGGAATCTGCGCGCTCATGTACTGCTCGGGCGCGATGCCGGTCAGCAGGATGGGCACGGCCCACTCCGTCAGGTTCGCATCGGCGCTCGCGTCCTGCAGGAATATCGCTTCCCCGGCGAGCGTATCCAGGTAGGGCGTGGTCATCCGTCCGTAGCCGTACACGGACCACGACGCGCGTCTTGCCGACTCGCCCACCACCAGCACGTGCACTTCCTCGGCGCCTCCGCGATGCGCCCCGAACGGCACCTTGCTGACCCTGGATCCGTGCAGCTCGCCGCGCGCCTGCGGCAGCGTGCCGCCGAGGAACATCAGGCTGCCGATCGCCGGGTTCAGCGCCACGCCATCGATGAACTGGACCGGATCGTAGCCGACGTAGGCCGCGACCGGCACCGACAGCGCGATCAGCGCGCGGCCGATCAGCGGTACACGGCCGGCGAATATCGGCACCTTCGCCAGTCCCGCCGCCAGCAGCAGGTAGAGCGCGCTCCACGCGAGCAGTATCGAGGCCAGCATCCTTCCCTGCGGGAGGCCGATGAATCCCCGGACCTCCTCCCACGAGGCACCCAGCAACAGCATCGCGAGCGTTCGCCCCGGCGGCATGTGGAACAGCAGGGCGTACAGCACGAACGCAAGGCTCAGCACCGACAGCGGCCACTGCGCCAGGAAAAAGATCTTCCACGTGCGCGTCGCGGCTGCCGCGATGCTGGCCAGCAAGACCGCGGCCAGCGCCACGGCCAGGATGCTGCGCAGTGACTGCGAGGATATCGACCACAGCATCATCGCGACCGCCGGCGCGACATACATGAGCGCCAGCACCGCAAGTCGGATTGCATCTGATCGGCGCATTGACGCTACTCTACCCGGTGCGCAGGCCTGTGCGCAGGATCATCGACGGCGCCCCGATCGAGCGTGCGCAACTGCAGGGCTTCGGCGGCATGCGCGCAGCGGATCTGCGCCTCGCCGGCCAGGTCCGCGCAGGTGCGCGCCAGCTTCAACACCCGGTCATAGGCGCGCGCGGACATGCCGAGGCGCGCGATGGCGGTGGCGATGAGGCTGCGCGTGGGCCGATCGAGCGCGAAGTCCCTGCGCAGCTGCTGCGCCGTCAGGCGCGCGTTCGGCACGCCCTGCCTGCGCTGCTGGATCAGTCTCGCGGCCGCGACGCGCGCCGCAACCGTCGCTGAAGTCTCCGTGCCGGGGCCGGGCTCGGCCAGCAGCTCACGGGCCGGCAACGCCGCGAACTCGACCTGTATGTCGATGCGGTCGATCAGCGGTCCGGAAATGCGCCCGCGATACCGCCTGATCTGCGCAGGCGTGCAGCCGCACCGGCCGCGCGGATCACCGGCATACCCGCAGGGACAGGGATTCATCGCCGCGATCAGCTGGAATCTGGCGGGCCACTCGCAGGACCCGGTCGCGCGCGACATCGCCACGACACCGGTTTCCATCGGCTCGCGCAGCGCCTCGAGGACGTTGTGCGCGAACTCCGGCAATTCATCGAGGAACAGCACGCCCCGGTGCGCGAGCGACAACTCCCCAGGGCGCGAGGCGCCGGCGCCGATCAGCGCCGCCACCGACGCCGTGTGGTGCGGACTGCGAAAGGGTCGCTGCAAATTGTGCGCCGGCCGCGCTCCGGCCGCGGAAGCGAGGCTTGCCACCTCGAGCATTTCCTCCTCCAGCAGCGGCGGCAGCAGTCCGGTCAGGCGCTGTGCAAGGAGGGTCTTGCCGGCGCCGGGAGGACCTATCATCAGCATCGCATGCTCGCCGGCGGCGGCAATTTCCAGCGCACGCCTGGCGGCGAGCTGGCCACGAACGTCGGCGAGGTCCGGCGCCGGTGAGGCTGGCAACGGCACCACCGGCGCCGGGCCGTCGAGCACGCGCGCGCCGCGCAGGGCCTCGCAGACCTGCAGCAGATGACCCGCGAGGCGCAGTCTTCCGCCCGGAACCAGCGAGGCCTCCAGCGCATTGGCCGCTGGCAGGACCGTCTCGGCCGACGCTCGCCGCGATGCGGCCAGCAGCGCGGGCAGCAGCCGCGAGGTCTCGCGCAGCTCGCCGCTCAGCGACAGCTCGCCGTAGAACTCCCGGCCTCCGGGCGCGTGGCGCGGCAATTGCCGGCTGGCCGTCAGGATGCCGATGGCAATCGGCAGGTCGAAGCGTCCGCCCGACTTCGGCAGGTCCGCGGGCGAGAGGTTGACGGTGATGCGTCCGGCGGGAAACTCGAAGCCGGCGTTGAGCAGGGCCGAGCGCACGCGCTCCTTGCTCTCCCGCACCACCGTTTCAGGCAGGCCGACGATCTGGAAAGTCGGAAGCCCGGGCCCGATGTGCACTTCGACGCGCACCAGCGGCGCGGCGAGCCCCCGCGGCGCGCGGCTGAGTACCGTGCTGATGCCAGCGCTGCTATTCACCTGCAGGATATCCCTGATGCGAGTAGGGCGAGGATACCGGGGCGCCGGCGCCGGGGCTGCACGGCAATCGCGTGCAAGCGCGCAATTTTGCGATGCAGGCGCCAAGCGGGGCCGCCGCGTGCGTGCGCGAGGTTGGTGTACGATAGGCTGCAACGGTTAACGGGACAGGAGAAACCCGCATGGCGTGGACCAGGAGCCAACGCAATGTAGTCGTTGCCGCGTATCTGGGCTGGACGCTGGATGCGTTCGACTTCTTCCTGATGGTGTTCATGTTCAAGGACATCGCGGCCGAACTGCACTCCAGCATGCAGATCGTCACGACCGCGGTGCTGCTGACGCTGGCCATGCGGCCGGTCGGCGCCTTCCTGTTCGGCCGGCTCGCCGACCGGTACGGTCGCAAGCCCGCGCTGATGTGGAACATCCTGGCGTATTCTCTGCTGGAGATGGCCTCGGGTTTTGCGCCGACGATGACGACGCTGCTGCTGGTGCGCGCCCTGTTCGGCGTCGCGATGGGTGGCGAGTGGGGCGTCGCTTCCGCGCTGACGATGGAGACGATTCCTGCCTCGGCGCGCGGCTTCGTGTCGGGCCTGCTGCAGTCCGGCTACGCCTCCGGTTACCTGCTGGCCTCGCTGGCCGTGTACCTGTTCTATGACCGGCTGGGCTGGCGCTACATGTTCGTGCTCGGCGTGATTCCGGCCATGCTCGTCTTCTTCATCCGCTCGGGGGTCGACGAGTCGCCGGCGTGGAAGGAGCAGCAGCACGTGCCGCGCAAGGGCCTGCTCAGCGTGCTGAGGCGCGAATGGAAACTCGCCGGGTACTGCATCCTGATGATGACCGCGTTCAATTTTTTCAGCCATGGGTCGCAGGACGCGTATCCGAACCTGTTCCTGAAGGTCCAGCACCACTTCGACACCCACCTGAGCTCGCTGATCACGGCGATCGGGAATGTCGGCGCGATCTGCGGCGGTCTGTTCTTCGGCTTCATGTCCGAGAAGTTCGGACGGCGCAGGATCATCATGATCGCTGCGCTGATCGCGCTGCCGGTGCTGCCGTTCTGGGCGTTCGGCTCGACGCCGTTGATCCTCGCGATCGGCGCCTTCCTGATGCAGATCTCGGTGCAGGGCGCCTGGGGCGTGATCCCCGTGCACCTGAACGAGCTGTCGCCGCCGGAAATTCGCGCCACGTTTCCCGGCTTCGTGTATCAGCTCGGCAATCTGCTGGCGGCCGTGAACCTGAACCTGCAGGTCTGGATCGCGGAGGCGCACGGCAACGACTACGGCACGGCCATGGCGCTCGTCGTCGGCATCGTCGTCGTCGTGATCATCGTGATGGTGGCCGCAGGTCCCGAACGATTGGGAATCGCGATGAGCCGCGCGCAGCAGCGCGCGCGCGACGCTTAAGGCCGCTCGCGCGGATTCACGCGGAGCCCGTGCGCTCGAGCTCCTGCAGGCGCTGATCGAGCGCCGCCAGCTTTTCCAGGGTGCGGGCGAGCAGCGCCGCCTGCACGTCGAATTCCTGCCGGCTCACGAGGTCGAGCTTGCTGAGCTGCGCCTGCAGCACGGCCTTGAAATTACCCTCCAGATCGCGCCCGAACGAGCGCAGCGATTCCGGGACCGAGTCGGCGAGCCGGCGCGCGAGTTCATCGAGCGCCGTGGAATCAAGGAAACTCACGATTGACCTCCAGTCATCATGGCCCGCGCACCTCGGGCCGGCGCCAGGCCGGCGTTTTGCACCAACGCGGTGCACTTGCCCCGGGTACGAAACTCCAACCTATTGATTTCATTACCACAAACGGATGGCACGGATTCTGCTTAGTAAGCCTCATAGTAAATGAATTGCCGTCCTTTGCCGAGTGTTCAGCCGGTGTCCTGAAGGTCAATGCATGAAGCTGATTACCGCCGTCATCCGGCCGTTCAAGTTGGACGACGTGCGCAAGGCCATCGCGGACCTCGGCATACAGGGAATCACGGTAACCGAGGTTCAGGGTTATTTATGCAGTTCGAGCCATGAGGACTTCCAGCCCAACGCCAAGATCGAGCTGGCGGTGGATGACTCGATCGCCGAGCAGGTCGTCGAAGCGGTCTGCAATGTCGCGCGAACCGGCCGCAGCGGGGACGGCAAATTGTGGGTCGCCGAACTCGAGCAGGCCCTGCGGGTACGCACGGGCGAAACCGGCGCAGAGGCGATATGAGCGTGGCCCGACAGGATTGGGGATTACAAAATATTATTTAAATATCAATAGGTTACAAATTATCTGCGAGGATTTTGCGTTTTAGGAGTGTTTCGCGCCGGCAAACCAGCCAACTCCCCCGTCGGTGCGATATCCCAACGGCGCGGGTGCCCTCCCTAAGGGGGCCCGCGCTGCTTTTTGGCCCCTACGGCAACGCAGCAGATGACGATATATCAACACTGATACACTATTTTCCCAGCGCTGCAGAAATGACAAGGAGTCCGTCCGCATGAAATTGGTCGTTGCCATCATCAAGCCATTCAAACTGGACGATGTGCGCTCGGCGCTGGCCGAAATCGGGGTTCAGGGCATTACCGTGACGGAGGTCAAAGGCTTTGGCCGCCAAAAGGGACACACTGAGCTATATCGGGGAGCCGAATATGTCGTCGATTTCCTGCCCAAGGTGAAGCTTGAGCTGGCGGTCGATGATGAGCAGGTGGACCGGGTGGTCGAGGCAATCATTGAAACGGCGCGTACGGGCAAGATTGGTGACGGCAAGATCTTCGTGTCGGAATTGGGCCATGCGGTGCGCATCCGTACCGGCGAAGCCGGATCGCGGGCGCTCTAGGATTTAGGGCCGGAGGGGCAACATGAAACGCGTTCTGCTGTTCGCGGCACTGGTCGTCTGGTCGACGGTCGCATCGGCCGTGGTCTACAAGTGGCTCGATGCCGACGGCCATGTGCATTACGGCGATCAGCCGCCGGACGGCGTGCGCGCCGAAGTAGTCGAGCTGCTCGGCACGCATGCCGGCGCAGTGCCCGCTGCGCCGCCGTCGACGGCAGCCCGGACCGCAGCGCAACCCGCCGCGGCTGCGGCGACGGCGACGGCGAACAAGGACAAGGCGGCGGATCCCGCGGAGGCCGCGGCTGCACGTGAGCAGCAGTGCAATGACGCGAAGGCGCGCCTGAAGCAACTGACCGAAGGCCGCCATCTGTACAAGCCCGGCGAGAACGGCGATCGCCAGTACCTGACCTCCGACGAGATTGACGCCGCGCGCCTCGACGCAAAAAAAGAAGTCGACACGGTCTGCGGGGCCTCGAACTGAAACGCCGCTGATCGCCCTTTGCCGTGAGGCACGCAAAGCCTTAACCTAGGCGTTCTGCATACGCGTCGGCAGGGATTTACTATGCAAACCGGTTTCGTCGGCCTCGGCGCCATGGGCGCGCACATGGCGCGCAATCTGCACCGCGCAGGACTGCTGCGCGGCGTCTGGAACCGCACGCCCGAGAAGGCCGCCGCGCTGGCGGCCGAGCTTCCCACCCGCGCCTACGTCGATCTTGCCGTGCTGGCTGCGGACTGCGATGTCGTCGTCATCTGCGTATCAGCCGATGCCGATGTGCGCGCCGTCGTCGGCAGGCTCAAGGCGGGCCTGAAGCCTGCGGCAATCGTCATCGACTGTTCCACCGTCAGCGCAGCGACCGCGCGCGACATGCACGCACTACTCGCGCGTCAGGACGTCGGCTTCCTGGACTGCCCGGTCAGCGGCGGCGTCGAGGGGGCGCGCCTCGCGACGCTCGCGATGATGGCCGGCGGCGAGCAGGATACGTTCGAACGCGCGCGGCCGGTGCTCGAGAAACTCGGCAAGACGCTCGCGTATTTTGGCGCGAGCGGCGCGGGCCAGGCTGCCAAGGCCACGAACCAGATCATGTGCGCCGGGATCATCCAGGCCGTCGCCGAAGCGATGGCCTTCGCGAAGGCCGAGGGTCTCCCGCTCGACCGCCTGATCGACACGCTCGGCAAAGGCGCGGGTTCCAGCTGGTACTTCGTCAACCGTGCGCCGTTCATGGCCAACGAAAAATATCCGGCCGGATTCCGCGTGCGCCTGCACGACAAGGACCTGCGCATCTGCCACGACATGGCCGCGGCGCGCGGCGCGAGCCTGCCGGTGGTCGAATCCACGCTGACCGAATATGCGCGGCTGATCGAGCAGGGCTACGGCGATGAGGACATCTCGGCGATCTATCGCCTGAAGTCGCAGCTGTTCGGGACTCCGTAGTTGCCGGGCCGCGTTGTCCGGATCGCGACCCGCAAGAGCCAGCTTGCCCTGTGGCAGGCCGAGCACGTGGCCGCCCGGCTGCGCGGCGCCCATCCCGGCCTGGTCGTGGAACTGGTGCCGATGTCGACCCGGGGCGACCTGATCCTCGACCGCAGTCTCGCTGCGATCGGCGGCAAGGGCCTGTTCATCAAGGAACTGGAGGTCGCGATGGACGAGGGCCGGGCCGACCTGGCCGTGCACTCGATGAAGGACGTTCCGGCCGAATTGCCTTCGGGGTTCGTGATCGGGGCCGTGCTCGAACGCGCCGATGCGCGCGACGCGCTGCTCGCCACCCGCTACCGAAGCCTCGGCGAATTGCCGCCCGGCGCCGCCGTCGGCACCTCCAGCCTGCGCCGGCAGGCGCAGCTGCTGGCCGCCCGTCCGGATCTGCGCATTGAAGGCCTGCGCGGCAACGTCGGCACGCGCCTGAAGCGACTCGACGATGGCGGGCTCGATGCCATCGTGCTCGCCTGCGCCGGACTCGTGCGCCTGGGGCTGGAGGCGCGCATAGCGGCCTACCTCGATCCGGCCGTCTCGCTGCCGGCCGTGGGCCAGGGGGTCATCGGCGTCGAATGCCGCAGCGACCAGGCGGCCACGCTCGCGCTGCTGGCGGCGCTGGAACATGCCGCGACGCGCACCGAGATCCGCGCCGAGCGCGCGTTCTCCGCCAGGCTCGGCGGCAGCTGCCAGTCGCCGATCGCGGCGCACGCGAAGCTCGCAGACGCCAGCCTGACGCTGGACGGTCTCGTCGCCGAACCGGACGGCTCGCGCCTGCTGCGTGATCGGCTGTCGGGACCGGCGTCGGACCCCGACGCGCTGGGTGCAGCGCTTGCGCAGCGCATGCTCACCGCCGGCGCCGGGCCGCTGCTCGAACGACTGCGCGGCGCCTGAGCGATGCGCTCGCTGCCCGGCCTTGGCGTCATCGTTACCCGGCCGGAGCAGCAAGCCATGCCGCTGTGCCGCCTGCTGGTCGAGCAGGGCGCCGTTCCCTTATGCCTGCCCGCCATCGAAATCAGGCCCTTTGGCGACCGTGACGAGGTGCGCGCGTCGGTCGAGCCGCTGCAGGAATTCGACCTGATCATATTCCTGAGCGCCAATGCAGTGCGCTTCGGCGCAGCGCTGCTCGAGGAACGGCGCGACCTGAACCTGGCCGCCGTCGGACCGGCGACGCTGCGCGCCCTGAACCAGGCAGGGTATCGCGTGCCGATCCTGCCTGCGGAAGGGTTCGACAGCGAAGGATTGCTTGCGCATCCGCGCCTGCAGAACCTGACCGGCCAGCGCGTGCTTACGGTCAAGGGGCTGGGCGGGCGCGAGTTGCTCGAACAGGTGCTCGAGCAGCGCGGTGCCACGGTTACCGCCTGCGCCGTCTACGAGCGACGGCGCGCCGTCCCGGGCGAGGCGCGCCTGGCGCAGCTCGCACGGCAGTTGCAGGATGGCGCGCTGCAAGTGATCACGGCGACCAGCCTGGAAATCGCCGAGAGCCTGCTGGCGATCGCCGGCGCGAAGCCGGATCTGCTGGGCGCCTTCTCGTCACTGCACTGGCTCGTACCCAGTCAGCGCATCGCCGCCGGGTTGCGCGCACTGGGCCTCGGGGCGCCGCTGATCGTCGCCGCGTCCGCCGAGGATCAGGCGCTGGTCGAGGCGCTGGTGCGCTGGCGCTCGAGCGAATCCGGGGCGTAATCGAACGAATCGAAATACAGGTGCGACGCCCGTGCCCCATGGGCGCCGAATTCACGGCGGACCGCCTCGATCATCGCCGGCGGACCGCTGGCATAGATATCGTAGCGCTCGAGCCGCGCGTGATCCTGCAGCACCCCTTCGTGCACGAAGCCGCGCCGGCCGGTCCACGCCGAGGTCGGCGCCGACAGCACCAGGGTGTAGCTGAAATTGACGGCTTGGCGGGCGAGTTCCGCGAGCGCCGCGAGCGCGTACAGGTCGCATTCGCTGCGCACCCCCCAGTACAGCGTGATGTCGCGCTCGAGCCCGTTCTCGATTGCATGCCGCAGCATGCAGAGCAGCGGCGCGAGGCCGGTGCCGCCGCCGACCATCAGCATCGGGGCATCCGACGGCCGGTAGACGAACTGCCCGAGCGGTCCCTCGATCGTCAACAGCATGCGATGCGGTGGCCCCGCGAACAGCTGTTCGGTGAATTCCCCGCAGGCGACACGCCTCACGTGCAGCTCGAGGGGCCGCGATGCGTGCGGCGGCGAAGCGATCGAGAAGCTGCGGCGGCGGCCGTTGCCGAGCATCACGTCGAGGTACTGGCCGGCCTCGAAATGAAAGTCCTCCGCGACCGGCAGGCGCAGGTACACGGCCATGACATCGTGCGACAGCAGCGCCGTGCGCTCGATGCGGCACGGCAGGCGCCTGACCGTGACCTCGTGCGCCGGGCGGATTTCGGCTGTCTCGACCAGCAGGTCGCCGCGCGCACGCGCCTGGCACAACAGGATGTAGCCCGCGTCGGCTTCCGCATCGGAGAGGCCGAGCGGCCTGCCGTGCGCGTACTCGACCCGCCCCTGCAGCAGCCGCGCGCGGCAGCTTCCGCAATTGCCGCTCTTGCAGCTGTGCGGCAGGTTCAGGCCCGCGGCCAGCGCCGCGTCCAGCACCGACTGGCCGTGCCCGGCACTGAAGCTGCGACCAGAATTGACTAGGCTGACACGCATCGCAGGTCCCCTCGCTGCTTACCATACCATGCAGCCGGATGGCGCTTCGGCTATGCTTCGGTCCATGCGGATCGAGTTCGTGAAGATGCAGGGGCTGGGCAACGATTTCTTCGTCTTCGACGCCCCGGCTGCGGCGCACCCCGGGCGCCTGGATGGAGCCACGCTGCGCGCGATCGCCGACCGGCATACCGGCGTCGGGTTCGACCAGGCGCTGATGCTCGAGCCGCCCCATGACGCGAACGCGCGGGTCTACTACCGGATTTTCAACCCCGACGGCACCGAGGTCGAGCAATGCGGCAACGGCGCGCGCTGCGTCGCGGCGCTGTGCTACGCGCGCGCGCCGCAACTGGGGCGCGAGTTCACGATGGGCAGTCCGGGCGGAGACGTGCACGCGCAGGTGCGCGACGACCAGTCGGTGTCGATCGATATCGGCGCTCCGGATTTCAGGCCGCAGGCGCTGCCGATGCGCGCGCAGCAGGCGGCGAGCGTCTATACGCTGCGCATCGGGACCGAGGACGTGGAATTCGGCGCGGTGTCGGTCGGCAACCCGCACATCGTGCTGCGGGTCCCGGACGTCGACGCGGCGCCGGTCTCGCGCCTGGGCGCGGCACTCGAGCACCATCCGGAGTTCCCGAACCGGATCAACGTGGGCTTCATGCAGGTCGTGGACCGCGGCAACATCCGCCTGCGCGTCTACGAGCGCGGCGTCGGCGAGACGCGGGCCTGCGGCACGGGCGCGTGCGCGGCGGTGGCGGTGGGCCGCAATCTCGGCATACTGGATGCGGACGTGCGCGTGGCGCTGCCGGGCGGCGCGGCCCGGGTCTCGTGGGCAGGACCCGGACAGGCGCTGTGGCTGACGGGACCTGCGGCGGTCGTATTCACCGGATCAATCGAAATCTGATGCCAATCATCGGGAGAATGAAATTATGACGACGAGCCACGCCCGCGGCGCACCGAAGACCAGCCTCGATGAAGGCACGGTCGCGGATTTCCTGCAGGGCTGCCCGGATTTCTTCGAACGCCACGGCGCGCTGCTGGCCAAGCTGCGGCTGCCGCACCTGCGCAACGAGGGCGCGACGGTGAGCCTGGTCGAGCGGCAGGTCGAGGTGCTGCGGGAGCGCAATCAGGCCCTGGAGCGCCGGCACAGCGAACTGGTCGACGTGGCGCGCAGCAACGACGTGCTGGCCGGGCGCATCCACCACCTGAGCCAGCGCCTGATCCGCGCGCGCGACCTGCTGCAGACCGTCAACGCGATCGAAACCTCGCTGCGCGAGGATTTCGACGCGATGCACGCCGTGCTGGTGCTGTTCACCGAGGAGGCTCAGGCGCTGGAGTCCCAGGCGCCGAAGTTCCTGCGCGCGGACCGGCTCGACAGCCCGGAGATGCGCACGTTCGAGTCGCTGCTCGCCTCGGGCAAGCCGCGCTGCGGCCAGATCCGCGACTCGCAACGCGACTACCTGTTCGGCAAGGACACCGTGGCGATCGGCTCGGTCGCCCTCGCGCCGCTCGGCCCGAAGGGGAACATCGGCCTGCTCGCGATCGGCGCCAGCGAGACCGAGCGCTTCCACCCGGGGATGAGCACCGAGTTCCTGTCGCGCATCGCCGATCTGGTCGCGTTCGCGCTGACGCGCTGAGATTATTCTTAAGGAGGACGTCCGTTGGACGCCGCTGCGCAAGCCTGGGTCGACCGGTTTCTCGAGCATCTGCGCACCGAACGGCAGGTCAGCGGCCATACGATCGCCGCCTACCGGCAGGACCTGCAGTCCCTCGTTGCGCATTGCGGGCGGCGCGGGCTGGCGACGTGGAACGCGATCGGCAACGGCGAGATGCGTGCGTATGCAGCCGCGGAACACGCGGGCGGACTCGCCCCCCGCAGCATCCAGCGGCGCCTGTCCGCCGCCCGCACGTTCTTCAGTTACCTGGCGCGGGAGGGGGCCGGCCCCGGCAACCCGGCCGTCGAGGTGCGCGCACCGAAGGCGAAGAAGCGCCTCCCGGGGACGCTGGATGCCGACCAGATGGCGCGCCTGCTGGCGTTCCGCGTCCATGACTCCCTGTCGGCGCGCGACAAGGCGATCATGGAACTGTTCTACTCCTCGGGCCTGCGCCTTGCCGAGCTTGCGGGCCTGGACCTCGGCGACGTGGACCTTGCCGATCGCACGGTCCGGGTGCTCGGCAAGGGCGCCAAGACCCGCATCGTTCCGGTCGGGCGCCACGCGATCGACGCGCTGCGCTTCTGGCTTGCAGAGCGCGCAAAGCTCGTCAGGGCCGGCCCGGAATGCGCTGCGCTGTTCCTTGGCCGCGGCGGTCGGCGCCTGACGGTGCGCTCCGTGCAGCTGCGGGTCGGCGAATGGGCGCGGCGCTCGGGACTCTCGATGCACGTGCATCCGCACATGTTCCGGCATTCCTTCGCGACGCACCTGCTCGAGTCGAGCGGCAACCTGCGCGCCGTGCAGGAGCTGCTGGGCCATGCCGACATCGGCACGACGCAGATCTACACCCACCTCGACTTCCAGCACCTCGCCAAAGTCTATGACGCCGCGCACCCGCGCGCCCGCCGCCGCGCCGGCGCGACCTGAATGAACCACGATCCTGAACGCCCGCACCCGACCGAAATCCGGCTGCGCACGGCCTCGCGCCTGCTCGAGGTGCGCTTTGCGGACGGCGCCCACTATGAGATGACGTTCGAGTACCTGCGGGTCTTCTCGCCCTCGGCGGAGATCAGGGGTCACGGGCCCGGCGAGGGCATCCTGCAGACCGGCAAGGAGTCGGTCGCGATCACGAGCGCGGAACCCGTGGGCAATTATGCGCTGCGCCTGGTATTCGACGACGGGCACAGTACCGGGTTGTACTCTTGGAAATTGCTGTACGAGCTGGGCCGCGACCGCGACGCGAACTGGACGCGTTATCTGCAACGCCTGGCCGAAGCCGGCGTCACGCGGCGGGACCGCTAAACCGGCTACAATGTCGCCCATGAACAAGCCCGGCGACAGCGTCGATTTCGGTTATGAAACGGTGCCTTGGCACGAGAAGGCCGCGCGGGTGAGCGCGGTGTTTGCGTCCGTGGCCGGCAAATACGACGTCATGAATGACCTGATGTCGCTGGGCGTACATCGCCTCTGGAAGCATTTCGCGCTGTCGGTGACCGGCCTGCGTCCGGGCCAGCAGGCGCTCGACGTGGCCGGCGGAACCGGCGATCTGTCCATCGGTATGCTAAGGCAGGTCGGCCGGCAGGGCCGCGTCTTCCTGACCGACATCAATCCGGCGATGCTGGAGCGGGGTCGCGACCGGCTGCTGGACGCCGGGTTCGTCGGCAACGTCGAGTGCGTGGTCGCCGATGCCGAACGCCTGCCGTTCGGCGACAACTCGTTCGACTGCGTGATGATCGCCTTCGGACTGCGCAACGTGACCGACAAGGTCGCCGCGCTGCGCTCGATGCATCGGGTGCTGAAGCCGGGCGGGCAGCTGCTCGTGCTGGAATTCTCGAAGCCGACGCTGCCCGGCCTGAAGCCGGTCTATGACGCGTATTCGTTCAATGTGCTGCCGCTGCTCGGCCGGCTGGTCGCGCAGGACGAGGCGAGCTACCGCTACCTCGCCGAGTCGATCCGCATGCACCCGGACCAGGAAACGCTGCTGGCCATGCTGCAGGATGCCGGCTTCGGCCTGGCGCGCTATCACAACCTCAGTGGCGGCATCGTCGCGCTGCATCGCGGGTACAAAGTCTGACATGCCGGCGACTCCCGCGTGGCTGGCACCGATTGAGAACGTGCTCAATCGCAACATCGGCGCTCAGGCGCGAGCCTCGATGCTGATGCGGCGCCTCGAGGGCAAATCGCTGCAACTCACCGTCGACGGGCTGATGCGGGTGCGCGCCCAGGCCGCACGCGGCCGCCTCGCGCTGCTCGCCGGCGACGACTCGCCCGCCGATGCCGTCATCAGCGGATCGGGCCTGGCGCTGCTCGGCATGATGGCTGGCGAAGCGGCGCCGGTCGCGCGCGACCGCGCGGTCAGCGTACGCGGCGACGCCGAGGTGGCCGCGCTGTACCGCGAATTGCTGGCGCTGGCGCGGCCGGATCCGGAGGAGGAGGTCGCCCGGCTGCTCGGCGACGTGCCGGCGCGGCGCCTCGGCAACCTCGCCCGCCGGACTTTCGGCTGGCTGCGCCGGGCATCGCGCAGTGCTGGCGAGAATGTCGCCGAATACCTGACCGAGGAAGGCCGCGATCTCGTGAACCGGACCGAACTCGGCGAATTCCTGCGCGGCGTCGACGATGTGCGGGAATGGACGGATCGCGTCGAAGCGCGGATTCGTCGGCTGGAACGGCGCGCGAACGGGAGCGCCTGATGCGCCTGCGCGTCGTGCTGCGGCTGCTGCAGATCCAGCGCGCGCTGGTCCGCCACGGCCTCGACGATTTCGTCCGCGCGACTCACCTGTACCGGCCGTTCCGCTTTCTGGTGCTGCTGTCTCCATGGGTCTGGTTCCAGCGCAGCCTCGGCGTCACGCGCGGCGAGCGCCTGCGGCTCGCGCTCGAGGAACTCGGGCCGATTTTCGTCAAGTTCGGCCAGGCCCTCTCGACGCGGCGCGACCTGCTGCCCGTCGATATCGCCGACGAGCTGGCGAAGCTGCAGGATCGCGTACCGCCGTTCGACAGCGCCACGGCCATCGCGACCGTTGAAGCCGCCTTCGGCAAGCCGCTCGCGGACATCTTCCGCGGCTTCGTGCCCGAGCCGCTCGCCGCCGCGTCGATCGCGCAGGTGCACGTCGCGACGCTGGAGAGCGGCCAGGAAGTGATCGTGAAGATCCTGCGCCCGGGCATGCGCGAAATCATCGAGCTCGACCTGGACGTGCTCGACACGCTCGCCGCGCTCGCCGACGAGTACTGGGAACAGGGCCGACGGCTGCGCCCGATCGAGGTCGTCGCCGAATACCGCAAGACGATACTGGACGAGCTCGACCTGCTGCGGGAAGCGGGCAATGCCGCGCAGCTGCGGCGCAACTTCAGGGGCTCGAGCCTGCTGTACGTGCCGGAAGTTTACTGGGACTACTGCCGCAGCAACGTCATGGTCATGGAGCGCATCCACGGCATCATGATCAGCCAGGTCGACGAGCTGAAGGCACGGGGCACGGACATCGCGAAGCTCGCCGAGAACGGGGTCGAGATCTTCTTCACGCAGGTGTTCCGGCACAACTTCTTCCACGCCGACATGCACCCGGGCAACATCTTCGTGCAGATCGACGATCCGGCGAACCCGCGCTACGCGGCCGTCGATTTCGGCATCGTCGGCACGCTCGAGCCCCGCGACCAGCATTACCTTGCCGGGAACTTCATGGCGTTCTTCGACCGCGACTACCGGCGCGTCGCGGCGCTGCACATCGAGTCCGGCTGGGTGCCGGCCACGACCCGCATCGACGAGCTCGAGAGCGCCGTGCGCACCGTCTGCGAACCGATATTCAACAAGCCGCTCAAGGACATCTCGTTCGCGCAGGTGCTGCTGCGCCTGTTCGAGACGGCACGGCGCTTCGACATGAACGTCCAGCCGCAGCTGATCCTGCTGCACAAGACCCTGCTGAACATCGAAGGGCTGGGCCGCCAGCTGTATCCGGAACTGGACCTGTGGAAGACCGCACAGCCGGTGCTGCGGGCGTGGATGCGCGAGCGCACCGGCCCCAGGGCGATATTGCGCGCGATCGCGACACACATGCCGGATGCGCTGGAGACGCTGCGCCTGGTGCCGCGGATCATCAATGGAGTCGTGCGCGCCGCGGCCGACGGCGAGCTGCGCGTGCCGGTGCGCAATGACGAGCTGGAGCGGCTGCGTCTGGAGATGCGTCGCAGTGCGGCGAGACGCGAGCAGGTGCTGATCGCCGTGGTGCTGTGGCTCTCCGGGATCCTCTGGTTCGCGGCCGCGATGCCTTACCGGTATGCGGGCCTGGCCGCGATGGCCGTGGCCGCGACGCTGTTCATCCGGACGCGCCGGCGCCGCAGCGCCAGCAGTTCGTGAACTGCGGCTCCAGGCGCTCGCCGCAGTTCTCGCAGACCCACGGCTCGCCGACGGCCGGCGCCGCCGCGCGCTCGATCACGCGCAGCGCCCGCGGCTCGTCCGCCTCCTCGACGACCAGCTGCGGCCAGGTCTCCATCATCGGCAGCTCGCCGATCGCGCCGGCCAGGTACTGATTGCGGATTTCGCTGTCGATGCCGGCCGCGAGCAGCAGGTTGCGGATATGCGCGACCTGGACCAGGGAGGCGGCTCGGTAGACGCGCTTCATGGCGGGCGCGGCGCGGCCGCTCAGCGCAGCGAGGCCAGGAACGCGCGCGGGTCCTCGCCGCGCTCCAGGGTTTCGACCAGCGCCGAGCCGACCACGACGCCGTCGACGTGCGCCCCAAACAGCGCCACCTGTGCGCGGGTGCGGATGCCGAATCCGGCGCAGACCGGAATCGTTGCCACTTTCCTGACCCGGTCCATGTAGGCCAGCACGTCGTCCGGGACGGCCGCGGATTTGCCGGTCGTACCGGTCATCGTCACCGCGTAGATGAAGCCCTGCGCCGCGGCACAGAGCCGCTCGAGGCGATCCGCGGGCGTGACCGGCGTGACCATCTGCACGAGCGCCAGCCCTTCGCCGGCCAGTGCCGCCCGCAGCGCATCGCTCTCCTCGAACGGCAGGTCCGGCACGATGAACCCGGCGACGCCGGCTTTCGCCGCATCGCCGGGCAGGCGCTCGAGACCGTACGCGAGCAGCGGGTTCAGGTAACTCATCAGCACGATCGGCGCCGTCGGGCGGGGCGAGAGGGCACCGAGCTGCGCGAGGATCCACCGCAGCGAGACGCCCTGGCCGAGCGCCACGAAGCTCGCGCGCTGGATGGTCGTGCCGTCCGCCATCGGATCCGTGAACGGCACGCCGATCTCGACGACGTCGCAGGCGCTGGCAACGGCCAGCAGGTTGTCCCGGAATCCATCCCTGGTCGGGAATCCCGCCGTCAGGAATCCCACCAGGGCGGTGCGGCCCTGCTGCTTCGCGGCATTGATCGCGGCCGATATCTGGTTGTGGAGCGCCATGATCAGGTCATGTCCTTCAATACGGTGCGTTGCAGGATCGGCATGTCCTTGTCGCCGCGGCCCGAGCAGCCGATCAGGATGCGCGCGCCGGGATTCGCGCTGGCAAAGCGGCGGGCACCGGCGATCGCATGGGCGGTTTCGATCGCCGGCAGGATCCCCTCGTACCTCGCACACTCCATCAGCGAGTCCAGCGCTTCCCGGTCGGTCGCGGATTCGTAGGTCACGCGCCCGCTTTGCATCAGGTAGGCGTGCTCGGGTCCGACGCCCGAGTAATCGAGCCCGGCGGACACCGAATGGGTTTCCTGGACCTGGCCGTTGGCGTCCTGCAGGATCAGTGTATAGCTGCCCTGCAGGACGCCGGGTGTCCCGGCCGTCAGCGAGGCGGCGTTGTCGCCGAGCCCCGGGCCGCGGCCGCCGGCCTCTACCCCCAACAGGCGTACGCCCGGATCGCCGAGAAACGGATGAAACAGCCCGATCGCGTTCGAGCCGCCGCCGACACAGGCAATCGCGACGTCAGGCAGGGACCCGGCCTGCTCGAGCATCTGCGCGCGCGCCTCGCGTCCGATCACCGCCTGCAGCTCGCGCACCAGGTACGGATACGGATGCGGGCCGACGGCGGAGCCGAGTACATAATAGGTTCCATCCGGGTCCGCGACCCAGTCGCGCAACGCCTCGTCGATCGCGGCGCGCAGCGTCCGGTCGCCGCTCGCGACCGGTACGACCGTGGCGCCCAGCAGCTTCATGCGGCCGACGTTGGGCGCCTGCCGTTCGACGTCGACTTCACCCATGTAGACGACGCACGGCAGCCCCACGCGCGCCGCGGCGGCCGCGCTCGCAACCCCGTGTTGCCCCGCACCGGTCTCCGCGATCACGCGCCTGGCCTTCAGGCGCCGCGCCAGCAGTGTCTGGCCGAGTGCGTTGTTGATCTTGTGCGCACCGGTATGCGCCAGGTCCTCTCGCTTGAGCCAGACCTCGGCGCCCCAGCGCCGGCTCAAAGTCGGCGCGTGGGACAGCGCCGTCGGCCGCCCGACCCAGGTCTTCAGTTCCCGGGCGAGTTCCGCCTGGAATCCGGGATCCGGCAGGAAGCGATCCACGCCGGCCTGCAGGCGATCGAGCGCCGGCACCAGCGTCTCGGGAACATAGCGGCCGCCGAAGGCGCCGTAGCGGCCCTTGGCGTCGGGATACGGGTCACCTGCCCAGGGGCTGTCGCGTCGTGCTGTGCTCATGATTCCTCTTTTAGCGACGCGGCTGCCTCGCGCGCCCTGTTGGCAAAATCAACAATCTTCAGCGGATCCTTGACGCCCGGCGACGCCTCGACGCCGCTGCTGACGTCGACGCCGAACGGCCGCACCGCCGCGATGGCGTCGGCGACGTTCGCGGACGTGAGGCCGCCAGCGAGGATCAGCTCCGTTTGCGCCGCCAGTTCCGCCGCGCGGCCCCAATCCGCCATTTCACCGATGCCGCTGGACGGACCCTCGAACAGCATGCGCTGCGGCAGCGGATGCGGCGTCTTGCGGCCAAAGCGCACCACGGGAAGAATCCGCACATGCGCGGGGACTTTCAGTTCACGCAGATCCTCGACGTCGGTCTGGAAAAAATCCGGCTTCAGTATCCGGCAGATGTCATCGACCAGGATCTGCAGCGGATGCTGCGTGACCGCGATGCGCAGCATCCCCGGCGGCGCGAGTGCGGCCAGCTGCGCCGCCTGGCGCGGCGTTACCTGGCGCGGACTCGGCGCGAACACGAAGCCGATCGCATCGACATGGGCCGCGGCGGCCGCCGTGACCGCGTCGACCGTCGTGATGCCGCAGATCTTGATCCACATGGGGGCGAGTGTAGCCATGTTAGGGAGCGGCCGTCCGTGCCGTGCGCAAAATCTCCCCGACCAGCTCGGCCGGGTCGGCGCTGGCCATCAGCGCCGTGCCGACCAGCGCAGCGCGATATCCGAGCCTGGCGACGGCGAGCGCATCGGCCGCATCGGCAACGCCGCTTTCGGCGACCGCCGGCCAGCCCCGCGGCAGCCCCGCGCCAAGCGCGGCGAAGCGCTCCCGTTTCACCTGCAGCGTCTGCAGATCCCGGCAGTTGACGCCGATCAGGAGCGGCGCGCGCTGCGCCTCGCGGCCCTTCAGCAGCGGTTCGGCGAGCGCCAGATCAGCCTCGTCGAACGCCTCGAGCAGCACGAACAGGCCGTGCGCGGCGGCCACGTCCAGCAGCTCGGCGACCTGCGGGCGCGGCAGCATGCGCAGGATCACCAGCACGCCGCCGGCGCCGCAGGCACGCGCTTCGAGCACCTGATAGGGGTCGACGAGAAAATCCTTGCGCATCGCCGGTACGCCGAGGGCCCTGAGCCGGTCGGCGACCGCGCGCAGATGGTCCAGCGAGCCGTCGAAGCGGCTCTCTTCGGTCAGCACCGAGACCGCGGCGGCTCCGGCGCGCGCATAAGCCGCCGCCCGTCCGAGCCAGTCGTCGCCGGAGTCGCCCAGACTTCCGGCGGCGGGCGAGCGCAGCTTGATCTCCGCAATCACGTCGAATCCGCCCGCGGACAGGCGCAGCGCGGGCGCCGCGGGCATCGCCAGCGCACGCCGCTCGAGCGCGTCGAAGGACTCGGCGCGCCGCGCCTCGGCTACGCGCCGCGCACTGACGGCGGCCATCTCATCGAGGAAACCGCTCACGCGGCACCGGCCCAGCGCTGCAGCTGCCGCAGCCAGTCCTGCGCACGGCCGCTGTCGACGGTCTCGCGCGCCATCGCGACACCCTGGGCCGGAGAGCCGGCGCGACCCGCGATATAAAGGGCCAGGCCCGCCTGCAGCGCCAGTGCCGCCAGGTGCGGGCCGCGGTCGCGCCGCTCGAACACGGCGCACAGCGCGGCCGCATTGACCGCCGCATCGCCGCCGACCAGATCCGCGGGCTCGCAGCGCATCACGCCGAACTCCTGCGGATCGACTTCGATGCGACGCACTTCGCCGGGCGTCACGTCGAAGGCGAGAAAGGGGCCTATGGGAGTCGCCTCGTCCCAGCCCGCGGCGCCGTGCACGACCCAGGCCCGCGCAAGGTCCATGCCGCCGAGCGTCGCGGCGATCAGCTCGGCAGTCGCCGCATCGTAGGCGCCGATCAGGTGGTAGCGCGGCGCCGCCGGATTCGTCAGCGGTCCCAGCAGGTTGAACACGGTGCGAATGCCGAGCGAGGTGCGTATCGCGGCGAGCGACTTCATGGCCGGGTGATAAAAAGGCGCGAACAGGAACGTGAAGCCGTTCGCCTCGAAGCAGCGGGCCGCGGCCTCCTCGTCGAGCGGCATCTTCAGGCCGAGCTGTTCGATCATGTCGGCGCTGCCGCTGCGGCTGGAGATGGACCGGTTGCCGTGCTTGACGACGGGCATGCCGCTGGCCGCGGTGAGCAGCGCCGCTCCGGTCGACAGGTTCAGGCTCCCGGACGCATCGCCGCCGGTGCCGACCAGGTCGATCGCGTCGAGAATCTCCGGCAGGCGCGGGCGCCGCGCCAGCGAGCGCATCGCGGCGGCCAGGCCCCGCACCTCCGGCGCCGTGACCCCTTTTGCGCGCAGCGCCGTCAGCAGCCCGCCGGCCAGCGCGGGCTGGGTATCGGACTGCGTCATCATCACGAGCAGCTGGCCTGCCTCGGCGCCGGACAGGTCTTCTCCGGCGAGCAGGCGTTCGAGCATCTGACGCGGCGTCTGCACCGGATGCGCGCTCAGAACTTCAGGAAATTGCCGATCAGCATCGGGCCCTCGGGCGTCAGCACGCTCTCGGGATGGAACTGCACGCCTTCGATCGGCAAGGTCCTGTGCCGCACGCCCATGATCTCGCCCTGCGGCGTGCGCGCGCTGACTTCGAGGATATCCGGCATGCTGTCAACCTCGGCGATCAGCGAGTGGTAACGCCCGGCCTGGAAGTCCTGCGGCAGGCCGGCGAACAGTCCGCGGCCGTCGTGATGGACCGCGGAGACCTTGCCGTGCATCAGGCGCCCGGCACGCACGACCCTGCCGCCGAACACCTCGACCAGCGACTGGTGTCCGAGGCACACGCCGAAAATGGGAATGCGTCCGGTGAATGCGCGGATCATGTCCATCGAGACTCCCGCATCGCGCGGCGTACCCGGGCCCGGCGAGATCACCAGGTGCGTGTGATCCATCGCCAGCGCGGCCGCGACGCTGATCGCGTCGTTGCGGTACACGTCGACCTCGGCGCCCTGCACCAGGAACGCCTGCACGAGGTTGTACGTGAACGAGTCGTAGTTGTCGATCAGCAGCAGCTTTGCAGCACGCATGGCCTATAGTCCCTCCGCCGCCATCTCCAGCGCGCGGCGCAGCACCGCGCTTTTCGCGAGCACCTCGTCGTATTCCGCCTGCGGGGAGCTGTCCGCGACGATGCCGCCGCCGGCCTGGTAGCTGTAGGTCATCGCCGCGGAACACCAGCGTGCGGATCGTGATGGCCTGGTCCATGTCGCCGTGACGGCCGAAGTAGCCGACGGTGCCGCCATACAACTGCCGGCCGCACCGGTTCGAGTTCGTCGATGATCTGCATCGCGCGCACCTTCGGCGCGCCGACCAGCGTGCCGGCCGGGAAGGTCGCCGCGAACAGGTCGAACGCGTCCCTGCCGGGTGCCAGCGTGCCGCTCACGCCACTGACGATGTGCATGACGTGACTGTAGCGCTCGATGACGCGGAACGGTTCGACGATGACGGATCCGGCCCGGGCCACGCGCCCGAGATCGTTGCGCGCCAGGTCAACGAGCATCACGTGCTCGGCATTCTCCTTCGGATCGGCGAGCAGCTCGCGCTCCAGGGCCGCATCCTGCGCTGCATCCGCGCCGCGCGGCCGGGATCCCGCGATGGGCCGCAGCTGCGCGTGGCCCTCGTGCAGCTTCACCAGTGCCTCGGGCGAGGATCCGACCACGGTGATATCGCCGAGCTCGCAGAAATACATGTAGGGCGACGGGTTCAGCAGCCGCAGCGCGCGATAGACCTCGAAGGGCGCCAGCGCGTGCCGCCCGTCGAAGCGCGATGCGAGCACCAGCTGGTAGACGTCGCCGGACGCGATGTACTCCTGCGCGCGCCGCACCAGCGAGGCGTGCGTCGCCTGCGACAGCGAGGGCGTCGCCGGCGAGAAGCTTCCCGGCGCGAGCGTGGCCGGAACCGGGCCGCGCAATGCACGGATCACCTCGCGGCGCAGGGCCTGCCGCTCACCGTCGCTGCCGTCGTGCAGCACGGCCACGCCCCGCGTCAGGTGATCGAAGACCAGCAGCGAACGCGGTGCCACGTAGTGCGCGTGCGGCGCCTCCGTGTCGTCGAGGCTGCGCCCCGGCAGGTGTTCGAAATAGCGCACCGCATCGTAAGCGGTATAGCCGACGAGCCCGCCGAGCAGCGGCACGCCGGGCACGTCCGGCCGGGGGCGGGGCGCCTCGGCAAGCGCCGCGCGCAGCGCGTCGAGGAACAGCGCGCGGCTCCCCGGTCGCGGACTGCGCCGGCCGTCGACGTACAGCCCGGAAGCATCCAGCCTGACCTCGAGACAGTCCCCGAAGCCTATGAATGAATAGCGCGCCAGGCGCTCGCCGCCCTCGACGCTCTCCAGCAGGAAGCGCGGCCTGAACGGCGCAAGCTTCAGGTAGGCCGACACCGGCGTGTCGAGATCTGCGGCAATGTCAAAAGGGGATTTCATGGGAGTTCAGGTACTTCGGGAATCCGGGGGACAATAAAAAACCCATCGCCGCGCACTGTCGGAGATGGGTTCTGGATCGCGGAAATCTGAAAAATTAAGCGGCCAGCGCCCACTCCTTCCGGCAGGTTGCGCGCCACCACCAGCCAAGCCTGATTGCAGGATTCGCGTTCGACATGTCCGGAGTATCGCCGTACGATGCGGCCAGCGTCAAGCGAGCGCCCGCCAGTCCCCACAGGGGCTATTTCCGGGCGGCAAGTGATTTCCTGTACTGGCGGGTCAATTCGATGAAACGCGGCGTCAGGCCCACGTCCTCGTAGACCGGGTCTCCCTGGTCGTCCCTCGAGATGACCTTGGGCCCCGGCTCATAGGGCATCGAGGCCGCCACTTCGTCGAGCGCCGCATGCAGGAGGTCGGTGATGATTTCCTCGATCGCGTGCCCGGGAAACAGGTCCGCCAGTGCGTGCAGCCGCGAGGCATCGTCCAGGGCCAAGCGCACCGCGTACTCGCGCGCCGTCAGCGACGGCTGCGCCTGTTTCTTCCAGCGATCGAGCAAGGACTTGAATTTCATGGGAACTCTGCCAAAGGGGCGAACGGGTTCTTTGTATTATAGCGCCTCGGAACAGGCTGCGCAGGAGCGGACCGGATGGACCAGACACTGTCGGGCGATGAGCGGAACCGGGCAACGTGCGCGCACCTGTGCGCCCTGCTGTGGCTGTTCGCCGGCACCGGCCTGCTGTTCCTGCCGATCGGCGCGTTCACGCGGTTCACGATCCTGGGGCCCCTGATCATCTGGCGCGCCAGGCGCGACACGATGCCGTTTGCCGCGGGCCAGGTGCGCCACGGCAGGCCCTATCGCTACCCATTCTGCCTGCGCCTGATCACGTGAGCAGCCAGGTCTCCGCGGGCGCCGTCTTTGCGTACAGCCGGCGCGCGCTCGATCTTGTCTGGACGACCAGCCGGAGCCTGTCGGTAGCCGGGATCGTGCTGACCGTGATTGCCGGCGCGACGCCGGCCGTGATCGCCTACATCGGCGCGCTGATCGTCGACGCCGTCGTGCATGCGGCGCAGGCGCACCGGCAGGGTGGGCCTTCGGAGCTCGGTCACGTGCTGTGGCTGGTCAGCCTCGAGGCCGTCGCAGTCGCGTTCGTGGCCCTTGCGCAGCGCGGACTCTCGCTGGCGCAGGCGCTGCTGCGCGCGCAGCTCGGCCAGCGCGTCAACGTCATGATCCTCGACAAGGCGCTGACGCTCGACCTGACGCAGTTCGAGGATTCCGAGTTCTACGACAAACTGGCGCGCGCGCGCCGCGAAGCCTCCAGCCGGCCCCTGAGCCTCGTGATACGCACCTTCGGCCTGATACAGAATGGCATTTCGCTGGTCTCGTTCGGCGGCCTGCTGATCAAGTTTTCGCCGTGGGCAGTGGTGCTGCTCGGGCTCGCGGGCCTGCCCTCGTTCCTCGCCGAGGCCAAGTTCTCCGGCGAGGCGTTCCGGCTGTTCCGCTGGCGCGCGCCCGAGTCGCGAATGCAGATGTACCTCGAATCGGTGCTCGCCCGCGAGGACCACGCCAAGGAGGTCAAGCTGTTCCAGCTCGGGCCGAGGCTGCTCGGCCGCTACCGGGACATCTTTTCGCGCCTGTATGCCGAGGACCGCAGTCTGTCGATACGCCGCGATGCCTGGGGCCTGTCCCTAGGCCTGCTCGGTACGGTCACGCTGTACGGCGGCTATGGCTGGATCGCGGTGCGCTGTGTCGCCGGCGCGATCACGCTCGGCCAGATGACGATGTACCTGATGCTGTTCCGCCAGGGACAGACCGCGGTCAGCGCGGCGCTGTCGGCGATCGGCGGGATGTACGAGGACAACCTGTACCTGTCGAATCTCTACGAGTATCTGGAACAGCCGGTGCCGGAGCGTGGCGGCGGCGTACTGGTCGGCCCCGCGCCCGGCGACGGCATCCGCTTCGAGCAGGTGGAGTTCACGTATCCGGATGCCACGACGCCGGCATTGTCGGGCATCGACCTGCACGTGAAGCCGGGCGAGAGCCTCGCGCTGGTCGGCCAGAATGGCTCCGGAAAGACGACGCTGATCAAGCTGCTCACAAGGCTGTATGCGCCGACACGCGGGCGCATCCTGCTCGACGGCCTGGATCTTCGCGAATGGGACGAGAGCACGCTGCGGCGGCGCATCGGCGTGATCTTCCAGGACTTCGCGCGCTACCAGATGCTGGTCGGCGAGAACATCGGCGCCGGCGACGAGCAGGCCTTCGACGACGAGACGCGCTGGCGCAGCGCAGCGATGCAGGGGCTTGCCGCGGAATTCGTCGGCCAGCTGCCGCAGGGCTACCGGACGCAGCTCGGCAAATGGTTCAAGGACGGCCGCGAACTGTCCGGCGGACAGTGGCAGAAGATCGCGCTCAGCAGAGCCTTCATGCGCAAGGATGCGGACATACTCGTGCTCGATGAACCGACGGCCGCGATCGATGCCGGCGCCGAGGCGGAAGTCTTCGAGCATTTCCGCGAACTGACCAAGACGCGCATCGCGATCGTGATCTCGCATCGCTTCTCGACGGTGCGCATGGCCGACCAGATCATCGTGCTCGAGGAAGGCCGGATCGTCGAGCGCGGCAGCCACGAGTCCCTAATGGCAGCCAACGGTCGCTACGCGAATCTGTTCATGCTGCAGGCCCGCGGCTACCGGTAGAATACCCCGCACCCATGGCTGATTAACGGGAGAGCACCATGAACCGACTGATCATTGCCTGCAGCGCCGGACTGCTCGCGGGCTTCGCAATGGCGCAGATGCCGCCGACGTCACCTGCGACCGGGACGATGGCGATGGCCGCCGCCTCGGCGCCCGCCGGCGCCGAGGTCTACATCATTTCTCCGGGCGATGGCGCGGTCGTGCACGGGCCGGTCACGGTGCGCTTCGGCCTGAAGGGCATGGGCGTAGCGCCGGCCGGCGTCAAGTTCGACAATACCGGCCACCATCACCTGCTCCTCGACACGGACCTCGGCGAGGTGAAACTCGCGGAGCCGCTGCCGGCGAACGACAGGATCCTGCACTTCGGCAAGGGGCAGACTGAAACCACGCTGAACCTGGCGCCGGGCATGCACACGCTGCAGCTGCTGTTCGCCGACTATGCGCACCGCTCGTTCGATCCGCCGCTGCACTCGGCCAGGATCACGATCACCGTGAACTGAACGGGGGCACAGGAGCGGCGGGCATCGCTCGCGCGGGGCAGGCTACATGTTGCGCCGGTAGCGCCCGCCGACTTCGTACAGCGCGTGGGTGATCTCGCCCAGTGAGCATACGCGCACGGCGTCCATCAGGACCTCGAAGGTGTTGCCGTCCTCGACGACGGTGCGCCGCAGGCGCTCGAGCATGGCGCCCGACTGGCCCGCATGGCGCGCGTGGAACTGATGCAGACGCGAAAGCTGTGACTGCTTCTCGTCATCGGTCGAGCGCGCGAGCTCGATGGGACCGGATGCCGCCTCGCCGCGCGGGTTGCGGAACGTGTTGACGCCGATGATCGGGTACGTGCCATCGTGCTTCTGGCGCTCGTAGAACAGCGACTCCTCCTGGATCTTGCCGCGCTGGTAGCCGGTTTCCATCGCGCCGAGCACGCCGCCGCGGCTCGCGATCGCGTCGAACTCCTTCAGCACCGCCTCCTCGACCAGGTCGGTCAGCTCCTCGATGATGAAGCTGCCCTGGTTGGGATTCTCGTTCCTCGCGAGACCCCACTCGCGGTTGATGATCAGCTGGATCGCCATCGCGCGGCGCACGCTTTCCTCGGTCGGCGTCGTGACCGCCTCGTCGTAGGCGTTCGTATGCAGGCTGTTGCAGTTGTCGTAGATCGCGCACAGCGCCTGCAGCGTCGTGCGTATGTCGTTGAATGCCATCTCCTGCGCATGCAGCGAGCGGCCCGAGGTCTGCACGTGATACTTGAGCTTCTGGCTGCGCTCGTTGGCGCCGTACCGCTTCTTCATCGCCACCGCCCAGATGCGCCGCGCGACGCGGCCGATGACCGAGTATTCCGGGTCCATGCCGTTGGAGAAGAAGAACGACAGGTTGCCGGCGAAATCATCGACGTGCATGCCGCGCGCCAGGTACGACTCGACGTACGTAAAGCCGTTCGCAAGCGTGAATGCGAGCTGCGAGATCGGATTCGCGCCAGCCTCGGCGATGTGGTAGCCGGAGATCGACACCGAGTAGAAGTTCTGCACCTGGTGGCGCACGAAATATTCCTGGATGTCGCCCATCATCTTCAGCGCGAATTCGGTCGAAAAGATGCAGGTGTTCTGCCCCTGGTCCTCCTTCAGGATGTCGGCCTGGACCGTGCCGCGCACCGTCGACAGCGCCCAGGCCCGGATCCTCCGGTATTCCCCTGCGTCCGGATCGCGGCCGTTCTCGCGCTGGAACTTCTCCGCCTGCTGGTCTATCGCGGCGTTCATGAACATCGCCAGAATCATCGGCGCCGGCCCGTTGATGGTCATCGACACCGAGGTCGTCGGCGCGCACAGGTCGAAGCCCGAGTACAGCACCTTCAGGTCATCGAGCGTCGCGATCGATACGCCGGAGTTGCCGACCTTGCCGTAGATGTCCGGGCGCAGGTCCGGGTCCCAGCCGTACAGCGTCACCGAGTCGAAGGCGGTGGACAGCCGATGTGCGGGCATGCCCTCGGACACCCGCTTGAAGCGCAGGTTGGTGCGGAATGCGTCGCCTTCGCCGGCGAACATGCGGGTCGGATCCTCGCTCTCGCGCTTGAACGGAAACACGCCGGCGGTGTACGGGTAGGCACCCGGCAGGTTCTCGCGCAGCAGGAAGCGCAGGATCTCGCCGTCATCCTCGAAGCGCGGCAGCGACACCTTGCGGATCGCCGTGCCGGACAGCGTCTGGGAACTCAGGCGCGTGCGGATTTCCTGGTCGCGGACCTTCACGACATGCTCTTCCTGCGCATAGCGCGAGCGCATCCCGGGCCATTGCTCCAGCAATTCGCGTGCCCCGGGGTCGAGTGCGGCGTCCCGGGCCGCAATCATCGCCTCGAAGCCGGCAGTCGGCGCGCCGGATGCCGCAAACAGGTCCCGGGAGATCCGCAGCGACTGGCGCTCGCGCGCAATGAGCACCTGGCGGCCGACATCCGCATGGAAGCCGCGCAAGGTGCCGGCGATCTCGGCGAGGTAGCGCACGCGCTCGGGCGGCACGATCGCGCGCCCGCGCGAGGATGCCCTGACCGTGCTCGGCGCGAGCGTGCCCGGCCCCGTGACGAGCCCGAAGTCGCGCAGCCGTGGCAGCATCGCCTGGTACAGCGCGGTAATCCCGTCGTCGTTGAATCGCGACGCCATGGTGCCGAACACCGGCATGCGTTCCGCGGGCTCGGAGAATTTCTCGCGGTTGCGCTGGTACTGCTTGCGCACGTCGCGCAGCGCGTCCTCCGCACCCTTGCGGTCGAACTTGTTGATCGCGACGAAATCGGCGAAGTCCAGCATGTCGATCTTCTCGAGCTGGGAGGCGGCGCCGAATTCCGGGGTCATCACGTACAGCGACAGGTCCACGAGCGGCACGATCGCCGATCCGCCCTGGCCGATGCCGGAGGTCTCGACGATGATCAGGTCGAAGCCCGCGAGCTTGCAGGCGGCGAGTACGTCGGGCAGCGCGGCGGATATCTCGGTGCCGGCGTCGCGCGTCGCCAGCGAACGCATGTAGATCCGCTCCGACTCGATCGCATTCATGCGGATGCGGTCGCCCGAGCAGGGCGCCGCCCGGTGCGCTTGCGCGACGGGTCGATCGAGATGATCGCGACCCGCAGCCGGTCCTGCTGGTCCAGGCGCAGTCGCCGCATCAGCTCGTCGGTGAGCGAGGATTTGCCGGCGCCGCCGGTGCCGGTGATGCCGAGTACCGGCGTGCGGATGCCGGCGGCGGCCTGCAGCAGCGCCTGGCGCGCACGCGCCGGGTAGGCCCGGTTCTCGACGCCGGTGATCACGCGAGCGAGCGAGCGCCGGTCGCCGCTGCGCAGCGCCTGCAGAACATCGCCCTCGGCCGGCAGCAATTCGCACAGGTCATAGTCGCTGCTGCGCATTACGTCGTCGATCATGCCCTGGAGTCCCAGGCTCGCGCCGTCCTCCGGCGAATACAGGCGCGTGACGCCGTAGCTCATGCAGCTCGCGGATTTCCGCCGGCACGATGACGCCGCCGCCGCCGCCGAACACCCGGATGTTCCCGCCGCCGTTGGCGCGCAGCAGGTCGATCATGTACTTGAAGAATTCCACGTGCCCGCCCTGGTAGCGAGGTCACCGCGATGCCCTGCACGTCTTCCTGCAGCGCCGCACTGACGATTTCGTCGACCGATCGGTTGTGCCCCAGGTGGATCACCTCCGCACCGCTCGCCTGCAGTATGCGCCGCATGATGTTGATCGAGGCGTCATGCCCGTCGAACAGCGAGGTGGCGGTGACCAGCCGAATCTTGTTCTTCGCCTGGTACGGTGACGGCCTTGGGGCCATGGAGACGGCGTTCATGAAGGCGGCTCCTGTCGGGCAGAATGACAAGGATAGCAGGGGCCGGGCGCGATGGCGTCACTCGGCCGGGAAACGCGGCGCCCTTTTCTCGAGGAACGCGCTGATGCCCTCGCGGCCCTCCGCCGTGGCGGCCTGCGCGCTGATCGTCGCGCCCTCGAGCGCCATTTGCCGGACATAACCCGGTTGCGACTCCGCCAGCAGCCGTTTGACGTGTCCGTAGGCGCCCGCAGGGCCCGCCGCAAGCCGCGCCGCCAGCGCCGCGGCGGCAGCCTCGAGCTGCGCGTCGTCGACCACCTCGTTGACGAGACCCCACTCGAGCGCCTGCGCCGCATCGAGAACGCGGTTGGTCAACAGCATCTCCATCGCACGCCGGGCTCCGACCACGCGCGGCAGCAGGAAGCTGCAGCCGGCATCAGGCGTCAGGCCCACGCCGGTATAGGCCGGCGCGAACCGCGCGCTGCGCGCGGCAACGACCAGGTCGGCCATCAGCACCAGGCCAAGTCCGGCGCCGGCTGCCGTGCCGTTCACGGCCGCGATGACCGGCGCATCCAGTGCAGCGAGCACGGCCATGCCGGCATGCAGCCGGGTCGTCAATTCGGACAGATAGGCGCGCACGTCCGCACCCGAGCAGACCATGCCGCGCAGGTCGCCGCCGAAGCAGAAATTCTTTCCCTGCCCGCGCAGCACCACCGCACGCGCCGCGCTGCGGCCAATCTCGCGCGCGGCGGCCAGGAAATCCGCACCGAACTCCAGATTCATCGTGTTGGCCGCTTCCGGCCGCGCCAGCGTCAGCCAGGCGACGTGATCGCGGGTCTCGACAAGGACCGTGGGTGCCATCGTGCCACTCATCGGCCGATCATACCGGGATCATCGTCCCCGTTGGGCAGTGCCATGGCGCGCCGCAACGGGCGTCTTTTCATGCTGCCCGCGCGCAGGTATCGTTGTGCTCCGGCCGCGGCCGACACTCAAGGGCGTATAAACGATGCATACCCGGCTCCCGGCCTGTCCTTCCCGTCTTGCCGCCGCGTTCGGGGCGCTGGCATTGGCGGTGCTGAGCCTGGCCGTGACGGTCGCCCGCGCCGATTCCGCCCCTGCGGACCCGACCGGCGTCGCGCTGGGCCGCTACCGGGTCGTACTGAGCCTGCCGGGAGGCGAATTGCCTTTCGGCCTCGAGCTCAAGCGTGAGGGGACATCAACGGTCGGGTATCTGCTGAACGCGCAGGAGCGTATCCGGCTGCCCGAGGTGTCGATCAGCGGCACGCACATGGAAATCCGGATGCCCGGCTACCTGAACCGCATTGTCGCCGACGTCAGGGACGGCTACCTGGAGGGCGAGCTGGAGCGCAGCCGGCCCGGCGCCGAGCTCCAGCATATTCCGCTGCGCGCAACGCCCGGCGAGCATTACCGCTTCTTTCCCGCACCGGCCCCGCAGGTATCAAGTGTCGCCGGCCGATGGGCCGTGCAATTCGTCGACAGCGGCGACGGCAGCAAGGAGAAGGGAGTCGGCGAATTTGCGCAGACTGGCGACCGCGTGACCGGCACGTTCCTCGCCGAAACCGGCGATCATCGCTACCTCGAAGGTCAGATGCGCGGCGATGAGCTGTTCCTGTCGACGTTCGACGGCTCGCACGTTTACCTTTACCGCGCAAAACTGACCGCGTCCGGCATCCTGCAGGGCGATTTCTGGTCCGGGCTGACGGGCCACGAGGTCTGGACGGGACTGCGCGACGAGCACGCCGCGCTCCCGGATGCGTACGCAATGACGCACATGAAGGACCCCGCCCAGCGATTTTCCGTCACGTTTCCCGACCAGGCGGGCAAGCCAGTCAGCACGGATGGGCCGAGGTTCCGCGGCAAGGTCCTCATTGTCACGCTGGCCGGCAGCTGGTGCCCGAACTGCCACGATGAAGCGGCGTTCCTCGAGCCGCTGTACCGCGAATATCGCGCCAGGGGCGTCGAGGTGGTTTCGCTGATGTTCGAGTATTTCGGCGATTTCCCGCAGGCCGCCGCGGCGACGGTACGCTTCAGGCAGCACTACGGCATCGATTACACGACGCTGATCGCCGGGATCTCCAACAAGGAGGATGCCGCGACGAAGCTGCCGATGCTTGACCGGGTCGTAGCCTACCCGACGACGATTTTCATCGACCGCAGCGGCCACGTGCGCAGGATCCACACGGGTTTCTCCGGACCCGGCACCGGCGTGCATTACGATGCGCTGGCCAGGGATTTCCGCTCCGAAATCAACCAGCTGCTGGCCGGGTCCTGACATGCCCTCGTTCGACGTCGTCTCCGAGATCGACACGCACGAACTGACCAACGCGGTCGATCAGGCCAACCGGGAGCTGTCCCAGCGCTTTGATTTCAAGGGCACGCCGGCGCGCTTCGAGCTGCAGGAGACGACCGTGACGATGATCGCGGAAGCCGAATTCCAGCTCAGGCAGATGCTCGACATCCTGAAGCTGCGCATCGCCAAGCGCGGCATCGACCTCACCTGTCTCGATGTGCAGGATCCGCAGGTGAACCTCGCGAAAGCGACGCAGCCCGTCGTGCTCAAGCACGGCATCGATGCCGAGGCCGGCCGCAAGGTCGCGCGCCTGGTCAAGGACTCGCAGCTCAAGGTCCAGGCGCAGCTGCAGGGCGACAAGGTGCGCGTGACCGGCAAGAAGCGCGATGATCTGCAGGAAGCGATCGCCATGCTGCGCAAGGCGCAGGTCGGCGTGCCGCTGCAGTTCAACAATTTCCGGGAATAGGCGGCCCGCAGCCCGCGGATTTCTAGAAAGTCTTCGAACCGATCGCGCTCATGGCGCTGCGCGTGCCGTCCTGCGCATCCGCGGTCACGGCAAAATACCAGGTACCGGACGACAGGCCAGTCACGGTGTAAGTGGTTGTGGTCGGGCTGGTGATCACCACCACGTTCGTCAGCGCCGTTACCGACGTTCCATAGTAAATGCTATAGCCCGCAAGCGGCGTAACCGGGGTGCTGCCATTGGCATTTGCTGCGGGGGGAGCCCAGGTAAGGACCGCGGTTCCGTCGGTTATCGACTTCGAGACGGTCACGATCGCGGTCTGCGAGGCGCTGCCGCCGGCGCCTGAGCAGGTAATGCCAAAGGTTGTCGTCGCGCTGAGCGCGGGCGTGACGTACTTGCCGCTCGTTCCCTTGCTGCCGGTCCAGCCGCTGGTCGCCGTGCACGAAGTCGTGTTGCTCGAGGCCCAGGTCAGCGTCGACGTCTGTCCGGCGCTGATGGTGTCGGGACTTGCGCTGAAGGAAACCGCCGGCGCTGCCGCCGTCACCGAAACCGTAACCACCTGCTCTGCGCTGCCGCCGGAGCCCGTGCAGGTCAGCGTGAAGGTGGAGTTCGCGCTCAGCGCGCCGCTCGAGGCCGAACCGCTGGTCGCCTTGCTGCCGCTCCACGCGCCCGACGCGGTGCAGGCCGTTGCATTGGTCGAGGTCCAGGTCAGCGTCGCGCTGTTGCCGCTCGTGACGGTGCTCGGGCTCGCTTTCAGGGATATCGCAGGCACCGGTGAACTCACCGAAACGGTGACTGACTGCGCCGCGCTGCCGCCGGCGCCCGTGCAGGTCAGCGTGAACGTCGAGTTCGCGCTCAGCGCGCCGCTCGAGGCCGAACCGCTGGTCGCCTTGCTGCCGCTCCACGCGCCTGATGCGGTGCAGGCGGTCGCATTGGTCGAGGACCAGGTCAGTGTCGCGGCGCTGCCGCTGACGATCGTGCTCGGGCTCGCCGACAGCGACACGGCGGGTGTCGGCGGCGTGACCGATACGGTCGCGGACTGCGCCGCGCTGCCGCCGGGGCCCATGCAGGTCAGCGTGAAGGTGGAGTTCGCGGTCAGCGCGCCGCTCGGGGCCGAACCGCTGGTCGTCTTGCTGCCGCTCCACGCACCCGACGCGGTGCAGGCGGTCGCATTGGTCGAGGACCAGGTCAATGTCGCACTGCTGCCGCTGACGATCGTGCTCGGACTCGCCGACAGCGACACGGTGGGCGTCGGCGGCGTGACCGATACGGTCGCGGACTGCGCCGCGCTGCCGCCGGCGCCCGTGCAGGTCAGCGTGAACGTCGAGTTCGCGCTCAGCGCGCCGCTCGAGGCCGAACCGCTGGTCGCCTTGCTGCCGCTCCACGCACCCGACGCGGTGCAGGCGGTCGCATTGGTCGAGGACCAGGTCAGCGTTGCGGCATTGCCGCTGACGACCGTGCTCGGGTTCGCCGACAGCGACACGGCGGGTGTCGGCGGCGTGACCGATACGGTCGCGGACTGCGCCGCGCTGCCGCCGGCGCCCGTGCAGGTCAACGTGAAGGTCGAGCTCGCGCTCAGAGCACCGCTCGGGGCCGAACCGCTGGTCGTCTTGCTGCCGCTCCACGCACCCGACGCGGTGCAGGCGGTCGCATTGGTCGAGGACCAGGTCAATGTCGCACTGCTGCCGCTGATGACCGTGCTCGGGTTCGCCGACAGCGTCACGGTGGGCACCGGCTGCGTGACCGATACGGTCGCGGACTGTGCGGCACTGCCGCCGGTGCCCGTGCAGGTCAGCGTGAACGTCGAGCTCGCCGTCAGCGCACCGCTCGAGGCCGAACCGCTGGTCGCCTTGCTGCCGCTCCACGCGCCCGACGCGGCGCAGGAGGTCGCATTGGTCGAGGACCAGGTCAATGTCGCACTGCTGCCGCTGACGACCGTGCTCGGGTTCGCCGACAGCGTCACGGTGGGCACCGGCTGCGTGACCGATACGGTCGCGGACTGTGAAGCGCTGCCGCCGGCGCCGGTGCACGTCAGCGTGAAGGTGGAGTTTGCGGTCAGCGCACCGCTCGAGGCCGAGCCGCTGGTCGCCTTGCTGCCGCTCCACGCGCCCGACGCCGTGCAGGACGATGCATTCGCCGAGGACCACGCCAGCGTCGCGGCGCTGCCGCTGGGCACGGTGCTCGGGCTCGCGGTCAGCGACACGGTCGGCACGGGCTGCGTGACGGATACGGTCGCGGACTGCGCCGCGCTGCCGCCGGCGCCGGTGCACGTCAATGTGAACGTCGAGTTTGCCGTCAGCGCACCGGTCGAGGCCGTGCCGCTGGTTGCGTCGCTGCCGCTCCACGCCCCCGACGCCGTGCAGGAGGTCGCATTGGTAGAGGACCAGGTCAGCGTGGCGCTGCCACCTGACAGGATTGCGCTGGGTCCAACGCTCAGATTGACCGTGGGGGCAGGCGTTTTCTGCGGCGAGACCGTTACGGTGACGGACTGCGCTGCGTTGCCGCCGGCGCCCGTGCAGGTCAGCGTAAACGTCGAGTTCGCGGTCAGTGTGCCGCTCGAGGCCGAACCGCTGGTCGCCTTGCCGCCGCTCCACGCGCCTGATGCGGTGCAGGAGGTCGCATTGGTCGAGGACCAGGTCAGCGTCGCGGCATTGCCGCTGACGACCGTGCTCGGGTTCGCCGACAGCGACACCGTGGGCGCCGGCTGCGTGACCGATACGGTCGCGGACTGTGCGGCACTGCCGCCGGGGCCGGTGCAGGTCAGCGTGAAGGTCGAGTTCGCGGTCAGTATGCCGCTCGAGACCGAGCCGCTGGTCGCCTTGTTGCCGCTCCAGCCGCCCGACGCGGTGCAGGCGGTTGCATTCGCCGAGGACCAGGCGAGCGTCGCGGCATTGCCGCTGACGACGGTGCTCGGGTTCGCCGACAGCGACACGGTCGGTGCGGGCTGCGTGACCGATATGGTGGCCGACTGCGAGGCACTGCCGCCGGGGCCGGTGCAGGTCAGCGTGAACGTCGAGTTCGCGGTCAGTGTGCCGCTCGAGACCGAGCCGCTGGTCGCCTTGCTGCCGCTCCACGCCCCCGAGGCGGTGCAGGCGGTTGCGTTCGCCGAGGACCAGGCCAGCGTCGCGGCGCTGCCGCTGACCACGGTGCTCGGGCTCGCGGTCAGCGTCAGGGTGGGTTGCGGCGGGTTCACGGACACCGTGACCGACTGCGAAGCGCTGCCGCCGGCGCCGGTGCACATCAGCGTGTACGTGGCGCTCGCGGTCAACGCGCCGGTCGAGACCGAGCCGCCGAGCGTCTGGATCCCGTTCCAGGCACCGGTGGCCGCGCACGAGGTCGCATTGCTCGAAGCCCAGGTCAGCGTCGCGGCGCTGCCGCTGATGACCGTGCTCGGGTTCGCCGACAGCGATACAGTAGGCGTCGGCGGGGTCACCGACACGGTAACTGACTGCGCCGCGCTGCCGCCGGCGCCCACGCAGGTCAACGTGTAGGTCGAGTTGGCGGTCAGGACACCGGTCGCGGCTGAACCGCTGGGCGCCTTGCTGCCGCTCCACGCCCCCGACGCCGTGCAGGTCGTCGCGTTCGTCGATGACCAGCCAAGATTGCTGCCGTTGCCGCTGATCACCGTACTCGGGCTTGCCGTCAGCGTCACGGTCGGAATCGGCGGACTCACGGAAACGGTGGCCGATTGAGAGGCGCTGCCGCCCGGACCCGTGCAGGCCAGTGTGTAGGTCGCGCTCGCGGTCAGCGCGCCGGTGTACGCCGATCCGCTGATCCGCCTGCTGCCGTTCCACGCACCCTGTGCCATGCAGGACGAGGCATTCAGGCTGTCCCAGGTCAGCGTTGCGGCGCCGCCGCTCGTCACGGTGCTGGGATTCGCGGTCAGCGTCACGATGGGTTCCGGCGGGGTCACCGAAACGGTGACTGACTGCGCCGCGCTGCCACCGGCACCGGTGCACATCAGCGTATAGGTCGAGTTCACGGTCAGCGGCCCCGTGGAAACGGAACCGCTGACCGGCTCGTTGCCGTTCCAGGCGCCCGATGCCGTGCAGGCGGTCGCGTTGGTCGAGGACCACGAAAGGCTGGTGGCGCTGCCGCTGGCGACGGTGCTCGCGCCGACTCCGATGCTGACCGTCGGCACAGGCGCAATCGCCGACACCGTCGTCGACTGGCTCGCGCTGCCGCCGGCCCCCGTGCAGGTCAGCGTGTACGTCGTCGTATTCATGACCGCCGCAATGATCTCGGAGCCTTGCAGCGGCTGCGCACCGCTCCAGCCGTCCGACGCGATGCAACCGGCGGTATTGACGGTGCTCCAGTTCAGCGTCGTCGAACCGCCGGCCACCAGCGTGCTTGGCGTTGCGGACAACTGTACGACGGGCGGCGGGGCGGTGACCGTGACGATCACGCTTTGCTGCGTCGAGCCGCCTGGTCCACTGCAGAGCAGTTCGAATTCCGTGGTTTCGGACAGCGTGCCGGTCGATGCCGAACCCGCGATGCCGACGGCGCCGCTCCAGCCATTCGACGCGGTGCAGGCCGTGGCATCCTGGCTGGACCAGGTCAGCATCGCACTGTCGCCGAGCGCGATCGTCGTCGGCTCCACCGCAAGGCTCACGATCGGCGCAGGCGGCGTGGTCCCGGTGCCCGTGGAGGTGCCGCCGGGGCTGGAATCGGCGCTCGCGCCGCCCTGACAGGCAGCCAGGGACGCGAGCAGCACGGCGCCCGACACCCACCGACAAAGAACATCCCAAATTTTCGGTCGCATCAGTTGCGATCTGTCAGGAACCCACAGCAAAGATCCGGCACCTCATGTGCCCCTGCCCCCGGGAGGGCATGGTAGACGGCGATTTGACCATTAACATATTTGATCCACAAGGAAAATTGTGACCCGCCGAACACTTTTGCGCCGGAAATCCCGGCTTATGTCAAAACCTTAATTCAGCTGCCCCCGTTGCGTCGGCCGCTGCGGTACTCGCGGCCGCCGGCGTCAGGCGGCCGCGCCCCTTGATTGACCTCGCCCAGTCGATGCTTCAGAGTCGGCCGGACATGGCCAGTTTCGACTTGATCAGGCAGCGCGAGAGTGGTCTGCGGCAGCAGCTGAGCGCGCGCCAGCTGACGATGATCGCGATCGGCGGCGCCATTGGCACCGGCTTGTTCCTCGGAAGCAGCCTCGCGATCCGCTACGCGGGACCCAGCGTGCTGGTCAGCTACGTCGTTGCCGCCGCCATCAGCCTGCTGCTGATGGGTTGCCTCGCCGAGATGACCGCGGCGCACCCGACGCCGGGCTCCTTCGGCGCCTATGCCGAGCACTACATCCATCCGCTGGCCGGTTTCCTGGTGCGCTACGCGTACTGGTCCTGCGTCGTACTCGCGGTCGGCACCGAAGTGACCGCGGTCGCGACCTACATGCAGTACTGGTTCCCGGGATCCCCGTCGTGGATCTGGGTCGTGCTGTTCTCAGCGATGCTGGTCACCGTCAACGCAATGAACGTCAAGGTGTTCGGCACCGTCGAGTACTGGTTCTCGGCCATCAAGATCACCGCGATCGTTGCCTTCATCCTGATCGGCAGCTATGTGGTGTTATTCTCCCGCCCCGCGGGCATCGGTTTCGGCAACTACGTCTCGCACGGCGGGTTCGCGCCCAATGGCGTCCTCGGCGCGTGGTTCGCGGTCATCCCGGCGATTTTCGGCTACCTCAGCATCGAGATGATCGCGGTCGCGGCCGGCGAGGCCACGAACCCGCAAAAGGCCGTGATCGCGGCTTTCCGCGCGACGGTGTGGCGCCTCGCGATGTTTTACCTGCTGTCGATCGCGCTGATGCTGGCGATCGTGCCATGGCAGGCCGCCGGTACGGACAAGAGCCCGTTCGTCAAGGTCATGGAGATCATCGGCCTGCCGGGAGGCGCCGCCGTCATCAATTTCGTCGTGCTGGTCGCGGCGCTGTCGGCCATGAACAGCCAGTTGTACATCACGACGCGCATGATGTTCAGCCTCGCCCGCGGCGGCTATGCGCCGGCGCGCTTCGGCCGCCTGGGGTCGACCGGCGTGCCCGTGAATGCGCTGGCCCTGTCCTGCATCGGCGTCGGCATTGCCACGGTGTTGAGCGTCGTGCAGCCGGAACGCGCGTTCGTGCTGATGATGTCGATCGCGATATTCGGCGCGTTGTTCACGTGGTTCATGATCTTCGTGACCCACTGGTTCTTTCGCCGCGCCTGGCTCGCGCAGGGAAACGCGCCGCAGCCGTTCCGGATGTGGGGATTTCCGTGGCTGACGCTGCTGGGTGCGGCGCTGATGCTTGCCGTCATGCTGACGACCCCGTTCACGGGGCTCTTCAGGATGACGCTCGTGACCGGAATCCCTTTCCTGGTCGTGCTGGTGGTCATTTACCTGAGCTGGTATCGCAGGGAAATGAGCCATCGGACGGCGTGAGGGCAGGCGCCAGTGACCGACCTGATGCCACCTTCGGACGATCCCCAGGCGCTCTGTGACCAGGGTGCCGCTCTCGCCAGGCTGCGGCGCTTCGACGAGGCCCTGGCCAGCTACGATGCGGCGCTGGCGCTCGATGCGCGCCACGCGCTGGCCCATTTCCAGCGCGGCAACGTGCTGAGGGCACTCGGGCAGCCGGATGCGGCGCTTGCCAGCTACGCGCAGGCGATCGCCGCCAGACCCGATTTCGCGGAGGCCTGGTTCAACCGCGGTGTCTTGCTGCATGCCGGCGGGCAACGGCAGGCGGCACTGGAGAGTTACGACCGCGCGACCGCGATCAATCCCGGCCTGTTCCAGGCCTTCTACAACCGCGGCAACGTCCTCAAGGAGCTCAAGGCGCCGCAGCAGGCGCTGTCCAGCTACGACCGCGCCATTGCGCTGAAAGGGAACTACCCGGAAGCCTGGTCCAATCGCGGCATCGCCCTGCAGGATCTGGGTCGGTTCGACGAGGCGCTCGCGAGCTACGGCCGCGCGATCGAGCTCAGGCCCGATTACGCCGAAGCCTGGTTCAACCGCGGTACGCTGCAGAAGCAGCTGCGGCAATCCGACGCGGCCATCGCCAGTTTCAACCAGGCGATCGGGATCCGCGCCGATCATGCGCGCAGTTTTTTCAATCGCGGCGCGACGCAGCTCGATATCAGGCAACTCGACGCTGCGCTTGCCAGCTTCGAGCGTGCAATTGCGCTGGACGGTGACTTTGCCGAAGCCCACTACAACCGGGCATTTGCCCTGCTGTTGCGCGGCGATTACGCGAGCGCCTGGCCCGAGTTCGAGTGGCGCTGGCGGAACGCGGACAAGCTGTCCATGGGCCCGCCGCGCCTGTTTCGCCAGCCGCTGTGGCTCGGCGGGCAAAACCTGCGGGGCAAGCGCGTATTGCTCTGGAGCGAACAGGGGCTCGGCGATACGCTGCAGCTCTGCCGCTATGTGAAAATGGTCGCGGACCTGGGCGCCGAGGTGATCTTCGAGGTGCAGGCGCCGCTGCTCAGGCTGCTCGCGAATCTGGACGGCGTCAGTCACATCGTCGCGAGCGGCGGCGCCCTGCCGGACTTCGACTATCACTGCCCGCTGATGAGCCTGCCGCTGGCATTCCGCACCACGCTGCAGACCGTCCCCGCTCCGCCCGCCTATATACGCAGCGACCCGGCCCAGGTGGCGTACTGGCGCGGCCAGCTTGGCCCGAAGACCGCCCCGCGCATCGGCCTCGTATGGAGCGGCAACAGGAACTACGGAGCCGATGAAATGCGCAGTGTCCGGCTCGCCGAGTGGATTGCGCATCTGCCGCGCGACTGCCGGTATTTCTGCCTGCAGAAGGACATTCGCGACGCCGATCGGCAGGCGTTGGCGGCAAACCCGTGGATCGCGACCTGCGACGATGAATACGCCGGATTTGCCTACACGGCGGCGCTGATCACCGAGCTGGACCTGGTCCTCAGCGTCGATACCAGCATCGCGCATCTGAGCGCCGCTCTCGGCCAGCGGACCTGGCTGCTGGAGGGATACAATCCGGACTGGCGCTGGATGATGGAACGCGAGGACAGCCCGTGGTACCCGTCGATACGCCTGTACCGGCAGCCGCAGGTCGGCGACTGGCACAGCGTCTTCGCGCGCATCGCCGCGGATCTGCGCCGCGGGTTCACCCGGCCGTAGATGCGCGCTCGCCGGCGCATTGCTACGGTGCCGGGCTCGACGGCGCAGCGGGCTGCATCCGCTTCGAATACAGGACCGTGCCGTCGAGCCTGACGATGATCGCATCGACGTCGTCGATCCGGTTGTAGATCTCCATCGCTTTCTCGGGGCCCAGCACGAACGCGGTCTTCGACAGGCCGTCGGTGCGCGTCGCGGTGCGCGCGATCACGGTCGCGCTGCGCACCTTGCTGGCGGAATGCCCGGTATGCGGGTCGATGATGTGGTGATAGCGCACGCCGTCCTCGATGAAATACCGCTCGTAATCCCCGGAGGTCGAAATCGCCGCATCGATGAGCGGCACGCGCGCGATCACCGCGCCCTCGGCCTTCATCGGATCGCGGATGCCGACGATCCAGGGCTTGCCGAAGCGGTCGCCGATCATGCGGCTGTCGCCGCCGGCGGAAACGTACCCATGCGTGATGCCGAGCGCGCGCAGCGCGTCGATTCCGCAATCGACGGCGTAGCCCTTGGCAATTCCGCCGAGGTCGATGCGCACGCCCTTCTGCGAGAACTGCACTGTCTGATGCTCGCTGTCCAGCAGGACATGCTCGTAGTTGACGGCGGGCAGCGCCGCCTGGATGTGCGCCTCGTCCGGATGTATGCGCTTGCGGAAGTCGTACAGGTAGCCGACGCTCGCGTAGGTGATGTCGAAGGCACCCTCGGTCAGGCGCGAGTACTCCTTCGCGGTGGCCAGCAGATCGAACAGTTCCCTGCTGATGTGCATCGGGCCGTCCGCGGCCCCGGCATTGACCTGCGAGACCTCGCTGGTCGGCTTATAGGTGCTCATGGTCGCGTCGATTCGCCGCATCGCCGCCAGCACCGCGGCGTTCGCCTGGTCCGCCTGGGCGGCATCCTCCGCCCACACCTCGACCGTGATGCGCGTGCCCATGACGCCGTCGGTCACGCGGGTCTCCCATGCCGCATGCACGGGCGCACACCAGCCGGCGAGCACCATCAGGGCCATGAAGCCGCGGCGAACGCCTGCCGTCACGCCGCGTACCTGCGCGGCCATTGCGAGATCACGACGGCGCTGCCGATCATGCCGCCGAGATGCGCGAAATGCGCGACGCCCGCCTGTGTTCCGGTGAATCCCAGGAACAGCTCGACAAACGCGTACAGCGTCGCGAACAGCCACGCCGGCATCGGGATCGGCGCGATCAGCAGGATCACCTTGCGCTTCGGAAACAGGTACGCATAGGCCAGCAGCAGGCCGAACACTCCGCCGGACGCACCGATCGTCTCGCCGGGCTCGGCGCCGAGCAGTGCGGGGACGAACAGCTGGCAGAGCGCTGCGGTCACGACCGAGGCGAAATAGCAGGTCAGGAGCCGGCGCGTGCCGGCGTAACGCTCGACTTCGGCGCCGAACATCCACAGGCCCAGCATGTTGAACAGGAGGTGGCTGTATTGCGTCGTGCTGTGCAGGAACGCGTAGGTGACGACCTGCCAGACGTGGAAATAATGCCCGCCGTCGACCGCCTGCAGCGGCCACAGCGCGAACAGCATGTCGACCACGCCGTTCGACAGGTACTGGCACACGAAGACCACGACGTTCGCGATGATCAGCGTCCTGACGGCAGTGGATTTCATCGCGGGTCGACCGGTTTGGATTTCATATCGATCCCCCGTATTCTACTCCGCAATGCAGGCCGTATATCTGGATTACGACAGCGTCTCGTACGCGGACCTCGATCCCGCGCCGCTGCTCGACGTGCTGCCCGGCCTGAAGTTCCTGCATACGCCCGCCGACCCGGAAGTCGCCGGGCTGATCCGCGACGCCGAGATCGTCCTCGTCAACAAGACGCGGCTGACGCGCGAACGCATGGCCGCGGCGCCGCACCTGCGTCTGATCGTTTGCTCCGGCACCGGCACCGACAATGTCGATCTGGCGGCGGCCAGGGAACTCGGCGTCGGGGTCAGCAACGTGGTCGACTATTGCACGACTGCCGTGGCCCAGCACGCCTGGAGCCTCATCCTGTGCCTGACCCAGCGCCTGTTCGAGTACCGGCGCGCCAGCGTCGACGGCTCGTGGGCCAGCGGCGTGGAGTCACGCGTGCGGGTGCACGAGATCCGCGAACTGACGGGCCGCACGCTCGGGATCGTCGGCTGGGGAAATCTCGGGTGCGCGGTCGCGGCAATCGCGCCGGCGTTCGGCATGCAGGTGGTGATCGCCAGCCGCGCCGGATGCGCGCCCGCCGCCGGACGCATGGAGCTGCGGGATATGCTGCGGCTCGCCGATGTCGTCTCGCTGCACTGCCCGCTCAACGACGCCACCCGCGGACTGATCGGCGCGGCGGAACTGGCGCTGATGAAACGCGACGCGCTGCTGATCAACACCGCCCGCGGCGGCCTCGTCGATGCAGCGGCGCTCGCGCAGAGCCTGCGCGAGGGCCGGCTCGGCGGCGCCGGGATCGATGTGCTGGCGCGCGAACCGCCGGTCGACGGCAACCCGCTGCTGGATCCGGACATTCCGAACCTGATCGTGACGCCGCACGTCGCCTGGGGGGCGCGCGAAGCGCGGCAGCGCTGCCTGGCCGAAATGGCCCTCAACGTCCGCGAATTCCTCGGCGGACGCCGCCGCATGCGCGTCGACTAGCAGGTCCTCGCGGCAGCGCCTGGCTAGCCCCTGCCGGCCTTCTTCGCCCGCTTCGCGGCGCGCTTTTCTTCCAGCGTCTTCGCCGGCTTTTTCTTGTCTTCCTTCTTGCGCTCCATTCCCTTGCCCATGACTCGCTCCTGTTGTTTGAATCCGTCACTCCATCCGCGCTCAGCGCCGCGTCAGGAGCCTGCGCTCCTTGTGCCGGCCGACCGGGCTGCGCGGCGGCTTCGGCGGCTTTTCGGTCACGCGCGTCAGGCGCAGCTCCCGGCCCGCGACCCGGACCTTCTGCAGCCGGTCGAATATCGCCCTGGGCATGCCTCCCGGCAGATCCACGAAGCTGTGGTCCTCGCGTATGTCCACCCGCCCGATGTGCACGCCCTCGATGTCGGCCTCGTTGGCGATGGCGCCCACGATATTACCCGGCTTGACGCCATGGATCGAGCCGACCGCGATCCGGAAAGTCTCCTTCTCGAAGGACTCGGGCCTCGGCTTCGAACGCTCCGGGCGCGCCGGCGGCGCGGTCGGAGCCGCGGCTGCTGCGGGTTCCGGCGCCGGCGGCGGGGGCGGCTGGGCCTGCGGCGCGCGCTCTACGGGCTTGCCGGCCAGCAGCAGCGGCGTGGTTCCCTGCGCCAGCGACGCGAGCGCCGCGGCGATGTCGATCAGGGGAATGCCGGTTTCGGTCTCCAGCTGCTCCAGAACCGGCTTGTAGGCGTCGCTGTTGCCGTGGGCCAGCGCTTCGGTCACGCGTTGCCGGAATCTGGCGATGCGCTTGGTATTGACCGCATCGACGCTCGGCAGGTTCATCGGTTCGATGCTCTGGCGCGTCGCGCGCTCGATCGCGCGCAGCATGTTGCGTTCGCGCGGGGCGATGAACAGGATCGCCTCGCCCTTGCGCCCCGCGCGGCCGGTGCGACCGATGCGGTGCACGTAGGACTCCGTGTCGTACGGAACGTCGTAGTTCACGACATGGCCGATGCGCTCCACGTCCAGGCCCCGCGCCGCGACGTCGGTCGCGACGACGATGTCGATCTGGCCGGACTTGAGCCGCGCGACGGTGCGCTCGCGCAGCGGCTGCGGAATGTCGCCGTTCAGCGGCGCGGCCGCGAAACCGCGCGCCTCGAGCTTCTCGGCCAGCTCGACCGTCGACTGCTTGGTGCGCGTGAACACCAGCATGCCGTCGAAGGTCTCCGCCTCCAGGATCCTCGTCAGCGCGTCCAGCTTGTGCACGCCGCTGACGACCCAGTAGCGCTGGTGGATGTTGGTCGCGGTGCTGGTCTTGGATTTGACCGTCACCTCGACCGGGCTCTTCAGGTGCTTCTGCGCAATGCGGCGGATCGGCGCGGCGAGCGTCGCGGAGAACAGCGCAACCTGGCGCGCCGGAGGGGTCTGCTCGAGGATGCTCTCGACCGCGTCGACGAAGCCCATCGCGAGCATTTCGTCGGCCTCGTCGAGCACCAGCAGCTTCAGGTTGCCGAGCTTCAGCGTGCCGCGATTCATGTGATCGATCACGCGGCCGGGCGTGCCGACGACGACATGGACGCCGCGACGCAGCGCGTTGAGCTGGGGCTGGTAGCTCTGACCACCGTAGATCGGCAGCACGTGGAAGCCGGCCAGGTGGGCGGCGTAGCGCTGGAACGCTTCGGCAACCTGCAGGGCGAGCTCGCGCGTGGGCACGAGCACGAGAACCTGCGGCTCGCGTTCGCCGAGCTCGATGCGCGTCAGGGCCGGCAGTGCAAACGCCGCGGTCTTGCCGGTGCCGGTCTGCGCCTGTCCCAGCATGTCCTTGCCGGACAGCAGCACCGGGATCGTGGCGGCCTGGATCGGAGAAGGCGACTCGTAGCCGACGTCGGTCAGGGCCTGCAGGACCGGCTCCGACAGGGCCAAATCGCGAAAAGTGGGGGTCGAACTCATGGCGAGGCCTTGGGAAAAATGGCCGTCAAGTCTAGCTCCTTTGACAGGAGCCTGTCTGCGCATTCCCGGTATTGCTACCATTGCGGGATGGGACGCATATTCGAAGTCAGAAAACACGCGATGTTCGCCCGCTGGAACCGCATGGCCAAGCAGTTCACGCGCATTGCCAAGGACATCGCTATCGCAGTGCATTCAGGCGGCGCGGATCCGGCCGCCAATCCCACCTTGCGCCGCGTGCTGCAGAACGCCCGCGCCGTCAACATGCCCAAGGACAAGACCGATGCCGCAATCCGGCGGGCCTCGGGCAAGGAAGCGGCCAATTACCTCGAGATCCTCTACGAAGGCTACGCCCCGCACGGCGTGGCCCTGCTGGTGGAAACCGCCACCGACAATCCGACGCGCACCGTGGGCAATGTGCGCAATATCTTCGCCAAGAACGGCGGCAATCTCGGCACGACCGGCAGCGTCAGTTTCCAGTTCCGAAAAATGGGCGTGTTCCGCCTCGATCCGGCCGCGGTCAAGGACCAGGACGAGCTGGAGCTCGACCTGATCGACTACGGTCTCGAGGAAATGGGCGAGAGTACCGGCGAGAAGGGTGAGGCACAGCTCGTCATCCGCTGCGCGTTCAACGATTTCGGCAGGCTCCAGGAGCGCCTGGAGAAGCGCGGCCTCACGCCGCTGTCGGCGGAACACGAATACATCTGCTCCGTCCCGACCGAGTTGCCCGAGGAGCAGGCTGCAGAGGTCCTGGGGCTGATCGACAAGCTCGAACAGGACGACGACGTGCAGAAAGTGTTCCACACGCTCGCCTGAAGCGCCGGCAACCTCCCGTTAAGGATCGTTAATCCTGTCAGCCGGCCCGCTCTGGCCGCGTTGTTCTCCCTAGACAGGACAACTATCAGGAGAACGCCCCATGAACACGATATTAAGGCTGCTGGTCCCGGTCGGATTCGCATTGCTGGCCGGCTGCGTGATCGCCCCGGTGGGCCCGCGGCACCCGTATTACGGACCCGGCTATTACGGACCCCGCATCGGCGTCGTGGCACCGGCACCGGTGGTCGTGGTCAGGCCCTGAATTACCGGCAAAGCCGGCACCGTCGCCGGCAGCTACGGGCGCGCGGGGATGTGATTGATGGTCGCATAAGCCCATTGCACGACGGGCTTGAGCCGCGGCGTCACCATCGACAGCGCCTTCTCGTAGTTGACCCAGCAGGCCTCGTGATGCTCCGGGTGGCCGAGCTCGGGGTTCACGTGCAGCTCGACATGACGCTGCTTGCTGCGGGCGATGTAATAGCGGGCGATCTTGTCCTTGCGATAGGGTCCGGTCTCGAAAAAAATGGGACCCCAGTCGAACGATATGTCGTTGAGCGTCGTCTCCTCATGCACCTCGCGTAGTGCGGCGTCGATCGGCGTCTCGCCGGGCTCGACGATTCCTTTCGGAAAATCCCAGTTGCGGTACGCCCGCAGCAGCAGGAAATTCAATTTGCGGTTCGCGAGGTTGACCACCACGACACCGGCCGAGAGCCTGGTTGGATTTGCTGCTGCCACGCGTGCGCCACCTTAGCATTCCATCGCTCCATCGGCGATATGGATTATACTTGGGTATCGCATAGAGTTTGTCTATCAAAATCCGCTCATGAACCTCAAGGACCTGAAATATCTGGTTGCGCTGGCCGATACGGGACATTTCGGCAAGGCCGCGGAACGGACGTTCGTCAGCCAGCCGACGCTGTCGGCGCAGCTGAAGAAGCTCGAGGAGTATCTCGGCGTCAAACTCGTCGAGCGGCAACCGAAGAACGTGCAGCTCACCGACGTCGGCAGGCAGGTCGTGATTCGGGCCCGGCGCATGCTCGAGCAGGGCGACGAAATCGTCGCGTTGGCGCGCAACAACACCGACCCTCTTTCCGGCCGGATCAAGATGGCCCTGATCCCGACGGTCGGGCCCTACCTTCTGCCGCGGGTGATGCAGAAGCTGCGCAAGGCCGTGCCCAACCTGGGACTGATGCTGTATGAATACCAGACCGAGCCCCTGCTCAAGCGCCTGCGGGACGGGGAAATCGATCTCGGCATCATCGCGCTGCCAACCGATCAGGATGGCCTGGAGTCGCGCGTGCTTTACGAGGAGGACTTCATGCTCGCGGTTCCGCAGCAGCACGCGCTTGCCGACAGGCCGACGATCAGGATACAGGACCTGAAAGGCCAGGCACTGCTGCTGCTCGAGGACGGCCACTGCCTTCGCGACCAGGCACTCGAGGTCTGCAGCCGCGTCGGCGTGCATGAAGTCGAGGATTTTCGTGCCACGAGCCTGGAGACGCTCAGGCAGATGGTGGTCGCGGGGCTCGGCATCACGCTGCTGCCCGAACTCGCGGTCGATGCGCCCTTCGGTGCGCAGCGCGGACTGGCGACGCGCGCGTTCGCCAAGCCCGCGCCGTCGCGGATCATCGGCGCCGTCTGGCGCAAGTCCAGCACACGGGCCGTCGCGATCGCGGAGATCTGCCGCGTCGTCGATCATGCCATGGCGCGTCGGAACTGATTCGCGCCGTGAGCGATCCGGATTGGGCCTTTCACGCCGATGACAGTGCCGTATTCGCGGCGCTCGCGAACGGTTCGCATGCCGGCAGCCTGCGCGCCTACTTCGGCGCGGCGGCGCACGCGGAACTAGCCGCACTCGCGTCGGCCGGCCGCCGGGAGCCGCGCAGCGGTGCGCAGGTGCTGATTCTGCCCGGCATCATGGGATCAAAGCTCGGTACTGCGCCGAAGCGATCCGGCGCGGGCGGGATCGTCTGGTTCGATCCGGCGGCGATCGGCGCGGGCGGACTGGTCGAACTGGCATTGCCGGAGGGACGCGCTCTGGGCACCCGGGGCGTGATGCTGTTTGCCTACGCGCGGCTGCAGCTGGAACTGCAGCAGCAAGGCTTCGATGTCGCCCTGCATCCGTACGACTGGCGCCTGGGGCTCGATGAGCTCGGGCAGGCGCTGGCCGCGCGCATTGCCGCGAGCGCCGCGCCGGTGACGCTGATCGGACACAGCATGGGGGGCCTGGTCGCCCGCATGGCGGTCGGGATGCTGCCGAAGCACCGGGTGCGCAAGCTGATCCTGCTCGGCACGCCGAACTTCGGATCCTTTGCCGTCGCGCAGGCGCTGCGCGGCACCTATGAATTCGTGCGCAAGGTCTCCCGGCTGGATCTCGGACATTCGCCCGCGTACCTCGCGCGGCGGGTGTTTCACAGCTTTCCGGGTCTGCACCAGCTGCTGCCGGCCGGCGAGGTGCGCGGCGTGGCCAATCTGTGCAGGCCGGCGAGCTGGCCCGCGGGCGGCCTTGCGCCCGACCTGGGCCTGCTGGCGCAGGTGGCGACCGTGCGCGCCCGCCTTGCGCCGCCCGACGCGCGCTACACGCAGATCGCCGGCGTCAACCAGGCCACGGTCGTGAACGTGCATCGGCGGGAACGCGGCTTTGAATACGAGATGGGGTGGCGCGGCGACGGCACGGTGCCGCTGGCCCTGGCCTTGCTGCCGAAGACCCGCACGTACTACGTGAGCGAACTGCACGCACGCCTGCCCTGCAACGGCGAGGTGATCCGTGCGATCATTGAGCTGCTGCGTACCGGCCGGACCCGCGCCTTATCGCAGCGCTGGCGCAGCCGCCGCGGGGCGCTGCCGCGCACCGACGACGGCGCATTGCGCAAGGTCGGACGGGGGAAGATCGACTGGCGCGCCCTCGATGCGGGCACACGCGAGGCAGTGATGGCGGACCTGAATTCATGACACCACCGGATCATCCGGCCGAACGCCCCCCGGGCGCCGGCAGCACGCAACCGCTGGACAAGGCGTTCGTCGACGCCAACCAGCTCGTCGAGCGCTACCTCGACGGCAAGTTGCCCTACAAGGGGCAGCGCGACCTGGAGAACTGGTGCCGCGCGAATCCGCAATACCTGCGTGATGCGCACCTGTCGGAACGCACCGTCGCCAGCCTCAAGCTGCTGGAGGCGAGCGGCATGCCGCAGGATCTGTCCGAGCCGCGCACGCCCTGGTGGAAGACGCCGCAGGCGCTGATCCTCACCTGCATCGTTGCGCTGGCGGCGCTGGCCGCGATCCCCATCCTGATGGGCAAGCTGACGCTGTTGCGCGGCCGGCTCGAGGATGCCCAGATGCAGCTGCGGCAGGGCTCGCTGGTCGCGCCGGCGGCGATGCGCAACCTGCGTATCCAGCCGGACCGGGCGGCCGGCGTCGACAGTGCCAGGCTCACCGTCAATCACGGCCTCGCCCAGCTGATCGACCTCGGCATCGACATGTCGTACTCGCCGGAAAAGCACTTCCGCGTCACGATCGACAAGCGCGACCAGGCGCGCGCGCTCGTGCTTGGGTCCCTGGCGAAGGATTCGAACGGCGATCTGCGCATCACGTTCAACACCACGGCGCTCGGCAGCGGCGTGTACGACGTGCGCATCCAGGCGCTGCCGCAGCTCGGCGCCGCAACCGACGCCGGCTGGCTGATCCTCGAGGTCCGCTGAGCCTAGTCCTCGCGCAGGCTGACGATCGGCGGCGTCGACACGACCCGCCACGTGGCCAGCGTGCCGCTGATGCCCACGAGCAGGGTGCCGCAGATCAGCCCGATGCTCCACACCCACGGATCGAAGCGGTACTCGAGCGAGAACAGGCGCCGCGCCAGTATCATGCCGACCACGCTCGCACCGATGGCGGCGAGGATACCGGCGAGAAACCCGAGGGCGCAGAATTCGGCAGCGACGCCCTGCAGGACCGTGAGGCGGCTGGCCCCCAGCGTGCGCAGCATCGCGCTTTCATAGCGGCGTTCGTCACGCGTCGCCTGCACCGCCGCCAGCATCACGACGACGCCGGCGACCAGCGTGAACAGGAACACGTACTGCACGGCGAGCGAGGCGCGATCCATGATGTCGCGGATCTGGCGCAGGATCGCGTCGACGTCGAACACCGATACGGTCGGAAACTGGCGTACCAGGCCGACCAGCGCGGGGCGCTCGGCCGGGGTGAGGAAGATGCTGGTCATGTAGGTACCGGCGGTGCCGTCGAGCAGGCCGGGCGGAAAGACCAGGAAGAAGTTCGGCCGGAAGCTGTCCCAGCGGATCTTGCGGATGCTCGCCACCTCGACTTCCAGCGCCTCGCCGGCAACGTCGAAGCGTATGCGATCGCCGAGGTTCAGGTGCAGCGCCTCCTGGTATTCGGTCGAGATCGACACCAGCGCCTTGCCGTAATCGGCCGGCGTCCACCAGTGTCCGGCGACGAGCTGGTTGTCCTGCATCAGCCCGGCCGACCAGGTCAGGTTCTGCTCGCGTTCCAGGAACGAACGGCCGGTATCGCCCTTCAGCCGCAGAGCCTCGGCTGGCGTGCCGTTGATCGCCGTCATGCGCGCACGCACCATCGGGAACATCGCGGGGCTGCCCAGGTGATGCTGCGACAGGTAATCCTGGAGCGGCTTGCGCTCTTCCGGCCGGATGTTGATCAGGAAGTTGTTCGGCACGTCGTTCGCAAGGCTGCGGCGCCAGTCGGACAGCAGGTCGCCGCGCACGACGGCGAGCACGAGCAGCACCATCAACCCGAGGCCGAAAGCGACGATCTGCACGACGCTCGAGCCGCCGCGCCGCGAGACGTTGGCGAGCCCGTATCGCCAGGCAACGCCGACGCCGCCGCGCAGGCGCCCCGTGAGACGCACCAGCGCGAGGCCCGCGAGCGCGAGCACCGCGGCGGCGGCCAGAGTGCCCGCCAGCACCGTGAATACCAGCTCCGTGTCCTGGACCAGCACCCACAGGATCGCGACCAGCGCCGCGACGGCGAGCAGGTAGCTGATGCCGTAGCGCAGCGGCGGCGCGGTCATGGTCTTGCGCAGGACGCGGCCCGGCGGCGTGCTCCTCAGCTGCAAAAGCGGCGGCAGTGCAAAGCCGACCAGCATCGCGGTGACGGTCACGAACGCGATCGGCAGCGGCGCGAGCGATGCGTCCGGCAGCCCGGTATGGATCAGGTCGCGCAGCAGCCAGGCGATGCCCTGCTGCGCGATGAACCCCAGGGCCGAGCCGAGCGCGACCGCAACCGACGCGAGCAGCGTCAGTTCGAGGACCGACACGGCCAGCACGAAGCCCTGTGCGGCGCCCATGCACTTCATCAGCGCCACGGTATCGATGTGCCGGGCCGCATAGCGCCGGGCGCCCATCGCGACGGCAACGGCGGCGAGCAGCACCGAGGCGAGACTCGCGAGGCTCAGGAAACGGCTGGCGCGATCGATCGCGGCGTTCAGCTGGCGACTCGAGTCGTCGACCTCCCGGAGGCGCTCACCCGCACCCTTGCTCACCGACAGGTAAGCCCTGAAGCCGGCGACCGCCGGCGCGGAGCCGGCAAACAACGCCGCGTAAGTGACCCGGCTGCCCGGCTGAATCAGATGTGTCGCGTCGATGTCCGCGACATTCATCAGCACCGCCGGCGCCAGGCTGACGAAGCCGGTGCCCTGATCAGGTCGGTAGTCGAGCACCTGTGCAATGCGCAGCGTCGCCTCGCCGATGCGCAGGCTGCCGCCGATGCCGAGTCCCAGCTGCGCCATCACGCGCGCATCGGCCCAGGCATCGCCGCGCTTCGGCACCTGGTCGGTGGCCCGCGCCGCGCCGAACGGCGTATCGGCGATGCGCAGGCGTCCGCGCAGCGGATAGCCGTCCGTCACCGCGTGGATCGATACCAGCTGGCTCGCGGCGCCGTTGAAAATCGCGGTCGGAAAGGACCAGACCTCGGCCGTTGCCAGGCCCCGCTGCCGTGCCTCGGCGAAATAGCCCGCGGGTAGCGGATGCGAGGATTCGAGCCGCAGGTCGGCCGCCAGCACCTCGCCGGCCTGCGCGCGCACCGCCTGGGTGATGCGGTTCGTGAAGAACCCCACCGCCGTCAGCGACGCGGTTGCGACCGTGAGCGCCAGCAGCAGCACCGACAGTTCGCCGGACTTCATGTCGCGCCAGAGATTGCGCAGCGCGAAACGCAGGATGCGCATGCGGCGCCCCTTCAGCCCGCGCCGGAATTCACGGTGTGACCGGCATCGAGTTCGAGCATGCGGCTGCAGCGCCGGGCCAGCGCCCGATCGTGAGTCACCAGCACCAGCGTGCTGCCGGTGCTGCGATTGAGCTCGAACAGAAGATCCGTGACGCGCTGGCCGGTGACGGTATCGAGGTTGCCGGTGGGCTCATCGGCGAACAGTACGTCCGGATGGATGACGAACGCCCGTGCGATCGCGACCCGTTGCTGTTCGCCCCCGGACAGCTGCTTCGGGTAATGCGACATACGAGCCGCAAGGCCGACCTGCGCGAGCGCGGTCGCGGCTACGCCGCGCGCGTCGCTGCGGCCGGCAAGCTCGAGCGGCAACATGACGTTTTCGATCGCGGTCAGCGAAGGGATCAGGTGAAAGGACTGGAACACGAATCCGACGTGCCGCCCGCGGATCGCCGCGCGTCCATCCTCGTCGAGTTCGCCGAGGTCGGTCCCGGCGATCAGGATCCGGCCAGTCGAGGGCGTATCGAGTCCGGCCAGCAGGGCGAGCAGCGTCGACTTGCCCGCGCCGGAAGCCCCGACGATTGCCAGCGATTCGCCGGCGCGCACGCTGACGCTGACATCGGCGAGTATAGTCAGGGAGCCTTCGGGGCTGGTCACGGTCTTGGATACCTGCCTGGCCTCGAGGACGATTTTCTGCTGGGTAGTCTGGTCTGGCATGCGGAGCGTCCGTGAAGCGGCTGGTTGTCCTGTTCGTCTTGACCCTGGTGATGGCGTCGGCCCGTGCCGATACCGGCACCATCCTCGTGTTTGGCGATAGCATCAGCGCAGGTTTCGGCCTCAGTCCGCCGGAGCGGAGCTGGGTGAACCTGCTGCAGGGCAGATTGCACAGCGAAGGGTACGGTTACCGCATCGTCAATGCCAGCGTCAGCGGCGAAACGACCGCCGGCGGCCTCGAACGGCTGCCGCGCGCCCTGGCGCTGCATCATCCCGTGATCGTCGTGCTCGAACTCGGCGCCAACGATGGCCTGCGGGCCCTGCCGCTCGAGGCCATGCGCGCGAACCTCGTGCAAATGGCATCGCTCGCACGCGCCGCGGGCGCCGAGGTGTTGTTGCTGGGCATGCGCATTCCGCCAAATTATGGCCCCGCGTATACCGAGCAATTCTTCGCCGCATTCGGCGCGGTGGCGCAGCAGCAGCACCTGTCCCTGGTACCCTTCCTGTTGCAGGATGTCGCGCTGACGCCCGCCCTGATGCAGGCGGATGGTTATCATCCGAACGAACTGGGCCAGCCGCGCCTGCTGCAGAATGTCTGGCCGGCGCTGAAGCCCCTGCTCCGGAAATGACGCGGCGGCGATCGCACCGGGACTGCCGGTGGATCGCCGCCGCGTCGGTCAACAGGCTCGCGTCAGGCTATTTGTCGAGCCACTCGCCGACACCGCCATGCCTGGAGCAGGCACCCTGGTGGTGCTTCGCCATCGAATAGGTCCCATCCTTGCACTTGGCCGTTGCACCCGTCGGTGCGGCGCCCGCCGCAGCGGCCGGTGCCGGCGCTGCCGAGGCCTTCGCCGGTGCCGCCGCTGGCGCAGGAGCCGCCGTGGCCTTGGCCGGTGCAGCAGCAGCGGCAGGCGCAGCCGCCGGTGCAGCCGTGCTCGCGGCGGCCGCCTTCTGCACGCCGCCGTGTCCTGAACAGGCGCCCCGGCCGGTCGCGGTCGAGGTCGTGCCGTCCTTGCAGTTGGTCGGCGCCGTCGCCGTCGATTGTGCATGCAGCGGCGCCCCGGTCATCGCGAACAACACCGATGCGGCCGCCAGAGTCAGCAGGAATCTGATACGCATGAGCTAATCCCCCTTTGTATGAATTATCGAAGACATGGATTGTATTTGAATCAGTGCACCGCCGGTCGTACCGGCTCAACGGTTGCGACGTTCATCAGGAATCGCGTGTACTGGTGCGCGGCGGCCTTCTCGAACAGCGAGCCGTGCACGAGAATATGGGCACCCTCGATGATATCCGGCGGAAATTCCGACCAGCCAACCAGCTGGATGTCGTTGACGGGCATGCAGGACTGGCTTTCGGCCGGTGCATAGACGTGCGCGGTGCGATCCAGGGCCAGTACCGGCACATTGTCGACACCGCCGCCGGACGGATAGTCACGAAAATGAATGGTCCCGGACAGCGACACCTTGAGGGGCTCGAGGAACTGGCAACGGCCGTCGCCGATCACGCATCCGGACAGCGATGCGCATACTACGAGGCAAAGGCCAGTCCATACTCTCACGATGCACCCTCCCGGAAACAAGTCGGACCCCTGACACCGCATGCACCGTCCCGGTGCATCGAACGTTGCTGTGCGGCGGACACGGTGCTATACCAACAGCATCATATTCCGGAGTGACGACGCGTGGATCCCATCTGGCTGGAACATTACCCGGCGGGCGTGCCTGCAACGATCGATGCGGACAAGTATACATCGATAAGGCAGCTGTTCGACGAGGCCTGTGCGCGGTACGCGGACGCGCCCGCCTTCACGAACATGGGCACGACCCTGAGCTACGCGCAGCTCGAGGAATGCAGCCGCGGTTTTGCCGCCTGGCTGCAGCGCCGCGCAGGCCTCGAGCCCGGCGACCGCATCGCGCTGATGATGCCGAATATCCTGCAGTATCCGGTCGCGCTGTTCGGCGCGCTGCGCGCCGGCATGGTCGTCGTCAACACGAACCCGCTGTACACGGCGCGCGAGCTCGAACACCAGCTCACCGACTCCGGCGCCAGCGCGATCGTGATCCTCGAGAATTTTGCCCACGTCCTGCAGGAAGCGCTGCCGCACACGCAGGTGAAGACCGTGATCGTGACCGCGGTCGGGGACCTGCTCGCCAAGCCGCGCGGCTGGCTCGTCAATTTCGTCGTGCGCCACGTGCAGAAGCGCGTGCCGCCCTGGCGCATCCCGGGCGCGCTGCGCTTCACCGACATGCTGGCGGGGAGCCGCGGCGCGCAGCTGCGCCCCGTCGACGCGAGCAGCGGCGACATCGCGTTCCTGCAATACACGGGCGGCACGACCGGCGTCGCGAAGGGCGCGATCCTGACCCACCGCAACATGATCGCGAACGTGCTGCAGGCGGACGCCTGGATCAGCCCCAGCCTGCCGCCGCCGGGCGGGCGGATCGTGATCACGGCGCTGCCGCTGTACCACATCTTTTCGCTAACGGCGAACTGCCTGCTGTTCTTCACGGTCGGCGCGCACAACATCCTGATCACGAACCCGCGGGACTTCAGCGGCTTCGTCGCGGAGCTGAAGAAGTATCGCTTTTTTTCATCAGCGGCGTCAACACGCTGTTCAATGCACTGCTGCACCAGCCGCAGTTCGAGCACGTCGACTTCAGTGCCCTGCGCGTGACGCTGGGAGGCGGGATGGCGGTGCAGGCGGCGGTCGCGACGCGCTGGAAGAAGGTCACGGGCTGCATCCTGACGCAGGCCTGGGGCCTGACCGAGACCTCGCCGGCGGCGTGCATCAACCCGATCGGCGTGGACTTCAACGGCTCCATCGGCCTGCCGATTCCGTCGACCGAGGTCTCGATCCGCGGCGACGACGGCGCCGAGCTGCGCGCGGGCGAGTCCGGCGAGATCTGCGTGCGCGGTCCGCAGGTGACCCGCGGCTACTGGAACCGGCCCGACGAGACCGCGAAGGTGTTCTTCGGGGACTGGCTCCGTACCGGGGATATCGGTCACGTCGATGCGGCGGGGTTCGTCTACATCGACGATCGCAAGAAGGACATGATCCTGGTCTCCGGCTTCAACGTCTATCCGAACGAGATCGAGGGCGTCGTCGCCGAACACCCCGGTGTCCTCGAGGTCGCTGCCGTCGCACAGCCGGATGAGGCGTCCGGGGAGTGCGTCGCACTGTTCGTCGTCAGGAAGGATCCGAACCTGACCGCCACGGCGCTGATCGAGCACTGCCGCCGGAGCCTGACCGGCTACAAGATACCGAAGCACGTCTATTTCCGCGACGAACTGCCGAAGACCAACGTCGGCAAGATCCTGCGGCGCGCGCTGCGCGAGGAGCTCGATGTCGCGAGCGGCGCCGCGACCCGCGCCCCTCAGGCAGGCACGTAGCTGTTGACGGTCTCGACCAGCACGCCGACGCGTTCCGGATCCACTTCCGGCGTGATGCCGTGGCCCAGATTGAACACGTGGCCGTTGCCGGCGCCGAAGCTCTGCAGCACGCGCAGGGTTTCGGCCCGCAGAACCTCGGGTGGCGCGAACAGCGCCGACGGATCGAGGTTGCCCTGCAGCGCGACGCGGTCCGCCACCCGTTCGCGCGCCGCCGACAGGTCCGTCGTCCAGTCGACGCCGACCGCATCGCAGCCGATCGCGGCGATCTTGCCGAGCCAGGCGCCGCCGCCCTTCGTGAAGACGATGTTCGGCACGCGACGGCCCTCCGCGTGGCGCGTCAGCTCCGCGACGATCTGCGCCATGTAGCGCAGCGAGAATTCCTCGTATTGCCGCGGCGTCAGTATGCCGCCCCAGGTGTCGAACAGCATCACGGCCTGGGCACCGGCGGCGATCTGCGCGTTCAGGTACAGGATCGTCGCCTTGCTGAGCACGTCGAGCAGCCGGTGCAGCTCGCGCGGCGCTTCGTACATCATGCGCTTGATGTGCGCGAAGGACTTGGATCCTCCGCCCTCGACCATGTAGGTGCCCACCGTCCACGGGCTGCCTGCGAATCCGATCAGCGGCACCCGGCCGCCGAGTTCGCGGCGGATCAGCGCAACCGCGTCGATGACGTACTTCAGTTCCCTGCCGGGGTCGGGAATGCCGAGGGCACTGATGTCGCTCGCCGAGCGCACCGGCCGGCGGAACGTCGGGCCCCCGCCGGTTTCGAATTCGAGGCCCAGGTTCATCGCGTGCGGGATCGTCAGAATGTCGGAGAACAGGATCGCCGCGTCGAGCGGGTAGCGATCGACCGGCTGCAGCGTGACCTCGCAGGCGATCTGCGGATTGGTGCACATCGCGAGGAAGTTTCCGGCCCGCGCGCGTGTCGCGCGGTATTCAGGCAGGTAGCGCCCTGCCTGGCGCATCAGCCAGACCGGACGGCGCGGCACGGGCTCGCGCAGCAGTGCACGCAACAGCAGATCGTTCTTCAGGGGTAAGCTCATGTTCTCTCGCTCGGATCAAATAGACGCTGGTGTTCCAGAATGGCGTAGCGGTCGGTCATGCCGGCGATGTAGTCGGCCACCGCCCGCGCGCGGCCCGTCGGCCCCTGCAGCGACTCGCGCCGCGTCCCGGTCGCGCGATGCTCGTCCGGCATCAGCGCCGGGTCGGCGAAAAACGCCTCGAACAGCTCGCGGATTATGCGCCGCGCCTTCGAGGTCATGCGCTGCACTTTATAGTGCTTGTAGACCTGGTCGCGCAGGAATTTCTTCAGGGCGAGGTTCTTTTCCTGCAGGGTCTCGCTGAAACCGACCAGGTAGGCCGGGCTCGCGCGCACGTCCTCGATCGACGCGATGCCGCCGGCGCGGATCCTCGCGCCGGAGGAGTCGATCAGGTCGATCACCATGTGATTGATCATGCGCCGCAGCACCTCGTAGACGAGGCGCCGGCCGGACAGGCCCGGGTGCAGCGCCATGACCTCCTGGTGGTGTTCGGCGAACAGCGGCACGGCCAGCAGCTGCTCGACCGTGATCAGGCCCGCCCGTATGCCGTCGTCGATGTCATGGTTGTTGTAGGCGATCTCGTCGGCGAAATTGGCGAGCTGCGCTTCGAGGCCCGGCTGGCGGCGGTTGATGAAGCGCTCGCCGACGTCGCCGAGCCGGATCGCGTTCTTCGCCGAGCAGTGCTTGAGGATCCCTTCGCGACATTCGAAGGTCAGGTTCAGCCCATCGAACAGCGCATAGCGCTCCTCGAGCTCGTCGACGACGCGCAGCGACTGCAGGTTGTGCTCGAAGCCGTCCCACTGTGCCATGCATTCGTTCAGCGCATCCTGGCCGGCATGGCCGAAGGGCGTATGACCCAGGTCGTGCGCGAGGCAGATCGCCTCCGCCAGCACTTCGTTCAGGTGCAGGGAGCGGGCGACCGAGCGCGCGATCTGCGCCACTTCGAGCGAATGCGTCAGGCGCGTGCGGTACAGGTCGCCCTCGTGGTTGACGAATACCTGGGTCTTGTAGACCAGGCGGCGAAACGCCGCCGAATGCACGATGCGGTCGCGGTCGCGCTGGTACTCGGTGCGGTGGGCCGGCGGCGCTTCCGCGTAGCGGCGGCCTCTGGACTGGGATTCATGCGCCGCGTAGGGCGCCAGCCGGGTCATGCGAATTGCTCGCGCAGCAGTTGCCCGAGCGCGTCCTGCGGGTAGCGGCCGACGATCGCGGCCTTGCCGGGCCGCTCCAGCAATACCAGGCGCAGCGAGCCGGCCAGCACTTTCTTGTCCATCTGCATCAGCTCCCACGCCCGCTCGGCGCCGATGCGCGGCGGCTCGGTCGGCAGGCCGGCGGTTGCGAGCAGCGCGCGCACGCGCCGCGGGACATCCTCGCCGGTCATTCCAAGCCGGTGCGAGAATTCGGCGGCCAGCAGCATGCCGAGCGCGACGGCTTCGCCGTGCAGATAGCGCTGGTAACCGGTTGCCGCCTCGATCGCGTGGCCAAACGTGTGGCCGAAGTTCAGGATCGCGCGCAGGCCCTGCTCGCGCTCGTCCTGCGCGACGATCAGCGCCTTGATCTCGCAGGACCTGGCGATCGCCCGCGTCAGTGCATCGGGATCCCGGGCCAGGATCTGCGCGACGTTGCCCTCGAGCCATTCGAACAGGCTCTCGTCCCAGATGCAGCCGTACTTGATCACTTCGGCTAGCCCGGCGCGCAATTCGCGCGCCGGCAGGCTGGCCAGCGTGTCGGTATCGGCCGCGACCGCGATCGGCTGGTGGAACGCGCCGATCAGGTTCTTGCCGCCGGGATGATTCACGCCGGTCTTGCCGCCGACCGAGGAGTCGACCTGCGCCAGCAGCGTGGTCGGCACCTGGAACAGCGCGATGCCGCGCTGGTAGCAGGCGGCCGCGAACCCCGCGATGTCGCCAACGACGCCGCCGCCGAGCGCGACGACCGTCGCATCGCGGTGCATTTTATGCTGGACCAGCGCATCGAACACGGCACCCGCGGTCTTCAGCGTCTTGTGCGCCTCGCCGTCGGGCAGTATGCAGGTCGCCGCCTGCCGCTCGCCAAGGCCCAGCAGCAGTTGGGCCAGGTACAGCGGCGCCACGGTCGTGTTGCTGACCACCAGCAGCGCGCTGCCCGGCACGTGCTCGTCCATCCAGCGCCGGTTCCCCAGCAATCCCGGGGCGATCGCTATCGGATAGCGCGCGTGCCCGACGTCCACAGTGATGGTGTGCATGGCGGCGATTATACGAAGCTCAGGCGCCTTGTGCCGCGCGTACCTGCCGATGAATTTCATCGGCTACGAGGTTCGCGCGCCGGTTGTCGGTCGAGACCGTGATGTCGGCGATTTCCGCGTACAGGGCGGCGCGCCGCGCCATCAGCTCGTTGAGCTTCTGCTCCGGGTCGGTGCCGTTCAGCAGCGGGCGGTGCCGGGCGTGGCGGGTGCGCTCCAGCTGCTGTTCGACCGAGGTCTGCAGGTAGACGACGATGCCGCGTTCGGCCAGCACGCGGCGGTTCTCGGCGCTGATGACGGCCCCGCCGCCGGTCGCGAGCACGATGCCCTCGAGCTGCGTCAGGCGCTCGATCGAGTCCCGTTCGCGCGCCCGGAAGCCCTCTTCGCCTTCCTTTTCGAATATGAAGGCGATGTCCACACCGGTCTTGGCTTCGATGTCCGCGTCGCTGTCGTGAAAGGTGAAATGAAACAGCCGCGCCAGGTGCCGGCCGACCGCGGTCTTGCCGGAGCCCATGGGCCCTACAAGGAAGATATTGTGCTGGGAGAGCATGACTGCGGCCCATTATAGGGGCCGCAGCGGATCAGCGGGGCCAAACGGGACGGGCCGTGAGCATGCGGTTGCGTGCTCACGGCCCGTCCAGGACAGCGGTTAATTGACCGTGACGATGACCGACTGCGGCGCGCTGGTGCCACCCGCTCCCGTGCAGGCCAGCATGTAAGTCGAGGTCGTCGTCAGCGTGGGCGTCATGAACGTGCCACTGGTCGGCTCGGATCCGGTCCAGGCGCCGGAGGCGGTGCAGGACGTCGCATACGTCGAGGACCACGTCAATGTCGACGTGTTGCCGCTGGTGATGGGATCCGGGCTCGCGCTGAAGGTCACGATCGGCGCCGGCGGGGTCACGTCGACGTTGATCGGAAACAGGGTCTGCGACCCGCTCGGCGACGTGATCGTCACGATCACGGTGCCGCTGCCGGACTCCGCCGGGTTCGGCGTGAACGACGCCTCGTAATACTCGTTTCCGTTCGCGGGATTCACCAGCTCGCTGTCGCAGCCGACCACCTCGGGACTCGAGGTCGGCGTGATCGTGACCCCGGCGCTGCTGTTGCTGAAGCTCCCCCACGAAACCGTCGTGCCGGCCGCCATCGCATTACCGTTCTCATCCGCGATCTGCAGCACGATCGTGCCGGCCGAGTTGTTCGCGATCGTCAGGTTACTCCCGGATCCGCCGAAGCCGTAAGCCAGTACCTTTGGCGTCGCGGCATTGCTCGTCGACATGATCATCAGGTGCGAAGTGCCGATCGCGAGCGTCGCGCTCGTGCACGTGGAGCCGGTCGTGATGCCGGTGCAGGTAATGCCGATGAAGCTGCCCGAGGGCGGGGCATAGACGCCGGTGTGATAGAAGTCGACGAACGGATCGCCCAGCTGATAGCCAGCCTGTTCGTTGTCATCCTCAAACGGATCGCCGAGATCCGCGAACGGATCGCCGGCCTGGTAGAAACCGCTGCCGTTGTCGTCCGTGAAGGACTCCTCGCCGATCGTCGAGGCGAGAATGGTGGCCCGACCCGCCGCCAGCAGCGGTGTATAGCCGCTCGGGTAACCGTACGTCAGGTCGATTGACGGGGGCGTGGTCAACGGATTCAGCCCCGGGCGCGGATTGGCGCTGGTCCAGGTCACCGAACAGTAGCCGGGACCGCCGCCGAAGGCCGTGCCGGTCGTGCAGTTGCCGCCGACGGAACCGCCATCGGTCTGGAAGGCGACGGAGGTGCCATCCGGCACCGGATTGTTGTACCGGTCGGCGAGCTGCACGGTGATCGGTACTGTGATCAGGTTGATGCCCCAGCCCTCGACGTTCGGACACTGGAATTTCGCGGATGGCGAATTACTGGCCGCACCGACCGCAATCGAGAATGAGCCCGAGGCCGGCAGGCCGGTCGTGACGGTCAGCTGGCTGGACTGTGTGCTGAGCGCCGGTGTGCCGTTCGCCGGGTTCGCGGCGATCGACGCCGTGACGCGCACGACCGTATGCACGGTGCCCGAGCTGATGACGGTCTGCACGGTGCCGTCGGATGCCGAGGTCGCGGTGGTCGGCGACAGGGACAGGCCACCGAGGTTCGTATCCAGCGTGAACGACACCGGAATGTTTGCTTCCGCGCCGCCGGTCGCGTCGGTGACCTTGAAGATCACGGTCGAGGTTTCGTTGAGTCCCGTGCCCTTCAGGCCGATCGTGTAATTCGACGCCGAAACGAACTGGATCGAACCCACCGTTGCGGCCGCGACCGTCAGGCTGCCCGTGGCGCCGATGCTCTGGCCGGACACGGTGCCGCTCGCCGAGATCGTGTCCGCACCGCTGCAGCCTTTTGCGACGTAGGTGGCATTGATGGTGCCGGTCGTCGTCGTGATCGTCGCCGACGGCGTCGACGAGCCGGCGGGAATGATCTGCGCCTGGCCGTTCGCGAGGCAGGTCGAATTGAACGTGACGGTAACGGCACCGGCGTTATACAGGGTGCCGGTCTGGTCGACGATGGTCAGGTACATGCTCGTCGCCCCACCCGCGGAGAGATTGCCGCTGAGCGTGCAGGGCGGGTTCTGTCCGAGGCAGATCGCATTCGCGACGAAGGCGGTGCCGGTGCCATAACCCATCGAGTAGACCGGAACCGTCGGCGAGGTGGGCTTGATGACCCCGATCTGGACCTGCGAGGACAGGCTGGCCGTGGTACCGGTAACGGTGATCGTGCGCACCGCGGAATTGCCGCCGGTCGAGAGCACCGCGGTCACGGTACCGTCGGCGCCGGTGGTCGCGCCGCTCGCCGCCAGTGCGCCGGCCGTTCCGGCCACGTTGGACGTGGTCGTGAACGCCACCGGAACGCCCGCGAGCACGTTGTTGCCGGCATCGAGCGCCAATGCCGTGATCGTCGCCGTCGTGGTGCCGTCCGTCAGGATCGTTGCGCTGCTGGTCGACAGGCCCAGCGAGGCGACCGCCGTCGTCGCCGCGGTCGAACTCGTGACGACCTGGACCTTGACGGTTGCCGTCAGGCCGCCCGCCGTTGCCGTGACCGTGATCGGTGTACCTACGGTCGCATCGACTGCGGTCAGCGTGGCCGTCACGGCCCCGCTGGAATTCGTGATCCCGGTGCCGGAGACCGCGAGGCCGCCGCCGGTGCTGGCCGAGAATGACACATCGACGCCGGAAATCAGCTCGTTCGAGGAATTTCGCGCCAGCACGGTGATCGTCGCCGCCTGCGACCCGTCCACCGGGATCGTGGTCGCGCTCGACAGCGCCGTCAGCGATGCGGGCACGATGGTCTTGCCGCCGCTGGAGCTGCCGCCGCTCGAGCTGCCGCCGCTCGAACTGCCCGTGATCGCGCCGCTGGTGCCGATGCCCGCGCCCCCGCTGCAGGCTGCGAGCAGGGCCAGGCTCAGGCTCAGGCATGTGATAATCGATAATCTACGCATGGCTCTCGTTCCTCACCGGTCTCCCGGGCGCAAGCATCAGTAAATATTGGACCCTTCACGCAGAATTTTCGGCGTGAGGAATATCAGCAATTCGGTCTTGTTGTTGATATTGGTGGTCGACTTGAACAGGTAACCCAGCACCGGTATGTCGCCGAGCAGCGGCACCTTGTCCGCCGACTTGGTCTTGACCGTCTCGAGGATGCCCCCGAGCACGACCGTCTGGCCGTCGTTGACCAGCACCTGCGTCTGGATCTCGCGCGTGTCGATCGAGGGCACCGAGCCGCCCTGCGCGGTCGATACGTTCGAGCCCACGGTGTCGTCGCTGACGTCGATGTCCAGGATCACGCGATTGTCCGGCGTCACCAGCGGCGTCACCTTCAGCGACAGCACGGCGTTCTTGAACTGCACCGTGGTCGCGCCGCTGGAGGCGGACTCGGTGTACGGGATCTCCGTGCCCTGCAGGATCACGGCCTGTTTCTGGTTCGCGGTGATGACGCGCGGCGATGAAATCGTCTCGCTGCGCCCCTCGTTCTGCGCCGCGGACAGCTCCAGGTCGACCAGGTAGCTGCTGCCGAGCAGCGAAATGCCGATCGAGCCGGACGGCGTCGCGACCGGCAGGTTCACCGCATAGCGGTTCGCGAGGACCGGGGTCGTCACCGGGCCCACATTGCCCGTGGACTGCAGGTTCGCGAGCGCCGACTGCGTCATCGTGTCCGCGCCGGTGCCGGTGCCGGTGACGGCCAGCAGGCCGTTGCTGCCGCTCTTCTGCGCGCTGGTGACGCCGAACCGCGCCCCGAGGTCGCGTTCGAAGGTATCCGAGACGACGACGATGCGCGCCTCGATCAGCACCTGCTTGACCGGCACGTCGAGCGTCTGCACCAGCCGGCGGATCGTATCCAGCCGCTCCGACGTATCCATCACCAGCAGCGTGTTCGTGCGGTCATCTACCGACAGCGAGCCGCGCGGCGACAGCATCGAGTCCTTCGGATTGTTGTTTGCCTTGATCAGCCGGGCGAGGTCGGCGACCTTCGCGTAGTTGACCTGCAGGAATTCGGAGCGCAGCGGCGACAGCTCCTGGATGTCCTTGCGGGCGGTCAGTTCCGATTTCTCGCGCGTCGCGAGCTCTTCGGTCGGGCCGATGATGATCACATTGTCCTGGCGCCGCTTGTCGAGTCCCTTGGTGCGCAGCACGATGTCGAGCGCCTGGTCCCAGGGCACGTTCTGCAGGCGCAGGGTCAGGTTGCCGGTGACCGAATCGCTGACGACGATGTTCTGGCCGCTGGTATCGGCGAGCAGCTGCAGTACCGAGCGCACGTCGATGTCCTGGAAATTCAGCGTCAGGCGCTCGCCGGTGTATTCCTTCTTCTCCTCGGCCACGGCGCGCTTCGTCGCCGGCTTGATCTCGATCGTGTACTGGTTGTCGGACTGGTAGGCGAGCTGGTCGAATTCGCCCTGCGCGGTGATGATCAGGCGCGAGCTGCCTTCGACCCGCACCGCATCCACGGTCTGCACCGGGGTCGCGAAATCCATCACGTCATAGCGGCGCAGCAGGTTCTTGGGCATCAGCGTGCCGGCGAAGTCGACGATCACCTGGTTGCCTTCCTGGCGCACATTGACCGCGGTGCGCGGATCCGACAGCTGCACGATCACCCGGCCGGTGCCGTCCGAGCCACGCCGGAAGTCGATCGTGCGGATCGAGCGCTCGGCGGTGCCGGCGGCCTGCGGCCCGGCGCCGTGCGCAGCCATCCGCGCGGCCTCGCCGGGCGCGGCGCCGAGCGTCACCAGAATCGTATTGCCATCGACCTTCGTCGTGTACGGAATCAGCGTATCGACGTTGACGACCAGGCGCGTACGGCCGTTCGCCTCGGCGGCGAGCACCGTGTCGACGCCGCCGGTGCGCACGTCGATGCGCCGCTGCGGCAGGGCGAGCGACGTGTTCGGCAGGTCGAACGCGATGCGCGCCGGCTTGTCGATCGTGAACGGCAGCGGTTCGGGCGCGGGGCCCGAGAGGTGCAGCCTGAGCTGAACTTGCTGGCCGGGCAGGGCCTGGACGTCGATCGATTCGAGTTTGTTCGGCTCGGCTGCCAGCGTCGGCAACGCCAGGCTCGCACAGGCAACGGCAAACAGCGCCGCGATCGTAGTCAGTCGTTTTTGCAATCTGATCATGCTTTCCTCTCCCTTTGCCTTCAGTTGGCCAGGGCCAACGAAGCCGGTCGCTCGATATAGCCGCCGAGGCCATCCGGGATGATCTCGGTAACGCTAATTCTGCTGGCCGTGATTTCGGTAATCTTCCCGTCGTTCTGTCCCACGTAATTGCCGGGCTGCACCTTGTGCACCAGGCCGTCCTTCGACTGCACCAACCCATAGAAATTCTTGCCGACCTTGAACGTGCCGACCATGCGCAGCGTGTCGAGCGGGAAGGCCTCGAGAAACTCGCGGTTGCGGCGCACGACGGGGCGGATGCCGCCGACGCCGGCATTCGGCCCCTGCGGCTGGAACGGCGAACGCATGGCACCGGGCTGGTAGGTGTAGGACTCGTAGGGCTTGACCTCAGGCAGCGGCGCGATGCGCCCGCCCGGCTTTTTCTTGGTTTCCTCGATCCATTGCTGCAGATCGGACTGTCCGCCGGAACAGCCGGTCATGATCAGGTATCCCGCGAGCGCGATGCTCATCGATACGGTGCGCGCGATCGGCCTCACGTCGGACCTCCGCCTTTCTGCTTGGCTGATTTGCCTGAAGAGTCACTGCCCTCGTCCTCGATGTAGCGGTAGGTCTTGGCCGTGACGTCCATGGTCAGGTTGTCGAATCCGCTCGGGCTGACGGGCTTGATCTCGATGTCGTCCAGCGTGACGATGCGCGGCAGCGCGGCGATGCCGCTGACGAAATTGCCGAACTGGTGATAGCTGCCGACGAGGCGGATCTTGATCGGCAATTCCGCGTAGAAGCCCTTGGTCTGCTCCGTCGACGGCTGGAACAGCTTTTCCTGCAGGCCGGCCGCAAGGCCCGTCTGCGATATATCGACGAGCAGGTTCGGCACTTCGGTCCTGCCCGGAAGCTGGCGCAGCATCGCGCCGAAGGTGCGCTCCATTTCTCCGAGCTGCGCCTTGTACGCGGAGAGATTGGCGGCGCGCTGCTGTTTGTTCTCGAACTGCCCGCGCAGGTCCTGTTCTTCCTGCTGGGCCTTGAGCAGCACCGGCCGGTCGTCGTCCCAGACCAGCAGGTACCAGGCGATGCCGGCGCAGATCACGAATACGATGCCGACGCACAGGCCGCGCACGATCCCGGGCCAGCGGCCCGGGTCACGCGGATCCAGGTTGCGCGGGTCCAGCGTTTTCAATTGCTCGAGGATATTCATTTCGCCGCCACCTTCTTCAATCCCTGGTGGGTGCTGTCGTCGAGGTCGACGCCGACGGTGTCGGTAAACAGCGTGAAGCTCGCGCCGCCCGTCGGCGAATTAGGCGCCGCCTCGACGACCTGCAGCACCGGGTTCGTGATCCACGATGACGCGTCGATGTTGCGCATGTACGTCGAGACCCGGGTGCTGGATTGCGCGATGCCGTGGATTTCGAGCTTCTTCCCGGTCTGCTTGATCGACGTCAGGTACACGCCCTCGGGGACGGTCTTCACCAGGTCGTCGAACAGGTGCACGATCTCGGGCCGGCTGCGCTGCAGCTTGTCGATGATTTCCATGCGCGCCAGCAGGCGCTGCTTGCGGTTTTCCAGGTCGAGGATGTCGGTGATCTGCGCATCGAGCTTGCCGATCTCCCGCTTCAGCAGATCGTTCTTCGCGTTCTGCGCGTCGATCCAGCTCGCATACAGCAGCTTTCCGCCGCCCGCGAGCACCACGCCCGCAATGACGGCGCCGACCGCCGCAACGGCGAACTCGCGCCTCTTTATTTTGCGCGCTTCCTCGCGGTGCGGTAATAGATTGATACGCGGCATGGCTATCCTCAGTCGAAACTTCGCAGCGCAAGGCCACAGGCGATCAGCAACGCGGTCGCGTCATTGACGACGGACTGCGCCTTGGATGCAATCTTCATGTTGCCGAGCGGATCTCCCTTCAGGGCCGGGACGCCGACCCGGCTCGAGATCACGTCGGCGATGCCAGGTATGTTCGCGCAGCCGCCGCAGATCAGCATCTGGTCCGGCTGCGAGCGCCCGCTGCCCGATGCCAGGTAGAACTGCAGCGAACGGCTGACCTGCTGCGTCATGTCGTCGATGAACGGATCCAGGACTTCCGGCTGGTAATTGCTCGGCAGCCCGCCTTCTTTCTTGGCGCGGCCCGCCTCTTCCATGGTCAGTCCGTAGGTGCGCATGATCTCTTCGGTCAGCAGCTGTCCGCCGAAGGCAAAATCCCGCGTATAGATGACCTTCATGTCGCGCAGGACGCTGAAGGTCGTCGTGCTGGCGCCGAAATCCACGACGGCGACGGTGCGGTCCATGCCGCCGTCCGGCATCTGGTGGCGCATCAGCGCACAGGCGTTCTCGAGGGCGAAGGCCTCGACGTCGACGAGTTTCGCGGTAAGGCCCGCGGCCTGCAGGGCGGCGCGTCGCTGCTCGACGTTTTCGGTGCGCGTGGCGACCAGCAGCACGTCCATCATCGTCGAGTCCTTCTCCGACGGACCCACGACCTGGTAGTCGTAGGCGACTTCCTCCATCGGGAACGGGATGTACTGGTCCGCCTGCATCTCGACCTGCGCCTCGAGCTCGTTGTCGCGCAGGTTCATCGGCATCTGGATGACTTTCGTGATGGCGGCATCGCCGCTGATCGCGATGGCGGCATCGCGGCTTTTGGCGCCGGAGCGCTTGACGGCGCGGCGGATCGCCTCACCGACGGCGTCGGCGTCGACAATGGCCTTTTCGTTGATCGCGTTGTGCGGCGTCGGCTCTGCAGCGTAGGACTCCACGCGATATTGCCCCCCCGACATGGTCAGCTCGATCAGCTTCACCGATGACGTGGTTATGTCAAGTCCCAGCAAGGGCCGGTATTTTTTAGCGAACGAGAACACAGAATTTTCCTTTTTCGCTCAGGGCCTTGTGGTTCTAAACTGCGGTACAAGATTAACTATACCCAACAAACTTAGCAAGAACACGCCAAACTGAACGTGACAATAGTCACGTTAATCGAATTAAAGCTGAGCCCGGACGTCATACGCATGATTCGATGAATGTGTATCGGCAAGCAGCGGTAATATGCTTAATTGATATTGCTTATAGATTAAGTTAAATCGATCGACCGTGACGAAAAATTACCTGTTTTTTTTATCCCGGGCGGGCGCGGTACTGATCGGGGCCCTTGCCCTGTTCGTGTTCGCCAACGTCTGTGCGTACATGTACCTGCGCCCCGCGCTGCCGGACGTCGAGACTTTGCGCGACGTGCAGCTGCAGGTGCCGCTGCGGATCTACACGCGTGACGGGCGCCTGATCGCGTCGATCGGCGAGCAGCGGCGCATCCCGGTACGCTACGACCAGATACCCGTGCAGCTGGTGCATGCCTTCCTCGCCGCCGAGGACGATCGTTTCTTCCAACACCATGGTGTTGATTGGCAAGGGATTTTGCGTGCCGCCCTGGCCAATGCCCGGGCCGGCGGCGTGCGCCAGGGGGGCAGCACGATCACGATGCAGGTGGCCCGCGATGTATTCCTGACGCCGCGCCGCGACATCAAGCGCAAGGTCAGCGAAATCTACATTTCGCTGCTGATGGAGCTGGAATTCTCCAAGGAGGAGATCTTCTCGCTGTACGCGAACAAGACCTTCCTCGGGCAGCGCGCCTATGGCGTTGCGGCGGCCGCCGAGGTCTATTTCGGCAAGCCGCTGGACCAGCTCAGCGTTGCCGAGATGGCCATGCTGGCCGGTATCCCGAAAGCCCCGTCCCAGGTCAACCCGATCGCCAATCCCGATGCAGCGCGGATCCGGCGCTCCTATGTTCTGCATCGCATGCTGGACCTCGGGTTCATCACGCGGCCCGAACACGACGCCGCGGATGCGAGCCCGGTCGAATCGCGCCTGCACGGCCCTTCTGTCGAGGCGGATGCGCCGTATGTCGCCGAGATGGTGCGCAACGACATGGCCGCGAAATATGGCGACGACGTCTACACGGCCGGATACCGGGTGTTCACGACGATCGACTCGCGGCTCGAGACCGCGGCGACGATCGCGCTGCGCACCGGCCTGCTGGAGTACGACCGCCGGCACGGCTATCGCGGGCCCACGGCCAGCATCGACGTGCCGAAGAACCAGGACCCGGCCGCCTGGGAGAGCTCGCTCGAGCGGTTTGCGTCGGTCGGCGGCCTGCGGCCCGCGCTCGTGCGCTCGGTCGATGCGAGGAGCGCCGACGTCTACGTCAGGGGCATTGGGTTCGTGACGCTGCCGTGGGAGAAGCTGTCCTGGGCGCGCCGCGCGCTGCCGGATGAGAAGACCGACCGGGCGCCGACGCAGGCCTCGCAGGTACTGAGCCGCGGCGACGTGATCTACACGGTCGGCAGCACCGCGCAGAACCTGCTGTTCGTGCAGGTGCCGGAAGCGCAGAGCGCGATCGTCTGCGTCGATCCGCACGACGGGGCCGTCGGCGCGCTGGTCGGCGGCTTTGATTTCTACCAGAGCCGGTTCAACCGCGTGACGCAGGCGCGGCGCCAGCCGGGCTCGTCGTTCAAGCCGTTCGTGTACGCGGCGGCCTTCGACAAGGGATTCACGCCGGCGAGCGTCGTGCTGGATGCGCCGATCGTGCTCGAGCAGGGCGACGATCCGGCGAAGAGCTGGCGACCCAAGGAGGATTCGAACAAGTTCTTCGGTCCGACGCGGCTGCGCGAAGCGCTGGTGCGGTCCCGCAATCTCGTGTCGGTGCGGTTGATGCGGGAAATCGGCGGCGAATATACGCGCAACTACGTCACCCGCTTCGGCTTCGACAAGTCGCAGCTGCCGGACGACCTGACCCTGGCGCTCGGCACGGCGGAAGTCAGCCCGCTGCAGATGGCGACCGCGTACGCGACCTTCGCCAACGGCGGGTTCGCGGTGAACTCCTATTATATCGACCGCATCGAGGATGCCGCCGGCAAGACGCTGTTCCAGGCTGAGCCCATCGTCGCCTGCTTCGAGTGCAGCCAGGGTGGGCAGGCGGTCGCCGCCCGTGCGGCGGCGCGCTCGCCGTTCCTCGATACCGCCGAGCGCGACGGCAAGCGCCTGATCCTGCCGAAGGACCTGGCGCCTCAGGTGATCCGCCCGCAGGTCGCTTACCTGCTGGCCGACATGATGGCGGATGTGATCCGGCGCGGCACGGGCGTGCGCGCACGCGCACTCGGCCGCGACGACGTCGCCGGCAAGACCGGCACCACCAACGACCATCACGACGCCTGGTTCTCCGGGTTCAATGGCGACCTGGTCACGACGGTGTGGACCGGATTCGACTCGGAGCGCTCGCTCGGCGACGGCGAGGAAGGTGGCCGCGTTGCGGTGCCGACCTGGACCTATTTCATGCGCGAGGCGCTCGCCGGGGCGCCGCGGCATGGCGTGCCGCTGCCCGATGGCATCGTCACGGCACGCATCTCCCCGGACACGGGGCTGATCGCCAGTGCCGACAATCCGAACGGCATCCTGGAGAAATTCATCGAGGGCAACCTGCCCCAGCCCGAGCTGTACGAGGGGCCGAATGGCGACAAGCCGATGAACGTGGGCGATAAACCGATATTCTGAGCACGCATATGCCGAAGAAGTTCTCGCAACGCAGCCGACAGCCTGCGCCGCGCCCTGGCGCAGGAGGCGGCGCGCATTATGTGCGAACACGGGATAGGCGACTTCCTGCAGGCCAAGCGCAAGGCAGCGGACCGGCTCGGCGTGCACGACGTGGCGGTGCTGCCGAAGAACATCGAGATCGAGGCGGCGCTGCGCGAACGCCAGCGGCTGTTCGGCGGCGAATTGCACGATCACAGTCTCAAGGAGCAGCGCCGGATCGCGCTGCAGGCGATGCACCTGCTCGGCGAGTTCCAGCCGCGCCTGGTCGGGTCGGTGCTGACCGGGACCGCGACCGACTACAGCGACATCAACCTGCACCTGTTCGCGGACCGCTCCGAGAGCGTGGCGATCCGGCTTCTGGAGATCGGCGTGCCGCACGAGTTCTACGAGCGCCGCGTCAAGATGGACGCCGGCCGCAGCCTGAATTATCCGGCCCTGCGCTTCGAGGCGAACGGCCGCACCGTCGACGCCACGGTGTTCCCGATCGACGGCATCCGCCAGGCGCCTTATTCACCGGTCGACGGCCGGCCCATGCGCCGCGCCGACCTGCGCGAGGTCGAAGGGCTCGTCGATCCAGGGCCTTCGCCGGATGCGGGCTAGGGGTTGCGGGCCTTCGCGGTCCAGACCTCCAGCGTGTCCGCGGATCCCTGCGCGCGCACGCCGTTGTCGGTCAGGATCTCCTCTGTGGCCGCGAGCATCTGCGCGCGCGGGAATACCAGCGATTCCCCGCCTTCCTGGTCGAACTCCAGCTTGACGAAATCATCGCGCAGGTCACGCAGCAATTCGACGAGATGCGTCAGGCTCCGCACGCGCACGCCATTGACCTGCGAGACCACGTGACCCATCGGGTTCGAATAGCCGTTCGCGAGCTTGTGCGGGAAGAACGGCGATGAAACCACCACCAGCTCCTGCAGTTCATCGCTCGGCGCCTCGAGCGCCCGCGTTATCAGCGGACTGGTCATCAGGCCGAAGGCCTTCGAACCGCCGCTCTTGTCCAGCACGCCGATGAAATTCCAGCTGGCGCGCGAGAACACCAGCGGCCCGTAGACGAAATAGGAAGGATAGCTGCCGTTCAGGTTCGTGATGCAGCGTCGCCCGGTCCACCGTGACCGGCAGGCGCAGCTGCAGCGTCTTGCGCGCCGCGCACAACCGTCAGCGGGAGCACGCCGTTCGCGCGCGACCTTCTGGATCAGGTAGTGAAAGCTCACGCGCAGGTCGTGCCCGAGCTTGACCATGCCCTGGTTGTCGATCGGCGTGTCGCCGATGCGCGTGATCACGTCCCATTTCTTCAGCGGATACGCATCGCCGCTGCCGTAGGGCTTGTGCACGACCACGCCCTCGACGGATTTGTCGAGCTTCAGGTAGTCGCGCAGTGCCGGATTCTCGAGCGTCTGCAGGTCGTCGTACATCGCCGGCTTGCCGTCGTAGTGGCCGTCGGCGATGTCCTTCAGGAACAGCTCGACTTCCTCGTTCGGGATGATGTAGCCGATATTCTCCGCCCCGCCGGTCAGCTTGCTGAAGGCGAGGCCGATCATCTTGTCGTCGGCGACGGCCGGCCCGCCGCTGTTGCCCGGATTGATCGCCGCGTCGATCTGGATGCGAAGACCGGAAACCGGGAAGTTGTACGGCGTGAACTCGATGCGCGACACGATGCCCTTGGTGATCGACAGCGACGAGCCGCCGGTCGGATAACCGTAGGCCAGCACCGCGTCCTTGATCTGCGGCAGCTTGCTGGCGCGGGCCAGCGGCGGGTGCTTGTCGAAGAACGTTTCGTCGTCGAGCTTCAGTACCGCGAGATCGATGCCGGGCGCGACCGCGACGACCGTGGCGGACACCTTGTCGCCGGCCTCGTTGGCCTGCACCTGGACCTGGCTGGCGTAGAGCACGACATGCGCGTTCGTCAGGATGCGCCTGCCCTCGATCACGACGCCCGACCCGGTCGCTTCGGCCGGCGCCTGCTTGGTCCACGGCTTGACCGTATCCGGGTAGCGCATCGTCGAGAACACCTTGACGACGGAATTCGCGACCTCGGCGGCGCCCGCGCGGCCGGCGACGCCCGGCGCGGCCATGACGGCCAGACAGAGGAACAGCAGCACGGACCTGGTCATTGTCATCGCAGCACACGCACCGTTGGGGGGAACCTGCGCAGGATGCTACTTGCCGTCGATTGAAAACGCGAGCAGCGCGTTACCGGAATTGAGATAAACCATGCCGTCGACGACGATGACGCCGCCATGGCCCGGGGCGCCGCCGGTCGCCGGCACGCCGTTGCGGGTCGGATACGGCTTCGCGGTGTCGACATCCCAGACGACCTTGCCGCCGATCGTGGAGAAGGCGCGCAGGTGCCCGTCGAGCGAACCGGCGAACAGCATTCCGGGAATCGCCGTCACGGCATGCGCCGGGGCGCGCGGCAGCGGCGCGTTCCAGCGCTGCCTGCCGGTGACCATGTCGATCGCGGTCAGGCCCATGGCCGCGGTGTCGACGTACAGGCTGCGGTGATCGGCCGCGGCGCCCCAGTCGATGCGGACATCGGCGTGCTCCGCGCCGATGCGCATCTGCCAGATGATTTCGCCGCCGTTCGCCGGATCGAACCCGTACACGGCACCGCGCCGGTCGGCAACGATCAGGACCTGCCGTCCACCGGGGAGACGGCGCAGGATCGGCGCGTGCCGGAATTCGACGGGCGCCGGCGCGCTCTTTTGCCATCGCAACCTGCCGTCGGCGAGATCCAGCGCCGCCAGGCCATCCGGGGTCGTGACGTACAGCAGCTGGCGCTCGGTGTCGACGGTCGGACCGGAGCGCGCGTCCACGGCGGCCTTCCACAGCAGCTTTCCGCTCCAGATGTCGAGCGCGACCAGTGCTCCCGGGGCGCTCGCCGCGGCGCCGGGCGCCGGCGCCAGGGACACGTAGAGTCCGCCGCCATGGAGCATCGGTGCGCCGGCGATGCGCATGGCCGGCTCCGGATCCGCCTGCGCTTTCCACAACAGGGTTCCGCGCTGCGCATCCAGCGAATACAGCGCGCCGGCCTCATCGCCGAAGAACACCGCGCTGGGCGGCTTGACCACCTCGACGTGCGCGTCGATGCGCGCGTGGCGCCTGCGTGATGCCTTGGGCGGCCGGATCGTCTTTGCGGCGGCGAGCTCGCCGACCGTGACGGCCGTATGGACGGTGGCGCCGGCTTCGAAGATCCAGTAGCTGCAACCGGTGCGCGCATCGAGGTCATAGACGTGGCCGGCGGAATCGCCGACGAACAGGCGTCCGTCGACGACGCTCGGCGGGCCGGCATCGTCCGCGCCGCTATAACCAAAGGCCCACTTGACCGCGAGCCGGGATACGTCCGCCGCGCGCAGCGCCGGTTCCGGCTGATAGCGGGAATTGTCGGTGTCCCGGCCCCAGCCGTTCCATTGCGCCGTCCCGACCGCGACCGGGCCTGACGGGTTCTCGCAGGGACTGGGCTGCGCCAGCGCGCGCGTTGCGCAGCAGGTGGCCGCCAGCGTGGTCAGCACCGCCAGGACCGACGCCGACGTGCATGCCCGGAACATCCGCTCAGCGCTTGTCGATAGACACGTAGTCGCGCCGCAGCGGGCCGGTGTAGAGCTGGCGCGGCCGGCTGATGCGCATGTTCGGATCGGCGATCATCTCCTGCCAGTGCGCGACCCAGCCGGCGGTGCGCGCGATCGCGAACATCACCGTGTACATCGAGCGCGGGATGCCGAGCGCGCTGTAGATGATGCCGGAGTAGAAATCGACGTTCGGGTAGAGCTTGCGCGAAACGAAGTACTCGTCCTTGAGCGCGATCTCCTCGAGCCGCAGCGCCAGCTCGAACAGCGGGTTGTCGGCCCTGCCGAGCTTGTCGAGCACGCGGTGGCACATGTCGCGGATGATCTTGGCGCGCGGGTCGAAGTTCTTGTAGACGCGATGGCCGAAGCCCATCAGGCGCACAGTGGTCGTTCTTGTCCTTGACACGGGCGAGGAACTTGTCGATGTGCTGCGACCGAGCCGATGCTGCTCGAGCATGTCGAGCACCGCCTCGTTCGCGCCGCCGTGCGCCGGGCCCCACAGCGCGGACACGCCGGCCGAGATCGCCGCGTACGGATTGGTGCCGGTGCTGCCGGCCAGGCGCACGGTCGAGGTGCTCGCGTTCTGTTCGTGATCGGCATGCAGGATGAACAGCAGATCCAGCGCCTCGGCGGCGATCGGATCGACCGGGTAGGGCTCGCACGGCACGGCGAAGAACATGTTCAGCAGGTTCGCGCAGTAGCGCAGGTCGTTGCGCGGATAGATGAACGGCTGGCCGAGCGAGTGCTTGATGGGCCGCGGCGGCGATCGTCGGCAGCTTGGCGATGATGCGGTGCGCGAAGATCTCGCGGTGGCGCGGATCGGTGATGTCCGTCGTGTCGTGATAGAAGGCCGCCATCGAGGCCACCATCGCCGAGACCATCGCCATCGGGTGGGCGTTGTGGTGAAAACCGTGGAAGAAACGCAGCAGCTGCTCGTTGACCATCGTGTGATGCGTGATCGATTTCTCGAACACCGCGAGCTGCTCCTTCGTGGGCAGCTCGCCGTAGATCAGCAGGTTCGCGACTTCCAGGAACGTGGAGGTCTCGGCGAGCTGTTCGACCGGATAGCCGCGGTACAGCAGCACGCCGGCATCGCCATCGATGTAGGTGATCTTGCTTTCCGTGCTGGCGGTAGCCATGAAGCCGGGGTCGAACGTGAACACGCCCTGTTCCTTGAGCAGCGGCGCAATCGGGATCACGTCCGGTCCCATGGTTCCGGACATAAATTCCAGCTGGGTCACCTTCCCGGTCTGCTGGTTCCTGATTTCGTATTTCGTGGGCATGCGATGTTCCGCCTTGAGTACCCTAGAGCCTTGCACGACGCTGAGGGAGAATCAAGCCGCGGCCAGGCCGCGACAGTGCGCTGCGCCCACGCTTCGAGACGAGGAGTGCCGCGCCGGCCCGTCCCGGCGCCCGCGCTCAACTGCGCGCGGCAGCTGCCGCGTACTTCTTGCGGAACTTGTCTACGCGGCCGCCGGTATCGACGATCTTCTGCTTGCCGGTGTAGAACGGATGGCAGTTCGAACAGACTTCGACCTGCAGGTCGTGGCCAATGGTCGAGCGCGTGATGAACTTGTTTCCGCACGTGCAGGTGACGGAAATTTCTTTGTAGTCGGGGTGTATGCCGGATTTCATGATGAACCTCGAAGTTGGAAAATCGGCAGAATCGGCCGGCACCCCGAGCGTGCGCGCCGCCATGCCTCAAACCCCGGCCGCATGCGCAAAACGGGGCCGCGCAGTCTAGCCGGTTGAATCCCCGCTCACAAGTATGCGCGGGGAAATCCGGCGGGCGCGCACCGCCGCCGCCCTTGAGGGCCGGCATCGGGCCGGAATTGTCCACAAAATATGTGGATAACTCTGTGGATGCGTTGGCGCGCGGGCCAACACCTCCGCAGAATTTTGCATAATTGTTAACTTGATCAAAAAATAGACAAAGCTTTTTATCAAATATAATCAAATAGTTACAGCTGTCATCTGATGCAACATGACTGCAATGTACTGTAGGTGCCTTTTTTACGGGGCCGATCGGGACGTGTGCATAAACTCAAGCCAGGAAGTCCGCCTGCAGATCGGTCAGGAATCTCCGGCCAAGCACCGTCGGCACCCATCCCGGGCTGCCGGGCACGTGATTTGGCTCCAGCAGGCCACGATGCCGGGCCCGTTCGAGCTGCGGCGCCACGCTATCGAGCTCAAGACCGGTGTGTGCGCGGAAGGTCGCCGCGCTGAAGCCCTCGTTCAGGCGCAGCGCATTGAGCATGAACTCGAACGCCAGCTGCGCCGGGTCGACGATCTGGCGCTCGCCGGGCGGCGTCTGTTTGCGGCTCACCGCGGCCTGATACTCGCGCGGCTGGCGCGGTTTCGCGGTGCGCAGGATGCGGTCCGGCAGCTGCAGGCTGATCTTGCCATGGGCGCCGGCGCCGATGCCGACGTAGTCGCCGAACAGCCAGTAATTGAGATTGTGCCGGCAGCGCGCGCCGCTGCGCGCATAGGCTGAGACCTCGTATTGCGCGAAGCCCGCCCGCGCCAGTACCTCCTGGCCGGCGGCCTGCATCTCCCAGGCAGCGTCCTGATCGGGCAGCGGCGGCGGACGCGCATGGAACACGGTGCCGGGTTCGAGCGTCAGGTGGTAATACGACAGGTGTTCCGGCTGCAGCGCACACGCGGCCTCGGCATCGGCGACGGCCTCGGGCAGCGTCTGCTGCGGCAGCGCATACATCATGTCGAGATTGAAATTGGCCAGCCCGGCTGCGCGCAGTTCCCCGACCGCCCGGCAGGTATCGTCCGGCGTGTGGATGCGCCCCAGGGATTCGAGGGCGCGGGCCGAAAAGCTCTGCGCGCCCAGCGACACCCGGTTGATGCCGGCGTCGCGGTACTGCGCAAAATGGCCCCGCTCGATCGTGCCGGGATTGGCCTCGAGCGTGATTTCGGCGTCCGTCGCGAATTCGATGCGCTGCCGCAGGGCCAGCACCAGGCGGCCGATCTGCGCAGGTGCGAACAGGCTGGGCGTGCCGCCGCCGAAGAACAGCGTCTCGATACGCCGCCCGGCAAGCAACGGCAGCTCCAGGTCGAAGTCCGCGATCAGCGCATCGATATAGGCTGCATCCGGGCGCGCGGATTTCAGCTGATGCGAGTTGAAATCGCAGTAAGGACATTTGCGCACGCACCAGGGCATGTGCACGTACAGCGACAGCGGCACGGCCGGCGCGCTCACGTCGGCCCGTCCAGGCGCTGCACCAGTCCTGCGCGCAGCGCACGCATCGCCGTGCCGCGGTGACTCAGCCGGTTCTTGTCGTCCGCGCTGAGTTGCGCCGCGCTCTTCCCGAGCTCCGGCAGCCAGAAAAGCGGGTCATAGCCGAATCCGCCCGCGCCCTGCGGCTGCCCGAGAATCATGCCCTCCCAGACGCCTTCGGCAACCAGCGGCCGGGCGTCGTCGGCGCCCTCCAGGAAGACCAGGACACAACGGTAGCGGGCGCTGCGCCGCCCCGGAGGGACGCCGGCGAGCGCCGCGAGGAGCCGGACAATGTTCGCCGCATCGTCGGCCGCTGGCCCTGCAAAGCGGGCGGAGCGGACTCCCGGGGCCCCACCGAGCGCGTCGACCTCCAGTCCCGAGTCGTCGGCGATCACGGCGGCGCCGGTGACGCGCGCCGCGTGTCGCGCCTTCAGCAGCGCGTTCTCGAGAAAGCTGCTGCCGGTCTCCTGCGCCGGGGTGACGCCCAACCCGGACTGTGCCTCGATCCGCAACGGCAGTCCGGCCAGCAGCGCGCGGATTTCGCGCAGCTTGCCGGCATTGCCGGTTGCCAGCACGAGCAGCCGCTCGCGCGGCCCGGCGCCGCTAGCCGCCGCGGGCGACGGTCTGCGCGGCATGCAGCCTGGCGATGCCGCTTGCGGCCAGGTCGAGCAGCTGGTCGAGTTCGTGCCGCCGGAATGCGTGGCCCTCCGCGGTGCCCTGGATCTCGATGAACGCGCCGCCGCTGTTCATCACGACATTCATGTCCGTCTCGGCGTTGGCATCCTCGGCATAATCCAGGTCCAGCACCGCAACGCCGTTGTAGATGCCGACCGACACGGCCGCGACCTGGCCATGCAGAGGATTCTGCTGGATATCGCGCCGCTGCAGCAGCACGTCGACCGCGTCGGCCAGCGCGACGAAGCCCCCGGTGATCGCCGCGGTGCGGGTACCGCCGTCGGCCTGCAGCACGTCGCAATCGATCGTGATCGTGCGTTCGCCGAGCGCCTTCATGTCCACCACGGCGCGCAGTGCACGCCCGATCAGGCGCTGGATCTCCTGCGTGCGGCCGGTCTGCTTGCCGCGCGCGGCCTCGCGCGCGGAGCGCGTATGCGTGGCGCGGGGCAGCATGCCGTACTCGGCGGTTACCCAGCCCTGGCCGTTGCCGCGCAGGAAACCAGGCACCCCCCCTTCGACACTGGCCGTGCACAGCACGCGCGTATCGCCGAAGCCCACCAGCACCGAGCCTTCCGCGTGGCGCGTGAAGGAGCGGCTGAAGGACAGCGCACGCAGTTCGTCGGCAGCCCGACCGCTCGGCCTGATGCTCATGGCGCGCGCCATCGCAACGCCGCAGCGGTCGTGTTGTCGCTGTGCGGAGCCCCTATCTGCACAGCGTGGGTGGCGAGCTCGAACAGCTTCTCCTGCAGCGGCGCATCGGTGGCTTGCGCCAGGCGCACGAAGTCCTGGTCGGCGAGATTGCCCCACAATCCGTCGGTGCACAGCACCAGCAGGTCGCCGGCTTTCAGCAGCCGCCGCGACGTGATGCTCATCTCGGGCAATGCGGCGTCCCCGCCCAGGCAGCACTCGACGTAATTGCGCAGCGGGTGCCCGGACACGTCGGCCTCGTTGATCAGCCCTTCGCGCAGCAGCAGCTCGACGTGGCTGTGATCGCGCGTGCGCTCGAGCACCTGCTGCTGGCGCAGCTGGTAGATGCGGCTGTCGCCGACGTGCGCCCAGTAGGCCGCCGAATCCTGCACCAGGCACAGCGCGCAGGTCGCCCGCGGCCTGGACTCGACGCTCAGATGCAGTCCGAGCTTGACGACCTCCTCATGCGCCCGGCCCAGCGACAGATGCAGGAACCCGAGCGGATCGAAGACCGGATGCGGCGTCTGCCAGAACGCGCCCACCAGCGCCGCGAGCGCGGTTTCGGCCGCGCGCGCCCCTTCCGCATGCCCGCCCATGCCGTCGACGACCGCCATCAGTACCGAGCGTTCATCGACGACAATCGCGACCCGATCCTGATTTTCTTCGCGGTAACCGATCAGGTTCACGTCCGCGGTTTCGATCTGCAATGACCTCTCCGGAGCTTCTGGTAAACTAATGTCGCGATTATGGCCGATTTCGGCCGCCTATGGCGCAAACCCTATGATCCGCAGTATGACCGGCTTTGCGCGGCGCGAGCGACAGTTTCCCTGGGGCATGCTCGCTTGGGAGCTGCGCACCGTCAATCACCGCTTCCTGGAGATCTCGCTGCGCCTTCCCGAGGAGCTGCGCTCAGCCGAGGCGGACCTGCGCCAGTCGGTCGGCGCGGCGGTGCGCCGCGGCAAGGTGGACTGCACGCTGCATTTCCGGCCCAGCATCGCCGCAGCGTCCCTCGATGTCGACGACAACCTGCTCAGCGCCGTGACGCTGCGCGCGCAGCAGGTGGCGCGGCTTGCCGGCGGCGCCGCGCATATCGACGTCATGGACGTGCTGCGCTGGCCCGGCATCGTGCGCGATGCGACACGCGACACGGCGCCGATGATCGCCGCATCGCAGGCGCTGCTCGCCGAAACCCTGGCTGAGCTCGGGCGATTCCGCGACAGCGAGGGCGCGCGCCTGCAGGATGCGCTCGAGCAGCGCTGTGCGGGCTGCATCGAGCTCGCGACGCGTGTTGCCCAGCGCCTGCCCGGAGATGCGCGCGCGCATGCGCACGCGGCTCTCCGAGCGCATCGCGCAGATGGTCGCCGAGGTCGACCACGAGCGGCTCGAGCAGGAGCTCGCGATCCTCGCGCAACGCCTCGACGTGGACGAGGAAATCGACCGGCTGCGCGGCCACGTCGCCGAGATCCGCAACACCTTCGGGGCCAGCGATCCCGCCGGCCGGCGCCTGGATTTCCTGATGCAGGAGCTCAACCGCGAGGCCAACACGCTGTCGTCGAAGTCGCAGGACATCGATACCACGCGCGCCGCGGTCGACATGAAGGTCCTGATCGAGCAGATGCGCGAGCAGGTGCAGAACATCGAGTAGGCTTTGACCAATGGGAGCCGCGGAGGTAGCGTGCTACCCCTGTGCACACCTGCGAACGCTTCACCTTCATTGTCGACTTGCCGATCGACGCGGCCTTCCCGCTGTTCGGCGCGCTGCGCGAGCGCGACTGGGCGCCGGGGTGGGAACCGCGATTCATCTGGCCGCAGCCCGCGGCGGACTGCGAGGGCATGGTGTTCGAGATCGACCACCCGGCGGGACTCGCGCACTGGGTGAACACCGCGTTCGACCGCGAGGGCGGGCGGGTTGGCTACGTCTATGTGATCCCCGGCGTGATGAGCACGCGAATTACGATCGAACTGCAGCCGCAGGGCCTGGCAACTCGTGTCGAAGTCACTTATGAGCGCACGGCGCTCGCGCCCGCTGCGGCGCCCGTGCTGCAGTCATGCGCGCTCGAGGACCGCGCCGCCGGCGCCGTGTGGGTCGGGCAGATCAACGACGCCCTTTCGCGCCGCGGCGGCGCGCGGTGAGCCGCGTTGCTACTGAAGCGGAATCTTGAACACCGCGCCGGTGTTGTTGGCGCCGCCGAAGAACGTGGTGCCGTACAGGTTCCCGTCACTGCCCAAGGTCAGCGAGCTGGGCTGCGCCCCGTCGCTCGTGCCTGCGCTGAATGAATGCACGAGCGAGTAGGCACCGGACGTCGTGATCTTGAACACCGAGCCGTAATTGAAGTCCCCGCCGAACTCGGTAATGCCGTAGAGGCTGCCGTCGCTCGTCTGGACCAGCGCACCAACCGGCGTGGGGCCCGAGGAGGTGCCGGGGACTATGGCGAACGAGTACAGGACTTTCTCCGTGGGATTGGGATTCGTGGCACCCGAGATCTGGTAGATCGCACCGGCGCCGTTGGCGCCGCCGTTCAGCGTCATGCCGTAGAAAATGCCGTTGGTGGCATACAGCAGCCCGCCGACCGGGTTCTGGCCGTCCGTCGTGCTGCCGGCGGCCGCAAACGAATGCAGGATGACTTCAGTGCCGGAAGAATTGATCGAGAAGGCGATCCCGGTGCCGTTGGCGCCGCCCCCGCTGGTCGCGCCGAAATAGACGCTGCTGATCAGCTGCGGGACCTCCACGAGGTAACCGACGGGGTCAGCCCCGTCGCCGGCCGGAGCGGAGTAATAGTTGAAGGAGTGGATCACCGTTTCCACGCCCGCCGGCGTCACCTGGTACAGGACGCCGTCGCTGTCGATGGAACTCGTCGCGGTGGTTCCATAGAAATTGCCATCGCTCCCCTGGGTCACCCCGTTCGGCTGGACTCCATCGAGAAAATCGCCAAATGCCCATAGCGTCGTCAACGCGCCCTTTGGGGTGAGCTGGAACACCGTGCCGGCACCTTCGTTCTGATCGAGGTCAATGCCGCCGCCGGCAGTCGTTCCGTAGAAATTGCCATCGGCGCCGAGGATGAGGCAGTTCGGGCTGTAGGTTCCGGCGCCGGCCGGCGACGGGAACGTGTACAGGGTCGACTCGGCGCCGCCGAGGCTCAGCGAAAAGATCTGGCCGTTGTTGGCGTTGCCGCCGCCGACCGTCGTACCGTACAGGCCTCCTTTGGCCGCGATCAGCGTGAACGCCTCGGGCGTGGCGCCCGCCGTCGGGAAGGAATACAACAGCGTCTCCGGAACGCCCCCCGAGATGACCAGATTGACATAGGTCCCCTCGTCGACCTCGGTGCCCGCGGCGGGGTTCTGGCTGATGATGTTGCCCGCGGGTACCGTGGCACTGGGCTGCTGAGTGACGTTGCCGCCGAGCACTGCTGCGGCCAGCGCGGCCGACGCGGCACTCTCGGTATCGCCGACGAGATTCGGCACCACGGTGGCGTAAGCGGCGACGGTCGCCGACTCGACCGTGATGACCGCATTCGTATAGACCTTGCCGCCCACCTCGATCGCCGTGATCGTCAGCTCGTGCGTGGCCGCGTTGTAGACGTCCTGCTCGTACAGCGGCATCCCGCCGCCGGCACTGTCGATCTTGAACTGGCTCACGACCGCCCCGCCAAACAGCGGGCCGTTCAGCAACCGCACGAACGGTATGGACACGGCGCCATTGGCGTACGTGTCTCCTCCGCTGAGGCCGCCGATCGACACCAGCGACTTCACCGTGACGACGACGTTGTAGAAGGTCTCCCCCGCGTAATCGACCGATTGCACGGTCAGGTGCCCGGTGGTCGGGTCGTAGCGATCCACCGTGCCGTTGGGGGACGAACCGGATGGGAGGGTGACGATGGTCGCGACCTGGACGGCGACACTGGACAGCGTCGCGTTGCCGATCGCCAGCGTCGGCATCGTCAGCACGCCGCCGCTGTAGCTGTCCACTGCGAAGACCTTGCTCCCCAGCAACAGCAGCGCAATCGCCGCGAGCACGGCCCGCACAGTTTTCCGCAGCGTCGACGTTTGGCTCATGGAATTCTTCCCTTCAGGCGATGTTGTCCGTCGAGACTATTTCAAGCGCCGGGATTGCGCAATTCCTCCTTGCCCGTGCGCGCTGCCGGCTCGCCGGGCAGCCGATTTGACAAATCGTCCATGCCGGGCGCATTGACCGTGTGCAGTGCATCGGTCTCGGGCAGGGCATGGGTCGCGCCGCTACGGAGCGAATTGCCCGCAAAACGCGGGCTTCGGCGCCCGGGGCGGATCGGTTATCCTGAGCGGATGCCTTTGTACGTGATCGCAGCGCCCTCGGGCGCCGGCAAGACCAGTCTCGTCAAGGCACTGATGGAGCGCGAGCCCGACCTGCGTTTCTCCGTGTCCTATACGACCCGCAAGCCGCGCCCCGCCGAGGTCGACGGACGCGATTACCATTTCGTCGACGCCGCGACCTTCGAGCGCATGATCGCGGCCGGCGAGTTCCTCGAGCACGCGCGGGTGTTCGACAACTATTACGGTACCGGGCTCGCGGCAGTCCGCGCCGCGCTCGACCAGGGCACGCGACTGCTGCTGGAGATTGACTGGCAGGGAGCACGGCAGGTCCGCGCCACGCTTCCCGAGGCGCGGACGATCTTCGTCCTGCCGCCTTCCCGGGAATCGCTCGAACTGCGCCTCAAGGCGCGCAGCACCGACTCCGACGCAGTCATCAGCCGGCGCCTGCAGGACTCGGTCAGCGACCTCGCGCACTGGCCGGAGTTCGACTATGTCGTCGTCAACGACCGCTTCGATACGGCCCTCGGGGAACTGCAGGCGATCGTCGACGGCCATGGTTCGGCGCTGCGCAGGGACCGGCCGGCCATCGCCGCGCTGGCCGCAAATCTGCTGCAAAATCGCTGAGTTACTGCTATGCTGATCAACCCTTAACCCGGAAACGATTTCATGGCCCGCATTACCGTCGAAGACTGCCTGCAGAACGAACCGAACCTGTTCAACCTGGTGCTGCTGGCGGCCAAGCGCGCGCGCCGTCTCGCCAACGGTGCCGAAGCGACCGTCGAGTGGGAGAACGACAAGCCGACGGTGGTGGCGCTGCGCGAGATCGCCGCCGGCAACATCACGCTGGAGATGCTCGAAGAGCCCGAGGAGCCGGCGCCGCCGCCCGCGAGCGAGCTCGACCTGCCGATGGATTTTCGCGCCCCGCAATTCGGACTGGGTGACTGACACTCACAGCGTCGCAGAGGACCGATGGACTATGCGTCTTCCATCCTTGGTTTTCTACCCGGTGGCAGGCGCTCCACGGGGATCAGTCAGCTCTTAGACAAGCTCGAGACGTACCTGCCGCCCGCGCAGATCGAGCGGGTCCGCGACGCCTACGAATTCGGCGCGCTGCGCCACCAGGGCCAGAAGCGCCTGTCCGGCGAGCCCTACATCACGCACCCGGTCGCGGTCGCCGACATCCTCGCCGACCTGCACCTGGATGCCGACACGCTGATAGCCGCGATCCTGCACGACGTGATCGAGGATACGCCCGACCGCGAAGGCCGAAATCGTCTCGATGTTCGGCGAGGTGGTCGCGGACCTCGTCGACGGCGTCAGCAAGCTCGACCAGATCCAGTTCAAGAACCGCGAGGAAGCGCAGGCGGAGAGCTTTCGCAAGATGCTGCTCGCGATGGTGCGCGACATCCGCGTGATCATGGTCAAGCTGGCCGACCGGACGCACAACATGCGCACGCTCGGCGTCGTGCCGCCGCTGAAGCGGCGGCGCATCGCCAGCGAGACGCTGGAGATCTACGCGCCGATCGCCGAGCGCCTGGGGCTTTATGCGGTCAAGCTGGAGCTGGAGGACCTCGGCTTCCGCGCGCTGTACCCGTACCGCTACAAGGTGCTGGAGCGGGAGCTGAAGAGGGCCCGCGGCAACCAGAAGGAATTCGTCCGCAAGATCGCCGAGACCATCAGGGGCGCGCTGACGAAGTCGACGATCACCGGCAGCGTCGAGGGCCGCGAGAAGCACCTGTACAGCATCTACCGGAAAATGCGCTCCAAGGGCATCTCGCTGAACGAGATCGTCGACGTCTACGGATTCCGCATCATCGTCGAGTCGGCTGACACCTGCTACCGGACGCTGGGCCTCGTGCACAGCCTGTTCAAGCCGATGCCCGGACGCTTCAAGGACTACATCGCGATTCCGCGGACCAATGGCTACCAGTCCCTGCACACGACGCTGTTCGGCCCGAACGGCATCCCGATCGAGGTGCAGATCCGTTCCGAAGAGATGCACCGCGTCGCCGAGTCGGGAATTGCGGCGCACTGGAAATACAAGACCGGCGAGACCGCGCTGGGGGGCATCGAACAGGACCGCGCGCGCGAGTGGCTCGCGAATCTGGTGCAGATCCAGGAGGGCGGCAGCTCGGAGGAATTCCTCGAGAGCGTCAAGGTCGACCTGTTTCCGGACAAGGTCTACCTGTTCACGCCGAAGGGCAAGATCCTGCGCCTGCCGACCGGGGCGACCCCGGTCGATTTCGCCTACGCGATCCACACCGACGTCGGCAACCGCTGCGTCGCCGCCAAGGTCGACCGGCGCCTGGTGCCGTTGCGCACGCCGCTGCTGAACGGCCAGACGGTCGAGATCATCACGGCCAAGGGAGCGACGCCGAATCCGTCGTGGAGCAGTTTTCTCGTGACCGCGAAGGCGCGGGCAGCCGTGCGGCAATACCTGAAGAACATGAAGCGCGGCGAAGCGGCCGAACTCGGCCGGCGACTGCTCGGGCTCGCGCTCGACGAGATCCACCAGCCGCTGAAGAAGATACCGCCGGCGCAGCTCGATGTGCTGGCGCGGGAACTGGGCCTCGGTGACGCCCAGGACCTGTTCGAGAAGATCGGCCTCGGCGAGCGCCTCGCCCCGCTGGTTGCGCGCCGGCTGCAGCCCGCCGCGCAGGGCGCCGAACCGGCGGCGCACACGAGCGCGCCGCTGATGGTCGCCGGAACCGAAGGGCTCGTGGTCACCTATGCCCGCTGCTGCTTTCCGATCCCGAACGATCCGATCATGGCCTACCTCTCCGCCGGCCGCGGCGTGATGATCCACCGGCAGAATTGCGGCAACCTCGCCGAATATCGCAAGCAGCCCGAGAAATGGCTGTCGGTCGCCTGGGAGGCCACCGGCAGCCGCACGTTCAGCTCGGAGATCCAGCTCGAGATCAGCAATCGCGTCGGCGTCCTGGCGGCCGTCACGTCCAGCGTTGCCAACACCGGCACCAACATCGACCGGCTGCAGCTGCAGGAACGCGACGCCGACACCTCAGCGATCACGATGGAGCTGCAGGTGCACAACCGCACGCACCTGGCGCACATCATCAAGACCATCCGGCGCATGCCCGAAGTGCAGCGCGTCGTCCGCACCATAGCATCGAGGAACAGTTGATGAGCAAGCAGATCATATCCACGCCGTCGGCGCCGTCCGCCATCGGCACCTACTCGCAGGCGGTGCGGGTCGGCAACACCATCTGGGTATCCGGGCAGATTCCGCTGGATGCGGCGACCAAGGAACTGGTCGCCGGCGGCATGGAGGCGCAGGCCCGGCAGACCTTCGGCAACCTCGCCGCGATCGTGGGCGCGGCCGGTGCGACGCTCGATGACGTCGTCAAGGTCAATATCTCGCTGACCGATCTGTCGCATTTCGCGCTCGTCAACAGCGTCATGGCCGAATTCTTCCGCGAACCGTATCCGGCGCGCGCCGCGGTCGGCGTTGCATCGCTGCCGCGCGGCGCACTGATCGAGGTGGAGTGCATCATAGCGCTGTGACGGCGGCGAAGCCGGTCACGTCCCTGCGCGGCGTCGGCGCGGCGCTGGCCGGGCGGCTGCGTGCGCTGGGCGTCGAGACGGTGGAGGACCTGCTGTTCCTGCTGCCGTTGCGCTACGAGGACAGGACCCGCGTCATACCGCTCGGGGAGCTGCGCGCCGGACAGCGCGCCGCGGTCGAGGGCGAGGTGCAGCTGACCGAGGTCGTGCTGCGCGGGCGCCGGCAGCTGCTGTGCCGCATTGCGGACGGCTCGGGATTCCTGACGTTGCGGTTCTTCTATTTCACGGCCCAGCAGCACCAGGCGCTCAGCCGGGGCGTGCGCGTGCGCTGCTTCGGCGAAGTGCGGCGCTCCCCGAAGGGCCTGGAAATCGTCCACCCCGAGTACCGGCGCGCCGATGCGCCGGCGGCGGCCGCCGACGCCGATCACCTGACGCCGATCTACCCGATGACGGAAGGGGTCACTCAGGGCCGGCTGCGGATGCTGGTGCGCCTGGCGCTCGATGCATCCGGCGGGGTCTCGGTGCCGGACCTGCTGCCGGCCGCCGTGCTCGCCGACGCGCGCCTGCCGTCGCTGCACGCGGCCATTGAATACGTTCACCGCCCGCCGGCAGACGCGCCGGTCGGGCTGCTGCTGGACGGACGCCATCCGGCCCAGCGCCGCCTGGCATTTGAGGAACTGCTGGCGCACCAGCTGTCGCTGAAGATGCTGCGCCAGCGCATCCAGAGCGCGCCCGGCTGGCCGCTGGCGCGCGGCGACGAGCGCCTCAAGGCGGGCCTGCTGGCCGCCCTGCCGTTCCGGCTGACGCATGCGCAGCAGCGTGCCCTGCAGGAGATCGAACGCGACCTCGGCAAGCCGGCGCCGATGCTGCGCCTCGTGCAGGGCGATGTCGGTTGCGGCAAGACGCTCGTCGCGGCACTGGCCGCGACGCGCGCCCTGCAGTGCGGACGGCAGGTCGCGCTGATGGCGCCGACCGAGCTGCTGGCCGAGCAGCACTCGCAGAATTTCCGCAAATGGTTCGAGCCGCTGGGAGATCCCGGTTGCGCTGCTGAACGGGCTCGCGCGGCGAAGGCGCGCGCCGCGATGCTGGCCGGCATCCGCAGCGGCAGCCTGGCCGTCGTGATCGGCACCCACGCCCTGTTCCAGGAGGGCGTCGAGTTCAGGTCCCTGGCGCTCGTGATCGTCGACGAGCAGCACCGCTTCGGCGTGCACCAGCGCCTGGCCCTGCGGGAAAAAGGCTCGCGCGACGGCCACCAGCCGCACCAGCTGATCATGACCGCGACACCCATTCCGCGCACGCTGGCCATGACCGCCTACGCGGATCTGGATGTCTCGGTGATCGACGAGTTGCCGCCCGGGCGCACGCCGGTGCATACCGTCGTGCTGGCCGACAGCCGCCGCGACGAGGTCGTGCAGCGTATCCGCACCGCCTGCCTGGCGGGCCGGCAGGCGTACTGGGTCTGTCCGCTGATCGACGAGTCCGAGGAGATGCCGTACCAGGCCGCCGAGGAGACCGCCGCGGCGCTGAGGCAGGCGCTTCCCGAGCTGTCCGTCGGACTGGTGCACGGGCGCATGCCGAGCGCGGCCAAGGAGCGCACCATGCCGCGCTTCAAGCACGGCGCGATCCAGCTGCTGGTCGCCACCACGGTGATCGAGGTCGGCGTCGACGTGCCGAACGCGACGCTGATGGTGATCGAGAACGCCGAGCGCATGGGCCTTGCGCAGCTGCATCAGCTGCGCGGCCGCGTCGGCCGGGGCGAGCACGCGAGCGCCTGCCTGCTGCTGTACCGCGCGCCGCTGTCGCCGCTCGCCCGTGAGCGGCTCGGCGTCATGCGCGCGACCAATGACGGCTTCGAGGTCGCCCGCCGCGATCTGGAGCTGCGCGGACCCGGGGAACTGCTGGGTACGCGCCAGACCGGTCTCGCGCAGATGCGCGTTGCCGACCTGCTCCGGGACGCGGATCTGCTGCCGCGCGTGCAGATCGCCGCCGAGACCATGCTGCACAGCTGGCCGGCGCAGGTCGCGCCGCTGGTCAGCCGCTGGGTGGGCCGGCGCGAGCTGTACGGCCGGGTCGGGTAGAATGGCGCGCATGCTGCCAGCAAAACAAGCCGCCGAACCCGCCGTGGACTGGCTGCCCGCCGAACGCCTGGGCCAGGTGTCGATCGATCCCCGCCTGCGCGCGTGGCTGATCGGCAAGGGCCTGCTGACGGTGCGGCTCAGGGCCGCCTGCAAGGGGCCGTTCGCGTTGCGCGTGATCGACCAGTGGACCGGGCTGCTGCAGACGGCGCACCGCCAGAGCCTGCGCACCAACGACAGCGCCGGCCTGTTCCGCGACGTCGAGATGGAATGCGCCGGGCAGGTCTGGGTGTATGCGCAGTCGATCATTCCGGACTCGACGCTGAGCGCGCATCCATGGCTCGCGGAGCTCGGCGACTCCGCGCTCGGCGAAACCCTGTGCGGCCTGTCCGGCTACGAGCGCAGTGCGTACGAATTCGGGTGGCTGCCGGCCGACTCGGCCGTGGCGGCGCGGGCGCTGCGCAACGCCGCGGTCAAGCCCGCGGGACTCTGGGGACGCCGCTCGCGCATCAGCCTGCATGGTCAGCCGATCCTGGTGCAGGAGCTGTTCCTGCCGGCGATCCATGCAGAATGACGCACCGCAATTGATGGCCGCGGGCAGGCAGGTATTGCCCCAGGTGCTCACGACCCTTGGCGATTACGCGCGCCTGATGCGGCTCGACCGGCCGGTCGGCACGCTGCTGTTGCTGTGGCCCACGCTGTGGGCCCTGTGGCTCGCCGCCGGCGGCCGGCCGAAAACGCACATCCTGGCCGTGTTCGTCGCCGGCGTCGTGCTGATGCGCTCCGCCGGCTGCGTCATCAACGATTACGCAGATCGCGGATTCGACCCGTACGTCGCGCGCACCCGCGGCCGGCCGCTGGCGTCCGGCCGCGTCTCGCCGCTCGAGGCGCTGCTGCTGTTCGCGGTGCTCAGCGTGGGCGCGTTGCTGCTGGCGCTGCAGCTGAACCGCTTTACGCTGCTGTTCGCCGTGGCCGGCGCGTTCCTTGCGGTCACCTATCCGTTCATCAAGCGGTTCCTGTCGGTGCCGCAGCTGTACCTCGGCATCTCCTTCGGCTGGGGCATACCGATGGCCTTCGCGGCCCAGCTGGAAGAGGTTCCGCGCGTCGCGTGGCTGCTGTTCATCGCCAACCTGCTGTGGGTCACCGTCTATGACACGATCTACGCCATGGTGGATCGCGACGATGACCTGAGGATCGGCGTGCGCTCGACGGCGATCCTGTTCGGCGATTCCGACCGGCACGTCATCGCGGTGCTGCAGGCGATGAGCGTGATCGCGCTCGCCCTGGTCGGGCGCACGATGCACCTGCGATCGTGGTACTGGGTGGGCCTCGCCGGCGGAGCGCTGCTGTTCGCATACCATCTGTGGCTGATCCGCGACCGGGACCGCGACGCCTGCTTTCGAGCCTTCCGGATCAATCACTATTTTGGCGCGGTCGTCTTCGCCGGCATCCTGCTGAATTACCTCTACCCGTGAGCGCCCGGGACGCGGGCGGCGGATTCGCGCTCGACGCACGCTCTGCGCGCCGCTCCTTCGAGCGCGCGAGCACGCGCTACGACGCCTCCGCCGTGCTGCAGGCGCAGGTGCGCGCGCAGCTGCTCGAGCGGCTCGATTTCACCGCGCTCGAGCCCCGGATGGTGCTGGATGCCGGGGCGGGCACGGGTCACGCCAGCCGCGCGCTGAAACGCCGCTATCCGCGGGCCCGCGTCATCGCCGTGGACTACTCCCTCGGCATGCTGCGCGCCGCGCGAGCGCAGCGCGCGTGGTTGCGCCCGTTCGACCGCGTCTGCGCCGATGCGTGCCGGCTGCCGTTCGCCACGGCGAGCGTCGACCTGATCCTCAGCAATTTCCTCGTTCACTGGTGCGATCCGCGGCTGCTGTTCGCTGAACTGCGCCGGGTGCTGGCGCCACGCGGGCTGCTCACGTTCACGTGCCTGGGGCCGGACACGCTGCGCGAGCTGCACGCCGTCTGGACCGCGGTCGATCCGGCGATGCGCGTGCACCGCTTTTTCGACATGCATGATCTCGGCGATGAACTCGTGCGAGCCGGCTTTGCGGCGCCGGTTCTCGATGTGGAGCACTACACGCTGCAATACCGGGACCTGCGCGCACTGCTCGCCGATCTCAAGGCGAGCGGCGCCGGCAACGCCGTGCGCGACCGGCCGAAGGGCCTGACCGGGAGGCGCCGGTTCGCCGCCGTCGAGGCCCGTTACGAAGGCTATCGGCAGCAGGGTCGCCTGCCGGCGACCTTCGAGGTCGTATTCGGACAGGCGTGGACGCCGGCGCTCCGCATTCAGGATGCGCCCGGCGCGCAGCGGCAAACGGGCATCTCGCTCGCCGAACTGCGGGCCCAGTTGCCCGGTAAAATGCGCGAATGAATGCGCCGCAACGCCTGGTCTGGTTCAGACGGTTGGCCCTGGGCGGCGTGATCCTGGCCGCGACCGTCGTCGTGCTCGGCGCGTGGGTACGCCTGACGGCAGCCGGCCTCGGCTGCCCGGACTGGCCGGGCTGCTACGGACACATCTATCCCCGGGCCGGCGATGAAACCGGCCGGGCCTTGCGTGAAATGATCCATCGTTACGCCGCGGCTACGCTGGGCCTGACCGTCACGACGCTGGCTGCATGGGCCCTGGTCAACCGCCGCGATCGCCGCCAGCCGCAGGGCGTGCCGCTCGCGCTGTTTGCCGTCGTCTGCCTGCAGGGTGCGCTGGGCGCGCTGACCGTCACGCTGCTGCTGAGGCCGCTGATCGTGACCGCGCACTTGCTCGGCGGCCTGACCACGCTCGGCCTGCTGCGGTGGCTGTCGATCACGCCCGAGCGCCTGCCGTCCGCGCCGGCGGACCGGCCGCTGCAGCGGTTCGCGGCCGCGGGACTCGCCGTCGTGGCGCTGCAGGTCGCGCTCGGCGGCTGGACCAGCGCCAATTATGCGGCGCCCGCCTGCGCGGATTTTCCAACGTGCCAGGGCTCGTGGTGGCCGCCGATGGACTTTCGCGGCGGCTTCCGCCCCGGCGCCCGGCCGGGAATCGATTACGAAGGGGGAGTCCTCGCGTATCCGGCCAGGACCGCCATTCACTTCACGCACCGGATGGGCGCCGCCGTGACGGGCCTGAGTCTGCTGGCGCTCGCCGCCTGCGCCTGGCGGCGCGCGCGGTCGCCCCGCCAGCGACGTGCGGCAGCCTGGCTCGCGCTGGCCGTCTGCGGGCAGATCGCGATCGGCATCCTGATGGTGCTCGCCGGCGTACCGCTGCCGCTCGCCACGCTGCACAACGCCGGAGCGGCACTTCTGGTCATCGCGACCGTGAACCTGCTGCGCGCGCAGTGGCCGGATTAGGCCTCAGGACTGCGCGAAGCGCTGCGTGCCGATCGGCAGCGAACGCAGGCGCCGGCCGGTTGCGGAACAGATCGCGTTGCACAGCGCCGGCGCCACCAGCGCGACCGCGGGCTCGCCGATGCCGCCGGGCGGCTCGTCGCTCGCCAGCAGGTGCACGTCGATCTGCGGCATCTCGTTACAGCGCAGCACGCGGTAGGAATTGAAATTGGTCTGTTGTACGCGACCGGCCGCGATCGTGATGTTTCCCCACAGGGCCGCGGACAGGCCGAACACGATGCCGCCCTCGACCTGCGACTCGATGATTTTCGGGTTGACCTTCTGGCCGCAGTCGACGGCGCAGGTAATCCGGTGGATCTTCAGTTCGCCCGCATCGATGGAGATCTCGGCCACCTGCGCCAGCACCGTCGTGTAGCCTTCCATCAGCGCGATGCCGTGGAAGCGCCCCTGCGCCGCGTGCCCCCAGCCGGCGCGCCCCGCCGCCGCCTCGAGCACGCGCCGGTGACGCGGCTTGTTCGCGAGCAGGCCGCGCCGGAATTCGAAGCCGTCCACGCCGGCCGCGGCGGCCAGCTCATCCATGAAGCTCTCGATCGCGAAGCAGTTGATCGCGTGGCTGACCGAGCGCAGGTAGCCGACGTCGACGCCGACTTCCTGGCGCGTATAGCGCACCGCGACGTTCGGTACCTCATAGAAATAATTGGCCGCGGCCTCGAGGACCGAGTCGAAAGGATCCTTTGAGGTCGGATCGAAGCGCGCCGTGATCGACGGGCTCGCGGCATGGAAATCCCAGGCCGTGAGCCGTCCGGCGGGATCCAGCGCGCCGCTGATGCGGATCGCGGCCGGCGGCCGGAAGTAATCGTTCGCCAGGTCGTCCTCGCGCGTCCAGATCAGTTTCACCGGATGCCCCACGGCCTTCGACGCCTCGACCGCGGCCGGGATGAAGTCGGTCTCCAGGCGCCGCCCGAAGGCTCCGCCCAGCAGCGTGGTGAACACCCGGACCTTCGCCGGCGGCAGGCCCGAGGCCGCCGCCGCGGCACTCTGCGCGAGCTGCTGCACCTGGGTGCCGACGTAGATATCGCAGCCATCCGCACGGACGTCGGCCGTGCAGTTCATCGGTTCCATCGGCGCATGCGCGAGCATCGGCAATTCGTAGAGCGAGCTCAGCGCCTTGCGCGCGCCCTTCAGCGCCGGCACGGGATCGCCGTCGGTGCGCGCGGTCAGCTGCGCCGGCGCCAGTGCCCGCTCGCGCAGCAGGCTGCTGATGGCGGCATTGCCGAGCGTCGCGCCGCTGCCGGTGTCCCAGTCGATCTGCAGCGCGTCGCGCGCCTTCAGCGCCTGCCAGAAATGATCCGCGACGACGATCACGCCGCGCGTGCTCTGCATGATGTGCCGCACGCCCGGCATCTTCTGCGCCTTGCCCTCGTCCAGGGCCCTGAGCTTTCCGCCCAGCACCGGGCTTTGCGCGAGCGCCGCGTACAGCATGCCGGGCAGCCTGACGTCGATGCCGAATTCCGCGCTGCCGTCGACCTTGCCCGGCGTATCGAGGCGCGGCACATTGCTGCCGATCAGCGTGAAATCGGCGGCTTCCTTGAGCTTCACGTCCTTCGGCACCGGCAGCTTGCCGGCGATCCCGGCCAGCTCGCCGAAACTCAGGCGCCTGCCGTGCACGCTGACGACGCTGCCATGCTCGGCGCGGCATTCGGCGGGCGGGATCCCCCAGGCATGCGCCGCGGCGCTGATCAGCATCGTGCGAGCCTGCGCGCCGGCGGTGCGCAGGCGGACCCAGGCATCCGAGATGCTGTTGCTGGTGCCGGTGATCTGGCCGCCGTTGCCCTGGTTCACATAGGCATCGCCGACCGGCGCGGCGACGATCCGGATCGCGTTCATGTCGACCGCCAGTTCCTCGGCGAGCAGCATCGGCAGGGCCGTGTAGACGCCCTGTCCCATCTCCGAGCGATCGACCAGCACCGTGATCGAATTGTCGCCGCCAATCTGCAGCCAGGCATTCAGCTGGCTGCGCGCGGCGGTCCGCTGCGGGCCGCCGGCGCCGAACGCCGGCAGCGACAGCGCAATGACGAGACCGGCGCCGCCGGTTGCCGCGCCAGCGAGGAAGTCGCGCCGGTTGAACGCGGCAGGCGGCGCGTTCAAGTCGACGGCCTCTGTACCCTGAGCAGTTCGGCCGCGCGGTGGATCGCTGCCCGGATGCGCGTATAGGTGCCGCAGCGGCAGATGTTTCCGGCCATCGCTGCATCGATGTCGGCATCGCTGGGGTCTGGCCGGGCCCGCAGCAGTGCCGCCGCGGACATCAGCTGGCCCGACTGGCAGTAGCCGCATTGCGGCACGTCGAGCTCGATCCATGCCTGTTGCAGCACATGGCTGCGATCCGCGGACAGGCCTTCGATCGTCGTGATGGATTTTCCGTCGACCGCGCTGACCGGCACCGAGCAGGCGCGCAGCGCCGTGCCGTCGACGTGTACCGTGCATGCGCCGCACAGCGCCTTGCCGCAACCGAATTTCGTGCCGGTCAGCCCCAGGTGGTCGCGCAGCACCCACAGCAGCGGCGTATCCGGCTGCGCCTCGATCTCGAAGGGACGGGAGTTGACGGTTAGCTTCAGCATCGCGTTGGCCTCGATATTACTCCGGGGGCACGAAGTTGGGGAGCAGGATGTTAGGATCGCGCCATGACACCGCGTGCCGATTTCTACCCCCGAGTGTTCGCACTTGCCGTGGCCGCCGTGCTGGGCTACCTGCTGCTGCGGATATTCGCGCCGTTCGCCGAGGCGATGAGCTGGGCCGCGTTCCTCGCCTTCCTGCTGTACCCGCTCAATGTGCGCCTGCGCAGGCGGTTTCGCGGCGGGCGGGCTGCAGCCGCCGGCGTGCTGACGTTCCTGTTTCCGCTCGGGGTGCTGCTGCCGCTGTCCGCACTGTCGGTCGAATTCGTCGCGCAGATCGCATCGCTGTCGGCGCGGGTGCAGGCGGTGGCGACGAGGGCCGACGTGCACTCGTTCGCGGACCTGGAGCGCTACGCCTGGTTCACCGCAGGAAATTCCTGGCTGGCGACGCGTTTTTCCGTATCGGCGGCGACGATCCAGGGCTGGCTGGTGTCGGGCACGCGCAGTGTCCTCGAGCACGCCGCCGGCCTCGGCGGCACGGTGTTCCTCGGTGCGGTCAGTTCGCTGTTCGGCATGCTGCTGACGCTGTTCCTGCTGTTCTTTTTCCTCTGTGACGGCGATGCCATCGTTGCGCGGGCCCGTCCGTTCATTCCGCTCGCCGCGGAACGCACCGAGCGCCTGCTGAACCGGCTCGCGGCGATTGCCCGCGCGATCGTGTTCGGCATGACGATGATGGCGCTGCTGGAGGGCCTGCTGCTCGGCATCGGCTTCCAGGTCGTCGGCCTGCCTTCGCCGGTCGTGTTCGGCGTGCTCGGCGCGCTGGTCGCGATGCTGCCCGTCGGCGGCACCGCCCTGATCTGGGTCCCGGCCAGCGCATGGCTGTTCATTGATCATCAGTACGGCGCCGGAACCGTGATGCTGCTCTGGGGCCTTGTGCTTGCCGGAGTCGACAATGTGCTGAAGCCGCTGCTGATCTCGGGGCGCGCCCCGGTCTCGATGCTGGTCGTTTTTCTCGGTGTCCTCGGCGGAATTGCGGCATTCGGCGCCATCGGCATGATCGCGGGTCCCATCCTGCTGTCGCTGGCCCTGGCCCTGCTTGAATTTGCCGAGGAAGAAAGGCGCCGCGACCAAGTACAATCCGCGCCCTGATGGACGTCTCCCACCTCCTCGATTCGCTCAACGATGCGCAGCGCCAGGCCGTGGCCGCGCCGCCCGGAGCCGCACTGGTGCTGGCCGGCGCGGGCAGCGGCAAGACGCGCGTGCTCGTGCACCGGATTGCCTGGCTGGTGCAGGTCGAGGGCGTCTCGCCGATGGGCATCCTCGCGGTGACTTTCACGAACAAGGCGGCCGCGGAGATGCGCGGGCGCATCGAGTCGCTGCTGGGCGTTCCGGGCGGCTCGATGTGGCTCGGCACCTTCCACGGCATCGCGCATCGGCTGCTGCGCCGGCACTGGCGCGAGGCGCTGTTGCCGCAGGCCTTTCAGATCCTGGATTCCGAAGACCAGGCGCGGATGCTGCGCAAGGTGCTGAAGGCGCTGGACCTGGACGAGACGCGCTGGGTGCCGCGCGAGATCCAGTGGTTCATCAATGCACAGAAGGACGAGGGCCTGCGGCCGAAGCACCTGAAGGACGACAACGATCCAACCAGGCGCCAGCTGATCCGCATCTACCAGGCGTACGAGGAGGCTTGCCAGCGCGCGGGGGTCGTCGATTTCGCCGAGCTGCTGCTGCGCGCGTATGAGCTGTGGCGCGACAATCCGCCGCTGCTGGCGCATTACCACGACCGCTTCCGGCACCTGCTGGTCGATGAGTTCCAGGACACGAACGCGATCCAGTACAAGTGGCTGACGCTGCTCGCGGGTCCGGCCGGCCTGCCTTTCGTCGTCGGCGACGACGATCAGTCGATCTATCGCTGGCGCGGCGCCAAGGCGGAGAACCTGAATCAGTTCCGCCGGGATTTTCCGGCAGCGACGCTGTACAAGCTCGAACAGAACTACCGCTCCACGGGCACGATCCTGAAGGCGGCGAATGCACTGATCGCGAACAATGCCGGGCGTCTCGGCAAGACGCTGTGGACCAGCGGCGAGGAGGGCGAGCGCATCAAGCTCTACGCCGCCTTCAACGAGCGCGACGAGGCCGATTTCGTCGTGAACCGGATCCGCGAGTGGACCGAGCAGGGCGGTGCGCGCCGCGAGACCGCGGTGCTGTACCGTTCCAACGCGCAGTCGCGCGTGTTCGAGGAGGCCTTCCTGAACGCGCGCATGCCGTACCGCGTCTACGGCGGCCTGCGGTTCTTCGAGCGCGCGGAAATCAAGGATGCGCTCGCGTACCTGCGGCTGATCGCGAGCCGTGCCGACGACACCTCGTTCGAACGCATCGTCAACCTGCCGACCCGCGGCATCGGCGCCCGTACGCTGGACACGCTGCGCGACGCGGCGCGCAGCAGCGGCACGTCGCTGTGGGAAGCGGCGCTCGCCAGCATGAGCGGCGCGCTGCCGCTGCGGGCGGGCCAGGCGCTCGGCGCATTCCTGGGCCTCGTCGATCGCCTGGGCCGGGAGATCAGCGGCCTCGAGCTGCAGGAACAGGTCGATCACGTGATCCAGATGAGCGGGCTGATCGAACACTATAAGAAGGAGAAGGGGGACCGCGGCGAGGGGCGCATCGACAACCTGCTGGAGCTGGTCAGTGCGGCGCGGGGATTCACGCCGGACAGCGGCGATGAGGGTAGCGCCGGGATGTCGCAGCTCGATGCGTTCCTGGCGCACGCGGTGCTGGAGTCAGGCGAAGGCCAGGCGGACGAGTGGGATGACTGCGTCCAGATGATGACGCTGCATTCGGCCAAGGGCCTGGAATTCCCGGTCGTGTTCCTGGTGGGCCTGGAGGATGGCCTGTTTCCGCACCAGCGCTCGGTCGCGGACCTGGCCGGGCTCGAGGAAGAGCGGCGCCTGTGCTACGTCGGCGCAACCCGTGCGATGCGCCGCCTGTACGTGACCTATGCCGAGCAGCGCCGCATGTACGGCGTCGATACCTACGGACAGCCCTCGCGCTTCCTCGGCGAACTGCCCGCGGACCTGATCGAGGAGGTCAGGCCGCGGATTCAGGTGTCGCGGCCCACGTTCGTCGCGCGCAAGCCGGCGGCGGAAACACCGGCGCCCGCCATGCGCATGGGCAGCCGGGTCCGGCACAGCAAATTCGGCGATGGTATTGTGCTGAATTTCGAAGGCAATGGCCCACATGCGAGGATCCAGGTCAACTTCGAGCGGCAGGGAACGAAGTGGCTGATGCTTTCCTATGCAAATCTCGAGATCGTTTAGCTGTTTTTTTGTTCTATTTTCCCACTTCTGTGATTTTTAGTAAAAGTGGATTTTATAAACCATAAAATGCGATTTCTTTGGCAATAGTGGGTATAAAAAGCGAATGATCGCTCTTTTGCAGCGGGTTTTGGAGTCCCGGGTCCAGGTCGACGGCGAGATCGTCGGCGCGATCGGGCCGGGGTTGCTGGCCCTGGTCGCCGTGCGGCCGGCCGATACGCCGCAGGATGTCGGACGGCTGCTAGAGCGGATCCTGCGTTATCGCCTCTTTGAGGATGAAGCCGGGCGCATGAACCGCGCCCTTGTCGATGTGCACGGCGCCCTGCTGCTGGTGCCGCAGTTCACGCTGGCCGCCGATACCCGCAAGGGGCTGCGTCCGGGCTTTTCGCACGCCGCAACGCCGGCCCTGGGCCGACAGCTGTTCGAATTGCTGATGCGCGAGGCCCGCGAGCGTCACGCGCCGGTCGCCAGCGGCGTATTCGGCGCCCATATGCAGGTCAGCCTGACGAATGACGGCCCGGTCACGATCTGGCTCGAAAGCTGAAGCGCCGGGCAATGAACGCAGAGTGTGCGGCGGTGGTCAAACGGCCAGGGATCTTTGGCGTATCATTGCGCTCCTAAACGCTGCCTGACGGAATCGGAGAAAGCTCATGTTCGACACAAGAATGCTGGTGGTCATATTGCTGATCGCCCTGGTCGTATTCGGCACCAAGCGCCTGCGCACGATCGGCTCGGACCTCGGCGCCGCGGTCAAGGGCTTCAAGCAGGCCATGAACGAGGGCGAACGCGAGGAAGAGGTCAAACAGCTCAAGCAGGACAAGGATGCAGATTTCGACCCCGCGGCGGCAGCCAAACGCGAAGCCGAGGTCAAGGCGGCACCCCCGAAAACCAACGCCTGATAGCTCATGCTGGATTTCGGCTTCTCGGAGGTCGTCGTTACCTCGATGATCGCGCTCGTCGTGCTGGGTCCGAAGCGCCTGCCCAGCGTGATGCGCCGCATCGGCAACTGGGTCGGACGTGCCCGCGTCACGGCGCGGCAGCTCACCGAGCAGCTGGAGCGCGAGATCAACGCCGAGGAGATCCTGCAGAAGAGCAGGCCGAGCCCGCCGAACAGCGTGCCGGTTCCGGCAAAGACCGCGCCCCCCGCATCGCCTTTTCCCGCCGATCCTCCTGCTGAACCGCCCGTAACGCCCGTCGCCAGCGCCCCGCCGGCCGGCGAAGCCGCGCACTCCCCCAGACCGCCCCATGAATGAGCCTGGCGAAACGCCGGGCGAACTGGCCGAAGGGACGCTGATATCACACCTGCTGGAGCTGCGCGACCGCCTGATGAAGGCGGTGTTCGCCGTGGCGATCTGCTGCATCCCGTGCCTGCTCTACATGAACCAGCTGTTCACGTACATCGCGAAGCCGCTGAGCCGCAAGCTTCCCCCCGGCGCGAGCCTGATCGCGACCAGCGTCGTCGCACCGTTCACGGTCCCGTTCAAGCTCGCGTTCCTGGTGGCGCTGGGTCTGGCGATGCCGTACATCCTGTACCAGGCCTGGGCCTTCGTGGCACCGGGACTGTATCGCCACGAGAAAAAGCTGGCGGTGCCGCTGCTGGTCTCCAGTGTGCTGCTGTTCTACGTCGGCGCCGCGTTCGCCTACTTCCTGGTGTTCCCGGCGATGCTGAGCTTTTTCGTCTCGACGACGCCGGCGGGCGTGCAGATGATGACCGACATGGGCAGCTACCTGGATTTCGTCATGATCCTGCTGCTCGCATTCGGCGCCGCGTTCGAGGTCCCGGTGGCGACCGTGCTGCTGGTCTGGACCGGGGTCGTCAAGCTCGAGACGCTGACCCGGAACCGCGGACTGGTGCTGCTCGGCATCTTCATATTCGCGGCGTTCGTGACGCCGCCCGACGCCGTGTCGCAAAGCTTCATGGCCGTGCCGATGTACGTGCTGTACGAGGTCGGCATATTGATGGCGAAACTGCTGCTGAAGGAAAAGCTCGCCGCGCGTGCCAAAGAAGACGCGTAGGACCTGATCACACGATGCACGTCGATCCGCGCCATGGCCTCAAGGTCGGCATCTGCCTTGCGGCCGTCTATCTGATCTGGGGCTCCAGTTTCCTGTGTTCGAAGATCGCCGCCAATCACCTGCCGGTCGCGATGCTGTCCGGCGTGCGGTTCGTGACGGCCGGCACGCTGCTCGCGCTGTTCGCGCACTACCGCGGCGGGGCGGTCTGGCCCAGGGGACGGCGCGAATGGACCCAGGGCCTCGTGCTCGGCATCCTGATGGTGGTCGCGAGCAATGGCCTGAACATCTGGGCGATCCAGTACATTGCGACAAATCAGTCGGCGCTGCTGAACAGCACCGCGGCGTTCTGGATCGCGGGCCTCGGGGTCTTCGGACGGCGCGGGCATCCGCTGTCGCCGCGCGCGATCACCGGCCTCGTCGTCGGCTTCATCGGGACGGTGCTGATGCTGATCCCGGACGGCCGCATTCCGACGACCGCCGCACTCGCGCAGCTGGCCGCGCTGTGCGGCTGCTTTTCCTGGTCGATCGGCACGGTGTACTACCGCAGCATCGATACGCGCATCAGTCCGCTGATGCTGACCGCGCTGCAGATGTGGCTCGGCGGACTGATGATGCTGCTCCTCAGTCTCTCGATCGGCGACTGGGGGCGCTGGCACATGAACGCGCCCGGACTGCTCTCACTGGGCTACCTCACGCTGTGCAGCTCGTGCCTCGCCTATACCGCGTACGGCTGGCTGTCGCGCCACACGACGCCGGCGCTCATCGGCACGTACAGCTACGTCAATCCGGCGATCGCCGCGTACCTGGGCTGGCTGTTCCTCGATGAGCATCTGTCGAAGACGCAGCTGACCGGCATGCTGATCGTGATCGTCGGCGTCGTGTTCCTGACTCTGCCGGCGCGCTTCATGGGCGCAGCGCCGGCGGAGAACCAGACGGCGCCGCCCCGGGGTGCCTGACTAGAGCCGCTTGACGATGACTTCGAAGCGGCCCTTCGGGCCGATGAACCAGGATCCGATCATGCTGACGGCGCTGCAGATCAGCGCGGTCCAGAACGCGGCCCAGAATCCCGCGACGTGCATGCCGGGCAGCATCCAGGCGACCAGGCCCACCATCGCGGCGTTGATGACCAGCAGGAAGAATCCCAGCGTGACGAGCGTCATCGGCAGGGTCAGCAGGATCGCGATGGGCCGCACGACGGCATTGACCAGGCCCAGCAGCACGCCGGCCAGCACGAGCGTCGCGGGCGTGTCGATCGTGACTCCGCGCACCCAGACGGTCGACAGCCACAGACCGAGCGCGACGATCAGTGCGCGAATCAGGAATCCAAGCATGGCATCCCCCTCCAGGGCGATCACGGTGCCTGAATCATGACGACGATGGCGGGAATTGCAAGGGGGAGGCCGGTTCCCGGATCCGGGGAATCCTAGTAATCGAGGTCGCGAAGCGCCTTGTTCACCGGCACCAGCGCCGGCTTCGGCCTCGGCGGGTGCTCGAGCGTCTTCTTCAGGCGCGCAAGGCTGCGCTCCCAGCCCCCACGGATGCGCGCGTACGCGCGGTCCCATTCCTCGGCCTCCGGAATTCCCGATCCCAGCAGGCGCAACGAAACCATGCGCTCGCCGCGCCTGACATCGAGCAGGAAGTCATCGACCAGCACGCTATCGGCGGGCGGCATGCCGGCATCCGGCAGGTAGATCAGCCGCAGGCGGCGGTTTTCCTCGAGGATGTCGATATGCGCGTCGCGTCCGCCGTGCCCGTGCCGGCCCAGCCGGTAAAGTCCGTTGCGGCGCGCGTCGATTTCCGCTTCCTTGCCGGACCAGATGCGCATCAGGCGCGGATCGGTCAGCGCGCTCCATACCCGGGCGACCGGCACCCGCAATTCCACCAGGTGCGCGTAGCCGCGGGTACCCGCACGTGGGACTGTCTGGGTCTGATTCATGGATTGGCCTGCTCCGTGGAGTGCTAGAATCCCCCAATTCAGGGGGAACATCCATGGCGTATGTGAATATCGTGACTGCGCTCGCAGTTTTGCAATACATATTCTTCGGCTACCAGGTCGGCGCCGCACGCACGCGCTACGGCGTAAAGGCCCCGGCGATCAGCGGCAACGAGATCTTCGAGCGCCATTTCCGCGTGCAGATGAATACGCTGGAACAGCTGGCCGCGTTCCTGCCGGGCCTGTACCTGTTCAGCCACTACTTCAGCGCGCCCGTGGCGGCCGCGCTCGGCGTCGTCTACCTGATCGGGCGCGCGCTGTACGCCGCCGCTTATGTCCGGGATCCTGCCAGGCGCGAAGTGGGCTTCGTACTGACGATCATACCGGTCGTCATCCTGTTGGTAGGCGGCGCCGTCGGCGCGATCCGCGAGCTGATTTGATTCGTTTCTAGACCATAGGCTGGGGTGGCTCTGCCGGAGCCTGAGATGCCCACGGCGCCGATCGGCGCACAGGGGCAAACCCATAGAACCTGATCCGGTTAGTACCGGCGGAGGGAGCGTGATGCAGAACCTGCTGTCTTATTGTTCGTGCTCGCTGCTGATCATGGCGGCTCTGGCGTTCGCGCCCGCCGGCCGCGCGAGCGACCCCGAACTCGACGAGATCGTCGTAACCGCCACGCTGCGCAGCGCGCCGGCCATCGAAATCCCCGCGAGCGTCACGGTGCTCGACCGGGTAACCCTGCGCGATGCGGGCCGGAGCAACTTCGAGGAGGTGCTCGGCCTGATCCCGAACCTCAACTGGGCCGGAGATACCTCGCTGCCGCGTTATTTCCAGCTCCGCGGCATAGGTGAACTGGAACAGTATCAGGGGGCCCCGAACCCTTCGGTCGGCTTTCTCGTCGACGACATCGACTTCAGCGGTATCGGGTCCGTGGGAACGCTCTACGACATCGATCAGGTCGAGGTGCTGCGCGGTCCGCAGGCGACCCGGTACGGCGCGAATGCGCTCGCGGGGCTCATCTATCTTCGCAGCGCCGAGCCGACGGACATTTTCTACGGTCGCGTGGATCTGGGGGGCGGTGACTACGGCACGAGGTCAGAGGGTGCCGTCATCAGCGGTCCCATCGACTCGCTGGCGTCGGGCTTTCGGCTGGCGGCGGAGCACTTCTATACCGACGGGTATTACCACAATCTTTATCTGAATCGGGACGACACCAACCGCCAGGACGTATACACGGTGCGCGCCAAATGGACCTACGCGCCGTCGGACCGGCTGCACGTCGAGTTGACCGCACTGCACGTCGATATCGACAACGGCTACGACGCCTTTGCGATCGACAATTCACGCAACACCGAGTCGGATCAGCCTGGCGTCGACTCGCAGCATTCGACGGGCGTGTCTTTGCGTGCCCATTACCTTGCCGGCGACAACCTGGCTCTCACCGCGATCGGCACCTATGCCAATTCCCTCATCAAATACAGCTATGACGGTGACTGGGGGAATCCGGCGCTGTGGGCACCCGTTGCCGCCGTATACCAGTACACGGAGATCCAGAATCGCGACCGGACCACGAAGACCCTCGAGCTGCGGCTCGGCACCGAATCTGCGGGAGGATTCGGGTGGCTCATCGGTCTGTACGGCAATCAGCTCGATGAAAGCCTCGTCGATCTGAGTCTCGGCGATTATCAACCGTCGGGCGCACCGGTGGATGCCCTGATTGACCAGAGCAACGACGTCATCAACAGCGGCTATCGTGCGCGCAATCTCGCGGCGTTCGGCGAGCTCGACGGCGATCTTGCGGCGGACCTGCGCTGGTCGCTGGGTCTTCGCGGCGAGCGCTGGAGCGCAACCTACCAGGGAACCACCACCGGCTTCCTGGGCACGAATACCGGCTACGCGTACGGCGCGGTGACGCCCACGGCCATCCTGTCGGTGACACCGGCGGCATTGAGCCCGGTCAATGACCTCTGGGGCGGCCATGCCTCGCTGACCTATAAGCTCGACTCCGCCGAGTCGCTCTACCTGACGGCGTCGCGAGGTTACAAGGCCGGGGGCTTCAACCTGAGCCAGGGTCTGCTGCCGGGCCAGTTGTCATTCAATCCGGAGACCGACCTGAATCTGGAAACTGGATTCAAGGCCGACCTGCTCGATCACCGGATCAAAGTAAATGCCGATATTTTCTACCTGTACCGGCACGACGCGCAGATCAAGACCAGCTTCCAGAGCGATCCGGCCAACCCGGACGATTTCGTGTATTACACCGGCAATGCCGCGAGCGGACGTAATTTTGGCCTCGAGGGCGACGTCGAATGGCGCACGCTCGACAGGGTCACGCTGGGCGCAGACCTGGGACTGCTGCAGACGCATTTCGAGGATTTCGTGCAGCAGGGCGCCTCCGGCGCAACTACCCTGATCGTCTCGCGCGAGCTCGCGAATGCGCCGCACTGGCAGGCAGCGGTGAACGCCACCTACCGCGACCCGCGCGGGCCCTTCGTGCGGGTGGATATCACCGGCATGGGCGGGTACTACTTCGATCTTCCGCCGAACGAAACCACCTCCAGCCCCTACGGGCTGGTGAACGTGAAGATCGGTTGGGAGACGCCCCGGTGGTCCGCCTATCTGTCGGGACGCAACCTGCTGGACAGGCGCTATCCGGTGCGTGGATTCTATTTCGGCGACGTGCCGCCGAATTTCCCTAACGAGGTCTACGTCCAGCTTGGCGATCCACGTACCTGGGTCGCAAGCGTCTCGGTCAACTTCGGCGGTGCACGCCGCTGAGCGGCGCGCTCAGCGCATCGAGACGCGCGTCAGCGCGTCGCCGCGTCGCAGTGTCGCTTCCATCCAGTGCTTGATGCGCGTGGCATCGGCCAGACGCGTGTACTTGCCGAGCGAATCCAGCAGCACGATCACGACCGAGCGGCCCTCGATGACGGCCTCCATCACGAGGCAGCGTCCGGCCTCGGTGATGTACCCGGTCTTCTGCACGACGATGTTCCAGGCGGGATTCGCGACCAGCTTGTCGGTATTGCGGAATTCCACCAGGTGCCGGCGCACGCGCACCGTATAACTCGGATCCGTGGAAAAGGACCTGATGGTCGGATTCTGCGAAGCGGCGATCACCAGCTTCGACAGGTCCGCAGGGCTGGCCACGTTCTGGCTCGACAACCCGGTGGGCTCGACGAAGTGCGCGCTCGTCATCCCGAGCGCCTGTGCCTTCGCGTTCATCGCCCTGACGAGCGCGGGAAGGCCGCCCGGATAATTGTTGCCGAGCGCGTGCGCGGCGCGGTTCTCCGACGACATCAGCGCGAGGTGCATCAGGTCGGCGCGCGTCAGCGTCGTACCGACGCTCAGGCGCGAGCCGGCGCCGCGTCCAACGTCGACATCGGCCGGGCTGATCGTGATCTCCTCATCCATCGGCTGGTTGGCCTCGAGCACGACCAGCGAGGTCATCAGCTTCGTGATGGAAGCGATCGGCGAGGCGACATCGGCGTGCCGGGCTACGAGGACCGAGGAATCGCTTTCGTCGACGACCAGCACGCCGCTCGACCTGAGCGCCGGGTCGTGCAGGGGCCGGACTCCGGCCTGCGCCGATACGAGGGGCGCGAGCAGCGCAGCTGCGGCAAGCAGGGCGCTGATTTTCAGTTTCCGGGCGATGCGATGCATTCAGGCTCTCTCGGGATTCGACTTAACTTGGCGCACATCAACACAGGACAGTGCAGCATTTCCGTGATCCAGGCCGAACTTTACAGTTTACCGGCAGCGCCGCAAAGGGTTTTCGGATGAAAACAGTCCGCGGCTTCAGCCCTTTGCACCCGCCGCGGGGGGCCGGCGCAGCTCCTTGTCGCGATACATGTGGCTCTCGGCGGCGCCGAGCAGATCGCGGATTTCGCGCCCGTCCTTGGGATAATTGGCCACGCCGACGGCGACGCTGGAGCGGATCATGCGGGATCCGAGGTCCAGTGTCGTCTTGTAGACGTTGTTGCGCACGCGGGCGACGACCTCCTCGGCAACCTGCGGCGTGGCGCCCGGCAGCAGGATCGTGAACTCATCGCCGGCATAGCGGGCGGCGAAGTCGGTGGTGCGTATGCTTCTCTGCAGGGAGCGCGCGACGAGCGTCAGCACGCTGTCGCCGGCGGCATGCCCGAAGGTCTCGTTCACGTTCTTCAGGTGGTCGACGTCGATCATCAGCACCGCGTAGGGCGTCTGCGCCGGCTCGCTGGCGGCGTGCACGCGTTGCCAGGCGCCGTTGAACGTGCGCAGGTTCAGCACCCCGGTCAGCGGGTCGGTCTGCGCGAGCGTCTCGATGTGTTCGCGCGCTTCGGTGACGTCCGCAGCCAGGGTTGCCGTGAGGTAGGCGACCAGCAGTATCGGCGAGAGCTCTCCCACCGCGACGCTCGCGTAGGCCAGTGACAGGACCTGGACACCGGGCGCGGCCAGCGCGAGCGCCAGATGGATGGCGCCGATGACCGCGACCTGCAGCATGGTCGTCAGTCGTCCGAGGGTCAGGGCGCTCAGTATGACCGGCAGCAGGTACAGGTTCAGCATCGGACTGGCGCTGCGCCCGGTCAGCAACAGCACGCCGGTGACGAAGACCATCATCGACCAGGACTCGACCATGAGCCGCAGGCGCGTGCGGCTGCGGAACAGCCGCTGCGAGCGAAACGCGGCAATCGCGACCATGAACACCGCCGGCAGCACCAGCGTCGCCCAGGGATGGCGGTGGAAAGCCTGTGACCAGACCAGCACCAGCGTGGCCAGCGCCAGGCACAGGATTTCAATGGATCTGGTGCTGCGCACGCGCCGCTCCGCTCTAGGGCCTGGTCACACGATGAAATGCCGCGGCTGCCGTCAGCGCCGTGCCGGTGCCATGGCCGACGGACTCCTGTTTCAGTTCCTTCAGCGCGAGCTGCAGCTCCGGATCGGGAGACCCGGGCGCGACGTCCGCGCGCTTGATCTCGATGTCCGGTGCGATGCCCTTGTGGTTGATCGAGGCACCCGAAGGCGTGTAGTACAGCGAGGTCGTCAGCTTCAGCGCCGTCTGCTCCGTGAGCGGCATGATCGTCTGCACGGAACCCTTGCCGAAGGTCGTGCGCCCCATCAGCGTCGCGCGATGATTGTCCTTGAGCGCGCCGGCAACGATTTCGGCGGCGGAGGCCGAACCGCCGTTGACGAGCACCACGAGCGGGGCGCCGGCCAGCTCGTCTCCCGGCGTCGCATCCATCTCGAACTTCGAGTCGCCGGTGCGCCCCCTGGCGGTCACGATGACGCCCTTGTCGATGAACGCATCGGCCACCGCCACGGCGGCTTCGAGCACCCCGCCCGGATTGTCGCGCATGTCGAGCACGAGGCCCTTGAGCGGGCCGCCGTTGCGCAGCCGCAGCTGCGAGAGCGCGGCGATCAGCTCCTGGCCGGTGGAATCGCTGAACTGCGCGATGCGCACCGTGCCGTATCCCGGTTCCGCGAGATCGGCACGCACGCTGTGCAACTCGACCCGCTGGCGCCTGACCGTGAATTGCAGCGGCTCCGCGTTGCCATCGCGTTCGATGCCGATGCGCACCGTGGTTCCCTCCTTGCCGCGCATGCGCTCGATCGTATCCGCCAGCGTCGTCGTATTGACCGGAATCCCGTCGATCATGACGATGACGTCGCCGGAACGGATGCCGGCCTGTGCCGCCGGCGAGCCCTCGATCGGCGCGACCACGATGACCTGGTCGTCCTCCATGGCAACCTCGATGCCGACGCCCGAATACTCCCCGGAACTGCTGATCTTGATCTCGTCGTACTCGTCCCGGTCCAGGTAGGCCGAGTAAGGGTCGAGCGAGGACACCATGCCGCGGATCGCGGCCTGCAACAGCGCGTGATCGTCGAGCTTCACGACATAGTCGTGCTTGACGCGCTCGATGACGGCGGCCAGCGTGCGCGCGTCTTCCCAGGGAATCGGCGCTGCGCTCACTGCCGGCTTGTCCGCCAGCACGGCGCGCGTGACCCCGAATCCGAGCCCGATGCACAGGCCCAGCGCGAGGTAGGCGAAATTGCGGATTTTTGTCGACATTTGAGCCCGAAGCATACGCCGCGGCGGGCGCCCGGCGCTAGAAAGCGCTAGCCGACCGACGCAATCGGGGTCTCGAAGCACGAGTACAGCGGCAGGTCGTGGATCGCCTCGTCGAGGTCCAGCAGCCTGCCGATGAAGAAACCCTGGCCGAAATCCACGCCGATCTGCGCCGCGCGCGCGCGGATCGCATCGGTTTCAACCTGCGAAACCACCGTTTCCAGGCCAAAGCCCTGCGCCAGCCTGGCTATCGCAACGACCATGGATTCGGACCGCGGGTTGCAATCGAGGCCACAGCACAGACTGCCGTCGATCTTGATGCATGACAGCGGCAGCGAAGCGAGGTTCGACAGGGAGCCGATGCCGCGGCCGAAGTTGTCGATCGCGAAGCTGACGCCCAGGTTGCGCAGCTTGTGCATGTTCGCCGGCAGCGTCGCGATCTGGCTCAGTGCGGCGTCCTCCGGGAATTCGAATGCCATCGTCCCCGGCGGAAGATCGGCGGTGCGCAGCAGCCGCTCCAGCATCGGCCAGAAATCGGCGTTGCCGAGCGATTCCGCCGACAGGTTGACGGAGAACTGCGCCGGGTATTCCCGCAGCAGGTCTCGCTGCGCGGCCAGTCGTGCGACCGTCTGCTCGATGACCCACCAGTCGATCATGCGCGGCAGCTCCGCGCTGGGATCGGCGCTGGTCATCTTGTCGAAGTTGAGGCGGGTACCGTCCGCCGTGCGCATGCGCATGAAAATCTCGAAGCGCGGGGTGCTGTGGATCAATCCCAGCGGCAGCACCGGTTGCGCGAGCAGTTCGAGCGAATCGCGGATGTTGCCGGCGGCCATCTGCGCCGCCGCGCGCCGCGCGCCGCGGATCTTCTGCTCCGAGGGCGCGGCCCCGTAGAACACCTCGACGCGGTTGCGGCCGCGGTCCTTGGCGGTCTCGCAGGCGAGTTCCGCCGCCGCCAGCGCCTGGCGGAAATTGCGGTCGCGCTCGGCAATGCGCGCGACCCCGACGCTCAGCGAGACCTGCACCGGCTTGTCCGCGAGCGGCCCGCTCAGCTTGATCGCGGAGGCGCGGATCTCCTCGGCGATCCGCGCCGCCGGTTCGATGCTGCAGCCCGGCACGAACATCGCAAAGCGGTCGCCGGCTATGCGCGCCACCAGCGTGCCGCCGCGGGCGCGGCTGCGCAGCAGCTGGGCGACCTTGCCGATGACGTCGTCGCCGACCGGCATGCCGTGGGTTTCGTTGACGACGTGCAGCTGGTCGATGTCGAAGTACAGCAGGCCGCTGGAACCGGCGCAGGCCGCCTGCGCGCTGAGCCGGGCCTGCGCCTGCCCGACGAACGCCGCCTCGGTCAGGAAACCGGTGTGAAAATCGAAGCTCACGCTGGCGATATGCCCGGCCCTGCGCGCCAGCAACTCCAGGGCCTCCGTGTCGCACAGGCGGAAGTCGGCGGCGCTCTCGGCGCGCAACACCGCCAGCACTCCGATCACGCGCCGCAACGGACCGTATACCGGCGTCGAAATCACCTTGTACGGCCGCGGCGTACCGGACGCGCCGAGCTGCAGGTGGTTGGCGACGAGCGTGCGCCGGTGAACCTGCGCCCGGGTCAGCAGGATCTCGTGCAGTTGCGCCAGCAGCTCGGTTTCGCTCTTGCGCGGCTCGCCTTGCCGCGCGCGGCAGATCGCCACGTTGCAGTCCGGCAGCAGCAGGGCGCCGGCCACGCCGGCCAGCGTCTGCAGCGCCAGTGCGGGGATCTGTTCGAGTGCGTCGGCCCCGTCCGGCAGGTCGGCGTCCTGCCGGGCGTGCAGCGACAGCTCGTTCTGCAGGCAATCGAGCGCCGGCTTGATGTGCGCGTGCACCGCTGCGAGATCCAGGGGCTGCTCCGCGCCGCTTTCGGCCGCGATCAGCACGTAGGCCAGGGGTTCGCCGAGCGCATCGCGCACTCGAAAGCCGAAACGCCTGAGGCCGCCGTCCGGGTCGGCCAGCCCGTCAATGTCCGTGGGCCGGTCAGTCGCGCACCGGACCAGCATCGCCCGCATGGAATCCAGCGCCGCCGGAGCCTCCGGGTCGCTCGCCCAGTGGACGGCGCCGTCGGTGGCGGTAATCAGTGCATGGGAGAATCGCGGCAGCAGCCGTTGCAACAAAGCCCCGTACGAACGGTAGGTCTCGACAGGAGCAGACATGCCCTCTCCGCCAGGCAGAACAAGAGGCCGTCACGATCCACCATAACGCGCCCGCCGTCTGCGACGCGTTCGACAGTTCCAACGAGACTTAATCCGAGCTTATTTGAGCCAGAGCTTCGGGTCGACGGGCTTGCGCCCCTGGCGTATCTCGAAATACAGCTGCGCAGTGCCGGCACCCGAATCCGGCAGCGCGGCAATCTGGTCTCCGGGCGAGACCCAGTCGCCGACCGATTTGTACAATACCTCGGCATGGCCGTACAGGCTGAGGTAGCCGCCGCTGTGGCTGATGATCATCAGCAGCCCCAGACCCTGCAGCCAGTCGGCGTAGACCACGCGCCCGAAATACGGCGCGCGTACCTTTGCGCCCTTGGCCGACTCGATCATGACGCCGTTCCAGCGCAATCCGCCCTGCGCCGAATCGGCACGCAGCGCGTGGAATGCGGCCGTCAGGCGCCCGGCGACCGGCCAGGGCAGCCGCCCACGCAGTGCAGCGAAGCTCTGCTCCGGGTCGGTGGGGAAATCCTGCAGGACATCCGCCAGGTCGGCCAGCAGCGATTCGACCGCCTGCTCCTGGCGCTTCAGCGCCGCGAGCTGCTGGTCGGCGCTGCGCACCTGGCTGGCGAGCGTCGCGAGCAGCGCAGCGCGGGCTTCGCGGGCCTGCACCAGTTCCGCCAGCTCCTGGCTGACGTCGGTCGCCAGGGCCTGGATGCGCGCGGACTGCGCCTCGATCTGATCCGTCAGCGAATTCAGCTGTTGCAGCTGGACCGTGATGGCGCCGATCTGCGCGGCTCGCGCCCGCCCGAAGTAGCCTTCGAGCGTCAGCATCCGGCCGAGGCGGCGCGCATCGGACTGATTCAGCAGCAGTTCGATTTCCCGCTGCGGTCCCAGCATCGCGGCCATGCGGACCTGTGCGGCGAGCGCGGCGCGCTCCGCCTCGAGCGCCGCCTGCGTCCGTTGCCGCTCGGCCAGCAGCAGGGTGCGGCGCTGCGCGGTCGCGGCCGCCGTCGCCTGCAGCTCCTCGAGTGCCTGGCGCTTGGCGGTGACGGCGAGCTCGGCATCGCGCAGGCGCGCGCCGAGGGCGTCCCGCTCGGCCAGTTCCCGGCCGCGGCGCCGAGTCAGGTCGGCTATGCGGCCGCGCACCGCGGCAAGCTTTGCCTTGGCCTGCTGCGAGTCGGCGACCGCGACCGCGCCCGCCGCGCCGCCGGAGAGCACGGGCAGCAGCGCCGGCGCGAACGACGCGGCGAGCGCCAGCGCGGCGCCTGTGCAGAAAGGTCTGATCCGGCGGTTCATGTTGAGGCGCCAAGCATACAAGCCTTGGGGCCACTGCTATACTTGCGCCCCGAAAAAACCCGAGCGATGTGGACCGCATGCAGCAACTGATCGAATACCTTGGCCACCATCCCTTGCTGGCCGGCAACGCCGCGGTGCTGGTCGTGATCGTCGCCGTCTACGAGCTGCGCATGGGTGCGCGCTCCTCAACCGCGCTGAGCCCGATGCAGGCGGTGCGGCTGATGAACCAGGGAGCGCTGGTCATCGACCTGCGTGCCCGGGAGTCCTACGACGGCGGGCACATCGGCGAGGCGCGCAACATTCCGGCCGCCACCCTGGAGTCGCAGGCCGCGACGCTCGGCAAATGGCGCGACAAGCAGGTCATCGCCTACTGCGACACGGGACGGGACGCGGCGGCGGCGGTGCGCACGCTGGCGAAGCTCGGCTTCACGAACGTGGTCAGCCTGGACGGCGGACTCAATGGCTGGCTCAAGGACAACCTGCCGGTGATCAGGTCGACAGGCGGTAACAAACAAGCCGTAGCATGAGTCAGGCGCCGATCACGATCTACACCGCGTCCTGGTGCGGCTATTGCCAGCGCGCCAAGAGCCTGCTTCGCGACCGGAAACTGGAGTTCACGGAGATCGATGTGGAGAGCGCCGCGAGTCTGCGCGAGGAAATGATGACGCGAAGCCAGCGGCGCACCGTGCCGCAGATCTTCATCGGCGCGCGCCACATCGGCGGCTGCGACGAGCTGCTCGCGCTCGAGCGCAGCGGCGAACTGGATCGGATAACCCGGGGGGATTGATGAACGAGATCAAAACTGCGCCGCCGCAGGGCAATATCGGCGGCGTGCAAATCACGTTGCAGACCGTCTACCTGAAGGACAGCTCCTACGAGTCCCCGAACGGTCCGCGGCTGCCGACCAACCAGGGCTGGGAACCGAAGTTCCAGCTCAACATGAACACCGCCGCCGAGGCGCTGGCGCCGGAAGTGCACGAAGTCGTGCTGACGATCACGCTCGAAGCCAAGCAGGGCGAGAGCACCCTTTACCTCGTCGAGGTCAAGCAGGCGGGCGTGTTCGCGATCGGCGGCGCGGCCCAGGACGACCTGAAGCGGGTGATCGCGAGCTTCTGCCCGGGCGTGTTGTTCCCGTATGCGCGCGAGGTCGTCTCGGATCTGATCACGAAGGGCGGCTTTCCGAATTTCCTGCTGCCGCTCGTGAACTTCGACGCGCTGTACGCACAGGCGGCGGGCGCGCAGGCGCCGGCCGCGGCGAACCTGGTCAACTGATCCGATGCAGACCCTGCGCCCAGAGCCGGTGGCGGTGATCGGCGCAGGCTCCTGGGGGACCGCGCTGGCGATCCAGATGGCGCGCGCGGGCCACGCAACGTTGCTGTGGGGACGGGACCCGTCCCGGCTCGAGGCCATGCGCGTCGCGCGCCGCAATGCGCAATACCTGCCGGATGCGCAAATCCCGGATGCGGTCCGGATGGAGCCCGATTTGCGCGCCGCCCTGCAGCACTGCGGCGACGTGCTGGTCGTCGTTCCTTCGCATGCATTCCGCGCGACCCTTGCGCTGATCCGCCCGCACCTGCGCCCCTCGAGCCGCATTGCCTGGGCAACCAAGGGCTTCGAGGCGGGTACCGGACTGCTGCCGCACCAGGTCGCGCCGCAGGTCCTCGGGCCCCGGCCCGGTGCCGTGCTGTCGGGACCCACCTTCGCGCGCGAGGTGGGTGCCGGACTGCCGACCGCGATGGCCATAGCTTCGCGCGACGCGGAATTTGCCGGCGACCTCGCCAGGCTGCTCGCCGGAGCGAATTTTCGCGCCTACACGCAGCCGGACATCCTCGGCGTGGAAATTGGCGGCGCCGTCAAGAATGTCATCGCGATCGGCTGCGGAATCGCCGACGGCATGGGCTTCGGCGCCAATACACGGGTCGCGCTGATCACGCGGGGGCTCGCGGAGATGATGCGCCTCGGCGTGGGCCTGGGCGCCAGCCGCGATACCTTCATGGGACTCGCCGGGCTCGGCGATCTCGTGCTGACCTGCACCGACGATCAGTCGCGCAACCGGCGCGTCGGGCTCGCGATAGGCCGCGGCCAGGATTTCGCCGCCGCCGAGCGCAGCATTCACCAGGTTGTCGAGGGCGTGCCCGCCGCACGTGCCGTGCACGAGGTGGCCGCGAAGGCCGGCGTCGACATGCCGATCTGCACCGAGGTCTACCGGGTCCTGTACGAGGACCGGCCGGTGCGCGAGGCGGTGACGGCGCTGATGGGCCGCGACAAGCGCTCCGAGACCGAATAGCCCTCAGGCCGTCTCGAAGCCGAGCTGCCGCCAGGCCTCGTAGACGACCAGCGACACCGCGTTCGACAGGTTCAGGCTGCGGTTTGCCTTGCGCATCGGAATCGACACGCAGTGGTCGCGGCCGACGCTGTCGAGTACCTCGCCAGGCAGGCCACGGGTCTCGGGACCGAACACGAATGCGTCCGATGCCTCGTAGCGCACGTCCGTATAGCGGCGCACAGCGCCGGTCTCGACGGCGAAGAGGCGGCTGCGGCCGAGCGCTGCACGGCACTGCTGCAGGTCCGCGTGCACGCTGACGTCGGCCATGTCGTGATAATCGAGTCCGGAGCGCCGCAGGCTGCGGTCGTCGAGGCGAAAACCGAGCGGACGCACGAGATGCAGCCGCGCGCCGGTATTCGCGCAGAGCCGGATCACGTTGCCGGCGTTGGGCGGAATCTCGGGCTCGAAAAGCACGACGTGGAACATCGGCAGCGCCGGCGCCCCGCTCAGCCGCCCGTTGCGGCGGGCAATGCCAGCGTGGGCAACGCGAGCTGGATGCCCTCGCGGTGCAGCTCCTCGAGGATCCGGCAGTTGACCTCGTGCTGCAGGTCGAGCAGCGGATGGCTGTCGGGGTCCTCCCGGAAATAGGCCAGTTCGAACTGCAGCGACCACTCCCCGAACGTCCTCAGGTGGCAGCGCTCGAAGCTGGCGCAGGGCTGTTCACGCACGATGCGCTCGAAGAGCGCGGGGATCGCGCGCAGCTTCTCCGGCGGCGTGTCATGTCGCAGCCGCACCGTCGAGAGCACGCGCAGCCGCTGCGCGCGGCCGTAGTTGCGCACACGGCTCTTCAGGATGTCGGCGTTGGAGAGGATGATCTGTTCCCCGGATTCGCTGCGCAGGCGCGTCGTCTTGATGCCGATCTTCTCGACCGTCCCGCTGTAGGCATCGATGGTCAGGAAGTCGCCGACGATGAACGGCTTGTCGAGCGCAATCGACAGCGACGCGAACAGGTCGCCGAGCACGTTCTGCAGCGCGAGCGCGACGGCGACGCCGCCCACCCCGAGGCCGGCGAGCAGCGCCGTGATGTTGACGCCGAAATTCTCCAGTCCGACCAGTATCAGCACCGACCAGATCAGCAGCCTCGCGACCAGCAGGATCACCGACATCGATCCGGCCAGCGTCGCATCGGCGCCGCGCTCGCGGCGTTTGATGTCGAGCAGCAGCCGCACGCTGCGCACCGCCCAGATGCCGGCCTGCAGCAGGATCAGGACCAGCACCAGCCGGAACAGCATGCGGCTCACGTCCGGCGGCAGCACCAGGTACGCCCGGGCGACGAACAGCGCGATGGCCACCATGAAGAACGGGCGCGTCGATCCGGCGAGGTCCGGGAGGATGCGGATCGGCGGTGAGTTCGCGCCGGCGAGATAACGGCGGTAGCGGCTCGCGATCAGCTGGCGCAGCACCAGCAGCGTGATCCAGACGCCGGCGGCGACGATCGCGGCAATGAGCCATTCGCCGGGGGAGTTGCCCCACAGCGTGTTCTCCGGGGTCATGAAAAATTGCCTGAGAAATTCGCCCATGATGCGGCAGCGATCCTAGCCGACCCCCTCCATCCCGAGTTCCTTCATTTTACGCGTCAGCGTGTTGCGCCCGCAGCCCAGCAGCTTGGCCGCCTCCTGCTTCAGGCCGTCCGTCTTGCGCAGCGCCGCGTTGATCATGATGCGCTCGACCTCCGGGACCACCTGGTCGAGCAGGCGTCGCGAGCCCGACGCCAGCTCCTGGTCGGCCCAGTGGGCGAGCTTTGCGGCCCAGTCGTGCCCGCCCGTGCTGCTCAGCGCGGCGCCGCCGAGATCGGGTGGCACGTCCTCCTGGCGGATCTCGCGTCCCGGAGCCGTCACGGTCAGGCGGCGGCAGGCGTTGACGAGCTGGCGGACATTGCCGGGCCAGTCGAATGCGACCAGCGCGGCTTCCGCGGACGGCATCAGGATCTTCGGCTCGACGCCCAGTTCGCGCCCGGCGACGCCCAGGTAGTGGCGCAACAGTTCCGGGATGTCCTCGCGGCGCTCGCGCAGCGGCGGGATCTCGATGCGGATCACGTTCAGCCGATGCAGCAGGTCGGCGCGGAAATGTCCCGACCCGACCCGCGCCTCGAGATCCTGGTGGGTCGCGGCGATGACGCGCACGTCGACCTTGACCGGAGTCTGCCCGCCGACGCGGTAGAACTCGCCCTCGGCCAGCACGCGCAGCAGCCGCGTCTGCAAAGCCGGCGACATGTCGCCGATTTCGTCGAGGAACAGGGTGCCGCCGTCGGCCTGTTCGAAGCGCCCCCGGCGCAGCGCGTCGGCGCCGGTGAAAGCGCCCTTCTCGTGGCCGAACAGCTCGCTCTCCAGCAGGTCGGCGGTAAAGGCGGCGGTGTTCAGCGCGACGAATGCCTTCTGCGAACGGGGACTGTGGCGGTGCAGCGCCCGTGCGACCAGCTCCTTGCCGGTGCCCGACTCCCCGGTGATCAGCACCGTCATGCTCGAGCGCGACAGGCGGCCTACGGCCCGGAACACCTGTTGCATCGCGCTCGCCTGGCCCAGCAGTTCGGGGATGCTGCCGCGCCCGACCTCGGTATCCGCGGGCATCGTCGACTGCTCGGCGGCACGACGTACCAGTTCGACGGCCTTGTCGATGTCAAAGGGCTTCGCCAGATATTCGAACGCGCCGCCCTGGTAGGCGGCGACCGCCGCATCCAGGTCCGAGTGGGCGGTGATCACGATCACCGGCAGTCCGGGGCGCGTCGCCTGCACTTCGCGCAGCAACTCGAGGCCGCTGCGGCCGGGCATGCGGATGTCGGTCATCAGCACGTCGGGGGTCTCGAAGCGCAGGGCCGCCAGCGCCTTGTCCGCCTGGTCGAAGGAGCGGGCGACCATGCCGTTGCCCTTCAGCGCCTTTTCCAGCACCCAGCGAATCGAGGCGTCATCGTCCACCAACCAGACCTGTAGGGCCTTGACGTTCATGCAGTCTCCATGGGCAGCGAAATCGTGAATACGGTTCTTCCAGGCGCGCTGTCGAACTCGATGAGTCCGTCGTGGCGGCTGACGAGGTCCTGGGCGATTCCGAGTCCGAGGCCCGTGCCCTGCGCACGGCCCGACACCAGCGGATAAAAAATCGTGTCGCGGATGTCCGCGGGAACCCCGGGCCCGTTGTCCTCGAACTGGATCGAGGCGACCAGGCCGTGGCGGGTGGCGCTGAGGCTCGCGTTGTGCGCCGCGCGCGTACGCAGCAGCAGGCGCGGCGCTCCCTCGCCGGGGCCCTGCATCGCCTGCAGCGCATTGCGGCCGAGATTCAGCATCGCCTGAATGATGTGGTCCGGATCGACCATGATCAGCGGCAGCGACGGATCGTAGTCGCGTTCGATGAGCACCCCGGGATCCGCCTCGCTGCGCAGCAGCTGGTAGACGCGCTCGAGCATCTCGTGGACATTGATGAGCTGTTTTGCCGGCGGGCGGCCCGGCCCGAGCATCGAGTCCAGCAGCTGCGCGAGGCGATCGGCTTCATTGATGATCACGCGCGTGTATTCGCGCTGCTCGTTGTCGCTCAGCTGCTTCTCCAGCAGCTGCGCGGCGCCGCGCAGGCCGCCGAGCGGGTTCTTGATCTCGTGGGCGAGCTGTCGCACCATCAGCCGGCTGCCGCCGAGTTGCGCGAGCAACGCGTGCTCGCGGGTCTGGCGCCGGTGCCGGGTGATGTCGCCGATCTCCACGAGCAGGCGCGGCGCGTCCCCTCCGATGGTCGCCTGCGCCACGTTGCAGTCGAGCACCCGTTCGATTCCCCCCGGTCCCGGCAGCTTCAGTTCGCGGTGCACGACAACCTCGGCATCGGCCAGGGCGTGGTTGAACAGCGGCAACAGGCTGTCGGCGCCGCGTACGAGTTCATGCAGGCGGCGCCCGAGCGCCTGGTTGGCGCTCAGGCCAACCAGCGTCTGCGCAGCCGCATTCAGGTACAGCACGCGCAGCTCCCCATCCAGCACGAAGACGCTGGTGACCAGTGCATCGAGCACGTCCGCGGCGTCGACGCGCGGCGGCATGCGCTGGACCTCAGCGACCAACGCCGCTCTCGCGCCGCCGGCCGCCGGCCGGGGTTATTTCTTCGGGTACTGCGGCGCCAGCACGGAGGGCTGGCGCACGTAGAATGTCACGGGATCGCTGTTCGTCGATTCCTGCGTGGCGGAATCCGTGATCGTTGCGTACAGCGTGTAGGTCCCGCGATCCAGATACGGGATCGTGAACGACGTCGTGCTCTGATCGAGCGGGGAGCCGTTCAGGAACCAGGTGATCGCATGCTCCTGGCTGAGCCCGGGATTCAGCGTCAGGCTCACCGGAATCGGTTCGTCGAAAAACGTTTTCTCCGCGGCCGGAGAGGCGATCCGGATGTCCGTGTAGCCGAGGTGCAGCTGCGGCGCCTTCGCGGGCGTCGGCGGCTTTTTCGGCTGCGGTGCCGCGCTCTGCGCCTTGGGCGTGCCGTACAGGGGCGCCTGTCCGACCGTGATCTTCTCGGCACCCGGCACCGGCTGATCCGAAAAATGCACGACGCCGTCCGCATCGGTCCACTTGTAGATGACGGCGCCATGCGCCGCGAAGGAGGCAAACACGACGAGCGCGATGAATGTCCGCCATAGGTGCATGACTCGAAAGCATAGCCCTATCGCCCCCCGGCCACAAATCCCGCGGTGACGGCGGCCGTCACGCCGCCGTCACCACAAGCCGTCGGCCATCACTGGCGGGGCAACAGCACCCGGTGGTGCTTACAAACTGTAGTACATCTCGATTTCGACCGGGTGAGTGGTCATGCGCAGGCGCGTCACTTCCTTCATCTTCAGCTCGATGTACGCATCGATCAGGTCATCGGTGAACACGCCGCCCGCCTTGAGGAACTCGCGATCCTTGTCGAGATAATCGAGCGCCATGTCCAGCGAGTGGCACACGGTCGGGATCTGCTTGTCCTCCTCGGGCTCCAGGTCGTACAGATCCTTGTCGCGCCGGTTCGCCGGGATGGATCTTGTTCTGGATGCCGTCGAGGCCCGCCATCAGCATCGCCGCAAACGCAAAGTACGGGTTGGCGGTCGCATCCGGAAACCGCACTTCGATGCGCCGGCGCCTTCGGGTTCGGAACCCAGGGAATGCGGATCGAGGCGGAGCGGTTGCGCGCCGAGTACGCCAGCTTGACCGGCGCTTCGAATCCCGGCACCAGGCGCTTGTAGCTGTTGGTGCTCGCATTGGTGAACGCGTTCAGCGCGCTCGCATGCTTGATGATGCCGCCGATGTAGTAAAGCGCGGTGTCCGACAGGCCGCCGTACTTGTCGCCCGCGAACAGCGGCTTGCCGTCCTTCTGCAGCGACTGGTGCACGTGCATGCCGCTGCCGTTGTCGCCGACGATCGGCTTGGGCATGAAGGTCACGCGTCTTGCCATAGCCGTGCGCGACGTTCTGCAACGCGTACTTGAGGATCTGCACCTCATCGGCCTTCTTGACCAGCGTGTTGGCGGCGACGCCGATTTCGCCCTGGCCCGCCGGTGGCCACTTCATGGTGATGCACCTCGACTTTCAGGCCCATCTCCTCGCAGCGCAAGCGCACATCGCGGTGCGGATGTCCTGTAGCGAATCGACCGGGGGTACCGGGAAATAGCCGCCCTTGATCCCGGGACGATGGCCCCGGTTGCCATCCTCGTAAGCCTTGCCGGAATTCCACGCCCCTTCGTACGGCGTCCACCTCGTAGGCGCAGCCGTTCATGCTCGGAACTGACGGTCACGTTGTCGAAGATGAAGAATTCGTTCTCGGGGCCGAACAGCGCCGAGTCGGCGATGCCGGTGGACTTCAGGTACGCCTCTGCGCGCTTGGCGAGCGAGCGCGGATCGCGGCCGTAGCCCTGCATCGTCATCGGCTCGATGACGTCGCAGCGCAGGTTGACGGTCGTCTCCTCGAAGAACGGATCGATGACGGCGGTCGACGGATCCGGCATGCAGGATCATGTCCGACTCGTTGATGCCCTTCCAGCCGGCGATCGACGAGCCGTCGAACATCTTGCCGTCCTTGAAAAATCCCTCGTCCACGAGCCGCGTCGGCACGGTGACGTGCTGCTCCTTGCCGACCGTGTCGGTAAAGCGCAGGTCCGCGAATTTTGCTTCTTTTTCCTTGATCAGTTTTATCACGTCAGCGGGAGTCACGATTTTCCTCCGGAATGCCCTTTAGCGGCTGTTATGGTCCGGCCTGGGCCGGGTGTCGGTAGGGGAATGCAGATTCCGTGCCACATTTTTGGGCATGAAAAATCAATCACTTGTATATCCAACCGGGTGCCGACGCCATTACTGGCGCACCAATATGTATCATGGCTCATTATTGCGCACAATATTGGTGCGCGCTACTGGCTCCCGGGGCTCCCCCCGGGCGGTGTGGGACACGGGGCTGCCCGCATCGCTATACTCGCTCGCTTTTTCAATAACTGCTGCGAGCAATCCGCAATGCCCAGGGCCGCCACGCCGCCGCGAACTTTCCAGGGACTGATTTTTGCGCTGCAAAAATACTGGTCCGAGCAGGGCTGCATGCTGTTGCAGCCGTATGACATGGAGATGGGCGCCGGTACGTTTCACGCGGCGACGTTCCTGCGCGCGGTCGGCCCCGAGCCCTGGAGCGCGGCCTACGTGCAGGCCTCGCGCCGCCCGACCGACGGGCGTTATGGCGACAACCCGTTCCGCCTGCAGCATTACTACCAGTTCCAGGTCGTCATCAAGCCTTCGCCGGCCGATTTCCAGGAACTGTACCTGGGTTCCCTGCGTGCGCTGGGCTTTGACCTGCTGACGCATGACATCCGTTTTGTCGAGGACAACTGGGAATCGCCCACTCTCGGCGCCTGGGGACTGGGCTGGGAAGTGTGGCTCAACGGCATGGAAATCACCCAGTTCACGTACTTCCAGCAGGTCGGGGGCCTGGATTGCCGCCCCGTCATGGGCGAGATCGCCTACGGACTCGAGCGCCTGGCCATGTACATCCAGGGCCGGGAGAGCATCTTCGACATCGTCTGGAGCGACGGGCCATCGGGCCCCGTCACGTACGGCGACATCTTTCACCAGAACGAGGTGGAACAGTCGGCCTACAATTTTGAGAAAGCCGACACCGCCGGCCTGCTGCGCGAGTTCGATGCGCAGGAAGCGACGTGTCGCGCCCTGATCGACGATAAGCTGCCGCTGCCCGCGTACGAACGCATGGTCAGGGCATCGCACGCATTCAACCTGCTCGACGCGCGGCACGCGATCTCCGTGACCGAACGGCAGCGCTACATCCTCAGGGTGCGCACGCTGGCGCGCGGCGTCGCGGAGGCCTATCGCGATTCCCGCGAGCGCCTGGGCTACCCGCTGCTGCGCGCCGCAACGAGCCCGCAGGTGGCCGAATGAGCACGCGCGAGCTGCTGTTCGAACTGCGCTGCGAGGAGCTGCCGCCGGTGGCGCTGCCGGGGCTCGCCTCGGCGCTGACCGAGTACGTCCTCAAGGGACTGGACGGCGCGGCGATCGCGCACGGCGCGGCGCGGATGTTTGCGACGCCGCGGCGCCTCGCGGTGTCGGTGGCACGTTGCGCGCTGCGCGCGCCGGACCGCTCCATTGAGCGCCGTGGCCCGCCGCTCGCCAATTGCTTCGATGCGGGCGGTGCACCGACGCAGGCCGCGACCGCCTTCGCGAAGAGTTGCGGCGTCGCGGTCGAGGACCTGCTGAAGGTCACGACGGACAAGGGTGCATGGCTCGTGTTTCGCGGCACCGAGTCCGGTGCGACGACGGCCGCGCTGCTGCCGTCCATCATCGGCCAGGCGGTCAGCGCACTGCCCGGTCCGCGGCGCATGCGCTGGGGAACCGGCAGTGTCGAATTCATCCGGCCCGTGCACTCGGTCGTGCTGCTGCTCGGCGAGGAGGTCATCGACTGCGAGGTGCTCGGTCTTGCGACCGGGCGCGTCACTGTCGGTCACCGATTCCATGCGCCCAGGCCCATCAGCCTCCGGTCGGCGCGCAGCTACGAGCCTGCCCTGCTGCGCGCGAAGGTCGTTGCGGATTTCGACCAGCGCCGCGAAATGATCCGCGCGGGCGTCGCCGCGCTCGCGGCGCAGGGCGGCGGCCGCGCCCTGATCGGCGCCAAGCTGCTCGATGAGGTGACGGCGCTGGTCGAATGGCCGGTGCCGATCGCCGGCCATTTCGAGCCGCGCTTCCTGGCGCTGCCGCGCGAGGTCGTGATCGCGACGATACAGGACCATCAGCGTTATTTCCCGGTCGAACGCGCGGATGGAACGCTGTCGAACGAGTTCATCACGGTCAGCAACATCGACAGCCGCGATTCAGGCAAGGTGCGCGCAGGCAACGAGCGCGTGATACGTCCGCGGCTCAGCGACGCAGCATTTTTCTGGGACCAGGACCGGAAGCTGACCCTGGACGCGCAGGCGGCGAAACTGGCCGGCGTCACGTTCCAGACGCGGCTCGGCAGTTATGCCGACAAGACCCTTCGCGTGCGGAAACTCGCCGAATGGGTGGGCGCGCGCGTCGGCGCCGGTGCGCTGATCGGGCGGGCCGCGGACCTGGCGAAGGCCGACCTGATGAGCGCGATGGTGGGCGAATTTCCGGAACTGCAGGGCACGATGGGGCGCTATTACGCGGCGGCGCAGGGCGAACCGGACGAGCTGTGCACGGCGATCGAGGAACAGTACCGGCCGCGATTTGCCGGCGATGAGCTGCCGGCGTCGAGACTCGGCATTGCGCTCGCGCTGGCCGACAAGATCGATACGCTCGTCGGGATATTCGCGATCGAGCAGAGGCCGACCGGTACCCGGGACCCGTTCGGGTTGCGGCGCGCGGCGCTCGGCGTGCTGCGCATCCTGCTGGAACGCCGGATCGACCTCGACCTGCTCCACGGGCTCGAACTCGCCGCATCGCTGCAGCCCGTGTCGCGGCCGGCCGCCGCCGAGGAAGTGTATGCCTTCATCGCCGAGCGGCTGCGCGGCCTTGTCCTGGAGCGCGGCGACGGGAGTACGCCTGAGATGCTGGACGCGGTGCTTGGGGTCCGGCCGCGCTCGCCGCTCGACGCGCTGGCCCGGCTGCAGGCGCTGCACGGTTTCCTGCAGCTCCCCGATGCGGCCGTACTCGCGGCGGCGAACAAGCGCATCGCCAATCTGCTGAAAAAGGCCCAGCCGGACGCAACCGCGACCGTGCAGCCCGAACGCTTCGTGCTCGAGGCTGAGCGGCAGCTGCACGCCGCGCTGACCGGCATCGCGCCGGCCGTCGATGCGGCCCTCAAGCAGCGCCGATATGCCGACGCGCTCGGCCTGCTGGCAACACTGAGGTCATCCATCGATGCCTTCTTCGACCAGGTCATGGTCATGGACGAGGATCCGGGCCTGCGCCACAACCGCCTGGCGCTGCTGCGCGCGATCCAGATGAACTTCGCCGCGGTGGCCGACCTGTCGCGCCTGCCCGGCTGAGGCTTTGATGCAATATCTGCGCTCGCTGGCGTTCACGACCTTCATGATGGTCACCGCCTGCCTGTTCGGGGCTTTCATGGGCGTGTGCTTCTGGCTGCCGTACCGCGTGCAGTTCGCGATCGCGAGGTTCTGGGCCGGCATGATCTTCGCGGCGCTCGCGCTGATTTGCGGCCTGAAATATACGGTCTCGGGCCGGGAGAACATTCCGGCCGGCAATCATATCCTGATGAGCAACCACACCTCTGCCTGGGAAACGATCGTTTTCTTCCTGCTGTTTCCGGAACAGGTCTGGGTACTGAAGCGCGAGCTGCTGTGGATACCGTTCGTCGGCTGGGGCCTGAAGATGCTGCGCCCGATCGCCATCGACCGGGGGGCCGGGCATCGCGCCGTGAACCAGGTCGTCGAGCAGGGGCGGCAGCGGCTTGCCGCCGGTCTCTGGGTCATCATCTTTCCCGAGGGCACGCGCGTGTACCCCGGGCAGACGAGAAAATATGGCCTCAGTGGCGCACTGCTGGCCGGCGCCTCGGGAAAGCTGGTCGTGCCGCTCGCGCACGACGCGGTGAAATACTGGACGCGCCGCAGCCTGCTGAAAAAGCCGGGCACGATCCATGTCGTGATCGGCAAGCCGATCGAAACCGCCGGCAAGGATCCACGGCAGCTCAACGACGAGGTGCGCGCGGCGATCGAGGCCGGGCTCGCCGGTATGCCTGCCAGCTAAAAGGATTATCATCGTCGACGCCTGCAGCCATGGTCGCGACTCCGGTAATCAATGAACCCAGCGGACAAGGCCGTCTTTCTGAGCTACACGTCGCAGGACGCCGATGCGGCGCGCCGCATCGGCGCGGCGCTGCGCAGTGCCGGCATCGAAGTCTGGCTGGATCAGAGCGAGCTGCGCGGCGGCGATGCCTGGGATGCCGCCATCAGGAAACAGATCCGCTCCTGCGCGCTGTTCGTGCCGTTGATATCGGCGAACGCCTGTGCGCGCACCGAGGGCTATTTCCGTCTCGAATGGAAGCTCGCGGTCGATCGCTCGCACCTGATGGCCGCCGAGAAGGCATTCCTGCTGCCGGTCGTGATCGACGCCACCAGCGACAGCGGGGCCCTGGTACCCGACAGGTTCCGCGAGGTGCAGTGGACGCGCCTGCCTGGCGGCGATGCGACGGCCGAGTTCGTCGCACGCGTGGCCCGCCTGCTGGCGACGGATGACCCGGTTGGGCCGGCCGGCAAGTCCCCGGCAGCGGCGAGCCGCGCCGCAGCGCCGGTGCCGCCGCGGCGTCGCCCCCCGGGCCGTCGTGGCCTGATCGGCGCGGTGCTGGTGGCCGCGCTGCTGGCCGCCGGCTCCTTCGTTGCCTACCGGATGGCATTGCGCAGCTCTGCGCCGAACATGGTCGCCGTGCTGCCGTTCGAGAATGCGACCGGCGATCCCGCGAACGAGTACCTGAGCGACGGCATCTCGGAGAGCCTGATCAACAAGCTCTCGGGCCTGAGCGGGCTGCATGTGATCTCACGCACCTCGGCCTTCGGCTTCAAGGGGCAGAAGCTCGCGCCGATGGAGATCGCGCGCAGGCTGGGCGTCGACGCGCTGATCCTCGGCAGCCTCACGCAGCATGGCTCGAGCCTCAGCGTCACCGCGGAGCTCGTCAGCGCGCGCGACGCGACCCAGCTGTGGGGCGCAAAATACGCGCGGCCGGTGGACGATGTGCTGCAGGTCGAGAGCGAGATCGCGACGACCATTGCGCAGGCGCTGCACCAGCACCTCAGCGGCGACGAAAAGAGCCGGCTCGCGCATAACGAGACCTCCGATCCGGAGGCTTACCGGATGTACCTGAAGGGACGCGATCTGCTGATCGGCAGCCAGGCGCAAATGGACAAGAGCGTCGACTATTTCCAGCAGGCCGTCGCCCGGGCCCCGGACTTCGCCCTGGCCCATGCCGGTCTCGCCGAGGCCTATACCCGCCAGGCCTTTTTGCGTGCGCTCGATCGCAAGGACGCGCTCGGCAAGGCGCGCGCCGCGGTAACCCGCGCGCTCGAGCTCGATCCCGATCTCGTCGAGGCCCATACCGTGCTGGGCGACATCAACGCGTTCTTCGAGTGGGACTGGGCGGGCGCGGAAGCCGAGTACCGGCGCGCGCTCGCGCTGAACCCCGGCAACAGCGATGCGCACGAGAGCTACGGCGCCTTCCTGAACTCCCAGGACCGCCTTGACGAGGGGCTCAGGGAGAGCCGCGAGGCGGCCCGGCTCGATCCGCTGTCGGTCGGCCCCTTCCACGACATCGCGATCAACGCCCTGATCCGCGGCGATCTGGATGCCGCGGCCGCGGGTTTTCGCCATACGATCGAGATCAACCCCGACTGGGTCTGGGGCTACGTGAAACTCGCGAGGACGCTGGCGCTGCAGAACAGGTGCCCGGAAGCGTTCGCGCAGGCGGATATCGCCGAGAAGAGAATCGCCGGTGGCCCGGCGCCGCTCGCGCGCTCCTGGCTGGGCGTGACCTATGCCACCTGCCGGGACGGCGCACGTGCGCGCCAGAAGCTCGACGAGCTGCACGCGCTGGAGAAAACCCAGTACGTCGACCCGGTGACCTTTGCGGCCATCCACAGCGCCCTGGGCGAGATGGACCTGGCGCTCGACTGGTATGAAAAGGCCTTCGCGGATCGCACGCCGAACATGGCCTATGCGCTGATCGTGCCCCGGATCAGCCCGGAGCTTGCCGGCAACGCGCGATACCAGGCAATCCTCGGGCGCATGGGCCTCGCGAAGCCGTATTCATAGGGACTTGCAGCTGACGCACCTGCTCGACAACATCATCTGGCATTCGCTGGCCGGCCCGCAGGCCATCCACGCCTGCGGTACGGTTGCAGCACGCCGCTACGCGCCGGGCTTCTCGCCGATCGTCGGGTTCGCTGATCAGCAGCGGCCCGACTTCGCGGCGCTGGCCCCTTACTGCGAGCCGGGCGAGCACTTTTACTGCGACGGCTGGGACGGCGCGGTTCCGGCCGGCTGGAACATCGACACCGAGTCGACGATGTACAAGATGATCTGGGACGGCGCCATGCCTGATCTCGACGAGGCCGACGAGCAGGTCCGGCTCGGGAAAGGCCACGCTGCGCAGGCGCTCGAACTGGCGCATCTGACCCAACCCGGCCCGTTCGGTCTGCGGACCATCGAACTCGGCGATTACTTCGGCTATTTCGACGGGGCACGCCTCGTTGCAATGGCCGGCGAGCGCATGCACGCCGGGGGCCTTCGCGAAGTCAGCGGTGTCTGCACGCATCCGGATTTCCTGGGCCGCGGACTGGCGCGCCGGCTCATGGCCCGGCTGATCCGCCGCGAGCTGCAGCGCGGCGAAATCCCGGTGCTGCACGTCATGTGCGACAACGACAGGGCGCACGCGCTTTACCAGCGCATCGGATTTCGCGACCACCGCGTATCGGTCGTGCGCGTCGTATCGCCACGCTGACGAACCGCGCGCGGGCGCACGCCGCCGGGTCATGCCGCGCTTGGCATTTCGGAACCGACCAGCCATATTGAGGCATCATGCCGATGCCTGCACCATGACTCCCGCGGACCCGTCTGCATCGCATGCGCCGCGCGGCAGCGTCGCGGCGCTGACGATCGCGGCGACCGGGATCGTCTACGGCGACATCGGCACTTCGCCGCTGTACGCGCTCGACCAGATCTTCCTCGCCCACGGCGGCGTGCCGCTGACCCGGGAAAATGTCCTCGGCGGCATTTCGCTCGTGATCTGGACACTGACCGCGATCGTTGCGGTCAAATACGCGACATTCGTGCTGCGCGCGCAGAACGACGGCGAGGGCGGCGTGTTCGCGCTGTACGGACTGCTGCACCATCACAAGCGCCGCGGGATGACGGTCGTGCTGTGGTCGCTGATGCTCGGGGCGGGCCTGCTGTTCGGCGACGGGATAATCACGCCGGCGATCAGCGTGCTCGCGGCGGTCGAAGGGCTCGGCGTCGCCGCACCCGCTCTCGATCGCGCCGTGATCCCGCTCACGCTGATGATACTGACGGCGCTGTTCGCGGTTCAGGTCAAGGGCACGGCCGGGATCGGCCGGATATTCGGCCCGATCCTGATTGCCTGGTTCATCGTCCTCTCGGTGCTCGGCGTGCGGCAGATCGCTCATCACAGCGACATCCTGCTCGCGTTCAATCCGCTGCACGGGCTGCTGTTCCTGAAGCACGTCGGCGTGTACGAGGCCCTCATCATCCTCGGCGCGCTGATGCTGGTCGTGACCGGCGGGGAAGCGATGTACGCCGATCTGGGCCATTTTGGCGCGCTGCCGATCCGCATCAGCTGGTTCGCGCTGGTGTACCCCGCCCTGCTGCTCAATTACCTCGGCCAGGGCGCGTTCCTGCTCGGCGGCGCGCCGATTGCGGGAGGCAAGATCTTCTACAGCCTCGTGCCCCCGGCGCTGCTGTACCCGATGATCGTGCTCGCGACCGCCGCCACGATCATCGCCTCCCAGGCGCTGATATCCGGGGCCTTTTCGCTCGCCTCGCAGGCCACCGGCCTGGGGTTGTTCCCGCGCCTGCCGGTGCGGCACACCCATCACGCGCACTCCGGCCAGATCTACATTCCGGTCGTCAACTGGGGCCTGTACGCGGGCTGCATTGCCCTGGTCATCATGTTCGGCTCGAGCACCGCGCTCGGCACCGCCTACGGGCTCGCGGTGTCCGGCGTGATGCTGATCACCTCCCTGGCGATGTTTCCGGTCTCGCGGCTCCACTGGCGCTGGGGCGTCCCGGCCACCGGGGCGTTGTGGGGAGCGCTGACCGTGATCAACGGGACCTTCCTGCTCGCGAGCTCGCTGAAGTTCCTGGAAGGCGGCTTCGTTCCCCTGTCGATCGGCATCGCGCTGTTTGCGGTCATGGCGACGTGGCGCTGGGGCCGCAAGGCAACCTTCGCCGCCTATTCCGCCAAGAAGACCATGCGCATCTCCGAGCTGATCAGGCTGCACCGGGACTGCGGGCATTTCATGGAGCGAACCGCCGTGCTGATGGCCCCGAAGCCCTTGCATCACGCCTCGGATCACACGCCGGCACTGCTGCAACTGCTGTGGGACCGGTACGGGGTGCTGCCGCGCAACCTGATCTTCGTGGAGGTCACGCATCCGAAGGTGCCGTATGTCCACGAGAATCGCTACCGGGTCACCGTGTTCGACAAGGACCGGAGCCGCGGCAGCATCATCAGCGTCGAACTGCGCTTTGGCTTCATGGAAGAACCCAATGTCGAGCGCGCGCTCGAGGGCATGGCGCGCCTGAAGGAGATCGACCTCTCGACCGACCGGCGGGAGTGGATCGTGCATGTGTCGAACGAAAACCTGCTGCCGGGTCGGCCCATGGGGCTCTTCCAGCGGTTGCGCTTCAGGCTGTTCACGTTCCTGCGGCTGATGTCGGGACCCGCCTATTACTATTACGGGCTCGGCGACGAAGTGCAGCTGTCCGCCGAGACACTGCCGGTGCGGCTGCACTGATGGCGGCTCCTTCGCCACCCGGATTGCGGCCTGAGCCCGGTTCGCGCGCCGAACTCGACCGGTTCGCGAAGCTGCAGCGGCGGCTGCCAGTGCTGTTCGAAAAGGTCTTCGCCGACCGGCTCGAGCCGCGCACGATCGTCGTCGTGCCCGGGCTCAGCGTCGACCAGGAGCTGCTCGCGCGGATCGCGGGCCTGCCGCACTACGAGGAGCGCCAGCTGACGATGCTGATGCTGCTGAAGCTGCCGAATACGCGCGTCGTGTTCCTGACCAGCGCGCCGATCGATGCGTCGATCGTCGACTACTACCTGCAACTGATGCCCGGCATCCCGCACGAGCACGCGCGGCGCCGGCTCACGATGATCGCCGCGCACGACACGTCGCCGGTCAGCCTGACGCGCAAGATCCTCGAGCGGCCGCGCCTGCTCGCGCGCATACGGAGTGAGCTGCGCTCGCCTGGGCTCGCGCACCTGTCCTGCTTCAACGCGACCGCCGACGAACGCACCCTCGCGGTCCAGCTGGGAGTGCCGCTGTACGCATGCGATCCGGCCCTGCTGTGGCTTGGCACGAAGAGCGGCAGCCGGTCGGTGTTTCGGGAGGCGGGCGTCGCGATGGCCGACGGCGCGGCGAACCTTCGGGATATCGCCGATGTCGTCGCGGCGCTTGCCGACCTGAAGCGGCACCGGCCGGCGCTGCGGCGCGCGGTCGTCAAGCTCGAAGAAGGCCTGTCGGGCGAGGGCAATGCGACCTTTCGCTATGACGGGGCGCCCGACGATGCCGCGCTCGGAACCTGGATCGCGGCCGAACTGCCGCGACGATTGAAGATGGAGGCTGCGGGGCTGTGCTACGAGCGCTATGCCGCCAAATTCGCGTCGCTCGGCGGCGTCGTCGAAGCCTGGATCGAAGGCGATGGCAAGCGCTCGCCGTCCGCGCAGCTGCGCATCAATCCGCTCGGCGGCCTCGAGACCGTATCGACCCACGATCAGGTGCTGGGTGGCGCGACCGGGCAGATCTATCTCGGCGCTCGCTTCCCGGCCAGCGAGCCATACCGGCTCGCGATACAGGAGTCGGCGGTGCGCATCGGCCGGGTGCTGCGCGACAAGGGCGTCATCGGGCGCTTCGGCGTCGACTTCGTCTGCGTGCCCGAAGGCGCAGGCTGGCGCCAGTACGCGATCGAAATCAACCTGCGCAAGGGCGGTACGACGCACACGTTCCAGACGCTGCAGTACCTGACCGATGGAGACTACGAGGCCGCGAGCGGCCTGTTCCTGACGCCGGGCGGCGAGCCGCGCTTCTACTACGCAACCGACAACCTCGTGAAGCCGCAGTACCGGCGCCTGACGCCGCCGGACCTGGTCGACCTCGCGGTCGAAAACGGGCTGCACTTCGACCGCGTCGCCCAGCAGGGGGTGACCTTCAACCTGATCGGCGCCATCTCGCAGTTCGGCAAGCTCGGCGTCGTCAGCATCGCTTCCTCGCCGCAAGCGGCGGAAGACTTGTACGAACGCACGGTCCGCGTGCTCGACGCGGCATGCTGAAGGCGCGCCGTCAGATATCCAGGTTCGCAACCTGCAGCGCGTTCTTCTCGATGAATTCCCGGCGCGGCTCGACCGCATCGCCCATCAGCGTCGTGAAGATGTCGTCGGCGGCGACCGCATCCTCGATGCGCACCTGCAACAGGCGCCGGCTGTCCGGATTGATCGTCGTGTCCCACAGCTGGCTCGCGTTCATCTCGCCGAGGCCCTTGTAGCGCTGGATGCTCTGGCCTTTTTTCGCCTGGTCGAACAGCCAGACCATCGCGGCCCTGAAGCTCGTGATGTCCTGCCGGTCCTCGCCGCGCATCACGTACGCGCCCTGCCCGATCATTCCCGCGAGCGTGCGGGCGAGTTCGGCGATGCGCCGGTATTCGGCGGAATCGAAGAACTCCCGCGGGATGTGCTTCTCCGAGGTCAGGCCGTGCTCGAGGCGCTGCAGGTTGATGCGGTTCCCGCCGCTCGCGAGCGCATCGACGCTGACGCGATAGCGGCGCGCGACGTCGTCGAGATTGTTGAGCCTTGTCTCGAGCTGCCGGCACCAGTCGCGCAGCGCATCGGCGCGATCGAACGCATCGGCGGAGACTTCCGGCATGTACAGCAGCTGGTCGAGAAAGCGCTCGTCGTAGCGTCGCGCCCAGCGGCGCACGATGTTCTGCACCTCGACATATTTCATTGCCAGCGATTCGAGGCCTAGGCCGGACAGCGGCGGCGCATCCGAATTCACGTGCAGCGCGGCGCCGTCGACGGCCGTGTTCAGCAGCAGCGCGTTCAGTTCCAGGTCATCCTTGACGTAGGTTTCCTGCTTGCCCTTCTTGACCTTGTACAGCGGCGGCTGCGCGATGTAGATGTGGCCGCGCTCGATCAGGATCGGCATCTGCCGGTAGAAGAACGTCAGCAGCAGCGTGCGGATGTGCGAGCCGTCGACATCGGCGTCGGTCATGATGATGATGCGGTGATAGCGCAGCTTGTCGACGTCGAAGTCCTCGCGCCCGATGCCGCAGCCGAGCGCCGTGATCAGCGTGCCGACCTCGGCCGAAGCCAGCATCTTGTCGAAGCGCGCCTTCTCGACGTTGAGGATCTTGCCCTTGAGCGGCAGGATCGCCTGCGTGCGCCGGTCGCGGCCCTGCTTCGCGGAGCCGCCGGCCGAATCGCCCTCGACGATGAAAGATCTCCGACAGCGCCGGATCCTTCTCCTGGCAGTCGGCGAGCTTGCCGGGCAGGCCGGCGATATCGAGCGCGCCCTTGCGGCGGGTCATCTCGCGCGCCTTGCGCGCCGCCTCGCGCGCATGCGCGGCCTCGAGGATCTTGTTGACGATCGCGCGCGCTTCCTGCGGATGCTCGAGCAGGAACTCCTCGAGGCGCTGCGCCACCGCCGATCTCGACCACGCCCTTGACCTCGGAGGAGACCAGCTTGTCCTTGGTCTGCGAGGAGAATTTCGGATCGGGCAGCTTGACCGACAGGATCGCCGTCAGGCCTTCGCGGCAATCGTCGCCGGTCGTCGCGATCTTTTCCTTCTTCGCGGCGAGTTCCTTCTCGATGTAGTCGTTGAGCGTGCGCGTCAGCGCGGCGCGGTAGCCGGCGAGATGCGTGCCGCCGTCCTTCTGCGGAATGTTGTTCGTGTAGCAGAACATGCTCTCCTGGTACGAGTCGTTCCACTGCATCGCGACTTCGACCTGCGTATTGCCGTCGCGCGACTGGAACCACAGCACGCGTGTCGTGCACCGGCGTCTTGCTGCGGTTCAGGTGCTTGACGAAGGCCTTGAGGCCGCCTTCGAACTGGAACACTTCGGATTTCTCGTCGCGCTCGTCGATCGAGCTCGATGCGCACGCCGGAGTTCAGAAACGACAGCTCGCGCAGGCGCTTCGCGAGCGTGTCGTAGTTGAACTAGATGTTCGTGAAGATCTGCGCGCTCGGCTTGAAGCGCAGCGTGGTGCCGCGCTCGGTCGTGTCGCCGATCGCCGCGAGCGGCGCCACCGGCTCGCCCAGGCGGTATTCCTGGCGGTGCAGCTTGCCGTCGCGGCAGACGTTCAGCTCCAGGAAATCCGACAGCGCGTTGACGACCGAGACGCCGACGCCGTGCAGGCCGCCCGATACCTTGTACGAGGTGTCGTCGAATTTTCCGCCCGAATGCAGCACGGTCATGATGACCTCGGCCGCCGAGCGGCCCTCTTCGGGATGGATATCCACCGGGATGCCGCGGCCGTTGTCGGAAACGGTCACCGATTCATCGGCATGGATGGTGACGACGACCCGGTCGCAATGACCGGCCAGCGCCTCGTCGATCGCGTTGTCGACGACCTCGAAAACCATGTGATGCAGGCCGCTGCCGTCATCGGTGTCGCCGATGTACATGCCCGGGCGTTTGCGCACCGCGTCGAGGCCCTTTAAGACTTTGATTTTACTGGAATCGTAGACGTCGTTAGCGGCCATGGAGGATCCTGACTGTAATCCGCCAATTATAGCAGTTTTCGATGCCGAAAACGAATCTGTGGATCCAAAAAAACATTGAATCATAGTTAAACGAGTTACTGTACCGCAAAGCCGCGCGGCACGATGCCACTGTTCCACGTGGAACACTCTAATCGCGGCGTGCAGCGTTCCGTCCTCGAGTTCGGTAACGCCGGCCGGGCGTCCCGAAGGCCGAATCTCCTTCTGCAGCGTCGTCACGACCAATTGGTTGGCGCTGCACCGAGACTTCGGCGATCAGCTGCGTCAGATGCGCCTGGTCGAGCTCGGCCGCCGGGTCATCGAGCAGCAAGCGTCGGATCGCACTCGCGGTCCTCCGGGAACAACTTGATCTGCGCGATCAGCAAGGCGGCGGCGAGCAGTTTCTGCTGGCCGCGCGAGACACGGTCCTTCGCCGGACGGCCGTCGAGCTGCATGACGCAGTTCGGCGCGATGCGGCCCGACCTGGGTCGTTCCGCGCTCCCGATCCGAGGCGCCAGCTGTGCGCGAGCGCCTCCGCAAGGTTCAGCTGTCGCGGCCAGCCGCTGCGATAGCCAGAGCTCGAGCTCGCATGCCCGAGCAGCGCTGCGCGCTCAGTCCCAGCACTGGCCGAGCAGGCGCTCGACATACCGGCGCGCGCGCGCCGCGTGAGCTCCTCGCCAGAGCGCGATCAGATCCGCGTCCCAGGCAGACGATCGCCGGTCGGCTGGCGTGCCTTCAGGGCCGCATTGCGCTGGCGCAGGACCTGCTGATAGCGCTGCCAGGTCGCGACGAAATTCTGGTTCCACGTGGAACACTCCCCAGTCGAGGAACCGCCGGCGCCGGCTGGGCCCTCTTCGATCAGCTTATGAACTTCCGGGATCGATGATCTGAACCGGGAGCACCAGCGCGAGCTCGGCCAGCGATGCCGCCGGCCGCGCCCGCCGATGCGCGCGCGCATCCCGTCCGCGGCTGCCTTCGACGCCGAGCGGGATCGCGCCGGTCGGCGCTGTCGACCTCGCCAAAAACCATGAACGCGCGTGGCACCATGCGCGGATCAGGTGCTCGATGCGGCGCGTGCGAAACGAGCGTCCGCGCCCCAGCACATAGATGGCCTCGAGCAGGGTGGTCTTGCCCGAGCCATTCGGCGCCGCTGATCAGAGTGAAGCGGGGATCGAGGTCAACTCGACCGTCTGCAAGCAGCGGAGATCCGTTACCTGCAGCCGGCCGAGGCCATCGGGTCTCTAGAGCCTCATCGGCATCACGACGTAGCGTGCCGAGGTCATTCCCGGCGAGCGGATCAGACAGCTGCTGTTGCTATCGGTCAACCCGACCTCGACTCGTCGCCGTCGATCGCCGCCAGCGCATCGAGCAGATAATTGACGTTGAAGCCAACCTCGAGATCGTCGCCGTCATAGCCGACCTCGATCTCATCCTCGGCTTCTTCCTGCTCCGGATTATGCGCCTGCACCGTGAGCAGATTCTTTTCGACGGTGATGCGGACGCCGCGATATTTCTCGTTCGAAAGAATCGACGGTGCGCTGCAGCGCCTGCCGCAACAGCATCGCGATCCGCCTTGATCGCGCCGGCGGCGCGGCCGGAATGACCCGCGACATATTCAGGGAATCTGCCATCAATAAGCTTCGAAGTGAAGCGAACTTCGCCGATCTGGGCGCGAACATGATTCGTTCCGATCGCGAGCTCGGCATCTCCCTTCGCGCGTCGAGCAGCCGCTGCAGCTCCAGCACGCCTTTGCGCGGCACGATGACCTGCTGCGCTGACTTCGCGCTTGACCGCGAGCTGCGCCTCGCACAGCGCGAGCCGATGACCATCGGTCGCGACCGCGCGCAGCGACTTGCCATCGATCTCGAGCAGCATGCCGTTGAGGTAATAGCGCACATCCTGCTGCGCCATCGAAAAATGCGTCTTCTCGAGCAGACGCAGCAAATCCTTGCGCGCGATCTGCACGCTCTGCTGCGCGTTGATGTCATCGATCACCGGGAATTCCGCTCGCCGGCAGCGTCGAGAGGCTGAAGCGGCTGCGACCCGCCTTGATGCACGACCTTCTCGCCCTCGACGCGTCAGCGAGACACTGGCTCTTCTCGGGCAAGGCGCGCACGATGTCGAGCAGCTTGCGACCCGGCACCGTGATGTCGCCCGGCTTGCTGCACGCTGACCTCGGCCGCTGGCCACGAGTTCGACCTCCAGATCGGTCGCCGTGATCGACGAGCTGACCGTCGCGCGCGCTGAGCAGCACGTTGGCCAGTACCGGCATCGTCTGGCGCCGCTCGACGACGCCGATGACCGCTCTGCAGCGGCGCCAGCAGATTTCTCGCGTTCCGCAGTCAATTTCATGGCTTTATCCTTCCATCCATCTCTTAGATTTAAATTCTTAGATAGAGATTAATACTATGATTATGAGGCCGCTGATACTTCTGGGATAAGCCATTTTTCCGACTTTATTCAATCAGTTACTTACACGTCAATACCGGCTCTGCGTAGCCTGTCTGCGCCTGTGTGCAGAGCTGTGCGTGGACTGTGGATAACCTTATCCCCAAATTTATCCACAGCTTATCCACCCTCACCCAGCCAGGGTTCTCAACAGGTTCAATAGTCCTCGCTGATGCGCTGCTCCGACTTCGCGCAGCTCCTTGATGCGCTTGCAGGCGTGCATCACGGTCGTGTGATCGCGGCCGCCGAACGCATCGCCGATCTCCGGCAGGCTGTGATTGGTCAATTCCTTCGCCAGCGCCATCGCCACCTGGCGCGGCCGCGCGATCGAACGGCTGCGCCGCTTCGACAGCAGATCGGCGATGCGGATCTTGTAGTATTCCGCGACGGTCTTCTGGATGTTCTCGACGGTGACCAGCCGCTCCTGCAGCGCCAGCAGGTCCCGCAGCGCATCCTTGGCAAATTCCAGCGTGATCGCGCCGGCCGGTGAAATGCGAGGTCGCGACCACGCGCCGCAGCGCGCCCTCGAGTTCGCGCACGTTGGAGCGGATGCGCTTGGCGATGAAGAACGCGACCTCCTCGGGCAGCTCCACATCCGACAGCGCTGCGCCTTGCCATCAGGATCGCGACGCAGGTCTCGAGTTCCGGCGGCTCGATCGCCACCGTGAGGCCCCAGCCGAAGCGCGACTTCAGGCGCTCCTCGAGGCCCTCGACCTCCTTCGGATAGCGATCGCAGGTCAGGATCACCTGCTGCTGGCTCTCGAGCAGCGCGTTGAAGGTGTGGAAGAACTCTTCCTGCGAGCGCTCCTTGCCCGCGAAAAACTGGATGTCGTCGATCAGCAGCGCATCGAGCGAGCGATACGCGGTCTTGAAATCGTTGATCGTGTTGTGCTGCAGCGCCTTGACCATGTCGCCGACGAAGCGCTCGCAGTGCACGTAGGCCAGCCGCGCGTCCGGATTGCGTTCGCGTGATGCAGGTTCGCGACCGCGTGCATCAGGTGCGTCTTGCCGAGGCCGACGCCGCCATAGATGAACAGCGGGTTGTAGGCCTTGCCCGGGATTGCCGGCGACCTGCATCGCGGCGGCCTTGGCCAAGTGGTTGCTCTTGCCCTCGACGAAGCTGTCGAAGGTGAAATCCGGCATTGATGCGGCTGCCGAGCACCAGGGGCAGCGGACGCGCGCCGCGGGCAGCAGCCGGCTTGCGCCGCGGTGCTGCCCACGGCCGTCGCCGGCGGCGACGGGCACGGCCGGCGCGGCGCCGGCGCGGGTTCCGACATCGAGGACGACCTCGGGGGCCATCGCCTTCGGCGAGCGCACGGATCAGTTCCTTGATGCGCGGCAGCGAGTTCTGCGCTGACCCAGTCGATGACGTAGCGATTCGGCGCCAGAAGGCGCAGTTCCCCGTCCCGTCCGATCGACTGCAGCGGCCGAACCCAGGTGTTGAATTGCTGCTCCGGGAGCTCGCTCTCGAGCACGCGCAGACAGCGACTCCATAGCGACTCCGACAAGAGCGCTCTCCTAGACGAATAAACCGGCAACGGGGCGGTACGACAAAAGGGTTCGAAGTCTAGCTCCAACCGGTGGAAGCGTCTATTGACACATCTTGGCCCGCTCAGTACCCTTGCCGGCCTTTCGCGTATGTCGCGCGATTTCGTCTTGCGATCGCTATGAAACGTACATTCAATCCCAGTAACCTGCACCGCGCCCGCACCCACGGCTTTCGCGCCCGCATGGCCACCAAGAGCGGGCCGCCGCTTGCTCGCCCGTCGGCGTGCCAAGGGCCGCAAGCGTCTCTGTCCGTAGCGCACCTCGCCGGATCTCTGGGACTATCCGCAACTTCAGGTTCGAGCCGCGCCAGCGCCTGCACCAGCCCGCCGAATTCCGGCAGGTACGCCTCCACGGGCGAAGGTTCAGCGATGAGTTCTTCAGTCTGTCGGTGCTACCCAATCATGAAGCTCATCCGCGCCTCGGCCTGGCGATCGCCACGAAGACTTTCGGCAGCGCCGTCGCCCGCAACCGCATCAAACGAATTACCCGGGAGTCCTTCCGCTTGAACCAGCACGCGATCCCGTGCCTCGACATCACCGTGGCGGCGCGCGCGGCGGCGCGTGGTGCCGCGGCCGGGGAATTGCGCGCGAGTCTCGACAGGCTGTGGCACTCGCTTGCGCGGCGCGGCTGACCCGATGCGCCGCGTGCTGCTGTGGATGATCCGTCTTTACCAGCTTGGGATCAGCCCGCTGCTGGGTCCGCGCTGCCGCTATTACCCGAGTTGTTCCTGTTACACCCATACCGCGATCGAGCAGTACGGCATCGTGCGCGGCGTGTGGCTCGGCGCGCGCCGCATCCTGCGTTGTCATCCCTTCTCGCCGGGCGGCTACGACCCGGTACCGGAAAAGAGAACGATCAATGCCTAACATCCGAATGCTGCTGTGGGTCGCGCTGGCCGCCATCCTGTACCTGAATTACGACGCCTGGATGCGCGATTACGGCACTTCGTCGCCGGCTCCGGCGCCCGTCGCGAGCACGACCGGCAACGGCGCGGGCGCCGCCGCGCCGCGGACCACGTCCACGCTCGGCGAGACCGTGCCGTCGGCGGCGACTCCGGCCGAGCTGGCTCCCGCGCCTGCACCTGCGGCCGCGCCGGCGCTGCCGGCTGCGGGCAACGCGGCGGGCGGGGCCGTGCTCGCCGACGCGGCGCTCGCGCTTGACGTCAGAACCGATGTGCTCGATATCCACATCAACCTGAAGGGCGGCGAACTCGACCAGGCGGACCTGCTGCAGTATCCGCTGCGCAAGGATGCACCCGACGTGCCGGTGCGGCTGCTGAACCGCGACACCGCGGATTCGACCTATGTACTGCAGACCGGTCTGAGCGGCGACGCCGGGCAGGCGGCGCCGACGCATCTCGTGACCTGGAGTGCGCCCCAGCAGGCGTTCGCGCTCGCAACCGGCGCCGATGAACTGCGCGTGCCGCTGAGCTGGACCGACGGCGCCGGACTCACCGTCACGAAGACCTTCGTATTCAAGCGCGGTTCCTATGCGATCGAGCTCGTCTACGACGTGCGCAACGCCGGCGCCGCGTCGCGCAATCTGGCCGCCTACTCGCAGATCCTGCGGCACTGGGATCCGGCGAAGCGCTCCTATTTCGACGTCGAGACCTATTCGTTCAAGGGACCCGCCGTGTACGACGGCGTCCGCTCCCGCGATCTCAAGGTCGAGGATGCCGACGACAGCCGCTACGCGGCGACCGTCACGAACGGCTGGCTCGCCTCGATACAGCACCACTTCGTCGCCGCCGTGGTGCCGACCGCGGATCAGGCGTTCAGGATCCAGCTGACCGTGCAGAACCACGAGTACCTGCTGAGCGCGACGGGACCGACGCGCTCGATTCCGGCCGGCGGCGCGAGCCAGTGGAGCGAGAAGCTGTTCGTCGGCCCGAAGCTGCAGTCGCAGCTGGCCGCGACCGGACCGAAGCTCGAGCGCACGGCCGATTACGGCCGGCTGACCGTGATCGCGCAGCCGCTGTTTGCGACGCTGAACTGGGTGCACGGCCTGATCGGCAACTGGGGCTGGTCGATCATCATCGTCACGGCACTGATCAAGCTGGTGTTCTATCCGTTGAGCCAGGCGAGCGGCAAATCGATGGCGAAGATGCGCGCGGTGGGTCCGCGCATGAAGCAGATCCAGGAAACGTACAAGGACGATCGCGCCAAACTCGGCCAGGCGATGATGGAGTTGTACAAGAAGGAGAAGATCAACCCGCTCGCCGGCTGCCTGCCGATGATCGTGCAGATTCCGTTCTTCATCTCGTTCTACTGGGTGCTGCTGGAAAGCGTGGAAATGCGCCAGGCGCCGTTCATGCTGTGGGTCAACGACCTGTCGGCCAAGGATCCGTACTTCGTGCTGCCGCTGCTGATGGGTGCGGCGATGTTCGGACAGTTCAAGCTCAATCCCGCGCCGCCGGATCCGATGCAGGCGAAGGTCATGCAGTTCATGCCGGTCGTGATGACGGCGATGATGGCCTGGTTTCCCTCGGGCCTGGTGCTGTATTGGCTGACCAATACGGTGCTGTCGATCGCGCAGCAGTTGCGCATCAACAAGGTCGTCGAGGCGGAGGCCAGAAAGCCGCGGAATTGAGCGGGACCCGATGGCATCCAGGCACAGTGACGAGACGATCGTTGCCCTTGCAACTGCGCCGGGGAAGGGCGCGATCGGGATCATCCGCCTCTCGGGTCCCGAAGTGCCGCGCATCGCCCGCGAAATGCTGGGCCGGTTGCCCGCCGCGCGCAGCGCCGTGCTGGCCTGCTTCCGGGGCGCGGAGGGCGGCGCGCTGGATCAGGGGCTCGCACTTTATTTTCCGGCGCCCGCCTCGTTCACGGGCGAGGACATGCTCGAGCTGCACGGCCACGGCGGCCCGGTCGTGCTCGACGAGGTCCTGAGGCGCACGCTGCAGCTGGGCGCGCGCGCGGCGCGTCCCGGCGAATTCAGCGAGCGCGCCTTCCTGAACGGCAGGATCGATGTTGCCCAGGCTGAAGCCGTCGCCGACCTGATCGATGCCGCGACCGGCGCCGCCGCGCGCGCCGCGGTACGCTCGCTGCAGGGAGCATTCTCCGCCCGGGTGGCCGACCTGCAGCAGCAACTGACGGGATTGCGCGCCTACGTCGAGGCCGCCATCGACTTTCCGGACGAGGAAATCGAATTTCTTGCCGCCGGTGCACTGACGGAGCGGCTCGGGCATCTGTTCGGCGCCTTCGACTCGCTCGAATCAGCGGCGCGGCAGGGCGCTCTGCTGCGCGAGGGACTCACCGTCGTCATTGCCGGCAGGCCGAATGCCGGCAAATCCAGCCTGATGAACCTGCTGGCCGGAGCGGACGTGGCGATCGTGACCGAGCTGCCGGGCACGACCCGCGACGTGCTGCGCGAACGCGTGCAGCTCGACGGCATCCCGCTGCACCTGATCGACACCGCGGGCCTGCGCGAGGCGGGCGATCGCATCGAGGCCGAAGGCATCCGCCGAGCCGAGCGCGAGATGCGCCGCGCCGATCGGCTGCTCTACGTGGTCGATGCGACGACGCTGGACGAGGACGCGCTCGCCGGCCGTCCTTCTGCCGCGCTGTCGCAGCAGCTCGCGCCGCTGCCGCCGGACATCCCGGTCACGGTGGTGTTCAACAAGATCGACCTGCTGGGTCTCGGCAGCACGATGGATGCCATCGCCGTGCCCGCGCGCATCGGCCTCAGCGCAAGGACCGGCGATGGCATCGAGGCGCTGCGCGCCCACCTGAAATCCGTGGCCGGCTATGCCGGCGAGGAAGCGGGGGCGCTGTCGGCGCGCCGCCGCCATCTCGACGCGCTCGGGCGCGCCCGAGCCCTGGTCGGCAGCGCGGCTGAGGCGCTCACCAGCCGCCGTACGCCGGAGCTGTTCGCGGAAGATCTGCGTCTTGCGCAGCAGGCGCTCGGCGAGATCACCGGCGAGTTCACCAGCGATGACCTGCTGGGCCGGATTTTCGCCAGCTTCTGCATCGGCAAATGAACCGGGCCACGGGCCGCTGCGGGTAGGGCTAGGAGCCTTCGACGACGAGCTCGACCGGGACGTTGCCGCGGGTCGCGTGCGAGTAGGGGCAGATCTTTTCATGTGCCTCCTGGCTGAGCGCCGCGAGATCGGCCTGCGGCAGGCTCGGGTCCCTGACGTGCAGCTTGACCATCAGTCCGAACCCGCCCGCATCGCGCGGGCCGATCGTGACGCTGCACGTGACGACGGCGCCCTTCGCGTTTTTCTTTTTCTGGGTGGCCACGTAGTCGAGCGCGCCGCCAAAGCACGCGGCATAGCCGGCCGCGAACAGATGTTCCGGCGTCGTCGTGCCGGGCTTGCCGGGGCCGCCCATGGCCTTCGGGACCGACAGATCGGCCGCGACCGAGTGATCCTGTGCCTCGGTATGGCCGTTGCGTCCGCCGGTGGCGGTCGCCGTGGCTGTAAACAGGGGTTTGATGCTCATGGCGGGGTCCTCGTTATCGGTTCCAGCGGATAGTCTTCATCCGATCGATCGACGGGAGCAACGCGGGCCGCGCTGCGCGGCCGCCGCAAGTCAGCGTACGGGCAGGTCTAGGAGGAGGGGTTCGGATGCCGGACGTCGGACGGGGGGTCCGCGTCCAGCGTCTTGGCGAGCCGCGCGACCAGCGCGACGCCGGCCAGCACGACCAGCGCCGTGGCGATCGTCGCGACCGGAAAATGCCACAGCAGCCACAGCATGGTCAGTGCCGACGTGGTGACCGCCGAGAGAAACAGCGCTATGGAGAAGCGCTCGGACTTCGCCTGTTTCATGCCTACTGCCCCCCCCCAAGAAACCGTGACCGAATCGATGATTTTTTTTATTGGCATGTGTTATAGGCAATTTTTGTCCGCTTGGCAATAAGTAAAAGATGCGCACTGCCGCCGCCGGGGCCCGGAGGCCGGCAGTATGTGTGATCATTGCGGAGCTGAAAGGGCCGGATAAGTCCCTCCCGGGCGGAGCTGCCATGACCGTGATTCGCGAACATGATCTGATCGCCAGTGTCGCCGACGCGTTGCAATACATCTCCTATTACCATGCGCCGGATTTCATCGCCGCAATGGGCCGCGCCTATGAGCTCGAGCAAAGCCCCGCCGCACGCGACGCCATCGCGCAGATCCTGACGAACTCGCGCCTTTGCGCGCTTGGCCACCGGCCGATCTGCCAGGACACCGGCATCGTCGTCGTGTTCGTGCGGGTCGGCATGCAGGTGCGCTGGGATGCATCACGGGATCTGGAGGCGATGATCAACGAGGGAGTGCGCCGCGCATACCTGGATCCCGGCAACAAGCTGCGCGCCTCGATCGTCGCCGATCCCGCATTCCGGCGCACCAACACCCGCGACAACACGCCGGCGGTGATCCATGTCGAGCTCTGCGCGGGCGATCGCGTGGACATCACGGTCGCCGCCAAGGGCGGCGGATCGGAAAACAAGTCCATGTTCGAGATGCTGAACCCGTCCGACTCCGTGGCCGACTGGGTGCTGGAACAGGTGCCGCACATGGGCGCCGGCTGGTGCCCGCCCGGCATGCTGGGCGTGGGCATCGGCGGCAGCGCCGAAAAGGCGCTGCTGCTCGCGAAAAAATCCCTGATGGAGCCGATCGACATCGGTGAGCTGCGCGTGCGCGGGCCGCAATCGAAGCTCGAGGAGCTGCGCCTCGAGATCTACGAGCGCGTCAATGCGCTCGGCATCGGCGCCCAGGGCCTCGGCGGCCTGACCACCGTGCTCGACGTCAAGGTGCTCGACTACCCGACGCATGCCGCCTCGCTCCCCGTAGCCGTGATTCCGAACTGCGCCGCGACCCGCCATGTCCACTTCACGCTGGACGGCCAGGGCCCCGCGCTGCTTGCGCCGCCGGACCTTGCGCTGTGGCCCAAGGTCACGTGGACGGCCGATGCGTCCGCGCGCAAGGTCTCGCTCGATGGCCTGACTCGCGCCGAGATTGCGCAGTGGAAGCCCGGCGAGCGCCTGCTGCTGTCCGGGAAGCTGCTCACCGGACGTGACGCGGCGCACAAGCGCATCTGCGCGCTGCTCGAGTCGGGGCAGGCACTGCCGGAGGGCCTCGATTTTCATGGCCGGGTGATTTACTACGTTGGTCCGGTTGATCCGGTCGGTGCCGAAGTGGTCGGGCCGGCGGGCCCGACGACGGCCAATCGCATGGACCGCTTCACCGAGACGATGCTCGGCAAGGCGGGCCTGCTCGCGATGGTGGGCAAGGCCGAGCGCGGCCCGGCCGCGGTCGACGTGATCCGCCGGCATGCTTCGGCGTACCTGATAGCGGTCGGCGGCGCGGCACTGCTGGTTTCCAACGCCATACGCGCGAGCCGCATCGTCGCCTTCCCGGAACTCGGCATGGAGGCCGTTTACGAGTTTGAGGTCCGCGACATGCCGGTCACGGTCGCGGTCAGCGCCGACGGCGAGAATGTGCATGAAACCGGGCCAAAAGCCTGGGTGGGCAAGTTCGCCGGCATCCCGATCAGCGCGGCCTGATCTCCTGCTGGCGCTTTCCCGGACACCCGTCTAGAGTCTGCCGCCATGCGCTTCGCCCGGGAATTCGATGTCATCGTGATCGGCGGCGGCCATGCCGGCACCGAGGCCGCGCTGGCCGCTGCGCGTCTCGGACAGCAAACGCTGCTGCTGACGCACAACATCGAGACGCTGGGGCAGATGAGCTGCAATCCGGCCATCGGCGGCATCGGCAAGGGCCACCTGGTGCGCGAGATCGATGCGCTTGGCGGCGCCATGGCGCTGGCCGCGGATCAGGCCGGCATCCAGTTTCGCACGCTGAACGCGAGCAAGGGTCCCGCCGTCCGCGCCACCCGCGCGCAGGCGGACCGGCAGCTGTACCGGCGTGCGATACGCCGCATGCTCGAGAACCAGCCGTGCCTCACGCTGTTCCAGCAGGAGGCAGCGGACCTGAGGGTCGAAGGGGATCGCGTCGTCGCCTGCGTCACGCAAAGCGGCGTCGAGCTTCGTGCCCGCGCCGTGGTCCTGACCGTCGGCACTTTTCTCGGCGGCAGGATCCATGTCGGGCTGGAAAGCCATGCGGGCGGACGCGCCGGCGATGCGCCCTCGAATCGCCTGGCGGCCCGCCTGCGCGAGTTGCCGCTGCGGGTCGGGCGCCTGAAGACCGGTACGCCGCCGCGCATCGACGGCCGCACGGTTGATTTCTCGCTGCTGCGCGAACAGCACGGGGATGTGCCGCGACCGGTGTTTTCGTTCCTCGGCAGCGCCGCGGATCATCCGCGCCAGCTGCCCTGCCACATCACGGCGACGAACGAACGGACCCACGAGATCATACGGCGTGCGAGCAGCCGCTCGCCGATGTTCACCGGCCGCATCGAAGGCGTGGGACCGCGTTACTGCCCGTCGGTCGAGGACAAGGTGGTGCGCTACGCCGACAAGCTCTCGCACCAGATCTTCGTCGAGCCCGAGGGCCTCGATACGCACGAGATCTACCCGAACGGCATCTCGACGAGCCTGCCGTTCGATGCACAGTGCGAGTTCGTCGCGACGATCAGGGGATTCGAGCACGCGCACATCACGCGACCCGGTTATGCGATCGAATATGATTTCTTCGATCCGCGCGACCTGAAATACAGCCTGGAGAGCAAATTCATCTCCGGCCTCTACCTGGCGGGCCAGATCAACGGCACGACCGGTTACGAGGAGGCCGCCGCGCAGGGGCTGCTCGCCGGCACGAACGCCGCGCTGCGGGCGGCCGGGCGCGAGCCGTGGTGGCCGAGCCGCAGCGCCGCCTACCTCGGCGTGCTGGTCGATGATCTGATCACGCGCGGGGCCCCGGAGCCGTATCGCATGTTCACCAGCCGGGCCGAATATCGCCTGTCGCTGCGCGAAGATAATGCGGATCTGCGCCTGACCGCACAGGGCCGCACGCTTGGCCTGGTCGGCGCGGAACGCTGGGCGTTCTTCGAGCGCAAACGCGCCGCCCTCGACGGGGAGATCGCGCGCCTGTCCGCGCAGATCGTGCGTCCCGGCGATGAGAGCGAGGCGCTGCTCGCGAAGCTGGGCGCGCCGCTGGCGCGCGAAATCCATGCACTCGACCTGTTGCGCCGCCCCGAGTTCTGCTACGAGGATCTTCCGGGACTGGCCGCGGCGGACGCGGCCTGGCGGACCGACGCGCGGCTCGCGCAGCAGGTGAAGGTCCAGGTGGAGGTGCAGGCGAAGTATTCCGGGTATCTGAAGCGCCAGGAGGCGGAGATCGACCGCAGCCAGCGCAGCGAGCAGCTGCGCCTGCCGGAGGACCTCGACTACAGCCTGGTGCACGGACTGTCGAACGAGGCCCGCCAGCGCCTGATCGACGTGCGCCCGGCAACGCTCGGCCAGGCGGCGCGCATTCCGGGACTGACGCCCGCCGCCGTGTCGCTGCTGCTCGTGTACCTGAGAAAGCGCGACCGGGCCGCGTGATGCCGGCGCAGGGTTTTTTCGATTTCAGCGTCGCTGCGCTCGACGGCGGCGGCGATCTGCTGCAGGGCCTGCGCGGCAAGGTGGTGCTCGCCGTCAACGTCGCGAGTGAATGCGGCTATACGCCGCAATATGCGGGCTTGCAGGGCCTTTACGCGGAACTGCAGGACCAGAATTTCGTGGTTGTCGGTTTCCCGTGCAACCAGTTCGGTGCGCAGGAATCCGGTACGGGTGCCGAGATCCGCGCCTTCTGCACGAGCCGTTATGGCGTGAGCTTTCCGCTGGCGGCGAAGCTCGACGTCATCGGCCCGCGGCAGCATCCGCTGTTTGCATGGCTGACGTCGCCGGCGAACGGGTTCGCCGGCGATATCGAATGGAACTTCGAGAAATTCCTGGTGAGCGGAGCCGGCAGGCTCGTCGCGCGCTATCCGTCGGGGACGAATCCGCGGGATACGGGACTGCTGCAGGATCTCGCCGGGCTGATCTAGGAAAACTCCTGAGCCTGCGCGGGCGCGGCGCTACGGCAAGGAGGCGAGGAACTGCGCGAAGGTCTGCAGGAACTCGTCACGCGCGGGCTTGCTGTCGAGGTCCTTGCCGCCCTCGTTCGCGACCAGGTACCACACCGGTACGTTGTGGCTGCGCACGGCGGCAACCAGCGCGTCGGATTGTTCGATCGGCACGTCGGGATCGTTCCTGCCATGCGCAATCAGCAGCGGCCGGTTGATCCGTTCCACGTTGGTCAGCGGCGACAGGCGCCGCAGCGCAGCGCGTGTCTGCAGGTCGCGCTCATCGCCGAATTGCGCGCGCCGCCGGGCCTGCGTGGCGCCGGCCGCGCGGCCGAGCCACTCGACCAGATCGCTGATGCCGCTCAGGGCGACGGCGCCGCGTACGCGGTCGGAATAATTGACGACGGTCGCGAGCGCCAGCGTCGCGCCATAACCGCGCCCGGAGACGACGATGCGCTGTGCATCGAGGTCCCGCTGCGCGCGTATCCAGACGAGCAGCGCCCCGATGTCCTTGATGGCGTCCTCGCGCAACAGCCCCTCGCCGGCGGCTGCGTAGCTCCTGCCGTAGCCAGGCGAGCCGCGCAGGTTCGGGGCGACGACCGCGAAGCCGAGCTCGTTGACCAGATACTGGATCCACGGATCGAAACCCGGCCGGAATTGCCGCTCAGGACCGCTTTCGAGGGCCAGCAGGACCGGGTGCCGGCCGGCTGCCCTGGGTGCATAGACAAAGGTCGGTATTTCGCGCGCGTGCGCCCCGTCATGATCGAAGGTCGCAACCTGCACCAGGCGCGGCGCGACGAATTGGCCGGTGTCGACGGGACCGGTCTCGCTGCGGGTCCAGGCCGCGAGGCCATTAGCGCCGATGTCGAGCACGAAGGCATCGTCGGGCTGCGTTGGCGCGGCGAGGCTGAACGCAAGACGCTTGCCGTCGGCATCGAAGCGCAGGCCGCGCACGACGCCGGCGACCGGCAGCCGCGGCGGCGTCAGGTCCAGATGGGCCACGAGATCGACGAGATTCAGCCGGTCCGAACCCCCCTCGTTGCTGGTGAAGGCCAGGTATCGCCCATCGGCTGACAACGCCAGTTCCCCGGCATCGGCGTGTATGTTCTCGGACATCGACGTCTTTTGCCCCGAGAAGATGTTGATGTAGCGCAGCTGGCTGAATTCGCCGTAGGCATCCGAGAGGTAATAAACGCCCTGGCCGTCGCGCGCGAGGCGCGCATCCCTGATCGAGGCCGGCGTCGCCGACGGATCCAGCTCGCGGCGCTGGCCGCTCGCCAGATCGACGAGGTACAGGTGGCTTTCGCCGGGGGAAACCGTCTTCAAGACCAGCAGCAGGTGATCGTCCGGGGCCCAGTCGAGCGCGCGCCAGTCGGCCCCGTCGCCGGCGACGACGAGGTGCGGCAAGGCACCGGACTCCGGATCCACGACCATGATGTCGTGACCGGGCCCGCCGGCCGCGCTGGTAAAGGCGACTTCGTGTCCCGAGCTCGACCACACCGGTGCGAAGTCTGCGCTGACGGCATCGCTGAGCAGGCGCGCGCCGGCGTCGGCGAGGCGCCGGTAGTACAGCTGCCCGCCGGAGTCGCCGACCCGGCCCTGTACATAGACGAATGCGTCGTGGGCGGGGTCCGGCGAGAACGCTGCGGTGGCGACCGGATCGCGACCGAAGGTCAGCTGGCGCCGCACCCCTTCGGCCGCGGCGACGAGGTGCAACTGCTCCGTGTCGCCGAAGCGCGAGCGGATCAGAAGCTGCCCCCGCGCAGAGAACCCGAGCACGCTCGCGGGGCGCGCCTGCAGATAGTCCGCGAGGCGCTCGCGCGCCGGTGCCGCGCTGTCCGGAACTCCGTCCAGCGTCACCGCTGCGCCGAGGCTGCGGGGCTGCGCGGCGCCGGACGTGCCCGCGAGCCAGGCCGCGGCCAGCCAAAAAACACAAAACCTGGTGATCATCGTTCCTATGTTCCCATACGGCGAGGATAATGGTGCAGTGGCAGATGCGGAACACCTTCTCAAATCCTATGACATCGAGTCGCTGCTCGATGAGATCGCCAGCGCCGATCCGCCGGCCTACCTGCACCGCTGTTTTGCCGAAGGCATTGCCGCCGCCTACCTGTCCTGGGGCCGTGTGCAGCAGCTCGCCGCCTGCGCGGCGGTGGTCGATGCCGTGGCCTGCGGGCATGACTACCCGGACCTCGAGCACGAATTGATCGCCGACTGGCGCGAGCATTACGCGGCGCAGATCGGTGCGCTGAAGTCCCTGGCGGCTCGTGCACTGCAACGGGTCGAGGGCGGTGCGGCGGCGGTGGAGGATCCCGAGGCACTGGCCGAACTGCGGCAGATCGGGCAGCGCCTGGGAGCGGCCTGACGTGGTGGACGGGTGCGAACGCGTCGGCGAGGGCATCTTCGCCATCGATACCCGGCTGCTGCGCCCACGCATGGACGCCAGTCACCTGATCGTCGCCGACGGACGCGCGGCGTTCGTCGACGTGGGCACGAGCCGTTCCGCGCCGCTGCTGCTGCAGGGGCTCGCCGCAGCCGGCCTCGATCCGCAGGCCGTCGAGTATATTTTCCTGACGCACATCCATCTGGACCATGCGGGCGGTGCCGGCGAGATGGCACGGCTGCTGCCGCGGGCCCAGGTCGTGATGCATCCGCGCGCCGCAGCGCACATGAGCGATCCGGCCCGCCTGATCGCCGCGACGATCGCCGTCTACGGCGAGAGTCACTATGCGCGGCACTATGGAGCGATAATTCCGGTGCCCGCCGGCCGCATCCGCGTCGTCGACGACGGTGCGCGCATCAGCCTGGGGTCCCGGACGTTCGAGTTCCTGCACACGCCCGGGCACGCGCTGCACCACGTGTCCCTGCTGGACCTGGACGCGCGCGAGATGTTCACGGGCGATACCTTCGGCATCAGCTATCGGGAGCTCGACACGGCGGCCGGGGAATTCCTGTTCACGACCACGTCGCCGACCCAGTTCGACCCGCAGCAGCTGCACGCCTCGGTCGACCGCATCCTGGCGCTGGCGCCGCGGGCGCTTTACCTGACGCATTACAGCCGGGTCGGACACGTCGAGCGGCTCGGTGCCGACATGCACGCGGACATCGATGCCTGCGTGCGCATCGCGCAGGGGGCTGCCGCTGCGCCGGACCCGGCCGCCGCGATGGAACCACGGTTGTTCGCGCGCCTGTCGCAACGCCTCGACGCGCATGGATGCACGCTCGGCGCGGCCGAGCGGCACGCGTTGCTGGACCTGGACATCGGACTGAATGCCGCCGGACTCGTCTCATGGCTGTCGCGCTCGGCCGCCCGCTGATTGGCGTGTGCGCGATCGGCGCGTGCGTCCTGCAGGGCGGCTGCGCCGCGCCGCCGCCGGCGCCGCCGCCGGCGCCGGCGCCGGCGCCAGCGGTCCGGCGCGTCCTCGAGGGAGCGTACGACTGGCGCAACCTCGCAATGGCGCAATTCGGCAGCCGGTTGCAGGACCTGGCGATTCCGGTGCACGAGGTCCTGCTGTTCGGCGACCGCCTCGAGCCGGCCGATGCAGCCGACCCGGTCGGCGAGGAGTGCTATGCACCCGACGCACCGGTACGGCACTTCATCGGTCGCAGTATCGATTCGTACCTGCTGTGCTTTGCCAACGGCCGGCTCGATCGCATCGAGGCGGTCGTCAGCCTGCCTGCGGCCGCTGCCGCGGACGAGTTTGCCCGCAGTTGCGATGACTGGCAGGCCGGAACCGTCGCCGTCGATCCGCGCACCGCCGCGCATTGCACCGGCACTGACGCGCACGGCCGCACTTTCAGCGCGTCGCTGGGCGAATCCGTGGATGGCGCTTCCGTTCCGTTAGCGATTATCGTCTCCGACTCCCCCTTCCGTAAGAGCCCCTGAGGGGCAAGAGGCAGCATTCATCATGGATCGATTCAAGGTATATCGCATTCACGTCGACGGCGAACGGGTCAGGGCCGCATTCGAGCTGGCGACGCTGGATGAACTGTCGCCCGGCGAGGTCGTGATCCGCGTCGCTTACTCCAGCATCAACTACAAGGATGCGCTGGCCGCGACCGGTGCGGGGAAGATCCTGCGCAGCTCGCCGCTGATCGGCGGCATCGATCTCTCGGGGACCGTGGTCAGCTCGCAGGATCCGCGCTACCGGCCCGGTGATGCGGTGCTGGTGACCGGCTGCGGCATGTCCGAGACACGCGATGGCGGCTATGCCGAATACGCCCGCCTGCCCGGCGACGCCGTGATCGGCATGCCGGAGGGCCTGGATCTGCGCACCGCGATGGGCGTTGGGACGGCCGGATTTGCCGCCGCCCTCGGCATTCACAAGATGGAGCTGATGGGGCTCGCGCCGGGGCAGGGACCGGTCGTAGTCACCGGTGCGACCGGCGGCGTGGGTACGCTCGCGATCGACATGCTCTCGGCCCGCGGACACGAGGTGGTCGCGGTCAGCGGCAAGGACCGCTTCGATGAATACCTGCGGCAGCTCGGCGCGGCACGGATCCTGCGCCGCCAGGAAATCGACCTGGGCAGGCGCCCGCTGGAGCGGGCCCTATGGGCCGGCGCCGTCGACAACGTCGGCGGCGAGGTGCTCGCGTGGCTGACGCGCACGGTGGACATGAACGGCTCCATCGCGAGCATCGGACTCGCGGGTGGAGCGGACCTGAAGACGACGGTCATGCCGTTCATCCTGCGCGGCGTCAATGTGCTCGGCGTGAATTCGTCGGCGACGCTGCGCGAGCCGCGCGTGGCGTTGTGGCGCCGGATCGCGACCGACCTGAAGCCACGGCACTTCGACAAGGTGATCACGCGCGAGATCGCATTCGACGAATTGCCGGACGTGTTTGCGGAGTATGTCGCCGGGAACATCTGCGGCCGCACGATCGTCCGGGTAGGCGCCTGAGCGGCGTGACGGCGCCGCCGGAGCTCTTCGCAGGCGCCTACCACGGCCTGCTCGAATCGCTGGGCTGCGCGTTGCGCTCGCTGCAGATTCCGGCCTGCCGGCGCCTGCTGGGACCCCTCGTGCCCGGGGCCACGCTGACGCAGGGTGCTCGGGTCCCGGGTACCAGCTATGAACTTGATCCGGCGATGGCCGCATTCAATATCGGCACGATGATCGGCTGGTCCGGCTGCCGGGCCTACCCCGCGGAAAAACTGGCGGCGATCCTGCCGGTGGCCGACTATCTTGCACGCCGGGCCCATAACGAAGGCCGCAGCCCGCTGTGCGTGCGCGATGTGCTGGCGGCGATGATCCAGGCGCAGCGACCGCAGGCGGATGGCGCCTCGGCGGCGGTGCTCGCGCGGCTGCTCGGCGGCGGCCGCGCGCAGATGGCGGCCGCGTTGTGCCGCGATCCGCATCCGGCGCCGGATGCATCCGCCGGCCCCTGGGGCGTCGGCGAGGCTGCGGCGCGCGCCGTGCATCGCGCCTTTCTCGCGATGCAGGCCGAATCGTCCGCGCGCAGCGGGCAGGCCACGCAGGCCACGCAGACCGCGCAGGCGACCGTGTCCGCCAGCGCCGCGGCCGCACGGGGCGAGGCGGCTCCGGGCGCGACCGATACGTTTGCGGACAGCGTCACCGGCCATTTCGCGGCACGGCAGGCGGCGCTGATCCGCTCGCGCATCGCCGATCGCGACACGGTGATTGCGATGCCGGTCCACGAATTCGTCGCCCTGCTGGTGAAGAATGGCTGAGCCCGCGCACGATCCGGCCGAGCGCCGGCAGCTCATCGACGGCGCAGCGGAACTCGGCGCAGGCCTCAGCGATGCGCAGCAGACGGCCCTCTTGCAGCTGATCGATGCCCTGCAGGCCGGCAACGCGCAGTTCAACCTGACCGCGATCCGGGACCGGACCGGCATGCTGCGCAAACACCTGCTCGACAGCCTCAGCCTGCAGGCTTTCCTGCACGGCGAGCGCATCGCGGACGTCGGCACGGGCGCGGGATTCCCCGGCTTGCCGCTCGCGATCGTGAACCCGATGAGGCAGTTCGCGCTGATCGAGGCTACCGGCAAGAAGGCGCGCTTCGTCGCGCAAACGGCCGCGATGATCGGCCTCGGCAACGTCGACGTCGTCAACCGGCGTGCCGAGGACTATCGCCCGCCGCAGCCGTTCGACACGGTCATCGCGCGTGCGCTCGGCTCGATCGATGCCTTCATTGCCTATGCGGGGCACCTCTGCGCAGCCGATGGACGGTTGCTGGCGATGAAGGGGAGGCGACCGGACGAGGAAATCGCCGCGCTGCCGCGCGGCTTCCGGGTCCTCGCCGTGCATCGCCTGCGCGTGCCGGGACTGCCGGATGAACGCCACCTGGTCGAGATCGTCCGCTCTAGCGGGATCGGCCGATGAACAGCAGCACGACGCCGCTCATGACGACCAGTGCCGCGAGCCATTCCCAGGCGGACACGACCTCGTGGCCGAAGGTGACGCCGAGCAGCAGCGCGACGACCGGGTTGACCAGCGAGTAGCTGGCGGCGAGACTCGCCGACGTGCGCTCGAGCAGCAGCATGTACGCGCTGAATGCGATCAACGAGCCGAACACGACCAGGTAGGACCACCACAGCCACGCGCTCGCCGCGACCGGCCAGTGCCAGGACTCGCCCCGCAGCGCCGACATGGCCAGCAGCGCGCCGCCGCCGCACAGCATCTCGGTCGCGAACCCCGTGGCGCCGGGTGCGAGCGCAAACCGGCGCTGCGACAGCACGCTGCCGAGGGCCCAGCCGCTGGTACCGATCGTGATCGCGAGCAACCCGGCCGGTGAGGCATGCAGTCCGGCCCCTTGCGTCAGCATCACGATGCCGGCGAGCCCGACGCCGACCGCGAGCAATTCGCTGCGCCGCGGATAGACGCCGAACGCGAGGTTGATCACGACCAGCAGCAGCGGCATCACGGCAATGAAGGCGACCACCAGCCCGGAGGCGATCGTCTGCTCGGCATAGGCGACTCCCCCCATGCCGCCGCACAGCATCAGCGTGCCGATCAGCAGGGCATTGCGCCACTCGCGAAATCCCGGCAGCGCCGCGCCGCGCGCCAGCTGCCATGCGAGCAGCAGCCCGCCCGCAGCGAAAAAGCGCGTCGCCATCATGAAGTACGGTGCGAAGCCGGCGAGGGCGAAGCGGATCACCAGGTAGGTCGAGCCCCAGATCAGCCACGTTGCGGCCAGGCAGCAGAGCACGAGCGGCGTGAGGGCCGGCCGTCGGGTCGCGGCCGCCTCGCCCCTCATGCGACGCCCCGGCGCCGTGCATCCCGGATCAATTGCGCGCCGCGCTCGGCGATCATGATCGTCGGTGTATTGGTATTGCCCGACGTGATCGAGGGCATGACCGAGGCATCGACCACGCGCAGGCCCTGCAGCGTCCTGACGCGCAATTCGGGGTCGGTCACCGCTTGCCGGTCATCGGCGCGGCCCATCGCGCAGGTGCAGGTCGGATGGAAGATCGTCGTGCCGATGTCGCCGGCCGCGTGGATCAGTTCGGCGTCGCTTTGCAGCGCGGCGCCGGGCAGGTATTCCTGCGGGCGGTAGGCGGCGAGCGCGGGCTGCGCGACGACGCCGCGCGTCAGTCGCAGCGCGCGCGCGGCCACCACGCGGTCATGGTCGCTCGTCAGGTAATTCAGCGAGATCAGCGGCGCGCTCGCCGGGTCCGCATCGCGGATCCGCACCTGGCCGCGCGAACTCGGGCGCAGATGGCACACGCTCGCCGTGAACGCGGGGAAATCGTGCAGCGGATCGCCGAACTTGTCGAGCGACAGCGGTTGCACGTGGAACTCGAGGTCCGGCGTCGGCTTATCCGCGTGCGAGCGGAAGAAGCCGCCCAGCTGGCTCGGCGACATCGACAGCGGGCCGCTGCGCCGCAGCGCGTATTCGAGCGCCATCAGCGCCTTGCCCCGGAAGCTGCGCGACCGCTCGTTCAGCGTCTCGAGGCCCTGCACGCGGAACACCATGCGCAGCTGCAGGTGATCCTGCAGATTCCGGCCCACGCCCGGCAGGTCGGCCACCACCGGTATCGCGTGAGCACGCAGGGTCTCGGCGCAGCCTATCCCTGAGCGCTGCAGGATGAGCGGCGAAGCGATCGCGCCGGCCGCCAGCAGCGTCTCCAGGCGCGCGCCGGCGCGCAACCTCGACGTGCCGGCCAGGAATTCGACGCCCTGCACGCGACGCCCGTCCAGCACGAGCCGGTCGACCAGGGCGCCGGTCACGATGCGAAGGTTGGGCCGGCGCTTCACGGGGCGCAGGAAGGCCTTGGACGCGCTCCAGCGCACCCCGCGCTTCTGGTTCACCTCGAACAGCCCGATGCCGAAATTGTCGCCGCGGTTGAAATCTCCGCAGGCGGGAATGCCGGCCTGCCCGGCCGCCTCGATGAAGCGGTCCAGTAATTCCCAGTGAACCCGCTGACGCTCCACCCGCCATTCGCCCTCCGCGCCATGCAGCGCATCGGCACCGCGCCAGTAGTTTTCGCTGGCGCGGAATACCGGCAGCACGCTGTCCCAGTTCCAGCGAGAATCCCCGCAGTGCGCCGCCCACGCGTCGTAGTCGCGGGACTGGCCACGCAGGCTCAGCATGCCGTTGATCGATGAGCAGCCACCGAGGACCTTGCCGCGCGCGTAGGCGATCGAGCGGCCGTTAAGGCCTGCTTCGGCCTCGGTCCGGTAGCACCAGTCGGTGCGCGGATTGCTGATGCACCTGAGATAGCCGACCGGAATATGGATCCAGATCCAGTCATCCTTGCCGCCCGCCTCGAGCAGCAGCACGCGCACGTCCGGATCCGCCGACAGGCGGTTGGCCAGCACGCAGCCGGCGGTGCCGCCGCCGGCAATGACGTAATCGTAGGTGCCGAAGTCCTGCATGCCGATGCCCCGGGTCTCTAGCTGGTCGCTTGCGTTTCATGACCGCGTTGCACATTCTATCCGGCGCGATGCCAGCCCAAGTGATTGATATCCGCACGAGCGACGGCCTGTGCACAAGCTACGTCGCCGGCGCCGCGGCGGACGGGCCCCGTCCGGCCGTGCTTTTCTTCATGGACGGCATCGGTATCCGGCCCGTTCTGCGCGCCATGGCGGACCGGATTGCCGCGGCCGGCTTCTACGTGCTGCTGCCGGATCTGTTCTACCGGCTCCCTGGCGAAGGCCTGCCCGCCGGGGCCGACTGGCTGGCGCCCGCGAACCGTCCCGGACTGACGCAGCGGGTGCAGAGCCTCACGCCGGAACTCGTCGGGCGCGATGCCGGCGTATTCCTCGACTATCTGGCCGCACAGCCCGGGGTGAAGCCCGGCAGCCAGGCCGGCGTGGTCGGCTATTGCATGGGCGGGAGCATGGCGCTGCGCACCGCCGCCCATGACCCGGACCGTATCGCGGTGGCGGCCAGCTTTCACGCGGGCCGGCTGGTGACCGATACCCCGGCGAGCCCGCATCTGCTGCTCGGGCGCATCAAGGCCGAGTTGTATTTCGGGCACGCCGACCAGGACCCGGGCATGACCGCCGCGCAGATCGAGACGCTGGACCGGGCGCTGCAGGCGGCCGGCGTCCGTTACCAGGCGGAGCTGTATCGCGGTGCGCGACACGGCTTCACGATGACCGACCTGCCGGCGTATGACCCGGCGGCGTGCGAGCAGCACTGGCGGCGCTTGCTGGCGCTGCTCGGCAGGCTGCGGTGACACGCGCCGCCGGCCTGCGCGCCGTCGCCATGACCTTGGCGCTGCTGCTCGCTGCCGGCGCGGCGCCCGCCGGCAGCATCCTGTTCATCGGCAACAGCTTCACGTACGCGCAGGGATCCCCGGTCCGCTATTACCGCGCGGACACCGTCACCGATATCAACGGGCAGGGTGTCGGCGGGGTGCCGGCGCTGTTCAAGTCCTTTGCGAGCCAGGCCGGCCTGCCCTACGAGGTGTTCCTCGAGACCGAACCGGATTCCGGCATCGACTGGCACCTCGAGCACAGGCTGCCGCTGATCGGCGCGCGCGCCTGGGATTCGGTCGTGCTGCAGAGCTACAGCACGCTGGATGTGCACAAGCCCGGCGATCCGGCCCTGCTGATCGACTCCGTGAAGAAAATGGCGGCCTTCCTGCGGGCGCGCAATGCGGCCGTGGAACTGCGTCTGGTGGCGACCTGGCCGCGCGCCGACCAGACTTACGAGCCCAAAGGTGCGTGGTACGGCAAGCCGATCGAGGCCATGGCGCTCGATGTGCGTGCCGGCGTCGATCGGGCGGCGGCTGCGACCCCGGGCATCACCGCCGTGATACCGGTTGGCCAGGCGTGGGTCAGGGCCATGCACGAGGGCATTGCGGATGCGAATCCCTACGTCGGCACCGCCGCCGGCAGGATGGATCTGTGGACCTACGATCACTACCACGCCAGCACCTACGGCTATTACCTGCAGGCGCTGGTGCTGTTCGGCAGCATTACCGGCCGGGATCCGCGCTCCCTGGGTGATCAGGAATGCTCGGGCTTCGAACTCGGCCTCTCCACCGCACAGGTGCACGCCCTGCAGCAGACCGCCTATGAGCAGCTCGCGCTCGAGCCGCACCCGCCACCGGCTGCGCCGCCGCCGACCCTGCCAGCGCGCGACCCGCAGCGTTGCGCGCGCGCCAGATGAAAGCGTGTATAGTTTTTTCCCGGACTTCAGGAGCGCTGGATACCATGTCGGATGAAGGTGCGCGCGATGCACCGGCCCCGCATTCGCCGCTGCCCTCGCTGTTCGGCGAGATCATCGGGCACGCGCCGATCGGCGTGGCCGTGATCGATTTCGACGGCCGCTACCGGTCCGTCAATCCGGCTTATTGCCAGATGTACGGCTACGCCGAGGGCGACATGCTCGGCCACAGTTTCACCATGATCCTGCCGCCCGAGGAGCGTGCCCCGATACTCGCGCGGCATCAGGCTTTCCTGACGCAGGGCGGTCCTTTGAAGGGAGAATTCAAGGTGATCAGCCGCGACGGCGCGCCGCTGTACACGGTCGCCGAGTCCGTCAAGATCCCGGGCGACAACGAGCGCGGCCTGCGCCTCGTGTACGTGGTCGACGTGACCGCGTACAAGCAGATGGAGGAATCATTGCGCGCGGCGGCGGAAACCTACCGCACGCTGTTCGAGACCGTGCCGCAGGGCATCATCTATTACGACCTGAACGGCAATGTGGTCACGGCAAATCCGGCGGCGCTGCGAATCCTGGAGGTCGACTTCGACGAGCTGGTCGGCAAGAACAGCCATTCCTGGCCCTGGCAATTCACCGATGCCGACGGCAGGGCGCTGCGCTCGGAGGACCTGCCCAGCAACATCGCGACGCGCAGCGGCCAGAGAGTGCGGGGCGTCGTGGTCGGATTCGAGACCCAGAAGCGCGGCCGGACCTGGATCGAAGTGAGCGCGGTGCCGCTGTACCGGGACGGCAAGCTCGACCAGGTGTATGCATGCTTCGAGGACATCACCGAGCGCGTGATCCTCGGCCGCGCGCTCGAACACAAGGCCACGAAGGATTTCCTGACCGGTGTCGCGAATCGCGCCTCGTCGATGGACCAGCTCGTCGCTGAATGGGAGCGCAAGCGACGGCATCCGGAGCAGCGTTGCGCCGTGCTGGTGCTGGACCTCGATTTCTTCAAGCAGGTCAACGATACGCTGGGCCATGCCGCCGGCGACGCGGTCCTCAGGCATGTCTCGACGCTGCTCACTGATGCGGTCCGCACGACGGATCTGGTCGGCCGCACCGGCGGCGAGGAATTCATCGTCTTGCTGCGGGGCACCGGCCTGGCGAGCGCGATCGCGCTTGCGCAGCGCGTGTGTGAGCGCATCGCCGCGCATCCCACGGAATTGGAGGGAGCCGCGATCCCGATGACGATCAGCATCGGCGCCAGCGTCCTGCGCGGCGATGATGCCAGCATTGCCGAAGTGCTGGCGCGCGCCGACGTGGCGCTGTATGCGGCCAAGAATGCCGGCCGCAATCGCGTCGTCGCGCATGCCGATCCACGGGCCTGCGACTGATGCGGACCTGCGCGGCGCAATACCTGGTCCGGGCCCTGCTGGTCGCGGGCCTTGCGGTCGCGGGCCTTGCGGTCGCGGCATCCGCGACCGGCGCGGCCGCGGCGCCCGGCACCCCCCGGCTGATCGTCGCGATCTCGGTCGACCAGTTCTCCGCCGACCTGTTTGCCGAGTACCGGCCGCTGTATACGGCAGGGCTGCGCCGTCTCTCGGCAGGGGTCGTGTACCCTTCCGGGTACCAGAGCCATGCAGCGACCGAGACCTGCCCGGGCCACTCGACCATCCTGACGGGTTCGCATCCCGGGCGCACCGGCATCATCGGCAACGACTGGATCGACCAGTCGCTCGGGCGCGACGACAAGACGGTCTACTGTGCCGAAGATCCGGACGCCGCGGGCTCCACCTCGTCGCATTACCGCGTCTCCGCGCGCAACCTGAAGGTGCCGACGCTGGGCGACCGCATGAAGGCGTCGGATCCGCGCAGCCGCGTCGTGGCCGTCGCCGGCAAGGATCGCGCGGCGATCATGCTGGGCGGCCACTCGATCGATGACATCTGGTTCTGGGACGGTCGTTCCTACGTGACCCTGCAGCCGGCGACGCCGGCGCCAGCGCTCATCAGCACCGTCAATGCGCGCGTTGCGCGCGCGATCGCGCACCCGGCGCTTCCGGTCCTGCCGGGCGCGTGCCGTTCACGGTCGGCGCCGGTCGCGGTCGGCGGGCGCACGGTCGGGACGCTGCAGAGGCGCACCGCCGGGGATTTCAAGGCCTTCCGGACCTCGCTGGAATTCGACCGTGCAACGACCGACATCGCGATCGGCCTCATCGATTCGCTGAAACTCGGCCGGGGCGCGGCGACGGACCTGATGGCGATCGGACTTTCCGCGACGGACTACGTCGGTCACACGTTCGGCACCGACGGGGCGGAAATGTGCGCGCAGATCCTCAGCGTCGATGCGAACGTCGGCCGCATCCTCGCGGCGCTGGATGCCACCGGCGCGCCTTACGTGGTCGTGCTGACCGCCGATCACGGCGGCCTGGACCTGCCGGAGCGCAACCGCCAGCGGGGGTTTGCGGGCGCGGCGCGGCCCGCCGCGGCGCTCGACCCGGACAGCATGGGGCGGACCGTCGCCAGCGAACTCGGATTGCCGGGTACGGCACTGCTCGGCACCGACAGCTTCGGCGACATTTACCTGTCGCGCACGATTCCGGCGGCCGAGCGGCAGCGCGTGCTGGAGAGGGCGCGCCAGGACTATCTCGCGCAGCCGCAGGTGGCGGCGGTGTTCACGGCAGCGGAGTTGCGTGCGATGCCGGGTCCGACCGGCCCGGCGGGCGAATGGACACTCGCCGAGCGCTATCGCGCGAGCTTCGACGCCGCGCGGTCCGGGGACCTGCTCGTGGCGCCGAAGCCGTACGTGACGCCGATTCCGCTCTCGGGCGGGTACGTGGCCTCGCACGGCTCGCCGTGGGGATACGATCGGCGGGTGCCGATCCTGTTCTACCGGCCGGGCAGGCCGGGGTTCGAACAGCCGCTGCCGGTCGAGACGGTCGATATCCTGCCGACGCTCGCGGCGCTGATCAGCTTGCCCATCGCGGCCGGGGAAATCGACGGGCGCTGTCTCGACCTCGATGCAGGTCCTGCGGATACCTGTGACCGCGACATCCACTGAATCCGCGGAGCAACTGTTGCAGCGGGCGACCGCCTGGCATCGCGAAGGGCATCTGGCCGAGGCGCGGTTGGCCTACCGGCAGATACTGGCTCAGGAGCCCGGGCATACGCTGGCGCTGTTTCGCAGCGGACTGCTCGAGCTGCAGGCCGGCGATCCACAGGCGGCGCACCGGCTGATCGGCGCGGCCGTGGCGTCGGCTCCGGCGGAACCGCGCTACCGGCTCGGGCTTGCACACGTCGCGCAGCAGCTCGGCCTGTGGAGCGAGGCGGCCGGCGCCTACGAGGCCGCGATCGCGCGGCAGGGCGGCGATGCGGAAACGCACAATCTGCTCGGCAACTGTCGCCGGCGCCTCGGCGCGGACGACTCCGCCGAGGCGGCCTATCGCCAGGCTCTGGCCCTGCAGCCTGACAACGCCGATGCGATGTCCAATCTCGGTTCGCTGCTGCGCGAACGCGGACGCGGCGATGCCGCGCTCGAGCTGCTGCGCCGTGCGGTGGAGCTGCGGCCGGCGGTGTCGGCGTACGCCGTCAATCTCGGCATTGCGCTGTGCCAGCGCCGCGAATTCGCCGCTGCCGAAGCCGTGCTGCGCGGCGTCGCGGAGCGCGATGCGCACAACGCCGAGGCCGCGTTCAACCTGGCGGTCGCGCTGCGGGGCCTGGGCAGGTCGGGCGAAGCGGCGCAGCAGTACCGGCGCGCGGTCGCGATCCGCCCCGACTACACCGATGCGCTGATCAACCTCGGCAATGTGTACCGGGAACTCGGCGACTTCGCGCAGTCGGCCGGCGCGTACGAGGGCGCACTGCGCACGCAGCCGAATTCGGTCGAGGCGATCAACAATGCCGGCTGCCTGCTGCGGACGCTGGGACGCCTGGACGAGGCGGAGGCGCATTTTCGCCATGGCCTGCAGCTCGATCGGGGCAATGCGGCGCTGCATGACAACCTCGGCAACGTACTGAAGGACGCGGGCGAACTGGACCAGGCCATCGATGCGTACCGGGAGGCGCTGCGCATCGATCCGCAGCGCGTCGTCACCCACAGCAACCTGTGCTATGCGCTCAGCTTCCAGTGCGCGGATCCTGCGCCGATCCTGGCGGAATGCCGGCGCTGGAATGAGCGTTTCGCGGCCGGCCTGTGGGACCGCGCCGCCGGGCACCCGAACCCGCGCGACCCGGAAAGGCGCCTGCGGATCGGCTATGTGTCCGCGGATTTCCGCGATCACTGCCAGTCGCTGTTCATGCTGCCGCTGCTCGCGCATCACGATCACGCGTCGTTCGAGGTCTTTTGCTATTCGAGCGTCGAGCGCGCCGACCGCTTCACCGCGCGCGCACGCGCGCTGGCGGGCGCCTGGCGCGACGTACGCATGCAGGACGATGCGGGGCTCGCGGAGCTGATCCGCGCGGACCGGATCGATATCCTCATCGATCTCGGCATGCACATGGCCGGCGCCAGGCCACTGGTCTTCGCACGCAAGCCTGCGCCCCTGCAGGTCGCGTGGCTCGCCTATCCGGGAACGACCGGCATCGGGGCGATCGATTACCGCCTGTCGGATGCGCGCCTCGATCCGCCGGGTTTCGACTCGCACTACACCGAACGCACCGTCCGGCTTGCCGATTCCTTCTGGTGCTACGATCCGCTGACGGCGGAACCGCCGGTGAACGCGCTGCCGGCCGCGCAGCGCGGCCAGGTGACCTTCGGCTGCCTGAATAATCCCTGCAAGTTCACCGAAGCTACGCTGCGGCTGTGGGGGCATGCGCTGCGGGCATTGCCGGCGGCCACGCTGCTGCTGCTGGCGCCGGCCGGCCGGCACCGGCAGCGGCTGCTGCAGCGCCTGCTCGCGCATGGGATCGAACCGGGGCGGGTCGAGTTCGTCGGCTTCCGGCCGCGCGCCGAGTATCTGCAGACCTATCGCCGGATCGATGTGGGCCTGGATACGTTTCCGTATAACGGCCACACGACCAGTCTCGATGCCCTGTGGATGGGCGTGCCGGTCGTGACCCTCGTCGGGCAGACCTGTGTCGGGCGCGCGGGCCTGAGCCAGCTTGCGCAGCTGGGCCTGGAAGGACTCGCCGCCGCGACGCAAGCCGAGTTCGTCGCGGCGGCATCGGCCCTCGCCGGTGACTTGCCCCGCCTGGCAGGCTTGCGGCAGAGTCTGCGCAGCCGGCTGCAGGGTTCGGCGCTGATGGACGGCGCGCGCTTTGCCCGGCAGATCGAAGCGGCGTATCGCGAGATCTGGACGCTCTACTGCCGGCGCGGCACATCGGGTCCCTGACATGACGGTACGGAACAAGCTGATCGCGTGGGTTGCCGGGGTATTCCTCGGGCTGCTGCTCGTGGAAATCGGCGTCATCGGCGGCCTGCTGCTGCCGCGCTTCGAGCAGATCGAGACCGAGAACGCGCGCGCCTCGATGCGGCGCGTCGACATCGGCCTGCACACGGCGCTCTCCGCAATCCGCGTTTCGGCGACGGACTGGGCCGACTGGGCCGACACCTATCGCTTCATGCAGGACCGCTACGCGCAGTACGCGGACGAGAACCTGAGCATCATCTCGATGAAGCAGCTGCGCCTGACGATGATGGCGCTCATCGACGCCAGCGGCAATATCGTCTGGTCGTATGCGTTCGAGCCGGGAACGGAAAGACCTCTGACCGTCGACTTCCTGTCGGGACCACAGCTGCCGCGCAGTTTCCCGTGGCTCGAGAGCCTGACCGACGGCAAGTCGCACGACGGCCTGATTGCCACGAACCAGGGGATCATGCTGGCCGCGATCTCGCCGATACTCAACGGCTACGGCCAGGGCCCCTCGCGTGGCCTGATGCTGATGGGCAGGCTGCTGACCCCGGCCGAAGTCGGTGCGATCGGCCGCAGCGCACAGGCGACGGTCACGCTCGAATCGATCAACGATACCAGCGGGCGGTTCGCGTTGCCGGCGCCGCGGGGCGCGCTGGCCGGCATGGTCGACCGCACCTCGACCAGCCATGACATGACGCAGATCTCGCGCACCTTCCGCGACGTCTACGGGGCGCCGGCGCTGAGCCTGCGGGTCGACATCCCGCGAGAGATCTCCGCGAGCGCCCGCACGACGATCGGCTACATGCTCGCGATCATCGTCAGCGGCACCGTCACGCTGCTGCTGTTCCTGCTCGCGGCGTTGAACCGCATCACCGCGCAGATCGAGCAGGCCAAGGTCGAGGCCGAGAACGTGGCCGCGGCGAAGACCAGCTTCGTCGCGATCATGAGCCACGAGATCCGCACGCCGCTCAATGCGATCCTCGGGTTCGCCCACCTGTGCCTGCAGACCGCGCTGAATCCGAAACAGATGGAATACCTGTCGAAGATCCAGCACGCCAGCTCGACGCTGATGCAGATCGTCAACGACATCCTCGATTTCTCCAAGCTCGAGGCGAACCTGGTCGAGCTCGAGGACGCGCGTTTCGCGCTGATCAGCGTGCTGACCGGGGTCGAGTTCATCGTCGGCGACCTGGCGCGGCGCAAGGGGCTGCGGTTCTCGATCGACCGGGCGGCCGACGTTCCGGCAGACCTGCGCGGGGATGCGCTGCGGCTCGAGCAGGTGTTGCTGAACCTGGTCGGCAATGCGGTGAAATTCACGGCGAGCGGTGCCATCGACCTGCAGATCCGCATGATCGGCGCCGACGAGAAATCGATCGAGCTCGAATTCCGCATCACCGACACCGGGATTGGCCTGACCGAAGGGCAGGTTGGCAGGCTGTTCCAGGCGTTCAGCCAGGCTGACAGTTCCACGACGCGCCAGTACGGCGGCACGGGACTCGGGCTCGCGATCAGCAAGCGCCTCGTGCAGGGGATGGGCGGCCGGATATGGGTCGAAAGCCGCGCCGGCGCCGGCAGCATGTTTGCGTTCACGGCGAAGTTCGGTCGCGTGCCGTTTGCGCCGGCGATTCCCGGGATCGCGGCGCCTGTGCCGCCGATCGCGGATGTGGCGGACAGCATCCGGGGCGCGCACATCCTCGTCGTCGAGGACAACGAATTCAACCAGCAGGTGATTGCCGAAGTGCTGGAACAGGTCGGTGTCACGGTGGCGCTCGCCGGCACCGGAGAGGATGCGCTGCGGGCGCTGGCCGGCAGCCGGAGGTTCGATGCGGTCCTGATGGACGTGCAGATGCCGGACATGGACGGTTACGAGGCAACGCGCGCAATCCGCGCCATGCCGGGTCTGGAGAACCTGGTCGTGATCGCGATCACGGCGAACGCGACCAGCGAGGATCGGGCCCGCAGTCTCGAGGCGGGCATGACCGATTTCCAGCCCAAGCCGATCGATCCGCCGGCGCTGTACCGGACGCTGGCGCGCTGGCTGGTCAGGCACCAGCCTCGCGACGGGCAGCCCGTTGTCATGCGCAGCGCGTAGCCGGCGCAGGGTTTCCCTAGTTATCGGGGTGCGGCAGCGCCGCGATTTCCGCGGCCGTCGCCGCGCCCTTGTAGTGATTGCCGAAGTGCGTGCGCAGGTAATTGACGACGTCGGCTATCTCCTCGTCGCTGATGTGCACTTCGCCGAAAACGAACGCCGGATCCGCCGGCTTGCCGAACGCCGGCATCGCGTGGCGACCGAGCAGTACCGTGACGGCGACATATTGCCACGAGGCGAGCGCGGGATCCCCGGCGAGCCTGGGATAATGTCCGGCGCCGCTCGCGCCCTGCGCGTCGGGCATGTGGCAGCCCTGGCAAATGCGGCTGAAGACCTCGGCGCCGCTGGCGCCGCTCAGCGACGCACCGGCCTTGACCCCGGCGCTGTCGGCGCACACCGTGCCGAACGGGGCCAGTGCCAGCAGCAGGGCGGCGACGCGCGCGGCCCTCATGTCCGCGCGGCCTGCGCCACGGCGCGCTGGTGCAGCCGGCCGATCGCATCGAGCGAGGAGGTCACGGCGCCTTCCTGCCAGCCGGGGATGTACGAGGCGTGCTCGCCGGCCAGGACGAATGCGGCCGTCGACCTGGCAAAGATCGTCGTAGTGACGGGCGCGGCCGGCGTCATTCCAGATGCCGAAGCAGCCCATCGCGAACGGCGAGCGATGCCAGGCCACGGCGACGCCGTTGTCGAACTCGTCGCGGTACTGCGGATGGATCTGGTTGCCGTAGTCGACGGCCTTCTGGACGCGCTCGATCGGGCGTCATCGCCGTGAACTCCATCGCGTCGAGGCCCCAGATATAGGCGCCCAGCAGCACGCCCTTGCCGCTGCCGTGAAAACCGGTGCTCGGATAGCCGATGTTCATGATCGGCAGGTCGGTATACGTGATGCCGCCGTAGATATGGTCGTCCTCTTCCCAGAAGCGGCGCTTGAACTGCAGGCCGACCTTGACTGCGGAAGCGTACGGCACCGCACCGATGGCGGCGCTCATCGTGGCGCCGACGTTCATCGGGATCTGCGAGAGGATTCCGAGCGGGATGGTGCACACGCACCAGTCGGCCGTCGCCGTTCTGTGCCGGTCCCGGTGCGTGCACGTCCTCGTACGTCACGGTCACGCCGCGCTCGTCCTGCCGGATCTGCGTGACCTTCGCGTTGTAGCGGATCAGGGGCCCGAGCTCGCGGCCGAAGGCTTCGCCGATCCGGCCCATGCCGCCGACCGGCTGCAATCAGCGATTGCTGCATGTCGTAGTTCATCGCCGGACGCGATGCCCTGCCAGAGTCCGGACTGCAGGATCTCGCCGAGCCCGATCGGCTTCGACGGCACCGGACGGGCGGTCAGGCCGCCGCCCGGATGGCTTCTCGTATCCGCGCCGCTCACTGGTCTGCTGGCTCGACGACGTACCGGAAGTTCCTGTCGAGCGCGCCCCAGCCGCGCAGCGATTCCAGCAGTTTTTCCCGATCCTCGGTCGCTGACCACGTGATCGAGTGCGTGCTGCCGGGTTGCCTTCGCCAGCAGCTCGGCCACCTGGCCCTGGTAGTCGGCCTTGATTTCGCGGTATCGCTGCGGCTTGCCGCCGAAGCCCTTGCTGCTGTGCAGGTAGGCGTTGTAGTTGACCTGCACGAAGGCCTCGAGCGCCACGCCAAGACGTTTGCAGTAGCTGAGGATGCCGCGGTGGTGATAGGGCAGGCGCCACGGGCCCGGATTGATGTACAGGTCCTTGTCGAACCGGCAGTCCTGCGTGAAGCCGCCGAGCTCCGTGTAGCGATCGCCGCCGCGCAGCGACCAGTTGCGCCCGCCGGCGCGGGTGTTGTACTCGAGTATCTGGACCTGATAGCCGGCGTTGCGCAATTCGTAGGCGGCCACCATGCCCGCGATGCCGGCGCCGAGCACGAGCACCGACGCGCCTTTCGGCGCCCCCTGCAGGTCGATCGGGCCCGGTATAGGTGGAATCGGCGGCAAACCCCAGGCTGCTCATCGCCTGGTACATCGCCGCGCTGCCCGCGGCCACGCCGATCATGCGCAATAGCTGGCGGCGGCTCAGGGCTCCGGCGCCGTTGCAGGATGTTGATGACATGGAGCCTATCTTAGCGCAAGGCTGCCTCGACATCGGCCGCAATGTTCTGCGGCTTGTCGGTGGGTGCGTAGCGCCTGACCGGCACGCCATCCTTGCCGATCAGGAATTTGCTGAAGTTCCACTTGATCGCCTCGAGGCCGAGCACGCCCGGCAGCGACTTCTTCAGGAACTGGTACAGCGGGTGTGCGTCCGCGCCGTTCACGTCGACCTTGGCGAACAGCGGAAAGCTCACCTCGTAATTCAGGGAGCAGAATTCCCGGATGGCGGCCTCGTCGCCGGGCTCCTGGTGGCCGAACTGGTCGCACGGAAATCCGAGCACCGCGAAGCCCTGGCCGTGGTACTGCCGGTACAGGGCCTCGAGGCCGCTGTACTGCGGCGTGAAGCCGCATTTGCTGGCGACATTGACGATCAGCAGCACCTGACCGCGGTATTTGTCCAGTGACTGCTGCACGCCGTCGATCGTGCGCGCCGAGAAATCGTAGACGTTCATTGGCTGCTCCTGCCCTTCGGTCCGGCCGTAGGGCGATGATGGTACACCGGCGCCGGCGTATAGTTGCAAGCCCGTGGGAGCCTGCCTGTACGCGGCGCGCAAAATAAACGATGCTGGCGGGACCATAAAAATCTGAGGGTGCGGGGAACATGAAATCGACGTCCGGGACCAATGCCTATGCCGCGCTCTGGAGCCTTGATCCGGAGGTCGCGTACCTGAATCATGGCTCCTTCGGCGCCTGCCCGTCCGCCGTACTCGGGCTGCAGTCCGCGCTGCGCGACGAGCTGGAGCGCGAGCCGGTGGATTTTCTGTCCCGGCGCCTGCCCGGGCGGCTGCACGAGGCGCGCGCCGCGCTGGCGCAATTCCTCGGCGCCGACGGCGACGATCTCGCGTTCGTCACGAACGCGACGATGGGCGTCAATGCGGTGCTGCGTTCGCTGTCGTTCACGGCCGCTGACGAGGTGCTGACGATCAGCCATGTCTATGCCGCCTGCTACAAGACCCTGCAGTACGTCGCGCGGCGCAGCGGTGCGAGGATCGTCGTCGCCGCGCTGCCGTTTCCGGTTGCGTCCGAGGACCAGGTCGTCAGCGCGGTGCTCGCGGCGGTCACGGCGCGCACGAAGCTCGCGCTGATCGATCATGTCACGAGCCCGACCGCCCTCGTGCTGCCGATCGCGCGCCTGGTGCGCGAACTCAGCGAGCGCGGCATCGACACGCTCGTCGACGGCGCGCACGCGCCGGGCATGGTGCCGCTGGAACTCGGCCGCCTGGGCGCCGCGTATTACACCGGCAATTGCCACAAGTGGCTGTGCGCCCCGAAGGGCGCGGCCTTCCTGCACGTACGGCGCGACCGCCAGCGGGAGCTGCATCCGACCGTCATCAGCCATGGTTTCGATGCCGGTTTTCATGCCGAATTCGACTGGACCGGGACCTCGGATCCCACGGCCTGGCTGTGCGTTCCCGAGGCGATCCGCTACATGGGATCGCTGTTGCCGGGCGGCTGGCCGCAACTGATGGCCCACAACCGCAGTCTGGCGCTCGCCTGCCGCACGCTGGTGCAGCAAAGCCTCGGTGTTGCGGATGCGGCCCCGGAACACATGATCGGCTCGATCGCTTCGGTGCCGCTGCCGAAGGCGTCGCCGGGATCCGTGACCGCGGATTTCAATCGCGACCGTGTCACGCTGTGGTTCCGCGAGCGCGGCATCGAAACCTGGTTCCATGATTCGCCGCTGCCGCTGCTGCGCATATCGGCGCAGATCTACAATGACCTGGAACAGTACCGCCGCCTCGCCGGGTTGCTGCAAGAGGCGCTGCATGGCGCCTGAAAAGCACTCGATCGTCGCCCGCCTGTCCACGTTCGACACGTCGATGGTGGTGTTCAGCCTCGTGGTCGGCATCGGCATATTCCGCACGCCGGCGATCGTAGCCGGCGCCGCCGGCAGCACCGGGATGTTCTACGCCGCATGGATCGTCGGCGGCCTGATCGCGCTGGTCGGTGCGCTGACCTTTGCCGAAATCGGTGCGCGCTATTCACGCGCCGGCGGCTACTACCGGGTCGTCGCCGACTGCTATCACCCCGCGCTCGCCTTCATGCTGAACTGGTGCCAGACCCTGATGCAGGGGGCAGGCGCCGCGGGCGTGGCGTACATCGGCGTCGATTACCTGGGACCGCTGGTGCTGCCGCTGGCGTGGCAGGGACCGCAGGCATCGCTGATCCTCGCCTGCACGCTGATGCTCGTGCTGCTCGTTCTTAATTACATCGGCATCCGCAGCGGCGCCCGCACGCAGAACCTGCTGTCGATGCTGAAGATCGTGATGATGGTGGGGCTCGGCGTATCGGCGCTGCTGCTGGCCACGCGGGCCGCGCCGATGGCGCCGCCGGCCGCGGTGACCGAGCTGCGCCCCTGGGGCGTGCGGTTGCTGGCGGCGCTGGTGCCGTGCTTTTACGCCTACGGCGGTTACCAGCTGACGATGAACCTGAGCGCCGACATCAAGGATTCGAGCCGTCGCCTGCCGGTCGCGATCGTCGCGGGCATGCTGGCCGTCGTGGGGCTGTACCTGCTGCTGAACGTCGCGTACCAGCAGGTCCTGGGCACCGACCACCTGCCGAGCGAGAAGCTCGTCGCCGCCTCGCTGGCGCGTGCGACATTCGGGCGCGCCGGCGACGCGGTGGTATCGGTCGCGATCTTTTTCTCCGCCGCCGGCTTCGTCAACGCGACGATCCTGAACATGCCGCGCACTTTCTATGCGATGGCCGAGGAGGGTGTGCTGCCGGCGATATTCCGGCGCGTGAATCCGAAGACGCAGGTCCAGGAATTCGGCCTGATTGCGTTCGGCGTGACGATGCTGGTGCCGGCGTTCTTCCTCAACTCGTTCGACAAGCTGCTGAACTACGTGATCTTCACCGACAACCTGACGCTCGCGACCGTGGCGTCGACGCTGTTCGTGCTGCGCCGCCGCGGAGTCGCCTCGACGGGCTTCGTGATGCCAGGCTACCCCTGGTTGCCGGCGATTTATTTCGTCTGCCTGGTCGCCGCGTCGATGCGAGTGCTGGTCGCGGAGCCGATGCTGGCGCTGACCGGTACGCTGCTGTTTTTGACCGGTGCACCGCTGTTCTGGCTGGGCCGGGGCGTCAGCCGCTGAGGAAAAGAGAACTGCGTCCCGAAGGGGAAGGTTTTCGCTTGTCATCGGCGCGCCCGCGGGCCAAATTGACCGAATGTTGGCCAATTATGACCGGACGGCGCATGTTTGACCTGAACGCGGACCCCCCCGTCCAGGGCGTCCGGGCCGGGCCTCCCTGGATTCGCCCCATCGCCACCGTGGGATGGGTCGACAAGACCCTGTTCGCGCTGGTCGTGTACGTCGCAATCTGCGCGATCTGGATGATCGGCGGCTTTGGCGGCGAGAACGTCAGCCACTACCTTGGGCTGCTCGGCGATTCGCTGCCCAACGTCGTCGCTATCGCCATCGCGGCGGCGGCGGCGCGACGCCTCGAGCCGGGATCGCTGCGCAAGGCGTGGTTCTACCTGGCACTCGCCCAGGGTTTGATGCTGACGGGCGGCAGCATCGGCGTCGTCTCCTGGCTGCGTGGAATTGACCCGTTTCCAGGCATCGCCGATGTCTTTTTCTTCATTTTCTACCCGGTGGTATTCCTCGGCATTTACTACCTGATCCGCGCCGCGGCCGTGCGCGTGCCCTGGATGCAGATCGTGCTCGACGCGGCGATATTCATGGTCGGCTTCGGCGCCTTCTTCTGGTTCCTCGTGATCCGCCCGTCCGCCACCAACAACGAGCTCGACGTGCTCAAGCACGCGCTGAGCGTGACCTATCTGTCGATGAACTGTCTGATGTTGCTGGGCTTCGGCGTCGTGCTGATGGCCGGCAACGGCAACCCGGGCGGCCGGCGCGTGCCGCTGCTGCTGCTGACGGGCTGGTCGATGAATTTCCTCGGCGACACGCTCTGGGCGCTGGAGAAGGCGAACGGGCAGTACCTGCCGGGCGGCCTGCAGGACATCATGTACGTCGCCTCCTGGGTACCGATTGCCTTTGCGGGACGCGAACAGATGCGCGCCGCGGTCATGCCCGTGCGCAGCGCATCGGCGCGGCTCGATGCGCTGGCGCGCTCGCTGCCGTACGGCGCGATGCTGTCGGCATTTCTCGTGCTGGTGTATTTCACGCGCGCCGACAACGGCGGGCCCGCGACCACGATGACGATCATCGTGTTCGTGCTCGCGCTGCTGCTGATGGTGCGCCAGACCGTGCTGCTGCGCGAGGATGCGACGCTGCGCGAGCGCCGCGCGGCACGCATGGTCGAGCAGCGCTACGCCTCGCTGATCGCGAACGCCTCGGACGTGATCATGATCGTCGACCCCAACGGACAGGTTCGCTTCGCTTCCCCGGCAACCGAGCGGATCCTGGGTCTCGTGCCCAAGGATATCGTCGGCAAGGACCTGCCGGACCTGTGGGCAGGCGAGGACGGCGAACGCCTGCGCCTGTTTCTCGGCGACGTCGCCAATTCCGTGGGCGGCAGCGTGGGGCCGGAGGAGCTGTGTCTCGTGCGCGGCGAGGAGCGCTGCGTGCTCGAGATCGTCGGCAGCAACCTGACCGGGGATCCGGCCGTCGACGGGCTGTCGCTGAATTTCCGCGACATCACCGAGCGCAAGGCCCTCGAGGAACAGCTGCGGGAGCTCGCGTTCCACGATCCGCTGACGCTGCTCGCCAACCGCAATCTGTTCCGGGACCGCGTGCAGCATGCCCTGACGCTGGCGCGCCGCGGCCGGCAGAGCGTTGCGGTCATGTTCCTGGACCTCGACAACTTCAAGGACATCAACGACACGCTCGGCCACGATGCCGGCGATCAGCTGCTGCAGGCCGTGGCCCAGCGCCTCGTCAAGGCGACGCGCGCCGCCGATACGGTCGCGCGGCTGGGCGGCGACGAGTTCGGCATCCTGCTGGAGGAGATCTGGACCAGCGCCGAGGCGGAGCAGGTGGCGACGGCGCTGATCGAGGCGCTCGAGAAGCCGGTCTCGCTCGGGACGACGGAGGTGCGCGTGGCCGCGACGATTGGCGTCGCATTCTCGGCGCCGGGCGCCGGCGCCGAGGCGCTGCTCAGCAAGGCCGACATCGCGATGTACCACGCGAAGGCCGCGGGAAAGAACCGTTACGCGATCTTCAAGCCGCAGATGCAGGAATTGCTGCAGGAACGCATCCGGCTCGAGGCCGATCTCAGTCGCGCGATCGAAAACGACGAGCTGTATCTCGACTACCAGCCGATCGTCGACCTGGGCACGCGCAGCCTGCTCGGCGTCGAGGCGCTGGTGCGCTGGCGCCACCCGGAACTGGGCACCCTGATGCCCGCCCGGTTCATACAGGTCGCAGAGGAATGCGGGCACATCGTGGCGATCGGCCGCTGGGTGCTGATGCATGCGTGCCGCGATATCGTGGCGTGGCGCGGCGCCGTCTCGGGCGGAGACAGCCTGCGCGTCTCGGTCAATATCTCCGGCCGGCATCTGCAGCATGGCGAGCTGGTGCAGGACGTATCGCACGCCCTGCGCAGTTCCGGGCTGGAGCCGGGCAACCTGGTCATCGAGCTGACCGAAAGTACGATCATGTACAACACGGACCTGAATCTGGAGCGCCTGCGCCAGCTGAAGGCGCTGGGCGTGCGACTCGCGATCGACGACTTCGGCACCGGCTACTCGTCGCTGTCCTACCTGCATCGCTTCCCGATCGACATCCTCAAGATCGACCGCTCGTTTGTCAGTCGCCTGACCCATGCTGACGATGGACCGGAACTGGCACGTGCGGTCATTACGCTCGGCGAGACCCTCGGGCTCGACTCGGTCGCCGAGGGCATCGAAATGGAATCGCAGGTCGTGGCCCTGCTGTACCTCGGCTGTGTTGCCGGGCAGGGATTCCTGTTTTCCGAGCCCTGTTCGCTCGACGAGCTGTCGAACAGCTCGTTCGTTGCCCGGCGCAATTCGCTGTGGACGGACCAGGCGGCCAGCGAGGAGCAATCCCCGTCCGGCCGCTTTCCGGCGCTCAAGCTGCCCCTGAGCCGTACCGCCGGCGTCGCGTAGGATTCGGGCGCCTCCGCGCCCGGGAAAATCCCGCAGGCTCTGTCCGGATCCGCGGCGTGCGTTATGATGATCCCGCACCGGCGCCGTACACGTGCATATCAACAGGCCGCCGGTGACAGGACACCATGAGAACAGGCACAGGGCTGATCGCTCTTGGGTTGAGCCTCGCGTGGCTGGCCATGCCCGCGCAGGCGGGTTCCGATGCCTCGTGGACCACGGATTCGAACGGCTGCAAAGTCTGGAATCCGCATCCCAAACCCAATGAATCCGTGACCTGGAGCGGGGCATGCCGCGATGGTTTCGCCGACGGTCCGGGCGTCATGCAGTGGCTGGTGGACGGCAATCCCGGTACGCGGGTTGAGACGACCTATGTCGGCGGTAAAGCCAACGGCACCGGGTCCCTGGTAACAGCGAGCGGCGTGCGATATGAGGGCAGCTTCATGGATGGCGCACGCACCGGCAAGGGAGTCATGACCTGGCCAAATGGTGCCCGCTACGAGGGCGACTGGGTCGATGACCAGCGTGCCGGCAACGGGACGATGACCTGGTCCGATGGCAGCCACTATTCAGGCCAGTTCGCCGACGACAAGCCGGCGAATCCCAAGCTGATCGTTCAGCCAAGCTTCGCGATCAAGGACAAGGAGACCGGCTCCTTGATATCGCATGAGCAGATATCGGGCGTCAGTGTTCCTCCCGAAAAGACCTATGCGCAGCTGACGGCGGAAGAGAAGCGACGCGTGAAGGCGATGTACGAACCGATGGGCGAAAACGACGAGCCTCCATACCCGCTGCATGGCCAGCGCGAAATCCTCGATGCGGCGCGTAAACTCGGGCAAAGGTACCGTTCGCAGGGCGTGCTCAGCCTCGCCGTGACGGTCGGTCCGGGCGGCGACGCGATTTCAGTGGACGTACTGAGTTCACCGGACCGGGATATAACCAGGGCAATGGCCACGGTCCTGATGGTCGAAAAATACAAGCCGGCGGTCTGCAAGGGCTCGCCGTGCAGGATGCAGTATCCGTTTCGGATCAATTATCTGGGATTGACCATCCCGAAGTAGCCAGGCGCGCTGCCGGGGATCGCCCACCTGGGCCGGGTTTTCTGCGATGCACGTCCGGTAAATATCCCTGAAACCCGCTAGGGTCGGCACAGCAGGCATGGTCCTGCATAAAGCCCCGTTGGGCGCCGGTTCAGGGAGAGTGAACGTGCCATATTCGTCTTCGTTGCGCCCGCGCGCGCTGTCGTTCCTGACCGCCCTGCTGCTGGCCTGCGCCGGTGCAGCCCAGGCGACGGATCTGTACAGTGGCGGCCAGCTCGACATTCCCTCGGTCACCATCGGCGGTGCCACCTACTCGAACGTGGTGGTCACGGCGGGGAGCATTCTCGGCCTCGCCGGGGGCACCCCCAACGGCAGCGAGGACAGCTACAACCCGGCCAACAACGAACTGACCATCCCCAGTGTGCTGGTCGGCAGCACCACCTATACCAATGTGCTGATCACGGTCGGGAGCCTCGTCTCGATCGGCAGCGTCTCCGGGGCGGATATCTATGATGGTACCTACCTGCACATTCCCTCGGTCCAGGTTGGTGGCGCGCTCTACAGCAATGCGGTCGTCACGATCGGTGGCATCTTCAGCGCAGGCGGCAAGCTGCCGACGAACGTGCGGGACGTATACGACCTGGCAACGGGTCGCCTGACGATCGCCGCGATCCAGCTCGGCAGCACGGTCTATACGAATGCGGTCATTTCGGTTGGCAGGATCGTATCGGTGGCGGGCCTGACCGGCATCGCAGCCGCCGGCGCGCCGATCGCCGGCTCTCTCGTGACGCTGAAGGACGCCGCCGGCCACAGCGCCACGACGACGACGGGCGCTGATGGCTCATTCGCGCTGGGTCTCGCCGGGCTGACCCCGCCGTTCCTGCTCGCCGTGCCGGGCGCTGGTACGACGCTGTACAGCTATGCCGCCGGGAGCGGCGTCGCGAATCTGAATCCGTATACGACCGTCGCACTGCAGTCCTACTATGCGGCGCAGGGCAGCTCGGTCGGCGCCGTCTTCGGCGGTGCGCTGAACGCCGCGAGCTTCCCCGCCGCATCGCAGCTCGCGCTGCTGACCCAGCCGTTTGCGACGCTGCTGCAGCCGTACCTGGCGAACGCGGGCGCGTCCCAGTCGCAGCCCTTCAATCCGTTCACGGTTCCGTTCACGGCAAATCATACGGGCTTTGACATGGTGCTCGACCGCACGGTGCTGAACTCCGGCGCGCTGAGCCTGCATGTCGACAACGGCAGCGGCAGCACGGCCGGTCCCCTTTCCAGCACCGCTTCCGTGCAGGTCACGCCCGGCAACAGCACGACCCTCGCCGCCGTTGCCGTCAATACCACGACCGCGAACAGCGCGACCGGCGCGACCAGCACATCGCAGCAGGCGGTGCCCACCGGCATCAACGTCGCACAGCAAACCGCGCTCGCCAATGCACAGGCGGGCGTGCTGCAGCTGTTCAGCAATCTCGGGCAGCTCGTCGCGGCCAAGGGCAGTGCGCTGGCTGCCGGCGATCTGGCGCCGTATATCGACAGCAATTTCCTGGACCAGGGCGCAAATGCCGCCGCGTGGGCCACGCAGCTCGTGGGCCACTTCGGCACACTGCCGGCCGGCACGACGATTTCGGCGAGCATCCTGCGGGTCAACAGGTTCGACTTTACGAACAATACGCTCGACGTGACCGTCAATCTGGTCTTCACCAACGGGACGACGATTTCCGCGCAGAATATCCTCGACGAGAATGACAATGCCGGCTACGGCATGGTCTACAGGCAGGAGGCGGGCGGCGGCTGGGCTTTCTATGGCCAGCAGTCTCTGTTCGATGCGCACGTGAACGCGTACATACAGCGCTATTACAATGCCAACACCGGCACGCCGAACTCACCGCAACAGTCGCAGAACATGCAGGCGCAGGTGTCGGTTCCGCCGGGCGCGCTGAGCGGCGCCGTGGTGTCAGGGCCGGCCGATTCTTTACCCGACTGCACGCAGAACCCGCCGGTATTCACCCAGTCGTCGGTTACGCTGGCGCTGGACAGCGGTCTCTACAATGGCGACAACCGATATGACCTGCCGCAGCAGTGCCAGGGTTCGCTGAGCGGCACTCCCCCCGCCGGCACGCTCTATACGTTCAGCCTGACCGAGACCGGCACCGGTACGATCGTGCAGCAGACATACCCGCTAAACAGCGTCACGCTGGATTTTGGCGATATCACGCAGATCAACGGCCAGTCACGCGCAACCTTTGCCGCGAACAACACGGTCGGTGGAGTCGCGGGAACGACGCTGGCGGTCGGCTTTTCGGGGCCGACGACCTTTCCGGTTCTGTACAGCTATCTGAACGGCTTTTGCCAGAACGCGAGCCAGGTGGTGAGCGGCGGCGGCAGCGATTTCAACAACAATGCCGCCAACATTGCACCGGGAATCGGCAATGGAACCATCGCGATACCGGCGCAGTGCGGCGGCGCGGCCATGGTGAGCCTGACCATAGGCGTCAGCTTTGTCGGCATCAACGGTGAAAGCGCCCAGGTGCAGCAACAGATACTCGACTGAGGGAGCGGTGCCGGATCGCTCGCAGCGGCGGATGCCTGTACCCTCGCGCGGAGCGCGCCGGGGCCGTGCGTACCGCGGCGCTCAGCCGTCGAAGCGCTTGATATGGGCCGCCGTTATCAGTAGTGTCAGCAGAACCCATTGCCGCCCCGGGCACCACCCGGGCGGGGCGGTGGATGCAATGAACGCAGAATACGGCACGCATGTCGTACCAGCCAGCCGAGAGGAATCGAGCCGTGCAAAACACATCCATCCTGCGCCAACGTGCGCGCTCAGTCGCTATCGCCCTGCTGTTTCTGGTCTGCGTCCATCAGGCCCACGGAGCGGATACGTACAGCGGCGGCCAGCTGAGCATACCCGCGGTCGCGGTCGGCAGTGCGACCTTTACCAACATGGTAGTCACCCCTCTGAGCATCATCCGGGTTCAAGGCGGCACCGCCAATGGCAACGAGGACACCTACGACCCGACCAGCAACCAGCTGACGATCCCCGCCGTGGTCTATGAGGGCACCACCTATACGAACGTCGTCATCACGGTGGGGACCCTGGTCTCGGTCGCCAGTGTGACCGGAGCAGACGTATTCAATGGCGCCGACCTGATCATTCCGTCGGTCCAGGTTGGCGGGTCGGTCTACAACAATGTGGTCATCACCGTCGGCAAGATCCTCGGCGCCGGCGGCGGCATGCCAAAGAGCGTCCGCGACGTGTACAACCTTGCCAGCGGGGAACTGACTATCGCCGCGGTGGAAGTGGACGGCACGGTCTACACGAATGCGATCATCACGGCCGGCAGCATCAAGTCCATCGGCAACGTCGCCGTGCCGAACGTCGTCGACCTGACGCAGGCCGCCGCGACGACCGCGATCGAGGTGGCGGGCCTGACGGTCGGAACCGTTGGCTCCGCCACCAGTGCGAGCGTACCCGCGGGCAGTGTGATCAGCGAAAGCCCCGAAGCGGGCGCATCGGTGGTGCCCGGTTCAGCGGTCAATCTGACGGTGAGCCTGGGCGCGTCCGTGCCGACCGGCACCGGCGTCGGCTGGTTCCCGTTCGTCGCGACGGCCGTAACCGGCGCGTCGCCGGCCGGGCAGACCGGCTTGTTCGTCGTACCGAACACGCCGCTGGCCGACAGTGGCGCCAACGTCAGCTGGGTGATTGCAAATACCCCGGTCCAGGCGATTGGCACGGCCTTCGTGGCCGATACCGGCACCCAGGGTGTCGGGTATTGGCCGTATGAGGAATTCTATGCGGCACTTGATTCGAACAACGTCGTACAGCTGTACGCGGTGAACCTGACCAACGCCTCCTCGAAGGCCCCTGCCGCGACGACGATCGGGAACTTCGCCGCCAGGCAGGTGACTTCCCTCGCGCAGATCTGCGATCACAAATCGGTGCAGACGAACATCTTCGACCCGACCTCGTGGTTCATCGTGCTGCATATCGGCGGTTCATCCGGATGCGGCACCTCGACGGCGACCGGCGATGCCTGGGTCGTCGTGACGGCCTCGACGACGACGCCGGTCAACATCACGACGACCAGTTTCGACCAGCTCTATAACCCCAGCGGCGTACTGGTGGGCATGGTGCTGCATGATCCGGCTACCAATAATCTGTATCTGTATGCCAACAGCAGCTTCACGAATCCGACCACGCTGTTCACCAATGCGCAGACGGATGTCACCGTGTATGCGCGCAGCGGTGCGAAAAATGCCGCAACCGCCATAGGCACCGTGGAATTCCGGGCATTGGGGACGAGCGCGGGCGCGGCGCAGGCGCTGTACCGGCTCGACTATACCGGTGCCGCGACCTTCACCGCGGTTCCCACCTACAGCCCCGGCAGCGATCTGCTGTCCTCCGCGAACAAGATCGACAACGTCAATGTCTATTTCACCGACACGAATACCAAGACTGGCGTAGAAACGCTGTATCAGGAGCCCATCGGCACCGGGGGCAGTGCGACTGTCGCACCGGTCGCGCTATACAGTGCATCCAACAGCCCGGGATTCACCGTGATCGGTGCCAATACGTCGGTCGTGGTATTGGCGACGGGAACCTCCGGCAACCCGCAGACGTCGACGCTGGAAACGGTACCAGTCGGTGTGGCGGGCACGGCTACGCCAACGCCGCTCGGCACGTTCAACGGAAGCACGACCAGCACGCAGCTTCTCGGTGATAGCGTGAACAATTACTCGGATGGTGCGCTGTACGTCAACGTGCGCTGCTCCAATACAAATTGCCTGGCGCGCACAGAGCCCGATTCAGCGGAAATCCTCGCGCCCAATGGCACGATACTGGAGGCACTGGCCAGCAATTCCGTATTCCTGCTTGAGTCGGGCATCCTGGACGGGTACGTGCTGGAGATCAAAGGCGTAACCGATACGAGCGGCGCTACCGAAGGCGGCGGCACGCTTTATGATGTTCCGACCGGCGACAATATTTCGGCGTTCCTGGGGTACCCCTTCTCGACCTGCCTGACGTTCAGCGGTATTACGTGCACGCAGACGGGAAACTTCGTGTTGCCCGCGAACAGCCTGCTGCCGGCGATCGCATCCATATCGACGAACTTCGGCGAGGGAATCATTGAGATTTCGGGCGCCCCCGCGAGCGGCGTGGTCGCCAATCTGAACCAGCAAGAGATCGGCATCGTGACTCTCACGAATTCGACCATCTCGTTCGGCTACTGAGTATTCATAGCCGGAGACCTGCCGGACGGATGCGCCTCCCGGCGGCATCCGTGCGGTGGCGCCTCAGCGGCGCCGCTCGAGGGCTTCCTTGAAAGGATCCTGAACCGGCTCCCCCGAATTCTGCGTGTCGGCCGCGCTTGGGGCGGCGGGCGGCGGCGCGGCGCCTGATGCCTGCCTGCTCTCGAGGAACGCCTTGAACGGATCGGACTGCGCGGATGCCGCCGAAGCTGCATTCGCGCCGGAAGGAGGTGCCGCTCTTGGAGTCGGGGCTGGCGCGACAGGAGGGTGTCCATTCTCGAGGAACGCCTTGAACGGATTGGGCGGCTCGGACGCGGCCGACGCGGCCGATGCGGCCGGGCCAGCGGATGGCGCCGCGGCGGTTGCCGGTGATCCGGACGCCGCCGTTTGCGCAAACAGGTTCTTCGGATCGGCGGCCCCGGCAGAGCCCGCCGCGGACGGGTCCGGTTTATCCTCGGAATACTTGAAATAGGCGGTGGCTGCCAGCAGCGTCAGTCCGACAATGGCAGCTCCGTACAGCAGCCGGGGGGGGCGTGGATTTGAATGGGTGTTTGGTGACATAGATGTTTATGACTGTAGGTTAAGGTGCGGTAGCCGTGGATTGCGCATTTTAGGCGAAATGGACCGCGCCGTGCACCCCATGCCAGTCGGGCATGCGTCGATCCGCCGGGGTCCGCTGATCAGGGCGGGCGTTGAGCGCCGTTGACGATCATGCCAGGGGTATCCGGATTGAGCAGTTCCGCTGCCAGGCCGGCAGCGTGATGAGCGGGCCAGGGCCGCATCGGGGAGTCGCCGGGTTCCCGGGGAATCACCGACCAGCCGCACGTGATGACGGCGGCGGTCGCAGCAAGGCTAGTCCTTGCCGACCACTTTTTCGACCAGACGCGAGAGCCAGGAGTTGCGCCATGCCTCGACCCGCAGCTGATCGTTGGTTGGCTTCGGAATTCGCTGCGCCTCCAGGAGCAGTTCCCGCGGGAGATTGAGATGAAAGGCACCTGTGCTTGAATTGTCTGCCATGGAAACTCCGTTGCGCTGAATCCCGGGAACGAGGCTATCGCAGCACCATGACGTTCCGATGAGACCCGGTACACGAATTTGCCGTCCCGAATCAGATGCGGCTGCGGCGCGGCAACCGGGATGTCGGCTGGCAGCGCCAGTGGCGCATTATGTTATGGGTACCGAATGCCCGAGGCGCGGGCCATCATGCGTCAGCGCACATAATATCCCGACACATGCCATGAGCCGTCCTTCTCCCTGAGCGGCGTGATGGTTTCGACCGCCGCGGCATTGCCTTCAAAAGCGCTGGCGAATTTCAGGACGACATATTCGCCATCCGGTGCCCCGGGCAAACTGTGCGTATACAGCGCGGACATCAGATCCCGTGACTTGAGCGCACCCAGTTTCGCCCGTGCTTCCCGAACGGCTCCCTCCCAGGCCTGTCTGGTCACGGCCGAACGAAAGGCGCCGGCCGCCTGCTCCCAGCTGGCCGAATAATTTCCTGCGTCAACGAGCGCAAGCCAGGACGCCGCGGCATCTTTGGCTTGCGCGACGGCTTCGGATTCCTGCGCGCCCACTGGGGCCGAGGCTAGCGCGGCAATGACGAGCACTATGGCGGGGATGCATTTCATGGAGACTCCCGAAGATTTCTGGAACAAGGCGAGCTGCGGCGGATCAGCGGTGTGGGCGCAGGGCGCGACGCAGCCGGCGCGCGCGCCACAGCATGGCGAGGGCTGCAGCGACCGCGCCGGCCACGAACCATACGCCTATGACCAGGTCAGCCCAGAGCGACGCCTGGTCCGAGAAGGCACTGAACCAGAACGGGACCCAATACAGGCCGTAGGAGATGACAAGCGGCACACCGATCGAAAGGACCCAGGCGAGGGGACGAACCGTGGCGTCTGCGGCGAGCGCTCGCGGAGTTGCCCACCAGACAAGCACGGCACTGGCTGCAGCGGTGATTGCTGCTCCGGATCCTAGTGAAAATGTGGCCATCATGATGTTCCGTTACCGAACGTTCCTCGCGTGGGCAGGGCGGTGCATGCGCAGACGGCACTCACGCCTTGCGGTGCTGCGTGCCGATGCCGCGTGTGACGAACAGCATTCGCGACGGCACCAGGACGCTCGCCGTATGCCACACGCCCCTGGGAATCACCATCGCTGCGCGGCCGCTGAGTTCCGTCTGCTCCCGCCTGCGATCGACCTCAAGAATCATCGTGACCCGGCCGCCAAGCAGGTACACAAACTCGTCTCCACCCGGATGCATCTCCCACATCGGCCAGTCGGCAATGCACTCGAATTCTGACACGAGCCAGCCTTGGCCGTACCGATCCAGTGCCGTGGCCGGCAGTGCCCAGAACGCGTCGCCGCCCGGCACCGCAGTCGACGTGCCATCGGCGGCGAGGTGAACGTAGTGCCTGGCAGGGTCGATGGGGGTCATTTGGCGCCGGACGCCTGACCGATGTTGAATACCAGGCCAAACGGATCCCGGATGTAGCAACGCGGCAAAGCCGGGCTTTCTTCAATGACCGCGCATCCGGCGGAGACGAGACGGCGCTTTGCGGCCTGCACGTCGGGCACCAGGAATTCGAACACCGGCCCGTGCTGGCGTCCTTTTTCCACGTAGAGGCAGAATCCACCCGCCTCGAAGCCGCTCATCGCGGCACTGCGATGGGTAACGGTAAGCCCGAGTACCCCGCCATAGAACCGCGTGGCCTCTTCCCAGGCGTCGGTTCGGATGATGACGTCGCGCGATGCGGTGAATTTGCTTGCCACGGGCCACTCCCGACAGTGAGTATTGATGTTGCCGCGGATCGATGCCGGCGAATCAGGCGCGCTTGCGCAAAAAGACGTGGGTTGCGCGTTCGCCCGCCGCGTACCTCGCCACTTCATATCCGAGTGCGGGCATGTCGATGCCGCCCAGTAGATGCTCACCGGAGCCGAGCAGGACGGGCCGGACAACCAGATGCAGCTCGTCGATCAGGGCCGCACGAAGATACTGGCGTACCGTGGACACGCCGCCACCGAGGCGAATGTCGCGGTCGCCGGCGGCCGCGGTGGCCCGTTCCAGCGCCGCGTGAATGCCTTCGGTGACAAAATGAAACACCGTGCCTCCGGCCATGCTGAGCGGCGCCCGCGGATGGTTCGTCAGCACGAAGACCGGAACATGATACGGCGGCTCGTCGCCCCACCAGCCCTTCCAGTTCCCGTCGGGCCATGGGCCGCGGATGGGGCCGAACATGTTGCGCCCGATGATCCACGCGCCGATCCCCGCAAAGCCCTGCTCGGCAAATCCGTTGTCGACGCCCGTCTCGCCCTCGTCGCTGCCGGGATCAACGGGGCCGTGCATCCGGCGCCATACGCGCGTATGAAAGAACCACTCCATCAATTCCGGGCCCCCGATTCCGAGCGGATTCTTGAGATCCTGGTTCGGTCCGGCGCCATAGCCGTCGATGGAAACTGCGAAACTGCGGACCCGGAGTCTGGACACTTACGCCTCCTGCCTGGCGGGCGATGTTGAACGGCCGTATTTTATCGTAAGCATCACCCGGTCTGCTGCACTCGCCACGGAGGATGGCGTCGATTCTCTCCGGCACAATACAGGCATAGCAGGTTCCCGTCCGGATCGCGGAGGTACGCTTCGCGCCACAGCCAACGCTGGTCGGCGGGCGCAGAGTCGAATGCGACGCCGCGCGCGCTCAATTCCCGGTACAGGGCGTCAAGTTCGCGGCATTCAAAATAAACCACGACACCGGAATCCGGGGCGACCGCGGCAACCTGGTGCAGCGAGAAGGTCGACCCGCCCACCGGGCATTCGAAACGGGCGTATGACGGCAAACTATTGACGATCTGCACGAAGCCAAGCGCGCGATAAAACGCGGCTGACCTTGCGACATCGGTCGAGGGCAGCGTGACTTGATTCAGGTCCATGCGACGGGCGCCGGGAGTGCCGGGAGGGATTGCTAGCGCCGACCATCCGACAGGGCGACATAGGCACCGAGGCCCAGCAGTACGGCCCCTGAGCCGTATGACAGGTAACGGGCCGGCTTGGGCGAGTCCCTGAAGTAGCCTGACAGGCGAGAGGCCAGTAGTACCACCAGGATATCAACCGCCGTATTGAGGAACACGCAAAGCACGCCGAGCACGGCGAACTGGGGCGCGATGGGCAGGGTGTGATCCACGAACTGGGGGATGAATGCCAGGAAAAACAAGGCCGTCTTGACGTTCAGCGCTTCGGTAAGAATGCCCTCGAGGAAGGCCTGCCGGGTCCCGTGCGGGTGGATCGCCGCTATGCCCGAGTCCATGCGCGCCCTGAGGATCGAGCGCACGCCGAGGAACACCAGATAGATGGCGCCAATATATTTGATGAGCAGGAAGGCCTTTGCAGAGGCGGCGAGCAGGGCCGAAAGCCCGACGGCCGCAACCGCCACGTGGATCATGCCACCAACAGCGGTCCCGAGCGCGGACGCGAAGCCGTCCGTCCGTCCCCCGGACACGGTGCGGGCCATCACGTACATGATGCCCGGGCCCGGCGTCAGCGCCAGAACCAGGGCCGTCGCCAGGAAGAGTCCGATCTGAGTCGTCGAAAGCAGATGTGCCATGAGTGAGGATTCCCCGCGTGGCGCAGATGATCGGGGCCGGGCGAATTGCGCTGTCGCCGGGCAAAGCCATTCTAGCGCGTCGCAAAAGCCGCGCGAAGATATCCCTGGAGTCACCGATGGCGATCGGCGCTATCTGCAGGAGGAATCCAAGGGGTCACGCCAAGGGTCTGCTCGCCACTGCCGGCGATGATGACGGCGCGCTGCCTGGCGCGGTGAAGGCCTTGCGGAACGTGAACGCATCACCGCCCGGACCCCGGGTCCGCAAGAGCTCGAGACGCGCAAGGCCCTCCCCGACATCCGGACGATGGCCCCTCGCTACCCACCACAGGACCAGATGCGCCTCGTCCATGCGTTCGAACCATTCGCGCCGCCGGCGCATGATCTCGACGTGGGCGGAGTTGTAGACGTAACGGGACAGGGATTCGAGGTCCCGCCACACGGACATGTTGACGAGCATGTTCTCATTGCCGAACGGGCGAATGCCGGTCGCATCGCCCTGTTCGGTTTGCAGCCGCCACACGAAACCCTCAGAGGCATCGGCGATCGCATTGATGCGATTCAGATTGGCCGCGAAATCCGCCATGACCCGCGAGTCCATGGGCGCCCTGATGACGCCGATGTTCAATTGCGCGAGTTCACAGGTGGACACGGGTACTCCTATGCTGCGATGCACGCGAGTAGCGGAGCCATTTCGATCGCCGGTGCCGGATGCGGGGCCCCCGGTCTCTCACACCAGGGGTGTACGCGGCGGCTTTTGCTGGTGCGCCAGGCTGCGCCATAGCAGCGCGAACAACGCCAGGCCAATAAGCCCAACGAGCCAGACCATGCCGATGAGCCCGTACCGGTGCGGTGGAGGTCCGAAGAGCAGCACGACCGTTACCGCCAGCAGATTCACCAGCACAATTGCCACGAGCGCAAGTCCAATCAAGTCGCGCCAGGAGGGCTGGCCCCTCGATGCATTCACCGTCGAATTTTGTTTGTCTGGCACAGTGTGACCCGGGTTGCCTGTCGTGCTCGACGCGCCGTTGGCCTCGTCGAGATGCAGGTTAGGGGTGATTCGGCGCAACTGCAAGTCGTGCGGCATCCGCGCCGGTTCCCGCCGGCTTGTCAAATTCCGGGGCCTGCAGAAGCTGAAGTGGCATCCCATGCAAAGATCCACGACCTGTGCGGCTATACCATCGCCCGATCAGACGGTCAGGCCGCGCTTGCGTACAGGAGCAGCTCTTCGCCGTCTGCGCCGAGCCGGACCACACCCTCAAAGCCGAATCCAAGCCTCTCGAGCACCCTTCGCGACGCGTCGTTGGTGCGCGCGATGATGGCGAGAATCCGCGAAAGGCCCAGTTCGCGCCTTCCGTATGCCATCACCGCTGCCGCGGCTTCACGGGCATATCCCTGGCCCCAAAATTCCGGCAACAACGCAAATCCAAGATCCACGTCATCCAGTGAATCGCGCTTCAGAAGCCCGCATAACCCAACGGGCTCGCCGTTGACCTTCAGGCAAACTTGATACAGGCCAAACCCCAGGCGCCGGTACATCTCCACGGGCCCTGTCTCGATGTATCGCTGCGCGTCGGCCAGCGTCCGCACGCCCCGGTCGCCGATATTCTGCAGCCATGACGGCTCGTTCAGGAGACGCAGCACGAACGGCGCATCTGCGGCACCCAGATGCCGCAGCACGAGCCTCTCGGTCTGCAGCACCTGCACCGGCGCCGGGATCCGGTCGCGGGAATCCATCGTCAAGTCTGCGCCGCCTGAAGCGAGACCTGTTTCGCGCCACCCGCCAGCCACTGGGTCCCCTGCTCCCTGAAGCCGAACTTGTCATGAAACCGGCGCGATGGCTCGTTGGGCGGGACGATATTGTACTCGCAGGTCACCAGCGGAATGGCGTTGGCGCGGGCGTAGCGAAACACCTCCTCGTACAGTTGCGTCCCGAGGCGCAGGCTACGGTAGGCCGAGGATACGACAACGCGGTCGACGTAGATAAATCGCGGGTATTTTCCGGTGAACCAGGCGAAGTTCTCGTTCTTGTAAGGGGCACCGCTGCCGATGGCCAGGAGAAATGCGGCAACGATGCCATCTACGCTGGCCACCTTATGGTAGCGGGACAGGCGGTTCAGTTCGGCCAGGCGTGCCGCGTCCATCGCGCTGGTCTGTTGTTCTTCAGCCAGATTCAGGGCGCAAATGGCGACGAAGTCGCCCGGCGCCGCATCACGAATCACAACGCTCGGCATCCGGGCCCCTAACGATGAGCCTGAACGACGGGCGATGACCTCAGTCGGCGGCGCCTGGTCTCCATCATTCGACACCTCCTGTTCTCATCGCCGCTGCGTCATGAGCGACCCGACAGATCATTGCCCGCAAACCCTACGGCTGGACCGGCCGCGCCGGTGAATGATCAATGGGAACGACAAAGCGGCGGCCGGCGTTCATCAGCCGGGCGAGGCCAAGCTCGAGCCTCGCGGCGAATCCCCCCGTTGCAAACCGCAGGGTCATTTCCCTATCGATGATGCCTTTCGCATCGGCATCGCTGATAAATCGCTGCATGCCCCTGCCGAGTTCGATTCGCGTCCGGCGCTCTTTCATTGCCAGCGTCACCAGGATGCCGTCGTCGTACCCGTTGTTGCCAAGGACCCAGGTGTTGGCTGTGCGAAGGGAAAACGTCCCTATTTGCTCTTCTCCCAGGCTGGGAATAATCAAAATCGCCCTCTGGTGATGTGTCTCCAGATGATATCTCTCCAGGGTATCCGCGATTCGCTCGCGATCGCGCATCGTCAACACGCCGGAGGCATCGTTGACCCATCCGGTGAAATCCGGCACCCGGCCATGGTCCCCTGCGCTAACGGTGCCGGATTGAACTGCTGCGCCTAACTCAAAGACGCAGGCGAGTATTCCCATGCAAATACGACGCAGAGCCATGGCAGTTAACGCTGAACCTGAGCGACGTGCGGTGACGCCAGTGAAGGCAGTATATCCCGATCACCGCCTGCTCCGCGTTTCACCGGACCGACGCGACGACCCCTCGAGCTGTCTGTCCGTCTCTACCCCGGCGAGTCGTGTTGCCAGCCATGGACGTACCCTTGCGTCGGGCGACGATGCCCGCGATGCCAATTGCCAGAGCAACAGACTCTGAGCAAACGGATATAAAGAAATGATGAAGCCAAACCCCAGGTAGAATTCGAGGTCGCTGCGGTTCGAGCCGAGCGCGTCAAACCGGAAGGTGCCCATGGATCGCAGCACCTCGGCGTCGTCGGGCGGGGACATGTGATCGAGACCGCCCGCCGTATGATCCAGCGCGAGCAACACCGAAAGAGCCGCTGCCCCTCGCAGAAAGATTGCCCTCTTCACCATCAGGCCTCGCGAGTCTGAGACGCGGCCACAAGGAGCGCCAGATTCCCCTCCAGCGCCTGCTTCATCGCCAGCGTGGAAAGAATCAGCCCCGCAAGATAACCGGCAACAGCGCCGTAGATCCGCGCCTGGTCGAGATGACCCGTGAATCCGGCGATGAAGCCTCCAATTGCGCCAAGAACAAAACCGCCCGCGAATCCGTATATGACCGAACGCCATATAAAACTCCACCATACGGTCAAAGAGCATTTCCAATCGAGCGTTGTTGCCGAAGCCATTGCAACCTCCTTAAAGATCCGTAGTAATGGAATTGTGCGAAATGCAGAAACGCGAACCGAAGTCCCTTTATCCCGTTCATGGAACGGAAGCCGGCCTGAGCAGGGTTGCAGTCGCGGTCGCTCCAGGTCACCGCTGAACATGGATAACGAGGTGGCCAAACACGGCGAATAAGCACCGGCGCATGACCTCGAACGGCCCGCCAAGGGACATCGTTAACTACAGCCTGAAGAAATACGGGATTGCGACCAGTACGATCCCCGATGCCACGAGCAGAATGGCATTGGAGACGAAATATGGAAATATCATCAGCAGCAGGCCGCAAACCAACGGCACGACCATCCTTTGCTTTTTTCCATAGATGAAAAACCCGAGCCCTATCGAGCCAAACAATAAGCCCCAGAGAAGAGATGACGTATCCAATGTGTTGATTCGCCTACCGTTGGAGCCGACGGGCAGCTGACCGCCGTCCGGGAGAACCATTCGTCAGGCCGGCGGCCTGGCACTCTGCGGCGGCGCCGGCTGCTGCTCGACGCGTTCGAGCGCAGGATCGAGGCAGGCCCAGGCAGGCGCGCTGCCAGACCAAATATTCACGGTTGGACGCACCGAGGAAGGGTCGTCCAAGGTGCCCGCCCGTACGACAGTGAATTGAGGCCTCGCAGGTGAGTTGGCAAACAGGTGAGATCCGCAGATAGGACAAAAGCGCTGACGAATTTCGTTACCGCTTTTTGCCGTCCTGGTGAATTCGCTCAGCTGCCCGGAAATGGCCAGCGCAACCGTTGGAACCAGCAAATTCACCGTGCCGTTGGCGGCTATGTGCTGGCAGTCGCGACACCAGCAGACTCTGGTGGCGAGCGGCTCGGCTGAAAGGCGGAACTGTACGGCGGCGCAAAGACAATGCCCGTTTCTTTCGGTCATGTGGTCTTCCTGGATGATATTGAGCGTTCGGCCATAAATTTGAGGTTGAGCGATGTGCGGTGACGCCAGGCAGGAATACTTTACCCGAGTTGTTCGACCGCCTCCTGGCATAACCGCAGCTGGAATACGTTGTTCCTGCCGATTGTTATGCGGTCGGCGAACAAGACGGCGGGCCCTTAAGTTCGACCACATTCCGTTCAGGGTCCGACAGATAGATGGAAGGCCCCTCGCCCTCGGCGCCATAGCGGGATACAACCTCCCCACAAACAACGCCGTTCGCCGCCAGAAAGTCGCGTATCAGGGTCGCATCGAACGGGTCCACCCTCAAGCAGAAATGATCCAGATTTCTGCCGGTCTCGCCTGGCCCGGCTCCGCCGGGGAGACCAAGAGCCCCATCGACGGTAATCAGATCGACCAGGGAGCGGCCTGCCCGCAATTGAACGAGCCCGAGTTCATCCTGGCGCCGCTCCACGACGCAACCGAGAATTCGGCAATAAAAGTCGAGCATCTTCCGCAGGTCGATGACGCGAAGGACAAGGTGATCGATCTCGCAAATCCTGATCATGGGATGAACCTGGTCCGAACCGCATAACGATGACATTGAGCGACCTGCCGTGATGCCAAGCTAAGCCAGACTATCCCGATCATCGATCTCGTCCTCGCTCGCTGAAACCCGAGACACGTTGCCCCGACTGATCGTCAGGCGCAACGCCCTCCGCCCCGATGCATTTTGGTCACGACTCAGGTACTCGCAGTTGACGCGAATCGACCAAAGAAAAGGAGTCCAGAAAGCGCCAGCAGCAGCACCCATCCGAAGCAAGACAACAGGCAGCCTGGGGTATGAGTATCAATAATATTCCCTCGATCAGACGCCCCAAAGCTCAGTGCATTTATTTCGCCAGGGAAGAATATCAGCGCCAGTGCAACACCGCCCCCGATAAGTGCAACCCAGACCATTCGAGAGTCCGGCCAGCCCCGCCATATATCGGCAAGGACCACGACGACTGCAATCAGGCGATAGGGTAGATACCTCATAGATCGTCCAACGATGAGCGTTAGCAACTTGCCTCGTCGCAAATCGAAGTCACATTACCTCGATTGTTCGACCCCTTCGTTGCTTCAACGGAGCGGCGACCCGTTGCTCCAACCGATTGTTAGCTGAACTTACCAGGGCCACAAATATGGCCCACCACGACCGTCAATACCATATAGCGTTTCGGCTACACCGTACTGATAGAAAACCGCGCCGGCGCCTACAAACCAGCATAGCGCCGCAGCCACGGGCCACCAACCTTTGATGCTGCGTCGCCCGAGCAGCAACAGGCAAGCGAGAGCCGGCGCGGCAGCGAACGTCAGTAGCACGTGAAGCAAAAAGTATGCGGGACCGACCAAGGTGCGCGTGGATAGAACCCCGAGCAACAATACAACGGCGACTTCAACGGAGAAGAGGCCAAACAATGGCACCGACACCCAAAAGCCGAAGAACGCCAGCGGGGGGATTCGGCGGATCACTTTTACCAAGAAGAGGCAAAATATTGGCGCCGCAAAGAGACCACCAACCAGAGCAATAGCGATTCCGAAGGCCTCCACGATGTCCCTTCACGTCGGCTTGCGTTGAGGTTGAGCGATGCGCGGGAACGTTAACCGGAAACGCTTTATCTCAATCATTCGACCCCTCATGGCCTCACGGAAGCTGCGACGCACAATTCTAACCGATTGTTAGAGCGCACTCCGCTTTCTTGGCCGTATGCGCCTAACAGCGCGCACCAGACATGCTGATATCATAATGAGCATGGAAATGGCCACGATGACCAAGAAGAATATCGCGTGCAACCAAAATCCGACGAATTCCCAAAACCCAAATGCCCGCCCATGCGAGTGGTCAAGCGCGACAGAGTAGAACATTTCCACCACAAGAATTCCCGAGCTTGCCAGCACCAGACCAACGACAAATGCCGAGGAAAACTGCGGGTCCTTGCGTACGAGCGGGGTGTGCATACGAGGGGCGGAAATGAATGCGCTTAAACATCAGGTTGAGCGACGTGCGTTGTCGCAAAACAAAGCCGCATTATCTCAATCATTCGACCCCTCCCGACCTCAACGGAGCTGGGACCCGTTGCTCCAACCGATTGTTAGGGCTCGCGTCGTGGCAAACCACTTCGATGTTGTGCCCGTCCGGACCGATGACGAAGGCTGCATAGTAGTTCGCGTGGTAGCGCGAACGCAGACCAGGCGCACCATGATCTTCGCCACCCGCCTCTAGAGCCGCGCGATAGAAAGCGTCGACCTGCTGGCGATTCTCGGCCGTGAACGCCAAGTGAAGATGCGCCGGCTTCTCCTCTGTTTGGTACAGGCACAATGAAGACTTACCGTTTGAGCTAAGCTCGACACCGTACGTCGGCGGCCCCTCTGAGACAACAGCTACGCCGATCGGTTCGAGTGCCTTGAGGAAGAACACTTTGCTCGCCGCATAGTTACTAACCCCGAATTTGACGTGGTCAAACATGAGTTCTCCTGAGATGTGTGGGCGAGCACGAGGCCTACCAATGGGGTTGCGCGACGTGCATTGCCGCAAACCGAAGCCGACTTATCTCAATCATTCGACCCCTCCTGACCTCACCGTAGCTGCGATACGTTGCTCCAACGGATTGTTAGGCGTTCGCAAGTCGACTCGCTCGTCGCGTCTCTTTCAAGTATATGAACCACGCACGCACACGCGGAGTGTATAAGACTAGAAAAGCAAGAAATCCTATAAAAAGCGCCATGTAGGTGAGAACGCTAGCTCCGGCGAGCTTTTGAAGAAGATCAGACGATGGCCGAAAGGCGCCACCGGAGGATTCGCGCCTTATCAGTGTCCGTATAAGGGAAAACGCAAAGGAAAAAGGCAACACCCAAATAATGCAGGTTCTCACCCAATTCGTCCCGCGCCAGAGTAAATAAAGGACCAACGGCCGAAAGATAATGAAGGAAAGGAAGCCCGCTATTGCGGGTGCGGCCAAGGAATCGCTTGAGACCAGCCTAATGTTACTAATGAATGAAGTCACGAAACCAGGTGGTACTGCGAGGTATTCCGCGACGAGTATCGCAAGTGCGACCGACAGCTCAATGGGACGCTTCATAGTAGAACGAACACCTAACAATGAGGTTGAGCGACGTGTGGTGACGACAACGGAAGGCACTTTCCCCCAATCATTCGATCCCTCCTGACCTTACCAAAGCTGAGACACGTTGCTCCAACCGATTGCTAGATGCCCTTATTCCATGCGGGGCAATTCAAATTACCTTTTTCGCACGTACTAAGTGTTTCGATGTACCGCAGCCTCTCTTTCGCAAGAGCCTCAAGGCAACCCGACACTACCATTGCTCGCGCGCTGCCGTCAGACGCGCCGCTGCTCTCGAATTCACAGGTGGCCCGCCTATAAGAGTCCCATGCGGCCTGTGACTTATCAAAAAGCAACCGCTGGACCCAGTGTAGTCGTTTGCGGTAGGTCTGAATCGCTGCCGCCAGATCGTGGTTGGCGAGGGTCAAGGCGTGCCCAGCCCGCTCGTTGAGTTCATACTGCGTCTGCGCGAAGGCGCCGCCAACTGATACGCCAACAATGATCCCGAGAACCACCTTGACCAAGTTTTTCACAGAGGCTGATCCATGTGGGCGGGGCATCTAACGATGAGGTTGAGCGACGTGCGTTGTCGCAAACCGATGCCACTTTATCTCAATCATTCGACCCCCTTTATCCCTCACCGACGTTGAGATACGTTGCTCCAACCGATTGTTGGATTCCGCGCGGGCCGCTAGAGAAACCCTTGGAGTTCATCACGGGTCAATCTCACGTCATGCAAAATGCTGCCCATGAGTCCAGCGCCGATAGTTTCGCCGACGTGAACCGGGACCACCATGCTTCGACCATCCTGGTGTCGCAGGAAGGGGTGGCTACCTTTGGTGCGAACGACGGCAAATCCCGCGCGTCGAAGGGCGGCTAGGAGATCCTTCCCCTTGACCGCAGGGTACGAGGTCACGCGCCAACCGTGACGCGTTGCACCCCTACAAAATCCATCGACGTTTCGGGGGCACCTTGAACCTCAAGGCAAAGCTCTATGGCTTCCTTGATTCGGGACATAAGCTCATCCAGTGAGTGCGCTTGGGTGTGGCAACCCGGTAAGGCCGGCACAGAAGCCACAAAGAACCCGTCAGAGTCCTTGTCGACCACAACATCGTACTGTCGCGTCATAAATAGTGCCTCCGACGCCAATTGTACCCGTACTGCCAAAAAGGGCGAAATTGCCAGTTCCCGGAATATAACGATGAGGTTGAGCGACGTGCGGGGACGTCAACCGGAGCCGCTTTATCCCAATCATTCGACCCCGCGATCCTTCACTGAAGCTGCGACACGTTGCTCCAACCGATTGTTAGGTGGCTACTTGCGTATATGCCAGAACTGACATATATTCCACCGTGTGAGCCCTAAAGACAAGCCCCTTGTTTGGCTTCATGGTGAGGTAAAGAGCCCTCCATTTTCTAGGACGGCTAGGCTTGAAACGGGTTTCTTGCTGCGGCAGCTGCAACGTGGAGATTCCATTGGAATGCCGCAGTCGCGGCCGATGCCGGCTATTGGGCGGCATTGCCATGAGCTGCGCGTTACAGATAGTGGCGGCAACTGGCGAATTATTTACCGTATCGATCGAGACGCAATTGTGATTCTTGAGGTATTTCCCAAGAAAACGAATGCGACGCCAAAAGAGGTGATCGCCACATGTGGTCGGCGCCTCAAGGAGTATGACAATGCGAGCAAGCAAACGAAGGCGCCTCGAAAGTAAAGGCTGGAAAATCGGCACGGCCAAGGAGTTCCTGGGACTCTCTGATGAAGAGGCTGCGTACATTGAACTGCGATTACGCCTCGCAGAAGGGTTAAAGGTCCGCCGCCAGGCGCGCGGCGTGACGCAAGTCGAAATGGCCAAGTCGATCAAGTCGAGCCAATCCCGCGTGGCAAAAATGGAGGCGGGCGACCCGACCGTTTCCTTAGATTTACTGTTGCGGTCACTACTGGCGCTTGGAGCGTCAAACCGGGAGCTGGCAGCGATCATTGCGCGACGCTCATAGAGCCACCTAACGATGAGGTTGAGCGACGTGCGATAACGTCAAACAAAGCCGCTTTATCGAAATCATTCGATCCCTCTCCTGACCTCACCGAAGCTGAGACACGTTGCTCCAACTGATTGTTAGATGGCCAAGACTACAGGTAACGATACGCTCAGTTGGGGCTGGCGTTAACCGTGCGATTGTCAATTTGCGATGCTCTTACGAAAATCGGTGAATAAGAACCGTTAATGTAGGTCGATGCGATCGACCGGCTAGACCCGCTAGACCCCCAGAAGAACACCGGCTTGTATATATGTATGTACATTGCCGCAGAATACTGAATCTCCAATTGCGCGGGTTTAGCCCAAGCGAGATGAATGGGCGCAGTGGATCGGTTCATCAAGACTCCGGCGAAATAAGCCACCTCATTACAGGATTTTGAATCGATCTGCCTAAACCCGGGGCGCTGAAAGCATACCTTGAAGTTGTGAGCACCAGCGGAGGCCGGGGAGACATCAAAAAGTACCGCGTCCGTGCCGCCGTCAGGAGAGGAGGCTCTACTAACTTCGACATCCGCATATTTTGGAATAAATACGAATAGCAAAAACAAGAGGCCGAAGAGAAAAACACCGACTAGCAATAGCCGGGGAATGGTTGGACGATTGGCCATCTAACGATGAGGTTGAGTGACGTGCGCTGAAGGAAAACGAAGCCGATTTATCTCAATCATTCGACCCTCCCGTCCCTCACCGAAGCTGCGAAACGTTGCTCCAACCGATTGTTAGAGGACTACGCTGAGGGTTCACTTGAATCATCGCCCCTTAGAACCCCCGTCGCTAGGTACTCGAGCTCCGCGTCGGTGAATCGAGACTGGGCCAGTAAGTGCTGAGCATGACCCAGCATATCGTTCTGAACGCTGACCTCCCAAACATGCGACTCCCCAATCAGCTTAGGTACCGCCGTTACCCGAGTTGGAACGGCCTCATCATTGAGCAGTGCAGCCAACGCGTGCGCGGCTTTCTCATCGTAGAGAGAGACCAGGGGTTTCCACGCTGTTCGGGAGTCGACGTTCATTCGTCCTCTAACGATCAGGTTGAGCGACGTGCGTTGTCGCAAACCGAAGGCACTTTATTTCGATCATTCGATCCTCCTGGTCCTCACCGAAGCTGCGACACGTTGCTCCAACCGATTGTTAGATGTCACTCACAACTGGTACTTGGTGAGGTCGAGTGCGCCATGAAACACGCCCAGAACCACAATGTTCAGGTCGTCCTGAACGAGGTAAGCGATTCGGTAATGCCCAAACAGAAGCAAACGGACGGGGCGTTTGGCCGGACTGTAGCGCTGCCCAATGTGCGGAAACTCGCGCAACACCTGCACCCGGTCATAAATTCCTTGAACGGTGCTCAAGGCGGCCGTCGGGTTGTCCAAAGCAATGTACTCGAAAATGTCCGAGAGCCATCGCTCAGCCTCCCGGGTCCAAATTATCTCTGCCAAGATCGGATGCGCCGCTGCATATCCTCGTTCGACAACGTCCGATGAGCATCTGCATCGGCGAGGCCGCGCTGCACCATGACATGAAAGGCCAGTTCCCGGACAATCTCGTCGTGGGAGCTATCGTCTGGCTGCTGCTGGATTACCTGAGCAAGATCTTCCTTAGCGGTGGACATATCGGGAACCTCCAATAGATCCAATGGTGCCACAGCCGTTACCGCGACGCGAATGACACCTAACGATGAGGTTGAGCGACGTGCGTTGTCGCGAACCGGAGCCACTTTATCTCAATCATTCGACCCCCTCCGTCCCTCACCGAAGCTGCGACTCGTTGCTCCAACCGATTGTTAGAGCACACTCAAGCCGGCACCGAAGTGTCTAGCGCGGACATTCCCGCGTACAAATCGACGTGAATCCTTGCGGCAGGTCGTTGCCATCCGGCGCGTCCGCCAGCCATGCCCGTGGTTGTCCGTTCACTGCGACACATCGGGCGTAGTATGTTTTTCCGGCCTCGAAGGGGCCCGTCACTAGCACGAACTGCAATGCCGACCTGGTGTTTGCCATCGGGGTGACTGGCGCGCGGGGTCCTCCCGGCAGAATTGCCATTGACGAAATCTCGAAGGACAGGCAATTTAACCCAACACGGTGTTCGCCCGGTATCAAGCGGAGCATGTTCGCAAACGATGGGGTTTCCGCACCGTCAACTGACCACGCACGCCCGTGACTCCCGACATCAATTACGGCCGCGGGGTCGCCTGGTGGGGGCGGCTGATACTTCGGAAGTGCGTTTGGTGACGTCGAGGCGCACCCAGTCAGTAACGCCACTGCCAAGGCGCCGACAACTGTACGAGAAGCGGAAGGGGCGCTCATGTGCTCTAACGATGAGGTTGAGCGACGTGCGATGACGGTAAGCGAAGGCACTTTATCTCGATCATTCGACCCCCCCCCGATCCTTCACCGAAGCTGCGACCCGTTGCTCCAACCGATTGTTAGAGGCCGATCGGAGTGACGACGCCCTTTCTTGCGACAGATAGGGCGGCAATCAATTCAGGGGCTAGCGTAACGAGGTCAGCAATTCGATTCGACTTGGCCCGCAGCAGAATTACGGCAATGTCGTATTTTGGCAAATGCTGTTGAAACGGCAGGTTCCGGTCGACTGTAACAAATACATCAAATTCTGCTGCGGCCAAGGCCAACAACTGGCCGTTCGATATTCCAACCCAACCCCGATCCGCGACGGTACGAACATCAACAGTGGTGAGGCTGGCCGCCAACCGAGCATCAACGCATTCGTCGAGAAGGACTCTCAAGCGGCATCAGTGACGGCAAGCGAGGTCGCGCGCTCGAGAAAAGCAACCACCTGCGACCGGGATACAGAGGGAAACCCAGCCAGGAAATCGTCAATGGAATCGCCAGCCTCAAGATACTCGAGTAGTGTCTGAACGGGCACGCGAGTGCCTGGGAATACTGGAGCCCCACTCATTACGTCAGGAGAAGCGCTGACCACAGAATTGCTCATAGCAGATACCTTAAACCAGTACGCTGCCCGTGTCCAAAACGGCCTCTAACGATGAGGTTGAGCGACGTGCGGTGACGACAAACGAAGGCACTTTATCTCGATCATTCGACCCCCCGATTCCCCCAGCGAAGCTGCGACACGTTGCTCCAACCGATTGTTAGGCCCAGATTTGGCACGGCGATTAAATGCATATACAATAATACAAATGACTTATGACCCCGCAAAACGTCGGTCAAACATGCGTAAGCACGGAATTGACCTTGCCGAGTGCGAGGCGGCATTTGATGCCCCAATGCTTACGCGCGAGGATGCCAGTCCGGGCCACGGCGAGCAACGGCTGATTAGCCTGGGTTGGCTGAAGGGCCGAGTCGTTGTGCTGGTATGGACCGACCGTATTGATGGGCCCCAATTTATTTCATGCAGAGAGGCGAACCCACATGAGAAAGAAGCGTACTTCCGGGAATACCCGAAAATCTGACGTGCCTTACAAGGCCACTGACCGTACCGCCGTCCTGTCATTCTGGAAGGAGGCCACCCCGCACAAGGGCGTCGCAGAACTTCGCGCCAAGCGCGGGAGACCGGTAAAGGCCCCGGACGAGCGGAAGGAGCAAATTGCGTTGCGATTAGACGCCGACGTTTTGGCTTGGTATCGCGCACAGGGGAGCCGATGGCAGACGCGCATGAACGCTGTGCTCAAAGCGTACCGCGACGCAACAATATGAGGTGAGTTGAATTGGGCCTAACGATGAGGTTGAGCGACGTGCGGGGATAGAAACCGAAGGCACTTTATCTCGATCATTCGATCCTCCCATCCTTCACCGAAGCTGCGGCCCGTTGCTCCAACCGATTGTTAGATCCCACGATGACGCTCATCAGCAAGATCGCCGATACGACGGGTATCCAGATCGATCTGGCAAAGGAGACGCCTGTCTCCAGCGCCATTGCCACCAAACGCCAGAGTCGCGACAGAGTCACACTGGTATTTGCGATATTGTTGATATTGCCGCGATGCCCTATCAAACGCGGCAACGGCCTGCGCAATCTCGGCAGGTTGGTTCGTGGATTTGGAAAGACCCGCCCTGAATTCTACTTCGGCCGATTTGAGGCGAGCGGCTGACTCTGCTGCCCGATCTACCAAGCACGAGCGGGCGTCGGCGTGACCAACATTGGCGAAGCATGTCGACTCGGCGTAAGCGTCCGGTGAAGGCGCCTAGTCTTCACTTTGTTCTTGTGCTTGATAGGTCAGGAACCCGTAGCTTTCCAAGCGCTGTAATTCCTTTTTTAGCGTGGCGGCTCGTGCTGGGCGCTGTACATCGACTACGTAGCGGCGGGATTTTCCGTCGCGGCGAAGTAAGCCGTGACTGGCGAGGCCGCCCGCCATACACGCAATGCTATCCTCAGGAACGTGAACGCCGAACTGAACTTGGAAGATCGTATGCACCTGCTATTTCTGCACTGGCTGCCAGTGATGCGGTAACAGTTCATCGAGTCGGCTGGCGGGCTGGGTCGGGAGGCGTTCGAGGACGTCCTTGAGGTATTGGTGAGGATCGTGGCCGTTGAGCTTCGCGGACTGGATCAGGCTCATGACGGCAGCGGCGCGCTGACCGGCGCGCAGTGATCCGGCAAACAGCCAGTTCGATCGCCCCAAGGCTACGGGACGGATGCGGTTCTCGATGTGGTTGTTGTCGATCGGTAGATCACCATCCTCAAGATAGCGGACGAGCGCCGCCCAACGACCCAGGCTGTACTCGATCGCCTTCGCCGTGGCCGAGCCGTCCGGGACCTGGCCGCGCTGGCGGGTGAGCCATTGTCGCAGGGACTCGGCGATCGGCTTGGCGCGCTGCTCACGGATCTGTTGCCGGCCGCCCGTGTCGAGCTTCTGCTCGCGGGCCTCTCGCTCGATCTCGTAGAGCGCAGCGAAGTACCTCAGCGCCTCGCCAGCCAGCTCACTGCGATGATTGGCATAGAGGTCATGGAACTTTCTGCGGGCATGGGCCATGCAACCGACTTCGACGATGCCGGTGCCGAACAGCGCCTTGTACCCCGAGTAGTCGTCGCAGACGAGCTTTCCTGACCACTGGCCCAGGAAGGCGCGAGCATGCGACCCGCCACGACTGTCGGCAAAGTCATAGAGGACCATCGGTAGTTCGTCGTATTCGCTGGAGCTGTAACTCCACAGGTACGCCCGGTGCGTGCGCCCGAGGCCCGGTTTCAACATCGGCACCGGGGTCTCATCGGCATGCAGCACCGCGCGGGTCAGCAGGAGTGATCGCATCGCATCGATGAGCGGCTGCAGCTTCACGCCACAGGTGCCGACCCACTGCGCCAGGGTCGAGCGAGGCAGTGCCAGTCCGGCTCGCCCGAAGATGCTCTCCTGGCGGTACAGCGGCTGGTGATCGAGGTACTTCGCGACCAGCACCTGGGCGAGGAGCCCTGCGGTCGGTATCCCCTTGTCGATGATGTGGGGAGCCACGGGAGCCTGGATCAGCCGCTCGCACTGCCGGCAGACCCATTTACCCCGGATGTGCCGCTCGACCGAGAACACCCCCGGGGTGTAATCGAGCTTCTCGCTCACATCCTCGCCCATCCGCTCGAGATGGCAGCCGCAGCTGCACTCGGTGTTCTCGGGTTCGTGGCGGACCTCGCGGCGCGGGAAGGCCGCGGGCAGCGCCACACGCCGCGGCTTGGCCTTGGGCGCCGTGGTTGGAAGTATTCTAAGCGCTTCGATCTCGAGGCTGATCGCCTCGATATCCGCATCGATACTCTCATCGAGAAGCGAGCGCTGCACCATATCCATCTGTTCGCTGCGCCGGTCGAACTTCCAACGCTTCAGGATCGCCATCTCATGTGTGAGCTGGTCGATCTTCAGTTGCTTGGATTTCAGTTGCACATCGCGGTGCGCGATCTGCGAGTCGCGTTCGGCGAGCTTCTCAAGGAGCGTCGCAGACAGCGCTCGCAGCTCTGCGGCATCCATCTGAGCGAGCGGTCGCGACAACTCCATGGATCATGATCGTGCCATATCGACCGACAGATAAACATATTTTCCGAGAGGATATTTTTTCACAGCACACGGATCTTCGCGCGCTCATCGAGCCGCTCCCACGGCAGTCCCACGACGATCGCCTGAAGTTGCTCGTGGCTCAGTGGCATGGCGCGATCATGCCTCATGCCAGCGCGGATGAAGCTGCCCTCGTAAAGCTTTCTCGTACACAGCCAGAGGCCAAAGCCATCGTGTACCAGCACCTTCATGCGGTTGGCGCGTTTGTTCACGAACAGGTACGCATGATGAGCTCGCGCTTCACCGAACACATCCACGACGCGGGCCAGCGCTTTGTCGACGCCGGCACGCATGTCCAGCGGCTCCACGGCGAACCAGGCCGCATCGACGCGGATCACCTCACGAGCTCGCGCAGCAACAGCGTGCATTCGTGCGCCGCCGACGCCGGCCACTCGATGCTCACGGCGCGACCTTTGCGCCGCACCACAATGCGGATGGTACCGTCCGTCGGGCTCGCCGGTAGCGCCACGGGCACAAACCCCTCCGGACTCGGCAGCGCAACCTCAGGGATGGTGGGTCTTATGGCAATCGGCTGGCCACTGCGTTCGGCCTTCCTCACCCAATCGCGCAACATATTCGCGTTCAGACCCCGCGCCAACGCCACCGCGGCGATCGACACCCCGGGCTGCTGGCACGCCCCAACGGCCTCTGCCTTGAAAAGCGCGCTGTGGCGGCGCCGGCGCCGCCGACCCGTCTCGATCACCTGCTTCGTAGTGGACACATGTACACCTAACGCTACCGTTAAGCGTCATCTTCCCACCAGCCCTGCCTCTCTTACAGATGACTTAACCAGCCGCTTACGACTCGGCTTCGGACGCGCGCTGCGGCCGGGCAATTCCGCCGAGTGAAAGCATCGTAACGGCCAGCACGACTAGAACCGGGGGCTTTGCCATGGATCTAACAATGAGGTTGAGCGACGTGCGGAAAGCCAAAACGAAGATGCTTTATCCCAATCATTCGACCTCCTCATTCCCTCACCGAAGCTGAGACACGTTGCTCCAACCGATTGTTAGCGGACCAATTTGTCGTAGTCGGCATGAGTGCCGATCCAAAACCAGAGCACGCCACCCTCTACGTCATTGCCTAGTACGCGGTACTGGTCCCCGACTCGCGCTGACCACAATGATCCAATTTTCTTAAAGTGAAGTGACGGGTGATAGGGATTTTCCCTAAGTAGTGCGAAGTTCTTATCGGCCGTGCGGCGAACCTGTTCAGGTAACGCCCCATGGAGCGCCCAGAACCTAGCAGATGCGAGATGTTTCAAAGCGGCCGGGTCCGTCCCGTCGTGTAGTCGGTCTGGCCATCGGCGATGAGCTTGTCGAGCTTCCCGGAGCGGGCGTCAGTCTCGATCTGTGCGTCCCAAGTGTTCCAATCCTGCTCGAGCACCCAATCACGCAATTCAGAGAACTCGCCCGCGGAAAGCTCCCGAATCTGTTGCTCAATATGTTCAACCTTGCGCATGGGTGTTACCTCCAGCGAAGTATACCGCGGACCTCAATAACAACGAAAACGCCAGTTCCTGAAGGTTCGCTAACGATGAGGTTGAGCGACGTGAGGAAAGGAGAAACATAGACGCTTTATCCAGATCATTCGACCCTCCTAGTCCTAAACGAAGCCGCGACTCGTCGCTCCAACCGATTGTTAGGCGCTTGCCACTACGGTAGCAGACATGCGCGCCCAGGCTTCGACTTGATCAAATGCCATAGCGGGTTGGATTACCGAGAATTGCATCCACGATAGCGTCGGCGCCGTCTTCGGGAAGTTCGACCTTAGAAAGTATCGCGATCATTAGGTTACGGTCCCGATTCCGCGCTGCCGTATCGAACTCGGCAAGTAAGCCGCGGCTGAACAGGCGTTCATTTACCGTCATGCCTGAAAGAGGCGCTGGTTCGATGGAACTGTGCGGAGCCATCTCAGAGGTGCCTAACGATGAGGTTGAGCGACGTGCGGTGACGCAAAGCGAAGGCAGTTTATCCCAATCATTCGATCCTCCCGTCCCTCACCGAAGCTGCGACACGTTGCTCCAACCGATTGTTAGAGGATCGCATACCGCATCGATTCCATGGCCACCGACGCCGGTTTCCCACAGCGTAATCCCAACGATCTCGTTCCGCCAAATCGGGCGATTATGAAATATTCGACTCCGAACTGGAGCCGCCAAAGCGGCGCAGTTGCGCCGACCTCAAGCGCCTGCAGGCCGCCGCGTGTACCCTTGGTTACTAATTCGCCAAGGGCCGGCGCAATTACCGCAACCTGGCCCAGCGTCGGCGCACTTTATTTCCGCTCAGGGTCTGGCCTCAACAACCGACCATTCATCAGCTCCCGGTGACCTATGAGCGCCGGCCCGAAATGCGCTGCCCTGTTGGCCGGCAAACCACGCCGGTTCAATCGCATGACCGCGACGCGACGGCGCCGCCCGTCAGCACACCGCCAACTGTGAATCGAAACAAGGGAGCCAGTGCGGGGATGTCGACCAATGTCGGAAACCCAGTCCTCTAACGATGAGGTTGAGCGACGTGCGTTGTCGCAAACCGGAGCCACTTTATCTCAATCATTCGACCACTCCAGACCTTACCGAAGCTGAGACACGTTGCTCGAACCGATTGTTAGACGTCAGGGTGCAAAGCCTTCCATCACGTTTCTCCATACATACAGGAACGTAAGGGTCAGCGGATATGCAGCGATAATGCCCAGGCAAACCAAGGATAGCCCAAACGTTACTGGCCGGTTCTGGGAATTAATTGAGCGCAGAAACATGACCTCACGATCTTTGAAGCTGCGAAAGGCAATGTAGATCGCTACAACCGGAATCGCTAATCTCGGAGCGGCGTTAATGAGGATGCCCGGATAGACCCCTAAGGGAACGTGCTCGACTTTTGCGATGACCCAAACCAGCCCAGGCATGACAACCGAAACAAACACAACCGCGAACAGTACCCGAAAAAAACGCGCACTCGATCCAGAGTGACTGCGTGCCGGCAGTGTGGTTACGCTCATTTGACGTCTAACGATGAGGTTGAGCGACGTGCGATAACGCTAAACGAAGCTGCTTTATCTCAATCATTCGACCCCTCCCTTCCCTCACCGGAGCTGCGACCCGTCGCTCCAACCGATTGTTAGGCGTCTTCGTCGGGACCATATATATCCAAGGCCAAAACGATGTGCCGCGTGCCCAACATAGACAGAGTCCTAGGCTCAATATCGATCCCTTCGTTTCTCTCTTGCATGAACCAACCGCAGAATAGATCCACGCGAAAGCGGTCTGCGAGGTTATGCCAAATTGCCAAATCATCAGACATTTGATCAAGCAACTCCGAGACTTGGCCGTTGAAGTCTTCGGGCTCAGTCGGCGTTGCGTCGAGTCGCCAGTTGCCGACCTTGGCAGGTAGCCAGGTAACCCCATGGCTCCTTTCTGGCGTCTCGCCCTTACGATGGGACCGCGTTGGACTGCATCCAAGGAGACGCGAAATTTCATCAGGATCGAGATCACTACCCGAAATGCGAAGTGTGGCAACAGTTCTCTGTAGTGCTGGCACAGCCGACGCCTAACGATGAGGTTGAGCGACGTGCGGTGACGCAAAGCGAAGGCAGTTTATCCCAATCATTCGATCCTCCCGTCCCTCACCGAAGCTGCGACACGTTGCTCCAACCGATTGTTAGAGGATCGCATACCGCATCGATTCCATGGCCACCGACGCCGGTTTCCCACAGCGTAATCCCAACGATCTCGTTCCGCCAAATCGGGCGATTATGAAATATTCGACTCCGAACTGGAGCCGCCAAAGCGGCGCAGTTGCGCCGACCTCAAGCGCCTGCAGGCCGCCGCGTGTACCCTTGGTTACTAATTCGCCAAGGGCCGGCGCAATTACCGCAACCTGGCCCAGCGTCGGCGCACTTTATTTCCGCTCAGGGTCTGGCCTCAACAACCGACCATTCATCAGCTCCCGGTGACCTATGAGCGCCGGCCCGAAATGCGCTGCCCTGTTGGCCGGCAAACCACGCCGGTTCAATCGCATGACCGCGACGCGACGGCGCCGCCCGTCAGCACACCGCCAACTGTGAATCGAAACAAGGGAGCCAGTGCGGGGATGTCGACCAATGTCGGAAACCCAGTCCTCTAACGATGAGGTTGAGCGACGTGCATCGTCGCAAAACGAAGGCACTTTATCTCGATCATTCGACCTCCTCGTTCCCTCATCGGAGCTGCGACACGTCGCTCCAACCGATTGTTAGAGGTCTGCATACCGCAACGGTGATCTCGCCAACTGGCGTCGATATACCACCAGCCTATTCTGCCCGGAACGCCGAGGCAAAGAATTACGCCTCTTTGACCCATCACCGCAACGCCCAAGGCGGCGCGATCCCTGTGACCTTCACCGCCAGCAGACCACCTCGCAGAGAATTGGTTGGCGCTGAGCCCGGGCCGGCGCGATGACCACGACCCTCTTCTAGCGGAGGCCTACTTTATGTCTAATCTAGCTGCGGCATCAACAACCGACCATTCAAAGCCGACTGCGGCGGTGGGGCGCCGGCCGAATCTGCGCTGACCTTGCCTTCGCATACCGCCACGCTTCTACCACACGACCGCGACGCCAAGGCGCCGCACGTGAGCAACCAGGCCGCGTTCAACGAATCGACACGGCTGGCGAATTGAAAAATAAATGTTGGAACGCATGACCTCTAACGATGAGGTTGAGCGACGTGCGGAAAGCCAAAACGAAGATGCTTTATCCCAATCATTCGACCTCCTCATTCCCTCACCGGAGCTAAGACCCGTCGCTCCAACCGATTGTTAGAAGCTTGCGCTACCGCCTTTAGCACCATTGAGCCGGCCCCGCAGAACCGCAACCTCGACGACATGCTCGACGCATCGAAACCTTTCCCGCACAAATCGATAAATCCCTGCGATGAACTCCTGGCCAAACGTTCCTGAGACGGCGACCTACCTACTCTTGAATCTGAGGCGGCCTCGCGCCCCCAATTCATCGCTGCCCCTGACTCCGGATACCCCGGAACAGCCCATGCCCCAACTTACCGGAAACGCCTGACAATTCCAAAAGGCAGAACGACCACGTCCAATTTGGCTTCTAACGATGAGGTTGAGCGACGTGCGCTGACGGAAAACGAAGGCACTTTATCTCAATCATTCGACCCCTCCAGACCTTACCGAAGCTGCGACACGTTGCTCCAACCGATTGTTAGAGGATCGCATACCGCCACGGCTCTATTTTCGCTGACGCCCGTTTCCCACAGCGTATCCCCTCCGTCGGAACTGCGCAAAACGCGAATCGAAAACGAGTCCGTGACCTCAACTGCGACGGCTTCAGCGGCGCCAGTTCGCTGACCCTGACCGCCCGCACACCGCCGGGCGTACGCTTGGTTACTGGGACACCCGAGGGCCGGCGCACTGGAGGCTACCTGGTCCAGTGGAGGCGCACTTTATTCCCGCTCTGGCTCCAACCTCACCAACCGACCAATTCATCAACTCCCGGTGACCTATGGGCGCCGGCCCGAAATGCGCTGCCCCGATTCGCCAGTACACCACTCGATTTCAATCGACTTACCGCGACCTGCTTGCGCCGCACGCCCGTACACCGCCGTTTGCCGACCAGATAGCAGCGGCACGCTCCGAGCCAACCGTCAACACCGGAACCCAATATCCTCTAACGATGAGGTTGAGCGACGTGCGTTGTCGCGAACCGGAGCTGTTTTATCTCAATCACTCGACCCCTCCATTCCTCACCGAAGCTGAGACACGTTGCTCCAACCGATTGTTAGATGCTTGCGGTGCCACTTGTCGAAGCCACTGACGCACGGTCTCTAAGTACCGCAACCCTACCGACACTGCTCCTCGTCCTCAAAAAGATGCTGCCGACGCTGTAAAGAAACCTGCAACGTGTCCCTGGCCTAACGTAACGGAATCGGCGAATGACCGACTCTTGAATCTGAGGCGGCATCTCACCCCTAAATCTGAGCTGCCGCTGACTCGACTCGGCCCGAAACAGCTGATACTTCAAATTACCTGAAACGCCGATGATTTCCAAAGGCGAGGGAGGTGACGTTCAATTTGGCATCTAACGATGAGGTTGAGCGACGTGCGTTGTCGCAAACCGAAGCCACTTTATCCCAATCATTCGACCCCCTCCTGACCTCACCGGAGCTGCGACGCGTCGCTCCAACCGATTGTTAGACGCTTGCGGGACGGAGAGCCGAAGCCACCAGTCTTCCATTCAGTGAAGCCACCGATTCTTCGACTGATTGGTTCTGACACCACTGCGCCGTCCCCCGTGACCTCGATTCCGTGCGCCGTGCTCGAATTTACATCAGTGCCGCCGCCGATTCCCGAATATCTACCCCAACCCGTCTCTGTCCGGACGTACGCGCAACGGTCAATTTCCGACGGCGGAATCTAAGACGGCGCCCCGGCCCTGAATCACCGCTGCTGCCCAAGCGGTCAACCCCAACACCGTCACCGTTCAGAATTACCCGCCGCCCCCGAAATGTTCTTAGGGGAAGTCGCTGACCTGGATACTTGCGTCTAACGATGAGGTTGAGCGACGTGTGGGAACGAAAAACGGAGATGCTTTATTTCAATCATTCGAACCTCCCGGCCCTCAACGAAGCTGCGACACGTCGCTCCAACCGGTTGTTAGAGGATCGCATACCGCTACGCCTCCCTTGTCGGTGACGCCCGTTTCCCACAGCGTATCCCCTCCGTCGGAACTGCGCAAAACGCGAATGCAAAACGTTGCCGTGAGGCCAACTGCGGCGGTTATGGCGGCGCCAGTTCGCTGACCCTGACCGCTCGCACACCGCCGGGCGTACCCTTGGTTACTGGGTCACCCCGAGGGCCGGCGCACTGGAGGCTACCGGGTCCAGTGGAGGCGCACTTTATGCCCGCTCTGGCTCTGGTCTCACCAACCGACCGATCATCAGCTCCCGGCGACCTATGAGCGCCGGCCCGAAATGCGCTGCCCTGATTCGCCAGTACACCACTCGATCTCAATCGACTAACTGCGACGTGCTTGCGCCGCACGCCAGCAAACCACCGTGGGCCGACCAGCAAGCGGCGGCTCGCTCCAAGCCAACGATCAATACCGGAACCCAAGATCCTCTAACGATGAGGTTGAGCGGCGTGCGGTGACATTGATCGAAGCTGCTTTATCTCAATCATTCCACCACTCCTGACCTCAACGAAGCTGCGACACGTTGCTCCAACCGATTGTTAGGCCAATATGAACCTGGAACGTAGCGCCGGCAGTTCGCATGGGCAGGCAGCATCACTCCCACTTAATGTCGCCCAAATTTATGAAAAGTGCTACCTCAGCAAACACAAGGACAATGCCAATAAAGGATGAATACGCGTGCCAATAGCTGTAGTGCCAGATGGCACTAGATACTTCGGAGCAACGACCATGCGCGCATACGAAGTAATGCCCGGCCTGCACATAGCCGTTCAAGGCATCACCGCCCAAGTAAATGCTTCCCTCAAAAAACGCAAAGAAATTGAGCATGGCCAATGCCGCAGTCGGATAAACCACCCACTTGGCACGCTTGGAGTAGGACTTAAAGGTGATGCGCGATTTCACGTGGGCCTAACGATGAGGTTGAGCGACGTGCGCTGACGGAAAACGAAGCTGCTTTATCTCAATCATTCGACCCCTCCTGGCCTTACCGAAGCTGAGACACGTTGCTCCAACCGATTGTTAGATGACCTAGCCATTTCGAATCGCGCTTACCCCTGAAACTGACCGCACGGTAAGCGCAGCAACAGGCCCACCCAGGATTGTGATCGAAAGCGCCAGTGGAAAGTCAAAGCCGCTGGTCAAGAGCCCTGCAATGGCATGCGCCAGAGCAAGCGCCAACGCGAGCACAGCGGACATTATTGCTCCAGCCAAGAAATACATTGCGAGAGAGGTAAATCCGCGACGGCGCCAATATAGAAACAGAGGTACACCGATCACGAGCGCAGAAACGATAGCGAAAGGCAGTGTAACAAGGGCGGCGACACAACCAATTCCAAAGGCCACCGAGAAAGCGCCCGTTACATCGCCGCCGGCGTGAGGCAGACCAACCCACACAATCGGTGAAACGAAACCGGCCAGGAATGCCAAGAAGACGACGGCAAAAACCGCGACAGCAATTCCATCGAAGAGGTTGTTAGTACTGGTCATCTAACAATATTTTCGGTTGCGATTCGGGGGCGTAGAAATGCCCCGAAAAAGGGAAATAATCGACTGGACGTTTTTGCAGGTATTTGATTTGATTACCGCTAAGGCACAAGTTTGTCGCATAAGTAATCCTTGGGATCGCCGTTCATGGAACAGAATCGGGGATTGCTCGAAGTGACGCGGGAGACGATGCGTACCCGGCACATGGCACTGCGCACGGAACAGACCTACCTGCAGTGGATCAAGCGCTACATTGCCTTTCACGGTCGTCGACATCCTCGTGACCTCGGTGCACCCGCTCTGGAGACATTCTTGACCCATCTCGCCGTGGAGCGCAAGGTCAGTGCGGCGACCCAGAACCAGGCGCTGCAGGCACTGCTATTCCTATACCGGCGGGTCCTGTCGACCGACCTGCCCTGGCTTGAGAACGTGACCCGCGCGTCTCGGCCGCAACGTCTCCCGGTGGTGCTGACGCGGGCCGAGGTCCGCGCGTTACTCGCACAGCTTGATGGGCTTCCCTGGCTCGTGGCGGGCTTGCTGTACGGCGGAGGGCTTCGACTGATGGAGGCGCTGCACCTGCGGATCAAGGACCTCGATCTCGAGCGCGGTGAGCTGACCGTGCGCGACGGCAAGGGGGCGAAGGATCGGATCACGGTGCTGCCGGAGGCGATGGCCGTGCCGCTGAAGGCCCACCTGGCTCGTTTGCATGCGAGATATGTCGAGGATCGGCGGCGGGGCGTCAGGGTATCGATGCCCAATGCGCTGGGCCGCAAGAAGCCGGGTGCAGCCCTTTCGTGGGGCTGGCAATATGTTTTTCCCGCCGCCCAGCCGTGGATCGACCTGCGCACGGGCCTGCGCACGCAGCATCACTTGAACGAAAAGGTTGTACAGCGGGCGGTTCAGGATGCAGTTCGCAGGGCGGCTCTCGTCAAGCCGGCGACCTGCCACACGCTGCGGCATTGCTTCGCGACACATCTTCTCGAGGACGGCTACGACATCCGCACGCTGCAGGAACTGCTCGGCCACGCGGACGTGTCGACGACCATGATCTACACGCACGTCACGAGCAAGGGCGCCAGGGGTGTTCGCAGTCCGATGGATCGGGGACCGGATGGGGCGCAGGACTCTCCATTGACGCCCCGGTGACATTGCCGGAGGATGCCGCAAAGAGTTCCAACGGCAATTTCGCGGGTGTCCGCCATGCAAAGACTCCTGTTCCTTCAATCCTTGTGGGCGATGGAGCGCCGCCATACCGACGGGCTGGAACGGACCCTGGAACAGAACGTCGAGATGATCCTGGCTGCCGGGTTCGATGGCGTCAGCATGAGCTTCACGGATGCGGCCGCGGCGCGGCGCGCCGGCGCGTTGCTAAGACCGGGAGGCAAAATCATCGAGGCGCAGTGCTTTCCGGGCACCGTTGATGACTTGAAGCCAATGCTGGAGCTGGCCTCGGCCGTCGGGGTGCACCACCTGGACATCCAGGCCGATGTGCGGCCGCGGCGGCTGCAGGACTGCATCCCGCTGATCGAGGGCTGGCGGCGCCTCGCGGAACAGGTGAGCTTCCCGGTCTATTTCGAAACCCATCGCGACCGGATGACGACGGATCTGTACTTCACGCTCGACCTGCTGGATTGTTTCCCGGACCTGAAGCTGCTGGGCGATTTATCTCATTTCCTGGTCGGGCGCGAGTTCGTAACGCCGCTGTCATCCGAGAACCAGGCCTATATGCACCGCATCATCGACAACTGCTGGGCCTTTCACGGGCGCGTCGCGAGCCGCGAGCAGGTGCAGATCGAGATCAGTTTTCCCCACCACCGGGTGTGGCTCGATATCTTCCTCGACTGGTGGCAATACGGATTCGACAGCTGGCGCCGGCGTGCCGGTCCCGATGATTCGCTGGCCTTCGTCTGTGAGCTGGGCCCGAAGCCGTATGCGATCACGGGGCGCGACGGCAACGACACGACCGACCGCTGGGCGGAGGCGCTGCTGATGCGCGAGCACGTGGGTAGGTTGTGGCGAGGGTCCTGATCGACGCGGCCTCCAGGGATGGAGCCGTTGCCGCACGAGGTGCGCCGCGCCGCGAGGTGGTCTATTCTTCCGCTCCGTACTCCTGATAGGGCGGGGAATCACATGAGCGAAGCGGACGAATCTCGCCGGCTGCTGCTTCAGGGCCTGTCGGGAACGCTGGGGCTGGGCATTCTGGCGGCGCACTGGCCGGCGGTCGCGAACGCGGCCGAGCACGCGCATCACATGATCGGCGCGCCGGGTCCGGCGACCATCTCGCACCTGACGCCCGCGGAGGCGGCGATCGCGGAGATTGCCTCTGCGCACATCATCCCGGGCGGTGATTCCCCGGGCGCGCGCGAAGCGGGCGTGGTGTATTTCATCGATTACTGCGCCGGCGAAGGCTGCCTCGGAGTCGGCGATGATTTCAGGAGCGGATTGCTGGCGCTCGATGCCAGCGCACGCGAACGCTTCCCCGGCGCTTCGGGCTTTGCGGCGCTGACGCCGGCGCGGCAGGTGGAACTGCTGCATTCGGTCGAGCGCACCCCGTTCTTCGCCCAGCTGCATCTGTTGACGGTCGTCGGCCTGCTGGCGTCGCCGTCCTATGGGGGCAACAGGGACGGCGTGGGCTGGAAGATGATCGGGTTCGACGACACCCATGTGTACGCGCCGCCCTTCGGCTACTACGACCGGGACTATCCGGGATTCGTGCCGTATGCAGCGGAGCCGCGCCGATGAACCGTCGACTCTACAAACCCGCCGAGACCGTGGACTTTGTCGTCGTCGGATCCGGTGCCGCCGGCGGTGTGATCGCGCGCGAGCTCTCGCAGGCGGGGCACAGCGTCGTCGTGATGGAACAGGGTCCGCGCTTTAGCGCCGCGGACTTCGAGCACGACGAGTTCAAGTACTGGATGCGCAATGGCATCACCTGCGACCCGGCCGTGAATGTGCAGAGCTTTCGCAAGACACCGAACGAGACGGCGAAGCGGCGCGGCGGCTTCCCGTCCGCATGGTATGCGCGCATGGTCGGCGGCAGCAGCAACCATTTCACGGCCAATTACTGGCGCTTCCACGAGAATGATTTCCACGAGCGCAGCCTGCTCGGCGCCATCGCGGGCACCGGCTTCGAGGACTGGCCGATCAGCTACGCGGACCTCGAGCCGTACTATACGAAGGTAGAGTGGGACGTCGGCGTGTCGGGCCTGGCCGGCGCGAGTCCGTTCGATCCGCCGCGCTCGAAGCCCTATCCGATGCCGCCGATGCCGGTGAAGTCCTCGGGCGTGCTGTTCGAGCGGGGCGCGCGCAAGCTCGGCCTGCATCCGTTTCCGGCGCCGCTCGCGATCAATTCGGTCGCGTACCGCGGCCGGCAGGCCTGCATTCACTGCGGCTTCTGCATGGGATTCGGCTGCGAGGCGCAGGCGAAGGCATCGACGCTGTATACGATGATTCCGGAGGCGGAAGCGACCGGGCGCTGCGAAGTGCGCGTGATGAGCTACGTGTTCCGCGTCGACACGGACCGGCAGGGCAGGGCTACCGGGGTCAGCTATTTCGACGCCGACAGGCACGAATGCTTCCAGAAGGCGCGCGCGGTCATCGTCAGCGCCAACGGCGCCGAGACGCCGCGCCTGCTGCTGAACTCGGCGAATTCGCGGTTTCCGCACGGGCTCGCCAACTCCAGTGGCCTGGTCGGGCGCTACCTGATGTTCAACCAGAACGCCGACGCGACGGCCGTGTTCGAGCATCCTCTGAACGAGTACAAGAGCGTGCAGGCGACGCGGGTGCTGCACGATTTCTACGAATCGGACCCGAAGCGCGGCTTCTACGGCGGCGGTGGCATGGACGCGCGCATCGGTCCGATGCCGATCCTGTGGGCCCTCGGTGCAGCCGGCAGCCCGCCCCTGTGGGGCGCCGACTACAAGGCCGTGCTGAAGGAATTTACGCATAGCATGACCTGTGAGTCGCATTCGACCTCGCTGCCGCAGCCGGACAATCGCATCGACATCGATCCGGACCTGAAGGATGCGTGGGGCGTGCCGGCCATGCGCGTGACCTACCGCGATCATCCCGACGACATGGCCACCGCGCACTTCCTGCAGGCGCGCGCCGAGGAGATCATGCTGGCCGCGGGGGCCGTGAAGACGCACAAGCCGACGGTGCAGGAGAGCGAGGCGAGTCCGCACCTGCTCGGCACCTGTCGGATGGGCAATGATCCGCAGCGCTCGGTCGTCGACCGGTTCCACCGCAGCCACGATGTGCGCAACCTGTTCATCTGCGACGGCAGCAGCTTCGTGAGTTCCGGTCGGGGCCAGCCGACGATGACGATCCAGGCGCTGGCGTTCCGGGCGGCGGATCACATCGCGAGGTTTGCGAAGGCGAACGAAATCTGACTCCTGTTCGGCCTCATGCAAAGGGAGGATTCGTGCGGGCGCTGAGAATGATGACTTTCACCGTTGCGCTGCTCGGCGCGCTGTCCGCCGGGCGCATTCCCGCCGCGAGCGACGATGTGCCGCATTACGCCGTCGATCCCTATTGGCCGAAGCAGCTGCCGAACAACTGGATCATGGGCCAGGTCGCCGGCGTCGCGGTGGACGGCCAGGACCATGTCTGGGTGCTGAACCGTCCGCGGTCACTGACCGACGATGAACTCGGTGCGGCGCAGACGCCGCCGCGCAACGACTGCTGCAACCGGCCGCCGTCCCTGCTGGAATTTGATGCGGCGGGCAATGTCATCAGATCCTGGGGCGGACCGGGCTTCGTCGCGGACTGGCCGGCCAATGAACATGCGCTGGCGGTCGACCGGGGCGGCAACATCTGGATCAGCGGCAATGGCGTCGATGACCGCCAGGTCATCAAGTTCAGTGCCGACGGCAAGCAGCTGCTGGAGATCGGCGGCAAGTCAAAGGCGCCGAAGAGCAACCAGGACACCGCGCTGCTCGGCCGCGTCGCGGGCATCGAAGTCGACGATGCGGCGCACGAGGTCTACCTCGCCGACGGTTACCTGAACAACCGGGTCGTGGTCTACGATTCGGACACCGGCGCGTTCAAGCGCGGTTGGGGCGCCTATGGCATCGGACTCGGCGACATCGCGAACGTCGTCGAACAGCCGGAAAAGGAGATTGCCGTGGCCGGCACCATAACGCCATACGCGCCGGGCGATGCACCTGACCGGCAGTTCCGCTCGCCGGTGCATTGCGTGCGCCTGTCCGCGGACGGCCTGGTCTACGTCTGCGACCGGCACAACGACCGGATCCAGGTGTTCACCAAAGGCGGGAAGTTCATCAGCGAATTTTTGCTGCGCCCCGCGACGCTCGGCAACGGATCGACGTGGTCGCTGGCGTTCTCGCACGATGCCGGGCAGAAGTACCTGCTCGTCGCGGACGGTGAGAACAGCGCCATCTGGATCCTGCGCCGCAGCGACGGCGCCATCGTCTCGAGCTTCGGGCACAACGGCCGCAACGCCGGCCAGTTTCACTGGGTGCATCAGATCGCGATGGATTCGCACGGCGACGTCTACACTGGCGAGGTCGATACCGGCAAACGCGTGCAGAAATTCACGCTGCAGGGGCGTTGATCAGCCGCACCTCGCGCTGCGGGTACGGCAGGCTGATGTTGCGCCGGCGCAGCTCCTCGAGCAGCGACAGGTACAGCTCGCCCTCGACGACGCCGAAATCGGCGACCCCAACCCATGGGTTGATCGTGATCTGCACGGCGGAATCGGCGAGTGCGCCGATCTGCACCGATGGCGCCGGTTCGGCGAGCACCTTGGTATTGGCGCGCACCAGGTCGCGGATCACGCCGAGTGTGGCCGCAAGGTCCGATTCGTAGGCGACGCCGATGCTGACCGAGCACATGCGGATGCGGCCGTAGTTATGCAGGATCTCGCCCACGACCTTGCGGTTCGGCACGATCACGGTCGAGCGGTCGGCGTGGATCAGCGACGTATTGAATAAAGTGATCGCGTGCACCTGGCCCTCGACGCCGACGATCTGGATGTATTCGCCGACCCGATAGGGCTTCGTGAATATGATCGTGAGCCCGGCGACGACGTTGCTAAGCACGCCCTGCGTGGCGAGGGCGATGCCGGCGCCGGCGACGCCGAGGCCCGCGATCAGCGGCAGCAGCTCGACGCCGAGGTTCTGCAGCGCCATCATCGCGAACAACAGAAACACCAGCATGCGCGCGACGCGCGTCAGCAGCAGCCGGACCGGCGGCTCGAGCTCGAGCCGGTGCAGGCCGCGCGCCATGGCGCGGGCAACCCAGCCCCCGGCGAACACGCCGGCGGTCAGGATGATGATCGCCGTCAGCAGCTTCGGGCCGAAGTGGATCGCGAGGCTGATCAGCTCGCTTTTGACCCCTTCCAGCGAATTCAACTGCTTTTCCATCCCGGTCTCCGTCGCGACGTCCGTGCGCGCTGGTTATTGTTCGTGCAAATTATCACGGTCCGGCGCAATCCCGTCCATGGGGACTGGACGGCAAGAGGCCTGTTGTGGAACTCTGTCCCACCCGACCCACACCTGAGCAACCCATGAACCGGGTCATCGCTATCGCAAACCAGAAAGGCGGCGTCGGCAAGACGACGACCGCGGTCAACCTGGCCGCTTCGCTGAGCGCGACCAAGCGGCGCGTGCTGCTGATCGACCTCGATCCGCAGGGCAATGCGACCATGGGCTGCGGCATCGACAAGCACTCCCTGGCGCGATCGACCTGCGAGGTGCTGCTCGGCGAGTGCACGGCCCAGGAGGCGCTGGTTCCGGTGGAGTTTGGCGGCTTCATGCTGATGCCGTCGAACCAGGACCTGACCGCCGCTGAAGTGCGGCTGCTGACCATGAGCGCCGGACGCGAGTACCGCCTGCGCAATGCGTTGCGCCCGATCCGCGAGCAATTCGACGTGATCCTGATCGACTGTCCGCCGTCGCTGAACATGGTCACGCTGAACGCGCTGGTGGCGGCCGACTCGGTGATGGTGCCGATGCAGTGCGAATACTATGCGCTCGAGGGCCTGACCGCGCTGATGCAGACGATCGAACAGGTCCGCTCCGGCCTCAATCCGGACCTGCAGATCGAGGGACTGCTGCGCACGATGTACGATCCGCGCAATAACCTGGCCACCGAAGTGTCCTCGCAACTCATTGAACATTTTGGCGAAAAGGTCTTTCGCACGATGATTCCGCGCAACATCCGCCTGGCCGAGGCGCCGAGCTTCGGCAAGCCGGTGTTATTGCACGACAAGGATTCGCGCGGCGCGGTCGCCTATCTCGCGCTGGCCGGGGAAATGATTCGCCGCGACGAAAATCCCGGCCCGCCCGTATAATGGGCGCATAAGCCAACGGGAACAGACGATGTCCGGCAAAAAGCCGTCTTTGGGTCGAGGACTTGCCGAACTCAGCCCGTTGCTCGCGCAGCGCGCCGGTAAGCCGCTCGTGGACCCCGCGACGCTCGCCGGCGACCGGCTGGGCAGCCTGCCGCTCGATGTGCTGCAGCGCGGCAAATACCAGCCGCGCGTCGACATGCGCCCGGAATCGCTTGGCGAACTGGCCGAATCGATCAAGTCCCAGGGAATCGTCCAGCCCATTCTGGTGCGCCCGCTCCCGCACCGCGGCGGCGAACCCCTGCGCTACGAGATCATTGCCGGCGAACGCCGCTGGCGCGCCGCGCAGATGGCGGGATTGAGCGAAATACCCGCCGTGATCCGCGAGGTGGCCGACGAGGCTGCGGTCGCGATGGCGTTGATCGAGAACATCCAGCGCGAGGACCTCAATCCGCTGGAGGAGGCGCGCGCGCTGTCGCGCCTGATCGACGAGTTTGGACTGACGCACCAGGCGGCTGCCTCGGCGGTCGGCCGCTCGCGGGCCGCAGTCAGCAACCTGCTGCGCCTGATGGAACTTGCCGACGAGGTCAAGCTGCTGCTGGAGCAGCGCAGCATCGAAATGGGCCACGCGCGCGCGCTGCTCGGGCTCACGGGCCGCCGGCAGCAGGTCGAAGTGGCGTTGTTGGTCGCGAAGAAGGGCCTCTCCGTGCGCGATACCGAAGCCCTGGTGCGGCGGCTGCTGAATCCGTCGCAGGGCCATTCCCCGGGCGAGGCCCCGACCGACCCGGATATCCGCCGCCTGGAAATGGAGCTGGCGGACAAACTGGGCGCCAAAGTCGCCTTTCAACATAGTGCGAGCGGCAAGGGCAAGCTCGTGGTCAGCTACAACACGCTGGATGAGCTCGAAGGCATCCTGGCCCATATCAGCTGAATCTACGTAGATTTCCGGATCTATCGACCTTGATGCGCCGGACCCACGTACCTATAATGCGGCGGCCTTTAAAGATGGGCGACAGCGATCTATGCATTTCGACGTAGCGCGGTCGCCAGTCCGGTTCTTTTCGCGATGAGTGGCGTTCCGGTTCGCGGTTACCGGCTGGTTGTTCGGGTGGTGTCGCTGCAAACCGTGAGCGCGTTGCTGGTCGCGTCTGCCTATCTGATTTTGAAAGGGCAATCCGCGGCCCTGGCGGCCCTGGCGGGGGGCCTGATTGTGGCGCTCGGCAGTGCGTTGTTTGGATGGAGGATGTTCGGTCCGGGAATCGCCGGATCGGCCACGCTGACGAGGGCGATGTACGCCGGCGTGGTGCTGAAGTGGTTGTGGTTCTTGCTTGCGTTGTACCTGGCGCTTGCGCGCTGGAGACTCGACGCCGCTCCACTGCTGGTGGGCGTTGTGGTAGCGCAACTCGGCCACTGGGCGGCGCTGGTTCGGCTGAAATAACGAATACTGACTTCGGAACCGGGGAAATATGCGTTTTGGAGTGATGGCCGAGGAAGAGACGACGGGCGGGGTGACGGGCTACATCAAGCACCACCTGACGCACTATTCCGTGGATATTGGCCATGGTGGCGGCGCCTTTTGGTCCATGCACCTGGACAGCGTCGTCTTCACGCTGATCCTCTCCTTTGTGCTGATCCTGCTGCTGTCGATCGCGGCGCGCCGGGCCACCAGCGGCGTACCCGGCAAATTCCAGGCCGCCGTCGAGATGCTGGTCGAGTTCGTCGACGACATGGTCAAGGACACCTTTCACGGCAGCAGCAAGTTCATCGCGCCGCTGGCGATCACGATTTTCTGCCTGGTGTTCCTCGAGAACTTCATGGACATCCTGCCCGTCGATGCGCTGCCCGCCGCGGCCAGGCTGTTCGGTGTCGAGCATCTGCGCACGGTTGCGACCGCCGACATCAACACGACGGTGGGCATGGCCCTGGGCGTGTTTCTGCTGATCCAGTACATCGGCATCAAGCACAAGGGCCCGGTGCTGTTCTTCTCCGAGTGGTTCACCGCGCCTTTCCATGCTCACGGAATCCTGAAGATCCTGCTCGCGCCGGTGAATTTCCTGTTCCGGCTGATCGAGGAAGCGGTGCGGCCGCTGTCGCTGTCGATGCGGTTGTTCGGCAACATGTACGCCGGCGAGCTCATCTTCCTGCTGATCGCCTGCTTTACGCTGGACGCGGCGCTGAACCATATCTCGACCTATGTGTTCGGCGGCATGCAGATCATCGCCGGGCTGCTCTGGACCGGATTCCACTACCTGATCATCACGCTGCAGGCATTCATCTTCATGGTACTGACCATCGTGTATGTGGGAATAGCGGCCGAGAAGCACTGAACCGGAATCGTTTTGAGACACTTAAAGTAAAGACTGACGGAGACCCTAATGGAAAATATGACCCAAATTGCCCAGCTCATGAGCGCCACCGTGATCGCGGCCGGCATCGTGATCGGCCTCGGCGGCCTGGGCGCCGCCATCGGCTTCGGCATCCTCGGCGGCAAGTTCCTCGAGAGTTCGGCGCGCCAGCCGGAGCTGACGAACATGCTGCAGATCAAGATGTTCATCGTCGCCGGCCTGCTCGACGCGGTGCCGATCATCGGCGTGGCCGTCGGCTTCCTGCTGCTGTACGCCAATCCGTTCCTGGGAACCCTGGGCGTCAAGTAAACGCCGCAGCGCGGCGCCCTGGGCTCAGGGCGCGGGGCTAGGAGAGGGATATGAACTTAGCAATTACGCTGGTCATCCAAGGGGTGGTGTTCTTCGCCGTCGCCTGGGCCGTGATGAAATTTTTCTGGCCCTCCATCATGACGGCGATCGAGACGCGCCAGCAGAAGATCGCGGAAGGCCTCGCTGCCGCCAGCAAGAGCCAGAAGGATCTCGACGAGGCGCAGGCTCGGGCCAAGGAGATCATGCGCGAGGCGCGTGACCGGGCCGCGCAGATCGTCGACCAGGCCGGCAAGCGCTCGAACGAGATCGTCGAGGAGGCGAAGGGCCTCGCGTCGACCGAGGCCCAGCGCCTGATCGCCCATGCCCACGAGGAAGTCGCGCTGGAGACCACCCGAGCGCGCGAGGGCCTGCGCCAGGAAGTCGGCAGGCTCGCGATCCAGGGCGCCTCGCGGCTGCTGGAGCGGGAAATCGATCCGCGCACGCACGCGGAGCTGCTGGATAAACTCAGCCTGGAGATCGGGCGTGGCTGAGCGCGCCACCATCGCGCGTCCGTACGCGAAGGCGGCGTTTGCGTACGCGCGCAACGCCAACGCACTGGCCGCCTGGTCGGTGGGCCTTGCGACGGCGTCGGAAATCGTCACCGACGCGCGCGTCGCGGCGTTCACCAAGAGCCCGCGCTGGACGGCGTCGGACCTGTCGGGGTTCATCGGCGGTGTTGCCGCGGCGAAGCTCGACCAGGGCATGCGTAATTTCCTCGCGGTCCTGGCCGAGAATCACCGGCTGCTGCTGTTGCCGGAGATCGCCGCCCAGTTCGAGGCGCTGCGCGCCGGCGTGGAGAACACCGTGGACGTCGAGGTCGTCTCCGCGGTCGCCTTGAACCAGGCGCAGTCGGCCACCCTGGGCGATGCGCTGACCCGGCGCTTCCGGCGCCAGGTGCGCATGCAGAACACCGTCGATGCAACGCTTTTGGGTGGCGCCGTGGTGCGCGCCGGGGATCTGGTCATCGACGGCTCGCTGAAGGGCCGCCTGGAACGACTTGCAACAGAATTAGAGGTTTGATTATGTCCATCAAGGCATCGGAAATCAGCGACCTGATCAAGGCGCGCATCGACCAGTTCCAGGGCGCGGCGGAAGCGCGCAACGTCGGCACCGTGGTCAGCGTGACCGACGGCATCGTGCGCGTGCACGGGCTCGCCGACGCGCGCTACGGCGAAATGCTCGAGTTCACCGGCAACACGTTCGGCCTGGCGCTGAACCTCGAGCAGGACTCCGTGGGCGCCGTCGTACTCGGCGACTACAAGCACATCTCGGAAGGCTCCAGCGTCAAGACCACGGGGCGCATCCTCGAGGTGCCGGTAGGTCCCGAGCTGCTCGGCCGCGTCGTCGATGCACTCGGCAATCCGATCGACGGCAAGGGGCCGGTCAACACCACGCGCAAGTCGCCGCTGGAGCGCGTCGCGCCGGGCGTGATCTTCCGCAAGAGCGTCTCGCAGCCGGTGCAGACCGGCCTCAAGGCGATCGATTCGATGGTGCCGATCGGCCGCGGCCAGCGCGAGCTGATCATCGGCGACCGCCAGACCGGCAAGACCGCGGTGGCGATCGACACGATCATCAACCAGAAGGGCACCGGCGTTAAGTGCGTCTACGTCGCGATCGGCCAGAAGCAGAGCTCGATCGCGAACGTCGTGCGCAAGCTCGAGGAATACGGCGCGATGGCACACACGATCGTCGTCGCGGCCTCGGCCTCGACGCCGGCCGCGATGCAATACCTGGCGCCGTACGGCGGCTGCGCGATGGGCGAGTATTTCATGGACAACGGCGAGGATGCGCTGATCGTTTACGACGACCTGTCGAAGCAGGCCGTCGCGTATCGCCAGATCTCGCTGCTGCTGCGCCGCCCGCCGGGGCGCGAAGCCTATCCCGGCGACGTGTTCTACCTGCACTCGCGCCTGCTCGAGCGCAGCGCGCGCGTCAACGAGGAGTACGTCGAGAAGGTCACCAATGGCCGCGTCAAGGGCAGGACCGGTTCGCTGACCGGGCTGCCGATCATCGAAACCCAGGCCGGCGACGTCACCGCGTTCGTGCCGACCAACGTGATCTCGATCACCGACGGCCAGATCTTCCTGGAAACCGACCTGTTCAACTCCGGCATGCGTCCCGCGATCAACGCCGGCATCTCGGTGTCGCGCGTCGGCGGCGCCGCGCAGACCAACATCATCAAGAAGCTGGGCGGCGGCGTGCGCCTCGCGCTCGCGCAGTACCGGGAGCTCGCCGCATTCTCGCAGTTCGCCTCCGACCTCGACGAGGCGACCCGCCGGCAGCTGGACCGCGGCATGCGCGTCACCGAGCTGATGAAGCAGAAGCAATATGCTCCCATGTCGGTCGCGGAGATGGCCCTGTCGCTGTTCGCCGCGAACAATGGTTTCTTCGACAAGACCGACCGGCGCAAGATGGTCGAGACCGAGGCGGCGCTGCAGGCGTTCGCCCGGTCCAGCCATGCGGAGCTGCTGAAGGGCATCAACGCGAAGCCCGACCTGTCGAAGGACGTCGAGGCGGGCCTCAAGAAGTGCTGCGAAGATTTCTTCGCGTCGCTGTGACACCAGGATAAGGACCCATGGCAGGCGCAAAGGAAATCCGCAGCAAGATCGCGAGTATCAAGAATACTCAGAAGATCACCAAGGCCATGGAAATGGTGGCTGCCAGCAAGATGCGCCGGGCGCAGGAGCGCATGCGCACCGCGCGTCCCTACGCCGAGAAGATCCGCAAGATCGTTGGCCACCTGCGCCAGGTCAACCTGGACTACAAGCATCCGTTCACGATCGAACGCCCGGTCGCCTCGGTCGGTATCGTCGTGATCAGCACCGACCGGGGACTGTGCGGCGGCCTGAACCTGAACCTGTTTAAATCGGTGATCGGCGCGATCCGCGACGCGCAGGGCCGCGGCGCGAAGGTGCACCTGTGCCTGATCGGCTCGAAGGGCCTGCAGTTCTTCAGGCGGCTCGTCGGCGTCGAGATCTCCGGTTCGGTAACGCACCTGGGCGACCGCCCGCACGTCAGGGACCTGATCGGCGCGACCAAGGTCATGCTCGACTTCTACCGTGAGGCGAAGCTCGACCAGCTGCTGCTCGTGCACAACGTGTTCGTCAATACGATGACGCAGAAAGCGGTCGTCTCGCAGCTTCTGCCGCTGCAGACCATCGACAAAGAGGACCTGCAGGAGCGCTGGGACTACATTTTCGAACCGGATGCGGTCGATATTCTCGACGGCATCCTGATGCGCTACATCGAATCACAGGTTTTCCAGGGCGCCGTCGAGAACGTCGCCTGCGAAATGGCGGCACGCATGGTCGCGATGAAGAGCGCGACCGACAACGCAGGCAAGCTCATCGACGAGCTGCGGCTCATCTATAACAAGGCCCGTCAGGCGGCGATCACGAAAGAACTTTCGGAAATCGTCGGCGGCGCGGCGGCAGTCTAGGCAAGAGGATTAATTATCATGTCCAGCGGCAAAATCGTGCAGATCATCGGCGCGGTCATCGACGTGGAATTCCCGCGCGATCAGATCCCCAGAATCTATGACGCTCTGAAGCTCGATGACGTGGACCTGACGCTCGAAGTGCAGCAGCAGCTCGGCGACGGCGTCGTGCGCACCATTGCGATGGGCCCCTCCGAGGGACTGCGCCGCGGCCTCACGGTCAAGAGCACCGGCAAGGGCATCATGGTGCCGGTCGGCAAGGGCACGCTGGGGCGCATCATGGACGTGCTCGGCACGCCGCAGGACGAGCGCGGACCGGTCGAGGTCAGCGAATACCTGCCGATCCACCGTCCGGCCCCGGCGTACGATGAACAGGCGGGAGGCCAGGACCTGCTGGTCACCGGCATCAAGGTCATCGACCTGCTGGTGCCGTTCGCGAAGGGCGGCAAGGTCGGCCTGTTCGGCGGCGCCGGCGTCGGCAAGACCGTCAACATGCTGGAGCTGATCAACAACATCGCCAAGCAGTACAGCGGCCTGTCGGTATTCGCCGGTGTCGGCGAGCGTACCCGCGAAGGCAACGACTTCTATCATGAAATGATCGAGTCCGGCGTCATCGACAAGGACACGCTGTCGAATTCGAAGGTGGCGATGGTCTACGGCCAGATGAACGAGCCGCCCGGCAACCGCCTGCGGGTCGCACTGACCGGCCTGACGATGGCCGAATTCTTCCGCGATGAGAAGCAGGCCTCGGGCAAGGGCCGCGACGTGCTGTTCTTCGTCGACAACATCTACCGCTATACGCTGGCGGGCACCGAAGTGTCGGCGCTGCTCGGGCGCATGCCCTCGGCGGTCGGCTACCAGCCGACGCTCGCCGAGGAAATGGGCGTGCTGCAGGAGCGCATCACGTCGACGAAGACCGGTTCGATCACGTCGATCCAAGCCGTGTACGTGCCCGCGGACGACCTGACCGATCCGTCGCCGGCCACGACCTTCGCGCACCTGGATGCGACCGTCGTGCTGTCGCGCCAGATCGCCTCGCTCGGCATTTATCCGGCCGTCGATCCGCTGGACTCGACCAGCCGGCAGCTCGACCCGCTGGTCGTGGGCGACGATCACTACGATACCGCGCGCGGCGTGCAGGCCATCCTGCAGCGCTACAAGGAGCTGCAGGACATCATCGCGATCCTCGGCATGGACGAACTGTCCGAAGAGGACAAGCTGATCGTGTACCGGGCGCGCAAGATCCAGCGCTTCCTGTCGCAACCGTTCAACGTCGCCAAGGTGTTCACGGGCCAGGACGGCAAGATCGTACCGCTGAAAGATACGATCCGCGGCTTCAAGGCGATCATGGCTGGCGAGTACGATCACCTGCCCGAGCAGGCGTTCTACATGATCGGCGCGATCGAGGAAGCCGTTGAAAAAGCCAAGACCCTAAGCTGAAGAGCGCACTCATGGCCAGCACCATTCACGTCGACATCGTCAGCGCCGAGGGCCAGATTTTCTCCGGCGAGGCGACCATGGTGTTCGCTCCGGGCTCGCAGGGTGAGCTCGGCATCGCGCCGCGGCACGCGCCCCTGCTGACGACGCTGAAGGCGGGCGAAGTCCGGGTGCAGGTCGATGGCGAGCCGGAACATGTGTTCTACGTCGGCGGCGGCGCGATGGAGGTCCAGCCCCACCTGGTCTCCGTGCTCGCCGACACGGCGGCGCGGGCGCAGGACCTCGATGAGGCGGCGGCGCAGGCGGCCAGGCAGCGCGCCGAAGAGGCGGTCCGCGACCGGACCGACAAGATCGAGATCGCCGAGGCTCAGGCGGAACTGCTGCGTGCGATGGCGCAACTGAAAGCGATCGAACGTCTGCGCAAGAAGCGGTAACCGGGTTCGGACCGCCTCGCCGGGTAGTCATGCCGCTCTCCGTCGTCATACTCGCAGCAGGCCAGGGCAAACGGATGAACTCCGGCCTGCCCAAGGTGCTGCAGCCGATGGCCGGCCGGCCGCTGCTGCAGCACGTCATCGACACGGCGCGCCTGCTGGATCCGCAGAATATCTTCGTCGTCTACGGCCACGGGGGCGCCGACGTCCAGGCCGCGCTGGGCGCTGAACCCGTCGACTGGGTGCTGCAGGCCGAGCAGCTCGGCACGGGCCATGCCGTCATGCAGGCGATGCCGATGATCGCGGACCGGGATCACGTCCTGGTCCTGTACGGCGACGTGCCGCTCATCCGCGCCGCGACGCTGCGTGCGCTGCTCGAGGCGGCGCGCGACGCGTCGCTCGCGGTGCTGACGGCGATCGTTGCGGATCCCACCGGCTACGGCCGCATCCTGCGCGATGCGGCCGGCAACGTTGCCGCGAGCGTCGAGGAGCGCGACGCGGACGCCGGCCAGCGGCAGATTCGCGAGATCAATGCCGGCCTGATCGCGGTGCGCGCCGGCGATCTGCGCGCCTGGCTGCTCGATCTGGGTAACGACAACGCGCAGCGCGAGTACTATCTGACCGACGTCGTCGCCGCGGCGGTGCGGCGCGGCGGTACCGTTCGTGCAGTATGCGTCGCAGACACGGCCGAGATCCAGGGCGTCAACGACCGGATCCAGCTGGCCGCCGTCGAGGCGCATTATCGCAGCGCGCGCGCGCGCGAGCTGATGCTCGCCGGGGTCACGATCGCGGATCCCGCGCGCATCGACATCCGCGGCGAGGTCCGGGCCGGACGCGATGTGTTCATCGACGTCGGCGTGGTGCTGACGGGCCGCATCGACCTCGGGGATCGCGTGCGGATCGGGCCCTATTGCGTGATCCGCGACTCCTCGCTGGGTGCGGGCACCGAGGTGCACGCGAACTGCGTGATCGATTCGGCGCGGGTCGGCGAGAGCTGCGTGATCGGCCCGTTCGCGCGCCTGCGCCCGGGCACGAAGCTGGACCACGACGTGCACATCGGCAATTTCGTCGAGGTCAAGAACAGCACGATCGGCCCCGGCAGCAAGGCAAATCACCTGACGTACCTCGGCGACTCGACGGTCGGCAGCGGCGTCAACGTCGGCGCCGGCACGATCACGTGCAACTACGACGGTGCGAACAAGTGGCCGACCGTGATCGGCGACGGTGCGTTCATCGGCTCCGGCAGCATGCTGGTCGCCCCCGTGGCCGTGGGTGCGAACGCGACGATCGGCGCCGGCTCGACGGTGACGCAGAGCGCACCGGACGGCAAGTTGACGCTGACCCGGGCAGCGCAGACCACCGTCGAGACCTGGAGCCGGCCATTAAAGACGAGCGAAGCGGAACGCGCGCTGCGAATCGGCAAGGCGCTCAACAAGCCCAAGGCTTAAGCAGGCCCTGCGTTGATGAAGCCCTCGACGAAGTCGCGGGTTTCGCGCCAGACGCCGAGCCATTGCCGCAGCAGTTCGCGGCCCGCATCCGTAATCCGGTAGTAGCGCCGCGGTGGTCCGTCATAGGAGGGCACGATGCGGCTGCTCAGCAGGCCATCCCGGGCCAGCGTCCGCAGCACCGGATAAATCGCGCCATCACTGAATATCGGCCTGCCGGCATTCGCCGCGGCGAGACGCCGGGTGATCTCATAGCCGTACAAGTCCTCGTCGGTGCGCTCGAGAACCGCCAGCAGTACCAGGGAGACGATCCCTCCATTCAGGTTCTTTTGAAAGCGGCGCATGGGGCTGGTGGGCATAGATATAATTGTATAGATAATATGAGCAACATAATGCTATAAATAATTAAATAATATTATTATTAAACTAGTAGATATCCCAGCTACAGGTAACGCTGCACGCGGCCCAAAGGGTATTGGTTTTGCCTGCGCTCGGGCACACTAGGCGGCCTGTTTTTTCACGGCCCTGGCTGGAGTCGGTTCAATGTGCGGAATTGTGGGAGTCGTTGCCGAGCGTAATGTCGTACCGATCCTGCTGGAGGGGCTGCGGCGCCTCGAGTACCGGGGGTATGACTCCGCGGGCCTGGCCGTCATCAACGAGAGCGGCCAGGTGGACCGGCATCGCACGGTGGGCAAGGTCAGGATCCTGCAGGAGGCGCTTGCAGCCGCGCCGCTCTCGGGGCACGTCGGCATCGCCCACACGCGCTGGGCGACCCACGGGGTACCCTCGATGCGCAATGCACACCCGCTCACCTCGCGCGACGGCATCGCGATCGTGCACAACGGCATCATCGAGAACCACGAGATCCTGCGCGGCGAACTGCGCGAACTCGGCTATCAGTTCACGTCCGAGACCGATACCGAAGTCATCGGCCACCGCATCCATCACCACCTCGGCCAGTCGCGCGACCTGCTCGGCGCGGTGCGCCGGACCCTGGCGGAGCTGCGCGGCGCCTATGCGCTGGCGGTGATCTGCGCCCGGGAGCCCGACGTGATCATCGCCGCCCGCGCCGGTTGCCCGGTCGTCATCGGCCTCGGGGTCGATGAGAATTTCGTCGCCTCCGACGTCGCCGCGCTGCTGCCCGTCACGCGCCGCTTCATGTTCCTCGAGGAAGGCGACGTCGCCGAGGTCCGCCGCAAGTCGATCCGGATCCTCGACGCCCACGGACACGAGGTGAGCCGCGAGGCGCGCGAGAGCGAGCTGCCCGCGGACGCGGTCGAGCGCGGCCAATACCGGCATTTCATGCTCAAGGAGATCCACGAGCAGCCGCGCGCGATCGCGCAGACGCTCGAGGAGCGCATCGCCGGCGGCCGCCTGCTGGAGGCGGCGTTCGGCCCCGCCGCCGAGCAGGTCTTCGGCAGGACCAAGGCGGTGCAGATCGTCGCCTGCGGCACGAGCTATCACGCCGGGCTCGTCGCCTGCTACCTGATCGAGCAGATCTGCGGAATCCCGGCGCGCGTCGAGTTCGCCAGCGAATACCGCTACCGCAACCCGGTCATCATGCCCGGCAGCCTGTTCGTGACCATTTCGCAGTCCGGCGAAACCGCCGATACGCTCGCCGCGCTGCGCGTCGCCAGGCAGTCGGGCTACCTGTCGACGCTGACGATCTGCAACGTCGCCGAAAGCTCCATGGTGCGCGAATCGGAACTCGTGATGCTCACGCGCGCGGGCCCGGAGATCGGCGTCGCCTCCACCAAGGCGTTCACGACCCAGCTGGCCGCGCTGGGGATGCTCGTCATCGCGCTCGCCAGGCATGGGCGCATCGATGCGCAGGGCGAGCAGCGGCTGGTCGCGGAATTGCTGCAGCTGCCGGGCCTCGTCGAGAAGACGCTGCAGCTGGATGCGGACATCGCGCTGCTCGCCGAGAGCTTTGCCGACAAGCATCACGCGCTGTTTCTGGGCCGCGGGCCGCTGTATGCGATTGCGATGGAGGGGGCGCTGAAGCTCAAGGAAATCTCCTACATCCACGCCGAAGCCTACGCGGCCGCGGAACTGAAGCACGGTCCGCTCGCGCTCGTCGACGAGGACATGCCGGTCGTCGCCGTCGCACCCAACAACGAGCTGCTCGAGAAGCTCAAGTCGAACCTGCAGGAAGTGCGCGCGCGCGGCGGCCAGCTGTACGTCTTCGCCGATGCGTCGACGGGCATGCGCAGCGAAGAGGGCGTGACCGTGATGCACATGCCGATGGTGCCGTCGACGTTCATCGCACCGGTGATCTTCACGATTCCGCTGCAGCTGCTCGCCTATCACGTCGCGGTGCTGAAGGGCACCGACGTGGACCAGCCGCGCAACCTCGCCAAGAGCCTCACCGTCGAATGAGCGCCTTCGGCGCGGAGTTCTTTCGGCGCTACTACCTGGACCCGAAGACCCGCGTCACGAGTGCCGCCGAGATGCGCGATCGCGCGGCGCTGATCTGCGCCGCGCTGCGCCAGGCGCAGATCCCGGTGCGCCGGATCCTCGACGCCGGCTGCGGCGTCGGCCTGATGCGCGGGCCGTTCGCAAGGCTGTTGCCGCGCGCGCGCTATACCGGCCTCGAGCCTAGCGAATACCTGTGCACGCGCTATGGCTGGACGCGCGGCTCGGTCATCGATTTCCGGCCCCGCGCGCCCTATGACCTCGTGGTCTGCTACGACGTGCTGCAGTACCTGGGAGAGCGCGACGCGGGCCGCGCGCTGGCGAACCTCGCGCGGCTGTCGCGCAGCGCCGTGTATTTCTCGGCGCTGACGCGCGAGGACTGGCGCGCCAACTGCGACCGCACGCGTACCGACCGCAGCGTGCACCTGCGCTCGGGCGAGTGGTACATCCGCCGCCTGCGCCGGCGCTTCCGCTACCTGGGGTTCGGCGTCTGGATCCGCAGGGAGGTCACTGCCCTGCTGTGGGAGCTCGAGTGCCCGTGGCTGTAGCGCCCGCTCCGGGCAGCGCCAGCACCCAGCGCACCAGCGCGGCGTGCAGTTCATCGGCGCCGCCGGCGTCCGCGCGCGCGTCGTTGACCAGCGAGACGACGACGCAGCTCCTGCCGTCTGCGTTCGTGACGTAGCCGGCGACGGCGCTGACGCCGGCCAGGTGACCGGTCTTCAGCCGTACGGCGCCTGGAGGGCTGTCCTGCATGCGGTAGCGCAGCGTGCCGTCGACTCCGGCAAGCGGCAGCGACGCGAGGAATTCCGGCTGGTAGCGGCCGTGCCAGGCGGCATTGAGGACCCGCGCGAGCGCCGCCGCCGAGATGCGCGCCTCGCGCGACAGGCCCGAACCGTTGTCGAGCGTCGCCTCATCGAGCCCGAGGGCGCGCGACTGGCTCCACCCGGCGAGGGCGGCCCTGGCCTTCTCGAGGGTCGCGGGGCCGCCGAAAGTCTGTACGCCGAGCGTCAGGAACAGGTCCCGCGCCATCACGTTGTTGCTGAACTTGTTGGTCAGGCGGATCAGCTCGCCGAGGCTCAATGAATCATAACTGAGCAGCAGCCGTGCGTCCGCGCCCGCGGTGCCGGTGCGCAGGGATCCGCCGGCCTCGCCGCCGAGCTGCCGCCAGTACGCGACGAAGGTTCCGTAGGCATACCCGGCCGGGTGCAGCAGCGCGCGCGCGAACGCGCGCGGCGCGCATTGCGCGGCGAGCGCGCCGCTGAAGGCGATGTGATCCCGCCCGCTGCCGGATATGTCGAATTCCACCCGGTCGGCCATCCTGCGGCAGCGTCCGCCGACGAAGCGGATGTGATTGTCGACGACGAGATTGTCGGGCCACGGGTCCGCGCCGACGAGGATGCGGTGCGAGGACGCATCCGGCGTGATGCGGAACTCGACCGACTGGAAGTTCACGAGCAGCGCATTCGGCGCCACGTTGTAGAGACGGTCCGGGCGCGCGTCGAAGGTGCCCGGATCCTCGGGCGGCAGGGCAAATGCGGTGTCGTCGACGATGATGTCACCGCGTATCGAGCGCAGCCCGGTGTTGCGCAGCTGGCGGACGAATCCCCACCAGCGCTCGAGCGTCAGGTACGGATCGCCGCCGCCCTGCAGCACGAGGTCCCCGTCCAGTACCCCGTCGTGAATCGTGCCGCGGGCCAGGGCGCGCGTATGCCACAGGTAGGCCGGTCCCAGCATGTCCAGCGCCGCGTACGTCGTGACCACCTTAAGCGTCGAAGCCGGGCTGCGCGGCTGGTCCGCGTTCCATTCGGCCAGGCTCTGGCCGGTGGCGGTATCGATGACGACCAGGCTCACGGCGTCGGGCGGCAGGCGTGCAGCCGTCATCACGGCGGAGAGCCCGGCAGGCATTCCGGGCATCGCCGGCGCCGCCGGCGATGCCGCCAGGGCCACGCAGGGCATCGCCAGCGGCACCGCCACCAGCGCGAGTCCCGTCAGCACGATCCGGCGCCATGCACCCGAGCGCCACCGGGCGAACAGCATCGTGCCAAGGCAGGAAATGTAAGCCACCGCCGCGAGCCATCCGCCGACGGCACCGAGTCCGAACTGCGGCAGGCCATCGATCCAGCCTGCGCCTTTGGAGAACGACAGGCTGTGCGCCAGGGGCACGAACAGGCACCACGACAGCCCCAGCACCATCAGCGCCGGCACCATCGCGTCCCCGGCCCCCCGCAGGCACGAGCCGCTGCTGATGCTGAGTCCGTCGAACAGCTGATAGCCGGCGGCGATCCACAAGAGCACGCAGCCCTGCGCGGCGATTGCGCCGGCTTCGCTACCCGGGCCGGCGAACCACGGCATGATCCACGGTCCGCAAGCGGCCAGCAGCGCACCGATCGCACCCATGTAGAGAACGGCAAGCACGATGATGCCGTTGCCGATTTTCGCGGCCCAGTCACGATGTCCGGCGCCGATGGCCTGGCCGACCAGCGTCGTGCCGGCCATCGCGATACCCACGGCGGGCATGTAGCAAAACGAGGTCAGCACCATCACGATCTGTGTGGCCGCACCGCCGATCGTGCCGAGGCGCACCTGCATCAGCTGGAACAGCGCAAAGCCGAGGATATCGGCCGCGTACAGCAGCCCCATCGGCAGACCCAGCCTGGTCTGCCGCCACATGGCATCCGTCCGCAGCCGGGTCGTTGCCAGTATCGCGTAGCGGCGGCGAAAGGCCGGCGCGAGGAAATAGCCCAGCGAGCCGAGCAGCCCGACCAGCTGTGCGAGTCCCGTCGCCCATGCGGAGCCGGCGATCCCCTGCCCAAGGTCGATGACGAACCACTGGTTGAACACGGCGTTCGCGACCGCGACGCCGAGCGTGATGCGCAAGGTCACGCCGGCCTTGCCGATTCCGTTGAAGAATCCGAGTACCGACCACAGCGCCACGCCGAGCGGAGCACCCAGCATGCGCGGCCCCCAGTACGCGAGCGCCATGGCCTGGGTCGTGGCGCCGATGCCGAACGGCGCGATCAGCCAGGGACCGACCGCCGCGAGGGCGACGAACACCGGTACCGTGAACAGCGATCCCCACAGCGCCAGCCAGGTCGCCTGCGAGGCGCGCCGATAGCGCCGCGCACCCTCGGCCTGCGCCACCACGGTCTGCACCGAGAGGCCGACGCCGCCAAATAAGAAGACGAATACCAGTACCGGCCAGTAAACTGCGCCGATGGCCGCCAGCGCCGTCGGCGAGATGCGTCCCATGAACCAGGTGTCGGTCGCGTTCAGTACCGCCTGGACCGCGCTGTTGGCCATGAAGGGCAGTGCCAGCGTGGCAACGGCGGCGTAGTCGAGCCGGGGCCGCCCGCCCGAGCTCAGGCGCTGGCCTGGCAGCAGAGTCTGGGTCGTATCCATGCAGATGCATCCTGAAGAGAGCCGTATATGAATGCAACGACGCCGCTGACCGTGTCCGCGCCGTTCGAAATCGAGGATTGCGGCAACGGGCTGTGGTGCCTGCGCCGGCGGCACTCGCCGCGCATCGCCGTGTACCTGCGCGGCTTTGCGCCCCCCGCACAGCTCGCCGGCTGCACGGCCGTGAACATCGACTGGCCGGATGCCGGGGGTGCCGTCGTCGGCATCGTCCTGCCATCGCAATCCGTCACGGTCAGGGTCGCGGGCGCCTTTGTGCACGAGCCGCGGGCCCGGTTGTACGAAACTTTGCCGTTGCCGGCCTTCGGCGCCGCGGCGCAGAGCTTCTGGCGCCGGGTGTTCGCCCTGGTACGCCTGCCGGGGGGGCGACTGCTGCTCGGTTTTCTCGCCACCCGGGGCCGCCCGCGCCGCTGACCGGTCGAATTGCGACTTGGGTCAATATCCCGGCCGTGGCGTTCGCGCACACTGCAGTTCTTGCGCCGATTGCGAAGAACCGGGAGATCCAGTGTTGCCGAGCCAAGTGTCCGGAAGTGAGAGCCAGCCGGCGGCGAAGATCTCGTTCGAGTCCTACAGTCGCCTGCTGACGCTGCTGCTGCCGCGCCTGCGCAACCTGGCCGTGCACGACGGCTTCGCGAACATGATCTGGTCGACGCCCGACTGGAATGTCGAGGATTGCGGCGAATTCGTCCGCCAGACGATCTCGGCGGCCTTGCGCGATCCGGCGGACATCCCGGCACTCGGCCGCCCGATCGACAATGATCGGGGGCTGTACGCGTTTGCGTTGCGCGCCGACGATCATGAGATCCTGGCGGTCGCGAGCCTCGAGGTCGCGATTCCTGCCAACCAGAGAGAGTTCCGCCCGATCGAGGCGCTGCGTCCGTTCGTGCAGCCGGCGATCGAATGCCTGCGGCGCGAACTGGTATTGCGCGATGCCCTCGGTTCGCAGGGGCGTGACTCCGCGCCGCGCGCCCAGGTCCTGCTGCATCGTGCCGAGCCGGACCGTGCCGGCGACGTCCTTGACCGGGTCCTGAAGAACAGCTTCGAATTCGTCGGTTGCGCGCTGGCGGCATTGTGGATCCCGGAGATGAATCTGTCGATATCGCTGACGCCCAGCGGCAATCACATCGCGCCCGAGCTGTTGCGCGTCGCGCAGCGGCAGCTGATCGAATCGATGCAACAGCAGCAGCGCACGATCATCGTCAACAGCGGCTCGATGCCCGGCGGCACGGGCGCCGCCGCCTACAAGATCCTGGCCTGCCCGATCGAGCATCCGTCGGGCCGCTTTGCCGGCGTGCTGGCGCTGTTCAACCCGCCCAGCGTCGGCGATTTCAACGTGCATCAGGGCAATTGCGCCGAGTTGCTGGCGAAGTGCGTGAACTCCGTGGTCAGCCGCAGTCTCGAGGCGATCGCGGGGGCGGGCAAGCCCGCCTCGGTGCTGCAGTTCGGCTGAGCGCGATCCGCGCCGATTCGTATACAATCGCCCGTCCCGCTCCGCTGGGAGACGGGCGCAACACCCTAACAAGTCGACGGATCGCATATCATGACGATGGTAGTTCCGCACGCGCCGGAGTTGTCGGCGCAGGCATGGTTCAATTCCGAGAGTGACGTCCTGCTGGCCGGGCTGCGCGGCCGGGTAGTCGTGCTGTCCGCGTTCCAGGTGCTCTGCCCCAACTCCGTTTCCTTCGGCGTCCCGCAGACGCTGCGCATTCACCAGACCTTCGATCCCCGGGAGGTCGCGGTGATCGGACTGCATGCGACGTTCGAGCATCACGAGGCGGTGACCCCGGCCGTGGTCAAGGCCTTCATCCAGGAATACCGCCTGAAGTTCCCGATTGCGCTCGACCTGCCGAGCCGGTCGGGCCCGATTCCACAGACCATGGAACGCTACCAGATGCGCGGTACGCCGAGCCTGATCCTGATCGACAGGTCCGGGGTTATTCGCAAGCATGCCTTCGGCCCCGTCGACGATCTGCGCATCGGCGCGGAAATCGGCGCGCTGACGCAGGAGAGCGGCAGCGCCGCCGCCGCCGCCCATCTTGTGCACGCGCGGAAAGGTATAGAATCCGAACTTTCAACCTCAGGGAGTCACACATGAGCAGATCTCAGGCGCGTCACGCAGCGACGCTGGCTGCCACCGCGGTTGCCGGTGCACTACTGGTTTGCGGCTACACGGCGCAGGCCAAGCCGGCGGAGCCCGCGGTGGTCCGGTTGCCTCTCGAGAACAGTGATTTTCCGATTTCGGCTGCCGTGACCGTGCACCGCGATGCGGATACGTATTTCCTGAGCGGTGCACTGCCGCCGGTGATCAACAAGGATGCCCCGAAGGGTAGCGTCGAGGCCTACGGCAACATGGAAACCCAGACGGTCGGCGCACTGACGGCAATCAAGGGCACGCTTGCGCGCCTCGGGCTCGGCATGGGCGATGTCGTCAAGATGACGGTCTTCATGGTCGCGGACCCGACCAAGGACAACAAGCTCGACTTTGCCGGGCTGATGGCCGGCTACACCAAGTTCTTCGGTACCGCGGAGCAGCCGAACAAGCCAGCGCGCAGCGCCGTGCAGGTTGCGGCGCTCGTTGCGCCGGGCGCCCTGGTGGAAATCGAGGTTATCGCGGCGAAGGGCCGCTAGGGGCTGCGGGCGGTGGCGCCGCCGGCGGGCTGAGCGGCGTTCCCTGCCGGCGCAGTATGGCCAGGATGATGTCCTGCTCGCGGTGCAGCGTGCGCATCCTCGCCAGGTGCCAGCGGGCGTGGCCGTTCCTGACCCACGGCAGCAGCGGCGCATCGTAGCGGGCCGCCTGCGCGATCTGCCACTCCAGCACGCGGCGCCGCTCGGCCAGCGCATGGGCTTCCTTCGAGTCGGCCGGGTACGTGCGCTTTTCGATGGCGAGGCCGGCCAGCTCGCCGTTCGTGGCGTCGCAGTGCTGCAGTTTCCGGGCCACCTTCAGGCAGGCTTCGCGCCGCTCCGTTCCGGCCACTGATTCGCGGCATGCCTCGTCGATGGACGTGAACGAGGGGACCAGCCGGGCGCCGGAGACGCTGGTCACGAGTGCCAGCCGGCTTGAATCGCTGTCGGCGACACTGCCCGGCAAGGACGCGGCGACGGCCTTCAGTGCATCGAACATCAGCACGGCGACGGGTATCGCGTACACCTCGATGTGCTTGCCCTGGGACATGTCGAACAGGATGCGCTCGACCTCGACCGTGTCCCGCTCCTTCTGCGCGACGACCAGCGTCGGCAGCCACGCGGCCGGGTTGTCGGCGTCCACCCAGCGCATCGCGGTCGCCGCATCGCGAAAGTCGCATCCGGGGGTCGTCGCGCACAGCCGCAGGCGCACCCACGCCAGCGGCGCACTGTCCGGCGCCAGCTCGCTCGCCCGGGCCGCAAGTTCCGGTCCGCTGGCGGCCGGGCTCAGCATTGCGGCGGTTGCCAGGGAGCTCGCGTCGCCGCGCGCGCTGAGCACCGCGACGGCCGCGATCTTCCACGCGCGCAGTTTGTCGCTGTCCGCGTGTCCCCCGGACAGCGCAGGCTGCGCCACCAGGACCGCACAGAACAGCCAGCCGCGCAGCAGGTTCATGAATATTACTGAGGGTGCTTGCCGGCGGCCGTCAGGCCTGCGGTGATTGCCAGGCGCATGGCATCCTCGACAGAGATATCGAGCGGCTCGAGATGATCGCGCGGCAGGTAGACGGTGTATCCGCCGAACGCGTAGCTCATCGGAAAATAGACCGTGACCCAGTCGCGACCGCCGTGCGCGTTGAGCACGGCGGGGACGTCCTCGCGGGTCACGAAACCGATCGCGTGGACGGGACCGAACCGGGCCAGTACCACGCGCTGCAGGTCGCGCCGTTCCCCGCTGCCGGAGGGCAGCAGGCTGACCACGTCGCGAAAGCCGCCGTAGAGCGTCTTGACGAACGGGATCCTGCCGAGAAAATCGTCCCAGTACTTGAGCAGCAGGCGCCCCGCGTACGCGTTGACGAGGCTGCCGACCGCCAGCAGCAGGACGAAGCCCGCCAGCAGTCCGAGGCCCGGCCAGTAGTGCTGCGGCGAGACGATCTGCAGGGTGATCAGCGCGTGACGCAGCCAATCCTCGACGCTGTGCACGACCCACCAGATCACATAGACGGTCAGGGCGAGCGGCAGAACGGTTACCAGCCCGCTCATCGTCAGCTTCAGTATCTTGCGCATGCCCGCATCATCTCATGCTGCGGCTTACGGCGGCATAGCCGTGCAGAACTGCGGCACGGAGCGCTGGAATTGCGCCGTCAGCGCGAGCGTGCCGGTGTCCGGCTTCCAGAGGAAATACCGCGTCAGCAACCCATCCGCCGTGACGCTCGTGATGCTGAGCAGGCGGCTGTCGCGCCGGAACAGCACGGCGTCCTCGGGCCGGCACGGCAGCGAGCCGCGGATGTCGCCGGGGCCGGCCGGTTCGAGGACCTTGCCGCTGTGCCAGTCGAACAGCACCAGGTGATCGCAGCCGCTGCCGCAGTGCGTGCGTATCAGGCTCAGGCTGCCGGCGAAGTTCGGTCCGGCGCCGAGAGCCTGCAGCAGCTTCGTGCGCTCCTCCGCAGCCAGGGTGCTGTCGCCGAAGTCCGGCTTCGGCGCCGCCGGCGTCTCGTAGGGGGTCCTGTATTCGGAAAATCGCGGTGCGGCAAGCGGCTCGGCCGTGCTGCTGTCCTCGATGCCGCGGATGCGGTCGAGCTGCGAGGCGATCTCGTCGCTGAGGTACCAGTCGTCGATGGTGACGGGCGCGCGGGTTGCCCGGGCGCCGACGGTAACTTCCGCGAGACTGTGATCGGTGCAGCTTCCCGGTGGACTTTCGGCGCCGTCAGGCGCCGGCGCCGCGCACTGGCTGTACCGGGTATGGGCGCCATAGATATCCGGAGCGCCGGGTTCCTTGGGCGCCAGGAAAATGATGTAGCGCCCCGCCGGCACCTCAATCGAAAACCTGCTCTGGCTGGGGGCCACGGGCACCGTGCGTATGCGCGAGGTGTCGACCTCGCATATATAGGCGGTCATCGCCGGCACCGATTGCCCCGGAAACGCGATTTGTCCGTCGATGACCGCCGCCGAGGCAACCGGACCCGCACTGATCGCGGCGATGGCCGCGACGGCGGCGTAAGGGGGCAAATCCGTGCGCAAATCAGTAAACTCCCATCGCTGTGGAAAACGTAGCCCAACATGGTAACGATGCACGATGACACAAGCCACCGATGTTCACATCCGGCCCGCGACCCCTGACGATGTGCCGCTGATCCTGGGATTGATCCGCGAGCTCGCCGTCTACGAGAAACTCGAGGACCAGGTCACCGCGACCGAGACCGTGCTGCGGGAGTCGCTGTTCGCACCCGCCGGCGGTGCGCAGGCCTTGGTTGCCGTCGTCGCGGGCGAACCGGCCGGGTTTGCGCTGTATTTCCACAATTTCTCGACGTTCCTCGGCAGGCGCGGCCTGTATCTCGAGGACCTGTTCGTGCGTCCGGCATTTCGCGGCCACGGCGTCGGCAAGGCGCTGCTGAAGCACCTGGCCGGGGTTGCGCTGGCGCGTGGCTGCGGACGGTTCGAATGGCAGGTGCTCGACTGGAATCGCAGTGCGCGGGATTTCTACGAGAGCCTCGGCGCCCGGCCCAATCCCGACTGGATCAATTACCGGGTCACCGGCGACGCGCTGCACCAGCTGGCACGGGGCTGATCCGTCAGTCAGCGCCGCGGCAGCAGGAACCGCAGACCCTGGTAGTTGAGCACGACGCCGTCGCGGCGGATGTGCTCGACGGTGAGACCTTCCGGCATCACCGCCCCTTCGCGGTACTTGCGCATGTTGATGTAGACGAAGCGGTCGGCCGAGGCCGTCGCATACACGTGTACGTCCAGGTGCAGATCCGGCAGCGCCTGCGCGCCGGTCAGGTTGAGCTCGCTGATTTCCGGCAATACCTCGTCGTCCGCCGCGCCGCTGCCGGCCGCATTCCGGGCCCGGCTCGCCGGCGCATTCAGCGCCGGGTCGCCGCGCTCGCGCCGCGCGTCCGCCGCGGGCGGCGCCTCGCCGCCGCCGCCGGCGTCATCGACGGGAATTTCCGGCGCGTACACCGGGCTGTTGTCCAGCGGACTGAAAAGCGCGCCCGGCTGCGTTGCCGGCGGCGCATTGGCCGGGAGCCGCGACGCTTGGGGCGCCTCGGCGCGCGGCGCCGTTGCGTCGCCGCGGGCCCGCGGCGGCGTCACGGCGAGCTGCTGGCGGACCAGCATCACGCCGAGCACCACGACGTTGATGCCCAGCAGCGCGCCGATGACCAGCGCCCATACCGGCAGGCCGCGTCGCCGCGGCGCCGATCCTGCGTCCATCAGGTTTGGCGAGGACTGGCGCTGCCGCTCGGCCTCGGATTTCTTCAGCGCATCGAGAATGAACGACATGATGAACTTCCTACCCGCCGCGCGATCTGGACGGTTCGAGCGACGGCGACTGCGGATCGGCCAGTGCGGCATCCAGCACGACCTGCGTGAGTATGCCGGCAATCCCATCGGCATTGAGCCGGTGCTGCCGCTGGAAATCCTGGACGGCGTCCGCGAGCTGCCTGTCGTAAACGTCGTCCTGTTCCGGGTCGACCGACGTACCCCGCAGGGCGCTCAGGCTGCGGCGCAGCCAGCGCACCTCATCCCCGCTGCTGCCGATCGACAGTTGTCTCGGGCGCGGAGTCTTGGGCCGCCAGACAACGGTGAAATCCCCGAACCACAGGCGCGAAATCGCATCGACCGGCACGCGCTCGCTGCGCTCGCCGAGCGTCAGCGTCGCCGCCTGGTCATCGAGCGCCGTCAGCACGACGTGATGCCTGGCGCCGTGATCGTCGGTCAGCGTCAGCACGGCGGGGCGGTTCAGCATGCGCACCTGCGCCCAGGAACCGTGCTGGTCGAGGCAGGCGAGTCCCGCCCGGGCAGCCTGGCCGCAGGGATCCTTGTCGCCGGTCAGCGCGGTGCCCCACAGCGCGAGCAGCCGGCGGAAGGCTCCGGCCTCCGTGGTCGAGTCGGCGTTCTGCGCGAGCAGCGCATCGATGTCGACCGGCGGCTGCGACGCGGCGCCCGTGGCGGATGCCGCCGCCGCCGCCGGGGCCGCGGGTGCAGGGGCGGGGGCGGGGGCGGATGCGGCGGTGTGTGCGGGCACATCGGCGCTCCCCGCCGCCGTCGGCGCCGGCTCCGGCGAGGGCATCCACGCGCGCCACGGCAGCAGCAGCGCGGCCGCAATCGCCGCTGCGGCGAGGCCGGCAACGCACCACGAAACCCAGCGCGGCGCATAGCGCCGGCCGTAGACCTCGCCCGCCGCGCGGCGGATCAGCGCGGCATTCACGACGCGCTGCTCGCGCGTGTACGCGCCGAGCAGCGCGCGGTCGCAGCAGACGTTGATGATGCGCGGCACGCCGCCCGAGACGCGGTGTATCTCCTTCAGCGCACCGCGCGTGAAGACCTCGGCGGAAACCCCGGCGACGCGCAGCCGGTGGCGCACGTATTCCTGCGTCTCCTCGCGCGTCAGCGGGCTCAGGTGATAGCGCCCGGTGATGCGCTGCGCCAGCTGGCGCAGATCCGTGCGATCCAGCAGCAGGCGCAGCTCCGGCTGGCCGATCAGGATGATCTGCAGCAGCTTCTGCGTTCGCGTCTCCAGGTTCGTCAGCAGCCGGACCTGCTCGAGCACCTCGGCCGACAGGTTCTGCGCCTCATCGACGATCAGCGACGACGCGGCGTCCCTGCGCATGGGCGCGCAGCAGGTGCCGGTTCAGCGCATCGACCATCGCCTTGGTGCTGTCGCGGTCGGCCGGGCCGATGTCGACGCCGAGCTCCTCGCAGACGCGTCAGCAGGAACTCGGTCGGGGTCATGCGCGGGTTGAGTATCAGCGGCGACTCGGCGTGCTGCGGAGTGCGCGACAGCAGCGTGCGCACGATCGTGGTCTTGCCGGTCCCCACTTCGCCGGTCAGCTGGATGAAGCCGCCGGCCTCGTTGATGCCGTAGAGCAGGTGCGCGAGCGCTTCCGCGTGGCGCTCGCTGAGGAAGAGGTAGCGCGGATCCGGCGTGATCGCGAAGGGCTTCTCGCTGAGTCCGAAGAAACTGCGTGTACATGTCAGTCTGCGCATGCTCGGCTTCAGGGCGTCGCGCTGCTGATTGCCGATTTCGTCCGGGAGCGAAATCATCCACATTGATCAGGTCCATGACCTTCGCGTCGAAGCGCTGCAGGCTGTCCGCTTCGGCCTCCGAGACGATACCCGAGCTGCAGAGCCTGGATCGATCTGCCCGGGCAGATCGAGCGCCGTGACGCTTGCCGGTCCTGACGCCCTCGACGCGGATGCGTCTTCTCGAGCGCCTCGGCCGCTTCCGCGAGCTCCAGCGCCTCCTGCAGGAGGCCGAGCGGATTATGCGGCGCGAGCGCGTTGTAGACCGGCGCACACAGGCGTTCGCGCGCCGCGCACGGCGTCATGATCAGCGTCGGCGATCTGGCGGCCGAGCGGTCGCTGGGCGCGAAATAGGTCAGGCCGCGCGGGAAGATCAGCAGGCGCATCAGCGCGGCGAGCGGCCGGTTGGGGAAATTGCGCAGGACGCTGTGCAGCTGCTCCTGCGCCTGGTAGAGCAGCTCGCGGCAGGCCCACTCGACCACCGGCAGCTCCTCCGGCGGCTGGCCCTGGTTGTCGTGATGCTTGAGCACCATCGAGGCCAGGTACATCGCCGACAGCACGTCGCCGAGCCGCGCCGAGATGGCTCTCTTTCTTCTTCAGGTAGCCGCCGAGCGCAGCATCGCCACGTCGGTGGCGAACGCGAAGGAGGCGCTGAAGCGCTCGATGTGCTGGTAGTAGCGCCGCGTCGGGCCGCTTTCCGGGACGCGCGTGAAGCGCGCGAAGGTCAGCGCCATGACCAGCGAGCGCGCGGCATTGGAGAGCGTGAAGCCGATGTGCCCGAACAGCGCCCGGTCGAAATCGCGCACGCCCTGCTCGCGATCCGGGTTGCGCGCCGCATTCATCTCCTTCAGCACGAACGGATGGCAGCGGATGGCGCCCTGTCCGAAGATGATCAGGCTGCGCGTCAGGATGTTCGCGCCCTCGACCGTGATGGCGATCGGCATCGATCTGGTAGCCGCGCCCCAGGTAGTTGTTCGGCCCGAGGCAGATGCCCTTGCCGCCATGCACGTCCATCGCATCGTTGGCGACCATGCCGCCCCATCTCGGTGACGTGGTACTTGAGCATGGCCGAGGGCACGGACGGCTTCTCGCCGCCGTCGATCGCGCCGGCGGTGACGCTGCGCGCCGCATCCATGATGTAGGTGAGCGCCGACCATGCGCGCGATCACCTGCTCGACGCCCTCGAAACGCCCGACCGGCGTGTTGAACTGGCGGCGGATGCGCGCGTAGGCGCCGGTCGCGAACACGGCGGCCTTGGCGCCGCCGGTGGCATTCGAGGGCAGGGAGATGCAGCGCCCCACCGACAGCTGCTCGACCAGCATGCGCCAGCCCTGTCCGGCCATGCGCAGGCCGCCGATGATGCAGTCCAGCGGCACGAACACATCGACGCCCTGGATCGGGCCGTTCTGGAACGGGATGTTGAGCGGCAGGTGCCGCCGGCCGATCGTCGATGCCCGGCGTGTCGCGCGGAATCAGCGCGCAGGTGATGCCGAGGTCCGCCGCGTCGCCCAGCAGCTTGTCCGGATCGAACATGCGGAACGCCAGGCCGACCACGGTCGCGACCGGCGCCAGCGTGATGTAGCGCTTGGAGAAATTGAGCCGGAGGCCGATGATCTCGCGCGCCCTGCCAGGTGCCGCGGCAGACGACGCCGGTGTCGGGAATCGATGCCGCGTCCGAGCCGACGCGCGGACCGGTCAGCGCAAAGCAGGGGACCTCCTCGCCGCGCGCCAGCCGCGGCAGGTAGTATTCCTTCTGCTCCTCGGTGCCGTAGTGCAACAGCAGCTCGGCCGGTCCCAGCGAGTTCGGCACGGCGACCGTCGAGGACGCAGGTCGACACTGCGGCCGGCGAGCCTTCACGAGCACGCAGGAATGCGCGTAGGCCGAGAATTCCAGTCCGCCGTAGCGCTTCGGGATGATCATCGCGAAGAAGCCGGCAGCCTTGATGAAATCCCAGACCTCCGGCGGCAGGTCGCCGCGCCGATGCGTGATATCCAAGTCATCGAGCATCTCGCACAGCGCTCGCAGGGCCCGTCGAGGAACGCCTGCTCGTCGGCCGACAGCTGCGGCGTCGTCGCCTGCATGCAGCTTGCGCCAGTCGGGGCTGCCCGTGAACAGCTCGCCGTCCCACCAGACCGTGCCGGCCTCCAGCGCCTCGCGCTCGGTCGAGGACATCGTCGGCAGCAGGCGCAGGTATCCCTTCAGGAACGGCCGCTGATCAGGAACGCATGCGCAGCGGCCGCACGTTCAGCAGCACCAGGGCCGCGACCGGAATCGAGCCGATGATCTTCACCGCGTCGGGGAGGTTACCCAGCAGCCAGTACGCTGCCGAGCAGGGCGCAAAGCACGAGGGTCGAGGCGCCCAGGCCCACGCGCCGATAGGTGAGCCACGCCAGCAGGGCGATCAGGAACACGCACCATCCGAACGTGAGGACGATGGCCTGCAGCAAGGTCTCCATGGCCGCCACTATAGGCCGTAGCGGCTACAAGCCGCTAGAGCAGATCCTGCACGCCCTCCGTTCTTCGCACAGTTCGTCGTCGGTCGCCTCCATGCGCTCGCGGCTGAATTCATCGATGCCGAGCCCCTGCACGATGCTGTACTGGCCGTCCTGGCAGGTGACCGGATACGAGTAGATCACGCCTTCGGGAATGCCGTAGCTGCCATCGGAGGGCACCGCCATGCTGATCCAGTCGCCGGGCGTCGTGCCGAGTGTCCAGGTCGTGGATGTGGTCGATCGCCGCCGAGGCGGCCGAGGCCGCGGAGGAGGAGCCGCGCGCCTTGATGACGGCCGCGCCGCGCTGCTGGACGGTCGGAATGAAGGTGCTCCTCGAACCAGTCTGGTCGACGACGACTCGACAGCGCGCGCTTGCCGTCGACCGTTGCATGGCTGCAGGTCGGGATACTGGGTTGCGGAGTGATTGCCCCAGATGATGACCTGGCGGACGTCGTTGACGTGGCATGCCGGTCTTGTGCGCCAGCTGTGCCCGGCGCGCGGTTGTGATCCAGGCGGGTCATGGCCGTGAAATTGCGTCGCATTCAGGCCCGGTGCATTGTGCTGCGCGATCAGGGCATTGGTATTGGCCGGGTTGCCGACGACCAGTACGCGCACGTCGCGGCTCGCGGCCGCGTTCAGCGCCTTGCCCTGGGCGGAAAAGATCTTGGCGTTCGCCAGCAGCAGGTCCTTGCGTTCCATGCCCGGTCCGCGCGGGCGCGCGCCGACCAGCATCGCGACGTGGCAATCCCGGAACGCGACGTTCGCATCGTCGGTCGCCGTGACGCTGGTTCAGGGTCGGAAAGGCGCAGTCGTGCAGTTCCATGACGACACCCTGACACCACGCCGAGGGCCGCGGGAATCTCCAGCAGATGCAGGTTGATCGGCTGGTCCGTCCCCAGCATCTGGCCGGAGGCGACCCGGAATGCGAGGGCATAGCCGATCTGGCCGGCGGCGCCGGTGATGGTGACGGTGACTGGCTTCTTCATAAGTATCTCCGGCCCGAAAAGTCCGGAATTCTAGCCCAATTCGCGCCCCGGCACCGCACCGATCGATCGGCCGCGGCCCCCGCCCGCCCCGGGGGTGGATGATGCGTATGGCGCCGCCCGGCGGTTCAGGGGCAAACTATGCCCCAGGGCCCGGAATCCGTGCGGGTCCTCCCCCAAGGAGAACAGCATGTCCAAGAGCAAGATCGACATTCCCGAAAAAACCCGCGGCAAGGTCGTCGAGATCCTGAACGCCCGCCTCGCCGACGCGATCGACCTGCAGAGCCAGGTCAAGCACGCGCACTGGAACGTCAAGGGACCGAATTTCATCGCGCTGCACGAACTGTTCGACAGGATCTCCGGAGTCCTGCTCGAACAGGTCGACGACATCGCCGAGCGCGCCACGGCGCTGGGCGGCATGGCCGAAGGCACGGTCGCCGTCGCGGCCCGGCGCAGCAAGCTCAAGAACTATCCGCTCAACATCACCGCGGGCAAGGATCACCTGTATTACCTGTCGACGCAGCTGTCGGCCTACGGCAAGGCGGTGCGCGCCGCGATCGAGTCGACCGGCAAGCTCGGCGACGCGGACAGCGCGGACCTGTTCACCGGCATCTCGCGGGATATCGACAAGTACCTGTGGTTCGTCGAGGCGCATCTGCAGGACAAAAGCTAGCGGCGCAGCTAGCCCATCAGCAGCAGCGTCTCGGCGTGCTCGACCCCTTCAGGCGTGCCGCAGACGACGACGACGTCGCCTTCCTTGAGCACGGTATCGGGCGCCGGGTCGCGCCCGACGATGCCGTCGCGCCGCAGCGAACTGACCGTCGCCGTCGAGCCGCGCGCCATGACGTCCGCGATGCTCCTGCCGACCGCCCAGGCGTGCGGCGGCAGGATCACGCTGTGCAGCTCCTCGCGGAAGGCATGCGTCTCGTCCGGCGGCTCCGCACCCTGTGCCGGGAAGAATTCCCGCAACATGCCGTAGCGATCGCTGCGGATGTCATCGACGGTGCGGATCACGCGCGAGACGGGCACCTTCAGCAGCAGCAGCAGGTGCGACAGCAGCATCAGGCTCGCCTCGAAGGTCTCCGGCACGACCTCGGTCGCACCCGCGACCTGCAGTTCCGCGAGCCGCGTGTCGTCCTGGGTGCGCACGAGGATCGGCACGGAGGAGCTGAGGGAGCGCACCGCGCGCAGCACCCGCAGCGCCACCGGCGCGTTCGCGAACGTGATCACGACGCAGCTGGCGTGGGTCACGCCGACGTTCTGCAGCACGGCGGCCTGGGAGGAATCGCCGAACACCACGGGGTCGCCCGCCTGACGGCCCGTGCGGATCCGGTAGGCGTCGACGTCCACGGCAAGATACTCGAAGCCCGCGCGCTCGAGCACGCGCGCGATGTTCTGGCCGACGCGCCCGAAGCCGCAGATGACCACGTGCTCGCGCCCGGCGACCGCGAGCGCGGACTGTGCCTCGCGGTCGGGGGCGGGCGGCGGACCCGTCTCACGCAGCAGCAGGCGGGTCAGCAGGCGATTGTGGCGTATCAGCAGCGGCGACAGGACCATGCTCAGGACCGTCGCGGCCAGCAGCGGCTGCAGCAGCGCAGTATCGGCCAGCTCGTCGCGCAGCGACAGCGTCAGCAGCGCGAAGCCGAACTCGCCTCCCTGCGAGACGACGACCCCGGTGCGCAGCGCCTTGAACCAGCTGGCCGTGGCGGGCTTCGCGGCGAGCATGACGACGCCGGCCTTCAGCACGAGCATCCCGGCCAGCACGACCGTGACCAGCAGCAGGTGCTGCACCAGCAGCCGCACGTCGAGCAGCATACCGACCGTGATGAAGAACAGCCCCAGCAGCACATCGCGGTAGGAGCGGATCGTCGCCTCGACCTGATGCCGGAATTCAGTCTCCGCGAGCATCATGCCCGCCAGGAACGCGCCCAGCGCCAGCGACAGGCCGACCGCGTGCGTCGCCCAGGCGGAGGCCAGCACGGCGAGCAGCACGGCCAGGGAGAACAGCTCCGCGGATCGCACCGAGGCGATCGCATAGAACAGCGGTCGCAGCAGCCAGCGCCCCGCGGCGAGCACGAGCCCGAGCGAGACCAGGGCAATCGCGACGGCATAGGCAATGTGGCGCAGGTCGGCGCTGGGGCCGCGGTCGGACAGCGACGACTCGAGTGCCAGGAACAGCGGAAATGCCAGGTCCTGGAACAGGCAGATCGCGACCGCGATGCGGCCGTGGGTACGGTTGTTTTCCGACTGGTCGGTCAGCTGCGCGATGATGATCGCGGTCGAGGACATCGCCACGGCGCCGCCGATCACGATCGCCACCGGCGTGGCGGCGCCGAACGAGGCGATCGCGATCAGCGCGACGAGCGCCGTGGTCAGCGCCACCTGCGCGCCGCCGACGCCGAGCACCTCGCCGCGCATCGCGACGAGGCGTGGCAAGGAGAACTCCAGGCCCAGGGTGAAGACGAGGAAGACCACGCCGAAATCCGCCAGCAGGCGCGTCGTGCCGTTGTCGGCCGCCAGCGCGAGCGCGTGCGGGCCCAGCAACATGCCGACGGCCAGGTACCCGAGTATCGCCGGCAGCGCCAGCTTGCGCACCGCCGCGACGACGCAGACCGAGGCGGCCAGCAGGATCAGGATTTGCAGCAGCGGATCGTGCATCGGCCTTCCGCGGCCGTTAATTCACCCGTACGCCGATCGCCCGCTCCTGGTCCTTGAGCATCGTCCGGGTACAGGTGAAGTAATGATACGTGGCCCAGAAGCCGGTGGGCGCCAGGCACAGCAGGGCGAGGCGCAGTGACGGCGCGCTGCTCGGGCTCCAGCCGAACATGCCGGCGAACACGTCGCTGAGGATGCCGCCGAAGGCAGGGGCGAGGATCAGGTTGCCGAGGTTCGCGACGAGCAGCGTGGAGGCGCAGAAAATCGCGCGCATCGGCGGCGGCGACAGGTTGTTGAGCAGGCCGAAGCACGGGCCGATGTAGAAATAGATCGACGGTACGAAGATCCACAGCATGGCCTTCGCGAGCGGCAGCGAATGCGTGTAATAAATGATGATCGACGGGACGGTCGCGAGCCCGATTCCCCAGCCGAGCAGCCAGACGATGCGCCGCGGGTCCTTGAACCACGGCTGTGCGATCACCCAGCTGGTCAGCACCGTCGCGGCAATGCCGCCGTACAGGTGCATGGGGCCGGTCACGTTTCCGGCCTCTCCCGGCGTCATGCCGTAGGTGCGCTGCAGGAACGTCGGCGTGAACCACATCAGGCCCCAGCCCCAGAACGCCGTGATCGCGCTCGCGAGCATCAGGTTGACGGCGGACTTCTGGCCCCACAGGAACCGGAAGGTCTCGAGCAGGGGAGGCGCGGGCAGGTCTGAACGGTGATCGAGCTGGCCGCGCGCCGGCTCCCTGACCGTGAAGTAGATCAGCAGGCCGACGATGATGCCCGGCGCACCGAGCACGATGAAGACCGCGCGCCAGCCGTGCGTGCTGGTGATCGTGTCGGCCATGTGCGCGGCCCAGCCATGGCCGTCGGCGACATCGCCGGCGAATTGCGCGGCGAGCCACGCGCCCATCGGCGCGCCCAGCGAGAACACGGTGAGCGCCATCGGCCTCAGGCGCGCCACGAAGTAATCGGACAGGATCGAGTTGGCGCCGGGCGTGCCGCCGGCCTCGCCGATGCCGACGCCGATGCGCGCCAGGCTGAACTGCAGCGCAAACTGCGCCTTGCCGCACAGCATGGTCATCGCCGACCAGACGACGATCGAGCCCGCGACGATGTCGCGCCGGCTGCCGCGGTCGATCATCCAGGACAGCGGAAAGCCGAACACCAGGTAGAAGATCGCGAGCGGCAGGCCCGCCGCCATGTTGACCATGAAGTCGGTCAGCCCGAGCTCGATGCGGATCGGCTCGAGGACCGTGGAAATCACATAGCGGTCGGCGATGCTGAGCGTGTAGACGGTGCACATCACGATCAGGACGTACCAGCGCACCGCGATCGAGGTGTGGTTATGGGTGTCCGCCGTCGCCAGCGCGTCGCTGTTCATAATGTTGTATTTTTGATCCCGACTCCCGCAGTCAGGTCATGTTACTGGTTTTTGGCTGCAAAGCAGCGCTTTCTCCATCATTAAGGCGCCGGTGCGCGCCGGCAGGACATCATGAACCGCAAAAACCCGACACTGCATGATCCTGAACGCGGCGGCGTGCGCGCGATTCCGCGCCGGCTGCTGCTGCAGTCGGGCCTCGCCCTGTGCGCTTTCTCGGGCACCGCGCTGGCCGCCGCGGCCCCCGCGGATCTGGCGCTGCAGGCCTACCGCCTGCTGGCCAGCCTCGAGGCGCCGCTGCTGGCCCCGTTTCTCGGCGCATGGCCGGCCACGACGGCGCGTCGCCATCCCGCTGCGCTGTCGGTTCCGGTGATCCGGTGGCTGCCCGCGGCGCGGGATGGTGCGCCGCCCTTCAGTGCCGCGTTCGTGCGCGCGCTGCTCGCCGCCGCGCCGACGCTCGCCTGGCGCCGCACCTATACCGTGGCCGAGGTCGGCGCTGCGTTTCTCGACGGTTACGGCTGGAGCGAACTGGTGGGCCTGAGCGGTCCGGTGCCGGCGCAGCGGCTGGCCTGTGGCGTGCTCCTGCTCGCACCCGGCGTCACCTATCCGCCGCATCATCACGAGGCCGACGAGATCTATGTGCCGCTGTCGGGCACGGCTGAGTGGAGACAGGGTGCGCAGCCGTGGGAGCTGCGCGCGCCGGGCAGCGTGATTCACCACGCCCCGAATCAGAGTCATGCGATGCGCACCGGGGCGACGCCGCTGCTGGCGCTTTATCTGTGGCACAGCGATGACCTGGCGCAGAAGTCCCACCTCGATACCGCTGCCGATCCGGGCTGACGCCGGTGCCGACCGATGTCCCCGGGCCGACGGATTCGCCCGCGCCAGTCGCGGCGCTGCTGGCGCGCGCACGTGCGCTGGCCGCGGCCGGCGACGATGATGCGGCGAAGCTCGCATACCTCGAGGTGCTGCGGCTGGATGGGACGAATTTTCCGGCGCTGAACGAACTCGGCAACCTCGCGCTGAACGGCGGCTTTCGTTCCGCGGCGCGCACCGCGTATCTGCAGGCGATCCGGCATCATCCGGCCAATCCGCTGGTACGCGTGAATCTCGGCAACCTGCTGGCACTGGACCAGGATCCCGCGGGTGCGATGGCGCAGTACCGGGCGGCGCTGGCGCTGGACCCGGATTATCCGGCCGCGCATCGGGGCCTCGGCGCGCTGCTGCAGGATAGCGACCCGGACCAGGCCGAGTGGCATCTGCAGCGCGCCTTCCCGGATGGCGCTGCCGTGACCCAGCCGTATCGCGGCAAGGGCTGCGGCACGGCGCTGCTGCTGCTGGTTTCCGCAAGGGGAGGAAATATCCCCGTGCAGCAGTGGATCGGGGACCGGCACTTCGCGATCACCGCGCTGTACGTGGAGTTCTGGCCCGGCGGGCAGCCCTTGCCGCCGCATGCGCTGCTCGTCAATGCGATTGGCGATGCGGATCGCTGTGCGCCGGCGCTGGCGCGCGCCACCGATCTTGTCAGGCACAGCGCCGCACGGATCATCAATCGCCCGGAACGCGTGGCCCTGACCGGCCGGGTCGACATTGCGCAGCGCCTTGCCGGCATCGCCGGCGTCGTTGCGCCGCGTACGCGGCTGGTGCCGGCGGACGCATTGCAGCGCGGCGTCGCGGATCTGGAGTTTCCGTTGCTGCTGCGCCGCCCGGGTTATCACACGGGGCAGCACTTCGTGCGCGTCGAGGCGCCCGCCGCGCTGCCGGCAGCCATCGCCTCTCTGGCCGCCACCGAGCTGCTCGCGATCCAGTACCTGGACGCCCGCGGCAGCGATCGCCTGGTCCGCAAGTATCGCGTGGTATTCGTCGATGGGGGCCTGTATCCGGTGCACCTGGCCATATCCAGCGACTGGAAGGTCCATTATTTCACGTCCCGGATGGCGCAGGACAGCGCCCATCGGGACGAGGAGCGGCGTTTCCTCGAAAACATGCCGGCCGTACTCGGCGAGCGCGCGATGTCGGCGCTGGCGGGCATCCGCGCGACGCTGCAGCTCGACTATGCCGGCGTCGACTTTGCGCTGGATGCAGAGCGGCGCGTGCTGTTGTTCGAAGCGAACGCGACGATGGTGGTTGCCCCGCCGGGGCCGGAGGCGATCTGGGATTACCGCCGCCCCGCGATCGGCGCAGTTCTCGACGCGTGCCGACGCATGTTATATCCTCCCTAGGAGGATAGGAACAGGACTGCCGGGAGCGGGCTTTGCACAGGTTTCCGCAAATCGTCAAACGGCTCAGGCGCGCCCAGGGGCACCTGGCCGGCGTGATCGACATGATGGAGTCGGGCCGCCCCTGCATGGAGCTCGCGCAGCAGCTGCACGCCGTCGAGAAGGCGATCGGCAATGCGAAGAAGGGCCTGATCAAGGATCACATTCACCATTGCCTGGAGGAGACCTCGGAAGGCATGCCGCGCGAAATGCGCGACCTGATCACCGAGTTCCAGGGCGTGACGAAGTATCTATGAACGACCACGACCACGATCACGACCACGATCACGACCACGACCACGATCACGACCACGAGGACGCCCACCCGCACCATCGCGGCCGCGATCATGGACATGGACATGGGCATGGACATGGGCATGGTCATGCGCATGGTCATGGCCACGGCCATTCCCACGGCGCCCCGTCGAGCCAGTCGAAGCTGCTGTGGGCCCTGCTGTTCACGGGCGGCTGCATGCTCGTCGAGGCGGCGGGCGGCATCTTCGCGCACTCCCTGGCGCTGCTCGCGGATTCCGCGCACATGCTGACCGATGCCGCGTCGCTGGCGCTCAGCTACGCGGCGATGCGCGTCTCGCTCAGGCCCGCGACCAGCGAGCTCTCGTACGGGCACCACCGCTGGCAGGTGCTGGCCGCATTCGTGAACGGCCTGGCGCTGATCGTGCTGGCCCTGTGGATCCTGGTCGAGGCCGCGACGCGTCTGATGTCGGCCGCGCACGTCGACGGCAAGGTCGTCGCGGCGGTTGCGCTGGTGGGCCTGGGCGCCAACCTGGGCGCGTTCCTGGTGCTGTCCCGGGGCGAGTCGAACCTCAATGTGCGCGGCGCACTGGCGCACGTCATCGGCGACATGCTGGGGAGCGGTGCCGCGATGCTCGCCGGCATCATCATCCTGTGGAGCGGCTGGACGCCGATCGATCCGCTGTTGTCCGCGCTGGTCGCGGCGCTGATGATCCGCAGCGGCTGGAGCGTGGCGCGCGAATCGGCGCACATCCTGCTGGAAGGCACGCCCGACGGACTGGACCCGGAGCTGGTCGAGAGGACGCTGAAGGAGCGCATCCCGCAGCTCGACGGCATCCACCACATGCATTCGTGGTCACTGAGCGACGAGCGCCCGATACTGACGCTGCACGCGACGATCCGGCAGGGGAGCAATTCGGATCAGTGCATACGCGAGATCACGCGCGAGCTGCACCGCGCCTTCAACGTGAGCCACGCCACGATCCAGATCGAATACGAGTCCTGCGACGTGCCGACGCACTGAGCGCCGGGGCGCGGTGCGCTCTACATCTCGAGGAACATGCGGCGCATGCGCCGCGACTCGTCCGACTCCAGATCCTGCAGCAGCACATCCAGCGGTTCCGGCTTGCCGATCGCATAGCCCTGCGCGTAGTCGATGCCAAGCCGGCGCACGACCGCGAGTATCGCCTCGCTCTCGACGTATTCGGCGACGGTCTCGATCGACAGGGCCTTGGCCAGTTCGACGATCGCCTTGACCGTTTCCAGCGAGTTCCGGTCGGTCAGGATGTCGCGGACGAAGCTGCCGTCGATTTTGACCCGCGTGATCTGCAGGTTCTTGATGTGGCTGAGGGCGTTTGCGCCGGTTCCGAAATCGTCGAGCGCAAAATTGCAGCCGAGACCGCGCATCTGCTCGATCATGGCATTGGCGCGCACCAGGTTCGTCACGGCCGCCTGTTCGGTGATTTCGACCGTGATGCAGCCCGCGGGAAGATTCGCGGCCCGCAATTCCTCCTTGAATTGCTGCAGGCAGGTCTCGTCGCCCAGCGACTGCCCGGACAGGTTGATCGACATCGTCAATCCCCTCGTCTGCAGCATGCCGCGGTACGGCGCGAGCATCTGCAGCGAGCGCTTGATGACCCAGCGGTCGATGGTCGGCAGCAGCTGATAGCGGTTGGCCGCCATGATCAGCGGCCCCGGCGCGACCAGAGTCCCGTCGTCAGCCTTCATGCGCAGCAGCAACTCGTAGCCGCCGGGGGCCCCGGGGCGGTTCACGGGCGCTATGCGCTGGGCAAACAGGACCAGTCGGTCCGACTTCAGTGCGCTGCGCAGCTGGCCGACCGCGACCGCGTCGTCGTGGCGGCGCATCATGCTGTCGTCTTCGCACGCGTACAGCTCGACGCGCCCGCAGCCGCGCCCCTTGGCGGTCTTGCAGGCGAGTTCCGCCGCGGCCATGGCGCGGGCGAAGCCCTGTGGCATGTCGATCAGAGCGGATACGCCGCAGCTGATCGATACATCGACGGGACTCTGTTCCGGCCCGATCACGAGCGCGGCGGCGGCTGTCTGGATCTTCTCGGCGGTCGCGGCCGCCTCGCGCGGATCGATGCCGTTCAGCACGACCGCGTAGCGATCGCCCGACAGGCGGGCCGCCAGCGCGCCGTTCGGCAGCAGCGGCGGCGCGAGCAGGTCGGCGATACGCACAATGAGCTCGTTGCCGAGCTCGAAGCCGTGCAGCTCGTTGACCATGTGCATATGGTCGATATCGATGTACACGATGCTTCGCGCGTCGAAGCCGGCATCCTGCGGCAGGCTCGAGTAGGTCTGCTCGAGTCCGTCGCGGTTGTAAAGGCCCGTCATCAGGTCGAACTGGGACTCGATCAGGTGGCCGGTCTGCTTGCCGAGATGCTTGGCCAGGAACAGGTGCCGGTCCTGGAAATCCGCGGCGCCTTCGGGATTGTAGAAGACCAGGATGCCGAGCACCCGGCCATTGTCCCGCATGATCGGCACCGACAGGATCTTGCACGGCGGAAAGATCTTGTTGGAGCGCCCCGCGCTGTTGATCAGCAGCGGGCGGTGCTGGCGCTGCGCCCAGCTCAGCAGATGGTCCTGCGTGCTCTTCCACACGATGCGCAGCGCCGCTGCCTGCGCGGGGTCGTGCTCGTGCTCGAGACACAGCCGCTTCTCGGGAATCGCAATCACCGCATAGGCGCTGTCCAGGCGCTCGGCGGCCGCCCGCAGCAGATCCTCGAGCAGGTGCTTGTCGTCGCACGGCCCGCTGACGGTGCTCGTGACCTGGAACAGCCACTCGAGCTCGGCCGTCTGCTCGCTCAGCGCCTGCTCGTTGGTGTTCTTTGACTTCGATGTCGCAACGTCCCGGTAGACGCAGTCGAGCAGCGGCTTGAGCTGCTGGGCGACGGTACCCGGATGGCGTGGATTCTGGCCGCTGGCCTGGGCGAGGCGCTGGCGCACGCAGAAGACGCCGAGCAGGACCCCGTCCGACTGCTGCAGCGGGATGGCCGTGACCCAGTGATCCGGTCCCGACGCGGCGCAGATGGCTTCGCGGCGCTGCGATTGCTCCCAGCCGAGGGCTCGCAGCCATTTCGCGATGCGCTCTGGTCGCACCGAGGCTGCATGACCGCGCGACTGGAGCCTGCCGTCCAGCAGGCACACGCCGTCCGCGTCCTTGAGCAGGCTCTGCGCCAGCTGGACATACGAGTCGAACATGTCGTCGTTGCCTGGCTGGACTGCCAGGTTAGGGTTGTGCACTATCGCCTCGTTCTGCCGGCATTTGACCTTAATCCGTAGATTAGGTCATTCGAGCCGCCCGGCAGTATGACCTGCGTCACGGCCCGTGCTGTCTTTCCCAGTTTATTTTCCAGTCCATGAACTGGTCGGCCGGCATCGGCTTCGCCAGGTAATAGCCCTGGGCCATGTCGCAGCCGATCGCCGCCAGCAGGTTCCAGTCATCCAGCGTCTCGGTGCCTTCGCCGACGACCCGCATGCCCAGAATATGGCCGAGATCGACGCTCGACTCGAGCACCGCCCGCGCGGCCGGGTCATTGGTCGCGTTGTGCACGAAGCCGCGGTCGATCTTGATCTCGTCGAAGGGCATGCGGACGAGCTTTTCATGGTTCGCATATCCGGTTCCGAAGTCGTCGATCGACAGGCGAAACCCCTTGAGCCGCAGTCGCCCGATGACTTCGAGGCTGGAGGCGAAATTCACCATCAGCCGCGTCTCGGTGACCTCGAGGATCACGTGGGTCGGATCGGTGCCGGCACTGCGGGTCATCTCCAGCAGCATATCCGGCAGTTCGAGCACCACGAGATCTTCCATCGACAGGTTCACGGCCATCGTGATGCCGTGGCCGCAGCGCCACCATTCGGCCAGATGGCTGATCGCCGTGCGATAGACGGCGCGCGTGAGTTCATTGACGATGCCGTGGGCTTCGGCGACCTGCACGACCGAGAGCGGCGGCAGCAGGCCGCGCACCGGATCGCGCCAGCGCAGCAGGGCTTCGGCGCCGACGACCTTGCGGTCGGCGATGGCAACCTTGGGCTGGAAGAAGACGTCGACGTAGCCCGCCGCGATGCCCGAGCGGATCTCGTCGGGCGCGAGCGGCGCGCTGCGCCGCCCGTCGATGCGCGGCGCGACCTTGGCGGGCGAGCGTGCGCCAAACGCGACGATTGCCGCCCTGATCGACTCGCCGTCGATCGGCTTGGAAATGGCGCCGAGGAAATCGATGCGGTGCTCCCGGGCGAGGTCCGCCATCGATCCCAGCAGTCTCGGGCTGGCTCCGGAGACCGCGATGATGGCGCCGAGGAAGTGCCGCTCAGCGAGGTGGCGCAGGCATTCGATGCCGTCCATGCCGTCCATGTCGAGGTCGCAGAAAATCAGGTCCGGGCACCTGGCGGGCTGGTCCACGTAGACCAGCAGCTCGTTGCCGTCGCGCGCCCGCTCGATGTGCTTCAGGCCCAGCTGCCCGAGCACTTCCTCGAGACAGTCGAGCATGAATTCGTCATCGTCGGCGATCAGCACCCGGAACCCGGTCAGCGACGGCGGCAAGGCCCGCAGGGTGTCCTGGTCCGCGGCTGGCGCATTCGTTGCCGGCGCAGAAGCAGCGGGATCGCCCGCTGGCTTGTTCATGCCGGATCATCCGTGACGAGTTCCGCATTGACGCGTTCCAGCGCCGGCGCAAGTTCCGCGACCAGTTGCGCCGACAGCGCGCTGTCGTTGTTCTGGCACGCCGTCTCGAGATCCTTGCACAGCGTCGCGAAATTCTCCGCGCCGACGGTGGCGGCGGCGGACTTGAGCCGGTGCGCGAGCCGCCCGAGCGCGATCAGGTCCTCGCGCCTGGCTGAAGATTGCATTTCGGTCAGCGTCGCGCGCGAGGATTCGGCGAATTTGAGCGCGAAACGCCGGATCTTCACCGGGTCGAAGTTGACCAGCCGGGCAAGCACGGAGCGGTCGATGCTGGCGATCGGCGCCCGCGCCGCGCCGGTCACGGCGGAAATGGCGGGATCAGCCGCGCGATTAGGCAGCCAGCGTGCAATGGTGGCATACAGTCGCTCCTGGTCGATCGGTTTGGCTTCGAAATCGTTCATGCCGGCCTTCATGCACGCCAGGCGATCGCCGGCCAGGGCATTGGCCGTGATTGCAATGACCGGGATACCGCGCAGGTCGGGATTGCTGCGGATCCGCCGCGTGGTCTCGTACCCGTCCATGACCGGCATCTGCACGTCCATCAGGATCGCGTCGAAGCGCGGCTCGCTGGCGAGCTCCTGCAGGGCGCGGGCGCCGTTATCGGCAAGCGTCACCGTGACGCCGGCGGCCTCGAGGAATTCCATGATGATCTGCTGGTTGAAGCGGTTGTCCTCGACGACCAGGATGCGCGCATTGCGCAGCCGCTGGCGGGCGTCCGCCGGAAAGTTCGGCAGTTCGAGGTGAACCGCGCGGCCGGCCTGCTCCTCGGCCCGGGCGTAGCGGGCCGTGAAGTAAAAGGTGCTGCCGACGCCGGGCGTGCTCCTGACCCAGATCGACCCACCCTTCTTCTCGACGAGGCGCCGGCAGATCGCGAGACCGAGTCCGGTGCCGCCGAACTGTCGCGTGCTCGAGCTGTCGGCCTGGCTGAACGCCTGGAAGATCATCGAGGTCTGCGTGGGCAGGAGCCCGATCCCGGTGTCGGCGACGCTGAACTCGAGCAGCACCCCCGAGGCATCCTGCACGTGTATTTCCGCCGAGACGCAGATCGAGCCGCTGGAGGTGAATTTGATCGCGTTGCTGACGAGGTTCAGGATGATCTGCTCGAGGCGCAGGGGATCGCCGTTCAGCACGGCCGGCAGGCCATCGCCGGGCTGCATCTGCAGCTCGAGTCCCTTGGCGCGCGCGAGCGGACGCATCAGCGCGTCCACATTCGCGAACACGCTGCGCAACGCGAAAGGGATGGTCTCGAGCTTCAGGCCACCGGCCTCCATTTTCGAGAAATCAAGGATGTCGTTGACGATCTGGAACAGGTCCTGGGCCGCCTGCTCGGTCTTGGTCAGGTAATCGCGCTGTTTCTCCGTCAGCCTCGTGCCCAGGCACAGATGCGACAGGCCGATGATCGCCGCGAGCGGCGTGCGGATCTCATGGCTGACATTGGCTATGAACGCGCTCTTGGCAACGGCGGCCGCCGCGACCTGGTCCCTGAGCTGCGCGAATTCATCCGCGGCCTGTTTTTCCGCGGTGATGTCATGCAGCACGCCGACCGCGCCGCCCGAGTCGATCGGCGTCAGCGATATCAGCACCCAGGCCTCGGAGCCGTCCGCGCGCGGCATTCGGGCACGCAGTTTCCGCGGCAGGGGATTGTCCCGGTGCAGGAGCCGCTCGACCCCCGGCCGGTCCTCCGCCGATACCAGGTCGGGCAGCGACAGATGCAGGCATACGCCGGGATGCTTGCCGAGCATGGTAATCGAGGCGCTGCTCATGAATACGATGAGGCCGTTGGCATCGACCTCGAATACCGCCTCGGAGAGCAGTTCGATGCGCGCGCGCATCCGGTCCTCGCCGGGTGTGGCGGCGGGTGATCGACTGTATTCGGCAAAGCGTGCGCGCATGGGAGGGGGCGCGCGGTCAACGGGCCGCGGCAGTGACCCGTGAGCCGGGGACGTCGCCATGCCCATCGGGGAACGGGCCATAACTGCAGTTGCCGGGATTCATCGTCAATCTCCGTAGACGGCGTCCGGGCAGTAAAGCGTATTACTTAATGAGGATGCTGTGATCCAGTGCGACTTTTGGCAACGATCGGGCGCATCGGGCCCGCCGGATCACGGGCAGGCGGCCGCCAGGTTGTATTTGCGCAGTTTTTCGACCAGGGTGGTGCGGCGCATGCGCAGCAGCCGGGCCGCCTCGGCCACGGTGCCGTCGGCCTTCTCGAGCGCCTGGCGGATCAGGCCGATCTCGATCGCCGATAAATGCCCCTGCAGGTCCAGCCCCCCGCAGGGCAAGGACCCCTCGCAGGGCCCCGGAACTTGAGCCTCGCACTCCTGCGCCGCGCCCTGCGGCGCCACCCCCGCCCGGTACCTCTCCGGCAGCTCCGCCACCCCGACCGTCTGCTGCGGATACAGGATCGCGAGGCGCTCGAGTAAGTTAGCCAGCTCCCTCACATTGCCCCGCCACGCATTGCCCGAGAGCGCCCCGATCGCCCCCGCCGTCAGGCGCAGCGCCCTGCCCGCCCCCTGCGCCTGGCGCTCCACCAGGTGCCCGATCAGCAGCGGCAGATCCTCCAGCCTCTCGCGCAGCGGCGGCATCTGCAGCGGAAAGACGTTCAGCCGGTAGAACAGGTCCTCGCGAAACTGCCCCGCCCCGATCGCACTCTCCAGGTCCCGGTGCGTCGCGGCGATGATGCGCACGTTGCAGGCAATCGTGCGGTTGCTCCCGACCCGCTCGAAGGAGCGCTCCTGCAGCACGCGCAGCAGCTTCACCTGCATCTGCATCGACATGTCCCCGATCTCATCGAGGAACAGCGTGCCGCCCTCGGCAAACTCAAAACGGCCCATGCGCGCGCTCAGCGCCCCGGTAAAGGCCCCCTTCTCGTGCCCAAAGAGCTCGCTCTCGAGCAGCTCGGCCGGTATCGCCCCGCAGTTGATCGGTACGAAGGGGGACCCATGCCGTCCCGAGAGCTCATGGATGTGCCGCGCCGCCAGCTCCTTGCCGGTGCCCGACTCGCCCAGGATCAGTACATTGGTGTCAAACGGGGCCACCTGCTCGATCAGCCGCTGCACCTGGCGCACCGCCCGCGATTCCCCGCACGGACGGTAGCGCGGCGCTCGCACGCTGCTCATGCGTTGCAGCGGATCCGCGCATTCATTGCGGGGCTTGTTGCCATCGGGCATCCGGGGTACTCCTTGTGCCCGGAGTAGACCCCAGTTGTCCGCCGCATGGTGTGATCCAGCGCTAGATTCCGCAAGACTGCGTTAAACTGATTCGCGACGAAGAACAATTCGGAAGATGCATTCATGGTGAAGAAATAATGATAATGGCCATCGTTTCTGTTGCGCTGCTTCTCGTCATTGGCGCAGGTATCTGGCTCTTGCGCCGGCCCGCGCCCGCCGCGCAAGCGCCGAACACGGTTGCCGCACCGCAGGCGGCGGCCACGGCGTCGCCGCCGCTCGATTTCGCGCCGGTCTCGGCGGCCAGCAACGTGGCGACGGAGCGGCTGTGGAGGCTGGCCTTTGCTGCGCCTGCGAAGCCCGCAGCGGACGATCCGGCCGATCAGGCGATGCGCGCATCGATATTCAAGGTGCTGCGGTCGGAGACGCTGGATGCGAAGTATTTTCCGCGCCGCCCGACGCTGATGACCCAGCTGATGCACGCGTTCAACGACGAGCGCACCGCGAGCGACCAGATCTCGCACATGATCACGCACGACCCCGTGCTGACCGCGGACGTGTTGCGGCTCGCGAATTCGACCCTGTACCGCACCACCCCGGAGCCGATCGGAACCATCCAGCGTGCCGTCATCGTCTGCGGCATGGACGAATTGCGCCGCCTGGTCGCAACCGCAATGCTGCAGCCGGTATTCCGCGCCACGCGCACGAATTTCCCGCGCTTTCCGCGCATGCTGTGGGACCGCACGGAGCGCGCGGCGCGCGCGGCTGAAATGTATGCGGCGAGCATCCAGCCGCAGGACCGGTTCGAGGCGCAACTGGTCACGCTGCTCAGCGCCCTCGGGCCGCTGGTCGTCTACGGCGCGGCGCTCGATATCTATGCACGTTCGCCGCAGACGCCGCCGAACCCGGAAACCTTTGTCTCCCTGCTGCGCGACCTGAGCGCGCCGATGGCGCAGCGCATTGCCGGGCAGTGGGACGCGGCGCCGCGCCTGGTCGCGGCGCTGGGGCGTTCGGCCAGCGAGAGCCTGACGGCGGCGCTGTTCGTCGGTGAACTGATGGGTACCCTGTCGGTGCTGCAGTCGCAGGCCGTGATCACCGGCGAAGAGCTGCACGGCACGGCGGCCGGTGTCGGCATTCCGGATGCGCGCATATTCGAGATCGCGCAGCGCCTGGCGGTGAAGAGCTGAAGTCTGAATATGTCAAATCCACGCGGAGTCCACGACATGATGCATAGGCTAAATCCAGTCGGCCCACAACGCCGCTTGTCGCGGGCGAACTCGCTGCTGATCCGGATGCTATGCGGCATGTTTCTTGTGGGATCGATGCCACTTGGCGCGCAGGCTGGTGCCGATCCGGATTATTTTTTCCATAACAACGGTACGTACGATGTCTATGACAGTGTAACCGGTGACTTGATAGAGGTTTCGGTGCCATGCCCGAGGTACGCGCCCGACCCATTCACGGGATTGGGCGACGGGAGTTATGACGCCTGGTCAGGCTGCTTGGAGCAGGCAATTCTCATGCTTGGCCGCTTTATTTTGCATGGCCCGTCGCCTATGGATCCGCCGAAATCAAATCCGGACATGATGCTCACGACTGCCCGTGCTCGCGGGACTGCCCGCCTGCCGGCCAACGGCGGCATTCCAGCGGCCAGTGACGCTGCCACCCTGGCGCTGGACTCCAGCACGCCGTTACCGCCATTCCTTGGCAATCGCCTCGCGGTCGTAGCGTTTGTGCCCAATGCCACGGATGTCGATGACGTGACGGCGGCCTACGCGGTTGGCCTGCGGCGCCAGGCCGATTGCAGCCTCAGTGAGGACTTCGTGCTGCCGGGCGCACCGACCCCCAATGCCGGATTGATCGCGACGCTGCCTTCGGCGGAAGTTTATTTCCATCAGCTGGCCGCACTGACGACGACCGCGGACGTCTTCGCGAAGGGCTGCGCGTATCCGATGTATGGACAACCGAGCACGACCGGCTTCCTGTTGCAACCAACTGCGGACGGCGGATCGATTTCCGCCGTGCTGCCCAGCGCGCTTTACATTACGGTGGACGACCCCGTTGCCAATACGATCAGGACGACGATGCTGCTGTCGAGCACGGCGAATCCGTCGCTGGGCGCGTTCGCCTCCGCGCAGCTCACCAGCAGCGGCAATATGGACCTCGTCGTGACCTTCGCGACCGACCCGGCGACGCAGCAGCTGGGCACGGCGGTGATGCTCGGCAATGGCGATGGTACGTTCAAGACCGCCGTCTACTACGACATCGCGGGTGATATCACGATCGACGACGTCAATGGAGACGGCATTCCGGACATCGTCATCTGCGGCATCACGCCCGGGATCACGACCCTGATTGGCAAGGGCGACGGTACGTTTACGCCGGGTCCGGTCTCGGCAACCGGCGCGAGCGCCTGCGGAGCGGCCCCGGGACAGGTCCTGACCGGTGATTTCAACGGCGACGGCAGGAAGGACCTGCTGGTCCATGACACGGTGCTGATCGGCAAGGGCGATGGTACGTTTACCGTAGGCTCCCCGATTTCGGCAGGCGCGTCGTTCCTGGATGAGTTCGGCAACACCGCGGTCGGTGACGTCAACAACGACGGCAAGCTCGACGTGGTGATATCCGAGGGCAACGATGTGGCCGTTTTTTACGGCAATGGAAACGGCACCTTCACGGCAGGGCCGCGCTTCGCATCGCTGCCGGGTCCGCTGCCGGTGGCTCTGGCCGATATCGATGGCGACGGCAATCTGGATATCGTGCTGGGTGCTAGCACGAGCGGCATATACGCGGCGGGGTGCTGCATCAACCCCACGCAGCCGCCCTTGTTCCAGATCCTGATGGGGCGCGGCGACGGCACCTTCGTGGACTCCGTGGTCTACAATCAGGGCAGGTACGGCAACGGGGAATACGCAGTTGCCGGGCCGCAGATCGCAATGGCGGATTTCAACGGCGACGGCAGGATGGATGCGCTGATCATCGCGGCAGGCGGCGCGAACCAGCTGTCGGTCCTGCCCGGGAACGGAACGGGTGCGCTGGGCACCGCGATCACGAGTTCCGTCAACGTCACGCCGATCATGCTCGTCACCGCGGACATGAACAAGGATGGCAAGCCCGATGTCGTGGTCGCCGCGGGCAATGATGTCTCGGTGCTGTTCAATCAGGGGAATGGCACGTTCGGCGCTGAGCTGGACTACGCGCTGCCGGGTAATCCGGTCAGCCTCGCGACCGGGGATTTCAATGGCGATGGGCTGATGGACGTTGCCGTCGGCATAGCGCCGGGCCTGGGTGCAAGCGGGCCGTCCGGCGTTTACCTGCTGCTGGGCACGGGCAACGGCAGGCTCGGAACGCCGCTCAAGATCGACTCCTCGCTGAACCCGACGGGTCTCGCGGCCGGGGATATCAATGGCGATGGCCGCGCGGACCTGATCGTGGCCGACCAGGGATTTTTCGACTACGCCGGCGCGAGCGACCAGGTCAATGGAGCCGTGCACGTCTATCTCGGCACGGCTAACGGACTGTCCGCAACGGTGCCGCCGACGACACCGGCAACGAACTACAGCGTCGCGGCGCTCGGCGATTTGAACGGCGACGGCAAGCCCGACCTGATCCTCGCGGGCAATGTTGCCGGGGCTCAGGACACCAGCACGCCTTTTGTCTATACGTTGCTCGGAAAAGGCGACGGCACGTTCCAGCCGGCCGTGGCGACGCCGCTGCTGGGCAACTACGGCATTGGCACGACGACCATAGCGCTGGCGGATTTCAACAGGGATGGCCATCTGGACGTCGCCGTCGGCGACGCCACCGCGTCCACGAGCGTGCTGCTCGGCAACGGCGACGGGACGCTGACACCGACGCTGCTCGCCATGGCGCAGCAGCCGGGCGCGCTGGCGGCCGCCGACCTGAATGGCGACGGGTTCCCGGAACTGCTGGCGGGCAGCGTGGATGTCTACGGAGAGAGTAGTCTCGCCGTGCTCCTGAATGCGAATGCGTGGCCCGTACTGGATTACGTGCCGGCCTACAGCGCGGGTCAGCTGACGCTTCCGACCGTGCTGATCGGCGATGCCGTCTTTACGGACATGGTCGTCACGGTCGGCAGGATCCTGAGCGGCCCTGCCGGCGCGGCGCCTGAGAGCGGCGGGGACATCTACAATCCAGCGAGTCATCAGTTGACCGTTCCTGCCGTGAAAATAGGCGCCACAACCTACTACAACATCGCGATCACGGTCGGCAGCCTGGTCTCGATCGGCAGCGTCAGTGGCGCGGATACCTTCGACGGCACGTACCTGATCATCTCCCGGGTGCAGGTTGGCGGGACCGTCTACGACGATGTCGCCATTACGCCCGGCAAGATCCTCGGCGTGGCGGGCGGCATGCCGCAGGCGGCGCTGGATCAATACGACCTGACGACCGGCCAGCTGCTGATTCCCGCCGTTGAGTATGCGGGCACGGTCTATACCAACGTGACAATCACGGTCGGCACGATCGGTTCGGTGGGTGGCAGCGGTACCTAGATGCGGCCCGGTTTCAGTCCGAGTTTTACGCGCGCTTCCTTCGCGGACACGACGCGGCCGCCGAGCTGATCAATGATGTGCGCGGCCTTCTCGACGAGCTGGCCGTTGCTGGCCAGCACGCCTTTCTTCAGGTACAGATTGTCCTCGAGCCCGACGCGCACATTGCCGCCCAGCACCATCGCCTGCGCGGCCATGGGCATCTGCAGGTTGCCGGGGCCGAAGGAGAACCAGTTGGCGTCATCCGGCAGCGCGCTGGTCATCGCGAGCATGGACGCGGTGTCGGCCCCCGCGCTCCAGGCGAGGCCCAGGCAGACCTGGAACAGCGGCGGTGAGTCGATCAGCCCCTGCGCGAGCAGATGGCGTGCGAGCCGGATCTGGCCAAGATCGAATACCTCGAGTTCCGGCTTGACGCCGAGTTCCTGGACGCGCCGCGCCATGGCGGTGAGGCACGCAGTGGTGTTGATGTAGGTCTCGTCGCCCATGCCGAAATTCAGTGTTCCGCAGTCCAGGCTGCACACATCCGGCAGCAGTTCCTCGACGTGCGCGAGGCGCTGCAGCGGCCCGACGATATCGGTGCCGGGGCCGCCGACCGCGGGGTTGTCCTTGCCGGGCACGAAATCGCCGCCCATGCCGGCCGTGAGGTTGATGATCACGTCGGAATTGCGCGCGCGCAGATACCCGACGACCTCGCGGAACAGCGCCGGATCGCGGCTGCCCTTGCCGCTCTTCGGGTCGCGCACGTGGATGTGCACCATGGCGGCCCCGGCGCTCTCGGCCTCGAAGCAGGCGTCTGCGATCTGACGCGGGGTTATCGGCAATCCCGGATGCTTGGCTGCGGAGTCCGCGGCGCCGGTGACTGCACAGGTGATGATGACGTCCCGATTCATGCTTCCGTACTCCTGGCCTGCCCCTATGACCTGGATGAGCGCTGCGGCGCACCGGCCGTCACTATACGCCGGCCCGGCGCCAGAGTTTTCGGCGGCGCACCAGGCTTTTTTCCCCGGGTGTGTAACCCTGGCGCCGCCGGCGGCGAATTATCCACCGGGGGCCGTCAGTCCCCCGGTGTTCCTGGACCGCCGCGTCCAGGCGTAACCTGTGCTTTCGGACAGCGCAAGGAGATGGCGATGCCCATGAACGATGCCGGCCTGCAGCGGCGCAACTTCCTGCGATTCGGGCTGGCTGCCGCCGCAGCCAATACCTGGCTCGGCAAGGCCGTCGCGGACAGCCTGGCGTCCTCGAAGCCGGGCGTGGAGGTCTCGATCGAGATGTTCTCGCCCGCGGGAAAATCGCTGGGCGCGATCAAGACGCCGAAGATCATCAAGCCCGATCCGGAGTGGCAGCGCCAGCTCTCGCCGCTCGCGTATCAGGTCACGCGCCGCGCCGGGACCGAGGCGCCGTTTTCCGGCGCCTACGCGGATAATCACGCCGATGGCCTGTACCGCTGCATCTGCTGCGACACTGCGCTCTACGACTCCAGGACCAAGTATGAATCCGGAACCGGCTGGCCGAGCTTCTGGCAACCGATATCGGCACTGAACGTGGTCAAGACGACGGACCGCAGCCTGTTCATGGAGCGTGAGGCCATTTCCTGCCGCCTGTGCGACGCCCATCTCGGACACGTGTTCGACGATGGCCCCCGCCCGACGGGCCTGCGCTATTGCATGAATTCGGTGGCGCTGCACTTCGTCCCGCGCCAGCCGGCTTAGTCTGCGCCCGACTCGATGGCCATGCCCATTTCCAGCCATTGCTCTTCCAGCCCGTCGAGCTCGCGCGTCAGCAGCGCGTGCCGGTCGGCGAGTTGCGCGATCGTCTCGCGCGTCGCGCCGGTTTCCCCGAGTGCCGCCTCGAGCTGCGTGCGCTCGGCCGTGACGGCGGCGAGACGCTGCTCGATGAGCTCGAGGTCGCGGCGCGATGGCGTCCGGCGCCGCGCGGTCGCGCGCTGCGGCGCCTTATAGGCCGTACGCTTCTTCCGGGCTTGCGCTGCCGGCGCCCGGGCGCGCGATCTGAGCCATTGCTGGTAATCATCGAGATCGCCGTCGAAGGCCGCCAGCCGGCCATCGGCCACCAGCCACAGCGAGTCCGCGACGAGCTTGATCAGGTGCCGGTCATGGGACACCAGCACCAGGCCGCCCTCGAAACCTTGCAGCGCAATGCTCAGCGCGTGCCGCATCTCGATATCCAGGTGATTGGTCGGCTCATCGAGCAGCAGCAGGTTCGGCCGGCGCGCAACGATCAGGGCCAGCGTCAGTCGTGCCTTCTCGCCGCCGGAGAAGCGCCCGACCGGCTCGAACACGCGGTCGCCGCGGAACCCGAAGCAGCCGAGGTGGTCGCGCACCAGTTGCTCGTCGCCGCTCGCGAATCCGGGCCCCCCCAGCTGGCGCAGGTGCCAGAACGCGTCGCAGTCGAGGTTCAGCTGCTCGAGCTGCTGCTGCGCGAAATATCCGATCGACAGGTCTGCGGCCGCGATTCGCTTGCCGGACAGCGGCTCGATCGCGCCGGCCAGCAATCGGGTCAGCGTCGATTTGCCGGCACCGTTGGGCCCGAGCAGTGCGATCCGGTCCTGGGGCCCGATCGATGCGTTGACCCCGCCGACGATGGTCCGGCCGTCATAGCCGCAGGCCGCGTCCTCGAGCGTCAGCAGCGGGCGGGGCGTCTTCAGCGGCGGCGCAAAATGGAACTCGAACGGGCTGTCGACGTGCGCGGGATCGATCAGCTGCAGGCGCTGCAGCATCTTCACCCGGCTCTGCGCCTGGCGCGACTTGCTCGCCTTCGCGCCAAAGCGCGCGATGAATGACGTGATTTCGGCGATGCGCCGCTGCTGCCGGGCCTGCAACGCGTTCTGCTGCGCGAGCGCCAAGGCGCGCTTGAGTTCGAAGTCCGAATAATTGCCGGCGTAGGCGCTGATGCCGCGATTCTCGATATGCAGCACCCGATCGATGATCCGGTCCAGGAATTCCCGGTCATGGGAGATCACCAGCAGCGTGCCCTGGTAAGCGGTCAGCCAGTCCTCGAGCCAGATGACCGCGTCCAGGTCGAGATGATTGGTCGGTTCATCGAGCAGCAGCAGGTCGGCGCGCGCCGACAGCGCCCGTGCCATCGCCAGGCGTACGCGCCAGCCCCCCGAGAATTCGCCCAGGCTGCGGGTGTGATCGGCGGCGCGGAATCCCAGGCCGTGCATGACGGCGGCAGCGCGCGCGGGCGCCCGATAGCCGTCGATCGACAGCAGCTCCGCGTGCAGCTCGGCCAGCGCCAGCGGCGCATCGCGACTCTCGGCCGCGGCGATGGCGGCCTGCAGCGCGCGCAGCTGCGTATCGCCGTCCATGACGAAGTCGAGCGCCGCGCGCTCGCTGGCGTCGATTTCCTGTTCGACGTGGGCAATTTTCAGGTTCGCCGGCCGGTCGATGTCGCCGCGGTCGCTGCCGAGCTCGCCGCGTATCGCCGCGAACAGGCTCGACTTGCCGGTGCCGTTGGCGCCGGTCAGCCCGACCTTGTCGCCGCGAAAAATGGTGAAATTGACCGCCTCGAACAGCGGCTGCGGGCCGCGCCGCAGGGTCAGGTCCCGGGCCGACAGCATCGCGTTCTTAGGTGGTTCCCGTCAACGGCGCCGGCGTCGATGCGCACAGGGCCGCAAAATGGGGCCGGGCCGCGCCACTCGCCTGGCGCTGCAGGATCTCGAGCCATGCAGATGCTTCTATCGCCGGGCCGAACAGCAGGCCCTGGGCGTAATGACAGCGGCAGCGGCGCAGGAACTCGAGCTGATCGGTCGACTCGACGCCCTCGGCGATGACCTCGAGCTCGAGGCTCTTGCCCATCTCGATGATGGTGCGCACGATGGCCGCATCGTCGGGATCGGTGGCGACGTCGCGGACGAAGGACTGGTCGATTTTCAGGGTCTCGATCGGGAACTGCTGCAGCGCGGACAGCGAAGAGTAGCCGGTGCCGAAGTCGTCGATGGCCAGATGCAGCCCCATGTCGTACAGCTCGTTCAGCAGGCCGATCGTGCGCTTCGGGTCGGTCATCAGCGTCGTCTCGGTTACCTCGAGTTCGAAGCACGTCGGCGACACCCCGTGCTTGCGGAATACGGCGCCGGCGCGGGCGATGAAGCTCGGCTGTTTCAGCTGTTTTAGCGACAGGTTGATCGAGATGCGTCCCGGCTGGGGCACGCTCGCCTGCCACTCGCGATAGTCCGCGCATACCCGGTCCATGACCCACTCGCCGATGTCCATGATCAGCGAGGTTTCCTCGGCCAGCGGTATGAAGTGCGCGGGCGAGATGTCGCCGTGCCCCGGCAGGCGCCAGCGCAGCAGCGCCTCGGCGCCGACGATGCGGCCATCGCGCAGGTCGATCTTCGACTGGTACAGGATCACGAACTCGTTGCGTTCAAGCGCACGGCGCAGCTTCGCCTTCAGCATCAGGCGCTCGACGGCGATGGCATTCATCTCGGGCAGGTAGTACGCGTACGAATTGCCGCCGTTCTGCTTCGAGTGGTACATCGCCGCATCCGCGTTGCGGATCAGGTCGACGACATTGTCCGCGTCGGTCGGGTAGATCGCGATGCCGACGCTCGCGGTCAGGTATACCTCCTGGCTGCCGACGTAGAACGTGCGGCTGATTTCGTCGAGCAGGTTGCGGGCCATTGCGCCGATCGGGACCCGGCTGTCGACATCGGTCGGCAGGTCGTCGACGAACATCGCGAACTCGTCGCCGGCCAGCCTGCCGACGACGGTGTCCTTGCTCAGCGCGCGCGTCAGCCGCTCGGACAGCACTTCCAGCGTCCGGTCGCCGGCGGCATGGCCGAACGTGTCGTTGACTTCCTTGAACCGGTCCAGGTCCAGGTACAGCAGGGACAGTGACCGGTTGTTGCGGCGGCAGCGCGCGATCGCCTGCTGCAGCAGATGCTGGAACTGCATCCGGTTCGGCATCTTGGTCAGGTTGTCGTAGCGCGCCAGGTAGCGGATGCGCCGCTCGGCGCGCTTGCGCTCGGTGATGTTCCGGGCCACGTAGATGTAGCCCTGGAACTGCGGATCCTCGGTGCTGACCGGGGAGCTGGCCATCGACACGGGGATGGTCTGTCCGCGCGCGGTGCGCAGCACCGTCTCGCGCACCTCCGACATCGGCTGCGAGGGCTCGAAATTGTCGCGATGCGCCGTGTCGATCAGTTCCATCAGCGGTTTGCCGAGCAGCTCGCTGGCGCCATACCCGAGCAGCAGTTGCGCGGCCTCGTTGCAGCTCTTGATCAGGCCGTCGGGCGAGGTCACGAGCACGGCGTCGCTGAGGCTGTTCAGCACCGTGTTCAGGTAATTCCTGGTGATCGTCGTGTCCAGCAGGTTCTGCCGCAGGCGCTCCAGCGAACTCTGCAGTTCACCGAGTTCATCGCTGCGCACCACCTCGAGCGGCCGCGAGTAATCGCCTTCGCCGATGCGATCGGCGGTCTTCACCAGCGCCGAGATCGGGCGCGCGAGTTCGCGCGCGATGTACCACGCGCCGGCCATGCCGAGCACCAGCAGCGACAGCGTCAGGATGCCGAGCAGGTAACGCAGGCGCATGTCATGCAGCGCCTCCTGGCCGTGCATCTGCGCGCGCAGGTCGGCAAGCGCTTCGCTGATTCCGGCGCGGCTGACCCAGATGCGCAGCTCCCCGGCGCGCTGCACGGTCCCGGGTGCGACCGCAACGTCGACCGGCAGCTGCAGCGCGAAGGGGCCGCGCTCAGCCTGCCCGCCCTGCAGATGCGAATCGGCGAACACGACGGCGCCGCTGCGGTCGACGATCTCGACGCGTTCGACGTCGCGCTGGTCCAGCAGGCGCCGGCCGATCACCGCGGTGCCGGTCGGATCTGCGGCGCCCAGCGTCGTCGACAGCAGCGCGGCGCTGATCCTGCCGAGGCCGGTCGCGCGCTCCTCGAGCGCCGTCTCGAGCTTGAGCGCAAACGCCGCGGCCGCGAGCGACTGAGCGTCGCTGGTATCCGCGCGGTGTTCGTAGTAGACCAGGCCACCCCCCAGCACGGAGAGCAGCAGCACGGCGCCAAGGGCAAGGATCAGGTAATTGTTTTTCAGGCTTTGCGCCATAAGCGCGAAATGATACCCGTTCCCGCGCAAGCCCATAAGGGTTCGGTACAATGTTCCGTCATGAGCATAGCGATGCGTATCGACATTTTTTCCGACACCGTATGCCCCTGGTGCTTTCTCGCCAAGCGCCGATTCGAGCTCGCGCTCGCGGAACGGCCGCAATATGAACCGCGGATCACGTGGCGCGCATTCGAGCTGAATCTCGATTTTCCGGCCGAAGGCGTCGAGCGGCAGTGGTTCCTCATGAACCGGGTCGGCGATCCGGTCCGGTATGCCCGGTCGCAGGAATCCCTGATCGCACTCGGACTTGCAGTGGGGATCGACTTTCGTTTCGAGCTGATCCGGCTGGTCCCGAATACGCGCCGCGCACACCTCCTGATCCTGCACGCGCGCCGCCATGCCCTGCAGGGCGAGGTCACGGAACGCATCATGCGGGCCTATTTCCAGGAAGGTTGCGACATCGGCGACGTCGAGGAGCTGGTACGGCTCGGCGTCGAGGCCGGGCTCGGGGAAAACGACGCCCGCAATGCGATCGTGCTGCGCGCTGGCCAGGATTCGGTCATCGCAGCGGAGCGGCATGCGGCCGCGCTCGGGATCACCGGCGTGCCGACCTATGTCTTCGACGGGCGCTTTACGATGTCCGGTGCCCAGGAAGTCATCACCCTGACCCGCGTGCTCGACCAGGTGGCGGAAATGGCCGCGACGCATGATTCGAAACCTTGAATCCGCTTGAGCTGACCGGACGGGCACGCACGCACCTGGTCGCGCTGCAGGAGCTGGACTGCTGCGTGCACGTGCACGTGGCCGTGCCCTTCAGGCAGTTGCGCCGCGCCGCGGCCGGCGCCGGATTCGATCTGGTCCCCGCGAGCGCTTTCCGCGATTTCGCGCGCCAGCTGGCCATCTGGAATGCGAAGTTTGCGAAGCTCGAGGACGAGGCCGCGGCGCAGGCGCCGCAGGAGCACATCCGTTCGATCCTGCAATGGTCGGCGCTGCCGGGGGCGAGCCGGCATCACTGGGGGACGGACCTGGACCTGATCGACCGCGCCGCGTTGCCGGGCGGTTATCGCGTGCGGCTGACGCCGGACGAATATGCGCCCGGCGGTCCGTTTGCCGCGGCCGGCGCTTGGCTCGAGGCCAATGCTGGCCGGTTCGGATTCTTCCGGCCGTTCAGGGGAATCCGCTCCGGGGTCGATTCCGAGCCCTGGCATTACAGCTTTGCGCCGACGGCCGAGACGGCGCGCCGCGGCCTTGGGGTGGGCGTGCTCGCCGCGGCACTGGCCGATGCGCCGCTGCTGGGCAAGGAAGCCGTGCTGCAGCGTCTGGACGCGATCCACGCGCGCTACGTCAGCTCGATCGATTTGCCTTGAGCCCTGAAGGACCTCATTCCCACAGCGATTTCAGCCGGTCCAGCATCAGGCCGCGGACCTGCGGCATCGGATTGGCGCGTGCCGTGAACAGCGGCGGCTTGCGCCGCAGCATGGGCCATCTCTCGCCGCGCAGCACCCGGTTCAGGTAGCCGATGTTGCGGTCGATCGCCTCGATGTACGGGTTCGTGCCGCCGAACAGCGGCTCGAGATAGCGATAGGCATCGCCGAACTCCCTGTCGAGCCGCTGGCCCGCGGGTCTCGCGCACGAATTCCGGCGTCTGGCGCAACAGGTCGAGCCCGGAGCTGTAGCGGACCTGCAGCGCACCGTCGCTCCCGGTCGCCGTCGCGACGCCGCCGAGCACGAATTCCGGATACAGCCGGTCGCGGCATTTTTCCAGGTAGCAGCGGTCGGCCATCTGCGCGATCAGGTCGGCGGTGCCGAGCAGGTGCCGAGGCTTGCGGTCGCGTTCATCGACGAGCTGGATCTGGCTCGAATGTTCAGCTCATAGCCGGTGAAGTGCACGAGGCGGCGTGGCGACCGGCGTCCAGGCATCCATGCCGATGCGGGCAGGTAGCGCGCCAGGAACTCGCGCGCTGCGGGTCACGTGATACAGCGTGAATTCGGCGCCGTTGTTGCGTCTCCGTGTCGTCCGACTCGCGGATGTAGCCGGCGTCGTGGAACAGCGCCGTGACGAGCCCGACCGTGGCGCGCTCGGCCCCGAGGCGCAGCGCCGATCCGGCCTGATTGCTCGTAGCCGACCAGCAGCCGGGCCGCTGCCAGCGTCACATCGAGCGAGTGCTGGCGATCGTGATAGACGGTATCGACGCCGTGGTATCCGGGCATGCGTCCGGTGAACAGCTTGTCGAATTCCTCGAACGATTCGCGCAGGCGCTCGAAGGATTCCCCGGGCCACGCGTCCCGGCACAGATTGCGCACCGCCGCACTGACCGCAGCCGTGGAGCTGACCTGAACGGTGTTCGTGACGTCGTAATCATTGCGGCGAAAATCGCTCATCGAGTCGAGTCTAAGCCCTGCGCGGCCAGTGCGCTATCGACTGGTCCGGCGGTTTCCGCGCCCGATCACATCCGCTATGCCGATATGTCAAAGCTGGCGATGCACGGGGCATGGTCCGAGGCCCGCTCCCAGGCGCGCGGCTCCCGGTCGATACGGCAGGACTGGCACTGCGCGGCCAGCGGCCCGGAGGCCAGGATCAGGTCGATCCGCAGGCCGAGGTTGCGCCGGTAGGCGCCCTGGCGATAGTCCCACCAGCTGAAGGTCTGCGGCGGCTGGTCGAACCGTCGGAACAGGTCGGTGAGCCCGAGGGCAGTCACGCGCGACAGCGCCGCCCGTTCGGGCGCGCTGACCAGCACGGAATCCGCCCAGCCTGCCGGGTCGCAGACGTCGCGATCCTCGGGAGCGACGTTGAAGTCGCCGAGCAGCAGCAGGCGCGGGTGCGCGCGCCAGTTCGCCCTGCAGGAACCGTTCGAGCGCGGCGAGCCAGGCAAGCTTGTAGCTGTATTTCTCCGACCCCACGGCCTGGCCGTTCGGCACATAGACATTGACGACGCGCAGTCCGGCGATCGTCGCGGCGAGCACGCGCCTCTGTTCATCGGCGAAATCCGGCAAGGCGGCGACGACGTCGGCGAGCGGCGCGCGGGCGAGGGTCGCGACGCCGTTGTAGGTCTTCTGGCCGCTGAACGCGACGTGGTAGCCGAGGGCCTCGATTTCCCGGACCGGAAAATCCGCGTCGGTGAGTTTCGTCTCCTGCAGCGCGATCACGTCGAGCGGATTTGCGCCGAGCCACTGTTGCAGCTGCGGCAGCCGCACGCGCAGCGAGTTGACGTTCCACGTGGCAATGCTCGCCTTCACGCCGCGATACCGGTCTGGCGCAGCAGCGGGCCGACATCCGGCTCGCGCCCGCGAAACAGCACGAACGCGTCCATTGCGTCGAGGCTGCCGCCGCGCTCGAGGATCGAATCGCGAAACCGCTGGGCCGTGGCCGGATCGAATATGCCGGCCTCCTCGAAGGCCGCGAACGCGTCCGCGGCCAGCACCTCGGCCCATTTGTAGCTGTAATACCCGGCGGCATAGCCGCCGGAGAATATGTGCGAGAAGCTGGCGGGCACCCGGCTGAACGCGGGCGCCGGAACGACCGCGACGCGCTGGCGCACCGCAGCGAGCGTCGCAGCGACGCGCCCGCTCTGCAAAGTATCGTAGTTTGCATGGAGCTCCAGGTCGAACGTGGCCAGCTCCAGCTGGCGCAGCGTGTCCAGCGCCGCATTGAAGGAACGCGTGCCGAGCAGGCGCTCCAGCAATTGCGCGGGCAGCGCCGCGCCGCTGTCGCGGTGGGCCGAAATCAGCGGCAGGACCTCGGCGCGCCACACGAAATTCTCCATGAACTGGCTCGGCAGCTCGACGGCGTCCCAGGCCACGCCGTTGATGCCCGCGATGCTCGGATAGGCGACCCGGGTGAGCATGTGGTGCAGCCCGTGCCCGAACTCGTGGAACAGCGTCGTCACTTCCGACGTGCGTCAGCAGCGCAGGCTGAGCGCCCACCGGAGCCGTGAAGTTGCACACCAGCTGCGCAACCGGCAATGCCGTGCCCGTCGGCATCGACTTGGCGATCACGCATTCGTCCATCCACGCGCCGCCGCGCTTTTCGCTGCGCGAGTAGGGATCCAGGTAGAAGCCGGCGACGATGCGGCCGCCGGAATCGCATAAATCGTAGTAACGCACGCTCTCGTGCCACACCGCGGCAGCCGCGCGCTCGCGCACGCTGATGCCGTAGAGCCGCTCGGTCAGTGAAAACAGGCCGGCGAGCACTTTCGGCAGCGGGAAGTACGGACGCAGTTCCTCCTGCGACACCTGGAAGCGGCTCGCCTGCAGCTTCTCGCGGTAGAACGCCACGTCCCAGGCATCGAGGCGCCGTCCGGCATAGGTTTCGAGGTCCGCGAACTCACGTTCGGCGGCAGGACGGCAGCGTCCGGCGAGCTCGGCGAGGAACTTCTGCACCTGGGCGACGTCCTTCGCCATGCGCGTCGCGAGCGCCAGCTCGGCGAAATTGCCGAAATCCAGCAGGCGCGCCAGCTCGTGGCGCAGCCGCAGGATTTCCTCGATCAGCGGATAGTTGTCCAGGCCCGCCCCGCCGGGCCCCGCCTGCGAGGCGCGCGTGACCCAGGCGCCGTAGATGTCGCGGCGCAGCTGCGCATCCTCGGCGCAGGTCATGACCGACAGGTAGGTGGGCTGGTCGAGCTTGAACAGCCAGCCGGACTGGCCCGCCGCGCGCGCATCGGCGAGGGCGCGCGCCACGGTGTTGGGCGGCAGTCCCGCCAGTTCCGCTTCCGCGGTCACGAGGCGGGTGTACGCGGCGGCCGAGTCCAGCACATTTTCCGCGAATTTCGTGCCCAGCCGCGCGAGCTGCTGCTGCAGTTCGCGGAACCTCGCCTGACGCTCCGCGCTCAGGTCGACGCCGGCCAGCCGGAAATCCCGCAGGGCGTTGGTGATCACGCGCCGCGATTCCGCGCTCAGCGATTCGCCCTCGTGGGCCAGCACGTACTCGTAGCCCGATTTCAGCGCGGCGTTCTGTCCGAGCTCGGAGGAGTACGCGGTCAGCAGCGGAATGCATTCGTTGAACGCGGCGCGCAGCTCGGCGGAATTGGCTACCGCATTCAGGTGCGCGACGGGACTCCATACCCGGCTCAGCCGATAGCTCATCTCCTCGACCGGCACGACCAGCGAACGGAACGTGGGTGCGGCCTGCGCGCTCAGCTGCGCCAGCAGCGCGCGGTTCTCGCCCAGGATCTGCTCGAGCGCGGGCCGCGCGTGCGCGGCCTTGATGCGATCGAATGCGGGCAGGGAATCGATGTCAAGCAGCGGGTTGTCCATGCCTGAATTCTAACAGAGGCCCCGGTTCAGGCGAGCATGCGCAAAACCATCGTAAGCAGCGTCACCGCCGCCAGAAACAGGACCATGACCAGCGCGGCGCGCCACCGGAAGGAGCGCGCGAGCGACGCCTGGTCGGAGGCCGACAGCAGGAAAGGGCGCCCGTCGCCGGGCTCGCCGATGACGGGGACCGTCGGCTCATGCTCGTCGGCATGCGCTTTCGCCAGCAGCTGCGCGCGCGCAGCGGCACGGACCTGCTCCCACTCGGCCGCATCGATCCTGCCGTCATGGTTCGCATCGAATCGCTCCAGCAGCTTCGCCTGGTCGCTTTTCCAGACATGCAGCAGCTGCGCGATCCCGTCCTCGGGATCCGTGACGCCGATTCCGCCCCGGGTGCGGAACTCGCCGAGCGCATAGATCGGTTCGGCAATGTCCAGACGCCGCTCGATATAACGGTAACGGCCACCCGACATCATGGCATCGTACAGTTTGCCGAAGAATCCGGGGGTGGGCGGGAGCCGGTATTCGGGCCACTTCGTGGAGCCGCACCAGACGGTGCGGGTATGCGTCACGACCTCGGCGCCGCGCGGGTCGACCAGACACCGGCCGGTGCCATCATCGAGCAGGAAAGGGGTTTCGCAGGTCTGGGTGTCGATGGTCTGCCAGCCGCGCCGCGAGCCGATGCCACCGCGCTCCTGGATCTGGTAATGCCACCACGCGCACGGAAGGCCGGTCAGGGGTCCCTTGATCGTGACCCGCGGCGGCAGGGCACCGGTGCCCGCAAACTCACCGTAGCCCTGCGCGGCGGAGCGGATGCGCGAGGTGGGCGTATCGCGGATCAGGCGGCTCCTGGCCAGCAGCCTGAAGGCGCTCCAGAAGCTGTAGGCGCAGGCGGCGGCGAGCAGCAGTGCCGGCATCAGCCACTGATCCTTGCTCAGCATCGTTGGGGCCACGCCCGGGGTGTGCGATCAGGCTTTGAACAGGCCGCCGACGTCGATGTCGGCCTTTTCCTGCGCCGCGAATTCCAGCAGGTGCGCGCTGCGGAATCCGCCCCAGACCGCGACCAGCGAATCCGGGAATACCTGCACGCGGATGTTGTTCAGGTTGACCTGTTCGTTGTACATCTCGCGCCGGTCGGCAATCGATTCCTCGAGCGCGGTGATCCGGGTCTGCAGTTCGCGGAATGTCGCGTCGCTCTTGAGCTGCGGATAGTTTTCCGCGACCGCGAACAGCTTCCCCATGCCCGCGCGCAGCCGCAGCTCCGCGGCGCCGACGCCGGCGACGTCGCCGCTCGCCTGTGCCTGGCTGACCGAGTTGCGGGCGCGCATGACCTTCTCGAGCGTCTCCTGCTCGTACTGCATGTAGCGCTTGCAGGTGTCGACCAGCTTGGGCAATTCGTCGTGCCGCTGTTTGAGCAGCACGTCGATGTTCGCCCACGACACCTTCACTGCCTCGCGCAGGTTCACGAGACTGTTGTAGATGCCGATCAGGTACACAACGCCCACGGCGAGCAGAGCCAGCAGGATGACTAGGATGATCATATCCTTAAAGTATATCATCGGCGTCCAGCCCGAATTCACGACGGAGTTCACAGTGGCGCAGGACTTGTTCGATCTGGTCGCGATCGGCGGCGGCAGCGGCGGCCTTGCCTGTGCGCAGCGGGCGGCGCTGTATGGCGCGCGGGCGGCCGTCGTCGAGTCCGGGCGGCTCGGCGGCACCTGCGTCAACGTCGGCTGCGTGCCGAAGAAGATTATGTGGAATACCGTGGGCGTGTCGCTGGCCCTCGCGGATGCCACGGGCTACGGATTCGCTGCCGCGGGCACACAGCACGACTGGCTCGCCCTGAAGCTGCGCCGGGATGCCTATATCGAACGCCTGAACGAGATCTACGCGCGAAATCTCGAATCCCGGAAGGTCGAGCTGATCCGCGGCACGGCGCGCTTCGCCGATGCGCAGACGCTCGAGGTGAACGGCCGGCGCATTCGCGCGCGGCACTTCGTGATCGCGACCGGCGGCAGCCCGTCGCGACCCGACCTGCCGGGCGGCGCTCACGGCATCACCTCGGACGATTTTTTCTCCATCAGGCAGCGGCCCGCGCGCGTTGCCGTGGTCGGCAGCGGTTACATCGCCTGCGAGCTGTTCGACGTGTTCCGCAAGCTCGGCAGCGATGCAGAGCTGTTCATCCGCCGGGATACGCTGCTGAATCATTTCGATGCGATGCTGGGCCAGCAGCTGCTGCACGCAATGCGCGACGGCGGCGCGATCGTGCACGAGCGGGTGGTTCCGGCGGGGCTGGCGCTCGAGGCGGACGGGCGCACGCTGCTTGCGGCGGACGAACGCGCGTTCCGCGGCTTCGACGCGGTGCTGTGGGCCATCGGCCGCGAGCCGAATGTGGCGGCGCTGGAGCCGGGTCGCGCCGGCGTCGCGCAGGATGCCGGGGGCCACGTGCTCGCCGATCAGTTTCAGGATACCAACGTGCCCGGCATCCACGCGATAGGCGATGTCACGGGGCGCGCGCCGCTGACGCCGGTGGCGATTGCGGCCGGGCGGCGTCTCAGCGACCGGCTGTTCGGCGGCAAGCCCGACAGCCGCCTGGACTACGCGACGATACCGACCGTGGTGTTCACGCATCCTCCGATCGGCAGTGTCGGCCTGACCGAGGCACAGGCGCGCGCCGCGCACGGCGACGCCGTCAGGGTTTACTCGACCGAGTTCACCGGCATGTATTACGCGGTGACGCAACGCAAGGCGCGCAGCGCGATGAAGCTCGTCTGCGTGGGCCCGGAGGAGAAGGTCGCCGGCTGCCACATCATCGGCGACGGCGCCGACGAGATGCTGCAGGGCTTCGCCGTGGCGATCCGCATGGGCGCGACCAAGCGCGACCTCGACGACACGGTCGCGATACATCCGACGAGCGCCGAAGAGCTCGTGACCATGCGCTGATGCGCCCATGAGCATTCGCAGTTACCTGGAATTCCGACCGGTCCTCGGCACCGGCGTCTACGTCGATCCCGCGGCGCTCGTGATAGGGCAGGTCACGGTCGGCGAGGACGCCTCGATCTGGCCGTTCGCGGTGGTTCGCGGCGACGTCAACCACATCCGGATCGGGGCGCGCACCAACGTCCAGGACGGCAGCGTGCTGCATGTCGTGCATCCCGGCCCGTTCTGTCCGGCCGGATTGCCGCTGTCGATCGGTGCGGACGTCACGATCGGCCACCGGGCGGTCGTGCATGCGGCGACGGTGGGCGATCGCTGCCTGATCGGCATGGCGGCGGTCATCACCGACGGCGCCGTGCTGGAGAACGACGTGATCGTCGGCGCGGGCAGCGTGGTGCCGCCGGGCAGGCGCCTCGGGTCGGGCGGACTGTATCTCGGCAGTCCGGCGAGGCGCGTGCGCGAGCTGACGGGGCGCGAGCTCGAACAGGTACGGTATATCGCCGCACACTACGTGCAGGTCAAGGACGACTATCTGCGCGCAACGCCCCTCGCGTAACCTGTGCAGGGTTTCCCTAGCGGTACTGCGCGAGCGTCTGCAGCACGGGCTGCGTGTCGGGGCGCACGCCGCGCCACAGTTCGAAGGAAACCGCTGCCTGTTCGACGAGCATGCCCCAGCCCTTGCACGTCTGCCCCGCATTCTGCGCCTCGGCCCAGGCCGTGAACGGCGTCGCGCCGCGGCCGTAGGCCATGTCGTAGCAAAGCGTGGTCTTGCCGACCAGTCCGGCCGGCAGGTTCGGCATCTCGCCGTGCAGGCTCGCCGCCGTGGCGTTGATGATCAGATCGTAGGCGAGCCCCGGGATGTCCGTGAAGCCGCAGCTCGCGACCTTTCCGTCCTCGGAAAACTCTGCGCACAGCGCATGGGCGCGCGCGGGTGTACGGTTGGCTACGGTCAGCTCCCAGACGCCCTGCTCCAGCAGGGGTCCCATCACGCCGCGCGCGGCGCCGCCGGCGCCGAGCATCAGGACCCGCGCCTCGCGCAGCTCGAACCCCAGGTTGCGCGTCAGGTCGTTGATCAGGCCGACGCCGTCGGTGTTGTCGCCGAGCAGGGTGCCGCCTTCGCGCAGCACCAGCGTGTTGACGGCGCGCGCGCGCCGCGCACGGCTGGTGCGTTCCTCCGCGAGCCGGGCCGCCGCCTGCTTGTGCGGTATCGTCACGTTCAGTCCGCGCACGCCGCCGGAGAAGAGTTCGACGACCTGCTTTTCGAAATCCGCCGGCTCGATGTCGTACAGGCGATAGACCATGTTCTGGTGCGTCTGCTGCGCAAAGAGGCCGTGGATGAACGGCGACCAGGAGTGTCCGATCGGATGGCCGACGATGCCGTACGGGTCTGGGGAGCCGGCGTCGGGTTCGGACATTACTCCAGCCACCCGGCGGCCTTTTTCGCGAAGTAGGTCAGGATGCCGTCGGCGCCGGCCCGCTTGATCGACAGCAGCGCCTCCAGCGCGACGGCACGCTCGTCGATCCAGCCGTTGCCGGCCGCCGCCATGATCATCGAGTACTCGCCGCTGACCTGGTAGACGAACGTCGGCATGCCGAACCGGTCCTTGATCCGGCGCACGATATCCAGGTACGGAAGTCCCGGCTTGATCATGACCATGTCGGCGCCCTCGGCGATGTCCAGCGCCACCTCGCGCAGGGCCTCGTCGGAGTTTGCCGGATCCATCTGGTACGAATTCTTGTTGCTCTTGCCGAACTGCCCCGCGGAGCCGACGGCATCACGAAACGGCCCGTAGAAGCTGGACGCGTACTTGGCCGCGTAGGCGAGTATGCGCGTGTTGACGAGGCCGGCCGATTCGAAGGCCTGGCGGATCGCGGCGATGCGCCCGTCCATCATGTCCGACGGCGCGACGATGTCGGCGCCGGCATCGGCATGCGAGCGCGCCTGGCGTACCAGGGTCTCGACGGTGATGTCGTTCAGCACGTAGCCGCCGGCGTCGATGATGCCGTCCTGCCCGTGGGTCGTGAACGGATCGAGTGCCACGTCGGTGATCACGCCGAGGCCCGGGAACTCCTTTTTCACGGCACGCACCGCCTGCTGGGCGATCCCGTCCGGGTTCCAGGCTTCGCGCGCGTCGAGGCTCTTCTTCCCGACCGGCGTCACCGGGAACAGCGCGATCGCCGGGATCCGCAGCTGCACCAGTTCTGCGCATTCGCGCAGCAGTTCGTCGACCGACAGCCGCTCGATTCCCGGCATCGAGCCGACCGGCTGGCGCTGGCCACGGCCTTCGACGACGAACAGCGGATAGATCAGCGCATCGGCCGTCAGGTGCGTCTCGCGCATCAGCCGCCGCGAGAACTCGTCGCGGCGCATGCGGCGCATGCGCGTGCCGGGGAATGAACTGCCCGATGTTGCGCTCATGTGTCCTACACTCCGACTTTTCCCAGCATGTCGACGAGACGGCGGATGTTGGCGGCAAACGCCGGATGATCCGCCTCGAACTGCACGGCGATCCCCTCGAGCCGCTGCGCGGGCGAGGCTGCACCGGCCGCCGCCGCGCCGGGCGACTCGGTCAGGCGCGCGATGTCGCGCATGATCTCGGCAAGCATTGTCCGCGTCTCGGCGTCCACCGGTCCGCTGCCGGCGAGTTCGGTATGCAGTTGCGCAAGGCGTTCGCGCAGTGTTTTGATGTCCATCATGTTTCTCTAGGGGTTTGCCCGACGGTGTGATGTTACGCGCTCCGGCGTCAGGCGGGCCACTTCGACGTAGCCGGCGCCGGGGCCGGCCAGCGCGCCGTGGATGGCCCGGTAGGCGCGCTGCAGGAACTCGTCCGCGCCGTACGGCGGATTGACCAGCATCAGGCCGCTGCCGGCGAGGCCCACCCCGGCATCATCGGGATGAACGGCGAGATCCGCGTACAGGACCTTCGGTATCCGCAGGGCCTCGACGCGGGCGTGCACCTGGGCACGCTGCGTGGCGCTGCGGATCGGGTACCACAGCAGGTAGATCCCGCCCGGCCAGCGTCGATAGGCGGCAGCGAAGGCCTGCAGCATCGTTTTCAGCTCCTCCACGCTCTCGTAGGGAGGGTCGATCAGGACCAGGCCGCGCCGCTCCTGCGGCGGCAGCAGGGCCTTCAGGGCCGTGTAGCCGTCGTCGATATCGGTGCGGATCCGGCCGTAGGATTCGACCTCGCGCTCCAGCGCCCGCGCCTCCGCGGGCAGCAGTTCGACGAATATCGCGCGGTCCTGCGCGCGCAGTGCCGAGGCGATCAGCGCGGCGGATCCGGGGTACTGCGCGAGGCGCTTGCCGCGCTTCGCGCGGATGGCGCCGAAGTACTGCGCCAGGGCCGCGTCGCCGATAGCCTGCGCGATCAGCAGCTGCACGCCGCGCCCGGCCTCCCCGCTTTTCTGCGCCTCCGGCGCCTGCAGGTCGTAGACCCCGCGCCCGGCATGCGTGTCGAGCGCGAAAAAAGGCGCCTCCTTGCGCTGCAGCGCCTCCAGGCAATACAGCAGGGCCACGTGCTTGGCGACGTCCGCGAAATTGCCGGCGTGGTAGATGTGGCGATAATTCATGGCTGGGGGGCATTGTGCCCGAATTGCATGGCCCGCCAGGCAAAGAGGAGTCCCAGCACCAGGAACAGCGCGGCTGCCCCGTAGCGCATGGCCCGCAGCGGCAGTTTCCCCGCAAAAGCGCTGCCGAAGAACACCACCGGCGCATTGGCCAGCAGCATGCCGCAGGTGCTGCCGGCGACGACGGCGGCGAGGTTCGCATAGGCCGCGCCGAGCGCGAGCGTCGCGATCTGGGTCTTGTCGCCGGTCTCCGCGACGAAGAACGCGATCAGCGTGGCGAGGAACACGCCGCCGCGCGATCGCAGCGGTTCCTCGCCGCTCAACTTGTCGGCGCGCAGCGCCCACAGGCCCATCGCGATCATGCTGACGCCGACCGCGGCATCGAGCGTCGCCGGACGCAGGAATTCGCCCAGCCTCGAGCCAAGCCACGCCGCAACGCCGTGGTTGACCAGCGTCGCGCACAGCACGCCGGCGATGATCGGCCAGGGCTTGCGAAATCGCGCCGCGAGCACCAGCGACAGCAGTTGCGTGCGATCGCCGACCTCGGCGATCGCAATGCCGGCCAGGGACACGAGAAAGGCTTCCATCGGATTCGCCGCTGGCCGCGCTCAATGCCGCGGCAGTTCGGCCAGATACGCGCGGGGCCTGAGGAAGTCCGTGTACAGGCGCGCTTCGGGCGAGCCGGCCGGCGGTTGCCAGTCATATTCCCAGCGCGCCAGCGGCGGCAGCGACATCAGGATCGACTCGGTGCGCCCGCGCGACTGCAGCCCGAACAGCGTACCGCGGTCGTAGACCAGGTTGAACTCGACATAGCGGCCGCGCCGGTACAGCTGGAAATTGCGCTCCCGCTCGCCATAGGGAAGGTTCCTGCGCCGCTCGAGGATCGGCAGGTACCCGGGCAGGAAATGGTCGCCGACGCTTTTAAGGAACGCAAAGCAGCGTTCGAAGCCGCCCTCGCTGAGATCGTCGAAGAACAGGCCGCCGACCCCGCGCGTCTCATTGCGATGCGGCAGGAAAAAATAGCGGTCGCACCAGTCCTTGTACGCGTCGTAGCGGTCGGCGCCGAACGGCAGGCAGGCCGCGCGCGCGTTTGCATGCCAGTGCAGCACATCCTCGTCGAACGGATAGTACGGCGTCAGGTCGAAGCCGCCGCCGAACCACCACACCGGCGCGCGCTGCTGCGGGGTCGCGATCAGGAACCGGACATTCGCGTGCACCGTCGGCACGTACGGGTTGCGCGGATGGAACACCAGGGACAGGCCCATCGCCTCGAAAGGCGCCCCGGCCACTTCCGGGTGGGCGTGCGAGGCGGAGGGCGGCATCTGCGCGCCATGGACGTGCGAGTACGCGACGCCGGCCCGTTCGAACACGCTCCCTTCGGTCAGGATCCGGCTCTCGCCGCCGCCGCCTTCCGGCCGCTGCCACGCATCGCGACGGAAGCTGGCGCTGTCGACACCCTCGATGGCGAGCGTGATGCGATCGTGCAAGGCGTTCAGGTACTGGCGTACCGCGGCGCCGCTGGCCGCGGGGCTGGCTGCCGGTTCCGTCAAGACGCTCATGACGATCGGGGTTTTCTGGCTTTCTTCGCTGCCGGCTTCTGCGCCGGCTTCCGCGTCGGCTTCGGCGTCGGTTTCGGGGCCGCCGGCTTGCTGGCCGCGGGCACCTTTTTCACTGCGGCCGTCTTCCTGGCCGCCGCCGGCTTCTTCGCGGCCGCGTGCCTGAGCGGCGCCGAGGCCTTCCGCGGCGGCGCAGCCGGTGTCGCGGCCTTCGCCTTGGCCGCCTTTGCGCCCTTCATCCCTTTGCGCCCCCACTTGCCGAACGTGCGCAGCGGCGCCGCGGCGAGCAGCGCCTGGCATTCGGCCAGCGTCAGCGTCTTCGGGTCCCGGTCCTTCGGAATCTTCGCGTTGCGCTCCTTGTCGGCGATATACGGCCCGTATCGCCCGTTCAGCACCCGGATCCCCTCGTCGGGAAACTCGGCGATCAGGCGGTTGGCGTCGGCGATTTCCTTTTCCCGGATCACCTCGAGCGCCCGCTCCGGCGTGATCGTGTACGGATCGTCGGTCTTCAGCGAAACGTACTTGGCGCCGTACTTGACATAGGGCCCGAATCGCCCGACGTTGGTCGTTATGGCTTCGCCCTGCGCGGTCTCCCCGAGCGTGCGCGGCAGCTTGAACAGCTCGAGCGCGTCGGCATGGCTGATGGTGTCCATTTTCTGGCCTGGCCGCAGGCCCGCGAAGCGCGGCTTGTCGGCGTCGTCCTTGGTGCCGATCTGCACGAAGGGCCCAAACCGCCCCATGCGCACGCTCATCGGCTTGCCGCTGACCGGATCCGGCCCGAGTTCCCGGGCCTGCGCGACTTCCTCGCGGCTGACGGATTTTTCCGTGTGCTTGACGAGTTCGATGAAGGGCTTCCAGAACTTCTCGAGCAGCGGGACCCACTCCTGGTCGCCGTTCGCAACCGCGTCCAGCGAGTCTTCCATCCTTGCGGTGAAGTCGTAATCGACGTAGGTCGTGAAGTAGACCGTCAGGAACCTGCTGACGATCTTGCCGATATCGGTGGCCGTGAAGCGCCGGTTCTCGATCTCGACATAGCCGCGGTCGCGCAGCGTCGAGATGATCGATGCGTACGTCGAGGGACGGCCGATGCCATACTCCTCGAGCGCCTTGACCAGGGAGGCTTCCGAGAAGCGCGGCGGCGGTTCCGTGAAATGCTGCGACGGGATCACGCTGCGCAGCTGCACGTCATCGCCCGCCTGCATCGGCGGCAGCACATGGTCCGAATCGTCCTGCACGGCGTCATCGACCCCTTCCTGGTACACGGCGATGTAGCCCGGCTTGACCAGCGTCGAGCCGTTCGCGCGCAGCACATGGCGCCGCGCGCCGTCCTCGCCGGCCAGCATGTCCACGGCCACCGTATCGAAGATCGCGGGGGCCATCTGGCAGGCCACGGTGCGTTTCCAGATCAGCGCGTACAGACGGTACTGGTCGGCGTCGACTTTCTTCTCGATATCCGCGGGCAGGATGGCGGCCGTCGTCGGCCGGATCGCTTCATGTGCTTCCTGCGCATTCTTTGACTTCGTCCGGTATACGCGCGGCTCATCGGACAGGCCTTCCTGGCCATACAGGCGCACGATCACCTCGCGTATCTGGCCCACCGCCTCGCGCGAAAGATTCAGCGAGTCGGTGCGCATGTAGGAGATCAGGCCGATGGCGCCCTCGCCGATATCGACCCCTTCGTATAGCTGCTGGGCGATGCGCATGGTCTTTTGCGCGCTGAAACCGAGCTTGCGGGCCGCCTCCTGCTGCAGCGTCGAGGTCGTGAACGGCGGGGCGGGATTGCGCCGGCGCTGTTTGCGATCGACGGCCATGACGGTCAGCCTGCCGCGTGCCGCCGCCTGCAGGTTGCGTTCGACCTCGCGCGCCTGCGACTCGGTCGTGAAGCTGAACTGTTCCACCTTGCCGCCGGCGTATTCGAGCAGCTTGCCGGGGAACTTCTGGCCGGAGTGTTCGAGCTCGGCGTCGATGGTCCAGTACTCGCGCGCCACGAACGATGCGATCTCGTCTTCGCGTTCGCAGATCATGCGCAGCGCGGGGCTCTGCACCCGGCCGGCCGACAGGTTCGGGCGCACTTTCTTCCACAGCAGCGGCGAGAGATTGAACCCGACCAGGTAATCGAGGGCGCGGCGGGCCTGCTGGGCGTTGACCAGGTCGACCGACAGTTCGCGCGGATGCTCCATCGCCTCGCGCACCGCGTTCCTGGTGATTTCGTAGAACACGACGCGCTGCACGGCCTTGCCCTTGAGCTCGCCGCGTTCCTTCAGCAGCTCCAGCAGGTGCCAGGAAATCGCCTCGCCCTCGCGGTCCGGGTCGGTCGCGAGGTACAGCGACTGGGCCTTCTTCAGCGCCCGCGAGATCGCGTTGACGTGCTTCTCGTTGCGCTCGACCATCTGGTAGCGCATCGCGAAGTGATGCTGCGTGTCGACGGCCCCTTCCTTCGGGACCAGGTCGCGGACATGGCCGTACGAGGCCAGCACCTCGAAGTCCTTGCCGAGGTACTTCTTGATGGTTTTCGCCTTGGCCGGCGATTCCACGATGACGAGGTTGCTGCTCAAAGTCGTCTAGTGCAGGGCGTCGATGCGCTCTTCGAAGACCAGGTCTTCCATCTGCGCGTAGGCCGATTCCTGGCCGGGCTGGCTGAACAGGACCATCAGCACGACCCACTTGACCTGTTCGATATCGATTTCATCGGCCTCGAGGGCCATCAGGCGGTCGATCACGAGCTCGCGCTGCGTCGAGGACAGGATGGCCAGGTTTTCCAGGTACATCAGGTAGCCGCGCACGTCCGTATCCAGCCGCAGCAGCTCGTGGCTGCTGAATACGCGTACCGCCCGCGCCGTCGATTCGGCGACCTTTCCCAGCTGTTCGCCGGACAGGCCGTCGAGCCATTGCAGCGCGCGCTCGATGTCGCCTTCGGCGAATCCGGCCTTGTCCAGTTCCCGCTTCAGGACCTCCCTGTCAGGCCGCGGTTCGTCATCCGCGCTCATGTAATTCTCAAAGAGATAGATGAGCAGATCGAGAACGTTGTCTTTCACCTCAAAGGCTCCTGGAGACTCGGGAGTAGCGGCCGCCAGGGGCTGCCTGAACGTGACCTTCGAGCTCGAGGATCAGCATCATCGAGGACACGGCTTGCGCATTGAACCCCGTCCGCACGACCAGTGAGTCGAGGTCCGTGGGATCAAAGCCGAGCGCATCTAACAAGATTTTGTGGTCCTTGTCCATGCCCGCACCCGGGTCCGGGGCCCCGGCGGGAGCCGGCGCGGGTGGCTTGACCGGGTTGAAAACGCCTGAAAAATCCAGCTCCGTCAATATGTCATCAGCCGTTTCGGTCAGCTTCGCCCCCTGCCGGATCAGCTGGTGGCAACCCCGGGTGAGCGGATTGTGGATGGAGCCGGGAATGGCGAAAACCTCACGGCCGGCCTCACCGGCGAGACGGGCCGTGATCAGCGAGCCGCTCTGGCGGGCCGCTTCGACGACCAGCGTGCCCAGCGCGAGGGTGGCTATGATGCGGTTCCTCTGCGGGAAATTGCCCTTATGCGCCGCGGTGCCGAGCGGAAATTCGCTGATCAGGGCGCCGTTGATCGAGATCCGGTCGGCGAGCGCGCGGTTGTTGCGCGGATAGATCCAGTCGACCCCGGTGCCCAGCACCGCGATCGTGATGCCATGCGCGGCGAGCGCGCCGCGGTGCGCTTCGGTGTCGATCCCTTCGGCGAGTCCGCTCGTTATCGCGAGTCCCCGCTGTGCCAGGTATTGCGCGAATTCGAAGGCGGTCTGCCGGCCCTGCGCGGTGGGATTGCGGCTGCCGACGATCGCGAGCTGCGCATCGTTCAGCAGCTCCGGGTTGCCATCGACGTAAAGCGCCACCGGGCAGCCGGCCGCTGCGCGCAGCGCCGACGGGAAGCGCGGATCGCTGAACGCGAGCAGGTGGTGGCCGGGCCGCTCGAGCCAGGCGCGCTCGGCCGGCGTCGGCTCGGCTGCCGGGGTTTGCAGGAATTCACGCGCCGGGCCGGGAAGTCCGGCGCGGGAGCGCAGCGCATCGGGCGCGTCGAGGAGCGCAGCGGCCCCGCCGAGGCTGTCCAGCGCCGTGGCGATCATCGCGACGTTGATTCCGGGCGTACGCGTCAGCGTGACCCAGGACAGCTGTTCCCGGCTGGTTGGCATGCCGGGATTATGGCTTAACGCGCGCCTCGCTGCGGTCCGGCCTCGCGGCCTGAACGCGCAGATTCAAAAAGACGCCGGGATCTTACGGACTCGCGACGCGATCCTTGACCTTGATGATGTCCTTGGCTTCCATGATCAGCCCGTAGCTCAGGCGGTCATAGGTCTTGAACACCATGAACGTGCCGCTGCGCTCGTCGGGCAGGCGCACTTTTTCGCTGAACACCTTGTTCGAGCCGCCGAGGAATCCGTGCTTTTCCTGGTCGGCGACCAGCGCACCGGCCTGGTACACGGCGAGCACGTTGCCGGGAACCAACCCATCCCTGGCGCCGCGATTGATGACCACGACCTGGTACTGGCCGATCGTCGTCACGCCATCGGTGACGGCCATGATGCGTCCGTTGATGTTGTTCTTCGGCGGGCTGGGGATGAAATCGAGCGCGACATCGACGTTGCTCGGCAAAACCTTGTCGCCGGGCTCGGACTCGCGCGTGGAGTCGGTCACGAGCAGCGAGGTCGGGTCGCCGCTGCGGGTGACACGTCCGGAACCGGTATAGATGCCGTTGTAGCCGAGGACCGCATTGTCGTCGGGGTCGCGCAGCACGTCGCCGATGCGTACGACGGTGTAGCGCATGCCGACCTCGGCTGCCCCCAGGCCGCGCGCATAGATCGTGTTGCCTTCGCTGATCGCCTCGTGATCATCACGGGAGGCGAGCAGGTAGCCGGCGGCGTTGACCTGGTCGCGGGTCAGGACGCTGGGCTTCGACATGAAAGCCGCCACAGTCTGGAACGGGACGGTGCGGATCGGGGCCTCCCGCGGCTCGCTGCGCAGCCTCGGCAGCACGTGCACGACGTCGCCGCGCTCCAGCGTGAGCCGCGGCTGGCCATCGATGTAGACCAGGCGCAGCGTGTCGCCGGGGTAGATCAGGTGCGGATTCTGCACCTGCGGGTTGACCTGCCAGATCTCGGGCCAGTACCAGGGGTCGCGCAGGAACGTCTTGGCGATACCCCAGAGCGTATCGCCGGACTTGACGACATATGAATCGGGCGCATTCGGGGCCAGTGCGATGCGCGGTCCGGGGGCGCTGGCCGTCGTTGTTGCAGTGCCAGCGCTGTCGGCCGCCGCCTCCAGCGAGGTCCGTTCGTCGCCGACGACGGTACCCTGCACGCCATTGTCGGGAATGCTGGCGGGTGCCGGCGGGGTAAAAGGCCGCTGCGTCTGGCAGCCCCCCATCAGCATCATCGAGATGCCAATCGCAACCAATGGACCGTGCTTCGTCTGCATCGCTTTAGCTCCCTTGCGTCAACCGTCTAAAGGTATCCGACTCGCTGATATACTGCGCCAGTACCTCTAAAGACTGGGACGTAGCATCCAAATTCACCGTTTGCCGACGGCTGCCCGTGCGGCCAAATGGCATTAAGTTAAGCAACGGCGGAACTTTAGCAACATTCTCGAGCCAAAAATACGATATTGCTCTCATAACTCCCATGACGAAGCTAGTAATTCTCGAGTACCCCGACCCGCGTCTGCGCACCCGGGCGCAGCCCGTCTCCGTCGTGGATGGTGCGATGCGTCAATTGGCTGACGACATGATCGAGACGATGTATGCCGCCAAAGGCATCGGCCTCGCGGCGACCCAGGTCGACGTGCACAAGCGCCTGATCGTCATCGATGTCAGTGCGGAGCATGACCAGCCGCAGGTGTTCATCAACCCCGAGATTCTGTTGCGCGAAGGTCTTGCGCCCGTGCAGGAAGGCTGCCTGTCGCTGCCCGGCATCTACGACAAGGTGCCGCGCGCGACCCGGATCCGGGTGCGCGCGCTCGGGCGCAACGGCAAGCCCTTTGAACTGGATGCCGAGGGCCTCGCGGCGGTGTGCATCCAGCATGAAATGGACCACCTCGAAGGCAAGGTCTTCGTCGATTACCTGTCCGAGCTCAAACGCCAGCTGATCCGCCGCCGGCTGGAGAAGGAACGTCGTCAGCGGACCAATCTGCGCGAGGCTCGCGCGGGCGCGCCGGCTCTTTAAGAGAGCCGTGGCCGAGGCATCCAGAAGGCTCAGGCTGGCGTTCGCCGGCACCCCGGGGTTCGCGGTCCCGGCGCTCGAAGCCCTGTGCGCCGCGCCTCACGAGCTGCGCGCCGTCTTTACGCAGGCCGACCGCGGCGCGGGCCGCGGGCGCGCACTGCAACCGAGCCCGGTCAAGCAGCGCGCGCTCGAGCTCGGGCTCAGCGTTTATCAGCCGGAATCCTTCAGGCTGCCGCAGGCGCAGGCGCTGCTCGCCGGCCTCGGCATCGATGCGCTCGTCGTCGTCGCCTACGGCCTGATCCTGCCGCCGGAGGCGCTGGCGGTGCCGCCGCTCGGCTGCCTGAACATCCACGCGTCGCTGCTGCCGCGCTGGCGCGGCGCCGCGCCGATCCAGCGCGCGATCCTCGCCGGCGATGCCGTGACCGGCGTGACGATCATGCGCATGGAGGCGGGTCTCGATACCGGCCCCGTGCTGTGCGCCCGCAGCACCGCGATCACGCCGCAGGATACGGCGCAAAGCCTGTCGGAGCGTCTGGCGGCGCTCGGTGCCGGGCTGATCTGCGCCACGCTGGATCGGCTGGCCGCGGGACCCGTCGAGGCGGTTCCGCAGGCCGAGGACGGAGTCTGCTATGCGGCCAAGATCGACAAGTCCGAAGCCCGGATCGACTGGCGCGACGAGGCGGCGGCGATCGCACGCAAGGTGCGTGCCTTCAACCCGCGGCCGGTGGCGGAGACCCGCTATCTCGACCGGCAGCTGCGCATCTGGGAGGCCGCGGTCCGCCCTGATCCGCTCATGCCGGCCGCCGCCGGGGCGCTGCCCGGAACGGTGCTCGCGGTGTCGCCGGCGGGCATCGAGGTAGCCTGCGGCGCCGGCGTGCTTTGCATCACGCGCCTGCAGTCGCCGGGCAGGAAAGTGCTCGACGCCTGGCAGTTCGCCCAGTCCGGTTCGCTCGCCGGCGCTCGGTTTGCATCGCAATGAACGCCGCGAGTGCCGCATGAGCGCAGCGCCTACCGCCCGCAGCCTCAGCGCCTATGCGGTTGCCCGCATATTGCGCGAGGGCGTGACGCTCGACACGGCGCTCGCCGGTGCGCTGGGGTCGGCCAACGCCGCGCTCGCCCCGAGCGTGCGCTCGCTGTGTTACGGCGCCTTGCGCGGGTATTACCGGCACGAGGCCATACTGGCGCGCCTGCTGTCGCAGCCGGTCAGCTCGCTCGATTACCTGGTCCGGGCGCTGCTGTCGGTCGCGTTGTTCGAACTGGAGGATGCGCGCACGCCGGCCTACGCCGTGGTCGACGCCGCCGTGGAGAGCGCCCGGGCGACCGACGCCGCGCGGGCCGGCGGCCTGATCAACGCCGTGCTGCGCCGCTATCTGCGTGAGCGCACCGCGATCGACGCGCAGATCGCCGGCAATCCCGTGACCCGTCACGCGGCGCCGATCTGGCTCGCGGACCGCCTGAGAGCCGACTGGCCGGTGCGCTGGACCCAGCTGCTCGCCGCCGGCGATACGCAGGCGCCGATGTGGCTGCGGGTCAATTGCCGGCGCGGCAGCACCGAAGACTACCTGCAGCGCCTGCAGGCGGCCGGCATCGGTGCGCGCGCCGAAGCGCGGGTGCCGTTCGCGCTGGTCCTCGATGAGCCCTGCGACGTGCAGAAATTGCCGGGCTTTGCCGAAGGCGAGGTCTCGGTCCAGGACCTCGCGGCGCAGTGCGTCGCGTTTCCGCTCGCGCTGCCGGGGGCGCAGCGCGTGCTCGATGCCTGCGCCGCGCCCGGGGGCAAGACCGCGCTGATCGCGGAGCGGCGGGGGGACCTGGCCCGGCTCGTTGCCGTGGAGCTCGATCCGAAGCGCCTCGAGCGCGTGCGCGACAACCTGCGCCGCGGCGCGCTCTCGGCGGAGCTGATTGCCGGGGATGCGACCAACCCCGACGCCTGGGCGGACGGCGCGCGGTTCGATCGCATCCTGGTCGATGCACCCTGCTCGGCGCTCGGCGTGATCCGCCGCCATCCCGACATCCGCCTGCGCAAGGCGCCGTCCGAAATTGACCGGCTGCCGCAGTTGCAGATGCGCCTGCTGTGCGCGCTGTGGCCACTGCTCGAGCCCGGCGGGCGCCTGGTCTACGTGACCTGCACGCTGACGCGGAGCGAGAACCGCGATCTGCTGGCCGCGTTCGTGCGCAGCACCGCGGATGCCGCCGTGGTCCCGGCCGAGAGCTGGGAAGGGTGGCCGGGATTTGGCCAGCCGGACGAATTCGGGCGGCAGATCCTCCCCGGTGAAGCGGGCGCCGACGGCTTCTATTATGCTGCGCTGGAACGACGATGAACGCAGTACGCCCGAAACACGAACCAGCCAGGCGAGCGCGGTTGTTGCGCGTGCCGCGCGCCGTGCAGCGCGCCTGGGTGCTGCTCGGGTTCTGCGCCGGATTCTGCTGTGCCGCTGCGCTTGCGGACGGCCTCGATGGCCGGTTCGAGGTGCGCTCGGCCGACCTCGAACTCAAGGACGGCGTGTTTCACCTGAATGCGCGCCTGGACCTGCCGATCACCGACGCGGTGCGCGATGGCCTGGCGCAGGGCGTGCCGCTCGCGCTCGAGCTGGACCTGTCGATCGAGCGGGTGCGCCAGATGCTGCCGAACTCCGGCGTCGCCGAGCTCACGCAGCGCTACCACCTGCAATACAACGCGGTCAGCGCCCACTACATCCTGCGCAACGACAACAGCGGCCAGCAGGAGTCGCTGGCCGACCTGGACGCGGCGCTGGAACAGCTGTCGCAGGTGCGCGGCGTGCCGGTACTGGACCGCTCGCTGATTTCAGCCGACCTGCGCTACGAGGCGAACGTGCGCGCCAAGCTCGACTATGGCTCGGTCCCGCTGTCCATGCGCATCCTGATGTTCTGGGTGCACGAATGGCACCGCGAAAGCGACTGGTACACATGGACATTCCAGCCGTAGCGCGCCGATACGGTGCCACCGCCGCCGGCTCCATCGGGATGGCGCTGTGGCTCGCTGCGCTGTACATGCTCGGCACCGCGGCGCGCAATTCGGCGAGCTTCGACCGCTGGCTGCCGTGGATCCTGCTGATCAACATTGCCGGGCTGCTGACGCTCGTCGTGCTGCTGGCCCGCAAGCTCCTGAACCTGATGCGCGAGTACCGGGAAGGCGCTCCCGGCTCGCGCTTCAAGGCGCGCACCGTCGTGCTCTTCAGCGTGCTGGCGGTCGCCCCCGTGCTGCTGGTCTATTATTTTTCGCTGCAGTTCCTCAATCGCGGCATCGACAGCTGGTTTGAGCTGGAAGTCAGCCAGGGGCTGAAGGACACGCTCGAGCTGTCGCGCGCGGCGCTCGACGTGCGCGTGCGCGAATTCCTGCAGAACACCGAGGCGGTCGCGCACAACCTCTCCGGCGTCCCGGACCTCGATCTGGTCGCGACGCTGGAGCGCGAACGCCGCTCCAGCAGCGCGACCGAATTCACCGTGGTCGGGCCGCAGACGCGCATTCTTGCGACCAGTTCCGACCGGCCGATGGATGCCATGCCGGCGCCGGCGACCGACGAGATGATGCTGCAGGTGCGCCGTGGCCGGCCGTACGTGAGCCTCGACACCGACGCGGCGGGCCTGTACGTGATCCACGCCGCGGCGCCGCTCGACAGCAACGGCAACTCCAGCGCGCGCGTGCTGCTCGCGGTATATCCGGTGCCGCAGCGCCTGAGCCAGCTCGCGGACACGGTGCAGCGTTCCTACACCCAGTACGCGAACCTGGTGCAGTTGCGCAAGCCGCTGAAGTCGACGTTCGTGCTGATCCTGACCTTCATCGTGCTGTTGTCGTGGATCGCCGCCGTGTACGGCGCGTTTTTCGCGGCCCAGCGCCTCGTCAAGCCGGTGCAGGACCTGATTGCCGGCACGCGCGCCGTGGCGCGCGGCGACTATGACACCAAGCTGCCGCTGCCGGCGCGCGACGAACTCGGTTTTCTCGTGGTGTCGTTCAACGACATGACGGAGCGCCTGGGACGCGCGCGCGAGGAGACGCGGCGCAGCCAGCAGACGGTCGAGGCCGAGCGCGCGAGCCTTGCCGTGATCCTGGCGCGCCTGTCGACCGGCGTGGTGTCGCTGGAGCCGGACCTGACCGTGCGTACTGCGAACCAGGCCGCCAGTTCGATCCTGAACGTGGACCTGGAGGCCGCCATCGGCAGGCCCTTCGACGCCGCGATCAGCGAGGGCGCGCTGTTCGTGCAGTTCCTTGGCGCCGTGAAGCGGCGCCTCGATGCCCATGACCTGGACTGGCGCGAACAGCTCGAACTGCAGTCCGAAACCGGCCGCTGCGTGCTGATGTGCGCGTGCACGGCCCTGCCCAGCGATTCCGGCGGGGCGCCGGGCGTCGTGCTGGTCTTCGACGACATCACGACGCTGCTGCAGGCGCAGCGCGATGCGGCGTGGGGCGAAGTGGCGCGGCGGCTCGCGCATGAGATCAAGAATCCGCTGACGCCGATCCAGCTCTCCGCCGAGCGCATGCGGCGCAAGTTCCTGGGCAGCATGAACGCGCAGGACGCGCAGATCCTCGAGCGGGCGACGCATACGATCGTGGCGCAGGTCGATGCCATGAAGCAGATGGTCAACGCGTTCAGCGAGTACGCGCGTGCGCCCGACATGCACGTCAGCCATTTCGACATCAACCAGCTGATCGTCGAGGTCGTCGATCTTTACCGGGGGCAGGCCGCGGCCGCGGAAATCAGGCTCGATCTGGCGGCGAACCTGCCGGAAGTGTGGGCTGATCGGATGCGAATACGCCAGATCCTGAACAACCTGATCACCAATTCGTTCGAAGCCCTGGAGGGTCGGCCCGGTGCGCGCATCGACATCGAGACGCGCGCCGCCATGGAGGGCGGCACGCCGGTCATGGCGATCCAGGTTGCCGACAACGGGCCGGGCTTCCAGCGCGAGCTGATCGGCACGGTATTCGACCCTTACGTGACCAGCAAGCCAAAAGGCACCGGATTGGGGCTGGCCATCGTCAAGAAGATCGTCGAGGAGCACGGCGGCCGCATTGAGGCGGATAATCCGCGCACGGGCGGCGCCCGGGTGCGCATCGTATTGCCGCTGGCGGGCAATGAACGTATACCGGCGGGTCGCGAGCCGCGTAAGCTGGAACAGAGGAGAGAGCGCGTATGACCGCTTCGAGAGTGCTGGTGGTGGACGATGAGGCGGATATCCGCGAACTGCTGCGCGAGATTCTCTCCGAGGAAGGCTATGAGGTGGATACGGCTGCGAACGCCACCGAGGCGCGCGCATCAAGGGCGCTGCACGCACCGGATCTCGTGCTGCTCGATATCTGGATGCCGGACATGGACGGCATCTCCCTCCTGCGCGAGTGGTCGGCCAATCACGGCCTGGACTGCTCCGTCGTCATGATGTCGGGCCACGGGACGGTCGAGACGGCGGTCGAGGCGACGCGCCTGGGCGCGTTCGATTTCGTCGAGAAGCCGCTGTCGCTGACCAAGCTGCTGCGCACGGTCGAGCGGGCCCTCGAGGCGGGGCGGCGCAGGCGCGCCGCGGTGCGCGTGCAGGGCGGCGCCTACCCCGCGCCGATCGGCAAGGGCAAGGCCACGCACGCGCTGCGCGATCGCCTGCAGCAGGTCGCGCCCAGCAACTCCCCGGTCCTGCTGACCGGCGAACCCGGCTCCGGCCGCGAGTCCTATGCCCGCTACCTGCATGCGGTCAGCCCGCGCGCGGCGATGCCGTTCCACCAGCTGATCGCCGCCGGCATCGGTGCGGATCCGGCGGCGGTCCTGTTCGGCACCGAGCGCGCCGGGCACATCGAGCCCGGTGCGTTCGACCAGGCCGCGGGCGGTACGCTGTACGTCAGCGGCCTCGAGGACCTGAGCGGCGAGGCGCAGCGTGTCCTGATCGGCGCGCTGGAACAGAATTCCTACGTGCGCGTCGGCGGCCACGAGCGCATTGCGCTGAACCTGCGCTGGGTCAGCTCGGCCCGTGAGGGACTCGACTCCAACGGGCATGGCGCGGCGGTTCGCCGCGACCTGCTGGCGCACCTGAACGTGATCACGCTGCGCGTGCCGCCCCTGCGCGAGTACGCCGAGGACGTGCCCGACCTGCTGCGCTACTACGTCGATCGCCTGGTCGACGACCAGCACCTGCCGCTGCGCCGCTTCAGCGTCGCCGCGCAGAACCGGTTGCGCAACTATCCGTGGCCCGGCAACGTCGGCGAGCTGAAGAGCCTGGTGCAGCGGCTGCTGATCCTCGGCGCCGGCGAGGAGATCCGGCTCGAGGAGGTGGAGCGCGAGCTGGCGGAGAAATCCGCCGCCGATGAGCCGCTGGTCAAGCAGGACCTGCTGGCGCTGCCGTTGCGCGAGGCGCGCGAGCACTTCGAGCGTGCCTACCTGCAACAACAGCTGCAGTTGTGCAACGGCAAGGTCGGGCAGCTCGCCAAGCGCGTCGGCATGGAGCGCACGCACCTGTACCGCAAGCTGCGCGCGCTCGGGGTCGACTTCCGCCAGCTCGGCGACGACTAATCGCCGACGCGGATCACGAGCACGTCGATATCCGCCTTGCGCAGCACCTGGCGCAGGCGATTCAGTTCATCGAGGTTCGTCGAACGGACCGATCCGCACGCGCAGCCATGAGTCGTTGTCCACCGAGACCTTCTGCACCTTCGCCTCGACTCCCTGCAGCGCCAGTTGCGCGCGGACGCGCTCGGCGTCGGCAAAGTTCTTGTACGAGCCCGCCTGCAGCACGTAGGTGCCGCGACGCGTCTCCGGAGCCGGCCGGATGTCGGGCTTGACGTCCTTTTCCTTCTCCGGGACGACGACCTCGAACTTCGGCAGCATGTCGTAGAAATCATAGGACTTCGCCGGCGCGTCCGTGGCCGGCGCATCGCCGCCGCCGGCATCGAGCGGGTCGTTCGCGTGGCCTTTCTTCTTCACGATCCTGGCGCTGGATGCAGGCGGCGTGTCGCTGCGATGGTCCTTCAGGTACACGAGAACGGCGACCGCGAGGCCGGCGCTGAGGCCGATCGCCATCCCGGTCCACCCGGAGAAGCCGCCGGGCTTGCGGCGCCTGGCTTTGAAGTCGCGCGACATGGGCTGCGAACGGCTTGCGCGCCGCGCTACATCGAGTCCGGCGCAGACACGCCGAGCAGCTGCAGCCCGTTGCGGATCACGGTCTGCGTGGCGAGCGCCAGCGTGATGCGTGCATCGCGCAGGCCGGCATCATCGACGATGAACTGCTGCGCGCTGTAGTGCGTGTGGAAGTCGTTGGCCAGGTCGCGCAGGTAATGCACGAGCATGTGCGGCGCACGCTGCAAGGCGCAGGTCTCGAGCACTTCGCGGTAGCGAGCACAGGCGCTTCAGCAGCTGCGTCTCCTGCGTCGCGGTCAGCCGCGCCAGGCTCGCTAGCCCGTTCGCGGTGTCGGCCTGCAGCCCGCGTTCCTGCATCTGGCGCATCACGCTCGCGACGCGCGCATGGGCGTACTGGATGTAGTAGACCGGGTTGTCGTTGGTGCGCGCGGTCGCCAGCTCCAGGTCGAAGTCCAGGTGCTGGTCGTTGCTTCGCATCACGTAGAACAGGCGCGCCGCATCGTTGCCCACTTCCCGGCGCAGGTCCCGCAAGGTCACGAATTCCCCGGAGCGCGTCGACATCTGCGCCTTCTGGCCGCCGCGGAACAGCGTCACGAACTGCACCAGGCGCACTTCGAAGCATTCCGGGGGGCCGCCGAGCGCGACCAGTCCGGCGCGCATGCGCGCGTACGTAGCCGTGATGATCGGCGCCGAGCACGTACAGCAGGTGCGTGAAGCCGCGCTGCAGCTTGTTGAAGATATAGGCGATGTCGGAGGCAAAATAGGTCCGTGCGCCGTTCTCGCGCACCATGACGCGGTCCTTCTCGTCGCCGAACGCGGTGCTGCGGAACCACAGCGCTCCGTCCTTCAGGTACGCGTGGCCGGCAGCCTTCAGCGCGTCCAGCGCGCGGTCGATCGAGCCGTCCTCGCTCAGGGAGCGCTCGGAAAACCAGGTATCGAAGGTCACGCCGAATTCCGCCAGGTCCTCGCGTATGTCGCCGAGGATGTCGCCGAGCGCCAGATCCTGCACCTGCCGGAAGCCGTCGGCCCCGAGCAGCCCGCGGGCGCGGCCGATCAGCGCGTCGATGTACAGATCCTTGTCGCCGCCCTGCGGCTCGTCCGGCGGCAGGTCGCGGAACACGTCGGCTGAGGTGCGCTGCAGCGTGGCGCCGGCGACGTCGCTGAGGCGCCCGGCTATCGCCAGGATGTATTCGCCCCGATAACCGTTCGCCGGGAACACGAAGCGCTCGCCGCGCAGCTCCAGGTAGCGCAGCCAGGTACTGACCGCGAGTATTTCCATCTGGCGGCCGGCGTCGTTGACGTAGTACTCGCGCTTGACGCGGTAGCCGACGGCTTCGAGCAGGTTGGCGAGCGTTGCGCCGAAGGCCGCATGGCGGCCGTGACCTACGTGCAGCGGTCCGGTCGGGTTGGCCGACACGAACTCGACCATCAGGGACCGTCCGGCGCCGAGGTCGGAGCGACCGTAGGCGGCTCCGGCGCCGACGATCGTGCCGATCTCGCGGTGGAACGCCGCGTCCTTCAGGAAGAAATTGATGAAACCGGCGCCGGCCACCTCCACCTTGGCGATCGCATCGTCGGCCGGTATCGCGGCCACGAGGGCCTGCGCCAGAGCGCGTGGGTTCTGCCTCGCGGCCTTGCCCAGCCGCAGGCCGAGATTGCTCGCGAAATCCCCGTGGGCCGAATCGCGGGTGCGCTCGACCTCCGGATTGATGTCGCGCGCCGCCGCGCCCACCAGCTCCACGGGTAAGGCCTCCAGGGCCTGCCGCAACAGATTTTCGATCAGGTTCTTCAAGGGGTCGGCAGTTTACCCGAAACTCGTCAATCTACTTCCAGCGGATCAACGTCCAGTGACCAGCGCAGGCCGGGCGGTGCGCCGACGGCCTCGATATCGGCGATCCAGCGCGTCAGGAAGCGCTGCAGCGCTCCGCGGTCCGCCGATTCGGCGAGCAGGTGCGCCCGGTAGTGATCGGCGCGCCGCGCGATCAGCGCGCTGGCGGGCCCCAGGACCCGGACCTCGCTGCCGCACAGCGCCGCGGGACCGGCGCGCCGCGGCGTGCAGGAATTCGTCCAGCCGCGCGGTATCGCGCGCTTCGGCGCGCAGCAGCGCCAGGCGCGAAAACGGCGGCCACGCCGCTTCGCGCCGTTCCTGCAAGGCGCTTTCGGCAAAGCCGTCGTAGCCGGCGGCGATGAGCCGCTGCAGCAGCGGGTGCTGGGGAAAAGCCGTCTGGATCATGACCTCCCCCGGTCGGGAAGCGCGCCCGGCGCGCCCGCTGACCTGGATGATCGTTTGCGCGAGGCGCTCGGTTGCGCGGTAGTCGGTTGCGAACAGCCCCTGGTCGGCATCCAGAATCACGACCAGGCTGACGTCGGGGAAATGGTGCCCCTTGGTCAGCATCTGCGTGCCAACCAGGATGCGGGCCGCGCCGCTGTGCACCTGGGCGAGCACGGTCTCGAGTCCGCCGCGCAGGGAAGCCGTATCCCGGTCGAGCCGTGCCAGCGGCGCCTGCGGAAATACCCGCTGCAGCGTCTCCTCGACGCGCTCGGTGCCCTGGCCGACCGGTCTCAGCGGCGCGGCGCAGCCGGCGCACTGTTGCGGTACCGGGCCGTGCGCGCCGCAGTGATGGCAGCGCAGCTGGGCCGCCTTCAGGTGCAGCGTCATGCGCGCGTCGCAATGCGTGCACGTGGCGACCCAGCCGCACGGCGGCAGAACAGGGTCGGCGCATAGCCGCGGCGATTCAGGAACACGATGACCTGGCCGCCGCTCTGCAGGTGCTGCCCGATCGACTGCAGCACGGGCTGCGACAGGCCCTGTTCGCTGGCATGGCGATGAGGTCGACGAGGGTCATGCGCGGCACGCGCCCCGCGCCGGCGCGCTGCGGCAGCAGCAATCTCGTGTAGCGTCCCTGCGCGGCGTTCTCCAGCGTCTCGAGCGATGGGGTGGCCGAGCCGAGCACGATCGGCACGCCCGCACGCTGCGCGCGCAGCACGGCCAGGTCCCGCGCGGAGTAGCGAAATCCCTCGTGCTGCTTGTACGAGGCGTCATGCTCCTCGTCGACGATGATCAGCGCCAGGCGCGGCAGCGATGCGAACACCGCCGAGCGCGTGCCGATCACGATCTGCGCCGTGCCGCCGTGAGCGGCGCGCCAGGCATCGCGCGCTTGTCGGGCCTGCAAGCCCCGAGTGCAGCACCGCAATCCCTGCGCCGAAGCGCTGCTCGAAGCGCGCGACCAGCTGCGGCGTCAGCGCGATCTCGGGCACCAGCACGAGCGCCTGGCCGCCGTGCCCGACCGCGCGCGGCAATGCTGCGCAGGTACACCTCGGTCTTGCCGCTGCCGGTGACCCCGTACAGGAGGTGCGCGGCGAACCTGCCGAGGCTTGCGTTGATCTGCGCGACGACCTCGGCCTGGGCATCGGAGAGGACCAGATCGGTGCGGGTGGGCACGGCGGGTGCCGCGCTGCCGGCCAGCGGCAGGGCCTCGATCCAGCCGCGCGCCGCGAGCGTGCGCAGCTGTGCCGGCCTGAATGCGGCCGGCAGCGATTCGCCGGGCGTGCGTTCCGCTGCCCCCAGCCAGGCGAGCAGGGCACGCAGTTGCGGGCCGCGGCGGTCGCAGGGACTTTGCAATTCGGCGTGGCCGCGCGGCGTCAGCGACCAGTACTCGAGCTGCGCACGGGTGCCCTGGCCTGCGCGCAGGCTCGCCGGCAAGGCCGCCGCAAAGACTTCGCCGACCGGATGGTGATAGTAGTCGGCGGCCCACAGCAGCAGGCCGAAGGTCACGGGATCGAATACCGGTTCCGCGTCGAGGATCGCCGTGGCATGGCGTAACCTGGCTGCGGGAACGTCCGATGTGGCCGCGACGGCAACCAGGATGCCGATCAGCCGCCGTCGGCCGAACGGTACTTCCACGCGCGCGCCGGGCCGTGGCAGTGCCGCAGCCGCAGCGGCGCCGGCTGGCACGGGCGGCCGATAATCGAACATGCGGCGCAGCGGCGTATCCAGCGCGACCTGCAGGATCAAGGTGCTCATCGTTGTCCACAATAAATGTGGATAAGTCTGTTGAGAAGCCGGGGTCAACGACCCTAAGTGCCCATTCTGTTTCGAGACGCTGTCAAATTGGTGAAAAATTGTTCGAACTCCCATTGAGTCATTTAATATCAACTAGTTGCAGTCGGGTAGTGCATCGGCGGCAACAGATATCGTGCGTAGTTGCTGCCTGGCCCCTGCGGGGCGATGTGCGTAAGTCGATGATCTTACATGCAGGGCGCCGTCAACCGCGATGGCTCGCGAGCGTTTATACCTGCAATGGCGGAGGTTCGTCGATCCGTAGGGAACCCGGTATGGAATGTTTTGCTACCCTGACACACGCTCGGTCAGCTTGGGATGCTCCCACTCCGGCACCCGAGGAAGCGATACTGGACCAGACACGCGAACTTGACAAATTTCTGGCCGAAGTCGAGCGCCGGGCGTTTCGCATGGCGCAGATTGCGCTGCGTGATGCCGACGATGCGCTCGACGTGGTCCAGGACGCGATGCTGAAGCTCGCGCGCAATTATGGCACGAAGCCGGCCGCGGAGTGGCGGCCGCTGTTTTACCGCATCCTGGAGAACGGCATCCGCGATCTGCAGCGGCGCCGTACCGTGCGGGGCCGCCTGATGGCGTGGCTGCCGGGACCGAAGCAGGATCCGGACGGCGAGGCGCAGGATCCGCTCGACAGCGTCGCCGACGAAGCGCCGGACGCGCCGCAACTGCTGATGCAGGCGCAGGCGATGGAACAGCTGGAGAAATCCTTGCGCGCCCTGCCGGCGCGGCAGCGCGAGGCGTTCATGTTGCGCAATTTCGAAGGGCTCGACGTTGCCGGGACCGCCGCGGCGATGGGCTGCTCGGAAGGCAGCGTCAAGACCCATTATTCACGCGCGGTGCATACGCTGCGCAGCGAACTCGGCGAGGTATGGTCATGAGCGGGAAGTCACCGGCACCGCTGGAGCAGCGCTCCCGGCAATTGTTCGACGAGAGCGTCGGCAACATCGACATGCGCATTCGCTCGCGCCTGAACCAGGCGCGACATGCGGCACTCGAAGCCGTTGCGCGCCCGCGGGCGCGATTCCTGGGACTGCCGCTCGCGCCTTCCGCGGCCGGGCTGTGCGCGGTTGCGCTGCTGGGCGTCGCGGTCTGGATCGGCGTACCGTCCGCTTTCAGGCCGATCGCCGCCGGTGACGCCGCGGCGAGTTTCGAGGATCTGGACATCATTGCCTCAACGGAGGAAAGTTCCGGCGACACGCTCGAGATGTTGCAGGACGATGCCGATTTTTATGATTGGGCGGCGGAGAAAAGCGCGAATCCCGACGGAAACGACGTCGGATGAGCAAGACTTGAGCCTGCGAAGGGTAGGGTTAATGCTCAGCGTCGCCCTGTCTACCGTGGCCATTGCGGCACCGCCGCCGGGATCGCCGGCGCCCGCACCGGCGCAGTCGCCGCCGCCCGCGCCGCCGCCCGATGATTCGCTGTTCGAGTTTCTCGGATCGGACGACGTTGGCGATGCACGATGGTGGGATTATCTGATGAAATCGGCGCCGCGCGCGCAGCCGCCCCCGCAGGCGCCTGCGCAGGATGCAAACAAATGATCAAGGCATGGCTTGTCGGTGGCGCGATCGCGATTGGCGCAGCCCTGGCGCCGGCGAGCGACTGCATCGCGCAATCCGCCCCGGCGAGCGAAGCGCCCGCGCCGCCGGGCCAGCGCGGCTGGGAATCGCTGTCGCCGCAACAGCAGCAACTGCTGAAGAATTATCACGACGGCTGGAACAGCCTGCCGCCCGAGCGCCAGCAGGCCCTCGCGAAGGGCAGCAACCGGTGGCTGCAGATGACGCCGCAGCAGCGCACCAGCGCGCAGCAGCGTTTCAGTCAATGGCGCGCGATGCCGCCGGAACAGCGCGCCGAGCTGCGCCGGCGCTGGCAGCAATTCAAGAGCCTGCCGCCGGAACAGCAGCAGCACGTCCGGGATTCATTCCGCCAGTTCCGCCAGATGCCCTCCGAGCGGCGCCAGGAGCTGCGGCGACAGTGGCGCCAGATGACCCCGGAGCAGCGCCACAGATCGGTCGAGCAGCGCCGCACCCGGAACGCGCCAGGGCCGAAGAGCCGGCGCTGAGCGCCGTGCGGGCGCGGCGCCCGCGGCCGCTGCGCGCGACGCTATACTGCGCGCATGACAACTTCCATGGCCGTTGCCGGCCGCAACTCGCCCCGGGGCGTGCTGGGCGCACTGTTGCTCGCACTCGCCGCCGCATCGGCGCTCGCCGAACCGACTTTCACGGTGCCGGGCGCGGACCTGCCCGCGCCGCTGGTCATGGTCGCCTATGGTGATGTTCGCTTTACCGATGCGCGCGAGACCGTGGCCACCCAGCCGCAGGTCAGGCAGGCCCTGATCGCGCGCATCGCCGCGCTGCACCCGGCTGCCCTGTTCCTGAATGGCGACATACCCTGGCACGGCAAGCCCGAGGACTACGCGGTGTATCGCGACGAGACCAGCTTCTGGCGGGAGGAGCAGCTGCGCGTCTATCCGGCGCTCGGCAACCATGAATTCTCCGGTTGCCCCGAGCAGCAGTGCCTCGAGTACTGGTGGGACGCGTTCCCGCAGCTGCGACCGCACCGCTGGTACTCGGTGGCGCTGGGCCCGAAGGTACTCGCGATCGCGCTGGATTCAGATACCTCGCTGCTGCCCGGCAGCGATCAGCGCGCGTGGCTGGAGCAACAGATCGCCGGGATGTCGCCCACGGTGCGCTTCGTCGCGATCATCCTGCACCATCCGCCGGTCGCCGACGAACAGGGCGGCGAACTGGCGGACCACAACCCGCGCCCCAACGAAGTATCGCTCGCTGACTACCTGGAGCAGGTGGCGCCGCACTCGCGGGCGCGCTTTTTCGTCAGTGCCGGGCATACGCACAACTATGAGCGTTTCCTGCGTCACGGCGTCGTGTACCTCGTGTCCGGCGGCGGCGGCGCGCATCCGTACCCGATCGAGCGGGGCCCGGCCGACCTGTATCGGTCCGCGGAATTTCCCAACTACCATTACGTGCGCCTGGAACTTCGCGGCCGCACGGTGATCGGCGAGATGTTCCGGCTGGGCGACTATGCGGCGGGGACCCCCGCCGCATGGGAATTGAAGGATCGCTTCGAGCTCAGGCTGCGGCCTTGACCGCCTGGATCAGGTGACCCGCGGCCGACTGCGCGTCGCCGTACAGCATGCGGGTCTGGTCGAGCACGAACAGGGCGTTGTCGATGCCGGAGAATCCCTGGCCCTGGCCGCGCTTGATCACGATCACGTTCCTGGCCTTGTCCGCGCTCAGGATGGGCATGCCGTAGATCGGGCTGCCCCTGTTGGTGCGGGCATCGGGGTTGACGACGTCGTTGGCGCCGATGATCAGGGCCACATCGGCCGTCTCGAATTCCGCATTGATTTCGTCGAGATCCGAAATCAGCTCGTAAGGCACGCCGGCCTCGGCGAGCAGGACGTTCATGTGGCCCGGCATGCGCCCCGCGACCGGGTGGATCGCAAAGCGGACCTTGACGCCATTTTCCAGCAGCAGCTGGCACAGTTCCCAGACCTTGTGCTGCGCCTGCGCAACCGCCATGCCGTAGCCCGGCACGACGATGACCTTCTGCGAGAACGCGAGCATGACGCCGGCGTCCGATGCCTCGATCGCCTTCTGCGTGCCGACGATGCTGCCCGCGGCGGCGCCGGAGCTTTCGCCGAAATTCGAGAACAGCACGTTGCCGAGCGAACGGTTCATCGCCTTCGCCATCAGCTGCGTCAGCAGCGTGCCAGCCGCGCCGACCACGGTGCCGGCGATGATCATCGCCGCGTTGTCGAGCACGAAGCCCTCGAAACCGACCGCGAGACCGGTCAGCGCATTGTACAGCGAGATGACGACCGGCATGTCGGCGCCGCCGATGGGCAGCGTCATCGCGATGCCGAGCAGCAGCGCGAAGCCGAAGAACAGCGACACGGTCAGGGCATCGGCATGCAGGCCGGAGACGACCGCGATGCCGGCGCCGACCGTCGCCAGCAGGATCGCCGCATTGACGAGCTTCTGGCCGCCGAAGCGCAGGGTCTTCTTGATCAGGCCCTGCAGCTTCGCGAACGCGATCAGGCTGCCGCTGAAGGAGACCGAGCCGATGAAGCCGCCGATCGCGGCTACGCCTGCGTGGGTCATGTTGCCCTCGGCGCCGCCGAACAGCTCGAGGGCCGCGATCGCCGCCGCCGCGCCGCCGCCCATGCCGTTGTACAGCGCGATCATCTGCGGCATGTCGGTCATCGCGACGCGCTTGCCGCTGACCGCGGCAAGCACGCTGCCCACGGCGATCGCGACGACCACCAGCACCAGATTGATGTGATCGACGCCGCCCATGAAGGCGAGCGTGACGACGGTCGCGAGCAGCATGCCGACGCCGGCCCAGCGCATGCCGCTGCGGCCGTGACCGGCGAGCTCATGCGCTTCAGGCCGACGATGAACAGGAATGCGGCCGCCAGGTAGCTGCAGGTCCAATGACCGTATCGGAGGTTCATTTGGCGTTGCCCTTCTTCTTCCTGCCGGCATCGACGAACATCTGCAGCATGCGCTCCGTCACGACATAGCCGCCCACCGCGTTGCCGGCCGCCAGCAGCACGCCGAGGAAGCCGAGGATGCGCATCGGCGTGCCGTCCGCCGTGCCAAGCACCACCATCGCCCCGACGAGCACGATGCCGTGGACGAAGTTCGACCCGGACATCAGCGGGGTGTGCAGGATGACCGGCACCCGCGAGATCACCTCATAGCCGGTGAATGCGGCCAGCATGAATATATAAAGCGCAATGACGCCGTCGATCATGTCGATTAACCCTCCACCGCTTTGCGTGTCGCTTCGTGTCTTGATCTGGCCATCGTGAGTCAGCACCGCGCCGGCAAACACCTCGTCGTTCCAGTCGATGGCCAGCTCGCCCTTGACCAGCGCCGGCTTCAGCAGGTTGAACAGGTTGCGCGAGTACATCTCGCTGGCGTGATACGGCAGGGTCGAGGGCAGGTTCACCGGTCCGACGATCTTGATGCTGCCGTGCTGCACGATCTCGCCTGCCTTCGTCAGCGCGCAGTTGCCGCCCTGCTCGGCGGCCATGTCGACGATCACGGAACCCGGCTTCATGCGCTCGACGGCGGCCTGGCTGACGATGCGCGGCGCTGCCCGGCCCGGTACCGCCGCCGTACATATCACCGCATCGCTCGCCGCGATGCGCGCATCGAGCACTTCCTGCTGCTTGGCCTTCTCCTCGTCGGTCAGCTCGCGGGCGTAGCCGCCGGTGCCCTCGGCCGAGACGCCGGTTTCGACGAACTTCGCGCCCAGGGACTTGACCTGGTCGCGGGTGGCGCTGCGCACGTCATAGGCCTCGACCATCGCGCCGAGGCGCTTCGCGGTGGCGATGGCCTGCAGTCCCGCGACGCCGGCGCCGATGACCAGCACCGCGGCGGGCCGGATCGTTCCGGCCGCGGTGGTCAGCATCGGCAGGAACTTGTCCAGGGTGTTGGCCGCGATCAGCACCGCCTTGTAGCCCGAAGCCGCCGCCTGCGAGGACAGCGCATCCATCGACTGGGCGCGCGAGATGCGCGGTACCAGCTCCATCGCGAGGCTGGTAATGCGCCGCTCCCTGAGCGCGCGGACCAGGTCCGGACGGGCGTAGGCCTGCATGTAGCCGATGACGACCGCGCCGCTCTTCAGTGCGGCAACTTCGCCCAGGGTGGGCGGCTGCACTTTCAACAACACGTCCGCGCGTGCGAGAATGGTCGCCGCATCGGAGAATTCGGCGTCGGTGTACAACCGGTCCGGAAATTGCGCCGCAACGCCGGCACCGCGCTGAATGAGGACCGCAGCGCCTGCCGCCTTTAGTTTTACGGCAATTTCTGGGACGATGGCGACGCGGGTTTCATTGGCGGTGGTTTCAGTAACCACACCGACGACGACGGGCATGCGAGGAGTCTCCGTAAACGCTGAATGATGGCATAGATTCTGTACTATCTGACGTATCGTAACCAATTCATGAGTCACGCGATAGCCGACCAGGCGGAGATTCTCGAGTGGCGTAGCGACGGGGCCGTCGCGGGACGGGCATATCCTTTGTCCCAGCAGATCCTGCGCACCGACGTCTCCGGCATGCCGCTGGAGTGGGTCGATTATCGCGAGGCTGCGCGCCTGTATCACACCGATCAGGTTGCCTATACCTGCGGCACCCTGCTGTACCGGCTGTATGGCGGCACGTCGGCCAGCACCGGCCGGCGCACGATCGTCGACGTCAACTCGATCATCGCGACCGTGGGCCATACCGGCAACCCGGGCAACCTGCGCAATTCGGCGTACGTTCCGCCGCTCAACAACCAGACGCTGTTTCGCCGCGACGCGTACCTGTGCCTGTACTGCGGCGCACGCTTCGTCTACAGCCTGCTGTCGCGCGACCACGTCACCCCCTTCAGCCGCGGCGGGCACGACACCTGGAGCAACGTCGTGACCGCCTGCCGCCGCTGCAACAACGCCAAGGCGTCGCGTACCCCGGAACAGGCCGGCATGCAGCTGCTCGCCGTGCCGTTCACGCCGACCTACGCCGAATACATCTACCTCAAGGGCCGGCGGGTGCTCGCCGACCAGATGGAGTACCTGATAGCGCATTTCCCCCGGTCGAGTCCGCTGCACGAGCGGATCCAGCGCTGGCCGATGTGAACGGCCGCGCGAACAGCGGTGTCGTCTATCACATCGACGCCAGTTATTTCGTATTTCGCGCGTATTACTCGATGCCGCCGGATATGGCGGACGCCGACGGCAATTCCACGCACGCGCTGTACGGATTCGCGCGCTTCCTGTCGGACCTGGTCGAGGAAGTGCGTCCCGAACGCATCTGCGTCGCGTTCGATCACAGCCTCGGCAGCGAAACTTCGCTGCGCAGCCAGATCTACCCGGCGTACAAGGCGAATCGTGAGGCGGCGCCGGCCGACCTGGTGCGCCAGTTCGGCCTTTGCCGCGAGTTCTGCCGGCACCTCGGGCTGGCGGAATTCGCCAGTGCCGAGTACGAGGCCGACGACATCATCGGCACGATGGCGGTGCGCGCTCGGGCCGCGGGCCTGCGCAATGTGCTGGTGACGCGCGACAAGGACCTCTCGCAGCTGGTCCGCGACGGCGACGTCTTCTGGGACTACAGCGGCAAGGTCAGCTACCGCTACCACGACATCGGCACGCGCTTTGGCGCCGCCCCGGAGAGGGTCGCCGACTTCCTGGCGCTGACCGGCGACAGCGTCGACAACATCCCGGGCGTGCCCGGGGTCGGCAAGAAGACCGCGGCCGAGCTGTGCGCGGTCTATCCGTCCCTGGATGAGCTGTACGCGAACATCGCCGACATTCCGCGCCTCAAGATGCGCGGCGCCGCGCGCATTGCGGCCAGTCTCGCCGCCCACAAGGAGGTGGCGTATCTGGCCCGGCGGCTCACCGGCATCGTCTGCGACGTGCCGCTCAGCGCGACGCTCGAGGATCTGCGGCCCAGGGCGCCGGACAGTGCGGCGCTGGACCGGTTCTTCGACGCCCAGGGATTCGGCAGCATCCTGCGCCAGCAGGTGCGGCGCATTGCCGGTAACGGTGGCAAGGCCGAAAAGTTCACATAGAATGGCCCCCTGGGGGAAAAATGAAAGACATCGAGTCCGTACTGCACGAGAAACGCGTCTTCGAGCCAACCGCGGAATTCGCCGCGCGCGCGAGGGTCGGCAGCGCCCAGCTTGCAGCGATGCATGCGAAGGCCGCGGAGGACTATGTCGGCTTCTGGGCCGACCTGGCCGTCGCCGAGATCGCCTGGCAGAAGCCGTTCAGCATTCCGCTGGACGACAGCCAGGCTCCCAACTACCGCTGGTTCACGGACGGAGAGCTGAACGTCAGTTACAACTGCATTGACGTGCATCTGGCCGAGCGCGGCGACCGGACCGCGATCATATTCGAGAGCGAGCCGGGCGATGTGCGCAGGCTCTCCTATCGGGAGCTGCACGCGCAGGTCTGCCGCCTCGCCAACGCACTGAAGGCGCAGGGCATCCGCAGCGGCGACCGGGTCGTCATCTACATGCCGCTGGTTCCGGAAGCGGTGATCGCGATGCAGGCCTGCGCGCGCATCGGCGCCGTGCATTCGGTGGTATTCGGCGGATTCTCCGCGCATGCGGTCCGGGACCGCATCGAGGATGCGGAAGCGAAAATGGTGATAACCGCCGACGGCGGCTGGCGCGCCGGGCACCGCCTCGACCTGAAAGGCGCCGTCGACAAGGCGCTCGCCGAAGGCTGCAGGACGGTCGAGAGCGTGATCGTGTACGCGCGTCTGGGCGGCCACTGCGAAATGCAGAGCGGGCGCGATCTCTGGTGGCATGACGTCGTGGACCACCAGAGCCCGGCCTGCGAACCCGAGTGGGTCGCTGCCGAACATCCGCTGTTCCTGCTGTACACGTCCGGCTCGACCGGCACCCCGAAGGGCATCCAGCATTCGAGCGCCGGCTACCTGCTGAACGCGAAACTGACGAGCCGCTGGGTGTTCGACCTGACCGACGCCGACATATTCTGGTGCACGGCTGACGTCGGCTGGGTCACGGGTCATACCTACGTTGCCTACGGCCCGCTGGCTGCCGGCGTCACGATCGTGATGTACGAGGGTGCGCCGACGTATCCGGACGGGGGCCGCTTCTGGCAGATCTGTCAGGCACACCGGGTCAGCATCCTGTACACGGCGCCGACCGCCATTCGCGCGCTGATGAAACTCGGCGACGAGCTGCCGCGCAGCTACGACCTGTCGTCGCTGCGGCTGCTGGGCAGCGTCGGCGAGCCGATCAACCCGGAAGCCTGGATGTGGTATCACCGTGTCATCGGCCGCGGGCGCTGCCCCATCGTCGACACCTGGTGGCAGACCGAGACCGGCGCGATCATGATCAGCCCGGTGCCGGGGGTCACGCCGACCAAGCCCGGCTCCTGCACGCAACCGCTGCCGGGAATCTTCGTCGACATCGTCGATGATCGCGGCAATGCGGTCAAAAAGGCCGGCGCCGGCGGTTACCTGGTCATCAAGCGTCCGTGGCCGTCGATGCTGCGCACGATCTGGGGCGATAACGCGCGCTACCTGAGGACCTACTGGAGCCGGTTCGAGAATCGCTACTACGTCGCCGGCGATTCCGCGAATCGCGATGCCGACGGCTATTACTGGATCATGGGCCGCATCGACGACGTGCTCAACGTCGCCGGGCATCGCCTGGGCACGATGGAAATCGAGTCGGCGCTGGTCGCGCATCCGCGCGTTGCCGAAGCCGCGGTCGTCGGTCGCCAGCATGATATCAAGGGCGAGTCGGTGTTCGCCTACGTGGTGCTGAAAGGCCAGCGCATGACCGGCGAGCCGGCGGACGATTTGATCGCCGAACTGCGCAGCTGGGTCAGCGATGAGTTGAGCCCGATCGCCAAGCCGGACGAGATCCGCATCGTCGACCTGCTGCCGAAGACCCGCTCGGGCAAGATCATGCGCCGCCTGCTGCGCTCGATCGCCCGCGGCGAGGAGATCACTCAGGACGTATCGACACTCGAGAATCCCGCGATACTCGACCAGTTGCGTGGCGTGACCTCGGGTGCAGCTGCGAATGTGCGGCAAGCCGCGACCGCGGGGCGTGCGCCGCAGGCCGGAACCGGCTCCGCGCCCAGGGCAAAGCGCGCGGCCGCGGCAACGCGCGTGAAAGCCAGGGCGAAGCCCAAAGTGAAATCGAAGCCCAAAGCGAAGGCGAAGGCGAAGGCGAAGGCGAAGGTGAAGGCAAAGGCCAGGCCCAAGGCGAGCAGCCGGCGTGCTGCCGTCCGGGCGAAGCCGCGGCGGGCGGCGCACCGGAAAAAATAGAGCCCGGCGCCCATGCAGCTGCTGATCACCGGCCTGATCGTGTTTCTCGGCGTGCACTCGACGGCGATCGTTGCGCCGGGAATTCGCGATTCCGTGCGTGCGCGGATCGGCGACGGCCCATGGAAAGGGCTTTACAGCATTTTCTCGCTGCTCGGCCTGGTCCTGATCTGCAAGGGCTTCGCGCTGGCACGCCTCGCGCCGGTCGTGATCTACACGCCGGCCAGCTGGCTGCGCTATGTCGCCGTCGTCGTCATGCTGCCGGTGTTCCCGCTGCTGCTGGCGTCGGTTCTGCCGGGCCGCATCCGCGCCGCGACCCGGCAGCCGCTGCTGGCGGGCGTGAAGTTCTGGTGCCTGGCGCACCTGCTCGCGAATGGCATGCTCGCCGATGTCCTGCTGTTCGGCAGCTTCCTGGCCTGGGCGGTCGCGGACCGGATCGCGCTGAAGAGCCGGGCCCCGCGGAGCCCGCGCACGCTGCCGGCGCACCCGTGGAACGACGCCGCGGTGGTGATTTTCGGGATTGCGCTCTACGCGGTTTTTCTTTCCTGGGCACACCAGCGGCTGTTCGGCGTTGCGCCGCTGGGCTGAGCGGCCGGCGATGGAGCAGACACACTGAACGCGCCAACGTTTGCAGACGTTGCGGCAGCGGCCCGCCGGCTCGAGGGCCACGCCCACCGCACTCCGGTCATGACTTCGCGCAACGTCGATGCGGCCCTCGATGCCCAGGTGTTCTTCAAGTGCGAGAACTTCCAGCGCATGGGCGCGTTCAAGTTCCGTGGTGCCTTCAACGCGCTTTCGTGCCTCGATGCGGCGGCGCGCGCACGCGGAGTCATCGCGTTTTCGTCCGGCAACCATGCACAGGCGATCGCACTGTCCGCGCGCCTGCTCGACGTGCCGGCGACGATCGTGATGCCGCAGGATGCGCCGTTCGCGAAGATCGAGGCGACGCGGGACTACGGCGGACGCATCGTCACCTACGACCGCTACCGCGAGAACCGCGAGGACATCGCGCGCCGGCTGGCGGCGGAGCAGGGTCTCAGCCTCATACCGCCCTACGACCATGCCGACGTGATTGCCGGGCAGGGCACGGCGGCGATGGAGCTGTTCAACGAGGCCGGGCCCCTGGACAGCCTGTACGTCTGTCTCGGCGGCGGCGGGCTGCTCGGCGGGTCGGCGCTGGCCGCGAAGGCGCTGGCACCGGACTGCCGGGTCTACGGCGTCGAACCGGAAGCCGGCAACGACGGGCAGCAGTCCTTTCGCTCCGGCGCGATCGTGCGCATCGGCGTGCCGGAAACGATCGCCGACGGCGCGCAGACGCAATCGCTGGGGCGACTCACGTTCGAGATCATCCGCCGCGATGTGAGCGACGTGCTGACGGTATCGGATGCCGAGCTCGTTGACTGCATGCGTTTCTTCGCGGCGCGCATGAAGATGATCGTCGAGCCGACGGGCTGCCTCGGATTCGCGGCCGTGCGCGGCGCCGGCAAGAGGCTGGCCGGCCAGCGGGTCGGCGTCGTCATCAGCGGCGGCAACGTCGACCTGGAGCGCTTTGCAGCGCTGGTCGGCGCCGGCCCGGGCGTGGTACGGTGAACGCGGCCCCTGGCCATGGAGAAGCCGCGTCGGATGTCGCCGGATAAGAATAATACCGTTCTGCGCATGCTGACTTTTCTCGCGCTCTGGGCCATGACGGTACCGGCGCTGGCAACGGACTGGCTGCCGATCGCTCCCGAGGACCTCGCGATGACCGGCGAGGCCATGGCCCCGAAGGCCAGCGCCATCTATCTGTATCGCCAGGTGGACCGCGACGACGGCAGGCCCATGGAGCGCCGCTACGAGCGTATCAAGGTGCTGACCGAGGACGGCCGCGGGTATGCGAACGTCAAGATACTCTTCGACAAGCGCCGCGAAGCGATCCGCAACATCGATGCGCGGACGGTTCGCCCGGACGGCAGCATCATCCCCTTCAATGGAACCATCTACGAGGAGCCGGTCCTCGAAGCCAGGGGCGTCCGGCTGCTGGCCAAGGCGTTCACGATGCCCGACGTGCAGGCCGGCAGCATCATCGAATACCGCTATGAGCGCGAACTGCCGTTCGGCTACGTCTATGACTCGCACTGGATCCTGAGCGAGAAGCTGTTCACGCGCGACGCGAAATTCTCCTTCAGGCCGTACCGCGGCTTCGGTTTGCGCTACAGCTGGCCCCAGGGGCTGCCGCCCGGAACGGCGGCGCCCATCGAGAACCACGGGACGATCAGCATGGAAGTGCACGATGTTCCGGCGTTCGTGACCGAGGAGTACGCACCGCCGGAAGACGAACTGAAATTCCGCGTGGATTTCGTCTACATCAGCGGCGGCAACGAGGAGAAGGATCCGGACAGGTTCTGGAAGAAATTCGACCTTGCGGCTTTTCGGGACTACGAGCGGTTCGTCGATGAACCCCGCGCCATGCAGCGCGCGCTCGCGCAGATCGTCTCGGGCGGCGATTCGGCCGAGCAGAAGCTGCGCAAGATCTATGCGCGCGTCCAGCAGGTCCGCAATCTGTCGTTCGAGCGCCGCAAGTCGGAACAGGAAGCGGATCGCGAGCACCAGCGCGACATCGCCGACGTCGCCGATGTCTGGCGCCTCGGCTACGGCACCGCCGAGCAGATCAACAGCCTGTTCGCGGGCCTGGCGCGCGCGGCGGGGATCCAGGCCGACACGGTCCTGATATCGACCCGCGACCGGTACTTTTTCGCCGAGAAGATGCTGAACCCCGGGCAACTCAATACCACCGTGGTGCTGGTCACCAGCGGCGGCAAGGAGTCCTACCTTGACCCCGGCACGCCGTTCGCGCCATTCGGGGTGCTGCCGTGGCCTGAAACCGGCGTGCGCGGGCTGCGCCTCGCCAGGAACGGGGGCGCCTGGGTCGCGACCCCTCGGCCGCTGGCATCGGAGGCGCGTCTGGTGCGCAAGGCGGAGCTGCGGCTCAGCCCGTCCGGCGCGCTGGCTGGCCGGGTGACCGTTACCTACCTGGGGCTCGAAGCCCTGTCGCATCGGCTCGCGGAGCGCGACGAGGACGATACGAGCCGCAGGCAGTACCTCGAGGAGCAGCTGCAGGCGGATCTGGCCGGCACGGGCGAACTGACGCTCATCAATGCACCGGACTGGCTCGGTTCGGACCCGGCGCTGGTCGCCGAATTCGACATCTCGATCCCCGGCTGGGCGGCCGTGTCCGGACAGCGCGCGCTGATGCCGGCTGCGCTGTTCGGCGCCGGCTATCGGCATATGTTCGAACATGCGACCCGCGTGCACCCGCTTTATTTTTCGTTCCCGTACGAGACCGAGGATGACGTTCGCATCGAGCTGCCGGCGGGCTGGCGGCTGTCCGGCACGCCGGCGACGCACGATACGGATCTGAAGAACATCTCGTACCGCCTGGCCACCGAAGACGCCGGCGGGATGCTGCAGACGAGGCGCAGTCTGCGGATGAACCTGCTGCTGGTGTACCTGCAGTACTACGACTCGGTGCGGGGTTTTTTCCAGACCGTGAGGACCGGCGATGAAGAGCAGCTGGTGATCGCGACCGGTGCCGTGCCGGCGCGCAAATAGCATGCGGCGCCTGCCGCGCCTGGCGTGGACCTGCGGTGCCGTCTGGACCGCCGCCGCGTTCGCCGGCAGTCCCGCGCTCGCCGGCGATGCACCGCCGTGGCTGCATGCGCAGGTCGGCGCGCCGGTACCGGCACATGACGAGAACACCGACGCGGTGCAGATGTATTCGGAGGTGGTCCTGACGGTGCAGCCGAACGGCAGGATCACGCGGCTCGAGCGTGCGGCCTACCGGATCCTGCGGCCTGACGGTGCGGCGAGGGGCCTGGTCAGGGTCGACTTCGATGCGCAGACGCGCATCACGGCGTTGCGCGCCTGGTGCATCCCGCCAGCGGGCAGGGATTACGACGTCAGGGACAAGGAAGCCATCGACAGCAGCCTGGTCGGCGTCGAGAACGGCGAACTGGTCAGCGATATCCGCTCCAGGCTGCTGCGGATACCAGCCGCCACGCCGGGCAGCATCGTGGGATACGAATCGGAGCAGGACCAGAGACCCTACGTCAAGGCCGACGAATGGGAGTTCCAGGACACGGTGCCCGTGCGCCAGGCACGCTACCGGCTGCAGCTGCCTCTCGGCTGGACCTACTCGGTCACGTGGCTCAACCACGGGGAAGAGCCGCCTGTCGCACTCGGAGCCGGGCAGTGGCTATGGTCGGTCGAGGACATTGCCGCGCTGCGGCCGGAGCGGGCCATGCCGCCGTGGCGCGGCATCGCCGGCAGGATGGTGGTATCGCTTTTGCCGCCGAGCGGCAGCGATGCCATGTTGCGCAGCTGGAACGACCTCGGCGCGTGGTATGCGGACCTGGCACGCGGGCGACGTGAAGCATCGCCGCAGATCAGGCAGAAAGTCGCGGAATTGACCGCATCGGTGCCGTCAATGCTCGGGAAAATACAGGCGCTCGCGACCTTCGTGCAGGACGATATCCGCTACGTGGCCATTGAACTCGGGATAGGCGGCCACCAGCCGCATCCGGCCGCCGAGATATTCGAGCATCGCTATGGAGACTGCAAGGACAAGGCCACGCTGCTCGCCGCGATGCTCGGGGAAATAGGCGTCGAGTCCTACTACGTCATCATCAACACCGAGCGCGGCTCGGTCACGGCTGCGACGCCGCCCAACCTGGACTTCAATCACGCGATTCTCGCCGTCGTGCTGCCGGCCGGCGTCGATGACGCGAAGTTGCGCGCGCAGCTTACGGATCCGGGCCTGGGCAGGCTCCTGTTCTTCGATCCAACCGATCCGCTGACGCCGCTCGGGCGCCTCCGGGGAGCGCTGCAGGCCAACTACGGCCTCCTCGTCACGCATGACGGCGGACAACTGGTGGAACTTCCGCAGCTGGCGCCGAACGCGAACTCGGTGGACCGCACCGCGAAGATGACGCTGGACGACAAGGGAACCCTGCGCGGGGACGTTCGCGAAGTCTGGATCGGCGACCGTGCGGCCGAGCAGCGCTATGCACTGCGTTCGGCGAAGCTCGACACCGACCAGATCCGCCCGGTCGAGTCGCTGGCCGCTGCCTCGTTCACGAATTTCCAGATCCTGAAGGCCAGCGTCTCCAACCTGCACGCGGCGGACCAGCCGTTCGAATGGCATTACGAGCTTGAAGTCGACGGCTACGCGAAGGTGGCGGGCGACCTGCTGCTGGTGCGGCCGCGCCTGCTCGGCACCAAGTCGAGCGCGTTGCTGGAGACGAAGGAGCCGCGGCGCTATCCGGTGGAGTTCGACGCACCGATGCGCGATTCAGACGTGTTCGAGATCGCCTTGCCGGCGGGATATGCGATCGACGAATTGCCGCCGCCGGTCCATCTGCAGTATGACTTCGGGACCTATGACAGCAGGACCGAGTCCGTCGGCCGCGTGCTGCGCTACACGCGCACCTTCGAAATAAGGGGCCTCAGCCTGCCTGCCGGCCGGGCCGGCGAACTGCGGGAGTTTTATCGCGGCATCGCCGGCGATGAGCGCAATTCCGCGGTCCTGAAGCGCATTCCGCGTTAGCCGTCGTGCGCGCGTTCAGGGTTCGCCGCTGCCGATTTCGGCGCGGCGCTGCTCGACGTATGCGTCGAGCGCCTCGCGGATCGCCGGATCCATTGCCGGCTCCTGATAGTCGCCGAGCGCCTGCTTCCAGACGTCCGTGGCGCGCTGCGCCGCGTCCTTGCCGCCGCCGATCTGCCAGTTCTCGTAGTTCTGCCAGTTCGAGACGAGCGGCCGGTAGAACGCGTGTTCGTAGCGCGCCATCGTGTGCGGCTCGCCGAAGAAGTGGCCGCCGCTAGGTACGCCGCTGATCGCGTCGAATCCCAGCTCCTGCTCGTTGACCTCGATCGGCTTGAGGAACTCGATCATCATCTGCAGCATCTCGACGTCCAGCACGAGCTTCTCGAATGAGGCGGTAAGCCCTCCTTCCTGCCAGCCGGCCGCGTGATACACGAGATTGCCGTGCCCGAGGATCGCGCCCCACAGCGACATCTCGGTCTCATAGGCGCCCTGGGCGTCGGCCGCGTTCGAGGCGCTGGCATTCGAGGTGCGATAGGGCAGTCCGTAGCGGCGGGCCAGCTGTCCGCTCGCGATGTTGGCCTTGGCGTTCTCGGGCGTGCCGAACGCCGGCGCGCCTGAGCGCATGTCGACGTTCGACGTGAACGCCCCGTACATGACCGGGGCGCCGGGCCGCGCCGCCTGCGCGAGTACCAGCCCGAACAGCGCCTCCGCATTCTGCTGCGCGAGCGCCGCGGCGAGCGTGACCGGCGCCATCGCACCCATCAGCGTGAATGGGGTCACGACCACGGCCTGACCATGTTCCGCCATCGCTATCAGGCCGTCGCACATTGCTTCGTCAAAGCGGCGCGGGCTGTTCACCGAGATGATCGTGATGACTCCCGGGCTCGCGGCCATCTGCGCGAGATCGACGCCGCGGGCGATCGCCATCATCCGGATGCCGTCGAGCGCGCGCCCGGCACCAATCGCGGTGCAGTGAAATACCCGGTCGGAATAGCGCAGATTGGCGCGATAGGTGTCCAGATGCCGGGAGTTCGACGGCAGGTCGATCGGCGCGCATACCTGGTTGCCGATCAGGTGTATGGCGTTGAAGTACTGCGCAAGGCGGATGAAATCGCAGTAATCACGGAAGTTCCCGGGGCGCCGGCCGCGTTCCCTGTCGTGCACGTTGGGCGGGCCCGCCACCAGCCCGAAGTTGATGTGATTCGCACCCATCGTGATGCGCCGGCCGGCGCCGCGCGGCGTGAGTTCGAATGCTGCGGGCGCCGTCTTCAGCGCCTGCTCGACGAGGCCGCGGTCGAGGCGCACGGTCCGCGTCGCCGCGTCGACCTCGGCGCCGGCCGCCTTGAGGATGGCGAGTGCGCGCGGCGACATCACCTCCATGCCCAGGTTCTCGATGATCCGCAGCGAGGTCAGGTGGATGGCCTCGATCTGATCCGCGGACAGTACCTCCATGGGCGGGTAGGGATTGGTGACCTGCTGCCAGGGCAGCTGGGGGACGTGGGTCTCGCCGACGCGCCTGCTGCGCCCCCCCTGGCGTCGCCGGTTCGGATCCATGGTCACCCCTCCAGCCGGGCGCCGCGCTCGAGCAGCAGCTCACGCAGCACCGATCGGTGGCAGCGGGACTCATCCGCGCAATAGCATCCGACCGACAACGCGGTGCAGTGCGACAAGGCCGCGAGCAGATCGAGCGCCGACCTCGCATCCGGCGCAGTCATTTCGCGGCGGTACCCGGCGACAAACCGGGCCCAGTCCCGGTCCGAGACCGCCGCCAGCGCCCGCTTTACCGCCGCCGCGCTGGGCGAGAGCAGCGGCAGCCAGACATCGTAGAAGTTTCTTGATGCATACTCGCTCTTCGGAACGCCGCGCGGGGGACGCCTCACGGTACCGACGCGAAGGCCTTCATCGCTGTGGCGGTCGGTGCCGAGACGGACGATTCGAATGGCCACGTGAGCGCGCTCCGCGGTGAGGGACCCGGAGCGTTACTGTAACGGATTGTGGCTGCATGCGGCGCATGCGCAAGACAGGCGGCAGTGGACATCGATCAACAGGGTTGGCCGCGCATCGCGGTCGTCGGCGCGGGTGCTGTCGGCGGCTACTTCGGCGGCATGCTGGCGCGCGCGGGCGCGCCCGTCGTCATGATCGGGCGCGGCGCGCTGGTCGAAGCGCTGACGGCCAGGGGTCTGCTGCTCGATACGCTGTCGTTCCGCGAAACCGTCCGCGTCGAGGCATCGACGCAGCTCAGCGCCGTGCGCGGCGCGGACATCGTTCTGTTCTGCGTGAAGGCGACCGACACCACGGCAACCGCGCGCGAACTCGCGCCCTTTCTCGAACCCGGTGCGCTGGTCCTGAGTCTGCAGAATGGTGTCGACAACGTAGAACGGATCCGGGCCGCGGCGAATATCAGCGCCTGGCCGGCGGTCGTCTATGTGGCCGCGTCCGTGCCGGAGCCCGGTTGCGTCAAGCACGTGGGTCGCGGCGACCTGGTCATCGGTCCGGAAGCGGAGCAGACCCGGATGCTGGCGGCGCTGTTCGCGCGCGCTGGGGTTGGTTGCCGGATTTCCGCGAACATTGACGGGGAATTGTGGGTTAAGCTCACGGCAAACTGCGCCCTGAATGCGATCTCCGCACTGGGCCGCGCGAAGTATGGCCGCATTGCCAAAAACGCGGACGCGCGCCGGGTCATGCAGGCGATCGTCGACGAGGTTCTCGCGGTCGCGCACGCGGCCCGCGTGGTGCTGCCAGGTCTCGAGGATGCGCACAGTGCGATGCAGGATGCGATGAGAATTGCGGGGCAGATGACGCAGGCGATGTCATCCACCGCACAGGACCTGATTCGCGGCAAGCGCACCGAGATCGAGGCGCTGAACGGGTTCATCGCGCGGCGCGGCATGGAGCTCGGCGTCGCCACGCCGGTGAACCACGCGCTGTTCACGCTGGTCAGGCTGGCCGAAGGTCCGTGAAGGAAGCGGCCCCGGGTCTAGCCGGTTGTCCTTGAGCTGAACAGCACGCGGCCGGTTAGGCCTGCGGCGATGGCGCCGGCCATCGGCGCCACCCAGAACAGCCACAGCTGCGCCAGCGCCCAGCCGCCGACGAAGATCGCCGGCCCGGTGCTGCGCGCGGGGTTCACCGAGGTATTCGTGACGGGGATGCTGACCAGATGGATCACCGTCAGCGCCAGGCCGATCGCAATCGGGGCAAATCCCGCGGCCGCACGCGCGCCGGTCGCGCCGAGGATGACGATCAGGAAGAAGAACGTCAGGACGAACTCGCTCGCGAGCGCGGCAGCGAGCGGGTAATGGCCCGGCGAGTGCTCGCCATAGCCATTGCTTGCGAGCCCGCTGGCAACGAGGTCGAAGCCGGGCCTGCCGCTGGCTATGAAGTACAGGACGCCGGCGGCTGCGATCGCGCCGGCCACCTGGACGACAACGTAGCCGGCGGCATCCGCCGCCTTGAATCGTCCCGCCGACACCAGTCCCACGGTCACGGCCGGATTGAAATGACCGCCGGAAATCGGGCCGACCGCGTACGCCATCGTCAGCACGGTGAGCCCGAACGCGAGCGCCACGCCCAGCAGGCCGATACCGACGCCGGGAAAGGCGGCCGCGAGCACGGCGCTGCCGCATCCGCCGAATACGAGCCAGAACGTACCCAGGAATTCCGCGGCGAGCCGGTTCATGATCCGCTCCTCAATGCAGCGCCGTGTAATTCACCGGTACGAACTCGTACCCAGACCCCGCCTTGCGCAGGTGCCCGAGGCCGGGGAACGACAGGTGCGCGCCGCCGACCAGGTAACCGCGGGTGGCGGCATCGGCGAACACCTTGATGCGCTGGGCCTTCGCCGTTGCGCTGTCGGTATCGAAGCCGATCGTCACGGCCGGATCGGGAAACTGCACCGCGGCGACGTGCATCAGGTCGCCCCACAGCAGCAGTTTCTCCCCCTTGCTCTCGACGATGTAGACGGTGTGGCCGGGCGTATGTCCCGCGGTGCCCATTGCGCGGATGCCGGGCACGAGTTCCATGTCGCCGATGAACGGCTTGAACTTGCCGGCGGTGACGTAAGGATTGATCGCGCTCATCGCGCTCTTGAAGCCGTCCTTCTTGTCGGCGGGGGCGGCGTCCATATGCGCCTGGCTCAGCCAGTAATCCCCTTCCGCCTGCGCGGCGCGCACCACCGCATTCGTGAAGACGCGCTTGCCGTCAGCGATCAGTCCGCCGATGTGGTCGCCGTGCATGTGCGTGATGTAGATCTCGTCGACCTGTTCAGGCTTGTAGCCCGAGGCTGCGAGGCTCGCTGCGAGCCTGCCGAGCGTCGGGCCGAAGAACGTGCCGGCGCCGGTGTCGATCAGCACGAGCTTAGATCCGGTGTTGACCAGGAATCCGTTGACTGAAGCCTCGACCGGGGATTTCAGGAATGCGCGCGCCAGCGCCTTGTCGGTCTGTTCCGGCTTGATGCCCTGCAGGAGCTTGTCGACGTCCATCGGGAATGTACCGTCGTTGAGCGCGGTAACCTCGATGTCGCCGACCATCATGCGGTAATACCCGGGTGCCTGGGCCTTCAGCTGCGGCGCCGCGGCGAGCGCGGTGCCGGCAAGAAGTACGGCGGCAAAGGCGGCGGCGAGACCGCGGATACTGGCGGATGGTGTCATGGCAATCTCCGTTCTGGTGAGCACCGTGGGGCTATGGCGCCATTGTACGACGCCGCACAGTGCCGCGTCAGCCGTCAGCCGTCAGGCGCGTGCGCTGGGCCGGGCGGCCACCGCCTCGCGCCAGCGCTTCAGGTCGACGGCATCGTCGGGCACCGCTTCCCGGATCGCGCGCGCGAAATCGACCGCGACGTAGGCGGTGATGTCCGCGACGGTGAAGCGTTCGCCGGCGACGTACGGGCTCTGCGCGAGCCGGCGATCCAGGTCGGCAAAGAACTGGCGGACCCGGCGACGGCCCCGTTCGGCGAGCTCCGGGATCTGCCCGTAGTCGACGGCGCCGGTCAGGGCTCTATCACGCAATCCGCGGGAACTGTTGCGGAAGCACTCGCCGACCGCCATCAATCCGTTGACGTCCATCTCGCTCTGCCACATCGTGATGACGGCGCGCTCCCTGGCATCGCGGCCGGTCAGGTTCGGCTCCGGGAAGACTTCGTCCAGATACAGGCTGATGGAATTCGAGTCCAGCAGCCGGGTTCCGTCATCGAGTTCGAGGACGGGCACGGTGCGCCGGGGATTGATTCGCTGGAAAGCCTCGCCCAGGTGCTCGCCCTTCGCGAGGTCAACCTGAACGGTGTCGAGCGTGACGCCCTTCTCGGCGATGAACATGCGCACGCGCCGCGGGTTCGGCGCCGTCAGGCAGTCATAAAACTTCATCCCGGTTCCTCCCGCCGACGTGCGCAGCGCATTGTATAGGCCGCGATGGGCGCCTTGCTATTCCCCGGTCCCGGGCTTTGCGCCAGGGGCTGCATCTGCGCTGGCGGCTGCAGGCGCGGGTTTCCCCGGCGTGTCCGTGTGATAGGGCAGCCAGCCGTAGATCTCCGGCGAAGTCTGCGGATAGGCGAGGAAGTGCTCGCGCTCCTCGACGACCGCCTCGCGTTTGCGCTGCGTCAGGCGCCAGGCCGCAAACAGCGTGAACGACAGCGTCAATATCATCACGTAGACGAAGAACGCGCTCGGCGAGACCAGTTCGATCGCGAAGGTGCCGGTCGTCGGCCCGATCGCCGCGCCGAGCGCCCAGATGAACAGCAGCGTCGAAGACAGCGCGACGTAATCGGCGGACGCCGCCCGGTCGTTGGCGTGCGCGACGCCGACCGCATACAGGCTTTCGGCCAGGCCGCCGAAAACGCCGAACAGCAGCGCGAGCAGCAGGAACGGGGTGTTGTGACGCACCGACACCAGCGCGGCCGCGACCGCAAGAATGCCCGCACCGAGCGCGATCAGCGCGTACAGCCGGTCGATCTTGTCGGAGAAATAGCCGATCGGCCATTGCAGGAACAGCCCGCCGAGGGACACGCAGGCCATCAGCACGACGATATGGTACTGGTCGAAGCCGATGCGTTCGCCGAACAGCGGGCCGACGGTCGTGAAGGCCGTCAGGATCAGCCCGTTCAGCAGGCAGGCGAGCACGCTGGCCGGCGAAGTGCGCAGCGCCTTGAATATATCCAGCCTGACCCGGTGCGGCAGAACCGGTGCGCGCACGTCGATCGCGACCATCGGCACCAGCGCGAGCGTCGTCGCGATCCCGGCGAGGAACAGCATCTCCGGGCTGCGCACGTCGAGGTTGCGGCCCAGCAGCTGTCCCGCGCCGAAGAACAGCCCATAGACGAGCACGTAGATCGTCAGTATGCGGCCGCGCTGCTCGTTGGGCACCAGCGCGTTCAGCCAGCTCTCGACGACGACGGCGAGCCCCGCGGCATTCAGGCCGACCATGAACCGCAGCAGCGCGAGCGGCACCGGTCCCACGGCAAAATAAAGACCCAGGATGCCGACCGCCTTGAGTCCCGCAAAGGTTGCATACGCGCGCTCCAGGCCGACCGGTGCGATGATCCTGTGCGCGTACAGGCACCCGGTCAGGAAGCCGAGCGCCTCGGCGGTCGCGATCAGGCCGATCACGCCTGGCGACAGCCCGAGCGCGGAGAAGCGCAGCGGCAGCAGGGATCCCAGCACGCCGGCGCCGATCATGATCAGCGCCGTACTGACGAGCGGAGGTGCGACGCGCCAGGGAATCGCGGCGGCGACTTTCCCGTTGGCGCCCGCGATCACGCAGCCATTTCCCGGTACTCGAGGCCCAGCGACTTGGCTACGGCCGCATGCGTGATCTGCCCCGCATGGACGTTCAGGCCGCGGGCGAGACCCGCATCCGCGCCGAGCGCCTTTTGCCAGCCGAGGTCGGCGAGTGCCTTGACGTAGGGCAGCGTTGCGTTGGTCAGCGCGAAGGTCGAGGTGCGCGGAACGGCGCCCGGCATGTTGGTCACGCAATAATGGATCACGCCTTCCTCGACGTAGGTCGGCTCGGCGTGCGTCGTCGGCCGGCTGGTCTCGAAGCAGCCGCCCTGGTCGATCGCGATGTCGACCAGCACCGCGCCGCTCTTCATGGTCTTGAGCATGGCGCGGGTCAGCAGCTTCGGCGCGGCGGCCCCGGCAATCAGCACGGCGCCAATGACGAGGTCGGCGTCGCGGACCAGCTCCTCGATCGCATGCGCCGTCGAATAGACGGTCTTCAGCTGGTTGCCAAACAGCGCGGAAAGTTCGCGCAGGCGCCTGACCGAGCGGTCGACGACCGTGACGTCGGCACGCAGGCCGACCGCCATTTCGGCGGCGTGGGTTCCCGAGACGCCGCCGCCCAGCACGATCACTCTGGCCGGGGCAACCCCGGGAACGCCGCCGAGCAGCACGCCACAACCACCCGCCGCCTTTTGCAGGCAGCTCGCGCCGACCTGCACCGACATGCGGCCGGCGACTTCGCTCATCGGCGTCAGCAGCGGCAGCGAACCGTCGGTCGCGGTGACGGTCTCGTACGCAATCGCCGTGGCGCCGGACGCCATCAGTGCGAGGGTCTGGTCGCGGTCCGCTGCCAGGTGCAGGTACGTAAAGAGCACCTGCCCGGAGCGCAGCATGCGGCATTCGGCCAGCTGCGGCTCCTTGACCTTCACGATCATGTCGCTGGCCGCGAAGATTTCCTCGGCGCCCGCGGCGATCGTCGCACCGGCTGCACGATAGGTATCGTCGCCGCAGCCGATGCCGGCACCGGCGCCGGTCTGCACGAGCACCTTGTGCCCGGCCTGGACCAGTTCCCTGACGCCGGCCGGCACCATGCCGACACGATATTCATGCACCTTGATTTCTTTCGGTACGCCGATTTTCATGAGTCAACTCCCGGAAGGTCGGTTATTGGGGGAAAATTATCCGCACACGATATGACGATCGCGTATCGAAAACTTGCAAACAATTACCAATAGCAACAAAAAATGGCAGAATAGCGCGGAATCAGGTCGTTTCCCGCAAGAAAATGCCATTTTATGAAATTAGACCGTTATGACCGCGCCATCATCCGTGCCCTGCAGCTGCAGGGGCGCATCAGCAACAGCCAGCTTGCCGAGAGCGTCAGCCTGTCCGAGTCGGCGTGCCTGCGCCGCGTGCGCGCACTCGAGGACGGCGGCTTCATCGAGGGATACACCGCACTGATCAACCAGCTAAGGGCCGGCTGTCCCGTCAATGTGTTCGTCAACATCACGCTCGAGCGACAGGAGCAGGCCTTGCTGCTGCAGTTCGAGGCAGCGGTGCGCCAGGTTCCCGAGGTCATGGAGTGCTACCTGATGTCCGGCGAGTACGATTACCTGCTGCGGGTCGTGCTCGCCGATACCGCCGATTTCGAACGCCTGCACAGCCAGCACCTGACCCGCCTGCCGAATGTCGCACGCGTGCATTCGAGCTTCGCGCTGCGTACGGTGCAGAAATCCCGCGAGTTGCCGGTGCGCTGAAGTTCACCGGGTCAGGAACGCCGGTGCGCGCTCCGGCAGCGAAGCAGGCGCGCCGCGCGAATCGATTGGCATCGGCGCCCTCCCGGTGCAAACTGCGCACCGGAACTATAGCAGGCGGGCGTCGAATGCCTCCAAGCAAATGGCCTGCGTGCGCGCTGGCATCCGCGGTGATTCTGACCTCGTCCTGCACGGGCGTGCCGGTACCGGCGCCCGCGCCGCTGGCGCCCGTGCTGCCCGGATCCGCGCCGCCGCCCGCCAGGACCGCCGGGTCCGTCGACTACCGCATCGATGCGACGCGCTCGGAGCTGCGCGTGCTCGTGTATCGCGGCGGCTCGCTCGCCGCGCTCGGCCACAACCACGTCATCGTCGACTCGGCCATATCTGGCTGGGTCAGATCCGGCGAGGCGCTCCGGGATTCCTCGTTCCATCTGCAACTGGCGCCGGCCGACTTCGCGATCGATCCGCCCGCGGCGCGTGCGCAGGAGGGGGCCGACTTTGCCGACGAGGTCGCCGATGAGGCGCGTGCCGGCACGCGCCGCAATCTGCTCAGTGGGGCGCAGCTCGACGCGGACAGCTTTCCGCTGATCCTGGTCGAGAGCGTCAGCGTGCAGGGCGCCGGCAATGCGGCGACGGCGACGTTCAGGATCACGGTCGCCGGCCGCACGCGCCTCGCGACGGCGCCATTCACGTTCGACCGGAACCCCGGGTCAGTGCGCGTGCGCGCGGATTTCCGGCTGCGGCAGTCGGCGCTGGGTATCGAGCCGCTGCGCGTGCTGCTCGGGCGCCTGCAGGTCGAGGACGAGATGCACCTGAAGCTCGAGCTGCTGGCGGTGAACGGCCGCTCGCAGCCCTCCGGTCAGGCGCCGGCGCCCGATTGAATCAGGATCGGCGTGCCCTCCGGCGCGCTGAACAGCGCCGCGCCGGGCATCGTGCGCACGACCTCGATTCCCAGCTGCGCGAGATGCGCGACGCATTTCGGCAGGTCGTCGGTGTCGAATACCAGCGTCGGCGCGGCAAGGTCCCGGCGGCTGTAAAGGCCGATATTGATCGTATCGCTCATGCAGCACACGTGCGCCAGCGGCGCGCCGGGCTCGTCCATGCCGACGAATCCGAGCCTTTCCCAGTAGGCCTTCGCGATGTCCGGATCCGCCGACGGAAGCGCGATCTCCATGAAGTGTCCGCAGGCGGACTGCGCCGCCGTGGCCAATCTCGGGGGCGAGAATGTCCGCGCCTCGACCAGCCGGATCAGGTGTCCTGACGGATCGCGCCAGCGGATTTCGTTGAAGACGTCGCCGCCGAGCCGACGGGTCTCGAATTCGATCCCCAGTTGCTCGAACTCCCCGATGTGCTGCAGCAGCTGCGGCTTGACGAACGTGATCTGCGGCGCGGTGCCCGAACCCTGGTGCAGCCCGATGTGGATCCGGCCATCGCTGAGGACCGCGTAGGGATGTTGCCAGACATCGCCGACGCCGGCCTGGGAGAAACCCAGGCTGGCGTAGAACTGCAGCGACGCGGCGATGTCAGGAGTCGCCAGCGATATCTCGAGGAAGCGCCCGAGCATGCGGGACCTCGCCGCCGCTCAGCTCACGCCGCCCACGCACACGTACTTGATCTCGGTGTAGTCGAGGATGCCGTACTTGGAACCCTCGCGCCCGTTGCCGGATTCCTTGATGCCGCCGAAAGGCGCCACCTCGGTCGAGATGATTCCGGTATTCAGGCCGACGATGCCGTATTCGATCGCTTCGGAGACGCGCCAGCTGCGCGCGAGGTCGCGCGTATAGACGTACGCCGCCAGGCCGAATTCGGTGTCGTTGGCCATCGCGATCGCCTGCGCCTCGGTCTTGAACCTGAACAGCGGCGCGACCGGCCCGAAGGTCTCTTCGCGCGCGACCATCATGTCGGGCGTCACGTTCGTCAGGATCGTGGGCTCGAAGAACGTGTGGCCGAGAGCGTGCCGCTTGCCGCCAAGGGCGATTTTCGCGCCCTTCGCCAGTGCGTCCGCGATATGCTCCTCGACCTTGGCCAGCGCCTTGGCGTCGATCAGCGGCCCCTGTTCGGTCACGCCGGCCAGGCCGTCGCCGACGCGCAGCTTCGCCACCGCTTCGGTCAGCTTTTGCGCGAACGCATCGTAGACGCCCTCCTGCACGAGCAGGCGGTTCGCGCACACGCAGGTCTGGCCGGTGTTGCGGTACTTGCTGGCAATGGCGCCCTGCACCGCCGCGTCCAGATCGGCATCGTCGAAGACGATGAACGGCGCGTTGCCGCCCAGCTCCATCGAGATCTTCTTCATGGTGCCGGCGCACTGCGCCATCAGTTTCTTGCCGATTTCGGTCGAGCCGGTGAACGTCAGCTTGCGCACCAGCGGGTTCGAGGTCATTTCGGCGCCGATCTGCGTCGCCGAGCCGGTGACGACATTGAAGACGCCCGCGCGGGATTCCGGCGCGCTCGGCGAGTTCCGCCAGCGCGAGCGCCGAATAGGGCGTCTGCGTGGCCGGCTTGCACACCACCGTGCAGCCGGCCGCGAGCGCAGGGCCGGCCTTGCGCGTGATCATCGCCGACGGAAAATTCCATGGCGTGATCGCGGCGACGACGCCGACCGGCTGGCGCAGCACGAGGATGCGCTTGTCGCTCTGGTGCGCTGGTATCACGTCGCCGTACAGGCGCTTGCCTTCCTCGGCGAACCATTCGATGAAGGACGCGGCGTAGGCGATTTCGCCCTTGGATTCCGCGAGCGGCTTGCCCTGTTCCGCGGTCATCAGCACGGCGAGGTCCTGCTGATGCGCGATCATCAGCTCGAACCAGCGGCGCAGCAGGTTCGAGCGCTCCTTCGCCGTGCGCGCCCCCCAGGCGGCCAGCGCGCGCGAGGCGGCCTCGATCGCGCGGCGCGTCTCGGCGGTGCCCATGTTCGGGATCACGCCGATCTGCGCCCCGGTGGCGGGATTGGTCACCGGCAGGCTCGTCGCGTTGTCCGCGGGCACCCATTCGCCGTTGATGTAGCAGGATTGCCGCAGCAGCTTCGCATCTTGTAGTTGCATCATGGCGTCAAGAATACCTGTTCCGGCGGTCAGCGCTCAAGAATGGCGGTGACGCCCATGCCGCCGGCGGTGCAGATCGAGATCAGGCCGCGCTTTGCCCTGCCTTCATCGAGTGTCTTGGCAAGCGTCGCCACGATGCGCGCGCCCGTTGCCGCGAAGGGATGGCCGATCGCGACGCTGCCGCCCTTGACGTTGAGCTTCGCGCGGTCGATGGTCCCGAGCGCCTCGGCGAGCCCCAGCTTGTCGCGGCAGAACGCCGCATCGGACCAGGCGGCAGCGTGCACAGCACCTGTCCGGCAAAGGCCTCGTGGATCTCGTAGTAGTCGAAGTCCTGCAGCCTCAGGCGCGCCTCGGCGAGCATTCGCGGCACCGCGTATGCCGGCGCCATCAGCAGGCCCTCCTTCCTGGCGAAGTAATCGACCGCGGCCACCTTTGCGTAGCGCAGATACGCGAGCACCGCGAGGTTGCGCTGCCGGGCCCATTCCTCGCTGCACAGCAGAACCGCCGCCGCGCCGTCCGTCATCGGCGTCGAATTGCCGGCCGTCAGCGTGCCGTCGCCCGAGGAATCAAAAGCCGGCCGCAGCTTGCCGAGCTTCTCCAGCGTCGTGTCGGCGCGGATGTTGTTGTCCTGGGCCAGGCCGTGAAAGGGCTGCACCAGGTCGCCGTAGAAGCCGCTGGCGTACGCGGCGGCCGCCTTGCGATGGCTCTCCAGCGCCAGCTGGTCCTGGTCGATGCGCGACACGCCCCAGCGCCGGACCATGAGCTCGGTGCTCTGTCCCATCGACAGGCCCGTGCGCGGTTCCGCGGTGCCGGGCAGTACCGGCCGGAAATGCCGCGGACGGATCCCGAACCAGGGCGCGATGCGCGCCATCGCGCTCTTGCCGCGGTAGCTCCGCAGCAGCAGTTTCTGGAAACCCGCCGGGAATACCACCGGCGGATCGCTGACGGTGTCGACGCCGGCCGCGATTGCGGAATCGATCTGGCCGAGCGCGATCTTGTTGCCCACCAGGATCGCCGCCTCCAGGCTCGTGCCGCAGGCGCGCTGCAGATCGAGGCCCGGCGTCTCGGCAGCCAGGCCGCTGTCGAGCAGCGATTCGCGCGTCAGGTTCCACTGGCTGGAATGCTTCATGACCGCGCCAGCGGCGACCTCGCCCAGCGTCTGCCCCTGCAGCTGGTAGCGCTCAACGACGAATTTCAGCGCCGCCGTCAGCATTTCCTGGTTGCCAAGATCGGCGTAAGCCCCGTGGCCGCGCGCAAAGGGAATGCGCGCGCCGCCGACGATCGCGACCCGGCGCGGCTCATTTCCTACCAGCATGCTCATGACTCCTCGCGGCCTCGGCGGGACGGCCGGCAATGTGGATGAAGATCGGCAAATTATGGACCTAACGGTGCGAAAATGCCGGGCCGTCGGGGCCGGATCGCGTCAACCGGCGCCGTGCGTCCCAGGCGCGTAGCTGGCGGGCCGGCGCATACTCTTGGATAATGAACGCATGAAGATACGCCGGCGCCTCATCGGATCGCTCCTCGTAGCTGCCGGCCTGCTGTGCGGCTGCGAGAAGCCGCCGGAGCCGCCGGCACCGCGGGTCAGGCAGATCTTCAACCTGAACGCGTACGAGCGCGATTTCGGCTACTCGCAGGCCGTGCTCGTGGGACAGACGCTGTACATCTCGGGGTCTGTCCCGGCGGACAAGGACGGCATGCTCGTCGCCCCCGGCGACATGCCCGGACAGATGCGTGCCGTGTACGCCAATATCCAGCGCACGTTGGCGGCGGCCGGCCTCAACTTCGAACACGTGGTCAAGGAAACCATCTACACGACGGACATGGATGCGCTCCTGAAATCCGCCGACGTCCGCTTCGAGTTCTACTCGAAGGATCACCTGCCCGCGACCGCATGGTTGCAGGTGCAGCGCCTGATCGACCCGGGCTTTCTCGTCGAAATCGACGTCATAGCCGAATTGCCATGACCAGCCGTCCCGACGACCTGCGCCGCGCCGGATAGGACGACGTCGTGCGCAACGCGATCGATAGACAGTTCGAGCGCCGCCTGGCGGGACTGATCAATTCCGGCCAGCGCGGCGTGCTGCGCGGCGGGCGCAAGGGCGTCGAGCGCGAGTCGCTGCGCGTCACCGCCGCCGGCCGGATCGCCGGCAGCCCGCATCCGCAGGCGCTGGGCTCGGCGCTGACGAACGCGCACATCACGACCGACTTCTCCGAGGCGCTGATCGAGCTGGTCACGCCGCCCTTCCAGCAGAGCTGGGAGCTGCTGCAGTACCTGTGCGACATCCACCAGTTCGTCTACCGCCACCTGGACGAGGAGCTGCTGTGGGCGACGAGCATGCCGTGTGCCTTCGACGGCGACGCCAGCATCCCGCTGGCTCAATTCGGTTCATCGAACGTCGGCCGCATGAAGACGCTGTATCGGCACGGCCTCGGGCTGCGCTACGGACGCAGCATGCAGGCGATTGCCGGCGTGCACTTCAATTATTCGTTTCCGCTGCACCTGTGGGAGGCGCTGGAATCGGTCAATCAGTCGAGCCGGCCGCGGCAGGATTTCATTTCCGACAATTATTTCGGGTTGCTGCGCAATTACCGCCGCTACGGCTGGCTGATCCTGTATCTGTTCGGCACCTCGCCGGCGGTGTCGAAGAGCTTTTTCGCCGGGCGCGAGACCACGCTGAAGTCCCTTGACGCGAACACCCTGTACGAGCCGTACGCGACCTCGCTGCGCATGAGCGACATCGGTTACCGCAACAAGGCGCAGGATGCGGTCAGCGTGTCGGTGAACAGCCTCGAGGACTACGTGCGGGACCTGTCGAAGGCGATAGGCACGCCCTATGCGCCCTATGAGCAGTTCGGCGTCAAGGTCGATGGCGAATACCAGCAGCTGAACGCGAACATCCTGCAGATCGAGAACGAGTACTACAGCTTCATCAGGCCGAAGCGGATCGCCCGGTCGGGGGAACGGCCGACCAAGGCCCTGCAGCGAGCCGGCGTCGAATACGTCGAAGTGCGTGCGCTGGACGTCAGCGCCTTCGATCCGGTCGGCGTGAACCAGAACAAGCTGCGGTTTCTGGAGGCGTTTCTCGGGCTCTGCCTGCTGAGCTCGAGCGAGCCTGTCGGGCGCGAAGAGCAGGCGGTGCTCGACGCCAACCATGTGCTGGTCGCGCGGCGCGGACGCGAGCCGGGGCTCATGCTCAGGCGCGAAGGTCGCGACGTCCCGATGCTGAGCTGGGCGCGGGAGCTGCTGGATGCCATGCAGGGCATCTGCGCCGTGCTCGACGAGGGCGAGACGCAGCGTCCCTATCTCTGCGCGCTCGAGCAGCAGCAGGCCAAGCTCGATGACGTGGCGCGCACCCCGTCAGCCCGGCTGCTGGCCGAGATGCGCCAGACCGGGGAGTCCTTCCTGGACCTCGCGCTGCGCATGTCGAAGCTGCACAAGGACTATTTCCTGGACCTGTACCCGCCGAACGAGAGCCGGCTGGCGGAATTCGCCAGCGCCGCGCAGGAATCGCGCGAGGCGCAGCGCAGCATCGAAAGCAGCGATACCGAGGACTTCGATCACTACCTGCGTCGCTATCTGGCCGACTGAACGCCGGCGATATGACAAACGTGTGACGCATGTCCCGAAAAGCGGGCCGGTTATTGTTAGCTTCCCTGTCATGGACGTACGCGGCCGGCTTTTCTCCGAGGGTGTTCCGGACCTTCCGCATGCGCGGCAGCTGCGCGACGGATTTGCGTGGCTGCGGTTCCAGCCGGAACTGGAGCGCGAATACCTGAAGGACCGCTTCGAGGACATCCTGCCGCTGGTCCGCGTCGGGCTGTGCCTGGCCATGGTCATCGTCGCGCTGTTTGCGATCGAGCAGGCGGCGATCCTCGGTCCGGTACTCAGCAACGTTCCGAACAAGCTCAGCCTGTACGTCAAGGAGCCGCTGCTGCTGCTGACGCTGGCGGCGACCTTCGCGGCCGGACGTGACCGCTACTACCAGCCCGCGGTAGCCGTCGCGGCGACGATCTGCGGGATCTGCCAGGTCATTACGCTGGGGCTGGCCATGAATGCCGGCGTGGGCACGTTCTTTCCGAGCATGATGCCGCTGATCCTGTACTGCTACCTGATGTGCGGCCTGGCCTTCTACTTCGCGCTCGCCGCGAATGCAGCGATATTCGTCGGCTACGCCTTCATTCCCTACCTGTTCAGCGTGCCGGTCGCGCAGTACCGCTACGGCATGGTGGCGATCCTGGCAGCGAACATGATCGGCGGCATGACGCTGTACATGCAGGAGCGGACCGCGCGCCTGCGCTTCCTGGAGGCCGCGCTGCTGCGCGAGATGGTGCTGCGCGACGGTCTTACCGGCATTCACAACCGGCGCATGTTCGACCAGCACATGCAGCTCGCCTGGAACATGGCGGTTCGCGACCGCAAGAGCCTCGCCCTGCTGCTCATCGACATCGACTTCTTCAAGGCCTACAACGATCGCTACGGTCACCAGGAGGGAGACGACTGCCTGCGCCTCGTGGCCGGTGCGCTTCAGCAGTGCGCGCGGCGCCCGATGGACTTCGTCGCCCGCTACGGCGGCGAGGAATTCTCCATCGTCCTGTACGACGCGGATTCGGACTATGTCTCGGACGTGCTGACCCGGGTCCAGCGGCTGATCGCGGATCTGAACATCCAGCACGAGGATTCCCCGCATGGCGGGCGCCTGACGGTCAGCATCGGTGCCGGCCACATCGAGCCCACCGCGCAGCGTAGCAGCATCGGCCTGATACAGCTGGCGGACGAAGCCCTGTACAGCGCCAAGGACCAGGGACGCAACCGCATCGTCGTCATGCGCAGCGAATACGCGAAGATGACGACGGGGCGCTTCGACAAGCGCCGCCGCCATCCCGAGGCGATGGCGCGCCGCTGAGCGGATTTGTCTGGTCGCGCGCCGGGCGCGACGTTATGATCCCCGGCGATCATGAAAACACTCGGCAAACCAGGCAAATTGGGCAGGCTGCTGGTCGCCAATCGCGGCGAGATTGCCATTCGCGTGATGCGCGCGGCCACGGAACTGGGATTGTCGACGATCGCGATCTATTCGCAGGAGGACCGCTTCTCGCTGCACCGGACCAAGGCCGACGAGAGTCTACCTCGTGGGCGAGGGCAAGGGGCCGGTCGAGGCCTACCTCGACATCGCCGACATCATCCGCGTTGCCGTCGAGGCGCGCGCCGACGCGATTCATCCCGGATACGGCTTCCTGTCCGAGAACCCCGAATTCGCCGAGGCCTGCGCGGACGCCGGCCTGGTCTTCGTGGGCCCGCTGCCGGAGACCATGCGCCTGCTCGGCAACAAGGTCGCGGCGCGCGACCTCGCCGCCAGCGCGGGGGTGCCGGTCATGCCGGCGACGCCGCCGTTGCCGGAGGACGAACGGGAATGTTCGCGATGGCGCATGCGGTCGGCTATCCGGTGATGCTCAAGGCCAGCTGGGGCGGCGGCGGGCGCGGCATGCGCATCGTCGAGGACGACGCTGCAGCTGATCGAGACGGCTGGCCGCGGCGCGGCGCGAGGCCCGGGCCGCGTTCGGCAAGGACGAGGTCTACCTCGAGAAGCTGGTCCGCCGCGCGCGGCACGTCGAAGTGCAGATCCTCGGCGATCAGCCACGGCAATCTCGTGCACCTGTACGAGCGCGATTGCACGCGTGCAGCGCCGCAACCAGAAGGTGGTCGAGCGCGCGCCGGCGGTGTTCCTGAGCGACGCGCAGCGCGCCGAGCTGTGCGAAGCGGCGCTGAAGATCGGCCGGGCCGCCGGCTACCAGCAACGCCGGCACGGTCGAGTTCCTGCAGGACGCGGACACCGGCAAGTTCTATTTCATCGAGGTCAATCCGCGCATCCAGGTCGAGCACACCGTGACCGAGTGCGCCACCGGCATCGACCTGGTCAAGGCGCAGATCCGCATCGCCGGCGGCGCAGCGATCGGCACGCCGGAGAGCGGCGTGCCGGACGCAGGCCGATATCCGCATCAATGCGCACGCGCTGCAGTGCCGCATCACCACCGAGGACCCGGAGAACAACTTCGTGCCGGATTACGGCGTCATCACCGCCTATCGCAGTCCGGCGGGCTTCGGCATGCAGGCTCGATGCCGGCACGGCCTATTCCGGCGCCATCATCACGCGCTTCTACGATTCGCTGCTGGTCAAGGTGACGGCCTGGTCGCCGACCCCGGAGGAGACGATCGCGCGCATGCACCGCGCGCTGTGGGAGTTCCGCATCCGGGGCGTCGTCACCAACCTGCGCTTCCTCGACCAGCTGATCACGCACCCGCGCTTCGCCGGCGCCGATTACACCACCAAGTTCATCGAACAGACGCCGGAGCTGGTGCGCGTCGTGCGCAAGCGCGACCGGGCCACGCGGCTGCTGCGCTTCATCGGCGACGTGATCGTCAATGGCAACCCCGAGGTCCGGGACCGGGCCCGGCCGCCGCAGCCGGTATTCCCGCGCCTGCCGCGCATCGCCCTGGCGCCGCCGCGCCGCCGGGAACCAAGCAGCGGCTCGACGATCTCGGCCCTGAGCGGTTCGCCGACTGGATGCTGCGCCAGGACCGCGTGCTGCTGACCGACACCAGCATGCGCGATGCGCACCAGTCGCTGCTGGCGACGCGCGTTTCGCACCCACGACATGGCCGCGATCGCGCCTTACTACGCGACGCTGCTGCCGGAGCTGTTTTCGGTCGAATGCTGGGGCGGTGCGACGTTCGACGTCGCCATGCGCTTCCTGCGCGAGGACCCCTGGGCGCGGCTCGATGCGTTTCGCGCGCGCGATGCCGAACCTGCTGCTGCAGATGCTGTTCCGCTCGGCCAACGCGGTCGGATATACGAACTATCCCGACAACGTCGTGCGCTATTTCGTCGAACAGTCGGCCGCAGGCCGGCATCGACGTGTTCCGCGATATTCGACTGCCTGAACTGGGTCGGAGAACATGAGGGTCGCGATCGAGGCGGTGCAGCGCAGCGGGCGCCTGTGCGAGGCGGCAATCTGCTACACCGGCAACCTGTCGAATCCGCGGGAAACGAAGTACGACCTGCGCTATTACCTGAAGCTCGCCCGCGAGCTCAAGGCGATGGGTGCGCATGTCCTGTGCATCAAGGACATGGGCGGCCTGTGCCAGCCGCATGCGGCCGGCGTTCTGGTCAGGGCCCTGAAGGAGGAGATCGGGCTGCCGCTGCATTTCCACACGCACGACACCAGCGGCATCGCGGCCGCGAGCGTGCTCGCCGCCGTCGACGCCGGAGCGGACGCGGTCGACGGCGCGATCGACTCGCTGTCCGGCCTCACCTCGCAGCCGAATCTCGGCTCGATCGTCGAATCGCTGCGCTACGGTGCGCGCGATCCGGGCATCGACCCGGCGAAACTGCGCACGCTGTCGGTGTACTGGGAGCAGGTGCGCCGCGGCTACGTTTCGTTCGAAAGCGACATCCGTGCGGGCGCCTCGGAAGTCTATCTGCACGGCATGCCGGGCGGGCCAGTACACCAACCTGCGCGAACAGGCGCGCTCGATGGGCATCGACGATCATCGCTGGCACGAGGTGGCGCAGGCCTATGCGCAGGTCAACGAGATGTTCGGCGACATCATCAAGGTTACGCCGACCTCCAAGGTCGTCGGCGACATGGCGCTGACCATGGTGACCAGCGCGCTGACGCCCGAGGCGGTGCTGGATGCGGACACCGAGATCGCGTTTCCCGAGTCCGTCGTGCAGCTGTTCCGCGGCGAGCTGGGCCAGCCGCCGGGGGGCTTTCCGCCGGCGCTGCAGGCCAAGATTCTCGGCGGCAGCGCGCCGCTCACGGTGCGCTGCGGCGAGCTGCTGCCGGGCACGGATCTCGCGGCTGCACGCTGCGCCGCGGAACGCAAGATCGGCCGCTCGGTCACCGACACCGAACTCGCCTCCTACCTGATGTACCCGAAGGTCTTCACGGACTACGCGGCCGATCGCGCCGCATTCGGCGACGTGAGCATGCTGCCGACCTCGGTGTTCTTCTTCGGCATGCACAGCGGCCAGGAGATCAACATCGACCTGGAGCGGGGCAAGACCCTGATCGTCCGCTACGTCACGACCAGCGACGTGCACGACGACGGCACGCGCACCGTATTCTTCGAACTGAACGGGCAGCCCCGGCCGCTGCGCATCGTGGATCGCAGCCAGGTCGCCAAGCGCCCGGCGCATCCGAAAGCCGAGGCCGGCAATTCCTCGCAGGTCGGCGCACCAATGCCGGGCACGGTCGCGACCGTGCCGGTGCATGCCGGGCAGCGTGTTGAGCGCGGCGAGGCGCTGATCACGCTGGAAGCGATGAAAATGGAGACGACGGTGCGGGCGGACCGTGACGGCACCGTCAGGGAAGTGCTGGTCAAGGCGGGCATGCAGGTCGATACGAAGGACCTGCTCGTCGTTTTCGCCTGAGCGGCGCTCTATTGCCCCGGATGCGGGCACCTGCGATGCTTGCGCCGGCGAAAAAGCAAAAACGCCGCACGAACGCCGGAGTCGCTATAGTATTGTGGGGTTGACCCAAACACGCCTCGGAGACTGGAATGAAATTGATCACCGCTATTATCAAGCCATTCAAGCTGGACGATGTCCGCGCGGCGCTGTCCGAGATTGGCGTATCCGGCATGACCGTGACCGAGGTCAAGGGCTTCGGGCGGCAGCGGGGGCACACCGAGCTGTACCGCGGTGCGGAGTACGTGGTCGATTTCGTCCCGAAGACCCGCATCGAGGTCGCGGTCAAGAACGAGCTGGTCGATCAGGTCATGGAGGCCATCGTCGGGGCTTCGAAGACCGGCAAGGTCGGCGACGGCAAGATTTTCGTGACCGACATCCTGCGCGTGCACCGCATTCGAACCGGCGAGACCGACAACGCAGCCTTGTAGGAACTCCCGGGCGGGGTGTTCCCGCCTGCCGCCCGCGGCCGGCCTGTCCCTGGCATTGTGGTTCGGGCTCGCGGCCGCATTTTCCCCATGGGCCGAAGCGGCGAAACTCACCGACACCGAGCACACCGACATCGCCGAACCGCGTCCCGCGGACGTGCCCGATGACGCGCATCTGGAGGCCGCCGGAACGGTCGTGGGCGACATCCTGATCGATGTCCGCAACATATTCGACGAAAACGATCCGCGCGAGGACAATGCGCTGTTCCGCCTTGCCGATCACCTGCACATACGCACCCACGCCTCGTCGATCAGGGCGCAGCTGCTGTTTGTGTCCGGCGACCGCTATGACGCGCGCAGGCTGGCGGAAACCGAGCGCAACCTGCGCCTTCTGCCCTACGTCTACGATGCGCACGTCGTGCCGGTGCGTCTGCACGACGGCAAGGTCGATATCCGCGTCATCACGCACGACGTGTGGACGCTGGATCCGGGGATCCAGTTCGGCCGCACCGGCGGCACCAGCACCACCGGCGTCAACATCCAGGATACCAACCTGTTCGGTTACGGCAAGAGCCTCAAGTTCGAGCACCTCGAGAGCGTCGCGAGAACCACCAACGGCGTGCTGTGGTCCGATCCGAATGTGCTCGGCTCCCGCTGGACCACGGCCGCCACATACTTCGATTCGAGCGACGGCAACCAGCATGCGCTGCAGATAGCGCGTCCGTTTTTCGAGCTCGATGCGCGCTGGAGCGTCACGATCGCCGCATCGGACTACGTCCGCACCGTATCCCGCTACAGCTTCGGCCAGGTCGTCGACCAGTTCCGCGACGACGAGACCTCGTACACGCTGAGCGCCGGCCTCTCGAGCGGGCTGCACGACGGCTGGGTCCTGCGCTGGCTCGGCGGCGTCCAGTACGACCGCAACCTCTTTGCCCAGGCGCCCGCCACATCGACGCCGGCGCTGCAGCTGCCGTCCGATCGCATCGTGTCGTATCCGTTCGTCGGCTTCGACCTGCTGCAGGACAATTACCAGAAGCTTGCGGACCAGAACCAGATCGGCAGGACCGAGGACTTTTACTTCGGCAGCGAGGTCACCGGCAGCGTCGGCCTGTCGAACACGCAGTTCGGTGCCGATCTGAACGCGCTCATGCTGGCGGCCAGCGCGCGCACGGGATTCGAGTCAGACTCACGGCTGCAGCAGCTGTTCCTGACGAGCACGTTCTCGTCGCGGATCCAGGAGCAGCGCGCCCGCAACCTGATCGCGACCGGAACCGCCACCTACTACTGGCGCTGGCGGCCGGACTGGCTGCTGTACGCGAACGTGACCGGGACCGTTACCGACGCGCTCGATCCCGATGCGCAGCTGCAGGTCGGCGGCGACAACGGCCTGCGCGGCTATCCGCTGCGGTTCGAGTCCGGATCCTCGAGCGCCGTGCTCACGCTCGAGCAGCGCTTCTACACGGACTGGTATCCGTTTCGCCTGGTCCGTGTCGGCGGCGCCGTGTTCGGCGACGTCGGGCGCACCTGGGGAGCGGCGGTGATCGGCAACAGCGATCCCGGATTGCTGCGGGACATCGGCTTCGGGCTGCGACTCGGCAATACCCGCAGCGGTCTCGGCAACGTGCTGCACATCGACGTGGCCTTTCCGCTGAATGCGATCCCCGGCATCAAGCGGGCACAGTTCATCGTGCAGACGCTGCAGAGTTTCTAGGGATACTGCGCGGGGATTCCCTACGAGTCCTCGTCCGGGGCGGCGCGCTTCTTGCGCCGTGCCAGCAGCACGAGGAAGCCGCCGCACACGGCGAAATTGAGAATCCACCAGCCGGCCTGGCGCAAGCTGCCGCTGCCGCCGTCACTGCCGCCGTCATTCTCGGCGGCGACCTGCAGCGTTCCGGGAATCCTTTCCTCGGTGCCGCCGGCGTTGACGCGGAATTCCATCGCCGTCGTGCCGGGCACCGCCAGTTCCCTGCTCGCGAGCGAGTAGCCGCCGTCGACCTGCGCAACGGTCGGGTACGCCGCGCCGCGGAACGCGACCGCGACGCTGGCATCGCGCACCGGGGAATTGTCGAGCAGGCGGCTGACATGGATCGACAGCGTTCCGCCCTGCAGGACACCGACCACGAGCAGGTCCGCGGAACGCGCCTCGATGCGTGCCGGCGCGCCGGCGCCTGCGTCGGCGCGTGCAGCATTGATGTCCGAGCCCAGCAGGCAGCACGCGAACAGGATTCGCAGTGCGGTCGGGACGCGGGGATTCAAAGCAGGAAGCCCCAGGCGCCCAGCACGCTGCCGGCCACGGCGGCGATGATGCCGAATATCGGGAAAAAGACCTTGCGCGCCATGAAGTACAGCGAGCACAGAACCAGCCCGAGTTCCAGCAGGCCCTCGCCGATGTCGAAGTGCAGCGCACGGCGCTCGTCGGCGGCCGTTTCCTCGTCCCGCGCCCTGGCATCCTTCTGGATTTCCTTGGCGTCGTCGGCGTATTTGTCCCGCGCCGATTCCAGCTTGTGCGCAGGCCCTGCGAGGCGCGCAGGGTCCGTGACCGTCGCCTGCAGGACCGTCAGCGCCATTTCCGCAGAGCTCTCGCGGATCTTCTTCGCCTGGTAGTACGTCCACTGATCGTTCGACTCGGTCCGGTGGATGACGGCGTCGGTATGCGCGCGGTGCGAGGCGATGGTCACGACGGACAGCAGGATGCCGACGACGCCGACCAGGATGCCGACGCGACGGGTATTCGGGTCGGCGGCGTGGTGGGGCTTGATCTCGATTTCGGTCATTGGTGCTAGGGTTCCGTGATGGGGGCGTGACGCGGCTGCGCCGCGACGCGCGCAAGCCAGCCGCGGATCGCCGGGTATGATTCCAGGCTCAGGTTGGCCTCGGCGGCGACGTGCGTGTAGGCGTAGAGCGAGATGTCGGCGAGCGAGAAGCGGTCCGCAACCAGGAAATGCCGGCCGGCCAGGCCGCGTTCGAGGACGTCGAGCGCGTCATACGCCTTGTGCAGCTTCTCGGCCAGGCGCTCGCCGAGCTCCTGCGGGGTCTTGTGCAGCGAAGTGAGCCAGAAGCGCGCGGTGCCGATGTTCGGCTCGAGGTTGTACTGTTCGAAGCACATCCACTGCCACATCAGCGCGCGGTGCCAGGCATCGCCCGGAATGAGGTCCGATCCTTCCGCCAGGTAGGCGATGATCGCGTGGCTCTCGGCCAGGAATCCATGATCCGGGATCTCGAGCAGCGGGATGCGTCCATTCGGATTCTTCCTGAGGAATTCCGGCGTACGCGTCGCCCCCTGCTTGATGTCGAGTTCGGCGAGCCGGTAGCCGATCCCCAGATACCTGCAGACCAGGCGGACCTTGTACCCGTTGCCGGACGGCAGGTAATCGTACAGGACGAAGTCCGGTTTCATCGCACCAGGTGCAGGCGCGGACTGGTCCGCGACATCCCGAGCACCCCGCTGCGCACGACCTCGATGACCTCGCCGAAGGCGCCGGTATCCGCTATGAATTCGCCGATCTCGGTTTCGGTCGTGGTCACTTCCACAATATAACTCGACGGATTGGCCGACAGTACCCTGCCGCCGACGCGCCGCAGCAACGCGTTGACCGCCTCGACACGCTCGGGGGGGATCTGCAGCTTGATCAGCAGCAGCTCCCGCGCCAGATGATCGCCGCTGGTCATGTCTTCGACCGCGACGACATCGACGAGTTTCAGGAGCTGGGCATTGATCTGCTGGATGACGGCATCGGACCCCGTCGTGACCAGCGTGATGCGCGAGACCGTCGCATCCTGCGTCGGCGCGACCGAGAGCGACTCGATGTTGTAGCCGCGGCTGGAGATCAGCCCGGTAACGCGCGTCAGCGCACCGGCTTCGTTTTGCAGCAGAATGGCAATTACGTGGCGCATGGGCCGCCTAGAATACGGCGTGCGCCACTTGGGCGCCAGAGCGAGAACTGCTAGTCTTTGCATGTGAAAGACCGATACGACATGTCAAACCAGGCGGCCCACCCGCAAGCCGGCGCCAGCATGACCGGCGCCGAAATGGTCGTCCAGGTCCTCGCCGACGAGGGCGTGGATACCATTTTCGGCTACAGCGGCGGCGCGATCCTGCCGATCTACGACGCCGTATTCCGCTACAACATGGAGCGCCAGCCGGCCATGCCGCTGATCGTGCCGGCAAACGAACAGGGCGCCGGCTTCATGGCGGCGGGCTTCGCGCGCGCCAGCGGCAAGGTCGGTGTGGCGCTGGTGACCTCCGGTCCCGGTGCGACGAACATGGTCACGCCGGTCCGCGACTGCATGGCCGACTCGGTGCCGATCGTCGTGATCTGCGGCCAGGTGCCGACCACGGCAATCGGATCCGATGCATTCCAGGAAGCCCCGGTCCCGAGCATCATGGGGGCCGTCGCCAAGCACGTGTTCCTGGTGACCGATCCGCTGCGGCTCGAGGCGACGGTGCGCACCGCGTTCGAGATCGCCCGCACCGGGCGGCCGGGCCCGGTCGTGCTCGACATTCCGAAGGATGTGCAGAACTGGAAGGGCGTATTCCACGGCTCCGGGCGGTTGCCGATCCCCGGCTACCGCCAGCGCATGAACCGCGTCAGCGCCAACAAGTTGCCGGAAGCGGCCTGCGAGGGCTTCCTCGCCGCGCTGCGCGAGGTCGATCGCCCGCTGATTTATGCCGGCGGCGGAGTCATCAACGGCAACGCCGCGGTGGCATTGCGCGAATTTGCGGAATATTTCGGGATCCCGGTCGTCACGACGCTGATGGGAATCGGCGCCGTGGATACGACCAGCCCGCTGTCGATGCGCATGCTCGGCATGCACGGCGCGGCATTTGCGAACTATGCGCTGGATGATTGCGACGCCCTGCTGGCGGTCGGCGCGCGTTTCGACGACCGCGTCGCCGCCAATCCGCCGAAGTTCGCCGCGAAATGCCGGTTCATTGCGCATTTCGACATCGACGGTTCCGAGATCAACAAGGTCAAGCACGTCCACTGGAGCCACGTCGGCCTCGTGCCGGAGGCGCTGGTCGCGCTGCTCGACTTTGCCAGGCGCAGCGGCTTCCGGCGTGACTGGTCGGCATGGCGCAGGCACTGCGACGACCTGCGCGCCCGGTACGCGATGAATTACGACCGCGACAGCGCGCTGATACAGCCGTATTACCTGATCGAGGAGATCAACCGGCTGACCCGCGGCGAGGCGATCATCTCGACCGGCGTGGGCCAGCACCAGATGTGGGCGGCGCAGTATTTTGATTTTCGCAGCCCGCGTCTCTGGCTGACCTCGGGAAGCATGGGCACGATGGGATTTGGCCTGCCCGCGGCGGTCGGCGCGCAGTTTGCCGAGCGCAAGCGCCTCGTCATCGATATCGACGGCGACGCCAGCATCCGCATGAACATCGGCGAACTGGAGACCGTCACCACCTACGACCTGCCGGTCAAGATCGTGGTTCTGAACAATCTGGGCGACGGCATGGTCAAGCAGTGGCAAAAGCTGTTCTTCAAGGGCCGGCTGAGCGCCAGCGACAAGAGCCTGCACAAGAAGGATTTCGTCAAGGCCGCGCAGGCCGACGGCTTCAGGTACGCGGTGCGCCTCGAGCGCAAGGCGGACGTGCCGCGCGTCGTCGGGGAGTTCATCCGCTTCCCCGGCCCCGCGTTCCTGGAAGTCATGATCGACGTCGACGCCGGCGTGTATCCGATGGTCGGTCCCGGTCAGGCATACGATGAAATGATCACCGGCGACCATATTCCTTCGCGCGTCGCGGTGCAGGTGACGGCGCCTGATGAATCCGAAATGTTCTAGCCAGGGGGAAATCCTGATGAAGCTGCCAGTTCTTTTCATTGTACTTTCCGCAGTGTCGGGCGCCGCTTTCGCGGCCAAGCCCTGCGAGGAATTGAAGGCCGAGATCGCGGCGAAGATCGACGCGAAAAACGTTTCCGGCTACACGCTGGAGATTGTCGCCAGTGACCAGGCCGGCGAGCGCAAGGTTGTCGGCTCCTGCGAGGGCGGCACCCGCAGGATCGTGTACGAGCGGCATGCCGATGCGCCCGCGCCGGACGGTGCGGCGAGCGCGGATACCGGGAAGAAATAGCCGGCGTCGCGCCGCCGGCGCCCAGGTGCGCAGCATGGTGTTCCTGCTGGTGGCGATAGTCGCGGTCGTGCTCGGCGGCGTCGTGATGACGGTTGCGACCGACACGGCCGCGCGGTCGGGGAAGTGGGGCCTGAACCTGAATTCCATCTGGGACATCATTGCCGGCAAAGGCATGATGCGCAAAGTGAACTGTCCTCGCTGCGGACGGGAACAGGACGGACGCGGCAGGCCGGCCGGCCTCGCCGGATCGCTGCGGGGCGGTTGGACCTGTCCGGGCTGCGGCGCCCGCATGGACAAGTGGGGAAAAGAAGAGGCCTAGGCGCTGCGGTTTCCCGGTCAGGGGCGCGCGGCGGGATGCGCGCCGCCGCGCTGCTGCAGGTACTGGCTCAGCGTATTGGCCAGCGACACGAAATCCGACGGAATCATCAGCACCGTCGTGCTGTTGTTCTCGGCGCCGACTTCGGAGATCATCTGCATGCGCCGCAGTTCCAGCGCCGCGGGATTGGCCATGATCTGCGCGGCTGCCGCGGCCAGCTTCACCGATGCCTCGAGCTCGGCCTCCGCCTTGATGATGCGTGCGCGCTTTTCGCGGATGGCCTCCGCCTGCATCGCCATGACCTGCTGCATGGCCACGGGCAGCTCCACGTCCTTCATCTCGAAGCGCTGGACTTCAAGTCCCCACGCGGTGGTCGAGCCGAGCGATGCTGTCGCGCAGCAGCGCGTTGATCTTGTCGCGTTCCTGCAGGACTTCGTCGAGGTCGTGCTGGCCGATGATGTTGCGCAGGCCGGTCAGCGCGAGCTGATACACAGCGCCGGGCGCATCGGCCACTTCGATGACGGACTTGGCCGCATCGACGATCCGATACCACAGCACGGCATTGACCTTGATGGTCACGCTGTCGCGCGTGATCGTCTCCTGCTGCTCGGCCGAGACCGTGCGCGTGCGGATGTCGATCGTGACCGCGCGTTCGACGTTCAGCGGAATGATCCAGTACAGTCCGGGGCCGCGCAGGCCGACATAGCGCCCGAGGCGGAACACGACTCCGCGCTGGTACTCCTGCGCGACGCGCAGGCCGGTGAGGCCGACAACGATCAGTACGACGGCGATTTCAATCAGCAGGGTCATGAGTGCATTTCTCCGAATAGCCGGCCGATGGCCTGGATTCCGATTGCGACGAGATCCAGCCCGGCGCCTGCGCCGGCCAGCAGGTGAATGCCGGGATTGACGTCGAATAACGCAGATTGCGGCGCATGGGGAAGCTGGATCCGGCGCAGCGCATCCCCGACTGCATCCGCCGTGGGCACGCGGAGGCGGCGGTTCTCCGCATCGGACCACATGTGCACCGCCTTCTCGACCGCGTCCGGGTCCAGGAACGAGACCGGCGCGTGGCAGTACTGGCATTGGGTCGAGTGTTCCAGATCGATCGGCGCGCCGCATTCGGAGCAGCGTACCTGGCGGACCTGCGACCGGACCCGCTGGATTTCCGCGACGGTCAGGCTGCGCACGAACTGCTTCTCGCGCAGGAACTGGAAGAACGGCGTGAATCGCCCGTCGCCGCGCAGGCAGCGGAAATACGAAAAGCGGCCGGACTTGGACAGGTCGTAGCTCAGGGACAGTACATTGTCGCAGCGCGGGCAGGCCAGGTGGCTTGCCACCGGCTGCCGGGCCGCGTCCGGATGCGACTGTATTTCCTTGAACAGTTCGATGACGGCGGCGGGCGAGAGCTGCACGCTGGCGAGGTGGTCGAACCAGATCCCGTTGCAGCTGAAGCACAGCTCGACCCGCACGGCGCCATGATCATTGCGCTCCAGATCCTGCGTCTGCATCTGCTGCCGGCAGTTCGGACATGGGATCGTCGGCAGCGCGTCAGCTCCGCTCACGATTGCCCTACCAGACGCCGGTATTGGCCATCGACACCCAGGGTTCCGCCGGGGGCAGGGCGCCGCCCTGCTGCAGCAGCTCGATGGAAATGTTGTCGGGAGAGCGCACGAACGCCATGCGCCCGTCGCGCGGCGGGCGGTTGATCGTCACGCCGTGCTCGCGCAGGCGCTGGCAGGTCGCGTAGATGTTCTCGACGCCGTAGGCGAGATGACCGAAATTACGCCCGCCGGCATAGATCTCCGGATCCCAGTTATGGGTCAGCTCGACCTGCGCAGCGCTGTCTCCCGGAGCGGCGAGAAACACGAGCGTGTAGCGGCCCTGCGGGTAGTCCTTGCGCGACAGTTCGACGAGTCCGAGTGCATCGCGGTAAAAACGCAGGCTTTGCTCGATATCCGCGACGCGGACCATCGTATGCAGGTACTTCATGCCGGATCCGATCCTGTTGGAAAAAGCGGCAATTTGGAGCAAAGGTCGGCGAAAAGCAAACGAAATGCGCCGATCCGGTCGGGGGGCGCCCGGCGCCAGCGCGCGGTTGTTGCGCAGCGGTAACATATTTCCGGGCCCGGAAATGGGAGCATAGTCCGGTGATTAAGTTCACTTAACCATTGGATTTTATTGTCTTATCTGATATTCTTGCGGTGCAGTAAGGTTGATGTCGGATTTTTTTCGTAACTTGTTTACCACAAGTAACGGAAGGCAAAAAGGGCGAGCTTTTGGCATTTATTGCCGTGTATCGCCTTAAGGCTAGGACGTGTAGGGACTAACCCCTCGCACCTGTTCCACTCGGATCCCCGGCACGCCCGGGGATACTTTTTTAAGATACCCTCCGTGACTGCTCCCGAAAGCCCGCTCCCGCTGCCTGTCGCTGGCGCGCGCCGCGTCGCGCGCTGGACAGCGGCGCTGGACATCGCGACGATGCAGCGCGAACTCGGTGGCGATGCATTGGAGGCGGGATGAAGCTGCAGCAACTGCGTTATCTGGTGGCGGTGCACGAGAACAACCTGAACATCACCGCGGCCGCCCGGCAGCTGCACACGTCGCAGCCCGGGGTCAGCCGCCAGCTGAAGATGCTCGAGGAGGAACTCGGCTTCCAGCTGTTCGAGCGCGAAGGCCGCGCGCTGACGCGCACGACGGCGGCCGGCGAGGAGATCATCGTCCGCGCCACCAGCATCCTGCGCGAGATGCAGAACATACGCCGCACCTCGGCGGAGCTGCGCAAGGCCGATGGCGGCACGCTGTCGATCGCGACCACGCACACGCAGGCGCGCTATGTGCTGCCGCAGGTCATCGGCGAGTTCCGCGCCCGCTATCCGAAGGTGCGCCTGCACCTGCATCAGGGCACCTCCGAACAGATCGCCGAGCTCGTGGCGCGCGACCGGGTGGATTTCGCGATTGCGACCGGCTCCGAGGAACTGTTTCCGCACCTGGTGCGCCTGCCGGTCTATCGCTGGCACCGCGCCGTGATCGTGCCGCGCGGTCATGCGCTCGAGACGGCGGGCAAGCTGACGCTGAAAAAACTCGCCGGCTACCCGATCGTGACCTACGTATTCAGCTTTTCGGGCCGCTCGTCGCTGCCGGCGCTGTTCGAGACCGCGGGCCTCGCCCTCGACGTGGCCCTGACGGCGCGCGACTCGGACGTCATCAAGACCTACGTGCGCATCGGCCTCGGCGTCGGCATCCTGGCGAGCGTCGCGATCGACCCGGCGACCGACGCCGATCTCGCGGTGCTCGACGCCGCGCACCTGTTCGAGGGCCATACGACGTGGATCGGATTTCGCCGCAGCGCGCTGCTGCGAGCCTACATGTATGAATTCATCGAGCTGCTGGCGCCGCATCTGCCGCGCAAGCTCGTGCGCGAGGCCGAGAAATCGGTGACCCAGGAAGAGGTCGAGCGCATCGTCGCGCCGCTGCAGATACCGATGCGCGACATGCGCAGGTAGCGGCGTGCGGCAGCATCTTTTGCAGCCCCGCCGCCGTAATGCTGCTGGTGCGCGCTGGCGGTCGATCCTGCCGCACTGCCGGTCATGCTGCGCGGCGGGCACGCCTGCCTCGGGCCCTTCGAGATCGCAACGCCGGCGCCGGACGCTCCACGGCGCCGAAGCATCGCCAGGATCGATGCCAAAACCGTGATTTGCTCGGTAGAGCCAACCCGCCGTGATGGGCATCATGCCCGCGGCAGGAGGATCAATGGCCTTGGCACGTGACTTAATCCGGGAAACCGTCGCCGCGGACACGTATAAGGTTTCGGCCGAACCTATGCTGCTGTTCGCCGCGCTGACAGACGCGCTGGCGCTGTGCGTGCACGACGAGGCGCGCGGTGTCGGCGGACTGCTGCACCTGCGCTGCGTCGGCGACAGCGGCAGGCCGAGCGATGCGACCGATATCGAGCTCAGCTCGCTGCTGGTGATTCTCGACCGGTTCAAGGCCGAGGTGCTCGGATCGGCGCCGCCGAGCGACGCGGTGCAGGCGCGCATCCTCGCGCATGTCTCGCCGTCCGCCGACGCCGATGAGGACAGTGCTTCGCTGGTCGACCTGCTGAAGGCCGATCTTGTCGACAGCAGGATAATCTGCGGCACACAGACGCTGCGCCGGCCGGACCCGGTCTACGTCTGCTTCGAGCCGTGCGAGGGCCGCGTACGGATCTGCGGGCCCAACGAAATTCCGCTTGAACCAGGGCGCCGGCGCCACGGCGCGTAAGGACGCGATAGACTAGCGCGGGTTGCTTCACCTGCGGGGGTCTCGCTTGCGTGCCACGTTCATGCTGCTGATCGCGCTGGCGGCCGGCTGCGCCACTGAAACGAAGATGGCCACCGCACCGCCGCCTGGCGTCGACCTGAGCGGACACTGGCGCCTGAATGTCGCGGACAGCGACGATCCGGTGCGCCTGTCGCAGGCCCTGTCGTCGGGCAATGGGGCGATGTCGCAGGCGCAGGGCTCCGGCGGCGGCGGGCGCGGCGGCGGCCGGGGCGGGAATATGGGCGCGCCGGCGCCGGGTGCGCAGCCCGTGTCCATTTCCAGCGCCATCGTCGCGGACGTCTTGCGCTGGCCCGGCTCCGAGGTGGAAATTCACCAGGATTCGGGCGTCGTGACGTTCAATTCGGACGGGGACAGCCGCGTGTATCAGCCGACTGCCGCGCCAACGCATGCAAAAGGCCATTCCGCCAAAAAGGGACGCCGTTCGGCGAGTCCGCCGGTATGCGGGTGGTCAGGCTCGAGCCTGCTGGTCCATGTCGAGCCGGAGGATGACCAACCGGGGTTCGACGCGCGTTACCGGGTAACCGATGACGGCACCCGGCTCCTGCAGGTGATCACGCTGCAGGGCGGCCGGATAACGGGATTTACGCTGTCCCGGGTATGGGATCGGGAATAAAAAAGCCGGGCGCGTGGCCCGGCTCCTAATTCCCCATGCCTTTAGTATGTATTGCTTTATCGAATTGCGGCTGAGTCGGCCTCACTTCCCCCGGAAAACTTTGTCTCGCGACGGCGCCACTCTAGCGTCAAGCTTGCGCAAACGCCAGTAATTTAGCCTAGGCATCGCGACTCTTTCCGTGGTAATTAAACTACATCAGGATTCGAGTGGAGATATCAGCGGTGCCTAAGCCAAAAAACCGATCAGCCCCGGGCAGCGGCGCCGTACGCAGTCGCCGGGCCTATTTCGACTGCCGGTTCGGACAGCTCCACGTGCGCACGGCCTTTCCGACGACCGGCGGATTCGACGAGCTGGTGACCTTGTTTTGCCTGCACCCCGCGGGCGCCTCGAGCCGCGTGTTCGGCAACTTCCTGCCGCTCGCCGCCGCACAGCGTTCGGTCTACGCGCCGGACCTGCCGGGTTGCGGTGAATCCGATGCGTCGGCGGCGCCGGGGCCGGCGGATGCCGCGGCGGCAGTCGCGGACCTCGCCGCGGACCTGCGCCTGCGCCAGCTCGACGTGCTGGGATTCCGGGAAGGCTGCGCGGCAGCGGTCGAGCTCGCCCTCGCGCGACCCGATCTCGTGCGCTGCCTCGTGCTGATCGGGGGCGTGCCGTGGGAGCGGATGGCGGCGGTCGGGCAGCCGAGCCTCGGCCTGCGCCTCGCGACGGATGCCGCGCCGGGTCCCGCGCGGCTCGCGAAAGAACTGCCGAGGCTCGAGCTCATCGACGCTGCCGGCTTTCCCGACGACCCCTTCGCCGACGCCGCGCAGGCCCTGGTCGCGCGGATGGACGGATTTCTGGGCCGAAATTCCGCCGCCTCACCCCGGTGAGACTCAACAAGTACATCAGCGAGACGGGCGCCTGTTCGCGCCGCGAGGCCGACAAATGGATCGAGCAGGGCCGCGTGACCTGCAACGGCGTGCCGGCCGTGCTCGGCACGCAGGTGCAAGACGGCGACGAAGTCCGCGTTGACGGCAAGCCGGTCGGTGCGCGCAAGAAGCACATCTACATCGCGCTGAACAAGCCGGTCGGCATCACCTGCACCAGCGAGGCGCACGTCGATCGCAACATCATCGATCTGATCGGACACAGCGAACGGATTTTTCCGATCGGGCGACTCGACAAGGATTCCGAGGGCCTGATCCTGCTGACCAACAACGGCGACATCGTCAACGAGATCCTGCGCGCGGAAAACAATCACGAGAAGGAATATCTGGTCACCGTGGAGCGCCCGATTACCGACCTGTCATTGAGCATCATGGCGAGCGGGGTACGCATCATGGGCGAGATGACCGGCCCCTGCCGCATCGAACGGGTCAACCAGCAGACGTTCCGCATCATCCTGACGCAGGGCCTGAATCGCCAGATCAGGCGCATGTGCTCGGCGCTCGGCTACCAGGTACGGCGCCTGCAGCGCGTACGCATCATGCATATCCACCTGGGCCAGATGGGCATCGGCAAGTGGCGCAACCTTACTCCGGAGGAACTGGCGGGTTTACTTCCGCGCGCAGCGCAGCCGGAGTGAGCCCTTCGGTCCAGCGCTCGCCGGTGCGCCGATACCAGTCCGGCGCGCGCGCTGCCGACGCGAGCCACAGGAAGAAGTCGTCTTTTTTCGGGGCCCAGTACGTCGTGCCGAACAGCATTCCCGCGCTGCTCGATTCGAGGCGGAAGTGCCGGCGCAGGCCGAGGCTGAGCAGGCTGCGCGAACAGCTGATCGACGGCGCCGGTCCGGTCAGCATCAGCAGCCGGGTGTCGATCTGCAGCTGCAGGCCGCCGTTCTGGGCGTAAAGGCAGATGTTGGGACCGGATGCGCGGATGAAGCCGACGCCGTGGACGATCGCCGGCGGCTCGTCGAAGGCGGTCCAGGTCCCGCTCGGCGCATGCCACTGCAGGGTCATCCGTCGCCGGCGAAAGTCGATCACCGGAACGATCGATGCAGTCAATTCGGCTTCCGGTCCGGCAATCCGGCCAGCTCGTCCCGCACGATCCCGGCCGACAGCAGCTGCGGCAGCACGACCGGATCCGCCGAACCCGGCGTCGCGTTGTAGATCACGTACAGGGGCACGCCAGCGCGACCAAACGCGGCCAGTGCCGCCGTGATGAGCGGGTCGCGGTTGGTCCAGTCGGCCTTCACCAGCGTGACTCCCTTGTCGCGGAACAGCGCCTGTACCGAGGCATCGCTGAACGCATTGCGCTCGTTGAACAGGCAGGTCAGGCACCAGCTGGCGGTGAAATTGACCAGTACCGGCTTGCCGGCCGCAGCGAGATCCGCGACGCGACGCGCATCGTAGGATTCCCAGCCTCCGTCCCCGGGCGTCGCACGGGCGTCGCCGGTCCCTTGCGGGATACTGGTGCGCGCGGCCTCCACCGGCAACTCCACCGCGAGCAGCGCCGCCAGTACCGCGGTGGCCAGTGCGATGCGCTGGCCGTGCCGGGAACCCGACTTGGATTTCTGGAAGGCCCAGGCCGCGAGCGCGACCAGCACGATGCCGGCGAACGCGGCCGCGAGTCCCGCCGCCGTCTGCTGCGCCAATACCCACAGCAGCCACGCCGCCGACGCATACATCGGGAAGGCGAAGACCTGCTTGAGCGTGTCCATCCATGCGCCGGGCTTGGGCAAGGCGGCGCGCAGCCATGGCGCGAACGACAGGAACAGGTAAGGCAGCGCAAGACCCAGGCCGAGAGCCGCGAAGATCCCGAGCGCGATGCCCGCCGGCTGCGTCAGCGCTGCGCCGACCGCGGCGGCCATGAAAGGGGCCGTGCACGGCGTGGCGACCAGCGTCGTCAGCACGCCGGTGAAAAAAGCGGCGCGGTAGCTGTCGCCATGCGTCAGGCCGTGGCCGATGCCGGCCAGGCCGCCGCCGATTTCGTAGACGCCGGACAGGTTCAGGCCGACCGCCAGCAGCAGGTACACCATCAGCGTCACGAACAACGGCGACTGCAACTGGAATCCCCAGCCGATCTGTTCTCCGCCCGCCCGCAGCGCGAGCAGCACCGCGGCCAGCGACAGCATCGATGCAATGACGCCGGCGGCGAACACCAGGCCCTTGGCGCGTACGGCGGCCGGATGCTTCCGGGCCTGTTCAACCAGGCCGATCGCCTTGATCGACAGCACCGGAAACACGCACGGCATCAGGTTCAGGATCAGGCCGCCGCCAATCGCGAGCAGCAGCAGCACGCCGAAGCTGTGCGTCGCCGCCGGAGCGGCATGCGCGCCGCCCGCGGAGGCCACGCGGGTCGTGCCGGAGGCGAGCGCGGCGCCGGCCGGGATCGTCAGGCTGATCTCCATCGGCAGCTGCGTGCGCACGGCGCCGTCCTGTTCGCTCGCCACCAGCAATCCGCGCACCGGTTCCTTCGAGGCCGCCTGATCGCCGGCTTTCAGGGTCAGCTCAAGGCCTTCCGCGCTGCGCGCCAGCGTCTGCGCGGCGGCGTATTCGATGATGCCGTCATCGTACGGAAAAAACTCCAGCGCCTGGATGCGCGCGAGGTGCGCGCCCCAGTCCTTGCCGAGCGTCAGTATCAGGTGCCCGTCCCGGGCCCGGACATGGGCCGCAGCGGGCGACGGGACCGGAGTCTCAGCGCGTGCCGCGGCAAATTTTGCCGTATTGGCGCCGTCGGGCGCCGCTGCCGCCGTGACCGGCAGGTTCAGCAGCAGATCCGCGCTTTCCGGAATGCACACGTCTGCGCACACCAGCCAGTTCGCGGTCGCCCGCAGCGCGGCGGTGGATCCGGGGCGCAGGTCCAGCGGCGCATCGATGCGCACCAGATGCATCGCATGGTGCGCATAGCCCAGGTTCACGAGCGGGGGCAGTTCGAAGCGGTGGGGCAGCGTCCAGACGATGGGCCCGGCGCTGAAGCCGGCGGGCAGGTTCCAGGTCAGCGTCGTTGCCTTGCCTGAGTCACCCGGATTGCGCCAGTAGGTATGCCAGCCGTCGCGGATGTCGAATTCCAGGGCCACCCAGAACGAGGTGCCCGGGCTTATCGAACGCGCCTCGCTGATCAGGCGCGCTTTGACATTGATTTCGGGCTTGTCGGCAGCGGCGTGCACCCAGCCGCCGGCAAAAACCGGGGCCATGGCCAGCAAGGCGGCGCAGGACTTGAAAATCCACGGTTTTCCGATGTACATGCCCGTATCTTACCCAAATACCGGCAAAAGACCTGCCGACCATGTCTCGCCGCAATACCCTCGGGGCCTGGCTTCAGCTAATGTACGCAACCCGACCGGCAGGCCGATATGAACGAAAACTACCTGGAACGAATACTGAAGGCAAAAGTGTACGACGTGGCGATCGAATCGCCGCTCGAGGCCGCCCCCCGCCTGTCCCGCCGGCTCGGCGCCGACATCTTCCTCAAGAGAGAGGACCTGCAGCCGGTATTTTCGTTCAAGATCCGGGGCGCGTACAACAAGATCGCGCAGCTTTCCGCCATCGCGGCGCAGCGGGGCGTCATCTGCGCATCCGCCGGCAACCATGCGCAGGGTGTCGCGCTGGGCGCGCGCACCCGGGGCATACGCGCCGTCATCGTGATGCCGCTGACGACACCGGAGATCAAGGTGCAGGCGGTTGCCGGCCTTGGCGGGGAGATCGTCCTTTACGGCGACGACTACGATCAGGCGTTCGAGCATGCGACGCAGCTGGCGCGCGAGGACGGCCTGTTGTTCGTGCATCCGTTCGACGATGTGGACGTGATTGCCGGCCAGGGCACGATCGGCATGGAAATCCTGCGACAGCAGCACGGCGATGACATCGGTGCGATTTTCGTGCCGATCGGCGGCGGCGGCCTGATCGGCGGCATCGCGGCCTACACCAAGGCGCTGTACCCGCGCATCCGGATCATCGGCGTCGAGCCCGAGGACTCGGCCGGCATGTATGAATCGCTGCGCGCCGGCAAGCGCGTCACGCTCGAGCGCCTGGGGACGTTTGCCGACGGTGTTGCAGTGCGCCGTGTCGGCGAGGAGCCGTTTCGCCTGGCACAGAAATTCGTCGACGAAGTCATCCTGGTGACGACGGACCAGATCTGTGCCGCGATTCAGGACATCTACGAGGATACGCGCGCGATCGCCGAGGCGTCGGGCGCACTGGCCGTCGCCGCGATCAAGAAATACGTCGCCCGCGAGGGCTGCGCCGGACAACGCCTGATCGCGATCAACAGCGGCGCCAACATGAATTTCGACCGCCTGCGCTACGTCGTCGAACGCGCCGATATCGGCGCGCAGCGCGAGGCGCTGCTGGCCGTGGAAATCCCCGAGACACCCGGTTCCTTCCTGCGGTTCTGCGAGTGCCTCGGCAAGCGCAGCGTGACGGAATTCAACTACCGTTACGCGAATACCGATCGCGCGCACCTCTTCGTCGGGCTCGGACTCAAGCAGGGCAAGGCGGAGCGGGATGCCGTGATAGAGGCGATCGGCGCCGCGGGCTTCACGGTGCGCGACATGACCGACAATGAAATGGCGAAGCTGCACGTACGGCACATGGTCGGCGGCTGCGCGCGCGGGCTCGAGCACGAGCACCTGTACCGCTTCGAGTTCCCCGAACGGCCGGGGGCGCTGCTGAAATTCCTGCAGGCGATCGGATCCGACTGGAACATCAGCCTGTTCCACTACCGCAATCACGGCTCGGATCATGGCCGCGTGCTGGCCGGCATCCAGGTGCCGCCGGCCACCCGCGCCGAGTTCCTGCTGCACCTCGGCGACCTGCATTACGAATACACGGAAGAAACCGAGAATCCGGCCTACAAGATCTTCCTCGGAGGCTGAGTTGTCCCTATCGAGCGAAGCGCAGACGGTGTATCGCTGCAGGCGGGTAGCGCGGCACGAGACCTTCGAGCTGCGCGGCCTGGAGATTCACCTGCGCCGCTGGGGTCCGGCGCCGTCGGCGCAATGCGCGCCGCTGTACTGCCTGCATGGCTGGCTGGATACCGGCGATACGTTCCAGTTCCTGGCCGACGAGTTCCTCGCCGACAGGCCGATCGTTGCCGTCGACTGGCGCGGCTTCGGCCGCAGCGCCTGGGCGCGGGACGGATACGCTTTCAGCGATTACGTGGCGGACCTCGAGGCGCTGCTGAACCTGTTCTCGCCGAACGCGCCCGCGATGCTGCTCGGGCACAGCATGGGCGCCAATGTCGCGTGCCTGTATGCCGGAGTGCGGCCGGAGCGGATCCGGTGCATCGTCAATCTCGAGGGCTTCGGCCTGCCGGCGACGGTGCCGTCGCAGGCGCCGGGGCGCGTGCGGCAATGGCTCGATGAGCTCAAGGTCACCCCCGCGTTCAATGAATACGGCTCGTTCGAGCAGCTGGCCGGCGCGATCCGGCAGCGCCATCCGCGCATCGACGCGGCGCGCGCCCGTTTTCTTGCCGGCGCGTGGGCGTATGCGGACGAGCAGGGACGCGTGCGCCTGCGCGGTGATGCGCGGCACAAGCGCGTGTATCCGCTGCTCTACCGGCGCGACGAAAGCGAGGCCTGCTGGCGCGAAATCAAGGCGCCGATGCTTGCCCTGGCCGGCGCGCAGTCGTCCTACCTCGCGCAATGGAGTGGCGGCAGCGCGATCGAGGACTTCCGCCGCTGCGTGCCGGCCAGCCGCGTGACCGTGATCGAGGAGGCAGGACATCTGCTGCACCTGGAGCGCCCGGAAGCCGTCGCCCCGCTGATCGAGGCGTTTCTCGACGCACACTGAAGGCGCTGTCATGCAGGTAGGCAAGCCGCCGATGATCGACGCCGCGCCCGGCACCGACCCCGCAGCCGCAGCGCAGGGCGCGACGGCAAGGCAGGGTGCGGCAGCCGTGCCCGCGCCGGATCGCGCCGATATCCGGCCTTTGAGCGTTGCGGCTGCGTTGCAGATCCTGATTGCCGAGGTGCTGGACCAGTGGTCCCTGCCGCCGTCGCCGGCGCTGTCACCGACGCCGGCACTGTCGCCGTCATCCTCTGCGCCCCCGGACGGCGCGCCCGACGCCGCGATGCGTCTGGTGCAGGCATTCCTGCAGTCCCTGCCCGCCGCCGACGCCGGCACCAGCGCATTCATCGCCGCCGACGACCGGCTGCTCGCCGGACTCGTGCAGGGCATGGACCAGGCCACAAGGCTCGTGGCCGCCTGGCGCGACGTGCCTCGCGAGGCGATCGATGCACTCGGCCAGACGCGGGCGATGGTGCTCGGCGCACTGGGCGAGGAGCCGCCGGATCCCACCCTGAGCCCCTGGGTGGTGCGACCGGAATGGCTGGATCTCGCGCCGCGGATCGAGCTGCTGCGCCGGCGGCGGCGCTGGGCGCGCCGACGACTGCTGGATCCGGACCTGCCCTTGCCGGGGATCGACGATGAACGCAATGCCTGAGCGGCGTGCGCTGCGCCGCCGCCCTGCGCGCATCAGCCGGGCGCCAGCAGCACGATCTTGCCGGTGTGCTGCTTGGCCAGGAACTCCTGCTGGGCGGCGACGATGTCGCCGAGCGGATGCGTGCTGGCGATGACCGGGCGTATCTCGCCGCGTTCGATGTACCCCACCAGGTTGCCGAAGACTTCGCGTTCCAGGACCGTGCATCCGAGCAGCCGCAGGTCCTTCAGGTACAGCGTGCGCAGGTCGAGCTCGACGGTGGGTCCCGCGATGGCGCCGGACACCGCATAGCGTCCGCCGCGCCGCAGGATCCCGAGCAGCGCGGGAAATTGCGTTCCGCCGACCACGTCGACGACCGCGTCGACCGATTCGGCTCCCACCGCGGCCACCAGGTCGGTGTCGCGCACCAGTACCTGCGCGGCACCGAGCGAGCGGACCGCATCGTGCTTGGCGGCGCCGGCCACGCCGATCACGGTCGCGCCGCGGCGCCGGGCCAGCTGCACGGCCGCGGAGCCGACGCCGCCAGAGGCGCCGGTGACGAGCACGCGCTCGCCGGCGCGCAGGCCGAGCCGGGTCAGCATGTTTTCCGCCGCCGAATACGCGCACGGAAAGGACGCGAGCTCCGCGTCGGACAACGGCGAGCGGATCGTGTAGGCGTGCACGGACGGCGCGCGGGCATATTCGGCAAACGCACCGTCGCATTCGGAGCCGAAATAGACGGCGCTGACGCCCGCCGGGGCGTCGGGGCCGCCTGCCGCCGGCACGCGAAACACCGGCTCGATCAATACCCGCTCGCCGATGCGCGACGCATCGACGCCGGCGCCGACCGCGACGATCCGCCCGCAGGCGTCGGCTCCCTGGATGCGCGGAAATGCGAGCGCGGTGCCGGTCCAGCCGGAGTCGTCCGCACGCGCGTCGGCGAGTCCCGAGGCCGCGCCGCTGGCGGTGGTGCCTTCGCGCACGGCCCGCGAATACCAGGCGGTGCGCGTATTGATATCGGTGTTGTTGAGGCCCGCGGCGCCGACGCGGATCAGGACTTCGCCGGCCCTCACCGGCGGCACCGGCACGTCGTCGCGATACTCGAGCTGATCATAGCCGCCGTGCCCTTTCAGCAGCACGGCGCGCATCGTCCCGCGTCTCTCGTGGTTCATGGCGGCGAGCCTAATGCCCCGTGCGGCGAATTGCACGCCAGGGCGCAAATCGGGCGTCCCGGCCGACCGCTTGCGTCATAATCCGCGGCGATGACCAACGGCGCAGGAATATGCCGATGAACCAGACTGCGCACGGATTTGCGGTGCTACGTCATCGTGATTTCACGCTGTACGTCGGCGCGAGATTCTTCGCCTCGATCGCCGTGCAGATGCTCGTCGTTGCCGTCGGCTGGCAGGTGTATGCGCGGACCGGACGGCTTCTCGACCTGGGGCTGATAGGCCTGTCCCAGTTCCTGCCGTTCCTGTGCCTGGCGCTGTTCGCCGGGCATGCGGCTGACCGCTACGACCGGCGCCTGATCCTGTTGCTGTGCGCGTGCGCGCAGCTGGCCTGCGCGTGCCTGCTGCTGTTGTTCGCGGTCGCCGGGCCGGTGGCGACGTGGCCGATATTCGCCGTGCTCGCGCTGCTCGGCGTGGCGCGTGCGTTCCAGATGCCGACCGGACAGTCGCTGCTGCCGAACCTGATTCCGCCCGACATGCTGGGCAGTGCGATTGCGCTTGGCTCCTCGACGTTCCAGGTGGCGACGATCGCGGGACCCAGCGTCGGCGGAGCGTTGTACGCGGTGGCCGAGCGCCTGCGCATCCCCGCCGGTGGAGCGGGACTCGTATACGCGACCGCCGGCGTGCTGCTGCTGGTGGCAATGACGATGCTCGCGCTGATCCGCGCGCGCCGCGTCGCCGGCCGCCTGGTTGCGGTGACCTGGGCGAGCCTGCTCGAGGGCCTGGATTTCGTCTGGCATCGCAAGACCGTGCTCGGCGCGATGTCGCTGGATCTGTTCGCAGTGCTGTTCGGCGGCGCGACCGCGCTGCTGCCCGCATTCACGCGTGACGTGCTGCATGCGGGCCCGGAGGTGTTCGGCCTGCTGCGCACGGCGCCCGGGGTGGGTGCCGGCCTGATGGCGCTCGTGCTGGCGTTCAGGCCGATCAGGCGCCATGTCGGCGCGTGCATGTTCGCGGGCGTCGGCTGCTTCGGCGCGATGACCGTGATCTTTGGCCTCAGCAGGTGCTTCGGGATTGCGCTGGCGGCGCTGGTCGTCCTCGGCGCCAGCGACATGATCAGCGTCTTCATCCGCTCGGTGCTCGTGCAGATGGAGACGCCGGATACGATCCGCGGCCGGGTCAGCGCCGTGAACGCGATCTTCATCGGTGCCTCGAACGAACTGGGGGAATTCGAATCCGGGATCACGGCCGCGTGGTTGGGCCTGATACCGGCCATCGTCGGCGGCGGCGCCCTGACGCTGGGCATCACATTGTTGTGGGCGTACGGCCTGTTTCCACGCCTGCGGCGCCTGCATTCGTTCAGCGACCTCAAGTAATTCAGGCAGTTGCCTGCGAAGCCGGTCCCGTCCGGCACCCGACTTTACGGCGCAGCTGTATGGACGTACAGTATCCACATGGCAGGGGCAATCATCGGGCGCAGAGCCTTCAAGGGCAGGGGGTCGCTGTCGAACCCTGCCGGCCGCTTCGAGTGCCGGGACCTCGAAGCGGTCGATGACGGCTGGTACGTCGAGGAGCAGCCAAGCGAGATTGCAACCACGGTCCTGCCCGAACACGCGCGCTCGATCATCAGCAGGAACGATTCGCCGGATATCCCGTTCGAGTACTCGATCAATCCCTACCGGGGCTGCGAGCATGGCTGCATCTACTGCTACGCGCGGCCCAGCCATGCGTACCTGGGCCTGTCGGCCGGCATCGATTTCGAGACACGGCTGTTCTACAAGGCCGATGCGGGCAGCGTGCTGGAAGCGGAGCTCGCCCATGCGGGCTATGAATGCAAGCCGATCACGATCGGCGCGAACACCGACCCGTACCAGCCCATCGAGCGACAGCTGCGCGTCACGCGCACGGTGCTCGAGGTGCTCGCGCGCACCCGGCATCCGTTGACCGTGATCACGAAGAGCGCGCTGATCCTGCGCGATCTGGACCTGCTCACGGACCTCGCCCGGGACGGCCTCGTCAGCGTCGCGATCAGCGTCACGACGCTGAGCGCGGACACCAAGCGTGCGCTGGAGCCGCGCACGGCTTCGCCGCAGGCGCGGCTCAGGGCCTTGCGCGAACTCAACGCCGCAGGCATTCCCGCCGGAGTCATGGTCGCGCCGGTGATCCCGGTCATCACCGATCATGAGATGGAAGACATTCTCGAGGCCGCGGCGGATGCCGGGGCGCGCTTCGCGGGCTACATCCTCGTCAGGCTGCCCTACGAAATAAAAGACCTGTTCCGGGATTGGCTGGCTGAGCATTTTCCCGATTCCGCGGCGCACGTGATGTCGCTGATCCGCGATATGCGCGGCGGGCGCGACAACGACCCGCAGTTTGGCGCCCGCATGCGCGGCACGGGCCCGGTCGCCGAGCTGCTGCGTTCGCGTTTCCGCATCGCCTGCGCGCGGCTCGATCTCAATGCCGGCGGCCGCGATGTCCCGCGGCCCACGCACCTGTTCCGGCCGCCCCTCGTGAAAGGCGCGCAGCTCTCGCTGGGACTGTGAGGGCATGGCGCTGCGCGCCGCGGTGCGCGTCATCTTCGTTCGGCGGCGAGCCTGAATACCGGCCGCAATATCAGATACAGCACCAGCGTGGCGATGGGTCCGACCAGCAGGAACGCGACGCCGGCGTGCAGGATCGCGGGCCACCACATCGTCAGGGGCCGGGGTGGCGCCTGCGTCATCCATTCGCCGAGGCGCACGAACGGCACGATCAGCAGCAGCTGGGTCGGCGCCATCGCGGCCTGGACCAGCTGCATTGCCGGCAGGTTCAGCCGGAACACCAGCGCAATGATCGCGCAGAGGATCGTGGACGTCCCGAAAAACGGACTGTTGCCGACGACGACGCCGATCGCGACGCACAAGGCCAGCCGGTTCGGCGTGACGCCCTGCTTCAGCAGCGCGAGCAGCGGTTCCCGGATCCGTCGCCGCAGCATCGCGGCGAACCTGGCTTTATATCCCGCTCCGGTGGGCGCCATTCAGCGCGCCGGCCGTGCGCGGCGCGAAGGCGTCGCGGCGTACGGATCCTCGGGCCAGTGGTGCTTCGGATAGCGGCCCTTCAGATCCTTCCTGACGTCGTGATAGCCACGCGTCCAGAAGCTGGCCAAATCGCGTGTCACCTGGACCGGCCGTCCGGCCGGGGACAGCAGTTTCAGCAGCAGAGGGCTCCTGCCCTCGGCGATGCAGGGTGTTGCGGTCAGTCCGAACATCTCCTGCAGCCGCACCGACAGCGACGGGGTCTCGCCGTCCAGGTAATCGATGGGGATCCTCGAGCCGCTCGGCACCATCAGATGCGTGGGCGCCTCGCGTTCCAGGATGTCGCGCTGCCGATGCGACAGCCGGCTGTGCAGCGCCGCCGCGAGATCCAGGCGGGCGAAATGCTCTCGTCGGGTCATCCCCGAGATCCATGGGGGTGCCCATTCGCGCAGGGTCGTGAGCAGGCTGGCATCGTCAAGGTCCGGCCAGGCTTCAGGCGCATGCACGCGCAGACGCCGCAGCAAGGCAACGCGGGCCTGCCACTGGCGCAAGGCCGGGGTCCACGGCAGCGCGTCGATGCCGAGCGCGGCGATTCCGGCGAGCGCCGCGTCCTGCATGGCCTGCGGATCCGGTGACTCGATATCGCGCGCATCGAGCGTGATCGCGCCCAGCCGGCGCTCACGACGCGCGCGGATGGCCTGTGCGCGCGGATCCCAGGCGATATCGGCTGTTTCCTCGATCTGCGCGCCAAACTGCCGTTCGATGTCGGCAAGCTGCAGCGGGGCGCCGAGAAAGATCCGCGCTTCGCGCTCGGCGCCGTCGAGCTCGGCCGCGACGAGGTATTGCGCCTTCGACAGCGCCTGCGGCTCGGCGAAAATCGCGCCGCGGCCGTTCGCAAGCAGGTAACGGCCCGACGCATCGCGCGCGCGGCCGATTCGATCCGGATACGCATAGGCCAGCAGCGGGCCTGTCGCGGTGTGCACATCGGCCGAGTCCGCCTGATTTGCCGCGATCTCGCGCTGCCAGATTCCGGCGCTGCGCTGGGCCTGCGAGAGCACGCGCGCATCGGCGCTGAGTCCGACCGGCAGCGACGCCTTCTCGCCGCGCATGACCGCGACGCGCAGGCGCATGTCCGCGTCGCGCGCGCCCGGCGCGCCGCGCAGCACGTCGCGTTCGCTCAGCACCGCCGCGAGTTCGCAGGCGAGCCGGGCGGCCCCCAGCGGGACCGACCGGATCAGCATGTGCGCCAGGCGCGGATGGGCTCCGAGACGCGCCAGCTCCCTGCCATGCGCCGTGATCCGTCCGTTCGGGTCGACGGCCTCGAGCCGCTGCAGCAGCTCGCGCGCCTGTGCGAGCGGCGCCGCCGGCGGCGCATCCAGCCAGCGCAGGCTGGCCGCATCGGCCGCGCCCCAGCTGGCGAGCTCGAGGGCGAGCGGCGCGAGGTCCGCCTGCAGGATCTCCGGCGGGGCATGCGCGACGAGACTCGCCTGCGCGCCTTCCGACCACAGTCGGTAGCAGACGCCGCTCGCCAGGCGCCCCGCGCGGCCGCGACGCTGGTCGGCGGCCGCCTGCGACACCTTGCCGGTGACGAGCCGGCTCATGCCGCTGGTCGGATCGAACTGCGCGTAGCGCCGCAGTCCCGTGTCGACGACGATGCGAACCCCTTCGATCGTCAGGCTGGTCTCGGCGATCGACGTCGCCAGCACGACCTTGCGCTGCCCCGGCCCTGCCTTCGTGAGCGCGGCGTCCTGCTCCGCGGCGCCAAGCTCGCCATACAGCGGCAGCAGCCGCGTCTGCGCGCCCAGCGAGCCGTCCCCGAGGATGCGCTGCGCGCGCCGGATCTCAGCTGCGCCCGGCAGGAAGCACAGGACGTCGCCCGGATGCTCGCGCATCGCCGAGCGCACCACCTGCGCGAGCTGCGCCTCGATCGACTGCTCCGCACGGCGCGCAACGTAGCGGGTCTCGACGTCGAAGCTGCGGCCGGCGGCGATGATCACCGGCGCATCGTCGAGCAGCCGGGCGAGCGGCTGCAGGTCGAGCGTCGCCGACATGACGAGCAGGCGCAGGTCCCCGCGCAGGTTGAGCTGGCTCTCGAGGCACAGCGCAAGGCCGAGATCCGCGTTGAGGCTGCGTTCGTGGAATTCGTCGAAGATCACGCAGCCGATGCCATCGAGGCTCGCATCGTTCTGCAGCATGCGCGTCAGGATGCCTTCGGTGACAACCTCGATGCGGGTCTCGCGGCTGACCCGGGTCTCGAGCCGGGTTCGAAATCCGACATGCCGGCCGACGGCCTCGCCGCACAGCTGCGCCATGCGCTGCGCAACCGCGCGCGCGGCGAGGCGGCGCGGCTCGAGCATCAGGATCCTGCGGCCCCCGAGCCAGGCGCCGGCCTCGATGTGCAGCGGCACGAGCGTGCTCTTGCCGGCGCCGGGGGGAGCCTGGAGAAGGACGCTGCGCCCCTGCTCCAGCGCATCGGTGAGAGCGGGCAGGGAGGCGGTGATCGGCAATTCCGGCAGGTCTGGGCGCATGGGCTCATCTACGATACCCCAACAGGCCCCCTGAACTTGCTAAGATGCGCCCCGTCGGGCCTGTAGCTCAGTTGGTTAGAGCAGGGGACTCATCGTAATGGTGCCTTCGCATCGCAAGGTGCGAAGTGGACGGGATGAATTCAGGGAAACCTTAACGGCGCGTCGGCCAGGTGGCGCGGACGATGGCAATCCTGAGCCAAGCCGGCGGTGCACCGCCGGAAGGTGCAGAGACTACCTGAGCGCTGCGAGCGCGCTTAATGACAGGCTAGAGCGTCCCGCACCCCTTATTCCCCGTGGAGTAGTGGGTGAAGAGATAGTCCACTCCCTCCGGAAACGGCGGGGCTGAAGTGAATCCCTTGGTCCTCGGTTCGAGTCCGAGCGGGCCCACCACTATCCTCCTGAGGGGGAACGTTCCGATGAAGGCGGCGCAAGCGGCATTTGCGATCATTCCGGTCCTGCTCTTCGCGGCCGCGGCACAGGCGCAGACGGAATTCACGCCGCCGGCCGGCAAGGGCCGCGCGGTCGTGGCGGTGGCCGGCGCCGCGGGCATGTCGGCCTATGAGCCGGTGGCGCGCCGGCTCGCCAGCCTTGGATACGACGTGTTTCTGGTCGATGGCGAGAAATTCGTCGGCGACCAGGGCGTGGGTTTGAAGGCGGCCGTCGACAGGGCGCAGCAGTCGCCGAACGCATTGCCCGGCAGGGTCGGCGTCGTCGGCTTCTCGGTCGGCGGTGCCCAGGCCCTTGGCTACGCTCCCCGCTGGCCCGATCAGGTCGCGGTCGTCGTGGCGATGTATCCGGTGACGAAGGTGTTCAAGGACATCAATGCCACGGTTGGCCGGATCAGGGTGCCGGTGCTGATGCTCGCCGGTGAAAAGGATACGTTCAGGGATTGCTGCCTGATCGGCACGGCTCGCGCGATGGCGGGCGCCGCTGCCGCAATCGGCGCTCCGCTGGAACTGGTCACCTATCCGAATGCGGGGCACCATTTCATCCTGGAGGGCGCGAACTACGACGCCGGCGCGGCGGCCGATGCCTGGTCCCGCACCGCCGAGCGCCTGAAGCAATATCTGGCGGACGCTCCTTAAGTTCGCGCACGCCCGGGCCTTGCTCAGATCCGAAGTTCGATCCGGTTGCGCACGTGCAGGATGAGGCCCCAGACGACGCCCGCCGCGAGCCAGCAGATGCCGACCGTCAGTGCGATCGTGCTCATGCCCTTCAGAACCGCGAGTACGACGATGATGCCCAGCACCGGCGTCAGCCAGTGTACGAGCCAGGAGCGCGAGCGTCGCTTCCATCCGAACTCCACCAGCACCGATACATGCAGCATCAGGAAGCCGCACAAGGCGCCGAAGTTCACGATGACGGCCAGGTCGTCCAGGCGATTGCGCATCGCGACAGCCACGCCGAGCGAGATCGCCGCGGTGACCAGCATGCCGACATACGGCGTGTGATAGCGCGGGTGGATCCGGCCGAGCGCCTGCGGCAGCTGGCGGTCGCGGCCCATCGCGTACAGCACGCGGGCGACGCCGACCTGCATCGGCAGGGCATTGGAGAGCCCGACGATCAGCACATAGGCCCATGCAATCACCACGGCGGCCCAGGGACCCACGGCCCAGGCAGCGAGCTCGTAGGTGGCGGCCGATGCATCCCGGATCCTGATGCCGGGCAGAAGGTTGCCGAGCACCCAGGCCACCAGCACGAAGAACAGCGGCCGAGATCACCAGCACGCCGATGATGGCCCGTCCGACGGTGCGCGGATCATTGCCTTCCACTTCCTCCGACAGCGTCGAGATGGCGTCAAAGCCGAGAAAGGACATCACGCAAATCGACGTCGCGGTGAAAATGGCAGCGCTGTCGAAGGAGCGGTCGTTCCAGAAGGGCGCCGCGGTGAGTCCGCCGGTGCCCTTTCCCGATTCCAGCGCGACCACGCAGAGCGCGATGAACGCGAACATGACGAAGGTCTGGATCGCAACCGCGATCAGGTTTGCGCGGCTGGTGACCGTGACGCCGAACCAGTTGATGCCGAGCGTGACCGCGACCATCGAAACGATCCACACGGATCGGTCGATCCCGGGCACCAGGGTTCCGAGCGCGACCGCGATCAGCACGTAGACAAAGGCGGGGATCAGCAGGTAGTCGAGCAGGATGAGCCAGCCCGCGATGAAGCCGGGGAACGCGCCGAGGGAGTGGCGCGCAAACCCGTACACCGAGCCGGCCGTCGGCACGGTCTCGGTCATCGTCGCGTAGCTCTTCGCCGTGAAGTACATGCAGACGCCGCCCAGCACGTAGGCCAGCGCGATCAGCCCCCCTGATGCCTCCCAGACGAATCCCAGCGTCGACAGCGGAGTGATCGGCGCGATGTATGCCAGCCCATAGACGATCAGATCGCGGTATTTGAGCGTGCGCTTCAGCGCGGGCCGGCCATGCGGTGCCGCATCATCCTGGGTCATCGTCAGCGACATCGGTGCCTTGTCGTCATACGGCGTGATCGGCACGCCACGGTCGGCCCAGTATAAATGCAAATGGGACTCGAACTCGCCGATCGCGGATGCGCGGCAAACATATCTTCACGTTTTCGGTAAGTTGACGCTAAAGTATCTCCCCGGGACGACAGGCGCCGATACGCGGCATTCATTACGATCAGAGGGACGTGCACGATGAAACTTTGCGACACCAGCCGGGCATGCCTGCGCAATTCCGCTGTATCCCTGACGGTTTCCGCGCTGCTGGGGGCTGGCGTGCATGCCGCGGACAGCGCCGCACCCGGGGCCGCGGCAGCGTCCGATGCGATCGAGGAGATCGTGGTCACGGCCGAGCGCCGCAGCGAGCGCCTGATCGACGTGCCGATGAGCGTCACCGCGTTCGGCCAGGAAAAGCTGGACCAGCAGGGCCTGCGCACGGTCGACGACCTCACCCGGGTCGCGCCGGGCGTGACTTTCCTGCGCAACGGGACCAGCGTCAGCGGCAACTACAACGACGAGGATTCCGACCTGTCGATCCGCGGCGTCGATTCGGCCGCGGGTGCCTCGACGACCGGCATCTACGTCGACGACACGCCGATCCAGACCCGTCACCTGAATTTCGGTACCGTGAACCCGTACCCCGCGCTGTTCGACCTGGAGCGCGTCGAGGTGCTGAAGGGCCCTCAGGGCACGCTGTTCGGCGCAGGGTCCGAAGGCGGTACGATCCGCTTCATCACGCCGGATCCGAGCCTGACCACGTACTCCGGCTACGCCCGCGCCGAATTCGGGCAGATCGACGGCGGCGGCCGCAACTACGAGGCCGGCGTCGCCATCGGCGGACCGCTGATCGACAACGTGCTCGGCTTTCGCATCAGCGCCTCGTTCCGCGAGGACGGCGGCTGGGTCGACCGGGTCAGCTACACGGCGCCCTCCAGCACGCAGCAGGCGTGCGGCTTCTGTTACCCGGCGGGCTTCGCCACCGTCTACAGCGGCGTGCCGACCGTCAACGGCATCACCGAGTCGAACGCGAACTGGCACGACACGGCGACTTTCCGCGCGGCGCTGAAGTGGGCGCCGACGGACAGCCTGACCATCTCGCCGTCGATCTACGTGCAGACGCTGCACATCAACGATACCGGCACGTACTGGATCGACATCTCGAATCCGGCCGGCAACACGTATTACAACGGCAACCAGCAGCGCGACCCCAGCAACGACCCGTGGTACATCGCCGCGATCAAGGTGAACTGGAGCCTGCCCGGCGTGGACCTGGTGTCGAACACCTCGTATTTCTCGCGCGAGCAGCATTCGATCTCCGACTATTCGCAGTGGGCGCCGACGATATTCCTGTCCAACCAGTACACGACCCTTGGTGACACCAGTTCCGCGTACTTCACCGACCACCAGAACAATTTCACGGAGGAGGTGCGCGCGAGCTCGTCCGACAAGACGAACCCGCTGCAATGGACCGCGGGCCTTTATTACGCGCATGTCAATGAAAACTCGACCGAGCAGATCTACAGCGCCGACATCGTCGGCACGCTCGGCGGCGGCCCGAATCCCGGCAACGCCTACCTGCAGCCGGCGTTCGGCACGATCGACAAGCAGGCCGCGGTGTTCGGCGAGGTGTCCTACAAGCTGACGGACACGTTCAAGGCGTCGGCGGGCCTGCGCTACTCGAGGCTTGACTACGACGGGTCCATCAACGAAAGCGGCGCGCTGGTCGGCAACACCAACATCCTCAGCAGCAGCTCCGGCAGCGACAGTCCGCTGACGCCGCGCCTCGTGCTGAACTACCAGCCCGACGCCGAGAGCCTCTATTACGTGAGCGCCGCGAAGGGCTTCCGGCCGGGCGGCATCGACGCGACGCTGCCGTCGATCTGCACCAAGGGCCTGCCGACGCAGCCGACCACGTTCTCCTCCGACAGTCTCTGGCACTACGAGATCGGCTCGAAGAACACGCTGCTCGACCGCACGCTGCAGGTCAGCGCATCGCTTTACTACCTGCAGTGGAAGAACATCCAGCAGTTCGTCTACCTGACCTGCGGACTCGGCTTCGACTACAACCTCGGCGAGGTTACCGGCAAGGGTGGCGACATCCAGGTCGAGTGGCGCGCGACGCCGGCCCTGACCCTGGGCCTGAATGCGGCCTATACGGACAGCGTCTATACGACCAATGTATCGCTGGCCGGCATCTACCCGCTGGTGACCGCCGGCGATCACCTGCCGAGCTCGCCGTGGAACATCACGGCCAACCTCGAGTATGTCTGGAGTGCCGCGTCGTACAAGCCCTACCTGCGCCTCGATTACCAGTACGCGACGGCGCAGCGCTCGCTGGTGCCGTACCAGGACGTGAACAACGTGCCCAACGACGATCCGACGCAGCCCGGATTGCCCGAGATCCGGTTCCTGAACCTGCGCGCCGGCCTGCGCTTCGACGGCATCGATCTGTCGCTGTTCGCGCAGAACGCGCTCGACTACCACACGCCCACGTTCGTCTCGCGCGACCTGGCGACGACGGCGCTGAACGGCTATCCGGGCACGAACTTCGACACGAATTACTTCGGGCGCGGCTATGCCCCGAGGACGATCGGCGTGACGGCAACGTACAAGTTCTGACGCGTGGCGGACCCCGTCGCCCGCACCGGGCTCGTCGCGCACGAGCGTTATTTCTGGCATGACCCCGGCAGCGGCGCCGGGTTCAGCACCGCCAGCGAATACGCCGAGCCGGATGAGCATCCGGAGAGCCCGTCGACGAAGCGCCGGCTGCTGTCGCTGCTGCAGGTCAGCGGGCTCGCCGATGCGCTTGTAGCGATCCGGCCGCGCACCGCAAGCGTCGAGGAGCTCACGGTTTTCCACACGGCGCGCTATGTGGATGAGGTACGCATGCTGTCCAGGGCCGGCGGCGGCACGGTCGGCGAGAGCGCCACGATCGGGCACGGCAGCTACGAGATCGCGCTGCTCGCGGCGGGCGGCTGCCTCGAAGCGGTCGATGCCGTGCTCGCCGGGCGCGTGGCGAACGCGTACGCGCTGGTGCGCCCGCCGGGGCACCACGCGGAGCCGGACCGGGGCCGCGGCTACTGCGTGTTCGGCAACGCCGTGCTCAGCGTGAAGCACGCGCAGCGCGTGCATCGGCTCGCGCGCATCGCGGTCGTCGACTGGGACGTGCACCACGGCAACGGCACCGAACTCGCGTTCCTGGACGATCCGTCGGTGCTGACGATCTCCGTGCACCAGGACCGCTGCTATCCGGTCGACTCGGGCCAGATCGGCGTGACCGGGCGCGGCGCGGCCGCGCATACGAACCTGAACGTGCCGCTGCCGCCCGGCAGCGGCCATGGCGCCTACGTCGCCGCTTTCGAGCGCGCCGTGGTTCCGGCGCTGCTGCGTTTCCGGCCGGAGATGATCCTCGTCGCGTCGGGACTCGATGCGAACGCGATGGATCCGATCGGCCGGATGATGGCAACCAGCGAAACGTACCGGCTGCTCGCGCGGCTGGTGCTGGCGGCCGCGCGCGAGACCGCGGGCGGGCGCCTCGTCGCCACGCATGAAGGAGGCTACTCGAACGCGTATGTGCCGTTCTGCGGGCTGGCCGTGATCGAGGAGTTCGCGGGGCAGCGCACGCCGGCGGCCGATCCCTACCTCGAGGAATTTCTGGCGATGGCGGGCCACGAGCTGCTGCCGCACCAGGAAGCCGTGATCGACGCGGCGGCCGCAAACGCCGCCCGAACGCCGACACCTCGTTGATCGAGGAACCCGAGGTCCCCGCTTTCAGGCCGGACCGAAGCGCCGCGCAGGATACGCGTGCGATGCTGGCGGGCGTCACGTTCAGCTTCGTCGCGATCGCCACGTTCCTGCTGATGCCGACGTTCATCGAGGCGGCGGTTGCGGATCTCGGCTTCACGGAACGGCAGGCAGGATTTTTGTCCTCGGTCCTCTCGCTCGGCATGACGGCGGCTGCAATCGTCTCGACGGCGTGGATCCGGCGCGCATCGTGGCGTCTCGTTGCCTCGGTCGCGCTGACCGGACTGCTCGCAGCCAATGGCGCCGGGATGCTGGTCCGCGGGCCGGTCGCGTTCATCGCGCTGCAGGGCATCGCCGGCTTCTGCGGAGGGTCGCTGTATTCGCTGTCGCTGACGATCCTCTCGGACGGCCGCCGGCCGGACCGGTATTTCGCGTACGCGATCGGCGCGCAGACGGTCTACCAGATCGGGGGCCTGGTCGCGGGACCGTTCCTGATCGCGCACGGCGGGATCAACGCGGTGCTGGCCCTGTTCGGCGCCCTGTGCGCGCTGGGCCTTCTTCTCGTCGGGCTGGTGCCGGTCCACAGCCGCACGCACAGCGTCGGGGCGCCGGGCACCGGGCTGCTGAGCCTGCCGGTGCTGTTCGCGCTCGCGGGCTGCTTCCTGTTCTACGTCAACATCGGTGCGTACTGGACCTACATCGAACGGATCGGGGTCGCGGCCGGCATCGGGGTCGGCGCGATCGCAAACGGACTTGCGTTCGGCACGGCCGCGAGCATGGCGGGGGTCGTCCTCGCATCGTGGCTCGGCGCCCGACGCGGATATCTGCTGCCGATCGTCGCGAGCGCGGTCGCGATCGTGATCGCGATCGTAATGCTGACCGGCAGCCTGCACCTCGGCGCCTACGTCGCCTCGAACGTGATTTACGGCATCGCCTGGAACGTGTCGATGACCTACCAGTACGGCACCGTGAACATCGTCGACGGCAGCCGGCGCGGGGTCGCGCTCGCCCCCGCGCTTCACAACGCCGGCGGCACCGCGGGTCCCGCGATGGCGGCGCTCGTCGTGACCGCGAGCGATCACGGCGCCGTCCTGTGGCTCGTCTGCGTGAGCGTGCTGGCGAGCGCGGCCTGCTTCCTGGTCGCGCTCCGCCTCAGGAGGCCGGGGGCCTAGATCGATTCGAGGTACGTTGCCACGGCCAGCATCTGCTCCCTGCTGAGGTCCTTGATGAGCCCATGCATGACCGGTGCCGTACGCAGCACGTTCCGGATCACGAGCATCTGCTTGAGCAGGTAAGGGGCGTGCTGGCCGGCGAGCCGCGGAAACACGGACAGCCCCTCGGCACGCGCTCCGTGGCAGTTCGCGCACGGCGGAATGCCCCGGGCCGGCACGCCGAGCTCATACAGCTTTTTGCCTTCGGCAACCTGCGCCGCATTGCCCGGATGGGCGGGCGCAGCCGGCAGCGCCGCAAAATAGGCCCCCAGCGCGCTGATCCTGTCGTCGCTGAGCTGCGAAGCCATTCCCCACATGTACGCCTGTGCGTCCGGGTCGTCGCGCGACTGGTCCTTGAACGCCCGCAGCTGCATCTCGACATACGAGGCGGTCTGCGCGGCGAGGTTCGGGAAATTCGGCGAGATCCCCTGACCCCGGGTGCCGTGGCAGGTTGCGCAGGTATCGATCGTCGCCTTCAGCGCCGTGCGCTCCGCATCGGCCGGCGCGTCGGCTGCCTGCGCGGCGCCGAGGCCTGCCGACAGGCACAACGAGACGAGCCACATCGCCGGCGTGCGCTTCATGGCTTCAGTCGTCCATCAGGAAGCTGCGCAGCTGCTCGCTGCGGCTCGGATGGCGCAGCTTGCGCAGCGCCTTGGCCTCGATCTGGCGGATGCGTTCGCGGGTGACGTCGAACTGCTTGCCGACTTCCTCGAGCGTGTGGTCGGTGTTCATGTCGATGCCGAAGCGCATGCGCAGCACCTTCGCCTCGCGCGGCGTCAGCTGCGCCAGCACCGAATGCGTCGTCTCGCGCAGGACTCCGTCGTCGCCGAGTCGATCGGCGAGGCGACCGACTGTGTCCTCGATGAAATCGCCCAGGTGAGAGTCCTCGTCGTCGCCGATCGGCGTCTCCATCGAGATCGGCTCCTTGGCGATCTTCAGCACCTTGCGGACCTTGTCTTCCGGCATCTCCATGCGCACGGCCAGTTCCTCCGGCGTCGGCTCGCGGCCCATCTCCTGCAGCATCTGGCGCGAAATGCGGTTCAGCTTGTTGATGGTCTCGATCATGTGCACCGGGATGCGGATCGTGCGCGCCTGGTCGGCGATCGAGCGCGTGATCGCCTGGCGGATCCACCAGGTCGCGTAGGTCGAGAACTTGTAGCCGCGGCGGTATTCGAACTTGTCGACCGCCTTCATCAGGCCGATGTTGCCTTCCTGGATCAGGTCGAGGAACTGCAGGCCGCGGTTGGTGTACTTCTTGGCGATCGAGATCACCAGGCGCAGGTTCGCCTCGACCATCTCCTTCTTCGCGCGTCGTGCCTTGGCTTCGCCGATCGACACTTCGCGGTTGATTTCCTTGATCTCGTTGATCAGCAGGTGGAAGAGCTTCTCCAGCTCCTTCAGCTTCTTCTGGCGGCGGTCGATCTCGTCCTTGAACTTGGCCAAAGCCGACGAATAGGCTTCTTCGCCTTGATGTGCTTGTCGAGCCAGCGCGTGCTGGTCTCGTTCTTCGGGAACGTGGAGATGAAGTCCTTGCGCGGCATGCCGGCCTGCTTGATGCACAGGAACATGATTTCCTTCTCGATCTGTCGCACCTCGGTGACGTGCTGCGCGCAGCTTGTCGATGAGCTGGTCGAACATCTTCGGCGAGAGCTTCAGCTCCATGAACTCGGCGCAGATCTTCTTGCGCAGCTTCAGCGATTTCGGATCCTTCGAGCCGAGCTTGTCGAGCGCGTTGACGTACTGGGTATGGATCTTGGCGATCGATGCGAAGCGCTTGGCGGCCTCCACCGGATCCGGGCCGGTGTCCACGGCCTCCTCTTCCTCCTCGCCCTCCGTCTCGTCATCGTCCTCGGCGTCGTCGGTCTCCAGCGCCATCATCTTCGGATTCTGCGGCTGCGCGATCTCGTCCGGCGCATTCGGATCGACGAAGCCGACGATGATGTCGACCAGGCGCATCTGCCCGGCCTTGACCGCTTCGTAGGTCCGCAGCAGCAGTTGATAGGTTGCCGGGATAGCTGCCGAGCGCGATCTTGACGGCCTCGAGGCCTTCCTCGATGCGCTTGGCGATGCGGATCTCGCCCTCGCGGGTCAGCAGTTCGACGGTGCCCATCTCGCGCATGTACATGCGCACCGGGTCGGTCGTGCGGCCGAATTCGGCGTCGAGCGTCGCGAGCGCCGCGGCTGCTTCCTCGACCGCTTCCTCGTCCGGCGCGCGCCGGTCGCGTCGGTCAGCAGCAATGACTCGGCATCCGGCGCCTTTTCGTACACCGGGATGCCCATGTCATTGATCATGTTGACGATATCTTCGATCTGCTCCGGATCGACGATCTCGCTCGGCAGATGATCGTTGACTTCAGCGTAGGTCAGGTAGCCCTGCTCCTTGCCGCGGGCGATCAGCAGCTTGAGCTGCGATTGACGTTCGTCAGCGATCTGGGTCCCGGTGCCCTGCGGTGCTTTTTTGCTCAAGGTGGACGCCTCGTGTGACTTTAAGAATTCCAAGCGAAGCCGGCTAGTATACTTTCGCTACCCGTTCCTGACCACCGCCCATTTGCAGTGCATGGCATTGCGCTAGCGCGGTTTTGCGGATTTTCCCTTCGCGCTCAATAAACGGCTAAGTTCCGCCTTTTCTTCGAAATTCAACCCCGATTCCTCTGCTTTTCGCAGCAAATCATCGACTCTCTGGCCCGGACCGTGGGCCTCGAGGAGCTTTTCGACGGCCATCTGCAGCTCGTTAACGGCCGCCTGGCCGTCGGCGACGAGCGGGGTTGCGCCCGCCAGGTCCGTCAGGCGGGCGAATTCCGGCCGGTCCCGCCAGCGCTCGAGCAGCACGGCGGTGCTCGGCATGTTTGCGCTGGCAGCCTGTGACAGCAGGTCCCGCAGCACTGCGGCGCCCGGGATGTCGATGCCCTCCAGGCGCTCGGCTCCCTGGACCTTGCGGGCCGCGTTGGGGTAATGCAGCACCAGTCCGATTGCCTGGGTCAGCAGATTGCCGCGCCCGGCGCTGATGGAGCGCCCCCGGGGGGGCGGGGCGTCGGCGGGCGCGCTCTTCGGGGACCCGGCGAGCAGCAATTCCTTGAGCTTCGCGGCCGGCATGTGAATTTCAGCAGCAAGCCGGTCGGCCAGCAATTCGCGGTAGACGCCTTCCGGCATGCGCGCGAACAGCGGGCGCGCGAGCGCCGCGAGCTTGGCGCGGCCATCGACGTGGGCGAGGTCGGTCTGCAGCGACAGGTGGTTCAGCAGATATTCCGACAGGGGCACCGCCCCCTGCAGCCGCGCTTCGAAGCCGGCGGGCCCCTCGGCCGCCACCAGCGTGTCCGGGTCGTGTCCTTCCGGCAGGAACAGGAACTTCAGCTCGCGTCCGTCACGGGCCAGCGGCAACGCATTCTCGAGCGCGCGCCAGGCGGCCTGGCGCCCGGCGCGATCGCCGTCGAAGCAGAAGATCACCTCGCTGGTGATGCGAAAGATCTTGTTCAGGTGCTCCTGCGTCGTCGCGGTGCCGAGCGTCGCGACCGCGAACGTGATGCCGGCCTGGTGCAGCCGCACCACGTCCATGTAGCCCTCGACGATCAGCAATCGCCGGAAATCGGCCCTCGCCTGCCTCGCCTCGTACAGCCCGTACAGCTCCCGCCCCTTGTGAAACAGCGGTGTTTCCGGCGAATTCAGGTATTTGGGCTCGCCCTGGTCTATGACCCTGCCGCCGAACGCCAGCACCCGGCCACGCCCGTCTCTTATGGGAAACATCAGCCGGTCGCGAAAACGGTCGTAGAAGCCGGCGCGCTCTGCGCCGCCGTGCGCCTCGCGCTCGATGATCAGGCCGGCCTGCAGCAGGCGGCGGCGCTGATCGTCGTGCGTGCCGAAGCGGTTCAGCAGCGCGTTCCAGGAGTCCGTCGCGTAGCCGAGCGCGAACGCCTGCGCGGTGGCCGCGTTGATGCCCCGCCCCTGCAGGTAGCCCATCGCGCGCGCATTGTCCTGCAGGTTCTGCTCGAAGAAACGCGCCGCGTCCGCCAGCAGTTCGTAAATCGATCGACACTTACAAGTCGGAAACAGCGCGCCGCGCGCTGCAAGCTGGCGTCGCGGTCATCAATGATGTCTGGGGATTGCAGCGCGATCCCAAATGGCTCCGGTGGCGGCGGAAGCGGAGCGGCGGTTGTGATCATGCATAATCGCGACGCCATGGAACGATCGGGGATCGATATTGTCTCGGACATGCTAAGGTTTTTCGAGCGATCGCTGGAACTGGCGCGACGCGCCAGCATTCCTCACCCGCGCATTCTGCTCGATCCTGGCGTCGGCTTTGGCAAGAGCCGCGAACAGAACTATCAAGCCCTGCGAGCCATTCCGCGATTTTTGCAATTTGGTTGTCCCATGCTGATCGGCGTTTCCCGCAAGTCGATTTTCCGCGACCTCGCGGGCGAGACAATCGAAGGACGGCTCATCGGGACGCTCGCCGCCAATCTGCTCGCCGCGAACCTTGGCGCGAGGGTTTTCAGGGTGCACGACGCATTGGAGCATAAGGCGACCTTCGAGGTGCTGGCGGCGCTTAAGCCGTCTTAACGCCCAAACGGATATTCGATCATGGCGCTGACGCAGGTGGGATTTGGCCGTACTTTGAACATGGGCGACAAGCCCGGTAATATTCGCGAGGCGCTGCGCTTGCTCGGGGAGCGCGAGGTCGCGCTGATTCGCCACCGTGCGCTCGCGCATTTATCGCACACCCCCGTGGGGCGTCGTTGACCAGGGCGATTTCGCCAACGCCTGCGCCATTGGCGAGACTTCGCTGTCGGATATGAGCTGCTCGCCGCCGTGAAAAAAATAGAGGCGGACATGGGACGAGCGGCAATATGTTAAAAAAAATTCATAATCTAAATATGTCAAATTTAGAGTGGTTAAAGTAATCAACTTTCTAATTAATCGAAAGAATCCTATAAATCCAGTGTAACAAAGAGATAATATTTGTTAAATATTTTGCATTTAATCTAAAAAATGTTCGTAAATGGGAGAAATAATAATTCATAGAAAATTTGAAGAGTAAATCGGTAATGGAATAGCAAAACAATAACTAAATGAAACATATATTCTTTAGAGCAATGAAATATTACAATTATCTACAAACTTATACAAGTGCAAGCTTTTCATGAGCATGTTTTAGTTCCTTCCTAAAGTCCTTATATGGTTTTTCATTTATGATTGCACGTTTTTAACAATCTCAAATTTAGACTTATTGGTTTTTCAAGTAATTTTCTCGGTTATATAATTTAAACATGGATCCTCAATCTGACAGAAAATGACGACATTTGGAGAACTCGGAAGAGCCAGAAAAAGCTTCCTCATGAGACTTCAACTTCTCCGAAATCCAGTTTTCGAGTTAATATCTCTGAGTCTCCCTGATGATAGAACTGGAAAAGAAAAAATAGAGTTATTCAACAAATTGTCCATGCTTTTGAAATGGAAAAAGCCAGAAATCAGGTCTATGAAATCCAAAACAAAAAGAAACTTGGAGAATCCTCCTACCCTTCATCTTGTTTAGCTTATTAGTCATTTTGCCAAATTAGATGACATTTTGAAGAAAAAAGAAGAAGAACAGCGTGATAAAATTCTGACCCAACGAAGACAACAATTATAAAATGCCTATCTCAACAATCTTAAAGAACCAGCTGAGAGAAATAATGGCCCACGCCAAATCTCATGACTAGCCAAAAGGTTACATTTTGTACATTTTAAAGTAAAACGTCCTGCAAGAAACTATACCCCTCCTGATCCTTTAAAACAAAGTAAACAATTATAGAAAAAAGTGGTCTAGCAAAATGGTTTGAAAAATTCACAAAAGATAGATAAATTTGAAGAAAATCATCTTCCAAGCTTAAGTAAATACACAAGTCTTAAGTCACTTCCTCGGTCTGATGCAACTTCATTTATGAATAAATCATTAGAAGAACCAGCTGTAGAAAATAAATATATTAAAAATATCTCCACTACTGATAACACACCCAAGTAGATTTCATCCCCCAAATCAGTCAAAAAGGGAAAATCAAAAAGTAATGCTCGAGCCCTTGAAAGTTAGAAAATTAAACGACTCGCCAACTTTTAACTAGGAGGAGGATATTGAATAACTAGTTAAACAAAATTTTCCTGTAAGAATAGAGAAATCATCTCTAGCTGACTCTAAAGAAAAATTCATATCGAATATAGTAGAAAAGCCTACAGAAGTCAGGTAGAAAAAAAGAACCCATTGGCTTTAAATTGAATGATATTGTAAAATTAGACCCAGCTAATCCAAGCAAGGAGGTAACCAAAAAAACTAAACACAACGAAATCCCTAAAGAAGAATTCCCTGAAGAAAGTCCAGATGATGATCGCAAGAACTTTTATAATCAGATTGCCCTAGTAGAGAGAGAAATATCAATCGCAAAAATTCAAACGGAGAGTCTAACTGATCAAAATAAATCAAGATTATCAAAGCCCCTTAATTCAAGAAAAATGTATTCAATCCATAAATGAATATTCATCAAAAATCATCTTCACAATCAAGTGTGGAGCGAGTAAATAATTTCCAAAAGTATCCTTTGCCATTTACTCTTAACCATGATGCAAGTAAAAAAGTTGAGCAACCAAAGAAAATGCTTATAACTACTAATATATAGCCAATTGTTCAAAAGCCAAGATCCAGACCTAAACAAGAGTCTAGAAGCACAAAATAATAACAATCCATCAGATTAGAAAAAGATTACAACAAATTCATTTCCAAAGTAGATCCAAGAATAACATTCGGGGAGTGAAAGGAGAAATAATCTACAGAGTCAAGAATTTCAAAGTGTTTCAGGTGGTGACCCTGCAGAATTTAATTTTAATTACCAAGAAAAATATGAAAAAAGCCTAAAAGTAAGTAATTTTCCTCAAATTTATTATATAGGATCATTTACATGAATTGAACAGGGACTGGGAGAAAAGCTGAGCTCCAGAATGAACTAGTGGAGACATCAATATGAAGTAGTCAAGGATAAGAGAAATCGAACATCGTAAATCAAATTATCAATATAGGAAGAACTGCAAGAAGAAATCAGTCAAAAATATGCTCAATTCAATCCCTCCTTGGGTAACTTAACTATAACTTTTTTAAAATTCAGAGCCGATCCAAGAAGTTTTCGAAGGATCTCAACTTAGTAGTTTGGGCACAGGAAATCGATTTATGGCAAGTAGTTCATTACAGAGTTCAACGATGTCAATCCCTCGAACAACCGTCTGGTCAAGAGCTTGGCAGTTAGGTAGATCTCAAGTTTTCAGTCCAGGTACTCAGTCCATTTATCAAAATTTTCCTCTTTTATTCATTCTATTATATCAGAAATCCTATGCATCTAAGCGGCAACTTTTCTCAAATGGCTTCGAGTCAACAAAGCTCTCATGGCTCAAATTATGGCCAGGGGAGCTCTGCTGGAGGATTCTATAATTCACAGGAGCAATTTGCTTATAACCAACAATAGCAGAACTATTAAAGCCCTAATGAAGCAATATCTACAAACACAACAAGAACTCCATTCGATGAGGAATCAATTCAAACAAATGACAAACTCTCAAGCTTTTCAATCTCAACCACTTCCTCCTATCAACTTTGGCACTAATCAATCAAATTTCTATCAAATCCCCACAAAAGGTTCCTCAAGTTTCTCCACAAAGTGGTTATTCTCATCCCAACCAGCCTCACCATGGTCCTATTCAGCAATAAAAGCAGTCATCGTCACAGAATTTAGCCCCTTAGCAGAACCAAAATCCGAGCTCCAATGATGTTTCTAATCACTTCATGAGAATTGAGGGAGATCCAGAACCAAATATTAAATCCTTAGATCCATCATTTGGTAATTTCAATACAAGTACATCTGTCTCTCCAATCAGAGTTTCTTCAAAATTCCATAAAATGCCGCTGAAGAGTCTCGAGCAACTCTTACATGAAGAAGAAGAAATCAATAATGAGAAGCTAGGAATTAATAAAGAAGATCTCAAGAGAAAATATATGATGCAGCCGATACAATAAAACTTGTTCAAATTCAGAAAGATATAGAGATAAATCAATCCGACACTTGTGTGAGTTTAATGAATCCTAATAATTCTTCTTTAAGCAAAGGTACCTATTGATAAAAAAGATCCTGATCCTAATAACAATTATATGATCATTAAAGAAAATAAAAAAATTCTAGTTGAGAAAATGGCTGAGAAAAAAATTGAAAAAAATCAAAAATCTCAATAGAATTCATTAATAATACCGAATAAAACCTAAAGAGGAAGAAGAAAGAATGTGATTATGGAAAAATCCAAGCAGCAAACACAGAACTCCAAGCTATGCTGTTTTCTTAAAACAATTAAAAGGTTATTAATCTGTCTATCTTACCTCTATTAGTACTATAATGTAATTTCAATCTTATAAGGCGAATTTCAAATAAACCCTTCTCTAT
>CAVPNS010000004.1:0-246073 GCA_963706815.1 uncultured Gammaproteobacteria bacterium
AACGGATTCCAGCACGATCTCAAGGCGGTCTGCGACCTGGCGCACGCTCACGGCGCGTATGTGTACGCCGATATCATCCAGGGCGTCGGTGCGGTGCCACTGGATGTGCGCGCAACGGGTGTCGATTTCGCCGCGACGGCAACCTACAAATGGCTGATGGGAGATTTCGGGCTGGGCTTCCTGTTCGTGCGCGAGGAGCTGCTGGGAACCGTGATTCATCGCAAGCACTGGAGCTACGAGTCGAGCGCGGACACCAGCATTCATTCCTCGCCTCTTGACCCACTGTATCCCACGCCGGTCACCTGGACACCCGGCGGCGATGCGACGCGCTACTTCCAGCTGGGCACCATGGCGAACGGCGTAGCCGCGGCCCTTCGGGTGTCGCTGCCCTACATCCGGCAGCTCGGGGTCGAGAACATCCAGGCGTGGCGCCAGCCGATGCTCAAGAAACTGCAGATCGAGATGCCGCGGCTCGGATTTGCGCCTCAAACCTCTCCGGACAGCACCTCACCGATCGTGACATTCGCGCACAAGGATGCCGCGGCGATCAGCGACAAGCTGCAGGCGGCAGGGGTCGCTGTGCAGGTCACGCCGTACTACCTGCGCGTTGCCCCGTCCATCTACAACGACCTGCACGACATTGACCGTTTGCTCGAGTCTCTGGCGTGACGAGCGGAGCCTGAACGGGTTCTGTGCGGCCATCTGTGGCCGCCTCACGCAATCCGATCCAGCGGCACCCCGGTGAATGCCTGGGCCGCGATTTCAAAGGAGCGCAGGCGCGCGGCATGATCGAAGATTTGCGAGGTGATCATCAGCTCGTCCGCCCCGGTCTGCTCGACGAAATTGCACAAATCCGCGCGCACCATTTCGGGTGCGCCGGTTGAGGCACACGACAGCACCTGATCCAGGATCGCCCGCTCCGGCGACCCGAGACGCTCGGTGTATCCCTCAACGGGAGGCGGCAGCTGCGAAGGACGGCCGCTGCGCAAATTCACGAACGCTTGCTGCAGGGAGGTTGCCAGGAATTTCGCCTCCGTCAGGGAATCGGCGGCGAACACATTAAAGCCAAGCATGACATAGGGCTTGGCGAGAGTTCGCGAGGGCCGAAACGCGCTCCGATACGACTGGATGGCGGCCCTCATCTGCGCGGGTGCAAAATGCGACGCAAACGCATATGGCAGGCCAAGCGCCGCGGCAACCTGCGCGCCAAACAGGCTCGATCCCAGGATCCACAGCGGCACGTTGAGCCCGGTTCCAGGCACCGCGCGCACTGATTGGCGCGGGGAATCCGAGAAATAATCGGCGAGTTCCTGCACATCGCGCGCAAACTCATCGGGGTCCGAGGCCAGGTTTCGGCGCAGTGCCTGCGCCGTTCTCTGATCGGATCCGGGTGCCCGGCCAAGGCCCAGATCGATGCGGCCAGGGTACAGCGATTCGAGCGTGCCGAACTGCTCGGCAATAGCGAGCGGGGAATGATTGGGCAGCATGATGCCGCCCGCCCCGACGCGAATCGTGGAGGTGCCACCCGCCACATAACCGATCAGCACGGAAGTCGCTGCGCTCGCGATTCCGGGCATCCCGTGGTGCTCGGCCAACCAATAGCGCCTATAGCCCCAACGTTCGGCATGGCGCGCCAGGTCGAGCGTGTTCCTGAACGAATGGGCCGCATCGCTTCCCTGCGTGATGGGCGAGAGATCAAGAACGGATAAAGGGATCATAAAGGCAGGATGGGGGCGCCAAAGGCCATTCTCAATCGGGTCAACAAGCAATCCCGGGTCCCCGACTCCCGGCATTTACACGGAATGACGGGCGCCCCCGGGGGGCGCTACGGGGAGGCCGCCGGCCAAAGGAGGTCATGCGACAAGGCGAATTGCCATTCCGCAAGGGGAATGGCACCCGGGTTTGCTCCTCGCCCGAGGACCTTATTTGGCGGCTGCGTCAGTCAGGACTACTATCCGGCCACCGGCGGTCAATGGCGCAGAGCCGCCGCCGAAGAGCCCGATTCAACTAAAGGGGAAGTATTCACATGGCACGACACAACATCCGAAATGTCATCGCGCTCGCTGGAATATCGGCACTTGCGGATATGTCGCATGCGCAGGTAGTGCAGATATCATGTAGCAGCAACGCGGGCCCGGAAAATACGGCGTGCGGTGCGTATGCGCTCACGAATAACACGACCGGCACCTTCAACACGGCTAGCGGGTTTGGCGCGCTCAGATACACGACCAGTGGCAGCTACAATACGGCCACGGGGACCGCGGCGCTCTTTACCAATACCGGGGGTACGGAGAACACCGCCAGCGGATCTTTCGCGCTCTCGTCGAACACAGGTGGTGGCCTCAATACGGCTACCGGCTTTAACTCGCTCAGGTTTAATACGACAGGCAACTCCAACACAGCCAGCGGAGGCGAAGCACTTTTTTCAAACACGAGCGGTTCCCGCAATACCGCCGCCGGGGCCTACGCCCTCAATTCGAATACGCTTGGCAGCTTCAACAGCGCCTCTGGGGCCTATTCGCTCTCGTCCAACACCACGGGCAACTTGAACACCGCCTCTGGGTTCAAGGCACTCGGCAATAACACGCAGGGCGCCTATAACACCGCCGCAGGTGCGTACGCACTATTAAGTAATTCGACCGGTAAAAACAACACCGCCGACGGACATCAGTCGCTCTATCTCAACACGACCGGGATAGACAACACGGCCAGCGGAGCTCTTGCACTCTTTTACAACTCGACCGGCAACTACAACAGCGCCAGCGGATTTCTCGCACTGGTCTCCAACACGACTGGTAACGGCAATACGGCTGCCGGAGCCTACGCCCTTTATGGCAATACAACCGGCAGCAATATGACTGCGATTGGCTATCAGGCGCTTCAGAACAACACGACCGGTGCCTACGCTACAGCCCTTGGATACCAAGCGCTTAACAACAGCCAATCGGGCCTGGCCAACATCGGTATAGGACCCTTTGCCGGCATTAATATCGCTCAAGGCACGCTCAACATCGACATTGGCAGCTGGGGAACCACGGACGAGAGCAACACCATCCGGATTGGCATCCCCCAGTATCACCTGCATACCTATATCGCCGGTATCTACAGCAGTACAGGACTCTCTGGCCTGCCGGTGATCATCACGTCCAGCGGCCAGCTCGGAGTCGGGCCGGTGTCCTCTGAGCGATTCAAGACCGACATTGCCACGATGGGATCGAACACCGAACGACTGTCGCAGTTACGCCCCGTCACATTCAAGCTCAAAAGCGATGCGACGGGCACGGTTCAGTACGGGCTCGTCGCCGAGGAAGTCGCCAGCGTCTACCCGGAACTTGTCGTTCGGGACGAGAACGGCCGCATCGATGGCGTGCGCTACGATGAACTCGCGCCGATGCTGCTGAATGAAGTGCAGAAGGAGCAAGCTGCAATAAAGGCGCAGGGCCAGAAGCTCGCAGAGGTTGATGAGTTGAGGCAACAGATAGCCGAGTTGAAGCAGCAAAATCAGGCGATGCAGGCGGCGCTACTCAAACTGCAGACCAGGAATGAACTCGTGGCGCAGCGTTAAGGAATGCCGGCCCGATAGCGGTTCCTCGGCATACCGGCAGTATTTCCCGCCGAAGCGCATCCAGTATTGCCAGATACTGGTGCGCCTTGGCGCTGGAAAGGGCTTCTTTATAGTGCCGGTTTGCGTCGATTGAGTACTGCGCAACACGCGTCCCTCGGACAGAGATCGGCTGTCGCTGCCGTTGACCATCGCTCCCGGCGAGACGCAGACCGGCAGTCTTTTCTTTCCAATGGTTCGAAGTCCCAGCTCGCTGACTCTTGAATGGTCGAACGAAAGCGGCCGCGCGGTGGCGGAACGTCCACTCGGGTTTCTGCGTGCGCTGCATGTGCCACCTGTCCCGGCAATCCCAGCCTCTCAACGATCCTCTATAACTGCGCAGCAGTGGTCTCCGGTGATGCCATCGGATCCGGTAAAGGCTCCCCGCCAAACCCCGGCGGTCGCCATGGTGATATGTCTGCCCGGATGCCGCGGATCTGCTTCATGCAGCAGTGGATCAACCCGTCCCGACCGGGCGGCCGGGGACTCGCCGGACGACACGGAGGCGATGCGCCGCGTTGCCGGGATCGACCCGGTGGATGGTGCCGTGCCGGGTCAGCCGACCATCCTGCGCGTTCAGAATATCAGGGGAAGTCCGGTTTCTGGCATAAAACGCCTGTCGGGTGATATTCTCTTTACCGCCATGCTTTACCAAACCAGCGGTACCGGCTAACTAAGGGGGATGTCATGAAACTTCTCGGGCGCATCAGCACAGCAAGTCTTGTCGCACTGTTCAGCATGTCCGCTCATGCAACCGGTCCTTACGACGGGGTTTACTACTGCAATTTCAACGACCTTAACGGGTTTATTACGATACCCAGCACGTACATCACGGTAAACAGCCGTGCAGCCCCGAATACTTTGGGTGTTTTCGCAGTTCCTTATTTTTCGTCGGGGCAATACTGGACCGGGTTCGGCCTCGGTAATTGGTCTGGAAATGTCTTGTCAGGCAGTATCTATCTGGGCAACACGGATTCAGGCGAATCGTTTACGGCAACTTTTGGAACCGGGTCCATCAATTTTCAGACCGTTGTGAAGAACTCGGGGCTACCGTATCAGGAAGCAGGTACTTGCACGCAAATCCTCTAATGAGAAATTCGAATTAGGAATTGATCCCGCCCCTGCGGCACTTCGCCATCGCGTCCCGATCAGGCGACAGAAAAAGCAAAACCCCGCACGGTTTTGTCCCTAAATTGAGAAGCCCGGCCACCTGCGCCGGGTCTTTCTTTTCTGCGGGATTACATCAAGTCACGTAGCCGCAGAGGTAGTTGCAGGAATCCAGACGTTCGCGACCGACCGTGGTGCCGTTAAATGCAGGGCTCATTCGTCGGTCCGCCCGCTTGTCGCCAAACAGTTTCGGGAGGAAACTAATCCCAAGAGAGGGAGCTGGGACTCGGCGGGCGATCCGCCTCACCAGCGGACGAATTCCACTGCCGTCCAGGCGGGTGTCCCGGGGAGAGGACGATGTGTTTGCGGCACGAGTTGTTTGCTGGCCTGGTGGTACTGGCGTCGACGGCATCGATCTGTCTGGCGGCCGATGCTCTGGTCCTGCCGAAGGATCTGGCGCTGCCAGCCAATGTCACGGTGGCCATTTACCTGCCGAAACAGGTACGGGAATTTCGCAGCGCATTCCGTTCCGCGGGCGGCTTTCAAACAACCGACTCGGTGCAGCTGGGAAACACGTTTGAGGAAACGACGCTCGAATCGGCCCGCCACTTCTTCAATACGAGTTTCATGTACGAAGCAGCAGGCGCCCGCGGATATGGGTTGCTGATCGCCATGCATCCGAAGGTGAAGAGCGAAGATCGACAATTGATTGCCACCGCGAATTACGCGGTATTCAGCTCCGCCGGCGCTTCTGTATTAAAGGGAGATTCCGTGGTCCGCTGGGCTCCACGACATGGAGGCAATACTGCCGATGTCCTGGGTCGCCTGACGGAGAAAGTGATCAATCGCACGCTGACCGACATCGTCGCCCAATTGCGTCCGACCGCCGATAAATTCCCCACGGGAGATAAGGCCACCGTCGACCTCGAGTTGCTGGTGGACAAAGACCACGCCGTGATCAGCGGAACGGGCTTTTTCGTAAATGGCAGCGGCCAGCTGCTCACGGCAGCGCATGTCGTGCATGACTGCGCGGTTATCGACGTGCGCTATGAGGGCAATTCCGTCCCGGCGACCGTTGCGGCGAGCAGTGCGCTATTGGATATGGCCGTGCTTGACACCCATTTAAGCAGCGAGCATTTTCTCCCGCTGCGTCACGAGGGCCGCCTGGAATTGGGTGAGAGCGTCGCCAACATCGGATTTCCGCTGCAATCCCTGATGACCGACGCACCGACGGTCACCCGCGGCACCCTGAGTTCTCGCGCAGGACTGAGCGGGTCCCTGGGACAGTTCCAATTCTCAGCACCCATTCAACCGGGGGCCAGTGGCGGCCCGGTGATCGGCGCCCGTGGGGATGTCGTCGGAGTGGCCGTGGGCACTCTTAATGCCCAGGAACTGCTCAAGCAGGGCGTGTTGCCGCAGAACGTAAACTTTGCGCTCGAAGCGCAGTACGTTCAGAAATTCCTGCAGAACAAGGATGTCGCCTTCACCGAAGGAGCCGCCGATCCGCATGTCTCCCCCGAGGTTCCCATCGACAACGTGCTGCCCGCCGTAGTGGGCGTCAGATGCTACCAGTAAGGCAATTCACCATGGAACAGGCTCACTCCGGCACTTTCGCATCACATGCAATCGTGATGCTTTGCCTGGTTTCAGGGTCGGTCTGGGCGGAGAATATCCAGCCAGGCGCTCCCTCGGCGCCTGCAAGCCAGGCTGGCGACCAGGCGGCCGTTGTGCTCCCTGCGATCTCCTTTCGCGCCGATGGCGCGGGGAATGATCTTTTTGACGTGCTGCAATCCGCTCACCTCCTTGCGCACCTTTCCAGGGAAGCCCCAGGCTCTCCGATTCAACTGCGCATTTATCACTCGGTGCACCCAGCGAACGTAGACGCAAAGAATTTCTTCAGCGGGCTGCTGGCGGTGGGCACCTTGGGGCTTTCACCGGTGGTCATGAGCGGCGAACATACCATGCACTACGAACTCTATGTCAACGGCCAGCGGATATCGCGATATGAATACAGTACGAAGCTTTCGCGCAATGAGTCCCTGCGCGCCAATACGGCGGATGCCACGCATGGGCTCGGGCCGGATGGAGTGGTCTGGGCAAAGTCCACGGCCGATCGATTTCTGAGCGATCTCGCGCGTGACAATTCCGTGCGCGCGCTGTATGACGAGTGTCAGATGTACTTCAGCGCTCTTACGCCCGCTGCGGGCATTGCCAACACCTCGCAGCACTAGCTCGACGGGTCAACGGATCCCGGCACCATGGCCTGACCGATCGTTCCGGCTCCGATTGCGACAACAACATCGGGCATGGCGTTCTCGGGTGCCGAGTTGCGGTTGCAGGCCGGAGCCGTCTCACTTGCCGGCCTGCGCCGCCAGGTGCGGCGGATAGCGGTCACCGTGTATCTTGATGCCGCCGAGCGCCTCGTCGATCTGGCGCAGGTCGTCTGCGGCCAACTCGATTGCCGCGGCTCCAACATTCTCCTTCAGCCGGTGCACCTTCGTCGTCCCCGGGATCGGCACGATCCACGGCTTTCGCGCCAACAGCCACGCCAGGGCGATCTGCGCCTGGCTTGCCCGCTTCTTCGCTGCCAATGAAGCGAGTAGATCGACCAGAGCCTGGTTCGACCTGCGGGCTTCGGGGGAGAAGCGCGGTATGGCGTTGCGAAAGTCGTCCTTGGAAAAGGCCGTGCTCTCGTTGATCTTGCCCGTCAGGAAGCCTCTGCCGAGTGGGCAGAATGGAACAAAACCGATACCCAGCTCCTCACAGGTCGGCAGCACCTCGGCTTCGGGTGCGCGCCACCACAGCGAATATTCGCTCTGCAGCGCCGCAACCGGCTGTACCGCGTGCGCACGGCGGATCGACAGCGCGCCGGCTTCCGAGAGGCCGAAGTGTCTGACCTTGCCCTGGCGAATCAGGTCCTTCACGGTGCCGGCGACGTCTTCCATCGGCACGTTCGGATCCACCCGGTGCTGATAGAACAGGTCGATGCGGTCGGTCCCGAGCCGCTTCAGCGATGCCTCGGCGACTGCCCGTATGCGCTCAGGGCGGCTGTCCATGCCGGCGGTGGAATCGCCGTTCCTGAATCCGAACTTCGTTGCGATCACGACCTGATCGCGGAACGGAGCGAGTGCTTCGCCGACGATCTCCTCGTTCGTGAACGGACCATAGGCCTCGGCGGTATCGAACAGGGTAACCCCGAACTCGACCGCGGCACGGATCAGCGAAATCGCACTGGGTCGGTCGAGCGCCGGACCATAGGCGAAATTCAAGCCCATGCAGCCCAGCCCGATCGCGGACACCTGCGGGCCATTCTTACCCAGTTTTCGTTTTTCCATCTGCCTTGCCTCCAGGTAGCGGATCATCCAGCGGCCGTATGCGCTCGACCTCATGATGTGACTGCTCTCGCCCAAAAAAAGATCCGACAAGTCGTGCGCGATCTTCTCAACTCACGGCGATTGAGGTCGTGCACTGCGGATCTGGACGAACTCCTCATAGGCCATTTCAATGGGGATCGCAAAACCGATGCCCTGGGTTCCGCGCAGCACCAGGGAGTTGATGCCGACGACGTGACCGTTACCCGTGATCAGCGGCCCGCCGCTGTTGCCTGGATTGATCGGTGCATCGGTCTGCAGCAGCCGCTCCTGGCCCTCGCCGCGCTCGCCGGAGAAGACGCCTGATGTAACGCTGTACGCAAGCCCTGAGGGACTGCCGATCGTATACAGGCGCTCTCCGAGGGCGAGCCGGGTCGAGTTTCCGGCGACGATATGCGGGCAGTGATTGGCGGGCAGCGTGAAGATGGCCAGATCGACCTCGCCCGCGGCCTCGGCATGCAGCCCGGTGAATTCCGTGCCATCGACCAGTGTGACCGTGAATCCGCTGCGACCCGAGCCTTCAACCTTCTGGCTGATGATCTGGCTGACGCGTCCCGAAACGTCGGCAAGGTCTGCCTGCATGGATTTGATCCGGTTATCCAGCTCGAGCTGCTCCATATTCGTGCCCGGCTGAGTGGCCAGGGCCCGGCGCAGCCGCTGCGCGTTGTTGATGGATGCCTCCAGCTGCTGTTGGGCAATGGCTATTCGGGCTCTGATCTCGGGATCCTGTACCACGTTGTTCGCGACCCGCGCGCCGTTGGTGTCCACCACGTGCCGATTGGTAATCACATGGCAGTCTTCATCGACTATGAATCCGGAACCCATTCCCCATCCCGTCTTGATGAAAACCGTCGCATTGCGCGCCGCTTCGACCGCATTGCGCGCCGGAAAGGACCTGGCGAGTTGCGCCTCGAGACCCGAGGCAGCAGGTGCGGGCTCCACGGACGCAACCGTGGTCGGGTACGACGCGGCGACTGCGGCGGGCTTCGGACTCGTTGAACTGGCGGGCGGCGTGGCAGCGTGCTCCCGCATGAGTCCGAAGACGATCGCGGCGGTCACGAGGGCGGTCAAGGCCAGCGCGCCGATGCCAAGCCCGGTTGTCTTTGCTGCCGTGCGCGATTGTTCACCGAGCGGCGTTATCGTCGATGTCGTCTGCTGTTGCAGCTTCGCGAAATAGACCCCGCATGAATGGCATTTGATCGTGTCGTCCTGCGAGTGACCACACTTGGGGCATTCCATGAGTCGACTTATACCAGTTCCTGCCACCGGGAGACATATAGGCAGATCCCGGTTTCCGGTCTCCCGGCTTGATCACGTACGGCTAGAGATGCTGCCGCTTGCATCTTAGTTCGGACGCGAGCCCTGCATTACTGAAACGCCCACGCCACAACCGAGTTTCCCGCCAGATAAACGAGGACATTCTCGCCTGCGGCGGGCCCGGAGGGCGGCATCGGGCCGCCATTTTCACTGTCCGGATTGATCGCCAGCGGCGACATGCCGACCCAGACCTGGGCACCAGTCCCGACATCCAGCCCATACACGTTGCCACTGGAGGAGCCGACGAGCACCGTATTGTTGACCACGAGCGGCGCAGTCACCAGATGCCCGTCGCCGGTGAAGGTCCACGTCTGCACGAGGCTGCTCAACAGCGTCGATGACAGTGTCCCTGAATTTTCGGTGATCACGGACGTGTTCGTGACTGCCGGCGCGAGCGACGAAGCAATCTGACCAAGCGGGCTGCCGGTTTCGGCATTGAATAGTGTCAGTGAGCTGCCGACCCGACCGAACAGGACGCCGTTCTTGACGATGGACGCGTAACCCCAGGGACCATCGCACTGGCTCGTCGTCTGCCAGATGGTGGCACCGCTCAACGGTTCGTCAGCGCCTGCCGAGCAGTTGCCATTTTCGGTGTAAACCCCTTCAGAAGAAACGGCGGGCGAATCCCAGTCCGTCGAGGCGGTCGAGCCATTTGTCCACAGGATACTTCCGCTGGCTTCGTCCACGGCGGTCAGGCCCGCATTGCCGACGATAAAGACGATGCCTCCATAGGCATTGGGCGAAGCGTCGTACCAATAGCCGGGCAATTGGGTCGTCCAAAGCGCCGCCCCGTTCGAGGCATTGAACGCGTGGATGCCGCCGTCAAACATCAGCACGAAGACACGTCCATTGTCGTACGTCAGGCCGGACCCGAAGTAGACTCCGGCTATCGCGATCGGACCCCAGACAATCGCGCCGGTCGTCGCATTCAATGCGTAGAGCCTGTTCCCGTACGCTTCGTTGGTGTTTGCCACCGCTACGAATACCAGGCCGCCCGCAATCAGCGGGTATGAGACGGGCGCGCCAAGGTCCACGGTCCACGTAGGCGCCGAATTGGCCGGGAAACTGATGCCGTTCGACGTGGTCAGGACCCCGTCGTGGCGTTCGCTGATCCGGTATGCGGTAGCAGGCGGGGAGACCGGAGCGGCGCCCACCGTCACGGAAATGTCCGCGGAGGCGGTCGCCGTGCCGTGCGAGCACAAAAGATGGAATTTATAGGTGCCAGGCGTGGTTGCGGCGATGGTCTGAGACCCGCTGGGCGGCAGCGACCCACTCCACGCGCCGGATACGGTGCAGCCGTCCGCGTACTGGCCAGTCCAGTTGAACGTCACGTTCTTGCCGGCGACGACGTTGGTCGGAAATGCGGTCAGCGAGACGACCGGAGTCAATGGCAGGACGCTGAACGTTGCGGCATTCGAGGCGACATTGTCCGAGGCCGGATCCGACACCGTGACGTTGGCGTTGCCCGGGCTGGTGATGTCCGTGGAATTGATTTGGGCGGTCACCTGGCTGGCAGAAATATAGGTGGTGGCCCGCGGGCTGCCGTTCCAGGCCACTACGGAGCCGGGCGTAAAATTTGAGCCGGTGACGGTGAGCGTAAAGGCGGGTCCCTGGGCGAACACCGAAGCGGGCGACAGGCTGGCGAGCTGCGGTACCGGGGCCACCCCTACAAGGAACACGTCGACATTGGATTGCGGGCCTCCGACCGCTGCATTGGAGACGGCAACTGATACGCTGCCCGGCATTTCCAGGTAGGTCGGGGAAACCTGCGCCGTCAACTGAGTCGCAGACACATAGCTGGTTGGCAGGGTGCTTCCGTTCCACTTGAGAACCGAAGAGTTGACGAAGCCGCTGCCGTTTGCCGTCAAAAGAAAGCCCGCGCTGCCTGCAATGGCCGTGTCCGGAAACACCTGTCCCAGAGTGGGAACCGGCACGCCGCCACCAATGGACGCGACGGAGGCGACGCTCACGGTCACGTTGGTGAAAACCTGGCCCCCCGCCACCTGGACTGCCGCAATCGTCAGCAGCCCGGTCGTGAGATCGTATTGATCCTCGGCGATGGCGGGCATACCGCCCGCCACCTCGATTACGCGACCGACCGTTGCCATCACGTTGGTGTAGTCGATCCCACCCACAATCACGGAAGGGATGCTCAATTGGAGCCCGTTGCTGGTATCGGCGCCGTTGACCGAGCCTACCGAGACCAGGCTGCCTACTCCGACGACCACGTTGTAATACGGGTGGTTTCCGACCATGACGCTGGGCACTGTCAGTTGGCCCGTGGGAATATCGTAGCTGTCCTGGGCTCCCAGGGGCGCCGTGCCGGTAGGACCGCTAATAACCGAGCCGACCGTGAGCACGAGGTTGGAATATGTTGCGCCACCGATCGTGAGCGAAGGAACACTTAGCAATCCGGCCACGTAGGTGTCCGCCGCGTGGGCGGCTGCTGAGCATGCGATCAGCAGCAAGGCAGCGGCCAACGCCCGCGCATGATGAGACCAATACGAAAGAGCCAGCATCGTTCCATCTCCCTATCAAGCCGGTCCGGCTGACATCGCGCCGCGAACCCTCTATAAAAGTCAGACTTCGTACGTGGATGGTACACGGGGACATGGGCGCATATTGTGTCTCTTGCGCAGTGATTCCGCGTTATACGGCCCCATTTCGGCGGGTGATAAGCGGATGGTTGGCCATTTAAGTCGTTGATTCCAAATATTGACCGACTATCCTGGCGCCACTTCAATTGATCCGGCCTGCCTCGTGCGGGGCAGTACATCGCTATGCACTCCCGTGCCGCAGCCGGTCGGGTCGATCAGGATCGCTTTGTGAAGCGACGAACTCGCCAGGACCGAGCCGTTCATCGTCACTCAATCGGGATGGCCTGGGCGATCAGCTCACGATTCCATGCATGAGCCCCCGCGCATGCAAATTACGCCCTTGAGTGGAATGATTGCAAGCGCTTGCAACCATGGTCGGATGTCAGTATATTTCCGGCGTCGAGTTGGTCAAACGCCGACTTGCCTCGGATGAAGTCAGCGGATTCGTTCACTTGTCGTGGCTGATCGGGTTCAGCAAGCGAAGACACCGGGATGAAGATTGGAATCTTGACGGACAGCTTGCCGGACCTGGACTTCGAATCCATGCTCGCGGCCGCGGCGGGCTTGAAGATCGAGAGTCTCGAGTTCGCTTGCGGTAACTGGTCAACCGCCCCGCACCTTCAGCTTGATAAACTGCTCGAGAGCGAATCCTCACGCCGCGATTTTCTCGCCGCGATTTCTGCCCATGGATTGTCCATTTCCGCGCTGAATTGCTCCGGAAACCCGCTTCATCCGGGCGCAGAAGGCAAGCGTCAGCATCAGGTCACGCTGGCGACTTTCAGGCTCGCGCGCCTGCTGGGCATTGACCGGATTGTCATGATGTCCGGGTTGCCGGGAGGACCCGGGGATGCGAATCCGAACTGGATCACAACCGCGTGGCCACCGGAATGCCAGGTGATCCTTGAATATCAGTGGACCAGGGAAGTCATCCCGTATTGGCAAAACCTTGCCAGCTTTGCGTCCGAACAAGGCATCAGACAAATCTGCCTCGAGCTGCACGGATGCCAGTCGGTTTACAACCCGTACACGTTGAATAAATTGCGCGACGTCATCGGACCGGTTATTGGAGCGAATTACGACCCGAGCCATCCGCTGTGGATGGGCGCCGATCCCCTGGCGAGTATCCGTGCGCTCGGCTCGGCCATTTATCATGTGCATGCGAAAGACACCCGCATCGAACCGATACCGGCAGGAATTGACGGCGTCCTCGACACGCGTCCTTCCAGCCATGTGGCGCAGCGAAGCTGGAACTACGTGACGCTCGGCTACGGCCACGGCGAGGAATGGTGGCGCCAGTTCTGCGCGGCCCTGCGAATGGTTGGATACGATGACGTGCTGTCCATTGAACACGAAGACTCGCTGCTCGAGCCCTACGAGGGGGTCAGGAAATCCGTCGAGCTGCTGCGCAGCGCGGCATTTGGCTAGAGCCGCGTGGAAATAGCCTGGCAACCCGGCTTTTCCTGCGCACTTGGTACCGCGACATGGCTTGCGTGAGGGATATATGCGGGGTGAACCTTTCAAATTCACGAAGTCGATCGGGAGCACAATGAAACGCCGATTCCGCAGAGTTTATGGTGTACTCGCACTGGGACTGGGCCTTGCGCTTGTGCAGTCGGTTGCGCTTGCCGAAGGCGCGATGAAGTTCGCGGTGGTAACTCACGGGCAGTCTTCGGACAGCTACTGGGCGGTCGTCAAAAAGGGCGTCGACGACGCCGCAAAACTGATGGGCGTGAATGTTTCCTATGACGCCCCGCAGACTACGGACATGGTCGCCATGTCGAGGCTTATCGACGCCGCCGTCACCCAGAAGGTCCAGGGGCTGGTGGTTTCCATCCCGGACGCTACGGCGCTCGAGAAATCACTGAAGGCTGCTGCCAATGCCGGCATTCCGGTGATTGTGATCGATAGCGGCAAGGAAGCCGCGGAGAAGCTTGGCCTTAAGCTCTATATCGGTACCACCAGCTACTTTGACCAGGGAGTGTTTGCGGCGAAGCGACTCATGGCCGCCGGAGTAAAGAAGGGCGTCTGCGCCAACCATGACCCCGGCAACGAGATCAATGAATCTGCGTGCGACGGCTTCAAGAAAGGAATGGACGGCCACGCCGATCGCCTGGAAATCTCGCTTGACCCCACGGACTCGGCCTCCCGGGTTAACGCCTATTTGAAGGCCCATCCCGACGTCACCGGTATCCTGGCGCTTGGGGCGCCCCAGGCTGAGATTATCGTCTCCGCGCTTCGCCAAAGCGGCGTCATCAGTAAGTATCAGGTCGGCAATTTTGACGTCTCCGGCGATACGCTGAGCTCGCTCTCGAGGAAAGAGCTGCTGTTTTCCCTCGACTCCCAGCAATACCTGATGGGTTACTTGCCCATTGTCCTTCTGACGCTGAATGCAAAATATGGATTGCTGCCGATCAGCAATATATACACCGGGCCTGCGCCCTTGACCGCCCAGGATGCCGACAAGATAGCGATCCTTTCAAAAAAGCGTTTTCGTTGATCATCGCGTTGTTCACGAATGGGGGATTTCTTGTGGAGCGTCCAACGGGGCGATGCGCGACTTCCTGATCCCGGGGATGCGTCATGTCGATTGCTGCGATTGTGCAGGCGAGCGGGGGAGAGGGCGCATTGTGACCGGGTAGGAAGCGGCGAACACGTAAAGCGAGGGCGGCGTGCATGACTGAAAATGGGCCAAGAATATCGCTCTCCAGAAAAGGCGCCGGCAGCGATGCCGCACGCATCCAGCGGACCTCCAGATTGACGAGACTCTTGCGGCGACCGGAACTGGGAGCGCTTTCCGGGGCTGTTCTGATTTATGTAATCTTCTATTTCCTTGCCGGCTCGAGCGGCATGTTCACCCTCAAGGGCATCATTGAAATCCTGCAGGTTTCCGCGGAAATCGGCATCCTTGCGGCGGCCGCCTCGCTTTTGATGATCGCGGGCGAGTTCGATCTCTCGATGGGCTCGATGATCGGATTTGCGGGGGTAATAATCGGCCTGGCGTCAACCGTCTATCATCTTCCGCTTTTTCTCGCGATCATCATATCGTTCGTCATCTGCGCCGCGATCGGCGCGCTCAATGGCTGGCTTACCGCCAAGACCGGACTGCCATCGTTTATTGTTACGCTTGCGTCCATGCTGATACTGCGCGGCGAAGCCATATCCGAAACTCGCGCCATCAATGGCTATACGCAAATTTCGAAGGTGACCGCGGGCGATCCCGACAGCTTTGCCATTCCGCTTTTCAGCGGAAACGCCGGCCAGGAACTCTTTGCCTGGATGGCGCACAACCACTGGATAGACACCAATGAAATCGGGCAGCCCGCGATTGCCGGCGTGCCGGCCTCGATCCTCTGGTGGATCGCCCTGACGGCCCTCGCGACGTGGATCCTGCTGAGGACGCGAATCGGGAACTGGATATTCGCGATCGGCGGCGAAGAGACTTCGGCCAGGAATGTCGGTGTGCCTGTGGATCGGGTCAAGATCATCCTGTTCATGGTTACCGCCATGTCGGCGGTGTTGTTCGCGACCATTCAGATCATGCAGGTCGGGTCAACCGATACGCTGCGCGGGACACAAAAGGAGTTTGACGCGATCATTGCCGTCGTCATCGGCGGGACGCTCCTTACGGGGGGCTATGGCTCGGCGATAGGAGCGTTCCTGGGCGCGCTGATTTATGGAACCGTGCAAATGGGCATCATATACACGCGTGCGGACGCCGACCGATTCAAGGTGTTTCTGGGCGTCATGGTCCTGCTCGCGGTGCTGTTCAATAATTACATCCGCCGGCGCGCAACGCTGTCAAGGTAGGGGAGCGGCCTCAAATGCAGCCCATCGTCGAATTGCGAAACGTATCGAAATCGTTTGGAACGGTGCTGGCGCTGAAAGACCTGAACTTCGACGTGGAGGCGGGTGAAGTTCATTGCCTGCTGGGTGATAACGGCGCGGGCAAGTCGACTTTGATCAAGGTTCTGGCCGGGGTTCATGCAATCAGCAAGGGGGAGTACCTGATCGACGGCGCACCAACCACGATCGGCTCGCCGCGATCGGCACTGGATCGCGGAATCGCAACCGTCTATCAGGACCTCGCTATCGTGCCATTGCTGAGCATCACGCGGAATTTCTTTCTCGGGCGCGAGCTCATGACGGGCTGGGGAGTATTTTCCAGGTTCGACGTCCCGAGAGCGGATGGAATCGTTGTCCGCGAGCTTGCCGATATCGGGATCGACGTGCGCGATCCCAGTCAACCCGTTGGAACGCTTTCGGGCGGCGAGCGCCAGTGCCTTGCCATCGCCAGGGCCGTATATTTCGGGGCCAGAGTGCTGATTCTCGACGAGCCCACGTCTGCCCTCGGCGTACACCAGGCTTCCATTGTCCTCAAATATATCGTTCGGGCGAGGGAGCGAGGGCTCGGCGTCATCTTCATTTCACACAACATTCATCACGCATTCGCGGTCGCGGACCGCTTCACGCTGCTCAATCGCGGTACGAGCCAGGGCACGTACAGGCGGGGTGAAATTTCGCGCGATCAGGTATTGCATGTAATGGCGGGCGGGGAAACCCTCGAGAAGCTCGGCGAAGAGATCGCAACCAGGCTGAGTAATTAGCGCGGCGTGTGCATGAGCGCGAAGTTGCGCACGTTGCTTCAATTCGCGTAGATCAAGGAAGGCAAATGAAAAGAATCAAGATGGGCGTGGTCGGCGCAGGATTAATCGCGCAGGTGGAACATATCCCGAATATTCTCCGGTTAACCAGGCATTTCGAGCTCGTCGGCGTCGTGGATGCTTCGGCCACGATGCGCGCGGAGCTCAAGGCACGCGGCCTCAGGGCCTTTTCGGACTACCGGCAGCTGCTGGAGGAGGATATCGACGCAATTTTGATCGCGGCGCCGGACCAGTACCACGCCGAAATCACAATCGCAGCCCTGCAGCGCGGCAAGCATGTTTTTTGCGAGAAGCCGCTGTGTTTTTCCGTCGAGGAAGCCAGGGAAGTCGCGGTCGCCCGGGACAGCGCAGGCAAGGTCGTGCAGATCGGCTATATGAAGCGATTTGATCCCAGCTATGAAATGTTGCTGTCATTGCTGCCGCGGGATGCAGGCCAGCTCAGGCTGATCAGCGTCGAGGTGCAGGACCCGGATTCATGGCCGTTCAACCAGCATCAGGGGAACTTTCTAAAGGTCGGTGATGTGCCGGCGGAACTGATTGCGGAAGGAAACGATCTTCGGGAGCAGCAGGTTCGTCGCGCGACCGGGCGTGTTTTGACCGGCAGCGAAATGTGGGGCTTCACGAATTCCTATTGCTCAAGTCTCATTCATGACATCAATGCCGTGCACGGCATGCTGGATGTGATGGGCATCGATACGGGGAAAGTCGTCGGAGCCGCGTTTTTCGCCGACGGCGACGGGGGTCACGGCAGCGTTCGGTTGACGGGCTGCAAAGGCCTGTGGCAAATGACTCATTTGTTCGTACACAAGGTGGCGGACTATAACGAGCGCATTACGGTTTATTTCAACAACCTGGTTCTTGAGCTGACGTTTCCCTCGCCGTACCTGAATAATTTTCCCACCCGGCTCACGGTGGCGCGATCCGATGGCAACGTCTGGCAGAAGACCGAATTCCGCGGGAGCTACGAAGAGGCGTTCGTGCGTGAACTGCTGGGGTTCTGGGCCAGCGTTGCCGAGGGAAAGCCCGTCCGGAATACGGTGGAGGGCGCGACGCGGGATTTGCACCTGGCGGCGCAAATGGCTGCGGTGGCCCTCCAGGACTGAGCGGACCCCGACGGCCACCTGGCGAGCCGATTTTCCTCGTGTTCCGATGCCTTGACGTCGACCTATTGCAAGCGCTTGCAACTCGCACCGGAAATTGATATACAGCGTGCAGGCCGGACTTTTTTTACGGCATTTGCACCTTGGCTTTCCTCGTGGAGGAATGCCTTCGGATCAGCCACCGGAGCTCGCATGGAGCGCACGCACGTCGGGATCAGGTCAAGATATGCGGGGTGGCTACCCGCAAATGACTTCCATAGGGGCGTCCCCCCCCTGTAGCCGCGCCGGGTCTTGCTTTAGCCAGGACCCAACTACCGACCGGCATCTGCGGTATGCCGGCCGATATCAAAACAAAAAAATCGATGTAGCCGACTACACCGGGAGGGGATATGAAGAGATTCGACGCATTTTCGCACGCCCTGATATGTACCATTGTATTGACACCCGCGCTGCTGGCGCCGATGCGAGCCCATTCTGCGGAGGAAACTGCGGCCGCCGGTCAGACCGGAGCAGGGCTGGAGGAGATCGTCGTCACCGCGACCCGCAGAGAAGAGTCGGTCGAGCGGGTGCCGATCAGCATTAATGCGCTGAGCCAGAATGAGCTGGATGCCAGTTACATCAAGGACATTACTGCGCTTGCCGCCGCGACTCCGGGGCTCCAGTACGGCATATCGGGCAACGGATTTTCGTCGCAGTTCACGTCCATCGCGATCCGCGGAATGAACAGCAATACCGGATCGCCGGTGGTCGGCCTGTATCTCGACGACACGCCCCTCCAGACCCGTTATGCGGGCAGCGGCGTCACCCTGACCGGGTCTCCCTTTCCTGTGTTGTTCGACCTGAATCGCGTCGAGGTGGCGCGCGGGCCCCAGGGCACTTTATTCGGCGCCGATTCGGAAGCGGGAGCCGTGCGTTTCATTACCAATCAACCGAGCCTGACGGAGTTCACCGGGTACACCCATGAAGAGCTGGCCGAGACCGAAAAGGGCGCATTGAGCTACGAGATCGGCGGGGCAGTCGGCGGGCCAATCGTTGACAACAAAGTAGGATATCGCTTGAGTGTTTACGGCCGCGAGGACGGCGGCTTCGTTGATCTCGTGGACCCCATCAGCCGGCGTGTCGTCGAACCCGACTCCAACACGGATAAGCACTACGCCATACGTGGCGCCCTGGTGTTCCTCGTGGACGGGGTACGGATTACGCCTTCCCTGCATTTTCAGGAATACAAACAGGGTGACAGCGGGCGGTTCTATCCGTTGATATTTTCGGACCCTTCGCAGGGTTACTTCGCCGGCGCCCGGCTGTTGCCCGAACTCGCAACCGACAGCCTTGTCGTGGCATCGAACAAGATTGAAGCGCCCCTGTCTTTCGCCGACCTGGTGTCGATATCGTCCTATACGCATCGGCACAATAATGCATCTCTCGACGCGGGCACCGCCTACGGCGCATACGCCGCGCCGATCGGCTATGGCAGTCCGCTGGGGCCGGAATTTCCAGAGAACTATACGAACGTTTCATATACGGGCTATGGCCAGCGAATGCATTCGTTCACGCAGGAATTGCGCCTGGTATCCAATAAGCCCGAAGCATTCGTCACGTGGGTTGCCGGGATCTACTATGATCATCGGTATCAGCAGGACTTTCAGTTTCAGTTCTCGCCGTCGGCAGCACTGTATGCGCCCCTTGGCACGCAGATCTACAACTACAAGGAAACCAATTACGACGATCAATTGGCGGCCTATGCACAGGGCGACATTCACCTGACCAGCGAATGGACCCTTACGCTGGGCGAGCGCGTCGCCAAAGTGGAAACCAACATGATCGAGGATGTCGTGCCGGGTCTGTATTTCGAGGTCGGCATCCCGCCTTATACGAATGTAACGGTCAAGCAGACGCCTTCGACGCCCAAGATTACGCTGACGTACCAGGCTGATCCGAACAATCTCTACTATGTGTCGGTTGGCGAAGGATTCCGCCTCGGCGGCGGCAACGCCGGATTGGCGAGCATCTGCAGCGTGACGTCCTCCGCGCGATCGTTCGATTCGGACCATGACTGGAGCTACGAGATCGGCGCCAAGAACGGGTTGTTCAATGGTCGGTTGCAGGCTGACACCAGCGTGTTTCATGTCTTGTGGTACAACATCCAGCAGGCCGAGCTGGTGCCGAACTGCGGTGGTGTTTACACGAACAATGTCGGCTACGCCGTGAGCAATGGCTTCGATCTCGCCCTGCACGCGCTCCTTACCGAACGGCTAAAGGGGAACCTGAGCGTGGGTTACGCGGATGCCCACTACACCAGCACCGTTCTTGGGCCCGGAGGCAATCCGATCGTGAATGCCGGAGACGCGATCGGCCTGGTGCCGCAGGTGAATTCGCCATGGAACGTCAATACCTCGGCGATGTACACAATTCCCCTTTCCCCTGGCGACTCGCTGGAGCTGCGGGTCGACAATCAATATCAGAGCCGGAATCCGGGCCCCTTCATTACGCAGATCCCGGGTTCATCGAACTACTTTCCGTTTCTTCCCCCCAACCCGCCAACCCACTTGACCAACGCGCGGCTCAACTACAAGCGGAACAAGGCCGACGTGGCGCTGTTCGTCAATAATGTCGCCAACTCGCATCCGCTGCTGGGCGCGTACCAGGATGCGCCCATGGAGGGGACGATCACGCGCAACACGTTTCGCCCGCGAACCGTAGGCGTGTCGTTCAACCTCGATTTCTGATGTCGTAGCGTCCAGCCTGCGCCCTCCACTCACGTGGAGGGGCAGGCGGGATGCGAAGTCAACGGTGTCGTTCGGGATCCGAATTCCGCGGCGAATGACCGTGCATCGCGCGAGGTGCGGTGTCCTTCAGGCGGGGTCGCGAAACATTGATGTCGGGTTGATTGCCCGGCTTTTCGTTTTACGGCGAAGTTGGCGGCGAGGAGTCGGCGCAGGCGCCGGCAATGCATTTTCCCGCATTGTCGGGCGTTCGCCCCGCCGCATCGACCGGTTCGCCCGATTCGGATTTGTGCTCACTCGTCGAGTTCTGGTCCGACGGGCCGCGGCTTCCCGGCGCCGGCTCGTTCGAACAGGCCGTCGCGAGGAAACCCATGACAGCCGCTGTTGCCAGGACGGTTTTTGCGCTCATCGGTTTGATCCCCTGCCTTGGTTGCATTTCCCGCCCGATCGAGGCCGAAGACTACCCTAATTCGAGGAGCCTATGCGACCCCGTCGGCTTGGGGATAATATCCTGCCAGTGACTGCCCGCGGGGCAAGGCCTCGCGCGAATACCCAGGCTCAACTCAGGGAGTACCCCGACATGCCACACCGTAACATCCGCTATCTGATCGCACTGGCCGGGTTCTCGGCCACGGCGGCGTACGCCGCGCAGCCGCCGGACAATGAGCCGAGCGATAGCGCGGGCAATACCACGATGGGAACGAACGCGCTCCTGTCCCTGACGGGCGGATCGTTCAATACGGCATCCGGAATCGGGGCACTCCAGGCCAACACGGCGGGCAACGGCAATACCGCGGCCGGGGCTTTTGCGCTCACCGCCAATGTCGCGGGTACCTCGAACAGCGGATTCGGCAACGAGGCGCTGGACAGCAACACCTCGGGCAGCTATAACACGGCCGTCGGCGCGTACTCGCTGGAACGCAATACCACGGCTTCGCAGAATACCGCGACCGGCTATTCCGCCCTGTACTTCAATACCACCGGCGCATACAACACGGCCAGCGGATCGTATGCTCTCTTTAACAACACCAGGGGCAACAAGAATACCGCGCACGGATCCTACGCGCTCTATAGCAACACGGCGGGCGCCTATAACACGGCCGTCGGGGTATCGGCGCTCCTTGCCAATTCCACCGGGAGCTACAACTCGGGCAGCGGCTATTTCACGCTGAAGGCCAATACGACCGGCGGCTTCAATGCCGCCTACGGGGCCGGCGCGATGCTGCAGAGCACGACCGCGAGCGAAAATACCTCGATGGGTACGGGCTCCCTGTACCACGACACGACGGGGAGCGGCAACAGCGCGACGGGTTTCACGGCGCTGTTCAGCAATACGACCGGCATGCGCAATACCGCGGTCGGCACGGGTGCCGGGGCTACCCTCGCGACCGGCAGCTACAACACCTACATTGGCTATTCAGTGACCGGCACGGGCGGCGAGAATTACGTGACGCGCATCGGCGTCTCGACCACCGATGGCAGTGTCCCTGGGCAGCCGACGACCTACATTTCGGGCATCTACACCACGCAACTGAGCGGGCTGCCGGTCGTCGTGAACTCGTCGGGGCAGCTCGGCGTATCAGGGGTTTCGTCCGAGCGGTTCAAGACCGACATTGCGGCGATGGGATCGAATACCGAGCGGCTCGCGCAGCTGCGGCCGGTGACGTTCAGGTACAGGACCGATGTGCAGGGCACGGTGCAGTATGGACTGGTGGCCGAGGAGGTGGCCGGCGTGTATCCCGAGCTGGTCATCCGCGACCAGAACGGGCGCATCGACGGCGTGCGCTACGATGAGCTCGCGCCGATGCTGTTGAACGAGTTGCAGAAGCAACAGCAGGTGGGCGCGGTCCAGGCGGAGAAGATTGCGCAGCTCGAACAGCAACTGGCGAGCATCCAGCTGGCGCTTGCGAAGCTGCAGCCCGGCGCAGAACTCGTCGCGAGGCGCTGAATGCACCCGGGGGAACGATCCATGCAAAACAAGCTGTCGCTGGGCGCCTACTCCCGGTCGCTGATGGGCGCATCGCTGTTGCTGTCCTGCAGCGTCGCGGCTTTTGGCGCGGATACCTATGATCCGTCGACTCGCCGGCTGAGCATAGCGTCGGTCCGCATCGGCAGCGCGCTCTACACCGGCATGGTGGTCACGATCGCCGGAGTCGTCAGCGGACCGTCTGGAATCGCCCCGATCGGCAGCGAAGACCGGTACGATCCCGTAACGCGCCAGCTGACGGTTCCCGCGGTAATGGTGGGAGCGGCGGCGTACGACAACGTGGTGCTCGCCGTGGAGGGCCTGGTCTCCATTGCTGGCGTCACCGGCGCAGATTCCTACGGTGGCACCGACCTGTCCATTTCGTATGTCCAGGTGCTGGGCGGGCCGACCTACGGCAATGCGGTCGTTTCCGTCGGTGGCATCGTCAGTGTGGGCGGTGCAATGCCGGCTCTCGGCTGGGATTCATACGACCCGGCAGGCCATCGGCTGACCAGTCCGGCTGTCCAGGTGGGCAGCCGAATCTATACCAATGTGATCGTCACCGTCGGCGCGGTCGTGTCCCTGCCGGGCGTGACGGCGCAGAAGGCGCTGATCATGCCGCCGGCGAGCCAATCCCTCGCCCTCACAGAGGGCAGTTGCGGGGCGCCGGACTACTCGGGCACGCAAACCGTACCCTGGTATGGGCTGCTCGCCGCGACCAACCCGGCCAATCCGGGAGCGCTTTCCGTGCCACTTATCATGGTCAACGGCGCCTGGCAGCCGGCCACGGCTTCCTGGACCGGGCCCGCGCTGATGTATGACCTGTCGCCGTACGGTCCGCCGCTCTACGGCAATGCATCGACCCTGTCCCAATGGACTTCGAGCCTTTCTCCGGACGGGGTACTGACGACCACGATGACCAGTCTCGCTGCAACCGGATCGAGCCGTGGCCTGGCCTATTTCCGGGCGGACGCCCTCGAGACACTGAGCCTGGGCACGGCTGCCTATACGCAGACGAATGCCTCCGCCTTTTCGGTGCTTGCCGGCCCATCCCGGGACTGCACCCAATCTCAATCAGCCACCCTCGATGCCACCGTCCCGGTCGCGCTGTTGCCGCTGCCATGATCCGGCGCGTCGGTCCCTGCATATCGGCGCCTTTGCCCGCTACACTGTGCCGTGTAGCCTTCATCGCCGGATCGTCCATTGCCCGAGTTTTTTGCCAAGCTGATATCGCGGGTGCCCCTGCGGCTGCTGTACGCACTGGCGACGCTCGTCTACCTGGTCGCGTTCCACCTGACGCATTACCGCCGTCACGTCATCGACGCCCAGCTCGACAAGGTATTCCCCGGACTCAGTGCAGCGGAGCGACGCGATATCCATCGCCGCTTCATCCGCAACTACTGCGACGTGATGGTCGAGATCCTCAAGGGTTTCTCGATCAGCGAGGCAGCGCTGCGCGCGCGCGTGCAGGTCCGTAACATCGGGCTGGCGCGGCGCTACCTCGACGCCGGCCAGTCCGTGATGCTGGTCACCTCGCACCTGTGCAACTGGGAATGGCTGTTCCATGGCGTGACGCTGCAGCTCGGGTATCCGATGGATGCGGCCTACAAGCCGATTTCCCGCGCACTCGGCGAGCGCCTGCTGTTCGGCATGCGCAGCCGCTTCGGCGCGAACCTGGTGCCGGCCAGGGACCTGTTGGCCGAGGTCCTGCGTCGCCGCGCCGTCGTGCGTGCGATCGCGATCAATGCCGACCAGGCGCCCGCCAAGGATGAGCGCCATCAATGGCTGCCGTTCCTCGGGCAGGAAACGGCGTTTTACATCGGCGCGGAGCAGATTGCGCGTTCGATGCGTCTGCCGATGATCTACATATCGATGCGCCGCGTGCGCCGCGGCTGCTATGAGGCGGAGCTGCGGGAATTGTGGGACGGCCGCGAAACGACGGCGAGCGGCGACATCACGGCACGGTACGCGCGCGCGTGCGAGACGGACGTGCGCGCAAGTCCCGCCGACTGGCTGTGGACGTACCGGCGCTGGCGTTTCCCGAAGCCGCTGTACGGCGCGCCCTGACGCTCAGGCCGGCGCCCTGGCGAGCTTGGCCTGCAGGTGCTGGGCGAGCTGCGCGATGGTCGGGAAATCGAACAGCTCCGTCAGGTCGATCAGACCCGGGAACTCGCGATCGATGGTCTCGTGGATCTCGATCAGCTTCAGCGAACTTGCGCCGATCTCGAACAGGTTGTCGCTGATCGCGACGCTCTTGCCGGGCAGGGCGGCCTCGCATATCGCCTGCAGGCGATTCTCGAGCTGAGTGCCGGAGGCGTGGGCGGCGGCGCCATGCTGCTCGCGCAGGCTCTGCAGCTCGGCGAGGTCAGCATCGTTCTCGCCGTTCGTGTAGGACTCCTCGAGCACGTGGCGCTGCACCTTGCCGCTGGTCGTCTTCGGGATCCGCTTGACCGGTATCACCTGTGCGACCTCGATGCCGGTGTGTTCGTTGACCAGTCTCGCCACGCTGAGCGCCGTCGGCAGGAATTCCTGCATATTGCCCCGGTGCAGCACGAAGATCACGAGATCCTCGGCCTGCGCACCGGGCCTCGCGACGCCGGCCGCGACAACCTTGCCCAATTCCAGTCCCGGTGCGCGCTGCGCGATGTTCTCCAGGTCGTAGGGATAGTAATTCTGGCCGTTGATGAAGATGATCTCCTTGCTGCGGCCGGTGATGTACAGCGAGTCCTCGTGCATGACACCGAGGTCGCCGGTGTCGAGCCAGCCCTCGGCGTCGATCGCGCGGGAGCTCGCGTCCGCATCGGCAAAGTATCCGCGCGTGACGTTGGCGCCGCGGATCAGGATGTGTCCGACGGTATCGCCGGGCAGCGCCTGGCGCGCCGCATCCGCAATGCGCACCTCGGTGTACGGCATCGGGCTTGCCGACAGCAGATCGAGTTCCAGCGCATCGCGCGATGCCGGCCGGGTTCAGCTCGATCGTGCTGCCAACGCCCAGCCGGTGGCGGTTGACGCGGATCCAGCGAAAATCGCCGCCGAGCGGCGGCAGCGTCACGGCCAGAGAGGCCTCTGCAAGCCCGTAGACCGGATACATCGCCTGGCGCTTCAGCCCCGTATAGGCAAGCGTATTCATGAACTCGTTCGCGAGTTCGACCGAGATCGGCTCGGCGCCGTTGTAGATCAGCCGGATGCGACGACAGGTCGACGCCCATCGAGCTTGCGGTCGCCGAGCACCTTGAGGAAGTGGCGATAGCCGAAATTCGGCGAGCAGGTGATCGTCACGCGCTTTCTCGCCGCGACCTGCAGCCACAGCAGTGGCCGGCGCACGAACAGTTCGGTGGGCATCAGGTTGATGTGCACGCGATTGGCGAACTGCATCAGGTAAAAACCGATCAGGCCCATATCGTGCGTCAGCGGCATCCAGCTCGAGCGAGACGTCGTCGGTCATTGAACCGGTCGACCTCGGTCGACGCCCAGGGTGTTGGCGACCAGGTTGCCGTGGGTGAGCATCACGCCCTTCGGCTCGCTCGTCGACCCGGACGAGAACTGGATGAATGCCAGGTCCGACGGGCTGGGTCGGATCATCCGGCCGGGGCGCGAAATGTCGGTCAGCGATTCGACCAGGAAGGCGCGCTTTTTCAGGCTCGCGAACAGCGCGGATTCGCCCACCTGGTTGGCCAGCATCTCGAGCCGCTCGAGACTCTTCGCGTCGGTATACAGCCAGCGGATCGCCGAGCTTGCGCGCCACGCGCAGCAGCTTGTGGCGATGCTCGTCGCTGATGCCGACCGCGAGCGGCACCGGCACGATTCCGCCGGCCACCGCTGCCCAGAAGCCGTCGATGAATTGTTCGTTGTTGCTGAGGAAAATAATCATCTTGTCGCCGCGCGCGGCGCCCATCGCCTGCAGGTGATAGAGGATGCCGAGCCGCGCGCGCATGGAAATCCGCGTAGGGAACGCGCCGCTCCGAATTTTCACCGTCGACGTAGCAGACGGCGCGGTCGACGTTGCGGTTGTTCTCGAGTATGTCGATCAGGGTCGTGTAGCTCATCGTGTCTGTACCGTCATCATGAGGTTGGAACGCAGGCGCAGGTTGATCTGCGCCTCGAGTTCTATCGGGTCGGGGAGTCGTCAAGACGAATCAGCCGGAAGCGGCGGCACATCGTCGTCAGGTGCACCAGCATCTCGAACATCGCGACGCTCTCGCCGATGCAGTGCCTCGGGCCGACCGAGAACGGGATATACGCGAAGCGGTGACGCTCCTCGATATCGACCGCCGCGAAGCGTTCCGGCCGAAATTCCTCCGGATCGTCCCAGAAAGCCGGATGGCGATGCAGCAGGTACGGGCTGATGAAGACATCGGTGCGCGGCGCTATGGAGTAGCCGCCGAGCTCGTCGGCGTCGATCGTGCGGCGCGTGAACAGCCAGCCCGGCGGATAAAGCCGCATCGATTCCTGCAGGACCTGGTGCGTGAACGTCGAGGACTCAGCGCGGCGTCGAGACCGTCGGGGAGCCCGGTCGGCATGCGGTCACCTCGACTCATCAGCTTTTCGGCGACCTGCGGGTGCCGGCTCAGCAGGTACCAGGTCCAGGTCAGCGACGAGGCGGTGGTCTCGTGGCCGGCGACGATCAGCGTCATGACCTCATCGATCAGCTCGCGCTCGCTCATCGGGGCGCCGTGTCTGGCGGTCGCGCGCCGCCATCAGCATGCTCGAGAAATCGAAATGCTCCTCCGGCTCGCGGCGGCGCCTGCTCGATCAGCTCGGCGACGAGACGCGTCGAGCGAGCGGAAGCGGAACGCGAATTTCAGGTCGCGGTCGGTTCTTTGGCGACAACCTCGAACGGGTTCGCGCCGAATTGCTTCTCGAGGCGTGCAAGGTCGGTCGCCGAAGATCGATTGCAGCACGATCTCGAGCGTCAGTTCACTGGTGTCGTCGGTGACATTGACGGGCTCGCCGCTGGCGGCGCTGGCGGCCCAGCGCCCGGCGTATTTGTCGTTGACGGTGCCGATCAGCCGCGCGAAGCGGTCGAGGACGCGGCGGTGGAAAGCAGGGCTGCATCATGCGGCGCTGCCGCCGCCACAAATCGCCCTCGCTGGTCATGATGCCGTTGCCGAGCAGGATCTTGACGCGATCCATGCCCTCGCCCTTGGTGTAGTTGCGGTGATTCGAGAGCAGTACGCGTCTTGACGTCGTCAGGATGGTTGATGACGATAGTTGTAGCACGCCGCGGCGGGCGCAAAGACCCGGTAGATGTCGCCGTAGCTCGCCGAAATACTCGCGCATGCGCGCCAGCGATTCATCGTGAACCGCCGAAATCGAAGCCCTCAGTCGGGCCCGGGGGGTGTCAGAGTCGTCTGCATCCGCCCATTGTAACGTAGCGGCCGTGCGCTGCGGACGAGGCAGCGTTCGCGCGCGCTCTACAATGGCCTTCGTGCAACAGAACAACGACGACGGCGGCCTGCGCAACACGATCTACCGGCAGAAAACGAGTTCGGGCCGGCAATTGACACGCGGCGCGATTGCTGCTGTATCGGCTGCTCGTCCCGCTCGCGCGGTGGCTGCTTCGGGTCGTGCTGGGCTGGTGCCGCATTGTCAGCGTGGTCGGCGCCGAGCACATCGCGGCGGCGCTTCAACGGGCGCCTTCGTTCATTCCGGTCTACTGGCACCAGCACCAGCTGTTCTGCGTCAGGCAGCTGCTCGAATTCCGCAGCCGGGGACTGCGCCTCGGGTTCCTGATCAGCCCCTCGGTCGACGGGGAGATCGGTGCGATGCTGGTGCGTAGCATGGGGGCGATTGCGATCCGCGGATCCTCGACCCATACCGGTGCGCGCGCCCTGCGTGACTATTATCAGGCGCTGGTCCAGGACGGCGTGTCGCCGGCCATCACGCCGGATGGGCCCAGGGGACCGGTCTGGAAGGCCAAGCCGGGTGCGATCCTGCTGTCGCAGATGTCCCAGCGCCCGATTATCCCGATGGCCTATGCCGCCTCCAGTGCCTGGTACATCCAATGGGATCGCTTCGTGATACCTCGGCCGCTGTCGCGGGTCGCGATCGTGATCGGCGAGCCGCTGTACATCCCGAAGGGGCTCGATGCGCAGGCGCTGGAGCGCTTTCAGGGTGAGTTGGAGGAGTGCCTGCACGGTCTCGCGCATCAGGCCAGGGCCAATCTGGGTTGATGACGCCACCGGACATCAATCCCCGGTAATACAAAAGCTTAGCTTGTATTCTTTACAATTTATGCGAGAATTCGCTCATAAGGCCGGGGATGACACATTTGCAGGAACTGTGTGACGCATTCGTTATTTGACGGAAACACACTGTCAAAATCGATGGCCACCAACGCTTGAATTCTCTATTTCGGAGCTCAGGGCGGCGAATGGCAATAGTACCGAACGATCTTCGATATCCTGACCTGACAGCGTCGGACCTGCTCGCCCAGTCGATCTGGCCGCGCCGCGCCGCGACCCCGCTGGGCGGCCTCGACGTGATCTGCATCAAGATCGCGGTCGATTTCCAGGCGATGACCGAAGCCAATGCCGCCGCCCGGATCAGCGCGAACCTGGAGCTGCTGCGCGAAGCGACGCGCGCGGATACCGCCTTTCACATGCGCATCGACGCCGAGTCCGGGGCTTTTGCCGACATCGCCACGGTGCGCAGCATGTTTGCGACCGGTACGCCCGAGCAGTTGCGCGGCGAGACCCTGGACGCGCTGCCCTGGTTCCGGGCCCGGCTCGCGCCGCTGCGGGTCTCGGAAATGCGCGATACGGCCGACGTGCGCCCCGACCAGGCCCAGGATGCGGCGTTGTGGCGTTCGCTCGGGATCGGATCGGTCCTGACCATCGTTTATTACATCGAGGACCGGCCGGCCGGAATCCTCGGCATCGCCGGTGCGCAGCCGCGCGAGAACTGGGACGTTCAGCTGCATCTGCTCCTGAAGCTGGTGGGCAGCAGTCTCGCCATAGGACTCGAGCGCATCGCAATCCAGTACCGGTTGCGGGACCTGGAAGAGCGCAACGAGCTGGCCTCGTTCAGCGCCAACGACGGTCTCTGGGATTTCGATACGCTGAACAATCGCGTCTACCTGTCGCCGCGCTGGAAGGCCATGCTGGGCTACGACGAGGCGCAGGTGGGCCAGGCGCCGGACTGGCGCCTGCTGGTGCATTCGGACGATATGTCGCGGGTGCAGGCGGCGATCCGGGACCACGTCGCCGGCAAGACGCCGTTCTTCGAGAGCATGCACCGCATGCGCCACGCCTCGGGCGAATGGCGCTGGGTCGTCAGCCGCGCCAAGGCGCGCGTGGACGACAAGGGGCGCTTGCTGCGTCTGGTCGGCGTGGAACTGGATATCACGGATCGCAAGCTGTACGAGGAAGCGCTGTTCCGCGAGAAGGAGAGCGCGCAGATCACGCTGCAAAGCATCGGCGACGGCGTGATCACCACCGACGCCAGGGGCGTCATCGATTACATCAATCCGGTTGCCGAATCGCTGACCGGCTGGCGCCTCGAGGACAGCCAGGGCCGCGCGATCGAAGAAGTGTTCCGCGGTTTCCACGAGGAAACCTGCGAACCGCTGGAGAATCCGCTCGCCGTCGCGATCCGCCGCACGCGTTCGATCAAGTCGGTGCGCCCGATGCTGCTGATCCGCCGCGACGGCAACGAGCTCTACATCGACAGCACCGCATCGCCCATCAGGGACGGCAGCGGCGCGGTCTCCGGCGGCGTGCTCGTGTTCCACGACGTCAGCGAAGCGCGCGAGCTGAACCGGCGCCTCAGCTACCACGCCAGCCACGACGTGCTGACCGGCCTCGTGAACCGGCGGGAATTCGAGAGCCGGATGGAGCGCGCGCTGAAGAGCGCGAAGGCGCGCGAGACCTCCTATGCGCTGTGCTGCCTCGATCTGGACCAGTTCAAGATAGTCAACGATACCTGCGGCCACAGCGCCGGCGACGCCCTGCTGGGCCAGGTCGGTGCGCTGCTCAAGTCAAAGGTCCGCTGGCGCGATACGCTGGCGCGCTTAGGGGGCGACGAGTTTGCGATCCTGCTCGAGAGCTGCACGCTGGACGAGGCGCTGCGCACCGCGGAGACGCTGCGCGAAGCGGTCGGCAATTTCAAGTTCACGTGGGAGGAGCGTACGTTCCGCCTGGGCGCCAGCATCGGCGTCGTGCCGATCTCGGCCGACAATGCCGATGTCGCCTCGGTGCTCAGCGCCGCGGACAGTGCCTGCCAGGCGGCCAAGCAGGCCGGCCGGAACCGCGTGCACAGTTTCGAGGAGAACGACATCGACCTGATGCGCCGCCGCCGCGAAATGCAGTGGGCCGCGCGTATCAACACGGCGCTCGAGGAGGGCCGCTTCGAACTGTTCCGCCAGTCGATCCTGCCGCTCAGGGGCAACGAGACCGGGGCGCACTACGAGCTGCTGCTGCGCATGCGCGACGAGTCGGGCAAGATCGTCACGCCTGACCAGTTCATGACGGCCGCGGAGCACTACGGAATCACGCCGAACATCGACCGCTGGGTGGTCGAGAACGCGTTCCGCTGGCTGGTGTCCGATGCCGACGAGCGCGAAAAGCTTGCCCTGTGCTCGATCAACCTGTCGGGCCTCAGCCTCGGCGACGACAAGTTCCTGCCCTATGTGATTGACCAGCTCGACCGCAGCGGGCTCGATGCGACCAAGATCTGCTTCGAGATCACCGAGACCGCGGCGATCGCCAGCTTCTCGCAGGCCAACCGCTTCATCCAGGCGCTGAAGGAACAGGGTTGCAAGTTCGCGCTCGATGATTTCGGCTCGGGCCTGTCATCGTTCGGCTACCTGAAACACTTTCCGGTGGACTTCCTGAAGATCGACGGCGCGTTCGTCAAGGGTATCCTGCACGATCCGATTGACCGCGAGATGGTGCGCTCGATCAATGAAATCGGCCACCTGACCGGCAAGCAGACGATCGCGGAGTTCGCGGAGAGCCCGGAGATCATCAACATGCTGCGCACGATCGGCGTCGATTATGCGCAGGGCTACGGGGTATCGCAGCCGCAGCGCGTACTGAAGGCGAGCAACGGATACTAGCGCCCGGGCCGGGCGGGGCTAGCCGAAACGCATCGACAGGTCGATCGCCCGCACATTCTTGGTGATGTCGCCGACCGAGACGAAATCGACGCCGGTCAGCGCTATGGTGCGGATCGATTCCTCCGATACGCCGCCGGAGGCCTCGAGCTTGATCGGCTTGCGCGCCGCCCTGTTGGCCGCGACCGCCTGCTGCATCAGCGCGACGGAAAAATTATCCAGCAGCGCGATATCCGCTTCGGCATCAATCGCCTGCTGCAGTTCGGCCAGGTCCTCGACCTCGACCTCGACCGGCATCGAGCGCTGCAGGCGCCGCGCGGCCGCCACGGCCGCCGCAATCGAGCCGGCGGCGGCGATGTGGTTTTCCTTGATGAGGATACCGTCGTACAGGCCGACGCGATGGTTGTTGGCGCCGCCGACCCGCACCGCATACTTCTGCGCGGTCCTCAGTCCGGGTATCGTCTTGCGGGTATCGAGGACCTTGCACCCGGTCCCCTCGACGAGCATGGCATAGCGGCGTGCGACGCTCGCGGTGGCGGACAGCAGCTGCACGAAATTCAGCGCGGTCCGCTCGCCCATCAGCAGGATCCGCGCCGGGCCCGAAACGGTGAACAGCGTTTGGTTCACCTCGGCCCAGGCGCCTTCGGCCACGAACCAGTTGACGTGCACGCTGGCGTCGAGCTGCGCGTAGACGGCGTCGACGTACGGCCGTCCGCACAGGACCGCCCGCTCCCGCGTCAGCACCGACGCAAGCCCCTGACGGTCCGCCGGGATCAGCCCTGCCGTCACGTCGCCGGAACCAATGTCCTCCGCAAGCGCCCGCTCGACCTGCAGCGCCAGGTCGGCGGGAGGCGCGACTCTCAGAACGGCAGGCCGTGCGACGGCCCGACCATGCACATCAGCATCGGGATCGACAGCACGAAGTTCGCGCGCGAAGCGAGCAGGGCGACCTTGCGGGCCCTGGCCTTCTCCTCATCGGTAGCCGCCACGATCCCGAGGATCTTTTTCTGGTTCGGCCAGATCAGCACCCAGACGTTGAACAGCATGATCGTGCCGAACCACGCGCCGATGCCCATGGTCACCGACATCGGCCCGGCGACGTCCGAACCCCGGCCGAACGTGAAGGCATCGACGAAGCGGCCGGGCGTATACATCAGCAGCGCGCAGCCGAACAGGAACGTGGCCAGGGCTGCCCAGCGGAACCACAGCAGCGCAAGCGGCGCGATGTACTTCGAGACTCCGGCCCCGCCCGGACCGCCCTTGTCGGCGGCGGCGGCGGCGAGACCCGGGGTCTGTACGACGTTGAAATAATACAGCAGGCCGATCCACATCACGCCGGACAGGATGTGCAGCCACCTGGCCAGCGCGTAACCGTTGAAAACCCAGCTTCCACCCAGCAGAATCGCGATGAGCACCGCAGCGGCGAAGCCGACGACGAGGGACCATTTAACCGTCAGAAGAGGATTCATATTGTTGTCTCCAGCGGAAAAGTAACGTCGCAGTGGTAAACTACAAGGATAGGCGAGTGACCCCGATAATTCAACGACGCCGGAGAATTGAGCTATGACTGCCATCGAACGGATCAAGGACCAGCTGGCCTCGGCACCCGTGGTGCTGTACATGAAGGGGACGCCCGACTTCCCGCAATGCGGATTCTCGGCGCAGACCGTCGGGGCGCTGCGCGCCTGCCAGGCCCGATTCACGTACATCAATATCTTCGAAGACCCGGAGGTGCGTGAAGCACTGAAGACGTATTCGAACTGGCCGACGTTTCCGCAGCTGTACGTCAACGGCGAGCTGATCGGCGGCTGCGACATCACGCTGGAGATGTACCGCAGCGGCGAACTGAAACAGCTGCTCTCCGGGGCCGGAGCCATCGCCGCCTGACGCGGCGTCAGGGACCGTCGGCGCCGTCGTTCGCTTCGACCTGCAGCGGCCCCATCGCGGCGAGCCGCCGGCGGCTGGCATCGAATACGCCCTGGAACTGGTTGCACACGGTGCAGAACAGGTCCGCGGTGCGCTCGGCGTCGTACGCGGCCGAGTGAGCCGAACTCGTATCCCACTCGAAGCCGGCGGCCAGCGTCGCCCTCATCAGCACGGTCTGGCCAAATGCCACCCCTCCCAGCGTGGCGGTGTCGAAGCTCGAGAACGGGTGGAACGGATTGCGCTTGGTCTGCGTGCGCTGCACGGCGGCATTGAGGAAATTCAGGTCGAAGAACGCATTGTGGCCCACCAGGACCGCGCGCGTGCAATCGGCCAGGCGGATGGCGTTGCGCACTTCGCGAAAGATCCTCTGCAGCGCATCGGCCTCGGGGATGGCCGGGCGCAGGGGGTGATGCGGATCGATGCCGTTGACGGCGAGCGATGCGGCCTCGATGTTGGCGCCGGGAAACGGCGCCACGTGGTAGCGGTGGGTCTCGCCGCGGGCGAGCGTGCCGTCGGAGCGCATTTCGATCAGCACGGCGGCTATTTCCAGCAGCGCATCGGTCTGTGAGTTGAAGCCACCGGTCTCGACATCGATCACGACCGGCAGGAAGCCGCGGAAACGCGTCGCGAACGTGATCGGCTCCAGCTGCGTCATGCGTTGCCCGGGTGCACGAGGCGCCAGCCGATCGCCTCGCCGGCGCGGTATGGCACCAGCGAGCCGGCGCCGAACTCGTAGGCGGCCGGTGCGTTCCAGCTTTCCCTGACCAGGGTCACGGTTTGGGTGTTGCGCGGCAGGCCATAGAAGTCCGCGCCGTGGTGGCTCGCGAAGCCCTCGAGCCGTTCGAGGCGACCCGCCGACTCGAATGCTTCCGCATACAGTTCGATCGCGGCATGGGCCGTGAACATGCCGGCGCAGCCGCAGGCGGCTTCCTTCGCCGTGCGGGCATGCGGCGCGCTGTCGGTGCCGAGGAAGAAGCGCGGACTGCCGCTGACCGCCGCCGCGAGCAGCGCCTGCCGGTCGCGCTCGCTCTTCAGCACCGGCAGGCAGTAGTAATGCGGGCGCAGGCCGCCGGCGAAGATCGCGTTGCGGTTGTGCAGCAGGTGCTGCGGGGTGATCGTTGCCGCGATGCCGGGCCTCGCGCTCTCGACGAATTCGACGGCTCGCGCGCTCGTGATGTGCTCGAACACGATTTTCAGGCGCGCATGGCGGGTGCTCGCAGCGGCGCGAGCACCGTGTCGATGAAACGGACTCGCGGTCAAACACGTCGATCGTCGGCGCGCGTGACTTCGCCGTGCACCAGCAGCGGCATGCCCGCCGATTCATCGCGGCAAGCACCGGCGTCGAGGCGGCGCGAGGTCCGTGACGCCGGCATCCGAATGCGTGGTCGCGCCGGCCGGGTACAGCTTGCAGCCGTGCACGAACCCGCGCACTGCGGCGCGCGCTCGATTTCCTGCGGGCTGGTCGATCGGTCAGGTACAGCGTCATCAGCGGCTCGAAAGGGCTGCCGGCCGGCAGGGCGCCGAGAATGCGCTCGCGGTAGGCTAGCGCGAGTGCCGTGGTCGTGATCGGCGGGTTCAGGTTCGGCATCACGATCGCGCGCGCGAAGCGCGCCGCCGTGAACGGCAGCCACCGCGCGCCAGGGCGGCGCCGTCGCGCAGGTGCAGGTGCCAGTCGTCGGGGCGGCGCAGCGTCAGTTCGCTCGTCATCTGGCGCGGCACGCGGGACGTGCCAGCCGCGACCGACAGCAGCAGCTCCAGCGTGTAGCGCACGCCAAAGCCGGTGATCTCCGTGCCTACGTGCGCCAGGCCGCCGGTGCGGGTCGCCGCCGCAAGGTCCAGGTGCAGCCAGGCGATTGCGTCGCGGTACGAAACGGCTCAGGAAACGCGCGGCCAGGATGTGATCGCCCTTGCCGTCGCTGGCGCACTGCATGACGTCGGCCACGGCGCTTTCCAGGTCGGTATCGAAGTCCTCGTCCATCGGGAAGCACCATACCCGCTCGCCGCTCGCAGGTGCCGGCGGCGACCTCGGTCTGTTCGCGCTGGCCGGGCCGGTTCGTGAAGGCGCCGCTGTAGCGCTCGGTCAGCGCGTACACGCAGGCCCCGGTGAGCGTCGCGAAGTCGATGATCGGCGCGCGGCTTTCTGCGCCGCGGCCAGGCCAGCGTGTCGGCCAGCACCATGCGGCCCTCGGCATCGGTATGGATGACCTGGATCGTCGTGCCATTGTGCGCCCGCACCACGTCCTGCGGCCTGTAGGCGCGCGGACCGATCAGGTTCTCGGTGATCGCGAGCCAGCAGTCGACGGCGAGCGGTGATTCCAGCGCACGCAGCGCAGCAGCTGGCCACGGCCACGGCGCTGCCGGCCATGTCGGTGTGCATGTTGAGCATGCGCTGTGCGGCTTCAGATTCGTGCCGCCGGTGTCGAAGCAGATTCCCTTGCCAACCAGGCGCGACTCGGACGCGCGGCCCCGCGCGCGCGGCCGGTAGGTGAGGCGCGCGATCCCGGCGTCGCGCCGGGCGTTGCCCTGCGAGACGGCCAGGAACGCGCCGGCGCCGAGGCGCTTGAGCTCCGCCTCGCCGAAGAAGCGGTATTCGAGATGCAGCTGCCGCGCGAGCTGCTGCAGGAAGCGGCGGTAGGCCGCGGCATCCAGCTTGTTCGGCGGCAGGCCCGTCAGCCAGCGCGCGAGGTTCGCGCCGGCCGCCGCCGCGAGTTCCTGCCGCAGCCCGGGCAGTCGGGCACCCAGGACCAGGTCGATACTGGCCAGGCGCTCGTGGCGCGGCGGCTTGCTCTTGAATGCCGGCAACGGCATCGCCGCGGCCTGCAGGGCCGCGACCAGGGCGAGCGCGGCCGCATGGGCCGTTTCGGCGCTGCAGCCATGCTGCCCGATCAGCAGCGAGCGCGGTTCAACGGCCATCGCCGCGCGTGCCCATCTGGCGGCGCACTGCAGGCGCTCGAACGTCGAGGCCTTCTGCGCCGCGATGGCGACGATCAGCAGCGTCTCCGAGCGCTTCCCGAGGCGCAGCTCGAAGAAGTCGCCGGCCTTGCGTTTCTTCTGCGCAAACACGCCCTGCACGTGGTCCGCAAACGGCAGCGCAGCCCAGTCGCCGGGCGCAGGCGCCGGCGGCAGCAGCAGCACCGCACAGGGGTAGCGCGAGAGTCTGGCGGGCGCTGATTTTGCCGCGGATCTCACGAACGGGGGTCGAGATGGCGCGTCGGAGGCAACAGATTCGGCATACGTTGTGCGACCGAGAGCCGGCCTTTGGCTTGACCATGAAAAACCAAACCCTGAAGATAGTGCCGGTTAAAATCGCCCAACGTGGCAGTTTACGCGCCGGCATCCTGTACCGTCGCGCGGCCATCTTAACAGCGACAAGTGGGCACGTGCATCGACACGTACACTTAGGCAATGTGCTCCTCATGACGCAACGCTCGCCGTTCGAAGACCTGGACCCGGTCGAAACGCACGGAATGGCTGGAATCGATCGATTCGGTCTGCGTGCGCAAGGAGCCCAGCGCGCGCATTTCCTGCTCGAGCGACTGATCGACCACACGCGCCGCTCCGGCGCCTACCTGCCGTTCAGGCCCAATACCGCCTACGTGAACACGATCTCCGTAGGCGCAGCAGCCGGAATACCCGGGCGATCGCGCGCTCGAGCGGCGCATCGAGGCCTTCATCCGCTGGAACGCGCATGGCGATGGTGGTGCAGGCGAACCGCAAGAATCCACCGAGTACGGCGGCCACATCGCCAGCTACGCCTCCTCGGCGACGCTGTACGAGGTCGGGTTCAATCATTTCTGGCGCGCGCCGCAGCGACGACGCACCCCGGCGACATGGTGTACATGCAGGGCCACTCATCGCCCGGCATCTACGCGCGCGCGTACCTCGAGGGGCGCCTGGACGAGGAGCAGCTGCTGCGCTTTCGCCAGGAGGTCGGCCGGCGGACGGCCTGTCCTCCTATCCGCATCCGTGGCTGATGCCGGACTTCTGGCAGTTCCCGACCGTGTCGATGGGCCTGGGGCCGATGATGGCGATCTTCCAGGCGCGCTTCATCCGCTACCTGGAGAATCGCGGCCTGGTGGCGCCATCGGATCGCAAGGTCTGGGCGTTCTGCGGCGACGGCGAGATGGACGAGCCGGAGTCGATGGGCGCGCTGACGATGCCGGTGCGCGAGAAGCTCGACAACCTGATCTTCGTCATCAACTGCAACCTGCAGCGCCTCGATGGTCCGGTGCGCGGCAACGGCAAGATCATCCAGGAACTCGAGGCGGCGTTCCTCGGCGCCGGCTGGAATGTCATCAAGGTGCTCTGGGGCTCGCGCTGGGATCCGCTGCTGGCGCGCGACACGCGACGGGCTCCTGCGGCGCGTGATGGAGGAGTGCGTCGACGGCGAGTACCAGAACTTCAAGGCCAAGGGCGGCGCCTACACGCGCGAGCACTTCTTCGGCAAGGATCCGGAGCTCAAGGAGATGGTCGCCAACATGTCCGATGAGGAGATCTGGCGCCTGAATCGCGGCGGCCACGATGCGCAGCAAGGTCTTTGCGGCCTACTCGGCCGCGGTGGCGCACCAAGGGCGCGCCGACCGTGATCCTGGCGAAGACCGTCAAGGGATTCGGCCTGGGCAAGGCCGGCCGAGGGCCAGATGGTCGCGCACCAGCAGAAGAAGCTCGACGAGGATTCGCTGCGGGAGCTGCGCGACCGCTTCAACATTCCGGTGTCAGCGACGAGGAATCTGAGGGACTGCCGTTCCGCAAGCCCGCCGAGGACAGCGAGGAGATGCGCTATCTGCGCGATCACCGCGCGAAGCTCGGCGGCTACCTGCCGGCGCGCAAGCCGACCGCGCCGCCGCTGGCCGTGCCGCCGCTCGAGAGCTTCGATTCGATGCTGCGAGGGCAGCGGCGAGAGCGCGAGATCTCGACCACGATGGCGTTCGTGCGCATGCTGACGGCGCTGCTCAAGGACAAGAGCATCGGCAAGCACATCGTGCCGATCGTGCCCGATGAGGCGCGCACCTTCGGCATGGAAGGGACTGTTCCGCCAGATCGGCATCTATTCCTCGGTCGGCCAGCTGTACACGCCGCAGGATGCCGAGACGCTGATGTCCTATCGCGAGGACAAGAAGGGCCAGATGCTCGAGGAGGGCATCAACGAGGCCGGCTCCCTGTGCTCATGGATCGCCGCGGCGACGTCCTATGCCAATCACGGCATCAGCATGGTGCCGTTCTATATCTACTATTCGATGTTCGGCTTCCAGCGCGTCGGCGATTTCATCTGGGCGGCCGGCGACATGCCGCTCGCGCGGCTTCCTGGTCGGCGGCACGGCGGGCCGCACCACCCTGGCCGGCGAGGGACTGCAGCACCAGGACGGGCACAGCCAGCTGGTCGCGACGACGATGCCGAACTGCGTCGCCTACGATCCGGCATACGCCTACGAGCTTGCCGTCATCATGCACGACGGCATGCGGCGCATGTACCAGGACCAGGAAAGCATCTTCTACTACATCTCGGTGCATGAACGAGAACTATGCGCAGCCGCCGATGCCAGCCGGTGCGGAGCAGGGCATCCTCAAGGGCATGTACCGGCTGCAGGGCGGCGGCGCCGGCAAGGTGCCGCGCACGCTGCTCGGGCAGCGGCACGATCCTGCGCGAAGTGCTCGCGGCGGCCGAGCTGCTGGAGCAGCGAGTTCGGCGTGCCGGCGGAAGTGTTCTCGGTCACGAGCTTCAGCGAGCTGCGCCGCGAGGCGCTCGAGTGCGAGCGCTGGAACCTGCTGCATCCGGGGGAGGCACCCGCGGCTCGCTTCGTGCAGCAGGCTGCTCGCCGGGCGCGCCGGCCCGTTCGTCGCCGCGACCGATTACATGCGCATCGGTCGCCGACCAGATCCGCCAGTGGGTGCCGGGGCACTACGTCGCGCTCGGCACCGACGGCTTTGGCCGCAGCGATGCGCGCGCGGAGCTGCGCCGGCTCTTCGAAGTCGATCGCCATTTCATGGTCGTCGCCGCGCTGAAGGCGCTGGCGGACGCGGCGAGGATCGATGCCAAGCTGGTATCGGAGGCGATGCGCAGCTACGGCATCGACGCGGACAAGCCGAACCCGCTGTCGGTGTAGGCGCCCATCATGACGAGCACCACGGAAATCACCGTCCCCGACATCGGCGGGTTTGCGAACGTCAATGTCGTCGACGTGCTGGTCAAGGTCGGCCAGTCGATCGACGTGGACACGCCCCTGATCACGATCGAGACCGACAAGGCGGCGATGGACGTGCCGGCGACGGCCGCCGGGATCGTACGGCAGCTGAACGTCAAGCGCGGCGACAAGGTGTCCCAGGGCACGTCGATCCTGCTGCTCGAGGTCACCGGTGCGGCACCGGCACCCACGACGGCGCCTGCGACATCGTCAACGCCGGCCGCAGCGGCGGCTGTCGCTACACCGGCTCCTGTCGCCACGCCGGCGGCTGCGCAGCCGCCGAAGGTCACGGCGCCGAGCGCGCCGAACGCGCCGACTGCGCCGAAGGGCATTGTCACGATCGACGAGGCGGCTTTCTCTAAGGCGCACGCAAGCCCGTCGGTGCGCAAATTTGCCCGCGAACTCGGCGTCGACCTCGGCCGCGTGCCGGGAACCGGTCCCAAGGGGCGCATCACGCCGGACGACGTCAAGGGCCACGTCAAGAAGCTGCTGAGCGCGCTCGCGGCGGCGGGTGCGGCGCTGCCCAGGGTGCCGGATGTCGATTTCGCGCGCTTCGGGCCGGTCGAGGTCAAGCCGCTGTCGCGCATCCAGCGCATCTCCGGAGCGCGGCTGCACGCGAGCTGGATCAACCTGCCGCACGTCACGCAGCTGGAAGAGGCCGACATCACCGAACTCGAGGCGCTGCGCGCCGCGCGCAAGGAGCAGGCCGCGAAGGACGGCGTGCGCCTGACGCCGCTCGCATTCATCATCCGCGCCTGTGCGCTGGCGTTGCGCGAGTTCCCGCGCTTCAACGCCTCGCTCGATGCGAGCGGGGAGAACCTCGTCCTGAAACAGTACTGCCACATCGGATTTGCCGCCGATACGCCCAATGGCCTGGTGGTGCCGGTGATCCGCGATGCCGACAGGAGCGACGTCTATGAGCTCGCGCGCACGCTGCACGAGCTGTCGGAGAAGGCGCGGGCGGGCAAGCTGACCGCGCAGGACATGCAGGGCGGCTGCTTCACGATATCCAGTCTCGGCGGCATCGGTGGCACGGCGTTCACGCCGATCATCAATGCGCCGGAAGTGGCGATTCTCGGCGTCTCGCGCTCGCAGCAGAAGCCCGTGTTCGTCAACGGCGCGTTCGTGCCGCGTCTGATGCTGCCGCTCTGCCTCTCCTACGATCACCGCGTGATCGACGGCGCCGAAGGGGCGCGCTTCGTCGTGCACCTGGCGAAGCTGCTCGCCAACCCTGCGGCCCTGTCGTGAGCGCGGTCGAGATCAGGATTCCGGACATTGGCGACGCCAAGGACGTCAGCGTCGTCGAGGTTTTGATCAAGCCCGGCATGACGGTCGCCGTCGGCGACCCGCTCGTGACGCTGGAGACCGACAAGGCCACGATGGACGTGCCGGCGCCGGTCGGAGGGGTTGTTGCATCGGTATCGGTCAAAAAAGGCGACAAGGTCTCCGCCGGTACGCTGCTCGCGACCGTTGAATCGACGACCGCCCCCGCATCTGCGCCGGTCGCTGCGCCGGCGACCGCCGTTGCGCCCGCGGCGGCCCCTGCGCCCGCGGCGGCGCCTGCCGCCGTGAAAACAGAGGTGCCGGAAGGGGCACTGGATCTCGTGGTGCTTGGCGCCGGTCCCGGCGGCTACACGGCGGCGTTCCGGGCAGCGGACCTGGGCCTGAAAGTGACGCTGATCGAGCGCTGGCCCGTGCTCGGCGGCGTCTGCCTGAATGTCGGCTGCATTCCGTCCAAGGCGCTGCTGCATGCGGCCAATGTCATCGAGGAGGCTGAATCGATGGCCGACTGCGGCATCGAATTCGGCGCGCCGAAGATCGATTTCCAGCGCCTGCGGGACTGGAAGTCGAAGGTCGTCGGCCGCCTCGTCGGCGGCCTTTCGGTGCTTGCGAAGCAGCGCAAGATCGACGTGCTGCGCGGCGAGGCGAAATTCATCGGGCCGCATTCGCTGGAGCTCAAGGGTGAGGGCGGCTCCAGAGTCGTCCATTTCAGGCAGTGCATCATCGCCGCCGGTTCAGAGTCGGTGCGCCTGCCGGGCCTGCCGGACGATCCGCGCATCATCGATTCGACCGGTGCGCTGGAACTGCCCGCCGACTGCAGGCGCCTGCTGGTCATCGGCGGCGGCATCATCGGCCTCGAGATGGCCTGTGTCTACGACGCGCTCGGCGCCAAGGTCAGCGTTGTCGAGCTCAGCGACGGGCTGATGCCGGGTTGCGACCGGGACCTCGTGCGACCTCTGCAGAAGCGCATCGAGAAGCGCTACCAGAAGATCATGCTGCGCACCAGGGTCAAGTCCCTCGAGGCGCGCAGCGACTGCCTGCGCGCGACGTTCGAGGGTCCGGAAGAGCATCCGGCGCAGGATTTTGACCGGGTGCTCGTGGCGGTTGGGCGCAGCGCGAACGGCAATGCGATCAATGCCGCCGCGGCCGGCGTCACGGTCAGCAGCCGCGGCATCATCGCCGTCGACAGGCAGATGCGCACCAACCTGCCGCACATCTTCGCGATCGGCGATATCGCGGGCGCGCCGATGCTCGCGCACAAGGCGACGCACGAAGCCAAGGTTGCTGCGGAAGTGGCCGCGGGGCTGAAAGCCGCGTTCGATGCGCGCTGCATCCCATCGGTCGCCTATACGGACCCCGAAATCGCGTGGGTGGGCGTTACGGAAGCCGAGGCGAAGGCGCAGGGCATCGAGTATGGCAAGGGGACATTCCCGTGGCTGGCGAGCGGGCGTTCGCTGGCGCTGAATCGCGAGGAAGGCTTCACGAAGATCCTGTTCGATCCGGCAAGCCACCGCGTGATCGGCGGCGGCATCGTCGGCACGAACGCCGGCGACCTGATCGCCGAGCTCGGCCTCGCGATCGAGATGGGCGCCGATGCGGCTGATATCGGCCTGACGATCCACGCGCACCCGACGCTGTCGGAAACCGTCGGGATGGCGGCCGAAGCGTTCGAAGGAACGCTGACGGATCTGTACATCCCGAAGAAAAAGACCTAGCGGGCTGCACGCCGGCGCGCGAGCGCCAGGTACTGCTGTTCGTCGGGCGGCCGGCCGTCCCGTTGCGCCTGCCACAGGACTTCGCCAAGTGCCTCCATCAGCGCGTGTTCGCCCTCGTGGGCGTCGCCGTGCCGCGCCTGCAGCTCGCGGTGCAGCTCGCGGACCCCGGGCGGCCGGTCGACGGCAACCTGGTCGCGAATCGCGAGGTGCAGGCCCATGTGAAGAAACGGGTTCTGACGGTCCACCAGCCCGCCCGCATCGAACGCCAGCGCCGCCGCAGGATCCGACAGCAGCGCGTGGTACTCCGGATGCAGCCCGACGACATCGGCGATCGCCGCCTCCTGCGGCGACAGCGGAACGCCGGCGCGGTGCTTGCGCCACGCGTCCGTGTACGCCTGGCGCAGCTGGTCTCGTGAAGTGCCGGGCGCCACGCTCACGGTTTGGGCGCGCGGGTCTTGCCGCGATACTCGCAGAGGTCGGCGATCGGGCAGGCCGGACAGTCCGGATTGCGCGCGCGGCAGATGTAGCGGCCGTGCAGGATCAGCCAGTGATGCGCATCGCGACGGAACTCCTCCGGCACGAGTTTCATCAGCCTGTCCTCGACCTCGCGCACCGTCTTGCCCGGTGCGATGCCGGTGCGGTTCGCGACCCGGAATATGTGCGTATCGACCGCGATCGTCGGCTGGCCGAATGCCGTGTTCAGCACGACGTTGGCGGTCTTGCGGCCGACGCCGGGCAATTGCTCGAGCTCCTCGCGCGTCTGCGGGACCGCGCCGTGGTGGCGCTCGAGCAGCATGCCGCAGGTGGCGATGATGTTCTTCGCCTTGCTGTTGAACAGGCCGATCGACTTGATGTGGCGGGACAGGCCGGCGACGCCCAGCGCGTGCATCGCGGCCGGCGTGCGCGCGACCCGGAACAGTCCAGCGGTCGCCTTGTTGACGCTCCTGTCGGTCGCTTGGGCCGACAGGATCACGGCGACGAGCAGTTCGAAAGGCGTGCGGTAGATGAGCTCGGAACGCGGGGCGGGGTTCGCGGCGCGCAGCCGCGTGAATATCTCGGTGCGCCTGGCCGGGTTCATCGGTGCGGCGCAGGCCGCTGGGGCGCTGCGGCCTTCTGCGCATCGATCCGGCGCTGGAGCTCGGCGGCGCGGGCGGCGAGCCGCGCGCGGTGCGCCGCGTAGCGCCGGCGGTGCAGCGGTGCATCGTGGAGCGGATCCCGCGGTGCGGGCCGCAACTCGATGCAGTCGACCGGGCAGGGCGCGATGCACAGCTCGCAGCCCGTGCACCGGTCGGCAAGCACCGTGTGCAGGAACCTGGCGGCGCCGACGATTGCATCGACCGGGCAGGGCGGCAGGCAGCGCGCGCAGCCGATGCAGCGGGTTTCGTCGATCCACGCGACCTGCGGCGCGCGCTCGACACCGTACGCCGGGTTCAGCTCCAGCACCGGACGTTCCAGCAGCCGCGCCAGGGCCGCGATCGTTGCCCTGCCGCCGGGCGGGCACTGGTTGATGGGCGCGGCTCCCGCCGCTATGGCCTCGGCATAGGGCAGGCAGCCGTCGAAGCCGCAGCGGGTACATTGAGTCTGCGGCAGCAGCGCATCGATGGTTGCCGCGGTGCGCGGCTGCGCGTCCGCCGCCATGTCACTTCACGCGCATGCCCGGCGCGGCGCCGGAATCCGGCGCCAGCAGGAACAGGTCCTTGCCGCCGGGACCTGCCGCCAGCACCATGCCCGCGGAGGTGCCGAACCGCATCTTGCGCGGCTCGAGATTGGCGACGACGACCGTGAGCCGCCCGACCAGCGTCGCCGGGTCGTACGCGGCGCGGATCCCGGCAAAGACCTCGCGTTCCCCGCATTCACCCAGGTCCAAGCGCAGGCGGAGCAGCTTGTCCGCACCCGGTATCAGCTCGGCGGACAGTATTCTCGCGACCCGCAGGTCCACGCGGGCAAATTCGCCGATCGAGATCAGCTCGGCTGACGCTGCCGCGCCGGCGGCCGCCGGGGCAGCGGCTGTTGCGGCTGCTGCGGCGGCTGCGGGCGCTGCCGTGGCGGCCGGTTCGATCAGGGCGGCCACCGCCCCGGCATCGAGGCGCGTGGCCAGGGCCTCGTAGGGCAGGATCGCGGTGGCGAGCCGGGGCCTGCCGGCATCGCTCCAGTTCCAGGCCGTCTCGCCGAAGAACCGTGCGGACCTGGCGGCCATGTCCGGGCAGCACCGGCGCGAGGTAGATCATCAGCGCGCGAAAGAGGTTCAGTCCCAGCGTGCAGACGTCCTGGACCTCGGCGGCGTTCTGCGGCTGCTTCGCGAGGATCCAGGGCTTGCGCTGGTCGATGTACTGGTTGGCGCGGTCGGCGAGCGCCATGATGTCGCGTATCGCCGAGGCATAGTCGCGCGACTCGTAAGCGGCGGCGATCGGCTCGCCGGCCGCGGCGAACGCGGCGAACAGCTCGCCGTCCGCGAGGCTGTCGGCAAGGCGGCCGCCGGCGGTCCGGGTGATGAACCCGGCGCAGCGGCTGGCGATGTTGACCAGCTTGCCGACCAGGTCCGAGTTCAGGCGCGCCGCGAACTCATCGAGGTTCATGTCCAGGTCCTCGATGCCGGGGCCGAGCTTGGCCGCGAAGTAATAGCGCAGGTATTCGGGCGAGAAGCTGTCGAGGTAGCGGCGCGCAGTGATGAACGTGCCGCGCGACTTGGACATCTTCTGGCCGTTGATCGTCACGAAGCCGTGCGCGTGCACCGCGCTGGGCCGGCGCATGCCGGCGCCCTGCAGCACGGCCGGCCAGAACAGCGTGTGAAAGTACAGGATGTCCTTGCCGATGAAGTGATGCAGCTCGGTGGCGGCGCCGGCGGCGAAGAAATCGTCGAACTTCAGGCCCGTGCGCCCGCACAGCTGGCGTGAAGCTCGCCAGGTAGCCGATCGGCGCATCGAACCAGACGTAGAAGTACTTGCCCGGGGCGCCGGGGATCTCGAAGCCGAAATAGGGCGCATCGCGCGAGATGTCCCAGTCCTGCAGGCCCTGGCGAGAACCACTCCTCGAGCTTGCGCGCGACGCTCTCCTGCACCGCTGCCGCCCGGATCCAGGTCGCGCAGCATGGCGTCGAACGCGCTGAGCCGGAAGAAATAATGCTCGGATTCGCGCTCGACGGGCGTCGTGCCGCTCACGGTGGAGACCGGGTTCTTCAGGTCGGCCGGCGAATAGGTCGCGCCGCAGACTTCGCAGGAGTCGCCGTACTGGTCCGGCGTTCCGCAGTTCGGGCAGGTGCCCTTGACGTAGCGGTCCGGCAGGAACATGTTCGCCTCGGCATCGTAGGCCTGCCGGACGGTGCGCCGGTCGATGAAGCCGGCGGCGCGCAGCGCGAGGTATATCCTCTCGCACAGATCACGGTTCTCTGAGTCGTGGGTCGAGCCGAAGTTATCCAGCGCGATCAGCATGTCGGCGAGATCGCGCCGGTGTTCGACGTTGACGCGCGCGATCAGCTGCTCGGCACTGATGCCCTCGGCCTGCGCCTTGAGCATGATCGGCGTGCCGTGGGTGTCGTCGGCGCAGACGTAGTGGCACTCGTGGCCGCGCAGCCTCTGGAAGCGGACCCAGATGTCGGTCTGTATGGCCTCGAGCAGGTAGCCGAGGTGGAGCGGGCCGTTGGCGTAGGGCAGGGCGCTGGTGACGAGGATGCGGCGTTGCGGATTCATAACCGCAAATTATGCCATGCGCAACCGTCGTCTCAGGTATCGTTGCGGAACTGCTCGAACTTGGCCTTGTTGATCGCCTTCTGGAACGCGTCCTTGCCGGTGATGATGCGCTTGTCGAGCAGCGCCTGGATCGCGGTGTCCATCGTGCGCATGCCCACGCCGGATCCGGTCATCATCGCGTTCTCCAGCTGGTCCATCTTGCCCTGGCGGATCAGGTTGGCGACCGCCGGCGTGTTGACGAGGATCTCGAGGGCGGCGACGCGTCCCTCCTTGCTGGCAAGCGGTATCAGCTGCTGCGAGACGACGCCGCGCAGGCTGGTCGACAGCATCGTGCGCACCGGACCCTGCTTGTCGGCCGGAAACGCGTTGACCATGCGGTCAACGGTCGGCCGCGGCGCCGTTGGTGTGCAGCGTGCCCATGACCAGGATGCCCATTTCCGCCGCGGTGACCGCGATGCTCATGGTCTCCAGGTCGCGCAACTCGCCGACCAGGATCACGTCGGGATCCTCGCGCAGCGCCGACAGCAGCGCCGCCGCGAAGGTGGGGGCATGGACGCCGATTTCGCGCTGGCTGATCAGGCAGTTCTTGCGAGTATGGACGAACTCGATCGGATCCTCGATCGTGAGGATGTGGCCCTTGACGCGCGCGTTGATGTCGTCGATCAGCGCCGCGAGCGTCGTCGACTTTCCCGAGCCGGTCTTGCCGGTCACGAGTATCAGCCCGCTGTTGACCTGCGTCAGCTTGCGCACGGCCTGCGGCAGGTCGAGTTCGTCCATCGTGCGTGCCTTGGACGGAATGGTGCGGAAGACCGCGCCCATGCCGTTCAGGTGCCGCATGATGTTGACGCGGAAGCGCGCCACGCCGGGCAGGCTGTAGGCGAAGTCGGTGCCGTCCTTGGCCTCGAAGCGTTCCTGCGCGATTTTCGGCATGATCTCATACAGCGCCGTCTTGACGGCATTCGGCATCGAGTGCCTCCGGGTATAGCGGCTTGATCTCCCCGAACAGGCGGATGCGCGGCGGATCGCCGGCCAGGAAATGCAGGTCCGAGCCCTTGCGCTGGAACACCTCGGTCAGGTAGCGGTCGATGCTGGCCATGGTCTCTTCAGGCCTTGCCCTGGCCTGCGGCCGACAGGCCCGACATCGGGTTCGCATACCGCTCGAACGGACGCTTGTCGAGCGCGTACGCGTACGCATCCTCCGGATCGATCTGCTTGTCGGTGATCGCCTGCAGCAGGGCGCTGTCCATCAGCTGCATGCCGAATTCCTTGCCCATCAGCATCTGGCTCGGGATCTGGTGAGTCTGGTCGGTCATGATCAGTTTCGCGACCGCCTTGGTCACGACCAGGACCTCGCAGATCGCGCGGCGCGCGCGCAGGTCCGGGGTCTTCACCAGCACCTGCGTGATGACGGCAAGCAGGCTCTGCGCCATGAAGCTCTTGGTCTGTTCGCGCTCCTCGGTCGGCAGCGCGTCGATCAGGCGGTCGATGGTCTTGTTCGCACTGGTCGTGTGCAGCGTGCCGAGCACCAGGTGCCCGGTCTCGGCCGCCGTCATCGCCATCGAAATCGTCTCCGCATCGCGCATTTCGCCGACCAGGATCACGTCGGGATCCTCGCGCATCGCGGCGCGGACGCCTTCGGCGAACGAGGGCAGGTGCGTGTTCAGCTCGCGCTGGATGACCTGGCTGGACTTGCTGCGGTGAACAAATTCGATCGGGTCTTCCAGGCTGATGATATTCAGCGCGCGCGTGGAATTGAGGTAATCGATCATCGCCGCCAGCGTCGTCGACTTGCCGGTGCCGGTCGAGCCGGTGACGAGGATCATGCCCTGGTGATAGTCGCAGAGCTTGCGCACGATCGGCGGCAGCGCCAGGTCCTCGAGGCTCGGCATCTTGCTCGGGATCGAGCGGAACGCCGCGCCGATGCCGGTCTCCTTGCGGAACACATTGACGCGAAAGCGCGCACCCTCGCCCGAGACGTACGAGAAGTCCAGGTCATGGCCGCCCTCCAGCTGCTTGATCTGGGCCTGGCTCAGCACCTCGGTGATGTAGGACTCGAGCTCGCTCTGGCCGAGATCGCGGAACTTGATGGGCATCAGGTCGCCCTGCATGCGCAGCATCGGCGGAATGCCGACCGCGAGATGCATGTCCGAGCAGCCCTGCGCGATCCCCAGCTTCAGGAACGAGTCGATTCTTGCCATAATGTGCAAGGCTACCCGCAACTAGCGGGATTTTCGAGCTTTTTGGCCGCCCCGTAGCGATAAACGTGAGGTCCGTCGCACCTACAGGAAGGCTTCGAGGGCGACGCGCAGCTCATCCATGGTCTGGATGCGCTTGGACTTGTCGAGCGACATGCATTTCACCACGAGGTCGTTCAGCCCCTGCGGCAGGTTCCTGTTCAGCTCGATGGGCGGTCGCGCCTTGCCCTGCACGTGCTGGTACATGACCGACATGTGGTCGCCGCGCAAGTACGGGGGCACGCCGCAGAACATTTCGTACAGGATGACGCCGAGGCTGTAGATGTCGGCGCGCTCGTCGACCTTCTTGCCGAGGATCTGCTCCGGCGCCATGTATTTCGGCGAGCCGATCACGTAGCCGGTCTTGGTCAGCTGGGTGTCGCCCTCGCTGCTGCGCGGCCGCGACGCCGAAATCCACGATCTTCAGCAGGCCCTCGTTGTTGATCAGCACGTTGGCCGGCTTCAGGTCGCGATGCACGATCCCGACCTGGTGCGCGACGGCCATGCCGGTGGCGATGTCGATGCCGAACTTGACGGCGCGCTTGCAGGTCGACCGGTTTCTCGTTGACGATCTCCGCGCCCAGCGTGTGCGACGGGAAGTATTCCATCGAGATCGCGTAGTTGCCCCGGATGTACAGGAAGTCATAGATGCGGATCACGTTCTTGTGCGTGATCTTGCGGCAGTAGCGCAACTCGTGCACGAAGCGCTTCATCATCTCCTCGTCGCCGGCGACGTTCGGATTCAGGAATTTCAGGATCAGCCGTTCATCGACGACCGTATCCTCCATCAGCAGCACGGTGCCGAAGGCGCCGTTGCCGATGTTCTCGATGATACTTGTAGCGGCCCTCGATGATGTCGCCCGGCTTGAGCGTCGAGATGTCCAGCCGCGCGCTCTGGTCCTCGGCGTGCTTGACGATCTCCGACACGTTCTGGCTCTCGGCCAGCAGGGTCTTGCTCGGCTCGGCCATCTGCGCCGCGCGCTTGTTGGCGGCGAGCTGCTGCGTCGAGAAGCGCTCGTCCATGGCCTCGATCGCGCCCTTGACGGCGATGCTCACGGCCGTATCGTTGGCGCTGCGGTATGCGACTGCAGGCGCATCCGGATCGTATCGGCCCGGCGCTCGTCGGTGAGCCTTCGCGAGGGCCTGATCGCCTCGAGCCGGATCTCGCTCTCCGGTCGCTGCAGCATGACCAGCAGGTTGTCGATGACCTCGTGGTTGCCGATCTTGCCGAGGGCGCGGATGACCGTCGGCAGCGCCTTTGCCTCGCTGGTGCCCAGCATTTCCTACAGGCGCGGCACGGCCTTGTCGGTGCCGATTTCCGCCAGCGCGTCGACGGCGCGCTCGCTGACCCACCAGTCCTGGTCCTTGGTCGCCTCGATCAGCTGCTCGACGGCGCGGTCGTCCTTGGTCTGGTTGAGAATCTCGATCGCGGCGCGGCGCACGTCCTGGTTCTCGTCGCGGATCAGCTCCAGCACGGCCTCGACGACGCGCGGACCGCCGATCTTGCCCAGCGCGTCGGCGGCACGGGTGCGTACCCACCAGTCGCTGTCGGCAATGACCTCGAGCAGGTACTTGACCGACTTCGCGTTGCCGACGTCGTTCAGGACCTCGACGGCGGAGCGGCGTGCGTATTCGTTCTCGTCCTTGAGCACGTCGACGAGGTATTTGACCGTTTCGGGATCGTTGATCTGCACAATGAGGTCGACCGCCTTGTTCTGCACGTCGAGTTCCGGATCGCGCAGCAGGCCGCAAAGCAGCTTGATGTCGAACGGACCGCCCATGCGCGTGAGGGCGGCCAGCGTCGCGGAGCGCACGAACTTGCTCCGGTCGGCAAGCTGTTTCTGCAGGGCCTGGCTCACCGCGGGGGTGTTGAAGCGCCCCAGCAGCGTGATGATCTGGACGCGCGCGAGCGGATCGTTGCTGTCGATGCGCAGCAGCAGTTCGTTGATCGAGGATTCGTCGGCAATGTCGCCGATGATCTTGAACAGGCCCACCCGTTCGCTCGGCTCCTGGTTGAACGCGCTGTTCAGCAGGTCGCGGATGTTGAAGCGGGATTTCTGCGCGGCGATGATCTCGATGATGGCCGGCTTGGGCATCCCGGGCTTGGACAGCGCGTCGAGCAGGATATTGGGCTGGTAGCTATTGCTCGAGGACAGGGCCCAGGAGATGCCCGAGGCAGCCCGGCCCTTGTTCTCCGCCAGCATCGCCAGCATGAGGGGCACGGTCTTGGCGTCGACCAGCTGGCCGAGGGCCTCGACGTACAGCATCATCTCGTGCTTGTCGGCACTGTGCAATGCGGCGACGATCGGCGCGATCGCGCTCGGGCCGATCCCGACCAGGCGCGCCAGCGCTTTTTGGGCGACCGGGCCCGTCGGGTTGCCACCCGATTTGATTTCGGCGATCAGCCGATCCGCCCGGTAATTCGATAAAAAACTCATTCCGCGCCTTGCTCAGTCTCCAGTTTGATTATGCCATACGCTGCACGCCGGTCCCCGAGCTGCGCTACAATAGCGGTAACCATGAATGAACGCGTTGCCGCGGAAGCCTCCATCCGCGCGAGACTAAGTGACTTCCCCGATCCGTACCTCGGCCAGACTCTCGGCGAGGCCCAGGCAATCGGCGCCGTGGAATGGCGCGAAGACGCCCTCACCGTCGAACTGACCTACGGATTCCCGTGCGCTGATTATAGCGAGGAGCTCCTGCCCGCCCTACAGGCCTACCTTGCGCCGGTGCTCAATACGGCCAGTTTGAATGTGATTCTGCGCACAGAAATCAAGGCGCACGCCGTTCAGAAGACCTTGAAACCGCTCGACAATGTCAAGAATATCGTGGCCGTCGCGTCCGGCAAGGGCGGCGTCGGCAAATCGACGACCGCCGCCAACCTGGCGCTCGCCTGGGCGGCCCAGGGCGCGCGCGTCGGCCTGCTGGATGCCGATATCTACGGACCCAGCCAGCCGCTGATGCTGGGCCTGGCGGGGCAGTCGCCGCTGTCGGACGGCAAGCGCATCGCGCCGCTGCGGGCCCATGGCGTCGCCGTCATGTCGATCGGGTTCATGATCGATCCGGAACAGCCGATGGTCTGGCGCGGCCCGATGGTGACGCAGGCGCTGACGCAGCTGCTGTCGGACACCGACTGGGGCGAACTCGACTACCTGGTCGTCGACATGCCGCCCGGCACCGGCGATATCCAGCTGACCCTGGCGCAGCGCGTGCCGGTCAGCGGCGCCGTCATCGTCACGACGCCGCAGGATATCGCGCTGTTGGATGCGCGCAAGGGCCTCAGGATGTTCGAGAAGGTCGAGGTGCGGGTCCTCGGCATCGTCGAAAACATGAGCATGCACATCTGTTCCAGCTGCGGGCACGTGGAGCATATCTTCGGCAGCGGCGGCGGGGCGCGCATGGCGGCCCAGTATGGCGTGCAGCTGCTCGGCGAGCTGCCGCTCGATATCCGCATCCGCGAGGACGCCGACGGCGGAACGCCGACCGTGGTCGCCGAGCCGCACAGCGCGCGCGCGCGCGCGTACCTGACGCTGGCGCGGCGAACCGCCGCACGGCTGGCGACGCTGAACAAGGACTACAGCCGCCTGTTCCCCAAGATCGCCGTCGAAGTCGACCTGATGAGCATCAAGAGCGATCGCTGGATCCGGCGCATGGCCGCCGCAGCACGGCATGATCGAGCCGTTTTCGAGCCCAGCAGGTGCGCGTTGCCGACGGTCACAAGATCGTCTCCTACGGCACCTCGAGCTACGGCTACGACGTGCGCTGCGCCGATGAGTTCAAGATCTTCACCAACATCAATTCGACGATCGTCGATCCGAAGAGCTTCGACGAGAAGTAGCTTCGTCGATTTCCGCGGGCCGACGTGTGCATCATCCCGCCGAATTCCTTTGCTCTGGCGCGCACCGTCGAGTACTTCCGCATTCCGCGCAGCGTGCTGACGATATGCCTCGGCAAGTCGACCTACGCGCGCTGCGGCATCATCGTCAATGTGACGCCGCTGGAACCCGAGTGGGAAGGCCACGTGACGCTGGAGTTTTCCAACACCACGCCGCTGCCGGCGAAGATCTACGCCAACGAGGGCGTGGCGCAGATGCTGTTCTTCGAGTCGGACGAGGTCTGCGAGACCTCGTACCGGGATCGCGGCGGCAAGTACCAGGGGCAGCGCGGCGTCACGCTGCCCAAGACCTGAGGTCCTACGGCCGGGACAGGCTCTTGATGCGCATCGCGAATTCCAGCTTCCCGTCCCGGCTCCGCTCCGCCTGCACCGGGGTGTAGCCAAGGGACGGCGCGAGCCACATGCGCAGGATCCGGTTGTTGCCCTCGCGCTGGCTGGCGACCACGATGGTATCGAGGACGCCGAGCGCGGTGCGCAGGCGCGCCGTGCCCTCGCGCGTGTAGAGGAATTCCTTCAGCTCGTCCTTGTCGACGATCGGGAACCTGGAAGGCAGCGTGCCGCTGCGCAGATCCTGCATGACCTCGATCTGGATCGACAGGACGTCCTGCGTGCCCTCCTGGATCGCGATGTCGACCGGCTTGCCCTCGGAGGTGCCGCGGGCGCGGTGGGTGTCCCAGTCGAAGTCCAGCCTGACGGCCGAGGAGCCCTCGGTCGCCACGTATTTCTCCGGACGCACATGGCTGCCGCTGATGTCGAACCAGCTGGTCTGCACGACGTCATCGCTGTAAATGATCCGGAAGATGCCGCGGGCGCTGATGCGCCACGTATAGACCCATTGATCGGGCGCGGGTCCCGGGCGCAGCGCCAGATCGCTCGAAGCGACCGTGATGTTCTTCCATTCGGCGGAGAACTGCGCCGTGAACGGCCGGACTCCCTCGTCGGCAGCGGCGCCCGTACCTGCGCCCGCAACCGTCGTCGCAGCCAGTGCCGCGCAGGTCAGGAACGCCTTGATCATGGGCCTGCTCATGCTGCGCCGAGGTCGGCCAGCTGCAGCGGCGCGTGCAGCGGTACCGAGTCGAACCACGCCGTTCCGTCAACGCAGCGCAACCGGCCCTCGCAGTGCCAGCGGACCGCGAGCGGATACAGGCGATGCTCCTGCACCCGCACCCGTTGCGCAAGGCTCGATTCATCATCGTCCGGCCGCACCTCGATGCGCGCCTGGATCACGGCAGGGCCACGGTCGAGCTCGGCCGTGACGTAATGGACGGTTGCGCCGTGCTCGCGCTCACCGGCGGCGAGCACGCGTCGGTGGGTATGCAACCCCGGGTACAGCGGCAACAGCGAAGGGTGGATATTCAGGATGCGGCCCTCGAATTCGCGCACGAACGCCGGCGACAGGATGCGCATGAAGCCCGCGAGCGCGATCAGCGACGGCGAGCCCTGCGCGATCGCGTCAGCGAGGTGCCGGTCGTAGGTCGCCCGGTCGGTGCCGGGGTCGGCCTCCAGCGCCTGCGCCGCAACTCCCAGCTCCGCGGCGATGCGCAGCCCGGCGGCCTCCGCCCGGTCGGACAGGACCCGGGTGACCGTATACGGCGAATCGGGACGCCGGCTGTGCTCGATCAGTGCGCGCATGTTCGAGCCGCGGCCCGATATCAGCACGACGACGGGGCTGCGCGGGCGCTCCGGGCTCACTCGATCACGACGCCGCGGGTTCCGCTGCGCACGGCGCCGATCACCGCGGCCTCCTGCCCGCCCGCGCGCAGCAGCGCCAGGGCGGCGTCGGCATCGCCCGGCGCCACCTGCACGGTCATGCCGATGCCGCAGTTGAATACCCGGTACATCTCCGCATCGGCGACGTTGCCGTGGGTCTGCAGCCAGTCGAACACGGCCAGGCGAGGCCACGTGCGCCGTTCGATCACCACCTCGAGGTGCGGCGGGATCACGCGCGGGATATTCTCGACCAGCCCGCCGCCGGTGATGTGCGCAAGTCCACGCACCGGCACGCTGCCGATCAGCTGCAACAGCGGCTTGACGTAGATGCGCGTTGGCGCCATCAGCCGGTCGATCAGCGCGGCGCCGTCGATGTCCGTCGACAGGTCCGCGCCGCTCACCGCCAGGATCCGGCGAATCAGCGAATATCCGTTGGAATGCGGGCCGCTGGATGCGAGCCCGATCACGATGTCGCCGGCCTGCGTGCCCGAGCCATCGATGATGCGCTCCTTCTCGACGATGCCGACGCAGAATCCGGCAAGATCGTAGTCCTCGCCATGGTACATGCCCGGCATCTCCGCCGTCTCGCCGCCCACCAGCGCGCAGCCGGCCTGTACGCAGCCCTCGGCGATGCCGGCGATCAGGCGCTCGCCGACCCCGACGTCGAGCTTGCCGGTGGCGAAGTAATCGAGGAAGAACAGCGGTTCCGCGCCCTGCACAACAACGTCGTTGGCGCACATGGCGACCAGGTCGATGCCGACCGTGTCGTGCCGTCGCGCATCGATCGCCAGGCGCAGCTTGGTGCCGACACCGTCGGTGCCCGAAACCAGCACCGGCCGGCGATAGCGCTCGAGTGGAACCTCGACCAGGGCGCCGAAGCCGCCGATGCCGCCGAGCACCTCGCGCCGCATGGTCCGGCGCACCAGCGGCTTGATGCGTTCGACCAGTTCCTCGCCGGCGTCGATATCGACACCGGCCTCGCGATACGTCACAGGCGGGATTTCAGTCATCGGGTTCCTCTGAGGACCAGTGCTCGTCGGCCGGCGCAGCGGCGCCGCAAGCTGTGGTATTTTACACAAGCCAACCCCGAGTGCCGTGCGATCCTTCCATGAGCAAGACCGCAAACCCGATTTGTCCGCGATGGCCGCGCACGCGCCCGTGCGCCGGCCTGTTCCTGGCGCTCACCGCACTGCTGCTGGCCGCGCCTTTTGCGGATGCGGTGCCGCGCGCGGACCTGTACCAGGCCGTCGTGCCGATGCCGGATCGCTCGGAGGGCGGCCAGGCGGGCGCGTTCGAGACGGCGCTGAGGATCGTGCTGGTACGCGTGACCGGTAGGCGCTCGGCGGGCGAGGATGCGCCGCTCGCCGCGCTGGTCGGCGAGGCGCGCCGCTACGTCCAGCAATACCGCGCGGCGCCGGACAACCAGCTCTGGGTGGCCTTCGACGCCAATGCGATCGATCGATGGCTGGCGCAGAACGGCCAGCCGATCTGGGGCCATGACCGGCCTGCGACTTTCGTCTGGCTGGCCGTACCGGCCGCCGGGGGGCAGGGCGGCGCGGTGGTGAAGAACGACGACAGCCTCGATGCGAAGGCCGCGCTCGACGCTGAAGCGCAGCTGCGCGGCATTGCGCTGCGCTGGCCGACCGCGGCGGATCTGCAGGCCCACCATATCGATTATGCGGCAGTCGCGAATTCCCCCAACGCGACGCTGGTGGACCTGGGGCAGCGCCTGGGCGGGGAGGGGGTGCTGATAGGCCGTCCGGTGCTGACCGGCGGCGTGGTCGCGTTTCGCTGGGTGCTGCATTTCCAGGATCAGGGGAGTGAGTTCGCCGGCGTCACGGAAGGCGTGGACGCGGCGGCCGACCTGTATGCCGGGTTGTTCGCGGCGAGCGGCGCTCCGGCGGCGGTGGACATCGACGTCGACGGGCTGTCCGACGTGCGCGCCTATGCCAGGGTCCAGACCTACCTGGAGTCGCTGGCGTTCGTGTCACACGTCAGCGTGCGCGCGGTGGACGCCGATCATGCGCTGTTTCGCCTGACGGTCCGTGGCGGCGCCAGTGCCCTGCAGCGCGCGATCTCGGTCGACGGCTCGCTCGAGCCGGCCGGCGCGACGGCCGGCGCGACGGCCGGCGCGGTCCTGCACTTCCACCTGCGCGAGTAATGAAGCAGCTTGCACTGCCGGTGCGGCTGCGTGCCGAGGCTGTCTTCGACAGTTTTTCCGCGGGCCAGAACACCGAGCTCATTGCGACGCTGCGCGCGCCGCGCGCCGATCCTCTGTGGCTGTGGGGTGCGCGCGGCAGCGGCAAGACGCATCTGCTGCAGGCCGCGTGCGCCGCGGCCGGCGGCGCGGCAGCGGCGTATTTCCCTCTGGGCGCGATCCCCGGGCTGCCCCCCGAGGCCCTGCATGGCTTTGCCTCCCGCGGCCTGCTGTGCGTCGATGACGTGGATGCGATCGCGGGTGCATTGAGCTGGGAGCGCGCGCTTTTTCGGCTGTTCAACGAGGCCGCCGAATTGCGCGCACGCCTGATATTCGCCGCCGCGGCCCCTCCGGCGGCGCTGCCCTGGGTACTCAACGACTGGAGTTCGCGCGCCGCCGCCTGCGTCGTGTACCAGCTGCGCGAGCTCGACGACGCCGGGCGCATCGAGGCCCTGCGCCTGCGCGCGAAGCAGCGCGGATTGCAGCTGCCGCCCGAGACCGCCGATTACCTGCTGCGCCGCATGCCGCGCGACCTGGCCTCGCTGCTCGGCCTGCTGGATCATCTCGACGAAGCTTCGCTGGCTGCGCAGCGGCGCCTGACGATACCGTTCATACGCGACGCGCTGGAGCGCGACGCAGGAAAGCCACCATAGCGCAGAACCAGCCGAACACGAGCAGCAGGCTCAGGCCGGCGACCCAGCGCGCATCCGGATTGGCCAGCAGTTCGGTCAGCGCAAACGCGAGATACGGAACCGCGAACAGCGTTGCCCACGCATACGTGTAGCGGCGGCCCGCCACGATCCCGCGAAGCGGCGCCAGCAGCGGCAGGACGGCCGCGACGCAGATCGGCCACGGGTAGCCGACCGCGATCCAGGCGAGCAGGCTGGTGCACAGCGCGACCCACAGCACGATCGTCGCGGTGCGCGCAGGGTTCATGCGCCGGACTGCAGGCGGGCGGCAATCGTCGCAACCCGTTTGCCGAGGGCCTGCGCGAGCTCGCGTTCCGCATCGTCGGGCGTGCCTGCGCCGCTGGCCAGCGCCACGTGGCTCGCGCCGTATGGGCTGCCGCCGCCGCGCGTCGTGCTCAAGGCCGGCTCCGTGTACGGCAGGCCGACGAGGACCATGCCATGGTGCATCAGGGGCAGCATCATGCTGATCAGAGTCGATTCCTGTCCGCCGTGCATCGTCTGCGTCGAGGTGAAGACCGCGGCGGGCTTGCCCGACAGCGCGCCGCTGATCCACAGCGCACTGGTGCCGTCAAGGAAATGCTTGAGCGGCGCCGCCATGTTGCCAAAGCGCGTCGGGCTGCCAAGTATCAAACCGGCGCACTCGGTCAGGTCATCATGGCTCGCGTACGGCGGTCCCTGCTCGGGAACCGAGGGTGCCGTCTGCTCGACGACGGTCGCAACCGGCGGAACCGTACGCAGCCGTGCCTGCATGCCCGGCACCGAATCGACGCCGCGCGCTATCTGGCGCGCCAGCGCCGCAGTGCTGCCTTGGCGCGAATAATACAAGATCAGGATTTCACTCATTGGCTATGTCTCTCGGGATACTGCTGCAGATTCCAGCATCGATGCGGCGCCGGCGCAACAATCGTCGGCGACCCGGACGGGCGTCCGCGAGGCGCGTATCCGCCGATATGTGGTTTGACGTCTCCAGCCGCTGTTGTTAAGTTGGCGCACGCCTATGCTACGCAATATTGCCGCAATTTCGTTGCTTTGCTGCCTGACGGCGTGCGCCGGCGCGCCGGTCCAGGAAATGAGCGATGCGCGGCAGGCGATTTCCGCGGCGCGGGCCGTCGGTGCGCCGGCGCGGGCCCCGCTCGATTTCAACGCCGCGCAGGCCGCGATCGAGCGCGCCGAATCGCATCTGCAGCAGCACGAGTATGCGCGCGCGCGAATGGATGCGATCGAGGCGAAGCATGATGCGAGTTCGGCGCTCGCGCATGCGCAGGTCGCGGGCGGCGAACCCGCCCCCGCACCCTAGAAGCGCCAGGCCTTGCGCCAGCGCTCCATGATCAGCTCCGGATAGTCGCGGCGGCCGATGCTGCCGTTGTAGCGGGCCAGCGCGCGGGTCCAGTCATGGTGCTCGGCCCGCAGGTAATAGCGCAGGATCTCGCAGCCCATGCGGATGTTCGCCGCCGTGCGCACCAGTTCATTGCGCACGCCCAGCTGTCCCGGCCAGAACGGCATGACCTGCATCAGGCCCACGGCGCCGGCGCGCGAGACGGCCCAGCGATCGAAGCGGCTTTCCACCTCGATCAGCGCCAGGACCAGGTCGGGGGGCAGCTGCGGCTGGGAATCGCGCCTGGCTTCGCAATACACGTGATCGAGTATCTCGATGCGCTCGTCGTGCGATGCGACGAAGCGCTGCAGCCGCGGCTCCATCGCCTTGTGCCAGACCTCGGCGTCGTAGTGGTCGGTGAAGCAGTCGGCGCTGGCGATGATCCGCTGCAGCAGCGTCCTGAGCTCCGGCTCGCGCTGCACCTGCGACGGATCGGCGGCGGCGGACAGCGCAGGCGGTGAGCCCAGCGCCGTGGTGCCCAGCAGGGCGAGGCCGCAAAGCCTTGCCGCTATCGCGTTCATTACCGATCGGCGTTCCTGAGCACATGGTCCAGTGCGTCGGCGAGCGCAACCTGCACCGCGGCGCTGTCGCGCCGGTGCCGGTACTCGAGGTGTCCGGTGCCGAGCCCGCGCTCGCCGATGACGAGCCGGTGCGGAATGCCGATCAGCTCCGAGTCCGCGAACTTGACGCCGGGGCGTGCGTCGCGGTCGTCTAGCAGGACGTCGATGCCGGCAGCGCCGAACTCCGCGTACAGCCGGTCGGCGGCGTCGCTGCACCTGCGCCGATTTCTGATAATTGATCGGCACCAGCGAAACCCGGAAGGGCGCGATGGCCTCCGGCCAGATGATGCCGTTGTCATCGTGATTCTGCTCGATCGCGGCGGCGACAACGCGCGTGACGCCGATGCCATAACAGCCCATGTACATCGTCACGGCCTTGCTCTGTTCGTCGAGCACGCTCGCCTGCATCGCCGCGCTGTATTGCGGCCGAGCTGGAAGATGTGGCCGACCTCGATGCCCCGGGCGATCTCGAGCGTACCGCGGCCGCTGGGGCTCGGGTCGCCGTGGCGGGCATTGCGCAGGTCGACGCCGGCGACATCCGCCAGGTCGCGGCCCCAGTTCGCGCCCGTGTAATGCAGGTCGCGCTCGTTGGCGCCGCAGACGAAGTCCGCGAGGTTCGCTGCCGCATGATCGACGTACAGTCTGCCTGCAAAGCCGATCGGTCCGATGAAGCCGGGCTCGGCGCCGGTGGCCGCACGCACGCGCTCGGGGCTCGCCATGCGCAGCGGGTTGGCGACACCCTCCAGCTTCTGCGCCTTGACGGCATTCAGTTCGTGATCCCCGCGCATCACCAGCGCGACGACATCGCCGTCGCTGCCGTCGACGAGCAGCGTCTTGACGCACTGTGCCGGCTCGACGCCCAGGAAGTCGCACAAATTCCGCGATGGTGCGCGCGTTCGGCGTCGACACGCGTTCGAGCGCGTGTCTTGCGGCCGGGCGCGGCTCTGCGGCCGGTGCCGCGGTCGCCAGTTCCAGGTTGGCCGCGTAGTCGTCGGCGTCCGAGAACGCGATCGCATCCTCGCCGGACTCGGCCAGCACGTGGAATTCCTGCGAGGCGCTGCCGCCGATGCGCCGCTGTCGGCCTGGACCGCGCGGAACTTCAGGCCGAGGCGCGTGAAGATGCGCGCGTAGGCGTCGTAGCATGATGCGGTAGCCCTGGCGCAGGCTGGCTTCATCGGCATGGAAGGAATACGCATCCTTCATCAGGAATTCGCGCGCGCGCATGACCCCGAAGCGCGGCCGGATCTCGTCGCGGAACTTGGACTGGATCTGGTAGAAATTCACCGGCAGCTGCTTGTAGCTGCGCAGCTCGCGCCGCGCGATGTCGGTGATGACCTCCTCGTGGGTCGGCCCGTACGCGAACTCGCGGTCGTGGCGGTCCTGGAACCGCAGCAGCTCCGGCCCGTACTTGTCCCAGCGGCCGGATTCCTGCCACAGCTCGGCCGGCTGGATCGTCGGCATGCACAGCTCCAGCGCGCCGGCCCGGTCCATTTCCTCGCGGATGATGCGCTCGACCTTGCGCAGCGTGCGCAGGCCGAGCGGCAGCCAGGTATAGAGGCCGGCCGCCAGGCGGCGGATCAAGCCGGCGCGCAGCATCAGCTGATGGCTGACGACCTCCGCGTCGGCGGGCATTTCCTTGACGGTCGTAATCGGGTAATTGGATAGTCTCATCGGCGTTATCTTACATCAGGGCCCCTGCTATCATGGGAACTCATGGACGAAGCAGATTCGAACGGCCGCGGCAGCGGCGGCGTGTACTGGCTGCCAAACCTGCTGACGACCGGAGCGCTGTTTTCCGGTTTCTATGCCATCGTCGCCGCGATCGACTGGAAATTCGAGAACGCCGGCATCGCGGTATTCGTCGCGATGATGTTCGACGGACTCGACGGCCGGGTCGCGCGCTGGACCCATACCGAGAGTGCCTTCGGCAAGGAGTACGACAGCCTCTCGGACATGGTCTCCTTCGGGCTCGCGCCGGCGATCGTGACCTACCAGTGGGGCGTCGCCAGGATCGCGGAATACGGGCCTTTGTGGCGCCGGATCGGCTGGCTGGTGTGCTTCTTCTATGCGGCGGCGGCGGCGCTGCGCCTCGCGCGGTTCAACTCGCGTGCGGCGACGCAGGACAAGAATTATTTCGAGGGACTGCCGAGTCCGTCGGCCGCCGGCATCGTCGCCGCGTTCGTCTGGGTCGCGAGCGGCCAGGCCAGCATCGGGCTGCCCGGCCTGATCCTGGCTTTCGTCGTGACCGCGATTGCCGGCGCGCTGATGATCAGCCGATTCGCCTTCAACAGCTTCAAGCAGGTCAACCCGAACGCCCGGGTGCGCTTCACGCACATTCTGCTGGTGCCGCTGACATTCGTGCTGATCGCGTCGCACCCGCCGGTCGCGCTGCTGCTGATCTTCGGCATCTATGCCGCGTCCGCACCCGCCGTGTGGGCCTGGCGGAAATTGCGCCGGCGCTCGCGCCCGGCGCCGGCGCGGCCATGAATCCGGCCGCGCGCCACGCCTACCTCGATGCGCTGGGACTAGGATCCTCGGATACTGCGCAGCGCGCCGGTTGCGGAAACCTGGTCCTCGCTGCGCAGCCGCGTCGCTGCCTGTACGCGCTGCGCCTTGTGCGCGACCCGGACCCAGACGGTGTTCGGCGTCGGCGATACGCAGGCAAAATGGCTGATCATCGGCGAGGCGCCGGGCGCCGACGAGGACCGGGAGGGCGAGCCGTTCGTGGGCCGGGCGGGCCGCCTGCTGAACGCCATGCTGCATTCCATCGGACTCGAGCGCCCTGCGGTGTATATCGCCAACATCCTCAAGTGCCGGCCGCCCGCGAATCGCGACCCGAGCGAGGCTGAAGCCGCGCAATGCCTGCCGTACCTCGAGTCGCAGATCGCGCTGCTGAGGCCCCGGATCATACTGGTCGTCGGGCGCATCGCCGCGCACAGCCTGCTGCGAACCGATGCCGCGCTCGGCCGCCTGCGCCAGAAGGTGCATGAGTTCGGCGCCGGGCGCATCCCGCTCGTCGTGACCTATCACCCGGCGTACCTGCTGCGCACGCCCGGCGAGAAGCGCAAGGCCTGGGAGGACCTCAGGTTCGCCCGCGAGGTGTCCGGCCGTGTCTAGCGTCAAGCAGGAAGCGGTGTTTCCGTCGGTCGACATCCGCGAGATGCACGACCTGGACGTCCCGGTCGTCATCGACATCGAACGTGCCGGATACCAGTTTCCGTGGAGCGAGGGGATTTTCCGCGACTGCCTGCGGGTCGGGTACATCTGCCGGGTCATCGACGTCGGCGGCGTGCCGGCCGGCTATGGCATCATGTCGGTCGGTGCAGGGGAAGCACATATCCTGAATGTCTGTATCGCCGACGAATACCGCTGCCGCGGCCTGGGGCGCAAGCTGATGCTGCACCTGATGCAGCGTGCCAGGGCACTGGGGATGGACGAGGCGTTCCTGGAGGTGCGCCCGTCGAACCAGGTCGCGAGCCGCCTGTATCTGTCGCTGGGCTTCGAACAGATCGGAGTGCGCCGCGGCTACTACCAGGCCCTGATGGGGCGCGAAGACGCGTCGGTGCTGCGCTGTGTCCTGGCGGCAGGTTCCGATCGACCATGACCGGCGCCGGATTCCCGCGAGGGGTCGCGCGCCGTCGCAGGTTCCCGATCATTTCCCGGCAATGCCAAATGCTACTCATTTAGGGTGTTACGTCGTACCTGCCCTGGTTTAACGTCGGGTTCATTCTGCAGTACTATGTCTGCCGAATGGATGGACTTCCAATGAGAAGGCTGCCAAGGCCATCGCTCATCGCCGCTGCGATTGCGCTCGCGGCCATGACCGTTCGCGATGCACCTGCGGCGCCCATCGCCATGCCGTCTGATCCATCGGCTTTCGATGCGCAGACACTGGTGAGCAACTCATGCTCGAAGTGCCATGGCGCTGCCGGAGTCAGCATCTGCGGTCTCTTCCCGAATCTCGCAGGCCAGCTGCCCGTCTACATCGAGAACGAACTGAAGCTGTTTCGGCAGCATGGCCGCAGCGATCCGTTTGCGCGAACCTTTATGTGGGAGATAGCCCGGGGTCTTACCGATGAGCAAATCAAGGGGGTCGCACGGCAGTTCTCGAGCCACCCGCCGGTGAGAGGCACGGCATCAGGCAATCCGGCGCTGGCCGACAGAGGCAGGTTGCTCTACGAGAACGGGGCGAAGGAACGTGACGTCATGGCCTGCATTGTCTGCCACGGCCACAACGGCGAGGGCATCAACACAAACCCACGAATCGCCGGGCAGAACCGGGACTATTTTGTGACCACCATGCTGCAGTTCCGCAGTCGGCTGCGCGAAAACAAAATCATGCAGCACGTCACCCAAAAACTGACTAATGATGAGATCGCCGCTTTGTTTGAATATATCTCCACGAATTAGGCCCGCTGGAAGCCGCGGGTGTATCCTTCCATTGCAACTCCTGGGTGAATCACGCCATGAAAATCGAGATGCGTTATGGTCTTAGGGTTCTCAGCGCCTCAGTCATCGGCGGCGCGTTGTTATTTGCGCGACCGGTTCTCGCAGATTACACGGTGGAGGCCGTCGCAAACGGCGGCACCATCCAGGGAGTGGTAAAGCTCAGTGGTGCCCCGCCCAAAATCGCGCCTATCGAGGTCACCAAGAACCCGGACTATTGCGGTCAGTCCATTCCAAGCCCCGTGTACGAAGTCGGCAAGGACGGTGGATTGGGGAATGTCGAGGTGTACCTCAAGGGCATCACCAGGGGCAAGGCGCTTTTGACCGACACGATCCCGCTCGTCAATGAGCACTGCATGTTCCATCCGCGGGTGCAGGGAGCGAACTTCGGCCAGCTCATCAGGATCTCCTCCAACGACCCGGTTCTGCACAGCACGCATCCGCAAAACGCCTCGACCAACGCCACCATCTACAATATCGCCCTGCCGTTCAAGGGATTCTCGGTAACCAAGCCGCTGCCCGCGATCCCGGGACTGATCAAAGTCAAATGCGATGCGCATGACTGGATGCACGCGTGGATCTGGGAACTCGACAATCCCTACTTCGCGACGACCGGGGATGACGGGCACTTCACGATCAAGGACGTGCCGCCAGGCACCTACACGCTCGTCGCCTGGCACGAGGCTGCCGGCGAGAAACCGGTCTCGGTCACGGTGTCCGCCGGCAAAACGGTGACCGTAGACATCCAGCTCGCGGCCGCCAAAACTCCCTGAACGATTCGAAATGCCGACTCGTATCGCGACGCTGCTCGTGGTCCTGATCACGCTGCTGACCTTGGCGCGCGTGGTTTTTGCGCAGGTCGACGTGGGAGACGTGCGTCAGGGGAAGGCTGTCTATGAGCAGTATTGCGCCCTCTGCCATGGAGAACAGGGGGACGGCAACGGTCACTATCGCGACGACACGACCCCGGCGCCGCGCGATTTCCGACAGGGCACATTCAAGTGGCGCAGCACGCCGTCGGGCTCGTTGCCGACCGACGCCGACCTCGAAAAAGTCCTGGTCAACGGTCTGTTTGGCACGTCCATGCCGGGTTTTTCCACTTCACTGACCCACCGCCAACGGCTCGACGCGATCGCGTACATCAAGACCTTCTCGCCACGCTTTGCGGCCGAGAAGCCCGAGGCGCCGATTGCCATTGCGCCCGAGCCTGCGTACACGGCCGAATCCGCAGCCCGCGGCGAGGCCGTGTACCATAGGTTCAACTGCGCGCAATGCCATGGTGACCGGGGTCACGGTGATGGTCCGTCGGCGGATGATCTCAAGGATGATTGGGGCAACGGGATCGTGCCGTATGACCTCACCGCAGGCCACCCCAAATGCGGCAACAGCGGATCCGACATTTACCGGGTGTTCATTGCCGGCCTGAACGGCACGCCGATGCCTTCGTTCGCTGACTCAATCAGCGCCGCCGAGGCCTGGGATCTGGTGCATTTCATACAGAGCCTGAGTCCGGACTACCCGAAAAACATGACCGGGGCGCCATCCGCGCCCACCGGCCAAGGCGCACCGTGACTCCCGGTCTGATGCCGTCGGGAAACGGAAATGGGATCTGCGTCACAGCTCGCTCCGGAAAACGTGATGCGGGTTCGTAGCTCAGATCACGATCCCAAACATATTATGACGCACGCCAATGGCGGCCTTATGGATCTTGCGGTCGAGGGATCAGTGCGCACCACGGCGTTACGAAGCAGCAGGAGGAAACGATGAGCGCGGAGCCGTTGCGAGAGCATGGCGGCGAGTCAGGCCCCATCTGCGCGCCGGCTGCAGGCGTTCACGCGCCCATCGCGGTCCTGAACCCCCACGCGCAGAGCGCTTCGCGATCAGGACATGTTGCGCGTCGAGCCGCTGAAGCAAGTGCGGAAAAGCCCCACGCGAGTCGCTCAGGGAGCGAGCGTCGCGGCCAGCTGGTCACGGCCGCCATCGGTGTCGCGCTGGTCCTCGCGATGGGCCTGGTGCTGCTCTTCGGCTATCGGCTCGTCACGCACATCCGCGCGGGCATCAATGCACTGCAGGCCGCGAGCGCTTTGCAAAGCTACCCCGAGGAGATCTCCGGTCAGCTGAGTGCACTGTGCGACCGTCTCGAGGCTCGCGCCTATTCCGGCCAGGCGCTCGCGGATCTGCAGAATACCGTCAGGCGTTTCGAACGGGACATTGGGCAGCTTTCCGATTCCGGAAACGACTCGCCGCAGCTCGCCCGGACGGTCTGGCTGTGGCACCAATACCGCTCGGTGATCGATCCGGTCGTCTCTTTCAAGGGCCAGCCCTACGTGGATTCCGTTAACGCGGACACCACGTTCTCGCCCGCAGGCCGCGAGTACTATGCCGAGGCGGAGCGCGCGAACCAGTTCGCGGCAGACAACGCCAAGGAATTGCAGACACAGCTGGCAACCCTCGCCGCGACGCTCCAGGACACTTCCTCGGACGCTGCAATGCGCTTGCGCACCCTGCTGCTTGGAGGCGTGATTGCAACACTGATGCTGGCCGCGGCTGCGGCCTGGTTCCAGCTCATGCGCTCGCGCCTTATCAGGGCGCAGGCCGAGTTGCAGGAGACTCATCAAGCCCTGATGCGCGCTTCGCGTCAGGCGGGCATGGCCGAAGTGGCCACGCAATGTGCTGCACAACGTCGGCAACGTACTCAACAGCGTGAACGTCTCGGCAAGCCTGATCGCCGAGGGCATCAAGAAATCGAAGTGCGCCGGGCTCGCGCGGGTCGCCGCGCTGCTGAGCGAGCACGCGCACGACCTGGCGGCTTTCCTGGCGGGCGCTCAGGGCAAGCACCTGCCGTCCTATCTGCAGGAGCTCGCCGCGGATCTCGTCCGCGAGCGTGATACGGCCAGCGCGGAAATGGCGGCGCTGCGCAGCAACGTCGAGCACATCAAGGAAATCGTCGCGATGCAGCAAAGCTATGCCGGACGCGGCGGCATGATCGAGACGATCGACATTCGCATGCTGGTCGAGGACAGCCTGCGGATGAATGAGGGGGCCTTCAGCCGTCACGGGGTGGTGCTCAGCCGCGACTTCGAGGACGTACCGCCGATCCAGGTCGACAAGCACAAGGTGCTGCAGATCCTGGTGAACGTGATTCGCAACGCCAAATACGCCTGCGACGAAGCGAACGCCGGCGAAAAGCGCGTGACCGTGCGGGTTCGCGCCGCGAACGATTCGGTGCTGATCTCCGTCATTGATACGGGGGTCGGAATCCCCAGGGAAAATCTGAACCGAATTTTCAGTCACGGCTTCACGACCCGCCGGGACGGCCACGGTTTCGGACTGCACAGCAGCGCCCTTGCGGCCAAGGAACTGGGCGGCTCGTTGCACGCGGAAAGCGCCGGTCCCGGCCAGGGCGCCACGTTCACCCTGACGCTGCCGTTCGCGTCGCCGGAGTCAGCTCGATGGCAAATGAACCCGACCTGCTGACGCATCGCGTCCTTGATGATCGACGACAATCCGGCCATCCATGAGGACTACCGCAAGATCCTCGCTGGCCGACGCGAAGGCGCAGACTCGGCGGCCGAAGCGGCACTGTTCGGCGAGCAGCAGGCCGACACCGCGCGCCCGGGATTCGATATGGATTCCGCGATGCAGGGACGGGACGGCGTGGAGCTGGCGCGTGCGCGCGCTCGCCGAGGACCGCCCGTACTCGGTCGCTTTCGTGGACATGCGAATGCCGCCGGGCTGGGACGGGCTGGAGACCGATCGAGAAACCTGTGGAAGATCGACCCGGAGATCCAGGTCGTCATCTGCTCCGCCTACAGCGACTACGACTGGATGGAGCTGCTGGCACGCCTCGGGCACTCGGACAAGCTCATCGTCATCAAGAAGCCCTTCGAGCCGATCGAGATTCTCCAGTCCGCGAGCGCCCTGAGCCGCAAGTGGCAGAACGCCCGCGCGCTCAAGCGCCACGTCGAGGGCCTCGAACTGGTCGTCACCGATCGCACCCGCGGTCTCGAGGCGGCGAACCGGCAGCTCGGCATCTCGCTTCGCACGACTCGCTCACCGGCCTGCCCAACCGCCTGCTGCTCGATGACCGCATCGCCCAGGCGATTGCCCATTCGCAACGCCACTCACATGAGTTCGCGGTCGCTGGTGCATGGATCTCGACCGATTCAAGCTCATCAACGACTCGCTGGGCCATCGGGCGGGCGATGAGCTGCTGCGCGAGGTGGCGCAGCGACTCAAGAGCGCCGTTCGCGCCGTCGACACCACGCGCGCGTGGGGGGCGACGAGTTCGTGGTCTGCTCGACGGGCCCCTGACGCAGCCGGAGGCGGTCGAGATGGGCACGCGGGCGATCAGGGCAATGGAACCGTCCCTGCGACTGCTCGGCATCGACGTGCACGTCTCCCGAGTATCGGCATTGCGTTCTACCCGCGCGACGGCGCGAGCGTGGATATGCTTGCTGGCGCAGCCGATGCCGCCATGTACCAGCGCCAAGGAGCGCGGGCGCAACAACTGCAGTGCTATGCCGAAAGCATGGGTACGGTGACTCAGGAGCGCGTGAAGTTCGAAAGCGAGCTGCACGAGGCCCTGCGGGACGGGCAGTTCGAATTGCACTACCAGCCCAAGGTCGATACCTGCGACCGGCCGGATCAACAGCGCCGAGGCTCTGATCCGCTGGCGGCATCCGCAGCGCGGCCTGGTGCCGCCAAGCGGAGTTCATTTCGGTCGCCGACGAGTGCGGCCTGCTCGATGCCATCGGCGAGTGGGTGCTGTGTGAAGCGTGTCGCCAGGCGAAGGCGTGGCAGAATCGCGGAGCTGCGCGTCCGTCCGCGTCGCGGTCAACCTCGCACCCTCGCAGTTCAGGCTCGCCGACCTGGTGGACCAGATTCGCCGCGCGCTGGAGGCGTCCGGCCTCGAATCCGGCAGTTGCTGGAGATCGAGCTGACTGAAACCGCGGTCATGAGCGATGCCGAGGAGTCGATTCAGATACTGGAGGCGATCAGCCGCATGGGGGTGCTGGTGTCGGTCGACGACTTCGGCACCGGCTACTCGAGTATGAGCTACCTGCGCCGCTTTCCGATCGACAAGCTGAAAATCGACCGCTGCTTTGTCGATCAGATGACTCACTCGCCCGGAGGATGCGTCGATCGTGCGGCGCGATCATCTCTCTCGCCCACAGCCTGCACCTGAAGGTGATCGCGGAGGGCGTGGAGACACCGGAGCAGCTGCCTCTGCTGGCGGAACTGGGATGCGATCAGTACCAGGGATTTCACTTCAGCCCGGCGCTGGAGCCGGCGCAGTTCCTCGAGTTCGTCAAACAATCGAGGGCCGAAACGCAGATTCTCACGGAAGACGAGGCCGCGCGAACGCACAGCAAGCTGGCCGTCCTGGCGCACCGCTGAGCCTCTGGGCCGATTGCGACGCTGAACCTTGCCCGGCGCGTGAACGTGCCGGCGGTGAAACTGATTTCCGCGGCCTGTCCCCAGCCCGCCCATCCGGGCCGGATGGCTGGGTTATAATGCTCGAGGGCTTCGGGCCGGGCCGTTCCCGCCGGTGGCACCGCGCGTGCCGCCCACGCTGCGACGAGCACATTAGTTTCATGTGTACATGGATGTGTACACGCTTAGGGAATGGCCGGTGAATGAATCTGAAATTGTCAATGAAATCAATCGTCGAAGAACTTTCGCCATTATTTCGCATCCGGACGCCGGCAAGACGACGCTGACCGAAAAGCTGCTGCTGTTCGGGGGCGCGATCCAGATGGCCGGCACCGTCAAGGGGCGCAAGGCCACGCGCCATGCGACCTCGGACTGGATGCGCCTCGAGCAGCAACGAGGCATCTCGGTGACGTCCTCGGTGATGCAGTTCCCATTCGATGACTGCATCGTCAACCTGCTCGATACCCCGGGGCACGAGGATTTCTCCGAGGACACCTACCGGACCCTGACCGCGGTCGACTCGGCGCTGATGGTGATCGACTGCGCGAAGGGTGTCGAGGAACGCACGATCAAGCTCATGGACGTCTGCCGCCTGCGCGATACGCCGATCATGACGTTCATCAACAAGCTCGACCGCGACGGCCGCCCGCCGATCGAGCTGCTCGACGAGGTGGAAAGCGTACTGAAGATCCAGTGCACGCCCGTGACCTGGCCGATCGGCATGGGCCGGGACCTGCTCGGCGTCTATCACCTGCTCGACGACAGGATCTACGTCTATACGCCGGTCGAGAAGGGCCGCGTCGGCACGCACGAGGCGATCGAATCGCTGCACGGCGACGCGGCGCGCGAATTCCTCGGTGACCGTTACGCCGCGTTCGTCGAGGAGGTGGAACTCGTGCGCGGCGCGAGCCCGGCCTTCGATCTGCAGAAATACCGCGCCGCGAAGCAGACGCCGGTGTTCTTCGGCTCCGCCGTCAACAACTTCGGGGTTCGCGAGTTATTGCGCGCGTTCGTCCGGCACTCGCCGGGCCCCCAGGCAAGGCCGACGCTGCAGCGGACCGTGGCGGCCACGGAGCCCGGCCTCACCGGCTTCGTGTTCAAGATCCAGGCCAACATGGATCCCGGTCACCGCGACCGGATCGCGTTCATGCGCCTGTGCTCCGGCCGCTACGCGAAAGGCATGAGGATGCACCACGTGCGCCTCGACAAGGATATCCGCGTCGCCGACGCGCTGACCTTCCTCGCCGCCGATCGCAGCCAGGCCGAGGAGGCCTACGCCGGCGACATCATCGGCCTGCACAATCACGGCACGATCAATATCGGCGACACCTTCACGGAGGGCGAGGCGCTGAACTTCACCGGCGTGCCGAATTTCGCGCCGGAACTGTTCCGGCGCGCCCAGCTGAAGGACCCGCTGCGCATGAAGGCGCTGCAGAAGGGCCTGTCGCAGCTGTGCGAGGAGGGCGCCACGCAGCTGTTCAAGCCGCTGCGCAACAACGACATGATCCTGGGCGCGATCGGGCAGCTGCAGTTCGAGGTCGTCGCCTTTCGCCTGCTGGATGAGTACGGCGTGCAGTGCGTGTTCGAATCCGTCAACGTCGCGATCGCGCGCTGGGTGCGCTGCGCCGACGAGAAGCGCCTCGCCGAGTTCCGCGGCAAGGCCTACGACAACCTTGCCCTCGATCACGGCGGCGAGCTCGTCTACCTCGCGCCGACGCGGGTCAACCTGAGCCTGACCGAGGAACGCTGGCCGCAAATCGAGTTCCGCAACACGCGCGAGAACCTGGCGCCCTGAACAGTGCCGGCCTAGCGGGGCCGCGGCGGCGGGTCCTCGATGGCGAGGCTGCGCCGTTCGCGGATCACGAGCGTGGCAATCCAGGCGACGGCCGCCGCGGACAGGGCCAGGATCCCGATGTCGTAGGTTGTCGGCGGCTCGATTTGCGCGGGCAGCGCGAACGGCAGCGGCACGTGGATGATGCCGAACGCGAGTGCCAGCAGGTTGCCGAACATCAGCAGCGCGCGGATCTCGGTCGTGCCGATCCCGAGATACGTAATGCGCATCGTCGCGCGCGCCTGCGCGCCGATCAGTGCGTACGCAAAGCCCATCAGGTAGGCGATCACCCCGAGGCAGCTGACCGCGAAGTGCGCGCACGGCGAGATGCCGACGGCGAGCAGCACGCCTGTATTCGAGAACAGGTCGCTGCTGTGGTCGACGAAGAAGCCGTAGCGCGGCCGCTCGATGCGCCGGTAGCGCGCGAGCGTGCCGTCCGTGGAGTCGCCGATCCAGTTGAGCACGAGCCCGACGCAGGCGAGCGCGAGCCACTGCAGCGACCATTGGCTCAGGATGAAGCCTGCGATCGTCAGCGCGGCGCCGAAGACGCCGAGCATCGTCAGGTGATCCGGCACAACCCAGGCTGGCATGCGCGCGGCGAGCCATGCGAGCGCCGGCCGCTCGAGCGGGCCCAGTACACTGAGGTTGACTCGTTTTAATTCCATTGCTGAGACGTGCCCCGGGCTATGCGATCGGAACGGGCAGGTTACAGGAAGGGATCCGCCGCCCTCAAGGGCGCGGCGCGTGTTTCGCCAGGACGCGCTGGCGGGTGCGCTTTGCGGCCCAACGGCCTGTTCTTGAACGGATGCAGGAGATCTCCATCCGACCGGCCACTGTTGCGGACCAGACCATGGTCGTCATCGCCGAAGGCGCCGGGCCGGTCGGCTGCGGGTTTGCGCGCATCGAGCCGGCGAAGCAGCATCACCTGAAGCACGCGACGCATGCCTATCTCGGCCTGATGTACGTGGATCCGGCCTGCCGCGGTCAATTGGTCGTCGGGAAAATCCTCGGCGCGCTGAAGCAATGGGTCCGCACGAGGGGCGTCACCGAGCTGCGACTCGAGGTGTATGCGGGCAATTCGGCAGGCGCCGTGAACCAGCAGGGCTCAATTGGCCGCCGTCCGGCCGATGCGCAGCGACTGGCGTTGCCGGATTCGCGCGGCATCCGTCAGCATGCGGCCGGCCCAGCGATAGACGTTGTTGTCCTTGACCGTGCTGCGCATCAGGCGCATGCGCTCGCGCCGTTCGTCGCGCGGCATGTCGACGGCGGCGCCAATGGCCGCGGCCGTCTCGGCCACGTCGAAGGGGTTGACCAGCAGGGCTTCGACCAGTTCATGCGATGCGCCCGCGAAGGTGCTCAGGATCAGCACGCCGTCCTCGTCGTCGCGCGCGGCGACGAACTCCTTGGCGACCAGGTTCATGCCGTCATGCAGGCTGTTGACGAGGCAGATATCCGCGGCGCGGTACAGGCTGAACACCGCTTCCGGCTCCTGGTGCTCGCCGACCAGCACGATCGGCCGCCACGCGCCGCTCGCGAAGCGCGCGTTGATGCGCGCAGCCTCCGCCAGCGTGCGCGCGCTGCAGTGCCCGGTAGGCGGGCAGCTCGCTGCGCGACGGTGCCGCGATCTGCAGCAGCGTGACGTGGCCCCGCGCCGCGGGCCGCTGCTCGAAAAAGCGCTCGAGCGCCTGGAAGCGCTCGAGGATTCCCTTGGTGAAATCCCAGCGTTCGACCCCCAGCACCAGGTGCGCGCTTTCATCTATGCCGTAGGCGCGGCGCACCTCCTCGCGAGCAGCGGCGATGGAGGGCGCCTGTGCGAGCCACCGCGGCGGCCATTCGATCGAGATCGGATAGGGCGCGACGTGGCACACGTGCCCCTGCAGCGTGACGGTCATGTGCTCGTGACTGATCTGGCACTCGATGAACCGGTCGGCGGTAGCCAGGAAATTCTGGCAGTGATACTGCGTATGAAATCCCAGGATGTCGGCGTGCAGCATGTGCATCAGGATGTCGCGCTTCCACGGGCAGACGCCGAATGTCTCGGAATTCGGCCAGGGCACGTGCCAGAACAGCGCGATCGTCGCCTTCGGGATGCGCTGGCGCACGTATTGCGGCAGCAGCGCGAAATGGAAGTCCTGTATCAGCACGACCGGGCTGCGGCTCGTGGCCTCCTCGCCACGACATCGGCAAATTTCCTGTTGACGGACTGGTACGTGAGCCAGTCGCTCTGGCGGAACGCCGGCCGCACATAGGCGAGATGGCACAGCGGCCACAGTCCCTCATTCGAGAAACCGTAGTAATAGGCCTGCTCTTCCGCCTGCGACAGCCAGACGCGCCGCAGCGTATAGGCCGGTTCGGCCGGCGGCACCTGGACATGATCGGAGCGGTCCACGACCTGCCGGTCGGCGCTGCCGCTGCCGTGCGCAACCCAGACGCCCGAGCAGGCGCGCATGATCGGCTCGAGCGCGGTTACCATGCCGCTGGCCGGAACCTGCACGTGGATTCCGGCGTCTGCGTCCAGGATATGGCTGTAGGGCTCGCGGTTTGAAACGACAATGATCTGCTCGGAGTGCAGGTGCTCGCTGACCACCTGTTGCAGGGCCTGCGGCGTCCAGTTCTCGCGATAATCGATCTCCCGGCGCTGGGTCTCCTCGACTTCGCTCAGGACCTTGCGCAGCTGCGACAGGATCGGCAGCGAAAACCGCGGCGACCAGGCATCGTCGAGGAAGCGGCCGCTGCGGATGTCGCCGACCAGGACCGCAACCCAGCTGCGCAGCAGCCACCAGGCGACCAGCGCGACCAGCAGCGCCAGAATCAGCGTCGACACGACCGCAAACGCGAGCACGAAATTGCGCCAGCCCGCCTGGTCGAGGCCTGCGACCAGCAGCCGCTGCTGGATGACGAGGCGAAAGGGCACGTGCCCGGCCAGGTTCGATTCATAGCGCACCGCCAGCATCGGGCCGGAGGGCCCCTCAACGATGCGGCTCGCCTCGGTGCTGCCGACGGCGTCGTCGCTGGCGCAGTTGACGGTTGCGCCGCCGCCGCCGGTTCGGGCGATCGTCGTGCCGTCCGGACGGCACAGGGCGACAGCCGCGATGCGGCTGTCGTGCAGCATGTCCGTCATCAGATGCTCGAGCGGCGCGCGTTCGTTGCGATCGATCAGCGCGCTGACGGGCTTCTCGACCGCGATCATCACGGACTTGGCGCGGCTTTCCGCGTTCACGCGCGACCAGGTGGTCAGCAGGCCATCGAAGTACGGCATGCCAAACCAGGCCACGAGGGCTGCGGCAACTGCCAGCGCCGGCACGAAGCGGAAGACGACATGTCTGAACACGGGCGCTTTGCCTCCTCAGATGACCTGGTCCCAGGAGCGGCTGAGCCGCAGCGCACTGAAGATGATCCCGACCATGCTGTAGGCCTGCGGATAGTTGCCCCAGTGCTCGCCGCTGGCCGGGTCGATATCCTCGGAGAACATTCCGAGGCCGTTACGGCGCTGCAGGAGGCGCTCGAAAATCTCCCGGCCCTCGTCCACGCGTCCGACCGCGGCCAGCGCATTGACGTACCAGAAGGAACATATCGTGAAGGCGTTGTCGGGCGAGCCGAAGTCATCGGCATGCCGGTAACGGAAAATCAGGTCGCCGACCCGCAACTCGCGCTCGATGGCCAGCAGCGTTGACCTGAAGCGCTCGTCGGCGGGCGGCAGGAAGCCGAGCTCCGGCAGCAACAGCGCCGTTGCGTCGATTTCATCGCCGCCAAACCGGCCTGCCAGGACCCCGCGCGCCGGATTCCACGCCTGCCTGAGGATCTGCTCGCGCATCGATCCGGCCAGGTCCTGCCAGTATGCCGCGCGCACCGGCAGCGCCAGGTGCCGTGCGATTCGCGCGAGGCGGTCGCAGGCGGCCCAGCACATGACGGCTGAGAACGTGTGCACCTGCACGTGGCCACGGAATTCCCAGGGCCCGGCGTCGGGCTGGTCGAAGAGGGCGGCCGCCTGGCGGCCCAGCAGTTCCAGCTGCTCAAACAGGTGCACATCGCCGGGCGAGACCAGGCGGGCGTCGTAGAAGCACTGGCTGGCGGCGAGTATCACCGCGCCGTACACGTCATGCTGCCGTTGCCCGTACGCGCCGTTGCCGGTGCGTACGGGTCCCATGCCGCGGTAACCGTCGAGCGTGGTGACGATGACCTCCGGGAGCTGCGGGTTGCCGGTGATCCCGTACAGCGGCTGCAGCGCACCGGCCGCCGATTGCGCGACGATGTTGCTGATGTAGCGCAGGTACCCTTCCATCGTGCGCGTCGCCCCGAGGCGGTTGAGCGCCTGCACGGTGAAAAAGCTGTCGCGCAGCCAGCAGTAGCGGTAATCCCAGTTGCGGCCGCTGTCCGCCGATTCCGGAATCGAGGTGGTGAGCGCCGCGAGCACCGCGCCGGTATCCTCAAATGTGCAAAGCTTCAGCGTGATGGCCGCCCTGATGACGGCCTCCTGCCAATCCACCGGTACGGCGAGGCTGCGGACCCATTCGTGCCAGTAACGCTCCGTCTGTTCGAGCCAGGAGCGTGCCAGCGTGAGCGGTGGCTGGTCGATGCTCTCGTCCGGACCGAGCAGGAAGGCGAGCGGCGTCTCGAGGATGATCGTGCGCTGCTGCGCAAGTGCCGTGACCGAGGCATCGGTCGTCAGGCGGCACCCGTGCTCCTCGAGCGCGAAGGAAATGTGATGGCTGCCGGTGGTCAGGGCAGGCTGGCGGGCTCCGTGGCCGGCGGCGGGCCTGAAGCGCATGCGGATATGCGCCTTGCCCTGCAGTGGCTCGACGATGCGTACGAACATCGTGGGCCGGAACATCCGCCCGAGCTGCTGGAACCTCGGGCAGAAGTCGATGACGCGCACCACGCTGCCATCGTCGCCGGTCAAGCGCGTTTCGACGATGGCGGTATTGCGACGATACTGTTGCTGCTGCTGCACCCGATTGAGCAGATCGATCGCGAAGACCCCCAGGTCCGAGTCGCCGCCCTCGCGCGTGAGCAGCGCGCACAGGGTCGGGTCCGAGTCCGGGCGCGGCAGGCAGGCCCAGAGGATCCGCGCGGCCGAATCGATCAGGCCGGCGACCTGGCAATTGCCGATCACCGCGAGGTCCACCGATGTCGGCGGGGCGCTCATCGCCGTTCCTTTCCCGCCGCCGGCAGCGCACCCAGCCACTGCCGTACCGCACGGACGTCTGCGAGCTTCCACGGCGCGCTGACACGGGCGCCCACGGCAATCGGGATTCCGCCGCAGCGGCTCACGGCCTCGAAGCCGGCGCGGTCGGTGATGTCGTCGCCCAGGAAGACCGGCATGCGGCCGGCGAACGGCGGCTCCGCCAGGAATGATTCGATCGCGGTGCCTTTGTCGGGAACGAGCGGCTTGATTTCGAACACCATATAGCCCTCCAGGACATGGTAGGGCGCGCCCAGTTCCCCGGCGATGCGATAGGCGTTACTGCGCACCAGGGGCTCGAGCTGCGCAGCGCCTCGGGTGTGCAACGCCAGTGCGCCGCCCTTGTCCTCCAGCAGCAGACCCGGATGCATGGCGACCAGCGCCTGCAGCGCCTCCCGGGCCAGTCCAAGTCGGGCCGCATCGACCGGTGCGTTCTGCACGATGCCGCCGGCGCTGCGCCGCTCCAGCCCATGGACGCCCGCCGCCGGAAGACGCAGCGGCGCGAACAGCCGGTCGAGCTGCGACACGCGCCGGCCACTGACCAGCGCGACAGCGCCGTTGAGCGCGGCAAACAGCCGGTCAAGTTCGGCGACGAGCCCGGCGGGCACCGTCACGGAGTCCGGTGCCTGCGCGTACTCGAGCAGGGTTCCGTCGACGTCCAGGAACAGGCACCACGTCGACAGCGTGGCGAGCCGGCCATCCAGCAGAGGTGTCGGATCCCGATCCGCTGATCCCCCAGTATCGGGCACAGGCACCTCTCGACGGCGGGGAACGGTTGGCGGAAGGGCCCGGCCCTCCCGAACGATGCGCAGCAGTGTACCGCAGCGATCAGTGTGCACATCCCGCGTCGATTCCTGGCGCCTGCATCAAGGCCAGGAGTTCCTGGCAATCAATGGAAAAAATATCGTTTAATATCAATATATTAATTAATATATATAATTAATTACATTAATATTGTTCACAAGGCATTTTGCGCGAAATCCCGCATCGCGCGCGCCAGGCGCGCAACCGCGGCCCGATCGCCTGCCAGGGCGCCATAGCGAACGTCGGTGTACGCGCGGAGCAGCGGGCGGATGCGCGCCGCGAGGTCCGGCCGCGCCCGCGACACGCGCTCCGCAAAGTCCTCGGCGCCCTCGTGCGGCAGGCGTCGCAGGCCGATCCTGGCGAGACGGTCGCAGAGCCGCTCATAGGCCCGGGCAGCCGGGTCGCGGACCGTCGCGCGGCTGTCGCGGCGCACCTGCCAGGTCAGCCACAGCAGCGCGCCGCTCACGCACAGCGCGAGCAGCAATGCGAGCTTGCCCGCGTCCGGCGCCGGGATCAGCAGTTTCTGCAGCAGCGACTGCTGTGCGCTCTGGTCGAACTGCAGGATGCGCTCGCGCCAGACCTGGCGCAGCGCATCGATGCGCAGCGCGAGGTCCGCCAGCCACGATCCGCGGCCGCGCAGATTGACCCCCAGCAGCGCGCCGGCCCCATCATCCGCCGGCTGCCGCTCGATGCGCGTGCTGGCGATGGCGGCGGTGGGATCGATGCGCAACCAGCCCGTGCCATCGATCCAGACCTCGACCCAGGCATGCGCGTCGCTCTGGCGGATGATCCAGTAGTCGCCGTACGGATTCTCCCTGCCGCCCAGGTAGCCGGTGACGATGCGCGCCGGGATGCCCGCCGCGCGCATCATGACGGCGAACGCCGACGCGTAATGACCGCAAAAGCCGCGGCGCGAATCGAACAGGAAATCGTCGACCGCGTTCTCGCCGAGGCGCGGCGGCGTCAGGGTGTAGAAGAACGCCTGGTCATGGAGCATGCCGAGAACGGCGCGCACATAGTCCCGGTCGCCTGGATGCGCGCGGTGCATCTGCGCGGCGAGCTCCGCCGTGCGCGGATTGCGGTGCGGCGGCAGGCGAAGATCGCGCGTGCGCCGGTAGTTATCGAGGGGGTCCGGCAGCGTTGCGCCCGCGACCGACGTCAGCGCGACGTCGATCGGCTGCGAAACCACCTCGGCGCGCTCGAGTACGCCGGCCTCCGTGAGCCTCGCGCGCGGCAGGTCCCAGCGCACCGGCCGGTCGAGTGCGTAGATCCAGTTGTGCTGGTAGGGCTCCAGTCCGATCGTATAGCGAAACAGCGGCTCGGCGGACGCGGGCAGTGCGCCCGGGGCTGCAGCCATGGCGGGACGGTCGCTGCGGCGCCAGATGCGGCCGTTGAACTCCTCGAGCACCGGCCCGCGCCAGTAGCGCAGGCGCTGCGCAGGCGCGGCGCCGGCAAAGTGCACGCGAAAGGCGATGTCATCGGAGAGCACCAGTTCGGAAATATCGCCCGGATCCATCGTATCCGACAGGCCGGTGGCGGCGCCGCCGCCGTCATCGGCAACTTTCCACAGCGGTTCGGTCAGGCGCGGAAACAGCAGCCACAGGAACAGCGTGAGCGGCAGCGCGTGCAGCAGCAGCCTTGCCGAGGTGCGCAGGCTCGCGCGCCAGTCCGGTCCCGGTGCGGACACGGTCATCTGCACGAGCGTCGCCGTTGCCAGCCAGCACACGCCGACCAGGTATGCAAGCAGCCAGAACGACTCGCTGCGCAGCAACGCCGCGAGACACAGGAAATATACGATCAGCATGATGACGTGGATGTCGCGCATGCCGCGCGTCTCGAGCAGCTTGAGGCCTGCCATCAGGCACAGCAGCGAGGTTCCCGCAGTGATGCCGTTGAACGTGTGGAAGCGCAGCAGCAGCGCGACGGTCACCAGCGCCGCCGCGAGCAGCGTCCAGGCGCGCGACGGGGCGTCGCGACCGCGCGCGGCGAGCACCAGGCGCAGTGCGCCGGCCGCGAGAGCACCGCCGATGACCCAGACGGGCAGCGTCTGCAGGTTGGCGCCAGCCGCGAGCGCGAAGCAGGCCGAGGTCCACAGCAGCCGGCGCAGCGAAACCGGCTGGGCATTCATGCGCCGGGCTCCGCCTCAAAGCGCGCCAGCGCCCGCAGGCATGCTTCGCGATGCACAGCGCCGCGGTCCGGCGCGAGTTCCAGGTCCGGCAGCCGCAGCCCATAAGTCCTGCGCGCGGCATCGGCATCCAGGACCCAGCGGCACAACTGCGAGAGGCGCACCTCTGCAGGGTTGCCGGCCAGCAGATCCCAGTCCAGCCATTGCGGGCTGCCGGACGAAGCCAGGTAGTTGCGCACGGCCGGTTCGCCGCTGCGCGCGAGCGTCTTCCAGGCCATGTGCTTCAGCGGGATTCCGGGCGTATAGGGCCCGAGTCCGGCAAAATCCTCATCGCCGCGCTGCCGCGCCAGGGCGGCCTGGCCGTCCGCCGCAGCCGCCGGAGGCTGCATCTGCGTGCCCTGGGGCCTGGGCGCGACAAACACGGTCACCGGTGCCTGCACGTAGGTCCAGGCGCGGAACCAGCCCAGCGGATAGGTCGTGCGCAGTTCGCATTGCCTGACCGACATGACTCCGCGTGCCGGGGTCGGAAGTGCGACGCTGATCCTCCGGCTCGTGCCGGCCGGTACGCCGGCGATTGCGGCCGCCCCCGGTGCGCAGCGGATCTCGATATCATGCCGGTCGGCGGCGGAATCGTTTTGCAGCAGGTACCGCAGCTGTGCCCCGGCGCCGGCGAATCCGTCGGCTTCGGTGTCCGCATCCACGAGCAGTCCCAGCAGGTTGCGGTGGCAGTGATGCATGGCGACCATCGCGATGCTGGCCATCAGGAAGCCGAACGCGAGCCCGAGGTTGCTGTTGTAATTCAGCCCCGCGAGCAGCATCGCGACGACGAGCGCCGCGAGTACGAGCCCGTAGCGGGTAGGCAGGATGTAGATGCGGCGCACGTGGATCCGCAGCGGCAGCGAATCGTCGCCATGCCTGCGTGCCGCCCAGGCGCGCAGGCGCGTCGCCGCGGCCAGGCGCAGCCGGTTCAAGGGATTGGCACGGCCTCGAGCAGCCGCGCCGCCAGGCCCGGGGAGGCAGCATCCTGGCGTATCCGGTGTTCGACGACGGCAGCGAAGACCGCCTGCACGTGCTCGGGAATCACGGCGCTGCGCCCATCGATCAGGGCCCAGGCCCGCGCCGCACGCACCAGCCCGATCGCGGCCCGCGGCGACAGGCCGTGGCGCAGGTCGAGCCGGCTGCGGGTCTGTGCGACCAGTGCCTGGACGTAGTCGAGCAGCGCGGCGGACACCTGCACCCCGAGCACGCTGCGCTGCAGGTCGCGAAGCCCTTCGCCGTTCAGCATGGGCTGCAGGGTGCCGACCAGTTCGCGCCGGTCAATGCCATGCAGCAGTTCCCGCTCCGCGGCCGCGGCCGGGTAGCCGAGATGCACCCGCATCAGGAAGCGGTCCAGCTGCGACTCCGGCAATGGAAACGTGCCCGCCTGGTCGAGCGGGTTTTGCGTGGCGATCACGAAGAACGGTTCCGGCAGCGACATCGAATGGCCGTCGAGCGTGACCTGGTGCTCCTCCATCGCCTCGAGCAGCGCGCTTTGCGACTTCGGCGAGGCGCGGTTGATCTCGTCGGCCAGCACCAGCTGCGAGAATATCGGTCCGTGCTGGAAGCGGAACTGGCCGGACTCGCGGTCGTAGATCGACACGCCGAGCACGTCGGACGGCAGCAGGTCGCTGGTGAACTGGATGCGCTGGAAGGAAAGCCCCAGCGTCCTCGCCAGCGCATGCGCGAGCAGGGTCTTGCCGACTCCCGGAACGTCCTCGATCAGCAGGTGGCCGCGCGCCAGCAGGCAGGCGAAACACAGGCGCAGCGGCAGGCTCTTGTCGAGGATGACCTCGTTCAGCTGCGCCATCACGGCGGCGACCTGCGGGCGCTGCACGCTCATCCGGCGAGCAGTGCACGGACGCGGGCCGCCTGTGCGGCCAGCTGGCTGGTCTCGATGCGCAGCTCGGCAAGGCGCCGGGTGTCCTTGGCGACGATGTCGGCCGGCGCGTTCGCAGCGAAGCTCGAGTCGGCGAGCTTGGCCTGCAGCTTGCCGATGTCGAGATCCGCCTTGCGTTGCCGCCGGGTCAGGCGCTCGATTTCCGCCTGTGGATCGATCAGCCCCGCCATCGGCACCAGGATCTCCAGCGTGCCGAGCAGTGCGACCGCGCAGATCGGTCCCGCCTGACCCTGCTCCAGCACGGCGAGCGTGCCGATGCCCGCGAGGCGCACCAGCAGGCTGCGGTTGCGGCCGAGGTACTCGAGATCGGAATTGGCCGCGTGCTGCAACAGCACGTCGATCCTGCGGCCCGGCGCAATGTCCATCTCGCCGCGGATCTGGCGGATGCCGAGGATGAACTCGCGCACCCAGGACATTTCGCGCTCCGCTTCCCGGTCCACCGGCAGATCGGCCGGCTGCGGGAAAGGGGCGAGCATCACGGTCTGCCCCGCGACTCCCGCGCAGATGCGCACCCGGTCCCAGATCTCCTCGGTGATGAAGGGCGCCAGCGGGTGCAGCGTGCGCAGCAGCTGCTCGAGCGTCGTGATCAGCGTCAGGCGCGCGCCGCGCTTCTCCGCTTCGCCCGCGTGCTCGGACTGCAACACGGCCTTCGACATCTCCAGGTACCAGTCGCAGAACTCGTTCCACGTGAATTCATACAGGGCCGCGGCGACCGCATCGAGGCGGTACTCGGCGAAGCCCGAATGCACGCGTTCCACCGCGGCGCGCAGGCGTGCGCGGATCCAGCGGTCGGGCAGGCCGAATTCGGCGCCTTCACGGCGCAGGTCCTGGCCCTCGACGTTCATCAGCACGAAGCGCGCCGCATTCCACAGCTTGTTGCAGAAATTCCGGTAGCTCTCCACGCGCGCCATGTCGAAGCGCAGGTCGCGGCTCTGCGTTGCCAGCGACGCGAAGCACAGGCGCAAGGCATCGGTGCCGAAGGGCGCTATCCCGGCCGGGAATTGCCGGCGTGTCGCCTTCTCGATTGCAGGCTTCATCTGCGGCTGCATCAGGCCCGTGGTCCGCTTCGCCAGCAGGTCGCCGAGCGCGATGCCGTCGACGATGTCCAGCGGGTCGATCACGTTGCCCTTGGACTTGGACATCTTCTGCCCATCGTGATCGCGGATCAGGCCGTGCACGTAGACTTCGCGGAACGGCACCTCGCCGGTGAACTTCAGGCCCATCATGATCATGCGGGCGACCCAGAAGAAAATGATGTCGAAGCCCGTCACCAGCACTGAGGTCGGATAGTAGGCCGACAGGTCGCGGGTTGCCTCCGGCCAGCCCTGGGTCGAGAACGGCCAGAGCGCGGACGAGAACCAGGTGTCGAGCACGTCCTCGTCCTGGCGCAGCGGCGTTGACGGCGCGAGTCCGTGGGCCGCGCGGACCTCGGCTTCGCTGCGACCGACGTACCAGCGGCCGTCGCCGTCGTACCACGCCGGGATGCGGTGGCCCCACCACAGCTGCCGGCTGATGCACCAGTCCTTGATGTTGCGCATCCATTCGAAATAAACCGCGGTCCAGTTGTCCGGGACGAAGCGTATGCGGCCCTGTTCGACGGCCTGAATCGCCGGCTGCGCCAGAGGCGCGATCTTCACGAACCACTGGTCGGTCAGCAGCGGTTCGAGGACCGCATGGCTGCGATCGCCGCGCGGCACCGTGAGGCGGTGCGGCTCGACGCGCTCGACGAGCCCCGCGGCTTCCATGTCGGCGACGACGCGCGCGCGCGCGGCGACGCGGTCGAGACCGCGGTAGGCCGCCGGCACGTTGTCGTTGAGTGCAGCCGACGGAGTCATGATGTTGATCAGCGGCAACTGGTGGCGCTGACCGACCTCGTAGTCGTTGAAGTCGTGGGCCGGCGTGATCTTCACGCAGCCGCTGCCGAATTCCGGGTCCACGTAGGCATCGCCGATGACCGGAATGTCGCGCTCCGCCAGCGGCAGGCGCAGGGTGCGGCCTATCAGGTGCCGATAGCGCCCGTCTTCCGGGTGCACGGCGACCGCCGTGTCGCCGAGCATCGTCTCGGGGCGGGTCGTCGCGACGACCAGGAATCCCGAGCCGTCGGTGAGCGGGTACTTCAGGTGCCAGAGGCTGCCCAGTTCCTCCTCGGCAACGACCTCGAGGTCCGAGAGCGCCGTCTTCAGCACCGGGTCCCAGTTCACGAGGCGCTTGCCGCGGTAGATCAGGCCCTGATCGTACAGGCGCACGAACACCTCGGTGACGGCGCTGGAGAGTCCGGGATCCATCGTGAAGCGGTCGCGCTTCCAGTCGACCGAGGCGCCGAGCCGGCGCATCTGGTTGGCGATCAGGCCGCCGGACTGCGCCTTCCACTGCCACACGCGCGCGATGAAGGCGTCCCGCCCGAGCTCGGCGCGGCTCGTACCCGCCGCATTGAGCTGCCGCTCGACCACCATCTGCGTGGCGATGCCCGCATGATCCGTGCCCGGCTGCCAGAGCGTGTCGAAGCCCTGCATGCGGTGAAAGCGGATCAGCGCGTCCATGATCGTGTCCTGAAACGCATGCCCCATGTGCAGCGTGCCGGTCACGTTCGGCGGCGGAATGACGATCGAATAGGCCTTTCCGGAACCGCTGGGTGCGAAGCAGCCGAGTTCCTCCCAGCGCCGGTAGATGCGCTGTTCGATGTCCGCGGGGGCGTAGGCCTTATCCACCGGGTTCGCCCGGAAGATCCGTCTCGCCGGGGATCTGTTCGCGGATGAGCCGTTGCACGAGCTCCGGCAGCTGCGCACGCAGCTGGTCGAACACGCGCTCGAACAGCAGGGTTTCGATGTCCCTGGCTGCCTGGCTGGTCAGTGAATCGGCGAGCTGCAGCGTATCCTCGACGATCGCTGCCTGCAGGGCCGCCGTGTCGATCCGCGGCATGCTGCGCCTCTCGAGCGGCGCCGGGACCGGCTGGTACAGCGGCGCCGGAGCCGATGCTTCCACGTCGACCGCTTCGGTCAGTATGGGAATGTCGCGCGGGTCATAGGTGTTTTGATTCATGAGGTCGCTCACGGCTCTGCTGCCCTGTCCATCTGATGCGTCTCGAGCGTCAGCTGCAATCCGCGATACGCCTTGAATCGTTCGCGACCCAGACGGCGCCGCTCGGGATCGCCATCGACGATTTCCGCAATGCGCGCGAACCGCGCGGGTTCATCCGGCATGCGCTGGCTCAGGTTGACCAGCAGGTCGGCTTCGATTGCCGGACCGGCCGGCAGTTCGTGCATCAGGCGCACGGGCGTCGCGGTATCGGCGTCCGGATATTGCGTGCAGATCTTGTGCGGCACGAACGAGGATTCGCTGAAGGTCCACAGCAGTTCGTCGAGGTTGCGCACCTCGTCCGCGTCCTGACCGAGGACCGCGATGCGCATGCCGCGCAGATAGGCCTTCTCCGTCAGCCGGCACGCGAGCCTCCGGCACTGTTGCGGTGCGGCGCCGTCGAACACGTAAAAATCGACTTTTCCGGTCATACGCCCCGGGCGCGGTTGATCAGGAAATCGACCAGCAGCGGCACGGGACGGCCCGTGCTGCCCTTCTGCGCCCCGCCCAGCCAGGCAGTGCCGGCGACATCCAGATGCGCCCAGTTCAGGTCCTTGGCGAATTTCCACAGGAAGGACGCCGCCGTGCAGGCGCCGCCTTCGCGCCCGCCAATGTTGGCCAGGTCTGCGAAATTGGTTTTCAGCTGATCGACGAACTCGTCCGCAATCGGCATGCGCCAGGCGCGATCGTCGGCGCGCGTGCCGGCCGACTCCAGTTCGCCGGCCAGGGACTCGTTGTTGCTCATCAGGCCGCTGAAATGATGGCCGAGGGCGACGACACAGGCGCCAGTCAGCGTCGCCACGTCGATCACCGCGGCCGGCTTGTAGCGGCGGCTGTACGTGATCGCGTCGCACAGCATCAGTCGCCCTTCGGCGTCGGTATTGAGGATTTCGACCGTCTGCCCGGACATCGACGTCACGATGTCCGCGGGCTTCACCGCGGTGCCGCTCGGCATGTTTTCGCAGGCGGCGATGATCACGACGAGATTGATGGGCAGGCGCAGTTCCGCGGCTGCGCGCAGCGCGCCAAGGACGCTGGCGCCGCCGGACATGTCGAACTTCATCTCGTCCATCGCCGACGGCTCCTTCAGCGAGATGCCGCCGGAATCGAACGTGATGCCCTTGCCGATCAGGCAGATCGGGCGGCTTGCTCCTGCCGCCGCCCATGTATTCGCATACGATCAGGCGCGGTGGCTGCGCCGATCCGGCCGTGACCGCGAGGAATGCGCCCATCTTCAGCGCCTTGATCTGGCGTTCATTGAGCACTTTCGTACGCACCGAGCGGAACTCGCGGGCCAGGCGCTGCGCCCGGGCGCCGAGGTAACTCGGCGTGCAGACGTTCGGCGGCAGGTTCGCGAGGTCCCGCGCCAGCTGGACGCCGTTGCCGATTGCCTCGCCTGCGTCGAGTCCGCGCTGGGCCGCGCGGGCCGCGCCCGCATCGGCCAGCGCGACGCGGATCTGCTTGAGCCGGGGCGCCCTGGGCTTCTTGCTGGTCTTCAGGTCCGGGATCTTGTACAGCTGGGCCCGCACCACCTCGGCGACGATCCGCGCGCGATACTGCGCGTCCAGGTCGGCGTGGGTGTCCGCGGCAAGGTAGATGGTGGCGTCGGCGGCGCCGGTCTTCGACAGCGCCTGCGCTGCGGTCGCGATCGACTTGCGGTACTGCTTGCGGCCAAAGCCGGACTTCGGCCCGAGGCCGATCAGCAGGATGCGCGCGGCCCGCGATCCGCTCGCCCGGGTCAGCAGCAGCGAATCGCCCGCCTTGCCGGCGAAGTCCCCGGCGGCGTGCAGTTTTCCGACCAGGCCGCCGAGCTTCATTGTCCAGCCTGCGCGGCGGTTTCGCCGAGATCGCCTCCCTCGAAAACACCGATGACGGCGCACATCCGGTCGCGCTTCGTGCCCTGGGGTCGACGATTGCCTTGAATTCCATGCCAATATCCTCTGGGTTGCCCGCGGCTTGAACCGAGTTTCAGCGAAATAGTTTACTCGATAATCCACAAGGCTCTAAGCTCGACAACATGAAATGGACCGTGGAACGATACCTGCTGCGCGAGGTCGTGCAGACCTGGCTTGCCGTCACCGGCGTGCTCGTGGCGATCCTGCTCGCCAACCAGCTCTCCCGGGTGCTCGGCCAGGCCGCCGACAACCAGTACGGCCGCGCACGTCGTTTTCGATCTGATAGCGCTTGGCGCGATCATGAACCTGTCCGTCATCGTCCCGGTCGGCCTGCTGCTCGCCGTCGTGCTGACATTGGGCCGGATGTATCACGACAGCGAGATCGCCGCGCTGCAGGCGTGCGGATACGGGCCGCGCGGATGCTGGTGCCGGTGTTCGCGTTCGCCGTCGTGATTGCGATCGGCCTCGGCTGGCTGACTTTCTTCCAGGTGCCGCGGGCCGACCACGACGTGCAGCTGCTGCGCCAGTCCGCGATCAAGGAGGCGCAATTCGGCCAGCTGGATGCCGGGCGTTTCCGTTCATTCAGCGGCGGCGACGCGGTGTTTTACGCCGAGCACGTCGATGCGGACGGCGTGCTGCACAACGTCTTCGTCCAGCGCGAGATCGCCGGGCCGCATCGAGGTGGCGCTCGCGGATTCGGCGACTTATTCCCAGGGGCGCCGAGGACGGCATCGCACTTCGTGACGCTGTTCAACGGGCGCCGCTACGAGGGCGTACCCGGGCGCGCGGACTTTCGCGTCATCGAGTTTCGCGAGCACGGCATCCCGATCGCGACGCCGCCGACGGTCGGCGGCACGCGGATCCGGACACCAAGCCGACGCCGGAGCTGCTCGGTTCGCTCGCGCCGTCGGACATCGCGCAGCTGCAGATCCGCGGCTCCGCGCCGATCATGGCGCTGCTGTTGACGCTGATCGCGGTGCCCCTGAGCCGGCTGCAGCCGCGCCAGGGCCGCTATGCGCGCGTGGGACTCGCGATCGTCGCCTATTTCCTGTACTCGAACCTGCTGTCGGTCGCGAAAGTCTGGCTGGAAAAGGGCGACCTGCCGCCGGTAATCGGGCGTCTGGTGGGTGCACCTGCTGGCCCTCGGCCTGGGTCTGTACCTGACGCGGCGGGCGGCGACGACATGAACACGCTCGATCGCTATATCTACCGGACCGTGATCGTCTATGCGCTGCTGGCGATGGCCGTGCTGCTGACGCTGGGCGCACTGTTCGTGTTCATCGCCGAGCAGGGCGACATCGGCAAGGGTAATTACACCGCGATGGCGATGCGTTCCTGTTCACGCTGTTCAATTTGCCGCAGCAGGCGTTCGAGCTGCTGCCGATCGGTGCCATGATCGGCGCGCTGATGGGCATGGGCAACCTCGCCGCCGGCAGCGAACTGGTCGTGACGCGCGCCTCCGGGGTCTCGATCTGGCGCGTTGCCTGGCCGGTCGGGCTCGCCGGCGCGACGCTCTCGCTGGCGATGTACGGCATCGGCGAATACGCGGCGGCGCCGCTTGCCCAGTTCGCGAAGCGCGACAAGACCATACACGAGCTGTCGGACGTCAGCTTTGCCGGCAAGAGCAGCGCGTGGATCAAGGACGGCAACCGCATCATGCGCGTGCAGACCGGCGAGGTCGATCAGAGCTTCGGCGGCGTGACGCTGTTCGAGATGGACGGCACCACGCGACTCGCCTCGGTGCAGCGCGCCGAGCGCATCTCGGTGGCCAATCCCGGGCAGTGGCGCCTGCAGAACCTGGCCGTGTCGCGATTCGCGGGCGGGCACATCGAAGCGTCTTCCCCGGCACAGGATACGATCGGCTCGACCGTCAACGCCGAGTTCCTCGGGCTGGCGGCGAACGATCCGGACCTGCTGACGCTGCGGGGGCTGGCCGCCTACATCGATCACCTGCGGCGCAATAATCTCGAGACCGCGTCGTACGAAATCGGCTTCTGGTCGCGAATCGCGCGCATCTTCGCGGTGGTGATCGTCACGCTGCTGTCACTGCCGTTCGTGTTCGGCCCGCTGCGCACGACGGGGGCCGGGGCCCGCACCGTCGTCGGCATCCTGCTCGGCGTGGTATTTTTCCTGATCACGCGCACGATCGAGAACGGCGGCCAGTTGTTCGGCCTGAATCCTGCGCTGGTCGGCTGGTTGCCGACGGCCGTGATCGGCCTGTGCACGGCGGTCGCGATCTCCCGTACCCGCTGAGGTGGCCGGTCAGGCGCCGGCGTGAATGAGGCGCGTGCGCGACAGGCGATCGTGCAGTGCCAGGTGTTGGGGATCGACGTACAGCCACAGCACGCCGAGGCCCGCCGGCGCCCAGGCGAGCGCGGCGCAGGCGAAACGCAGGGCCGCCTGACGCAATCCGGGGCGCCGGCCATCCTCGTCCACCACGTGCAGGTGCCAGGCGCGCATGCCGAGCGTCTGGCCGCTGCGCATCCAGTTGACGATGAAATACGCGGCGATCACGCCCGCGAGGCAGGCCCGGTACAGGTAGACCCAGGCGCCGACCGATTCGCTGAGCACTGCGCGACCGCCGGTGAGCAGCAGGATCGGCGCCGTGAACACCATCAGCAGGGCCCCGAGAAGCAGCGCATCGTACAGCAGCGCAGCCAGGCGGCGACCCAGGCCGGCACTCGTGCCGCGGATCAAGGCTTGAATATCGCGTCGTACCCTGACGAGGCGATCTGGTACGCGCGGCCCCGGGTTTTCTCCTCCAGCGCCGGATCCGCGGGCGCATCGACCTGGAGCCAGCGCTTGTCGCCATCCAGTGCGCCGCTAAGCGTAATCGCGGACCCGTCCGTGCGCGTGACCGTCGCGACGCTCGCGCGGCTGAAATCGACGTCGGCTGCCGGCACGACGTCTTCGGCTCTGAGGCCGGCAAGGGCACCGAAGGCGCTGTCCGGCAGCCGGGCCGTGGGTCCCTTGGCGGGCCTGACATCGATCTGGCGGATGTCGGCAGGCTTGACGTCGAGCAGCCGCGCATCGATCCAGTCGCGGGGCTCCCATTCAGGGAACACGCCCGGCGCGACCAGCAGGCTGCGCGCCTCGTGCGCGAAGCGCACAAAGGTTCCGCCGCCTGATGGCTTGCCGACGATCAGGATCTGCGAGCCGGACGCGGTCGTGATCGTGATCTCGGTTCCCGTGGCGTCTGGTGCGGCAGGATCGCCGACGCCCAGTGTCGCATAATTGGCGGGATCCGACGTCTTCTGCTCGATCACGCGCGCATCGGCCAGCGCCAGCAGCAGCTTGCGCAGCTTCGGGGTGTCGGCGGGGTAATCGGCACGCTGCGCGACGGTCCACCGGCCTTTGATCCGGTGCAGGCTGACCGTGGGTTGCGCCGCACCCTTGCGCAGGGACACGCCGGTGATGTCATTGAGCTGCGCGGACAGCTGCGGCATCAGCAGCGCACCCCGCGAATCCGGGGGCGCCCCCTCGTGCAGCCTGCCGGCCCACAGCGCGATGCCGATCGCGACGATCGCGGCCACCGTGATGACGATGAAACGATGCGCGCTCACGCCGGGGCGCTCATGGACGGTTGCCCGGCGCCTGGCGCCGGCGCCGTCGCCAGGCGAGCAGCAACGCGCCGGCCACGCCGACCAGCAGCGGCGCGACAACGATATTCAGCAGCTTGAGCCAGGAGTTCAGCCGGTCGATGTCGAGGTTGAGGCTGTGCTCGGTCTCGCGCAGCTCGCGCCGGATGCGCACTTTCTCGGCCGTGAAGCGCTGCAGCTCGCGCTCCTGGTCCGCTGACGGGGCGAGCGAGGCCTGATCGGCGCGCTGCGCCTGCAGGTCGGTCAGTTTCGACTCGGTCTGGCGCAGCTGCGCCTCCAGCTCGAGCGCCTTGTCCCGCAGGCGATCATCGGCGCGCCTGCGCAGCGTCTCGATGCGCTCGAACGGGCGTGAAAAACTGGCGCGACCACGGATCGCGATCAGCGCCGGGCTGCCGCCGAGATTGTCGAGTACGTTGGCGATCAGATCGCCATTGCCGGCGAACGGCTGCGCGACGCGCTGGCCGAACACGTCGCGAACCTGGACCCACATGTAGTCGAGCAGCAGGTCCGTGTCGGCAATGATCACGATATTGACGGGGCCCGCCGATTTGCCGAGGTGCACGCTCGGCGGTCCGGTGGGAGCCTTGGCCGCGGCCGGCGGTCCCGCCGGATACGCCGATTCGACCGGACCGGTCACGCGCGCAGCGAGCGTGTAGCGTTGCCCGGTCGCCTTGAAGCCGTCGCGCAGCGATGCCGGATCCGAGAGCCCGGCGAAGCGCTGCACCGGGATCGGCGCCGCCGCGGTGGAGCTCGACAGCAGCGGCGTGAAGCTGGTCCGGGCGCCGGGGTGCGGGGAGAGGAAGCCGGCCGTCGCGAGGTTGATGCTGTCGAGCGATGCAGTCACGACGTCGCTGGTATTGAGGTCCTGCCGGCGCAGGCCGAGGATGCCGATGTGCCGTATGGGCGGCGAGTCCATGCTGATGCGCACCTCGAGGCCGCGCTCCAGGTCGCCGACGACCTGATGCGGGTCGTAATCGACGCCCCATGCCTGCAGCAGCGGCTTCAGGTCCGACGCGCTGCCGAGCTCGGGCCCGCCGCCCTCGGCGCCCGCGTCCGGATCCAGCATCAGCAGCAGGCGGCCGCCGCGCAGCACGAACTGGTCGATCGCGTACAGGGTCTGCGGCGGCAGGTTCTTCGGATGCACGAGCATCAGCACGTCGACGTCGGCGTCAATGTGGTCGGCCTCGCCGCCCAGCGAACGCACCGTGAACAGCTCGTCGAGCTGCGCGATGATCGGCCAGGTCTCGCCCGGCTGCCCCGTCATCGGGTCCATCTGGCCCTGCATGCGCAGCGAGCTCATCAGGCCGATCACGGGGCGCTTCGGCGAGCCGAGCTCCTGGATCAGCTTGGCGACGTCGTATTCCAGGAATTGTTCCCGGTCCGGCTGGAATTCCGGAATCGCGGCGCGGCCGTCGGTCGAATTGGTGCCGGCCAGGCCGAAGTACAGGGTTTCGCCCGAGCCACCCGAGGGCAGGGACTGCAGGCCCAGCGTCGCGGCGCGATCCTCCTCGTCGGAGAACGGCTGCGGGTCGACGGTCTGCAGGCGTATCTTGCCGCCGGAGCGCGCCGCGAGCTCCTCGAGGAATTCACGCACGTGGTTTGCGTACGGCAGCAACAGCGGGACATGCGTGCCGGCGCTTTCGCGCGAAAAATAGAAATACAGGTTGACCGGCTCCTTCAGCCCGGCGATGACGCGCTCGGTTCCTGTGCTCAGCGTGTACAGCCGGTTCTGCGTCAGGTCCAGGCGCTTGCCGCGAAGCAGCGTCGAGGAGAGCATGACCACGGCGAGGAACAGCACCGCGAGCCCGAGCAGGCCGCCGGCGCCGTACGTGAATTTCTGCCAACGCGGGCCCGCCATGCTCATTCGGCCTTCTTCATGTCGAGCACCAGGGCGGTCGCCAGCAGCCAGAAGCCGGCCAGCGCGAAGAAGTACACGATGTCGCGCAGGTCGATCACGCCCTTGGAAATCGCGTCGAAATGCGTCAGGAAGCTCAGCGAGGCGATTCCCTCGACTATCGGCGCGGGCAGCACGCCGCGCACCAGGTCGAGCACCAGCGGAAACCCGGCGAGCAGGAACAGGAAGCCGACCAGCGCCGCCGTGATGAACGCGATGACCTGGTTACGCGTTGCCGCCGACAGACACATGCCGATCGCCAGGAAGCCGCCGGCCATCAGCCAGCTGCCGAGGTAGGCGGCGACGATCACGCCGTTGTCGGGGCTGCCGAGGTAGTTGACGGTGATCCACACCGGAAAGGTCAGCGCCAGCGCAATTCCGGCAAAACACCAGGCCGCCAGGAACTTGCCGGCGACGGCCTGCCACAGCTCGATCGGCAGCGTCATCAGCAATTCGATGCTGCCGCTGTTGCGCTCCTCGGCCCACAGGCGCATCGAGATTGCCGGGATCAGCACCAGGTAGATCCACGGATGCCAGCGAAAAAACGCCTGCAGATCGGCCTGCCCGCGCTCGAGGAAGCCGCCGACCTGGAACGTGAACACGGCCGTCAGCACGAGGAAAATGACGATGAATACGTACGCCAGCGGCGTGGCGAAATAGCCGGACAGCTCGCGCCGGAAAATCGTCGCCACCTTGCTCATGGCGGCGCTCCGGGCTGGCCGGGACCCTGGGTCAGGGTGCGGAACACCTCGTCGAGGCGTCCGGATTCCAGGTGCAGTTCGGGCACGTCCCAGCCCGCCTGCGCCACCAGTGCGCCGACCGCCGGCAGGACACTGGCGCCCGCTTTCGGAAATGCCGTCAGGCGCAGCTCGCGCGCATCGGCTTCGACGCCGCCCACCTCGTCGAGCGCGGCAATCCGTTCGGTCGCCGCGGCCAGCTGCGCCGGATGCTCGAAGCGCAGGCTCACCGCGTTGTGATAGCGCGAACGCGCCTCCAGCTTCGTCGGCGATTCGTCGGCGACGATGCGCCCTTCCGAGATGATGATCGCGCGGGTGCACACCTCGTGGACCTCCTCGAGGATGTGCGTCGAGACGATCACCAGCTTTTCCCTGCTCAGCTCGTTGATGAGCCGGCGGACCTCGTGCTTCTGGTTCGGGTCGAGACCGTCGGTCGGCTCATCGAGGATCAGCACCTCGGGGTCATGGATCAGCGCCTGCGCGAGCCCGACGCGGCGCCGGAACCCCTTCGACAGCGTCTCGATGACCTGGAACTGCACCGGCGCGAGCCCCAGCCGCTCCATCACGAAGGCGCGGCGCGCGCTGCGCACGGCACCGCGCAGGCCGCGGATGTCGGCGACGAAGTCGAGGAAATCGCTGACCGTCATTTCGCCGTAGCTCGGCGCACCCTCGGGCAGGTAGCCCATGCGGGACTTGGCCGCGACGGGCTCGCGTTCGACATCGTGGCCGCAGACCGTCACGGATCCGGAGGAGGGCGCCAGGAAGCCGGCGATCATGCGCATCGTCGTCGACTTACCCGCGCCGTTGGCGCCCAGAAACCCGAGCACCTCGCCGGGCTGCACCGCGAAGCTCAGGTCGTCGACGGCGGTGATGTTGCCGTAGCGTTTGCACAAATGAGTCGTGGTGATCATGGGCGCGTTGGAGCGTGGCAGGCCGGACAAAGTTCCCGTGGACTCAACGGATCAGGACTTCTTGTCCAGCGCGGATTTTTCGATCAGCGCCCGGTTCTCGTCGAGCACGCGCCGCACCTGGTGCACGGACGGCCGGTCGGCCATGCGCGCGATCAGTTCCGCCAGTTCATACCACTTGCGGCCCCACTGCAGCAGGCGCACCGCGTCCGCCATCACCTGCTTGCGCATCGCATCGGCACCGGCCGGCGCACCGCCCGCCGCCGGCGCCGGCTGATCGCGGCGCGCCCTGGCGGCGGCCTTGGGTGCAGACCTGCCGGAGGCGGGCCTGGCCGGCGCCGGCGTCTTGCGCTCGACCCGGGCCACCAGCGCGCTCGGCGGCGCGGGCGGGCGCGGCTTCAGCGCGGCCGGCTTTGGCATCTCGCGCGTCCCGGTGGTCGCCGTGGAGAGCTGGGGCATTTCGCGCGTCCCGGTGGAGCCCGTCGCGAGCTGCGGCATCTCGCGCGTGCCGGTCGACGACGACGACGGGGCGGCGCCGCCGCTCTCCTGTCCGGGCTCGGCGACCGGAATGAAGCGCTCGATGTGCTGCAATCCGACCAGGTTGGCGAGGAACATCATCTGCTCGAGGGCGTCCGAGAACTGCGCGTCGCCGGCCTGGATCCGCTCCGTGACCTGCTGCTTCAATGCCGTCGTCTTCTGCTTCGCCAGTTCCACGATCCAGCGGGTCGGGCGCTGGTGTTCGACCCACGGCTGCACCTTCCAATAGGTATCGTCGTCCAGAGACGTATATTCCAGGTGCAGCTCGAGGCTCCTCAGCCAGCGGTCGAGCAGCTCCGTGATTCGTTGATCGGCGGGTGTGGCCATGTGTACAAAGCTCCGGCGCACACCCTAAACGATGCGCCGCTCGATGGCCAGCGCTAGACTGCACGGCATGTGTGGAATAGTGGGCATCATCGGGCCGCGGGCAAACCGCTCCCTGGCCGGGAGCATGGCCGAGACCCTGCGGCACCGGGGACCGGACGGCGACGGTCTGTGGAGCGATGCGGGCGTCGTGCTGGCGCACCGGCGCCTGGCGATCCTCGACCTGACCGACGACGCACGCCAGCCGATGGTGCACGGCGCGCATGTGCTGACCTACAACGGCGAGCTGTACAACCACGAGCAGCTGCGCGGCGGCCTGCCGGGTCCCTGGCGCTCCAGCGGCGATACCGAGGTGCTGTTGCGGCTGCTGGCCCGCGACGGCGCGGCGGCGCTGGGACAGCTGGTCGGGATGTTCGCATTCGCACTGTGGGACGGCGGTCAGCGCCGCCTGCTGCTCGCCCGCGACCGGGTCGGCATCAAGCCGCTCTACTACCAGGTATTGCCCGATGGCATCGCGTTCGCATCCGAACTGAAGGCGCTGCTGCTGCTCGGCAAGCCGCCGATCAACCGCAGCGCGATCCGCGACTACCTGTTCCACGGCTACATTCCCGCGCCCAAGTCCGTGTACCAGGGCATCGAGAAATTGCCGGCTGGTCACACGCTGACCTGGCAGGACGGGCGCGTCACGCTGGAGCGCTACTGGGATCCCTCGACCGCCATCGCGCGGCGCAGCCACGAGGCGACGCGGGAATCCCTGGACGAGCTGCTCGGCCGGGTCATCCCGGCACATACGCTGTCGGACGTGCCGGTGGGCGTGTTCCTGAGCGGCGGCATCGACTCGGCGCTGACCACCTATTACCTGAACCGGCCGCGGACCTACACGCTGGGATTCGAGCGGCGCGGACGCTCCGAAGCGGCGGCGGCGCGCAAGGTCGCAGACCACCTGCACACGGTGCACACGGAGATGACGGCGCAGGCAACGGACTTCGAGGGTGCGCTGGCGAGGATTCCCCGGATGTTCGACGAGCCCTTCGGCGACAGCGCGGCATGGTCGAATTACCTCGTCGCCCAGTTCGCGCGCCGCGAGGTGACCGTTGCGCTGAGCGGCGAGGGCGGCGATGAAATATTCTGCGGTTACCCGCGATACTGGTCCGATGTCGGCGCGCGCTCGACGCGGCTGAACCGCGCGCTCGCGCGGCTCCTGCCGCCGCTGTCGCGCCTTGGCCAGTCGATGCAGCGCCAGGCCTATACAGGCCTGCCGGCGTTCGCAGCCGCGCTCGGCGGCCTGGCCGCGGTGCAGGTCGACGCCCTGCTGGCGCCCGAGTGGCTTGAGCCGGCCTACGACTATCTGTGGTTCTACCGCCGGTTCTGGCGTGAGGACCTGGCGCCGCTCGCGCAGCTGCGCTGGCTGGACCTGAACACCGACCTGGCGGAGGGGCTGTTGACCAAGGTCGACCGGACCAGCATGGCCCATTCCCTCGAGGTGCGGCCCCCGCTGCTCGATCACCGGCTCGTCGAGTTCATGCTCAGCGTCGATCCGGGCCTGCTCGTGGACCGCCGACAGCACCGCGGCAAGCTGCTGATACGCGAACTGATGGCGCCGCGGCTGCCGCCCGGGCATCTGGAGCGGCCGAAGTCCGGCTTCGGCCTGCCGGTGCGCAGCTGGATCCGGCAGCATCCGCGCATCCTCGGCGATGCGGTGCGCCGGCTCATGGAACGCGGCGTGCTGCGCCGGACCGTGAGCACCGAGTTCCGCAGGGCCTGGCCCCTGCTGGTGCTTGACCGCTGGTTCAGCGCCTTTGACTGATCTCGACGAACGCGCGCCGCGACTGCTGTTCGTGCCGGTCTCCGGCGCCTTCGGCATGGGTGAATACGCTCGCTCGCTCGCGATAGCGCGGGCCGCGCAGGATCGGTGGCCGGGCGCGAAGCTGCATTTCCTGCTGAGCCGCCAGGCTCCGTACGCGGCCTCGACGCCATTTGCGCACACGCTGCTGCCGGCATCGCCGACGTTTCATTCCGCCGAGGTGATCGAGACCCTGCGCGAATTCCGCCCGGATGTCGTGGTCTTCGACAACGCCGGCCGCACGGCGCAACTGCGCGCCGCGCACCGGCTCGGCGCTGCCGTGATCTATATCAGCTCGCGTCCGCGGCAGCGAGCCAGGGGATTCCGCTGGAGCTGGATGGGCCTGCTCGATGAGCACTGGATCGCCTACCCCGAGTTTCTCGCCGGTTCGCTGGGGCCGCTCGAGAAACTGAAGCTCGCGCTGCGGGGGCGCCCCCGGCTGCGCTATCTGGACGTCATCCTGTCGCCAGGCGCCGCGAGCGCCGGGCCTGAGCGCGGCGCGGCAGCCGAAGCGGCCGGCAACGCCGACTTCGTGCTCGTCGTGCCCGGCGGCGGCACCGGGCATCCCGGAGCTGCGGATGCCGTGGCGCGTTTCCTCGATGCAGCGGCCCGGCTCGCCGCGGACGGCGTGCGCACGGTGTTCGTCGGTCCCGGGGCGGGCGGCGCGGGGGCTGGTGCGAGGTCGGCGGACCTGCAGGTATTCGATTCCCTGCCGCAGGCCGAACTTGCCGCGCTGCTGCGCCGGGCGCGGCTGGTCATCGTCAACGGCGGCTCGACGTTGCTGCAGGCGCTCGCCTGCGGGCGCGCCTGCGTCGCGATTCCGATCGCGAAGGACCAGCGCGAACGCATCCGGCGCTGCGTCGCCGCCGGGGCCGCCATCGCGGCGCCCCTCGACGGCGCGGCGATCGCGAGCGCCGCGATCGGGCTCATGCACGACGCCGCGGCGCGCAGCGCTCTGGAGCAGCGCGCGCGCGGGCTGCAGCTTGCCGACGGGATCGAGGTCGCGCTGCAGGGGATCGCGGCATCGCTGCGGTAGCGGCCGAAGCGCCGGGGCCCCGCCGCCGGGCCGGGCCGCACGGTCATGCGCTGCGCGGCGGTTTTGGGTATTCTTTCCGGATGCCGCAGGCGCTTGTCTACCAGATACTGAATCACTACACGCCGCGGCAGGCGCTGGATCCCGGGTTTCGGGTGCTCGACAATTCGGCCAACGAGCGGCCCGACTGGTACGAATACTGGCCGATCCGCAATTTCCTGCTCAGCGAGTCGCTCGATGAGGACGCGTTCTACGGCTTCCTGTCGCCGAAGTTCCGGCTCAAGACGAATCTGGATGCGTCGCAGGTCGAAGCCCTCGTGCGCGATGCCGATCCTTCGATCGACGTCATCCTGCTGACGCCGAGCATTCACAACAGCGCTTACTTCCTGAACGTATTCGCGCATGGCGAGGCCAGGCATCCGGGACTGCTGGACGTGGCCCAGCAGGTGCTGCAGCGCCTCGGGCGGGATTCGGACCTGACCCGGCTGGTCACGGATTCGAGGACGGAGGTGTTCTCGAATTATTTCCTCGCGCGGCCGCGTTTCTGGCGTGCGTGGCTCAACGTCACCGAGGCGATCTTCGCGATTGCCGAGGATCCCGCCGACGAGCTGGGCGCCCGACTGTGCGCGCCGGCGCCTTATCGCGCGCGCGCCACGGCGCCGATGAAGATCTTCGTGATGGAACGCATCGCGACCTGGATCCTGAACGCGGAGCCGCGTTTTCGCGCACGCGTCGCCGATCCGTTCGCGGCCGGCGCGAAGATCCACCGGACACCGGTCGCGGTCATATGCGATGCACTGAAGATCGCCTATTCGACGCAGGGGCGGGGACAGTACCGGGACGTTTTTTATCTCGTACAGGCCGTGCGGCGCACCGTGACGCTGCACGTGCGCCTCGGCGCTCTGCTCGGCTACCGACCGGTCAGGCAATGCCTGCAGCGCCTGTCGGCCTACTGGAGCGGCAATGCCGGTCACTGAAGGCTTCTGGCGCGGCCGCAAAGTGCTGCTGACCGGGCACACGGGATTCAAGGGTGCGTGGCTGCGCCTGTGGCTGCGCAGCATGGGCGCCGAGGTCGCCGGGTTCGCGCTGGCGCCGGACACCAGGCCGAATCTGGCGAGCCTGCTCGAGGACGGCAGCGGCGATGGCCTGGGCGACATCCGCGATGAGTCCCTGGTCGGGGCCCGCGTTGCCCAGGCCGATCCGCACATCGTGATACACATGGCCGCACAGGCCCTGGTGCGCCAGTCCTACCGGGATCCGGTCGCTACGTTCCAGACCAACGTCATGGGCACGGTAAACCTGCTGCAGGCATGCCGCGGCCTGCGGCGGCTGCAGGCCATCGTGATCGTCACCAGCGACAAGGTCTACGAGAACGACGGCAAGGGGCGCGCGTTTGCCGAACAGGACCGCCTCGGCGGTCATGATCCCTACAGCAACAGCAAGGCCTGCACCGAACTGGTCACGGGCAGCTTCCGGGACAGCTTTTTCACCGACGGACCACCCGTGGCGACGGTGCGCGCCGGCAACGTGATCGGCGGCGGCGACTGGTCGCCGGACCGGCTGATACCCGACTGCGTCCGCGCACTCGATACCGGCGCGCCTGTCCTGCTGCGCAATCCCGGCGCGGTGCGGCCATGGCAGCACGTCTTCGAACCGCTCTCGGGCTACCTGGCCATGGCCGAAGCGCTGGTGCGCGCGCCCGGCGACACGCCGCGTGCTGTCAATTTCGGCCCGGACCCGGCATCCTTTTGCACGGTGAGCGCCGTGGTGGAGGGGTTCAGCGAGCGCTTCGGCGGCAGGCCGGGCTGGATCGGCGATGCCGGCCATCATCCGCCGGAGGCCCGCGCGCTGACGCTGTCGTCGGCGCTCGCCGGGCGTACGCTGGGCTGGCGGCCGCACCTCGATATGCTTACGGCGCTGGCGTGGACGGCCGACTGGTATCAGGCGTTTAGGGCAGGGGAGAACATGTTGCATTACTCGCAGGATCAGTTGGCGCGCTACCGGCGGCTCGCATGAAGTGCGTGATACTCGCCGGGGGCAAGGGAACCCGGATCGCCGAGGAGTCGAACACGCGACCCAAGCCGATGGTGGAGATCGGCGCGCAGCCGATACTCTGGCACATCATGAAGCTCTACGCCGCCTATGGCGTGCACGAGTTCATCGTCTGCCTGGGGTACAAGGGCTACATGGTCAAGGAGTACTTCGCGAACTATTTCCTGCACCAGGCCGACGTCACGTTCGACATGACCAGCAACAGGGTCGAGTACCACGACTGCCGCAGTGAACCATGGAAGGTCACGCTCGTGGACACCGGCGAGGAGACGATGACCGGCGGGCGGCTGCTGCAGGTGCGCAAGTACCTGCGCGAGGACGAGCCGTTCTGCATGACGTATGGCGACGGCCTGTCGAACATCGACATCGGCGCCGAGATCGCCTTTCACCGCGGGCACGGCTGCCGCGCGACGGTCGCCTGCGTGCGCCCGCCGGCGCGTTTCGGCCGCATCGTGATGCAGGGAAGCAAGGTGGTGTCCTTCGAGGAGAAACCGCAGTCGGAAAGCGGCCTGATCAACGGCGGCTTCTTCGTGCTCGAGCCGGGCGTGCTCGACCTGATCAGCGGGCTGTCGGTCGTGTGGGAAAACGAACCGATGGAACACCTCGCCTCGAGCGGGCAGCTGGCGGCGTGGGTGCATCGCGGCTTCTGGCAGCCGATGGATACGCTGCGCGACAAGCAGAGCCTGAACGCGCTGTGGGACAAGGGTGCGGCGCCGTGGAAGGTGTGGGAAGGATGAACATCCCTTGACAGGTCCGGTCTACGCCTGTCGCGCCTGCGGCGGTAAGCTTACGGTCACGATGGCCGACCTCGGGCTGCAGCCGCCGTCGAACGCGTTCCTGCCGGACGCGGCCGCGGCGGCGCACGAGAAATTCTATCCGCTGCGGGCCAGGGTCTGCGACGCCTGCCGGCTGGTGCAGCTTGACTACGATGTCGATCCGCGCGAGCTGTTCGCCAACAACTACGTCTACTTTTCGTCGTTCTCGGACGACTGGCTGACGCATGCGCAGGACTACTGCCGCATGGCGCAGCGGCGTTTCTCGCTGGGCCCCGACAGCCTGGTGCTGGAACTCGCGAGCAACGACGGCTACCTGCTGAAGAACTTCCTCGAGATGGGCATACCGGTGCTCGGCATCGATCCGTCGGAGACCGTCGCGCGGGCCGCACTCGAGCTCGGCGTACCGACGCTGGTGGAATTCTTCGGCGAGGCGCAGGCGCGGGAGCTCGCCGCGCAGGGCCGCCACGCCGACCTGGTGATCGGCAACAACGTGCTGGCGCACGTGCCGGCCATCAACGACTTCGTGGCCGGCATCGCGGTCATCCTCAAGCCGGAAGGCACGGTCACGATCGAATTCCCGCACCTGCTGAAGCTGCTCGAGCATGTCGAGTTCGACACGATATACCACGAGCATTATTCGTATATCTCGCTGTACGCGATTGAACAGGTCTTCCGGCGCTTCGGGCTGCGCATCTACGACGTCGACGAACTGCCGACCCACGGCGGCTCGCTGCGCATCTATGCGTCGCATACGGCGCGCGCGGGCATCGACGACAGCGCGATGCTGCGCCGGGTCCGTGCCGACGAGGCCGGTGCCGGGGTGGCCGATACGGATACGTACCGGCAATTCGCGGCGCGCGTCGAGGCCTGCAGGGCCTCGGTGCGCGAATTCATGCGCACCGCGAAGGCTGATGGCAAGACCGTCGCCGGCTATGGGGCGGCCGCGAAGGGCAATACGCTGCTGAATTTCTGCGGCCTGACCGCCGCCGACGTGGCCTGCGTCGCCGACCGCAGTCCGCACAAGCAGGGCAAGCTGCTGCCGGGCAGCCTCATCCCCGTCGTCTCGCCGGAGGAACTGATGCGCCGCCGGCCCGACTACGTGCTGATACTGCCCTGGAACCTGCAGCAGGAGATCATGCGCCAGCTCGCCGGCATCCGCGCCTGGGGCGGCCGGTTCGTGACCCCGGTTCCGTCGATCCGCATCCACCCATGATATTCACCGCATGCCCCATCGCCGGGGCCTGGCTCGTCGAGGCGGAGCGCACGGCCGATGACCGGGGTTTCTTTGCGCGCACGCATTGCGCGGCGGAGTTCGCGACTCACGGCATGACGGCTGCCTTCCGCCAGTCGAGCATCTCGTACAACCGCAGGCGCGGCACGCTGCGCGGCATGCATTACCAGGCGAGCCCGCACGCGGAGGCGAAGCTCGTGCGCTGCACGGCCGGCGCGCTGTTCGACGTGATCGTCGACCTGCGCCGCGGCTCGCCGACCTGGCGACGCTGGTATGGGGTGGAACTGACGGGCGCCAACCGGCATGCGCTGTACATACCGGAGGGCGTTGCGCACGGCTTCGTCAGCCTGGCCGACGACACGGAGGTCCTGTACATGATCTCGGTCGACTACGTGCCCTCTTCGGCGCGCGGCTTGCGCTGGAACGACCCGGCAATCGGCATCGACTGGCCGCTGCAGCCGACGACCATCTCGCCGCGCGACGCGTCCTGGCCGGCGCTCGAGCCCGCGTCGGCTGGCTGACGTGACGCCGCGGGTGCTCGTCACCGGTGCCGGCGGCTTCATCGGCCGCTGCGCGGTCGCGCCGCTGCGCGCGCGCGGCTATGAGGTGCACGCGGTGCTGTCGCCCCGGGGGCGGCTCCGCCCCCCGGGGCGCTCGATGGTTCGCTCGTGCATCGGGCGGACCTGCTGGACGCCGCGGCGACCGATTCGCTGCTGGCCGCCGTCAGGCCGACCCACCTGCTGCATTTTGCGTGGATCGCGACGCCTGGCGCGTACTGGACCAGCGCGGACAACATGCGCTGGCTGCAGGCCGGGCGGCACCTGGCGCAGGGGTTTCTTGCTGCGGGCGGGCAGCGCGCCGTGATGGCCGGAAGCTGCGCCGAGTACGACTGGGCGCGTGCCTCGGTGTGCCGCGAGGGCTCGACTCCGCTGGCCGATGCCGCCTCCGTGGCGCCGGTCGCGTATGCCGCATCCAAGATTTCGATGTACCGCAGCCTTTGCGGGCTTGGGCAGCGGTTCGGTGCGTCGACGGCGTGGGGCCGCATTTTCTTCCAGTTCGGACCCGGCGAGAATGCGTCCCGGCTGGTGCCGACGGTGATCCGCAGCCTGCTGGCGGGCCGGGAGGCGTTGTGCACGGCGGGTACCCAGGTGCGAAGTTTCCTGCACGTGGCCGACGTCGGCGACGCCTTTGCGGCGTTGCTCGACAGTCCGGTCCCGGGAGCCGTCAACATCGGTTCCGGCGAGCCGATCGCCATTGCCGCGCTGATCGGCCGCATCGCCGCGCAGATCGGCCGCACCGAGCTGGTGCGACTCGGAGCAAAGCCGTTGCCGGCCGGCGAGCCCGCGCTGCTGGTGCCGGACCTGGCGCGCCTGCGGGGCGAACTCGGCTGGCAGCCGCGTTTCACGCTGGAAACGGCAATCGCCGATACGATCGCGTGGTGGCGTCAGCAGCCCTGAGCCGCGGGTGAAGGATCGGCCAGCGCCGCATATTGCGAAGCGATCAGCGGCGCATCGAGTTTCGCCAGGATGGCGGCAGACCGGGGATCAATGTTCGCGGTCAGCGCCTCGTCGATCCTGTTTCCGAGCGCCTGCGCATCCCCGACCGGCACCAGCCAGTGCGCAAGCGGGCCGGTCAGTATCTCGGCGGGTCCATGCGGACAATCGGTGCTGACGACCGGCGTGCCGACGGCCAGCGCTTCGATCAGCACGAGCGGAAATCCCTCGTAGTCCGACGACAGGACGACGAGTTCGGCCTGCGCCATCCAGGGATAGGGGTTTTGCCGGAACGCCACCGGGCGTACGCGAGCAGCCACCCCGTGCCGGCGCGCCAGGCGCGCCACCTTGTCGGGATGATTGGTCAGCATCACGAGCGGCAGGGCATTATGCGTGCCCCGCAGCGCCTCGAGCAGCACATCGATTCGCTTCTGGTTGGCGGCGCGCCCGACATGCAGCAGGTAAGGCTCCGCCGGCAGCGGTTCGCCCGGCGCCGCGGCCAGACGGCGCAGCGTTTCGAACTCGAACGGATTGTAGATCGTGCGTATGCTCGCCGGCCGGAGCCAGCGGCTGTCGCGCAGCTCGCGCTCGAGGCCCTGCGAGACCGTGATCACGCGCCTGCCGTTCAGGACCAGTTGCTGGCGCCGCTGTCGCCAGTACTGCAGCGGATTGCGCCGCAACGTCTGGCGCAGCGTGGCGCCGATCGACGCGTGCACGCAGTACCACGCATTCGCCAGACCGGCGCGCGCGACCACGTGCTGCGAGTGGATCAGGTTGGCGACCACGAGATCGACCGGGCGACCGTCGGCGTGCTCGAGCGCGGCGAGCAGTTCACGCAGTTCCTGTGCCTGCTTCGCGTAAGCGCGGCCGCCGCCGGCGCGCTTCGGCGCGGTGCGCAGGAAGTGAATGTTGCGCTCGGCGCTCGCATCGTAGTGGCTGGTGCTGTCGAGCACGATCACGTGCGCGTCGTGCCCGATGCCCTCCAGCGCACGACGCAGGGTCAGGGCGACCTTCTCCGCGCCGCCGCCATACATGGAATCGACGACCAGCGCTATTTTTCGCCTGTTCATGCCGGGGGCCATGATACGGGCCGCCGCCGGCCGCTCGCAATGCCAGCGGTGCCTGCGCGAGATTTCCGGTATAAGTCGCAGCGAATGACAATGCCCCCGCATCCGCCGGCGACCGGAGTCCCGCGCGTCCATCCGGATGGACTGGCCGCCGCGCTGCTGCTGTCGGTGCTCGCTACCGCCGGCTTCTTCTACGTGTCGATCATGCCGGCCCTGGTCTCCGGGCTCATCGCGGGGCTGGGATTTTCCGCGCAGGTCGCCGGCCGCATAGCGGCCTGCAACGTATACGGCGCCGCCTTCGGCGCCTTCTGCGCCGTGCTCGTCGTGCGCCGCGTCTCCTGGCGCCGCGCCGCGGTGCTGCTGCTGTGTGCACTGCTCGCGATCGACCTCGCCTCGATGCTGGTGCGTGCGCCGGGCCTGCTCGCGGCGCTGCGCCTCGCGCACGGGCTGTGCGGCGGCCTGCTGGTCGGGATCTCGTACGCGGTGATGTCGCGCACCGCATCGCCGGATCGCTGTTTCGGGATCCTGATGATCGTGCAATCGAGCCTCGGCGGCCTGGGCAGGATGTTCCTGCCCAGGCTGGTCCCGGACCATGGCGCGCCGGTGCTGTTCATGGCCTTTGCCGCGTTCAGCGTGGCGGCGCTGCTGCTGCTGCCGTTCCTGCCCGACTTTCCCGCGCGCAGCGCGCCCGACGCGTATCCGCCGGATGCGGGGCGGGCACGGCGCTCGCGGCTTGCGCTGCCGGTTGCCCTGTGCGCCGTTTTCCTGTTCCAGGCCGGCAACATGGCAGTCGCCGCGTATGTCATCGAGTTGGGGCGCGTGAACGGCTTCGATCTGAGATTCATCACCGCGACGATCGGCATTGCGAACTGGATTGCGACCGTGGGTGCGCTGCTGGTTGTCCTCATTGGCACGCGCTGGGGGCGCACGAGGCCGATCGCGCTGGGTACCGTCGCCGCCTTGCTCGGGAATGCCGCGTTTCACTGGAGTGCGGCGCCTGCGGTGTTCGTCGCGGCATCGGTCGCGACCGCGATCACGTGGTTCTTCGTGATCCCGTACCTGCTGGGCCTGTGTGCGCAGTTCGACAGCGCGGGACGCGCCGCGGCCCTCGCCGGCCTGTTCTCGAAGCTGGGACTGGCGAGCGGTCCGTTCCTGGCCGCCGGGCTCGTGGGCGCCGGCGCCGCATCGTACGCAGCAGTGGTCAACTTCGCGGCCGGCGCGCTCGCCCTGAGCGCGTTGTGCGGGCTCGCGGCGGCGCATCTTGGTGCAGCGGCGGCGCCGTCTGACCGGCCCGCGGTTGTGACCTGATGTTATGTAAAAGCCCGCATTGACTGAAATAAAATTGCTGTAAAACTGTGACCCATGGCCTGGCGCAATCGCCAGCGTGGAGTGCCGATGTTCAACTACCCAAAATATCCGGAAAAGAAAGCGGGTGCCCCGGCGCAGCAGCGCCCCAACGCGTGGCGGGCAGTCTCCGTCGTAGCGACCGAAAAATGCTGTCAGGCTGCGAAGGAATGCGTGGGCAAGCGCTATCTGACGGCGGAAGTGCCGCGCCTGCCGCTACAGGGATGCACGCAGACTCATTGCGAGTGCAAGTACCGTCATTACAACGATCGTCGCGTCAAGCCGCGGCGTTCGAGCGAGCGCGGTGGCTTTGCCAAGCAGCGGGTGGCGATCGATCGGCGCGCGACACCCTGCCGCCGGTCTGCAGAAACCTAGGAAAGCACGGCGCCCGAGCGCGCCGATTCAAGACCGATCAGGCGTGCACGTCGATCGTCGCGCCCTTGGGGGTTGCGGTCGCAAGGCTCCTGCTCTGTGTCCGCGCGTATTGCGCCGCAGGCGCCAGATAACCCGACAATTCACTGCCGAAGTACGCGGTGCCGGTTCCGGTATCCGAATTCTGACCCGGCAGCGTCGCCGGCAGAGCCGTATTGCCGCGTTGCGACGTCTGCGCCTCGGTACCGGTGGAACTGCTGGCGATGCCTTCGTAGGTCGTGCCGGGCGATGCGTAGTCGGCACGCAATAAAACCAGGGTCTCGTCGGGCCTGGATGTCACGACGGTGACGCGCTGCAATACCGCGCCGCCCGAGGGCAGCGCCACGCTGGTCCTGCCGGGGTTGGCGGCTCCACGATTGGCCGGCAGATAGTCGCCCGCCAATATCAACGATTGTTGACCGGATACGTTCAATTTCGCGCTGCCTGTTCCATCACACGCGCCCCGGCTGCCCGCGGCACATAGCAATCAATTGCTTACGCTCGGCCGAAGCTACCAATAATATGCTCCAAATAGTGTGCGCTGGGATTAAGTTTGGGGCAGAAGCGGGCCCAAATGGCAAAAATGCACGTCTTTTGGACAATTGGGCCGCCGCCCGGGTTCATTGCGTGAACAGGCCCTAGTGCAGCTTGATGTGCGGCTGCGTGGCCTTGCGCAACTGGTTGGCAATGACGTCCAGGCTCGTCTTGACCAGGCCATGCAGGGCGAGCTGGTGCATCTGGTACAGCGACTTGTACATGAACCTCGCGATGAGCCCGTCGATGAACACGCTGCCGCCAATCAGGCCGCCCATCAGGTTGCCCACCGCGCTGTTGCGGCCAAGCGAAACCAGCGAGCCGAAATCGCGGTAGCGGAACGGTGGCGTCGGCCGGCCGCGCAGCTCGCTGCGGAACAGGCGGGCCAGGTAAGTGGCCTGCTGATGCGCCGCTTGCGCACGCGGCGGAACGGCACCCTCATGGCCGATCCATGCGCACTGGGCGCAGTCACCCAGCGCAAAAATATCCTTGCTGCGCGTCGTGTGCAGCTGCGCATCGACGAGCAGCTGGTTGATGCGGTTCGTTTCGAGTCCGTCGAGCGTAGCCAGCAGGTCCGGCGCCTTCAGTCCGGCCGCCCAGACCACCAGGTCGGCCGGAATGAACAGCCCCGACGCGGTGCTGACGCCGTCGGCGCGCACTTCGGTCACGCGCTCGGCGACTCGGACTTCGATGCTCATGCGCTTGAGCAGGATGCTGATCGATGCGGAGATGCGCTCGGAAAGACCCGGCAGGACGCGCGGCGCACCCTCGACCACGGTGATGCGCACGTCGCGTTTCGGATCCATGCGATGAATGCCGTACGCCGCCATCACCTTGCTCGAATTGCGCAGCTCCGCCGCAAGTTCCACGCCGGTGGCGCCGGCGCCGATGACGGCAATGTGCACCTCGACCGGCTGACCGTCCACCGCGCGATTTTCGGCGCGCATGCATGCGGCCAGCAGTTTCTGGTGAAAGCGTTCGGCGTCCTGCACGCAGTTCAGCCCGACGGCGTGCTCGAGCGCCCCCGTGATGCTGAATGTGTTGACCTGGCTGCCAATCGCGATGACCAGCCGGTGGTAATGCAGCGTACGTTCCGGCAGCATCGGCTGGCCATCGCTGTCCGCGACCGCGCCGATCCGCAGGCTGCGGGCGGCGCGATCGATGCCGAGCAGGGGACCCAGCTGGAACTCGAAATGATGCCAGCGCGCCTGCGCCAGGTATTCGAGCCGGTGCAGCCCGACATCGAGACTCCCGGCCGCCACCTCATGCAGGTGCGGCTTCCAGATGTGTATCGAAAACCGGTCGACGAGCACGATGCGGGCGCGCCCTGATCGGCCCAGCGTTTCACCGAGGCGCGTCACGAGTTGGAGTCCGCCCGCACCGCCGCCGACGACCACGTACGTTGGCAGGTCGCTTTCGTTCACTTGCGCCATCCGGTTGATGTAAGGGAACCACCATGGCTTCGCGTCCGTCGGTTGCACAAGATGCACCCGCCTGTCCGGCTGGAAAGGGTCCGGATTCCGGCATCCAGTGCCCGCCGCATGCCGCGCCGGCTCATGCGATCGAAGGGGCCTTCCTCATCGGCGCTGCCGGGCTCCGGCGCAACAAAGGCTCCGCTCCGGACGGACTCTACGGCGTCCCTGGCCGCCTGCCAATCGCGGCCATGCGTCGCGGCGTCGACGCTGAACGGGGATTCGATGGCCAGCCGGATCGCCTCGGTCGCGTCGGCAACCGGCGAGATGGTGATGACGGGACCCAGGATCTCTTCGCGGGTCGGTACGCTGCCGGCGCGCACCTCGGTCAGGATCGTGGGCTGGAAAAAATGACCCGGCAGACCCGAGGGCCGGAACCGCCGGCCCCCGAGGATCAGCTTTGCTCCCTCGCGCAGCGCGCGGCCCACCTGGTCCTCGACCCGATGTGCCGCTTCCAGCGAGATCAGCGGGCCGATGTCGGTTCGTGGATTTGCCGGATCGTCGACATCGAAGAATCCGATGCACTGGTGCATGCGCTCCACGAATTCGGCGGCGATCGTGCGCTCGACGTAGATGTGCTTGCCCGAGCAGCACGTCTGGCCGGCGTTCCGCAGTCGGGACCACGCAATGCCCGGCACCGCGAGATCAAGATTCGCATCGCGACGACGATCACGCTGTCGACCGATCCCGGCGAGAGGTCGATGCGCTTGCCTTGCGCCGATGCGGCAATCGAGCGGCCGGCTGCCGCGGAGCCGCTGAACGTGACGCGGTCTATGCCGGGGTGCTCGACGAGGGCGCGGCCGGTGTCGGGGCCGCCTGTGACGACATTGACCAGGCCGGCGGGCAGGGCGTCGCAGAGTCCGGCGAGCATCAGGCACGCGAGTGGATCCTGGTGCGGCAGCTTGCAGAGAAGCGCATTGCCCGCGGCGACCATGGGCGCGACCATGCCGGCCATCTGGACCAGCGGGTAGTTGAACGGCACCAGCGCCGCGACGATGCCGTCGGGCGCACGCAGAAGGTAGCTGCGCTGCCCGCTTTCCCCGGCCGAACCGCTGCCTGACGCCGCAATCGCGGCGCAGGCGTCGAACAGGGTCGCCGCGGCGCCGACGCAATCGAGCGACTCGCACAGCGGCCTTCCCGCTTCGCGGGTGAGCAGCGTGGCCAGTTCGTGCGCGCGCGCGCGGATGCGCGCGCCGGTCGCGCGCAGCAGCGCCGCGCGTTCTGCACCTGGCGCCTCGCGCCACGCAGATTGCGCCGCGCGTGCGTCGGCAACGGCGCGCCCGATGTCATCGGCGCCGCTGTCCGGCACCTCGCCGATCGGTTCCAGGGTCGCCGGGTTTCTCAGGATCTGCGGCATGCTGCGGGGCACCTCCGACGCCGCGCGAAACTGGCGCTATGATGCCAGACCATGACCGACGGCGACGAAACGGAAGCTAGCGGCAGATTCGAGGCGCTGGGCCGGCGCGCGCAACTGCTCGGGGTGGCCGTGCGAGGTGCGTTCCATCCCGAGCCGATGGAATTCGCGCAGCTGCTGCCGGCGCAACCTGTCGGCACGATCGTGCTGCTGGGCTTTACCGGCGGCGTGCAGTGGGGGATCTTCGCGGCCTCGGCGGAGATCCGCGACGGTCTTCCGCATCCGCTGGATCGCTGGTCGAGGCGCATTATCGGCGCGCTCGCCAGGGAATTCGGGGCCCTCGATCTGTATCCGGATGGCGCGGAGCCCCAGCTGCCATTCCAGCGCCTGGCGATGCGCAGCGAGCCGGTGCATCGGAGCCCGATCGGCCTGCTGATCCATGACGACTGGGGACTCTGGCATGCCTATCGTGGTGCGCTCGTGCTGCCGGATCGGATCGGGTTGCCGGCCGTTGCGCCGTCCGCTCATCCCTGCGAGGCCTGTGCGACGAAGCCCTGCCTGTCCGCATGCCCGGTGAGCGCGTTTCGCCCCGGTGTCTATGACGTGCAGGCTTGCGTCGATCACGTCTCGAGCGCCGCGGGCCGCGATTGCCGCGAACTGGGATGCCGCGCGCGCCGGGCCTGTCCGGTGGGGACCGGTTTCAGTTACGCCCCGGCGCAGGCGCGCTTTCACATGGATGCGTTCCTGCGCTCGCTCCGCATATTGTGACCGGCCCGGGGCCCCGTCAAAACTTGTAGCGGATGCCGATCGTGGGATTGAGGTTGGTCGTGTTGAAGCGCGTAGCCGTTGGCCGACCCGTCGTGCACTCTGCTGTACATGGCGCCGAAGTAAGTGTCGAAGTGCTGATTGAAGCGATAGTCGCGCATCGGCGGAAAAGGCCTCGAGACTTCCGCTGCAAACGCTGTACGTCGGACGTGGAGCAGCCCGCCTCCTTCGCGGTTCCGTAGGCGTCCTGATGTACACCGTAATAGGCCACCGTCAGGTCGAGGTGGGGAATCACCGTGTAGCGACGCCGGCCCAATAGACCTGCAGAATCTTGTCATTGAGGTAGGCATTGTTGGTGACGAAGGCCAGATTATAGCCGCCGATGTCGGTGTAGCCGGCCGCTCAACGGCGTCGCGGGGTTGGCATACTTGATATGCTCGTAGCCGGCAAAGAATTTCAAGGGGTCAACTTGTACAAAGCCATGACGGCGAAGGCCGTAGTGTCCGCGATCGTCGCCGACAATGAATTCGTGATCGAATACCCCAACTTGGGCAATTCGGCCACCTGGGCGCGGTCAGGGCCGCCGCCGAAATGGCATCGTTGATCTTCGAGTAATATCGCATCAACCGATACGCCCGCGAATAGCACCGCCGATATCCGCCTGGAAAGCGGTGTTGGCCCCTCCCGTGGATGGTTGAACTTGTACAGCGCGGCGAAGTGAACCAATCGTTGAAGTCACGTAGTACTTCGACGATCGAATCGAGCCGTTTATCTTCGGTGCTGCCGCCGCCGGCGTAGCGTATCCGGAGGCGCCGAGCAGGCCGAATGCCGTGGCGTCGTAGTTGGGGTCGTACTTGATGGTGCCTTCCGTCAGCAGGGTCAATTGGCGGCCAAACGTGATGGTGCCGTACTGCCTCGGATTTGAGCCCGAGATAGGCGGTCTGGAAGATCTGCCCCGCCGAACTGCCGTCGAGTATTGGTGCTCTGAGGCCGCCGGCGCCGCCCATTGTTCGCCGTCAGCGAGCTTGCAGGGAATCGGCGATATCGCCGGACTGGGGGTTGAAGAAGCTCTCCAACTGGAACACGCGCCGACCAGTCCCCGGCCAAAGGCTCGGTGCCCTGCAAGCCCGATCTCGGTTCTGGCCCATGTTGCTGGAGGTCACGCCGGCGAGGGACTCGCGGCTGTCCTTCTGGACGATGTTGGCGCTCGCGCCCGGGCGATAGTCGCTGAACGGCGCACCATGCGCATCGTACTGAAGGCCGACGTCGACGACCCCGTACAGCGTAATGCCGTTCCAGGTCAGGCTGTCATTCCCGGTGATGCCCGGCCCGGTCTTCTGTTGCGCCAAAGCGGTGGTCGAAGCGGCCAGCGCGGCCAGCAGCAACAGTGCGATGCGTCCTGTCATGCGCCTTCCACCGATGTGTTCATTCGTAGTCCCCGTTCCCCGGATGGCCGTGTTCCAAATACCTATCAATGAGATAGGAATTGTATGAATTAATGACCGCCTGTAAAATGCCTGGCTTGTTCCGCCATATGCCGAAATGGCATAAGGCGCCGCAGAGTGGAGGAGGGCACGGTGCTGTCGCAGAAAACCCGCTATGCGTTGAAGGCCCTGCTGGCGCTGGCCGCGCTTGACGAAGGCGAGTCGTTATCTGCGGCGGCAATTTCCGCGCGCCGTTCGATCCCGGTCAAGTTCCTCGAGGCCATCCTGGTCGAAATGAAGCGCGGCGGCCTGGTTCGCGGCAGGCGTGGCAGAAGCGGCGGATACCAGCTTGCGCGCAGCGCCGAAGACGTCTCGTTCGGCAGCGTGGTCCGGCTGATGGAGGGTCCGCTTGCCTTGCTTCCCTGTGCCAGCGTGACGCAATATCGCCGGTGCGCCGACTGCATCGACGCCAGAACCTGCGAGTTGCGCAAGGTCTTCCGCGTGTTGCGCGACAGTACCGCGGCGATTCTCGATGGCTGGACCCTGGCCGACGCGCGCGGCGCGTCGCGGAAGGCCCGCGGCCGTCCGGGCTGAGCGTAAGGATGCAGCGCCGAGTGACGCGCCGTTTATTCCCTGGGCTCGGTTTTTCTGGCGCTGACGACGAGGTCCGGGATGAGGCGAAACAGCTTGCGGAATTCAGCTTCGCGGACGGCAACGTCCTGGTAACGGGGGCCCGGAATCATGCTGTACCAGACGAGCCCGTCCTCCACGCGAAAAACCGTCACGAAATACCGGCTCTGTCGCTTGCCAAGGCGCATATTGAAAGGAACGTAAGTCCACACCTGGCCGGGGACGATCGGCTCGACCGACTCGGGCGGCAGCCACCCGCGTTTGCTGATCCACCGAAAGATGTTCATGAGCCGAGTCCCCCGGCAGACGCTGTTCGTCGTCGACCTGCCAGCATCCCAGCTATGGCGCGCGCATGCAGCATCTCGGCGCAATCAGGGGCATGACATCAAAAACTGATTGATCGGCTGCGGCGTAATCGTCAGGTCAATCGATGCCCCGGTATTGCCATATCCGCAATACAACGTAACGGTCTGGACGCTGGCGGCCCCGTAGACATCGGTCGCGCCACCCGCTACGAGCTTCCAGAATGCCTGCAGGTTGCCGGACGCTTCGGCGTTCGTGAGGCTGGCGGCGTCGATGATGACCCCGGAAATAAAGAACACCAGTTCGCCGTTCACCGTTTCAAAAACACTGGTGGCCGTGCCGGTGGTTCCCGTCACGAGACCGTCGTTGAGACTGGCTGGAGGAATGGAGAAAGTTCCCTCCAGGACGAGCGTGAGGTGCGAATAGGCCTGGGTGGCCGGCGTAAATATGTCCGCCTCATATTCGATCTGCGTGCTGTTGGTGCTGGCAACATTTACCACACCCGATTCGAATGGGTTGCTGCCCGGCGTTGACGACGACAGGATGGTCTGGCCCAGGTTGTATGAAACATTCCCGTAGACGCTTCCGGTGAAGGTCAGCGTCGCACTGCCGGGAAGTGCGCCGGCACTGCCGCTGCTGCCGCCGTGGCAGCCCGCAAGCGCTGCTGCACACATTGCCAAGGTCCACGCCATCGCATTCTTCATCAAGGGCTCCCAGGTGCTGTCTCGCGGATCATCTTAGTGGAAATCCCGGGCTCGTGACGGCGTATTGCGACAACCCCGGCCGGTCCGACCCGTTGCGGTGCGCAACCGGACGGCTGCAACCGGACATCCGGCGCGGGCAGCATTATTTTCCGGCGAAGATCAAAAAATCCGCTGCCAGCAAGCCGCGTCATGACAGCAGTTGGCCCGCATGCGGGCGCTGCGAGTATGGCTGCAGCATGCTGCAGGCGAAGACGATGGCGGATGGGCTGAGTCATCGGACTTGCGGTCACGTCGCCACGGGCCATGACCGCCCCGGATAAGGACCCGATTGGCTCGCCGTCTTTGACCACCCCGCAAAGAGAGGCCACACTCAGGCCGACAGGTCTGAAAATCCTAAAGGAAGCATTATGAACGGACTTAAAATTGTGGCGCTTGCGCTGATCGCGGCCGGAGTTCTGGGCTTGATGTACGGCGGCTTTACCTACACCAAGGAGACCCATGAGGCGAAGATTGGCCCGATCGAGATGGCGGTGAAGGAGAAGGAAACGGTGAACGTCCCGGTCTGGGCGGGCGTTGGGGCCATCGTGGTTGGCGCCGCGCTGCTGCTCTTGGGGGGCAGAAAGCCTTAGGCGTATGTGATCCCATTTCGGCGTGACAGACATTGTCCGGCAGTCGCCGTGAGCGCTGACAATATTGTCTCCAACCGGGTGGTACCGCCGTCTTCCGGGATATGGCCGATGCGCGCGCGTGAAAGGAAGGAGATTTTGCTCTCCAGTATTGATTTCCTAACACGACCCGCGGGAGCCCGGCGAGTCGCTGGTGGCGAGTGTGCGGCCGTCCCGGGCAACCTCTGATTGTTGCGACGCCGGTTCACAATCCGAAGGCGGCGATGTCTCCCTATCCGCGCCGCTCAGATCGCCGACGCCGACGGAGCGCGTTAAATGTCTGATCTGGCCGGGATCCGGCTCGAACGCAATACGGACGTTGGGCTCGCGGGGTGCATACATGATGGCTCCTCGTGTGAGTGAATCGTTTGGCTCGGTGACCGTGATCGCCAGGAGCAAAAGTACCGGGGTCTATTCTCCTGGTCGGTTCGATGTCGCACAGAGATTCCTGAGAATTCATCTGGCGCGCCAGGCCTCGATATCGGACACGAACTACTGGATCGGGATTAGGTACTGCAGCCGGTAGACGGTGCCTTCGCTGTACGCGCCGCCGGGGCTCGTGATGCCGTAGAAGCTGCCGTCGCTGGCCTGGATCAGGCCGGAACTGGGGTCGAGGCCACTGGTATTGTTGTTGGTGTCGCCCTGGAATGAAAACGACAGCGTCTCGACGCCGGTGGGCGTGAGCTTGAAGAGGGCCCCAAAGTTATTTGTGCCGCCATTGCGAGTCGCCCCGTAGAAGTTGCCGTCGTTGCCCTCGATCAGGGCGCCCACCGGGTAACCGGCATCCACGCACGGCGAATAGGCCTGATCACCGCAGAACGAATGCAGGATCGCCATCTCGCCCGCCGTCGTGATCCGGAACACCGTGCCCGTGTTGCCCCCGTCGTGGTAGGCCCCGCCACTCGAGGTCATGCCGTACAGGTTTCCATCGGTGCCCTGGATCAGGCCGGCGTTCGGCGCAGCCCCATCGGTGCAGCCGTTACCGCTGGCGCCACCGGCGCAGAACGAATAAATCACCATCTCGTCGCCCGCCAAGGTGACCCTGTAGATCGCGCCGTCGCCATAGGCGCCGCCACCAGAGGAGGTTCCATACAGGTTGCCGTCGGAGGCCTGGACCAGGGGCGTGCCCGGCCCAGCGGCATCGGCCTGGTTGTTCTGGAAGGCATACAGTACGGTGTGGCTTCCGGTCAGTGAAATTCGGAAGACCGTGCCGACACGTTGGGCGCCGCCGCCCCCCGTTGTGGTGCCGTACAGATTGCCGTCGCTGGCCAGGATCAGCGCCGCCGTCGGATTCGCACCGTCCGCGCAGGGATAAACGGGACAGAAGGAGTACAGGACGGTCTCGCTGTTGTCCGGATTGATCCGGAAGACGGATCCATGTCCATTGGCGCCGCCTTGCTGGGTGGTTCCGTACAGATTGCCGGCGCCGTCCTGGACAAGGCCGGCGGCCGGATTCGCGCCATCCGTGTTTCCGGGACCCAGAGGCGCGTTGGGGTTCCCGGTAAAGGAATACACAACGGATTCGGTGCCCTGCGGCGTCAGCATGAAGACGGTCCCGGCATCATTGGCGCCGCCGTAATAGGTCGTCCCATAGAAGTTGCCGTCGCTGCCCTGGATCAGGCCCGCGCCAACCGCGGGATCCGCACCATCCGTACTGCCGCTCAGGCCCGCGGTGCCATGCTGGCCGCTGAACGAGTGCACGATGGATTCCTGGATCGACGCATAGATGCCGGCAATGGACGCGACCTGGCCGGGCGTGACGACGACATTCGTATAGACCTGGTTGCCGACCTGCACGGCCGGGATCGCCAGCTGATTGGACAGCGCGTCGTAGGTATCGGTGGCGAACGTCGGCATGCCGCCAGCCAGACTGAGAACATCGCCAAGGGATTCAGCGACGGAGACGCCGTCGTAGGTCGTGCCGCCGAGCTGGACATGGGAGATCTCGAGGTCCGCGCCGTTGTAGCTGTCGGCTCCGATCACGCTGCCGATCGACACAAGCCCCGCCACGGTGACGACAACGTTGTAATAGGTTGCCGGCCCCAGGTTGACGCTCTGCACGGTCAGCTGCTTGGTGCCGGGGTCGTAGCTATCCACGAGACCATTGGCGACTGTGCCCGTCGGCCCGCTCACGATCCCGCCAACAGTGACCACCATATCCGAATACACGGCGCTGCCGATCGCAACCCTGGAGATGGTTAGCTGGTTGTCCGAAGGGGTGTAAGTATCTGCACCGTAGGCCGCAGCCGCACAGGACAGAAGAAGCAGCGTAGCGGCGAGCGCTTGCCGGCAGCGCCCGGATGATTCACGTGGCATAAGTCACCCCTCGACGGAGACTTCAGACGACGGCTATGCGCCCTGAGATTCGATTAGTAGCGTCATGATATTGATCGCCAAACCGCCTGTGGTCACGCCATGGCTCGCCTGGCGACTCCCCTGGCTTCGGCCAAAAAATAATACCGCGCATGGCGAATGTCCAGTTACAAGCGACCGGTTCGGCACAGCGACCGGCTGGAATTGCCCGGGACCGGTCAGAACAGGCGCCCGACAGGCGCCGTTCAGCGCAGGACGTCAGGGGCCACCTTCCAGGGCCGCTTGTTGACCCTCTGCTGCCGGCCGCGACAGTCCGCGATCGGGAACCCTGGTCAACTTTTCTGCTTCGCCAGCGCCTCTCGCGCTTCCTTGAGCTGCTTCCAGTTCGGCGCGTACTTCAGTGCCTCGTCATATTTCGCGAGTGCGTCTTTTGTGTTGCCTTGATTCACCAGCACATCGCCCCACGCTTTCAGGGGATCTGCCCAGTGCGGACCGTTCTGATGGGCGAGTTCGAGCTTTGCTGCGGCGCCCGCAAGCTCCCCATGTCTGGCGAGCGCGGTGCCCCAGGAATAGTAGCCGGACGGAATGCTCGGAGCGAGCTTTACAGTCCTGGCGTACCACTCCTGCGCGCCCGTCCAGTCGCCGCGCGAATCGAGTATATCGCCGCGAAACCGATAGCAATCCACGAACGTGAGCGCGCCAACGGCATTGAGCGCGGCATCGGCTTTCGTGGGTTGACCGGTCTTTTCGTAGGGTACGGCTGCCCAGCAGATGCCTGATGGCGATTGCGTTCGAATGGCCGGATTGGCGTAGGCGACGCCAAACGCATCCCATTCCTGACTGGCCCCTTTCAGGTTGCCCGTCTCCTCGGCAACGAGCGCCCGCGCAAACGCGAAGTTCGCCACATCCGGCAGGTTTTTCTCGTCCACCACGGCTGTCCTCAGACGCAAGCTTGCCGCATCCACGTCGTGCATGAACGCTTCCCCCACCGCAACCTGCAGATTCTCAGCGCCGGTGGCAGCGGTGTTGGTGCCGATGCCGCCGCTCGCTTCCATATCGGCTTCCTCAGCTTTGATCTGGGTCTGCAGGTTCCATCGTTCCGTATCGTAGTTCAGGTACAGATCCTCCGATGCCCGGCCCGGCCGCCCGCCCGCCGCCTTCTCCATCTGCTCTCCAACTCGCAATAACTCCTCTTCTCTCCCCAGCCCTGCGAGCCCGAACATGATGTTGTTGTAGCCGATCCAGAAGTCCGGTTTCAGGCGCACGGTCTCGCGCCAAAGCGGCAGCGCCTGTGCCATCGCCCCCTCACCGCCCTTGGAAGCGATGGCATTGGCCCAGTAATTGAGCACGTACGGACGCTCGCCGGGACCCACGGTCGCATAGGCGCTTTGTGCAAAGCTGATCGCCTCGTCGTTGCGATCATTGTTGGATAAGTACGCGGTCCAGAGTCCGGGCTGCGACTGGCTGTACGCATACTCGCCAGCCTGGGTCAAAAGCCTCTCCAGCGCATTGGCGTCACCGCTGAAGGTCTTGGCCAGGATGTCCGTGCCGCGCACGGTGAGCGCGAGACCCGCGGCGGTCCTGACCAGGTCCCCCTCGATGTGCTGGTCGTGGCCGAAGCGCGCCTTGATCATGTGCGCAAGCTGCCCCATTGAAACGCCGGTCTCGGGTACATCGATGGAAATCTCGTTCGTCCACGCATTGGACAGGTTGCGGTGCTCGACGCTGCTGCGGTTCGCGGTCTGGATGCGCGTCAGCACATCGAGAAATCCGGCCGCGAGCACCTTGCCATTCAGCCCGTCTGCCGCGAGGGACGGCGGCACGCTGAATGATTCGACTACGACGCTTCGCGAGGTGACGGCATCGCGCACCATCACGACAAGACCGATCCCGATGCCCGTAGCGAGCAACGCGATAAAGATCTGGAAGCCGACCCTCAGACGCAGTCCAAAACGGCGGATGTCCACCTCGAGCGCCTGGCCACGCAGGTAGTGAAGGCGCGCATCGTGTTCTTCCTTCAGGTGCCGATTCTGGGTGTCAAGAATCTGCGCCTGCTTTATAAGGAACGCCGACGTATCTCGCGCGACTTCCGGGTCGCTCGCGGAAAGTCTTGCCGCAACGGCAGCGGCAAACGCCTCAGCACCGACCAGCGCCTCGGTCGCCTCGACATCAGGCTTCTCATCCTCGTCCCCGAGGATTCCGCCAATCATCCCTTCAGCCATTCCCGTCTCCGCATTCTTGTTCTCAGGCCATGGTCGACTACGCGCCTCGCACTGGCAACCAACTGGAAAGGGCGGCGGCCGGGGATACCTCAGCGCCCGTTTGCCGTGTCAAATTGATCGACCGCGACGCTCGGCATTCCGCCGCCGACTTTAAGCGGATTCGCCGGACTGACCTTCAGGGTCACGTCGTGATAGGGAAGTCCCCCGTTGACACTGACATTGCGCAGGACGAGGTTCGCCCCATCGTAGGTGTCGGCGCCCAGCACGTTGCCGATCGAGGTCAGCTGATTGACCGAGACGATCGCGTTGTAAAACGTCTGACTGCCGACCTTGACCGCCGGCATGACAAGCAGGTGGGTGGCCGGATCGTAGGCGTCCTGCGTACCGACCGGCAGGATGCCGGCGGGGCCGCTGACGGGCGGCCAGTCGGATGTCAGTACCACATCGGAAAATGTCGCCGAGCCGATGCCGAGGGCGGGGATCTGCATCTCGAGCGCTGCCGGTCCATGGGTGTCCGCGCCATGAGCGGCAAGCGCACCGCTCAGCAGTGCCAGGACAGCCATGAGCGATCGGGCGTAACGGTGCGGGGATGGGGCGTTTTGCACGGGGATCACTCCTTGAATCAGGACTGACTGATCTGGTGCGAGGCGGACTCCATACCATGGTAATGCAGCGGGTTTTTAATGATCAAGCAGATAGCTCGACGCATCCGCGGGCGTCTGGAGCAAGGCGGATGCCGGCTCGGTACCGCAACCGGAGAGCGGTAGCTGCGCGTATGCCGGCTAAGGGCCCCAGGGCACAAGAAATCCGGCTTGGTCAGCGCGCCGATTCCAAGCGCTCTCAGTTTCCTAAGTGGCGCGACCTCGTCCTGCATCCGGGGCCAGGCGCACTGGACCACCTCACGCATACCGTTTGGCGGAGAGATTCATCTCAAAGCCGCATAATCTCAAATCCTGCCTCGTAAACCACCTGTAAGCCATTGATTAGATGGCGCTGCCGAACCGATGCTCGCGGCGGCTCGTCGAACCCTACGGGTTCTCATCCCGTGGGCCGTCAGGCTTGGTATCGGACGCGAGGCGATCGGTGGCTGATCAACCTATTTTCGCCGGAAATGGCGCTCCCTACGGGATTGCTCGCGGCAGCGCCGCTCGTCCCTCACCCCAGTGGGGTTCGGGACCGCCGGCGCGCCGGGCGCTCCGGCGTCCATCGCCGCCGCAAGGCGGCGGCTCGTCGAACCCTACGGGTTCTCATCCCGTGGGCCGTCAGGCTTGGTATCGGACGCGAGGCGATCAGTGGCTGATCAACCTATTTTCGCCGGAAATGGCGCTCCCTACGGGATTGCTCGCGGCAGCGCCGCTCGTCCCTCACCCCAGTGGGGTTCGGGACCGCCGGCGCGCCGGGCGCTCCGGCGTCCATCGCCGCCGCAAGGCGGCGGCTCGTCGAACCCTACGGGTTCTCATCCCGTGGGCCGTCAGGCTTGGTATCGGACGCGAGGCGATCAGTGGCTGATCAACCTATTTTCGCCGGAAATGGCGCTCCCTACGGGATTCGAACCCGTGTTACAGCCTTGAGAGGGCCGTGTCCTAGGCCTCTAGACGAAGGGAGCCTTAGTTGACGGTTGGACGGATCTGAGCCGCCCATAGCGAGAGGGCTGGTATTATACGGGCCAATTTTTTGGACTCAAGCGGAATACCCTGATTTGAACGACTCCTCGACCCCATACCCCCCTCGATCATTCCCCGCTCCGAGCACCCGATTTCGCGCGCCGAGATCTCCCCCAACGCCCTGAGAGTGCTCTATCGGCTGAAGGAAGCGGGCTACCAGGCATTTCTGGTCGGCGGCGGCGTGCGCGACCTGATGCTCGGCGTCAGCCGAAGGATTTCGACGTCGCGACCAACGCGCTGCCCGAGGAAGTGCGGCGGCTGTTCCGCAACTGCCGCCTGGTCGGCCGGCGCTTCCGGCTCGCGCACGTGCAATTCGGCCGCGAGATCATCGAGGTCGCGACCTTCCGCGCGGCGGCCGCGCCCGAGCGCGAGGACCGATGAGGAGGGCGCGGAGGGCGAAGGCGAATTTGCCGCAGGAACCCGATACCGAGCACCGCGCCGTCGACACGAGTCGGGGCGCATCCTGCGCGACAACATGTACGGCTCGATCGAGGAGGATGTCTGGCGGCGCGACTTCACCGCCAACGCGCTGTACTACAACATCGACGACTTCTCGCTGTGGGACTTCATCGGCGGCGCCGAGGATGTGCGCGCGCGGCGCCTGCGGCTGATCGGCGATCCGGAGGACGCGCTATCGCGAGGATCCGGTGCGCATGCTGCGCGCCGTGCGCTTTGCGGCGAAGCTGGATTTCCAGATCGCCCCCGAGACCGAAGCGCCGATCCGCGACCTTGCCTATCTGCTCGACGGCGTACCGCCGGCGCGCCTGTTCGATGAGATCCTGAAGCTGTTCCTGTCGGGATTCGGCGCGAAGTCCTACCGGCTGCTGCGCCAGTACGGCCTGTTCGAGCAGCTGTTTCCCTCGGCCGCCGCGGCATTCGCGCTGGCGCCGTACGCGTACGCGGAGGAAATGCTGGTGCTTGGCCTCGCCAATACCGATGCGCGCATCGCCGAGGACAAGCCGGTCACGCCGACCTTCCTGTTCGCGCTGCTGCTGTGGGGCGCGGTCCTGCGCGAGATGAATGAACAGCAGGCGGGTCCCGCGCCGGACCTCGCGCAGCTGCTGAAGGCCTGCGACAGCGTGCTGCGGGCACAGCAGTCGCGGGTCGCGATTCCGCGCCGATTCTCGGTGCCGATGCGTGAAGTGCTGATGCTGCAGCCGCGCTTCAATCGCCGCGGCGGAGTCAAGTCGCTCGGAATCCTGCAGCATCCGCGGTTCCGCGCCGCATACGATTTCCTGCTGTTGCGCGCGCAGGTCGGTGCGGCTGACCCGGAACTCGCCGAATGGTGGACCCGGGTCCAGGTGCTTCCGCAGGAGGAACGCATCAAGCTCGTGCAGGCGCGTCCCGTCGAGCCGGTCGCCGAGGGAGCAGCGCCGGCAGCACCGCGCCGTCGACGCCGACGGCGTCGTGGCGGCGGGGGCGGGAGCGGTGGCGCGGCGGCCACCTGACGAGCCTGGATCCGGCGTGACGGGCGTGATGCTGCGTCCGGCCTATGTTGCGCTCGGCAGCAATCTCGATGATCCCGTGCGCCAGGTGGGCCTCGCGCTCGGGCACCTGTCGCGACACGAAGCCGTCCGCGTCGTAGCGCGTTCACGCCTGTACCGGTCAAGGCCGCTGGGGCCGCAGGACCAGCCGGATTTCGTCAATGCCGCGGCCGGCCTACTGACCGCGCTGGCGGCACGCGAACTGCTCGAGGTGCTGCTGGCGATCGAGCGGCTCATGGGCAGGGACCGGCGCGAGCGCTGGGGTCCGCGCATCATCGACCTGGACCTGATCTGGATGATCGGCGAGCCGATCGACGAGCCGGGTCTGTGCCTGCCGCATCCGGGAGTATCTGCGCGCAATTTCGTGCTGTATCCTCTGGCGGACATCGCGCCGACGCTGCGCATCCCCGGACACGGACGCGTGGCGGATCTGGCGGCCCGCATCGGCGATGCCGGATTGTCCGTGCTGGAAGACTTGAGGGGCCCATCGTGAGCGCGACTGCGCACCGGTTCATCGTGATCGAAGGTCCGATCGGGGTAGGCAAGACCAGCCTCGCGCGGCGCCTGTCGCAATCCCTGAACGCGCAGCTGGTGCTCGAGCAGGCCGACCAGAACCCGTTCCTGGAACGCTTCTACAAAACCCGCGCGCCGCGGCGTTCGCGACGCAGCTGTTCTTCCTGTTCCAGCGCGCGCGGCAGATGGAGGAGGTGCGGCAGGAGGACCTGTTCGGCGCTGTCCGGATCGCCGATTATCTGCTGGAGAAGGACCGGCTGTTTGCGCGCGTCACGCTCGATGACGCCGAATATGCGCTTTACGAGAAGGTCTATGAGCGGGTCGTCGTCGATGCACCGAAGCCCGACCTCGTCGTGTACCTGCAGGCGCCGGTCGATGTGCTGCTCGATCGCATCGCCAGACGAGGCATCCGCTACGAGCAGGCCATCGACAGGGGTTACCTGGAGCGGTTGACGCAGGCGTACGCGCGCTTCTTCCATGCCTACGATGCGGCGCCGCTGCTGATCGTCAACGCCGCATCGATCGATCCGGCGAACAACGACATCGATTACCAGCTGCTGTTTGCGGAGATCGCGCGCGCGCGCCGCGGCCGGCATTTTTTCAATCCGTCGGGCAGCAGCCTGCTGTCGGCGACCTAAAGGTCCGCTTTGCCGCGGCCATGCTGGGCGAGGGCCCAGCGCACGTGCTCGCGAACCAGCGCGGAAGGGTGCGCGGCGCGTGCATTCAGCGCCGCGATCAGCGCCGGACTGCCCGGCGCATTGCCGAGCGCAACGGCGATATTGCGCAGCCAGCGCTCGTAGCCGATGCGGCGGATCGCGCTGCCGGCCGTACGCTCAAGGAACTGCGGCTCGCTCCAGCCAAACAGTCCGATAAGGGCGCTGTGGTCGAGGCCGTGGCGGGGCGCAAAATCCGCCGTTGCCGCGGGGCGTGCAAATTTGTTCCAGGGGCAGGCGAGCTGGCAGTCATCGCATCCATAGATCCGGTTGCCGATGGGGCGGCGCAGTTCCTCCGGAATGGAACCTTTCAGCTCGATCGTGAGATAGGAGATGCAGCGGCGCGCATCGAGGCGGTACGGCGCCACGATCGCGCCGGTCGGGCAAGCAGGCAGGCAGGCGCTGCAGGTGCCGCAGTGGGCGCTCGCCGCCTCGCTGACCGGCAGCCCGATATCCACGTAGATCTCGCCGAGGAAAAAATAGGAGCCGCTGTCCCGCTCGATCAGGTTCGTATGCTTGCCGATCCAGCCGAGGCCGGCGTTGCGTGCCAGGGCCTTTTCCATGACCGGGGCGCTGTCGCTGAATACCCGATGACCGAAGGGGCCGATCGCCTCGCCGATCCGTTCGCACAGCCGCGCCAGTCGCCGGCGCATGACCTTGTGGTAGTCGCGTCCCAGCGCGTAGCGCGACACGTACCCGAGCTCGCCGTTCGCGAGGGTCGTCTGCGCATCGGCAGCCTTCGCGGGCCAGTAATCCAGTCGGGCGCTGATGCAGCTCACGGTGCCGGGCACGAGCAGCGCGGGGCGCGTGCGCTTCAGGCCGTGGCGCGCCATGTAGCCGAGTTCGCCGTTGAAGCCGGCGGCGAGCCAGTCGCGCAGGTGCGCCTCATCGCCGGCAAGGTCGATGCCGGCCACGCCGATGCCGGCGAATCCGAGCTCGCGACCCCAGTGCCGGATGGCCTCGAGCAGCTGCTGTGGGTCCTGATATCTCGCGGGCGTGGCGGCTGGGGGAATCATGGGCTGAGGAGCGATGACGTTTTTCAGTATACTGCCCGCGGCCTACCGGAGTCCCGATTGAACCTCACGTTGCCCGACAGTGCTGCGACCGACATGCTGGGGCGCGCATTGGCCGGGTCCTTTCCCGGAGCTGCCGCTGGCGCCATCGTGGTGTTCCTGAACGGCGAACTCGGTGCCGGAAAGACCAGTTGTGCGCGCAGCCTGATCCACGCGCTCGGCTACCGCGGTACGGTCCGCAGCCCGACGTACACCTTGATCGAGACCTACACGGTGCCGGGGCTGACCTGTGTCCACGCCGACCTGTACCGGCTGCGCTCCGCCGGCGAGTTTGCCGATCTTGGGCTGACCGAATACCTGGCGCCCGGGCATCTGGTCCTGATCGAGTGGAGCGAAAATGGCGGCCGCCATGTGCCGCGCGCGGACCTTCAGCTCACGCTGAGCTACGCCGGTTCCGGGCGCAAGGCGGTCTTGAGTTCAGGCAGCCGCGCCGGCGCTGCCTGGCTCCAGATGCTAGTACATGACACTAGGTTAATTCCCTATCTATCTAATTTAACTTGAAAAAATACTGCTTCGGCGTTAACGTTGCTGATCATGGGTCCTCTGCCTGCGCGTATCTGCTGGTGTTGCCTGCTGGCGATGGTGGGGGCCATGCCGTCGTTTGCGGTCGAGGTGCGGGACGTGCGGCTCTGGAGCGGCCCTGAGAGCACGCGCCTCGTGCTCGATCTCTCCGCTGGCGCCGCGCACAGCCTGGTGCAGCTCAGGAACCCGGATCGCATCGTGCTCGACGTCAGCGGCGCTCATCTGCGCCGCGGGGTACGCGCACCGCAGGCCGCGTCCGGCCTCATCCGCAGCGTGCACATCGGGCAGCGCAGCCCGCAGGACCTGCGCCTGGTCCTGGACCTGGCGCACGCCGTCCAGCCCAAGAGTTTCCTGACGCCGCCGAATAACCAGTACGGGTACCGGCTCGTCGTCGACCTGGCCAACTCTGGCGCTGCGGTCGCGCCGGTCAGGGTCGAGCATGCCCGTAGCGGGGCACGCGACCTGGTGATTGCCATCGATGCGGGCCACGGCGGTGAGGATCCCGGTGCCATCGGCATGAACGGCACGCGTGAGAAGGACGTCGTGCTGGCCATCGCCAGGGAACTGGCGCAGCGCATCGACGGCCGAGCCTGGCATGCACGCCATGCTGACGCGCGACGGCGATTACTTCGTGCCGCTGCGCGACCGGATGCGCCGCGCGCGCGCGCAGAACGCGGACCTGTTCGTCTCGATCCACGCCGATTCGATGCGCGACCACCATATTGACGGCTCGTCGGTCTACATCCTGTCGCAGCGTGGCGCCAGCGACGAGGCGTCGCGCTGGCTCGCCGAACGCGAGAACGCCTCGGACCTGATCGGCGGCGTCTCCCTCGATGACAAGGACGACGTGCTGGCGTCGGTGCTGCTCGACCTGTCGCAATCGGCGGCGCTGCTCGCGAGCGAGGCCGCTGCCGGACGCGTGCTGCATCAGCTGGTCCAGGTCGGACAGATCCGCAAGCGCCAGGTGCAGCAGGCGCGCTTCATGGTGCTGAAGTCGCCCGATATTCCCTCGATGCTGGTCGAGACCGCCTACATCTCGAATCCCGACGAAGAGCGGCGCCTGCGCGGGCAGGCTCAGCAGGCGAGGCTCGCCGCGGCGATCCACCTCGGCGTGCGCGACTATTTCTACGCCAACCCGCCACCGGGCACGAGGCTTGCGCAGCTCGCCGGGGCCGCCGGCGCAACGTCGGTCCTCGCCAACGCGGCGCCGGCGCAGCCTGCGATGTGAGAAACTGAAAGGCTCCGCGAGGTGCCTTTGCCGATACACGTACTTACCCGACGAACTCATCAGCCAGATCGCCGCCGGCGAGGTGATCGAGCGCCCGGCCTCCGTCGTCAAGGAACTGGTCGAGAACGCGCTCGACGCCGGTGCCCGGCGCGTCGACGTCGAGATCGAGAAGGGCGGCGCCGCGCTGATCCGCGTGCGCGACGACGGCTCCGGGGTCGAGGCGGATGAGCTCCGGCTCGCGCTGACGCGCCACGCGACCAGCAAGATCGCCTCGCTTGCGGACCTGGAGCAGGTCGCGACGCTGGGCTTTCGCGGCGAGGCGCTGCCGAGCATCGCGTCCGTGTCGCGCCTGTCGCTGACGACGCGCACCCGAACCGCTGCGCACGCGTGGGCCGCGGCCAGCCGCGACGGCGCCGCGGCGGAGCCGGCCCCGGCGGCGCATCCCCCCGGCACCAGCGTCGAAGTGCGCGACCTGTTCTTCAACGTCCCCGCGCGCCGCAAGTTCCTGCGCACCGAGGCGACCGAGTTCCAGCACATCGCGCGCATGCTCGAGCGCCTGGCGCTGTCGCGCTTCGACGTCGCCTTTCCGCTCACGCACAACGGCAAGCCGGTGTGGTCGCTGCCGGCCGCCGTTGCCGGCGGGGCACGCCTGGAGCGGGTCGCGGCGATCTGCGGCGAGGAGTTCGCCGCCCACGTCATCGAACTGAAGGCACGAGACCGAGAGCTGGCACCTGTCCGGCTGGCTCGCGCTGCCCACGTTCTCGCGCAGCCAGTCCGATCTGCAGTTCGTCGTATCTGAACGGGCGCTTCGTGCGCGACAAGCTGCTGGCCGGCGCCGTCCGCCTGGGCTATCAGGACGTGCTGTTCAGCGGTCGCTTCCCGGCCTATGTGCTGTATCTCGGCCTCGACCCGCAGCTGGTCGACGTCAACGCGCATCCGCAGAAGCTCGAAGTGCGCTTTCGCGATTCGCGACAGGTGCATGAATTCGTGTTTCGCACCGTCGAGCGCGCCCTCGCCGCCACGCGGCCGAGTCACGAGTCGGCCGGCAGCGCCCCGGCGACTGGCTGACCGCGAGCGCACGCTTCGAGTCGCAGCGGCCGGCCCGACCAGGCGCGCATGCACCTGCCCGAAGCGCGGCGCGAATCGCGCTGTCGCCGATGCCTATCGCAGCTTCGTGACCGAGGCACCGCCCGGCTCCGCGCTCAGCCGGCGCTGCGCCCGGCGACGCACCGCGCCGCTGGGCTATGCGATCGCGCAGCTGCACGGCATCTATATCCTCGCGCAGACCGGCGACGGGCTGGTGCTGGTCGACATGCATGCGGCCCATGAGCGCGTGCATGTACGAGCGCATGAAGAGGCTGCTGCACGGGGACAATGCGCAGCAGCGGCTGCTGGTGCCGGAAGTGATTCGGGTGACGGCGGCGCAGGCGCGAGGCAGCCGAGGACATGCCCGTGAGTTTGCCGCACTGGGCTTCGAGCTCGCGCGGCTGGCGCCGGACGAATGGCGTTGCGGGCGGTTCCGGTCTGCTGGCCGGGCGGGATCCGGCGTCGCTGGTGCGCGACGTGCTCGCCGATCTGCTGGAGGCAGGCCACTCGCGGCGCGTCGAGGAGTCGATCAACCATCTGCTCGGCGACGATGGCCTGCCACGCCGCCGTGCGCGCGCAGCGGCAGCTGAGCCTGGCGGAAATGAACGCGCTGCTGCGCGAGATGGAACGCACCGACCGCGCCGATCAATGCAACCATGGACGCCCGACCTGGGTGCGGCTGACGCCTCGCCGATCTGGACCGGCTGTTCCTGCGCGGGCGCTGATGCGCCGACTGCCGTGTTGCTGATGGGGCCCACGGGGGCCGGCAAATCGGAACTGGCGCTGCGGCTCGCCGAGCGCTTTCCGCTGGAAATCATCAGTGTCGATTCGGCGCTCGGTCTACCGCGGCATGGATATCGGCACGGCGAAGCCCGATGCGCACATGCGCGCGCGGCGTCCGGCACCACCTGATCGACATTCGCGATCCGCGGCGAGTTATTCGGCCGGGGAATTCGTGCGCGACGCGGCGCGGGTGATGCAGGACATCTGGGCGCGCGGCCTGCATCCGCTGCTGGTCGGCGGCACGATGCTGTATTTTCACGCGCTGACGCAGGGCATCGGCGGATTTGCCCGAGGCTGACGCCGGGGTGCGCGCCGACATCGATGCGCAGGCGGCCGGCGACGGCTGGGCGCGCTGCACGCCGAACTGGCGCGGTCGATCCGGCGGCCGCGGCGCGCATTCACATGAACGATCCGCAGCGCATCCAGCGCGCCCTCGAGGTGTATCGCCTGACCGGGCAGACCATCACGCGCCTGCAGCAGGCGCGACGACCGGCGATGCGGGCCGTGGACGCGGTCGAACTGGCGCTGGCCCCGGCGCCGCGCAGCCTGCTGCACACGCGCATCGCGGCGCGGTTCGAGGCGATGATGGCGGCGGGATTTCTCGACGAGGTGCGCACATTTTACGGCCGCGGCGACCTGACGCGGGAACATCCGTCGATGCGCGCTGTCGGATATCGACAGGTGTGGGAACATTTGGCAGGAGCGAGCAGCCTGGAGCAAGCGACGGAAAAAGCGGTTATCGCAACGCGGCAACTGGCCAAGCGCCAGCTGACCTGGCTGCGCCAGCGACCGCAGGCCCAATGGTTCGACACCGCACGCCCGCAGTACGCGCAAGCAGTGCTCGAGGCGCTTTCCGGGGGTGTGTTTGCCGAGTCATGCAAGCGTATAACGCGGGCATGTCCGCTGTGCTAGCATTCCCCCATGCAGTCCGCTTGCCGCGGCGATGCGGCGTATGCAGATCAGTGACACTAAAAATAAGGAGTTCACCCATGGCCCGTGGCCAGTCTCTCCAGGATCCATTTTTGAACGCCCTGCGCAAAGAGCGGGTGCCGGTTTCCATCTATCTGGTCAACGGCATCAAGCTGCAGGGCCAGATCGATTCCTTCGACCAGTTCGTCGTGCTGCTGCGAAACAGCGTCAGCCAGATGGTCTACAAGCACGCGATTTCGACCGTCGTGCCGGCACGCAACGTGCGCCTGCCGACCGATGAGGACGGCGAGGTTACGGAGTCGGCCGTCGTCGAGTGAGCGTGCGGCGCGTCCCCGTTGTTTGAGCGTCCACGGGGCGGCGAGCGCGCCGTTCTGGTATCGGGTCGGCATCGGTCACCCGGTCGATCCGGCCGATACCGCAGAGTTCCAGGCGCTGGCGGCCTCGGCCGGTACCCAGGCGGTTGCCTCATGTCGGCCTACCGGGCGCGGCCCGATCCGAAGTATTTCGTCGGGTCGGGCAAGGCCGAGGAGATTCGCCAGCGCGGCCGAGGCACACGATGCGGAACTCGATGCTGGTCGACCAGACCTTGAGCCCGAGCCAGGAGCGCAATCTCGAGAAGCTCACAAGTCGTCGAGTGCTCGATCGCAACGGACTGATTCTCGACATCTTCGCGCAGCGCGCACGCAGCTTCGAGGGCAAGCTGCAGGTCGAGCTCGCGCAGCTGACGCATCTGTCGACCCGCCTGGTGCGCGGCTGGACCCACCTCGAGCGCCAGAAGGGCGGCATCGGTCTGCGCGGTCCCGGCGAGACGCAGCTCGAGACCGACCGGCGACTGATCGCCAAGCGGATACGCACGCTGCGCGCCGCCTCGAGAAGCTCGCGCAGCAGCGCGAGACCGGCCGGCACGTGCGCGCGCGAGGTGCCGGTGCCGACGGTCGCGCTGGTCGGCTACACCAATGCCGGCAAGTCGACGCTGTTCAATGCGCTGACCGGCGCGGCGACCTACGTCGCCGACCAGCTGTTCGCGACGCTGGATCCGACGGTGCGGCGGCTGCAGCTCGAGAGGCGTCGGCGAGGTGGTGCTGGCCGACACGGTCGGTTTCATGCGCGAGCTGCCGCACGAGCTGGTGGCGGCGTTCCGCTCGACGCTGCAGGAGGCGCGCGAGGCGGACCTGCTGCTGCACGTCGTGGATGCGAGCGATCCGCAGCGCAACGAGCGCATCGATCAGGTGCGCAGCGTGCTGCGCGGCATCGGCGCCGGCGAGCTGCCGCGAGCTGCTGGTCTTCAACAAGATCGACCTGCTTGAGCGAGCGCGCCGCGCGTGCTGGATGGTGCCGACGGCCTGCCGGCGCAGGCGTGGATTTCGGCGGCTAGCGGATGCCGGCCTCGCCGAGCTGCGCGCGGCGATCGCCCGTGCCGTGCGTCCCAATCAGGTCAGGCGCACGCTGCACGTGGAGCTGCGGGCCGGCGCCGTCCGTTCGCTGCTGTATCGCACAATGCCGTGCGCGAGGAGCGCCAGCGCGACGATGGCAGCTGGGAGCTCGACGTGGAGCTCGACGACGCGGAAATCGCGAAGCTCGCCGGCAGCCCGGGCGTACGGGTGCTGCCGGAGTGCATTGAGCTTGTTAGGCGCGGCGCGGCTGCCTAGAATGCCCGGCTCCTCGGACAGTGTTCAAACACGACTGCAAACCACATTAGGCTTAACTCATGGCTTGGAACGAATCTGGCGGCGAAAAGCGCAATCCGTGGAACCGCCCGCAGCAGCCGCAGAACGACCTGGACGAAGTGCTGCGCAACATGCAGAAGCGCCTGGCCGGACTGTTCGGCCGCGGCGGCGGCGGCACGGGCGGCAGCACCGGCACCCCGGGCTTCGGCATGGGCGTGAGCGGCGCGCTGGTCCTGCTGGTGTCGGTCTGGGTCGGCAGCGGTGTCTACGGGTCGATGCCCAGGAGCGCGCGGTGATCCTGCGCTTCGGCCAGTACGTGCAGACGACGGGCCCCGGGTACAACTGGCATCTGCCGTGGCCGATCGAGCGCAAGATCATTGTCAATGTCTCGCGCCAGTACAGCGTGACCGACGACGCCAGCATGCTCACGGCGGACACCAATCTCGTCGAAGTGAAGTCGGCGGTGCAGTACACGCAGCCCGATCCGCTGAAGCTGCTGTTCAAGGTCCGTGACGTCGAGGAGACGCTGACCCAGGTCAGCGAGAGCGCGATGCGCGAGGCGATCGGACAGGCCTCGCTCGACAAGGCGCTGGCCTTTGACCCGTCCATCACCGACCGCGCGAGAATGCTGCTGCAGCGTACGCTGGACAATTACGACATGGGGATCCGCATCCTCAGCGTCAACCTGACGGACGTGAACGTGCCGGAGGCGGTCCAGGATGCGCAGCGCGACGCGATCAAGGCCGACAAGGACCGGCAGCGTTACCAGCAGGAGGCGGAACTGTATCGCAACGACGTACTGCCGCGCGCCCGCGGTGCCGCCGCCAAGGAATTGCAGGACGCGGCGGCGTACAAGCTTCAGGTCATCGCACTCGCGCAGGGCGATACGTCGCGCTTCGACCAGGTACTGACGCAGTACGAGCACGCGCCCGCGGTGACCCGTGAGCGCATGTACATCGAGACGATGGAAAACGTCTACAGGAATTCGCGCAAGGTGGTCATGGACACCAAGGGCGGCAACAGCATGGTCTACCTGCCGCTCGACAAGCTGATATCGACCTCGCCGCAATCGGTTACGCTGCCGAACGACACGATGACGGTCGCGCCGGCGCGCACGCCGGAGGCGCCGGCCGCGCAGCCCGAGGATCCGGCGCGGGCGCGGGGAGTGCGCTGATGCAGAACCGGATCCTCTATCTGCTGGTTGCGGTAGTGGTGCTGATCCTGGTCGGCCGCGCCAGCGTATTCACGGTCAGCGAGGGCCAGCTCGCCATCAAGTCGACGGGCGGCGAAATCGTCGCGGCTGACTACCAGCCGGGGCTGCATTTCCGGATTCCGCTGGTCAACGACGTGCGCCGCTTCGACAAGCGCATCATCACGCAGCTGTATCCCTCCGAGCGCTTCCTGACGCGCGAACAGGAACAGCTGAACGTGGACTTCTATGTCAAGTGGCGCATCGACAACCTGCGCAAGTTCTACGAATCGACCGGCGGCGCCGAGGATGTCGCGAACGCGCGGCTCGGCGAGACGATCAAGGACAGCATCAAGAGCGTCGTCACGCAGCGCACGCTGCAACAGGTGATCACGGCGGAACGCGCCGAGTTCACCGACGCGATGATGAAGAATGCGCGTCCCGCGGCCGAACAGCTGGGCGTGCAGCTCGTCGACGTGCGCATCACCAAGATCGATCTGCCGCAGCAGGTCCGCGATTCCGTGTTCGACCGGATGCGGGCAACGTTCAAGGCGCAGGCCGCGAAGCTGCGCGCCGAGGGCATCGAAACCTCCGAGCGCACGCGCGCCGAGGCGAACAAGCAACAGACCGAGATCCTGGCCGACGCCAAGCGCCAGGCCGGCCAGATCCGCGGCGAAGGCGATGCGGCCGCCAGCGAGATCTACGCGCGGTCGTATTCGAGGAACGCGGAGTTCTACAGCTTCTACCGCAGCATGCAGTCGTACCGCGAGGCGGTAGGCACGCAGGGGGATCTGCTTGTGATCGCGCCGGACAGCGCGTATTTCAAGTATTTCAACAAGTCGCAGCCGCAGAAATAGCGGTACAGACCCCGATCATGTCCATCGGCTGGAATGAACTGGCGCGGTATCTGGCGGGCTCCTTTGCCCTGTACCTGGTGCTCGAGGGATTATTGCCGTTCTTCAACCCGGCGATGGCGAAGCGCCTGATGGAGAAACTGGCGCAAGCCGAGGCCGCCCAGCTGCGGCTGGGCGGCCTGGTCAGCGTGATCGCGGGTCTGGCACTGCTGTGGGTGGCGCGCAATGGGTAAGAACGTCGTCGTCATCGGCATGCAGTGGGGCGACGAGGGCAAGGGCAAGATCGTCGACCTGCTGACCGAGCGGCGCAGGCGGTGGCCCGCTTCCAGGGCGGCCACAACGCCGGCCACACGCTGGTGATCAGCGGCCGCAAGACCGTGCTGTCGCTGATTCCGTCGGGCATCCTGCGCGCGGGCGTGCAATGCCTCATCGGCAACGGCGTGGTGCTGTCGCTCGAGGCGCTGTTCCGGGAAGCCGAGATGCTGATCGGGCAGGGCGTGCCGGTGCTCGATCGCCTGCGCATCAGTCCCGATCGTGCCCGCTGATCATCGCCTCGCACATCGCGCTCGATCGCGCCCGCGAGATGGCGCAGGGGCGTCAATGCGATCGGCACCACGGGCCGCGGCATCGGTCCGGCCTACGAGGACAAGGTGGCGCGGCGCGCGCTGCGCGTCGCCGACCTGTTCCAGCGCGAGCGCTTCGCGGCCAGGCTGGGCGAGGTGCTCGACTTCCACAACTTCGTGCTGCAGCGTATTTCACGCAGACGCCGGTCGATTTCCAGCCCACGCTCGAGACGAAGCTGGCGCTCGGCGAGCGGCTCAAGCCGCTGGTGCCGACGTGACCGGCATCCTGGAGGCGCTGAGCGTCGCAGGGCGCAACGTGCTGTTCGAAGGCGCCCAGGGCGCGATGCTCGACGTCGATCTCGGCACCTATCCGTTCGTGACCTCCTCGAATACCACCGCGGGCGGCGCGGCGGCCGGAACCGGCATCGGCCCGCGTCGCCTGCATGAGGTGCTCGGCATCGTCAAGGCCTACACGACGCGCGTCGGCGCGGGGCCATTTCCGACCGAGCTGTTCGACGCCTACGGCGAGCACCTGTCGCGCGTCGGCCAGGAGTTCGGATCGGTCACCGGGCCGGCGCCGGCGCTGCGGCTGGTTCGATGCCGTCGCACTGCGGCGCTCGGTGATGCACACCAGCTGTTCGGCGCTGTGCGTGACGAAGCTCGATGTGCTCGATGGGCTGGATACGATCCGCATCTGCGTCGGCTACCGGATCGACGGCAGGGTCGTTGATGCCCCGCCGCTGATCCCCGGACAGTTCAGTGCCTGCGAGGCCGTGTACGAGGAGTTGCCGGGCTGGAAAGCGAGCACGGTCGGCATCACGGCCGATCGGGACCTGCCGCCAAAGGCCAGGACCTATCTCGACCGGCTGCAGGGCCTGGTCGGCGTGCCGATCACGATCGTCTCGACCGGACCGGATCGCGAACAGACGATCATGCGGCGCCATCCGTTCGGCTAGTCGTCACCTCACTGGAACAGCTTGACGACGTTCTGCAACGTCTTCGAGATTCCCCAGGCCAGGGGTATGCCCACGATCATCCACAGCACGAACAGGCGTATCTTCATCAGGTCTCTCCCGGCGCGCGGTCGTAGAAGCGCGCGTGGACTTCGTGCACGGCGAGATTGCACAGGAACCCTATCAGCAGCAGCCCGCACATGATGTACATCGTCACCGAATAGGCCTGCGCCTTCGGAACGCCGCTGTCGATCTGATACTGGCGGATGTAGTTGACGAGTACGGGTCCCAGTACGCCGGCCACCGCCCACGCGGTCAGCAGGCGCCCATGGATCGCGCCCACCTGTCTGGTTCCGAACAGGTCGCGAAGGTAGGCCGGAATGGTGGCGAATCCTCCGCCGTACATCGACAGGATGATCACAAATGCGGCGACGAACAGCGGCACCGACCCCATCTTCCCGGTGGTCGGCACCGCGGCGTACAGGGCGATGCCCAGCAGGAAGAATATGAAATAGGTATTGCGCCGACCGATGCGATCGGACAGCGACGCCCAGAAGAAGCGGCCGCCCATGTTGAACAGGCTCAGCAGGCCGACGAAGCCCGCGGCGGCGGCCGGCGAGACGCGGCCCGTGAACATCTCCTGGATCATCGGCGAGGCCTGACCGAGCACGCCGATGCCCGCCGTGACGTTCATGCACAGGATTCCCCACAGCATCCAGAACTGCGGCGTGCCCCAGGCCTTGTCGACCAGGACATGCTGGTCCGTGACGAGTTTTTTCGGGTGCTTCGACGGTACCCAGCCCTCCGGCATCCAGCCCTCGCGCGGAACCTTGACGACGAGCGCGCCGATCATCATGAACGCCGTGTAAATGACGCCCATCGCGACGAATGCGCCGACGACGCCGTTCGAGTCGGCGGCCTTGAAATGCTCCATCAGCAGCAGCGACAACGGCGCCGCGATCAGCGCCCCGCCGCCAAATCCCATGATGGCCATGCCCGTCGCCATGCCGGGTCGGTCCGGAAACCACTTGATCAGCGTTGACACCGGCGAGATGTAGCCAATGCCGAGCCCGCAGCCTCCGAGCGCACCATATCCCAGGTACACGAGCCACAGCAGGTGCAGGTGAATGCCCACGGCCGAGACCAGAAAGCCGCCGCCGAAGCACATCGCCGCCACGAACATCGACTTGCGCGGGCCCACCGTCTCGACCCAGCGCCCGAACACCGCCGCCGAACCGCCGAGGAACGCGATCGCAATCGAGAAGATCCAGCCGATCTGGGTCAGCTTCCAGTCATCAGGAGCCGATTGCGTCAGGCCGATCAGGCGGCTGAGCGGCAGGTTGTAGGTTGAGAACGCGTATACCTGGCCGATGGACAGATGCACGGCAAGCGCAGCCGGCGGGATCAAAAAGCGGTTGTAGCCGGGTGGTGCGAGGGTATGGGCCCGGTCCAGCAATGAACCGGAGCTCGGCGGATCACTTGCGGCCATCTTGCAGTCTCCCCTTTATAATGATTCTCACTAGTAACGATACGCCACTTGCCCCACTGCGCGCACGCAATGCAGCGAAGCGGTGCTCCCGACTGCCGTCGATATATATAAAATACTATAATTATATTTCGTAATGCATTGTTTAAATTAATTAAAAACTATAGAACCGCTCCTGAATCCTGACCGGCGGCCGTGAAACGCCTCGCGCCGTGCTCGTACGCATACAAGCCGGCGTAGCGCCCCCAGCCGATGACGGCGCGCAGGGTGCGCTCCGCCTCGCGCCGGGGCAGGTGGTCCTCGAGTTCGGCTTCGAACCTCAGGTACGGTGCCTGGTGATCCTCGCGCTCCTCGAGGATGCGGTGTATGTGCGCGACCAGTGGCACGAAGCGCAGCAGGTGCTCGCGGAACAGGCGCTGGCGCTGGTCCGTATCGCCCTTCGCGTAGACGCCGCCGGCGGCGGTCAATCGCAGTGCGCCGTCGCTGAGCTCGGCAAATTCCAGGATGTGCAGGACCTCGGCGATCGGGAACAGGCTATCGACCTGCAGGCCGAGCGCACGCGCGAGGTCGGCGAGCTCGGCGCGCCCCAGGTACGGTGCGCTCGACAGCGTTTCCAGCAGGCCGCTGATGCGGTTGACGGACACGGGCGGCAGCGACTGGGCCAGCGCGCCGGGCAGCCGGACGTGCGCGCGCAGCGATTCCAGCGTGCGCGACGTCAGGATCGAGTAGATCTCGTCGACGATCTTGTGAAATTCCGCGTCCAGCCGGTCGCGTGGATGTTCGAACGGGACCCGGATCTCGGCTGCTATGCGCCCGGGACCCGACGACAGGATCAGGATGCGGTCGCACATCAGCACCGCCTCCTCGATGTTGTGCGTGACCATCAGCACGGATTTCGTCGCCAGCTGGTGCCCGGTCCACAGGTCGAGGAAATCGGTGCGCAATGTCTCGGCCGTCAGCACGTCGAGCGCCGAGAACGGTTCGTCCATCAGCAGCACGGTCGGGTCGGCAACGATCGCGCGCGCGAAGCCGACGCGCTGGCGCATGCCGCCGGAGAGCTCGCGTGGATAGGCGGACTGGAATCCGGCCAGCCCGATCAGGTCGATCGCCGCCAGCGCGCGGCGGCGGGACTCGGCGCGCGTCAGGCGCAGCGCATCGAGTCCCGCCTCGACATTCTGGACGACGGTCAGCCATGGATAAAGCGCGAAGGTCTGGAACACGACGGCGATGCCCTCGGAAGGACCTTCGAGCGGCGAGCCCCGGTACACGACATCCCCGGATGTTGCCTTTATCAGCCCCGCGGCGATGCGCAGCAGCGTCGATTTCCCCGATCCCGAGCGACCGAGCAGGCCGAGGATCTCTCCGCCGTGCAGCGCCACGTCGATGTCGGACAGCACCGCGAGCGGCTCCCCGGAGGGCTTCGCGAAGCTCTTGCAGACCTTGCGGAATTCAAGGATCGGATTGTCGGGTGGTGATGGCACTTGTGCTTCCTAGTCCAGACGTGTGCGCAGTTCGGCGAACGCGTAGAGCGGCCGCCACAGCATCCGGTTCATGGCGATGACGAGGATCGACATCACGGCAATGCCGAGGGCAATGCGCGGGAAATCCCCCGCCTCCGTCATCCGTGCAATGTAGGCGCCGAGGCCGGAGCCGTCGAGCCTGGTCGGGCCCCAATTGACCGCCTCGGAGACGATGCTGGCGTTCCACGCGCCGCCCGAGGCCGTGATGGCGCCGGTGACGTAATACGGAAAGATGCCGGGCAGCATCACGTTGCGCCACCAGTGCCAGGGGCGCAGGCGAAAGCTCGCGGCGGCTTCGCGAAAGTCACTGGGAAACGCCGATGCGCCGGCGATGACGTTGAACAGGATGTACCACTGCGTCCCGAGGATCATCAGCGGACTGAGCCAGATCCGGGGCGCCAGGTCAAAGCGCAGGATCAGGAACACCGCGACCGGAAACAGCAGGTTCGCCGGAAATGCCGCCAGGAACTGCGCTACGGGCTGGACCGCCGCGGCGAGGCCCGGCCGCAGCCCCACGGCCACCCCGATCGGCACCCATACGAGCGTCGCGAGAACGATCAGGATCGAAACCCGCAGCAGCGTCAGCGCACCGTTGCGCGAAGCGTCGAGGACATCGGTCCACGACAAGGCGCTGTGCACGTAATGCAGCAGCGTCCACAGGCCCCATGCAATCGCAGCCGCGCATGCGCCAGCCCATGCGATATCGGCGAGCCGGCGCGGCGGGGACCAGCGCCGCAGCCGGTGCATTGCCGCGGGCAGCGTCAGGCGCGCACGCGCGGCAATCTGCAGCGCCGCACCGAGCGGACGGACGACGGTTTGCACGAGCCCGCTGCGCCGGAACAGGCCGAGCACCCAGCTGCGCGGCACGACCTGCGCCGCGGACTGCTCGAAGCGGAACTTGTCGGCCCAGGTCACCAGCGGACGGAACAGCAGCTGATCGTAGATCAGGATCACGATCGTCATCGCGGCGATCGCCCAGCCCACGGCGGCGAGGTTGCGGTCCTGGATCGCGCGGGCGACATACGAGCCCACGCCCGGCAGCGTGTAGCGGATGTCCCCGACCGAGATCGCTTCGGAGGCCACGACGAAGAACCAGCCGCCGGACATCGACATCATCATGTTCCAGACCAGGCCCGGCGTCGCGAACGGCACCTCGAGGCGCCAGAACCGCTGCCAGCCGGAGGACCGAAAACTGCGGCTCGCTTCGTCCAGATCATGCGGAACGGTTTTCAGCGCCTGGTAGAAGCTGAACGCCATGTTCCAGGCCTGGCTGGTGAAGATCGCGAAGATCGCGGCAAGTTCGGGGCCCAGCATGCTGTGCGGGAACAGGGCCACGAAGAACACGACCGTGAAGGACAGGTACCCGAGGATCGGCACGGACTGCAGCACGTCGAGCAGCGGGATCAGCACGCTCTCGGCCCTCCGGCTCTTGGCCGCGAGCGTGGCATACGTGAACGTGAACAGCAGCGAGGCGCCCATCGCCACCAGCATGCGCATCGTCGTGCGCAGCGCATAGAACGGCAGCGCGGCCGGGTCCAGCGAGATCCGCGACTGCTGCGCGCTCTGGATCGGAGCGGCCATCTGCCCGGCGCCCATGCCGATCAGAACGAGTACCGTCAGCACGAGCACCGCGGCGGCGAGGTCCCGCCAGCCCGGCGCATGCTGCCGCCAGGCGACGTTCCGGAGGATTTCGGCGTGAATTTCCACGATGGAGGGAACGAGTCTAGCTCAGTTGCGGGCGATGCCGCAGCGCTTCGCCGCGGTGTCGTTTCAGGCGCTGTCCTCAGGGTTCGCCGCCCGGCTCCTTGCCGAGGCTCTCGCGCAGCTCCGGCAGCTCGCGCCGGTAGGCCTCGGCATCCCCGAAGTCGGTGAAGCCGGGGTAGCGGGCGTGTGCGCCGAGGATCCGCCGGGCGTGCTTGATCGGGCACCAGTACTGCTCGGTCCTGGAGCCGACCTCGCGCACATAGGCGATCACCCCGTTGGCGTAGGAGCAATACGCGCAGTTGAGCTTCTCGATCGCGTTCAGGTAGGCGAGGTGCCCGCGGTCGAAGATCATGTAGTCGGCGCGAAGGATGACCGGAACGCCATACACCGGAAAGCACACGCGCTGGTAGACGGTCACGAACAGGTCAAGGAGCGCAAACGGAATGATCAGTGAATAGATCAGCGGCGCCGTGACCAGCATCAGCGGACGCGCCGCGAGGATGTAGCTCGAGAGGCGCGTCCTCAACTCGCGGTGCCGCACCAGTACCTGCTCCTCGAAATGCACCACGCGATTGCGGACGTCGTAGGCGAGCTCCATGCGGCGCCTGGCAAACGCGAGTTCGAGCTCTGATTCGAGCGCGCGGATCTGGTCGCTTATCCGGGCAATGTGTTTGTCCAATACTGCGCTCCTGATGTGGCCTGCAAGCGGATTCCCCGAGGCAGGCACGGTGACACAAATCAGGCGGTCCTGCGCAGGCTCCTGCACAGCTGGCGCCACCGTTTTGCGCTGGCTCGGCGCCAGGCCTGCGGAAGTTCCCCAAGGCATCGGGCCAGCCGCCGGGTTTGCCGGCGCTTCATGTTGTCCATGGCAACGAAGTCCGCCGGCGACAGGTCCCGGCGGCGGCGCCGGCCCTGCATTTCCAGGAACCCGATGGCCTGATGCGCGTCATTGATCCGGCCGAGCAGCGTCTGCAGCTGTTGCAGGCGTCGCAGGTACCGGTTCATCGGCGCTCCATACACCCCTCTGAGCATGTCGACGACGTAACGCAGGTTCTTGGTTTCGAGGCGCAGCGCGTGGCAGCGAACGGCGTCCGGTTTTCGCAGCACGCGCGCCGCGATTTTCTGCAGCTTGCGATGCCGATCCAGAACCAGCTGCGGCGCAACCTGCGCCACCGGGCGCCGGCCATGATCGCGTGCGCCCCGCGTGCAAAGCCTGTCGAGCGCCGTGAACAGCCGGGCCGTGCGGGGCGAGTCCAGCAGGCGCAGCAGCCTGAGCTGCTCGCGCGCGCGTCGGCGGCCCAGCTCGTCCGCGAGCCCCTGCAGCGACTGATTCCGGGTGCGCCGGTTTGCGGCGACGAATTCAGCGATCCGGACGTCCAGGTCGCGGGCCGCGCTCGTTTGCCTCAACAGCTCCTGCAGGTGCCGGCGCAGACCACGCGCCTCGCCGACCGGTGTCGCCTCGAGCAATCGCAGGATCCCGGTCATCCGGCGCCCGGTCACGCGCAGCCGATGCAGTGCACCGGTATCGTCGGCGAGGCGGACCGAGGGCTCCAGGTGGCGCCACGCGTCGAGCTGCCGGCGCAGCAATTTTCCGCCGGCGGCCGGGGCCGCTTCGGTCGGACGGATCGCCAGCGCACCGGGCCTGGGCGGCGCGGGCAGGGTGCGGCCAGCGGCATTCATGCCCACCTCGTACTTGCTGGCAGCCGCCGGCTCGAGCACGGTGTGCTGGCACAACCGCCGCACCAGGGGTTCGAGGGATTCGCGTTGCCCATTGCGCAGCTCGACTTCGACACGTTGCAGATGACGGGCAGGGCGAAGTCCGCCGCCGCGGATCTCGGTCGCATCGAGGTCGATCTCCGCCGCGTCGACGTCGCGGTCAAGAACCCGATATACCTCGCGGCGCGTGCGTGCGACGAACAGCATCTGCAGGGGCTCGTGGCCTATGACGGCTCGGACCCGGTCCACGACCGGCCCCCGCGCAGCATCGGGGCCGGCCTCGCCGCCGGGCTCGAACGGCTGGGAGATCTCGCGCCGGCTGCTCGGACCCGCATCGCCGTGTTGCAGTCCCTTCAGCGTCGCTTCGCACGTCGAATCCTGGGCCCTGAGGCGCAGCGCGTAGCCGGCGCGGGCAATACGTGCATCGCCCGTATCCAGGTAGCCGTCGGTCAGGTCGATGAACCCGCGACGGACCAGCCGGAAGCCGGCAATCCGGGCGCGTCCACGCAGATATTCACGGACCGACTGCAGGTCGCGTGCGCTGAACTGCCATTCCGTCTCGACGGTCCCTGATTCAGTCGTTGCCGTCATTGATCGAGGTCGTCCGCTGCTCCTCGATCTCGAGCAGCGCGCGCTCCATCGGGACTTCGGCCGCATGCCGGTCCGCGGTGGCCTCCGGCATCCCGATGTCGTCGGACTCGAGGTCATCATACGGCCCGACCCAGTCCTCGGGCTGATCGCAGGCGCTCAGGCCCGACACCGCCCATTCGTCCAGCGACATCTGGTCGACGTCCCCGTCCTTGTACTGGACCTCCAGCGAGCGGTCATCCTCGTCGATGCTGACGACCTGCAAGGTGTCCCCCGATGCGCGGTCCCGATACCACTGTCCCGGCACCGCTTCGACCCGATTCTTCATATTGCCTCCTGCTACAGGGACCGATGACACGAGCAGTGTGGGCGCCGTGCGGTCGCGGGGAAATGCGGTGAACTACCTAGTCGCGGCCGGGTCCGCGGCCCAGCCTTCGCTGCCGACCAGGGGGACAAAGCGGACATCGGCGAGGACCTCGCTGCGATATTCCCGCTCGGACACGCGAATGACCCGCAACAGCTGCTGGACGTGAGGGGCCCGGCCCACCGGAATGACGAGGCGACCGCCAATCCTCAATTGTGACTTCAGCGACTCCGGCACCCGCGGACTTCCGGCGGTGACGGCGATGGCATCATACGGGGCGTGCTCGGGCCATCCCCGCGTGCCGTCACCGTGCAGGACATGGACGTTAGCGTACCCCTGGGCGGCCAGGACCTGGGCGGCATGCGTCGCGAGCTCACCGTGCCGCTCAACCGTGTACACCTCTGCCGCCAGGAGCGCGAGCACCGCCGCCGCGTAGCCCGAACCGGTGCCGATCTCGAGCACGCGCTCGCCACCCCGCAATTGCAGCGCTTCACTCATCAGTGCAACGATAAAGGGCTGCGAAATGGTCTGGTGCTGGTCGATCGGCAGCGGCCTGTCGTCATAGGCGAATGGACGCAGGTCCGCGGGCAGGAACTCCTCGCGTCGCACGCGGCCGAGCGCCGCCAGCACCCGCGGGTCGCGCACGCCGCGGCTCTCGATCTGGCGCTGCACCATCGCCAGTCGACACTGCGCGCCGGTGGATTCGGTCGGGGTGGCTGTGCTCACCTGATGATCACTACGCTCCTGCCGGGCCACGAACAATACGGGGATGTATCTATGCGCGGTAGAATGGGCGCCGTGCATTCCGAACCCCAATTCACCATTGCCGGAGAGGTCGTGACCATCCGGCCCATGCGCATCACCGACATCGCGATCGAGACGGAATTCATTCGCCGGCTGTCCGCCCGGTCCAAGCACTTTCGCTTCATGGGGGGCGTAAAGGAGCTCTCTGCGGCCGAGGTGGCGCATTTGTGCAACGTCGACGGCAAGCTGTCCATGGCGTTTGTCGCGACGACCCACACCGGGGGCCAGGAAACGGAAATCGGCGTCAGCCGTTGCGCGCCGGGCCCGGTGCCGGAGGACAGGGAATTCGCCGTGACGGTCGCCGATGAATGGCAGCGCCGCGGATTGGGGACGCTGCTGATGAAGCACCTGATCGAATCGGCGCGCCGCGGCGGCGTCAAACGCCTGTACTCGGTCGCCTTCTGGGACAACGCCGGCATGCGCGCACTTGCCAGGCGTCTGGGCATGGTCGCGAGCCAGGATCCCGCTGATCCGCAGCAGACGGTTTACTGGCTGGCCCTGTAGCGGGCATCCGGGGCCTGCGGGCGACATTGAATTCACGGCGACCGGCTCCATTCTGGGCATATGAGCATTTATCGCAAGGACTCGTGGATGTGGGCCGAGGCCTGCGCCCTGCTGGACCAGGCCGAACGCCGGCATCGCCAGTTTTTCGAACTGCTGGCCGGCCCCTCGCGCACCTCCGGGGTCCCGGCCTGGGAGCCGCCGGCCGATATTTTCTCCTGTGATGCCGAGTTGCAGGTGGTCGTCGCGCTTCCCGGCGCCCGTGCCGAGGACGTCGCGGTTCAGATCACGCCAGCCGGGCTGCAGATCGAGACCCTGGTGGCGCCACCCTCGCTGCCAGCGGGCATGAAGCTGGTGCGCCTGGAAATTCCCTATGGCCGGATGCGGCGGCGCATCGATCTGCCGCCCGGACGCTATGCGCTGCGTCGACCATCGCTTGGAGCATGGCTGTTTGTACCTGCGGCTCACGGGGTCGAGCCCTATGAATACCAGCTCACAGCGAAAACCCAACCGTCGCCGCGGAGGATGTGCTGATCATCCTGCCGGTGCGCAATATGGTATTGTTTCCGGGCGTGGTGCTGCCGATTGCGATCTTGGCGAGCATGCGCTCGCGGCCGCGCGCAAGAGGCGGTGCGCACGCAACGACGTGTCGGCCTGCTGCTGCAGAAGGACGCCTCCGTCGAGGAGCCGGCGTGCCGAGGGCCTGTACCGAGTGGGCACGGCCGCGTCGATCGTCCGCTTCATCACGGCCGGCGACGGCACGCATCACCTGATCTGCCAAGGCGAGGAGCGATTCACCGTGCTGGACTTCGTCAGCCACGATCCCTTCCTGGTCGCGCGCATCGAGTTGCACAAGCGAGGCCGCCGTCCTCGATAACGAGATCGAGGCGCGCGGCATCAATTTGCGCGAGAAGGCCATGGAAGCGCTGCAATTGCTGCCGCAGGCGCCCGCGGAGCTCGCGAACGCGATTCGCGCCATCGAAGTCGATTCCGGCGCTGGCCGACATCGTCGCGAGCTTCATGGACTTGAAGACCGCGGAGAAGCAGGAGATCCTGGCGACCTTCGACCTGAAGACCCGGCTCGACCGAGTGCTGACACTGCTCAATCGGCGCATCGAAGTGCTGAAGGTGTCGCGTCAGATCGACGAGCGCACGCGCGAGGCGTTCGACGGGCGGCAGAAGGAAGCGGTCCTGCGCGAGCGGTTGCATCAAATTCAAAAAGAACTCGGTGAAGACCGATGGTCATCGGCTGCGATTGGAGGAACTGAAGAAGGCCATCGACGAAGGCCGGCATGCCGGCGGAGGCGGAGGAACAGGCCGGCGCGAGCTGGCGCGCCTGGAGCGCATGCCGCGACGGCGCCGCCGAGTACTCGATGACGCGCAACTACCTGGATTGGCTGATCGCCATGCCGTGGTCGAAGACTCGATCCGGAACAGCTCGACATCGAGCGCGCGCGGGCGATCCTGGACGAGGATCACTACGGGCTCGACAAGGTCAAGCGGCGCATCCTCGAGTTCCTCGCGGTCCGCAAGCTCAATCCCGCAGGGCCGCAGCCCGATCCTGTGCTTCGTCGGTCCGCCGGGCGTCGGCAAGACCTCGCTCGGCCAGAGCATCGCCCGGGCCCTTGGCCTGCAGTTCCGGCGCGTGAGCCTGGGCGGCGTGCACGATGAGGCGGAGATCCGCGGCCACCGGCGCACCTATGTCGGCGCGTTGCCCGGCAACATCGTGCAGGCGATCCGCAAGGCCGGGCGCCGCAATCCGGTGCTGATGCTCGATGAGGTGGACAAGCTGTCGGCGAGTTACCAGGGCGATCCGTTTTCCGCCCTGCTCGAAGTGCTCGACCCGGAACAGAACAACACCTTCCGGGACAATTACCTGGATGTGCCGTTCGATCTGTCCAAGGTGCTGTTCATCGGCACCGCGAATGTGCTGGACATGATTCCGGCACCGTTGCGCGATCGCATGGAAATCATCGAGCTGACCGGCTACACGGAAGAGGAGAAGCTGCAGATCGCGCGCCGCCACCTGCTGCCGCGGCAGCTGCAGGCGACCGGGCTGTCGGCCGCGCAATGCACGATCACCGACGCGGCCCTGCAGGCCGTGATCGCGGACTACACGCGCGAGGCGGGCGTCAGGAATCTCGAGCGGCAGATCGGTGCGCTGCTGCGAAGCACCGCGGTCGCCATGGCCTCGGGGCGCAGCGCGGAGGTCGTGATCGATCGTCGGCGATGTCGGCCGCGATCCTCGGCGGCGCGCGCTTCGAGAACGAACTTGCGATGCGCGCGAGCGTGCCTGGGGTGGCAACCGGCCTTGCCTGGACGCCGGCGGGCGGCGATATCCTGTTCATCGAGTCGAGCCGCGTCAGTGGTTCCGGCAGGCTGATCCTGACCGGCCAGCTCGGCGACGTGATGAAGGAAAGCGCGCAGGCGGCGGTGACGCTGGTCAAGTCGCAGGCGGAGCGCCTCGGAATCGATCGCGGCCCAGCTGGACGGTTCGGATCTGCACATCCACGTACCGGCCGGCGCGATCCCGAAGGACGGGCCGAGCGCCGGCGTGGCGATGGTTGCATCGCTCGCGTCCCTGCTGTCAAAACGCAGCGTGCGCGCCGACACGGCCATGACCGGCGAGATCAGCCTGCGCGGCCTGGTTCTGCCGGTCGGCGGCATCAAGGAGAAATGCGTGGCCGCGGCGCGGGCCGGAATCCGTACCGTGATCCTGCCGGCGCGCAACCGCCGCGATTTCGATGACATTCCGGAGAGCGTGCGCTCGCGCCTGGAGATCGTCTGGGCAGAGACCATCGATCAGGTGCTGCAGCGGGCGCTCGAGCAGGGCACAGCTCAGCGCGTCGCCGCGTAAGTGCCCCGATCCATGCCGATTCGCGGTCTGGTCTTCGACGCCTACGGAACCCTCTACGATGTGCAATCCGTCGGGCGCCGCGCCACGGAACTGTGCGGCGACAAGGGCGAACTGGTGACCCAGCTCTGGCGCCTGAAACAGCTCGAATATACCTGGCTGCGCAGTCTGATGCGCTCATACGAGGACTTCTCGGTGGTTACGCGGGACGCGCTGATGTTTTCGCTCGCCACCGCCGGTATCGCAAATGCCGGCGCGATCTGCGACCGGCTGATGGCCGCGTATTCGCATCTCGATCTCTATGGTGAGGCGCGGGAGGCGCTCGAGTCGCTGCGAGGCTGCAGGCTGGCCATCCTGTCGAACGGCAGTCCGCGCATGCTCCATGAGCTGGTAAGTTCCTCAGGCGTCGCGGATCGCTTTGCCGACGTGATCAGCGTCGATCGGGCGAGGGCGTTCAAGCCGGATCCTGCCTGTTACGCGCTGGTCGAGCCGGCGTTGGGGCTCCCGAGGCGGGAGATACTTTTCGTCTCGTCAAACGGGTTTGACGTAGCCGGGGCGAAGCGGTACGGCTTGCGGGTAGCGTGGATTGAGCGGGGAGCCGGGGCGCCGCCTCCGCAGGACTCCAGCGTGGGTCCCGGCGAATTCTATCGGCTGATCCGTGGTCGTGCCGAGCAGCTGGGTCAAGATCCGGATTACCATGTGACCCGGCTGACGGATCTTGCGCCGATTGTCCGGTCCGACGAGGCGACGCACGGCCGGTGAAATTCTGACGGGCGGGAAACAACCAATAAAACCGGAGAGAAATCGTGAATACGCAGTTGCTGTATCTGACCTACGTGACACTGCTGACGGCCGTAATCTGGATTCCCTACATTCTCAACGAGATCATCGTGCGGGGGGTCGTGGAAGCGGTTGGCTATCCGCAGAACCCCCGGCCTCTGGCCGCTTGGGCCACGCGCATGAAGGCGGCCCATTACAATGCGATCGAAAATCTTGCGGTCTTCGCGACCCTGGTGCTCGTGGCCAATGCACTGCACCTCAACAGTCACGCTATCGAGCAGTCCTGCGTGGTTTATTTCTGGAGCCGCATAGTGCACGTGCTGGCCTATACTTTTGCGGTTCCCTGGGTCCGAACCCTGGCGTTTGTGGCCGGATTCATGGCGCAGCTGTGCATTGCGTGGCACATCCTGGGCTGGTAGATCGCGCCATGCAGGCGCGTTCGGCAATGCGCGCCGCAGACTGGGTAGCGCATTTTCGTGCGCCTCCGCACCAGGAACTGGTAGGCTACGCGCGCCCGGGGCCCACGGCCCCGGATTTTATTAATCTATAAGATTAGGAATATTCGTTAAGCTATTGAATTTATGGTGCCCAGGAGAGGACTCGAACCTCCACGAATTGCTCCACTGGTACCTGAAACCAGCGCGTCTACCAGTTCCGCCACCTGGGCAAGATGGGACCTCGCATACACGAGGCGCGGAAATCTACGCAACAGACCAAGGCTTGTCAATCAATGCTCGATCCCCATGATACGTACCTATGACACGACGTGGTTCCTCCGGCCGCCAACACCAAAAGACGCCCGCCAGCCCCACCCCAAGGACTGGCGCGGCGAGGATCCGAACCTCGAGCTCGAGAGGTCGCGCTACGCCGATCCGATCGCGAGCCGCGAACTGCTGCTCAAGCATCTCGCCGACGCGCCCGAGCCGCTGTCGCGCCGCGCGCCTGGCGAAGCGCCTCGGCTTCAATACCGATGCGCAGCGCGACGCGCTCGCCAAGCGCCTGGCGGCGATGGTGCGCGATGGCCAGGCGCTGCAGTCGCCGGCCGGCTTCACGCACCGCCGGCGAGGCCGAGCGCGTCGCCGGGCGGGTGCGCGGCCGCGCGAGCGGCGAGGTGCTGGTCATGCCGGAGGACGGGTCCGCGCCGCTGGTGCTCGCCCGCGCCGATACCCGACGCTTGATGCACAACGATCGGGTCGAGGTGCGCGCGGTCGGCATCAACGACCGCGGCCGGCGCATGGCGCGGCTTGATCCGCCGCATCGGCGATGCGCCGGAGCGGATCGGCGGCATCTGGCACACCGGCCCGGGCACGGCCGCGTGACCCCGGAGGATCCCGGGCCACTGGTATTCGGTCGAAGTTGCCGCTGCGCGACCGGATGGGCGCCCAGGACGACGACTACGTGATCGTCGAGATCACCAAGCGCCCGCTCGGCGAGGCGACGTGCGCACGGCCGCGTCGTCGAGGTGCTGCGCAACCTGCGCCCCGCGGACCTGGCGGCGCGATTTGCGATCGTGCGTCACGACTTGCCGCAGGAATTCAGTCCGCAGGTCCTCCAGGCCGCGGATCGCATCGGCGCCGTGGTGCGCGAGACCGACCGCGCCCACCGCGAGGATCTGCGCGACCTGCCGCTGGTGACGATCGACGGCGAGGACGCGCGGGATTTCGACGATGCCGTGTACGCGGAGCCCGCGCGCGGCGGCGGCTGGCGGCTCGTCGTCGCGATCGCCGACGTCAGCCACTACGTGCGCTTTGGCAGCGAGCTCGACACCGAGGCGCGCGCGCGCGCGACCTCCGTGTATTTCCCGGATCGCGTGCTGCCGATGCTGCCCGAGCAGCTTTCGAACCACCTGTGCTCGCTGATGCCGCGGGTCGAGCGCCTCGCGTTCGTCTGCGACATGCGGGTGAGCAGGCATGGAAAGCTCAGCAAGACCCGCTTCTATGAGGCGGTGATCCGCTCGCACGCGCGCCTGACCTACGACCAGGCCTGGGCGTACCTGCGCGAATCCGAAGGCCAGCACCGACGGTGCGCTGACGCCGGCGATCCGCGGCTCGCTCGACAGCCTGCACGAGGTGTACGAGGCGCTGAAGATCGCGCGCGACGCGCGCGGCGCGCTGGATTTCCGCGGCGGCGAGGTCAAGGCGCGCATCGGCGCCGACGGACGGATCGAGGGTTTCTACGCAGTGACCCGCAACGACGCGCACCGGCTCATCGAGGAGTGCATGATCGCCGCCAACGTCGAGGCCGCCGTCGCGCTGCGGCTCGCCAAGGCGGCGAGCCTGTACCGGGTGCACGGGCAACCGGAGGACAAGCGCGTAACCGAATTGCAGAAGGTGCTGCATGCGCTGCAGGTCGGCACGGCCTTTTCGGAAACGCCGACACCGCGCGAGTTCCGCCAGCTGGTCGAGCGCCTCGTCGCCAGGCCGGACGGGGCCCTGCTCGAGGGACTGGTCATCCGCTCCCTGGCGCAGGCGGTGTACCAGCAGACGAATATCGGTCATTTCGGCCTCGCGCTCGACGAATATGCGCATTTCACCTCGCCGATACGCCGCTATCCGGACCTCCTCGTGCACCGGGCCATCAAGGCCGCCGTGCTGCCGCACTCGACGTCTGGGCATCGCTACAGCACCGCAGAGCTGCAGGCCCTTGGGCAGGAGAGTTCGCAGCGGGAGCGCCGCGCCGACGATGCGGCGCGTGACGTGATGAGCTACCTTCGCTGCCTGTACCTGCAGCCGCGCGTCGGCGAGAGCTTCGACGCGACGATCACCAGCGCGCTCGAGTTCGGGCTGTTTGTGCAGCTCAAGGAGATGCCGATCGACGGCCTCGTGCATATATCGGCGATTCCGGGCGACTACTGGGAGCTGGACCGCGGCGGCATGGGCCTGGTCGGCCAGCGCACCGGCAGGCGATGGCAAATGGGCGACGCCGTGCGTGTGCGCCTGAGCCGCGTCGATCTGGCGCAGCGGCAGATCGATTTCGAACTGCTGGACGGCGATACCTCGACCGGCACCGGCACGGTGCGCGCCGCGCGCCAGGGTGCCGGGCATGCCGGCCGGCCGGAGCGCAGCGGCCGCGGCGGTCGTGGCGGCGGCGGCAGTCGGCGATCCGGGCGCGGCGGGCGTGGCTGAGGACCGGCGCCACTGGGTCTACGGGCTGCACGCGGTCCTGGCCGTGCTCGAGCGCTCGCCCGAGCGCATCCTGGAGCTGCTGCTGGCCGCACCACGGGACGATGAGCGCATGCAGGTTCTGCGCGGGCGCGCCGAGGCGCTCGGCCTTCGCGTGCAGCCGATCTCGAACGATGCCCTGGCGGGCCTGGTCGGCGACGTCGTGCACCAGGGTGCGGCGGCGGCCATCCGGCCGCTGAAGGGCCTGGACGAACATGCCCTGTTCGCGTCGCTCGACGGCCTGGCGGAGGATCCGCTGCTGCTCGTGCTCGACGGCGTCACCGATCCGCATAACCTCGGCGCCTGCCTGCGTACCGCGGACGCGGCCGGCGTGCATGTCGTGATCATCCCGCGCGACCGGTCGGCCGGCGTTGACGGCGTCGTGCGCAAGGTCGCCGCGGGGGCGGCCGAGTTCGTGCCCGTGGCCAGCGTGACGAACCTCGCGCGGACCCTCGATCAGCTCAAGGAGCGGGGCATCTGGGTCGCCGGCACCGATGGCGGCGCGCCGCAAAGCCTGTACCAGGCCGACCTGAAGGGCCCGCTGGCGCTGGTGCTGGGCGCGGAGGGCAGCGGCATGCGCCGCCTGACCCGCGAACGCTGCGACTTCCTGGCGCGAATCCCGATGGCCGGGAGCATCGAATCGCTGAACGTATCGGTTGCGGCCGGGGTGGCCCTGTTCGAGGCGCGCCGCCAGCGCGCCGCAGGCTCCCGCGGTTGACCGGCCGGCCGGCAAAGCGTATTCTTCGCGCTCTTTTTCGCCGGGCGACCGGCATTACTCCTTGCCTCACCGCTCGCAACGGGAGGCTTTAACCGTAGGGAGCCTACAATGCGGCATTATGAGATCGTGCTCCTGGTCCATCCGGACCAGAGCGAGCAGGTTCCGGCGATGGTCGATCGCTACAAAGGCATGATCAGTGCCGGTGGCGGGCAGGTGCATCGCTTCGAGGACTGGGGCCGGCGCCAGCTGACCTTCCCGATATCCAAGGTTCACAAGGCGCACTACGTGCTGCTGAACATCGAATGCGACCAGAAGATCCTGGACGAGCTCAATGGCTCATTCCGCTTCAGCGATGCGGTGCTGCGTCACCTGGTCGTCAGGATGGACGAGGCCGTGACCGAGCCCTCGCCGATGGCGCGTGCGCCGGACGAGAATGCGCGCCGCCACGACGACTTCGACGATGGCGATGATGACGACATGCCGATGGGCATGCGCTAGGAATCCAGGAGCTACCCATGGCACGTTTTTTCCGCCGCAAGAAGTTTTGCCGTTTCACCGCCGACGACGTCAAGCAGATCGACTACAAGGATCTGGTGACGCTGAAGAGCTACATCACCGAGACCGGCAAGATCGTCCCGAGCCGCATTACCGGCACCCGCGCCAATTACCAGCGCCAGCTGCAGCTCGCCATCCGGCGCGCCCGCTTCCTGGCCTTGCTGCCCTACACCGACCAGCACTAAGACGGCGAGACCCAAGGTATGGAAATCATTCTGTTGCAGAAAGTCGCGAACCTCGGCCAGATCGGCGATCGCGTCAAGGTCAAGTCCGGCTACGCGCGCAATTTCCTGGTGCCGACCGGCAGGGCGACGCTCGCGACGGCCGCGAACATCAAGAAGTTCGAGGCCCAGCGTGCCGAGCTCGAGGCCAGGGCCGCCGAGGAGCTGAAACAGGCGCAGCAGCGCGCCGCGGCGCTCGAGAGCTTCAAGCTCGAACTGAAGGCCAAGGCCGGTACCGAGGGCAAGCTGTTCGGTTCGATCGGCACGGCGGATATCGCCGAGGCCGCGGTCAAGGCGGGCCATCCGATCGCGCGCAGCGAAGTGCGCATGCCGACGGGTCCGATCCGCACGACCGGCGAGCACCAGGTGCAGCTGCACCTGCATACAGACGTTGATGTGACCCTCGCGGTCACGATCGTCGCCGAAGAGTAGCGGCCGCCAAAGCCGCGTCCCGCAGGCTTTGCCCATGGCCACTCGCATCAGTAGTCGTTCCTCGCTCGCCGGCGACGGCCTGCGGCTGCCGCCGCATTCGATCGAGGCCGAGCAGTCGCTGCTCGGCGGACTGATGCTCGACTCGTCCGCGTGGGACCAGGTCGCCGACCGGGTGTCCGCCGACGACTTCTACCGCCAGGACCACCGCCTGATCTTCGATGCCGCGGCGGGACTCATCAATCGCGGCCAGCCGTGCGACGCCGTGACGATCTCGACGCACCTCGAATCACAGGGCGTGCTCGATCAGGTCGGCGGGCTCGCGTACCTCGGATCGCTCGCCCGCGATACGCCGACGTCGGCCAACATCCGCGCCTATGCCGACATCGTCCGCGAACGCTCGGTGCTGCGCCAGCTGATCACGGCCGGCAACATGATCGTCACCAGCGCGCTGGAGACGGAAGGGCGCGAGGCGCGGGAAATCGTCGACGACGCCGAGCGTGCGGTGTTCGAGATCGCGGAGCGCGGCGCCCGCGGCAAGGTCGGCTTCCAGCTGGTCAAGAACGTGCTGCCCGCCGTCGTCGATCGCATCGACGCGCTGTACAACGCCGAGGGCAAGATGACCGGCATCTCGACCGGCTTCGCCAGGCTCGACGAATACACCTCCGGACTGCAGCCCGGCGACCTGATCATCGTCGCCGGCCGTCCGTCGATGGGCAAGACGACGCTCGCGGTCAACATGGCGGAAAATGCCGCGCTCGGCTCAGGGAAATCTGCGGCGATCTTCAGCATGGAAATGTCGGCCGAGGCGCTCACGCTGCGCATGATCTCCTCGCTCGGGCGCATCAACCAGGGCCGCCTGCGCTCGGGCAAGCTGCAGGAGGAGGACTGGCCGCGCATCGATTCGGCGATGAACCAGCTGTCCAACGCGAAGCTGTATGTCGACGAGACGCCGGGTCTCACGCCCACCGAAATCCGTGCACGGGCGCGGCGCCTGAAGCGCGAGAAGGGCGGCCTGGACCTGATCGTCGTCGATTACCTGCAGCTGATGCAGGTGACCGGCACCAAGGAGAACAGGGCCACCGAGATATCGGAGATATCGCGTTCCCTGAAAGCGCTCGCGCGCGAGCTCAGCGTCCCGGTCATCGCGTTGTCGCAGCTGAACCGGGGCGTCGAGCAGCGCACCGAGAAGAAGCCCGTGATGTCGGACCTGCGCGAATCCGGCGCGCTCGAACAGGATGCCGATGTCATCCTGCTGATCTATCGCGAGGAACAGTACGATCCGAACACGACCCGCAAGGGCATCGCCGACATCATCATCGCGAAGCAGCGCAACGGCCCGACCGGCGAAGTCCAGCTGACCTTCCTTGGCGAATACACGAAGTTCGAGAACTTCGCGCCGGAATCCTACGCCGAAGGCGTTTTCCGGCAGTAGCCGTGCGCACCGGCGCAGCATAGCCGCGGCACGCGGCGCGTCCGCTGCACCATGGATACTGCGATGCAGCGCGAGGCACGGTGCGCCGGCGCGCAGCGCACCCGACTTAACGTGACACACCGGGTCCGTGTAACTACATTGGGCGGGTATTCGGACCGACGGGCCGCGCACGTGCAAGCGGGGAACACCTCGAATGCCCTGGAATACGGATGCTGGCGAGCGACTGCCGACCGTGGTGCGCTATGGGGTGGCTCTCGGGTTTTTTCTCGCTGCCCTCGCGCTGCGTATCGCACTGCCGCCAGCTGCGGCGGGATTCACCTTCCTCATTTTCTTTCCGGCGATCGGACTGGCGTTTTATGCGTGCGGCATCGGACCCGGCTGGCTCGCGGCGATGCTGTCGGCAATTGCTGCGCTCCGGGTTCCCGCGCTGCCGCATGCATTGGCGACGGCGGACGGGAATGCGCCAGGCCATGAAGCGCTGATCGCCTCGGTATCCCTCGTCGTCGGAGCCTGGATCATCTCGGGAACCGTACGCAGCTTGCGGAATGCGGCCGGACGGCTGCGCGATGCATCTTCATCGGCGGAGATCAGTGAGCGCCGGTACAAAGCGATGCTGGAGGATCAGGTCGAGACGATCTGCCGGCTGCGCGCGGATGGAACCATCCTGTACGTCAACGAGGCTTTTTGCCGGTTCTTCGGGGTGACGTCCGAGGGGATCATCGGCAGCACCTGGCGCCCGATCCCGGCGCCGCAGGATATGGCGGAGCTGAACGCCCAGCTTGCGAAGATCTCTCCGCAGAACCCCGTTGTCACCGTCGAGAGCCGGGTCGTCACGGCCGGACAGGAGGTGCGCTGGGGAAAATTCACCAACCGCGGCCTGTTTGACGACAGGGGTGTGCTGGTCGAGATCCAGAGCGTCGGCCGGGATATCACCGAGCGCAAGGAACTCCAGGAGAAGCTCGACCTGCTGGCCGCCGAAACCGCGGATCTTTTCAACAACGCGCCGTGCGGGTATCACTCGTCCGGAATGGACGGAAAATTCCTGCGGATCAACAACACGGAGCTGGCCTGGCTCGGACGAAGCCGGGAGGAGGCCGTCGGCAGGCTGGGACTTATCGATCACCTGACGCCGGAGGGCCAGGCGAAGTTCCGGCGGCAGCTCGAGGACTTCAAGGCGACCGGAATCATCCGGGATGCCGTTTATGAGCTGACGTCGACGGCAGGCGTCACGCGCCGCGTCAGCGTGAGCGCCACCGCGGTCCGGGACGCCGCCGGCAGCATTGTCGCCAGCCGCACGGTCCTGCATGACGTGACCGAAGTCGAACGGATCCGCGGCGAGCTGCGGCAGCTCGCGCTCGAGCAGCAGGCGATGCTCGACAACAATCTGGTCGGGATCGTGAAGGTCCACGACCGCCAGATCGTATGGCTCAACAAGGCAATGCACCGGATCTTCGGCTACGAGGACGGCGAGATGATCGGCCAGTCCACGCGCATGCTGTATCCGAGCGCCGCGATGTTCCAGGACATCGGCGATTCGGCCTACGCGGCGCTGCGCCCGGGAGCGAGCTACCGCAGGCAGTGGGAGATGGTGCGCAAGGACGGCGAAAAAATATGGGTCGATTCGAGCGGCGCGCTTCTCGACGCGGAAAAGCGCGAAGTGCTGTGGATGATCATCGACGTTACCGCGATGAAGCGGCATGAAGCGAAGCTCGAACAGCTCGCCTCGTTCGACCTCCTGACCGGCGTGCTGCGCAAGGGGCAGCTGCGGGATCACCTCGGGCAGGCGATCGCGAGCGCGCGCCGCCGCGGAAGCCGGCTGGCGGTGCTCTATATTGACCTCGACCAGTTCAAGCCGGTCAACGACACGCATGGGCACCACGCCGGCGATCAGGTTCTGAAGGTCGTCGCGGAGCGCCTGGTGCAGCTGGTGCGCAGGAACGACCGGGTGGTGCGGGCGGGCGGAGATGAATTCGTCGTGATCCTCGAGGACGTCGCGGACGCCGATGCCGCCGCCAGCGTGGCGGAAAAAGCCCTGCGCTCCGTGGCATTGCCGATTCCTCTGGATAACGGCGCGAGCGTATGTGTCGGCGCCAGCATCGGGGTCAGCATCTGTCCCGACGACGCCCAGGAGATCGACCGGTTGCTGCATCACGCGGATCAGGCGATGTACCGCAGCAAGCTGGACGGCAGGAATCGCTTTACGCTGTTCTGCGACACCGGCCCCGCGGTATCGACGGCCCAGTGGATCAATTTCGATGCGGTGGCCGAGGTGGGCATCGCGGTACTGGATCAGCAGCACAACAAGCTGGTGCGCCTGGCGGGCGCGCTCAACGATGCGGTGATAACCCAGAAGCCGGCGCCGATGGTGGCGCGCCTGTTCGAGGAGTTCATGCAATTCCTGCAGTTTCATTTCCGGACGGAGGAGGGAATGATGGAGAAGTGCGCGTACCCGGACAGGGAACATCACCAGGGGATGCACCGGGGATTGCTCGAGGACATTGCGCATATCCGCGGGCACATTACGCACGGCGCCGAGACCGTTGCGCTGCAGGCCATCAAGGACTGGCTGGTCCACCATGTTCACTCGGCTGATCTCCCGGCGGCTGGGTTCATGCTGCGAGACGCCGGCATCAACTGAACGGCGGGGTTTGGGTTAATATCCCGCGGCAAGGCGGCTCAACCGAGGATCACGCGCGCATGAATCGACGAACCCCCAGGCTCCTTGTTGCCGGCCTATGCACAATATTGCCGGGCACGAGCCCGTTCGCAGCGGCAGGAAACCTGGCGTCGGATCCGATCGTGGCCGCGGTCAGGCACCGGGACTGTCCGAGGGCCGTCAGGGAATTGAATGCAGCGGTCGGGATGAAGGACAGCCAGACCGCATTATTCGTGGGCGGCCGCATGCTCGATGAAGGCATCTGCGTAAAGAGGGACCCCGAGGCGGCCACCGAATACTTCGCGCGCAGTGCTGCGCTGGGCGATCAGAACGCGGCGCTGGATTACGCAGCGAAAGTCGGCATGGGGCAGGGAGTGCCGCAGGATTATCTGCGGGCCGGAAACCTGTGTCATAGCGCCGGAGCCGATCCCGAGGGCCGTCTCACGCCGTATGCGCTCGGCTATGCGTGCACGGTGCGCGGCGTTGCGGGGCGGATGCTGCGCGAGAGCCTGCCGAAGGGCGCGTTCCTGACTCCGACCGCGCCCGCCATGGTCGAATTCAGCCCGGGAAGTTCGCAGATGCACATACTGTCCGTGCCCAAGGTCGAACGGGCCGAAGCGAAGACCGGGTCATTCATCGGCGCCCCGCTGGTAAACGCCCGGCAGGTGATCGAAAACGCGTGGCGCGACGCCGTGGCGGCGGTGCCCAGGCCGGTCACCGCGGATCTTGGCAGCGAAGTCGTGCAGGTCCCGCTCGATCTGGATACGACCCTGGAGGTCGGCCGGAGCGCGCCTTCGGGCGCGCTCGACATCAGCCAGATATTGCCCGGTGAATATCACAGCCTGGGTGCAAACGGTCAGCACTAGACGGGCGCGGCTGACGCGCAGGATCGCGATCACTGGGCGGCGGGGTGGGGGCCGCTGCCTGGCTCCGCGATCCCGGACCTGAACAGCGAACCGACTTCCGTCGTGTGCACGAATGCTGCGGCGATCGTGGCCGCGGGCGCAGGGCCGCGGCGGGCGGCCGGCGCCTGCCAGGGTATCCGGCGGCGCAGCGCCGCCCAGGCGGCCTCGGGGCCCGCCCCGAACGCGCGCCCGGGGCCCTGCAGCCGGCGCAAGTCCATCCAGTAGGCCGAGGTCAGCAGGTCCTGGCCGAGCAACCGCTCGAGCAACTCCAGCGCCTGCCGGCCGCGCGTCGCCTTCAGCGCCGCCTGGGATTCGATGTCGCCGTTGGCCTGCGAGTCGGTTGCGATGCCTTCGGCGGGCACCGGCGCCGCGAGCATCTGCAGCTGCTGCCACAGATGCATGGTCAGGTAGGCGTCGCCCTGCGGCGCAAGCTCATCGGGATGCTCCGCGGGCGCCACGTCGCTGGCGCTCTGGACGGTGAAGAACGGGTTGCTGAAGCGCTGCATGCGCTGCGCGACGGCGACGCCGACATTGGCCAGCGCGTTCGTAAATGCCTCGATGTCGTTGGCCATCGGATACGGATCCCAGTTCGCGCTGCTGACGATGTAGCCGTGCTGGCCGTTCGAGTAAGGGCCGCCCTTGACGAAGAATTTCAGCATCTGCGGCGTCGCCAGTTCCCAGGAATCGGCTGGCGCCAGGCCGACGCTGACGACCGGGTTGTGATCCGAGGAGTTCATCTGCATCTGCACCGAATCGCGCAGCATGCCCCACGCGCGCCACGCGGCGCCCTGGCGGATCGGGGAAGCGCGCAGGCTGTCCGCATCGGCGAGGATTCGCGCCGGATCGCCGTCGAACAGGTAACTGCCCCTGAGCATCTCGAGGATGCGCGCGGCATCGAAGTTCAGCCACTCGTCCGGGCGCTTGCGCTGGACGGGCAGTGTCAGCGGCGTGATGCTGCCGTTCATCGCATCGAGGTCCATGGCGTCGGCGAGGTCCGTCCATTCGAGCACGTGGCGCCCGTCGGCCACGAGCAGCGCGGCCAGCGCAGTCGAGTAGGCGTTCGCATTCGCGAACGTGCTGCTGTCGATTGCGAACGGCTGCAGCGGCGCGAGACCGGCCTTCGCAAGGGCTGCGGCGGCGCCCATGCGCGTGCCATGGTAGTAGGCCTCGCCGACGCCGACCATGGCCGCGTTGATGTTGGGCAGGATCCCGAAGTCCGACTCGCCGACCGTACCCTGGGACTGCATGACCGGCGTTATGTCGTTGTTCAGGAGGTCCTGCAGCATCCCGGCGAGTTGCGGGCTGGGCGCCTCGAAGGTCAGCGTGTTCGCGCGGATCGCCATCGCCGCGCGCACGATCTCCTCGTCGGCGATCTCGGGGCCTGCGCCCATGTCCGCACCCTGGCGGAAGTGTGCGAGTTCCCGCGCCGCGATCTTCGCCCGGTTGTCCGCCGCCAGCGGGTCGCCCTCGAGCGTCGTCGTCGCGCGCCCGAGTCCGCCCCCTCGGTTCAGCAGGTACACCGGGACGCCCTCGGCCTGTGCCTCGAGCAGCAGCCCGTAGTTGTCGCTCTCCCGGCGAACCGCATCCTCGCTGAGGCGCACCCGGGCGCCCCGGCGTGCGACCGCGACCAGTTGCGCGATCGACAGGTCGTGTCCGTCGAGCACCACCGTCTCGCCGGCCGCGCTCGCATCGATCGGGCGATAGGCGGGGGGCGCGGCGCGGCCCTGCGCGGCGGCGAGCGCCAGCAACAGGCAGGCGAGGGGTGCGCCGCGCATCAGGACCAGCCCGGTTGCTGCGGGAGTCCGTCGTCAATCGTGTAGTAATCGGACTTGTCGGCGACGTAGATATGCTCGGCAATCGCGAGCCCCGTCGGCGTGTCGAGGGTGCCCGCCATGATGCTGATGTCGGTGCCGCCGATCGCGCGCCAGAACAGGTTGCCGCCGCACTTCGTGCAGAAGCCGCGTTCGGCCGCATCCGACGAGCGGTACCAGGCGAGGCCCTCGGAACGCAGCAGGCGCAGCGCGGCGGACGGGGCACTGGTTGCCGCGACAAAATGCCCGCTGGTGCGCCGGCACTGCGAGCAATGGCAGGCGACGACACCGCGCAGCGGACCCGACACTTCGTAGGTCACGGCGCCGCACAGGCACCCACCGGTATGTTTTTCAGCCATGGACACTCCTTGGGCGATTGCCGGGGTCATTGCGCAGCTCAATGGTAACCCGCCACAATCCGCGCATGACCACGTTCGTGACCTTCCGATGATCCCGTTCGTCAGCGCGACCATCGATACGGCGGCGCTGCGCCACAATCTCCAGGCGGCCCGCCGGCGGGCACCCGGATCCCGGGTAATGGCGGTTGTGAAGGCCAACGCCTATGGGCATGGGCTGGTGACCGTGGCGCACGCGCTGGGCGAGGCCGACGCATTTGCGGTTGCCCGCGTCGACGAGGGCCTGTGCCTGCGGCAGGCCGGCATCACCCGGCCGGTGGTATTGCTGGAGGGCGTGTTCGAGCGGGAACAGCTGGATGCCGCGGCCGCGCACCGCTTCGAGCTCGTCGTGCACATCGAGGAACAGATCGAGCTGCTGCGCGCGGCACCGGCCGGCTGCCAGTTTGATGTCTGGCTGAAGCTCGACACCGGAATGAACCGCCTGGGGTTGAAGGGAGCGGCGTTCGCCGCGGCCCACGCGGCGCTGGTGCGCGTGCCGGCCGTGCGGCAGCCGGTGCGGCTGATGACGCACCTTGCCGCGGCCGACGACAAGGCCGACCCGGCAAACCCGGTGCAGCTGGCGCGGTTCCGGGCAGCGACCGAGGGTATGAGCGGGCCGCGCAGCCTGGCCAATTCGGCGGCAATGCTGAATTTCCCGCAGGCCCTCGCCGACTGGGTGCGACCGGGACTGCTGCTGTACGGAGTTTCACCGCTGGGCGGTGCCACCGGGGCCGACCTGGGTCTGCAGCCGGTCATGACCCTGCATTCACGCATCATCGGCCTCAAGGACGTATTGGCCGGCGAGCGCGTCGGCTACGGCGGGGCGTGGACGGCCGGACGGCCAACCCGCCTGGCCATTGCCGCGGTCGGATACGGTGACGGCTACCCCCGCAGCCTGCCGTCGGGAGCCCCGGTGCTGGTGGGCGGGGCACACGCGCCGCTCGCGGGCCGGGTATCGATGGACATGATCGGCATCGACGTCACCGACCTGCCGCGGGCGGCGCAGCTCGGGGATCCGGTCGTATTGTGGGGGCCGGGCCTGCCGGTCGAGCGCATCGCGGCGCTCGCCGGCACGATACCGTACGAGTTGCTGTGCGGCATCAGCCAGCGCGTGGCGGTCAGTTCTCGAAAAATCCCATCTTGACGCCGGCCAGCTGGACCACATCGTTGTCGTTCAGCCGGCGGGCCTGCGGCCCGATCGGCGTGCCGTTGACGAGCGGATAGTCGCCTTCCTTGCCGCTGTCGACGTGCACGATGTAATAGCCTTCTGCGCGCCGCGTGATGGCTGCGACCTGGATGCCGGGGCGGCCCAGCGTCGTCAGCGCCTTGGTCAGTTCCAGTTCCCGGCCGGCGAACGCGCCGCTGAGAACCTGCAGCTTGGCTTTCGAGATCGCGACCGCGGCCGGCGCCTGTTCCACCGGTGCAGCCGCGGGGCCGGTCTTTTTTGCGGCGATTGATTTGGCGGCCTGGTCAACAGCCTGTCCGACGCGGCGAATGCGGTCTTCGCCCTGCGTACTGGTATTGATGACCATCGTCTTTTCGAATTCTTCCTGCGACGCGTCGCCGCTCTGGGTGTCGACGAAGCGCAGCTGGTGATGGCCGACCGTGATCACGTCGCCGTGCTGCATGGCGTGCTTCTTGATCAGCTTGCCATTGACGTAGGTGCCATTGGTGCTGTTCAGGTCCTCCAGGAACGAGTCGTTCAGGATGTTGATGATCAGCGAGTGATGCCCGCTGACCGACGGATTGTCGATACGAATATCGTTATCCGGAAGGCGCCCGATCGTGTAGCGCTCTTTATTCATGTTGTATTCTGCGAGGACTTGTCCGTCCAGGCTCAGCATCAAACGTGCCATTTAGACTCCACAGGGCCGGGTTAACCAAACCATCCCAAGATTTTGTCAAATATACGTCGGCGCGCAGGAAATGGCTCAACTATGTGAGCCATGATCACCGAAATGTTATCCCGCCCGCCATTATCGTTAGACAGCTGAATCAACTGTTTAGCTACCGTATCAAGATTAGCACTAAAGGTGCTGATTGTTAAATGGATATCCTCGTCCTCGATCATATCCGATAGGCCGTCCGAGCAAAGTACGTAGTAGTCACTTTTCTGGACGGGCTGCTCGTTAATCTCGACTTCGACGTTTTGCTCGACCCCCAGGGCCCGGGTGACATAATTCTTGTTGGTCGCCCGCTGGGCCTCTTCCTGGGAGTAAAAGCCCCGGTCGACCAGCTCCTGCAGCAGGGAATGGTCCAGCGTCATCTGTTCGAAGCGGTTGTCCCGGAGGCGATACAGCCGCGAATCCCCGACGTGGGCCATCGATATCTTGTTGTCGTAGAAAATGCAGGCAACGACCGTTGTTCCCATGCCCTCGCACTGCGGCTGGGTCTTGGAGGTGTGATAGATTATCTTGTTGGCGCGATGAATCGCATCGCGCAGGATGATGCTGGGACGGGACAGGCCGGTGGCCGGATCGGGCACGTCGAGGTCCTCGCGCAGGACCGCATCGCGCACCAGGTTGGTGATGGTCTTTACGGCGATGCCGCTGGCGACCTCGCCGGCGTTGTAGCCGCCCATGCCGTCGGCCAGCACGAACAGCCCGATATCCCCCTCGGCGCCGATCATGTCCTCGTTGTGATCCCGGACCTTGCCGGTATCGGTCAACGCGACGCTGGTGATTTTTCCCTGCAGGCTCATGCGCGGTTACTCGCCATTTCACTCGTCATCAGCTTGCGGCAGTCATCCAGCGCGGCCGCCATCTGCGCGCCGCTGTCGAACCTTGCGTTCGGATCTTTCGCCAGCGCGCGATCGATGACTGCGTCGACACAGGGGGGAAGATCGGGTCTCATGGCGCGCAGTGGGGGATGTGGCGATTCCGCGATCTGTTGCATGAGGCCGGTCATGGAATCGGCTTGAAAAGGCAGTTGCCCCGTCAGGAGCTGATACAGGCTAACACCCAGCGAAAACAAGTCCGAGCGCCCAGTCACAGTTTGTCCCTCGAGCTGTTCGGGAGACATGAACGACGGGGTGCCGAGCACGATCCCGGTGCGGGTATTGCCGAGGCCGTTGATGCGGGCGATGCCGAAATCGGTGATTTTCAGCGTGTCGGTGCCGGGCTCGTACATCAGGTTCGCCGGCTTGATGTCCCGGTGCACGACCTGCTGCTTGTGCGCGAATCCCAGCGCCTCCGCGGTGCGCGCGATCAGGTCCAGCACCTTGTGCGCGTCCATCAGCCGCGCGGACGAGGCATGGTCGCTCAGGTGATGGCCCTTCAGGTATTCCATCGCGATATAGGCGAGGCCGCGCTCTTCCCCGACGTCGTAGATGGTGACGATATTCGGGTGGTTGAGGCGGCCGGCCGTTTCGGCCTCGCGGAAGAAACGCATGCGCGCCTCGGCGATCTCGGACTCGCTCAGCTCGCTGTTCAGCGGGATTACCTTGATCGCCACCTCGCGGTTGATGGCCGAGTCCCGTCCGAGGTAGACGACGCCCATCGCGCCGCGCCCGATTTCCTTCTGCAGTTCGTAGCGACCCAGCCGATCGACCTCCGGCCGCTGCATTTCGGCCCGCGTGCGTCCGGGCGGCTGCGCCAGTTTACCGATCGGCATCGTTTGCCCGTCCACCGCGAGGGCCGCCGCCGCCCTCGTCTCCAGTCCGGGCGCGAGTGACTTCGGCGGCGCAGGCGCAGGCGCGGGCGCCGGCGTCGGTGCGCGCCGTTCCGCGTCCAGCAGCCGGCCGAGGCGTACCGCCGTATCGCGGTAGGTATTGTCGAGGCGGTCCAGGTGGCGGAATACGGCAGTGGCCTGCGGCTGGCGTCCGCGCTTCTCCAGCTGATCCGCCAGCGTATACAAGTCGTTGAGGACCTTCTCGTTGGGTCTGCGGGTCTTCAGTTCGGCGAAGCGCTGTTCGAAATTGTCGAGCAGGCGCGCGGTTTCCACTCCGGGCGGCTTCGCCGCGATGGGCATCGGGGGCTCGGATGCGGCCGAGCGCCGGCGCAGCCACAGCACGCCGACACCGATTCCCGCAATACCCAGCATCGTGATCACCCACCCGAGAATACTCATGCGCTGGACATAATCCCCAGTTAAAAAACCGAGTATAGGGGATCGGGCACCCCCTGCGGCAATGCTAAGCTCACAAAATGCCCCGAAGGAGCACGATGGCGAAGCCCAAAGAAGCCTTTATTTGCCAGAATTGCGGAACTGCTTCACCAAAATGGCAGGGGCAATGTCCGGACTGCGGCGAGTGGAACACGCTGGTCGCCGAAGTGCTGAGTGCCCCCCGCCCCGGGGCGGGCGCGGCGCGTTCGCGGCAGGTGGCGACGTCGTCCCTGGCCGCCGAGGCGCTGGCCGAGCAACCCCGCTGGAGCAGCGGCTCGGGCGAACTCGATCGGGTGCTCGGCGGGGGGCTGGTCCCGGGCTCGGTCACGCTGCTGGGCGGGGATCCGGGCATCGGCAAGTCGACGCTGATGCTGCAGGCGGCGGCAGCGCTGCAGGCGGCCGGGATCGCGCTGTATGCGACCGGGGAGGAGTCGCTGCAGCAGGTGGCGTTGCGTGCGCGCCGCCTCGGTCTCCAGCAAGCCGCGGCGCGCCTGCTCGCCGAGACCTGTGTCGAGGACATCGTCGCCGCGGCGCAGGGCGCCGACGCCCGGGTACTGATCGTCGACTCGATCCAGACGATGTACTCGCGCGAGCTGGACGCGGCGCCGGGCGCCGTGTCGCAACTGCGCGAGTGCACGGCCTCGCTGGTGCGCTTTGCCAAGGCGAGCGGCACGGCGGTGCTGCTCGTCGGGCATGTAACGAAGGAGGGACAGATCGCCGGTCCGCGCGTGCTCGAGCACATGGTCGATACGGTGCTGTATTTCGAGAGCGACACCGGCAGCCGCTTTCGCGTGCTGCGCTCGGTCAAGAACCGCTTCGGCGCCGCGAACGAGATCGGCGTGTTTGCAATGGCCGAACAGGGCCTGCGCGAAGTGACGAATCCGTCGGCGATTTTCCTGTCGCGCCATGCCGAGCCGGTGCCCGGCAGCGTCATCACGGTGATGCGCGAGGGCACGCGCTCGCTGCTGGTCGAAGTGCAGGTGCTGGCCGACGCGAGCCTCGGCGCCAATCCGCGGCGCGTGGCGGTCGGCATCGACGCCAACCGGCTGACCATGCTGCTCGCCGTGGCGCACCGGCACGGCGGCCTCGCGCTGCACGGCCAGGACGTGTTCGCCAACGTGGTCGGCGGCGTGCGGCTCGCGGAGACCGCCGGCGACCTCGCGATCGTGCTCGCGGCGCGTTCGAGCCTGCGGGATGCGCCGGTGCCGAATTCGCTGGTCGTGTTCGGGGAACTCGGCCTCGCCGGGGAAATCCGCCCGGTGCCGTTCGGCGAGGAGCGCCTGCGGGAAGCGGCCAAGCACGGCTTCACCGAGGCCCTGGTGCCGGAGGCGAACGTGCCGAGGCGCCCCCCGGCCGGGATGAGCGTGCGCGGCGTTACGCGCCTGAGTCAGGCGCTCGAACCGTAGGCGGACGGATGCGCACCGTCTTGATCGTGTTCTCCGCGGTCTGCAGCACCTCGATCGTATAGTCGGCCAGTTTCAGCGTCGTGCCGACGTCGGGGATCGTCTCCAGGAACTCGACGATCAGGCCGTTCAGCGTCTTCGGCCCGTCCGTCGGCAGGTTCCAGCGCATCGAGCGGTTCAGCGCGCGCACCGTGGCCGACGCGTTGACGACGAAACAGCCGTCCGGTTCCGGATGGACATCGCTGTGCATCATGGTCGCCGGGTCCGTCGTGAACTCGCCGACGATCTCCTCGAGGATGTCCTCCAGCGTCACCAAGCCCTGGATGTCGCCGTATTCGTCGACGACGAATGCGAGCCGGCGCTTGTTGCGCTGGAAATTCAGCAGCTGGGTGCTCAGGGTCGTGCCGGACGGCACGAAATACGGTTCGCGCTCACGCGCGATCTGGATCAGCTTCGCGCGCTCGACGCGGCCGCGCACGAGCTCGTGCACGACGCTCTTCATGTGCAGCACGCCGATGATGCGGTCGATCTCGCCTTCGTAGACCGGCAGGCGGGTATGCTGGCTCTGGCGCAACTGGTCGATGATCATGTCCCAGTCGTCGTCGATGTCGATGCCGACGATCTCGGGCCGGGGCACCATGATGTCCTCGACGGTCGCCTTCTCCAGGTCGAGGATGCTGACCAGCATCTGCCGGCCGCGCTGCGGGATCATCGCGCCGGCCTCGGCCACGACGGTGCGCAGCTCCTCGCTGCTCAGCGCGTGGGACGCCTGGCGCTGCGGGGCGCCCAGCAGGCGCAGCGTGCCGTTCGCGAGCAGGTTGGTGGCCCAAACGAACGGGTACAGCAGCTTCAGCAGCGGCGTGTAGACGTACGCGGCGGGCAGCGCGATCGCCTCCGGATGCAGCGCGGCAAAGGTCTTGGGCGCCACTTCACAGAAGATCAGCAGCACGAAGGTCAGCGCGACGACGCCCGCGGCGACGAGGAAGTCGCCGCCGACGCGGAAGGTGATGATGCCGACCAGCGTTGGGGTGACGACGTTGACGATCGTGGAGAGCAGCAATATCAGGCCGATCAGCCGGTCGGGACGCGCGAGCAGCGCCTCTGCCAGGCGTGCGCCGCGCTGGCCGGCGAGCGCGCGGTGGCGCAGGCGGTAGCGGTTGACGCTCATCAGCGCCGTCTCGCTGCCGGCGAAGAACGCTGCGAGCAGCAGCAGCCCGAGCAGCGTGACGATCAGGAGGCCAAGGGACGGGCGCGGCATTTCGATGAGGCGCTGTCAGCCCCAGTGGCGCCCCAGCAGGTCTTCGAGCACGAACTTCGAGCCGAAGTAGGCCAGCGCCAGGATCACGAACCCGGCCAGCGTGCCGATCACCGCCGAGCGGCCGCGCCAGCCGTAGCGGATGCGCCCGAACAGCAGGACCGCGAACACCGCCCAGGCGATCAGCGACAGCACGGTCTTGTGGATCAGGTGCTGTGCAAACAGGTTGGTGACGAACACGAAGCCGGTGAACAGCGACAGCGTCATCAGCACGAGCCCGGTGCCGATGAGCCGGAACATCGCGGTTTCCAGCAGGTCGAGCGGCGGCAGCAGCCGGGGCAGGTCGGCGAGGCGGCGGCTGCGCAGCCGGCGATCCAGGACGATGGAGAGGATTGCCGTGACGGCGGCGGCGAACAGCAGCGCCGCCGCGCCCATGGACAGCAGGATATGGGCCGTCATTTCCCAGCTCGGTGCGCTGCCCGGCGCGCCGAGCGGCGAGGCAACCGTTGCCAGCGAGCCGACGCCGGCGCTGGCGAGCAATATCGACGCCAGCACGCGGGTCTGCTTTTCGACCGACAGGATGACGGCGAGCACCGCAAGCGTCCATGCGAGCAGGCTGATGGCCTCCAGCAGGCCGATCGAGAACGCGCCGGCCGCGCGCATCATGTGCACGATCGCCTCGCTGTGCGCGACGACGGCGGCCAGCGTCAGTCCCGCGGCCAGCGGCCGCAGCCGGGGATTCGACACGCTGCGCAGCGTGACCCAGGCGCCGGCGGCGTAGAAGGCAAACAGAATGATGGCGAGGGTCACGGCTGGGCTAAATCATGACACAAGGACTATCGGGCAACTAGCTGCATATAATAGGGGATCATGTTCGATCAACTGACCGAAAGACTATCTGCCGCCCTGAAGACCCTGTCCGGAAGGGGGCGCCTCAGCGACGACAACATCGCCGATACGGTGCGCCAGGTACGCCTCGCGCTGCTGGAGGCCGACGTGGCACTGCCCGTCGTGAAGAGTTTTACCGATGCCGTGCGCGCGCGCGCCGTCGGCACCGAGGTCACGAAGAGCCTCACGCCGGGGCAGGCGTTCATCAAGGTCGTGCATGAGGAGCTGACGCGCCTGATGGGCGAGCCGTCGACCGGCCTGAACCTGCGCGCACAGCGCCCCGTCGTCGTGCTGCTCGCCGGCCTGCAGGGCGCCGGCAAGACCACGACCGCCGGCAAGCTCGCGCGCTGGCTGATCGACCGTGAGCGCCTGAAGGTGCTGATGGTCAGCACCGACGTGTATCGTCCCGCGGCCATCCTGCAGCTGCAGACGCTCGCCGCACAGGTCGGCGCGGGCTTTTCGCCCGCCGCCGCGGACGAGTCCCCGGTGCTGATCGCCCGTCGGGCGCTCGCGGAGGCGACGCTGCAGGCGTACGACGTGCTGCTGCTGGATACGGCCGGGCGCCTGCATGTCGATGCGGAAATGATGGACGAGGTGCGCCAGCTCGAGCGGGAGGTGCAGCCGCACGAGCGCCTGTTCGTCGTCGACAGCATGGCCGGCCAGGACGCGGTCAACGCGGCGCGCGCCTTCAACGACGCGCTGTCGCTGACCGGGGTCGTGCTGACCAAGGCCGACGGCGATGCCCGCGGCGGCGCGGCGCTGTCGGTCCGGCAGGTCACCGGCAAGCCGATCCTGTTCATCGGTACCGGCGAGAAGTCCGACGCACTGGAGCTGTTCCAGCCCGAGCGCATCGCCTCGCGGATCCTCGGCATGGGCGATGTGCTGGCGCTGGTCGAGCAGGTTCAGGGCCAGGTCGACCAGGAAAAGGCCGAGAAGCTCGCCCGGAAGCTCAATTCAGGCAAATCCTTCGACCTCGGCGACCTGCGCGACCAGCTGTCGCAGATCCAGCGCATGGGCGGCATGTCCGCGCTGCTGGACAAGCTGCCGGCGCAGATGCAGGCGAATGCCTCGAAAGCGGCCGGAGCGGTCAACGAGAAGGCCATCCGGCGCCAGATCGGCATCATCGACTCGATGACGCCGCGGGAGCGGCGGCGCCCGGAGGTCATCGACGGGTCACGCAAGCGGCGCATTGCCACGGGTGCCGGCGTGCAGCTGCCGGAGGTCAACCGCCTGCTGAAGCAGTTCGACCAGATGCAAAAGACCATGAAAAAACTGGCGAAGGGCGGGATGCTGAAGAACATGATGCGGGGCCTCGCGGGACGGATGCCGCCGAATTTCGGCCCGTGAACCGAAATTCATGCAATCCTTGCTCCGGCGGGGCATTTCTCATTACAATCAGCGGCTAGGCTTCTCAAGGTGTACATCGCATGGTGACGATTCGTTTGACCCGACGCGGCGGCAAGAAGACCCCCTTTTATCACGTGGTGGTGACGGACAGCCGTAAGCGCCAGGGCGGCACGAGCCTCGAGAGCGTCGGCCTGTTCAATCCGGTCGCACGGGGCGCCGAGATCAAGCTGCGGCTGGACGTCGCGCGCATCGAGCACTGGCTCGGGCAGGGCGCGCATATGTCGGATCGCGTCAAGCAGCTGCTGACGACGTTCCGCAAACAGGCGGCCTGAGAAGGCGGACATCGGCGATGAGCGACGACGTGCCGCTCATCGAGATCGGGTGCGTAGGCGCACCGTTCGGTGTACGCGGCTGGATCAAGGTGCGCTCGTATACGGATCCCCCCGAGCGGATCTTCGAACACCGGATGCCGCAGATCAGGCTGAAGGGCCTCGTGCGCAGCTACACGCTGGAATCGACCGGGCGCAGCGGCGGCCAGTTGACCGCGAAACTCGAGGGCGTTGAGGATCGTGACCAGGCCCAGGCCCTGAGGGGCGCGGCCATCTGCGTACCGCGCAGCGAATTGCCGCAGCGCGATGCCCGGGATTTCTACCGCGCGGACTTGATCGGCTGCGAGGTCGTGAACCTGGCCGGACTGAAGCTCGGAGTGGTGCAGCACTTCCTCGAGACCCCGGCACAGGTCCTGATGGTGGTGCGGGGCGGCAAGGAATATTGGGTGCCGGCGGTACCCCGGCATCTGCGCCGGGTCGACCTGCAGGCGCGGCTGGTGACGGTGGACTGGACCGACGCGGCGGACGATTAGCGCATGCACATTGCGGTCGTGACGCTGTTTCCGGACATGATCCGGCAGGCGCTCGCCCATGGAGTGGTCGGCCGGGCGCTGCAGGGCGGCATCCTGCAGGTGGATTGCTTCGATCCGCGCGACCAGGCGACCGACGTGCACCGTACGGTGGACGACCGACCCTACGGGGGCGGTCCCGGCATGGTCCTGAAGGTCGAGCCGGTGCGAGCGGCCTTGCACGCCGCGCTGGCGCTGATGCCGGTCGGGAGCCGGCGGGTGTACCTCGGCGCGGACGGGCGCCGGTTTGACCAGGGCATCGCGCGCGCGGCGCTACAATGGCCGGGCCTCGTGCTGCTGGCCGGACGTTACGAGGGTGTCGACCAGCGGCTGATCGATGCCGAGATCGACGAGGAGTGGTCGATCGGGGATTACGTGCTGTCGGGCGGCGAGTTGCCGGCCCTGGTCGTGATCGACGCGGTGGCGCGGCTGCTGCCGGGGACGCTGGGATCGGCGGAATCGGCGGAGCAGGAATCGTTTAGTGACGGACTTGCTCGATTGGCCGCATTATACGCGGCCTGCGGTGCTCGACGGGATGCAGGTTCCCGACGTGCTGACCGGCGGGGATCATGCGGCGATCCTGCGCTGGCGCCTGCGCGAGGCGCTGGGGCGCACGTGGTTGCGCAGGCCGGACCTGCTCGAGCGGCGCGGCATGAGTGCGGAAGAGAAGGGTTTGCTGGAAGAATTCAAGATCGAGCGGGCCGGTCGCGGCCTGCGCGGTGAAGATGGCCATAGCTGAGGTTAGTAATTATGAACAAGATCATCCAGGCATTGAACGGCGAGCGCGCCTCACGGCAGCTGCCCGAGTTCGCCCCCGGCGACACCGTGGTGGTGCAGGTCAAGGTCGTCGAAGGCGATCGCGAGCGCGTCCAGGCCTACGAAGGGGTCGTGATCGCGAAGAAGAACCGCGGCCTGAATTCCTCGTTCACGGTGCGCAAGATTTCCCATGGGGAAGGCGTGGAGCGCGTATTCCAGACGCACAGCCCGTCGATCAGCGAGGTCAGCGTCAAGCGCCGCGGTGCGGTGCGTCGCGCCAAGCTGTATTACCTGCGCGACCTGTCCGGCAAAGCGGCGCGCATCGAAGAGAAAATCTGAACCCGGTCCGCGTCCAGCCTGCGAGTCGGACGCCGGGAGGCGGTTGAATGGGCGTCGGATCCGCTCTGCGGGGCTTTTTTTCGCTGGTGTGGCGGATCCTGGACGGGATCCGCAAGTCGCTGCATCTGGCGCTGCTGCTGGTGATTTTCGGCTTCATTCTCGCCGCACTGCACACTTCGCTGCCGGTCGTGCCGCGATCCGCCGCCCTGGTGATTGCGCCCGAGGGCGAGCTGGTCGAGCAGCTCTCGAGCGATCCGCTGCAGCGCGCCTTCGGCGAGGCTTCCGGCGGCCCCGCGCCGGAGACGCTGCTGAAGGACGTGCTGGACGCGATCCAGGGCGCAAAGGGCGATGCGCGCATCAAGCTCATCGTACTGGACCTGGAACAGCTGTCCCCCTCCGGCCTGTCCAAGCTGCAGGAAATCGGCGATGCATTGCGCGACTTCCGCGCCAGCGGCAAGCGCGTCGTCGTCGCCGCCAATGCCCTCGACCAGACGCGGTTCTACCTGGCGGCGCAGGCCGGCGAGGTCTATCTCGACCCGCTGGGCTTCGTCCTGATCGACGGCTTCAGCTACTACCGGATGTTCCTGAAGGATGCCGTCGACAAGCTCGGCGTTGACGTCAACGTGTTCAAGGCCGGCACCTACAAGAGCTTCACGGACCAGTATTCGCGCAGCGACATGGCGCCGACCGAGCGGGAGGAGTCGACCGCGTGGCTCAACGCCCTGTGGGGCGCGTACCAGCGCGACGTCACGCGGGCGCGCTCGCTGCCGCCTGCGGCCCTCGACGAGTACGTGGTCCAGGCGCCGGCGGCGCTGGCGGCGCTGCAGGGCGATGCGGCGAAACTGGCCCTGCAGCGCGGCCTGGTCACGGCGCTGAAGTCCCGCCGGCAGCTGGCCGACGAGCTGAAGAGCCTGGTCGGCGAGGACGCGGACAGCCATTCGTACAACGCGATCGCGATGAACCAGTACCTGGCCGCACTGCGTTCGAAGCATGTGCTGCAGTCCAGATCGGAAGCGCGCATCGGTGTCGTCGTCGCCGCCGGCGAGATCGTCGGCGGCCACCAGCCGTCGGGCACGATCGGCGGCGACAGTACCTCGGACGTGCTGCGTGAAGCGCGCTACGACGATTCGGTCAAGGCCGTCGTGCTGCGCGTGGACAGCCCCGGCGGCAGCATGTTCGCGTCGGAGCAGATCCTGCGCGAGGTCCAGGCCCTGCGCAAGGCCGGCAAGCCGGTCGTCGTGTCGATGAGCACCTACGCGGCATCCGGCGGCTACTACATCGCGGCCGCCGCGAACGAGATTTTCGCGAGTCCCACGACGCTGACCGGCTCCATCGGCGTGTTTGCGGTGGTGCCGACGTTCGAGCGCACCCTCGACAAGCTCGGCGTCAAGGTCGATGGCGTCGGGACCAGCCCGCTCGCCGGCAGCATGCGGCTGGACCGCGCGCTGAGCGCCGAGGCGAAGCAGATGCTGCAGGCTTCCGTCGATCACGCGTATGCGCAGTTCCTGCAGCGCGTCGGCGAGGGGCGCAAGAAGAGCGTCGACGACGTCGACAAGATCGCGCAGGGACGGGTGTGGGCGGGCGTCGATGCCGAGCGCATAGGCCTCGTCGATCACCTGGGCGGCCTGCGCGACGCGGTTTCGGCCGCCGCGAAACTCGCCGACCTCGGTGCCGACACGCCGGTCGACTACCTCGAGCCCGAGATGACGCTGCGCGAACAGCTGCTGATGCAGCTGCGCTCGGAGGCGGCAGCCCTGGCGCGCGCCGCCGGCCTCGCGCCGCCGGCGACGCCGCTGCTGCGCATGCTCGATCCGGTGGTCGACGAGGCCCGCACCATTGCGCGGCTCAACGATCCGCACGGCCTGTATGCCTATTGCTGGTGCGCCCAGCCGTCGAAGGGGCCCAGCCTCAGATCGCTGACCAGTCCAGAATGATCTTGCCGGATTTTCCGGAGTTCATGATTTCGAAGCCATCGCGATAGTCGCGGATGCCGAGGCGATGCGTGATGATCGGGCGCACGTCCAGGCCGCTCTGCAGCATGCTCGCCATCTTGTACCAGGTCTCGAACATTTCGCGGCCGTAGATGCCCTTGATGATCAGGCCCTTGAAGATCACCTGGTTCCAGTCGATCGCCGTCTCGCCGGGCGGGATGCCGAGCATCGAGATCCTGCCGCCGTGGTTCATGGTGCGCAGCATGTCGCGCAGCGCCGCGGCGTTGCCGGACATCTCGAAACCGACGTCGAATCCTTCCTCCATCCCCAGTTCGCGCATCGCATCGTCGAGCGATTCGCGGCCGACGTTGATGGCCTTCGAGGCGCCCATGCGCGCCGCAAGCGCCAGCCGGTAATCGTTGACGTCGGTGATGACGATGTGCCGCGCCCCGCAGTGGCGGGCTATCGCAACGGCCATGATGCCGATCGGGCCCGCGCCGGCGATCAGCACGTCTTCACCGACGAGGTCGAAGGCAAGCGCGGTATGGGTCGCGTTGCCGAGCGGATCGAGGATCGAGGCGATCTCGTCGTCGATGGCTCCGGGCAGCCTGAATACATTGCTCGCCGGGATCGTCAGGAACTCGGCGAACGCGCCCGGCCGGTTGACGCCGACACCCTGCGTGTTGCGGCACAGGTGGCGGCGGCCGGCCCGGCAATTGCGGCAGTGACCGCAGGTGATATGGCCCTCGCCGGACACGCGATCGCCGATGTCGATGCCCCGCACCTCGCTGCCGATCTCGACGATCTCGCCCGAGTACTCGTGTCCGACCGCCATCGGCACCGGTATGGTGTTCTGCGCCCAGGCGTCCCAGTTGTAGATGTGCATGTCGGTGCCGCAGATCGCGGTCCGGTGCACCTTGATCAGCACGTCGTTGTGCCCGACCACCGGCTCGGCGATGTCCTGCAGCCAGATGCCTTTTTCAGCGCGTGCCTTGACCAGTGCCTTCATGGAATGCCCCTAGTGAATGATGCCCAGCTCGCGCCCGCAGCGCGCAAAGGCATCGACGACCTGATCGAGCTGCGCCGTCGTGTGCGCGGCGTTCATCTGCGTGCGGATGCGCGCCTTGCCCTGCGGAACGACCGGGTACGAGAACGCGACGACATAGACGCCCTGCGCGAGCATCAGCTCCGCCAGCTTCACGGCCAGCGGCGCCTCCCCGAGCATGACCGGTATGATCGGATGCTCGCCCGGCACCAGATCGAATCCCAGCGCCTGCATCCGGCCGCGGAAATGCCGCGCGTTGGCGTGCACGCGCTCGCGCAGCGCGGCGGAGGTCTCCAGCAGGTCGAGAACGCGCAGCGTCCCGGCCGCGACGACCGGGGCTATGCTGTTCGAAAACAGGTAAGGCCGCGAGCGCTGGCGCAGCCAGCCCACGATGGCCTTGCGCGCGGCCACATAGCCGCCGCTGGCTCCGCCGAGGGCCTTGCCGAGCGTGCCGGTCAGGATATCGATGCGCCCCAGGCAGCCGCGAAATTCGTGCGTGCCGCGGCCGCCCCTGCCGATGAAGCCCGTGGCGTGCGAATCGTCGACCATGACCAGGGCGGCATAGCGGTCAGCCAGGTCGCAGATCTCGCCAAGCTTCGCGATCGAGCCGTCCATCGAGAACACGCCGTCCGTCGCGATCAGGCGCACGCGCGCACCCCGCGATTCCTGCAGGCAGCGCTCGAGCTCCCCCATGTCGTTGTTCGCGTAGCGCAGCCGCTGCGCCTTGCACAGCCGGATGCCGTCGATGATGCTGGCGTGGTTCAGCGCGTCGCTGATCACGGCATCCTGTTCCCCGAGCAGCGTCTCGAACAGCCCGCCGTTCGCGTCGAAGCACGATGAGTACAGGATCGCATCGTCGGTCCCGAGGAACGCGCTGAGGCGCTGCTCGAGTTCCCGGTGCACGCGCTGGGTGCCGCAGATGAAGCGCACCGAGGCCACGCCATAGCCGAATTCGTCGAGCGCCGCATGCGCGGCCGCGATCACGTCCGGATGGTTGGCAAGGCCCAGGTAGTTGTTGGCGCACAGGTTGATGACCTCCTGCCCGCCGGCGAGGCGCACGACCGGCCCCTGCGCGCCGTCGATCACGCGTTCGCGCTTGAGCAGGCCCGAGTCGGCGAGCGCGGCGGTGTCGCGGCCCAGTCGTTCCAGAAATTCCTGCATCCGGGTAACCTCAGCGCGCCGGGGCGCCGCCGAAAACATTATTATAACGCGCCATGGATCACGATGACGCGACGCACGGCAACCGCCTCGACAAATGGCTGTGGCTCGCGCGCTTTTACAAAACGCGCTCCCTCGCCTCGCAGGCGATCACGGGCGGCAGGGTGCACCTGAATGGCGAGCGAATCAGGCCCGCCCACCGGGTGCGCGCGGGCGACCGGATCAGCATCCGCGTGCAGGGCATCGTCGGCGAATTCGACGTAACCGGCCTGCCGGCGCGCCGCGGCCCGGCGGCCGAGGCGCAGGCGCATTATGTGGAAACGCCCGCGAGCGCCCAGCGGCGGGCACGGCTGCGCGAGCAGCAACGCCTGGCCGACAGGAGCCTGCCGCGCCCCGATTCGCGCCCCGACAAGCGCGACCGGCGGCGCCTGCTGCGCCTGCAGCGGGACCAGAGCTGACCGTTGCGCCGTCGCGGCCGGCGCTCCTGCGCCCGTCACGGCAGCAGGTGCCGGACTTCGCCCGCGTCAGCGGCCTTCAGCGAGGTCCAGTCCTGGTGCGGCCACACGCCGGTGACGAGCCCCGCCGGCGGCAGATCCAGCGCCTGGGGATGGTTGCCGAGGCTGCTCGCGAGCCGGCTGATGCCCGGATTGTGGGCGCAGACCAGCACGTGACGCAGGCTCCCCGCGTGCTCGGTGGCCACGTGCCAGATGCGGTGGGCGCTCGCGTTGTACAGCTCATCGAGGAACCGGATGCGCGCCGCGGACAGCGCCAGGGCAGCGGCGAGCAGCTGCGCCGTGGACTGCGTGCGCTGTGCGCTGCTCGCGAGGACCAGGTCCGGGATGAGACCGGTCTTGGCGAGCCGCTCGCCGATGCGGGTCGCTTCGGCGCGGCCGCGCGCGGTCAGCTGGCGCGCGAAATCGTCCACCGCCTTGTCCGGCGGTTGCGCGTGTCCGTGCCGCAGCAGCGTCAGGCGCAGCGTACCCACAGGTGACCCGCCTCCGTCTTGGTCTCGAATACCCTCACCGGCTCGTACGCGGGAGGGCTCAGCGCCTCGCCGGTGAGCAGGCAGAAGCGCGCGCCGTGCCGCGGGCAGATGATCTCGGTTCCTTCGACGGCGCCGCCCGTCAGTTCCGCCCCGTCGTGCGTGCAGACGTCCTCGATCGCGTAGAAGCGGCCGTTCGTGCGCACAACGGCGATCATGCGCCGCCCGGCGGCGATCGACCGGGTCTCCCCGTCCTGCCATCCGGCCACCGCACCCGCATCCATCCACTGCAACGCGCCCACGCTACATCATCCCGGTCTGCAGACGGGCCTCCTCCGACATCATGGTCTGGTTCCATGGCGGATCGAATACCAGTTCCACATCCGCCCGCGTGACGGTCGGCACCAGCTGGATCTTGTCGCGCACGTCCTGCACGAGCACCTCGCCCATGCCGCAGCCCGGGGCCGTCAGCGTCATCTTGACCTCGACGCTGCGCGTCGCGTCCGGATTCTCAAGCACCTCGCATTCGTAGACCAGTCCGAGGTCGACGATGTTGACCGGTATCTCCGGGTCATAGCAGGTGCGCAGCTGCTGCCAGATGACGCTGCGGATTTCCTCGGTGGAAGCGCCCGGCGGCACTTCGGGCGCCTGCGCGACCGTCATGCCGATCGCGTCGGCCTCGCGCCCCGGAATGCGGAACAGGTTGCCGTCCACGTACACGGTGAAACTGCCGCCGAGGGCCTGCGTGATGTAGCCGACCTGGCCGACCTTCAGCGTCACCTCGACGCCGGCGGGAATCGCGACCGCCTTGACGTCGCGTCGTACGGCTATCGGTTCATTGTCATAGGAACGCATGGCGGTACCGGCTCACTCGGTGGAAACAGCTGTTGCGGCCTGCGGATCGGGGGACTGCAGCGCGGAAGCGAGCGTGTGCCAGCAAAGGCTCGCGCACTTGACGCGCGCCGGGAACTCCCGCACGCCCGACAGCGCCGCGAGCTTGCCGAGCTTCTCGTCGTCGACCGGCGCGGAATCGTCGGTCAGCAGGTGATGCATGCGCTCGAAAATGGCCATGGCCTCCGCGCGGGTCCGGCCCTTGACCGCCTCGGTCATCAGCGATGCCGACGCGGTCGATATGGCGCAGCCCTGGCCCTCGAAGCGGATGTCCGCAATGCGATCGTCCTGCATCCGCAGCGTCAGCACGAGCCGGTCGCCGCACAGGGGATTGAAGCCCTCGATGCGCGCGCTGGGCGGGTCGACCGCGCCGAAATTGCGCGGCTTGCGGTTGTGGTCGAGGATCACGTCGCGATACAAATCCGCCAGCTGCATGCAGGACCCTTTAGCGGAACATCGCGCGCGCGCGGCGCACCGAGGCGCCAAGCCGGTCGATTTCCGCGAACGTGTTGTAGAACGCGAACGAGGCCCGCGCCGTGGCCGGGAGTCCGAAGAACTCCATGACCGGCATCGCGCAGTGATGGCCGGTGCGGATCGCGATGCCGTCCTGGTCCACGATCGTGCCCAGGTCGTGCGCATGGACGCCCTCGGCGACAAAGGACACGAGGCTGGCCTTCTCGCGCGCGGCGCCGATGATGCGCACGCCCTCGATCCCGCCGAGCACCCGGGTTGCGTGATTCAGCAGGTCGTGTTCGTGGGCGCGAACGGCAGCGCTGTCCAGCGTCCCCAGGTAATCGACGGCGGCGCCGAGGCCGACCGCGCCGGAAATGTTCGGCGTGCCGGCCTCGAACTTGTGGGGCAGGGCGTTGTAGGTCGTGCGCGCGAAGCTCACCGTCAGGATCATGTCGCCGCCGCCCTGCCACGGCGGCATGGCCTCGAGCAGCGCCTCGCGTCCGTACAGAACGCCGATGCCGGTCGGGGCAAAAAGCTTGTGTCCCGAGAACAGGTAGAAATCGCAGTCGAGCTCGCGCACGTCGACGCCCATGTGCGGGATCGCCTGCGCGCCGTCGAGCAGCGTTGCGATGCCGCGCGACCGCGCGCCCGCAATCAGGCGGCGCACCGGCAGCACCGTGCCAAGCGCGTTGGAGACATGGGCGCAGGCCAGCAGGCGCGTGCGCGGTCCCATCAGCGCCTCGACCGCCTCCGCGTGCACCTCGCCGTGGGTGTCGATCGGCGCGACGACCAGCTTCGCGCCGGTCTGAGCGCACACCATCTGCCACGGAACGATGTTCGAGTGGTGTTCGAGGTGGGTAATCAGTATCTCGTCGCCGCTCTTCAGCAGCGGCCGCGCGTAGCTCTGCGCGACCAGGTTGATGCCCTCGGTGGTGCCGCGCACGAACAGCACCTCGTTGCGGGAACGCGCGTTGATGAAGCGCGCCACGCGGTCCCTGGCGCCCTCGAACAGCGCGGTCGCTTCCTGGCTCAGCGTATGGACGCCGCGATGAATGTTGGCGTGGTGGTGCCGCTCGTAGTCGTCGACCGCTGCGATCACGGCCAGCGGCCGCTGCGCGGACGCGCCGTTGTCCAGATACGCGAGCGGCTTGCCGTTGACGGTGCGCCACAGCACCGGGAAGTCCTGGCGGATGCGCGCGACGTCGAGGCGGTGCCGCTCCGGGACCGGGTTGGGGGTGGTCATCGGAAGGCTCCCAGCAATGCTCCGTGCGGCAGCAGCGCGATCAGCGCGGTCTCGATCGCGGCGCGCGCCGAGGCCAGCGACATGCCGGTCAGCACGTCGTCGAGGAACGCGAAGACCAGCAGGCTCTGCGCGGTATCGCGATCCAGGCCGCGCGACAGCAGGTAGAAGAATTTCTCGGCGTCCAGCCGGCCGGTGGTCGCGCCATGGGCACACTTGACCTCGTCGGTGTGGATCTCGAGCTGCGGACGGGTATCGATCTCCGCGCCTGCAGACAGCAGCATGCCGCGGCAGGACTGCTGCGAGTCGGCGTGCGCGGCGCCGGCGGCGACGACAACCTTGCTGTTGAAGATCGCGCGGCTCGTGCCGCTCGCGATGCTGCGGGCGGTCTGCCGGCTGCGCGTTGCCGGCGCGGCGTGCGTCGCGACCGCGACGCAGTCGACGTGGTTCGCGGCATGCCCGACCAGCAGCGCATGGCTGTCGAGTTGCGCTCCGGGCCCGCGCAGCTGCACGTTCAGGCTGGACCTGACGAGCTCGCCGCCGAGCGCCAGCGTGAACAGCCGGCAGCTGCTGTCGCGTTCCTGGGCGATGTCCAGCGAGTCGATCTGCGTGGCGTCGGCATGGGCCGCGTATACGCGGTAATGCTCGAGTTGCGCGCCGGCGGCCAGCCCGACCTGCGTGAACGAATCGCACAGGCTGGCGCCGGTCCCGGTATTCATGAAGTGCTCGATCACCGTCGCGCGCGATCCCGGCGCGGCCTCGACGATCACGCGCGGATAGGAGGCATTCTGCGCCGCTGCCGCCGTGGTGACGTGCACCAGGCACAGCGGCGCCGCAGCCTCGCCCGTCACATGCACATGCAGGCCGCCGGCAAACAGGGCGGTATTCAGCAGCTCCCAGCGCCGCTGATCGGCGTCGCTGACGCTGCCGAGGAAGCGCGACACGCGCTCGGGGCAGCTCGCCGCCAGCTCGCTCAGGCTGCGGACCTCGAAGCCGGCGGGTGCGGCGCCCGCCGGGGGAAGCAGCGGCCGTCCATTGACGATGAGGATGCTCGGAATGCGTCCCGCGTCGGTCAGCCAGGCCGCATCGGCCGGGGGCGGGCCGGACGCGACGGGCGCGTCGACGGCAACGAAGCGCTGCGCCTGCAAGGCGCGCAGATTCGTGTAGCGCCAGGATTCGTCGCGCGCCGTCGGCAGGCCAAGCTCGAGGAAGCGCCGCATCGCCGGCTCGCGCCACGGCAGCAGGGCATCGGCGGCGCGTTGCTGCCATTGCTCATCGAAGGAGCGCAACGCCGGCGTCGCTGCCGGCGCCGCGGCGGGTTGGGCGTTGGCGCTCATGCGACCGCACTCTCCAGCAGCCAGTCATAGCCGCGCTTTTCCAGCTCCAGCGCGAGGGATTTGTCGCCGGTGCGCAGGATGCGCCCGCCGGCGAGCACGTGCACCTGGTCGGGCGCGACGTAGTCCAGCAGCCGCTGGTAGTGCGTGACCAGGATGACCGCGCGCTGCGGGTCCCGCAGGCTGTTCACGCCCCGGGAGACGATCTTCAGCGCGTCGATGTCGAGGCCCGAGTCGGTCTCGTCGAGTATCGCCAGCTTCGGCTCCAGCACGAGCATCTGCAGGATCTCGTTGCGCTTCTTCTCGCCGCCCGAGAATCCCTCGTTGACGCCGCGCGACAGGAAGGCCTCGCTCATCTGCATGAACTTCATCTTCTGCCTGACCAGCGCCAGGAACTCATAGGCATCCACTTCGGGCTCGCCGGCCGCCTTGCGCTTGGCATTCAGCGCCGCCTTGAGCAGGTAGACGTTGTTGACGCCGGGGATCTCGACCGGGTACTGGAAGCCGAGGAACAGTCCCGCGCGGGCCCGTTCCTCGGCAGGCAGGGCCAGCAGGTCCCGTCCCTCGAAGCCGACCGAGCCGGCCGTGACCTCGTAGTCCTCGCGGCCGGCAAGCACCTGGGCGAGCGTGCTCTTGCCGGAGCCGTTCGGGCCCATGATCGCGTGGACCTCGCCGGCGTTCACGGAGAGATCGATTCCGTTCAGAATCTGCCTGCCGGCGACGCGCACCTGCAATCCGGAAATCTTCAGCAATGCCATTCCTTCCCTTAACCGACCGCGCCTTCGAGGCTGACGCTGAGCAGGTTCTGTGCTTCCACCGCGAACTCCATCGGCAGCTCCTTGAATACGACCTTGCAGAAACCGCTGACGATCATGTTGACGGCATCCTCGGCGCTGATGCCGCGCTGCAGGCAGTAAAACAGCTGGTCCTCGCCGATCTTCGAGGTGCTCGCCTCGTGCTCGACGATCGCCGTCGGGTTCCTGACCTCCATGTACGGGAAGGTGTGCGCCGCGCAGCGCGCGCCCATCAGCAGCGAATCGCATTGCGTGAAATTGCGGGCGCCGTCGGCGCCCGGCAGGATCTTGACGAGGCCGCGGTACGTGTTGACCGCGTGGCCCGCCGAAATGCCCTTGGAGACGATCGTGCTGCGGGTGTTGCGGCCGACATGGATCATCTTGGTGCCGGTATCGGCCTGCTGGTAATTGTTCGCAACCGCGACCGAATAGAACTCGCCGACGGAGTTATCGCCCTTCGAGCACGCAGCTCGGATACTTCCACGTGATCGCCGAGCCGGTCTCGACCTGCGTCCAGGAGATCTTCGCGTTGCGGCCGCGGCACTCGCCGCGCTTGGTGACGAAGTTGTAGATGCCGCCGAGGCCGTTCTCGTCGCCCGGATACCAGTTCTGCACCGTCGAGTACTTGATCTGCGCATCGTCCAGCGCGACGAGCTCGACGACGGCGGCATGCAGCTGGTTCTCGTCGCGCATCGGCGCGGTGCAGCCCTCCAGGTAGCTGACGGACGCTCCCTCGGCCGCGATGATCAGCGTACGTTCGAACTGGCCGGTCTTCGCGGCGTTGATGCGGAAGTACGTCGACAGCTCCATCGGACAGCGCACGCCGGGCGGCACGTAGACGAAGGAACCGTCGGAAAACACCGCGGAATTAAGCGCGGCGAAGAAATTGTCCCCGGCCGGCACGACGCTCCCCAGGTAGCGCTCGATGAGTCCGGGGTGGTCCCGGACCGCATCCGAGAACGAGCAGAAGATCACCCCGGCCTTCGCCAGCTTGTCCTTGAAGGTCGTCGCCACCGATACGCTGTCGAAAACCGCATCGACCGCGACGCCGGCCAGGCGCGCCCGCTCGTGCAGCGGGATGCCGAGCTTGGCGTACGTCGCGAGCAGCTTCGGGTCGACTTCGTCGAGGCTCTTCGGCGCGTTGGCCGGCGCCCGCGGGGCCGAGTAGTAGGAAATGTCCTGGTAATCGATCGGCTTGTAATGCACGCGCGCCCACGCCGGCTCGCGCATCGTCAGCCAGTGCCGGTAGGCGCGCAGGCGCCAGTCGAGCAGGAATTGCGGCTCGCGCTTGATGCGCGAGATCGCGGTGACGACCCCTTCGTCGAGACCCGGCGGCAGGCTGTCGGACTCGATGTCGGTGACGAAGCCGTGCCGGTATTTCTGGCCGAGCAGCGCCTCGACTTCCTGGGATTTTCCTGACACGGTTGGTTCCATGGGCCTTGCCGTCACGACTGGTGGGTGCGAACCCGGATCTCGCTGACCAGCTGCGTGACCCGCACGCCGCCGGGATCCAGCCCCGCGAGCTGGTACAGGGTCAGGTCATCGAGCGCCCGGCGGATCGCCAGGTTCACGCGCTGCCAGGCGCTGCCGACCCGGCACAGCTTCTCGATGCCGCAGTGGCTCGCGGCCGTGCTGCATTCCGTGATCGCGATCGGGCCTTCGAATACGTCGAGGATCTGCGCAGCGGTAATCAGCTCCGGCCGGCGCGCGAGGCGATAGCCGCCCTGCACGCCGAGCGAGGAGATGACCATGCCGGCGCGCTGCAATTCCTTCAGCACCTTGCTGACGGTTGGCCGGCTCAGGCGGGTCTTTTCGGCGAGCTCTGCCGCAGCGCGGTGGCGCTCCGGCTCCTGCGCCAGCGTCGCCAGCACGACGGTCGCGTAATCGGTCAACTTGCCCATGCGCAGCATCGGAAGTACCCTCGAAATTGATCTAGGACCATTTTAGGTCTATTTCTTCCGGAGGTCTACTGCGCCGCAGGGCGGGGAGCTTTTTTGCTATGCTTGTGAACGTCCTGGCGCTGCTCGGGTCAAACTGAAACAATTCACCGGCCGCGTGCCCAGAAAAACTTGAATCAATCCGCCGCTATCATCCAAATCCGCGATTTGCACTACAGCGTCAACGGCCGGTCGATATTTGACGGCCTGGACCTGGACATTCCCCGGGGCCGTATTACGGCCTTCATGGGGCCGAGCGGCACCGGCAAGACGACGCTGCTGCGCCTGATCACGGGGCAGGCGGCCGCCACCTCCGGATCGATCCATGTCGCGGATTCCGACCTGGCCGCGCTGTCCCGGCCGCAACTGTATGCACTGCGCCAGCGGATGGGAATGCTGTTCCAGAATGGTGCGCTGCTGACGGACCTGACGGTGTTCGAGAACGTCGCCTTTCCGTTGCGCGAGCACACCCGGCTGCCCGAACGGCTGATCCGCCAGCTGGTGTTGACCAAGCTGCAGGCGGTGGGGCTGCGCGGCGCGGCGCGAACTGATGCCGGCGGAGCTGTCCGGCGGCATGACGCCGGCGCGTGGCGCTGGCGCGTGCGATCATCATGGATCCGGAAATCCTGATCTACGACGAGCCCTTCGTCGGCCTCGATCCGATATCAATGGGCGTGATCCTGCGCCTGATCCGCCGCCTCAACGATGCGCTGGGCCTGACCAGCATCGTCGTATCGCATGACGTGCAGGAAATATCCTCGGTTGCCGACGCCGTGTTCCTGTTGTCGGGCGGCAAGGTGGTTGCACACGGCACGCCGCAGGAACTGCAGTCCTATCCGTCGGAGATCGTGCGCCAGTTCATGGGCGGGCTCGCCGACGGGCCGGTGCCGTTTCACTACCCGGCCGGCCGATTATTTCACCGAACTGCTCGATCGCGAAGGGCAGGCCTGAACATGCTGCGGGACGTCCGGGACAGCCTCCTCGCGTCGCTGGTCGAACTCGGCGACGATGGTGCAGTTCCTGCTGCGGCTGCTCGTCTGGCCACGCCGCAGGCGCTGCTGCGCTTCGACCTGGTCATCGAACAGATCTACAATGCCGGCGCGCTGTCGCTGGTCATCATCATCACTGTCGGGCCTGTTCGTCGGGCATGGTGCTCGGCCTGCAGGGATTCCAGCTGCTGCAGCGTTTCGGCTCCGAGGACGCGCTGGGTACCGCGGCTGCGATCGGGCTGGTCAAGGAACTCGGGCCGGTGGTCACGGCGCTGCTGTTCGCCGGCCGGGCGGGCACCGCGCTGGCCTCGGAGCTCGGCCTGATGCGCGCGACCGATCAGCTGTCGGCGATGGAGATGATGGCGGTCGACCCGATCAGGCGCGTCGTCGTTCCGCGCTTTCTCGGCGGCGTCATCGCCATGCCGCTGCTGGCGGCGATTTTCAGCATGATCGGCATCTACGGCGCGCAACTCATCGGCGTGCAGTTCATGGGCGTCGATTCCGGGCAGCTTCTGGTCGCAGATGCGCAGCGGCGTGGATCTGGTCGACATCAACGAGGGCATCGTCAAGAGCTGCGTATTCGGCGTCGCCTGCAGCCTGATCGCCGTCTACGAGGGTTACCATGCGGTGCCGACGGCCGAGGGGGTCGGCCGGGCGACGACGCGCACCGTGGTGACTTCGGCCGTGGTCACGCTGTTCCTGGACTATCTGATCACCGCGATGTTTCTGTAAGAGGAGTATCGCCATGCGCAATTCGCACACGTTGAATCTGGGAACCGGGCTGTTCGTGCTGCTCGGCTTCGCCGCGCTGTTCTTCCTCACGACCCAGACGACGAGCCGCGGTCTGTCCTTCGGCAGCAAGCCGCACTACGACGTGATCGCCAAATTCGACAACATCGGCGACCTGAAGGTGGGATCTCCGGTATCGATGGCTGGCGTGGAGATCGGGCGCGTCGTCAATATCGACTTCGATTCAAAGGACTACAAGGCCGTCGTGGTGATGCGCGTGGAAGCCCGCTACAACCAGATTCCGTCGGACAGCGATGCGAGCATCTACACCCAGGGCCTGCTGGGTGGAAAATTCGTCGGCCTGACGGCCGGCGGCGCGGAAACTTATCTGAAGGACAAGGATCATATTGATTTTACGCAATCGGCATTCGTGCTCGAAAACCTGATCGGCCAGTTTCTGGCAAACTTCACCAAGAACTCGGCTGCGTCCAAGACGGACGCGCCGGCGGCACCGGAGAAATCGAAATGATCAAAACCCTCGTCCTCGCTGCCTCGTTCGCGCTGGCGACCTTTGCCGTCCTGCCGGCACCGGCCGCGGATGCTCCGGTGCCGGGCCCGGGCCCGCAGGAAATCGTCGAGAATTCGGCGAAGAAAATGCTCGAGGAACTCGATGCCAACCGCGCGATGTATGCGAAGGACGGGGCCAAGCTCGATGCGCTGGTAGCCAATGTGCTGGTGCCGAGCTTCGACAGCGAATACGCGGCCAGGCTCGTGCTGGGGCAGACCTGGCGCAGCGCCACCCCGGAGCAGCGCAAGCGCTTCATCGACGCTTTCTATCACTCGCTGCTGCGCAATTATGGCGAGGCGCTGATCGACTTCACGGCCGATAAATTCGTCGTCCTGCCGTACAGGGGCGATGCGGCGGATACGCAGGCGACCGTACGCACCGAGGTCAAGCGCGACAATGGCGAGAAGGTGCCCGTGAATTTCACGCTGCACACGCACCGATGCCGGCTGGAAGGCCTGGGACGTCGTCATCGAAGGCGTGTCCTACGTCAAGAGTTTCCGCACCGACATCGGCGCCGAGGTACAGCAGAAGGGACTGGACGAGGTGATCACCCGGCTCGAAGCCGAGCAGGCTTCGCGCAGGCCGAAGGGAGCCGGCAGCGGCGCCTGAGGGCGGCGCGATTCACCATGGCCGCGCTCGAAGTACAAGCTGATGCCGCGCGGGCCCGACTCGACGGGCGACCTGAATTTCAAGACGGTCGGCGCGCTGCTGCGCGTCGGTGACGGCGTGATCAGGGACGGCCACATCGACGTCATGGACCTGGCCGGGGTGACCGCCGGCGACAGTGCGGGGCTCGCGCTGCTGATCGAATGGCTCAGCGTCGCGCGCGCCGCAAAGCGGCCGTTGCGCTACGAGAACATGCCGTCGCAATTACAGCAGCTGGCCCGGCTGAGCGAGGTCGAGGAACTGCTGCTCGGATCCTGAGCAGCGCCGTCAACGGCGCTAGCGTCGGCGCCGGCGTTTACCTGGCCGGCTCCGGCAGGTCGGCGTCCGGATCGACGAGCGGCTCCTCGTCCTTGATTTTGCCGTCGGATATCAGGTACGCGCGATGCTGCAGGTACGCATCGCGGACGAATACGTACGGGTCGAACGTGGTCTTCAGCGTATCGTCGAGCGGCAGCAGGCCGGTCCGCAGGTCGATCAGGTACAGGCCGTACAGGCCATAGCTCTGGTACGGATTTGACAGGTAGTGTCGGCGGGTAGGTGAAGATGTCCACGATCCGTCCCGGGCCGTCGCGCATGTCGGACGGACCGAGCAGCGGCAATTCGAGGAACGGACCCGCGTGCACGCCCCACTTGCCGAGCGTCTGGCCGAAGTCCTCGTCATTGCGCTGCAGGCCGACCTGCGACGCCGGGTCCAGCAGTCCGCCGAGCCCCAGCGTCGTGTTCATCAGCAATCGAGCCAGGTCGTTCAGTGCCGCGACCGGCTTGCCCTGCAGCACGTCGTTGAACATCACGGTCGGCGTATTCAGGTTGCTGAGGAAATTGCCGACTCCCTTGCGCGCGGTCGCGGGCACGACGCGCTTGTACGCCGACCGCGACGGGCTTCGCGACGCTGCGGTCGAGGACATCATTGAATTTGTACACGCCGCGGTTCCAGCGCTCGTACGGGTCCTGCGGCGAGCGCGGCGCGTTCGGCGGCAGCGTCACGCAGGCGCTCAGCCACGTCAGGCAGCACAGGACCAGCATTCCCCTCACAGGCATCCGCATCGGCATCCGTCATTCCCTTGTCAAGATCGGTGGCTGTCTCAGCCGTGGCTGGTGTCGCGCGAGGCGCTGCCTTTCTTTTCGCGCTCGAGCGCGGAGCGCACTTCCTCGAGGCGCGCGCTGAAGCGCGCGCGCTGTATCGGATTGAGGCCGGGCAACCCGAGCGCCATCTGCAGCTGGCCCAGGGACTTCGTCAGCTCGCCATTCATGATGTAGAACTCGGACATGTAGTAATACGAGTCGGCGATGTCACCGGCGGCATTGGCGGCCTTCGCGATCAGCCGCGCCTGGTCCGGAGTCGGCTCGACCACGTCGAACAGGTCCAGCAGCAGCAGGTGCGCACGCCGGTTGTCGCCGGCGCGCATGTAGGTCTCCGCGAGGCGGATCGTCACCGGGACATTGCGCGGGAACAGGTTGAGGCCTTTTTCCAGCACTGCCTGCGATTCCCGGAACTGGCCATTCTCGAGGTAGGCCTGGCCCAGCGCGCCGTAGATCTGCGTGACCTTCGGGTATTCGCGCAGCAGGGCCTGCAGCTCCTCGATCGCCGGGCCCGGATTCTTCGCCGCGATATAGGCGACCGCCTTGCCGTAGCGCTCCTCGAGCGTGCGGCCGCCGCCATTCTTGGTCAGGCTGTCGTAGTAATCGATCGTGCGTGCGCGGCTCACCGAGCAGCGAGCGCACGCGCTCGCGCATCAAGCGCATAGCTGAGCGAATCCTCATGATGGATGCGCCCGATCTGCTCGGCGCGGTTGCGAGATTCGGCGATGCGGTCCGACGTGACCGGGTGGTCGATCAGGAATTCGACCGCCCGGATGCGGTCCGGGTTCATGGAATTGCGGTTCAGCGTCTCGAAAAAGGACGGCATGCCGAGCGGATCGAATCCGGCCGCCGCCATCGTGTAGACGCCGATGCGGTCGGCCTCGAATTCCTGCGATCGGGTGTAGTTGATCTGGTGCTGGATCGCGGCGCCCTGGGTCGCCAGGATCGCCCCTTCCATCGCTCCCGGTGAACCGCGGCCCGCCGTCGCGCCGAGCAGGATCGCCGCCAGCATGGCCGCCGTGGAGACGATGCCCGAGTGCGACTGGTCGACGATCATGCGCGCGATATGGCGCTGGGTGACGTGGGCGGTTTCGTGCGCGAGCACGCCCGCGAGTTCGTTCTCATTGCGGGTCGTCAGCAGCAGGCCGCTGTTGACGGCGACGAATCCGCCGGGCACCGCGAATGCGTTGATCGCCGGGTCGCGCACGACGAAATAGGAAAACTGATGCTGGCCTTCCTCGGCGCGGCTGGACAGGCGATGACCAATATCCTGCATGTATTCAGTGACTTCCGGATCCTCGAGGATCTGCCCGCTCTCGCGCAGGCTGCGCACCATCATGAGCCCGGCGCCGTATTCGTCCTCGAGCGAAATCGCCGCATTGGCGGGGCTGCCGAGTTCCGGCAAATCGTTCTCAGCCGCGTCCGCACCCGCGATCCAGGCAATGGCGAGTGTGCTTCCGAGCGCCGCGGCGGCAAGGAAGGCGCTGGCGGCGCGGCAAGCCTTCATCCGGAGTTGCATACAGCCTGTTGGAGTGGTTTGGGCAAGTTTAAGTTCGGCGCGCCCCGGCAATATATCAAAGGACCTCGGACGCGTAATCAGCCAGCCGGGAGCGTTCGCCCCGCATCAGGGTGATGTGCCCGGAATGCAGCCAGCCGTGAAACCGGTTGACGACGTAGGTCAGGCCGGAGGTGGTCTCGGTCAGGTACGGCGTATCGATCTGCGCAATGTTGCCGAGGCAGACCATCTTGGTGCCCGGGCCGGCCCGGGTCACCAGCGCCTTCATCTGCTTGGGCGTCAGGTTCTGCGCCTCGTCGATGATGATGAACCGGTTCAGGAAGGTGCGGCCGCGCATGAAGTTCAGCGAGCGGATCTTGATGCGGTGGCGCAGCAGGTCGTTGGTCGCGGCGCGGCCCCACGAGCCGCCGGGCTGGCTCTGCGTCAGCACCTCCAGGTTGTCCATCAGGGCGCCCATCCAGGGTTCCATTTTTTCCTCTTCGGTACCCGGCAGGAAGCCGATGTCCTCGCCCAGCGGTATCGTGACGCGGGTCATGATGATTTCGCCGAATCGATTGTGGTCCAGCGTCTGCGCCAGCCCGGCTGCCAGCGTCAGCAGCGTCTTGCCGGTGCCGGCGGGCCCCAGCACCGTGACGAAGTCGATCTCCGGATCCATCAGCAGGTTCAGGGCCAGGTTCTGTTCGCGGTTGCGGGCGCTGACGCCCCAGACGTTGTTGCGTTCGCTGCGATAATCGACGGTCAGTTCCAGGACGCCGGCATCCTCTTCGAGCTTGCGCACGATCGCCTCGAGTCCGTTGGCGCCGGCGTCGTAGACGAACTGGTTGGGCTGCCACTCCTGCACGAGGGGGCCGCGCACGCGATAGAACGTCCTGCCGTGCTGCTGCCAGGACTCGATGCCCTTGGCGTGCTTTTCCCAGAAGTTAGCCGGCAGCTTCTGCACGCCGCTGGACAGCAGGTCCGCGTCCTCGATCGTCTTGTCGCTGGAATAATCCTCGGCCTGCACGCCGAGGATGGCCGCCTTGATGCGCAGGTTGATGTCCTTCGACACCAGCGTCACGCGGGCGTTGCGGAACTTCTGTTGCAGCGCCAGGGTGTTGGCCAGAATCGCGTTGTCGGCGCCGTGACCCGGCAGGCTGTCGGGCAGCACCGATTGCAGCAGCTGCGTCTGGAAAAACAGTCGTCCGGCCGGCGGGCGCTTGCCGTGATTGACGGGCACGACGGAGGGCAGGGGGATCCCGCGGTCGATCTGCGTCTTCGACGCGCTCTGCATCAGCTCGTCGAGGAACCGGCTGACCTGGCGCACGTTGCGGGCCGCCTCGGAGAGTCCCTTCTTGCCGGCGTCGAGTTCCTCGAGCACGGTCATCGGAATGTAGACGTCGTGCTCCTCGAAGCGGAAAACGGCCGTCGGATCGTGCATCAGTACATTCGTGTCGAGCACGAAGATGCGCCGGGCAGCTTTCTTTTTCCGCGCCCTGGCCGCTGCGGCTGCGGGAGGCCGCGAACGCGCGGTCACAGTGCGGTCACCGCCGCCAGGACCGCTTCGGCGTGACCATCGACCTTGACCTTGCGCCACTCGCCGCGCAGCACGCCCTTCGCATCGATCAGGAAGGTGCTGCGCTCGATACCGAGGAATTTGCGGCCGTACATGCTTTTTTCGCGGATCACGTCGTACAGCCTGCAGACCTTCCGGTCCGGATCGCTGAGCAGGTCGAACGGAAAGCCCATTTTCGTCCTGAATTTCACGTGCGATTCGAGGCTGTCGGCCGAGATGCCGACGATGATCGCGCCGGCCTTGCGGTATTTAGCGCACAGCGAGGCAAAGGCGGCCCCCTCGCGCGTGCACCCCGAGGTGTTGTCGCGCGGATAGAAATACATCACGACGCAGTGCCCGACGGCGTCCTTCAGCGACCAGTCGCCGCCCGTGCCGGCCAGCGTGAACGACGGGGCTTTCCTGCCAGTTTCAATTTTGCTCATGACGGCTGTTCAACTCTTGACCGGTTCAAAGATGGCGTCCAGGTTCAGGTGATCGCAGAAATCCATGAACTCCTCGCGCAGCACCCCGATGTGCAGCCGGCTCGGCACATTGACGATCATCTGCACCGCGAACATCGGCGCGCCGGTGTGCGCGGCGGCATAGGAGCGCGTCGACAGCTCGGCGATGTCCACGCTGCGCTGCGAGAAGAACCCGGACAGGCCCGCCACGATGCCGGTCTGGTCGAGGCACACGACGTCGATCGAGTACGGCAGCATGTCGCTGCGCACGGCCCGGGCCTCGGTGCGGCGCAACTGGATGTTGACGCCGTTCGCATCGGCGATCTTCTTGAATTCGCCCTCCAGCTTGGCCAGCGTGTGCCAGTTGCCGGTCACCAGCAGCAGCATCGCGAACTCGTTTCCCAGCGACGTCATGCGGCTCTCGCTGATGCTGCCGCCGCAGTCCGTCACGGCCTTGGACAGTTCGTGGACCATCCCCACGCGGTCGGTGCCGACCGCGGAAATCACGATATGTTGTTTCATTGGTGTAAATTCTACTAAGTATCGGCCCGAGTAGCGATGAGAGTTGGCCGGCGGCTCTTGCCACGGCCCGGCCCGGGCACTTAAGGTAGGCGCATGTTTTCCGGAAGCATCGTTGCCATTGTCACGCCTCTGACCCCCGACGGCCAGCTGGACTGGGCCGCCTGGGATCGGCTGCTCGATTTTCACATGTCCGAGGGGTCCGACGGCATTGTCGTGGCGGGCACGACCGGCGAGTCGCCCAGCCTGAGCCTCGAGGAAATCGACGCCCTGACGCGCCGGGCGGTGCTGCGTTGCCGGGGCAGGACCCAGGTACTCGTCGGCACCGGGACCAACTCGACCGCCGGAACGGCGGCGCGGACGCGTGCGCTGTCGCGCCTGGGCGTCGATGGCGTGCTGATCGTCACACCGTACTACAACAAGCCTCCGCAGGAAGGGCTTTATCGCCATTTCATGGCGGCTGCAGATGCCTCGGCGGTGCCGCTGGTCCTGTACAACGTGCCGGGTCGCACCGGCGTCGACCTGCTGCCGGCGACAGTTGCACGCCTGGCCGCGCACCCCTCGGTCGTCGCGATCAAGGAGGCGACGGGATCGCTCGAGCGCGGGCGCCAGATCCTGGCGGAATGCCCGGCCGGCTTTACGCTGCTGGGGGGCGACGATGCAACCGCGATCGCGCTGATCGGGGATCGGCGCCAGCGGCGTCATTTCGGTCACCGCCAATGTCGCGCCGAGGCGCATGCACGAGGCGTGTGCAGCGGCACTGCGGCGGGATATGGGCGCCGCAATGGCGATCGATTCGACCCTGCAGGCGCTGCATCGCGATTTGTTCATCGAAGCGAACCCGATTCCCGTAAAATGGGCGGTAGCGCAACTGGGGCTCATCGGCGGATCCCTGCGCCTGCCGCTCGTCGAGTTGACGCCGGCACATCATGATACGGTCCGGCGTGCCATGCAGGCCGCCGGGATCGAGTTGAAGGATCAAGCAGCATGACCATGCGCCGGATTTCAGTGGGTATTGCCTTGTCGATGCTGCTCGGCGGCTGTCACCTGCATCCTTTCAAGGCGGGGACCGAGAATTGCCACAAGCCCCAGGTGTACCAGCGCGCGGCCAGCGTGGCGCCGCTGAAGGTGCCCGAAGGGCTCGACGCCCCCAATGTGCAGGGGGCGCTGGTGATTCCCGCCGTCGATACGACGCCCCCGCCGCCGGGGCCCAACGATCCGTGCCTCGACGAGCCGCCCCGTTACAAGCCGAATCAGTCCTCCAAGCCGGCAGTGCCTGCGGTTCCGGCACCGGCCGGCGCGCCTGCGCCAGCGCCCGCCGGTGCACCTGCGCCCGCCAGCGGGCCCGGCCCGGCACCTGCGGGTGCGCCGGCGCCGGCCGGATCGATTTGATCGCCTGCCCCGCCTCCGGTACCCTTGCGGCCCGTTGTAGGAGAGGTGGCCGAGTGGTCGAAGGCGCTCGCCTGGAAAGTGAGTAACATCCCAAAAGGTGTTCGAGGGTTCGAATCCCTCCCTCTCCGCCAATCGATTGATGAGTCCATGGCGGCTCGCGTTTGCATCTTCGCGACGACTGGTCACGAACCCCGTCAGGCCCGGAAGGGAGCAGCGGTAGCGGCTTTAAGTCGGGCGCCGAAGTCCTGCTGGCGCGGGTCGCCTCCCAATCGGGCGGCCGGGCAGATACACTGAACGGCCATGAGCTATATCGTTTTAGCGCGCAAGTGGCGCCCGCGGAATTTCGCCGAAATGGTGGGCCAGGAGCACGTGCTGCGTGCGCTGAAGGGCGCGCTGGACTCCGGCAAGGTGCATCACGCATTCCTGTTCACCGGCACGCGCGGCGTCGGCAAGACGACGGTTGCGCGAATCCTGGCGAAATCGCTGAACTGCGAAAAAGGCGTCACGGCCACTCCCTGCGGCGAATGCGCGGCTTGCCGTGAAATCGACGAAGGCCGGTTCGTCGACCTGATCGAGGTCGATGCGGCATCCCGGACCAAGGTCGACGATACCCGGGAACTGCTCGACAACGTCCAGTACGCGCCGACCCGCGGCCGGTACAAGGTTTACCTGATCGATGAAGTGCACATGCTGTCCGGCCATTCGTTCAACGCGCTGCTGAAGACGCTCGAGGAGCCGCCTCCGCACGTCAAGTTCCTGCTGGCGACGACGGACCCGCAGAAGCTCCCCGTCACGGTGCTGTCGCGATGCCTGCAGTTCAGCCTCAAGCGCCTGCCGTCGGCGCTGATCGCGGAGCGGCTGAAATTCATCGCCGGCGCCGAGAAGCTGCCGTTCGAGCCGGCCGCGCTCGCCCTGCTGGCGCGCGCCGCGGACGGCAGCATGCGCGACGGCCTGAGCCTGCTGGACCAGCTGATCGCGTTCGGCGGCGGCGCATTGCAGGAAATGGATGCGCGCAGCATGCTCGGAACGATCGATCGCGGCCACGTCATCCGCATGATCGACGCACTCGCGCGCCAGGATGGCGCAGCAATGCTGGCCCAGGTCCGGGAGTTCGATCGCGACGTGCCGGATTATGATCGCGCACTGACGGAAGTTGCCGCGTTCCTGCAGCGCGTGGCGATCGCGCAGATCGTGCCGGAGTCGGCCAGCGCAGATGAGGATTTCGACGTGCAGGAACTGGCGCGGCTTGCCAAAGCCATGCCTGCGCAGGATGTGCAGCTGTACTACCAGATCGCGCTGGGCGGGAGGCGCGACCTCGCGATGGCGCCGGAGCCGCGCCTGGGATTCGAGATGACATTGCTGCGCATGCTGGCCTTTCGTCCGGATGCCGGCGCAGCGGGTGGCGAGAGCCTGGCGCCTCCGCCGGCCGCCGTCACGCCTGCGCCGGCAAGATCGCGCCTCGGGAACGCATCGTCGACACCGGTTGCGCCGGTCGCGGCGCCGGTTGCGGCCGCCGTCGTGGCGCCGGCAAGTGCCCCGGTCGCGCCGCCGGCGGTTGTGGACGCGGCCAACTGGCCCGCCATCCTCGATGCGGCTTCCCTAAGCGGCATGGTGCGGCAATTTGCGCTCAACTGCGTGCCGGCTTCCTTCGACGGCGCGGTGCTCAGCCTGCGTCTCGACGACGCTGCGACCGATCGCCGTACGCGGCAGATCGAGGAAAGGCTCGCGCAGGGGCTGGCGAAGTATTTCGGCCGCGACATCCACCTTAACTTCGAGACGCTGCTGCCGGGCCTGGTCACGCCGGCGCGGCAGCGTGCTCTGGATGAGCAGGAGCGCACGAGCCAGGCGGTCGCGGCGTTCGAGCAGGACCCGGCGGTGCGCGGACTGCGCGAGCGATTTGGCGCCGAAGCCGATCTGTCGTCGGTCAAGCCGGCAAACCCGTAAGGCGAGGTATCAGGAATGATGAAGGGCGGACTAGGCAACCTGATGCGCCAGGCGCAGCAGATGCAGGAGACGATGAAGAAGGCGCAGCAGGAACTGGCGGATCTCGAGGTGACCGGGGAGGCCGGTGCCGGCCTGGTCAAGGTCCGGATGAATGGCCAGCATGTGACGAAGGTCGTCACGATCGACGCGAAGCTTCTCGCCGGGGACAAGGACATGCTCGAGGACCTGGTGGTCGCTGCCGTCAACGACGCGGTGCGCAAGATCGCCTCCACCACCGAGCAGAAGTATTCGGGACTGATGTCCGGACTGAACCTTCCGCCGGGCATGAAGCTGCCGTTTTGAAGTACACGCCGACACTTGCGCGGCTGATCGAGTCGCTGCGCTGCCTGCCGGGCGTGGGGCCGAAGTCCGCGCAGCGCATGGCGTTCCACCTGCTGGAGCGCGACCGGGACGGCGGCCGCCTGCTGAGCCAGGCGCTCGCCGAGGCGCTCGCGACGGTCGGGCACTGCAAACGCTGCCGGATGCTCACCGAAAGCGAGCTGTGCGCGATCTGCGCCTCGCCGCAGCGTAACGTGGCCCAGCTGTGCGTGGTCGAATCGCCGGCGGACGTCGTCGCGATCGAGCAGTCCGGGGGATTCCGGGGGCGCTATTTCGTGCTGATGGGCCATTTGTCGCCTCTCGACGGGATTGGCCCGTCCGAGCTGGGACTCGACGAGTTCGAACAGCTGCTTGCCGGCGGCGAGGTCACCGAGGTGATTCTGGCGACGAACCCGACCGTCGAGGGCGAGGCAACGGCGCATTATCTCGGCGAGCTGGCGCTGCGCCGCGGGCTCAAGGCTTCGCGCATCGCGCACGGTGTGCCGGTGGGCGGCGAGCTGGAGTACGTCGACGGCGGGACCCTGGCCCACGCGCTGGCCGGACGTACCGCGGTTTCCTGATCAGGCCGCAGGCAGCGCGGCGACGCCTGACGCCCGCGCGAATCAGCGCGGCGCCAGTTCCTCGTACAGCCGCGCAAGGCGCCGGTAGCTCTCGTAGCGCCGCGCCGAGATGCGCCGTTCCTCGACGGCGGCGCGAACAGCGCAACCCGGCTCCTCAAAATGGCGGCAATCGTTGAACCGGCAGCCGTGGCTCAGCGCGTGGATCTCGGCGAATCCCCGCTCGGCCGCGCGCACGAGGTGGGCGGGCGGGGCGAAATCGCGCACGCCGGGCGCATCGAGGATCGCGTCGCCGCCGCCGAGTGCATACCAGCGGGCCGTGGTCGTCGTGTGGCGTCCCTCGGCATCGCGGGTCAGTTCCGCGGTGACGGCCGCTGCGCTGGGGCTCAGCGCATTGACCAGCGAGCTCTTGCCGACGCCGGATTGACCGACCAGCAGCGTGGCGCCGGCAAGCTCGCCGCGCAGCGCATCGAGGCCCTGGCCGGGCACGCAGGCGGCCTCGATGCACGGGATTCCGAGCGCACGGTAGGCGGCAAGTTCCGGCGCCAGCGACCCGAGCCCGAGGTCGCGCTTGTTCGCGATCAGCAGGATCGCCAGGTCCTTGAGGCCCGCGGCCGCGCAGTAGCGGTCGACCAGGAACCAGTCGGGGGCCGGTTCCGGCGCGATCACGACCGCGAGCCGGTCGATGTTTGCGGCCACCGGTTCCGCGCGGCCCCGCGAGTCGATGCGCTCGATCAGGTTGCGCCGCGGCGCGACGGTCTCGACGGACGGGCCGTCGGCGCCCGCCGACGTGCTCCACGTGACGCGATCGCCGCAGACCGGGCGCAGCTTGCGTCCCAGCAGCGCACAGCGCAGCAGCGTGTCTCCCGCCTGGACGAGTACGCCTCGCCCGAAGCTGGCGAGCACGAGGCCCGTGCCCTGCGCAAGTTCCGCGCTCATGCGCGGCCGGACAGGCAGGATGCTAGAATCGCCGTTTTCAACGCCGGACCCACCTCGTGAAATCTGCCGACAATCTGATCTGGATCGACCTGGAAATGACGGGCCTGAACCCCGACGCCGATGTCATCCTGGAAATTGCGACGATCGTAACCGACAAACATCTCGAGGTGCTGGCCGAGGGGCCGGTAATCGCGATTCATCAGGCCGACCGGCTGCTCGGCGGCATGGACGACTGGAACAAGAAGCAGCATGGCGGATCGGGACTGCTGGCGCGCGTCCGCACCAGCATGACCGGCGTTGCGGCGGCGGAACACGCGACGCTCGGATTTCTCGACACCTGGGTCGAGGCCGGGCGTTCGCCGATGTGCGGCAACGGCATCTGCCAGGACCGGCGGTTCCTCGCGCGCACGATGCCCCGCCTCGAGAAATTCTTCCACTACCGAAATCTCGACGTCAGCACGCTGAAGGAGCTCGCCCTGCGGTGGGCGCCCCAGGTCGCGCAGGGCGTGAAGAAGTCATCGACGCACCTCGCGCTCGACGACGTACGCGAATCGATCGCCGAACTGCGCCATTACCGCGAGCATTTCCTGCGCATCGGCTAGCGGATCCGGCCGGCACGTGCCTCAGGGCTTGCCGTTCGCCAGGTACATCCACGTCTCCACGACCGTATCGGGGTTCAGCGACAGGCTGTCGATGCCCTCATCGACGAGCCAGCGTGCGAACTCCGGATGGTCCGAGGGACCCTGGCCGCAGATGCCGACATACTTGCCCTCGGACTTGCAGGCCTTGATGGACATCGATATCAGCGCCTTGACCGCGTCGTCCCGTTCGTCGAAGAGCTTCGCGACGACGCCCGAGTCGCGATCGAGGCCCAGCGTGAGCTGGGTCATGTCGTTCGAGCCGATCGACATGCCGTCGAAGTATTCGAGGTAGCGGTGCGCCAGCACTGCGTTCGTCGGCAGCTCGCACATCATGATGTGCTTCAGCCCATTGTCGCCGCGCCGCAGGCCGTTCTCGGCGAGCAGTCCGGTGACCGCCCTGGCCTCCGCCGGCGAGCGCACGAAGGGCACCATCACCTGCACGTTGGTCAGGCCCATGTCCTCACGCACGCGTCGCAGCGCGCGGCATTCGAGCTCGAAGCAGGGACGGAACTTGGGGTCGATGTAGCGCGCGGCGCCGCGAAAACCGAGCATCGGGTTCTCTTCATGCGGCTCGTACGCCTTGCCGCCCAGCAGGTTGGCGTATTCGTTCGACTTGAAGTCCGACAGGCGCACGATCACGGTCTCGGGGGCAAACGCGGACGCGATCTGCGCGATGCCCTCGGCCATCTTCTCGACGTAGAAGCTGACCGGATCGGCGTAGCCGGCGGTCTGTATCGCGATCGCCCGGCGGATTTCCTCGGGCTGTTTCTGGTACTCCAGCACCGCGCGCGGGTGCACGCCGATCATCCGGTTGATGATGAACTCCAGGCGCGCGAGCCCGACGCCGTGATTCGGGATGCCGGCGAAATCAAAGGCCCTGTCCGGGTTGCCGACGTTCATCATGATCTTGACGGCAATGGCCGGCATCGCATCCATCGCGACGGTGCGGCCCTCGTACTCCAGCATGCCTTCATAGACGTATCCGGTGTCGCCCTCGGCGCAGGAAACGGTCACCGGCTGGTCCTCGCGTATCGTGGAGGTCGCGTTGACGCAGCCGACGACCGCCGGTATGCCCAGTTCGCGCGCAATGATCGCGGCGTGGCAGGTGCGGCCGCCGCGGTTCGTGACGATCGCCGCGGCGCGCTTCATGATCGGCTCCCAGTCCGGGTCGGTCATGTCGGCGACCAGCACGTCGCCGGCGCGGACGCGCGACATTTCCTTCACGTCACTGACGATGCGCGCGTGGCCGGCGCCGATGCGCTGGCCGATGCTGCGGCCGGTGATCAGCACCTTGGAGCGGTTCTTCAGCGTGAAACGCTGAATCAGCCCCTTGGCGCGGCTCTGGACCGTTTCCGGCCGCGCCTGCAGGATATAGATCCTGCCGGTCGCGCCGTCCTTGCCCCATTCGATGTCCATCGGCGCGCCGTAGTGCGCCTCGATCGCCAGCGCCTGCTTCGCCAGGCTCAGGATATCGGCGTCGTTCAGCGAAAACTGCCGGCGCAGCGCGGGTTCGACCTCGACGGTGCGCACGCGCTCGGTCGAACCGTCCGCGGCGTAGATCATCTTGATCGCCTTCGCGCCCAGGTTGCGCCGTACGATCGACGCGCGGCCGCTGCGCACGGCCGGCTTGTAGACGTAGAATTCGTCGGGGTTGACCGCGCCCTGGACCACGGTCTCGCCGAGCCCGTAGGCGGCGGTGATGAACACCACGTCACGGAAACCCGAATCCGTATCCAGCGTGAACATCACGCCGGAGCTGCCGAGATCGCTGCGCACCATGTACTGCACGCCGACCGAGAGCGCGACGGCGCCATGGTCGAAATGCTGGTGCACGCGATAGGCGATCGCGCGGTCGTTGAACAGCGAGGCATACACTTCGCGCACGCAGTGCAGCAGCTGCTCCTCCCCGCGCACGTTCAGGAACGTCTCCTGCTGGCCCGCAAACGAGGCTTCGGGCAGGTCTTCGGCCGTGGCCGACGAGCGCACCGCGACCGCGAATTCGGCGCCGCTGCCCATCGCGCGCCACGCGCCGACGAGTTCGCTGCGCAGGCGCTCCGGCAGCGGGGTGCCGACGATCCAGTCGCGGATCTGCCTGCCGGCGGCCGCCAGCCGCACGACGTCGTCGACGTCGAGATCCGCGAGCAGCTTCCTGATGCGCTCGTCCAGGCCGCCCTGCGCGAGGAAATCGCGATACGCGTCGGCCGTAGTCGCGAAGCCGCCGGGTACCGACACGCCGAGTGCCGAGAGCGAGGAGATCATCTCGCCGAGGGAGGCATTCTTGCCGCCGACGAGCGCGACGTCCGTATTCTTGAGGTGCTCGAAGGAAACGATGTATGGTTTCATTGCAGACCGGTGATTATGATCGGGTGGTGCAGGTTTCAGGAGAACGCGTGCGTAAGAGAACCGTTTTTTTCGTTTCGGACCAGACCGGAGTTACCGCGGAGACGATGGGTCACAGCCTGTTGACTCAGTTCGATGGCGTGGAGTTCCGGCAAATCACTGTGCCATTTATCTCGAGTGTTGACAAGGCTGCGGAGGCGGTCCGCAAGATCAACCTGGTCGCCGAAATGGAGGCAGCCCGGCCCATCGTCTTCAGCACGCTGATACAGCCGGAGGTGCGCGCGGTCGTGCGCAGCGCGCAGGGCTACCACCTGGATTTCTTCGAGCCGTTCCTGGAGCCGCTGGAGGCGGAACTCGAGGTGCACTCGCATCACACGGCGGGCCGGACCCACCGCATGGCGGATACCCACGAGTACGTGGTCAGGATCGACGCGACGAATTTCGCGCTCGCCAACGATGACGGCTCGCTCGCGCGGGATTACGACCGCGCCGACATCATACTGCTTGGCGTATCGCGCTCCGGAAAGACGCCGACCTGCCTGTACATGGCCATGCAATACGGGGTGTTTGCCGCCAATTTCCCGCTGACCGAGGACGACCTGGAGTCGCGCCACCTGCCGCGCCAGCTGGAGCCTTACAAGAGCAAGCTGTTCGGGCTGACGATCCAGCCGGATCGGCTGCAACAGATCCGTCATGAACGCCGGCCCAACAGCCGCTATTCATCGGCGCAGCAGGTCGCGTTCGAAGTCCGGGCGGCGGAGTCCCTGTTCGAGCGTCACGCGATTCCGATGATCGACGCCACCGGCTGTTCGATCGAGGAGATCGCAAGCAGGATACTGGATCGCACCGACGTGGAACGTCGGCTGCGTCCCTGACCGGCGATTGCTGCATGGTATAGTCGTGTCCATGTTAGCGGACCAATGGTGCAAAACATCCTGGCGCGCGTCTGCGGGCAGCTTCGTCAGCCTGATGACGCTGTACGAAAGCAACTTCGTGCGCCTCGGCTGGCTGGTGCCGGACCTGCAGGCCGTCCGCGCCGGCTCGGTTTCCCGCGTCGCGGCGGATTGTGACCTGCATCTCAGTCCGCTCGAGCTCAGCCGCTATACGAGCCTGTTCCGCCTCACGTACGAATTTCCCGCAACCGGGGCGCCGCTGCGGGATCCGGACCTCGAGGTCTGCGTCTATCACGACGCGCGGCTGGCGGAAGTGCGCAGTTTTCGCGGCTTTCGGCGCCACCCGCAGCTCGCGCGGCTGCAGTCCGAACTCAAGCGTGAACTGGATCAGCGCTGGCGCCGGAACATGATGCTAAATAAGTGGCTGGAATACTGCGTCGAGCGAGGACACCGGTTCTAGCGGGTCACGGCCTGCGTTGTTGTCTCGCAGGTGCGTTCTTGTGCGGGGCGTGGCGTTGATCGATAAACTGAATTTCCTGAAGATCGGAACGGACGCGGCTGCCGCCAGTGCGGAAGACGAGCGTCTGATGCAGCTGTTCCAGAACAGGGCGGGGCTCAAGAAGGCCTACGACGATCTGCAGGAGGAGCTCCACCTGCTCGGCGACCGCCTCAAGCAGCAGGAGGGCGCCACGCTGCGCCTGCAGGAGCAACTGGACCAGCTCGGCGAGCTGCTCGCCGATCCCGCGACCGGCTTCGGCGCGCTGGTGTTTTTCCAGCTCAGGGCGCTGTGGAAGGCCTGCCACCAGCAGCTCGCCAAGTTCGCGACCGAGCTTGCGCGCCAGCACGAGGTGCGCGAGGAAGCAGTCTACGAGCAGGAATGGGAACAGAAGCAGCGCGAGCACCTCGAACAGATCGATGCCCGCCTGAAGGTGGCGATGGAGACGGCGAGCGCGAGCCGCCAGGCATACGCCGACATGCAGGAGGCCCTGCAGCGGCTGACCGCGATCTGGCACTACTTCCGCCGGCGCCGGCTGCAGAAGGCGATGGAGCCGATGCGCCTGCAGGTGGCGGCCGCCGACGCCGAGGTTGCGGCGATCGACGCCGAGCATCGCGCGGCCGGGGATGAAGTCATGCTCGCGTTCCCTGGCATTTCACTGCGCGCGCGGCGCAATACGAACCTGGCGATCATCGGCTACGCGGAACTGCTGTGCGAACTGGTTGAACGCTACTCGGTCACCGTCAGGGCTAAGGAGGCCGTCGCGCGCCGGGTGCAGGACATGGAGTTCGGCAGCCGCGCCGATTGCGAGCGGGACATGCAGAACATCCAGAAGGCGCTGGCCGCAGTGGCGGCGCAGAATCCGCTCAAGGCCGGCGTCAAGGCGAAGCTCGAGACGCTGCGCGACTGCTGCCAGTACCGCAATTCGGCCGACACGGTGCCGACCGCGGACTCGCTCGAGAGCGCGCGCACCCACAGCGGCACCGGCGCCGTGTACCCGTGGAACGTTCTGGCCGAGGACTACTGGGACCTGTACACGCTGCTGCTGCGCTGACGCCGCGGCGGCAGGCCGCCCTTCAGGTTCCCGCGGCGCGCCGCGCCTGAGCCGGTGCGGTTGCGCGGGGCTGCACCAGCGCGGCGTAGTCGGCGGCGATCTGCGCCGCTTCGTCGAGCAGTATCCCTGCGGCGCCGTCGTCCTTGAGCTCCTCGATCGAATTCAGCGGCGCAAGATTGCGCGCCTTGCGCCAGGCATTCTCGCGCGCCAGCCGTTCCCCGTCGACGCGCGCACGCTCGGCTTCGCGCGCCCTGATCGACAGCGACAGGGTCTTCTGGTTGCGCATTGCCTCGACGGCGGCGATGTCCTGCTGCAGGTAGCGGAAATCCGCGCTGTCCCTGATGCGCTCGTCGTGCGACTTCTGCAGCGTCGCGGCGATCGGCTTCAGGTCGGCGGCGGGCTTGAACGCCGCCGGATCGATCGTGTCCCAGGGCAGGGCGCGGTCGCGCGTGCTCTCGCCGACCTCGTTGGTATCGATCAGCGAGGGCAGCGTGATGTCCGGCGTGACGCCGCGGTCCTGCGTGCTCTCGCCGGTGATGCGGTAGTACTTGCCGATCGTGACGTTCAGCTGGCCGAGCTCGGGCTTGCGTCCGAAGATCGTGTAGTTCAGCGGGTGCGCGTTCTGCACGGTGCCCTTGCCGTAGGTCTGCTGGCCCACGATCAGCCCGCGGCCGTAATCCTGGATCGCGCCGGCGAAAATCTCCGACGCCGACGCGCTGAGCCGGTCGACCAGCACGACCAGCGGTCCGTTGTAGTAGATCGCCGGGTCCGGATCCTGGTCCACCTCGATGTGTCCCGTCGTATCGCGCAGCTGCACGACCGGGCCGCGATCGATGAACAGTCCCGTCAGCGATTCCGCCTCGGGCAGATACCCGCCGCCGTTCTGCCGCAGGTCCATGATCAGCACCTCGGCGCCGTCCTGGCGCAGCTCGTCTATCAGGCGCTGCACGTCCCGCGTGGTGCTGCGAAAATCCTTGGCGCCGGAGCGGCTCGCGTCATAGTCCTGATAGAAGCTCGGCACCGTGATGATGCCCACCTTGACCTGCCGGCCGTTGCGCTCGACCGTGCGTATCGACTTGTGCGACGCCTGCGCTTCCAGCGACACGCGGTTGCGCGTGAATTCGATCACCTTCTGCGCGGAACCCGGCGCGGCGCCGGCGGGCAGGATCTGCAGGCGCACGACGGTGTTCCCGGGCCCGCGGATCTTCTGCACGACGTCGTCAAGGCGCCAGCCGATCACATCGACGAGCTCGCCGTTCCTGCCTTCGCCCACCGCCGTGATCCGGTCGTTCGCCGCCAGCTTGCCGCTGACTGCGGCGGGTCCGCCGGCGATGACGTCGATGACGGTCACGTAATCGTCGGTCAGCTGCAGCGAGGCGCCTATGCCCTCGTAGCTGAGGCTCATCTGGATGTTGTATTCCTCGGAATTGCGCGCCGAGAAATAGTTCGAATGCGGATCCAGCGACAGCACGAACGCGTTCATGAACGCCTCGAATACGTCGTCGGGCTTGCTCTGGTCCATGCGCTTGGCGACGCGCTCGTAGCGCTTGCGCAGCACCTCGGCCGCCTCGGGCCACTGCTTGCCGGCGATCAGCAGCGACAGCGCGTCGTTCTTGACGCGCTTGCGCCACAGCTCGTTCATCTCCGCCGCGTTCGCCGGCCAGGGTTCCTTTTCGCGGTCGAAGCTGTAGGACTCGTCGACGTCGAAATCCGGCTTCTTCGACAGCAGCTGCAGCGCGTACTGCATGCGTTCGCGGTTGCGCTGCTGATAGCGGCGGAAGATCACGAAGGCCGGTTCCATGTCGCCGGCCTTGATCGCGTCGTTCAGCGTGTAGCGGTAGCGCTCGAACTCGGCGATGTCGCTGGCGTAGAAATAGCTGCGACCGCCGTCGATCGCATCGAGGTAGCGGTCCAGGATCAGGCTGGAGAGCCGGTCATCGAGCGGCGCGCGGCGGTAGTGCTCGCGCGCGACGATGTCGGCAACGCGACGGGCGACGTAGTCCTCCTGGTCGGTGGGCGCGAGCGCGCTCGGCGCAGGCGGCGCAGACGGCGCCGTCATTGCCGCGCCCAGCAGCGCCGCGAGGCCCACCGAGCACGCGCACACGGCAACGCCGGTGATCCAGCGCGAACGATTTGCCAGTTGCCGATTGACTTTCACCGTACCCATTCTCCTGTAAACTGCGGGCCAGCTTTCCCGAGCCCTGAGACACCATGCCCGTCCCGCGATTGTATCTTAGCTGCGCCGTATGCGTCCTTCTGCTGGCGGCGGGGTGCGCGCCGGCGCGACGCGGTCCGCCGCCCTCGAGCGACATCGATGAGGACGCCTATCGGGAACAATTGACAACGCTCGCCTCCGAAGAGTTCGATGGCCGCCGGCCGGGTACGGCCGGCGAGACCAGGACCGTCGCCTACCTGGTCGCGCAATTCCGCCTGCTGAAGCTCAAACCGGTCAGCGGCGACAGTTACCTGCAGGCCGTGCCGATGATCGAGTTTACGCCGGAGCTGCCCCCGTCCCTGTCGATATCCGGGCGCGGACCGGCGCGTGCGCTGCGGCCGGGGACGGACATGGTGATCTGGAGCCGGCGCGACCAGGCACAGGTGGGACTGCAGGGCAGCGAGCTGGTATTTGCCGGTTTCGGGATTGTCGCTCCGGAATATGCCCGTGACGATTACCAGGGACTCGACGTGCACGGCAAGACGGTCGTCGTGCTTTCGGGCGAACCGGGCGCCGCCGGCGCTACCGGGATCGCCAGGGGCCACATGCAGGGATTCTACGGCCGCGCCGCCTACAAGATCGCCGAAGCCACGCGGCGCGGCGCGGGCGCCGTGCTGCTGATTCACGATGGCGGGCCCGCGATCGACGCCTGGGACGTCATCGTCAATGACGGCACCGGCCCGCGCCTGGACCGGTTCCAGTCGGACGGCAATGCCGGCCGCGCCGCCCTCGAGGGCTGGCTGTCCGCCGAGGCGGGGCGCGCGCTGTTTGCCGATGCCGGTCTCGATTACGCCGCCTCCGCGGCGAGCGCCGCCGGAAGCGGCTTCCGGGCCGTCCCGATGGGCCTGCGCGCCGACGCGCAAATCCGCCAGGCGGTGCGCCACTTCACCTCGCCCAATGTCATCGGACTGCTGCCTGGCAGCGAGCATCACGACGAATACATCGTCTACAGCGCGCACTGGGATCATCTCGGCAGCAAGGTCACTCCGGCGGGCGCGGTGACGTTCGCGGGCGCGGTCGACAATGCCTCCGGCGTGGCGGGACTGCTGCAGCTGGCGCGCTCCTTCGCGCGTACCCGGCCGGCGCCCGGCCGGTCGATCGTATTCCTGGCGCTGACCGGCGGCGAGTCGAACCTCGCGGGGTCGGGGTACTACACCGACAACCCGGTGTATGCGCTGCAGGACACGGTCGGCGACATCAACCTGGACACGCTGCACATCGGCGGGCCGACCCGCGACGTCACCGTGTTCGGATTCGGCCAGTCCGAACTCGAGGGGTATCTGCGCAACGCCGCCACGCTGCAGGGACGGGAGCTGCACGTCGATCCGGATCCGCTGGCCGGAATGTTTTACCGCTCGGACAGTTTCAGCTTCGCCGCGCACGGCGTCCCGGCGCTGTACGCGAACGGCGGTACCGACGATGCCGCCCGCGGACCGCAATGGGGCCAGGCGCAGCTCGAGGATTACTACCGGCACCGTTATCACCGTCCCGGCGATGTCTATTCGCCGGACTGGGACCTGCGGGGCACGGCCGAGGACCTGCGCCTGTATTACCGCATCGGTGCGATGCTGGCGCAGGGCGGGCGCTATCCAAACTGGTATCACGGCAGCGAGTTCCGCAACGCCGCAGGCGCGGCCCGGGGCAACTGACGCGCAGCGCCGCGAACAGCGGCGGCGCCGCCGGGTTCAGACGACGCGGGCGAGCGGCTGGTCCATGCCCGCAACGTAGGGCACGACCTGGTTCTTGCCGCGATCCTTGGCCGAATAAAGCGCCAGGTCCGCTGCATGGATCAGCTGGGCAACGTTCGCAAACGGATCGTCGGCAGAGTGCGTCGCGCAGCCGATCGACAGCGTTACCGGCAGCTTCATCAGGCCGAGGTCGTGCGGCACTTCGGCAAAGGCGCGGACGATGCGTTCGCAGACCTTGCGCGCCGTCTCGCGATCCGTGTTCGGCAGGACGATCACGAACTCCTCGCCGCCGTAGCGGGCCACGGTGTCGCTGTCGCGGGTCTTGGCGCGCAGCAGCCTTGCCGCCGATTCGAGTACGCGGTCACCGGCCTGGTGCCCGTAGGTGTCGTTGACCCGCTTGAAGTTGTCGAGGTCGCAGAATGCGAGGCTCAGGGGTCCGTGGGTGCGCACGGCGCGGTCAAAATCGCGGTCCAGGGCGAAATCCAGGTAGGCGCGGTTGCACAGCCCCGTGAGCGTGTCGAGCTGGGTCTCCTTCTCGAGCTGGATGGCGCGCTGCATCGAATTCTCCGCCTCGGCTTTCAGGGTCGTGAATTCCTGCAGCGTGTGCAGCGTGCGGTTCGTCAGGACCTCGCGCGCCTGCTCGACGATCCTGTCCGCCTTGTGGCGGCTCAGCACCTCCGCGTCGAACATCGCCTCCGTCTCCGGAATGATAGCCCCGATGGCGTCGAGCACCGCGCTGAACGCGTTGCGGTCAAGGCCGACGCTGCGCTCGACGAGCAGGGCGATCTCGGCGAAAGGCCGCTCGGCGCTGTCGACGAGGAACAGGTCGGCGATGGGACCGGACAGCGCGACGCAGCGCTCCATGATCTGCGACGGATCGGCCGGTGCGCTTAAATCGGCGTTATGGCTTTGCTCGATCACCCGGCAGATGCGCGGCGGCAGGCTCCACTTGCGCATGATCCAGGCGCCGACCTCCGCGTGGTCGCTCTTCAGCTGCTTTTTTTCCATCTCGGCAATGGCCCGGTGATCGTGCTGCAGCTTGGCCGAGTCGCGGTACAGGTCCGGAAACGCGATGTTCAGCGCGAGCATGCCGACGTCCTGCAGCAGGCCGCCGAGGAAGAATTCCTCCGCGAGGGGCTGGCGCAACGCATCCGCGAGCGCGCGCGCCGCCGTGCCGGCGAGCATCGTACGCCGCCAGTAGTAAGGCAGATCCAGGCCGCTGGCCTTGCCGGCGCGCAGCACCTTGACCAGCGAAAAGCTCAGTGCAAGGGTCAGCGTGGCATTCAGGCCCAGCAGCACGAGGGCCTGGCGCAGGTTTTCGCTCTTGCGCCGCTGTGCATAGAGCGGCGAATTCGCGGTCCGCAGGATCTTCGCGGTCAGCGCGGAATCCATGCTGACGGCCTTCGCGACCTGGTCGAGCTCGATCGCGGGGTCCTGGGCCAGGCTGATGATGTGACCGGCAACTCCCGGGGGAGAGGGGAAATTGGCCTGTAGTTTTAATTGTGACTCAATCGCCGGATTCATTCGTCAAACTCCCTGACGCACGCATATTTAGGGCAAAGAGCCCCATTACGCCCTTAGCGGCAGGTCAATTTGAAACTTTAGCCCGACTGGCGGGCGAGCCGGGCGCTGGCGCGCCACCAGGCCCGCAGGATGCGCGCGAGCAGCCACAGCAGGCAGGGTCCCAGCACGACGATCCAGGAGGCAATCGACCCCCTGGCGAGGCCGCCCAGGACCCCCTGGTAGGTCCGCTCGAGGCTACCCCCCTCATAGCGGCCGAGCAGGGCAATTCCGCAGCCGTAGATCAGCGCCGGCAGGACCAGGCCGCCGGACAGCAGGGCTATCCCGGCCGGGGCCACCTGGCGCAGCAGGCGCCGGCCCGGGGAACGCGCCGGATCGGGGGCAGGGGATGACATAAGGTACCGATTATAAACGAAATCTGACATCCCCCGGCACCGTATGTAGAATCGCAGCATGAAGCGCTGGAGCCCGACCGGTCTCTACAATGCCAAACCCTGGATCATGATGGGCGGCGGCGCGATCCTGTGCATCGGCTCGATGGTGATGTCCATCGTCATCGGGGACTGGACCGTGCTGCGCGGCGCGGGCTGTTTCGCAGGGGCCGGACTCGTCATCGCCGGCGGCGCGATCCTGCAGCTGCGCCAGACCTATCGCGCCAACAGCAAGTGGCGCCGGAGCACCCACCGCTGATGCCCGTGCCGATGCGAACGGCCGTCGTCGGCGTCGGCTATCTGGGGCGTTTCCACGCCCAGAAATACGCGGTCCTGCCAAACTGTGAACTGGTCGGCGTGGCCGACGCTGCGGGCGCGGCCCGTGATGCGGTCGCGGCGGAACTCGGCGTGCGCGCCGTGGCCGATTACCGCGAACTGCTGGGCCAGGTCGACGCCGTCAGCATCGTCACGCCGACGACCTCGCATTTCGCGATCGCGAAGGCCTTCCTCGATGCCGGTGCGCACGTGCTGGTCGAGAAGCCGATGACGGTCACCGTGTCCGAGGCCGAGAGCCTGATCGAGACCGCCCGGCGCAGGGGACGCGTGCTGCAGGTCGGGCACCTGGAGCGGTTCAATGCCGCCGTGCAGGCCGTGCAGCCGATCCTGACCGTACCGCGCTTCATCGAATCGGCGCGACTCGCGCCGTTCAAGCATCGCGGCACCGAGGTCGACGTGGTGCTCGACCTGATGATTCACGACATCGACCTGATCCTGTCGATCGTACGTTCGCCGGTGGTTTCCGTCGACGCGATCGGCAGCAGCGTGTTCTCGAAGGAAATCGACATCGCCAATGCGCGGCTGCGCTTTGCGAACGGCTGCGTCGCGAATGCGACCGCGAGCCGCGTGAGCCTGAAGACCGAGCGCAAGCTGCGCCTGTTCCAGGACGACGCGTACGTATCCGTCGACCTGCACCAGAAGGTGCTGACGGTGATCCGCAAGGGCGCGGGCGTCGGCGCCGACGGCATGCCGCAGGTCGCGATCGACGAGACCAGCTACGAGCAGGGCGATGCACTGAAGGCCGAGATCGAGGCGTTCCTGCACGCCGCCTCAACCGGCACCGAGCCGCCCGTCAGCGGCGAGGACGGGTTGCTCGCGCTGCGCACGGCGATCAGCATCACCGAACAGGTGGAGAGCTCGCGGCGTCAGTTCTCGGACGGCGTCACGCGATCGACGAAGTAGCTGGTATCGCCAAAGCACGACGAGGGTATGCCGCGGTGCTCGGTGTAGTGCAGCTGCACGCGGCGCCCGACGTTGCGGTTCATCTGTTCGACGATCGCGGGATCGCGAACGGTGAAGTCCCAGATCTGCGGCGCCACCCCGGCCACGATGTACATCGCGAGTTCCCCCTCGTCGGTCTTGCAGAGCCAGCCGCGGCGCGAGAATTTCTGCAGCACGCCGGCGCGCTCGCCCTCCGAATACGACCAGTTCAGCGTCACCCACGTCCAGGCCGCTGCGCCGGCGGCCAGCACGAGGATCAGGATCAGGAGCCAGCGCCCGCCGCGGCCGCGCGGGGCGGGGTGAACATCGTCGCCGTTCTGCAGCGTCGCCATGAGCATGCACTCCTTATGGGTTCTAATGCGCCGGAACGCCGGCTGCGATGCGCTCGCGCCACAGCCGCACGTCGTGCGCGGCGCGCACGGCCGGCACTACCGAATCGACCAGTGCCGCCGCTTCATGGAGCAGCGATGCAGCCCGCTCCTTGTCGGTCAGGGCCTGGGCATAAAGCGCACCGGCGAGCTCCACGGGGAGCCACTGGTCGCCATGATTGCGCGCGGCAATCTCCCGGTCGAATCTGACGACCGGAAGGATGATCTTCGCTGCCTCGTCGCGCCGTCCCTGGCGGGCGATCGCCATCGCGAGCCAGGTCGACTTGATCGCAATATCGCGCCGATCGAATACTGCCTGGTCCTGGGTGCGGTGGCGGCTGTCGATCGCGATCCGCTCGGCCCTTTCCGACTCGGCGTAATCTCCCAGCCGGAACCCGGCCTGGCCCGCGACATGGGCCGCAAGATAGAGCGTCGTGTCGGACTGGTTCTGCTCGAACCCCGGCAAGGGCCTGCTCGCCTGCAATCCCCTGACGGCATCCCAGGAATCGCGCCGCGCGGACGCGAGATCATCCCTCTGCAGGGCGATCGCCGCCGAGCCATATTTCTCGTTCGCGCCCGCAATTGCCAGCAGCGTCGCGTTCCTCGCGCGGTCGGCCAGGAGTTCGGACTCGATCGGTGAAATCTGCGCCAGCAGTTTCGCCGCCGCGGCCGTCTCGCCTATCTGCGCCGCGATGTCGGCGTGCTGCGCAAGGTCATTGATGATGAACATCGCAAATGCCGTGCCGTTGTTTTTTGTCTTGAGCCGGTATTCCAGCCCGCGTTCGTAGAACGGCAGCGCATCGCCGAGGCGTCCGACGCTGACATTGACGTCGCCCATCGCAAACAGCGCGGCTGCGAGGTTGAACTGGCTCGCGACGTTCCCGGGATCGAGATTCAGCAGCGCAAAAGAAGCATCGGCCTGGCGCCTGGCGAATTTCTGCAGTTCTGCCATCTGCAGGTCGTCCAGCGCGACCGCGGTCAGTATGCCGATGTTCATCTGCTGCGAGTGCAGCGCCAGGCGATTGCCGGGGCGCCGCTCCAGGACCTTGTCGTCGATGTCCAGCGCGTGCTGGCAGACGCTGCGCGCCTCCTCGTCGCGGCCGAGGGCCTGCAGCGCTTCGCCGAGGCGTCCGCTCGCCTCCGCGAACAGCGCGGAGGCATCGACATTCGACAGGTCCTCGGCGCCGAGCGCGCCCAGGATCTGCATGGTCTTCCGCTCGGTCAGCAGCGCGTCCGCATGGAAATTCGACGCATCCTGCCCGTAGCCATGCACCTCGAGGACTTCCGCGTATGCGAATTTCAGTTCAGCCGAGGCCTGCGGCGCCTCCGCCAGCGGCTTTATGACCCCGACCGCCTTCGTGCTCGTCGCGAGCCCGGCCGGATCGTTGCGGGTGAGCTGGATCAGCCCCTCGATGCTGTAGCCGCGGGCCAGCGCCATCGCCGTCGCATCGGTGGCATCGCCGCTCCGGCGCTGGGCCTCGAGCAGCCCGATCGCCTCCTCGGCACTGGCGCTGGCGGCGTCGAGATTGCCCCCCATCAGGCGCCAGGCCCGGGCGTAGCGCACCATCGCGAGCGCTCCGTTGCGGGTCGACTCCGGGTCCCGCAGCCCGGGCGGAAGCGCATGGAAATAGTCGATCTGGCGCTTCAGGAACTCGGCCAGGATCTTCAGCTGACCGAAGCTCTCCAGCTCCCGGTCGACGTCGCCGTTGAGGTAAGCAAGCAGCTGCTCGGCGCCGGCGCGCGCCCGCTCGGATTCGACGCGTGTCTGTTCGGCGCGCTGCTCGGCATGGCGCGCACGCTCGGTGCTGAAATAGCCGAATATGGCCGCGGCCACCGCGATCATGCTGAGCACGATGCTTAGCGTTGCGACCTGGCGGGCGCGCACCAGCGCGCGGCGCGCGGCAAGCTCGCGTTCGCGCTGCGCGGCGAGCGTCCTTTCGGTTTCCTCGCGCGCCTCGCGCTCGTGACGCAGGTCGCGGCTCTCCTTGACGACCGGGCACAGCACGTCGTGGGTCAGCTCGACGCGGCGCACATCGAGGCGCTCCTCGATGCGCAGCAGGCGCCGGTTCACGAGCGCCGCGAGCGTCGACGCGTTGGCGCCGACCGCCTTGAAGCGGCTCAGCAGGCGCTCCTCGGCGACGTTCTCGCGGTACCCGGAACTCGTCAGCAGGTCCTCCTCGATGATCTGGCGCACCGCGGGCGGCTGGTCGGCGAGTGCGCGCTCGTAGAAGTTGCTGAGGATCGTCGCATGGGAGCCGGCGAGCAGATCGAGCGAGATCTCGCTGCGTCCTGCGGCGATGCGGGTGTCGTTGAGCTCGCGGCAGATCAGGCTCAGCAGCGAGGGCTCGACCTCGGCGTTCGCGAGCTCGGCGCCGCCGGCGACGAAGCGCACGATCGCGGCCGCGACTTCCTCGGTCACCAGCTTCTTGCCCGGCTGCAGCACGGCGGCGAGCGCCTGCGTGCCGGTCATCGGCGCGAGGCGCAGCCGGTTCTGCGAGATGCTCGGCATCGCCTTCTTGAGGCTCTCGAGCGGCGCCAGGTAATCCTCGCGCAGCGCGATCAGCACCCGGTAGTCGCTGCGCCCGAAGTCGAAGCGCTCGGCGGTCGAGTCGTCTGCGTCGAGCTTCGCTTCCAGCGCCTTCGGGGGGCGGTTCTCGACGAGATCGGCGAGTTCCTCGATGAAGCGCGCGGCGCGCGTGCGCCCGAATTCGTCGCTCTGCGCGAGCGTGAAGATCTCCTCGAACTGGTCGAAGATCAGCAGCGGGATCAGCGTGTTGCCGGCCTCGTCGCGCAGCACGTCGTCGCGATGGTGCAGGAATTCCCACAGCGACTCGCCCTCGACCGCCACTCCGGTCTGGGTCCACTGGCCGGCGTGGCGCGCGGTGCGGTTGATCGCCTGCTTGATCTGCTCGGCGGGTTCGGGCGAGTCGTGGCCGTAGTCGATGCGCACGTAGATCGGGCAGTACCCCTGTGCCCGCAGGCGCGGCACCAGGCCGGCGCGCAGGATCGAGGTCTTGCCAAGGCCGGACTGGCCGAACAGCACCGTCAGCAGCTTGCGCTGGACGCGCCGCGCGAGCTCCGCGACTTCCTCGTCGCGGCCGTAGAAGTAGGCGCGCGTCTCCTCGGTATAGGAGGCGAGGCCCAGCCATGGATTGCGTTCGTCGATGATGGTCGTGTCGATCTGCGGCTGGCTCATGGGATCCGTGCCCGCATGAACTCCCTCAGGCGCTGCGCAAACTCTTCCGGCACCTGGCCGCCGGGGAGCTGGCTGAAGTGCAGTGTCCTGAACCTGTCGGGGACCAGCGCCTCCTCGGCGGGCGTCGCGTCGATGGTGATCGGCAGAATGAACAGCGCGCCATCGGCCATGTTGCGCACCCGGTCGAGCGCGTAGCTCCACTCGCGGCGGAAGTAAGCCTCATGGCGGCGTTGCGTCGTCGCCGAGATGACCGGGATGAAGTACGAACAGCGGGCGATGTTGCGCTGGATCTTGCGGTCATAGTCATCGCCAACTTCCAGCCGGTCGATATCGAACCAGGTCACGATGCCGGCTGCCTCGAGGCCCGCCTTGATCTGCTGGACCGCGGCCAGGTCCTCGCGCGCGTAGCTGATGAACACGGCGTGGTCCGGCATCTCGCGCGCGGGCGGCATGAAACGCGCAGGTCCCGCGGGGGCGGCGGCTTTCGCCGGCCTGCGGCGGGCCTGCCAGCGCTCGTGCAGCTCCTCGACGAAACGCTCGGCGCCCATATAGACGCGGGTACGCACGCTGACCTGCTGCAGGAAGCTCATCAGACGCGTGTCCTCGCTGGTGTGATTGTCAGCCAGCACTTCGCCCACGTCCCGCGGATCGGACAGGCGCTGGCGCTTGGCCATGCGCAGGAACAGCCGTGCAAGCCAGTTCGTGAAATTGCTGCCGATGAACAGCAGGTGGTTGTGCTCGAGCTCGTGAAACAGCTTTTCCGGCGCGAGGTGCTCGCTCTGCAGCGCGCAGATGAACTCCAGCAGGTCCTCGTCCGATATGACATAAGTCGGCGAGGCGGAGATCTTGCCGAACAGGTGATAGACGACCGGGCGCTGCAGCTGATCGCGTTCGCCTGGCAGGTCCGCGATGCGGTTCGGCGAGTACGAGAGCACTTCGGTCGTCGGCGCGCCGCCGAAGCGCTCGAGGTTGATCGCCGTCTCCAGCAGCGGATCGAACGTCGTCGACACGAACAGGTCGAAGTCGGTGATCGCGGCGAGGCGCCGCAGCGCCATCGAGGGCGCGAAGTTCGCCTCCTTGATGATGCTGCGCAGGCGCACGTAGGCCTCTTCCCGCCGGCCGCGTGCGGCCAGGAACCAGCAGACCACGTCGTTGAGGGTGTAGTGCTCGGGAAGCCCGGAAACGTCCACATTCAGCCGTGCCGCGAGCTTTTCCGCGACCCAGTCGAGCAGCAGCCGCGGTCCTGCATCGGTCGTGACCTGCAGCAGGTCCGGGCCGACAATCGGAATCACACGGTGTTCCTCGATGAAGGACAGCAGGTCGTCCCACGCGTCTTCATCGAGCGTCGGCACCGGTATGCGCATGGTATTGGCGGAATTCATGTCTGCTTTATTGTTGTACCGGCGCCCGTGGTCCCATCCCCGTCGGCGTTAATCTATCATACCGTCTGGAACAGCAGTGCCAGACCCCGGAGAGCCCCATGTCGTTGTCGCCGTTTCATCTTGCCGTCCAGGTCCGCGATATCGGCGAGGCCCGGCAGTTCTATGGCGGCCTGATGGGCTGCGCGGAAGGCCGCAGCGCGGACCGGTGGGTCGACTTTGATTTCTTCGGGCACCAGCTCGTCTGCCACCTGAATCCCACGCTCGGGGCCCAGGGGCACATCAGCTCGCATTACAACCCCGTCGACGGCGATCAGGTGCCGGTCCCGCACTTCGGCGTCGTGTTGCCGATGGATGACTGGCAGCAACTGTCGGCGCGCCTGACCGCCGCGGGAATCCGCTTTGTGGTCGAACCGCACGTGCGTTTCGCCGGCCAGGTCGGTGAACAGGCGACGCTCTTCCTGCTGGACCCGTCCGGCAACGCGCTGGAGTTCAAGGCGTTCCGGGACCTGTCGCGACTGTTCGCACGGTGACGCCGGCCGCGAAAAACCCGGCCTAACCGCAAGACCGGCGGATGCCGTCGTGCGTTGGGGCGACGGACCGATTATCGCGGCGGGTGTGCCGCAGCGGCGAGGCGTTGCACTTCCGCCAGCGCGCGCTCGACATTCTTCGCCGGCGCCATGCCGCCGACCGTCGCCGCGATCCTGCCGTCCGGCATGACAATGAAGGTCGTGCGCTCGGCGAAGCCGTGGCCGATCTCGATGCCGCGCGTGTCCTTGGCTCCCTTCTCCTCGGGATCGATCTTCAGGTGATAGGTGCCGGCGATCCTGCCGTCTGCATCGGACGCCACCGGCACCCTGCCGGCGCAGTATTTCGGATCCGCGGAAAATGCCGTCAGGCGGTCGATGGTGTCGAGCGACACGCCGATCACGGTCGCGCCCGCGGCCTGGAACTGATCCATGTGCTCGGCAAACTCGTGGGCCTGGATGTTGCAGCCCCCGGTGAATGCCGAGGGGTAGAAGTACACGACGACCGGTCCGTGCCGGCGCGCCTCGGCGAGCGAGAACGAAATCGTCTTGCCGGCGAGCGCCGCCTGCGCGGAAAAATCGGGAGCCGCGTCGCCCCGGTTCAGGGCGGCGAGCGCGGGCATGGTGATGGCTGTCGCCAGCACCACAGCAGGGATCATGCGTTTCATGCGAATGTCCTCCTGAGTGCAATGACCGGCGCACTCTAGCACTCCCGCGATGCGCCAACCAAGTGTTGTCAATCCGTAATATCCAGTACCCGGGAAGGACAAGACCGCGGAGATTGCCCGGTCGCTGTCAACGTAACATGCCGATGCAGGCTTCATCACCGGGAGAATTTTTCGTGCAACACTCATCATTCGCGCGCCGCAGTGTCCGATCGCTGGCGGCTGCACTGGCTCTACTGGGTTGCGCGGCCGGGGCGAACGCGACAGATACCTACGTTGCGACCAGCAATCAGCTGCAGATTCCGTCGCTGGCGATCGGCAATGCCAGCTATTCGAGCGTCGTCGTCACGGCCGGAACGATTCTCGGCATTCGTGGCGGAACGCCCGCCGGCAGCATGGACACCTATAATCCGGCCAACAACGAGCTGACGATTCCTGCCGTCAGCGTCAACGGCACGACGTATAACAACGTACTGATCACGGTGGGCAAGCTAGTGTCGATCGGCGCCGCCTCGTGGGTGGACAGCTATAGCCTGTCGAACGGGCAGCTGCGCATCCCGGCCGTCACGGTGGGCAGCGTGGTGTACAACAATGTGGTTGCCTCGGTGGGCCTGAGCGATATCGCGGGGCTCGCGGGCGGCATGCCGGCCGAGGCGCAGGACGCGTACAACCTGTCGACCGGGCAGCTCAAGGTGGCGGCGGTCCAGGTGGGCAGTGCCTACTACACGAACGTGGCGCTGAACATCGGGCTCAAGAACATCCTCTCGCTGGGAGCGGCGAGCACGTTTGAGGATGCGCCGGTGCAGGGGCTGTGCTACAGCACGAGTCCGTCGGCGACGGCCACGGCATCGCCGACGAACCTGAGCGGGCAGTTTGCGTATGACGCCGGGGATGCGGTGACGTTCTGGATCGACGGCACCGGCGGCGGCTGCACGGGCACGACGGCCAGTTCGCCGAACAGCATCATGCTGGGATTCGTGCTGCCCACCGGCGTGCAGACAGCGGTCCTGGCCATGTCCGGCGGCCTGCAGGCGGCCGACACGCTGACCGCGCTGAACATCGGTACCGGCAGCGTCATGAATGTGGCGGGCCTCAGCGTCAACGGGCAGGACGCGGGAAATCTCGGCAATTTCATCAACAGCGACGGAACCCAGATTCCGTCCTACGCCGGCGGGTCAATCGACGCATTTTTCAATGGCGTGCAGTCCGATACCGTGGTGGCGGCCGGATCGACGGCTCCGGCCTATGTGACGCCAGTGGCATCCAGCGCATCGACCACGACGTCGGCACTGCAGAATACGGTGACAGGCAACCTGCTGGCGACGGCCGCGGGCCTGCCGAGCCAGCCGAGCAGTATTTCGATACCGGCCGGCGGGGAACTCAGGTTCAGCGTTTCGGCATCGGACTACACCTGCCCCTCCTGCTTCAATACGTCTACCGTGTACAGTTCTGCGTCGGCTTCATTCGTCTATCTCGATGGCAAGGGGAACGTGACGCAGATCAGCAGTCCGGGCAAGAACGTCATTACCGCGACAAACCTCGCGGACCAGACTTCATCCGGCACGTACTCGATCAGCGGAAACGTCCTGACGAAAAACCTGAGCGGCACCGACGCCGACACCGGGTACACCGGCACAACCAATCAGGTCTTTACGATCAATTACGCCGACGCCGTCACCGAAGTCGCATCGGGTCCGTTCAAGAAGGTCTACACCAGCGGATCTGAAAGCGGCAAGACGTATGTGCAGGGGTCGACGACGATCGATTCCATCCGGATGATCCCGGCTTCCCTGCCGATGCTGGCCGGACACAGCGTCACGGTCGCGAATGCCTGCAATGGCACGGGTCCCAATACGTTCACGTTCGTAGGCGTCGGATCCGGGCCGGCCAGCGTCACGATGACGCAGAGCTGCGAGAGTGGCGGCGGGCCGCAGTTGCCGCTGACGATAACCGCGACCACGTTCCCCGGAATCCTGGAGGCAACCGATACCAGCGGATTCATCGGCTATGTGGGTCTCTTTGGCGCCGGACTTGCTCCGGGCGGGGGATTTGCCATCATCCAGGAAGCGGAAGGTTCGGGCTGCTCAACCTGCAATGGCGGCAGCCAGCAGTGGAATCTGGCCGGCCCATTCTCGAGCGTCGTCGCCAACTAGCTAAACTCTGCGGACCCGCCGCTGCGGCGGGTCGGTTGCGCTGATATTCCACGCCGACGGGTATTCGCCCCTGTCGCCCGGGGCGTTTCGTGACGTGCACGCTTGATACGGGTTGCCGGAACCAGTAGTGTAAAATGGGCTGCATACTGCAAGCGCTGCGATTGGGCTATTTTTCCGGGAGATCACGTCGTGCCAACCACCTCATTGTTTCGCCTGTCCGTTCGTTCGATCCTAACAAGCCTGGCATTGCTGGGTTGCGCGGCCGGGGCGCACGCGGCGGATACCTACAATCCGGTCAGCAACCAGCTGACGATTCCCTCGCTGGCGATCGGCAATGCCAGCTATTCGAACGTCGTCGTGACGCCGTCAAACATCCTTGCCATCCACGGCGGCGTGCCCGCCGGCAGCATGGATACCTATAATCCGGCCAACAACGAGCTGACGATACCTGACGTCAACGTGAACGGCACGGACTACGACAACGTCGTGGTCAACGTCACCGGACCGGTCACGATCGGCAGCGCCTCGTGGGTGGACAGCTATAGCCTGTCGAACGGGCAGCTGCGCATCCCGGCCGTCACGGTGGGCAGCGTGGTGTACAACAATGTGGTTGCCTCGGTGGGCCTGAGCGATATCGCGGGGCTCGCGGGCGGCATGCCGGCCGAGGCGCAGGACGCGTACAACCTGTCGACCGGGCAGCTCAAGGTGGCGGCGGTCCAGGTGGGCAGTGCCTACTACACGAACGTGGCGCTGAACATCGGGCTCAAGAACATCCTCTCGCTGGGAGCGGCGAGCACGTTTGAGGATGCGCCGGTGCAGGGGCTGTGCTACAGCACGAGTCCGTCGGCGACGGCCACGGCATCGCCGACGAACCTGAGCGGGCAGTTTGCGTATGACGCCGGGGATGCGGTGACGTTCTGGATCGACGGCACCGGCGGCGGCTGCACGGGCACGACGGCGACCTCGTCGGACAGCGTCGCGCTGGGTTCGATGATACCGACGGGCAGCCAGACATTCGTGCTTGCGCTGACCGGGGGCCTGCAGGCGGCCGAGACGCTGACCGCGCTGAATATCGGCAGCGCCACACTGATGAATGTCAGTGGACTCAGCCTCTACCCGCCGGACGCCAGCAATCTTGCCCAGTTCATCCAGTCGGAGGGAGCCAACTCGGCGGGCGGAAATGGCTCGGTGGACGCGCTCTTCAACACGGTGCAGGCCGATACCTCGCTGGCCTCCGGCAACGGGGCGCCGGCCTTTGTGACACCGGTGGCCTACAGCACGTCCACGACGACATCGGTGCTGGCGAATACGGTGTCGGGCAACCTGCTGGCAACCGCCACCGGCCTGCCAAATCCGCCCACCAGCATAACCGTACCCTCGAACGGGGAGCTGAAGTTCAGCATGGCGGTATCCCAGTACTCGTGTCCCGTCTGCGTGGCGCCGGCCACCGTGTACACCAGCGAATCGGCGTCGTTCACGTACCTCAACGGCAGCGGCAGCGCCATGCAGATCAGCAGTCCCGGCACCGACGCCATTACGACGTCGAATCTGGCCGACCAGACCGAGTCGGGAACCTATTCGGTCAGCGGCAACAAGGTGACGAAACTCGAGTCCGGCACCAACGCGACCAACGGCGACACGTTTTCATTCAGCCAGACCGTTACCGAAGACTATATCGATTCGAAGTCCCTGATTGGCTCGGGGCCGTTCACGAAGACCTTCACCAGTGGCGCCAACTCGGGCAAGATCTTTGCCACCGGAACCTCGACGTTCAGTACGGTGGTGCTGACGCCGCTGAACTTGTCGATGGTCGCCGGACACACCGTGACGTTCCCGAATGGCTGCGGTCCGGGAACGTCGAATACGCTGAGCTTCGGGTCCCTTGTGTCCAACACCGTCACGCTGACGCAATCCTGCGGGGGCCTGCCGATTACGCTGACGGCCAGCACAATGCCCGGAATCGTGAAGGGCACGGATACCAGCGGTTACATCATCTACGTCGGCCTGTATGGTCCGGCGGTGGTTCCGGGCTCGCAATTCGCGCTGATCGAGGAAGCCGAGGGGTCACTCGGCACGAACGGCAATGGCGGTAACCAGCAATGGCAGTATTCGTATCCGTTCTCGAGCGTGGAATAAGCCGACAGCCGGGGACCCCGGCCCGGGCGCCCGGATCCCGATGGGAAAGAAACCCGCCTTCATGGCGGGTTTCTTTCGCAGGGCCCGCGTATTTTCGCGCTTTGCGGGCAGGTGAGGGAGACGCCGTGACCGATAATAACAATTCGCAATGGCCGGTTCTGGTTGCGGCTGCGGGCATGCTGCTGGTAGCAGCCGCGGCATTCGCCGGGGAAGGCTTCGAGATTCCGCCAGACCGGTCGCCGTCGACCTTTCTGCCGGCCTCACTGGTCGCGGGCGAGAACTTCACGATTGTCGATCCGGTGAGCAGCGACGGCCTGATGCGTCGCTACGCGATCGACAGCCGATTCGGGCGGTTCGATGCCTACGGGCGCTCGCAACTGGAAATCCGCGTTCACGAAGTCGCGGCACTGACCCAGCTGGCGAAGACCTCCGATGTCAGGCTGGTCACCAACGGGGTCGAGCAGGGGGTCGAAACCCAGGTCAAGACCGTGACCGGTGTCGTCACGCACCCGATCAAGACCGTCGCCGGTATTCCCCAGGGTATCGCACATCTGTTCGGCGGCTATAGCGCCCAGGCCCAGGAGGCGGCTGCCGAGGGCAAGAGCGTGCTCAGTTCTTCCGGACCCAGCAGCGGAGGCAGTGCCAATAAGGTGGATAGTGCGGCCAGGAGTTCCGTTGCCCGTTATTTCGGACTGACCCAGGCCGAGGTTCGCTGGTACAAGCGCCTTGGCGTGGACCCATACACGGACAACCAAGTGCTGAGGGACGCGATCCACAGGAATGCAAAGGTCGAGGCTGCCGCGGGTTTCGGCATGCGATTCGCCGGGGTGCCGCAGATACCGGGCGTCGGGCTGATGGAACACGCCACGGATGCCATCTACAACGAGGATCCGGCGGCCCTGCGTGCCCGGGCGCGCAAGGCATTGACGGCTTACGGCTTGACGTCGGCGGAGATCGAGCAATGGCAGAAATCGCCGGTGCTCACGCCGACGCGCCAGGTGCTGTTGCTGGCGGCGGCCGAATCACTCGCGGGCGTCGAGGGGCGCGGCGAGCTATTTCGCCATGCGCTGGGGTTGACATCCGTGGCCGAGGCACAGGTATACCTGCAGAGCGTGGGGCTCCTGGTGCAGGCGAACGGTGTACAGCGCATTGCCATGGTGCTCGCCGGCGTGCGCCTGCCGGCGGCGCGTCGGGCCGATGGGCGCGTGCTGGTCTGCGGCGCCTTCGAGAGCGTGTACTGGACCGCAGACGTTGCCAGCGGCGAGGCGCAGGTTCGCGAGTCGCTGCCGGAAGGCGTATCGGGGCGCGAGTTGTGGCTGACCGGCAGTGTTTCCGAGCGGACGCGCCGTGAGCTGCACGAGCACGGCTGGGACCTGCATGAGCTGGCGGAACAGCCGGGTGCCGTGCCGGCGCTGAAGTAGCGCGTCGCCTTGCCGAGAATGGGTAGAGTTCCTGTGGCGCCGCTGTCGCGATCGGCAAGGTAGGAATTTCACGCTGCGACACTTCGGACCGACGCTGCGTTGTCCATGCGGGATCGCGGGGACAGACCCTAACGCAGTGCGACCAACTGATCCCTGGACTGCAATGTGGCGAGCGCGGAACGCATCTCGGCCAGCTCGTGTTCCAGATCATTCACCCTGGCAACTTGCTGCTCAAGTGACGCGATCCTCCCGGCGTCCGTCTCATGTTGAGTGACCAGCATCGCGACGGTGGTCTGCTCCTTTTGCATTTCATTGAGGAGCATCGGTGCGAGCTCATCGTAGCGAACGCCCTGAGCCTTGCCGTCGGCGTCCCGGATCACAAGCTCCGGGTACACCTGGGCCACCTCCTCGGCGATCAAGCCGTACTGCACGGCGCCCCGGGGATCATTCTTCACGTGAAAGCTCACCGGTCTCAGCTGCGAGAGCTTTTCGCTGCCGTTGGCAAGTGAGGTTATGTCCGTCTTGAAGCGCTCCGATGACGCACTGAACCCGAGCTGGCCCGACGCCGTGACGTAGACCGGCAATCCGCCCGTGACCCCGGTATTGTAAATGCCGGAAATGTAGGTCGTCGGCGCGCCCGGGACGGAACCGTCCAGCGCTCCGACGCCGATGCGCGTCACGTAGTTCTCGTTGCTGTAGAGTGTCCCAGTACCGGAGATGCTATTCGCGGGTGCGCCTCCCGTTACGCCGTATCCGATGTAGGTGTTGTAGCTGCCACCCTGAAGGAACGCACCCGCGTTGGTGCCGAGCGCGGTGTTACGCATCCCGGATTCGTTGCTGTAAAGTGCCGAATAGCCGATAGCCGTGTTGCCGCTGCCGCTTCGACTCATGCGCAACGCGCTCGCGCCGATCGCCGTGTTGTTGGACGTGCTCTGGCTGTACTGCAGGCTGTCCTGGCCAAAGGCGGCATTGTAGTTGCCGTTTGTATGTGAGGCGAGCGCCCCGAAGCCGTTGGCAGTGTTGCCGCTGCTGACACTCGATGCAAAGCCCAACGCCGCATAACCGGTCGCGGTATTTCCAGAACCGTGCGCCGCGAGGCTCAGCGTCTTGTCCCCAAGTGCGGTGTTAAAACTCGCATCCGACGCAACGCCGCCCGCCGGACCCTGGGGACCCGCGGGGCCTTGCGCGCCGACAGGACCCGCCGGCCCCCTTGCCCCAGGGACGCCCGCGATGCCCTGGGGGCCCTGTGGACCCTCGGGCCCCGGGGCCGCCTGCAACGCCGCGGTAGCCACTGCCGGTCCCGTGAGCGCTGCGCTCGTGCCCAACTGCCCGGTGAGCTTGTCGATGACCAGCGGCACGGTGTTCGCGTCCGCGCTCAGGCTCACGATTCCGGCCAGATACGCCGAGGTCTGTGTACCCAGCGTGCCGATACGGATCACCCCATTATCGGCTATGTTCCCCGCGTTGCCGATCTCGATGTTGTTGTTGGTTGCCGCTGTGCCACTGCCGCCGTCATTTGGATTGTTAAGCGCCACCCCCGCCTGGTAGCCGATCGCGATGTTGTTCGTACCCAACCCAAAGGTCAACGCGTTCGAGCCTACGGCCGTGTTCTTGCTCCCGGATCCATTTTTCAGGAGCGCATTGAAGCCCACCGCGGTATTGTCAGCGGCAGTGGCGCCGTTGCTGGTGAAGAGCGCCTCATAACCGATTGCAGTGTTGTCATTGGCACCGGTGTTGAAGTAAAGCGCCGATGCGCCGACCGCGGTGTTGAATTGACCGCTCTGGTTCGTGTTCAGTGCCGAGACCCCGGTCGCCGTGTTGTTCGCCCCCGAGGTGTTGTTCAGAAGCGCACCGTAGCCGGTGGCCGTGTTGGCACTCCCCGATGAGTTGTAGAAGAGCGCGTTGACGCCGAGCGCCGTGTTCTGGATCGAAGCGCCGGTCTGCACCGCCTGCAGCGCGTTGGCGCCGAGCGCCGTGTTTTCTTCCCCCGTCGTGCCGCCATTGAGCGCATGGAAGCCCACCGCCGTGTTGTCCGCACCCGACGTGTTGGCCGAAAGGCTCGAGTCGCCGATCGCCGTGTTCGAGCCGCCAGTGTTGGCCTGCAGCGACTGATACCCCATGGCCGTGTTGCCGCTGCCGTGGCTGGAACTGGTGAAACTAGTGCCGGCAGCCGTGTTCTGGTTGCTACTCCCGTCGCTGTAGACCTCGCTGTACGATACTCCGCCCGAGCCGGATTGACCGGATCCTGCAGGCAAATACCCCAACTGCCCAGTGACGGAATCGATGTACACGGGTACCGCATTGGCATCGCCGGAAAGCGTGGTCGTTGCGATACCCGCGATATAGGTGTGCTGGTGATACGGCGCAATGCCGATGCGGATGGTAGCGCTCTCGTCGACGTTCCCCCAGCTGCCGATGTCGATGTTGAAGTTGCCAGCAATCACATTTTGACCGGCAAAGGGCCCAACACCGACGTTGCCGAACCCGGTGGTGCTCCCGAGGAGAGCATCGAATCCGACAGCCGTGTTGTAATTGCCGATCTGGCTCGCAAGGAGCGCCCGATAGCCCACTGCGGTATTGCCGTTGCCCGTCTGATTGTTCTGGAGCGCGTTATTTCCGAGCGCGGTGTTATACAGGCCGGTTGTATTTCCAGCCAGTGCAAACGCGCCGATGGCGGTCTGTTCGCCAACAGTGGTGTTTTCGAGTGCGTTGTGACCCATGGCGGTGTTGTCGCTGCCGCCCATATTGTTATACAAGGCTTGGAAGCCAAATCCAGCATTGAAGATGCCGGTCGTGTTTAAATTCAGCGCCGCTGTCCCGCTGGCAGTGTTGTTGTTGCCCGTCGTGTTTGTCTGAAGCGCCAGGAATCCGGTGGCGACGTTGCCGCCGCCGGTCGTGTTGTAATTTAACGCTCCAACCCCATTGGCGGTGTTGTTGTCGCCGGTCGTGTTGGAATTCAGGGCTCCGAATCCACTGGCAGTATTGTTGCTGCCAGTCGTGCTCGCAAACAGCGCTCCGTATCCGCTGGCGGTATTGCCGCCACCGGTGGTGTTCAGCTGCAGCGCATAGGCTCCGCTGGCGGTGTTTTTACTGCCGGTCGTGTTGAAGGTGAGCGCCTCGTACCCGTCGGCGGTGTTGAAATTACCCGTTGTGTCGGCCGCGAGAGCGAATGAACCGCATCCGGTATTGCTGTTTGAATCGCTGGATACACAAATCTGTGCCGTTGAGACATCCGCAAGCGCCGACATCACGGCAAGCGCCATTAGCGCCAGGATTCTGGATTTAATCATTGTCATTGCTCCCTATGTCAAAAATTCCGGAAAGGCAGACAAACAGATTTGGTGCGTCGAGTCGCAATCCGCGCCGGCGGGATTGAGGAATGGCGTTGTTTCTTGTTACCCGCATGCGCCCGGTCCTGAACGGCTACATTACGCCCGCGTCCCGTCGCGAACAAATCCTGGCCGAAAAGGCCGGCTCGACGGCAGGCAATTACGTACCCCTGCTAATTTATCCAGAAATGGCCTGCTTTCCGGGCCAAGGGTCGGCGCGAATTCATCGAATACTTTCAGTCCGTGGACCGAAGCGATCAGCATGCCTCCAGGCCTGAGCATTCTTGCGAGCTCGACGAGCCAATGAAACTGAAGATCCTTCGGAAGAGGCGTGAACACGCTATGTGAAACGCCGAGATCAACGCTGGACGCATCCAGCGGACTTCGCGGCGAATTTTTCAGGGGAAACGTCGAACTATCGGAATAGTTTGCCGCCAGCCATGCTGTTGCTTCAGGATCCACATCCATGCCGATCAGGCGTTGCCGCGGCGCCGGTTTTGCCGCCAGATGTCGGATCGCACGCCCAAAGCCAAAACCGAAGTCAGCTACGACATCGAATTGCCTGATGCTGATATTTGAGACAGTTCAACGCCAGAACCCATCCATCAGCGGTCAATTGCCCGGAAGCATCGAACGACCCTTCACCTTCCGTTCCCGCAACGCGCGCCCGCAGTGCTATGGGCGGGATGGGGCCTCTTTGGCGTGATTTTTCAGGAGTATCGAACCCGACGACAACCGCAGATGTATTTTGCCATTCGCGGCCATTGGCGCAGACGGTACATGCGAATATCCGTAGGTGTCGCGTCCGATACCCAGCTTTTGCAAATCCGCCCGGTACTCGTCCGAGATAACCCGGGCGAATGGTTCCCCATCGGCGAGAAGATCAACCGCGACGTGCGTGTTCCGGTAGTCACTGTTCCTGGCCCATCCGGAGATCCGGACGTCCGTGTTTACGTCAATGTGATTTTCCGCGGCCACAAACTAAACCGCGCCTGAATAATTCATGAAATGACGAAGCACAAAGGCCTCAGCCGTCATTGAAAGGGCTTAAAGCAAGCATTTTCCGTCGCCCATGAGGTCTGTCGCTGCCGCATTCCGTTCGCCGCGAACGGCGCTGGATCATCAAATGGTGGGCCGCTGGCTACCCTCCTACGTCTTTGACGTATATACGTCGTTGACGTATAATCTGGTTGTGTACACGGTCATTGAAACCCCGAGCTTCACTCGCCTGTGGCCGGACTACTGGACCGAGGACGAACGCGGTGAGTTTGTGGCGTGGCTGGCACTGAATCCGGAGGCTGGCGATGTCATCAAGGGTTCGGGTGGTTGTCGAAAGGTTCGCTGGTCGCGCCCCGGCACCGGTAAGCGCGGCGGTGTACGGGTGATCCACTACAATCGCTTGAAGGATGGCGTGATTTATCTGCTCGTAATGTACGCCAAGGGTGTGAAGGATTCGATTCCGGCGAAAACGCTTAACGCGATTCGGGAGACGATCAATGGCTAAGTTGAGTGAAAAGGCGCTGCGCAAACGCGATGCAGCCCGCGACATCGGCGCGGAGCTTCTGGCGTCGGTGCGGGAAATGAAGGCCGGTAAGGCGGGGCACGTGCACCGCGTTCCAGTCTCCGCGATAACCGAAGCGCGCACGCGGACCGGGCTCTCGCAGAAACAATTTGCCGAAGTGCTCGGCGTTTCAACTCGAACGCTGCAAGAGTGGGAGCAAGGCAGACGCCAACCTTCGGGCGCAGCGCGCTCACTGCTCGCGATTGCGAGGCGCCGGCCCGAGGTGCTGCGGGAGATTATTGGCGCGTAACACGCGAGCGGGGTTTGCGCCGATCACGCGCCTTCCGGTTTGCCGTGTCATGCTCAAGACCGTCAGCCCGCCTTGAGAATCGGAATCACGTCGGCGCCGTTCTTGAGCTTCTCCAGGTAATCCGCCCAGGCCTGCATCATTTTCCGGCGCTCCGCCAAATGCGCCGTCCGGTTGTCGGCGCGTCCGTTCGGATCGCGTACCGCATGGGCGAGCTGGTGCTCGATGAAATCCGGCCTGAAGCTTAAGACCTCGTCCAGGATCGTTCGCGCCATGGCGCGAAATCCGTGGCCGCTCATCTCGTCCTTGGCAATGCCCATGCGGCGCATGGCGGCGAGGATGGCGTTGTCGCTCATCGGCCGCTGGCTGCTGCGGGCGCTGGAGAAGACATATCGGCCGCGCCCCGTGAGGGGCTGCAATTCGCGTAAGGTAGCGATCGCTTGCGTCGAGAGCGGCACGATATGCGGCGTGTTCGTTTTGGTGACCGTGTAGCGCCATTCGCCGCCGTCCAAGTCCATAGTCGTCCACTCGGCGTGCCGCAGCTCGCCGGGGCGTGCGAGTACGAGCGGCGCCAGGCGCAGGGCACAGCGAACCGTCAACGATCCCTCGTAACCGTCGAGCGCGCGATGCGCAGTCTCCAGCGCGCCGCGTTTTTCGATGCGCCTGACCGTCGTCAGCAGTTCCGGCGCTGCCAGCTCCGCAATTGGACGGGCGCCGATCCAGGGAAATATATCGTGTTCGAACCGGGTCAGGATTCGCTCGCCGTGACCCCTGACCCAGGATTTCATCTGCTGGTCGATCCACTCGCGCGCAACCACTTCGAAGCTGTTCGCCGCACCTTCCAGCTGAGAGGCTTTCGCAGCGCGACGGTTCTCGCTGGGATCGACGCCGGCGTCAAGCAGCTGGCGCGCCTTGATCGTGCGAGCGCGGGCCTTCTTCAAATTGACTTCCGGGTAAACGCCTAAAGACACGCGCTTTTCCTTGCCCGCGTAGCGATATTTGAGGCGCCACCACTTACCGCCGCGGGGCGAGACCTAGAGATACAGGCCGTCGCGGTCGAACATCCGCTGAGGTTTGGCCGCGGGTTTGGCGTTTCGCGCCATGCTGTCGGTGAGCGGCATTTGGGGGCAACTCCAATTCGGGTTTGACCAGTTGCCCCCAGTTGCCCCCGGAAGTCAACGGCAGCTTGCGTTGCTACCCGGACCCCAAAAGGCATAAAAAAACCCGCGTTTTAAGCGGGTTTGGTGGAAGTCCCAGGATGTTTTCGGATGTTATCGGACGTCTTAAATGGTGGAGCCGGGGGGAATCGAACCCCCGTCCATAAGTCCTACGCTACAAAATCTACGTACGTAGCCCAGTCTATTATTCTCGCCGCGCGCTAACCCGACGGGCAGGGAAAGCGTGCAGCCAGCCCGGTAGCGATTCGCAAGACACACCCCGGACACGTGTATCCCGCTAGCTGGTGAGCGCTACCCCTGAGCCGTTCGCACCAGCACAGGCCGGTCAGGGTTCAGCTGCGACTAGGCAGCTAGAGCGTAGTTGTCTTCGTTGGCAACTATAAGTTTGCAAGTCAGTTTTACGAGGTAACCTGCACCTCGGTACGCCTCTGGAGTTTCGCAACCCATGTCGAAACCGGTCGGCCCCAAATCGAGGCGCCATTCTACGCTTTGTAGCGCGCCGGCACCACCGGCAGCACTTTGCTCAGGAACCGCCGGGTGCGCTCCTGCTTCGGGTTCCCGAACAGCATGGAAGGCGGCCCCTGCTCGACCAGGCGCCCCTCGTCCATGAATATCACGCGGTCGGCCACGTGCTGCGCGAAGCCCATCTCGTGCGTGACGATCACCATCGTCATGCCTTCATCGGCAAGGGTCTGCATCACGGCGAGCACTTCGCCGACCATTTCCGGATCAAGCGCCGAAGTCGGCTCGTCGAACAGCATGATGCGTGGCTGCATGGCCAGGGCGCGCGCGATCGCTACGCGCTGTTGCTGGCCGCCCGACAGCTGCCCGGGATATGCATCAATCCTGTCGAGCAGGCCGACCTTGGCCAGCAGGTCCCGAGCGCGCTCGCCGGCAGCCAGCGCGGTCAGGCCCCGCACCAGCGTCGGGGCCAGCACGATGTTCTGCAGCACGGTCTTGTGCGGGAACAGGTTGAAGCGCTGGAATACCATGCCGATGTCGGAGCGCAGCACGTTCAGGTCGGTGCCGGCCCGATGCACCGGCGTCCCGTGCACCCAGACTTCGCCGCTGGTGGCCTCCTCGAGTCCGTTGAGGCAGCGCAAGAAGGTGCTTTTCCCGGATCCCGACGGCCCGATCACGCAGACGACTTCGCGATCCGCGACGGCGCAATCCACGTCCTGCACCACGGCCAGCGCATCGAAGCGCTTCGTCAGGCCCTCAACGCGTATCGCCGCGTCCATAGCGTCCCTCCAGGTTTTTCACGCCCCAGGCGATTGCCAGCGTCAGCATCCAGTAGATCACCGAAATCGTCAGGTAGGGCTCCCAGTAGCGCGAATAAGCCCCGGCCACGGTACGGGCCGCATACGCCAGTTCCGCGAGGCCTATCGCCGAAATCAGCGAGGAATCCTTCAGCAGCGATATGGCGTTGTTGCCGAGCGGCGGCAGCATGCGCCGAAACGCCTGCGGCAGCACGACGTGGCGCATCGACTGCCAGTAGCTCATGCCGAGCGAGCGCGCGGCTTCCACCTGGCCGCGGTCGATGGATTGAATGCCGGCGCGGAAGGTCTCCGAGATGTACGCGCCCGCGTTCAGGGTCAGGGCGAGCACGCCGGAGATGAAGGCGCCATGGTTTTGCTTGATCGTGCGGGCAGCTTCGCCGCAGATCAGCCAGCCGTCGTTCGGGTTGATGAACAGGGGCAGGACCGCGAAATGCATCAGCAGGATCTGCACGAACAGCGGCGTGCCGCGGAAGAAGCTGACATAGACCGTCGATGGCCAGCGCAGCAGGTAACGGCACAATTCGCGTGCCGGGGAATGCCGCGACTGCGCCAGGCGGGCCATGCCGATCAGCAGGCCGAGCGCCGTCCCCTGGGCGATGCAGATCAGGGTGACCCCGACCGTCATCAACAGGCCGCGCCAGAACAGCGCGCCGTATTCGGCGATGATGTCGGCGCGAAACCAGCCGAACCAGAACACCGGTTCCATTCAGTCGCCCGGAAGCACCGGTGGGTCGGACTGGAACCATTTCCGGTAGGCCTTCGCGTAGGTGCCGTCGGCCTTGATCGCGGCCAGTCCCGCGTTCAGCCGGTCGAGCAGAGCCTTGTTGCCTTGCCGGACCACGATGCCGAAATACTCGCTGGGAAAGCCCGGATCGGCGACGGTCTTCAGTCCGCGCTGTTCCTGGACGCGGTAGGCGATCACGCCGTTGTCGCCGATCGCCGCATCGAGACCGCCGTTCGCGAGCTCGGCAATGATCACCGGCGTGCTTTCAAAGCGACGGATATCCGGATTCGTCCTGCCGAACTGGCGTGACACGATCTCGTCGGCGCTGCTGCCGGTCACGACGCCGATCTTCCTGCCGGCAAGATCCTTCAGACCTGCGACGGCACTGTCCTGGCTCACCGCAATCAGCTGGCGCGCCTCGAAGTACGGCGCGGTGAAGTCATAGGACTGTTTGCGCCTGGCGCTGATCATGACGCCGGAGATGATCATGTCGACATCGCCGTTGTTCAGGGCGGCGAAGATCCCGGTCCAGGGCGTGTTGACTATTCGGATCTGCAGGCCGGCCTTCCGGGCCACGGCCCTGATGATGTCGATGTCGTAGCCGACGATCTCCCGCGTCGGCAACTCGTAGGCAAACGGCCGGTAGGTCGCGCTCGAGCCGACCACCAGTTCGGCGCTCCATGCGCGCGCGGCGGTGCACGCGAGCATCAGCAGTCCGGCCAGCGTTGCGCATCGTTGCCGCATGGCCGTCAGCGCCGCATTGCCTTCATGATCCGGCTCTTGTCGCGCTGCCAGTTCCGGTCCTTCTCGGTCGCGCGCTTGTCATGCTGCTTCTTGCCCTTGGCCAGGCCCAGCTGCAGTTTCGCGCGGCCCGCCTTCCAGTACAGCTCGAGCGGCACGAGCGTATAGCCGCGCCGCTCGACGGCGCCGACCAGATGGTCGAGCTGCCGGCGGTGCAACAGCAGTTTGCGGGTCCGGGTCGGATCGGTATCGACATGCGTCGACGCCGAGTTCAGCGGGCTGATGTGGGCGCCGAACAGGTACGCTTCGCCGTTCTTGAGATACACATACGCTTCGGCCACCTGCGCCTTGCCGGCGCGCATGCTCTTGACCTCCCAGCCGAGCAGCGAGATTCCGGCTTCGAACGACTCCTCGATGAAGTAATCGAAGCGCGCCTTGCGGTTGACGGCGATCGGGGGCGCCTTGTCGGGGGTTTTTGCCACACCGCGAGTCTACCGATTCGCTCGTTGTGGCGCCCGCGCTTTTGCCGGAGAATTCCGCGCCAGGCGGTGCGGTGCCGTGCAGGAGTGATAGTGAGAGTAGTCGAACGCAGCGCGATCGTCCCGTACACCGCGGCGCAGATGTTTGCGCTCGTCAATGACGTGGCGCGCTATCCCGAGTTCCTGCCCTGGTGCGCGGCAGCCCGCGTACAGCAGAGCGGCAGCGACGAGCTCGTCGCCAGCCTGAAAATCGAGCGCGGGGTCATGCGCACCGAGTTCACGACGCGCAACCGGCTGCAGCAGGATTCGGAAATCATGATGAACCTGGTCGATGGCCCGTTCCGCAACCTCTCCGGGCAGTGGCGCTTCAGCCCGATCGGGGACCGCGGCTCGCGCGTCAGCTTCCGGGTCGAATTCGAATTCAGCAATCCCCTGACGGCCGCTGCGTTCAATGCGGTTTTCGAGTCACTGTGCGGCACGATCGTCGATGCGTTCGTCGCGCGTGCACGCCAGACCTACGCCTGAGCTCGACGATGGCCGGGATACGCATCGAATTCGTCTATGTCGCGCCGGCGGGGCCGATTGTCAGGGAATACCTGATCGAGGCGCCCGTCACCGTCGAGGCCGTGCTGCAGCGGGCGGCGCAGGATGCGGACCTTGCCGGCGCGGGCCTCGCCGGGGCCCTTGTTGGGGTATTCGGGCGGATCGTCGGTCGCCAGGAGCTGCTGGCCGAAGGCGATCGCGTCGAGGTCTACCGGGGTCCCGCCGTCGATCCGAAGCAGGCGCGCCGGGCGCGGGCCGCCCGCCCGCGGGGTCAGTAGACCCGGCCGTTACGGATCTGCGCGGCCGAGGCATCCTGGGCGGCGGCCTCCGCGGCGGTCGGCTTGTCGAGTCTGGCGACCTTGTCGCCTTCGAAGTACACGGTCACGCGCCGCGAGTCCACATGCCGGGTACGGCCCTTCTTGAGGTAATAGATGTAGTCCCAGCGCTCCTTGTCGAAGCTGTCCGCGACCATGGGGGTCCCCAGCAGGTAGTGCACCTGGCTGCGGGTCATGCCCGGCTTGACCTGCTCGACGGCTGCCTGGTCGAGAAAGTTGCCCTGCTGGATGTTGATCCGGTAGACGCAGGCCGAGGAGGCCAGGGCGAGGCACAGGGCGAGGGCGGACGGGGCAAGGAATTTCATCGAGGTGGTAGGTTGCCGTTAAATGATTAATAATGAGCGCAGCATCATACCGGAACCCAATGTATGTCGCAGCGCCTCAAGCCGCCGAGCTCCCACGAGACCAAGGATCTGCGCGATGCAGGACTCAAGGTCACACTGCCGCGCCTGAAGATTCTCGATATCCTCGCCGACAGTGCGACGCACCACATGAGTGCCGAGGACATCTACAAGAAGCTGCTGACGCTGAACGAGGATATCGGCCTGGCGACCGTCTATCGGGTGCTGACCCAGTTCGAGGCGGCAGGCCTCGTCACCCGGCACCACTTCGAGGGCGGCACGGCGGTTTTCGAGCTCAACCAGGGCGCGCACCACGACCATATCGTCTGTGTCGACTGCGGCCGCGTCGAAGAGTTCATGGATTCAGGCATCGAGGACCGCCAGCAGGCCGTGGCTTCGCGCCTGGGGTTCGAGATCACCGACCACGCGCTGATCCTCTACGGCCATTGCCGGCAGACCAATTGCCCGCACCAGAAGCGCCCTAAGTAACAGGCCCTAGGCCGAGTTGCGCTGCGGGCTGCGTTTCAGCATCTCGCGCGCGTGCGCGCGGGTCTTCTCCGTGATGTCGATGCCGCCCAGCATGCGGGCGATCTCGTCGACGCGTTCGGCTCCCTTGAGGCTGTGCAGCGAGGTCCGCGTGACCTTGCCGTCGGTCTGCTTGGTGACGCGGAACTGGGCGTGGGCCTGGCTCGCGACCTGCGGCAGATGGGTCACGCACAGGACCTGGCCGCGCTCGCCCAGCGCGCGCAACTGCAGTCCGACGATTTCGGCAATGGCGCCGCCGATGCCGGCGTCGACCTCGTCGAACACCATGCAGGGCACGCCGGCCTTGGCGGCCGCCGCGACCTGGATAGCCAGGCTGATGCGCGACAATTCGCCTCCCGAGGCGACCCTGGCGAGGCTCTTCGGCGCCTGTCCCGGATTGGCGCTGACCAGGAACTCCACGGTATCGGTGCCGTGTGCCGATACCAGGGCCTCGTCCACGTCGACTTGCACCTCGAACCGCCCGCCGCGCATGCCGAGGGTTTGCATCAGGGCGGTGATTTCAGTTCCCAGTACCGCCGCCGCCGCGCGCCGTGCGCCGCTGAGGCGTTGGGCCGCGAGGCGGTAGGTCTCGCGCAGCAGGGCGAGGCGTTTCTCGAGGGCGGCGAGGCTGACCGCGGAATTCTCCAGTGCATTGAGTTCCCGCTCGAGATTCTCGCGCTGCCGGGGCAGCTCCGTGACGCTCACGCGGTGCTTGCGCGCCAGAGCCTCGAGCGCCGCGGCCTGGCGCTCGATCTGCTCCTGGCGCAGCGGGTCGATGTCCAGGGCGTCGAGGAACCGCCGCAGCGTATCCGCGGCTTCGTCCGCCTGGATCAACGCCTCGGCGAGAAAGCGCCCGGCCTCGGCAAGGGCGGGATCCGCCGCGCCGGCATTGCGCAGCGCCGTTTGCGCGCGGGCGAGGAGATCCCGCGCACCCGGGCCTTCCTCGTCGCTGACCGCGGCGAGCGCCGTGCGGGCTGCCTCCCCCAGGCGGCCGCTGCCCGCAATTCGCAGCCGCTCGACGAACAGCGACTCGATATCCGCTACGCTGCCGACTTCGGGGCGCATTTCCGTCAGCTGGTAGCGCAGCAATTCCAGCCGGGCATCCCGGTCGCCGGCCGCTGCACGCAGCGCATCGAGTTCCGCCAGGCAGTTGCGGTAGCTCTCATGGGCGTCGGCCACCGCGCCGGCGACCGCGGGCGCCTGGGCGTGCTCATCGAGCAGGGCGCGCTGCTCATCGCGCCGGACCAGGTGCTGGAACTCCTGCTGGCCGTGGATCTCGAGCAGCATTTCGCTGAGTTCACGCAGCGCCTGCAGCGGCACCAGCTGGCCGTTCAGGTAGGCCCGCGAGCGGCCATCCGCGCCCACGATGCGCCGCACCAGGACTTCGCCGTCGTGGTCAATGGACTGCTCCGCCAGCCAGCGGATCGCGGCTGCGGGCAAGGCCGTGAAACTGGCGCTCGCCTCGGCGCGCTCGGCCCCCGCGCGCACGATGTCTGCCGTGGCCCGGCCGCCCGACAACAGCCCCAGCGCATCGACGACGATGGATTTGCCGGCGCCGGTCTCGCCGGTCAGCGCGGTCATGCCAGGCGTGAATTCCAGGTCGGCCCGGTCGACGATCACGAAATCGCGCAATTGCAGCTGCGTCAGCACGTCGGCCTAGCCATTGGGAATGCCGTCGATTCCCCCGCGGCCCCAGTGCAGCTTGGAGCGCAGCAGGCGGTAATAGTCGTAGCCCGGCGGGTGCAGCAGCGTGATCTGCGCATCGGAGCCCTCCACGTGCAGGCTGTCGCCCTGGCGCATGTCGCCGAGCGTGGTGCCGTCGCAGGTGACCTGCGCGAAGGATTCCACGCGGTCGGCGATACGCACATGGATCTTGCTGCCGGCACGCACGACGACCGGGCGGTCGCTGAGCGTGTGCGGACTGATCGGGGCCAGCACCCAGACGTCCAGGTCCGGCTCGACGATCGGCCCGCCGCAGGACAGGGCGTAGGCGGTGGAGCCGGTGGCAGTCGCGATCACGAGCCCGTCGCCGCCGTGGGAGTTGACGTAGCGGCCGTTGATCGAAGTCTCGAACTCCATCATGTGGCCGGTCTCGCGCTTGTTGATGACGATGTCGTTCAGCGCCAGCGCACGCACCGTCGGGGCGCCCTCGCGCCTGAGCCTGGCCGAGATCAGCGAGCGCCGGTCCTGTGAATACCGGCCGTTCAGCACCGAATCGACGTCCTCGAGCATCGAGGCCGGTCCGACATCGGTCAGGAATCCGAGCCGGCCCCGGTTGATGCCGAGCAGCGGCACCGAATGCTCGGCCACCAGGCTCGCCGCATACAGCAGCGTGCCGTCGCCGCCGATCGAGATGATCAGGTCGGCGCGTGTCGCAAAGGACTGTTCCGGGCACTGCACGACCGTATCGGCGGCGAAGATCGGCGGCTGGCGGTTGTCGATCAGGGGCCGCAGGCCACGGGCGGCCAGGTGGCGCGTCAGGCTCAGCATGCATTCGGCCACGCGCTCGTCCTTGGCGTTGCCGATCAGCGCAATAGACTTGAAAGGGTGGGGCATAGGCGGTATTCCTTGTAGCATGCGAAGGGCAGCCGGTCACGCCCTTGACTTCGGGTCGGCGTGGTAGGTAGGTTCGGATACGTTCAATGGGACCGTTATATGGCAGAAGACAGCGACGATTCCCTGACCGAGCGTGCCCAGCTGCTGCTCAAGGCACTGATCGAGAATTATATCCGCGACGGGCACCCGGTGGGATCGCGGACGCTGTCGCGTGATTCGGGCCTCAGCCTGTCGTCGGCGACGATACGCAACGTCATGGCGGACCTCGAATCCCTGGGATTCGTTTCCTCGCCGCATACCTCGGCCGGCCGCGTCCCGACCAACAAGGGCTACCGCTTCTTCGTCGATACGCTGCTGAAGCTCAAGCCGCCGGCGCAGGGCGAGGTCGAGGAGATCGAGAGGCGCCTGACCGTCGACGCCGCCGACGGCCGCTCGCTGGTCCAGTCGGTGTCGCAGATGCTGTCGAGCTTCACGCACATGGCGGGACTCGTCACGTTGCCCAATCCGCAGTACGTGGCGCTGTCGCATATCGAATTCATCGCGCTGTCGGAGAACCGCGCGCTCGCGATCATGGTCATGAACAACCGCGAGGTGACCAACCGGGTCGTGCAGCTCGACCGCAGTTACTCGCAGGAGGAGCTGCGGCGTGCGGCGAACTACCTGAACGAGGCGTTCAGCGGCCGCTCGCTGCCGGACGTGCGTGCGCTGCTGCTCGCGCAGCTGCGCGACGCGCAGCAGCACATGAACCAGCTGATGCAGGACGCCATCCAGGTCGCGCAAAAGGTGTTCGAGAAGAATCCGGGCGAGCAGGTCGAATACGTGATCGCCGGCGAGACCAACCTGATGGGTTTCGCCGAGCTGTCGAACGTGGAGCGGCTGCGCCGCCTGTTCGAGGCATTCAACGAAAAGCACGACATCCTGCGCCTGCTCGACAACTGCCTGCATGCCGAGGGCATCCAGATCTTCATAGGACAGGAATCCGGCTACCAGATGCTCGACGAAGTCAGCGTCGTGACCTCGCCCTACATGATCGACAACCAGGTCGTCGGTGTGCTCGGCATCATCGGGCCGACCCGCATGGCCTATGAGCGCGTGATTCCGATCGTCGACGTCACGGCAAAACTATTGGGACTGGCCTTGAACACGCGCAAATAGCCCCCAGATGAAGCGCTGGTCTTTATCCCGAGGGTGTTGCGATAGTGAACGAAACGAACGATATGGCCGGCCCCGTGCCCGCCGGTAACGGCGCGGGCGATGCGGCCGCCGGCGACGGGGGTGGTGCGCCATCCGCCGACGCGGCCCTGGCGGCAGCCCAGGCCAAGCTCCAGGAGAGCCGGGACAGCTACCTGCGCCTGGCGGCCGAATTCGACAATTTCCGCAAAAGGGCCGACCGCGAGCTCGACAATGCCCGCAAGTTCGCCGTGGAGCGCTTCGCCCAGGAGCTGCTGGCGGTGGGCGACGCGCTCGAGGCCGGCATCAATGCGGCCGCGGCGAGCTCCGGGAACGCCCTGCTGGAGGGGGCCCAGGCGACGCTGCGGCAGCTTTACAGGGCCTTCGAGAAGGCCGGGATCAAGGTCATCGACCCCACGGCGCAGCGCTTCGATCCGGAGTGGCACGAGGCCATGGTTGTCCAGGAAAGCGCGGATTTTGCGCCGGATACGGTCATCTCCGTGGTCCAGAAGGGGTATTCGCTGAACGGCCGCCTGCTGCGGCCGGCACGGGTCATCGTCAGTAAAGCCCCCGCCGGCAATTGAAATAGCGGATAAATACCCCAAGTAGCGGTCATAGGTTTTCAATATTTCAGAGGGTTTCAAATCATGGGCAGAACGATAGGCATCGATCTCGGCACGACCAATTCCTGCGTCGCCATCATGGAGGGCGGCAAGCCGAAGGTCATCGAGAACAGCGAGGGCGACCGTACTACCCCGTCGATCGTCGCCTTCACCAAGGACGGTGAGGTTCTGGTAGGGCAGTCCGCGAAGCGCCAGGCGGTGACCAATCCGCAGAACACGCTGTCCGCCGTCAAGCGCCTGATCGGCCGCAAGTTCGCCGATGACGTCGTCAAGAAAGACATCGAACATGGTCTCCTACAAGATCGTCAAGGCCGACAACGGCGACGCGTGGGTGGACGTCCAGGGCAAGAAAATGGCGCCGCCGGAGATCTCGGCGCGGGTATTGATGAAAATGAAGAAGACCGCCGAGGACTACCTCGGCGAGACCGTGACCGAAGCCGTGATCACGGTGCCGGCGTATTTCAACGACTCGCAGCGCCAGGCCACCAAGGACGCGGGGCGCATCGCGGGCCTGAACGTCAAGCGCATCATCAACGAGCCGACCGCCGCGGCGCTGGCCTATGGCCTGGACAAGGACGGCGGCGACCGCAAGATCGCGGTGTACGACCTGGGCGGCGGCACCTTCGACATCTCGATCATCGAGATCGCGGAGGTCGATGGCGAGCGGCAATTCGAAGTGCTCTCCACCAACGGCGATACGTTCCTCGGCGGCGAGGATTTCGACCTGCGCGTCATCAATTACCTGGCCGATGAATTCAAGAAGGAGAGCGGCATCGACGTGCGCAAGGATCCGCTCGCGATGCAGCGCCTGAAGGAAGCTGCCGAGAAGGCCAAGATCGAGCTGTCCTCGAGCCAGCAGACCGAGATCAACCTGCCGTACATCACGGCGGATGCAGCGGGCCCGAAGCACCTGAACATGAAGCTCACGCGCGCCAAGCTCGAATCGCTGGTCGAGGATCTGGTCCAGAAGACGATCGAGCCGTGCCGCATTGCGCTCAAGGATGCCGGCCTGTCGATGAAGCGACATCGGCGAAGTGATCCTGGTCGGCGGCCAGACGCGCATGCCGATGGTCCAGAAGGCCGTCAAGGAACTTCTTCGGCAAGGAGCCGCGCAAGGACGTCAATCCCGATGAGGCGGTTGCCGTCGGCGCGGCGATCCAGGGCGGCGTGCTGGCCGGCGACGTCAAGGACGTGCTGCTGCTGGACGTCACGCCGCTGTCGCTCGGTATCGAGACCCTGGGCGGCGTGATGACCAAGCTGATCGAGAAGAACACGACGATCCCGACCAAGGCCGCGCAGACCTTCTCGACCGCCGACGACAACCAGACCGGCGGTGACGATCCACGTGCTGCAGGGCGAGCGTCGAGCGCGCGACCGACAACAAGTCGCTGGGACGGTTCGACCTGACGGACATCCCGCCGGCCCCGCGCGGCATGCCGCAGATCGAGGTCACCTTCGACATCGACGCCAACGGCATCCTGAACGTCTCGGCCAAGGACTAAGGCACCGGCAAGGAACAGCGCATCGTCATCAAGGCCTCGAGCGGCCTGACCGAGGACGAGATCAAGCGCATGGTCGAGGATGCGGAGGCGCATGCCGAGGAAGACAAGAAATTCCACGAGCTGGTCGGTGCCCGCAACAAGGCGGATGCCACGGTGCACACGATCGAGAAGGCGCTGAAGGATCTGGGCGACAAGGTCCCGGATGACGAGAAGCGCGTCGCCAACGAGGCGATCGCGGCGGTCAAGACGGCCATGGCCGGCGATGACCGGGACGACATCGAGCGCAAGACGGAGGCCCTCGAGCAGGCCGCCGCAGCCGTCATGCAGAAGGCCCAGCAGCAGTCGGCCGGCGCAGACGGCGGTGCCGGCGCCGGCGCCGGTCCCGAGGCGAAGAAGGAAGACGTGCTGGATGCGGAGTTCGAGGAAGTCAAGGAAAGCGACCGTAAGAAGGCCTGAGCAAGGCTGCTGACTCCGGGTGCGTTTGATGTCAGCATGAACCGCCGATATTCGGGTATCGGCGGTTCATTCGTTGTGAGTGGGTGATGGCGAAACAGGATTACTACAAACTGCTCGACTTGCCGCGTGATGCGAGCGAAGCGGACATCAAGAAAGCCTATCGCCGGCTGGCGATGAAATTCCATCCCGACCGCAATCCGGATGATCCGCAGGCCGAGCACAAGTTCAAGGAAGCCAAGGAAGCCTACGAGGTCCTGACCGATCCGCAGAAGCGCTCGGTCTACGATCAGTTTGGCCACGCCGGGCTGCAGGGCGGCGGCAGCCGCGGCGGATTCAGCGCCGGCGATGCGTTCGGCGACATCTTCGGCGAGATGTTCGGCGATATTTTCTCGGGCGGGCAGCGCGGCCGCTCCCAGGTGTTCCGCGGCGCGGATCTGCGTTACGAACTGGACCTGGACCTCGAGCAGGCGGTGTTCGGAACCAAGACCGAGATCCGCATCCCGTCGCTCGCCGAGTGCAAGACCTGCAGCGGCACGGGCGCGGCCAAGGGCTCTGCGCCCAAGACCTGCGATACCTGCGGTGGCCAGGGACAGGTTCGCGTGCAGCAATCGATCTTCACGATCCAGCAGCCCTGTCCGCGGTGCAAGGGCCGGGGCAAGATCGTCAGCAATCCCTGCGACACCTGCCTCGGCCAGGGCCGCGTCCGGCAGGAGAAGTCGCTGTCGGTCGCGGTCCCTGCCGGCGTCGACAGCGGCGACCGGATCCGACTCAGCGGCGAAGGTGAAGCCGGACGCAATGGCGGCCCGGCGGGCGACCTGTACGTGGAGATCCACGTGCGCGAGCACGAGATCTTCGAACGCGACGGCAGCAACCTGTCCTGCGAGGTGCCGATCAGCTTCACGACGGCGGCGCTCGGCGGCAGCGTCGACGTGCCTACCCTGAGCGGCGATGTGGTGGTGAAGATTCCGGCGGAAACCCAGTCCGGGCGCGTGTTCCGGCTGCGCGAAAAGGGCGTCGCACCGGTGCGCGGCGGCGCCACCGGCGACCTGTTCTGCCGCGTCGTCATCGAGACGCCGGTCAGCCTGGACACGGAGCAGAAGGAGCTGTTGCGCCGCTTCGAGACCACGCTGCAGTCCGGCGGGCACAAGCCGCGCGAGAAGAGTTTTTTCGACGGCGTGAAGAAATTCTTCACCAGGGCGGCGGATTGAGGCCGGCGGCGACGTGCCGGCTGGCGCTGTTCGGATCGACGGGGCGGATGGGCCAGTCGATCGTGCAGGCCTTGCGGCTGGCCCCGCAATGGCGCCTGCACGCCGCCGTCGCGTCGGCGGGTAGCGACGGCCTGGGCCGGGATGCCGCGCAGGCGGGCGAGCCGCTCGGGGTGCCCGTGACCAGCGACGTACAGCGCGCGCTGCAAGGCGCCACGGTGGCGATGGATTTCAGCCTGGCGGGCGCGGTTGCCACCCATGCGCAGGCCTGTGCCGCGGCGGGTGTGCCGCTGCTGGTCGGCGCGACCGGTCTCGACGACGCGGCACACGAGGCCCTGCGCCTCGCCGCGCAGCGCATCGCCGTGCTCATCGCTCCGAACACCAGCGTAGGTATCGGCGTGCTGACCGACCTCGCCGTGAGCGCGACGCGCTCCCTCGGCCCGGACTTCGATGTCGAGATCCTCGAGGCCCATCATCGCGGCAAGCGCGACGCGCCGTCCGGCACCGCGCTTGCCCTGGGAGAGGCCATTGCTGCGCAGCGCGGGCAGACCCTGGCGCAGGTCGCGGTGGCCCCCGGCGCACGCGATGCTGCGGCGCGCGTGCCCGGCAGCATCGGCATAGCCGCGCTGCGCGCCGGCGACATCGTCGGGGAGCACACCGTGATCTTCGCGTCCGCCGGCGAGCGCCTGGAGATCACCCACCGGGCCACCGACCGCCTGACTTCGCGCGCGGGGCCCTGCGGGCAGCCGAATGGCTGAGCGCACGGCCCGCGGGCCTCTACCGCATGGAAAATGTCCTGCGCCAAGCATAGACAGGCATCGCGCGCATCGTTAAACTTTGCGCCCGGAATCTCTTAGTGCCAATAACCCCAAAGCGGGAGGCCGTTCTCACGAGCGCCTCCCGCTTTGCGCATCTACGCAAAGTGCGTGATGCAAAGCGAGGAACGGAGTGTCGACACCTGCGGTGCTGGCTCTAGAGGACGGCAGCGTATTCCGCGGCGTCTCGGTGGGAGCACGCGGCAATACCACCGGCGAAGTGGTGTTCAATACCGCGATGACCGGCTACCAGGAGATCCTCACCGATCCCTCCTATTGCCGGCAGATCGTCACGCTGACCTATCCGCACATCGGCAACACCGGCGACCACGCCCGAGGACATGGAGTCCGGTCGCAGATCTATGCCGCGGGCCTGGTGGTCCGCGACCTGCCGGCACTGGTCAGCAGCAACTGGCGCGCCGCCGAACGCTGGCCGAATTCCTCGACGCGCGCGCAAGGTCGTCGCGATCGCCGGCATCGATACCCGCCGCCTGACGCGTCTGCTGCGCGAGAAGGGCGCGCAGGCCGGCTGCATCATGACCGGCGAGAACATCGATGAGACCGCCGCGGTGCGGGCCGCGCGCAGCTTCCCGGGCCTCAAGGGCATGGACCTGGCGAAGGTGGTGTCCACCACGCGCACTCTACCAGTGGAACGACGGCAGCATCTGGCGCGAAGCGCCGTCGCGGCTGCGCGCCCGCAGCGCGCCTGCACGTGGTCGCCTACGACTTCGGCATCAAGCGCAATATCCTGCGCCTGCTGGCCGACAGCGGCTGCCGGGTCACCGTGGTGCCGGCACAAACCACGGCCGACCGAAGTGCTGGCGCTGAATCCCGACGGCGTGTTCCTGTCCAACGGCCCCGGTGATCCGGAGCCCTGCGACTACGCGATCAAGGCGATCGCGCGAGTTGCTGGAAACGGACATGCCGATGTTCGGCATCTGCCTGGGGCACCAGCTGCTGGCGCTGGCCAGCGGCGCGCAGACCGTCAAGATGAAGTTCGGCCACCACGGCGCGAATCACCCGGTGCAGGAGACTGGCGACGGGCCGGGTGCTGATCACGAGCCAGAACCACGGCTTTGCGGTCGATCGAGCAACGCTGCCGCCGAACCTGCGCACCACGCACCGCTCGCTGTTCGACGGCATCGCTGCAGGGCGTCGCGCGGACCGACCGGCCCGCGTTCAGCTTCCAGGGGCACCCGGAGGCGAGTCCCGGGCCGCACGACCTGCGCCGACTGTTCGACGCAGTTTCTGCAGCTGATGGTGCAAGCGCCTGCAGGGCAGCTGCACGCGCAGCGCCCGGCTGCCCGACAGAAATCGGCCGAGAGTTAGGCCGTGCCGAAGCGAACCGACATCAAGAGCATCCTGATCATCGGCGCCGGCCCGATCGTGATCGGCCAGGCCTGCGAGTTCGACTATTCCGGCGCCCAGGCCTGCAAGGCGCTGCGCGAAGAGGGCTACCGGGTCATCCTGGTCAACTCCAATCCGGCCACGATCATGACCGATCCCGAGATGGCCGATGCGATCTACATCGAGCCGATCAACTGGCGCACGATCGCGCGCATCATCGAGAAGGAGCGCCCCGACGCGCTGCTGCCGACCATGGGCGGCCAGACCGCGCTGAATACCGCGCTCGACCTGGTCCGCGAAGGGCGTGCTCGCGAAGTTCGGCGTGGAGCTGATCGGCGCCTCGCGCGAAGGCCATCGACATGGCCGAGGACCGCGAGCTGTTCCGCAGCGCGATGCGCGAGATCGGGCTCGAGACCGCGCGCGCCCGCATTGCGCACAGCATGGAAGAGGCGCTTGCGGTGCAGTCGGAGATCGGCTTCCCGACCGTGATCCGGCCCTCGTTCACGCTGGGCGGCAGCGGCGGCGGCATCGCCTACAACCGCGAGGAATTCGAGACGATCGTCGGCCGCGGGCTCGATGCCTCGCCGACCCACGAAGTGCTGCTCGAGGAGTCGGTGCTCGGCTGGAAGGAATTCGAGATGGAGGTGGTGCGCGACCGCAGCGACAACTGCATCATCATCTGCTCGATCGAGAACCTCGATCCGATGGGCGTGCATACCGGCGATTCGATCACCGTGGCGCCGGCGCAGACGCTGACCGACAAGGAATACCAGCGCATGCGCGACGCCTCGATCGCGGTGCTGCGCAAGATCGGGGTCGATACCGGCGGCTCGAACGTGCAGTTCGCGGTCAATCCGCAGGACGGCCGCATGCTGGTCATCGAGATGAATCCGCGCGTGTCGCGCTCCTCGGCGCTGGCCTCCAAGGCGACCGGCTTCCCGATCGCGAAGATCGCGGCCAAGCTCGCCGTCGGCTACACGCTCGATGAACTGAAGAACGACATCACCGGCGGCGCGACGCCGGCCTCGTTCGAGCCCACGATCGACTACGTCGTCACCAAGATCCCGCGCTTCACGTTCGAGAAGTTCCCGGCGGCGAATACGCGCCTGACCACGCAGATGAAGTCGGTGGGCGAAGTGATGGCGATCGGCCGCACGTTCCAGGAGTCGCTGCAGAAGGCGCTGCGCGGCCTGGAGACCGGGCTCGACGGCCTCGACGAACAGGTGCAGATCCCGCTGACCGATGCGGGCGACGGAGCAGCTGTTCCACGAGCTGCGCTGGCCCGGTCCGGACCGCATCCTGTACGTCGCCGATGCCTTCCGTGCCGGCATGGAGCCGCTCGCAGGTGGTGCAAGGCCACCGGCATCGATCCGTGGTTCCTCGCGCAGATCGAGGACCTGCTGCGCGAGGAAGCGAGCCTGCGCAGCGACGGCTTCGATGCGCTCGACTACGCCAGCGATGCGCACGCTCAAGCGCAAGGGCTTCTCCGACGCGCGGATCGCGCGGCTGGTGGCGCGCGACGATGCGACGGTGCGCGATCGCGCCGGCGCAAGCTCGGCATGCGCCCGGTGTACAAGCGCGTCGATACCTGCGCCGGCGAGTTCGCGACCTCGACCGCCTACATGTATTCGACCTACGAGGAGGAGTGCGAGGCGCAGTCCGACCGAGCGGCGCAAGATCATGATCCTGGGCGGCGGACCGAACCGCATCGGCCAGGGGATCGAGTTCGACTACTGCTGCGTGCACGCCGCCATGGCGCTGCGCGAGGACGGCTTCGAGACCATCATGGTCAACTGCAATCCCGAGACCGTCTCGACCGACTACGACACCTCCGACCGGCTGTACTTCGAGCCGCTGACGCTCGAGGACGTGCTGGAGATCATCGAGCAGGGAACGGCCGGAAGGCGTGATCGTGCAGTTCGGCGGCCAGACGCCGCTGAAGCTGTCGCGCGCGCTCGCCGCCGCCGGCGTCCCGATCATCGGCACCACGCCGGACAGCATCGACGTGGCCGAGGACCGCGAGCGCTTCCAGAAGCTGGTCACCAGCCTGAAGCTCAAACAGCCGGCCAATGCGTCGGCGCGCGCCGAGGAGCAAGCCGTGCTGCTGGCCCGGGACGTCGGCTATCCGCTGGTCGTGCGGCCGAGCTACGTGCTCGGCGGGCGCGCGATGGAAATCGTCTTCAACGAGGACGACCTGCGCCAGTACATGACGCGATGCGGTGAAGGTCTCGAACGACAGCCCGGTGCTGCTCGACCGCTTCCTGGATCGTCGCGATCGAAGTCGACGTCGATGCGGTCTGCGACGGCGACCGACGTGCTGATCGGCGGCATCATGGAGCATATCGAGCAGGCCGGCGTGCATTCCGGGGATTCGAGCTGCTCGCTGCCGCCGTACAGCCTGTCGCAGGAGATCCAGGACGAACTGCGCGTGCAGACGCGCAAGCTCGCGAGCGCGCTCAACGTGGTCGGGCTGATGAACATCCAGTTCGCGATCCAGAACGGCGTGATCTACGTGCTCGAGGTCAATCCGCGCGCCTCGCGCACGGTGCCGTTCGTGTCCAAGGCAACCGGCGTGCCGCTCGCGAAGGTCGCGGCGCGCGTCATGACCGGCAAGACGCTGGCCGCGCAGGGGTGCCTCACGGAGCGCATTCCGCCGTACTATTCGGTCAAGGAAGCGGTGTTCCCGTTCAACAAGTTTCCCGAGGCCGACCCGATCCTGGGGCCGGAGATGAAATCCACCGGCGAGGTCATGGGCACCGGGTCACACCTTCGGCGAGGCCTACGCGAAGGCGCAGGCGGCCTCCGGCGTGGTCCTGCCGCACCCGCGGCCTGTGCTTCATCAGCGTCCGCGACCGCGACAAGCCGGCCGCGGCGCAGCTGGCGCAGATGCTGATCGAGCGGGGCTTCGAGCTCGCCGCGACCGGCGGCACGGCGCAGGTGCTGGAGGAATCTGGCATCGACTGCCGGCGGGTCAACAAGGTGCGCGAGGGGCGGCCGCACGTCGTCGACATGATCAAGAACGACGAAGATCGACGCTGATCGTGAACACGACCGAGGGCAAGCAGGCGAGTGCGCGAATCGCACTCGATCCGGCGCGAGGCCGTGCACCGCAAGCGTCACGTACTACACGACGGTGGCGGCGGCGCGCGCGACCTGCGAGGCGCTCGACCACCTGGGCGACATCGAAGTCCACCGGTTGCAGGACTTGCACAAGGAAATATCGCCAGTGACGCGTACCCCGATGACCCTGCGCGGCGCCGAGAGGCTGCGCGCAGAACTGAAGCGGCTCGAAGAGCGTCGACCGGCCGCACGTGATCAAGGCGATCGCCGAGGCGCGCGCGCACGGCGACCTGTCGGAGAACGCCGAGTACCACGCCGCGCGCGAGCAGCAGTGCTTCATCGAGGGCCGCATCAACGAGATCGAGCATCGCCTCGGCAATGCGCATGTCATAGACGTGACCACGCTGACGGTGTCGGCGCGCGTCGTGTTTGGCGCGACCATCGAACTGGAGGACCAGGAAGGCGGGGTTGCGGTGACCTACCAGCTGGTCGGCGACGACGAGGCGGACATCAAGCTCGGGCTCCTGTCGGTCTCCTCGCCGATCGCGCGGGCGCTGATCGGCAAGTCCGAGGGCGATGTCGTCGACGTGACCACCCCGGGCGGAACGCGCAGCTACGAAATCGTCTCGGTACGCTACGTGTGAAGGGGCTCGCGCGGGTCTTTCGCGTGCTGCTGGTGCTGTGGGCCGGCAGCCTGTGGTCGGCGGCGATCTGGGTTGCGCCGACGCTGTTCCAGGCGCAGCCGGACCGGGCGCTGGCCGGACTGCTCGCCGGCCGGCTGTTCTCGATCGAGGCCTACCTGGGGGTGGCGATCGCGGCCCTGGCGCTGATCCTGCCGGTCCGGGCGAAATTCCTGTGGGGTTACGCGGCCGCCGTGCTGCTGTCGGTCATGCAGTGGGTGCTGCGCCCCGTCATGGCCCAGGCGCACCTGCACGGGCTGGCCTGGGGCCTGTCCTTCGGCGCCTGGCACGGCGTTTCGGCGCTGCTGTACGGCGCAGCCTGCATCGCGGTGCTGCTAGTGGTCTGGAATGACAATTTTCGCTGACTTCGGCCGCTGGCGGTAGAAGACGCCGACATGCCCCACGCGCTGCACCAGTTCGCTCGAGGTTCGCGCCGCCAGGCTCGCAAGCGCGGCATCGCGCGCGACGCGGTCGCCGACGCGCACGCTGACCTTGACGAGTTCGTGATCGGCGAGCGCGCGGTCGAACTCCGCGACGACCCCGTCGGTCAGGCCTGCATTGCCCAGCATCACGAGCGGATGCAGCGGATGGGCGAGCCGGCGCAGGTATTTTTTCTGTTTTTCGGAAAGGGGCATCGGCGGATTATATGTCGGGCAGGCGCCTGAGCGATGCCTAAACGCTCCAAGAGCAGTGCGCGCTGGCTCGCCGAGCACGCCAGCGACGAATTCGTCAAGCGCGCGCAGCGCGAGGGCTGGCGTTCAAGGGCCGTCTACAAGCTCGAGGAGATCCAGCAGCGTGAACGGCTGCTGCGGGCGGGGATACGCTGCGTGGACCTCGGTGCCGCTCCGGGAAGCTGGAGCCAGTATGCGGCCCGGCTGCTCGGCGGCAGCGGGCGCATCGTCGCCACCGACATCCTGCCGATGGACGCGATTCCGGGGGTGGAGTTCGTGCTCGGCGATTTCCGGGAACCTGCGGTCCTCGACGAGGTCCTGCAGAGGATAGGGTCCGACAAAGTCGACCTTGTATTGTCCGATATGGCCCCAAACATGGCAGGGATCGATGCCGTGGACCAACCCCGCTCAATGTATCTGGCTGAATTGGCATTCGAATTTGCCGACCGCGTCCTGGTGCCGGGAGGGGATTTGCTGGTGAAATTGTTCCAGGGCGAAGGCTTCGACCAGTTCATCCGGGCGGCGCGGCAGCGCTACGGCCGGGTGAGCACCAGGAAGCCCAAGGCCTCGCGGAATCGAAGTGCGGAGATCTATCTGTTGGCGCGGCAGTTTGGGATGGTGTAACGTCCATAGAGGGTGTCGGAAAACGGCACGCCGGGGTGCGTGCAACCTAGGTGAAACTTGAACGATCTGACGAAGCAAATTCTGTTGTGGGTGGCGCTGGCGGTCATTTTGCTGACGATATTCAGCCAGTTCGGCATGCACGCAGGACAGCCGGCGACCATTGATTATTCCCAGTTCCTCGCCGAGGTCAAGAGCAACAATATCGACTCGGTCACGCTGAAGGGCGAAATCATCGAGGGCAAACGCCGCTCCGGCGATGCCTTCGTGACGTATAACCCGGAAACCAGCAACAGCGCCCTGATCGGCACGCTGCAGGCCCAGAGCGTCAAATTCCGCGGCGAACCCCCGAAGCAGCAGTCGGTGTTCCTGCAGCTGCTGATCTCTGCGTTCCCGATCCTGATCCTGATCGGCTTCTGGGCCTATTTCATGCGCCAGATGCAGGGCGCCTCCGGTGGCCGCGGGGCGATGTCCTTCGGCAAGATCGCGGGCGCGCTTGCTGGGCGAAGACCAGGTCAACGTCACGTTCGCCGATGTCGCGGGCGTCGAGGAGGCCAAGCAGGAAGTGGTCGAAATCGTCGACTTCCTGAAGGATCCCGGCAAGTTCCAGAAACTCGGCGGCAAGATTCCGAAAGGCGTGCTGATGGTCGGCTCGCCCGGGACCGGCAAGACCCTGCTCGCGCGCGCGATCGCCGGCGAGGCCAAAGTGCCGTTCTTCACGATCTCGGGCTCCGATTTCGTCGAAATGTTCGTCGGCGTCGGCGCCTCGCGCGTGCGCGACATGTTCGAGCAGGCGAAGAAGCACGCGCCTGCATCATCTTCATCGATGAAATCGACGCGGTCGGCCGGCATCGCGGCGCCGGCCTCGGCGGCGGCCACGACGAGCGCGAACAGACGCTGAACCAGCTGCTGGTCGAGATGGACGGCTTCGAGGGCAACGAGGGCATCATCGTGATCGCCGCGACCAACCGTCCGGACGTGCTCGACCCGGCGCTGCTGCGTCCGGGCCGCTTCGACCGCCAGGTCGTCGTGCCGCTGCCCGACGTGCGCGGCCGCGAACAGATTCTCAAGGTGCACATGCGCAAGGTGCCGCTCGGCGAGAACGTCAAGCCCTCGGTGATCGCGCGCGGCACGCCGGGTTTTTCGGGCGCGGATCTCGCGAACCTGGTCAACGAGGCGGCGCTGTTCGCCGCGCGCGGCAACAAGCGCTCGGTGACGATGGAGGAGTTCGAGCGCGCCAAGGACAAGATCATGATGGGCGCCGAACGGCGCTCGATGGTCATGACCGAGCAGGAGAAGCGCAACACCGCCTATCACGAAGTCGGGCCATGCGATCGTGGGGCTGAGCGTGCCCGAGCACGATCCGGTCTACAAGGTCACGATCATTCCGCGCGGCCGCGCGCTCGGCGTCACGATGTTCCTGCCGGAAGCGGATCGCTACAGCACGAGCAAGCGGCGGCTGGAGAGCCGGATCGCGACGCTGTTCGGCGGCCGCGTCGCCGAGGAACTGGTGTTCGGCGCCGACGCGGTCACGACCGGCGCCTCCAACGACATCGAGCGCGCCACCGAGCTGGCGCGCAACATGGTCACGCGCTGGGGCCTGTCCGACCGCCTGGGCCCGCAGACCTACAGCGAGGAGTCCGGCGAGGTGTTCCTCGGCCGCAGCGTCACCCAGCACAAGCAGGTCTCGGACGTCACGGCGCACGTGATCGACGAGGAAGTGCGGCAGGGTCATCGACAGCAATTACCAGCGCGCCTACAACGATCATCAAGACCAACATGGACAAGCTGCAGGCCATGTGCCGAGGCGCTGATCAAGTACGAGACGATCGACGAGGAACAGATCAAGGACATCATGGAGGGCCGGGACCCCGCGTCCGCCGCGCGACTGGGACGATACGCCGACGCCCACCCCGCGCGGTCCGACGGCTGAGAAGCCGACGCCGCCGCTGGTCAGTCCTGCCGGGCAGCACTGGAGGCGGGGCAGGTTCCGGGCGCAAACGACGATACCGTCAGGCCGGCGGCTGCACCTGCCGGCCTTTTTTCATTCATGCACAGATGATCTGGCGCTGTCGACACCGAATGCTCGGACCTCGCACCGCCCGGTCGTCATGGGCGTGCTCAATGTGACGCCGGATTCGTTTTCCGACGGCGGACGCTATGCGAACGCTGGCGCGGCGTTCGATCACGCGCGGCGCACATGGTCGCCGAGGGCGCGGCCATCATCGACGTCGGCGGGGAATCGACGCGCCCGGGCGCGGCCGAGGTCGAGGAGGCGTCGAAATCGACGCGCGTCGTGCCCGCTCATCGAGGCGCTCGCGGCGCGCTTCGACGTCGCGATTTCGGTCGATACGAGCAAGCTCGGCGTCATGGCGGCCGCGGTGGCGGCTGGCGCCTCGATCGTCAATGATGTCACGCGCTGCGCGCAGCAGGCGCGCGCGAACTGGCGGCGCAAACGCGCGTCGGCGTGTGCCTAGCAATACGTAACTCAGCCGAAGGCGTAGGCGCAACATAAACACC
>CAVPNS010000005.1:0-121693 GCA_963706815.1 uncultured Gammaproteobacteria bacterium
GGGGTTCAAAGCGGGCAATGGCCTGCGCGACGCGGGCGTAATCGCGCCGGGCCGCCTCAAGATGCTCCTGCCAGAGCTCCGTGCGCTTGGGCCAGGCCATCCAGCAACCCGCATGCGGCGCCCACTCCGCGGGCATCGTGTATCCAAGGTCCGCTGGCCTCATCTGAACTCCTGTTTGCAAATTCGGGACACTATTCATCACGTCAATGTACCTCCACGGCCAGGGCACGGGCGGCGCTCTGGCACCGGTTTCCGGGCGCAATTTCCCTCAAGGCATCCTCCAGTCGGTTGAGCATTTCCTGGAGCAGCGCGATCGGTATGCCCAGCGGCGGCTCAATGCGGATCGTCCGCGCCCTGGAATACGTGCCGGCGACCAGCACGCCACGCCGGAACAGCGCACCGGCACACTGGTAACCGACCAGATCCGACGGAAATTCGAGGCCGATCAGCAATCCCTTGCCGCGCACGCCGCAAAGGACATCCGGGTACTTCGCCTGCAATGCGGCCAGTTCCCTGAGCACGAACACCCCCTTCGAGGCCGCCTGGCCCGGCAAATCCTCCTCGATCGTCACCGTGATCGCGGCAATTCCGGCGGCGCATGCAATCGGGTTGCCGCCGAATGTCGTCGAATGCAGCACCGGATTCGGGACCAGCACCTCCCAGATGGCCGGGGTCGAAATGAAGGCCGACAGCGGCATGACTCCGCCGCCGATGGATTTGCCCAGGCACATGATGTCGGGCTCGACATTCCAGTGGTCGACCCCCCACATCTTCCCGGTCCGTCCCATTCCGGTCTGGATCTCATCCGCAATCAACAGTGCCCCGTATCGGGTGCAAAGCTCGCGGGCCCGGGGCAGGTAATCGTCCGGCGGCACTACCGCACCCGCCTCGCCCTGCACGGGTTCGACGACGAAGGCGGCAATCGGCGTGCCTACCGCCTGAGCCTTCGCGAATTCATCTTCCAGCGCGTCGGCATCGCCGTACGGCGCGAACCGCACGTCCTGCAGCGCGCCTAGGAACGGCTCGCGGAACGACGCCTTGCCCATCAGCGACAGGGATCCGAGCGACTTGCCGTGAAAGCCGCCGAGCGTCGACAGGAAGGTGTTGCGTTTCGTGTACAGGCGCGCCAGCTTGATCGCCCCCTCGATCGCATCGGTCCCGTTGTTGATGAAAAAACAGCAGCCCAGCTCCCCCGGAGTCGTCACGGCCAGCAGGCGAGCGAGCGCCGCACGCCAGGGCTCGAGCAGTTCCTGGCTGTTGAGCGCCATGCGTCCCATCTGGTCCTGTACCGCTTTCACGATGCGCGGGTGATTGATGCCGGCGCTGAAAATGCCGTAACCGCCGAGGCAGTCAATATATTCCCTGCCCAGCAGGTCCTGCAGCACGGAACCGTGGCCCGACCATTCAAGGGCGGCGAACTGTCCCGCCTCCGTGACGGACTTGCGGTACGAGATGAAGCCCCGATTGACGTGCTTTTCGTACGCATCGACCGTCTCGGCAATGAATGCCTGCTTCTCGACCAGCGACATCGGCTGTCCGCCGATCAGATTGAGATATCGGCGGCCGAGCTGAAGGCTTTCGGACTTTGAGTAGCGCATATTGTCGTCTCCCGGGCACTGGCCATGCCTGTCAGTGCCGATAAGTCGCGGTAATCCCGATCATTCGGGGACGGACCGTGTGATCGAAGAACAGTCCCGAGCTGGTCGTATCCTCGGTATGCGACAGCAGTGGATGCGCGTCGGTCAGGTTCTGCGCGAACAGCGACAGGTCGATTCCGGACCAGCGCAGGCCGGCGCGCAAAGACAGATTCGTGATCTGCGGCAGTCCGGTGTACGTGACATCCGATACGCCGTTGTTTGGATCCTGGATCGGCTGCAACGCGGTTTGCGCGGTGCTGAACTGGTAATCGATCCTCAGGTACGGCTTGCGGTTATCGACTGCCGCAAAGTCATATTCCGCCGAGGCAAGAAAAGTCCACGGTGCCCCGGGCAGACGATCGCCCTCGGTCACGACCGGTTCAGCCGATGCGCCTGCGCCCGTGCAGGCGGACGGTCCCGCGCAGACCGTGCCCGTGTATCTTGCATCGACGTGTGCAATCGACAGGTCGACTAGCAGGGGCTCGATGGGCCGCGTCTGCACTTCGATCTCGCCGCCGACGCTGCGCACCTTGCCGAGATTTTCGACAAAATTCTGGCCGCAGCCCGGCAGGTACACCGCCTGCTGGATGTTGTTCCAGTCGATGACGAAGATGCTCGCGTTGATCTGCATGCGTCCGCCGAGCAGGGAATTCTTCGCGCCGAGCTCGTAACTCCACAGCGAATCGGCCGAATAGATCTCCGGGCCTGCGGTCAGGCCGATCGAGGCGAGATTCGCGCCGCACACCGATGACAGGGGGCCGTTGATTCCGCCCGGCCGGTAGCCTTTGGAAGCGCTCGCGTAAAACAGGGACCCGGGATCGGGCTGATAGGCGATCACCGCCTTGGGCGTGACCGGATTTTCACTGTTGGATCCGGTCGCCGCCAGCGGCGTCAGCGGTCCCGCGGTTGCCGACAGAAAGGGACCGTAGTAGACGAGGTCGCCGGTGTACTCGATGTGCGACAGGCGCACGCCCGCGGTTATTTTCCAGGCGTCCGACAGGCGGTAGGTCGCATCCCCAAACAGCGCGTACTGCCTGTCGATGATCTGGGATATCGGTTGCGTCAGGATCTCGCCATTCGGACACGGCGCCTGGGGAGTGCAGAACGGTGCGCTGTAGGCTGCATCATATTCGCTGTTGAGATTCGGATCGACGACATGCTCGGTCGTGTTCTCGTCCAGGTGGGCATAGAAGAGCCCGGTGGTCCAGACGAGCGGCGCTGCAGGGTCCACTGATTGCAGCCGGAACTCCTGATAAAAATTATCCTGGCGATCCGCATCGTGCGACGTGCCCAGGTCGCCCGGCGGCGGCGGCAGCGCCAGGCCGAACAGCGCGCGGTCAAACTGCGTGTAATCCGAAATGGAGTGCTGGGTGCGCGAAAAATAGGAGGTATTCGAGGTCAGGTGCGCAGCCCCCGCATCCCACTCCACCTTGACCGCGGCGAGGTAAAAAGGATCGGCGCTCGTGTTTCGCTGGGCATTGCCGTTCTCGAAGCTCGAGGCAGCGGGGTCCGACAGCGATGGCCAGTACGCCGATGTATCCCCCAAGCTCAGCTGCTGGAAATAGATGGATGGCGTTATCGATAATTTATCGGTGACGGCCCATTTCAACGCGCCACGGACGACGACGGTTTCCTGGTAGTTGGAATTCGCTTCTGTCACCGCATTATTCGTGTAATTGACATGGTTGACCCATCCGCCGTCCTCGCGGAAGGAAGCGCTGAAGCGAAAGCCGAGCGTGTCATCGATGATCGGACCGCCGAAGGCGCCGCCGAGTTCGTACGTCGCCGCGCCATCATGGGTCGTTGCCAGTTCCGAGCGCAGGTACACCGAGTCCGCGTGCAGATCGGGCGAGGGCTGGATGAAACGAACGGTGCCGCCTTCCGATCCTGCGCCGAAAAGCGTGCCCTGCGGGCCGCGCAATACCTCGACACGCTCGAGATCGAACAGGGCCGGGAACGCATTGAACGACGTGAAGGTGATGTGCCGACCCTGTATCGGCGTATCGTCGATGTAGATTCCGACCGTGGACGTGCCCGCCGTCGAGTCGACGCCGCGGATATTGATGTCCGAATCCTCGTCGTTGAAATTGCCGGCGGACGTCGTCGCGTCGCGCTGGAAGGTCACGCCGGGAGTCAGACGGGTCAGGTCATCGATGTTGCGCAGCCCCTGCACATCCAGCTTTTCCTGGGTAAAGGCCGTCGCGCTGACGGCGACATCCTGCAGGCGCTCCGCCCGGCGCGTCGCGGTCACCACGATCTCCTCGAGGCCAGCGGCACCGTTCGCCGGATCGCCGTCGGATGCCGCAGCCATCGACGTGAACGGCGCCTGCATGGTGGTGATGGCAACGACACATGCCACGGCAGGCAGCCGATAAAGCCAATTAGATCCGCCACTATTCGATGACATGCTGTCTCCGTGCTGCTGAGTGAACCCACTGCGCCGATTCATCCGGGTCGGGCTATTGCCACGGTCCCTAGCAGAACACCGCGCGATCGAGTATTCAAACGACGAATTCTTGACAATTCGGCTAATTTAATTCATCAATGAAGCGTGGCCAGACCTCCAGTAAGCCTCAGTACGCTGCGCGGGTTTGAGGCCGCAGCCCGGCTTGCCAGTTTCGCGCTGGCGGCAAATGAGCTGCATCTTTCCCATTCGGCGGTCAGTCATCAGATCAAGCTGCTGGAGGAGGAACTCGGGCAGCCGCTGTTCCGCCGGGTCGGTCGGTCCGTCGTGCTCACCGATGCCGGCAAGGACTTCGCGCGCACCGTGAGGGATATTCTTCACCGGCTGGAGGACGGTGTCGTCCGTCTTGCCCCGTACCAGAAGCCGAGCGGGGTCATCCTGTACACGACGACGGCATTTGCGCGCGGGTTCGTCCTCGGGCGAATGGCGCGATTTCACGCGGATCTCCCGGACGTGGACCTGTGGCTGGACAGCAGCGAGCGGAAAGTCGACTTTGCAACGGACGAGATCGACATCCTGATTACCCACGCCGGCGGCGTCGCGGCGCACGGCACGATCGATGCCCACCTGATCGAGGACAAGCGTGTGCCGGTTGCTGCGCCGGGCCTCGTGCAAAGAATGGGCGGCACACCGGCCGACCCGGCCGCTGTCGCCAGCTGGCCGTTATTGCACGACGAGGGCCAGATCACGTGGCGCGAATGGTTCACGCAGGCCGGAATACCCAAGGTCGATGCAGTCAGCGGCGCCAACTTCTCAGACCATGCATTGATGATCGATGCGGCCGCGGCCGGACACGGCGCGGCGCTCGCCAGCGTGATCGGTGCCGAGCCGTACCTGCGTAGCGGCGCGTTGGTGACCCTGGCCGGGCCGATCTTTCCTGAGCCTGCATACCGCATCTATTGCGACCTGCGGACCTACGATGATGACCAGGTCCGGCGCGTCTATGAATGGTTCATCCGCGAGGCCGCGCACGACACGCCGGAGGCGACGCAAGGTTCAGTCTAGATTGGCTCATCAATTCGGTGAAATTTCGTCGGTTGATCCAGGCGCCGCGGCTCCCCTATCCTGCCAATAACGACAATTCTCGTTTCCACCAGGTTGAATGGCCATGCTTGCTCCTCACGCGAAGCCCCGTCCCCGGTCCGCCGAATTCGGCGCGCTGATGCTCGAGACGCCGCTGGCCGCGGGTTATCGAATGCCTGCGGAATGGATGCCGCACGAATGCTGCTGGATGGCATGGCCCAGCCGGGGCGACCAATGGGTCGACGGCCTTGCGGCCGCGCAGAGCACTTACGCGGCCGTCGCCCAGGCCATCCGACGCTTCGAACCCGTGCGCATGGTCGCTGAACCGCCCTTTGCCGACGATGCGCGCGCACAATGCGGCGCAGGCATCGAGGTTGTCGAGTTTCCGATCGACGATCCCTGGATGCGTGATAGCGGCCCGACCTTCCTCACGCATGCCAACGGCACGAAATCCGGGACGGCCTGGCGTTTCAATTCCTGGGGCGGCAAGACGCCCGAATATGCCAACAACGCGAGGCTTGCCGGACGGGTGCTGAATGCGGCCGGAGTCCCGATGTATCAATCGAGTCTCTGCCTGGAAGGCGGGGGCATACATACCGACGGTGAGGGCACCGTCATCACGACGGAGTCCGTCGTATTGAATGCCAACCGCAATCCCGGAATTACCCGCCGCGCTGCGGAGCGCGAACTTTGCGAAGCACTGGGCGCCACCAGGATCATCTGGCTGCCCGGAGATCCGGCTGGAGTTCACGTCGACATCACCGACGGCCATGTCGACGGCCTGATAACGTTTGTCAGACCCGGCGTCGTCATCTTCGAGAGCGATCCGAGCGCCACGGGGGCGGCATTGCAGCTCGCCGCGGATAACCGGCGCGCCCTGGAGACGGCCGTCGATGCGTCGGGGCGTCGATTGCAGATAATTTCGATGAACGACGCCTATGATTTCCAGACGCCTCACAGCATGTTCTGCCGATCGTATGTGAATTTCTACATTGCCAATGGCGGCATCGTGATGCCGGCGTACGGAGTTCCCGGCGACGCTCGCGCCCTTGCCGTCGTAAAGGCTGCCTTTTCGGACCGGGAGGTCGTGCAGGTCGACGTCACCCGCCTGGCCAGCGGCGGCGGCGGAATCCACTGCATCACCCAGCAGCAACCGGCCTGAGCATTTCTGTCGAGGATCACGGGTGCATCGTTCGCATAGGTGAAACGGCGCCGCCGGCGCTTGCGGCGCGGACGCTCAATAAACCGGCAAACGACCAGCCGAGCATTCCGCCGATCAGGTGTAGGACACATAGACGTCACGCGCAACGTCCTTGGGGTCAGGCCGGGGCGCGGCACGTGCGCTCTTCACCGCACCGTCGACGGCCGCGTCGATTTCGCGATCGATGGCGCTCAGCTGCCTCTCCTCGAGACGTCCGTCCGCCAGCACGCGACCACGGAATATCTTCAGGCAATCCCTTTCGCGGCGCAGCGCTTCCTTTTCCTCGCGCGTGCGGTAGGTGTCGGCGTCGCCGCTGAAGTGCCCGTAGTAGCGCGGCACCATGATATGCATCAGTGACGGCCCGCCGCCCGAACGCGCCCGCGCAATTACCTCTCCCGCCGCCTCATGGACCGCGAAGAAATCGGCGCCATCCATGCGAACCGCCGGCATATCGTAACCCGCGGCCCGCCGCAGCACGTCGCCGGCAACCGCCCAGGAGCTGGCGCTCGCTTCGCCGAAACCATTGTCCTCGATCGCGAAAATAATCGGCAAATTCCAGACCCGGGCGAGATTCATCGACTCTGCCATCGTGCCCTGGTTGATCGCACCGTCGCCCGAGAACGTCACGGCAACGCCGCCTGTTTGCCGATATTTCGCCATCAGCGCCGCGCCGCAGGCCAGCGGCGGCCCGCCGCCGACAATGCCGTTTGCGCCCAACATCCCCTTCTCGAGGTCGGCGATGTGCATCGAGCCGCCGCGGCCGCGGCAGGTGCCGGTGCTGCGCCCGTAGATCTCCGCCATCATGCCGTTGATGTCGCAGCCCTTGGCGATGCAGTGGCCGTGCCCACGATGCGTCGAGGCGATGTGATCCTTGGCCGTCAGGTGCATGCAGATACCGACCGCGGAGGCTTCCTGACCGGCGTACAGGTGCACGGCGCCTGGTATCTCTCCGGTCCCCATCTCCAGGTTCACCCGCTCCTCGAAGGCGCGAATCGTCGCCATCTGGCGATACGCGCTTAGCAACATTTCCGCAGCCATCGTCATAAACAGACTCCTGATTGGTCGGGCCGACTAGCCTACCTGCCAGCCGCCGTCGACCGTGAATGATTGGCCGGTGCTGTACCGGCAGAGCTCCGAGGCCAGATACACGTAGATCCCCGCAAGATCATCCATGGTGCCAAGACGCCCCACCGGAATGCGGCTCAGCAGCGCCTCTGCGACCGCGGCTTCGCTTCGGCCGGTCAGGGCGGCGCGGTCGCGGAACAGCGATCGCATCATGGCGGTGTCCATCTGGCCCGGGCAGACGGCATTGACGAGGATATCCTGTGGCGCCAGCTCCGCGGCCAGGCTCTGCATCAGGCCGATCATGCCGAACTTGGACGCGGAATACGCGCCGTTCTCACGCCCGCCCCGGAGCCCGAACAGCGACGAGGTGAAGATGATGCGGCCACCGGACTTCTGCCTGACGAGCTGCTGCGCAAATATCTTTGCGGTAAGAAATGCGCCCGTCAGGTTGACGTCGACGACCCGGCGCCAGCTCGCGAGATCGAGATCCACGACGTGCTTGAGAACGAGGATTCCGGCGTTCGCGACCACGCAATCCACCCGCCCGAACCGCTCCAGCGTCTTCTGCAGCGCGGCAGCCGTGTGCGCTTCATTGGTCACGTCGAGCTCGATGGCCATGGCCCGGCCGGGATCCGGCAGCGCTGCAATCGCAAGCTCCATCGGCTCACGGGCGATGTCGGCGAGCACGACCGACGCGCCCTGCGTCGCGTAAGCGTGCGCCACCGCGAGCCCGATGCCCTGCGCGGCGCCGGTGACGAACGCGACCTTGTCCTTCAGCAATCCACCGGACGAAATCGGCGCAGTGGCCATGCATTCACTCCTCGTTTGAATGATGTGTGCATCAGACGGCCGTGTAGCCGCCGTCGACGACCACGGACGTGCCCGTCACGTAGCGGCTTTCGGGTGATGCGAGGAACAGGATCACGCCGGTCACGTCGCCGGCAACGCCCTGGCGGCGCATCGGGATACGGGCGGTCAGTTCGGCGCGCGCCGCGTCGGGATCGGCCTGGAACGACCAGTACGGATCGTTGAAGGGCGTGTCGATCCATCCCGGGCAGATGCAATTCACGCGAATACCGTGCGGCGACAATTCATCGGCCAGGCTGCGCACCAGCCCGACCAGGCCGGCCTTGCTCGCGTGATAGGCCGGCATGCCAGCGTGTCCCCGCAACGCGCCGGTCGACGCCGTGAAGATGATGCTGGCGTTCGCCGAGCGCCGCAGGTGCGGGGCTGCGGCCTGCGCAAAGAAAAATGGCGCGCGCAAATTGACCGCCATCGAGGCATCCCAATCCTCGGCTCTCCAGCGCTCCAGCGGCATCGACGCGAGCACGGCCGCATTCACGAATACCGTATCGATGCCGCCGAAAGCGTCGCCGCAGGCGGTCACGGCGGCACGCACGGCCGCCACTTCGCAAAAGTCCGCCTCGTGCGCCATCGCGCGCCCCGGCAGATCCTCGGCCGACGCGCGTCGTGCCTCGCTGCCGTTGCGGTCGGCAAGCAGCACGTCATCGCCGCGCTGGCGAAAGGCCCGCATCGCAGCGAGGCCGATACCGGTCGCGCCCCCGGCAATGAGCACGGTCGCCATCAGCTGCGCGGATCCCACAGCAGCCGCGTCGCCGTCAGGGCATAGGCCTTGCCACGCGGATAACTACAAAGCTCCATCTGCAGGCCCCACGGCGCCATGAAATAGACCCACGAGGCCCCCGCGGAGGGTCCCTCCGAGATCGTCATCGGGTCGCCGAGTACGCGAATGCCCTTCGCACGCAGATGCGCGACGGCGGCCCAGATGTCATCGACGTAAAGCGCGATGTGGTGCCCGCCAATGTCGCTGTTCCTCGGCGGCCTCGGCGCCTGGTCGGGCGAGGTGTACTCGAACAGCTCGAAGTTGTAGCCATTGCCGCAGCGCATGAAGCAATACTTCAACGCGGCCTGCGGATGTACGTTCAGGCGCTCGACCATGAACGCCGGGTCTCCGGACACCTCCCCGCCATAATAGATGTACTCGCAGCCGATGACGTCGGTAAAGAACGCCACCGCCGCATCGAGCGACGGCACGGTCAGCCCGAGGTGATCCGCGCCGCGCAATCCGGGCATGCCATGATTCATTTGCTGGTCTCCGCATGAGGAAGGAAATCCGCGAGCAGCGCATTGACGCGGTTGGCCTGCTCGAGATGCACCATGTGGCCTGCCGCATCGATGACGTGCACGTCAATGCCGGCCGGCAGGTCGCGGCTTTGTGTCGCGGGAATTATCCGGTCCTGGTCGCCCCAGATGACCTGCACCGGTACCGGCGAGGACGCGGCGACGTCGCGCAATGCGAGCCGCTGCCGGCCGCCGGGAAACGCATTGCCCGCCAGCGCGCGCAAGGCCGCCGGCACGCCATCGGTGCGCATGAACCGCAGCACGTCGTCGATCATCTCGCGGCGGATCTGCGCCGGATCGGCGAACAGTGCCGTGAGCGCCTGCTTCATCTGCGGGCGGCGCTCGGCGCTCAGGAACGCCTCGATGTACGCCGCATCGATGTCCGGGCCCAGCCCCGCCGGCGCGATCAGCGACAGGGACGCGACCCGCAGCGGATAGTCCCGGGCCAGCAGCAGGCTCAGCGCCGCCCCGAGCGAATGCGCGACGAAATGCGCCCGCGCGACGCCGATCGCGTCGAGCGCCTGCGTCAGCGAGCGCGCGATCGACTCGACCGTCATGGGCGCCGCCGGGATCGTCGAGCCGCCGTGTGCCGGCAGGTCCACTGCATGCACCGTTCGCGATGCACTGAGCTCGGCTTGCGCAAGCACCCAGGAATTCATGTCGCCGCCGAAGCCGTGCAGCATCACGACCGGCAACCCGGGCCCCTCGCCCACACTCATGACATTGATCGCCCCGTCGGCGACGCGCACGGTACGCGCGGCCGGACGGGCCGGCGCTGCCTCCTGCGTCGAGCGCTGCCGGACATTGAATTCGGCGATGAAGCGGTCGATATCGGCATCACTGACGTCGGCATCCGCCAGGACGCCGAGGAGCGCGCCCACTGATGCCGTTGCCGGCGGCTCGATCAATCGCCGGCGCAATTGACCCGTGGCGCCGGCTTCGTAGGCATTGGCGATCTTCTCGGTCTCGATTTCGAGGATCTCCTGGCCCTGCGCCACGGCGGCACCGACCTCGACGAGCCAGGCGCTGATGATGCCCTCGGTCATCGTCATGCCCCAGCGAGGCATGGTAATTGCGTAAATGGCCCCGGGCATGTCGGCTTATCCTTTGTACGCCATGACGTGGCGGGCGGCCGCCTCAATGCGCTCGACGCTCGGTATGTAGGCGTTCTCGAGTTCCGGCGCATAGGGCACGGGACAATGCGGCGGTGTGACCTTTACGATCGGCGCCTTCAGTGCCGCGAACGCCTCCTCTGCAATCAGGGCCGCGATGTCGGCTGCGGCGCCGCAGCGCGGATAGGACTCGTCGACGATCACGACCCGCCCGGTGCGCTCGGCGGATTCGATGATCGAGTCGGCATCAAGCGGCGAGAGCGTGCGCGGGTCGAGCACCGTGCACTCGATGCCGGCCTTGGCGAGCGCATTGGCGGCCTCGACGGCGCGCCCCACCATGCGCCCGATCGCGATCAGCGTGACATGCTCGCCCTCGCGCAGGAAATTGGCTTCAGCGAACGGGATCGTGTACGAACCGTCGGGAACCTCGCCCATCTCGTCGTAAAGCTTCTTGTTCTCGAGGAAAATGACCGGATCGTTGTCGCGTATCGACTGGATCAGCAGACCCTTGGCATCGTACGGCGATGACGGCACGACGACCTTGAGCCCGGGGATGTGCGTGAACAGCGGATACAGCGCCTGGCTGTGCTGGCTGGCCGAGCCACTTCCGGCGCCGAACGTGGCGCGCAGGACCATCGGCGTCACGGCCTTACCCCCGAACATGTAGCGGAATTTCGCCGCCTGATTGAAGATCTGGTCGAAGCAGACGCCCATGAAATCGACGAACATCAGCTCGACGACCGGGCGCAGGCCCGTCATTGCGGCGCCTGCGGCGGCACCGACGAAGGCGCTCTCGGTGATCGGCGTGTCGAGGACCCGGCTCTCGCCGAATTCCTGCAACAGTCCCTTCGTCACGCCGAATGCGCCGCCCCAGGCATCCTGCTCGCCGCCGGCGCCCTTGCCGCCCGTGATGTCCTCGCCGATGACGAGGACGCTGTCGTCGCGGCGCATCTCCAGGCGCAGCGCCTCGTTGAGCGCCTGACGGAATGATTTTCTTGCCATGTGAAATGTCTCTGTTTCGAATGCGTCGGATCAGGGATTCAGACTGCCGTGCGGCCCGCCAAGGCGCCGAGCCGCGAGCCGCAGCTTGGGCAGGATTCCGACCGTCGCGACGTCGTAGGACTGCGGGCCGGCGTTGAGACTGATGTTGAGCGCGGCGACCGGCGTGCCGCCATCGCCGAGTATCGGCACGGCGATGCCGCACATCCCCTCCTCGTACTGCTCCGAGACGAAAGACCAGCCCTTCTCGCGGTCGTCCAGCAGCGCCCGCTTCAACGCGGCCTTGGAGGCGATCGTATGTGGAGTCAACGGCGTCAACTTGACGCGGTTCAGATACTGCTGCAGCTCATCCTCGGGAAGCCGCGCGAGCAGGACCCGCCCGATCGAGTGCACGTACGCCGGTACATGGCTGCCGATGCTCGGGTCAAACGACAGGAATCGGCGCGTGGGTACGCGCAGGATGAACGTCACATCGTCCCCGTCCAGCACGCCGATGGAGCAGGTTTCCTGCACCTGCGCAACGAGTTCCTCCATGACCGGCTGGGCGATGTGCCAGAACGGCAGCGACGCGAGGTAGCGGTATCCCAGTTTGAGAACGCGCGGCGTCAACGAGAAATACTTGCCATCCGATCGCACGTAACCTAGCGACTGCAGCGTCAGCAGGATACGCCGCGTGCCCGCCCGATCCAGGCCCGAAGCCTTCGCCATATCCGCGATCGTCATCGGCGCGTGCGGATCGAACGCGCAGAGGATATCGAGACCCTTCGAGAACGCCCGCACGAACCGGTCCGGGGATGCCGGGGTCGCCGCCGCAGCGGTGCGCACGTTGCCGCGTCCAACCGCCGCTTCCTGCTTCGTCCTTTGCACCTTCACTCGCGATCTCCCGGCTGGTCAGTCATAGAACTGCGGGGCCAGCCTGATGCGCTGGATGGCCACCGGATCATGAAACAGCAGCATCGTGGCGTGCCGCTCTGAGACAATCGCGTTGAGCCTGCGGATGGATGCTAGCGCCGCGATGTCATCGACGCACTCGCCGGGGAGGATCTCCTCATCGAAATTCTCCTGCAGATCGCCTGCGTCGAACGGCAGCACGCAGGTGCCGGAGCGCGGCAACTCGATCACCGCCGACTGATGCCCCGGCGTATGTCCGCGCGTCTTCAGCAGCGTGACGCCGGGCTGCAATTCCCAGTCGCCGTCCCTGAGCTGCCAGTCGACCTGCGGCGAGTTGTAGTCGGCGAGGAAATACGACTGCGGCTTCGCGCTCGAAAAGCCGTGCTCGTACTCCTGCCGCTGGATATACACCGGGGCGTGCAGGAAGTACTTCAGGTAGCCGGCGTGATCCAGATGCAGGTGGCTGAGCACGACTTTGCCAACGTCCCTGAATCCGATGCCGAGCTTGTCCATCTGAACCGGCAGTTCATCCGGCGGCGTGACGATGGGCGGATAACTGCCTACCGAGTGAAAGTATTCCTGGCACAGCCGCGGATCGCGCACATACACCGGATCGAATCCCGCATCCAGCAGCACCCAGCCCGTCTCGGTATCGAGCAGATAACAGCAGATCGGTTCGCTCATCATGAAACGCTCGCCGCGCCCCTTCGTCGAGACGCTCTTCGGCAGCACCTCATAGCCGACGAGCAACACATAGAGGCGGCGTACGCTGGTCACTGCTGCGTGCTCAAAACTTCTTCGTGGCCATCAGGCCGATGGTGCGCGGGCGCAAGGTGTAGGCCTCCTCGAGAAACAGCAGTGACGGGTGCTGGATGATCCTGGTGTCGTTCAGGATATTCTTGCCGTAGAGCGACAGGCGCAGCGTCCCGATATCCGTCCCGAGGCTGCCGTCCAGCCAGCTATAGGACGGCCGGATGTGGTCCGGATCGGCGGGACTGAAGGAACCGTATGATGTCCCTGTCCATGAATAGACGCCGCGGAGGAAAAGATCAGCGCCGGCGCTCAGCGGGTGGACGTACTCGGTGTGCAGGGTCAGCGTCCAGTCCGGCGTGTTCAGGATGTGATCGCCAACATTCGCGCCGACTTCGCCGATGACCCGGGTCAGGTAAGCGTGCGTCGTGCCACCCGCGACGCCCACGGTCCAGTTCGGCGTCGCCTTGGCGGCCACGTCGACTTCGCTGCCGTAGCTCTTGGCGTCGCCCACATTCGTCGTGATTGTGTAGCCGCACGTGGGCAAATTGACCGTCTGTTGAATGTCCTTCCAGTCGATGTAATAGGCGGACACACTGAACGTCAGCCGGCTGTCGAGGACGCGGCCTTTCGTGCCCGCCTCGTAGCTCCACAGCGAGTCCGAACCGTAGCTCGTCGGCGCGCTGGACAAGCCGAACAGCGCGAGATCGTTGGCGCAGATGGTGCTGGGCACGAATTCCCCTGCCCCGCCGAGGCGGAAGCCCTTCGCAATCGTGCCGTAGACGTTGACGTTCCGATCGATATCATAGGTGAGCGAGAAGCGGGGTGTGGTCGCGCTGGCGCTCGCCTTGTCCTGGAATACGGGCGGCGCGTTGCCGGCGAAGTACCCGGTCTCCTCCTCGGTGAAGGTCGCCGTGCCGTGCGAATAGCGCAGGCCCGCGGTTCCCTTCAGCACGCTGGTGAAGTTGTAGCCCAGCTCGCCGAACACCGCGTATTGCTCGTCCTTGGTCTGCAGGCCGGCCAGCGCCACAGAGTCGTTCGGGAACGAGCTGCCGGCGAACAGGTTGCTGTCCTGCGGCGGATAGCCGAATTCGCTGACGAACAGGCTGTCGAAGCCGTTGACGTAGTCATCGACGATGCGATTGACCTTCTGGTCCGAATAATAGAGCCCTGCCAGCCAGGTCAGGGGACTGCCCGTCTGCGCGCTCGGCTTCGAGGCCAGGCGAATTTCCTGGCTCCACTGCGAGGTGTCGGTCCACTGGTATTCAGGACCCGGCAACTCGCCGAACAGATTGCCGACGTTCTTCACGCCGAGGACGGGATCTGAATTGATCAGGTAACCGAGGTATTCGCTGTTGTAATACGTGGCGTCGCCGGTGCGGTCGAACTGTTGCAGGAAATAGCTGGTCACCGACGTCAGGTCCGCCCAGCCAAGATCGGCGTTGATCGTCAGGCTCGGCACGGACAGGTTCATCTTGCCGGGTTCGGGGACGATCTTGTTCTGATCCCACAAGCCCAGGGACGGATAGTAGACAGAGGTGTCGTCAGTGGTCATGCGCATATAGTAGATCGACGGCGTGATACTGAGCGCATCATTCGGCTTGATCAGCAGGCTGACGCGCCCGGCAGCCGTATGGTCCGCGTTCACGCCGCTGCGATTGAGCGGGCCCGCAGGCGAGTAATTGTCGACGTAGCCGCTGTCCATCGTGTAGTCGGCCGCGAGGCGCAATGCCGACACACCCGACTGCAGCGGCAGGTTCAGGACCCCGATCACTTCGTCGTTGATGCCGCCGTGGGCGGTGCTCGACACATCGAGGGATGCCGACCCTTCGATCTCGGTCAGGTTGGGCTGGTTGCCGATCATGCGGATCGCGCCGCCCATCGCGCTCGACCCGTACAGGGTGCCCTGCGGCCCGCGCAGCACCTCGACCCGGTCGATGTCGAAAAGCTTCGGCTCGATCGCCCCGAGCCACAGGTTCTTGACCGTGATCGGCACCTCGTCCAGATACAGCGCCACCGTCGCGGCGCCCGAAGTGGAACTGATGCCGCGAATCGCGATATTGTCGAGGCCGGGCCCGCCGCCGCTCAGGAAGGAAACGCCAGGCACGATGCGCGTGATGTCCTCGTACGAGGTGATGTGATCCTGCTGCAGCATATCCCCACCGACCACGGAAATACTGAGCGGGACATCCTTGATGTCCTGGGAGATCTTTTGCGCCGTGACGATGATGGGTGCCAGCTGGCCGCTGGCCGCCTCCGCCTCACCGGTCTCCGCCGCAGGCGCAGTTGCGGACACCATCCACGCAAACCCGCCGATCAGCCCCGCGATGCAGGCGCTTGTCATCCGCTTGCCGATTCTCATGTCGCACTCCTCATTGAATGAGCAGAGGCCCGAATATTTCAGCCATATTTGTTCATCTAGCGAACATTTTTATGAAACTTTCCCGACTTCGGCTACGGTGTATAATCGTCTGATGAACATCTGTCAACGAGCATACGGCGAACGCGATTTCGAGAAGCCCGGGCGGTCGGGCGCGCTCGGCACGCAGTGCATGGCAGCGACTTCGCACCCGCTCGCGACGCTGACGGCGCTCGAGATCCTGCGTGAAGGCGGCAATGCGGTCGACGCTGCAGTGGCCGCGGTCGCGGTACTTGGCGTCGTCGAGCCGACCCAGACCGGCATCGGCGGCGACTGCTTCGCGCTCTATATGCCGGGCGCACAGGGGCGCATTCATGCATTGAACGGCTCGGGCTGGGCGCCGGCGGCCGCCGACACCGCCTGGTTCCTGGATCAAGGCATTGCCAGCATCGACCCGGAGAGCGCGCACGCGGTCACGGTGCCGGGCGCCGTGGGCGCATGGCAGCGCCTCGTCGCCGATCATGGCCGCTTTGGACTCGACCGGCTGCTCGCACCGGCGATACGCACCGCGCAAGACGGCTACCCGGTTGCCGAACGGGTCGCGCGCGACTGGCGCCGCCAGACGGAGAAGCTTGCCCGACACCCTGCGGCGGCCGGGGTATTCCTGCACGAGGGCACCGCGCCCGCCGCCGGCAGCGTGCACCGCCAGCCGAAGCTCGCGAAGACGCTGCGCGCCATCGCCGACCACGGCGCCGCGGCCTTCTACGACGGCCCCGCCGCGGCGGACATCGTGGCAACGCTGCGCGGACTCGGCGGACTGCACACGCTCGAGGACTTTGCCACCTACCAGCCGGAATACGTCGATCCGATACGGGCTGCGTATCGTGGCTTCGAGATCTGGGAGTGCCCGCCGAACGGCCAGGGGCTGGTCCCACTCATGATCGCGCGCATTCTCGGGAACTTCGAGGTCGCGGCGCTGGCACCGGACGGCGCGCAGCGTCTGCACCTGGTCGCGGAGGCGGCTCGGCTCGCGTACGCGGTGCGCGATGCAGTGCTCTGCGATCCGCGCAGCGGCCGCGTGCCGGTTGATCGCCTGCTGAGCGACGCGTACACGACCGGTCTCGCACAGCGGATTTCCCCGGCTGCACGCCTTGCCGATCTTCGCCCCCCGGCCGGCCCGGCGCATCGCGACACCGTGTTCCTGAGCGTCGTCGACGCCGACCGCAACTGCATCGCCCTGATCAATTCGATCTTCGACGATTTCGGCAGCGGCATCCTCGCGCCAGGCTCCGGCGTGCTGCTGCACAACCGTGGATCCGGCTTCGTCATCGAACCGGGGCATCCGAACACAATCGCTGGTCACAAGCGCCCGCTGCACACGATCATTCCCGGTCTCGTGACCCAGAACGGCCGGCCGGTGCTCTGCTTTGGCGTCACCGGCGGTCATTTTCAGCCGCTCGGACAAATCCAGCTGCTCTCGAACCTGATCGATCATGGCATGGGATTGCAGCAGGCTATCGATCAGCCGCGCATGTTTGCGCGCGGCGACACCTTCGAGGTCGAGCGCGGCGTCCCGGCAGCCACGATCGAGGCGCTTCGGGCGCTCGGCCATGCGCCTGTGCCTGCTGAGAATCCGCTCGGCACCGCGCAGGCAATCTGCATAGACTGGGCGAGCGGCGTACTGCACGGCGGCGCGGATGGCCGGCGCGACGGCATCGCGCTCGGCTGGTAACCCCGGGGGGAATCAGTGCATGACGTTGCTGTCCGCATCGCCCATACAGCTGTTTCACAAACCCCGGGTGGATCCGGCGGAAGGGTACGGCGCTGCGCGCGCCGCGCTGTTGGGCGGCCGGCGTTTCAGCGCGGCGCGCGATGAAATCACCGCCTGGCCCGGGTATGCCGCCACACCGCTGGCGATGCTGTCGGGGCTCGCGGCTAGCGCCGGCATCGAAGCGATCTACTACAAGGATGAAAGCACGCGCTTCGGCCTCGGCAGCTTCAAGGCACTCGGCGGGGCCTACGCGGTGCTGCGCCTGCTCAGTCGCGCGATCGGGCGGCACACGGGCGTGAAGGCCATCGCGACGAGCGATCTGGTCGCGGGCAAATACCGCAGCATCACCGACAGCATCACGGTTACTTGCGCGACCGATGGCAATCACGGCCGCTCCGTCGCCTGGGGCGCGAGCCTGTTCGGCTGCCGCTGCGTGATCTACGTGCACGAAACCGTCAGCGACCAGCGGGTCGCGGCGATCGCCGCCTACGGCGCCGAAGTGCGCCGCAATCCCGGCAACTATGACGATGCCGTGCGACGTGCGGCGGCCGACGCTGCGGCGAACGGCTGGTTCGTCGTCTCGGATACCTCCTACGAGGGTTATACCGGTGTGCCCCAGGACGTCATGCAGGGCTACGCGCTGATGGTTGATGAGGCACTGCGGCAGCTGCCCGCAGGCAAGCTGCCCACGCACGTCTTCGTGCAAGGGGGCGTGGGCGGCCTGGCCGCAGCGGTTTGCGGGCACCTCTGGGAGCACCTCGGCGCCAATCGCCCGCGCTTTGTCGTCGTCGAACCCGTGAATGCCGCCTGTCTGTACGAAAGCGCCCGGCGCGGAGCCATCACGGTGGTGCACGGCGGCCTCGAGACGATCATGGCCGGACTCGCCTGCGGCGAGCCTTCGCTGATCGCCTGGCGCATCCTGAGCGTTGGCGCGGATGACTTCATGACGATCGAAGATGAACCGGCGGCCGACTGCATGCGCCTGCTCGCGGACGGTGTCGGCGACGACTTGCCGATCGTTGCCGGGGAATCCGCGGTCGCCGGACTGGCCGGCCTGTTGCTCGCGTTGCAGCAGCCGGGGACCTGCAGCGCGCTCGGTCTCGGCAGGCACAGCCGCGCACTCGTATTCGGCACCGAGGGCGATACCGACCCGAACGCGTACCGGCGCGTCGTCGGGCGCGATGCGGCCGCGGTGCGGCGCGCGGCGACAACGAAGGGTGCACGATGCTGCGAAAAATTGAATCCGTGAACAGGGAACTCATCGACGCCGTCACCTCGGACATCGAGGCGCAACGCGAGCCGCTGATCCAGCTGTGTGCGGACCTCGTGGCCGCCAACAGCGTGAATCCCCCCGGAAACACGACGCAGGTCGCGCGGCTCGTGCGCAGCTTCCTGGAGAATGCCGGCATCGACGCCGCCGCGCTGGCGATCGATTCCACGACCCCCAATATCGTCGGCAGCGTCGATGGCCGCGGCAGCGGGCGCCACGTCGTCTTCAACGCGCACATGGATACGATGGAGCCGGGCCGGGAAGCGGATTGGTCCGTGCCGATCTTTGAGCTCACGCGCAGGGGCGGCCGGCTGTATGGGCTGGGTGTGGGTAACATGAAGGGAGCCCTCGCTGCGATGTGCGTTGTGACGGCCGCGCTGCATCGCCAGCGGCGTGCGTGGTCGGGACGGCTCTCGATGACGGCGGTATCCGACGAAGTCATGTTTGGCGACCGGGGTTCCGCGGCACTGTTGAAAGAGCGCCGGGATCTGCTCGGTGATGCGCTCATCAGTGGCGAGGGTCCGGGTTTTATGGGACTCGCGGTTGCCGAAAAGGGCGTTCTGTGGCTGGACATCGAGACCACCGCGCCCGGGGGACATTCCTCCCGGGCGATGCGCGGCGGCACCGCGATCACCGAGCTGGCCGCGGCACTTGAGCGTCTTGATGCGCTCAACGATCTGTACACGGAAATGCCCGGGGAACTGCAGGGCCTGGACGCGGGCGACGAGCGGGTCGGCATGCGCGTCTCCTTCAACGTCGGCAGGATTTCCGGCGGCACGTTGCGCGGGCAGATCGCGCGGCAGGCCTGGGCCGAGGTCGACGTGCGCCTGCCGCCCGGCATTACGATCGATGCGGTTGTCGCACGCGCGCGCGAATTGACGGCGCCGATGCCCAACACGACGATCCGCGTCGTCAAGGGCTGGAACGCGAACTGGACCGGCCTGAATGCGGAGCTGACGCGGACCGTGGCCGAGGCGATCACCGTGGTGCGCGGCAAACCACCGAATTTCGTCGTGCGGCTGCCGGCCAGCGATGCCATGCGCTGGCGTGCGCTCGGCGTGCCGGCGATCTGCTTCGGTCCGCAACCGACGCTGTCCGCGGGCTGCGACGACTATGTTCTCGAGCAGGATCTCGTGGACTGCGCGCAGGTGTACGCCCGCTCGGCGCTGACACTGCTCGCCGCAGTACCCTGAATGAACGCCGCGCCGGTGACATCGGCTCCCGCATCCTACTCCGGCGTTGAAGTTGCGCTCGGCATACTGGTTGCCGGGCTGTCGCTCGTGCTGATGGGCGTGCAGCCTATCCTGGTCGGATTCTATTCCGATCACCTGCACCTCGACCTGAGCCAGAACGGCTGGGTACTCGCCGCGGAACAATTTGGCGGTGCCGCCGGGGCGCTGCTCGGCTACTGGGTCGCGACCCGCGTCCGCTGGAGCTACAGCATCATCGGCGCCTGCGTGCTCGCCGCTGCGGTGAATATCGCCACGCCCTATATCGGCGGCTTCGATGCCCTGCTCCTCGCGCGGTTCACATCCGGGCTCACCAGCACGGCGGCATACACGGTGGCGATCTTTTTCCTGGCGCAGACGGCAAAGCCCGAACGGGTATTTGGCTCACTGATGGTGCTGCAGACCTGCTTTTTCTCGGTCGATGCCATGATTCTTCCGCCACTCAACGAGCGCTATGGCTACGGCATTGCAGTTGGCTCGGCAAGCCTCTGGTTCTTTGCTGCGCTGATCGCTGCATTCTGGCTGCCCGCCGGCATAGATTCGGCGAATCGGCCCGCGGCCGCGCACCGGCGCCAGGCAGGCGCGCGGCCTCTCGTCAGCGCCGCCGCGCTGTTCGGCGCGTTCCTGCTGCAGCTGAGCATCTTCGCCGTCTGGGGCTTCCTCGAGCGTATCGGTCGCGCAGACGGCCTGACCGACGAACAGATCGGCTACGCGATCGGGATCGGCGTGCTCGGAGGGATTCCCGGCGGATTGCTCCCCGCGGTCATCGGCGAGCGCTTTGGCCGGCTCAGCATGATCGTTTTATCCGGCATCATGCTGGTCGCGAGCTATCTGGCCCTTAGCGGCGCGCTGCACATGAGCGGCTATCTGCTGTGGATCGGCATCATGAACGTCGGCTGGGTGCTCGGCCTCGCCTATTACATGGGATTGACCGTGCGGCACGATCCGGATGGCCGCATGACGCGGCTGATGCCATTTTCGCAGATCCTCTCGGCGGGTGTCGGCCCGGCCTGCTCCGCGCTCGCGACCGGCGATCAAAAGCTGGCCCCGATCTTCGTCATCGCCTGCACCGCGGCGACGCTCGGGGTGGTTCTGGTTCTTGCCGCATCGGCGACCACGGGTGGAGTGTCTGCAACGAAAAATCAGGCTTGAGCGTGGGCGGGGCCCTGACAGCGGTTACAATGGCACCATCCGCTGATTGGATGCCATACGGAGCCAGCCCATGCCGCGCACAGTGACGCTCGCCGCCGTTCTTCCAAAATCACCGTCCCGTCTGTATGCGATGTACCTGGACCCAAAGGAACATGCGGGGTTCACCGGTGCGCCGGTTAAAATAGCCGCACGCGCGGGCGCCCCGTTCGAGGCGTTCGGCGGTGCGCTGACCGGCACGATCCTGCAACTGGTGCCGAACCGCCTTATCGTCCAGTCGTGGCGTTCAACGCATTTCGGCAAGCGCGATCTCGATTCAACCCTGGTGCTGTCGTTCTGGCCGGATCCCGGCGGCGGCCGGATTGAACTCACCCACGTCAATGTTGCCGATTCCGATTTTGCCGGGGTCTCGGACGGTTGGTCCAGGTACTACTGGATCCCCTGGCGTGCGTACCTCGGTGAGCGCGCACGGCGCCGCATCCGCTAGCCGGCGCGCACTGCAAGGCATGAAGTCACTGGGAAGAAGGCCGGACGGCGAACGCCTCGAGCGCATCAGATCATCGCCGACGTGGGCGGGCGATCGATTCGCCAACATTCACCCGATCATGGCGGGCCTGCGCGATCCGGCCGTGGCGATGCCGACGTTGGGCGACTTCCTTTGCGGGGGTGAGCGGCGTGTGCCGCGCGGGCCGCTGCCGTCCATGAATCCGCTCGGAACCTGGACGCGCGCGCCGGCCACGGGGCTTCGCGCCACCTGGCTCGGTCATTCGACGGTGCTGATCGAGATCGATGGGCACCGGGTGCTGACCGATCCGGTGTGGGGACCCCGTGCCTCGCCATCCCGCTTCGTGGGCCCGAAGCGCTTCCAAGCCGTGCCGGTTCCGCTTCGGTCGATGCCCGACATCGATCTCGCCCTGGTTTCACACGATCATTACGACCATCTCGACTATCCGACCATTCGCCAGCTGGTGAAGCGTGATACGCCGATCGTGACGTCGCTCGGCGTCGGCGCACACCTGGAGGCCTGGGGTGTGCGGCCCGAGCGCATCGTCGAACTCGACTGGTGGGAATCGCATGACGTGCCGGGAACCGGACTCACGGTGACCGCCGCGCCCTCGCAGCATTTTTCAGGGCGCGGCCTGAAGGACCGCAACGCGACGCTGTGGTCCTCGCTCGTGCTTCGCTCGCCCCGTCACAGCGTGTTCTTCAGCGGTGACACCGGACTCACGACCGAATACCAGGCTATCCGTGAACGGCTCGGCCCGTTCGATCTCGTGATGCTGGAGATCGGCGCCTACCATCCGGCCTGGGGCGACATCCATCTCGGGCCCGACAACGCGCTCAAGGCGCTGGCGCTGCTCGGCGGGGGTCCGTTTCTGCCGGTGCACTGGGGCACGTTCAGTCTGGCGATGCATGCCTGGGACCAGCCTGTCGAGAGACTGCTGGAACTGGCCGCGAAGGATGCTGTGTCGCTCGTGATGCCGCGCCTCGGCGAACCCGTGGAACCCTCGCGGGCCGAGGCGGTCGAGCCGTGGTGGCGCGTGGTCGATTCCAATTCACGTCGCACGGGTTTCTTCAAACCGGCGGCAATCTCGGTATCAAAGGCGGTGCCGTGGCCGATCGACTGAGGGAATATGGCAGCGATACGCGCGGGCGTTGCCCGGCGTAGGGAATCGCAACATGCACGTATCCGGATTCGGCCACGCCTTGTTCGCAATCGCCGTGGCGGGCCTTGCCATCCTGGGTCTGGCGTACGGCGACTTTGCGCCGTTATGGGAACCGCTCTCCGTCCCGCTTCCGGCGCCGGCATCCTCGGTCTATGGATCGGGGGCGATCCTGCTGGCTGCCGGTGCCGGCCTGCTCTACACGCGCACCGCCCGGGTGAGCACGGTCATCATCGGAATCTTCGGTTCGGCCTGGACCCTCGCACGCGCTCGCGCGGCATGGCTCGAGCCTCTGGCCATCAGTTCCTGGTACGGCATCAGCGAAGCCCTGGGACCCCTGGTCGGGGTTTGGACGCTCGACGCAGTGCTGTGCCGCGAGCATCGCGCGAGCGCGGTCCTGGTGCTGAACGGCGATTGCGCGCGACGCGAGGCGCGGATGCTGTTCGGCGCCGCTTGCGTCGTGTACGGAGCCGCGCATTTCGGGTATGCGTCGTATACGGCGAGCCTGGTACCGGCGTGGCTTCCCGAACCACGGGTGCTGGCGTATCTGACCGGAGCTGCACACGCGGCCGCGGGCCTGGGCCTTCTCGTCGGGATTCTTCCGCGCCTGGCCGCGACACTGGAAGCGCTCATGATGAGTCTATTTGGCGCGCTGGTCTGGGTACCGAGTTTTTTCGCGCGCCCGACGCCTGACTGGGCGACTCCACCGCAAGTTCAGTGGTCGGAGACCCTGGTGACGTTTCTGCTGGCGGCATCGGCGTGGATCGTCGCCGCATCACTGCGCGGCGCCCCGTGGGGTGTCGCGTCGGCCGTACCTGACGATTCGGCGACGCCGGCCCGGTAGCCCAGGGCCAGGCGCGAGAGTTCACCGCGCAACCGCATGCACTGCCGTCCCGCCACATGCCGGGTGCCGGAGGCTGGCTTTATTGAGCGCTTGATTCCTCGGCCTGTCGATGCTGTTTTTCAAGCGCCGCCGCCGCGTCGAGCTGCTCCTTGACTCGCGCCTCCGTTTTCAGCGCTGCCTTGGCTTGCTCGGCTTCCGCGGTACCGCCCGCGGCCGCCGAAACGGCCGTCTCACCGAGCCCGCAGGCGCTGAGCGTCAGGCATGCCATCAACGCAAGAATTGCCCGTTGCATCTCGTGACTCCATTGATCCGAAACCCGCCCACCTTTACAGCCTGCCTGGCATGCGGGAAGGGCGCAGTGCACATTCTGGCGATCATCCCGGCGCTTTGCCAGGCGGCATTTCCGGAAGGATTGTGCAGTGCGGCATGCCCTTCCCCCCACCCTGCCCGTGCCACCCGTAGGCCGGATCGCGCTCGTCGGCTGCTGATCATTTCGAGCCAAGGCCCTGTCGGCCCGGCGCCAGCTGCGCTATAACTAGCGCTGAAAAGAATAACGAGGGGGCATCCTATGTTCTGCGTAAGTCGGACGGGGATTCTGGCGCTGGGTTGCGGGCTGCTGCTCTGCGCCTGTGGTGGCGGTAAATCGGGACCGGCGCCTCAGCCGGGCGGTGCCCCCGATCCCGGGAAGGTCCTGAACCTCTATATCTGGTCCGATTACCTCGCACCCACGACACTGCCAAGGTTCGAGAAGCAGACCGGCATCAAGGTTACCGCCACCTACTACAACACCAATGAGACGCTGGACGAGAAGCTGCTTGCGGGCAACACCGGCTACGATGTCGTCGTACCCACCGCCTCTTACTTCGAACACCAGATCAAGGCGGGCATGTATCTGCCGCTCGACAAATCAAAGCTGCCGAACCTCCCGAATATGGACCCCCAGCTCATGGCGAAGGTCGCCATTCACGATCCCGGCAATGCCCACGGCATCATTTACCTGTGGGGCACCAACGGCATCGGCTACAACGAAAAAATGGTCAAGCAGCTGCTGCCCGACGCACCGCTCGACAGCTGGCGAATGGTGTTCGATCCCAAGGTGGCGTCGAAAGTGGCCAAATGCGGCATCAGCGTGCTGAACTCGCCGGCGGAGATGATGCGCGCCGTGTTCAGTTACCTGGGCAAGGATCCGAACTCGCAAAGCCCCGAGGACCTGGCCCAGGGCGAAGCGGTGCTGATGAAGATCCGGCCCTATATCCGCAGCATCAATTCCTCGGAGTACATCGACGCATTGGCCAACGGCGATCTGTGCGTCGCCGTCGGCTACAACGGCGATGTTCTGCAGGCGAGGGACCGCGCGCAGGATGCCAACAAGGGCGTCGAAATCAAGTACAGCATACCCAAGGAAGGCACGATTCTCTGGTTCGACATGCTGGCCATCCCGAAGGATGCGCCGCATCCCGAGAACGCCTACGCGTTCATCAACTTCGTCATGAGCCCGGAAGTCATCGGCGAAATAACCAACTTCAAGGGCTACGCCAATGCCAACACCGCGGCGCACCCGCTGCCGTCGGTCAAGAATGATCCGGGGATTTACCCCACGGCGGATATGCTGCCGAAACTCTCGGTGCAATTGGCGGACTCGGCCGATCAGACCCGCGCCATTACCAGCGTGTGGGAGAAATTCAAGGCCGGTCATTGAGGGTTGACGCGGCCCGCCTGTTTCGCCCGCTCCAGGAGCCCCGACGCAACCTGCTGAACCGCGACGAGGTTGCCCCACAGGCTCGCCTGCGGCCAGAAATCGATGCGGATTCCGATCCTGGTCCGTTCGCGCAGGCGAATCGTGATTCGATGCATCCGGTAGGCCGTCCTGACATCGGCAGAGTCGATGAGGGAAAACGGTATGAGCGCCTCGGTGCGTGCGCGCCGCACCTTCAGGTGATCTCCACAATCGATGACTTCATCGGCAATGCTGAAAAAACGTCCTTTTTGCAGGAAATAGACGCAGAACCCGATCAGAATGCCAAGCGGTGCCATATGTATGAGCGGTTGGCGGAAGATGCTCCGGTCGACCACGGATGGCGCGGCCACGGCCGCAACCAGTGCTACCGCACTCAGCCAAAAGCCGCGCTTGTACAGGATCGTGTCTTTGAAAGAAATTATCCGCATTTGGCCCACGCGTGACCTGCTTTCCCGGCGGCCGCGACCGGACCTCCCGGGAGGCCGACCGTGGATGACTCGTATGCGAATGTCCGGCGCTTGCCCTAAGCCGATGCTCCCGCGCCTGGCGGTGTGTACGGCTGTTCGCTGCGCGCACTCCAGCGGTACAGATTCTCATCCCCGCAATGAGGGCATTTGATCGCTGTCAGCTGATCGTCGAACTCGGCGTTCGCCTTGCCGCCCGGCGCCGCAACCCCGATCGCGATGACTTTCCCGCATGATCGATTCTTGCACAGCCAGCCTTCGTAGATCTCCCCCGGCACCATCTGTCGCGGCGCCCGGACGTCGACGTGACGCAAGGGGGCTGTGGCGACAGACTTGTGCAGAGGCGTACCCCGGCTCTTGGTCGGACGTTTAATCGCCATTGCCGTCCCTCCGTTGATGCAACATGGCAGAGGGTACCGCGGCTGCGATGAGTGTGCCAGCCGCGACACGACGGACATTCCTGTGCCATCCCTCTTTCCCAATGCCCGCGTCGCCGATTAAACTCGGGGGCCGGGAAGTACCCTCGTAATGAGGCCGTAAGGAGAGGACCCTTGCCAACGTATGAATATCGCTGCGCGGCCAACGGGGCCGTAATTGAGGTGCAACACAAGATGGCCGAAGAGCTGCGCACGTGGGGTGAACTCTGTGAAAGGGCTGGCATTGCGCGCGGGCGCACGGATGCCAGGGCGGCCGTCGAGAAGCTGATATCTGCCGGCTTCATAAGCACCGGCGCGAAAGATACCGCCTGCGATGCACCAGTTTGCGGCGGCGGCGGCTGTGGCAGCGGCATGTGCGGTGTGAATTAGCGTCGCACGCCTCCGTTGCCTGGTCCGGAACGGCTCAAATTATCGTGCCCGCCCGAGCCACCGGATTCATAAGGGTCCGGAAGTGACCAGCCCGACGGCTGAATTGTCCAGGGCGATTCCTGCCAATGTCAGGGTACTGGTGCCTGCATCATAGTAGGCAATGCCCTTGTACGGCCCCGGCTCCAGGAAGAAATAATTGGCGTGAGCCGCCGGGGCAACAAAACTCAGAGAAATGTCATAGGCATTTATGTCCGAACGAGGACTGATCGAACCTATGACGCTGCCGGGTGCGCACTCGCACGAATTGGCGACCGGCCCTGATATTGCGCCGTCGGCAGTTATTGTCAGCGTAGCTGTCGGTGGGCCGTAATCCATGGAATCAATCTGGGAGTACTGAACACTCGTTGATGTGAAAACCCCCTGGTAATTGCCCGCAAGCTGCGCCAGCGGGACCGGCGCGGCAAGGGATGCGGCTAGGTACGCGAGGTTAAAAGTCGTCCCGCCCGTTCCGGTCGGCACATAGGCGACCGTGCCCTCCAGCGACTGCCCGTGCGAATAGGCTGAAGAAAATGTCCCAACCTGAGTTCCTGTATTGGGGCTGCCCGGGATCAGCTTCTCATACATGTCTTCGCCAACATCTGCCGCCGCAGAAAATCCACCGTCCAGATATGTGCCTTGCCCGCTATCCATGCCGACAACAGGCGGTAGGCTGAACATCGGATTCGGCAATGACACGGTCGTATACAAGAACCAGTAGCCACCACTTGATTGAACAAATCCCAGAACATAGTAACCATCAGCGCTTATTCCTGAATAGACGCCCTGTGCGGCGCTTGCGGGTCCGGCCAACACGACCTTCCCAATAGAGGCTGCAACGTTGGTATAGACCTTGCCGCCATACTCAACCGCGGCCATGGTTATCCGATTTGTTCCCGGGTTATACGTATCCGCGGTTGCAGCAGGCATGCCTCCGGCCACGCTGATGTTGCCGCCGACCGTTACCGCCACATTGGTGTAGGACATACCGCCCAGAACCTCGACGACCGGAATGCTCAAATCGTAACCGTTGTAATTGTCTGCTCCGGTGACGCTGCCAATTGACACGAGGTTACCGACAGTAATGACAACGTTGTAATAGGTGCTGCCGCCAAATACTACAGCGGGGATACTCAGCTGGTTGTTTGCCGGGTTGTAGATGTCTCGGTTGCTGGCCGGCGCAGTGCCGGTCGGTCCACTGACAATACTGCCGGCCGTGACCACCAGGTTGTTATAGGTGGCACTGCCAATGGTCATGGAGGGGACGGTCAGCTCCGCGCCGTTGTATGAGTCAGTCGCGCTCGCGCCGGACACCAGAAGCATCAATGACAACGATGAAATCAGTGACCGCCCGGGGTTGAATTTTTGCAGTTTCTGCGCGCTCATCGGCTCGTCTCCCGTAGGTCTTTCGGTACCCAGGCCGCTTCTTGGGCGGACGACTGGCCGTGCATTCCACACTCCGATGACAATACGCCGAATCACCAAGGGGAAAGGGCGGGACTACCGGCATTTCGAGCTGCAGGGCGTGCGTACGTCGCATTTCGGACCGGCAGACGGCTCCCTCGCGGCACCAGGAACAGGCCCCGAAAATTGATCATCCTGGCCAAACGGCGCGGGCGAAGAATCAATGGTTTGCGACGCCGCCCGGCATCCAGTGCCGGGTGCCGGTTCACACCGCCGCCCAATCACGTCCAGCAGGCTTAACGACTTTCCTTGGCCACGAGCCATTTTACGAGTTCGACGAGCTGGTCCGTATCGCCGTTCACATTCGCGAGCCCAAGCCGGTACTTGCCGTTAACCACGATGGTCGGCGTACCATCTATGTGATACCTGGTCATCACCAGATCATCGGCCTGATTGATCCGGGTTTCGATTCCCATTGAATTCGCCGTGACGACAAAATCGGCTACCGAAACACCCGTTACGCGGTTATAAAAGCGCGCGATATCTTCAATGGTCGGCAGCGGATCCTTGATGCGTTTCGTCACCGGATCCACGATCGCCAATTCGCCGCTCGTCCAGACGGCTTCGAACATCGCGTCGTGCGCCCGATCCGCTACCCCGAGCACCTGCGCCGTCAGGTACGCTCGCTGGAACACGGGCCAGTCCTCCGCCGCGTTGAATGCCGCGGGCACATAGTCGAACACCACGTTGGCGGGCAGGCTTGCTTTCAGTCGGTTCATGGCGGGCAAATAGCGGTTACACACGATGCAACCGTAGGAAAATACTTCCGTTACCTCGACCTTGCCGGGCGGCAGCGAGGGGGGTTGCGGCGGCACGACCAGGGTGTAATGCACACCCTGCGTCCAGGGTGCCGTACCGTTGCCAAACGATTCGCCGCTCAGCATGACCAGAAAACTCAGGGCGCAGATCCGGACGGTGTGCGTCGTGGTCGATATTCCGTTGTGTATCATTGCGGGTGCCATGCAATGGGGTAAGGCAGTGTATAGGATTTCGTCGGCGGCAACGCCAAGTGCATTTCAGGCGCAAGCCAATGTGAGGCAATGTGACTGCCGTCAAATAGCGGTTACCATACGTTTCCGCTGGAGCGCAGCGTCCTTCCCGCGGATCTGGACGCACGATTGAGCCGATGGGACGCGAATTGGAATTGACCGGGACTCCCGAATGAAACACCTATGCACGCTGATCGCGATGGGCGCGACGCTGGCCCAGACTGCGCCAATGTACGCGTATGGCGCCGACCTGCCACCGGCCAGGGAGGCGGTGTTCTTTGGTGACAGCCTGACGGATGCGGGGACCTATGGCCTGCGATTCACGACGGCGTCGGGACGCACCTGGGCCCAGCTTGTCGCCGAGCACTACGGACAATCGGCAGAACCCAATGAGCATATGGATACATACGCGGACGTCTATAAAGGCATCCACGCATCGCCCGGTCCGGGTGGACTGAATTACGCCGAAGGAGGCGCCCGGGTTGCGCGGCCTTACTCGCAGGTCTCGGATGACGCGGAAGGCGCGCCTGTTTCTGTAGAAGTACAGCTCAGGCATTTCCTTGCACAGCACGGAACTTTCGCGCCGGATCAGATCGTGATGCTGTACATCGGCACGAACGACGTCGCGTATGACTACGACCCGAACAACAACCCCATCCTCGCGGCCACTCTCCGGGCTGACAGGCACCCAGACAACGCCACGGTTCACGCTCAGCAGGTTCGGGTCGAAGCAGCCGCAGATGCGGCCGTGCGGGTTGTGCAGGATATGCTGCGCTCCGGCGCACAGCGACTCGTGGTCTTCGAGCTCGCCGATCTTGGAGAGGCACCCTGGTTTCGCACGCCGGCCAGCCAGGATTTCGCCAACCGGTTGACGCATGCCTACAATCAGCGTCTGTCGGCGGGTCTTCCCGGGGATCCAAGGATCCTGGTCATCAGGATGCAGGCTTTTCTGAAGCCCCTGCTCGATCATCCGCAGCGCTATGGACTCAAGCGGGGGGCGCATGAAGATGCGTGCCGCGAGCCGGACCAGGACTTCTGCGACGCAAACTCTCTAACCGTTCCTGATGCGGATCGGACCTACGTATTCGCGGCGTCCGAGCACCTCACCACGCGCGCCAATGAGCTGCTGGCCTCGTACGTGCTTCAACAGATCGCGGCCCACTCGTGGCAGTAGACAGTCGCCGGCGCTGATCGCGATGAAATCCAGCCTGGAATTTCAGGGGCCATGCAACTGCGGTCAAACCACGAGGACCGTCGACCCGGTCGTCTTGCGCGCCGCCAGATCGGCGTGCGCGGTCGCGGCATCCTTGAGCGCATAGGTTTGGCTGACGGTAATCTTCACCGCACCGGATTCCACGACCTCGAACAGCTCCCTGGCCATCGCGGCCAGATTCTCGCGTTTCGCGGCGTAGGTGTTAAGCGTCGGCCGCGTCACATAGAGCGACCCCTTCACCGCGAGTACGCCGAGATTCAGCGGCTCCACTGGGCCCGACGACTGTCCGAACAATACAACCAGTCCAAGCGGCGCGCAGCAGTCGAGCGACTTCATGAAAGTGTCCTTGCCGACGGAATCATAGACGACCGGCACTTTCCTTCCGCCCGTAAGTTCCCCCACCCGCTTCACGAAATCCTCACGCGTGTAGACGATCACGTGCTCGCAGCCGCTGGCCCTCGCCAGTGTCGCCTTATCGTCGCTGCCGACGGTGCCAATGACCGTCGCGCCCAGATGCTTCGCCCATTGCGAGAGGATCGTGCCGATCCCGCCGGCGGCCGCATGGAGCAGTATCGTGTCGCCTTTCTTGATGCGATAGGTCTGACGGATCAGGTACTGTACGGTCAGCCCCTTGAGCATCATCGCCGCGGCGGTCCGGTCGTCGATGCCTTTCGGCAGCTTGAACAGCTGGTCGGCGGGAATGAGCCGTGCCTCCGCATACGCACCCACCGGAGCGGTACCGTAAGCAACGCGGTCTCCCGGCTTCAGATCCGCGACGCCGGCGCCAATTTCTTCAACGATTCCTGCGCCTTCACTACCAAGACCGCTCGGCAACGGCAGCGGATACAGGCCGGTGCGGTGGTAGACGTCGACGAAATTGAGCCCGACTGCGGTTTGGCGGATGCGAACCTCACCCGGCCCGGGTTTGCCGAGTTGGATCTCTTCCCAGACCATGACCTCGGGTCCACCGGTCTTATGGAATCGAATTGCATGCGGCATCGCCCATCCTCCCTATCTACCCGCCAGCAGGCGGGATGCTCATTTTACGCCGATTCCCTTTGATCAAGGCATAGCCGCGGCCGGCTCAATAAGCAGCCAGCCAATTGATGACCGTGGTCTCCAGCGCAATCCGTCGATCCGACCATGAATGATCGGTGGCGACGTGCACGGCAGTCACCTTGCTGCCGCCCTTGGCCTTGATCATCGCGACCAGCTTGTCCATGCCTGGCGCGAGGCCATCATCGGAGGTCAATACCAATAGTGGGACATCAACCAGACCCGCCGCAGCATGGTCGAGCCGGAACTCCATGGCGTGGGCTTGCAATTCATGCGCCATGCTACTGGCGGTGACACCCGCAAGTGTCTCCATATTGTCGGCCATCACCGCGGTCAGTTTGTCGCCCGAGTGGGGATCGGCATCAGCCCCCATGTCTGCCGCCGAAATCAGGATTGCGCCGACCAAACCATGATCGTGGGACGCGGTCTTCGCAGCGACCCATCCGCCCATGCTGTGGCCGAGAATCGCGATTCGTCGTACATCAATGCCCAGCTTTTCGGAAATCGCCGGCTCGCGCAGGTACGCCAGCACGGCATCGGCATCCTCCAGTGTCTGCGCGAAGCGAAATACGCCAGGACTGCCCCAGGAGCCCCGATAGTTGAACGTGACGGTATTCCATCCGGCGCGGCGCACGGCCTGCGCAAGATCAAGGTTCTTCTCATTACCCGGCAGGCCATGGCACAGAACCAGCGTCGGATGAGGCCCGGCGCCGGATGGGGAATACAAAAGGCCATTGATGAGCTTGCCATGGCTGGGAATGTGCAACACGACAGTATGGGCGGGATGCGCCGCATCGGATGGCGGATCCGTGTAAATCGCCGCGGGAACGGACTGTGCATTTGCAGCCAGCGGCAAGGCCATAAATACCGAGAAAAAAACGCGAGTCCAACGCATTGCAGTACTCCTGATGATTTTGATCGCCGTGCGACGGCGCAGGCTCATACGAAAAATGCATCCTGCTCACTAGCCCCCCGGTATGGGCATCACCGGCATGATCTCCACGGAATCGCCCGGGAATATCATGAAGTGCGGATGCTTCTCGAAGAGCCTGGCGGCCGCCTCGTGCGAGTCCGCCCGGACAACCGTAAACGCACCCATGTTATTGCCGGTATCTTCGATCCCATGCTGCGTGATCTTCTTGGTTTTGCCCAGCGGTCCGCCCATGGCGACGATGGCAGCGTGATGTTTTTCGACCCATGCCTTCCACGCGGCCATCCCCTCTCGTTCCTTTGCGCGACGCTCTTTTTCGGGAAGAGCGTCCCAGGCCGCGCGTCGGGGACTGCTTTTGCTGCCAAGAAACACCGCGAGATAAGTATTGTTCGTGCTCATGACGTCTCCTCATCTTATGTGCGTTGCGGGTTGCAGCAACAAATTTCCGAACTGCCACAATGGATCAATGTCGCGGCTGCAACCGCCAGGTCGATGCCCTTCGACAACTGCGCCATGTTGGCAGATGATCCCTGTTGTTATCAAAGAATACCGGGCGCGCGCCATCTGCGGGGCACAATCAGCGCCATCATTTGATTGCTGAGGCAATAATGGCCGGCATCGGCACCTCGAAAAAGGTGTCCCGCTGGTACCCGGACACCATTTCTCGTAACGAGGCGCGAATGGCCGCCCCTGCCGCCGGAGTCTGTGCCTGGAGCACTTTTCCCGCGCGAACCGAGCTACCGGCAATCCTGTCGAAGAGGCTATCCGGGTCGTCGAGCCGCCACACCTGGGATACCTGACGCACCATCGGCGAATCGAATCCCGCGCCGCGCAGGGCTCCGATGCTCCGCACGGGATCGCTGAACAAAAAGAAGTTCGGGCCAACGGGAAGTCCCACCTCCATCGACCCATGAGCGCGGATAGCAGCGTAGACGGCTCCGATACCCACAGCCCGTTCGGGCACGTCCCATATAGAAAATGCCATCCGCCCGCCCGGCTTCAGGACCCGGTGGGCCTCGCGAAGGGCCAGATCGGGATCGGGCAGATGGCAAATGCCGAATGCGCAAATAACGGCATCAAAGGCGCAGGGCTCAAAGGGCAGCGATTCCGCATCCGCTTGCTCAAATCGAAGTGCCGGATGTCTCCTGCGAGCCAGACTGACCTGGGTTCCCGAGAAGTCGATTCCAATAGCGTCGGCGCCGCGCTGCAACGCCTCGGCCGCCGCGTAGCCGCCCCCGGTTGCGACGTCCAGCACGCGTGATCCTGCGCGAACACCCGCGTCATCAAGCAATGCCGGGATTGATTGCGTAGTGACGAGTGCCAAATGGTCGTCGTAGCTGGCGACGATGCTGGCGTCCTCCCAGCCAGCCCGCTCGAAATCAGCAAAGGCTTTCAGTGATGTTTCCATTGAATTCCGCGAAAAGGAGTCTTTGCGCCCAGATGATGTGACGAGCGCGTGCAGGAATTTCCCCATGAGTCCGCTGAAACAGGCAATTTCTCCTGTGATGGCAGTTCGCCCGGCGATGCGTCAGGGGATCAGATGACCGACGTTTCCCGTGTTGAATTCCGTCCACCACAGCGAGCCGTCGGGCGCACTGACGATCCAGTTGGCGCTGGCATTGCCACAACAGCCCATGTGCACCAGAGGATAAGCGTACTGGCTCCATGCGCCCAGGCCGCCGCCGATCGGAACCAACCGATCGATGTAGTTCGCGTTCTGGTCGCTGATCCACAGGGCGCCATCAGCGCCCACGGTCAGGAACCTCGGATCGGCGAAGGCAAATCCGGACGGCGCGTCGTAGATCGTCTGAACGCCGGCCAGTGACACCTGGTCGATCGTGAAGTTGCTGACGGAGCCCAGGCAGCCGACATACCAGAGCGAGTTCAGCGGGCCGGAGGCTATTCCATTGCTGATGCACCCTGGATACGACATCGGATACTCCGTTACCTGTGGATTGGCCGGCGTCGCCGTCGTCGGAATGCGGCCGATCTTTCCGGATCCGCTTTCGGGGAACCACAACGCGCCATCCGGCCCCACGACGATTTGCGTGGGAAGTGCAGAGGTACCGGAAGGCAGCGCAAATTCGGTGAACGCCCCGGCCGTCGTGAGGCGTCCGATCTGGCCGGCGCTGAACTCGGTGAACCAGAGCGCATCATCGGGCCCCAGCACGATCGAGAACGGCCCGGCATTCGTGGTTGGTATCGGAAATTGAGTGAATACGCCGGTTGCCGGATTGATCTGGCCGATGGCATCCGTGACGGTGCCAAGGGTATTAGCGTTGAAATAGGGGAAATATATGTTGCCGTCCGGTCCGAACGCCGGGCCGGCGAAGCCGGTCTCATAATTAAAGACACCCTCGATGGGCGCCGGAGTCGGGCCAAGATTGCCGTACTCGACTGGCTCGCCCTGTGCGTTGATGTAGCCGACCGCAGAGTTGGTCTGATCGAGGAAGTAGGGCACGCCTGTGGGCGACAACGTCAAACCCGAGATCTGCCCCCGCGTTGTGATCTGACACAAAAATGGCGTGCTGCTGCCGGGGCCAGCCCCGGAGGTGCTGCTGCCGGCGGATCCCGACCGAAGGCTGGACGCGGAGCTGGTTCCCGATTCCGCGCTGCCGCCGACGCTGACGATGTTCTGCGGCCCTGCATTGATCGTTACGTTCATATAAACGTTCGACCCCACCTGCACGGCAGGAATCAGCACTTCACCGGCTGATGCGGTGTACTGGTCGAGCGCGGCGAGCGGCATGCCCCACGCGACCGAAGCTATGTCGCCCGGCGTGACGGCAAGCACGACATCGCTGTATACGGCACAGCCGGTCTGGATCTCGGAGATGGTCAGCCGCGAACTCGCGTAGCTGTCAGCACCGCTGACGCTGCCGACGGATACCAGCGCCTTCACGGTGACGACGACGTTGTAGTACGTCTTGCCTCCATACACGACTGCCGGCACCGTCAATTGTCTGGTAAATGAATTGTAGCTGTCCGCGGTGCCATTGGCGGGACCCGCCGTTGGCCCACTGAGGATCTGTCCGACCGCAACCACGACGTCCGAGTACACCGCATTGCCAACCGTCATCGTCGGCATCGTCAGATTGACGCCGTTGTAGCTGTCCGTTGCCCGCGCACCAAAGGTGCAGCAGAGCAATATGGCTGCCACAAACGGTGGCGAATCCGATCGACGCTTGGCTGGGTAACGGTGCTTGGTCAAGTCGGGCTCCTGGGGACAATAAAGACTCTATATGGACCGGTCGCATCCGGCCCATGATTGATTTCGGAAAGTGAAGCCAAAAGAGTACGTTGCGCGGCGGACATTATCAAGGCTGCATCAATTGCCACTGCTCCGCAATCGCCGCCAATCACAAGATCCGATGGTCTCGATTGAGGCCAACCAGGAGACCTGTCATGAATGGTATTCACAACCCCTGGTCGATAAGAACACGCATCCCAAGTGCCGCTAAGAGATCCCTTTACTTGAGGTGCTCTCTGCCGGGCCGGTATCCAGCCGGCGCGAGTTCCTCGGGCGGCTCGCTGTCCTGCCCCGACAGAAACTTCACCAGTTCCTCGCCGACCAGCTGTCCGTGCTCCGGATCGACCAACATGCGCTTTTCCCGGGCAGCATCGAAGTTGTCCAGCGCTGCAGGCGGTGCGCTGGCGAATCCCTGAACGAAATCGACGCCCAGTGCCTGCAGTTGGCTCTGGTGAGCCTCCGCCTCGACGCGCTTGGCCACGACATGTACGCCAGAGAACCGTGCCATCTGCACGCAAGCCGCCACACGCACCTGCGCCGCCCGGCTTTGCGATACCGCTCCGGTCACCTGCGGATCAATCTTGATCAAGCGCAGCCCCGGCAGTAGCAGCAATTCGGGACTAAGCTCGCCAACCATGAAATTGTCGATCACCATGCCGCCGCCAGCCCGCTCCAAATGGTTTGCAAGGTGCGCGACGAAGGCGGCGTTTCTGTGGCAGAACGCATACTCAATCTCCACGGCGATCAATCCGCGCGGCAGTTCCGAGCGCTCCAGCTGCTCGATCAGGAAACTGACAAATTGCGGATCGCGCAGAGACTGGGCAGCCACATTCACGGAAAACTGGGTCGGTTCGCCAGCCCAGACGTTTGAACGCGCTCGCAGCCACGGTAGCAATTCGCCAATGACGCGCCGATCCAGCATGGCGCTCAACCCCGCTTCCGCCGCGCCCTGAATCAACGACTCCGGCGCGGATTCGGTCGGCTCGGCACCGGCCGCACGCATCAGGACCTCGTAGCGTTTGACTCGAGTGCCGACCTGAATAGGGCTCAGCGGTTGAGCATGGAGCGCAAAGGGAAAATTCCCGAGGAGCTCCGCCATCTGTTGCATTTGCGTCGGCGGTAGCGGATCGGCAATCTCCGGAGTCGGCTCGAGCAAGGCGATGACCTGTTGGGGGTCAAGCAACGCCGCGCCGCTCGGCGCGTTCCCGTCTGCGCCGGACTGACCGGCCAATATTGTCCCCCATTCACGTACCGCCCGCATCACTGGTACGGGCAGATCCGGGGCCGCGGCCCCTTTCCCGCGCAGCCAGCGACGCTCAATCACCACCATGACGAAACCGCGGAACGCGCCCGTGTCATCACCCGCGCGCAACAGCACGGCGGCGCGGCCATGCTGCAACGGATGATTGACCCGCGCCGGCGCTGCGCCGCCGACAAAGTTCTCCAGCGCCACGCGCACGGCCTCGTGCTCGCCCAGTCCCTGCTCATCGCCGGTGCGCCAGTGCAGGCGGCCGCCGGCGTCGTACAACGCCACCCATTTGGCCCATAGCAACGGCAGGGCCGCCACAATGCGCTGGCCGCAGGTGGCAGTCGGTGTCGGTGGGTTCGGTGGCTCCAACGGCGCTGGAGTCGGGGCTATCATGATTAATCACTATAGCGTCAACGCGCTCGAGCGGACTGTGAATGCGTCGACAGATCGACCATGATCTCATTCCCGGCGCAGGAAGCAGCGCCCTGGCACGGAAGCGGAAAGCCATTAATAATCAATGCGCAGTTTGGAATATTTACCATAAGAGAAATTGCTGCCCGCCGCCCGGGATCATTTGCAGGCAGAAGCCGCCCCCGGGCTCGATGGCGATGTCTGGCGCATCACTCCTGGCTCATCGCTGGAGGCTCTGACTGAGCGGAAGGCGGCACATTGCCGGCCGAATCGACGCGCTCATACTCCGCAATTACCTGCGCACCGAGCAGCAGCAATAAAGAAATGATCTCGAAGCCCGTCAGTATCACGATCGCCGACGTCAGCGACCCGTACACCAGATCAACCTGGGGGCGCGCTTGAAAGTACCAGACCAGTGCGTAGCGAGTGACTTCCCACGCGACCGTCGCGGCCGAGGCGCCGACCAGCGCATGGCGCCATCTTATGCTTCCAACCGGCATGATTGCGTACAGAGAACTCAACAGGATGACTTCCGCCGCGACGCCCAACAGATAAATCAATCCGACTGACACGCCCTTGAGCAACCAGATGTGTCCAAACAGCTCGATGTGCCGGGCGCCGATTCCTTGCAGCACCCCGGAGATCAGCGTCATCACGAGCAAACCAAGGGCCAACACTACGATGTAGCAATACGGAATCAACGCAGACACTGCGAAATGCCGTCGCCCCGATTCGATCCGATGCAGAAAAATGACGGACATGGACTTCTCGAGGACCGAGAACGCCAGGGAGCTGAAGAATACAAGCGTCCCCAAAAGCATCCAGCTGATCGCGCCACTGTGCGATGAAAACCGGTAGAGTTCGTTCAGAACAGCGGATGATTGTCCCGGAACAATCCGCTCCAGATACTCGCCCAGGGTCGCGAGCAGCGCCCGTTGATCGACAAATTTTGAAAGCGCCATCAGCATGAGGATCAGGAGGGGGATGGTTGACAGCAGCAAGTAGTAGGCCAGGGCGCCCGCCAGCAGCATTGCCTGATTGTCCCGAAACGCGCGCAGGACGCTTAAGGAAAAGGCCCCGGGGTTTTTCACCACGTAAGCCAGTCGGCGGTCGCTGATTTGCATATAGGCTCTTTGGTTTGCCCTGGAAAGACGTCCGCTTTATCGTCCCGCCCCGGAACTGCCTATTAGGCTGATCAGTGGTATTCGTTATCCACGAACCCGATCCTCTGCAAGCCACGATACTGCAGATCCGCCAGGGTTTGCGCGACGATTTCGTACTTCGCGAATTTATCGACCGTGATGTGCATTTCCGGCTGCGGCGATTTCGACGCTTCGGAACGTATGTACCCCTGCATCGTGGCGCGATCTACTGCCGTCTTGTCCCACAACAGCGCGCCATCAAGGTCGATCTGCAGATTGATCACTTCGAGCGGCATTGGGGGCGGGTATTTCGTCGGCGGCGGATTATCGTTTTCAACGGCATGCGTCATCACCGGAATGGTGATGATGAAAATAATCAGGAGCACCAGCATGACGTCGATCAACGGCGTCATATGGATATCCGAAAAGGACCTCCCTTCATCGCTTTCTGCAGGTGTGGCCATGTTGATCTCCTCGGGTTTGCTGTCCAAAGTGGCCGAATCACACCATTCCGCCGGGCCGGCGCCGGCACGGATGTCATCGCGGCTATTGGCGCAGCTTCCTGGCGCCGCTCACATGGGCGTTACCGGCTTCATAAAAGCGCAGCAGCCGATCCACATCGCGTGTAATACCGATGCGAACGCTGTTGCCAATCCCGCCAATCCCTTGCGCGGTTGCCGCCAACCAAAGCGAGCCGGCACCGCACAGGTCCGATCCGTCCTGTCCGAGATCAACCTGCAATGCCTTGGTCAATCGCCCCGGGCCTCTGCCGAGGTCAGTCGGGCGTATCTGGCGGCAAGAACCAGTCACCATTTCGCCGGCGCCCTCCAGCGGCTCGATGGCGCGCAACAGAACTCCGCCACCCACCCCGGCCACCTCGCTTGTCACATTCAAAAGAAACGACGTCCCATAGCACAGATAGACATAAGCATGCCCTCGATCCAGGAAGAGAGACTGATTGCGCTGAGTCTTTCCATGGAATGCATGTCCAGCTGCATCACCGACCGGATAAGCTTCCGTCTCGACAATACGCCCGCTCAACCTGCCCGAATCAGTGTCATGGACCACGACTTTGCCGATCAGAAAGCGCGCCAGCTCCGTGGTATCCACCGGAAGCTCCGCTCGATGGAGGCGCCGCAACCGACGATCGGATCGTGTTCGGCGTGAGGACATTACCATTGCACCTTCAAGGCGCGAAATCAATCAATCCATCCCGCGGACTTACCCTGGATGGCGGAGATGTTTCACCGGTTCCGGAGCCTTCATCGCCCATGTGGCCATTGTGACAACTCCTGGCGCTGCAGGCGAGAGCCGCCAGTTGCGGCGGCCCACTTCGCGGGCATTTCCCCGAAACACGCGCCGGACTCCCTGCACCCCTCCGCGACGGTTCTCCGGGCGTGACAGCCGTCCCTGAATGACGCGAGCCAACGGTTTGAATCGGCAATTACTGGCCCTTTATTAACTCTATTCGTGGGATGTCCCTTGCAATGGCTCCAAATGCGCGACAAAGTACGACTGAGTCACGCACACTTCAAGCACCCTCCTGGCTTAATTCGAGGCGGCCGGGACTACATGGGACTTTGAACCCCGCGCCAAACCGTGATCGCGCGGTGGAGGCGCGCAGGTGGAATATTTTTGAGGCCATCATATTTGATTGCGACGGCGTCCTGCTGGATACCGAAGCGGCGGAGTTGCAGGTCGAGCTTGATCTGCTGGCTCGTCTTGGACTTCACATTGACCGCTCAACTTATTGCGCCGGAGCGCTCGGCGCTCACCGACCGCAGCTCGTGGCCTTTGTGGACGGGCTTTTTCGGCAGCGACTCGGACGAGCTTTGCCTGGCGAATTCAATGAATTACTCGACGCCGCATACGCGGAACTTGATCAACATCCGGCTCCAATGATCTGCGGCGCGATGCAGGCCGTCCGGTCGCTGCGGCGGCCAAAGGCGGTCGCGAGTTCATCGAGCGCGCCGCGGCTGATGCGCAAGCTTTCAATGACGGAACTGGACGGGCAATTCGCACCGCACATTTATTCCGCCGATCTGGTGGCACGCGGAAAACCGTATCCAGACGTGTTTGAATACGCAGCCGCGCAATTGCGGGTTCATCCTCGCGCATGCCTCGTCATCGAGGACAGCATCAATGGCGTCCGAGGCGGAGTCGCGGCCGGCATGACCGTCTGGGGATTCACGGGCGGCAGTCACATTGACGGCGATGGCGCGGGCGCGTTGATCGGGGCTGGCGCAGCGCGTGTGATCGGCAGCTGGGCTACGGCCGGAAAGGAGTTTTATCGCTGGAAATAGGAGCCCGGGTAAGATCAGACGCTTTCCCTGCCGCTGTCCTCAACCTCCGTGTGCCCTGGTGCGGGCGCCGGTCCAATTTTAAAACCGTGAAACTCTGCCTCGAACCCGGCTCGCTCAGGAGAGCAGCACATCATCCCTATCTGAGTGGTGTCCTTCACTGGGAAACATGCAATTCGAGCAAGTCGTGGTTTTCCCTGGTTCAGTCGATATCGAATGCTGATTGCCGGGCCGATTCGCACCAGGTTTATGCCCAGATCCACATCCTGCGGAGCATCAGGCAGAGGAATCAGTGACCAGTCTGACCACTGATTTGTCACTACCACGCAAAATTGCATGACATCGTCAGTAAATTCCACCCCCGCCTTGATCCAGTGATCCGAATCGTACCGGAGCATCAATCCGGCCTGGTCGTACAGGGTCGTATACGCTCCCCTGACACGGACGTCGGCTGAAAAGTCGCCTTTGACCTCCCGGTACCGGAAGTGTCCGGAGTCGCGCACGAATCCGTAGTGAGTGTGCCTCCAGAAGTCGGTCGCGTCGTTGGTCGTGACGCGGGTAACACCCTCAGACTCCGACCAGACGTCCGGCCGATTGTGCCACCGCAGTTCGCTCGTCAATGCCGCCTTGAACTCGGAGGTCCCGAGGTCAAGTCCCAACGAGACCGGGCCACTCATGCCGGCGGTTTAGTGCGAACCCGATGCCTCGATCTCGCCGAGCACCTCGTCAAGCACATCCAGCGCCGTCGTCATCTGCGCGCGTGTCACATCGAGCGGGGGCTTTATCTTGATCAGGTTGCCGAGGCCGGCATAGCGACTCTCTCCCAGCAGCACGCCTTTCTGGGCCGCGCGCCGATATACCTCGGCGGCAGCCTCAGCGGCGGGCTCCTTGGTGACGCGGTCCTTGACGAGCTCCGCCGAGCAGAACAGCCCGGGCCCCCGGACGTCTCCGATCAGTCTGCGGCGTTCGGCCATCTTGTGAAGCCGCTCGGTGGCATAGACACCCATGTCATGTGCGTTCTGGCACAGGTTGTCGCTGATGATCGCATCGATGGTCGCGAGCGAGGCCGCCAGCGCTACGGGGAAGGATCCGAACGTCAGGCCATCCTCACCGGCCGAAAAGCCGGTCAGGCGCTCGCTGGCCATGATGCCCGCGAGCGGAAAGCCGCCGCCGATGCCCTTGCCGAAAGTCATGATATCCGGCACGACGCCGTAAAGGTCCGCCGCGAACATGCGCCCCGTCCGGCCGAAGCCTGACTGGATCTCGTCCCAGATGAGGACGATGTCGTGGCGGTTGCAGATCTCGCGAACGCCGGTCAGGAATGACTTCGGCAGCACGACATGCCCGCCGTTGCCAAGGATCGGCTCGAGCATGATCGCAGCCACGCCGCCATCGACGCCCTTGTTGATCGTGTCCTCGAGGAGCTGCAGGCAAAGCTGCGAATCCGCCTCGACCGTCAGGCCCTGCCGCGGCCTGTACGGGTCGGGGTGCGGAACGCGCGTAAATCGTGGCTGGATGGCCAGGAACGGGCTGTTCGGATGGGGCCAGCTCGCCGCGAGCGTCGTCAGCGAGCGGCCGTGGTAGCCATCCTGCAGCACGATCAGGCTCTGGCGCCCGAGGCGGTTCTTGAAGGCGAGCTTGATCGCCATCTCGGCAGCGAGGCTTCCATGCAGGCAGAAGCCAAAGCGATTGAGATCGCCCGGGGAAATTTCCCGCAGCTTTGCGGCCAGGTGCAGCAGCGGGACCGAGTTGAAATTGGGCCTCGCGTGCGTGATCTCGCGAAGTTGCGCTATCGCCGCCTCGACGACACGCGGGTCATTCGCGCCGAGGTTGTTCGACCATGCCTGCGACGTGAAGTCCAGGTACTCCCGGCCATGGTTGTCCCAGACGCTGGAGCCCCTGGCGCGAACCAGCATGATCTTCGACAGGTCCCCTTCCGCGGGATCGTGAATTAACGAGCGCCTGCCGAGGTCGATCAACGCCTGGGAATCGGATTTGTTCAAAGCATGCGCACTCATGTTTATTCCAGCCGGTTGTTTGAAGTTGACGCGATTATCTGGGCCATGCAGGGGGACAACAAGGACGAGTGTTGGAACGATTCATCAGCAACCATTATCAATCCGCGTGATCGGCAGATATTTCGAACACCGCGAGACTGCTGCTGAACCCGCGCGTCCTCCAGGCGGCAAACGTGATCCCGATCACCATCCAGCCGAGGCCGAACAACAACGCGCGATAGCTGAGGTTCCACCACAGGACCAGGCAGATCACGAATCCCGCCAGTGGCAGCAGCAGATTGATGATCTTCTTCTTCGGTGCGCGCACGTAGTAGCGGATCAGCGCCGCCGCGTTCACTCCCATGAAGGAGACCAGTGCGCCGAAATTGACGAGATTCGCCGCGAGCTCATAGCCCGTCGCTTCTCCGGACACCGCGGGCAGCACGAGCCCGCCGGCCAGCAGCAGGCCTCCGACCAGCATGACGTTGTTGCGCGGGATGCGCGATACGGGGTGGACGGCGCTGAAGAACGCGCCTGGCAGCGCGCCCGATCGGCCCATGCCGTACAGGAGCCGCGCTACTGCGAGCTGGGCGGCGACCGCGATCGCAAACAGGGCGATCATCAACGTCACGCCGACGATGACGAACAGCGGCGCCCACGCACGCTGCGCAGCAAATGTAAACGCCGTGTCCTGGTCGGGAAAATGCTCGACCCCAGGCCACACCAGCTGCGCCGCATAGACCTCGACGACCGAAAGAATGCCGACGATGACGCAGGTCATGATCGTCGCGAGAAGTATGTGCCGGCGCGGATTCTTGCACTCCTCGGACAGGGTCGAGATCCCGTCGAACCCGATATACGTGAGCATTGCGAGGGAGGTGCCGCCAAGGAACGCCCGCAATGTCCAGGTCGACGGGTCATAGAACGGCCGCGAAAAGAAGCCCGCCTCGGCGTGCGGGTGGCTCAGCACATAATGCGTTGCCGCGATAATGAAGACAACGATCACGACGCCGATCGTCGCGCCCATCACGACGTTGACCCGCGCCGAGAACTTGATGCCGTGGATCGTCAGCGCCGTGATCAAACCGGCGAAAACGGCTACCCAGACCCAATACGGGATCAGGGGTCCATACACATGCGCCTGCTGGCTGACCCAGATCACGCTGCAGAGCGGATTCAGCAGGTAGTCCATCACCATGCCCCACCCGGCGAGATAGCCGAGGAGCGGGTTTATCTCCTGGCCCACGTACGCGAAGGCGGAGCCGGCCGTCGGATAGGCATTCGCCATGCGCCCGTAGCTGATCGCCGTCGGCAGCATCGCAAACAGCGCCACCAGCACCGTGAGCGCCGCGTGCCCATGCCCGCGCAGGATCAGGACGCCGTAAAAAGGGGCCGGGGAAATCGGACAGACAATGATGACGCCATACAGCACCAGGTCCCAGAGACCGAGTGCCCGCATGAGCCTCGGGGGCTTGGACGCGCCCCCGGCCGCCGTCACTGAATCAGTCACGCCATGTCTCTAAAAAGCGTAGTTCCCCGTCACCCCGACGGTGCGCGGGCGGAATGTACCGTAGGTGACCGCTTCAACGGTTGACTGCCCATACCGGTCGAGCAGCGGATGGCTGTTGAACACATTGTTGCAGAACAGGCTGACATCAAGCCTGGATTTCGACCATCCGAGGCGGGCATTGACCAGATTCGTGGCCGGATCCTGTGCCTCCTGCGGCGAGTAGTTCGGAGAAGTCGTGATCTGGTTCAGGAACGGACCCGGGTTACGGCTGTGGTACTGATACTCGATGCGCGCGTGTGCCTTCTGGCCGTTGGGCAGCGGCAACTCATAGTTGGCCGCCGTGTCGATGTCCCACGGTGCATGCACGAATGGCAGGAAGCCGACCTGGTCGCCGTCCTGCAGCAAAACGTGGCCCTGACCATCAAGGACGGTTGACGTGTACTTCGCGTCGGCATAGGCGACCGACAGGTCGACGCGCACGTGCTCGACCGGTATCGCCTGCAGGGCGAAGTCAAACCCGTTGCTGACGGCACCGCCGCCATTGAACGTGTAGCTGATGCCGCAGGACGGTTGCCCCAGCTGCTGAATGTTGGACCACACGATGTGAAATACGCTCGAATCCAATGCGAGTCGCCCGTCGAACAGCTTGTTCTTGGCGCCGACCTCATAGTTCCACACATAGTCGGCCGTATAACTTTTCGGCACCGCCGAATAATCGCAGATCGGCGGCAGCGGATCATTGCCGCCGCCGATGCGGAAGCCCTTGCTGGCCGACGCGTAGAACAGGTTGTCCGGGTTGAGCTGATAAGAAATCGCCAGGCGCGGTGTGGTCGGCGTCTGACTGAGCTCGATCTGGGCATAGGCGGGAACTGCATCGAGCGCACCGGTGCCGTTGTTGTTGACCTGTTCGGTCTTGACCTTGGCGACGCGCATGCCAAGCGTCCCCGTCCATTGCTGGGTGAAGTGAAAGTCGCCCTGGGCGTAGGCAGCCAGCTGGTCATCGACGACGCTCTGTAGCGTATAGAAGATCTCATGGCCGCTCGGGTCGAGCAACTGGGAGAACTGCAACTGGTAGTCGGTCTGGTTGCGGTGATCGTCGAAAACTCCGGCAACCCAGGTGAAAAAAGCATTCTTGTCGTTCGACGTCAGCCGCACCTCCTCAGTGTAGGCATGCACCGAAGTTCCGGTATACAGCGGCGATACGTCCGCCTGGGATGACGCGTAGGTAGTGCTCAGGGGATTGCCGTAGTTGACGAGGCCGATTGCGCCGAGCAGTCCGCTCAGGTCGCTGGTGAGCGCCACGCTGCGGTGCGTATACGAGGCGACGGCGGTCAAGTCGGCAAACGACAGATGCCCTTCGAGCTTGGCCGACGGGATAATCAGCCGGTCCACCGAATTCTCGGGCAACAGGGTCGCACTGTTGAACTGACCCGCCGACGGATTCGAGAAATTCGGGTCGAACCGCCCATTGTCCTCAACGCGGGCCTCCTGATATAACACGGAGGGCGTCACCAGGACACCGTCCGCTGCCTGGATGCCGAGGGCCAGCCTGGTGGCAAAGTTGCGACTCTGATTGGTATTGCGCGCAGTGACGTCGCCGCTCCACGGCTGGACGCGGTCCTCATAGCCGCCGTCGTGGCGCTCCCAGACGCTGGCGCGAAAGCCCAACTCGTTATCGATGATCGGTCCGCCGGCCGCTGCCCCCTCCTCATAGCTCAGGCTCCCGTTCTGGGTCGATGCGACCTCGGCATGGGTAAAGCCGCTGAACTGGGTCAGGCTGGGCTGATTCGAAATGAAGCGCACATTGCCCATTTCCGAGCCGGCGCCGAACAGCGTTCCCTGCGGCCCGCGCAGCACCTCGATGCGGTTCAGGTCGAACAGCGCTGGATAGGGATTCCCGACGTTGCCGTCGGAGGAAAGCCGGCTCTGTATCGGCGTGTCGTCGGCGTAGATACCAACGGTGGAGGCGCCGAAGAGGGAATCCAGGCCCCGGATCGAGATCAGCGAAAGCGTCGCAGCATAGCCATCGCGCTGGAATTGCACTCCGGGCGTCACGGTAGCGATATCCTCGATGCTCTTGATCGCGCCAGCGGCGATATCGTCCTGGGACATGGCGGCGATACTGACCGGCACGCGGGATAGCGACTCCTCGCGCCGCGTTGCGGTAACGACGATCTCCTCGAGCCTGGTTGTTTCCTCAACCGGAGTATCCTCGGCAACTGCCACGCCAACGCCCATCGCCATTTCAAGTGCGCACAGTGCAATGATAATTCTCATCGGTACTCCCGGGAATGACTGGTCTTCGCGAGGGATTATCAGTGCAAATTCATTGACAATACGGACGATTAGCGGAACGATTAATCCGATACGCTTATGAATATCCAGTTCCGCTACATCAGGTCCTTCATCGCCGTCGCGAACGAGGGGAGCTTTGCGCGAGCGGCGAAGCGCCTGCACGTCTCACAGCCCGCGCTGTCGCAGACCATCATCCAGTTCGAGCGGGACATTGGATTTCCGGTGTTCGTGCGCACGACACGCAGCGTCGTACTGACCGCGGCGGGACAACTGGTGCTTGTGCAGGCACTGAAGCTCGAGAAGGCCATCGACCTGTTCCAGGGGGAGATGCATGCGATCCGCTCGGCGCTGAAGGGGACGCTGCGGGTCGGATTCATGATCGGCACGGCCGTGCAGTTCCTTCCCGCGATTGTCCGGGAGTTCGAGAAGCTGCGGCCGAATGTGCTGCTGCAGCTCGAGGAGTTCAATTTCTCGGATCCCAGCGCGGGTCTGCGCGACGGCACGGTCGATTGCGGGATCATCCGGCCGCCAGTGGGCGTCGACGACATCGAAGTCGTGGAATTCGCGCGTAAAAATGCGTCGTGTGCCTGCCGAGCGAACATCGCCTGACCAGCGCGACATCAGTCAGCCTTGCCGACATCCTGGACGAGCCGATCATCGCCGCGCCCAACCGCGGTACCTGGCGTGACTACTGGCTCGCGATCGAGCACCGGCAAGGGCAGCCTCCCAAGGTCAGCTTTGAGGCCGCCACGGTCGAATCAGAACTGCAGGCGGTCGCCTCGGGCAAGGGAATCAGCATCACCTCGGAAAGCACGGGCCATTACTATGCCCGGCCGGGCGTCGTCTTCAGGCCCATCGACGACATGCCAGAGTGCGTGATGGCGGTCGGCTTCCGGCCTACGCCGAACACCCTGGTCGCCGATCTCATCCAGGTCGCCAAGCTCGTGGCGGGAAAGATGGTCAGGCCGGAGCCTGCAACCACTCGCGCACGCTCGGCAACGAGCGACAGAAGCGCCCCTTTCCGTCATAAGGCACGATGATTGGCGCAGCATGATGTCCGTCATGCCGGCATGCCCGACCGACTCGACGCCGGGTAAGGACAAGTGGATGCGGTCGGCGCTTCCTGGCGCGCGAGCCCCTGAAGCAATCGGCGGCGTTCGGTGTTGTGCGCGGTGATCGCCCCACGCGCCTTTCCGCCCCTGTTCGTGGGCGAGGAACTGGCGTAAATTTTGGCCTGATCCATCGCGCAGCTGGTTTACATATCGGGGAGTTGAGATGAGCAAGCGCGGCGTGAAATTGACCCTCGGGATGGCGATTCTCACCCTCGGATTGTCGGCCGTCGGCGCGTTCGTGCTGACGGGCGATCGGGGACTCTTCAGCGAGGTCAACTCCGCAAAGATCCTTGCGGCCGCGCGAGCGCATCCCAATTTCACGCTGGAGCAGCGGCAAGCGGTCGCCGCCGAGATCAATGCCGAGGTGCATCCCACCTGGCAGAGCCTGTCCCTCGCGAAGCTGTTCGCGAGGTTGGCATCAGTGGCAAGCAAGCTGCTGAAGGCAAATTCGCAAGACCCCTTGGCTCCCATCCAGGCCAACGCCAATTTTGTCGGCAATCAGACTGCGATCACCAATCCATCGTTTGGCTTCATCGCGCTGCAGCGCCAGGCGGATTGCGCGCTGACGCTATACGAAGGGGGCTATACGTTCGGCGTTCCATTGTCGTTCCAGGTCCAGACCGCGACGACGGGTTTCGAACTGGCGCTGCACCATGCGGCGGGCCTTGCGACGCGCGCGGACCTGTTCGCCGGCGGCTGCCCCGATGCGTCCACGGGGATTGGTGCGCGATACGCGGTCGGCCTCGGGTCCAACGCGCAAAATCAATACCTGATCGCCGCAGCCGTATACGATGCTGCCCAGAACAACACGGAGTTGTTCACTGCGACCGCGAACGCCACGACCATGGCAATGCAATCGATGAACGCCAATCTCTCTGCGCCGGGCGTCGCGGCACTCGCGGCAGGGGACTTGAACGGCGATGGAACGCTGGACATCGTCGGATTCAGTCCCGCCGCCGGCTCCATCACTGTCTGGCTGGTGGGCGCCAATGGCGCGATCGGCGCACCGGCCTCCCATGCGGTGCCTGGCACGCTCACGGAAGCGATGGTGCTGGCGGACGTGAACGGAGACGGCAAGCTTGACGCCGTCGTCGCCACGGCCAATGGATCAGGCCAGGAGTCGATTTCGGTGCTGACCGGCCGCGGCGATGGCACGCTGAACCCGGCGCAGACCTTCGCCGTGGCGACGCCCAGCATGACGGCGATCGTCAAGCTGATTACCGCGGATTTGCGTGGCCTCGGGCGCCAGGACATCGTCGGATCCAATGGAATCGTGCTGCTGAACAACGGCAGCGGACAATTCACGGCGGCGAGTCCGGCGTTCCCGCCCCTGCTCGCGAATTCGCAGAATGGGCCCAACCTGACGGCAGCTGACTTCAACCACGACGGCAAGCTCGATCTCGCCGTCGATGACGGCAGTGCAATTCACATCTACCTGGGCCGAGGGGACGGGACTTTTGCCGCCGGCAACAGCTACGCCTCGATAGGCAACGAGGGGTACGTGGCCGCGCTTGACCTTGACGGTGACGGCAACGTCGACCTGTATTCCGGGTTGGGCAACAGTGGCCTTTATGCGGGCGACGAGTTTGGCTGGGGCACGGCGTATGCCCTGATGGGGAACGGCGACGGCAGCTTCCAGGGCGCACCGGTGCTGCCGTTCGTCTATAACGGCAACAATCTCGTCGACCTCACCGGCAATGGGATGCTCGATGGCATCGGGGTCAATTCCAACTCGTCATTCACCAGCTACCTCGGGAACGGGAAAGGCGGCTTCAGCGCCGGTCCCAGTCTGAGCTTCTCGCCGGTCACGATCGGCGGCCAGCAGTACCCGGTTTCCACCATCGACTCCTACGCCTTCGGCGACATCAACGGCGACGGTAAACCGGACCTCGCGTACATCGGCACCGGCTTCAATGGGCCCGCAGGCACTCCCGGCGTGTTCGTTGCCCTCGGCGACGGCCAGGGCGGCTTTGCGACGCCAACGTTCTATGCGGTGCCCAGCACACTCGCGAGCGGCGATATCGACATCAACTGGACCATTTACAACCTGCATTTGGCCGACGTCAACAACGATGGCAAGGCCGACCTGATCTACAACTATTCGGACAGCAGCTACCTGCACAACACGATCAGCTTTGGCACCGTCGTGCAGCTCAGCAATGGCGACGGAACTTATCAGGCTCCGCGGGTGATCCTGTATCGCTCCGAAGCGTATTCGAGCTTCTCCAATCCGACCGAGACGTCGTATGTGCAGCTGATCACCGATCTCAATCACGACGGCTATCCGGACCTGATATTCATCGCCCAGACACCGACCATTGACCAGACACTTTCCACGTACGTATCGACGATCCAAGTGGCGCTCGGCAAGGGTGATGGCACCTTTTCGGCGCCAACCGACGTGGCCGGCCCGGATATCATGATCCAGTCCTTCACCGATGTCGTCCCTGCCTCCATCGCGGTAGCCGACATGAACGGTGACGGCATACCGGATATCATCGCGCTGGGCGCATCGGCGTCGCTGTATGACACGCAGGTCGCGATAGCGCTCGGCAATGGGGACGGCACTTTCAAGGCCCCGATCCTGACGAACTATACAACGCAGTATCTGAACAACGAACAGGGCATCGCCATCGCCGATTTCAACGGCGACGGCAAGCTCGACGTAGCGTTGACGGACCCCTACGACCCGACCGGCAGCGGCATCTCCCTCGGCAACGGCGACGGCACGCTGCAGACCTGGGCTGCCAACGGCATCGTGCTGCCCAATCTGGCGATCAATCTCAACATCAGCGGCGTGGCGTATGCGGGCGACCTGAACGGGGACGGCAGGGCGGACCTGCTGGCCGGCAACGTTCTGCTGCTCGGCCAGGCACCGGTCACGCTTGGGCCTGCCATCGCCAGTTATAGTGCGGGGCAGGTGACATTGCCCACCGTCTTCATCGGCGGTGCAAGCTTTTCGAATATGGTTGTCACGATCTCCAAGGTCGATAGCGGCCCGACGGGCAGCACGCCGGCGAGCGGCGCCATCGTTTACAATCCGGCGAGCGGCGAAGTGACGGTTCCCGAAGTCACCGTGGGAGCAAATACCTATTACAACGCCGTCGCCACGGTCACCGACCTGGTCTCGGTCGCCAGCGTGTCGGGCGCGGACATCTATAGCGGTATGGATCTTACGATCTCGGCGGTCCAGGTGGGCGGCACCATTTACAGAAACGTTGTCATCACGCCCGGCAAGATCCTCGGAATCGCGGGTGGCATGCCGAAGGTCGCGTTGGATCAATACACGCCGTCGACAGGGCAGTTGTTGATTCCGGCGGTCGAATTCGCCGGCAAAGTCTACACCAATGTCACGATCACGGTTGGCACCGTCGTGTCCGTTAACGGCAGCCCGCCATAGGCGCACCGCGCGCATGCGAATTCCCTTTGTCATGCCTGACGGATGGACTGAAATGGATCTACGGAGGACCGGTTAAACGTCGCCCGATCGCCGAAGCCTCCGTGCCTCGGGTAGTTATCACCCGTGATGCACTGACCGTCGCCGTGCCCGCATCCGGGCATTGGCCGGGCCAACTTCGTGCATCCGGGGCGGTGCTCATGCTGCTTGCAAAGGGGGAGCCGCCGGACGATCCGGCCGAGCTGGCCTACGGCGACCCTTCCCCGCACGTGCACGCCGGTCCGGCGCAGATCGAGTCTGCAGCCCGTCGGGAAGATATCAGCGCCCCGCGCATGCAGCCTTGCGCTCGTTAGTGACCCGGCGAAAGGTAACAACCTGACCGTGCGACCAATCGCCGATACCCCGACAGGGCTTGCCGCTCGCCTGATGCAGCCACTTTTAACTCTGGACTTGCTCGAGAAAATGCACGCCGCGGTACGCAGCGGCTCGAGCACGGTCACCTGCTCGCTGGATCTGCAGCGCTCGACCACCTCGGTCAGCGTGGATTCCGACGGGTGGAACTGGGGCGAACGACGTTTTCCCTATCCGCACCCATGCAAGGATAGGACCATCTACCATTGGACCGGACTTGCATTCGAGCCCGCTGCGCGTTATTCGACCTCGCTGATCAAACTCGTGCCCACCGATTGGGGTCCGCCGACCTTCGAGATCGACGGCATCAAGATGTTGCCCACCGCCCGCATCTCACCCTACGCCGACGCCGAGTGCAAGGTGCGCCTGATTCGACCGCGCGGCAAGGTGGTCCTGGATACCTGCGGCGGGCTTGGTTACTTCGCCGCGTGGTGCGTTCATGGCAAGGCCACTCAGGTGCTCTCATACGAAAAGAACGCGGATGCCCTTTGGCTGCGCAGCCTCAATCCCTGGTCACCCGCTCCCGACGGCGTCCTGACATTGACCCAGGGCGACATCACGGAGCAGATCACACGGCTGCCGGCCCGCTCAGTCGACGCGATACTTCACGATCCGCCGCGATTTGGAATTGCCGGAGAACTCTACTCGCAGGACTTTTACGACCAGCTGGCGCGTGTGATCAGGCGCCGCGGCAGGCTATTTCATTATACCGGCGCACCAAACAGGCTCTCGAGCCAGCGCAATGTCCCGCTCGAGGTGGTCGGACGGCTGCGTCATGCCGGCTTTGCCGCACGACCCGAAGGCGATGGCGTGCTCGCCATCAGAGACTAAGGAGCGCTGCCACTCTGAGCGCCCAGGGCGGGTTAATGCGGCACATGCGTCTCCAGCAGCTGCTCGGCAAACCGGATGCGTAGCACAAAATTCGCCGTCCAGGGCAATCGGCAGGATCAAGGGGAGCCATTGGCTTTAGGAATGCGGATCGTGGTAATTGTGTAAGTAAACCGCTCTCGACCGGTGCGCGCCTCGATCAATTGCCTGGCCACGTCGCGCGCGACCTCAATCGCTTCGGAAATGGTGCGCCCCTGAGCGACCAGCCCCCGCACCTGATCGCTGGTGGCAAGGTACGCGCCCTCCGGAAGCTTCTCGATGTGCAACTGGATCATGTGTTCCATTAAAATTTCCTCTGATCGGACTGGCCATCGCCGACAGGCGCCGAGCCTCGCCGTCGAGGCCGATTGAAGTTGTGGGAGGCACGTTGAGTAGTATCTGAAGTGCCGTTGGCGCGCTACACTACCAAGACAATCCGATGCATCGTAGGTTCACCCGGGGCACGAGTGGATTTCCCAATAAGGTGGCAATCGCAGGGCTACATGCATCGACGATAAAAGCCCTGTGTAATTGAATCGAGATTTGATGCATGACAACCTGCCGAATTGCATTGATATGATGCACGTTGAGAGTTAACGGCGATGCCGGAAGTTCCTCGGCGATCCGCAATATCGCGATAGAAGGCATGATCGTAAACGCATACAATTCGCCGGAGTTGGCACTTCTTTACAGTTCCACACTCATCACATCGGGTTCGGCAAGGCCACCTGGTTGCTACCTTGAGATCTACGACCGCTTCGGCCCCGCCCACCCAGGACTGTTTGAACCCCGCACCGGGGCCTTTGGCCCTATAACGGACGCCCATCGCCGTAGAGGCGCGCTCGCGCGCCGGCTATGGCTGCCAGCGCACGGTAACAACGTGAAATGCGGCTCATCATCCGGACTTATGCCGTCACCGAAGATAACTGTCTCCGTCCGGCGACGATTCCGAGAAAATCAAAATGACATTAAAATGCCGACCAGCACCGAGGGTTGCATTAACCGTGACCCGACGGGGGAATGGCGCAACAGCAGAAACCAGACCATCGAATGACGTCTGCTTCGGCGCTTCCAGTTTCCTGCAGCACACGGCGCTACCGCCATAACACCATCACTATCCATCAACGAGAGAAACTATCCGGCATGAACGATTCCAATGACTCCTCCATTCCTAATACCCCACGGGCAACACTTCGGCTCAAAGTTACGCCCCGCAGTACCCCGCCTGCGATCAAGACACAAGCACCGCCGCGGCAACTCGCGGGCAACAAAGCAAAACCCGGCGCCCGCTGGTCCGACGACTACAAGGAGCGCATGCAGGCGGACATGGATGCACTGACATCGCGTTGACGCCATAGACGGGGTTATTCGCCCCTGGATCGACACGTTCGGCGGGAACTCATTGGTCTTCCTGTTCAGATTCTCGGCTTCTGCGCCGGCACCGCCCGAGCGCTGCATTGTTTCCTCCCGCATTTCGAACAACGCAAGCGCTTCGCAACGTCAACAAGCCGCGTATCCCACCCGCACATCCGGCCCAGGATCTTCGGGGTCGCCACCCGTTCATATCCACACGCAGGACAGGTCAGAATCAGTTTGTACTGACCAAACTCATCACTCAGTTTCTCGACTCGGAATGCCATGCCGCGAATTGTTCATCGGCAACGCTCTGGCGTCCATCCAGTATTTCCCGCAAAGGAATACTGTATAAAAACGTTACGCAGGTTCATCATTTCGCAGAAATGGCCCGTCCCAAAACGCATACGCCGCTCGGCCGGATTCGGCGGCCGAAGAGCGATTGAAAGGTACAAATGGCCGCCTGGAAGGTGCAGTATGTCGCTGGCAAAGGATGCTGGAGCCTGGGACACCTTATGCCTGGAATTTGCCGCCCTTGATCGTAGAGAAATCAAATGCATCTGTGCGTGGAGTACAAAGCAATCCGTCCACTGAGCTCGCCGATAGTCGGGGAGTAGGTCAATGTTATATGTTTCCATTATTCTGTTTCTTTACACTGCGCTCAGCGGACTCGTCATGGTAGTCGGCCTTGTCAGGGGTGCGAAGCCGTGGATGCCTCTCGCGCTGGTGCACGGAGTTCTCGCGGCAACGGCGCTCGTACTGGCGCTGCTGGTAGCGATTTCGACCGGCGTCGCTGCAATTAAATACGGTGTCGCCGTTCTGCTTCTGACGGCTCTGGGAGGATTCCTCCTGCTCAGTTTTCATCTGCGCGGCAAACCACATCCTTGGGTCGTCGTGATGCTGCATGCACTGCCCGCCGTCGTTGGAGTCGGCTGCCTCGTGTTCGCACTGTTTCACTGATGCGCGGCGTGACGCGCAAAGGACACGGCACAACATGACTGACACGCGCAATCGACGTCAGGCGGAATCGGCGGCCCGGCGCAGCGGGCGCTATCTGCGTGCCGGCGTGGCCCTGCTCGGGCTCTGCGGATTGGCGGCCTGCAGCCCGGATTTCGCGCTCCAGTCCCCGTCCGGCGAGCCGATGACGGTATCGGACATCACCACCCACGCGGTACACAATTTCGCGCCGGCTGACGCGCCTTATCAGCGCATGGTCGACTGGGTCGCCGCGAACCGCACCGGCTGGTCGCAGTATTCAGGCAGCCCACCCGCGTCGGGCACCATGATCTCGTACGGCAGCGTGAGCCTGCAGTTCGTCGACAACCAGGTGTTGGCGCGGGCGCCCGGGGGAATCTATGAGAAGGCAACGACCGTGAATATCGCGGCACTGCTGCGATAGCCCCGATGCGAGTCGCCGGCAGGCGTCGCGCAAGCCACGAACGTGGCGGGCTGGACATCGCCCGTGACCCTGACCGCCGTTCTGTCCCCGGTACCGCCTTCAATCCCTAACCGTGTCCAGGTTGGAACAGGACACCCCTTGCGGATTCTCAGGAACATGGCGCCCGGCCGAGACGATCGTCAGCGCCTCAGATCCTCACCCTCTCCCGCTTCCCCTCCCGAACCGAGTACCGTTCCTTCGCAGTCAACGTCTCAATCTCGACTTCCGCGTCTCGTCCGCCGTAAACCGTCTCCTTCAGCCACGCGAGTTCTGATTCCCGCTCTGCCGCAGCAATCTCCCCGATCCAAACCCTGACGTCAGAATTCCACCGATAACCCCGCGCTTTGAGTAAGTCCTTGGTGTCAAAGTGAGATCGAAGTGCGGCGATCCTGTGCGAGGACTCCCGCGCGCGCTCGAGCAAGGCAAGAAGCGCCGTGTGACCGGTGTTCCCAAGTGGATTGGCGAGCACCGCAAGAACCGCCAGGCAATCGATTTGCGCCCGATGCGCGTCGTAAAAAAGCCCCGCCCTAAAGCTCAGGTACTCCAGAGCCGAACTCCCATACCCGTGATCTCTCCATTGGACATCCCTGATGGAGCATGCCCAGGGTATTCCAGCAAATATCGGCAGCCGAGCTTCGAGAAACGGCCGATCAAACCCCGCATTATGCGCGATCACGAGGCCTGCATCCTGCAGGACCTGCGCAATGGCCGTCTCATCCAGCTGCCTGCCCTTGACCATCTCATCCGTGATCCCGTGGATCCTGGTGGATTCCGGCGGGATCGGCCGTCCGGGGTCTTCGAGCCCGCTGTAGCGGCCGACGACGGGGCCGACCTGGCCCGATTCAGCACCATACTCGAATACCACGACCCCTAACTCGATGACCTGATCGTCTTGGCTATCCATCCCGGTGGTTTCGACATCGACAATCGCCGCCCGACGAACGTTGCCGCCCGGAATCTTGGGACCGCCGGCGTAGGCCGGATCCAACCGCCGCAGGACTCGGTAGTTGGGGTCAGCAGCTAGCGTTGCGGCGATCGATTCGAGATCAGTCATGTATTCCTATCCTTTTCCGGCTTGTGCAGTGGGACAGACAACCTACACCCAGGTCAGCTTCTCCGAACTCAATTCCGTCTCTCCATCCCATCGGTAGGCCACCAGTGGCCCGTGCTTTGCGACGCTGTAATCAAGGCACGCAAACTGCTTGGAGATGACCTGCGGCGTTCCGGAAAACCAATAATGGCCAAACAGCACCGGGGGACCCGAGTACGGGTGCCCTTTCCACTCCGCCGGCAACGGTGCATCCGGCACCTGGCTTTCCTTGCCTGGCGGCACGATCGCCGCATCCCGAAATGTCCGGGCATCCGGACGCCACCACCGCACCCTCAACTGGTGCCGATCCTTGCCTTCCTTATCCTTGAATGACAACCCCGGCGGAAGCCCCACCTCCGGCCCCTTGCAAACCACTTCAATAGCCTCGAAGACCGGATCCTCCTTGCGGCTGCCCCGGCGAATCGCTTCCTCGGTCAACGCAAGATTCGATCCCAGCACCGGCCGCAGGACATCCATCGACTCCTCATGCCAACACGCATGCACGACCCGCAGGCCCCCCAAATCCAGCCACAGCGGCAACGTTTTGAACCACTCGATGATCTGACCATGTCGCGGCGTTCCTTCCACCTCAGCAAGAAACGCGGCATGCTGGTCGCGATTTCCCAGCTTGGTCCGCGATCGAAGAAATTCCCCGGGGCTATCGAGGTCCTCCGTTGCCCAGGCGATCGCGTTGAACTCGTGGTTTCCCATGATGCATCGAGCCGACTCCGCATCCGCCATTGTCCGAACGACGTCAATGACCGCCACCTGCCTGGGCCCGCGATCAATCAGATCGCCGACAAAAACAGCGGTGCGCCTGGGATGCCTCCAGACGCCATTGGCAAACCGGTATCCCATAAGCTCAAGGAGCCCAACGAGCTTGTCGTAATGCCCGTGGATGTCCCCGATGATGTCAAAGGCACTTGTCATGGCTCGCGGAATCGTCATCCCGGTTTCAGATACCAATATAGAGCGATGCCTGCACAACCGATCGCGCCAGATGGCTGACGTCAACGACCATTGGCGCCGCGAGCACCGCAATAAGTGCGGCGTCGGCCGCCACTGCCTCCGCCCCCACCCGAAATCGGCCCACAGTGACCTCGTGTAAACTCTGACCGGTCGAAACGGCACCTTGGAGAGGGACCCCACATGACGCTCAACAGGAACTTAAGGCACTTCGCCCTTGCGATCACCATGAGCCTGACCGCCTGTGTCACATCGCACGTCATCGTCGGCAAGGTCAGACCTCCCATTTCCCCAGACGAGGTTCGTCTGTATTTGCATCCACCTGCGGCCGGGTACGAGGAGATAGCACTCCTCGAAAGTTCGAGCAAGCACTCCTTTTCATTTACTGCTCAGGGCAAGACTGATGCGGTAATTGAGCGAATGAAAAAGGACGCGGCAAAGCTCGGCGCCAACGGCATCTTACTGCAGGGCGTAGGCGACAAGGCGACCGGGTCTGTGGGGACAGGCGTCGGCAGTGCGACGGGTGCCGGCAATACCGTGGTCGGCATTGGATTCAACACCTCGGGCACGGTGTTCGTGAAATCCGGAAACGGACTCGCCATTTACGTTCCGCCGACCGAATAAATTGTACAACTTTGGACTCGATCGGACGGACGTTGTCGCAGCCTTGTGCCTTTGAATGACTGCCTTTAGGGGGTAAATCAGGCAGCCACCGGCCAAACCCGGCCGTTGACGGTGGTGGGATGATTTCCCGGAGGCAGCCATTCGCGGTTTATTGCCTTTATCATGGGTCATACTCAATACAATCGGTTGCAATTCACAGAAGCATTTCCGAAGTGGACATGTTGAAGTCGTTCAAGGGAATTTCGCTGAAATCCGGCGCGTTGCCCGTCGAAGCCGCCGCGTTCTTGCTGCTTGCGGCATGCACTTCAGGCCCGTTGAATTTCGGATCACATCAGGCGTAGGCGACGTTTTTAGCTTCGCCGTGGCTCGTTACACTTCCGATGGCGCGCTAGATCCAACCTTCGGCAATGCGGGCAGGGTAACAACATGGTTCAGGGGAACACCAACTTCCGCTCGCTATGAGGCAGGTAGCTGGGCGCGCGTCGTCATCGTTCAACCAGACGGAAACCTGGTTGCGGGAGGCGTGGCGAGCATGGGCGGCGGCTGGACTGGAAGCCCATTTTTATACCACCTCGCGCGCTACAACGCCGATGGAACCCCTGACACGGGCTTTGGCCAGGGTGGAACGGTAAAGACAGACCTTGGGTGGGTCAACTGGGCTGTGCCTTCCTTTGCTCTCCAGCCAGACGGGAAAGTGATTCTCGTCGCCGACGCTTCGGTAGACCACGGGAACAGGTGCCTCGGCAGTGGTGCGCTACCTGACGAACGGCAATCTGGACCCTGAGTTCGGCGATGCCGGAAAAGTTCTCGCTTTGCGCGGAACTCCGAGCGCGGTTTCCCGCGCGCGGTGATTGTTCAACACGATCAAAGGATCATTGTTGCAGGAGCTTCCGATGCCATTCAGGGACGTATCGAGTTCGCCGTCATGCGGTTCCTTCCCGATGGGAGTCCAGATACCGGATTTGGCATTAATGGCGCAGCAACGACGGACTTCGGCGACGATAGTCCGGCGTACGCACTGGTACTGCAACCGGACGGCCGGATAATCGTCGCAGGGGCGGCGGGTACCGGCGAGTTTCCGCAGGGTCGGTTTGCTCTGGCACGTTACTTGCCCGATGGGAAACTGGATTCCAGTTTTGGGATTGGCGGCCGGGTAGTAAGCGACTTTGGTCAGCGGGGCGTTCAGGCCTTGGGTTTGCTCGCCGACGGCAAGCTGGTCGCACGCTTCGACGTGCTTGCGTGCGTGAGTTGCTCACTCCTGCGGCACAAAAATCCACAATAGGATGTACAACAGGAGCCCGACTCCCCCGAGGAGAAAGAGCGCCGTAAACAGAAGTCTCCAGATCCACGACTCCGCGCCGGTAAGGCGCGCGAGTCCGCCGCACACACCGCCGAACCAGCGATCGCTTCGGCTGCGCCGAAATGCATTCATACCCGACATTGGCGAGTCCTTGGTGTCGGCTGCCTCGCCATTCAGCACGCGTTCCTTCGCGCGCGAAAACTCCTCTTCAGTCAGTCCGCCGCTCGCCCGCAGTTCCGCCAGTCTGTTCAATTCTTCCGCAAGCGCCATGGAATACTCCTTTAAGTTATGCGCGCCGTGTGCTCGCGACGTTCCGTCACGAACGACTCGACCATCCGTTTACGTTCTTATCCGCACGTCACACAAAGATCGAATGGTTTATAAACCCCGGATCACGGGATCAGCTTGAATGCGGTACCGCATCCCCGAGAGTCCCCCGGCCTCTGGCAGGGCAGCCCCCCGATATACGTAGTCCCATAAAGATTTCCGGCGCTGTCTTGCACCAGGCTCTTGCCCGGCTCCGCGCCGTCCGTCGTACCCCCGGCGAATGAATAGAGGACCGTCTCGACGCCGCCGGGAGTGACTTTGAACACGGTGCCCCAGGTGTCGGCGCCAGCGATGTCAGTCGTACCATAAAAGTTTCCATCATTCCCGACGATGAGTGGTCCCAGAGGAAAGGCTCCGTCACCAATCTTTGGATCGAATGTATAGATAGTCGTCAGAACGCCGAACGGCGTGATCCTGAACACCGTCAATGGAGTCGTACCATAGAAGTTGCCATCGTTGCCCAGCACCAAGGCCGTCGCAGGGTTGCCGCCGTCGCTGCCTCCGGAAAACGAGTAAATCACCGTCTCGACCCCGGCGGGCGTAATTTGAAACACCGTGCCTAGATTCGCCGTGCCGCCGTCATGGGTTGTCCCATAAAAATTCCCGACACTGTCCTGAACCAAACCTCCCAGCGGGAGTACGCCATCGGTGCCGGTGCCGAAATAGTGAACGACGCTTTCCACCCCTTGCGGCGTAATTCTGAAGACGGTTCCGCACGACCCGCTGCATGAATTCTTGGGGGTGGGCGGGGCACCTCCGTCCGCCGTCGATGTACCCCAGAAATTGCCGTCGCTGTCCTGCACCAAGCCATTGGCAGGGAAATTGGCATCCGCGCTTTGACTGCTGCCAAAGTCATACAGATCCGTCACTTGGCCAGCTGGCGTGACTATGAACACAGACCCCGTTGCGTACGGCCCTCCGGAAGTCGTCTCTCCGTAAAAATTACCATCATGGCCGATAATGAGGCCCGAGGAGGTGTAGACGCCGAAGGGAAACGAATAAATCACCGTTTCGGTCCCGGCGGGCGTCATTCGGAAGATCGTACCGCCGTTATCTATCCCGCCGCTGTTGGATGTCCCGTAAAGATTCCCATCAGCACCGAAAATCAGGTTGGAAGGACCCTCGCCGTCATCAACTTGGGCACCAAAGAAGTACACCCACGCTTCTGTGGCTGCGCCACCCGCGAGCACATAGGTTCCACTGGCCACCGCACTATTGGTGTAGCCGGCGGCGATCGCGATTGCCTTGACCGTCGTCGTCGTGCTGATCGTCAATGCCGCCGCGTATTGATTTGAACCGGAAGTCGGTGCCGTTCCATCGGTGGTGTAGTAGATCCTGGCGTTGATCGTGGCGTCGCTGATCGAAACCTGTTGCGAGACACTAAAGTTTCCTCCCGCCGGAGATAAAACCGGTGTGGCCGCCAAAGGGCCGCTCGATACGACTAAATTCACCGCCGATCCGCTCGCTACGCTGCTCTTCGCCACGGGGCTTTCGCTGATCACGAGTCCGGCGGCCACCGTCGCACTCGACTGGGTGGTCACCGTGCCGACGGAAAGGCCGGCGCCGGTGATCGCAGCGCTCGCCGCCGCCTGCGTCAGGCCCGTGGTGTTCGGCACCAGTACCGAAATGCTGCCAACCGATAGGACATCGCCAATGCCCACCGTGGCCATGACATCGGTATAGACGCGGCCAAACGCCGTTACTACAGGAATCGTCAACACGCCGCCACTGTAGGTATCGGCCGTCGTTGCAGGCAGGCCACTGCCGATGCTCGCTAACTGTGAACCCAGGACTTTTACGATCACGCCTGAGTAAATCGTCTGGCCGATCTGGATATGCTGGATGGTAAGCTGGCCGTCCGCATAGGTGTCTGCACCGGAGGCAGCGCCGATGGTGGCGGAGCTGGGGGCCAGCGTGACCACGACGTTGTAGTAGGTTGTCGCGTTAACGTTGACGCTCTGCACGCTCAGTTGCTGGTTCGACGGATTGTAGGAATCGACCGCGCCGTTGGCGCTTGTTCCGGAGGGCGGACTCACAATCGAGGTCACCCTCGCTACCACATTGTCGAGCGTGAAATCGCCCACCTCGACTGCCGGGATCGTGACCTGTTGGGTGGCCGTGTCGTAAACGTCGGACGCCTTCGCAGGTGAGCCGACCAGCAGCATCGTAAGGATCGCGCTCAGGATACCGAAGGGCCGGCATAACAATAGGGGTCGAAACGAGCAAACCTTGGTCATCGGGGTTCCTGTCGAAGACATGCCGGCCGATTGGATTCGACGTTAGGTAACCGTACCCGTCCGACAATCCGCATCCAACTTGTTCAGATTGTTGCATAGCACATTACCGAATCCAGGCAATGTTGGATACCGTATCGGGCATCCGCTGCGTTACTTGCTGGTCCCGTATGTGGCTCAGCATGGGGTCATGGGCCCGGCAATTAGCCGAGCCCGGGGGTACGGGGAAGCCGCTATCCTCACTCAGCCCTGAATTTGATCGACGCGTGGGTGCCGTCGCAGAAGGGTTTGTTTCGCGACGCGCCGCAGCGACACAGCGTCACCCGCTTGCGCACCTCGTAATGAAAGCCGCTCGAACTGATCACGGGAACTCCCCCCTTGAGCCAAATGGGACCGGAACATCCTTGGGCCGGATCCTCGATGAGTCCGATGGATGCCGGAACCTCGGGCTCGATCGCTTCGCCGGCGGCGTTGTCCCAGGCCACGAGCCGCCCCGACGGACATTCACCTACCTGCCTCACGAACTGTTTGCGCGCCGCGCCCTTGTCCGTCTCATTCACCAAATTCCACACCTGCCCATTTGGATCACAAAAGCGCGCGAACGCACACAGATGCTCGGCGTCCGTCAGCGACATCGCCGGGCCGCGCATGAGCGTCGCTTGCGTCTGATAGGTCTCGCGGCTTGCTGTTTCGGTCCCGTCAAATTGCGCCTTGGTGTGCGAACCATCGCAAAACGGCTTGTTCGCGCTCTGTCCGCAGCGACACAAGGCATACTCGGCCGCTACCCGGTACTCACTTCCCTGGACCCACTGGACCGACTCCCCGACCGCATTGGTAGCGATGGTTTGTTTGCCGAGCGGCACGTTGCCCGAAATCATGTAGGGCCCATTGCGCACAATTTTCACCTGGGCGTTCGGCGGCTTTTTCGGTTGCATGACTTCCCCCCTCGGTTTGCGAGATGACCGATCGATTTCCCATGATTCCTGCGGGCGGGATCCTGGCAATCCCGGTGCAAGACCGATGTGACCCTTGGGCCGGCGCGCGTCAATCCCCCTGCACCGCCTGGATCGCCTGGAGGAGTTTATCCCGGGTCTCGTGATCCTTAAATTCCACGACCAACTTCCCGGACCCCGACGCCCTTTGCTGCAACTCGACCCGCATGCTCGCGGTCCGAAGCACCTCTGACACTGAAGCCGGCTCGGGACGGGCGGGCGCCTCCGCCCTCCGCTCCCCAGCGCCGGTCCCGGCCTTGCGCACCTGCAGCTCGACTTCCCGAACCGACAGGCCGCGCTCGGCGACGAATCGCGCCAGGCGCACGCGCTCCGCCTCGCCCTCCAGTCCCAGCAACGCCCTCGCGTGGCCCATGCTGATCGCCTTGGTGTCGATCAGCTCGACTACCTCGGCCGGCAAATCGAGAAGTCGAATCAAATTGGTGACGGCAACGCGCGACCGGCCCACCGCAGTCGCGACGTCCTGGTGCGTCAGGTCGAACTCGCCAATCAGGTGCTGAAGTGCCCTCGCCTCCTCGGCCGGCGTGAGTTCTTCGCGCTGGATATTTTCGATCAGCGCGATCGCCACGGCTTCTTTGTCGGACAGCTGCCGAACGATGGTCGGTATATCGGCGAGGCCCGCGAGCTTCGCGGCCCGCCAGCGCCGCTCGCCAGCGACGATTTCGTATTTCGCATCGCCGTCGCCCCCCGCCGGCAGCGTTCGCACGACTATGGGCTGAATCACACCGCTGGTTTTAATGGAGGCTGCCAATTCCTCAAGCGGCTGCTGGTGTATTTCGCGGCGCGGCTGAAAGGCGCCGGGCTGCATGAGCGAGATCGGCAGACGGCCGCCGCCGCGGCTCGCGCTCACCGTGAGATTCCCGCCCAGCAACGATCGCACTCCGCTACCCAAGCCTTTGGGCGGCGTTGTCATATCCGCACCGGAAAGCCGTCATGCGCTGAATACTTATCGCTCAAGCTGCGGCTCTGCAAGACACTCGCGTCCATGCTGTCCCGCCCAGAAGCTCATGATCACCTGCGCTAGTGTTTTGCCCATCACGCACCCTCCTCCTCACCGATCAACGCTCTACGCCTTCCAATCATAGCGCTTTCAAGCCCTTCCCAAGAAGAACGTCCGGGGGCAGCGTAACGAGGGAACTTGCTGCGTTCGATAATCCGCTTCAGTCGCGACGCCTTCATCCGCACGCCGTGTGACGAACGCACGGCGCCGCGACTTGAGGAACTGCAGAAGCGGCGTCGCGGCGAATCGCCAGCGACCACATGCACGTGTCGACCGGCGCGTCACCCTCGGAAACGCTCGGCCTTATAGTCGAACGACTGGTCCCAATCGAGATTACCCATCAGGAGTGCCGATGCCACGATTTCATAACACGTCATAGGTGGTGATGGATGAAAATGGCATACTCGCCGCAGACGCGCGGGGGCTTGAATATCCGTCACCGGGGTGCGGGGCCCGACGGACCTGGATGGCCACCGACGGCTGTCGCAGGACCCGCCGATATGATGGTCCCGACCGTGGCGACCACATTGGTATAGACCTTCCCGTACGCCTGAACGGCGGGATGATCAATTGATTGGTCTCGGGAATATATTCATCCTGGGTCAGGGCCGGCATTCCGTTGCCGACTTTGTCGACGCCTGCCACCGTGAGGACTACGTTGCCGTAATTCAGGCCCCTGATACCTGAACAGAGGGAACGGTCAGGTAAGTGCCGTCGTAGGTGTCAATCCCACTGGCACTTTCCAGCGAATCCAGGGTTTGCACCGTGACCACCGCGTTGTAATACGGAGTGCTGCCTGCCACCACGACAACCGGCATGCTTAATTGGTCATTGGCCGGAGTGTAAGTGGCCTCGAACCCACTGGGCGCGGTCCCGGACGAGGCCGTCAGGACATTCCCGATCGTCACCACCATGTTCGAATAGTCGGCATTTCCGATGACAACGGATGTCAGGGACACCTGCCGCGTCGATCATGAATAGGGTCCCGCGCCCGCCAACGACCGTAGGGGAAGTGAAATTGTAGACGCAGTCACTGGCCCCACCATACAGCGTAGTGCCAAAGAACTGACCGGGCAGTCTTTCTATCAGGGCCGAATATGGATAGCTGCCATCGGCACCCGAGAACGAATAGAGCGTCGTAAGGGCCCCGGACAGGGCCATCCGGAATACCGTGCCACATCCCCCCTGACAGTTGGTACCGGTACCGCCGCTCGCGGTGGTCCCATAAAAGTAGCCGTCGGTGCCGAGCAGCAGCGCGCCATAGGGATACGAGCCGTCGGCGCCGCTGAAAAAATGCAAGGTGGTCAGGGCGCCGGAGGGGGTGACGCTGAACACGGTGCCATTGTTCTGGCTGGGAGCCCCGCTCGTTGTGCCATACAGGTTCCCGTCCTGTCCCGGCAGCAATGTGCCGGTGGGATTGGCGCCGGAGGAACAGTCGAGTGTCACCAGCGTAGAAAAGTCTCCCGATGCATCGATCTTGAATATCGTGCCGCAAGAACCGCTTCTATCCGCTGTTGACCCATAGAAGTTGCCGGATCCATCCTGGACCATGCCAGCCATGGGTTCCGACCCGTCGTTCGTATGTTGGAATGCGTGCAGCGTGGTCAGCACGCCAGAAGGCGACATTTTGAATACGATGCCGCAGCCAACTGTACAAACGTTGAACGAGCCGCCGATGCGCAAACGCACGCTGCAACAGCCCTGAACGCCGCCCTGAGCTGTCTGCCTCGATAGCTTCTTTCGACAACGGGGGCATCGATGCGATCATGGTCGGTCGGGAACATGGACGTTCTCCCGGATAAGGCATATTTGACGGCCGCACGGCGGCCTCTTCCAGGCCGACCGTCCCCGTTCATTTCTGGCCCGATTCTGTCGTCAGTGTATGTCCATTCCTTGACGCACTTCAATGTGGCGCAGACCAAGCCGCTGATCGCGGCCATGATGCGAAAGACCCGCGCCTGATTCGCGCATCTCCCGGCGAAGAACCACAGAGTGGCATGCCCTGTGGTGCCCGTGCAGATTCAAATCGCCAAACATCTGGATTGAGAACACATGCAGTGAATTTTGACCCTCGAACGGCGCGCTCGCACACTGCCTTTGTGACAAATGCCGCGAAGCCCGGTGTCGATGCAAGCCCCAATTGCCGCCCGAACGCGTGTCCTTCAACATAATGGCGGTCGATTTCGGACCCAGCCGGATCGCGTGATACTGTGGCGTTTATGGGAGAGAATATAAACACCGGGATGCCGCAGTTCTCGACCGCCGAGTATGCCGGCCAGCCCGGCCAGGCGGTCTGCAAGTCCTGCGGTCAGGCAATCAGCGGCGCCTATTATCAGGTCAATGGCGCAACGACCTGTGCGTCCTGCGCGCAGCGCCTTCAAGCGCAGGTGCCGAAGGACTCGCATTCCTCCTTTGGGCGTGGCGTCCTGTTTGGTGTCGGTGGCGCCCTCCTCGGCTTCATCATCTATGTGGCATTCGCGCTCATGACCGGCCTGGTTGCCGGCATCGTATCGCTCGCCGTCGGCTTCCTGGTCGGCAAGGCGATCATCAAGGGTTCGAGAGGCATTGGCGGGCGCCGCTACCAGGTTGCCGCTGTCCTATTGACCTACATGGCCGTATCGCTCGCGGCTGTCCCGATTGCCCTGTCACAATACCGGAAACAACATAGCGCACAGCAGCAAGCGCAGGTGGCGGACCCCACCGCCGTTCAAGCGCCGAAGCCCAAGATGAGCATCGGCCAGGCCGTCGGCATGCTGACCGTGCTGGGATTGACGTCCCCGTTCCTGGGACTTTCCCACCCTGCCCAGGGAATCATCGGCCTGATCATCCTGTTTGTTGGCCTGCGCATTGCCTGGCGGATCACCGCCGGCAGACCCGTGAACATCGTGGGTCCCCTCCGTGATCCTGATCCCGCGACGCCTGGCTGAGACGCCAGAAAACTGCCCGCCGATCCATGTCCTCCATCGCTCCTGACCTGAACCGGGAGTGTGCACGCTGCAAAACCGCGCTGGCACCGGGTGCCCTGGCGTGCAGCAGTTGCCATGCCCTGGTACACGCGGCGCAACTTGAACAACTGGCAGCCAGCGCACGCCATCACGAGGAAACCAGGGAAATCCTTGCGGCACGAAACGACTGGCTGCGGGCGCTCGAGCTTTTGCCGCCGGATTCCGCGCAGGCCGAGTGGATTCGCGGTAACACCAAACGCCTGGATGCGTTGGCCGCGGGCGCCCCGCCCGGCGGGGGGCGCGCCTGGGCCCGCAAGTTCGGTCCCTTCGCACCGCTGCTCATCCTGTTGGCCAAGGGCAACTTCCTGCTGGGGTTGTTCAAGTTCAAATTCCTGCTCAGCCTCGGGCCCTTCGTGGCAGTTTACTGGGCCCTATATGGCGCCAAGTTCGGCATCGGCTTTGCACTCTTGATCCTGGTGCATGAGATGGGTCACTTCATCGACATCAAGCGCCGGGGGCTTCCCGCCGACATGCCGGTCTTTCTGCCCGGGCTGGGCGCCTACGTGCGCTGGGCCGCGCTCGGGGTTTCTGTTCGGACACGCTCCTCGGTGAGCCTCGCCGGCCCGCTGGCCGGTTGCCTCGGCGCCGCAGTGTGCGCCCTGCTGTGGGCAGAGACCGGAGATAAGTTCTGGATGGGTCTCGCCAGCCTGTCGGCGCTGCTCAATGTGTTGAACCTGATCCCGGTCTGGGTACTCGATGGCGGGCAGGCGATCGCGGCGCTCAACAAGGCCGAACGCATTACCCTCGCGGCCATGGCGGTGCTGTTCGCGGCATTTTTTTCCCAGCCGATCTTCCTGCTCGTGGCCGGTGGCGCCGCCTATCGCGTGTTCGGCAAGGACATCCCCACTGAGCCAAGTCCCGGGTTGGCGGTCTATTACCTCGGGGTGCTCGCGGGGCTCGGGTTTTTCGCGCAGCTCGCACCGGTGACGTTTCCAGGCAGCCAGTGAATGTTCGAGGACACAGGATCAGCAACTGCAAATCTCGAGGTCTTACGATGATTGTGCGCGGCCTGACAGTTTCCGCCGCAGCCGCGACACCATCCAGCCCGGCAAGCCGACACCAATGACGCGTGCCGTCCAAGGAAAACAGACGCAGGGTCCGCATGATCAAGCGTGGAAATCGGCTGCTCCGTGAGCGCCTGGCACCGCCCCTGCCGCAGCCGCCTCGATCAGTCCGTGATGACGGGCCCGCCAAGCGTCCAGCTCGTCACCTGCTCGACCGCGCCGTTGGACCAGGTCATGGTCCCGGTACCGGACTGGTCGATCGCGCCGGTTGCGAGCATTGCACTGGTCGCTGGATTGGTGATGGTCAATGACAGGTTGCGCACCGTGTTGCTGACCACGGAAACCTGCAACTGCAGGCCGCTTACCGGGTCTGTCAGTGTCCAGCCAGTCGGCGTCGGCGGAAACAGCACGAATGCCGCCGCACTGCCGCTGGTCGAGTAGGACGCGACCTGAGTTCCGCCCGTAATGGCCATCGACGTGGTGCTTGGGGCGGTCAGGGTCAGTGATCCGAGGGCCCCCGCATCGACTGTCGAACCGCTCCCCGAGAATGTGACGGGCCCCATGGCCTCGAGCTGGAGCGTCAACGGCGTTACCGCGCCCACTGCCATGCCAAGCGACGGGAAATCCTGTGCGATGCCGCCCGCACAGGGCAACGTGGCCGAGGTGGCTGTCGAACTGGGGATCGTGCAATAGAGGCCCAGTTGCACCGGCATTCGTATCCCGGTTGCGGGTGTGAAGATGCCGAGCCCGCTGACCTCAATGGCGGAGGTTGTTTCGCCCAACACCTCGTTGAGGGTGAGGGTCCCGATCACGTTGCCGGTAAGACCATAATAAGTGGCGGTCTCGGCTATGTAATCCTGATTCGTAGTGAAGCTCGTCAATGTGGCGTCAGCGGATACATACGGCTGGGTACACGCCGAGTCGTAATACACCGTAACCAGCCCGTTGGTCGCACCGGAACGGACTCCACCGCCGCCGGACAGGGCACTACAGGTCGGGTATCCCCCTTGTGATGCAAACACAACCTGCACCTGGCTCTGAAGCACTGTCGAGGCAAGGCCAATCGCGAGACCGGTCTGCGTCAGCGCGTGTTCCGTGACCAGTTGGCTGCTGTTGGCAATGCCGCCCTGTGACACGATTGACTTCACGGTGACGATCGCATTGGTATAGACCTTGCTGTTCACCTGGTCTAGCGCCGCCGAGACCATCAGCTGATTGGAGCCGATACTGTATTGATCCAGCGCATTGACCGGCATGCCGCCGACCGCGCTGACGATCCTGTCGATGACAATCACCACGTTCTCGTAGACCGCCCCGCCCACCTGCACGGTTGGTATGGTCAGATGGGTGCCATCGTAGACATCGGCCCCCACGGCGCCGCCGATCGAGTTGAGCGCGGTAACGGTGGCGACGACGTTGTAATAAGTCGCCCCGTTCAGCACGGTAACAGCGGGGACAGTCAACTGCTTGGTGGCCGGATCGTAAGTGTCCACGACGCCATTAGCCATCGTGCCGGCAGGGCCGCTGAGGATGCCGCCAACCGTGACCACCATGTTCGAATAGGTTGCGCCGCCAATCGTGATCGCCGGAATGGTCAGTTGATTGTGGAGGGGGTCGTAGGAATCCGCGCCATAGCTCGCGGCAGCAGCTCCGGACAGCATCAGGGCAGTCATCAGGCGTTGCGCACACTGGCGCAGGAAAAGGCTGTATTGCACCGATCATTCTCCCGGGAGCAGTTCCCAAAAATAGCCTCGCATGATTCATGATCACCGCAGCGAAGCCTACGGTGTGAAGTTTACTGATATTTCCAGGGAAACGGCTGGGCAATTGTTGGTGCGGATCCGCCTAAAAATCCGGCTAATTCCGAATCGCGATCACCGCCCGGCTGCCGTTACGATCGCTCGGGTTGCCCCTCCCTCCTTCAAATGGAGCGAGCCAATCTGCCCCGTGCCATAAAAAAACCAGATGGTCGGGATCCGGCGCATGTCGGCATCCTAACTTATTGAATTAATTGGTGGCTGGAGAGAATCGAACCGCCGACCACCTGGTTCGAACGGAAAACCAGGCATTTCTACGTGCTTATAAAATAATCGCTTGCGGCGCTTGCCAGGCTCGACCCCAGTCTCACCAAGACACAGTTATCGCACACCCAGACTGGGGATGACAGTTTTCCGGCATATTGGCGGGCCTGACGAACCCTGACGCGCCTGTTCAACCACAATGCAGCGTCTCTGCGCTTCAGCTTTTCCGGACGTCGGATGGGGGTGTGCCAAAAAGTAACGTATACGTTACCATTTGATAACGAACATCCGGGTTGAAGAATACATTCGCCAGGATGGGTCATGCCCTTACGCAGACTGGTTCAGTGGCCTGGATGTTCACGCGGCGGCGAAGCTCGTCACCGCCGGGCGGCGCATATAGCTCGGCAATACATCGAACGTGAAGTGATTTTCAGGTATTGGCGAATATGTGATCGATTGGGGCCCGGGCGAAGATCCGGAGCAAGCGACCGAAGAGTCAATCGAAATGGCACTGACGCGAGAATTCAAAAAGACAGTTGCCGCGAGGGTTAAGCGTAATCCGGCCTTCGCTAAGGATCTTCTCGACGAGGCGACGGCGCTTCTCATCAGTGGGGAGGCGACAATGACGCGGGTAATCCTGCGCGACCTCGTCAATGCAACGTTGGGATTTGAGAGTCTGGCAAAATTGACCGACGTTTCGAGCAAGAGCCTGCATCGCATGCTCTCGCCAAAGGGCAATCCGAGCATGGACAACCTGGCTGCGATCTTCGGCGCCCTGAGCAATAGGATTTCTCGTTGCGCCCGCGCCTCGAGGCAGCGGAAGGCAGCCTAACTGCGTGAAGCGGCCGCCATCGCGAGTCACCCCGTAGGTTTCGCGGTCGGATCACGCCTCCAACGCAGAGTATTTTGGAGGCAGGATTTACATGATGACGAAGGACCGATTTCTTGCAGCCAGTCTCTCGGTCGCTACGGCGATAGGACTGCTCGGCTGCGCGACGCCGTTGATCACAAGCAGCATTCCAAACCCCCTCGTGGGAGCGTGGCTTGTTCAGGATCCCAACGCGCCTTTCCCCTTCCACATGTATGTCTTCAATGCCGACGGTACCATGCAGCAAGCGAACCCTGATGCCGGCGATTCTCAGGGCCCAATGGACACCAGATTTCCAACCGTGACGACCACGTTGGTATAGACGCTATCAGCTACCTGGACGGCGGGAATCAGTAGTTGATTGGTTGCCGGAGTGTATTGATCATTCGCTGCGACTGGCAGGCCGTTGCCTATGCTGACGATACTTCCAACGGTAATAATCACATTGTTGTACGTCAAACCACCTGCAACCTGAACCGATGGAATCGCTAACTGATTATTGGCCGCGTTGTAGGTATCCGCTCCGGTCACACTGGCAATCGAGACCCCACTCCCGGAGATGACGACGACGTTATTGTAGGGTGTCGTCCCGACCATGACCACGGGAACGGTCAGCCGCCCGTTCGCCGGGTTATAGCTGGGCACGTTGCCGCTCTGTGTGCCCGTCGGGCCGCTGACGATGCCGATGACCGGAACAGTTACTTCGGAATAGCTCGCGGCGCCGATCACCAGCGCGGGGATCATCAGCTGACCAGCGGCGTAGCGTGGCAACTCCGACGCCGGCAGGTTAAACAGTGGAGAGTATTCGACTCCGCGCGAAGACGTTTTCCACGCTATACCGCACGTGACAGAATAATCATAAAGCCCGTTATTTACTTCGATGATCTGCGCGCTACCCGAAGCGGGCCGCGCGACGGCCCAGCCATCTCCCGGTGCACCATCAGTTCCGGTGCAGGGACTGCCGTCCGCCGATGCCCAGGTCAGCGTAATAGCTTGCCCGACATTGGGCCCAGTGTTCGACGTCGTTATCGTTGGCGGCTCCGGTCCGGTAAACGCAATCGTCACCTGGGCAGCTGCGCTTGTCGTCGGTCCATTGCCACACTGAATGCCATAGGTAGCGGTAACGGGAATATTCTCGCCGACCATTGTGCTTCCCGAATTTGACGATGAATAGCCCCACGAACCGTTACTACCAGCCAATTCGCCACCGAGTGGGCTCGTTGGGCCGCTCTGCAGGCAAGGCGATGTATTCGAGTTCCACGTCAACGTCACCGGCGTGCCGCTCTCCGACGCGTTCGTGGCGCTCGCGGTCAGGGTCGCAAATGCCGGTCCCGGACTAATGGTGAGCGTCGTTTGTGCCTGGGCGGTCACGCTGCCGGTGCCGCAGTTGAGTGTGTATGAGTAGGTACCCACTGCGGTCTCCGTTACCGGCCAGCCGTACGCGGTGGCTGGCAACGACGTGCCGGTCCATCCGTCGCCCGCTTGGCCACCACTCGCAACGCACGGAGCCACGTTACCCGTCCAAACCAGTTCTGCTCCGGGCGTGCCGAGAACGAGCGGCGAATTTTCCGGCGCGAATGTCAGCTGGGGGGTGCCGCCCCAGTAAATGATTTTTGAAGCGCTGACGGTATTGCTGCCGGTGCCGCAGGTAATGGAATAGGTATACGGGCCGATGACGCGCTCTCCGTCGGCGTAAGACCCAGTATAGCCAAAGGTGCCCGACGTATAGTTATTGTATCCGCTGATCGCGTATGTGCATGGCGCGGTGCTCGCCACCCAGGACACATTCACAACTGTTACGCCGACCGTCGGTGATTCCGGGATCACGCTTATCGTTGCGGCGGGAGGACCGTTGCTGAAACTGATCATCACGCTGGAGGATGCCGATACGCCGTTGGCAGCGCACGTAAGGGTAAAGGTGTAGGTTCCCGGCGTTGATTCGCTGATCACGTAACTTTGGCCAAGCGGATTTAACGTGTTGTTTGCCCAGCCATCGCCAATGGCACCCCCACTCGTTATGCAGACGGTTCCCGCACCGGATCCGGTCAGGGTAACCGGGACGCCGATATTCGCCGAGGTCACGCCCCCATCCTGCAGATTTGCTGCTACAGCAACGACTGCTAATTGCGCTTGCGCACTTGCCGCGCGCGAACCCGAGCCACAGGAGATCAGGTACGTGTACGTCCCTGCTGTCGATTCGGTGACGGTTTTTGTGCCGCGCGGCGCAATTGCGCCGGACCACCCATCGCCAGCAGCGCCCCCGGCCGCCGTGCAGGGCACGACGCTAGAGACCCAAGTCAGCTTGACCGGAACGCCGATGAAGCCATTGGAGCCAGACGGCACTTGCAGGGTCACGGCAGGAGCCGCGAGCGTCCAGTTGACCGTGACCTGCGCGCTCGACTTGTACGCACCCCGATAGCACGTGAGAATGTAGGTCACCATACCAGCGGTGTACTCAGTGCCCGTAACGCTCCCGCTCGTGTTCAGCGTACCGCTCCAGCCATCACCGGCTTGCCCCCCACTCGCCATGCAGCTGGTCGTGCCCGGGGCACTCCAGATCAGCGTCACCAGCGATCCGGTCGCAGCGCTGGAACTGTTGGCCGAGAACTGCGGCGGCATCCACTTGCCGTTCAGGATCAGCGTTCCGCTATCTTGTGGGTCAAGGACTGTACGCAGCGTTACACTTCCGGTCGTACTCTCCGGGTCGGCGGTCGAGTTGAAGATTCCGGACAGTGCCGTGGCGTATGCAGTGGCGGTAGTCGGCCCTGGCTCAGGCGGTGTGGCGAGTGGGCACACGCCCGGACTGTTGGGCTGCGTCCCTTGCGAAACACCGCGCACGATTGTGCCTACGAACCGGTCATTGGCATCGAACACGCCGCTGCCCGAAGCACCGGGCGCAATGCTGCCGACCTGATTGACGAGCTCCCAGAAAGTGGACGTGTAAAGGACACCCAACGTCGCCGCCGGCACCGTGGCAAAATAGGCCTGGCCGTACCACCCGGTGTACTGACGCGGATTGGCCAAAGCGTAGTGCCCGGTGTAGCCACCAGCGAAATCGGCGCCGGTAGCGTCCCATCCCGCGAAATAGGCGTCGGTAACCGGCAATGTCCCGTCAAAGCGAATAAGCCAGGCATCCTGCTGCTCGACCTGCGTGGCGGCACCGCTAATCGCGGCGGCCCCCGGGTTATAGACCGTTCCCAATGCCTGACCACACGGCGTCGTGACATCAAAGTAGGCGGTGACGCCCGCAGCCGCACCCGGATCACCGCCATCCGAACTGCCATTCTCGCAGTGCCGAGCCGTCAGGACGTACGGCGTGCCATCGCCCGGGACGTCATTCAGCAGCACACCGCTGCACTCGCCGATATTCGCGATCACGAGCATCACGCTCGCTTGTCCCGGACCCAGGTCTCCCGACGTCAAGTGGCACTCGTAGTTCTCGACGCAGCTCGTGGTGGTGCCGCTCGACTGCGGTTCTCCTACCAGTTCGTCGTAGTGCGGATGATTCGGCCCCTTCCCGCCCAGGCTGCGAAAGCCCGCCTGCAGACCGACGATGTCGAGCACCACCGCGCCGGCGTCGGACGCATTTACGGTTACCGTGAATGTCAGCGTGTCACCGTGCGCGATGCGGCTCCATAGTTCACCATTATGGACGCTCGCGGGCCCATAGCTGTATTCGGCGCCCCCGCCGGTGACACTGAGCACGGCGCCCGCCGGCAGGGTTGCGTGACCGGCGTGAAACGACAGCGATACGGCTCCGGGTACCTGCACTTCCCAGCGCCAGGTGCGTGTATTGCCCGCCGCGGTCCAGGTGCCGTGCGTCAGAACTCCGGCGTTGTATGGAACCTCAACCGCGAAACGTTCCGGTATGCCGAATACGTTGTCGATTTCCGCAGCAAGATCGACGGCAACGACGTCGCGGGCGGCGCCTGCGTGTGCAATCCCCGCCCAGGCGACGATCGCCAGCAGCGCACAGACAATCCCTTGTGCAGAAGCACAAAATGCCCTCACGCAATTCCCCTTCCGCTATTCCATGGGCACCAGCGCTCGCCCGTCACCCGGGTTGCCGGTCAGTGCGGATTCAGCATCCATATTAGCGGATCTCTTTTCCGAGCGACCGAAAATGTTGTACGCGGGTGCGATCGCTCCGCGGGGCTTCATCGCTCGTTGGCGTAGAGTTTCCAGGATTCAGCGGCGCAGCAGTCACGACGGTGATTTGAGTTACCAGAATCCGGCATCCGGGGTGTGGGCAGCTCCTTTGTCCCGGATTCATCACTCACCCACAAGAGGCCCGGGATTTTCGGCCTCAGGCACTCAACTAGCGAAACTCAACTGATCCCAGCTTCGCTAGCCGCGCCGTGAATCTGAATAAATCGTTCGCGCCGATCATCATCCCCGCACTGTGCCCGCCGCGCGGAATCCGACATGGTGACACCGTCGGTCTGCGCGACGCGGCCATCGGCATCCAATCATTGGCGGCAGGACGGGCAATTCCGCTTTTCGACGACACTCACGATAAATGGCAACGCCGACCCGGGAACCTATTGGGCGAGTTCGACATTCTTGAGATTGAAAACCGTTCCCACGCCGTTTGCACCGCCGGCACTGGCGGTTCCGAAGAGACTGCCATCAATGGCCTGCACCAGAACCGACTGCGGCAGCGCTCCGTCAGTACTGCCGCTGATGCCGCAACCTCCATTGGGTACGCAGCCACTGAAGGAATACAACATCGACTCGATCCCAGTGGGCGTGATCTTGAAGACGGTGCCCTTGGAGTAGGCACCGCCCTGGATCGTCGTTCCGTAGAAATTACCGTCGTTGCCCTGGGTCAGGCCTATCTGTGGTTGCGCGCCGTCTACGGCGTTCGTTCCATTGAAGAGCCCGTTGTCGCCGCTGAATGAATACACCCACGTCTCGGTGCCGGCTGGCGTGAGCTTGAAAGCGGTACCGTACTGGTTCGCGCCACCCGCGTTGGTCGTACCATAGAAATTGCCATCGGGGCCCTGGACGAGCGCCGCTGTCGGCTGCTCGCCATCCGGGGGACCATTGTTTCCTGTGGATCCCGTGAACGAATACAGCACGGTCTCCGCGCCGGCCGGGGTGACCCGGAAAACCGTACCTTGTCCGTGCTCGCCGCCCCCCAGCGTCGTACCATACAAATTGCCGTCGCTGCCCAGAATCAGGGCGGCCTGCGGGCCTGCGGCATCCGTGCGGCTGGCACCGAACGCGTAGACCAGCGTTTCTGCGCCGGCCGGGGTGACCTTGAAAACCGTGCCTTGCTGGTTCGCGCCGCCGCCTTCAGTCGTCCCGTAGAAATTGCCGTCCTTACCCTGGACCAGCCCTGCGACCGGATACCCGCCGTCGGTGCTGCCCGTGACGCCACCGTCCCCGGTGAAGGAATACAGCGTCGTCTCCGCGCCGGTCGGCGTGATCTTGTAGACGCTGCCGACGCCGTACTGGCCGCCCGAGAATGTCGTTCCATACAAGTTGCCATCAATGCCCAGCGTCACACCGCCGTAAGGGTTTGCGCCGTCAACACTGCTTTTGGTGCCGTTGGATCCGGTGAACGCGTGCAGTACCGTCTCGATACCGTCCGGCGTGACCGAAAAGACCGTGCCGTAGCTGTACTTGCCGCCATAGGTGGACGTCCCGTAATAGGTGCCGCCGCTGAAAGTCAACGGTCCGGGACTTCCGCCGTCCAGGCCTCCGGTGAAGGAATAAAGGCTGGTTTCCGCTTCACTGGTAACCTCACCGCCAACCGACACCAGATTGCCCACCGTGACGATCACATTGGTATAGACATGGTTGCCGACCTGCACGGCGGGAATGGCAAGTTCGTTGAGCACCAGACTGTAGGTGTCTGGAACATCGGTTGGCATTCCACCCGCCACACCGATGACATCACTGAGCGTCTCGGAAACCACCACATCCTTGTAGATGGTGCCGTACAACTGGACGTATGAAATATCCAGATTGGCGCCGTTATAGGTATCCGCGCCGGTCACGCCACCGATCGAGACAAGACCCGCCACAGTGACAACGACATTGTGATACGTGGCTCCCCCAACGTTCACGCTCTGCACGGTTAGCTGGTTGGTGCCAGGATTGTAGCTGTCCACGATGCCATCGGCGGCTGAGCCCGTGGGGCCGCTGATAATCCTGCCGACGTTGACCACCACATTCGAATAAGTCGCACTGCCGATTGCAAGCGAAGGCATGCTCAGGACGCCGCCGCCATAGGTATCCGCCCCGAATGCTGTGGCTGCCCAGCCAAGCCATAGAACGGTAGCCAAGCCTGAGCGCGCGGACCGGTGACAAAACGTTGTGTATGGCATGGAATGCTCCCAATCGGTCAACAACCTAAAAGTTCCCACCTTTGCGGGATCATGATACCGTTAACAGATCCGGGGCGGACGCCCGCCCCGCGGCGTTCGATGCATCCGGTCCCCCATCAAACCTGAAATCTACACATACTTATGGCTCCCGTGTCGACGAGAGCGGCGGGTCGCTTACGACATCATTTTCAAGGTAGATGGATAAGTCGACAAAACGTCGAGCCACGGTCTCCTCCAATAATTGTCGATCGCCATATTCCCGGATACGGCCCCCTCTGGCAATCCGAGTCCGAGGGGAAGAGCGCGCAGCGTCTGCCTGGGCGCCATAGAGCTGTCGTTAAAATTCTTTGGTTCGCTTGGCGCCTGTTCACCGTCATGACAGTATCCAATGGCGAACGCCCAGTTCGCGCAGAAATGTCCCGGCGCCTTCGCCTTGCAGCAGGGCCATCGTCGACAACAATCCGGCTTCCGTGCAGCTGCTCGCGGCCACGGTAACTGACCGGGGTGCATTGACAACCGGCCAGCCCGTTCGCGGGTTCAGGATATGCCCGTACCGGATGCCATTTTTCTTCAGGAATCGTCGCGAATCGCCACTGGTCGCAAGCCCTCCGCGCTTGAGCTCCAGTACCAGCGTTGCTTCCCGATCGGTATCCGGGCGCTCGATACCTACTTGCCAGGGTGCGTGTGATGGCGGGCGATTGGCCCGCAGGTCGCCGCCAAAATTGACCAAAAAGGGGCTGGCGTCTATTGCCGCCAGCAGATCGAAAGCGCGGTCAACCGCGTACTCCTTGCCAATGCCGCCAAAATCCAGTTCCATGCCCGCGGGCAGCAACAGCTGCGGCGACTGCCACTTCACTTTGTCAAAGCCCACGAGAGGCAGCAAACGCTCGACAGCTGCGGCATCCGGGATGCGATCAGATCCATCAAAGGTCCAGGCGCGGCGCAATATGCCGGACGTGATATCGAACAGGCCCTCGCTGAGCTCGAAGCACTGTCTCGCGAAATCAATAAGCGATGCGGTCTCATCGTCGACTTCAATGCTTGCGCCTCGATGGGCGTGGATCCGTGCAGTGACGCTGTCATCGCGGTAGCGGCTGTATTTCTTTTCGACGCGCAACGCCTCCGCGGCAGCAATGGCACCGATCGACGCCGCCGCGCGGTGCTCCATCAAAGGCAACAGCACTTCACATGGGCTCGCCATGGCCTTGAAGGTGACCGCGAGCAGATGCTCGCCCCGCGGCTCGATGTTCAGCGGCTCATCCGATTCATCGCCTGCCTTGATTGCCACGGGGCCACGCTGCTGCTTTTATTGAATGATCAAAACCGCCACCCGACCTGCACCAGGAACGCCTTCAAGCTCGGATACAGGTCCAGCCCCTGTAGCGCGCCTGGCGCCGCCATCTGGTTATCGAAGTTCTGCTGATAGTACTCTGCGCGGATGCTGAATTCTGCACCGGCATGACCGTCGTGACCGGCTAGCATCTGGGCGTATTTCAGCCCATAGGTCAGCGCGTGAAAAGCAGCGAGGCGCGAATCTGACGACTCATAACTGCTGGCCGGCTTCTCGGTGCCGAGGGCCCATGGCGTGTAAAATTCGGCGGCCGTCTGGCGGTACCAGCGAAGCGACGGTTCGATATAGCGATCACGGTCCGAAAAGGATAGGTGCAGGTGCAGCTGCGCAGTGTCGGATCGCACGCCCCAGTCATCGGCCATCGCGCGCAGCGACAGGGCAGTAGACACCTGATTGGTCCACGTGACCCGGTTTTCCCAGTAAGCGCTCTTGCGGATGCGCTGATCCGGCCGGCTCTCATACACGTAGCCGGTCGTGTTGCCGGCCGTGTCAACAACCGAGATGATCTTGTACGGATCATTCAGGTATCCGGTGAAGCGATCCACCGACACGTTGAACTCGGTAAGCCAGTTTCGCGTCATCACCTGAGTCATGCCAACCAATATCCCAACGCCGTCCTTGGCCTTGTTGCCGGCCTTGTCGAACAGCGAATAGGCGCTTCCCGCCACCGGGGCGCCGCCGATCGGCTTGATCGAGTCGTATTCATCGCTGATGCCGAACGACACCGTTGTGTTCTTCTCGTTGAAATCATGTGCGATCGTCGCATTCACCGTGGCCGAGAGGAAATCATGTTCTTCGGACAGCTTGCCGCCCGCGCTCAGCTGTGTGACGCGGGTCAGGGGCACGGTCCAGTCACCGCCCACCGCGAGGCGCTGATCGTGGTATTTCGGATCGACCGGCAACTCACCCGCTGGGGTCGTATAGGTGCGCTTCCCGGTGAGGCTCGTTCCGGACGGCGATGCAAAGGTCTGCGGCGCCCTGCCGGTCAGCGCCCCATTGGGGCTGCTTCCCGACAGGCTGTCAAACGTCGCATTCAGGGACAGTGCTTCGCCGTCGCTGAAAGCCTTGCTCGCATTGACGATGGGTTCGATGGCCTGGATGCGGCCTTGCTCGTGGTAATACGCCAGGGCAGTGTCGACGGACCAGTCATCGAGCAGCCCACTACCGGCAGGGGCCGGACTACCATCCTGACTGCGCGCCACGGCGGATCCGAGCAGGGCGCAGCTGGCGGCAATCAATCGGCGCCGCGTGCTAGCGCCCATGGGCGGTGGGGTCTTGGGTTTCAGTTGCATCCGCAACCCCCGCCCGCGAACGAGCGTCCGCCCGACGAGGCCTCTTTACTGAAGTACAGGTGATCGTCAATCGCCGCATCCAGCGGATCGGAGCCCAGCTGCATCTCCTCACGTGCGAGGATGTCCCGCTCCCAGGGCTTGACACCCAGCGAAGAACAGCCACCGGCGATCGTCGCCGCGGCCAGCAGAAACAACATATTCAATTGCCTAAGTCCCATCGGTAGGTCCCTCGCCGTAGCTCATTTCTCCGCCAACACTTCGCGTAATTGCGCCTCGTACATCGCCTGATCCCCAGCCTGAAAGCCGATATGTGCGTAGCGCACCACGCCGTGCCGGTCGATGATGACGCTGCTGGGCATGCCCTGGACCTTGAAGCGCTCGGCAAGTGCTCCCTGCGGATCAAATCGAATTTCAAAATTCGGATGAAATTGCGCCAGGAATTTCTCCGCATCATCCCGGTTCTGATCCAGATTGACGGCGACCACACTGAGTCCTTCGCGCTCGTAAGAATCCTTCAGGGACTGCATCCACGGGAAGGATTGCCGGCACGGTGTGCACCACGATGCCCAGAAATCCACGTATAAAACGCGACCCCGAAAGGCCGCTGGATCGAGCGGCGTCTCCGCATAACCGGGAATGATGCAAAAAACACAGGCGAGAGCGAAGAGAGCCTTAAAAGTTCGACGAGGCAAAAAACCATCCCTTACGCGGTGCGCACAGCAGACATGAGTTCTTGTAGAGCGTCGGGACGGCAGAAGGTTCAAGCATCGTTGACATGCCAATCGAAACGATTCGCACGCGGCTTTGAAGGCACATCAGTTGGTTTATTTCCGGCATAAAGATAACAGCGATAATGCAATGCCAGCGAGACTGATTGCGAACATGACATCACCAGAGTTCATTTGATGCACTCATCGCGTTTGACGTTCCGGATCTGCCGTCATAAATCAGATGACGCGATGCGCGATTCGGGCCGAAGCGGACAATCCAAGCTACGACATCAACCATGATCGAATTGGTTTTCCATCAGACAACAATAGCTGACCCGCCCTCTAGAGGCGCTGGTATTGCCTCAAGAATCATTCGCGTTGCCGCACGATGCCCTGGCCAGCTGGCGTGCGCCATGGCCAATCCTTGCGGCCGCATCGAATCTTGGTGGGTGTGCATGCCACGTCAGACGTCGCGTGTGGGGCGAATCAATCGGTAAGAAGTAAGAAGAAAGCGCAAAACACCCTTTGCCGTTGCGGTTGATTGGGACCGCACCGGACGTCTAAGCTGCTAGCCCTGTTCAACCGATCTCAAGGATGTGGCAGGGTGTATGAGGCAGACCGCCAGTTGGTTGCAAGAATGCGAGCGGGCGAGCAGCGCGCCTTCGATGAATTCTTTGCAAATTGCGCATCGCGCCTGACGGCGTTCGCCGCGCGTCGATCGGGATTGGATTTCGCCAGTTTGGAAGACATCGTGCAAAACACACTAATTAAAGCCCTGCGCCACCTGGAGAGCTACCGCGGGGATGCGGCCCTGCTGACCTGGGTCACCGAGATTTGCCGCCACGAACTCGCCGATGTGCATCGAAAGGTGGCTCGGCGTCCGGTCCACGAAAGTCTCGATTCCGCCGAGTCGGTGTCTGCCGCGGTGCTTCAGCTCAGAGTCCCGGAGCCGAGCGAGCCTCCAGGCGAGTTGGAGGCGAATATGCGCCGAGCGGCGATTGTGCACGTGCTAGATGGTTTGCCGAGACAGTTTGCGGTTGCGCTGGAGGCAAAATACGGCGACGGTCTGGCGGTCGATGACATCGCGAAGCTGCTCGACGTCACGCCGATCGCTGCTCAATCGCTGCTTGCGCGCGCCCGGGAGGCATTCCGCAAGGCCTGGCGCGAAAAAGCGGATGGGGCCTCGCCGGCGCATCGGCATGGTGAGCCGCAATGAATGACCCCACGCCACCGGAACCGAATTCAGAGCCGGACGCGGCGCTCGAGGAATTGCTGCGCAAAGGCTTGGAGACGGCGCCGCTCGATCATGCGGCGCTCGACCGCATCAAGGCGGCGACAAGTCGTGAGTGGCGGTCCGCGGCCGAGCGGGTACCCGCTCGGTTGGATCGCGGGCGGCGCTGGTGGATCGGGGCGCTGGCGGCGGCTGCCGGCGTCGCCGGGCTGATCGTGCTCGGAGTCGTCATGCGGTTCGGGAGCGACCCCGCGGTGGTCGGGACGCTGGCGCGTCTGCGCGCCGGCAGCATCGAGGTGCACTGGGCGATCGTGCGTCACCGAGCGCTGAGTGTCGGGGATGCACTTCGGGTTGGGGATACGATCGTGACGCAGGCTCCCGCCCTCGTGTCCCTTGCCGGCGGTGGGACGCTGAGGATCGCAGCGGGCACCGCCATCGAAATGTCGAGCCAGTCGCGATTGACGTTGCAGCAGGGCTTGATCTACATGGACACGCCGCCGGCGCCGGCGGGCGCTGGAGGACTTCAGCTGATGACGTCCGCCGGACTTATCGAGCATCTCGGGACCGCATACGAAGTGATGAGTGATGGCAGCTCAGTGCGCATTCGTGTCCGTGAAGGCCGGATTCGGTTGGGGGTCGGCGCGAATGCCGTGATTGCCGGACAGGGCACAGAACTCACCGCGGGGTCGCAAGGCACCGTTTCGAGACGGAACTTCGATCCCTATGGCACTGATTGGGCCTGGGTCGCGTCATTGGCGCCGGAATTCAATACCGATGGCCGGTCGCTTTTCGAGTTCCTGCATTGGGCCAGCCGCGAATTGGGCCGACAGCTCCAGTTTGCGGACCCGCGGGCGGAGCAGATTGCCCGTCGCACCATCCTGCACGGCTCTGTTCAAGGTCGCGGGATCCAGGAATCCCTGTCGACGGTGCTTCAAACCACCTCACTGACTTACGAGATACAAGCGGGGGCCGTCCGGGTACACTCGAGTCCATGAGTCGGACCTCCGTCCCGAAGACGGCTTGACCGGTGGCCTTGGTTCAATGGCGCAGTATCCTGCTTTGCGCTGCGCTGCTGGTTGCCTCCAGGATCTCGGCCGCGGCCCAGCCGGGCGCGCTGAGCCACCTCACCGTGCCCGATCTGCTGCGCGATCTCAGCGCAACCGGCGTCGACGTACTCTACAGTTCGGACCTCGTGCCGGAGGGACTCGGGGTTTTGACGCCGCTGCATGGATCTGATCCCTTCTCGCGAGCGGTCGAGGCGCTCGCGTCGCTGGGATTGGAGCTGCGAAAAACCGCCCCCGGCCACTTCATCGTCGCCCGCGCGGCGCGAGCGTCTAAGGCGGCCAATGTTGGCGCGATGGCTCCGCCCGCGGCACCCGCCTCACCAGCGACGGCACAGCTGGAAGAAATGGCGGTATTCGCGAGTCGATATGGATTCAGCGGGACAGCGCTCGGGGAACCCTATACCGTCGCCGACTCCGACATCGCCCAATATCCTGGCGCTTCGGACGATGCGCTGCGTGCGTTGCGAACGACTCCCGGCATTGCGACCAATGTTTCCTCGCAGCCCTATATCCGTGGTGCTTTTCTCGACGATGTACTGGTGCAATTCGACGGCATAACGCTCGCGGATCCGTTCCACTTCAGGAATTTCCAGAGCCTGATCAGCGCCATTGATCCCAACTCCATTAATCGCATGAGCGTATACACTGGCGGCTACCCGGTCGAGTTCGGCACGCGCTCCGCAGGCCTCATCGATCTTGCGCCCCGATCGATCGATTCCGGCTCCGATTATCAAATTGGTGCGAGCCGCGAAACCGCAGAAGTCTCAACAGTCGGGCGTGCCGAGCGATGGCCCATTGAATGGCTGTTCACCTTTCGGCACAGCACCGATGGGTCCCAATTCCTGCCTATCGATGCGAGTTTTGGATCGCCCGTATTCTACGATTCCGTCGCGCGCGTTCGCTGGCAGGCCAATGCGGCATCCGCATTGACGATCGGGTGGCTGCTCTCTGACGACCAGGCGCATGTCGGCGGGGAGCCGAGCGAGGAAAAATCTCAAGCCAAATCCCGCGATCTGAACGCGTGGGTCGCGTGGGATTGGGCGCCGAGCGGCGAGGTTCGTGCGCGTACCTCGCTCACTTCGACCGAGGAACATCTCGAGCGCGATGGTACGCTCATTCTTCCCAGCATTGCGATCGGTCAACTTTCGGATCAGCGCGCCGTGTCAGGAGGCACGCTGCGTACCGATTGGGTTATCGTGCCATCCGAAACAGCAACCATCAACGTGGGCGCCGAGATCGGGCAACAGAGCGCGCAACTGAACTACGCGAGCCGCGAAACCTTCAGCGATGTCGTTATAAGCGCGTTCGACACGCCCCCCGTTGTTTCAATAAATTCCAATCAACAACCCCGATGGCTCACTCAAAGCGTGTACGCCTCGATGCATTGGCGTTGGCCGTCGTTCGAGGCCGAAGCTGGCGCTCGCGCCGACCGCGAGGATTATAGCGGATACGGTGCGCACGTACAGGGAAGCCCACGGTTCAATGCGCGTTATGATCCGGCCCCTAATTGGCATCTGTATGGATCATGGGGCGAATTCACACAAGCGCAGCGGCCCGATGAGTGGCGTTCCGAGGAGAATCAAACGACACCGGACCCGGCCAGCCGGGCGACCCATCTAATTGGCGGCGCTAGTTACGACCGTGTGGACGGAATTCGGTGGCGACTGGAGGCGTACCGCAATCACTGGACCTCGATCAGCCCGTATTTCGACAATAGCCTCAACTCGGTGTCTCTAGTGCCCGAACTGGAGCCCGACCGGGTTCGAATCGCGCCGAACGACGCGGAGACCGCCGGGGTGGAGTTGAGCGCTCGCCGATCGTTCGGATCAACACTCGAGGGCTGGTCGAGCGTTGCGGTTTCCCGCACGACGGACGATCTTAACGGTGCCGACGTGCCCCGCAGTTGGGACCAGACGCATGCCGCGAGCTTAGGGCTTGCATGGCAACACAAGCGTACCGCAGCGTCCGCGGCCCTTGATTGGCACAGCGGATGGCCGCGAACGCCAGTAGCGTTAATTGCAGCAACCCCCCCAACGGTGCCGCCGATCGTCCTTGGTCCACGAAATTCGGGGCGTTGGCCCGATTATTTAAGCGCCAACGCGCGGATTTCAAGAACGCTGAGTCTCGCGCATGGGGAATTGTCGCTGTGGATCGACGCAACCAACATCACCGACAGAGCCAATGAATGTTGCAACCAGTTTGGTTCGATGGATCAAACTCCACTGCAAACACTCCTGCGGACCGTGAACTGGCGGCCTCGGGAAATAAATGTCGGATTTTCCTGGCGCCTGCACCAGAATTAGCGGCGATGCGCCCCAGCGTGAAGCATTACGGAGTCCCTAATTTGCGCTAAAGCATCGCTGCCGTTGACAGCGAGGTCATGATCATGTGTTGTAAAGCTTCCAGCCTCGATCATTCACATAATTCGCAGCAACGTGTCATCCCGGCGCACAAAATGATGATACAACCCCGCCAGTACATGCAAGCCGATCAAGACGCCAAGCACAACCGCGAGATCCCCGTGGACATCGCCGAGTTCGTGCCCAAGCCGTGAGCCCGCTGGCAGCAGGCTTGGCAGATGCAGCGGCCCAATCCCCACGCGCCAGTCTCTGGAACTCGCATTCGCCCATCCCAAAATCGGGACCAGCATCATGAGGACGTACAAGAGAACGTGCGCTGCGGACGCGAGGCGTCGCGTCCAGTCGCGATCGCTCTCGATACCGATCGGCGGGGGTGCAAGGCGCCATACTACCCGAGCAGCGACGCATGCCAGGATAAGGGCGCCGACCGAGATATGCCAAGAAATTAGGCCCTCCGGGTGGGTGTTTTTGTGGATCTCCGGCATTATCTCGCCAATCCCGAGCTGCAGCGCGATGAGCACGGCGATCAACCAATGCAGGAACTTCGTAACGCCGTTGTAACGACGTACTTCGCTAACATCTCTTCGTATCATCGGATCGCCACCCGGTGCTTTGTGCTGCGGTGGGCAGCAATGGAAGCATAGCGATTGGGCTTTGATTCCGCGACCGCGGCAGTGATAGGTCTCGATGCGCTCGGGCCCGGCGCCGATGTTCGTTTGTCGGATAATCCGCGTGAAATGAATGATTTGCGAGCTTATTTAATCTTCCCGATTGATTCGGCTCACTCATGACGTCTGACCGGGGATGGATCGCCACCAGGGCCGGGGCTTCGCGAGGCCATCGACCCCGTGGCAGTCTTTCGATCGTTAATAATAATGAATGCGGGGAGCGACATATGCATATCATGCACGCGGGCTATTTGTTGATTCCAGTATTTTTGTTCGGCGGCGGCATTCTCGTGTCGGCCGCTTTGTCTCGCTTTTCAATAAAGCGGATGGACGACAAGTAAGCAATCCGCCCAGCCATGTGGGCCGACTCTCGAAGGTTAATCCTTACGATTAGGAGGTTTATTTCAATGGACAATCAAGCGAAGCATTCACGTCGAAAAGTCATCAAGATCGGTGTAACGGCGCTCGCGATTTCTCCTCTCATCGGGGTGTCCGAGCGCGCCTTTGCAGCGCAGAATACCGCCGTACGCACCGCGCTGAAGTTTCAGGATCATCCGAACGGCGATAAGAGATGCAAAGTCTGCGTCAACTTCATTCCAAACAAGAATAAGGTCGACAACGACGATGCCGTAAACGGCTGCAAGCTCTACCCCGGCGACACGGAAATTTGCACGCACTGCTATTGCGCGGGTTTTGTGCAGAACGCGGCTGCGACGAAGGCCGGGGCGTCCTGGTCGCCCTGGAACCCGCCCGCCGCCAAGTGAGCTCGTGGTTGGGGGTTCGGAGCGCGAACTCCGATCCCTCGAGGCATTTTATCGGTACGGTAACACCGCGGTACCGGGGAAGTTGCGTGTCTGGCTGCTGGCGTGGCAGACGGAATAAACATACGAATCACGATTACCGGAGGACGGTTTCATGGGTAAGCTCGCCTGGACTGAAATGATCGTGCTTTGGGGGTTCGCGGCATTGGTCATAATTTTGGATCGGAAGAACTGGAACAAATAAGCCGGCCCATAGGCGGTGAGCGGCGAATCAGCCATGCCCGATCGCTGGCGTCAACTCGCCCGCAATATCGATGAGCGTCATTAATTAGGCAGGCCCTGGCAGCGCTCAGACGTCAATTCGCCAAAGTCGACGATGTTGATATCTTGGTATCGTGTCCTGAACCCGCCTGGTTTGTGCCATTAAAAATCCGGTGCTCGGGCTCCGGCAATTGTTGGCATCGCAAACCTTGATTTCATTGCGCGCCCGGGCGGATTTTTCGCGCTGCGCGCTCACCCCTACGGGGCCGCCCTTCGGGCGTTCAGCGCCGGGGCTGCGCTATGCTTCGGAGCCTGCGGCCCCTCGGCCTGGCTGACACTCGGCTCGCCCTGCGGGCGACCGCCATCGCCGCTGCGCGGCGCTGTCGTCGAACCGCCGGCCACCTGGTTCGAACGGAAAACCAGGCATTTCTACGTGCTTATAAAATAATCGCTTGCGGCGCTTGCCAGGCTCGACCCCAGTCTCACCAAAGCACACTTATGGCACACCCAGACTGGGGATGACACGTTTCCGGCACACCGAGGTAGACGCGATCAGGAAACCCGCCGACCCGTGGCATCGATCAGCGGTGCGCCATCCTCCTTGGCGAACGGGCCCTTTTGTGGCAGTGGCAGTACCTCCAGCACCACTTCCGACGGCCGGCACAGTTTGGCGCCCCACGGCGTAACCACGATCGGACGATTAATCAGGATCGGGTGCGCCAGCATCTGATCGATCAGCTGAGCGTCGGTCCAGTGATCCGCTCCAAGTCCGAGTTCTGCATAGGGCGTGCCTTTTTGACGCAGCAGATCCCTTGGACGAATGCCCATACGCTGAATCAGGGACTCGAGCGCCGCCCGATCAGGTGGGGTCTTCAGGTATTCGATAATGGTCGGTTCGGCGCCGGCGTTGCGAATGAGCGCCAGGGTGTTCCGGGATGTTCCACACACTGGGTTGTGGTAGATCGTGACAGGGACAACAGGCTCAGACATTCAGGACCTCAGACTTCTGGGTTACGGCTGGTTCAACGGGCCCTTGCGCTGCAGACGGGACCAAGGTCATCCTCTTTGCAGGAAACAGCACTCGTGCGACCGCCAGGGCTGCGAGTGCCCCGACAAACTGGGCCCCGATAAATGCCGGCACGTCGGCGGGTCGGATACCGGAAAATGTGTTGGTCAGCGAGCGGGCGATCGTGATGGCCGGATTTGCGAACGACGTTGACGCGGTAAACCAGTATGCCGCCGCGATCCACGCTGCAACCATCCACGGCGCGTCCTCGGGCCGGCGGTGGCCGATCACCACGAGGAGAAGTCCAAAGGTCGCTACGCCTTCTGCCAGCCATTGCGAGGGCCCGGTCCGGATGTGGGAGGAGAGCTGCCAGACGGGCAACTCGAACATGGCGTGCGCAATCAACGCTCCGGCGCAACACCCGATGATCTGCAGCACTACGTACGCGCCTGCATCTCGCCAACCAAGCCGGCCGCGCAGCGCTTCAACGATGGACACGGCCGGGTTGAAGTGTGCGCCACTGACCGGACCCAGCAGCGCGATTAGCGCCGCCAGCACAGCGACGGTTGCACCCGTGTTAGCCAGCAGCGCAATGGCCATGTTACCGCCGCTAAGGCGTTCCGCCATGACGCCTGAACCAACGACTGTGGCGGCGAGCAGCGCGGACCCAATACTCTCGGCGAGCAACCGGCGCGACAGGCGTTCAGTGTGCATCGTCATTACTGACCGGAGTCCTGCCAATGGCGTCCATGCGCTCTTGCAGGCGCATCTTGTCGATACTGGCGATGGGGAGGCTCAGGAATAATTTTATCCTCGTCTCCATCGATTTGAAGGCGTGCCGAAACGCCAGGCTCTTATCGACATCCGTTCCTTCGACCGCCGCCGGGTCGGGGATTCCCCAGTGAGCGGTCATTGGCTGACCAGGCCAGTAGGGGCACACCTCACCCGCGGCGTTGTCGCAGACGGTAATCACGAAGTCGAAATGCTGACTGGCCTGGGTGGCGAATTCATCCCAACTCTTGCTGCGCAGGCCTTCGGTGGGAAAGCCCAGCTGCGTCAGCAGCGCAATTGCATAAGGGTTGACCCGACCGTTGGGATGACTTCCTGCACTGAAGCCACGGAAGCGGCCGCCGCCCAGGCGATTCAGGATGGACTCGGCGAGGATGCTGCGCGCAGAGTTCCCCGTGCACAGGAACAGGACGTTATGGACAGGATCAGCCATGTGACGTCGCCACGTGCGCGGCAACCAACCATTTCGTCATACAGGCGGCGGAGGCCGGACACAGTGACCGGAACTCGGCACTCCGCCTGACCTCCGCGGGGATAGAGAGCCGATCACTGACTTCGTATCCGATGGCGCAAAAGAATTTCTCTGCCGTCTCGGTCAGGAGCACGAACTGCTCCACGCCAGCGGCTTGCGCCTCGCGCTCGAGGGCCGCAACAAGCTGTTGCCCCACCCCACGCCCCCGATGACCTGGGGAAACAGCCAGCGAGCGCAGCAACGCGCAGGCGCCGAAGCGCTGCATACCGATGACGCCGATCACCGATGCGTCGACCTCCATGACCCACAACTGGACATCCACTGCGGTTGCGAGATCAGCCGTCGGGAGCCCGGCGTCCTGAAGTAGCGCCAGCACGTGCTGTAGGTCAGCGCCCCGGCTGCGCCGGATGGTGGGCTGCTTCACTGGCATCGCTACGCGCAACAGCCAGGCTGGGCCACTTCGGGTTCGCGCTTCGCGGTCGGCACGCAGCACTCCGACTTGATAGAGATGGCGTCGGTTTGCGTGGGAGTGGTCGAAGCCCCGTGATTGAATACGGGCGTGTCTTCGCCGTACGCGGGGACGTTGCCAAGGGTGTGGAAGGTCTCCCAGGCAATCCCGGTCGGATCAGTGACCCAGTACTTATCCGAGCGGGCATAGCAGCACGCCTGCCCGTCCTCCTGAATCAGACGGGCATCCGCCGCTGCCAGTTGCCCGTGCAAGCTGCGCAGCTCATCACCGGAATCGACCTGGAATCCCAGATGATTGACACCGATGGGCTGGCGGCCCGTGGAGATGGCGAAATTCATGCGCGGATCCTCGATCATCCACTTGGCGTAATCGGCCTCCACCCTCGACGGCTCGGCGCCAAACAGCGTCGAATAATACCCAATGCTCTTTGTCAGATTGTCGACGGATACATGAATATGAAAGCGTTTCATGCGCGTTTCCTCCGGGTAGCATAAACTTCAGCGGTTGATGGAGCACAGTCCGGGCCGCAGGCCTGGTCGGCGAGGACACAGCAGTTTTCGGTCAGAAATCCGATCAGCTGGTTCATGTGGGCGAAATTGGGACGGTAGTAGAGATACCTACCGTCGCGACGCACGTCCACGAGCCCCGCCCGCTGCAATTCCTTCAGGTGGAACGACAGCGTCGGGGACGAGACATTGAGTTTCTCGCCGAGCTGTGTCGGGGTGTACCCCTCCGGGCCTCGCTTCACGAGCATGCGAAACACCGCAAGACGGGACTCCTGCGCCAGCGCAGCCAGGCTCTCGATAACTTCGTTGGATTTCATAATTCGAAAGATATCGAATTATCACCAAAGAATCAACATATCAGCCACGGAGCCGCGGTCGCTTAGCCCAGTTTCCCGACGTCCAGCGTTGTGAATCAGGGTCGAATGTTGACCAGCAATTCGTCGCCCACCGCCGGTCAATTCAACGAGTTGCCGCGCCGGTCGGCGATCAAATGGCTCGCCTGTTCACATCGCTGTCAGGCCGCTGCCGGCAAACCCAGTCCTCGAACCGCCTCGATCATGCTGATCAACACGGCCTGGGCATCGCCATAGACCATGTTGCAGTTGTCCGCATAGAAAAGCGCATTGACGATGCCGGCGTAACCCTTACCCTCACCCCGCTTGACGACAAACACCCGCTTGGCCTGGTCGGCATTGAGGATTGGCATGCCATAGATCGGCGATGATCTGTCGGTGCGCGCTGCTGGATTGACCACATCGTTGGCACCGATTACCAGAGCAATGTCAGTGTTGGCGAATTCACTGTTGATGTCTTCGAGCTGGAAGATCATGTCGTAGGGCACGCCGGCTTCGGCCAGCAATACGTCCATCTGGCCCGGCATCCGACCGGCGACCGGATGAACGGCAAACCTCACGCTCACGCCGCCGCTTTGCAGCAGCTTGACGAACTCATACAGCTTCCCCTGACCCTGCGCTACGGCGAGACCGTAACCGGGCACGATGATTACTGAGCTCGAGTAACGCATGGCGATACCGGCATCGCCGGGTGCGGTTGGCTTCATGCTTCCCTTGATGGCGCCTTGCTTGTGCCTGGGCGCCGCACCAAAGTTCGCGAACAGCACGTTGCTGACCGAGCGGTTCATGGCTTTTGCCATCAGCAGCGTGAGCAGCAACCCCGCGGCACCGACCACCATGCCAGCGATCATCAGCGCGGGGTTTTGCAGCACGAAACCTTCGAGACCAACAGCCAGGCCCGTGAAGGCGTTGTAGATCGAGATCACGACCGGCATGTCGGCGCCGCCGATTGGCAGAGTCATCAGCACACCAAAGAGCAGTGCAAGACCGAAATACAGTTCGATCAGATGCGGAGCGCTCATCCAGGGGTGTTCAGCGCCCTGTGCCGCATACACCAGGTATGCGCCCACGGCGAGGGTCCCCGCCATGATCACCGCGTTGAAGATCTTCTGGCCATTCACCCGAAGCGGCTGCTCGATGACCCCATCGAGCTTCGCCCAGGCGATCAGGGATCCGGACAAAGACACCGCACCGATCAGGGCGCCAATCAACGTGACCACCAGCTGCGTGGCGCCCTGCGCTTTATTGCCGAACAGCTCCACCGCGGCAATAGCGCCGGCGGCACCGCCCCCCATACCGTTGTATAGCGCGACCATCTGGGGCATGGAAGTCATGGCCACCCTCCGGCCGCTCCACCAGGCAACGCCGCCGCCCGCCGCCAGTGCAATGACCGCAAGCCCGATGTTGATGGGCAGGTGCGGCCTGGCTGCCGCGCTGACGCCAAACAGGTAGAGGAAGCTCGCGAGTACGGCGACCAGCATCCCCAACCCGGCAACGCGGATTCCGGATGGCGCAGTCACAGGTGAAGACATGCGCCATAGTCCGTACATGAACAGCAGAGCGGCCGCGAGGTCCGCGGCGCCGATGACCAGCGGCGGGATGGAGGTGAACATTTGGTTTCCCTAAGCCCGTCTGGTCTGGCGAGCTTTGGCGTGGCCCGTGCGCGCGCGCCCGTCCTTGGGGTGTTTGGGAGCGTGCCCGCTGGATTGAAACATCGCCAGCATGCGATCAGTCACCGCATACCCTCCCGCGGCATTGCCGGCACCCAACAGGACTGCGAAGAACCCGATCGTCTGCTCAAGCCCGTTACCCGCGTTGAGAAGCGCATACAGGCCGCCGACCACGACAATGCCGTGCACGAAGTTGGATCCTGACATCAAGGGCGTGTGCAGGATGGCCGGTACCCGACCAATAATTACCCATCCGGCAAAGGCCGCAAGCATGAAGATATACAGGGCAACGAACCCGTCAATCGCGATCTGGAAATTCATCGAGAGCCCCTTCCTGAGGATTTATGCCACTTTTGCGGCAGGTTTGGGTACTTTGGCTGAGCGCGGAGATGTTTGTCGGGCGCCGCGCGCGGCATCCGGAGCCTTGAGCTCGCCGGCGTGAGTCAACACCGTTTTTGCGAGAATCTCATCTTCCCAGTCGATCTCGATGACGTTGTCTTTCATCATCAGAGCCAGCAGGTTGTACTGATTCCTCGCGTAAAGTTCGCTCGCGTCCTCGCCCAGCAGCGAAGGCACATTCAAAGGCGCAGTAATGGTGACGAGGCCGACCACCGTCGTCTCCCCGGGCCTGGTATCAGCACAGTTGCCCCCGCCCTCCGCCGATAGATCCACAATCACGGCACCCGCTTTCATTCCCGCCACCTGTGCACTGCTGATGAGCTGGGGTGAAGGCCGCCCCGGGATGGCCGCCGTCGTGATGATCAGATCGGCCTGCTGGATGTGCTGCGTCAGCACGGCCGCCACTTTGACCTTCTCGTCCGCACTCAGCTCGCGTGCATATCCGCCCTCGCCGCGAGCGTCAACACCGGTCGCGACGAACTTTGCGCCCAACGACAGCGCCTGCTCTTCGGTTTCCGGGCGGACATCGTAACCTTCGACAATTGCTCCCAAGCGATGCGCGGTCGCGATCGCCTCGAGACCTGCAACGCCCAGGCCCATGACCAACACCTTCGCCGGTCCAATCGAGCCTGCGGCCGTCGTAATTTTTGGCAGCACACGGGCCAGATGAGTCGCGCCGAGTTGCACAGCGTAGTAACCGGCCAGAGCTGATTGACTTGATAGCGCATCCATCGACTGTGCGCGGGAAATGCGCGGCACCCGCTCCATCGCGAAGCAGGTGACCTTTCGCTCCAGAAGGCGTCGCACCAGTACCGGTTCCCTCTGTGCGTAGATGAACGACATCAGGATTGCCCCAGCCTTCATGGCGTCGATGACCTCGAGTGCCGGCGGTTGCACCGCCAGCACTACGTCCGCGTCATTGACCAAGACCTGTCGATCAGCTGTGAATGCGACCTCGCGGTACGCACCATCCTCCAGCCTGAGGGCAGCGCCGGCACCTGACTGCATGTGGAGCCGGGCCCCCAGCTTGAGCAGCTTCGAGACCACAGACGGCACCAGGGCGACGCGCCGCTCGTGAGGCTGAGTCTCCTTGAGCACTGCAACGTTGACGTACATCAGGCAGCCTCACGGTCGCTGGTCATGAACATTTATGCTGGTGCATCCATCACGGCGGTTCGGACCAGTTTCTTGTTGACGAACTCCTGTATGCCCATATCGCCCAGTTCGCGACCGTAGCCCGAGTTCTTTACGCCGCCAAACGGCAGGTCGGCATCTGACCAGTCGATGTTGTTGATGAACATCATGCCCGTGTCGACCCGGCTGGCCACGCGCTTGCCGCGCGCGACATCCTTGGTAAAGACCGACCCGCCGAGGCCAAAATCCGAGTCATTGGCGAGTGCCACGGCGGCATCCTCGTCCTTGACCCGGAAGAACATCGCCACGGGGCCGAAGAATTCAGCCCGGAAAGCGGGATTGTCCGGTTTGATATCGGTCAATATCGTCGTTTCCATGAACGACCCCGGCCGGTCTATTCGCTTGCCTCCCATCAGCACCCTGGCGCCGTGCGCTACGGCACTGTCAATCTGCTTCAGCAGATCGACGAGCGCGACCTCTTGCGACATTGGCCCCTTGCTCGTCTTCTCATCCATCGGGTCACCAGCCTTTTGCTGAGCAAGTGCGGCCTGGAATTTTTCCAGAAACTTGTCGGCGATCGATTCCTGCACGATAAAACGCTTGGAGGCACAGCATGTCTGGCCCTGGTTGTACATGCGACCCCAGACAGCCCAGGGAATCGCTTTCTCGAGGTCCGCGTCGTCAAGCACGATGAAGGCATCGCTTCCACCCAGCTCCATTGACGAGGGCTTGAGTATCTTTCCCGCCCGCGCGGCAACGCTCCTCCCCGCCTCGACACTCCCTGTCAGCGCCACACCCTTGATGCGCGGGTCCTCGATGACACGATCGGACTGCTCGTGCGAGATGAACAGATTTGTGTAAAGACCGACGGGCGCCCCTGCGTCGATCCACAGCTTCTCGAAGGCAGCTGCACATTGCGGTACGTTGCTTGAGTGCTTGACGACCAACGTATTGCCGGCCATCAAATGAGGGCCAGCTACGCGCGCCAGCTGGTAAAAGGGAAAATTCCAGGGCTCGATGCAGAAGATTACGCCAATGGGGCTGCTCTCCATATGGGCCTCGCCGCGCGTCGGGTGCAGCTTCTCCGGCGCCAGGAACACCTCTGCGTTTTTAGCGTAGTAGTCAAGAATATTGGCGCTGAAATTCACTTCCCCACGCGCCTCGTCAATGCGCTTGCCCATTTCGAGCGTCGCGAGCCTGGCAAAGTCATCGACGTGCGCTCGCATGAGCGCCGCGGCCGTGGCGACAATGACAGCGCGTTCCTTGTAGCTCGTGTGCTTCCAGGTCTTGAAGCAGTTTGCAGCCGCGGCGAGCCTGGTCTCGAGTTCTTTGTCGGCAAGCGTCGCGAACGTCTTCAGGGTTTTGCCGTCGAACGGGTTGATACTCTGGTAGCTCATTGAGTGGTCCTTCTCATGGTCGTCGTGTGGGTGTGGTTAATTCTGCGGTGGCGCTTTGACTAGGCCTCGATGATCACCTTGAGCGCCCGGGTCTTGGCCGCGTGTCCAAACGTCTCGTAGGCTTCGAGGATCTGGCCGAGTTTATAGCGGTGGGTAATCAGCAGCTTGGGGTCTATCTTGTGGGAGCGCAGGGTGTTCATCAGCATCGGAGTGCTGACCGTATCGACCAATCGGGTGGTGATCGATATGTTGCGATCCCAGAGGTTCTCGAGATGCAGGTCGACCTTGGTGCCGTGAACCCCGATATTGGCGATTGTGGCGCCGGGGGCCACGAGCCGAGCGCATAGCTCAAAGGTTGCCGGAAGGCCAACCGCCTCGATGGCCGTATCGACGCCGCGACCGTCCGTCATCTTCATGACAATGGCGACGGCGTTACCGTCGCTACTGTTGACTGTGGCAGTGGCGCCGAAGCGCTTGGCCACTTCTAGGCGATTGTCGTCGAGGTCAATCATGATGATCTCGGCGGGTGAGTAGAACTGCGCCGTGAGCAGCGCAGCGAGCCCGATCGGACCAGAGCCCACGATCGCAACCGTGCCGCCGGGCTGGACCTTGCCGTTCAATACCCCGCATTCAAAGCCCGTTGGCAGGATGTCGCTGAGCATCACGAGCGCCTCTTCATCGGCGCCGGCCGGAATCGGATACAGGCTATTGTCGGCGTGCGGGATACGCACGTACTCGGCTTGTGTGCCGTCGATTGTGTTGCCGAGTATCCAGCCGCCGGTCGTACAGTGGGAGAACATGAGCCTGCGGCAGTAGGTGCATTTGCCGCAGGCGCTGATGCACGAAATCAGGACGCGGTCGCCAGCCTTGTAAGCCGTGACGCCAGCACCCGCTTTTTCGACGATCCCGACACCCTCATGGCCGAGTATTCGTCCCGGCTGACAGCTGGGCACATCGCCCTTGAGAATGTGCAGATCGGTACCGCAGATCGTCGTCTTGACGATTTTGACGATGGCGTCGGTGGGCACAATTATATCGGGTTTCGCGTGTTCCTGAAGCGCCTTTTTCCCCGGTCCCAAGTACGCGAATGCCTGCATGACGTGACTCCAACTATGGAAGGGAGACGCTAGCGTGCCACCGGGGCATCGGCGTCTTGGTGAAAGACTGATCTCGACGCAACCGGGGGTCTGTGCGGCGGCGCACGTGGGGGTCAATATTTCGGGGCGGCGGTGACGACGACGCCCCATAATCCTCGCGCAGAAATGTGATGCCGTGCATGCATGCTTGGCAACTGGCGGGAAGCTCGGTGCCGCCGGGTCAGCGGATACCACGCGCACTCGGCCATGTCGGTTGATGCATGGCGAGACGGCACACTGGCGCCGATGATAATGGCATGGACGGCCGGGGCGCGGGCAAGGTCGTCCTAAGCATTACCATAGTGTTGGACAGCGTACCGAAGCTCCCGGAGGTCTGCGTCATAGTGCATTCCCTGGCCGGTTTTCAAGCATGGAGAAGCACCTATGTTGCGCAGTGTTGCCGAATTGAAGAACTACACGATCGGTGCGACGGACGGCACCATCGGACATCTGAAGGATTTCTGCTTTGACGATGTCGCCTGGGTGGTTCGCTATCTTGTTGTCGATGCCGGCACTTGGCTGTCAGGACGAAAAGTTCTGATCTCGCCGATGTCAGCCGGTGCTCCGGATTGGGAATCAAGGACGATCCCCGTCAGCCTCTCGCGGGAGCAGGTGCGCAACAGTCCGGATATCGACACGGCGAAGCCGGTGTCGCGCCAGCATGAAATGGACTACCTGGACTACTACCAGTATCCGTATTATTGGGGCGGCGGCGGATTCTGGGGCGACACTTTCTACCCCGATGAGAGGTTGATGGTGCGCGAAGCCAACGCCGGCTCGCGTGATCACGCCCTGAACGACAATCCACACCTGCGCAGCTGCGAAGCGGTGGCTGGGTACCACATCCATGCGATGGACGGCCAGATCGGCCATGTTCATGGGTACGTCCTCGACACCGAGACCTGGGCGATCCGCTACCTGGTCGTCGACTCCAGCAACTGGTGGCTGGGACATCAGGTACTGATTGCGCCGCTATGGATCTCAACAGTCAACTGGGCTGAGCGTTCGGTCGCCGTCGATCTGAGCAAACAGGCCATCAGGGAGGCTCCGGCCTACGACTACATGACACCCATCGATCGCGTCAGTGAAGTCGGCATCTACAAGCATTATGGCCGCACGGGGTACTGGACGACCGAGCCGCGTCGCGATGCCGCCTGAAGATGCCGCTATTCCAGCACCAAGGCCACTCAATACATTACCTGGTGCGCGGGCGCGGCGAGGCATTGTTGCTGCTGCATGGCCTCGGCAGCAGCGGCGCCGACTGGGCCTACCAGGTCAGGGCACTCGAGGGCAGGTTCCGCGTCGTGGTGCCCGACTTGCCAGGCTGCGGCCACAGCGGCAGTCCGGGCTCAGGCGATAATATCGAGTCGTATGCCGCTACCTTGTGGCGGCTTGTTGACCACCTGCAGATTCGCAGGACCAACATTGCAGGCCTGTCGATGGGTGGAGCGGTCGCGCTCGAAATGGCGCTGCAGCGGCCCGCAGCGGTACCACGGCTCGTGCTGATCAACAGCCTGGCCAGCTATCGAGTCGATGATTGGCGAAAATGGCTCGAGGCGCGCCTTTCCAGCGCCGCGGTACGGCTATTGGGCATGCACCTGACCGGCCGGCTGTGCGCCGCAAGGATGTTTCCGCACCGCTGGCAGCATCTGCTGCGAGATCGCGCGGCAGCCGTCATCGGCGCGGTTTCGCCGGGCTCATACCTTGCCAGCATGGCGGCACTGGAACAATGGACTGCGATTGAACGGCTGGCCGGGCTTTGCAGTCGCACGCTGGTGATCGCCGCTGAGTTCGATTACACGCCGCTCACGCAGAAGTACGCGCTGGCCGCCAGTCTCGGGGCGGATATCGCCGTCATCCGTGGCTCGCGCCATGGAACACCGTTCGACGCGGCGTTGATCACGAACGAGCTGCTGATAGCGCATTTTTCGGACAAGACCCTGCCCTCGGCGCATCAATGCCTGTGCGATCCCGCGAATGAATTGCAGCCGCTGGAATTTGCCGGCAGCCTGGCCGAACAGCACGCCCTCGGGGCCTGCGTGCAATTCATGCAAAGTGCCCCACTGTGATAGACGGCTTTTACGATTTTCTTGACAAGATCGGCTACCTGCACCCGATCCACCCGGCCATGGTTCACATGCCGATCGGACTCGTCGTCGGATCGTTGTTCTTTGGCGGGACGGGACTCGCGCTCTCCCGCACTTCACTGTCGCGTGCTGCCTACTACACGCTGGTTCTGGCGCTTATCTTCTGGGTGCCAACCGTGATATTCGGCGTTATGGACTGGCAGCGGTACTATGGTGGCGCTTGGCTATTCGCGATCAAGATGAAGATCGGTCTGGCCGGTACCCTGGGCGTTCTTCTCGTATCCGGAATCTGGCTCGGACACCGCGAACCGATGCGCGTGAAACGACTCATTCCGATCTATCTCCTCTGCTTCCTGACGGTCAGTTCCTTGGGGTACTTTGGTGGGCAGATCGTCTACGGCGGCAAAACTCCGATCGGCCCCGGCCAATACCGGAGCGGAGAGAACCTGTTCGAAAACAGCTGCTCTGGTTGTCATGCGCATGGAGGCAACTCAATCTTGTCCAACCTCCCGCTGCGAGATGCGCCGGAGTTGGGAAATTTCGCGGATTTTCTCGCGTTTATCCGCAAACCGACGCTGCCGGCCGGCGTAAGTGGGCCTATGCCGCCGTTCGGGCCGAGCGTGATCTCTGATCAGCAGGCCCAAGAGCTTTACGACTACATTACCCAGGTCATCGACAAGCCAGCGCGGAAATGAACGGCGCGGCCCGGGGTATCACAGGCTATGAAGAGCAGGCGACCGGCGCCATTGGACAAATCAGGCCACTACTTGCGTGCCACGGAATTGTCCGAATATCCACCGCCAGTCACGCCGACGCTTACACCTAACCTGTGGCACTAAAGACCAAGTGGTCGGGTAACTGCAAAATGGTTGGCGGATCGACCGGACAAAAAAGAACATGTATGCGCGCCCGGACTGATTCGAATCGCCGACCACCTGGTTCGAAGTTTGACCGGACGGAGAAATGGGGAAATTCGGTGTTTACAACTTTTTGTCATTTATTAGCTTTGCTCGCGGAGTTTCCGTTGCCGCAACACCCAAAAGTACGACAAAGCACCACTGAGTTACGCAAAAGTCCCGCGAACTAGACTCTAAGTCGTCGCATCCGCCCAGAGCACATGCAGGCAAACTTTTGGACCTACGAGGCCGAGGGCCCGGTCCATCCCACTATTTCTGCCGATGCGGACTCAATCAAACAAACTGAGTATGCTTTGATACTTTTCGATGTAGCCGCTATTTTCCCGGTTGTACCGCGGAATGCTGACTGCCCGCACCACCGAGGCTTGCTCGCGCCAGACGCAGGGGCAGGCAACTGCGGAGCCTGGCGGTAGCTGACCCGCGCGGCGAAGTTCGTCGAGTTGGACTCCAATGCGGTCAAGCGCGCGATGGAGTTTTGCGACGTTGCGTGGGCCGCCGTTATAGGCGGCAACTGCAAAGATGCCGAGCACTTCTGGATTCGTGCGATAGGCGGAGCGGATTTCACTGTTCATCTGCGACAGCTCGATGTCCAGCAGACAGGCGGCTGCCTTCATGGCATTCTGCAGGCGGGTCGCGCCGCGCTCGAAGTTTGGGTCTATCTGCGCGCCGCGGCATCTGCGCACGACAAGCGAATAGGTGCCGTTGCCGTGCCGGTTGGTGAACTGCATGGGACCCAGCGCTTTCGCACTCGAGACGCTGTAGCGATACGCTTCCTCGCGCTTCAGGCCGTACTGGCTGAGCACCTCGTCGAATGCATCTCTGCCCTTTTCGAGGAAGTCCTCATCGTCGGTCTGTTCAATGACCGCGAGCGTGGTAATCACCCCAGCGGGTATTACGTCCGCGAGCAGCTCGCCCGGAAAGGCAGCACTCGGCACGTTCGCTCTGCGCAGCTCGTCCAAGGCGAGCCGTGCGGTGGCGAGCAGGAATTCTCTGCCGCCGGTGACGAAGCCAGGGTCAAGGGTATCCCGGGTATAGGGCAAGTAGACGATGGGTACTGCCGTCGCCGCCGCGTCGCGCCAGCGTTTTTTCTTAACGAGGGTGTTGTCGAATACCGGAAACTTGCGCCCATAGACCTTCAGCTCCTCGCCGCCGCGAGAGAATGCGAACATCAGCCGCTCGGCCCCGGTGCCATTCACGTGCCGCGCCTCAATGCCGGGCGTGCGCACGGTGAAGGGAAGTGGCCCGCGGCCGGGCTTCCATTTCACCGGCGGGCTGGGAATCTCCAACTGAGCAATGGTCCAGTTCTTCTGTGCGTCGCTCCATAAGGCGAAGGCGACCGGCCGCCCGCGCAGCACCTCACGCCCACCCTTCCTGATGAATACGTACTGCAGTTTTACGTCGCGCAGCTGGGCCTGTCCCTCAGCAACCAAGTCGCGGATGACGAGGTGGCGCTCGCGCCCCTCCACGACCACCTCCGGCAAGTCCCCTGTCTTGCGTGGCACCTCGCGCTGCTCAGATTCGGCGACAGCCGCCGGCACCTCGAACTCACTATCCACTCTGACGTCGCTCGTAACCATGGGTTGGTCCCGCACCTCGGGCGCGTCGGTCACCGCGACTAGCGGAGGGTCGTCCGCTGCCTCGCGGCGGCCCCCCGAGGAGGCGCACGCGGAGCAGAGCAGGAAGACCAGGAGCGGCAGCGTCAATGAGGCACTGCGAGAGACGCGCACGGGGGAACTTGGAATTACAGAAGCGGGGGACAGGAATGACATCAGGGTCCGATGATACAGTCGAACGGCGGAGCGCGCGACCCCGAAGCGTGCGACGTGCTTCGCGGTTTATAGCGTCGCTGCGGTAGAAACCGCGACGAAAGCGAGAATATTTTGGTTAGAGCGGTTCACGGGTGACCGGCAGACCCACAATAACTGCTGACCTCACCCGGCACTGAGGCCAACCCCCAGAACAACATGTCGAACCCCATCCGAACACCGATGTCCGGATGCCAGTCGTAGGTGCGGCTCCATTGCGTCACAGGCTCTATATATCCGAACAGCCATCCGCCGTGGAGCGGTCGCTTCATGAGCACGCTGACCTCGTACAAGGTGGCGCGAGACGCCCGGTCCCCGGAGACGGCGAGACGCACGACCGCGCCGCACGCCAGGTCGTGGCCGGTCGCAAAGCGATCGTAGCGGTGCTCCTGGATCACAGCCCGCGCGTAGCCGAAAACCACTGACTGCGACCAACTAGTATCAGAGGTATTGCGAACCCAGTCGGCATAGCTCGTCGAGCGCACCATCCACTGATCGCTCCAGGTCTCGAGCGCGATCGCACCGGTCGTGCCGACGCCCACTCCGCTCTCCACGTACGGCTTGACGAGTGGGTACAGCGATACAGCTCCGAGGGATAGCGTCGGCGCCCATCGCACTGCCGCAAAGGCTGTCTTCGTGGTGCTCGTCTGCACGCCGAGTTCGAGCCTGAGATCCCGCTCCGGCGCGAAAAGTGCGCCGAAAGTGACAGGATTGTGCTGCTCCGCAGGATCGAGGGGTGTTTCTTGCACATCTGTGCTGGTCACGAACAATTTCAGGCGCCGCTCGATATTGGGGAGCGCGAGCGCGACATCGAGCTCCCGAGTCCCGCTGAAGTCGACTCCGTCCGGACGATGCAGGAACTGGGCATCCAAGCCGATGCGTACCGGCGAAAGCGGCACCACGATCGGCGCCTGGTTGGGTGAGCCGAATTCCAGGTCGATTTTCTCGAACAGGCGCTGTAGTCGACGATACAACCAGTCGTGACCCGAGTCGAGGCGCTTGCCGAGCGTATCGGTCACCTCGCTAGAGGCGTCGCGCAGCTTCCCGAATGTGCCGGTGGACGGACGCACCCGCTCTGGGCCCTCGGATTCCGCGCGGGACGAAGTCGCCAGGAACACGATCAAAACTGCCAGGATTGCCAAGCGAAATCTACTCACGTCAGACCTATGCGCGCCAACTGGCTGATTCGAGATCTCGATCTTGTCTATCGCGGTGATGATTCCGAACCCAAACTATTTGATTCAAGCGCGGTCATGACTGTGATTTTTTTGAACTTTGAGTCGGCGGTTCAAACGGCCGGTATCGCGACGCTCATCATCAGGCCATTCCCGCCAGAAGCGGCCGCGTGCCTTTGTTAGCCCCCCCAACTCCCGACATCGCGCTTCAACTCGAACCTGACCTATCAGATCGCTGTCCGGTCAGGAAGCAGGCGGTCATATTCATTCTGCACCACTTGGTAACACTCGCAGGTGCGTTTCTCGAGCCCAGCGCGATTTAAAATCGTAATATGCCCACGGCGATAATCGATGAGTCCCGCGCGCTGCAATTTGCCGGCAGCTTCCGTTACGCCCTCCCGCCGGACGCCGAGCATATTTGCGATCAGCTCCTGCGTCATGAGCGACCCCACGAGGCACCTCATCGGCTTGACGCAGCACCCTCAAACGCCAGGCTACCAATCGGTTCTGTTCGTTCTTGTTCATGGGCTCCTCCTGGGATGGGAAAGGAGCCAGAATGTCAGCTTAGATCTGGGACTTCACATCGATTTGGATGCGCGCCCGGATGGACTCGAACCGCCGACCACCTGGTTCGAAGGGAAAATCAGGCAACTTGCGTGTTCATAAATCAATCACTTGCGGCGCTTGCCAAGCTCGAATCCAGCCTCACCAAGGCACTGTTATGCCACACCCAGTCTGGCCCTGGAACGCTCTCGGCACAATGGTGGCCAAGGCTCTACAAGCAGGTCGCCCAAAGGCGCCCCAATTCTTCGGTGGTACGTGATCTGCAGTCGTGATAGTAGCGCGCGAGCGGGACAGTGTGGACGCGCGGACTCTATGCAGCCTCAGCGCGACTTGTGTTGGCCCCCAGACAGAACAGCCATGCCTCGAACTGGTAGCTTGGTTCGCTGCTCGTCGTTGCAAGTAATGGTGGACCGTGAACCGAATGCCCGAGGCTTTGTCCGTGCTGGCCGCGACCGTCGCGCTGTCGATGGTCGCCCACCAGTCGACCGCCTCGCCCGACCCAGGCACCCCCATCGCATCCGCGGAAATTTCGGAACTCGCCTTGCAAGTGCTTCTGGATCGTGCCGGCTTTTCGCCGGGCGAGATCGATGGGCACGTCGGTAAAAATGCCGACAGCGCGCTGGCCGCCTTCCGCAAGGCAAGGGGATTGGCCGCCGGTGCAAGTGGCCGCAAGCGCTTGCTCGCGGCACTCGGCGCCGGAGAGATCGAACCGCTCGTACCCCACACGATTACCGCAGAAGAGGTCGCCGGACCATTTGACGCAAGCATCCCGTCCGACATGCTCGCCCAGTCCAAGCTGCCCGGTCTCTATTACACTTCCGTGCTCCAGGAGCTCAGCGCCGAATTTCACTCTGCGCCCGCGCTCCTCCAGCGCCTCAACCAAGGCGCGCGTTTCACCGTCGGTGAAGAAATTCGCGTGCCCAACTTGTCGGACTCAGAACACAATGCCGATATGACAGCGGGTACGGGGTCGACGCGCGGCCGCGTCCACGAGCGTGTGCGCTCCCACAGCGGGCCGGTCAAGGTTCTCGTTTCCAAGCACGGTGCGACGCTCACCGTCATCGACGGAAAGGGGCAGGTGATCTTTCATGCTCCGGTCACGAGCGGCAGCGAGCACGACCCACTGCCGTTGGGCCAATGGATCATTACTGGAGTCGTGCGCAATCCAACCTACAACTACAATCCGGCTTTGTTCTGGGACGCGGATCCCGGCAACGCGAAAGTTACGATTGCCGCCGGACCGAACAATCCGGTCGGCGATGTCTGGATTGACCTCAACAAGCCGCATTACGGAATTCACGGCACGTCGGAACCGGCGCGGGTCGGATATGCCGAGTCCCACGGATGCGTGCGTCTCACGAACTGGGATGCCTTGGAACTCGCCGCACTTGTCGAGAAGGGCACGCCCGTCGTGTTCGGAAAGTGAGAACTGTCCTTTCATATGGGTGTCTGGCGTTCGCCGCGGGACTTTATATATGCTCCATTCCTATGTCGCCATATCCCGCAGCGGCCGCTGCCGCGGATCCAATTCGAGATGCCTGGGTCGCGCAAGCGAGCGTCGGTCTGCCCATGCCGGTCCTCGATGCGCTGTCCCATATCACGGGTGTCGATCGGCAACTGCTCGCCTTGCGTGCGTATCTCGGGGCGGGGGATGGTTTGGCGGAGAGATGGAGCTGGTCGCTGGATCGGCAAACAGTCTATCCATTGACCCCGGAGGCGAAAGCCGCATCCATTGAAATCGATGCGGTCGCCGCCGCCTTTGCCGCGGCGAATCCGGGATTCACGATTCGAGTCATTCGGCGGCCACGAAGTCTGCAGGCACAGATCGTCAGCTGGAACGACAACGAATCGGTCGGCCGGGCCGCCGCAGCGTGCGGAAGCGCGATTGAGCGCCGATTCGGCTCGAGTCACGCGCCGCCCAATACGGCGGCTCTTCGCGCAGCGCTGCTCGACTGGCAACCCGATCGCGCGGTTACGCTCGCCGTGCCGGGGCTTTCTGCGCACGGTCAGGCACGCGCCTTCGATTTTCAAATCGAACGCGGCACCAAGTTGGTCGCCCGGACCGATGCAGCGTCCGCGCACACACAATGGGATGCGGCTGGATGGACGCAAAAACTGCATGCGGCGATCCTTATCGCGGGAACGCACCTCGTAGGGCCGCTCCAATCTCCCTATGAGCCTTGGCACTATGCCTATGTCCCTGCAGTGCCGCAGCCTGATTGAATCCTGGGTTCAGCGAACGCTGGGCGAACGGACGAAGATCCCCTCATCCGCCCGGCATCGAGTCAGCCCGGAGATGCACCTGGGCAAGGGCCACCGCGCCTCCGCTAATCTCCTCGAGTTGCCAGGTGTGCCCTGTTTTGGCGGTCTGCTGCCAACAGGCTATTGCCGGCGTCGGTCTCAAGGAATGCAGCAGCGGCGAGGCCGGCAATCCCACCACCCACGATTTGGGCGTGCTATTCAGCTATCCGATCCGGCGGAAGCGAGTTGATACGATGTAAATTTCTGATCCTGATTTTTCCCTGATGATTGGTGTGTGGATTGCGCCGGCAGCGTACACATGTGCGTCGCCTGGCACCGTACGGTCGGGGGCATGGCGCGATTTCAGACGTTGTGCACCGAATCCGGTGGCCATTTGGTGTCAACAGGAGATCCGTCAGGGTCGCCTTCTCTGCTGAGAATAGAGTTTGATCGCCGACCGTACAGATTGCCGCATAGAGACAGGCATCTCAAGTTCGGGCGAGTAATCGATCTCGTCTTCGGTCAGTTGAGCCGTACGCCCAGCCGACTTTATGTGTTCATCGCGACCGGCGTCGGCGATACGGTGGGCACGGCGGTATCCTGTATCTCGAGCAGATCATCAAAGAGGGCGCGGTAAAGCGCCACGGCTTGGCGTAACTCCTCGATGCTGGCCTTACCACTTTCGCCAAGCGCCATGAGGGACCGCGCAGCCTGGTAAATATGGGCGACCGCGGGATGGTCGACCGAGATGTCGGCAGCACGGTGCTCAAAGCCGCCCATGAGGTAGCCGCGCTTCAGCAGTACCTCGCGAACCAGCTGGTCCGCTTGCGTAACGACGTTCTGGGGATTATTGACGAAGCGGCCCTGAAGGTTATTCCAAGACCGGCTAAATCGCGCAGCATCGGCAGCCGTTAACGAGATAATGTCTGGCTTGTCCATACGCCACTCACGCGTCTTCAGTTCCGTTTCCGCCTTTGTGCGGCTTCCAAGGCCCTCGACAGTTCGGTCGTATTGCCCCCCATGGCGATCGTGGAGTCTCTTAGTAGATCGTCTCTTCTGATAGGAAAACCATATCGCCAGAGCAATCAAGCCAGCAGCAATTACCCCTGCCACCATGTGCCACTGCGTACCTAGCGTGTTCATCTGCTCCGCCTCGGGTTCCGCGACACTCTAGTTGGAGTTGGGCGGGGTCGCGGGAGCACCTGGAGCCCCGGTGTTTCCAGTATTGCCCGTATTGCCGGTGTTGCCGGTGTTGCCGGTATTGCCCTTGGGGCCGGTGTCGCCGCTCGCACCGGTATAGCCCGTGTTACCGGTTGCGCCAGTTGCGCCCGAGGCACCCGTATAGCCGGTATCGCCCGTCGCACCGGTGTTGCCCTGATTGCCGGTATTACCCGTATTTCCCGTTGCACCCGGCGGCCCGGCAGGGCCTTGCGAGCAAGCGCAAAAGGCAAACATGATCAGTGAGGCCGCAGCAAGCGTTGGATAGTTCACGATATTTCCTTATCTTTCGATTTCGGGTTCAGATGAAAAAGGCTACGATCGTTTTGCCTGGATGTCCGTACGCGAGCCCACACAGCGCAGCGCGGGGCTTCCAGCAAGCGTGCTGCGGACGGTTTCAGCGTAAACATTGAATTGCTGAGGACTGCGGGCATGCTCGCTCAACAGTGCCTTCTGTACGGTTTGGTACATATGTGAATCGGCGTCGAATATTGGCCAGCAATTCGTCGTCCATCGCCGCTCAATTCAACCAACTTGGTCTGCGGCACAAAAAACCAGGTGGTCGGATCTGCCGGCCGACGGAACTCGTTGATTTGATTAGCGCGCCCGGACGGATTTGAACCGCCGACCCCCTAGTTCGAAGGGAAAATTAGATATTTTTAAATATTTATAAATCAATCACTTGCGGCGCTTGCCAAGCTCGAACCCAGCCTCACCAAGGCACAGTTACGGCATACCCAGTCTGGGCATGGCACGTTTATGGCGCGCCTCTTATATACCCGAGTATCGATGACCGGCGCGAGTTTTGATCACTATTAGTCCATTACCCGCGCTCTGTTCCAATCCGTTGCAGTTCCTGCCGGCACCCAATCCCCAATCCCGGTGCCTACTTACACGGATCCCGAAGGGTGGTACACGTCCTTTGTAGCTGTTTAGGGGTGTTTCTGGGTGTTCATATGGGTGGACATATGGGTGTTTCTAGGTGTATTTTTGGTTGGCAGGTCTACCCATGATCAACTTAGACACCCTACAGATCACGCCGGAATGGTTGGCGATGATCGCGGAAATCGACGAATTCAAAGGCGCCTGGCGCGCCCTGGGGACGCTCGCGCCTGAGCGTCTGAACGGCTTGCGGCATGTCGCGACGATCGAGAGCATAGGCTCCTCGACCCGCATCGAGGGCAGTCAACTGTCCGATCGCGAGGTCGGGCGCCTGCTATCCAAGCTGGATTTAAAATCCTTCGCGACACGCGACGAACAGGAGGTCGGCGGCTATGCCGAGGTCATGGAACTCCTGTTCCGCTCGTGGCAGGACATCCCGTCCGCCGAAAATCATATTCGTCAACTGCATCGCGATCTGCTTGTCCACAGCGTCAAGGATGAGCGGCACCGCGGCAGCTACAAGACTAGCCCGAACAGCGTCGTTGCTTTCGACGCGGCCGGCAAACAGATCGGTGTCGTGTTCGACACCGCAACACCGTTCGATACGCCGAGATTGATGACCGAGCTGATCGTCTGGGTGAATGCCTCGATCGAAGCTGCACGCCTGCATCCCTTGCTGGTCATCAGCGTATTTGTGGTCGTGTTTCTGCAAATCCATCCGTTCCAGGATGGCAACGGGCGCCTGAGCCGCATCCTGACAACGCTGCTGCTGCTACGGACGGGCTATATCTATGTCCCTTACAGTTCGCTCGAGAGCGTGATCGAGCACCGCAAGGATGCTTACTATCTTGCGCTGCGCCAGACTCAGGCCACGATTCGCACCGAGGCGCCGAACTGGCAACCGTGGATCACGTTTTTCCTGCGCTCGATGCAACAGCAAAAGCGTCACCTGGCCGTCAAGGTCGAACGCGAGAAATTACTGATCGCAGCGCTTCCGGCGCTCTCGATGCAGATCCTCGATCAGGCCCGCGATCACGGCCGCGTGACGATCGGGGACATGATGCGTGTGACGGGCGCCAGCCGAAATACACTGAAGGAGCATTTCCGGCGCTTGCTCGACCATGGCCAGCTCGTACGTCACGGCAACGGGAAGGGCTCCTGGTATGCGCTGCCGTAACGTCGCTCGGTTATCATTTCACGGGTCGCGGCCATGTTCAGGCCGTTAACGCAGCGATGTGGACAAGAGAGGGTTCACCTTCTCTTTAAGAACGCGATCTGGAATTAGGTCTCAGCACCAGCATGAAAGCTAAAGCCAAAGACAGCGGCAAGCTGCGAATCGGCGATGACTGGAACGCGATCCGCATCATCGCGCTCTCGCAGAGCAATCCCCTGAAGGCGATCGCGGAGTTCGTCGAGAACAGCATCGATGCGCACGCCAGGACCATCACGATCACCCGCGGCAAGGAACATGGCGCGCATTACCTGTCCATCAAGGATGACGGGGATGGCGTGCCGCGCGATGAAGACGGGCTCCCGATTTCAAGTATGTCGCGACGCACATTTGCGATTCGATCAAGCGGCGCCTGAAGGCAGATGGCGACGGCAGCAGGCCTGCAGGGCGAGTTTGGCATCGGACTCTTGAGCTTCTGGACCGTGGGGGACACGCTTGACCATGACCTCGACGGGCACCGACCAGAAGGCCTATCAGATGACGATGAGCAAGGGAGATTCGCGCTACGAGGTAAGTCCTAAGCGGCTACTGTTCGCCGAGAAGGGCACGGAGCTCAGGATCAGCCCGCTGCTCGAGGGGATCCGGACGTTGAGCGGGGAGAAGATCCAGTGGTATCTGGCCTCCGAGCTTCGGGACCGGATCCGCGACTCGAAGGCTCGCGTCACGGTGATCGACAAGCTTGCGCGCAAGCAATACGAGGTGGAGCCGCGGCAGTTCGAGGGGCGCCTGCTGCACCAGCTCCCCGCCATCCGCACCGTCTTCGGGGATGCCTACGCGGAGCTGTATCTGGCCGAGCCCACCGACTCGGCGCGCGTTGCGCTGACTCGCGTCGGCACTCGGGTGATCGAGGATATTTCCACGCTGCCCGGCTTGGAACATGCCCCATGGGTCTCGCGCTACGTGCAAGGTCTCATCGATGTGCCGTTCCTGAATCTCACCCCCGGCACCCGCAACGGCATCATCCAGGATGAGCGCTATGCAGCCCTCATCGATGCGTTGGCGCCGCTCGAATCCCACGTCAAGGGCCTGATCGAGGAGCAGCAGCGCGCCGAGGAGGAACAGGCGAGCCAGCAGTCGCTCAAAGCCATCCAGCGGGCCTTTCATGAGGCCATGCTCGCGCTGCCGCGCGAGGAATACGATTGGTTTGATGTGCAGGGGCGTGCCCGGCAGGAAGGGGCAGGAACCGGTGCCAACACCGGCGGCCTTCCGATGCGGAACCGACTGGCAGGAGGAGTTGCCGGGCGTGGCGGAGCGGGGCCGCAACGACTCGCCGCAGCGCCAGTTCTTCGATTACGCCGGCCCCCTCTTTGGTGTCGTCGTCTCGCCGGCCGCGAGTACCGCAGCCGCTCAATGAGACCGCAAGTTCCGCGCCCTGCCACGGGATCGTTCCCGCCGGCGCGTAACCGACGACTTGGTTTCGCATGGAAGATCACGGAAGGCGACGGCACCGTTGAAGGTGCGACCGACCAGGAGGTCGAGTACCGGGCCCCCGCGGCGCCGGGCCTTGCGCGCCTGAAAGTCACAGTGACCCAGCGCGACGTCGCGGTCACGGCCGAAGCGCTTGATCACGGTCACCGACAGCCTGGAGAGCGCCATGGCGCCCGCCGTGGTCAATACGCGAGGATTACCCGGCTACACGTTCGAACGGGCGGCCGGAGAGCTCTGGCGCTGCCGCTTCGATGCCGAGCGCAACATCATCGTCGTCAACAGCGGGCATCGAGATTTCGTATTCGCAACCCGCAATCGAGCGCTGCAGCTGCGCTACCTAGTGCGCTTTACGTCAAGGAGCTCGTGCTCAAGAACTTTGCCGGACTGGCGGCCGATCAGCTTCTCGAGCGCATGATCGAGCTGTCGCTGTATGCCGAAGAGAAGTTGAAGTCCGGCTGATGGGCGACCGTGGGTACGAACCCATGCGCAATTTTGATCATTTTTTTGAATGCTCGCCGCGTTCTGGTTCAATACTTTGCAGTGCCAGCGGGCATCCAACTCGGGCGCCTGTTCATAACGGTCCTGACCCCGAGCTGTGGCCAGGCATCAATTTTTGATCGCTTTCTCGGCTTATGCCGTCAATGCGTCAGCGGCCCCCGACGCTGACCGGCGCTCAACCAGGACTGCCTATGCACAGTCTGGCTACTGTTACGATCTCTCGGTCGGCCATCGCTCGAATGAGCCGAATCCGCCTAATCTATGGGACAAAAGGCCAAGTAGTCGGGTAACCGCCAAATGACTGGCGGTGTAACTCACGGATTTTCTGATGTTTGATGCGCGCCCGGACGGATTGCTCGCGGCTTCGCCGCTCGTCCTCCGCTGCGCTTCGGACCGCCGTCGCTTGACGCTCCGGCGTCCAGCTTGTCCGGCTACGCCGTCCAAGCGGTCGAACCCGCCTTGTTTGTCTGTCGGCGGTTCGATCTTCGACGAAATACCGAGGGCCCGTTCACGCCGGCCCTCAATTTTCGGTCGGAATGCGCGCCCGGACGGATTCGAACCGCCGACCACATGGTTCGAAGGGAAAATCAGGCAACTTGCGTGTTCATAAATCAATCACTTGCGGCGCTTGCCAAGTTCGAATCCAGTCTCACCAAGGCACAGTTATGGCACACCCAGCCTGGGCATGGCACGTTTACGGCACATCAGTCTGTCGGAAACTCCTCCAGAAGCGTCCGAATAACAGCAATCAGCGTGGTTACCTTGGTTGTCGCCGCATCGTAGACACGCCGGTGATCCAAAGTGGCGTAGCCATGGGCCAGCACGTTGCGAAACGCAACAAACAAGGGGCCTTCCGGAATGCGGGCAAAAAGGTCCGGGGCGAGCTTTCGTACCTGCGCCAGCGAATCGCCAGCCACCTCGAGCTGGCGCTCTACAGCCGATTGACAGAGTTCGTCATCCAGATAGGCATTGAGGGTCCGCTTTGCCGGGAACCTGGGTACCCGCTCCAATGCCTTCAGCGCCAATTCCAGATGCCGATCAGGCTGCTTGGTCATACACCGGCACCTGGGTTCGCTCAATCGAACGTTTGAGCCGAGAAGCTGGCATTGCCCGAAGCTCGACCAAGTCGACCTCGCGGGACAGTAGCCGCTCCAGCGCCGCCTTGAATTGAAAATATTGATCGGCAGGGCCATATGTCCGCGATCTGCCGAATTCGACCGCGAAGTCAATGTCGCTGCGCTCTGGGTCGAAGTCATTCCTTAGCACTGAACCGAAAGTGTTGAGGCGGCGCACCGCGTAACGCCGGCAAAGTATCCGCAGACCTCGCAGATGTTCAACCAGCGGCGCTGGCAATGCGACCCCGTCGTGCTTGTCATTCACTGCCAAGGATAGTAATACGCGCTCTCCTAGCGTTTCGGCGAGTCTAATTAGCCGCTCGATCGTGAATCGTTCCAATCGCGCGCCCCGCAGCCGGGAAAAATCCGCTGCCGCCTGACCTGTTCTGGCCTGAGCTTCGCGCACGGTCAGCCCCTGACGATCAACCGATGCGATGATGCGTGCAGCCAATTCAGCCTTGACCGATCGGATGGTATCAGCGCCGGTCGGTCGCGCCTGACGATTCGACGGTATTCTCATACTCGTGATGTTGTCAAATTTGACTACACTAGTCAACCGACGCGCAAAGCTGTGCTCCGCAATCAATCAACTCGCTTTAACTGTCAACCAGCTTCGCTGGTTGACCAGGGCCTGGCGTCAAATGTTGAACATGGGCTGATGTGGTAACATTCAGATCCTCATCGAGAAATGCCGGCGCAGCCATAGTCCGCCGTCGTCGCCGACAAACCCAAAACTGTGGTCAAAATTCGACGCCGGTCCACGCCGCGGTTGCACGGATCGACGTGTCGATATTTTAATATATACTATTAATATATATTTATGGAGGCACTGCATGAAGACCGCCAAGCTCTTTAAGAACGGCGACAGCCAGGCTGTTCGTCTGCCCAAGGAGTTCAGATTCTCGGGTGAGGAAGTCCTCATCAAGCGCGTCGGCGAGGCAGTCGTGCTCCTGCCCAAGGCCCGCTCATGGGAAACGTTGATCGGCAGCCTCGCCAAATTTCCGGCGGACTTCATGGGCGAGCGCGAGCAGCCATCCGCCGCGGAGGACCGGGAGCCATTGGTGTGAGATGGATGCTGGACATAGACACTTGCATCGCCATTATCCGGCGGCAGCCCGAGATAGTGTTACGCAAACTCAACAGCAAGACCATCGGCTTGGTCGGAATCTCGTCGATAACGCTCGGCGAGCTGACCTTTGGCGCAGCGAAAAGCTCGAAGCCGAAACAAAGCCTCGATGCGCTGGACGAGTTTCTGCTGCCCCTCGAGATCGCACCATTCGACGAGCGCGCGGCGCGCGAGTATGGGCCTGTACATGCAGCGCTCGCCAAACGAGGAGTACCGATCGGGCCGCTCGACACGCTCATCGCCGCCCATGCACTTTCCCTGGGCGCCATCCTGGTCACGCATAACCAACGCGAGTTTTCCGGCGTTACCACCCTGCGGGTTGACGACTGGATCGGCCGCACCACGAAGCCGTGAGCCCGCGGCTTCTGAGCCTCCAACTCTTTGAGACGCATGGTCAGCGCCGGCGACTGGCGATTGACGCTCCTTACCATTCTCGCCGGCGCAGTGAACTTCGATTCCGGGTCGGGGATAACAGCGGAAGCTTTATAGTGCCAATTTAGCCGGCCGCCGTGAATGGTCCAACGTGACCCTGAGCCGACTATCGCGAACGGCGGCTATCCGGCGCTTACTTCCAGCCAGCCTGCGAGCGGCGGTACCCTATGGGGTGAAGCAATCACCCAATTCCTGAATCCCCGTAGCAGCGAGCTGATACAGGTTGCTGCCATTGTTGTAGATCCTGTTGTCCGAGATCCAGAAATTGGTCCCGGTTGTGCCAACGTCCGCCAAAATGCCTCCCCCAAGATTGTTGGCGATTTCGTTGTTCGTGATCAGCACATTTGTGTTTTGGCTTGCGATTTCGATCCCGTCAGTTTGACCGGTTGCATTGTTCAGGTCGATCTGACCATCGATGATTTGGTTCGAATAGATCAGCAAGCCCGTATTGTTCAGCATGTCGATCTGACCACCAGGACACAGGCCGCCACACTCGTCAAACAGCGCCACGTGATGATTGTGCTGCAAGGTGTTGCCACTGATCGTCGTGTTCTGCGCATAACTCAAGAAGATCCCATTCGATTTGACATCTTGAATCAGGTTGTTGGATATGGAGACATTGTCCGATGTCGAGGAGCCGACCTGATCCGTCCAAATTCCAAACACGCCTGCGTCCTGTATCTGACTGTCCTTGATCGTGAGTCCCTGTGCGGCAGAAAAAGCAACGGCATGATCCTTTGAATGCAGGATGCTCACCTGCTCTATCCGGATGTTTGACGACTGATTGATCTCGATCGTGGAATGGCAGGGGTAATTATAGGAACCATTCATCAGGTACGGCGTACAGGCTGGATCGTCTGGCCCCTCATCCAATACCAGATTGGCAATTGTTATATTACTGGCGCCGCTTATATTGAATATAGGATACGTGTATGAATCCGTGCGCAGGAATCCGCTACTGACGCCGGGTGCCCCAAAAAAGGTAACGGGCCCCTGGACGTTCGTGAGATCAACCAGGCAGGTGGCATTGCCACTGCAGTTGACGGTCGCGGTAAATCTGACATTCGCCGCTGAGCCGCTGCGTACCGCAGCAACACAATTGGCCAATGTGGTGCTGTCAGAGACGTCGCAGCTGGAACCAGCAGGCGGCACATAAGCGACCGGGGGCACGTATCCAATTGTTCCACTCAGCGTGCAACTATGAATTGCCTCCACCAGTATTGCGGACTCGGATGGGGCAGCCGCGCAAGTCGCCGAAATAGTGACGGATGCGGGACTGGGCGCGGTGACAGGGGCGGTGTACAGCGCTGCATTGGTACCTAATGCTGCGATTGTTCCTACCGTCGAATTTCCGTTCGGCACGCCGTTAACCGCCCAAATGACGTTATTGTGGGGATTTCCTGCGCTTGGGACCGTGGCAAGGAATAGGGCAACTCCTCCCGGAAATACCGACAACAAACCAGGGGGGTCGGTCGCCACATCAACATTCGGAGCGGTGCCACCAACGGACAGAATCTGGCCAACCGTAACGACCACATTGGTATAGACCCGGTTGCCGACCTGCACAGCCGGGATAGCCAGCTGATTGGTCACGGAGTTATAGGTGTCCCTGATAAAGGTTGGCATTCCGCCCGCAATGGGGAAGACGACGCCGCTGAGGTTTACCCCGACAATTACATTGTCGTAGACGGTACCACCCCACTGAACAGCTGAAATGTGCAGGTTGGTGCCGTCATAGATATCCGCGCCGGTCGCGCCGCCGATCGAAGCCGACACGGTGCTGGGGACTGAAACTATTACATTGGTATAGGTGACGTCTCCGACTGTGATGGTAGGGATGGTCAGCTCGGCAGTTTCAGGATCGTAACTGTCCTCGCTGCCGTTCGGCGTGCCGCCCACCGTATAAGATAAAACATCATTGAGGGTGATGGGGCTGATCACTACATTCGAATAAGTCGCAGCGCCGATTGCAAGCGAAGGTATGGTCAGCACGCCGCCGCTATAGGTATCCGCCCCGTACGTCGCGGTGGCGCAGACCGGAAAAAACAAAGCGGCGGCGATACCTTGCACGTGGTTGCGCAAGAACGATGGAAATTGCATGGAGCATTCTCCCTTACCGCGCTAACGTGCAATTCTTGTTGCGAGTAGCGCTGTTCCTGTAAAATTCCGTTGCCGATTATTACCGATATTGACGAACGTCCGCTTTGTTGCAGCTATTTCAATGCCGGCAATGGCCGGGTTTGGCCGGCAACGTCGCGGTACGACCGGTATCTGGCGAGTCGAGCTGCCCTTCGAAGAAGTTGGAATTTGACGCCGGCAACTTAGGGGGTGTCGGCAATCGGTCAACTTGACCCGGCGCCGCGGCCCACCATCGGCCGGTCTCCGGGAGCCAAAATGCCCTCCGCCGCCGGTTGCATGTTACGAGCAACCTGGTCTGTGCCATAAAAATATCAGATACTCGGATCGTCGTAATACCGCACCAACATCGCAAATTATTGGTTTTATTAGCGCGCCCGGACGGATTGCTTCGGGGCCTCCGGCCCCTCGGCCTCGCTGACGCTCGGCTCGCCCTGTGGGCGACCGCCATCGCCGCTGCGCGGCGCTGTCGTCGAACCCGGCTTGTTGTCTGTCGGCGGTTCGATCTTCGAATAAGTACCCAGAGCCTATTCGGACCAGCCGTTTATTTTGATGTTTTATGCGCGCCCGGACGGATTGCTCGCGGCTTCGCCGCTCGTCCTCCGCTTCGCTCCGGACCGCCGCCGCTGGACGCTCCGGCGTCCACCTCGGCCCATGGCCGAGGTGTCGAACCCGGCTTGTTGGTCTGTCGGGGGTTCGATCTTCGAATAAGTGCACAGAGCCTATTCGGACCAGCCGTTTATTTTGATGTTTGATGCGCGGCCGGACGGATCCGAACCGCCGACCACCTGATTCGAAGTTTGACCGGGCGGAAAATCGGGAAATTTTGATGTTTACAATTGTCTGATTTTTATTAACTTTGCTCGTGGGGTGTCCGTTGCAAAAAACCCAAAAAGCACGACAAAGCACTACAGAGTCACACAAAATTCACGCAACTACCTGGCTCTTTTTTAGCCAGGTGGTTGGGTTTTTTGCGTAAGTTCGCGCGTTCAGGCGAGGCCCCGGCAGGCCCATTTCATGCCAGGTGGCCGGGACTTTGCGGGAATGGCGTCCTTCATGGAAGCCGGGCGCCGAGTGGACACTCCCGCTGCGCGTCACTGGCCCGTCCAGTCAGTCTCCAGCTGCTGCAAACTTGGCCATTCCGTCATTGCGCAAGGTTTGGCGGTCACATCGCTTGTCCGTACATTATACGGATTCTAGAATCGGACTTTAGTAGGCCCCCATTTTGGAGCAGTGAGAATGCGCAGCTTAGTAAAGCGCCGAGAAGAACGACTGGAAGTGCGATTGACGCCCGCGGCAAAATCGATATTGAAGCGCGCCGCTTCGGTCGAACGCAAGACCGTGAGCGCGTTCATTCTCGACAAGGGCCTGGAGGCGGCGGCGGAAACCCTCGCCGATTGTCGCGAGTTTCGTTTGAATGCCAAACAGTACGACGCCTTTGCTGCGGCGCTCGATCGTCCATCAAAGCCACTTCAGCGGCTGGAAAGGCTTCTAAAAACTCCCAGCGTCATTGAGTGAGCGACGCCTGGACCATCGAAAAACTGCGACGCGAACACGCACTCGACAGCTTTGATTGCGGCCGCCATCGAAAGCTCGCAACAGGCCAGCCACTTCCCCGTGACTTCCCTTGCCACATCCCCCGCGACTTCGCCTGCGACATCCCTCGCCAATCTACGTCCTGAGTGGCCTCAAGGCCCCGCGATCCGCCTCCCGAACACATCAAATCCCTTGCGATAGATCTATTCTCGAAATCGGCTCGCCCCCGGATTGTCGTAATCGACGCCAGCGTCCTAAATTATTGATTTTATTAGCGCGCCCGGACGGATTCGAACCGCCGACCACCTGGTTCGAAGCCAGATGCTCTATCCAACTGAGCTACGGGCGCATAGGATAATAATGTTTTATTTCAATGAGATACCGGTATTCGAAATTACCGGATCAACATAGTATGAAACAAAGTACGAAAGCTCATGACCCTGAATCACGCTCGAATGATACCGAAATCCAAGACCTAAATGCTATCGACACCCCTATCAGCATTATTGGTTTAAATCCTTTTCGCCAGTCTCGTCGCTATCGTTATAGAGAGTGTAGAGTTTCTGAGGGGAAGTATTGCTAATCGGATTCTTGCCATCACCTATCAGAACGGCAAATCGTGTCCAATGGGAAATCTTGAATTGATCAACACAGGCGACGCAACCCATTACATACATCCAACGAAGAGATGGCATCGCATCGCCGCTCCAACTTTGAACATCCGTGTACGTCTGTTTGGGAAAGAGAATATATCCCATGGCACCGGGGTTATAGACTCCAGGTGCCATCGGAACGGTCAGACCTTCAAGCACTATTAACCGATCTTTCTGTCAGCCATTGGTACAAAACTGTTCCTATGCTTTGTGCAAAGGTGGCTCATTTTGGTGATTTGGCTTGTCCATTGGTTGTTGCTTGATTTTTCTCGCCCTCGTTCGTCCCTCAAAGTTAGAGATGGTCTCGGTTTTTTAGACAGTTTTCGCGGTCTGGATAAGTGGAACTCCGCCGGTTATGCAGCCACCGCGAGCGGCTGAGATTCGAAGTAAACGTTGTCAGGGGTATTGCGGTCAAGTGCCGAGTGCGGACGCCGGCCGTTGTAGAACGCCAGGTAGCGTCCGATCCCGGCCTTGGCTTCGGAGACCGAGTCGTATGCATGCAAGTAAACCTCTTCGTACTTGACCGACTTCCATAGCCGCTCGACGAACACGTTGTCGCGCCAGGCGCCGCGTCCGTCCATGCTGATCTGGATGTGGTGCTTCTGCAGGACTTGGATGAAGCTGGAGGCCGTGAACTGCGAGCCCTGGTCGGTGTTGAAGATCTCCGGCGCCCCGTACTTGGCGATTGCCTCCTCGAGGGCCTCGACGCAGAAGTCCGCGGTCATGCTGTTGGAGACCCGCCAGCTCAAGACCTTGCGGCTGTACCAGTCCATGACCGCGACCAGGTATACGAAGCCCTTGGCCATCGGGATGTAAGTTACATCGGTCGCCCAGACCTGGTTCGGTCGGTCGATGACGAGCTTGCGCAGCAGATACGGGTAAATCAGGTGGCGAGGATGTCGCCGGCTGGTGTTGGAACGCCGGTAAAGCGCCTCGATGCCCATTTTGCGCATCAGTGTGGCAACGTGCCGCCGGCCGACCCAGATGCCCTCCAGACGCAGCATGTCGCGCAGCATCCGGCTTCCCAGGAATGGCCACTGCAGGTGCAGCTCGTCGATGCGGCGCATCAACGCCAGGTCTGCTTCGCCGACGGGCACGCGCTCGTAGTACAGCGAGGCGCGGGACAGATCGAGCAGCTCCGCCTGTCGGGTCAGGCTCAGTTTGTGGTCGGGATTGATCATCGCTTGGCGCTCGATCCGGGAACTCGTCCGAGCGCGCCTGCTAAAAAATCATTCTCCAGCGACAACTGTCCGATCTTGGCGTGCAGCGTCTTGATGTCGGGTCCAGGCTCCGCAGTCGGCCCCGCACCGTCGAACACCGCAGACGCTCGCTCGAGCAACTGGGACTTCCATTGCGTAATCTGATTCGGATGAACGTCAAACCGCGTGGCCAGTTGCGCCAAGGTCTCTTCGCCCTTGATCGCAGCCAGGGCCACTTTGGCCTTAAATGCCGCAGAGTGATTGCGGCGAGATCTCTTCGTCATGGCTCTCCTTCCTTTCAAGCGATATCCTCGCCTGTAATGGACGGAGTTGCCACTTACCCAGTTGTCTCAAGAAGCGGGACCAGCTCTAATGTTGATTTCGCACATCGGTCAAGCATCTGTTGCGCCTTTGTCAGTTGTGCCGGAACGCATGCATTGCGACTCTCACTTCTAGGCTAGCTCGACTGAAGAAATTACATTGATCCTTTTCGAGCAATCCTTCCAGCCCAGTGCATTTGAGTTATTCGATTAGTCTATTCGCCGTGTTGTCTATCATTCTTGTTATCAAATTTAGTTGATTCAGCATTTTGTTCAGCAAGTCAAAAATACCATATAGCAGGAAGCACACCACAATCAGCAACGCTCCCCAATTCCCCGACTTGAAAAACTCGCTCATTTGAACCCCCTGCGTCTGAATACCTACTTCGCGTCCTTCCTCTGTGGCACACCAATCTCCGTAAAGATGCTTTTCCAAGTTTCCTCTAATTTCGGTGAATGCTCATACCATTCCGACAACAACTGCGCGAACTGCGGAGTCTTTTCCACAAGAAAGCCTTTCGTCGCAATCGAACCTTTATGTCCGTGGCTTTCTGCCAATTCAATTACCCTGTCCACGACCTTCCCCAATATTTCCGAAGGAATTGTTCCATGCGCGAGTCCATACTGCTTTTGTAGCATGTCACTTAGATAAAAGATTCCGCCGTCACGCGATGACACAAACATGCCAGTGATGACGTTTCGAAATGCAAAGCCAAGAATCAGCACAACAAGAATCGCCCAAACTAGCCATCCCATGATTGTCTCCAACCTTCGTTATAGGAGAACACCATATCCGATGAAACAAATTATTGGGTCATTGTCCCGAAGATCCGATAACATCTTGCATACATCATGGATTTTGTCTCCATAGCCATTTTCGTAGTATTGTTCCTAGCGGGTATTGGCGCATGGATCGTATTTGGCTTCGTCCGATACCGAAGTTATTTCATGCGAGTTCGGTCTGAACTTACTGCTGTCGGGATGGAAGATATTTGGCATCTACCCAAAGATCAACTAGCCGATGTTGATGATGTTATACGGCGATGCTATTTCGAAAAATTACCAGTATCGGTTGCCTTCTCGCGCACGGTTGAATATTTGGGAACCCGCTAGGCATAAATGTGCGCCTATCTTTGAATACTCGCAAGTTGTGCCAAAAAACAGGTCGCATCTGATATATCGCCGTAAATCTGGTTCAGTTCATCGCACCTACTTCCGCTTGCGCGATATCCTGCGGAGTTCTTCAGTTCCAACCATTCAATTCTGCGTTGAAGAAGCTGGTGTTCCTTTGCTTCATCCGGTGGCAGTTCCAAGATTTTATGCTGCTTCATGTTGAATCAGCTCCTCAATAGTCTTTGCTTTCAGATGCTTTTGTTTTTGCAACAAATTCCATATTGCCACGCGAAGTAAGACGGATGGCGCGCTTTTCAATGATTTGGAAAGATCATGAATACCATCAAACGCTTCACGATCTGTGCGAACTGTCAAAGTCTTCACTGCTGTTGGTTTTCTCTCTATTAACATTTCTATACCTCAATTTTTTACTTCAAAAATGACCAAAGACACGGAAGGCTTCTTTTCGGTGTTTTCCTTCAACACCAGCAGCTCGGATTCATTCAACAATGCTACGTCCCATGCATTGACTACCTGTTTTTCCACAAACTGTGAAAGTGTCTTTGATTGATCAGGATATCGTTTTTCATATTTTGCGAAGTCTGCTCGTAGTTCGGATTTGTTCAATGGTTTCGGGGTCTGGTATGTCATCTCGTTTCTCCTCTTGTTATTGCTCTTTCTTCCTGTGCCTTGAATAGCATTTGTGTGAACTACTGTCCTTCAGCTATAGAACTTTTCCTTTTCTTGTTCGGCATCCCTGTAATACACAAAGCACTTGCTTATACAGTGCTTTTTGAAATTCCGAACGTAAACATACGGTCAGCGGCAGACTCCCAATTCACAAATTGTTTCAATATATATTTAGGATGGGAATTACAACCAGTCATTCGTCCTCGTCTGATATCGAGAATCGCACAGTTCTTAGAATCGAATGGAATTGGGCATACGAGAGTGGAAAAAGAGGTCTCGAAAGGTATTCTTGAACTTCCATTCGTTGTATTCGGGTGACAGGTGAGTTGTTGGAACTTGGACTAGCAGATGAAAGTGACTGGTTGGTTCCGCTGAATACTTCTTGGTTTCATTTTCATGAACGCCGACGCAGATCAAGCTTTGACCATATCGTTTGAACTTTGCACCGAGAGCCTTCTGGTTCAGGCGTATTAGCAGTTTGCGCAATAGGGCTTCAGTTGCGACTTGGATGGTTGTACCAGATCGGATGGATTCACAATATTCCTGACCGTAAGGAATGTAGTTGGCTGGAAGAATTCCGCCGTTCTTGCGTGTTGCTATTGCAAGTGCTTTGCGTATATCAGCACTGGTGAAATTTACTGATATAAAAATGTACGGTGAAGAACCGAGAATAGTTTGAATCCACGGTATATAGGATGCTTTTACTAAAATGGCGGAAGGAACATGTTTCAGTTCTTCTGCATAGGCAGATAGAAAGTGATTTCGGGTGTTCTCACCAAGTATGTCTAGTTTGGTTTTCTCGTGAATATTTGTTGTTTTCATCCAAGTCTCCCATCAATTTATTTCGATAATTTCAATTCCTTTGAGCAATAGAACATTCCAGCCGACTGACTTATGGCTGCCCGTTCGTCTCGCTCGTTATCGCAAGAATCGTCGGTCGCAAATAGCAGGACTTAGAAGGTCACGATAGGTGATTCGCCCTGTTTTCCAAGGTTCTTGGAATACACAGGTGAACTACAAAAGGTATTTATGGTTCTTGAAGTTCAGCCGAGAACCGGGAATGCTAGGTTTGTTATAAAACCTAGTGTCTCTACCTAATTGTTTGTTCTTATTAGGCTTTTTATGCCTAGTATTTCAACCACTGATATATTATACTATAAATTATTCATAATAGCAAGTTTCATAGTATTATATTGAGGACAATCACCAAATGCCGACGCATAAGACTCACAGTGGTCACGCGACCGATCTGACACAGAAGGCGCTGGCATTGGCAATCGCCCAACAGAAAGCTTCTCCACGCAATACAGCCATGCTTTTATGCTCTTGTGGTATTGGTCTTCGTGCGAAGGAAATTGCATCCCTGACTTGGAATATGGTTCTGACTGAGGACGGCACTGTTGGTGACGTTCTTACCCTTCCCCACCATGCCTCCAAGGGACGTTCTGGTGGTGTCATTCCACTTGCGAGGAATGTTCGGACTGCCTTACAGGAATTGAAGATTCATTCAGAATC
>CAVPNS010000006.1:0-3565 GCA_963706815.1 uncultured Gammaproteobacteria bacterium
TGAGCATTGACGTATCTCCCGGTGGTGAGTTGGTTCAGGGGATATACGGACGGGCGCGCCGTCTGGATGCAGGCAACTCAGGAAACGCCTGCGATCTCGCTCAGCATGATCACCGGGCCCGTCGGCGCTCCCGTGGGCGAGCCGCCCGCAGGCTCGATGCTGACGGCGAGCCGCAGGGCAGCCAGGATCGCCGTGCTCTGGGCCGGGTTCAGCGTCAGCGCGGCATGGCCGTTGCGCGGCAACAGGCCCAGCGATACCGGTGACTGGCCGTCGCGCGGCAGTGCCCACAGCTCGAATGCCTGCTGCGGATTCGAGGGCATGGCGCCGAGCGCGGTGACGCGCAGCAGGCGCGCGTCGGCTGAACGCTCGATGCGCCACTGCGGATGCTGCGCGTCCGCGCCCAGCACCGCGACGACCTGCGTCGGCGCGGGGATCCATTGCGGCACCAGCCACATGGCAAGGCCCAGCAGCGCTGCCGCAGCGGCCAGCGGGATCCAGTGGCGGCGCTGCAGGCGCGGGCGCACTACGCCGACCGGGACCGGCGTGACTTGCCGGTGGATGGCCAGCCAGGTGCGCTCGTGCGGCTGGATCGGATCGAGCTGCAGCGCGAGCGCTGCCAACCGGTCCTCCCAGCGTATGCGCGCCGCGTGGGCCGCCTCCATGCTCGCGCAGATGCGCTCGAAACGCCGACGCGCCGAACCGCGCAGCGTACCGAGTACGTACTCGGCCGCCAGCATCTCTATCAATTCCTGGCGATTCTCGCTCATGACTCCAGGCACCTTCGCAGGCTTTGCAGGCCGCGCCGGATCCAGCTCTTCACGGTGCCGAGCGGCTGGCCCAGCGACGTGGCGACGGCCTCGTGCGACAGGCCATCCTGGTACGCGAGTACCAGGCATTGCTGTTGCGGCGCGGACAGGAACTCGAGGCAGTGCTGGAGCGCACTACGGGTTTGCGACGATTCCTCGATCGAGCCGGAATCGGCGTCGCTCGCAACCAGCTGCGGCGGCAGGTTCTCCTCGACGATGGGGACTGCGAGCCGCTGGGCGCGCACCACGTCTATGGCGCGGTAGCGGGCGATCGAGATCATCCAGGCGAGCGGCCGTCCGCGCAGCTGCTCGTACTGGCGCGCCTGCATCCAGATTCGTACGAACACGTCCTGCAGCACATCCTCGGCCAGGTCGCGCTGGCGCAGGATGCGCATGACCACGGCGAGCAAAATGCCGGCGACGCGCTGGTACAGCTGCTCAAGCGCAGCCGCATCTTGCGCTGCACAACGAACCAGCAGCTGCTCGAGCCCGGCCTGGTCGGACGTGGACATGGACGCCATTTGATCCAATACGGGCGATCCGGTCAAACGGATGCAGAGTTCGCGATTGCGCCTGGGTCAAGGCGCTCTACAGGCCCGCGACCGCCTGGCGCAGGTCCTGGAGATCATCCGCATTGATGCGCCGGACGATCCTGCCGTTCGTATCGGCGAGCAGCATCGTCGGCACATCGGTGACGCGGAACGTGCGGAACAGCATGCCCGATTCGTCCAGCGTGAGCGGAATGCGGACCTTGTAATCGGCCTGGTAGGCGTGCAGCTCCTCCGGCGTCGCCCACAGACCCGAGGCAATGCCCAGCCAGCGGATGCGTTTATCCTGCGCGAGCTCGCCGATCTGTTCACGTGCGTGGCGGCAGCCCGCCGAGAGGGCGGGCCGCGTCGTGGCCAGGTACGATTCGCACCACGGCGAGAGGAAAACCAGTACCGTCGGCCGCGCCGCGCCTTGCATCCGCAACGCAAACGAACTGCCGTCGAGGGTTGTCACCGATTGCGCAGGCAGTGAGTCGCCAACGCCAACCGGCGCACGGTCGCCGCGCGCGGGGCCTGGGGCCCGGCCGGTGGAGGCGGGCGCGGGCTGCCCCTCGCGCGCGCTGCGCAAGGCCGCTTCCAGGCGCTCGTCGGCCAGGTGTCCGACATACAGGATGCGCCCGTCGCGTCCGATCACGATGTGCTGGGGCGTGACGCGCAGGTTGAACGCGGCACCCAGGCTCCCGTCGTCGCGGACAATCGGCATCGTGATGCCGAGCTTGCGGCGGTACCGCTGGATCTCGTCCAGCGAATCGTCGAATCCCGCATTGACCGCGATCACGGCCAGGTCCGAACCCGCGGTTTCGTAGACGTGTTCGAAATGCGGCATCTGTTCGCGGCAGGGGACGCACCAGGTCGCCCAGAACTTCAGGTACACGGCCTTCCGGCCGTAGAGGCTGTCGAGATCGATGCTGTCGCCGTCGATGGTCCGCAGGATTACGCGGGGTGCCGCGGAGCCGACCAGGCCCCGTCCGGCCGCTTCCGCCCGCTGCTGGCCGGTAACCTCGGCCCCCGCCACGGCCGCCGCCAGCATCAGGCACAGGCCCGCCAGCGCCGTTGTGCCGCTCGCGCGCATCACGGTGCGCCTGCAGCGGCAACGAGCCGCGACGAGGGCTTGCCCTTGTCCTTGATCATGAAGACCAGGATCCGGGCGCTGGACGCCTTGCCCGCATTCGCCGAGACCCGGTGGATGTCGCCGGGCCCTTCGTAGAAGCTCTGCCCGGCACGCAGCGTCACCGGGGCGCCGCCATCCACCTGCATCGCATCTGGCCCTCGAGAACGTAGACGAATACCTGCGCATCGTGGCGATGCGGAAGCGAGGCGCCGCCCGGCTGGTACGTGACCGTCATCATGACCGCTTCCCTGCCCGGATCCCCGGTGAGGTCACGCGTCATCAGTTCCTGCGCGTCGATGGCGGGCGGCGCGGCTCCAGGGGGTGCAGCGCACGCGAGCAGCGGTCCCAGCGCAAGGACCGACCCTGTCATCCACCTGGCGATTTTCCGGTTCAGCATGGATTTCACTCCTCGAATAACGGCGGCCGGCGGCCCGGACGGTGGTCTATAATACGGGCATTACCTTACATGCAGGGTGACGGCAATGGCGACGGGTTGGGCAGGCGACGGTGCGGTGCAGGACCAGATTGACGCCACGGTGAAGGATGCGGTCAACCGTGTGAAGAGTCAGTTGCCGCAAGGCCCGTCCCTGACTCACTGCGCGCAGTGCGAGGCTGAGATTCCGGAGGCACGCCGAAATGCCATTCCGGGCGTGCGCCTGTGCCTGGCCTGCCAGAGCGAGCAGGACCGCGAGACGGCGCAGTTCAGCGGCTATAACCGGCGCGGCAGCAAGGACAGCCAGTTGCGCTGAGCGCAGCGGCCGCATCGGTTGTAGGGCGGCCTGCCTCAAGTCGTATGGGGGAAACCCGCTTGCCAGGGGGCCCGGGATCCGCGTCCGCGCGTCATTGCCCAGTCCATCCACGCGCTGACAAAGCCGCCGCCCAGGCTCGCCCCCGTCACGTCTTCGAGTGAATAATCCGTTGAATGCAGGATGGCGTCCGCCGCCCGATGGCCGCTGCGGATCGCAGGGCCGATTCCCTCGCTCAGATCACGCGTGGCCAGCCCGGCGGAGTCGCCGGTCAGGAAGGCATTTCCCGACTGCGCGGCGCAGGCCCGGTCACGCATGTAGTAGCTGTACAGCAATACGTACGAACGCGCCAGC
>CAVPNS010000007.1:0-557470 GCA_963706815.1 uncultured Gammaproteobacteria bacterium
GGTGCGGTGCAGGACCAGATTGACGCCGCCGGTGAAGGATGCGGGGTCAACCGTGTGAAGAGCGTCAGTTGCCGCAAGGCCCGTCCCTGACTGGCTGCGCGCCGTGCGAGGCTGAGTCCGGAGGCACGCCGGAATGCCATTCCGGGCGTGCGCCTGTGCCTGGCCTGCCAGAGCGAGCAGGACCGCGAGACGGCGCAGTTCAGCGGCTATAACCGGCGCGGCGGCAAGGACAGCCAGTTGCGCTGAGCGCAGCGGCCGCATCGGTTGTAGGGCGGCCTGCCTGTAAGTCGTATGGGGGAAACCCGTTTGCCGGGGGCCCGGGATCCGCGCCGCGCGTAAATGCCCAGTCCATCCAGCGGCTGACCAGGCCGCCGCCGAGGCTGGCGCCGGTCACATCGTCGAGCACAGTAATGCGCGCCCGCTGCAGGATGGCTTCGGCGGCGCGCTGGCCGCTGCGGATCGCCGGCCCGATGCCTTCGCACAGATCGCGCGTGGCGAGACCCGCCGCATCGCCGGTCAGAAACGCATTGCCGATGCGCGCCGCATCGACCGCGGCCGCGCACGTAATAGCTGTACCCGGCGGGTCGTCCGGGCACGCGGATGCCGAAACTGGCGCTCCAGCTTGCGCCGTGAGGTGTTCCCAGTGCTGACCGGATGTCTCGCCGCGCTGCTTCAGGCGCTCGGCCATGCGCGCCGATGCCGACATTCAGCCAGCCGCGCGCCTTGGGCACATACCAGCTGTAGCCCGGCAGCCCGTGCTCGAAGAACCACAGGTGGCAATCCGGATCGCTGCCAGTCATAGGGGAATTCGAGCTCCAGCGTCACCGTCTGCAGGCCGCGCGCGCGCGGCGCGGCGGCATCGAACAGCGCCGGTGCACCGGGCAGGCGGTGCCGCCGGCGCCGATCAGGTAGCGGCAGCGGAACTCCCCGTCGATCACGAAGCCGTCGCCGTCGCGGCGGATGTCCCGCACGGTGTGCTGCACACACTCGGCGCCGCGAGCGCTCGAGCAGCCAGGCATCGAATTCGAACCGGCGGATCGAGTGCTGCACGCAGGGCAACGGCAGGTGCAGGCCTTGAGGTGCCAGTGCAGGCGCCGGAAAGCTCAGAAAGCGGTGCGGATAGGCGGCGATGATCAGCTCGAGATCGCGCACCACCTCGGGGTGATCCAGCCGGCGCACAGCTTGGGCCGCGGAAAGCGCTCCTTGTCCAGGACCAGCACGTCGGCGCCGGCCGCTTCAGCCGCCGCGCGGCCGCGGATCCGGCCGGGCCGCCGCCGACGACGATGACGTCGACGCTGCGCATCCGCGCGGTCCCGCCTAGGCCGGTACATGATACTCCCGGGTCAGCGGGATGGCGTTGTTCTCCTGCGTGGTGAACAGCACCTGGAACAGCTGCAGCGTGCCGGTCTCGAACGCCGCGATCGAGCCGGCCAGGTACAGCCGCCACATGCGCACGAAGGTCTCGTCGAACATCGCGCGCACCCGATCCGGCGCGCCTTCGTAGCGCTCGAGCCAGTGGCGCAGCGTCCGCGCGTAGTGCAGGCGCAGATTCTCCACATCCAGCACCGAAGGTCTCGCGGGCTCGAAGATCTGCATCATCTCGCCGAGCGAGGGCGGATAGGCGCCGGGAAAGATCCGCCGCTCGATCCACGGATGCAGCGGCCCGGGTGGTTGCGCCCGATGGAATGGATCAGGCCGCGGCCAGTCGGCGTCAGCGAGCGGCGCACCACACGGCCGAGCTCCGGGTAGTTCTCGCGGCCCACATGCTCGAGCATGCCGACCGAGACAAAGACGTCGTAGCTGCCCGGCGATGTTGCGATAGTCGTCCTCGATGAATTCGACCTGGTCCCTCCAGGCCTCTGCTCGCGCGCCCGCGCGCGCGCAAACTCGATCTGCTCGCGGGAGATATTGAAGGCCCGGACCTTGCGCGCCGTAGTGGCTGGCCATGTGCAGCGCGAGGCTTCCCCAGCCGCATCCGGCCTCGACGACCGTATCGCCCGGCGCCGAGCCGCAGCTTGCGGCACACGTGGTCCATCTTGGCGACCTGCGCCTGATCGAGGCTGCACTGCGGCCGTCGGGTAGTAGGCGCAGGTGTAGGCCATCGTCTCGCCCAGCCACAGCGCATAGAACTCGTTGCCGATGTCGTAGTGGCGGTGAATGTTGTCGCGCGCCGCCGTCACGGAGCTGCGCCGGCGTGCATTCAGGTGCCCCAGTGCACGCACAAGCGGGGATTCGCGCTCGTTCAGATGATCGGGCGTGCGGAACACGGTGAGCATGAAATCGACCAGGTCGCCGCTGACCTCGATGTCGCCGCTGCTGAATCCGTCGCCGAAGGCCATCTGCGTGTCCAGCACGAGGCGCAGCAGCGTTCGACGGGTGGCAATGCGCACCTCGTGGACCGGGCGCACTTTGTCGGGGAATACCCGTTCGCCATTCCAGGCCAGATGGAATGCAATCGGCGGATCGCCGAGGGCGCGCAGCAGGCGCTGCAACAGGCGCGCGTCCCAGGCGCTTTGTGCGGTTGCCGCAGAAGGCTCTGAATCGGCGGTCCGAGCTGTCATTTTCATGTTATTTCTTCCCTGTCGTCCGCTACTCGCCGGAGCATACGGCGATATCTTGCAGGAACAATCGGGAAGGGTACTTAAGGGATTCCGGGAAATCCCAATCCGAAAAAACGCCTAAACTGGCGCAATCCGGCGCCTGTGTTCCGGGCCGGCGGCGAATCTTGAGACGGGATGGCAACCGTTTTGATGCATTGCAACATCCGGCGGACGCAGACCGGCAAATCGAGGCATGAATTCCCGCTATATTCGTCGGAGCGAGTCGAAATGCACATGACGCACGCCATGCATCTGGGATCGGCCGACTGGGCGATCATGCTCGTATATTTCACCTTCGTGTTGGGCATCGGCTTCGTGCTCAAGCGCAGCATCAGGACCAGCGACGATTTCTTCCTGTCCGGGCGCAGGGTGCCGGCCTGGGTTGCGGGACTTGCTTTCATGTCGGCAAACCTGGGCGCCCAGGAAGTGATCGGCATGGCCGCGTCCGGCGCCAAGTACGGGATGGCCACCAGCCACTTCTACTGGGTCGGGGCGATCCCGGCGATGGTATTCCTCGGCGTGTTCATGATGCCGTTCTACTACGGCTCCAGGGCACGCTCGGTGCCCGAATACCTGCGCCTGAGGTTCGACGAGAAGACGCGGGCGTTCAATGCGTTCTCGTTCTCGATCATGACGGTGGTTTCCTCCGGAATCTCGATGTACGCGATGGGGCTGCTGCTGAACCTGCTGCTCGGCTGGGACTTCAACGCCAGCATGTGGCTGTGCGCGTTCATCGTGCTGGCCTACGTACTCGTCGGCGGGCTGACCTCGGCGATCTACAACGAGGTCCTGCAGTTCTTCCTGATCGTGTTCGGATTCCTGCCGCTGGTGCTGGTAGGCCTGCACGATGTCGGCGGCTGGCCGGGGCTCAGGGCCGGCCTCGCGCGCGTGGCGACCAGCCAGGGGTTTGCGCCGGGAGCATGGAGCGAGTCCTGGCGCTTCCTGGGCTCGACGGCCGCGAACCCGATGGGCGTCGAGTGGTTCGGCATGGCGATGGGGCTGGGCTTCGTGCTCTCGTTCGGCTACTGGTGCACGGATTTCCTGATAGTGCAGCGGGCCATGGCCGCGGAGTCGATGTCGGCCGCGCGGCGCACGCCGCTGATCGCAGCCCTGCCGAAGATGCTGTTCCCGTTCCTCGTGATCATCCCCGGCATGATCGCGATTGCGCTGATCCACGGCGCCGGCAGCGGTGGCTTCGTGCTGCCGGCCAAGCCCGATGGTACGCTGAACTATGATCTGGTGATCCCGGTAATGCTGGGGCACTATTTCCCGAGCGGCATGCTGGGCCTCGGCCTCACGGCGCTGATCGCCAGCTTCATGTCCGGCATGGCCGGCAACGTCACGGCCTTCAACACCGTGTGGACCAACGACATCTACGAGCCTTACATCAGGACCGGCGCCAGCGATGCGCATTACCTGTGGGTGGGGCGCGCCGCGACCGTGGCTGGCGTCGGGCTGTCGCTGCTGGCGGCGTACCTGGTCGCCGAGTTCAACAACATCATGGACGTGCTGCAGCTGGTGTTCGCGTTCATCAATGCGCCGCTGTTCGCGACGTTCCTGCTGGGCATGTTCTGGAAACGCACCAACGGCCATGGTGCCTTCACCGGCCTCATCGCCGGGACGCTGGCCGCGAGCGTTCACCAGGGCCTGAGCCTGCCCGCGCATGCGCTGGTCGGCATCAAGGGCGGCTGGCTCGGGGTCGTGCACCACTATCCGAGCGAAATGGCGCAGAATTTCTGGACCGCGATTGCCGCCTGGACGACGTGCTTTGCCGTGACCATCGCCGTCAGCCTGCTGACGCGCCGGCCGAAGCCCGAGGACCTGGCGGGTCTCGTGTATTCCGAGACGCCGCGCCTCGTCGATGCCGGCGAGTCCTGGTATCGGCGCCCGGGAATACTGGGTACGCTGGCGCTCGGCGCCGTCGTCATGCTCAACATTCTGTTCTGGTGAGGAAGCCGGGGAGAGCCGCCATGGAACTCGATATCCGTCAGCCGATAGGCTGGCTGTTCATGCTGATCGGCGCGCTGCTGGTCGCGCAGGGTGCGATCGTGGCCACACCGGAACGCGGTTTGGTCGCGGGCCTCAACCTCAACATCGGCTGGGGTGCGGTGATGATGCTGTTCGGGTTCGCGATGCTGATGCTGGCCCGGCGCCACGCCCGGCTGCACGCGCGCGACGCCGCCAGGGCGGACCGGGAACCCCGGGCATGACCGCACGCGCGATCACCCGGCTGTCCGTCGCGTGGCTGGCGTTTGCCTGGACCGCGGGCCTGCTGATGTCGCCGGTCCCGACCCGCGCGACGGATTCCGGTGCCGAAGTTCCGGTGGGCGGGGCCCTGCGGGAAGCGACGCTGCAGGGACTGAATGGCCCGCCGCGAAGACTCAGCGCTTACCGGGGCCGGCCGCTGATCATCAACGTCTGGGCGAGCTGGTGCGGGCCCTGCCGCGAGGAAATGCAGTCGCTGGAGCGCCTCGCGTGGAGCGGCCACCGGCAGGAATTTGCGATCATCGGCATCTCGACCGACGACTACCCGGAGCAGGCCCTGTCACTGCTCGGAACGAGCCATGCCACGATCAGCCAGTTCATCGATACCGATCAGCAGATGGAGAACATGCTGGGTGCGACGCGCCTGCCGTTGACGGTGCTGGTCGGTCCGGACGGCCGCGTGCTGCAGAAAATCTATGGGGCCAGGGACTGGGACGGGTCCGAGGCCCTGCGGCTCATCGCCAGGACGTTCGGCAAGGGACCTTAAGGGGCGCGCGGCAGTGCCGCCGATGCTACTGGAGCGCTGCCCGAGATATGAATTCCCGCAGCGCGCCGCGACCGTCTTCCCACAGCCGGAACGGGATATCGAGTGGTTCCTTCGGCATGCGCAGGACGATGTCGCGGCTAGCGGCGACGAAGCGCAGCGTCGCCACGTCGATCGGGTAGGCGCGTGCGACGACGTCCCCGTGGTTCGGCACGGCCAGGCCCTGGTTTTGCGTCAGGCCGGGCGGAAGCCTGTCGAGCGGCGTCAGATCCATGATGCGGCCATCCGCGATTAATCTGAGCGCGCCCGCGCCCGCCGGCGGCGGCGGCGACATGCGCGGATCCACCGTGGACCATCGATACAGCAGCAGGTAGGGCTTGTAGTCACCCGAGGCATCGATTTCGACTGCGACGACCGTGGCGAAATCGTGCGCCCGCGCCGCGATATCGGAGCGCTCGCGTGCGAAGACCATCGGTGCGGCCACCACCATCAGCGTGTTGGCGCTTTGCTCATCGAGGATCTCGCGCGGCGCCGTCGGCGGGCGGCTGGCGCACGCGGCGAGCGCGGTCAGCACCACGAACAGGAGAACGCGGGTTGGCATACGTCGCTAGAATCGTAACCGGTACGCGACCGAGACGTACAGCGAACGCTGGTCCACGCTCGTCGATACCGGCTGGCCGGTCAGCGTCGCCTGCTGCTGCAGCGCCTGCTGATTCTGCAACTGGTAACCGGCGATCAGCTCGAACACGGAGCGCCGGCTGGTCCAGTCGCCGCGCACCTGGGGCAGGTACAGGATCTGCCGGCCACCGAGGGACGGATCGTTCAGCTGTTCGACGCTGAGGCGCGGTCCCAGACGCCAGGCGCCGTGCAGGACGAAGCGGGCGTCCCAGGACAGCGCCGTACTTTGCGCCGCGGGCGAATCATCATGACTCACGCTGAAGATGTGCAGGTCGCCGCTCTGCATCAACCCGGTGCCCGACAGCTGCAGCGAAGCGATCTTGTCGAGGCCGGTGGAGCCGGTGGCGGCAACGCCGCCGGACGCGGGCGTCCCGCTGAGCGCGGAGGCGGACAGGTCGGCCATGAACTGCCAGCGCTCGCCGAGGGCGCGGCTCGCCGATGCCACGACGGTATTGCTGCTCGCGGTCCGGTCGAGCGCAAGTTGCCGCAGTTGCGGCGGCGTCAGCTGCAGTTGCGCTTCGAGCGCTGTCAGGTCCTGGGCGCTCTGCCCGATCAGGGCGTTGCTGAGCTCGAGCAGGGGACTGCGGCGATGGTTGGCATCGAAGCCCAGGATCCAGCTGTCGCCCAGCCTGGTATTGCCGATCAGCGTCAACGAATTCAGCTGCTGGAACGCAAGATCATAGTCGACGAGCACGACCGCCGTTGCCCCGGCCCTGCTGTAGCGCGTCTGGAAACCGATCGAGCGCCGGTCGGTCAGTGCGCCGTCCGCCTGGTCGAACAGGTAGGCATCGAATACCCAGGACTGGTGGAACGGATCGAACTCGGCCGTGACGGTGCCGAATTTCTGCTGTCCCGATAACGGCGAATAGCTCGTGTACGCGGGCGCTCCGGCCGCGGCGCTGATCAGCCATTTCGAACTGGCCTGGTAACCGACGTAAACGCCGTCGAACAGGCCGACCACGCCCTGGCTCGCCAGTGACTGGCGCCCCACGCGCGCGGTCACGCCCGCTGCTTTGTCGGTCAGTTCGCCGTACGCCGCGGTCGTGCGATCCTGGCTGCCGCCGCTGGTCGTGACGATATTCTGGGTGTAGCCGGCATCAAGGCGCGCCGTGAAGTCATAGCGCTGGCCCCGGTCGCGCACCAGCAGGTCGCCGTAGATCAGCGCGGCATCGAGCGAGTTCGTCGTGGTGGTCGTGCCATTCGCCACGGTCTGGTCCCTGCCGTACTGGTACGTCAGGGCCGTACTGCCGGCCATTGTCCAGCGATTGTCGGCCGGCGGCGCATATTCACCCATGGACCGCGGCAGCAGTGATGCGGCCGTCAGCGCCTGCAGCCGGGCACGGATGCGCTGGGCTGCCGCGCCGTCCGGATAGCGGTGCAGGTATTCCTGGTACTCGGCCTTGGCCTGCGCGAGCTGGCCGGCCCGTTCGCGGGCCAGTCCCATCAGCTCCTGCGCGTTCGCGCGCGCCGGATACTCGGGCTGGCGCAGCAGGCGATTCAGCAGGTCCACCGCCTCGCGATAGTGCTGCCTTTCAAGCTCCGCACGGGCCTCGTGCAGGATCTGCGCACGCTGATCGTCCGGCAGCGGCGCATCGGTCCGCTGGGCGGCGGCGGCCGTCGCAACGCCGGCCCGCTCCACCGGCGCCAGGTCCGCGGTTTCCTCATCGACCGCCAGCCACGCGTGCGGATACGCGGCCTGTGCCGCATCCAGCACGCGTCCGGCCTCCTGCCGCGTAGCAAACGGCCCGACGCGCAGCCGGTACCAGTGTTGGTCGCCGATATCCGTTTCCGAAACATAGGCCTGGGTCTGCAGCGCCGCTGCCGCCGTCTCGACGGCCTCGCGCGCGATGGGAGCCTGCGATGCATCGAGATTTACGGAATAGCTGGCAGGCGGCTCGGTTTCAGCCAGGAACACCTTGCCCCTGCGCGGGTTGACGTTGAGCAGTCGCACCTTGAGCCCGAGGCCCGATGCGCTGGGCGCCATGACGAAGTCCAGTGCACGCGCGAATTCCAGTTCCAGGTTGATCTCGCCCGGCACGATCGATTCGACGCGTGCGCCGGTTACCAGTGCATCGCCGCCGCCCACGAGAGGCAACTCGGGGGCCATCGTGCCGAATTGCGTACCGCAGTCCGGTCCCAGCCGCAGCGTGATGGTCACCCGGCTGCCATGGCTCGCCGGCGCGTTGTTGACGTAACGGGCGGAGCAGGCGAACTGAACCGAGATATCGGCGTGATCATCGAGCACCTGCGTGTCGATGAGCTGGACGAGGGGGCCCGATGGCAGCAGCGGGACCGGTGCGCTGGCTGCCCGGGCATCGATCTGTCCCGCCATTCCCGCCAGCAGCGCAATGAGGCGCAGCGCAGGGGCCGGCCGGGTTCCGCTGCCTTGTCGCGCGGGGGACTCACCCGCCGGGACCATTGGTCGCGGCGCGCGGGCCAGACTTCGGAACCGGGATCGATGGCCGCGGCGGCGCGGCCGGCGCGCTCGTGGTCGTCCAACCCAGCGGGGTATGGCACGCGCTGCAGTCACGCGCCGTGACCACATGCTGGACCTGCTTGCCGGTGGCGGTGACGCCGTTGTGGCAACTCTGGCAGGCGGCGACGATCCCCACGTGGCTGAACATCGCGGGAGTCCATGCAAGCGTCCCATGGCACGCACCGCAATCCTGGCTGGCTTGCAGATGCCGTGCCGGCTTGCCGGGCGCCACGGCGCCGTTGTGGCAGCTGATGCAGCTCGCGGTGACGCCCCGATGGTCGAAGCTCGCCGGCAGCCACGCGGATATCCGGTGGCAGTTTTCGCAGGCATTGTCGCTGGCGATGTGGCCGGCGCTCCGGCCGGTTGCCAGTGATCCGTTGTGGCAGCCCACGCAGTTGCCGGTCACACCGAAATGCGACACGGGTAGTCGCGAGGCGGTGCCGGCGCCTGCCGCGACCGGAGCCGCCGTAACGCCCGGCGACGCCGATGCGCCTGCCGCGGCTGGCGCCGCGACGACGATGCTGGTGAGCGGGGCGGTTTTCGCCGTTGGCGCCGTCACGGTTTTTCTGGCTTGCGTTCCGCCACCCCAGCTCTTCGGGTTGTGACAGCCGCTGCAATCGTTCGTCGCCTTGCCGCCTGAATTGTGATTGCTGGGGCGCGTCTGCAGGTTCGTCACGCCATAGAAGCTCAGCGCCGGCGTAACGGCGTTGTGGCATGCGTCGCAGGTACTGCCGATCACGGTGAACATCGATGTGTGCCTGGCAGAGGTCATCGTCGTTCCGCTGAACGACGTGAACACGGTCGTGGAGTGACAGTCCTCGCAGGGCGTCGAGCTCGTCGGGATGTGCACCGGCGAGAGGATCGCGTCCCTGGGCGTGTAGCTCGGATAGAATACCGGCGCCGCGGCATTCGGCGCGCCATGGCACGTGATGCACCCGCTCGTGATGCCGGTGTGCAGCACGGCGTTTGCAGCCAGCGTCGCCGTCGTGTAATCGGCCGGCGCGCCGGTGTGGCACAGCGTGCACGCCTGGCTGGCCGGGTTCGGCATGTGGCCGGAGGGAAGCGCGGTGCTGTTCCAGTTTGCCGTGGTGTGGCAGCTGCTGCAGTCGTTCGGCGCCACCATCTGGCCGCTCGTGTGATCGGCGGGTCGTCCCTGCAGCGCGGGACTCGCGGCGCCCATGTAGAAGGACAGGCCCGCCTCGTGGCAGGTGTCGCAGGTCGTCGCGACGAAGGCGTGCCTGGCCTGCGTCATGTTCATCGGGCCGAACGTGCCGGCCGCATAGGTGGTCGACGAGTGGCACGAGCCGCAGTCGGTGCCCGACAGGTACGGAATGTGCGACGGCGTGAGCACACCGTCCTTGGGCGTGAAATTGTTGTACCAGGTCAGTGCCGTCGCGCCGCCATGGCATTGCGCGCACCCGCCCGTGATGCCGGTGTGCAGCACGGCGTTTGCAGCCAGCGTCGCCGTCGTGTAATCGGCCGGCGCGCCGGTGTGGCACAGCGTGCACGCCTGGCTGGCCGGGTTCGGCATGTGGCCGGAGGGAAGCGCGGTGCTGTTCCAGTTTGCCGTGGTGTGGCAGCTGCTGCAGTCGTTCGGCGCCACCATCTGGCCGCTCGTGTGATCGGCGGGTCGTCCCTGCAGCGCGGGACTCGCGGCGCCCATGTAGAAGGACAGGCCCGCCTCGTGGCAGGTGTCGCAGGTCGTCGCGACGAAGGCGTGCGTGGCCTGCGTCATGTTCATCGGGCCGAACGTGCCGGCCGCATAGGTGGTCGACGAGTGGCACGAGCCGCAGTCGGTGCCCGACAGGTACGGAATGTGCGACGGCGTGAGCACACCGTCCTTGGGCGTGAAATTGTTGTACCAGGTCAGTGCCGTCGCGCCGCCATGGCATTGCGCGCACCCGCCCGTGATGCCGGTGTGCAGCACGGCGTTTGCAGCCAGCGTCGCCGTCGTGTAATCGGCCGGCGCGCCGGTGTGGCACAGCGTGCACGCCTGGTTGGCCGGGTTCGGCATGTGGCCGGAGGGCAGCGCGGTGCTGTTCCAGTTTGCCGTGGTGTGGCAGCTGGCTGCAGTCGTTCGGCGCCACCATCTGGCCGCTGGTGTGATCGGCGGGTCGTCCCTGCAGCGCGGGACTCGCGGCGCCCATGTAGAAGGACAGGCCCGCCTCGTGGCAGGTGTCGCAGGTCGATCCGACGCCGGCGTGCGTCGCCTGCGTCATGTTCATGGGTCCGAAGCCGCCGGCGACGTAGTTCGTGAGCATGGCAGGAGCTGCAGTCCTCGCCGCTGAACGCCGGAATATGCGCCGGCGACAGCGAGGCCGCGGCCTTCGGATTGTCGTTGTTGTTGTAGAACGTCAGCTGCGTCGCGCCGCCGTGGCATTGCGCGCAGCCCGCTCGTGATGCCGGTGTGCAGCACCGGGATGCTGGCCAGCGTTGCGTAGCTGGCCGTCGTCGTCAGGTTGCCGATATGGCAGATGGCGCAGGTCTGCGTGCCGGGGATCGGCATGTGTCCGTTTGGCAGCGTGATTGGCGCACTCCAGTCCGTCGTCTCGTGGCACAGCGAGCAGTCGCCGGTTGCCTGGCCCGGCGGATTCGGTGCCGAGACGTGCGTCGCCGGCCGGCCCTGCAGCGCCGGCGTCGATGCGCCGATGTAAAGGACAGGCCCGCCTCGTGGCAGGTATCGCAGGTCGTCGGCACGAACGCATGCTTGGCCGCGCTCATGTTCGATAGGGCCGAAGCCGCCGGTCACGTAGTTCGCGGCGTGGCAGGCGCTGCAGTCGCTGCCATTCAGGTACGGGATGTGCGGCGGCGTCAGTACGGCCGCCTTCGGATTGTCGTTGTTGTTGTAGAACGTCAGCGGCGCGCCGGGGCCGCCATGACACTGCGCGCAGCTGCCGGTGATGCCGGTGTGCAGCACGGCGATGCTGGCGAGCGTCGCGTAGCTCGCGAACGTGCCGTTGATCGCGGTATGGCACACGGCGCACGCCTGGCTGCCGGGGTTCGGCATGTGGCCCGGTGGCAGCGCCGTTGAGCTCCAGTCGGTCGGTGGTGTGGCAAGCCGGAGCAATCGCCGGTCGCTTCGGCGCCGCCGCTCGCGGTGTGGTCCGCCGGCCGGCCCTGCAGCGCCGGCGTCGATGCGCCGAGATAAAAGGTCAGGCCCGCCTCGTGGCAGGTGTCGCAGGTCGTCGGCACGAAGGCGTGCTTGGCGGCGCTCATGTTCGGTAGGGCCGAAGCCGCCGGTCACGTAGTTCGCGGCGTGGCAGGCGCTGCAATCGGCTGCCGGACAGATAGGGGATGTGCGACGGCGTCAGCACGCCGCCTTCGGGTTGTCGTTGTTGTTGTAGAACGTCAGCTGCGCGCCGGGGCCGCCATGACATTGCGCAGCAGCTGCCGGTGATCCCGGTGTGCAGCACGGCGATGCTGGCGAGCGTGGCGTAGCTCGCGAGCGTCGTTCCGATGCCCGTATGGCACACTGAACAGGCCTGATTGCCGGGATTCGGCATGTGGCCGGGCGGCATGACTGTTGCTGAGGTCCAGTTGGTCGTCGTGTGGCAGCCGGAGCAATCGCCGGTCTGCTGCTGCACGCTGCTGCTGGCAGTGTGATCGGCCGGCCGCCCCTGCAGCGCGGGACTGGCGGCACCCATGTAGAACGCCAGGCCCGCTTCATGGCAGGTATCGCAGGTGGTGGGCACGAACGCATGCGTGGCGGCGTCATGTTCATCGGTCCGAAGGTGCCGGCCGCGTACGTGCTTGACGAGTGGCAGGAGCTGCAGTCCGTGCCTGACAGATAGGGGATGTGCGCGGGCGTGAGGATCGCATCCTTCGGCGTGAAGTTGTTGAACCATGTGAGCGCCGTCGGCGTTGTTGCCGTGGCACTGGCCGCAGTCGCCGGTGATGCCCGTGTGCAGCACCGAGTTCGCGGCCAGCGTCGCCGGCGTGTAGTCGCTGGGCGCCGAGGCGTGGCACTGCGCGCAGGTCAGGTTGGCCGGGTTCGGCATGTGCCCGGCGGGCAGCGTGGTGCTGACCCAGTCCTTGGTCTCGTGGCACACCGAGCAGTCGCTCGTGGCCATGCGCGGGTCGGTGCTGGCGACGTGGTCGGCGGGCCGCAGCTGCAGCGCCGTGCCGCTGCCCACGTAGAAACTCTTGCCGGTGTCGTGGCAGGTATCGCAGGTGCGTGCGCACGAAGGCATGCGTCGGCGGCGCTCATCGCCGTCGCCGGACCGAAGCCTCCGGCCTGATAGGCCGCGCCATGGCAGGCACTGCAGTCGGTGCCCGCGAGGATCGGGAATGTGCGGCGGCGCGAGCGGCGGTCATCTGGTCGGCGAACTACCGAGATCGACATGGGAATGTAGGGGGCCGGCACGCCCGCGAAGGTCTCGCCGGCGTGGCACAGCAGGCAGTTGCTGACGTCAGCCCCGTATGCAGTGTCGCGATGCTGGCGGCGAGCACGGTCCAGGTCTCGGCGCTCGGGGTGTTGCCGTGGCAGACGCCGCAGTCGATGGCCGACGGGATCGGCGGCACGTGGTTGGTTGGCTGCCCCGGCACGAAGCCGCGTCGAGATCTTGACCGCTGCCGCTGTGGCAGGTCTGCGCAGGTCGACACGGCTCATCTGCGTGTGGTCGAACGCCGACGGCACCCAGGCTCGGCGTCTTCGTGCCGATGCCGGTGGTGTGGCAGTTCTCGCACAGATTGGTGGTGGGCATGTGGTGCCCTGCTTGCCGACTGCCTTGACGCCGTTGTGGCAGCTGAGCAACCGTTGCTGAGGATGCCGGTGTGATCGAAATTCGCGCCGAGCCAGTTCGAGGTCAGATGGCAGTCGCCACATTCGAGCGAGGTCGCGATGTGGTTTGCAGGCTTGCCCGAGGCCTGCGTGCCGTTGTGGCAGATGATGCAGAAGCCGGCGACCGCCAGCGGGATCTGCGTGTGATCCACGGTCTTCGGCGGGTTCCAGCTCATCACCGTATGACAGGCGTCGCATGCCTGGCTGGTCGCCGGATGCGTCGGCCCTTCGCCCTGCGGCGACGCTTGCCGTTGTGGCAACTGACGCAGCCGCCCATCACCTCGGCGTGATCGAAATGCACGTCCGGGCGGAACGCGATGGTGTCATGGCAGGCCGCGCAGTTGTTCGTGGTCTGGATGTGGTCTTGCGGTCTTCGGCGTTGCATTGAATACCGAGCCGGTGATGTGGCAGACCCCGCAGTCGCGTGGCGTGCCCTTGAATACCGCATTCAGGTGGCAGGCTTCGCAGGGCAGGTCGCGATGCACGCCGTCGAGTTCGAAGCCGGTCGGCAGGTGATCGAACGGCACCGTGATAGGCGCGGCACCGGCGCTGGCGGCAGCGCCGGACGCGGAGGCGCCAATCGATGGCGCCGGCACCATCAGTGCCGATGCGAGCAGCACTGCGGCGAGCGCGCGCTCGGCAGGCCGCGTGAAGAGTCCGATGAGTCTTTGCGGGTCCATGGTGGTCTACTGGATCCGTGCGCCTTTCCAGGAATCGGCGCCATGGCACGGCTCGCATTGCGCGCCGAACTGGCCCAGGTGGCGGTCGTCCTTGTGGTGGCAGCTGACGCATGACGAAGGAGTCTTTGCGGTCCCCGGCGCGACATGATGGCAGTCGGCGCATTGCAGCTTGGCGTGTGCGCCGAGCAGCGGGAAATGCGTTTTCCTCGCGTGATCGAACGTCCACAGCGGCCAGCCGTTCGTCGAATGACAGTCCTCGCACTTCTTGCCGAGACCGCCCTTGTGCACGTCCTCATGCGCGTGGCAATCGACACAGGCCGTGGGCGCGCCGGCGAAGGCCTCGGTCGTGATGGCACTGCGCGCAGCTCGCAACGCGATGCAGGCCGAGCAGCGGGTACTTCGTCAGGTCATGATCGAACACGATGTCGGAGCGCCAGGTACTCTGCCCATGGCAGCTGTCGCAGCCGCCCTGCAGCTTGCCGCCGTGCGCATCCTCGCTGCGGTGGCAGCCGGCGCAGTCCTTGGCGAGCTTCTGCCTGGCCGCCACGGCCGTATGACAGGCGTAGCAGTCGATCCTGGCATGCGCGTCCGTCCAGCGCAAATTTGTGCTTGCCGGCATGGTCGTAGTCCGTGACCGGCCACTTTTCGTTGCCGTGGCAGTCGGCGCAATCGGATGCCGAAGCGAGCCGCATGCGTGTCGTCGGCCTGGTGGCAGCCGTTGCAGTCCTTCGGAATCTTGTCCTTTAGATTGCCGCTGCGGTGGCACGCGGCACAGGTGATGTGATCGTGCACGCCCAGCGAGCTCATAGCCGGTCTCCTTCAGGTGATCGTACTTCGCCGTCTTCCATTCCTTCGTGACGTGGCACTTGGCGCAGTCCGTGCCGCGCGCTCCGCGGTGCTCGTCGTCGGTCGCGTGGCAGCCGTTGCAGCTCTTCGGCGTCTGCGCGTAGCGGCCGGCGATGTGACAGGCGTTGCAGCTCAGCGGCACATGGGCGCCGGTGAGCTTGAAGTCGGTCTTGTCGTGATCGAATTTGCCGCCGGTCCAGCTCGCCGCGCCGTGGCACTCGCCGCAGGATTGCCTGAGCTGGCCTTTGTGCACGTCATCGGCCTTATGGCAGCCGGCGCAGGTGGCTGGCGCCTTGCGCCAGGCCAGCCCGGGCTTGTGGCAGAGCGCGCAGTCGAGGTCGGCGTGCGCGCCCTCGAGCGCGAAGTCGGTGTAGCGATGCGCGAAATCGGCGCGGTCGAGCTGCACGATGTCCGCGGCGCGACCCTTGTGCTCGGTGTGGCAGCGCCCGGCACTCGCCGATGCCGGCATTGGGCATTCGACCGTGGTAGCCATGGTGCTGCTGAACGTCCGCGGCAATGTCCTTGTGGCAGTCGAGGCACAGCGAGGTCTGGGTGCGCGACGTTGGAACGGTCGTGGCAGTTGGTGCAGGTCTCTTCCTGCTTCACGTGGGCCCGCGTCACCTTGCCGGGCATCAGCAGCGTCTCGACCGACGCCGCGAGCGCGCCGCCTGCGCCGGTCAGGAAAAGCACCATCAGGCCAGGCGGCACTCGTGGTTGTCGCAAATGTTGCCGCACGCATGTCCTGGGTCAGTACACGTTGACGGCAATGACGTGGGCGACGCCCGCGATCAACAGCATGAAGAACAGCGGGATGTGCAGGACGTGCCACAGCGAGAACAGGCGCTCGTACGCCTGGAATTCCGCGAGCCGGCGGCCTGCCTCGAAGCGCCGGTCGGCGTAGCGGATGCGTCACCAGGGTCGAGGCGGTTCAGCGTGTCGCGCGGACAGGCGCAGCGCGCGCCGCGAGGCCGCGCGCACGGCCAACCGGATCCTGCGGCGCACAAGCAGCCTTGCCAGCGCGAGCCGGAACGGGCCCGACGGCCAGGTGCAGCGGCCGGAGCATGACGTTCCCGGGCGGATCGATCAGGCGCTTTTCGATCCGGTCGATCGCATCGACGAGTCCCGGCAGCAGCTCGATCGATGTCTGTTGCGTGCGCAGGCGATCGCCCACGGCCTTCAGTTCTCGAGCGTGTCGTCGTTGCCGTCCATGCGCGCATGCAGGCGGGTGTAGATGTAGCGGCCGATGACGCCGCTGCCGGCGACCAGCAGCATGCAGATCAGCGCGACGTTGCTGTTGGTCGCGCCGAGACGGAAGTTGGCGTGAAACAGCACCAGAATCGGACCGATGACTCCGAGCACCATGTGGAATTCGAACCAGGCCGGGATGCTGCCCATCCAGCGCAGCCATGCCGCGCGCTTGCGCGCCGAATACAGCAGCAACAGATCATCATCGATCCGCCGACGATGCCCAGCCAGTAGCCGAGGCCGCGCTGCGGGGTGATGTAGCGCTCGAGGTGCGCACAGGCGCCGCTGACGAGGATCAGGGTCACGACGAAGGTCCAGACGATGCGGCCAGCGCAGCCGCGGCTGCCAGGTCTGCGTGGATCTCGCGCGCAACGACATTCATGGGATCACCTGATCGATGCGGATCCGCAGCGGCTTGCCGTCGGCGGGATTGATCACGCCACTCGTGCCCTGCAGGTCGCCGGTCGCAGGCAGCGGTTGTCCGCTGCGGGAAATGCGGGCCTCGATGGTCACGCGGCCCGCGCTCGACAGGGTTGCGCCCCGGCATCATCGACTGCGAATCGTCGAGCGTGAACTTGAACGGCCAGGCAGCGACGCTGGTACGGGACACGGCGACCGGCGATCCCGGGAGTCGTCAACGACTTGGCGACAATGAACAGCGTGTCTCCCTGTGCTGCCTTGCCGCTCAGCGCGGCGTCAAGGGTTACCTCGCCGCTGATCGTGACGCCACCGGGCGCGGCGGGGGCGGGCGCGGCGAACGCGGGTGCCGCGGACCCGGCGACCGGTACCACGGCGGGCAGCTGGTGCGCACGCGCCCGGGCGGCCTCGGCCGGGCGGCCCAGAAACTCGAACGATTTTGCCAGCAGCTCCCAGTCATCGGCGCTGCCGCTACCCTGGGCAAGGCGCTTCTCGAGATTCACGACGGCGTTTTCCATGGAGCCGGCCCCGACCCTGGCGGCCGGCGTGGCGGCGTCCCCGCCCGCGGCAGGTGCAGCGCTGCCGGTTGTGGCGCCGCTGGTGGTGGCGCTGTCGAACAGCCTGGCGGCCGCGCCGAAGGACGCCGGTGCGGCAGCGCCAGCGCCAGCGCCGGCCCCGGTCCCCGGCGAGCGCAGGCCTGGCTGCAGCACGTACAGCACGATGATCGCGGCCACCAATGCGGCCGCGCACGCCGCTGCGCGCAGCGGTGTCGCGGTGAGACGCGCGAGCGGCGGGATCCGGCGCAGCCACGGCGCGGATAGCGCGGCCGCCGCGAGGCCGGTCAGCGCGCCGGCCAAAAACCAGAAATGTGGCATCCGACCTCCTCCATGAGCGCGTTGCGTAACCTCAGAGATTATTGATTCTTGCCTGGATGGCCATTGTAATTGTCCGCCAGCGTACGCAGCATTGTGCCCAAATTGCGACACTATTAAGTCATGCAAGTAGTGACCAAACTCACGGAATCCGGCGTGCGCCGCCCTTAGTCTGAAGTATGGATGCAGTTGCCCTCGGCATTTACGCTGTCCCGATCGCAGGAATCACCGCCTATTACCTGCGGCGCCAGCGGCGCATTTATGCCAGGCACAGGAAGGTACTCGAGGATACGGTCGCGGCCGGCATGACCGAGCCCGCGTCGCTGCATCCGATCATCGACGCCAGCAAATGCCTCGGCTGCGGGACCTGCGTCAGCGCCTGCCCGGAGACCTCGCACCACGACGTGCTCGGCATCATCAACGGCAAGGCCGAACTGATCGGTCCGACCGATTGCATCGGGCACGGCGCGTGCAAGACTGCCTGTCCGTTCGATGCGATCACGCTGGTGTTCGGCACGGCGCGACGCGGCCTGGACATCCCGGTGCTCAAGCCGAACTTCGAATCCAATGTGCCCGGCATCTATGTGGCCGGCGAGCTGGGCGGCATGGGACTCATCAGGAACGCGCTGACGCAGGGGCAGCAGGCACTCGAAGCGATCGCGAAGGCCGGAGTGCGCGCATCCCGGCGCGCTCGACGTGCTGATCGTCGGCGCAGGACCTGCGGGCCTCGCCGCCTCGCTGGCTGCGCGAGAAAATCGGGACTCAGGTACCTGACCGTCGAGCAGGAGGCGCTGGGCGGCGCGGTATTCCAGTATCCGCGCGGCAAGCTGGTGATGACCGCGCCGGTGGATTTGCCGATCATCGGCAAGGTGCAGTTTCGCAATACTTCAAAAGAGGAGCTGCTGAAGTTCTGGAACCACGCCTGCAACAGCAATGGACTCAATATCAGCTACCAGGAGCGCGTCGAAGCCGTCGAGCGCAGGGACGGCGTGTTCCACGTCCGTACCAGCAAGGGACAGCATGTCGTCTCGGCAGTCCTGCTCGGCATCGGCCGGCGCGGCACGCCGCGCAAACTCGGCGTGCCGGGCGAGGAACAGTCGAAGGTGGTGTACCGCCTGATCGATCCCGAGCAGTACCGCGGCAAGCGGGTCATCGTGGTCGGCGGCGGCGACAGCGCGCTCGAGGCGGCGGCCAGCGTCGCCGAGCTCGGCGATGCGCACGTGACCCTGTCGTATCGTGGCGAGGCCTTTCAGCGCGCCAAGCAGCGCAATCGCCAGCGGGTCGACGCGGCCGCGGCGAGCGGCCGGCTGACGGTGCTGCTCAATTCGCAGCTCACGGAGATCCGTCCAGACGAAGTGCTGCTCAGGCACGCGGACAAGGATCTGAAGCTGGCCAACGATGCCGTGATCGTCAGCGCTGGCGGCATATTGCCCAACGATTTCCTGAAGTCGATCGGCATCCAGGTCGAGACGAAGTGGGGCACGGAGTGAGGCTCGCCCGGCGCACTGGCGCCGCGCTGCTGGCGCTGTGCATCGGCACGGGCTTCGCACCGGCAGCGGCGCCAGCGAGGCGCCCGGCGCCCCTCGACCGGCTCGAGCCGGCGCGCGCGGCGCTGCGCACGCTGCAGTTCGACAGGGCGATCGGCCTGCTCGGTACGGCGGCCCACGGCGGCAATCCCGAGGCGCAGTATCTGCTGGGCCTGATGTACCTGAACGGCGTCGGTATCCCGACCGATGCCGGGCGCGGACGAAGCCTCGAGCAATCGGCGGCAGAGCAGGGATACGGTGCGGCGGCGTACGTGCTGGCCGGTGAACTGGCCCGTGATGCACAAGCGGCTCCCGGCGCGTCCCGTCAGTGGCTCGAGCGTTCCGCCGCCGACGGGTACTACCGGGCCGCCGACGCACTCAGGTCCGGCCGGCCGCTGCTCGACGCGGACTACGTCGGCGCGTCGGATCCGGCGTTGATGGCGCCGTGGGTGATCGATCGCGCGCGCAAGGACGACGCCGCGGAATTGCGCCGACTCGGTGCGCCGAGCGCGGCGGTTCGTGACGAGTTTGGCCGCAGCGCGCTGTCGCATGCGGCAGCGGCCGGCAGCCTCGATGCCGCCCGTGCGCTACTCGAACTGGGCGCTGACGTGCGCGCCGCGGACCAGGCCGGCGTGACAGCGCTGATGGTCGCAGCGCAGGGGAAGGGATCGGCGATGCTGGAAATCCTGTTGCAGCATGGCGCCGAGGTCCAGGCGCTCGATGGCCAGAAGCGCACGGCACTGTTTTATGCCGCCCGCGCCGATCGGGCCGCAAACATCGTCGCGCTGCGCCAGGCGGGCGCAACACTCGAAACCAGGGACAGCCGGGGCTACAACGCGCTCGATGCCGCCCTTGCCGTGGGCGCCGAGTCGGCCATTGCCGAGTTGCGCTCCGCCGGGCTGCGCGCCAACCGCGCGAGCGCCGATGCGGGACGCTCGGGCGGCAAGTTCGACCCGGCGAATCCGGGGGACATTTATCGCGGCTGGCCGCCACTCGCCTTAGCCATATCCAGGAACGATACCGCGACGGTGCAGCAGTTGCTCGGGGCCGGTGGCGACGCCAACGGCCGGCTCGCGCAGGGCGATACGCTGTTGCAGGTGGCTGCGGACGCGCACGCGTTGCCGGCGCTGGCGCTGCTGCTCGCGCATGGCGCGGACCCCGGTGCTGCCGGTCATTCGGGTCATGGCGTGCTCTGGCTTGCAGCCAGCCGCGACGACGTGGTGCTGGTCCGTGCGCTGCTCGAAGCGGGCGTGAAGCCGGATACGCAGGCTGCCGGTGAGCAGGCACCGCTGTTCGCGGCGCTTCGTGCCCGGCGGCCCGATGTCGCCGAGGCCCTGCTGTCGGCCGGCGCCAGCGTCGACGCCACCGACGCCGAGGGCCGGACGCCGCTGATGCTGGCAGCCGCGGCCGGCGACGCCGGGCTCACCATGCGCCTTCTGGGGCGCCACTCGAACCCGGACGCGGAGGATCACCGGCATCGCACCGCTTTGCTGTATGCAGCGGCGTCCGGCTCGCGCGAAGTCGTGGAGCTGCTGCTCGGCGCCGGCGCGGATCCGAAGCGCGCTGATGCGCGCGGCGTGACGGTGCTGCACGCCGCTTCGACGCAGGCGAAGGCGGATGTCCTGACGCCGCTGTTCGCAGTCGATTCGGCGATCGATCGTCGTGATGCGACCGGGGATACGGCACTGCTGACGGCGGCCGCAAGCGGGCATCCCGACATCGTCAGGGCGCTGCTCGAGCGCAAGCCGGATCTCGATGTCCAGAACGACGCCGGCGATACTGCGTTGATTGCCGCGAGCCGCGGCGGCTACGTGGCGATCTGCCGCATGCTGGCGGCGGCGGGGGCAAGGAAATCGCTGCGCAATTCCGCGGGTATCTCTGCGGCCGACGTGGCGACGGGCCGTGGGTTCACATCGATTGCGCAGGAGCTGTCGGGCAGCTGACTGCTCAATAGGCGTAGTAGGGTCCGGTGAACGATCCGGACGCTCTCCCCTCGAATCCGATGTACACCGGGCGACCGTAGAAGAACGGCATTCCCCAGGTAAATGACGACGATCCGCCGCCGCCCGCAAGCCCGGCAAAGGCGGCCGCGTTCGCGACAAAGGTATCCGGATCGGCAATCGCAAAATCCACCGTGCCGCCGCTTCCATTGACGAGGGCCTTCGTCGAGGTCGCGCTGAGGTTTGCAGCCGACAGGCTGAGCGGCGCGACCGCCGGGCAGTAATAGCCGACCCAGGCCGCCGATGTGCAGACCGTGATGGTCGGATCGTCGAACAGGTAGGAGTCGCTGCCGGTATCGAGCAGGGCCGGCAGCAGGGTCACGCCACCGTTATAGAGCGTCGTGAAATCGCCGTTCGAGTCGGCGCCGAGCATGCTCAGGCCGGCCGCGGGCAGTGAATTGTCGGACTGCGTGCCGAGGCCGAAAATCAGCTCACCCTGCACCGACGAGTCGCCATTGGCGTTCTGCAGGTTAGCGATGCTGACAATGATCCCATTGTTGTCGGCGGCGAAAAGCGTCACCGGATTCGTGACCTGTGCCGCCAGCGCGACGTTCTCGGCGGTGCACACTCCGGCGCCCGTACACCCGTAATACACCGCCAGCGGCGTCGCCGCGCCGGTGCAGGCGGCGCCGCAGTCCTGGGCGAATACGCCGACGCCGAGCACGCCATTCGCCGCCCAGTCGGTGACGCGGTTGACGAGGGTTCCGCCCGCGCCGCAGGTCGCAGGAGGCGCAGCGCCTGCGTTCGTGTCGTCGAGGATCTGCACCGGCACCCTGGCCGCGATCTCGCCCGCCAGCGTGACGTCGGCCGTGGCCACCGGTCCCCACGTCTGGCCACTGCCGAACGACGCGCATTCCTCGATTGCCCGGCCCTGCGTATCGGTCTCGGGATTCAGCGTGACCGCGGCAGCGGTCAGCACGGAGCGCACCAGCCGCAGTCCCCAGGATCCGGTGTCGAGGAGCACGTGGTCGACGGTGGCGCACTGCGCGGTGCTGCCGGAAGCACAGACCCTGACGCTCACGTACGCATGATTGATCGCACCCGGCGACGCCGTCGGCCCCGAATCGACGCTGATCGCAAGCGTGTTGACTACGGGAGTCGTCACCGGCCCGCCAGCCGTGGCGCCGTTGCCGCCGACGCAGGCGCCGACCAGGCCGGCTGCGACGATCATGACTGGCGTGAATAACAGGCGCATGCGCGGCGTTTCCCGGCGGATATTCAATGGATGTCCGCAGGCGGCACGCCGGCGGGCAACCGCGCAGGCAGGTAAGCACGCCCGCTGAAGGCGCGCATGTGGCCGCCATTCTCAACGACGAGTTCCGGCGTGGCGATCCGCGTGAAGCGATGCAGAGGACGTTGCGCCAAGGACGCGAGGGCCGTCGCATAGGCTGAAAAACTCGCGCCGAGCAGCTGGCGCAGGTCCGGCACCACGGGACCGGACCAGGTCACGGCAAAGACGGCGCCGCGGCGATCCACGAATTCGCGGATGTGCATGCCACCATCCGTCGTGATTTCGTGGATGTCGCAGGTTTGCAGCGATGTCACGCGGTCCTCACCGTGCATGCCCGCCGCGTCCGTGGCCACGCTGGATGACTCGCCGCCCAGCGAAGCGCATGCGTCACGCGCGAACCATGGATTCGCAGCGAGCAGCAAAAGCAGCGGCAAGTTCCGCAGCGGTGGCCGGATCATGGCGCCATTCTGCAACACCGAAGTGGCAAAAAGCACTGTCTTAAGTGAGCGACAGTCCCGTTACCATGGAGTCAGGACTGCGCGGCGAAGATCGCGAATCTTTCAAATTCAAGCAGCGGCAGGGGCCGGCTGAACAGGTAACCCTGGTGGAGGCGGCAGCCGTAATCCTGCAGGAATTCATGCTGGGCGATGGTTTCCACGCCCTCGGCGATCACCTCGAGCCCGAGGCTCGTCGCCATAGTGATGATGGTCTGCGTGATGACCGCATCGTTGCGATTGTCGGGCAGGTTGGCGATGAAGGACTTGTCGATCTTCAGCTCGTTCAGCGGCAGCCGGCTCAGGTAGGACAGCGAGGAGTTGCCGGTGCCGAAGTCGTCCAGCGAGAAACTGATGCCCAGCGCCTTCAGCTCGGTCATCTTGCCGAACGTGTCGCCGACATTGCCGAGCACGACGCTCTCGGTGATTTCCATCGTCAGCCGGCGCGGGTCGGCGCCGGTGCGGGCCAGCGTGTGCCTCACCTGGTCGACGAAGTCCGGCAGCCGGAACTGCATTGCGCTGACGTTGACTGACAGGCGCAGGTCCCGCATCGCCGGTGCGCCGGACCAGGCGTTGAGCTGGGCGCAGGCCGCATCCAGCACCCAGTGCCCGATCGACAGGATCAGTCCGGTATCCTCGGCGACGGGAATGAACTCGCCCGGCGCGACCATGCCGCGCGCCGGATGTATCCAGCGCAGCAGCGCCTCGGCGCCGACCAGGCGGCCCGTGCCGCTGACCTGCGGCTGGTAGAAAAGCCGCAGCTGGCCCGTCTCGATCGCGAGGCGCAGGTCCGCCTCGAGGGCACTGCGCGAATCGAGCGCCGTCTGCATGGCCGGATCGAAGAAGCGCAGGTTGTTGCGACCGGCATTCTTGGCCTGGTACATCGCCAGGTCGGCATGCTTGAGCACGGTGTCGACCGAGTCCTCCTCGCCGCGAAACAGCGTGACGCCCAGGCTCGCCGAGCTGTGAAACTGGTAGTCGCCCAGGTCGTAGGGCAGCGCCAGCGCCTGGCGCAGCTTCTCGCCGACCAGCCCGGCATGCAGCGCGGCGTTTTCGGCCTCCTTGCCGAGGTCCTCGAGGATCACGACGAACTCGTCGCCGCCGAGCCGGGCCACCGTATCGCGCCCGCGCAGGCAGTCCTTGATGCGCGTTGCCGCCACCCGCAGCAGTTCATCGCCCGCATCGTGGCCGCGCGTGTCGTTCAGCACCTTGAAGTTGTCCAGATCCAGGAAGATGACCGCGTGCATCAGGCTGGTGCGGCGGCTGCTGACCATGATCCGGCTCATCTGGTCCTGCAGCATGCGGCGGTTCGGCAGCTGCGTCAGCGGGTCAAAGAACGCCAGCCGGTGAATGTTCGCCTCGGCGCGCTTGTTTTCGGTGATGTCGGCGAGCACGGCGACGTAGTGCGTGGGCTCGTTGTCGGCTCCCCGCACCGCCGAGATCGTCATCCAGACGACGTAGGCAACGCCGTCCCGGCGCTTGTTCCAGAGCTCGCCCTTCCAGCAGCCGCTCGCCTGCAGCGCATGCAGCACATTCTGGCTCAGCAACTGGTCCTGGTCCGTGATCCGCAGCTCGCGGGCCGGCCGGCCGATCACTTCCGCGGCGTTGTATCCGGTCAGGTCGCAGAAGCTGCGGTTCACGCGCAGGATGATGCCGTCGCGATCGGCGACGACCATGCCCTCCTGCGACTCGAAGGCGGTGGCGGCGATGCGCAGCTCGTCCTGGGCCTTTTTCTGCTCGCTGATTTCCTCGGAAAAAATGACGATGCCGCCGATGTCCCCGGCTGCGGCTCGCCAGGGCCTGATGTCCCATTTGAGCCATTGGACAGTGCCATCCAGGCGCTCGAACGCGTCCTCGGCGCAGCCGAGGATCTCGCCGGTCATCGCGCGGGCATGGATTTCCTTCCAGCGCGACGGCAACTCGGGAAAAATCTCGTAGTGCGAGCGCCCCAGCACGTCGCTGCCGTCGAGCGAAAAATCCGCCAGCCAGCGGCGGCTCACGGCCAGGTAGCGCATCTGCCGGTCGAACATGGCGATGGCGGCCGGCGCATGATCGATCAGCAGCTGCAGGCGTTCGCGGCTTTCCTGCAGGGCGGCCTCGGCGCGCTTGCGCTCGGTGATGCTGTGCGCGACCTTCGAGGCGCCGATGATGCGACCGCCGGCATCCCTGATCGGGGAGATCGTGACCGCGACGTCGATCCGCTGCCCGTCCTTGCGGATCCGGATTGTCTCGTAATTGTCGATCGTCTCGCCGCGGGCGATGCGCGCAAGGATCCGTGACTCCTCGTCCTCCTGTCCCGGCGGGAAGATCAGCAGCATCCGGTCGCCGATCGCCTCGCGGCTCGTATAACCGAAGAGTTTCTCCGCCCCTGCGTTCCAGCTCGTGATCACGCCATCGAGGGTCTTGCCGATGATGGCATCATGCGAGGACTCGATGATGCCGAGCAGCAGCGAACGGAAATCATGCGTCGCATCCGGGTCCGCCCGGCCGGATGCGCCGTCGGGCTTCTCCACCACCGGGGGCGGCGGTTTGCGCCGGGCGCGCATCAATCCGGGCATGTTGTGTGGCTCTCTCCGGTGTACCGCGAAGAACAGGATTGCAGTGCAGATTATGTACCCGCGCGCGGTATCGATCCCGCGACTGGCTCACGTAACTGCCACGCGTCATGAAACCTGCTGCGCTGCGGCTGCATCGGCCGCGTCAGCTGCGTCGGCTGCGTCGGCTGCGTCGGCGAGAAACTGTCCCTGGCGATTCAGCTCGGCAAACACGCCGTTCAATCGCATCAGCTCCGCGTAGCGGCCGTGCTCGACCAGCTTGCCGTCCTGCAGCACCAGGATCTGGTCGGCATCGCGCACCGTCGACAGGCGGTGCGCGATCACGAACGTCGTGCGCCCCTGGGTCAGGTTGCGGAGCGCCCGCTGGATCCGGGCCTCGGTGACATTGTCGAGCGCGCTGGTTGCCTCGTCGAGTATCAGGATCGGCGCATCCTTCAGCATCGCGCGGGCGATCGCGAGCCGCTGCCGCTCGCCGCCCGACAACGACCGGCCGCGCTCCGACACCAGCGTCGCATAGCCGTCCGGCTTGACGACGATGAAATCGTGCGCCTCGGCCGCGCGCGCGGTCGACTCGACGTCATCGAGGCTGGCTTCCGGCCTGCCGAGGCGAATGTTGTCGGCGATGGAGCGGTACAGCAGTCCCGGATCCTGGAACACGACCGCGATCTGCCGGCGCAGCGAGTTCAGCGTCACCTGGCGGATGTCGGTGCCGTCGATCGTGATGCGCCCGGAGGCCGGATCATAGGCGCGATACAGGAGACTCAGCGCCGTCGTCTTGCCGGCTCCGGTCGGTCCCACCAGGGCGATGGTGGAGCCCGCCGGCGCGTGCAGGCAGAGGTTGCGCAGCGCCGGATGCGCGGCGCTGTAGCCGAAGGACACGTTCTCGAATACCACGTCGCCGCTGACGCGGGGCAGCTCGGCGGCACCGGGCGATTCGCGCAGCGAGGAGGGGGTGTCGAGCACGGCGAAGAAATCGCGCAGCGCCGGAGTCTGGAAGAACAGGCCGGAGATGAAGCCGGCAAACTGCTCGAGCCGGCCGATCAGCGTCATCGCGAACCCCGAGAAGGTCACGATGTTGCCGACCGACACCTCGCCGCGGCCGTTCAGCTCCGCGCCGAGCAGGAAGATCATGACGACGGTCAGCGTGCTGGCCGCGCGCGTCGCGACCGACAGCCAGGCCCAGCCGCGCAGCACGGGATACTGCGCGGCCAACACCCGTTGCGACAGCGTGCGGATGTCGGCGACCTCGGCGTTCTGCCGCGTGAAGCTCTGCACGATCTGCGCGTTGCTCAGCACGTCGCCGGTGCGCTCGGCGATCTCCTGATGCAGCCGCTCGACCTGCTGCTGTGCGCCTTCGGTGCGGCGCATCGCGAGCGTGTTGAACGCCGCGAAGCTGATCATCAGTGCGCTCATCAGCAGCGCGAGCTTCCAGTTCATGTGCAGCGCCACCGGAATCATGACCAGGATCGACAGCAGGGTCGCGAGGTGATCGCGCAGGAACCCGAGCCAGATGCCGAACAGGCTGCCGCTTCCGGAGTGCATGATGCGCAGCAGTCGACCGGTGTGATGCTCGCCGTGGAACGACAGCGGCAGCGTCACGGCGTGTTCGAAGAACTGCGTGATGACCGCGAGGCGCCGGCGATGCGCGAGCCGGTCCGACTGCAGCGATATCCACACGCCGGCGGCGATCCCCAGCAGGCCGAAAGCGGCCCACAGGCCGATGTAGCCCCAGGCCCGATGGCGCGAATGCGCCACGAGCGCGTCGATGACGTGCCCGAACAGCCAGGGTTCGAGCAGGAGGATCCCGGCGAGCGCGAGATTGGCGATGGCGAGCAGCACCGCCAGGCCTTTTTCCGCAGCCAGCAAGCCGATCACCCGGACATAGATCCGCCAGATCTGCATCGGTGTCGTCGACGGGTCCTGCGGCGAGGGCATTGCCTATAGTGACGCATCCGAATGGAATCGCAACCCGGCCTGTAACTATTCCGCCGCGTCCGTGTTCTTTGTCCCGAGAACGGCAATTCGCCCCGCATTCACACAGGAGATCCCCCATGAACCGTGACACATCATTCCGCAGCGCCGGCGGCGCGAAATCGGCCGCCGTTGGCGCGGCTGCCGCATTGCTCCTTGGCGCCACGCTGGTTGCGGCGGCGCACGCCTCGCCGGACGGCGGCGCGCCCAGCGTCGTGGTCCGCTACGACGCGCGCAGCGCGGCCACCGACCAGGGTGCGCTCGAGCTGTATCGCCGGCTGGTTCTCGCGGCCGGACAGGTCTGCCCCGCCGATTCGGTCCCCGGTGCGGCCGCCGCGCGGCTGATCCGTCAATGCCGCGCGGACGCGCTGGCACGGGCCGTGAGCCAGGTCCCTGAGCGCCGCCTCGTCGAGATCGCAGCTGCGCGCGCCGGCCGCGGCTGATACCCTGCGGCCATGACGAGTCTGGTACGACGCTCGCTGCTGCTGGCCGCATGCTCGCTCGGCCTGGCCGGGCATGCGCCGGCGGCGGCGCCATTCTCCTTCGACTCGGCCCCGGGCCGATTGCCGAAGAACGTCCTGCCGCTGGACTACGCGATCGACATCGTTCCGGATATCGAGGCGCTGAGGTTTTCGGGCAGCGAGACCGTGCTGCTGCAGTTCCGCGCAGCGACCGCAACGGTGCAGTTCAATTCGCTGCACGAGACCCTGAGTGACGTGCGCCTGGACGGCAAGCCCGCCAGCGGCGTCGTCTCCGACGACGAACAGCAGCTGACGACGGTAACGCTGTCCGCGGCGGCGCGGGCCGGGCGGCACCGGCTCACGTTCCGCTACAGCGGAACCCTCGAGCGGCAGCCGCGCGGCCTGTACGTCCAGCCGTATCGCGACCCCCGGGGCGCGCAGGCCGTGCTGCTGTCCACGCAGATGGAATCGACCGATGCGCGGCGCATGTTTCCGTGCTGGGACGAGCCGGCGTTTCGCGCGACGTTCCGCCTGCGCACGACGCAGCCGGCTGCGTGGACGGCGATCTCCAACATGCCCATTACGCGGCGCGAGGTGCACGGCGCCCTGGCGACGACGACGTTCGCGCGCTCGCCGGCGATGCCCTCATACCTGGTCGAATACACGGCCGGCGATCTGGCGGGCATCGCAGCGAGGGCGGGGCGCACGCAGCTCGGTGTCTGGGCCGTGCGCGGCCAGCAGCAGGCGGGCGCGACCGCGCTCGCCAATGCCCGCGCGATCCTCGCCGACTACAACGGGTATTTTGACTATCCGTACCCGCTGCCGAAGCTCGATTCGATCGCCATACCGGGCGGCCCATCCGGAGCAATGGAGAACTGGGGTGCGATCACGTACACGGACCAGCTGCTGCTGCTGAGCGCGGCGAGCACGGCTCACGACCGGCAGCAGGTCTACTATGTCCAGGCCCACGAGATGGCGCACCTGTGGAACGGCGACCTGGTCACGATGGGCTGGTGGGATGACATCTGGCTCAACGAGAGCTTCGCCGAATGGATGGCAATGCGCGAAACGGCGCAGCGCAATCCGGACTGGAACTGGTGGGAACAGAAGGACGCCGACAAGGAAACCGCGATGAGCGCCGATGCGCGCGTCACCTCGCACGCGCTGCAGCGCCCCGTGACCGATGAACTGCAGGCCTCGCTGTCGGTCGACCCGGATATCACCTACAGCAAGGGCCAGGCGGTGCTGCGCATGTTCGAGAGCTATGCGGGGGCGGACGTTTTCCGCGCCGGCATACGCGCGTTCATCAGGGCGCATGCCTACTCGAACGCGACGACCGTCGACCTGTGGAAAGCGCTCGACAAGGCCAGCGGCGCGGATTTCAGCGCCATGGCGGCCGGATGGACGGAGCAGGCCGGCTTTCCGCTCGTGCTGGCCGCAGCCGACTGCGATTCATCCGGCGCACGCTCACTGCGGGTGTCGCAGCGGCGCTTCCTGCTGAGCGGCGCGGATGCGAGCCACTCCCGCTGGCAGGTGCCGCTGCGAATCCGCTCAGGCACGGGCGCTCCGCCGCGCAGCGTGCTGCTGAGCGCGGACGGCCAGGTCGTCGAGGCGGGGCGCTGCGACGAGCCGCTGAGCCTCAATGCTGACGCGATCGGCTTTTATCGCGTGGCCTATGATCCGGCGACGCTCGCCGTCAACACGGCCAGCTTCGGACGCCTGCCGGATGCGGACCGGATCGCGCTGCTCGACGACGAATGGGCGCTGGTGGAATCCGGCGCATCCCCGCTGTCCGCGTACCTGGCGCTGGCCACGTCGATGGGCACGGGCCTCGATGCGCGCGCGTGGGAACAGATCGTGGCGGCGCTCGGCAGGGTCGAATTCGCGGAGCGCGGCACGCCCGGACATGCGGCCTTCCTCGCCTACGCCCGCGGGATCCTGCAGCCTGCGTTCGAGGCGCTCGGATCCGATGCGAGGACCGGCGAGGCCCCCGAGGTGCAGGCGCTTCGCCGCACATTGCTGCAGAATCTCGGCGCCTGGGGCGACGAGGGCGTCATCGCCGCGATGGGCCGGCGCTTCAGCGCGTTCCTCGCGGATCACGACTCGCTGTCACCGGATGACCAGGTCGTGATGCTCGGCGTGGTCGCGCTGAACGCCGATGCAGCGCGCTTCGATGCGCTGCACACGCTGGCCAGGTCGGCGCGGGACCCGTCGGAACTTGAGCGCTATTACCGGGCGCTGGTTGGCGTCCGCGATCCGCAGCTGGCCGCGCAGGCCGCGCAGATCGTGCTGTCCGCGGAGATTCCGCCGCAGGCGATCGAACTGCGGCTGAGCATGATCGCCGACCTCGCGCACGAGCATCCGCAGCTGTCCTGGACGACGTTCTCGGAACATGCCGACGTGCTGCTCGCGCAGCAGTCCGACTTCGCCGAACTGATCATCGCGCAGTACGTACCGGAGATCTACTGGAGCGCGCTGCCGCTGCCCGAGCTCGAAGCCTGGGTGCGCGCCCACGTCAAGGCCGAGATGGCGCCGGACGTCGAGCGGGGAATGGAGTCGGCGCGCTTCCGCCTGGCTGAGAAAGCGGACCTGGTGCGCCAGATGCAGCCTTTGCTGCATTGAGCCTGCCTGAGTCTCCCTAGTGGCCGAGTCCGAACACGTAGTATTTGCGGATCGTCTCGTGCACGGTCCAGGTACCCTGCGCTCCCGTCTCGACGATGAACACGTCGCCGGCCTTCAGCTCCACCGGAGCCTGGCCCCTGACTTCGATCGTGCAGCGGCCCGCGAGCAGATGGCAGTATTCCCACGCGTCATAGTTGATCGTCCAGACGCCGGGCGTTGACTCCCAGATGCCGGCGAGCAGCTTGCCGTCGTCCGAGGTATGCAGGTTCCAGGTCTTCGTATGCGGATCGCCGCTGATGGCCGTACCGGGCCACGGCGCATCGGCTTCGAGCGGTGCGGAGAGATTCCTGAATGCGAGTACCCTGTCAGCCATGTTCATTCCTTGAAGTTGAGTCGTGGTGGTTTCAGCCGTCGTAGCCCGGCGGGCGGCGCTCGACCAGGGCGAGATGGCGCTCGAGTTGCAGGCCGGCGCAGCCGATCGTGCCCTCGTCGAACAATCGCCCGATCAGCGTGATGCCGTGCGGCACGCGCCGCGGCGGAGAGAATTTCGGCAGCGGGTGCGCCGGATCCGGGTTCCAGTCGCTGCGTGCTTCGCTGACGTCTATGAAACCCGTGCGCATCGTCAGCGACGGATGGCCGGTGGCGTTCGTGATTGCGAGGATGTCGTCGCGCATCGAAGGCACCAGCAGCAGGTCGACCGACGCGAACACGCGCGCCATCTCCTGCGCGACCCGCCGGCGCAGCCGATCGGCCTGGACCAGGTCCACGGCCGACAGGAAGCGTGCCTGGCGGAAAGTATTGGGCCATGCATCGTCGCTTTGCACCGGCATGCGGTCCATCGCGCCGCTCAGCGTCAGCTCCTCGAACGACGCCGCGCCTTCGGCAAACAGGATCGTCAGCAGCGACTGGTAGGGCCAGTCGGGCAGCGACACCTCGGTGGGAATCATGCCCAGCGCGCGCAGCGCCTGCAGCGCATCGCGATCGACGTCGGTGGCCGGGGCCTCCTGCATCCATTTGCCGATGTAGCCGACACGCAGTCCGGCGACGCTGGCCGTCGCATCGAAGGCGAGTGGCCGGTCCACGCTCTGCAGGTCGCCGGCGTCGGCGCCGTTGATCGCGTGAAGCACGAGCAGGGCGTCCTCGACGCTGCGCGTCATCGGCCCGAGCTTGTCGAGCGACCAGCACAGCGTCATCGCGCCGGTGCGCGCGACGCGCCCGTAGGTCGGCCGCAGGCCCGTGATGCCGCAGCGCATGCTAGGTGAGACGATGCTGCCGCCGGTCTCGCTGCCGATCGAGAAGCCGACGAGTCCGGCAGCGGTGGCGGCGCCGGGCCCGGCGCTCGATCCAGAGGAGCCTTCCTCGATCAGCCACGGGTTCATCGTCTGGCCGCCGAACCAGATGTCGTTGACGGCCAGGGCGCCAAGACTCAGCTTCGCGACCAGCACCGCGCCGGCTGCATCGAGGCGCTGCACGACGACCGCGTCGTTCGCCGGGATCCGGTCGCGGAACATGCCGGCGCCGTATGTCGTCGCAATGCCCCGGGTGTCCAGCAGGTCCTTGCCTCCCCAGGGTATGCCGTGCAGCGGTCCGCGGTAGCGGCCGGCGGCGATCTCCCGGTCGGCACGTCGTGCCTGTTCGAGCGCCAGTTCCGGCGTCAGCGTGATCACGCAGCGCAGGGTCCGGTCGTAGGTCTCGAGGCGCTTCAGGTAAATGCGCGTCAGCCGCTCCGAGCTCAGTTCGCGCCGCTCGATCCAGCGTGCGAGCCGCGTGACCGGCGAGAATGCGATGTCGGCTTCATGCGCCGGCACGGGTCCCGGCTCATCCGCGCTGCGCACGAAGCGCGCGAGCGCAGGTTCGGCGGACTGTCCGGGCAGCAGCGGATTCCAGGTGGAGTAGGGGACGGTACCTGCCGCCAGCTCGACCCTGCGCGGGCCGGTGCGCCGCTCGTAGATGCCGGTGAAATTGCTGCGCCAGCTGCGCGCGGCCTGCGCGCACTGTGCCTCGCTGATCTGCACCTGTGCCAGCTTGCCGGCCTCGGCGAACGTCGCGGCCGTCGGTTCCGACGCGGCATCGGCCGCCGGCGCCTGCGCGGCGGCGCGGCCGGCCGGCAGCGTGGCCGCCGCCGCGGCGCCAAGTCCGGTCGCGGTGCTGACGAGAAAATCACGGCGGGATTTGTGCATGAGGTATTCGCTCCAGGAATCACTGCGAATAGTAAGATGGGCGCCACGGCGGAGGCCGATACATTATCGCAAAGAGGCATGACGTGAGCAGCGAAATCGAAGCGGACATTCACAGGAAACTGGAAAAGCACGGGCTGGAGCGCATCGAACACGGTTACCGGGTGGTCCACCCCGGCGGCGTCGGCGTCAGCACGCTGCGCCTGGTGCCGTTCACCGGCACCGCCGGCGAGGGACCGAACCTGGTGTCCGTTGCCGAGATCTGCGCCGAATACCACTTGCCGGCACTGGGCAATTTCCACCCGGCCGGCGTGCAGCGCCTCAACGCGCTCGCGGTCCACGGCGCGTACCACCAGCGCGGCAGTTCGCTGTCCCAGAAAGCGCAGTTCTCGATCTATTCGAACGAGGTCGCGGTGCCGTTTGTCGTGTATGCGATCCTGACCGCGTTCGGCGCGCAGCTCCCGATGGGGCAGTCGATCGCGCTGGCCACGGGATCGCCGGCTGCGCTCGAGGAGCAGCGCGCCCATCATGCGATGCCGCGCGAATGGCGCAAGCCGCTCCCGGAGGGTGCACTACAGGCCGCGACGCAGAGTTTTCATTCTCATGGGCTGGCCGCGTCGCATAACGACACGGCCGTATGGGGGGAGATCCCGCTGAGCGGCGCCAGTCCGTCGCGATCGGTCGACCCGGCTGCGGAGACGGCGCTGGTGCAGGTCAACATCGGCGTGGTCCATCCGGTCGCGGGCGCCGGTTACATGTCCAGCGTATCGCTGCCGTGGCCGAGGCCGCCGGTCAATCCGGCCGACATCTGCCGCCGCCTGAATGAACTGGAACTCGAGAATGCGGACTTCGTGCCCCGGCTCGGCGCCTGGGGCCTGCACGGCGACGACGACGTGCCGATGTACACGTGCTTCATGCCGTGCGCGGAGCCCTACAGCGATCTGCATATCTCGATGATGTGGTGGTCGGCGATGCGCGCAGCCTGGATCCGCGACCGCTTCTGGGTCGCGGGCCAGGGCATGGATCTCGACAAGGGCGCCGTTGCGGCGCCAGCGCCGGGACCGGCTCCGGCCCCGGCGTAAGCGGCGCTACCTGGCCAGCTGGAACGACGTGGAAACCACCCAGCCGGCATTGCCCAGCTCGTCGGTGACCTTCCACCACACGCCGACCTTGTCTCCGGTCGGGTACAGCATCATGCCCGGATCCAGGTCGCGCACGACCGCGGACTTCAGGTTCGCGTCCGTGTACATCTTGCCGGGCTTCGCCATGGTTACCGACTGCTGGACGTTGTCCGCCTTCGAATCCGGCGCGTTGTTCTTCAGCTCCGCGACCATCTTGGCATAGGCGTCCAGGTAGGCCATCGCGACGACCTGCCCGATCTCGGTGTTCGCGTAGCCGCTGGCGCCGCCCGCGGCAAAGCCGCCCATGAATCCTGCGCCGCCGCCGCCCATCCAGCCGAGGTCGGTCTTTTTTGCGTGCCCTTCCTCGAGCGCCACCTGTTCCGTGGAGCGTACGTCGGTCAGCGTCAGCACGACGTCCGCGGTCTTGCTCTTCAGGCTGATGCCGCCCGCAAGCAGGCCGATGCCATGCGGCAGCAGGCCGCCGAGCATGCCGCCGACGTTGGTGCCGCCGGAATGGGCGTTCTTGTTGGCGATGTCCGGCACCAGCACATAGTCGGCTGCCTTCATCTGGCCCTTGCCGATATTGGACCCCGCGCGCTCCTCGCCGCTCGCGGCCAGCGCGCGTTCGGCCTGCGCCGCCTGCAGCCCCTTGCCGCGATCGACGAGCGTGAAGCACTTCGACTGGGAAACGTAGACCTTGATCAGCGCGGCGGGCGATTCCAGGTTCATCTGCGTCCACCACGGATTTGCCACGTCCGGTTCCTTGACGGCCAGCGTGCCGATCTTCTTGTCGCAGGTGGGGATCTCCGGTGGCGGGGTATCCTTCGCGTAGGCGCTGGCCATCATCATCAGCATGGCGCCCGACGCCACAGTCAGTGCCGCCGCATGCCTGGTCGTCAATGTCGCTGGCGTATCCATGTGTCTGACCCCTTAGGATTATTGATTTGTCCACATTACCGGCAATGTCGATTCTGCTGCATAGTCCCGGGCCATTACAAGATGCCCGGGACCCCCGCCAGGGCCGGATTTTCCGTCGCCGAAATCGGATTTCGGTAAACTGGCGCTCATAATCCCTGATTGAGGACACTCCATGCGTTTTTACGCTCTGTTGCCGATGGTCCTGGCGGCCATCCTGGCCCCTGCGGTACATGCCGACGAGACGGGTTCGAAGGACAAGGACAAGGCCAGGGCCGACGCGCCTGCGGTCGAGACGTTCAAACCCGAGGAAAAGCAAAGCGATGGCTCCGTCACGATCGGCGGGCAGCGCATCGATTACCAGGCGTTTGCCGGCACGCTCGTCGTGCATGCGAAAGGCTGGGACGACGTCCCGCAGAACGCCGACAAGGAAGCCAAGGAAGGTCCCGCCGAGGCGTCGATGTTCTACGTCGCCTATTTCAAGAAAGGTGCGAAGCCGGCGGAGCGGCCGGTGACGTTCATCTACAACGGCGGACCGGGCTCCTCGACGGTCTGGCTGCACATGGGTGCGTTCGGCCCGCGGCGCGTCGTGACCGCCGACGGCACGCATTCCGCGGCGGCCCCGTACACGGTCGTCAACAACGACTACAGCCTGCTCGATGCCAGCGACCTCGTGTTCATCGACGCGCCCGGCGCCGGATTCAGCCGCATCGCGGGCAAGGACCGCGACAAGGCTTTCTACGGAGTCGACGGCGATGCGCACGCGTTCGCCGAATTCATCACGCAGTTCCTGGCCAAGTACGGGCGCTGGAATTCCCCCAAGTACCTGTTCGGCGAGAGTTACGGAACGACGCGCTCGGCCGTGGTCGTCAGCCTGCTGGAAACGGATGAAGCCTATAACGTGGATTTCAACGGGGTGGTCCTGCTGTCGCAGGTCCTCGACGTTCGACGGCAGCGTCGACGGTCCCGGTCGGACGGATCCCCCGAGGACAATCCGGGCGTGGAATTGCCGTACGAGCTGTCGCTGCCGACCTATGCGGCTACCGCCTGGTATCACCACAAGCTTCCGGCGTACCCCGGGTGAACTCGCGCCGCTGCTCGCCGAGGTCGAGGCCTTCGCGCTCGGCGAGTACGCGATGGCGCTTGCCGCCGGCTCCGCGCTCGAGCCCGCGCGCCGCGAAGCCATCGCCGGCAAGCTGCATGACTACACCGGCCTGCCCGTCGAGTACATCCTGAAGGCGAACCTGCGCATCAACGGCGGCGAGTTCGAGCAGAACCTCGCCGGAGGACAGCGGCACTGACGACCGGGCGCCTCGACAGCCGCTTCTCGGGCCCGGCGTTCGATCCGCTCAGCAAGGAGGCCGAGTACGACCCGCAGTCGGCGGCGATCAGCTCGGCCTATGTTTCGGCCTTCAACGACTATGTGCGCAAGGACCTGAAGTTCGGCGAGGGCCGTCGCTTCAAGCTGTTTGCCGATGATTTCAAGACCTGGAGCATGGAGCATCAGGTGCCCGGCGCGCCGCCGGCCCCGCAGGCGCAGAGCCTGAACGTGATTCCGGACCTGTCGATCGCGATGAAATACAACCCGAAGCTGAAGATCCAGCTGAACGCCGGGTACTACGACCTCGCGACGCCGTTCTTCGAGGGCGTCTACGAGATGCGCCACCTGCCGATCCCGCCGAAGCTGCAGGACAACATCGAGTACCACTTCTACGAGTCGGGGCATATGGTTTATGCGCACGAAGACTCGCTGAAACAGCTGCACGCGAATGTCGCGCGCTTCATCTCCGGCAACAGCAATGCCGGCGCGGCCCAGGGCGGTAAATAGCGACGCTGCGACTTCATTTTTCCAACCGCTACGAAATCCTGACCCGGCTGCTGATCGGCAGCCTGGGCAGGGACGCGCGCCGGGCGCAGGGCGCGCAGGGCGCGGCGGGCGTGTTCACGGCCGCGCAGGTCATCGTGCCGAGCCAGGCCGTCGCCCGGTCGCTGACGCTGGCGATCGCCGACCACGACGGCATCTGCGCGAACGTCGGTTTCGATTATCTCGCGCGCTGGCTGTGGCGCCAGATCTCGCGCCTGGTCCCCGGCGTCGGCGAGAGTTCGCCGTTCGAGCCGCAGATCCTCTGCTGGCCCATCTACCGCGCGCTCGGCGACCAGGAATTCGTGGCGGCGCATCCGCGCCTGCGCGGATACCTGCTCAACGCGGACCAACTGATGCACTACGAGCTCGCCTGCCGGCTCGCGACGCTGATCCGCGATTACTCGACCTATCGGGAGGACTGGCTCGAGGCCTGGGCCCGGGGGCGCCGCATCGATCCGCTGCAGGGCGCGGCCCAGGGCGCATCCGGCGAGCATGCGCACGCCGATGAGCGCTGGCAGTCGGCGCTGTACCAGCGCGTCGTCTCCGGACTGCACGTCGATGCGCGGCATCCGGGATCGGCATTCATCGAGGCCCTGGCCGGCATGGGCGCGGATGCCGCGGTTCAGGCCGGGTTGCCGGCCAGCGTGCATGTATTCGCGCTGCCGACGATGCCGCCGCAGCACGTCAGGCTCCTGGCGCAGCTGGGTGCCGTCATCGACGTGCACGCGTACGTGCTCAATCCCTGCCAGGAATACTGGTTCGAGGTCGTCGACCGGCGGCGCCTGAAGCGTCTCGCGGTGCAGCGGCGCGACCAGTACCATGAGGAGGGCAATCGGCTGCTCGCCGCCTGGGGCCGGCAGACGCAGTCCCACGTGGGCCTGCTGATCGACCAGGACGGCGCCGCGGTCAGCGACGAGACCGTTTTCGAACGCGAGCAGGGCGCCACGCTGCTGGCCCAGGTGCAGAATTCGATCCTGGACCTTTGCGAGCTGGGACGCGGCAGCTTGGCGCTCGCGCCGGATGACCGCAGCCTCGAGGTGCACGACTGCCATTCACTGACGCGTGAACTCGAGGTGCTGCAGGATTACCTGCTGGAGCTGTTCGTCGGCGACGCATCCGGCGCGCCGGCGCTGCGCCCCTGCGACATTCTGGTCGTCACGCCGGATCTCGAGGCCGCGGCTCCGCTGATCGAAGCCGTGTTCGGCAACGCGCCGGCGGCGCGCACGATCCCGTTCCAGCTGACGGGGCGATCACGCGGCACCGTCAACGCCCCGGCGCGCACGCTGCTCGCGCTGCTGTCGCTGGCCGCATCGCGCTTCGAGGCCACCGCGGTATACGAACTGCTGCAACAGCCGGTCGTCGCGCGGCGGTTTGCGCTGGACGAGGAGGACCTGCTGCAGATCCGCGACTGGATCCGCTCCTCCGGCATGCGCTGGGCACTCGACGGGCGGCAGCGCACCGAGTTCGACGTCCCGGAGCAATCCCACTACAGTATCGCCGACGGCATGGAACGGCTGTTCCTGGGCTACGCGCTGCCGGAACAGATCGACGATGCGCTGTTCGGCCAGTTGCTCGCAGCGGGCAATCCGTCCGGGTCGGATGCGCTCGCGCTCGGCGCGTTCTGGTGCTACATCGACGCGCTGCGCCGCCTGCACGCGGCGGTGTCGGCGCCGCGGCGCGTCGAAGCCTGGGCGCAATGCCTCACGGAGGCGATCGGCGAATTCATGTCCGCGGCCAGCGAGGAACTGGAGGATCTGTACGACCTGCAGGTGACCGTGTGGCAGCTGGCGGACGACATGCGGCGCGGCGGCATGCACGGCGACGTTGCGTTCGCGGTGGTGCAGGCGGCGCTCGCGCGGATGCTCGAGGAATCGGTGCACGGCGGAGTGCCTGGCGGAGGCGTCACGTTCACGTCGATGGCCAGCCTGCGCAGCCTGCCTTTCGGTGTCGTGTGCATGATCGGGCTCAACGACGGCGCCTTCCCGACGTCGACGCGCGCACCGGAATTCGACCTGATGACGCTGCGCACGCGCCGCGGCGACCGCCAGCGCGCCGAGGATGAGCGCAACCTGTTCCTCGACCTGGTGCTCGCCGCGCGCCGGCGCCTGTACCTGAGCTACACCGGACGCAGCGTCCGCGACAACGCGCCGCTGCCACCGTCGGTGCTGGTGTCCGACCTGCTGGACACCGTGATTGCGGCGATCGCGGCACCCGACGGTGCGCCGCTGCCGGCCCCCGACGCGCGCCGCCGCCTCGTGGTCCGGCATCCGCTGCAGGCGTTCGCCGTCGAATGCTTTGCCGCCGGCGGCGAGCCGCGACTGCGCAGCTTCAACGTTGAGCTGGGCGAGGCGCTGCGCGCAAGCATGCGCAGCGCAGCCGCTGCGCCGCACCCGGCGGCGGCTGTCACGAACGACGACGCGGACGCCGACGATGACGAGGATGCCGGCGCCGCCGAGACGCAGCCGCCGTTCTTCACGGCGCCTCTCGCGGACGCGGAGCCGTCGTGGCGCGAGGTCTCGTTGCGCCAGCTGGTCGAGTTCTATCGCAATCCCAGCCGCTATCTGCTGCGGCGCCGGATGGGCGTCCAGCTGCCCTACGAGCCCGACGAACTCGCCGACAGCGAGCCGTTCGCGCTCGATGCACGCGGCCGGCGCCTGCTGGCCGCACGGCTGCTGCCGCGGCTGATCAGGGACCCGGACGATCCTCGCGCCGCCGAACTGATCGCCGCCGGCACCGAGATGCCGACCGGCAACCTCGGTGCATTCGAGCGGGAGCATGAACTCGGCGCGCTGCGCGAATTTGCCTCGCGGGTGAGGCGGCACAGCAGCGGCGCGTGCCTGGCGCCGTACCTGGCCACGCTCGACGTCGCCGCCGGTGCGCAGTCCTGGCGCATCTCGGCGGAATTCCCGGAGCTGCGCGCGGAGGGTCTCGTTCGTTACAATTACTCGGCGCCGCGCGATCCGGATTCGCTGCGCGCGGCGGATGCGCTGGACGCGTGGCTCGCCCATCTCGTGCTGTGCGCCGCTGCGCCCCCCGCGGTGGTTGCGCGCACGACCGCGATCGCGAGGAACGGCGTGTGGGTGTTCCGGGCGCCGCGCGATCCGGCCGCGATCCTCGCGCAGTTGCTCGGGATATACCGGCAGGGCCTCGCGGAGCCGGTGCATTTTTTCCCGAATTCGGCCTGGGCGTACTGCCGCGGCGGCAACAGCCTGCCGGCCGCCGCGAACGAATGGCGGGTCACGCCCCACCGGCCTTACGGCGAGGCCGCCGACGCCGCGTACCAGCTCGCCTTCCGCGGCCGGCCGGAACCGCTGGACGGGGAATTCTGCCGGCTCGCGCGTGCCGTGTACGAGCCGCTGCTCGATCATTGCGAGAGAGTGTCGTGAACCCATGACGCCGGCGCCGCTGCAGGTTTTCGATTGCGAGCTCTCGGGCGTGAGCCTGATCGAGGCCTCCGCCGGCACCGGCAAGACCTGGAACATCTGCGCGCTGTACATGCGACTGCTGCTGCAGCGCGGGCTTGACGTGCCGCAGATCCTGGTCGTGACGTTCACGAACGCAGCGACTGCGGAACTGCGCGAGCGCATACGCAGCCGGATCTCCGCCACGCTGGAACGCCTGCGCGGCGCCGCGGCCGACGACGGCGACGATTTCGTGGACCGGCTGCTGCAGTCGCTGCGTGTCCGGCACGGGCTCGACGACGGGGACATGCGGCGCCGCCTCGATCATGCGCTGCAGAGCTTCGACGAGGCGGCGATCTTCACGATACACGGCTTCTGCGAGCGGGCGCTGCGCGATACGCCGTTCGGCGCCGGGATGCCGCTGTCGATGGAACTCGTCACCGACGACGAAGCGTTGCGCCTCGAGGTCGCCTGCGACTTCTGGCGCCGCTCGGTCGCCGCGGGCGGCTCCCCGGCGGCGCTCGCCGGCGCGCTGATCGCGCACCGGGACACGCCGGAGGCATTCGCGCGACTGCTGCAGCGGCGCATCGCACGGCCGCTGAGCACGGAGCTGTGGCCGGCCGGGATCGAGGCGTGCGTCGACGTCGATACCGCGGAGCTGCAGCAGGCGCATACCGAGGCGCGCGAGTGCTGGCGGCGCGAACGCGACGCGATCATCGCGCGCGTGACCGCCGCGCTTGCGCACCTGCATGGCGGCACCTACAAGCCGAGCACCCTCGCGATCGCGGCCGCGAGCTGGGATCAGCTGCTCGCCGGCGCCGATGCCCTTGGATTGTGGAACGATCCCGGCAAGCTCGACCTGCTGACGAGCGCGCGGCTGCGGCCGAAGAAGAACCACCCGCCGCCTGCGCATCACGCATTCTTCGACCTGGCCGGGGTGCTGCTCGCGCGGCGCGAAGCGGCGCGGGCGGCGCTCGAGGCCGCGCGCACGCAGCTGCTGTATCGGCTGCTGCGCGACGGCGTACCGGCACTGCGCAGCGCGAAGCTCGCGCGGCGCGCGATGAACTTCGACGACCTGCTGTACAACCTGTACGAGCGCCTGGCGGGCGGGCGCCATTCCGGGCTCGCCGGCGAGCTGCAAAGGCGCTTTCCGGCGGCGCTGATCGACGAGTTCCAGGACACGGATCCGCTGCAGTTTCGCATCTTCAGCGCGATCTACGGTTCCGCGGACGCCGCCCTGTTCCTGGTCGGCGATCCGAAGCAGGCGATCTACAGCTTCAGGAACGCCGACCTTCGTGTCTACCTGCGCGCGCGGCGCGACGCGACGCGCATCTACACGCTCGCCGAAAACCAGCGCTGCACCGTCGGGCTGCTGCGCGGTCTGAATGCGCTGTTCGGTGCGCGCGAGCGCAATTTCCTGCTCGACGGGCTCGACTACATACCGCTGGTCTGCGGGCGCCGGCCGCGCAAGGTGCTCGTGGACCGGACCGCTGCGCGCGCGCCGCTGCAGCTGTGGACGCTGCCGCGTGCGGCCGGCGGCGAGCCGCTCTTCAAGCACGAGGCGCGCGGATGCGCGGCTTCGGCCTGCGCCGCGGAGATCGCGCGGCTGCTGGCCGCGGCGGAGCAGGGGCTCGTCACGCTGGACGGCGCGCCGCTGTCGGCCGGCAATATCGCCGTGCTGGTGCGCACGCACAGCGAGGGCCGGTTCATGCGCGAGGCGCTCGTGAACTGCGGCGTCGGCAGCGTGGAGTTGTCCCAGCAAAGCGTTTTCGCCAGCACCGAGGCGCGCGACCTCGAGCGCGTGCTGGCCTCGACGCTCGAGCCGATGCGCCTGCCGCTGCTGCGCGCGGCGCTGTGTACGGTGCTGATGGGCGGGACCGCGGCGCGCATCGAGGCACTGAGCGGCGACGACGGCGCGCTCAGCGACTGGATGGCCAAGGCGGCCGATTGCCGCGACTGGTGGCTGGGCCGCGGCATCGGCTCGATGCTGCGCCGCCTTGCCGTGCAGGAGAAGATCGCTGCGCGCCTGCTGTCGTTGCCGCCCGGCGAGCGGCGGCTGACGAACTTCCTGCATCTTTGCGAACTGCTGCAGGCGGCCGATACCCGCCCGGCAACGCCTGACGTGCTGCTGCGCTGGCTGCAGTCGCGCATCGCCGGGCAGACGCAGGACGATGCGGCCCAGTTGCGCCTCGAAAGCGACCGCAGGCTCGTGCAGATCGTCACGATCCACAAGTCCAAGGGCCTCGAGTATCCATTCGTGTTCTGCCCGTTCCTGTGGGACGGGCATGACGGCGCCGCGGACGGCAACGCCGACGGACGCGAATACCACGACGATGACGGCGAGCCGGTCGTGGACTTCCGGAATCTGGGGGCGGCGGACGCGGACGATATCCGCCGGCGGCAGGCGCAGGATCGCCTTGCCGAGCGGATGCGCCTGATCTATGTCGCGCTGACCCGCGCCATGCATCGCTGCTACCTCGTCGTGGGCAGCTACGCGCGCAGGATCGCGCACGGCGGCAGCCCGGTCGAGAGCGGCAAGGCGCCGCTGCAGCGGCTCGTGGCCGGGCCCGGGCTGACGCCGGCGCAGATCGACGAGGCATGGTCCGGACTCGCGCAGCGGGCGGCACCGGACATCGGCATATCAGCGTTTCCGGGGGCGACGGGCGTACCGCCGGAAATGCCGCGAATCAGCGCGGAGGCGATCACGATCCGCGACGCGCCGGCGTACATACCCTCCGGGTGGCGCCTCGGCAGCTACAGCCAGCTGATCCACGGCGCGTCCGGCGACGCTTCGGCCGCGGATCACGACCTGCGGGTGATGCCGACGCAGGCGCTCGATGCCGGCGTGCCGGAGACCGTGCCGGCGGAGGATATCGTGCGCTTTCCGCGCGGGCTGACGGCCGGTCACTGCATACACGCCGTATTCGAGACCGTCGATTTCACCCGGCCGCGGGAATGGCAGGGCGCGATCGCGGCGGCCCTGCGCGCCTATCCGCAGGCGCTGCGGCCCGGGCAGGCCGCGGCACAGCTGCCGGCCATGCTTGCGAACATGCTCGGCGATGTCCTGCACACGCCGCTGCCCGGCGGCATGCGCCTCGCCGACGTATCCGCCGCGCGGCGCCTCGTCGAGCTGAATTTCAGCCTGCCGGTGTCGCGGCTTACGCACCAGGGACTCAGGGGCCTGCTCGAGCGGCATGGCTATCCGATGCCGGCGCTGAGCTTCCCGGCATTGCAGGGCTATCTGAACGGCGCGATCGACCTGGTCTTCGAGGCGGCGGGCCGCTACTGGATCGTGGACTGGAAAGGCAATTACCTGGGAGCGACGGCGGCGCACTACGCGGCGTCGGCGCTGCAGCGCGCGATGGACGAGCACCACTATCACCTGCAGTACCTGCTGTACGCGGTGGCGCTGCATCGCTACCTGCGGCGGCGCGTACCAGGGTTCGACTACGACACGCATGTCGGCGGCGTGCTGTACCTGTTCGTGCGCGGCGTGCGCCCGGCGTGGATCGGCGCGGATGGTCTCGCCGCGGGCGTCTATGCGCGCCGGCCTCCGGGGGCCCTGATCGGGCACCTGTCGGCGCTGCTAGGTGGAAGTACCTAGATTGCCGCGAAATGCCCATAAGGCGCGGCTCGTGGCGCGGCCGCTGTGCTAGCGTGAAATCTGTGCACAAAGAGGCTGCGCGTCATGGGCATACTCACAACAATCGATGCCGGAACCCTCGCTGCGCCCGGCGATGAAGCCATCGCGGATTCGCTGGAGAGCAACCACATCGTGTACTTTCCGCGTTGCCCGATCCCGCTGCCGGACTCGGCGACACTGGAATTCCTGCGCACCGGGCTGTCGGCGCGACTGAAGCTGAAGAATGTCAGCTACCACCCGGAGGCGGACCGGGTTACCGGGATCGAGGCCGATGCCGCGACCAGCGAACGCATCACGGCGATACTGCGGGAACACCTCGCCGGCGTCAGCGGATTCCTGCAGACGCACATGCCGCATCTGGCGGATGGCTGGACCGTCGGCACCTGCAGCTTTCGTCCGATCCAGGAGCGCGGACGGAACCTTGACCCGCATGCCAGCAGCGAGCTGATCCATGTCGATGCCGGCACGTACGGGGCCACGGATGGCGACCGGATCCTGCGTTTCTTCGTCAACGTGAATCCCGAAGAGGATCGCGTCTGGGCCACCAAGGGACCGATTGAAGATGTGCTCGATCGCTTCGGCCGCGATGCCGGGCTCATCGATTCCCGGGGCAAGCTGACGGTCAGGCTGAACAAGGCGGCGTCGGACCGGGCCTTCAGCCGGATCGTCGGCGGACTCGCCCATGTCTATCCGCTGGCGCGCGTGCTCGACTCGAGCCCTTATGATCGGGCCATGCGCCGCCTGCACAACTTCATGAAGGACACGGCGACGTTTCGCGATGACCAGCGCGGCTACGAGGAAGTGCGCTTTCCGCCGTATTCGGCCTGGATGGTGTTCGCGGACAGCGTCAGTCATGGCTGCGTATCCGGCCAGTACGCGTTCATCACGACCTTCATACTGCGACGCCGGAACATGCGCCGGCCCGAGTACTCGCCGTTCAATGTGCTCGAACTGCACACCGGCGATGCATCGGGCGGTGCGCCGACGGCCCCGCGCCTCTGAGCACCCGGTCAGGCGGGGTCGATAGAGCGTGCCGGTTCGGCATCGCGTGCACTACAATCGGCTCTTCCACGCCGCGATGTACCGCGGCATCGCGCACCATGGGCATTGAATGACCGATTTGGCCGGACAACTGGCGGAAGGATTTGCGCATCACGTGGGCGTCTGGGCACGGCGCCGGGACTGCGACGGCGCGACGGTCAACGCCGTGCGTTCGGCGGCGGCCAGCGTCAGTCTCGCAACCAGCGCGGGTCACGTCTGCGTATCGCTCGGCGAGCTTGCCGTTGCGCCCTCGGGTGCCGGTACGCCCGACGTGGCGAGCCTGCGCCGGCGGCTGCTGGCGTCGGGGCTGGTCGGCACGCCTGATGCCCCGGGCGCGCTGCCGTTGATCCTGGACCGCGACGAGCGCCTGTACCTGCACCGTTATTTTGACGACGAGAAACGCCTGGCGCTGCGCCTGCGGCGCGCCGCCACCCGCGCCGGCGCGCCGCCCGGTGCCGCAGCGCTCGGGCGACTGAACGAGCTGTTTGCGGCCAATGCCGGACGCCTCGCCGGCCGTGTCGACTGGCAGAAGGTCGCTGCGGCGCTCGCGCTGCGCAACCGGCTGACGATCATCAGCGGCGGCCCCGGCACCGGCAAGACGACGACCGTGGTGAACCTGCTGGCGTGCCTGCTGACGCAGCAGCCGGACCTGCGCATCGCCCTGGCCGCGCCGACCGGCAAGGCGCGCGGGCGGCTGCTCGAAGCGATACAGCAGCACGCCGACCGGCTGCCGGAGGAGCTGCGCGCACGGCTGCCGCGCGAGGCATTCACGATTCATCGCCTGCTCGGCGCGCGGCCGGACAACGTCTTCGAGCATCACGCCGGCAATCCGCTGCCGATCGATGCGCTGGTCGTCGACGAGGCATCGATGCTGGACCTCGCGCTCGCGACGCAACTGCTCGAGGCGGTGCCGGACCACGCCCGCATCATCCTGCTCGGCGACAAGGACCAGCTGGCGGCGGTCGAGTCCGGCGCGGTATTTGCCGAACTCAGCGCCGATCCACATCTGAGCGATGCGGCCAGGCGCGAGATCGGCGCGGCCTGCGGCATCGAGCCGCGACGCATCGAGCCGCCGCCGGCCGCGTCGGGCGGATACCTGCCGGATGCCGTGGTCTGGTTCCGGGACAATTTCCGCTTCGCATCCGGCTCGGGCGTCGGCCGTCTCGCCGCCGACATCAGCGGCGCGCGCGCCGACGCCGCGCTCGAGGGGATGCGCAACGGCACGGCGCCGGGCGTGAGCTGGCTCGAGGACGGCGCGAGGACGCCCGCCCCCTTCGTGCTCGCGCAGCTGTCGGCCGGTTTCGGGCCGTACCTGGCCGAGGTGCGCCGCGATGCGGCCGATCGGGCCGCGATATCCGCGGCATTCGGCAATTTCCGCGTGCTGTGCGCCGTACGCGAAGGCGCGCGCGGCGTCACGGCGCTGAACGAGCGCATCGGCGCGCACGTCCGGGCCGCGCTGCAGGCCCTGGCGGACGCCTGCGACTGCGATCCGCGCTCGCCGTGGTATCCGGGGCGGGCAGTGCTGGTCACGCGCAATGACTATGGTCTGAACCTGATGAACGGCGATGTCGGCATCGCGCTGCCGGATCAGGGTCGCGCACTGCGTGTCTGCTTTGCCGACGGCGACGGCGGATTCCGGGCGATCGCGCCGGCGCGCCTGCCGCCGCATGAAACGGCGTTCGCGACGACCGTGCACAAGGCGCAGGGCAGCGAGTTCGACGAAGTGATGATCGTGCTGCCCGACAAGCCGGGTCCGGTCGTGACCCGGGAGCTGCTGTACACGGCCGTTACGCGCGCCCGCGAGCGCGTGACTCTGTGTGCGGGGGAGACGGTCATTCGCGCCGCGATCGATTCGCCGACGCGGCGCCATTCGGGGCTGCTCGCACGCCTGCGCGAGGCGGCAGGCACGGCCGAATCCGGCGTTTCAGCGCCGGTCCAGGGTATAACGTAGTCCCCCGGGGAGATTCGCCCATGCCAGCACCGGATTCCATCGTGATCGTCGGCGCCAGCCATGCGGGCGGCACGGCCGCCATATTCCTGCGCCAGTTCGGATTCGCAGGCTCAATCACGCTGGTCGGCGATGAGCCGCCTCCTCCCTACCAGCGGCCGCCGCTGTCGAAGGCCTGGCTCAAGGGCGAGGCGCAGGTGGAATCGCTGTTGCTGCGGCCGCGCGATTTCTATGCGCAGCACGCGATCACGTTGCGCCTGGGCGTCCGCGTCGAAGCGATCGATCGCGCCGCGAGGAACGTGCGCCTCGGCGGCGGCGAGATGATTCCCTATGATCGCCTGATCATCGCGACCGGCCGTCGTGCGCGGCGCATTGCCGTGAATGGCGCGAACCTCGACGGCGTGCTCGAGTTGCGCACGGTGGCCGATGCCGAGCGGCTGAAAAAGGCGCTCGAAGGACCCGACCGGCGCCTCGCGGTGATCGGCGGCGGGTATATCGGCCTGGAAGCGGCGGCGGCGGCGCGCTCGCTCGGAGCTGCGGTAACCGTGATCGAGAAAGAGCCCAGGGTGCTCGCGCGGGTTGCCTGCGAACTGCTGTCGCGTTTTTTCCAGGACACTCATCGCGCGCATGGGGTCGTGTTCGAGCTCGGCATCGGCGTCGATGCAATCGCCGGTCGCGGCGGCCAGGCGAGCGGCGTGCACCTGTCGGACGGCCGGCTCATCGAGGCGGATGCCGTGCTGGTCGGCGTTGGCGCAATCGCCAACGATGATCTGGCGCGCGCGGCGGGCCTTGAATGCGCCAACGGCATTCGCGTCGATCTGGCGGCGAAGAGCTCCGATCCCGCCATTTACGCAATCGGCGACTGCAGTTACCGGCCCCTGCCGCACTACAATCGGCTCGGGCACCTGGAGAGCGTGCAGAACGCGATGGAGCAGGCGCGGCAGGCCGCCTGCGATATCGCGGGCAGGCCCGCGCCAACCCCCGAGGTTCCGTGGTTCTGGTCCGACCAGTACGACCTGAAGCTGCAGATCGCGGGCCTGGCCCATGACACCGCGCAGATCGTCGTGCGCGGTCAGCCGCTGGCCGGCGCGGGCCGGGCCCGCTTCGCCGTTTTCCACCTGAACGCGGAGCGCTGCGTCCAGGCCGTCGAGGCGATCAACGCCGCGTCGGAATTCATGGGCGGCAAGCAGCTGATCGCGTCGCGCAAGCCCGTCGACGCCGCCGGGCTCGCGGATCCGTCCCGGGCCATGAAGGATGTCGCCGCCTGACCCCGCACCATAATCGTTTATCATCGAGCCTGACCGCGATCACGAGTTCAACCAATGGCCTATCCCTCACAAGTCACATTGACTGAAGTCGGTCTGCGCGACGGCGTCCAGGCCGAAACACAGATACTCTCGACCGATGCGAAGGCCGGCATCGGCCTTGCGCTGATCGCGGCCGGGATCACGCGGCTGGAGGCGACATCGTTCGTCTCGCCGCGGGCCGTGCCGCAGCTTGCGGACGCGGCGGAGCTGGTCGCGCAGCTCAAGGGCCGCGGCGCCGAGCTCAGCGCACCGGTGCCCAACGTGAACGGCGCCTGGCGCGCGCTCGCCGCCGGCATCGACCGCATGGTCGTCGTCGTCTCGGCGAGCGAGACGCATAACCTGAAGAACGTGCGCCGCACGATCGCGGCGAGCCTGGAGTCGCTGGCGCACATTGCAAGCATTGCGGCTGATGCCGGGGTGGCCCTGGGCGGCACCGTCTCGACGTCGTTCGGTTGCCCGTACGAGGGCGAGGTTGGCGCCGATGCCGTGCTGCGCGTCGTCGACGGATTCGTCGCCGCCGGCGCGAGCGAGATATCACTGTGCGACACGACCGGCATGGCGACGCCGCCGCTGGTTGCGGCGCTGGTCGCGCGCGTGCGCGAGCGTCATCCGCAGGTGCCGCTCGCGCTGCATTTGCGCAACGCGCGCGGCCTCGGCCTCGTCAATGCGATGACGGCCCTGCAGCTGGGCGTCGACCGGTTCACGGCGTCGATCGGCGGGCTGGGCGGCAGCGTCCCTGCGACCGGCGCCGCCGGCAACGTCTGCACCGAGGACCTGGTGTACCTGCTCGATGAACTGGGGATTGCGTCGAACGCGGACCTGGCGAAGCTGATTGCCGTTGCGCAGTCGGTCCAGGCGCTGCTGGGCCGCCCGCTGCCCGGGCACCTGCTCAGATCGGGTCCGCGGCTGCGCCGCGCGATACCCCTGGGCTGATGAGCGCCACGTAGTTCGCCGCGGACGGGTAGCGTTATGGGTGGTGTATCATGCGGGAGGATCAGAGGATCGACGCCATGAGTCCCCGCCTGTCGCTTCACGTTCCGCATCCACCCGCGCGCCCGGGCGAGCAGGCTGATTTTTCCTATCTGAAGCTCGCGCCGGCCGGCGCTGCGCCGCGGCCCCTGCCCGGCGCCACGGTCGAGCAGACGCGCGACCTCGCGGTCTCGCTGGTGCGCGTCCTCGACGACGAGGCGCGGGCGCGGGGACCGTGGGATCCGCACCTGACGCCGGCGCAGATGATCGCAGGGCTGCGCTACATGCAGCTGACCCGCGCGATGGACGAGCGGCTGCGCCGCGCGCAGCGCCAGGGACAGATCTCCTTCTATATGCAGTGCACCGGCGAGGAAGCCGTTGCGGTCGGCGCCGCGATGGCGCTGCGGGCCGGCGACATGCTGTTCCCGTCCTATCGCAACCAGGGCCTGCACATCGCGCGCGACCGCAACGTGATCGACCTGATGTGCCAGTGCCTGTCGAACATGCACGACATGTGCAAGGGCCGGCAGATGCCGGTCATGTATCACTGGCGCGAGGGCAACATTTTCTCGATTTCCGGCAACCTCGCGACGCAGATGCCGCAGGCCGTCGGCTGGGCGATGGCGGCCGCGATCAAGGGCGAGGACCACGTCGCCGCCGCGTGGACCGGCGAGGGCTCGAGCGCCGAGGCCGACTTCCATCATGCGCTGACGTTCGCCGCGGTCTACCGGGCGCCGGTGATCCTCAACGTCGTCAACAACCAGTGGGCGATCTCGACGTTCCAGGGTGTCGCGGGCGGGGAGCAACAGACATTCGCGGCACGCGGACCGGGGTTCGGCGTCGCCGGCGTGCGCGTGGACGGCAATGACCTGCTCGCCGTGTACGCGGTCACCTCCTGGGCGGCGGAGCGCGCCCGCAGCGGCGCAGGTCCGACGCTGATCGAGCACGTGACTTATCGCGCCGGTCCGCATTCGACCAGCGACGATCCGTCGCGCTACCGGCCGAAGGACGAGTGGCGCGCGTTTCCGCTCGGGGATCCGATCGAGCGCCTCAAGAGTCACCTGATCAGCCTCGATGCCTGGACGGCGGAGCGCCATGCCGAAATGGAAAAGGAAATCGACGCGCACATCGGCGCGGCCTGGCAGCAGGCGGTCGCATACGGGACGCTGCCGGAAGCGCCGCGCATCGATCCGGTCACGATGTTCGACGATGTGTTCAAGGAGCGCACGCCGCAGCTCGAGCGCCAGCGCGCGCTTTTCCTGAAGATCAAGGGCTGAGGATCCGACCGGCATGGCGCGCATGAACATGATTCAGGCCCTGAACTCGGCGATGGACGTCGCGATGCAGCGCGATCCGTCCGTGATCGTGCTGGGGCAGGACGTAGGCTATTTCGGCGGCGTGTTCCGCTGCACGGACGGCCTGCAGAAAAAATACGGGGAGCAGCGCGTCATCGACACCCCGATCGCCGAGGGCGGCATCATCGCCGCGGCGATCGGCATGAGCGTCAATGGCCTGCGCCCGGTGGCCGAGATCCAGTTCGCCGATTACATCTACCCGGGTTTCGACCAGATCGTCAGCGAGCTCGCGCGGCTGCGCTACCGCACTGCCGGCGAATTCACGGCGCCGGTCACGGTGCGGGTGCCGTGCGGCGGCGGCATCCGCGGCGGCCAGACGCACTCGCAAAGCCCCGAAGCGCTGTTCGCGCACGTCTGCGGCATCAAGGTGGTGATGCCCTCCAATCCGTACGACGCCAAGGGGCTGCTGACCGCTGCGATCGAGGACGACGATCCGGTGATCTTCTTCGAACCGAAGCGGCTCTACAACGGGCCGTTCGATGCGGATCCCGACAAGCCGGCGGTGGGCTGGACCACGCATCCGGGCGGCGAGGTTCCCGAAGGACACTACACGGTGCCGATCGGCGCGGCGCAGGTCGTGCGCGCGGGATCGGACGTGACGATCCTGACCTACGGCACGCTGGTGCACGTGGTGCGCGCGGTCGTCGAGACCGTCGGCATCGATGCGGAGATCATCGACGTGCGCTCGATCGTGCCGCTCGACGTGCCGACCCTCGCCGAGTCGGTCCGCAAGACCGGCCGCTGCGTCGTCGCGCACGAGGCCACGGAATTCGCGGGCTTCGGCGCCGAACTCGTGGCGACCGTGCAGCGCGAATGCTTCTGGCACCTGGAGGCGCCGATCGAACGCGTCGCGGGCTGGGATACGCCGTATCCGCATGCCTTCGAATGGGAGTACTTTCCGGGCCGCAAGCGCATTGCGGCCGCCCTTGAACTGGTCATGGCGGGCACATGAGCATTTACACCTTCAAGATGCCGGACCTCGGCGAGGGCACCGTCGCCGCCGAGATCGTCGCCTGGCACGTCAGGCCCGGCGATGCGGTCGTCGAAGGCCAGACGATCGCGGAAGTCTCCACGGACAAGGCAGTCGTGGAACTGCCGGCGCCGGTGACCGGACGCGTGCGTTCGCTCGCCGGCGATGCCGGCACCTCGATTCCGGTGGGCGCGGAGCTGATCTCGTTCGATCACGAGGCGGCACCGGGCGTCGCCGGCGCAGCGCCAGCGCATGCCGCGCCGGCGATGCCGGCGAAGGTAATGGCGCCTGCGGCCCCGGCGCCCGCGGGCGCGCGCGTCATGACGTCACCGGCGACGCGGCGTCGTGCGCGCGAGGCGGGAATCGACCTTGCGGCCGTGCCGGGCAGCGGCCCCGGCGGCCGGATCCGGCGCGAGGACCTGGACGCGGCACTGGCGGCGCCGCGCGCTGCCGGGGCGCGCAGCGGCGAGGCGCACGCTGCCGAGGTGGAGGAGATTCGCGTCATCGGCGTACGCCGGGTCATTGCCGAACGCATGAGCGCGGCCAAGCGCAACATTCCGCATTTCGCCTACGTCGAGGAAGTGGACGTCACGGAGCTCGAGGACCTGCGCGAGCACCTGAACTCACAGGCAGCGGCGGACGCCGCCAGGCTGACGCTGCTGCCGTTCGTGGTTGCGGCGCTGTGCCGCGTGCTGGCGGACCATCCGCAGTGCAATGCGCATTACGATGCGACGCGCGAAATGATCCTGCGCTACCGGGCCGTGCACGTCGGCATTGCGACGCAGACGCCGGATGGACTCAAGGTGCCGGTGGTGCGCAATGCCGGTCAGCGTACGCTCGCTGATCTCGCCGCCGAGATCCGCCGGGTCGCCGCGGCGGCGCGCAGCAACAAGGCGACGCCGGCCATGCTCAGCGGTTCGACGATCACGGTGACGAGCCTCGGCAGGCTGGGCGGCATCGCCAGCACGCCGATCCTCAATGCACCGGAGGTGGCGATCGTCGGCCTGAACCGCATGGCCGCGCGTCCCGTCGTCAGGGACCGGGCCGTGGTCGTGCGCCAGATCATGAACCTGTCGTCCTCGTTCGATCACCGCTTCGTCGACGGATTTGACGCCGCCGCGATGATCCAGGCGCTGAAGGCCCGGCTCGAGCACCCGGCGACGATTTTCCTGCCTGCCTGATGACGCTGGACGTCCCGGCCGGGGAATTCGGCGCTTACATTTTCGATTGCGACGGCACGCTCGCCGACACGATGCCGCTGCACTACCGTGCGTGGGCGCGCGTCGCGGCCGAGCACGGCGGCTCGTTCCCGGAGGACCTCTTCTATCGGCTGGGCGGCCGGCCGACGGAACAGATCTTCGCGATCCTGCGCGACCAGCATGGCCTGGTGATCGACGACATCCCGCGTGGCGCGGCCCTCAAGGAACGGTACTTCCTCGAGCTGATCCACGAGATCGCGCCGATCGAGGCCGTCGTGGACATCGCGATGCGCTCGTTCGGGCGCCTGCCGCTCGCCGTTGCCTCGGGCGGCCGGCGCAGCAACGTGCTCCCGACGCTCGATGCGCTGCAGATCCGCCATCTGTTCGATGCCATTGTCTGTGTCGAGGACACTGCGCGCGGCAAACCGTTCCCGGATCCTTTTCTCGAGGCGGCGCGCCGCGTAGGGGTAGCTGCCGGGCGCTGCCTGGTGTTCGAGGACAGTCCCCTGGGAGTCGAAGCGGCCGGGGCCGCCGGCATGCAATCGGTGTTCGTGCCCCGCACTCAGTGTTGCCAAAAGGCAACATAATTTTTCGCATTTCGATGAAACTTTGATGCATCCATGGTATAAAGCCCGCCATATAAACTGACGTTGTGGCGCTAGCGCATCGTTCAGATTTGTGAAAACAGGTGGTTGCAAGGGGCGGGGCGATTGGGACCGCGGCAGGTCGGAAGACCGGCGCGCAGTGGCGAAAGCACCGCAACAAAATATCCAAGGGGTAAAGACAACATGATCAACAGGCACACAAGCATTCGTTGGGCGATCGCGACGCTGGTCGCTGCCGCCACGACAGCGGCAGCGCAAACGGCGCCGCCGAAACCATCAAGCGGCGACGAGCTGCAGGAAATCGTCGTCACCGGATCCATGATCAAGCGCACCGACATCGAGACGCCGAGTCCGGTGCAGGTCCTGACTTCGGATGACCTCAAGAACTCCGGCTATACGAACGTGTCGGACGTGTTGCGTAACCTCGCCGCGAACGGCCAGGGTACCCTGAACCAGGCCTTCGGCCAGGCCTTCGCGTCCGGCGGAGCGGGCATCGCGCTGCGCGGACTCACCGTCGGCGGCACGCTGACCCTGATCGACGACCAGCGCATGGTCGCCTACCCCCTTAGCGATGACGGCGAACGCAGCTTCGTCGACATCAGCGCGATTCCCTTCAACGCCGTCGATCACATCGAAGTGCTGAAGGACGGCGCTTCCGCCCAGTACGGTGCGGATGCGATGGCGGGCGTGGTCAACATCAAGCTGAGGAAGACCTACGTCGGCTCCGAGATCACGACCGAAATCGGCACCTCGCAGCACAGCGACGGCACGACCGAACACCTGGCCGGCATCGCCGGCATGGGTGACCTCGCCACCGACGGCTATAACGTCTGGGCGGCGATCGACTTTCACCACACCGACAAGATCCTGCCCTCGAGCCGCAGTGGCGCATGGACCAACCTGAACTGGGCCGGCATTCCAGGCGGCGCGAACAACACTCCGGGCGCCATCGGCGCGACGGGGCTCACGTATCCGGACAGCTTGACCGGTTACCTGGTCAATCCGACGGCAGGCGGGGCGAATGCTTATTTGCCGGGTTGTACGCAGGCGCTGCAGAACGCCGATAAGTGTACCTGGAATCCGAACATGCCGATCCAGGCGCCGAGCGAACAGACGAACTTCATCGCCAAGTACACGAAGGCGCTCGCCAACGACTGGCAGAACGTCATCACGGCGTCGATTTTCGACAGCGTCGCGCAACAGGTATCCGCGCAGAGCTTCGGCCATGCCTATCAGCAGACCGGCCAGGAGAACGGCTCCAACGTGCTGATCAGTTTCGGCCCGGGGTTGCCGGCATCGCAGGTCATTTACCCGGTGTTCTCGCTGCCGGCCAGCTCGCCGCTGAACCCGTTCGGGCAGCGCGCGAACCTGGTGTACAGCTTCCCGGAACTCGCCTCGCTGGATACCGATGTGCAGACGACGACGTACCGGTTCATGGACAACCTGAAAGGCTCGGCCGGTGGCTGGGATATGGAAGCCTCGCTGGGCATCATGTATGCCCGCATGGCCGAGAAGTGGTTCGGCCTGATCAATCCGAGCGAAGCGCAGGCGGCCCTCGACAGTGGTGCCTATGTGCCCGGCGTCAGCACGAATGCCGCGCAGCTGTTCGCGCCTGAGGAAGAGACCAGCAACTCCAGCTCGCTGGATCTGATCGACTTCGATGCGACACGTCAGCTCGCGCAGATGGCGGGCGGACCGCTGTCGATCGCACTCGGAGCGCAGTACTTCCACAAGGCCCAGAATGACCAGAATCCGGCTGCGGTCGTCCAGGGTATCCAGGAAGGCACGATCGCCTTCACGGTCGGCTCGCAGGACGATACGGCGGCCTTCGTGCAGCTCGAATCGCATCCGGCCGAGGGGCTGGAAATCGATGCCGCGGGTCGCTATGACCACTACGACACCTACGGTGGTGGCTTCTCGCCGAAATTCGGCCTGAAATACCAGCCGATCAAATCGGTCGTCGTGCGCGGCACCTGGGGCCGGGGCTTCCGCGCTCCGTCGATCTCCGAGTCGTCCCCGTATTCCGGCATTGCATTCGGGCAGGGCGGTTTCAATGACCCGGTGCTCTGTGCCGGCGGCGCGAACGTGAAGGGCTCGTTCAATTCCCTGTGCAACTACCCGGCCGTCGGTGTCGAGGGTGGCAATCCGGCCCTCAAGGCCGTCACGGCAACGAACGCGACGTTCGGTGTGATTTTCGAGCCCTCGAAGCTGTTCAACGTGTCGGTCGACTGGTACCGGATCCAGCTGAACAACGACATCATCTCGGCCGCTTCGAACGGTGGCCTGGCGAACCTCTTCGGAACGATCGCCCGGGGACCGTCGGCGCTGCTGCCGGTGTGTACGGCGACGGTGACGACGGGGACCTGCCCGCAAAAGCTCGAGCTGACGCCGGTCGGCTACCCGTCGTTTGCTGACTATCCGTACCTGAATGCAGGTATCACCAAGACGTCGGGTATTGACGTGGATCTGCGCAGCCAGTTCGACGTTGGCCCGGGCAAGGTCACGGCGGACCTGAACTACACCTACATCGGCCAGTACGAGATCGAAGTCACCGGCAACCTGTACGATCTGGCCGGCACGCACGGTCCGCAGAGTATTTCCGGCGACACGGGTAATCCGAAGAACCGCGCGACGTTCTCGCTGACCTGGGAACAGGGTCCGGCGTCCGTGACCGCTTCGGTCAACTACACCGGCTCGTACAGCATCACCGACCCCTCGTCCGGCTACGGCACCTGCCTGGCCGCCTTGAACGGCTCGTTCCCGTCGGCGTACGGCTCACCGCTGGCTCCGGGCGCCAGCACCGTACCCGCTGGGTTCCAGCAGTTCTGTTCAGTCGCGCATTTCACCGACATCAACCTGCACGCGGCCTATCACGTGAACGATCACCTCGAGGTACATGCGGCGATCACGAACCTGATGAACGCGAATCCGCCGGTCGACCTGCAGACCTACGGCGGTGGCGGCGAACTGCGGTATGACGCGGCACTGGCCCAGGACGGCGCGGTTGGCCGGTTCTTCCTGGTGGGCGCGAACTACAAGTTCTGACGCCGGGAAATCCTGACGGTTGGGATTACGATCGGCCCCTTCGGGGGCCGATTCGTTTTCAGGGGTCCGCTGGGCCCGGTTCAGGCGCGGCGCCAGACGCTCGCGAGCCACGGCTGCTGATCGAAGGGCAGCCCGGTGGGACGGTAGTAATGCTCGAGCTCCGTGAACCCGGCGTCCGCGAGGTAATGCCGCCAGCCCTCCAGGTCATGGTGCACGGCGTAGCGCTCGTCGTTCCAGCCTTCCTCGTTGTGGCCGCGCGGATTGGAGCTGAACAGCACGCCGCCGTCTTTCAGCGTCGCATGCAGTTCGCGCAGTACCCGCGGCAGTTCCCGGGTCGGTACGTGAAACAGCGAGGCGTTGGCAAAGATGCCGTCGAAGTGCCGGTCCGGCAGGTCGAGCGCGAGGAAATCCTGGCACCAGACCTCGCAGCCGCTGTCTTCACGCGCCATCGCGGCGAACGCGGCCGTGCCGTCGAGCCCGATCGCCCGGTGACCGAGCGCCGCGAACGCCTTCAGGTCGCGCCCCGGGCCGCAGCCGAAATCGAGGATCGTCAGCGGTGGGCGGGCGCCGATATGTCGCAACAGGGCCGCTATGTTCTGGCTGACGTCATGACCGGCGGTCCCGGCGCGAAACTCCCGGGCCCGCTGTTCGTAGTGCGCGAGCGTGCGCGCGCTCAGGATGCGAAGTTCGTCCGTTTCCATGTCCTGTTTCCTGGTCATGCCATCAGGCGCAGCGGGTTGGCGGGCGAGTTCGCCAGGGCGCGGATCAGCTCGGCGAGGCCGCCGATACCGAAGCGCAGGCTGGCGATGATCAGGGCGTAGAAGAACAGGTTCGCGGTCGGCAGGAACAGCAGCGAGAACAGCAGCCCGGCTTCCCGCAAGTCGGTCTGGCTGCGGTGAGCCTCCGCCCAGGTCGAGATCAGGTGATAGACGATCGACGCGCCCAGCAGGGCATACATCAGCGATAAATGCTGCGGGCCGATGAAGTGCATTACGATCATCAGCGCGATCGTGACCGTGGGAAAGAAGTACGGCCCCGTCTGGATCAGCCAGTTCGGCGTCCCCCGGTAGCGCGTGATGCCGCCATCACGCAGCGTGGCCCTAAGGCCGACCACGCGGTTGCCCGTCAGCCAGGCGAACAGGCAATGCGTGAGCTCGTGTTCGAGCGTGCTCAAGAAACTGATCGTCGTGCGGCGGATCAGCACCAGCCACAAAACGACATAAAGGGCGGCGCCGGCGAGGAAGGGCACGACGAAGTGCAGCCCGCGCACGATGCCGAGCAGCTGCTCGCCGAGCGCCAGCGCCATGGCCGGCAGGTATGCGGCGCAGGCGATGGCGAGGGGCCACTTCAGGATGCCGAGGGCGCTGGCTATTTTCTGGTTCAGCACAGACAATCAGTCTATAACTTCCGGGCCTGATCCATGGCGCTGAGCTCGACCATCTACGTCTTTACGGTACGGCTCGCCGACGCGGATCGCGGCGTGTTCGAGACGCTGAACCTGCGCCTCGCGCAGCATCCGTCCGAGAGCGCCGAGTACCTCGTCACGCGCCTGCTGGCCTATTGCCTCGAGTATGACGAGGGCATCGCCTTTTCCCGGGGGCTGTCGGACCCGGATGAGCCGGCGATCATGGTCCGTGACCTGACCGGCGCGCTGCAGGCCTGGGTCGAGGTCGGGATGCCGGAGGCGGCGCGCCTGCACAAGGCGGGCAAGTCCGCGCGCCGGGTTGCCGTGTACGCTCATCGGGATGTCGGGCCGTGGCTCGCGCGCCTCGCCGGCGAGCGGATCCATCGCGCGGAGTCGGTCGACATCGTCGCCGTGGACCGAACGCTGATTGCCGCGCTGACAGCACGCCTGGAGCGGCGCATGGAGTTAGACCTCTCGGTCGCGGAGCGGCACCTGTATCTGGCCTTGGGCGATGAGACGCTGTCCGGCACGCTCGAGACGCGGCGCCTGGAGTCCTGAGCTCGCCCGCAACCGCAAGCTTCGGTCGCCGCCCCCGTTACAGCTGCAAAAGGCCGGTGCCGCCGACGCCAAACACCTGCACCGGAGCATCGGAGCCGTTGGTCGTGCCGTTGCCGAGGGCGATCAGGCCCCAGCACCAGACCGCCCCGGGCGCGGTCACGGCGCAGCTGTGGTCCTCGCCCATCGAGATCACCGTGACGCCGCTGGAGAGTCCCTTCACCGGTGTCGGGAATTCGGTTTCCTGATAGGACCCGGTGCCGAGCTGGCCCCAGGAGTTGAGTCCCCAGCACAGCATTGCGCCGCCTGCGGTCAGTGCGCAGGCGTTCGAATTGCCGGTTGCGATCGCCGTCACCCCGGAAAGCGGCGTCCCGGCTGCGGCCAGGACCTGCACCGGCAGGTCATAGGAATTCGTCGTGCCGTCGCCGACCGGCCCGGCGCCCCAGCACAGCATCGTGCCGTCGGCGTTGCGCGCGCAGGTATTTCCGTAGCCTGACGAAAATGCGGCCACGGCAGGCAGATTGGCGGTCCCGGCGGGATCGAGGACCGGGTAGGGCGTGATCGTGGAGGTGGCGTTGGGGTTGCCGAGTTCGCCGTTGCTGGTCAGGCCCCAGCACAGGTCCGCCCCGGCGCTGGTCACGGCACAGAAATGGTACGACCCGGCGGCAATCGAGACGAGAGGGGACGTCAATCCGCTGGGCTGTGTCGGTACCGTCGCCCCCGACGCCGCGCCCCAGCACAGGCCGGCCCCGGTCGTCGTCACGACACAGGTATCGTAGCCCCCCGCCGAAATCGCGACCGCGCCGCCGGACAATCCGGTGACCGGAACCGGCGTGCTCGACTGGGTTTCGGACTGGCCGTTGCCGAGCTCGCCGTTCGCGTTGTAGCCCCAGCACAGCACCGCGCCGAGGCGGGTCAGGGCGCAGTTGTGATATTGGCCCGCGGCAATGGCGACGACATCGGGCGGCAGGCCGATCACCGCGACGGGTACGTTGGATCGGGTGGTGCCGCCATTGCCGAGCTGGCCATCGACATTGGCTCCCCAGCAAAAGACCAGTCCCGCATGGCTCAGCGCACAGCTGTGGCCCTCGCCCGACGCGACCGAGGGAGTGGCCGTGCCGCCAATCGCGCTCGCGTACTTGATCGTCCCCACCGTGACGCTGACGTTGGTGTAGACGCTGCCGCCGAACTCCACCGCCGGAATGCTCAAGACTCCTGTCGCGAAATCGTAGTTATCCAGCGTCGCGCCCGGCATGCCGCCGGACACCCCGACGATGCCGCCCACGGTAATCTGCGCCGTGTAGGCCGCGTCGCCAACGAGAACGGCCGGGATACTCAGCGTGCCGCCCGCGTAGCTGTCGGCGCCGGTCACGCTGCCGACCGAGACGAGGGTGTTCACAATGACGACGACATTGTAATAAGTGGCGCCGCCCAGCGTCACGGCCGGGACGGTCAGCTCGCCGTTGGCCGGGTTGTAGCTGTCCACGCTCGTGTAGGGCGCGCTGCCCACGGGACCGCTGACGATGCCGCCGACCGTGACCACCATGTTGGAATAGGTGGCGCCGCCGATCGTGACCGAAGGAATCGTCAGGGTCGCGCCGTTGTAGACATCGGCCGCAAACGCGTCGGCCGCGCAGGCGAGGAGCAGCAGGATCGGCAGGAGGATACGCACAGCACGGTCAAAGGATGACGCAAATCGCATGATTCATTCTCCCCGGGGCGAGCCGGCATTCCGGGTGCCGTTGCCATCTTAGTCGCCGTACGCCAGCGGCGCCATCTCCGCATCCCGGAGCCTGACGCCCAGCGCGCGGGCGAGCGTCGGTGCGATCCGGCGCATGTCGATCTCACCCAGTGAACGGCCCGCCGGAACTTGCGGGCCGATCATGAAGAATGCGGAGCGCATCTCCGCCCGCTCCGGCAGGTAGCCGTGCATGCCGAGATTGGCCGGCTTCACGACCAGGTCGCCGGTCAGCGCCAGTCCGATCTCATACCCCGGCCGGAATGCCACCAGATACGCCGCATCCGGAAAGCCATGCTCGGCGACGAGGGTAGCGTGATCGAGGATCCGCTCGATGCCGTTCGCAGGGTCGCCCGCCAGGCGCGCAAGCAGCGAGCCGACCTGTGCACGGACGGCCTCGTCCGCGGGATCCTTCAGCATGATGGCGGCCGTGCCGCCGGCCGGCCATGGCGTGGCTTTCCACGCGGTGATCCGGCCATCGGCATCGACGCTGATCAGGCCGGCGCCGACGAAGGCCGTGAACAGGCTGACGTCGTGTTCGACCGCGGCAAATCCGTGGTCCGATACGACGCACAGCGTCGCGCGGCCGGGCGCTGCGTGTTGTGCGGCCGCGCGCAGCTGGCCTACCAGCACATCAAGGCGTTCGAGGGCCGCGTTGGAAGCGGAGCTGAACGGGCCCGACAGATGCTCCTCGGAATCCAGTCCCGTGAAATACACCGTGATGAAGTCCGGATGACGGGTCTCGAGCAGACGGATCGCGAAGCGCGCGCGGGTCTCATCCTCGGCTACGGACTCCTCCATGCCGCCCGGGTAGCGCCCGAGGCTCGCCGACAGCTGCTGGATCAGGCCGGGCGTGCTCAACGCGCGCTGCAGCTTCAGGTCATCCTCGGTCCCGGCGCGCCAGATCTGCGGCAGGTTGTCGCCGATACTGGCGCCGACGCTCGTCGGCCAGTAGACATTGGCGGTCCGCAGGTGCGCGGCGCCGGCGGCTTCCCACAGCGTTTCGGCGCGCACATCCTCGCTGTACCAGTACCAGCCCTTGTCGTTTCGGCGCAGCGGGTCGAACGTCGTGTTCGCGTAGATCCCGTGATGATCGGGGGAGGCGCCGGTCATCAGTGTCATGTGGCTCGGATAGGTCAGCGTCGGCAGCACGCCGCGCACGCCGGTGGCATACACGCCATCGTTCATCATCGCGCGCAGGTTCGGCACCTTGAGTCCGTGGCCCTGCGCGTCCAGGATCGCCTCGGGTTTCAGTCCGTCGACGGACACATACATCAGGAACGGCTTCGGCGCCGCCGGCTGCGCGAGGGCCGCGCCCATCAGCACGAACATGGGCAGCAGCATCCGCGTCGCGAATCCGGCGCCGCCCGAGGTCATGGAGCGGCGGGCTCCAGGAACTCGCCGGTCACGCCGAACGAGTCCATGTGGACCTGGCGCGGCGTGCACTCGGCACGATACTGCAGGTTGCGTGAGGAAAAATTCTTGGCGATGAAATCGTGCATCGAGTCGATCAGATCGCAGTCGCCGTCTTCGAGATAGGAGGGGCTGCGCGGCTTGATCTGCACCGGCGACCATCGGGCCATGACATGCGGTGCCGTCGACGCCGGATCCGCCTCCACGAGCGTAAAGTAATGCACATTGACGGTCAGCGAGTGCCCGATCGACAGATCCCGGGTATCGCAGGCGTTTGCATTCGCGGTGATGTCCTTGCGCGCACCAAGCAGCGTCAGGATCTGGCGCACCTTGCCTTCAATGCCGGAGCACGAATAGCGAGACGTGAGCCCGAAGTAATCAACGGAGCCCTTGTGTTCCTGCCAGGCCGCCGAAACCGGCGGTTCAGCCGCGGTCGGGGGCCCGGCCGCGCCGGCGGCTGCGGCGAAGAGGGCTGAAAAGGCAACGGCGGCCAGTGCGGTAATGGCATTCATGACATACCTCCAATCAGGGCTGGCTGGACTCTAGGGTGCCGCGGGCGCGCCGGCCGGTGCGCGCGAATCGGCCGCGCCGTACATGACGCCGGGACGCGGAAATCCCAGGCTCTTTGCGAGCGCGGCATCGGCGGGCGCGATGCCGATCACTTCCGCCGCATTGCCCGATCCCCACATCTCGAGCGGCACGACCCTGTAACCCATGCGCGTCAGCGCCGCCGTCGTGTCGGCGGACAATGCAAACGGTTCCGCGGCAACCGTGTCGGGGAGCCATTGATGGTGGATGCGGGGCGCGTCGATCGCCTCCTGCAGCGTCATGCCGTGGTCAATCACGTTGACGAGGACCTCGAGTACGGTCGTGATGATGCGCGAGCCGCCGGGCGTGCCGACTACGAGCACCGGCCTGCCGTCCTTCAGCACGACGGTCGGCGACATCGAGCTCAGCGGCTGCTTGCCCGGTGCAATCGCATTCGCCGTGCCCTCGATGAGTCCGTACATGTTCGGCGAACCGGGCTTGGCCGAGAAGTCGTCCATCTCGTCGTTGAGGAGGAAGCCGGTGTCGCCGGCGATGACCTTGGCACCGAAGCTGTTGTTGAGCGTGTAGGTCACCGAGACCGCGTTGCCGAAGCGGTCCATGACCGAGTAGTGCGTCGTGTTGCGGTTCTCATGCGGCGCGGCCGCGCGTCCGAGCGTCGACGAAAGGCTGGCCTGATGAGGCTTGATGCGCGCGCGGATCTCCTCGACATGCGCCGCCGACAGCAACCGGTCGATCGGATTGGTCACGAAGGCCGGATCGCCGAGATACGTGTTGCGGTCGAAATACGCGTTGCGCATGGCCTCGGTCATCACGTGCACCTCGGCGCTCGAGTGATAGCCGTAGTCGCCGAGCGGGTACGCTTCGAGCACCTCCAGCATCTGGCACAGCACGACGCCGCCCGAGCTCGGCGGCGGCGCCGAGATGATCGTATAGCCGCGGTAACGGCACGTGACCGGCGCGGATTCGGTGACCGTGTAGCCCGCCAGATCAGCCATGGTCAGGATCCCGCCATGGGCCATGCTCGCCGCCACCATGCGTTCGGCTATGGTGCCCTTGTAGAACGCATCCGACCCGCCGTCGCGGATCAGTTTCAGGGTCGCGGCGAGGTCGTGCTGCATCAGGCGATCGCCGGGCTGCAGCGGCTTGCCATTGTTCAGGAAGATCGCCGCGACGTTCGGCTGTTCGTGAAAGTCCGCCTCGCCCTCGTCGAAATCGTCGACGTCGCCGCGCACCAGCATGAAGCCGGTCTCGGCCAGGCCGATCGCCGGCGTGATCAGTTCCTCCAGCGACATCGTGCCGTACTTGCGCCGCGCGGTCTCCAGACCGAGCACGGTACCCGGAACGCCCACGGCCAGGTATCCCTTCAGGCTCCTGTCGGGGACCGGATTGCCTTTGGCATCGAGGTACATCGTCGCCGTCGCCGCGAGCGGTGCCTTCTCGCGGAAATTGATGAACGTGTCCTTGCCGCCGGCGAAGTGGATCGTCATGAATCCGCCGCCGCCGAGGTTGCCGGAAGCCGAATGCGTGACCGCCAGCGCGTAGCCAATCGCGACTGCCGCATCGATGGCATTGCCGCCGCGCCGCAGGACGGCGGCGCCGACGTCCGAGGCGACGTGCTGGGAGGTGACGACCATGCCCTGGGTCGATTCGAGGGGCGGCGGCGATACGGCGAGCGCGCCCTGGGCGAGGAGCATGGCGCCGGCGGCGACGATGAGGACGGCGCGCCGGGACCCTGCGGCAATGGTGTTCATGGCTGTGAATTTCATGGCGCCTACTATAGACCTGCCACCATCGTTGCGAAACTGGACGCGTAGCTTGCCTCGACCAGGACCTCGATGCGGTCCGGGTGGCGTACGATCAGCACCGGGCAATCGAATGCCCACAGCGCTGCGACGTCTCGGTCCCGCAGCACCAGACCCAGCGGCGCTGCTGCATTCAACGCATGATCGGCAGGATTGGTTGACGCAGCGACGCCGGGCGGCGCGACCGGCACCCAGCGACCGGTGACGTCGGTCAGCACACCGCGTCCGGCCCGCTGTGCAGCCGCCAGCTCCGCAAGCCAGGCCTCACCCGGCGCAACGATCAGCCAGCGCGCCGGCGCGATGTGCAGCACGCGCTGCGGCGCCGGCGGTGCGAGGGGCAGCGAGCCGTCAAAGGTGCACCACTCGAACGTGCCCGGGTTCATTCCTGCATCCTCCGGCCCTCAGGGTCGAAGTGCGCAGCCGGCACAACCAGCACCCGCGTATCGCCGGCGCGCAGCGGATCGCGTGCGATCAGCTCCGTGCCGGGGGCGCCGTGCGTGCGCGCGACGAGCGCGAGCCCGATCCATTGCTGCAGGGCCGGGCTGAACACGGCCGACGTGACGTAGCCGAGGCTTTGCCGGCCGCCCGGCCCTGCGGTGATCTGCGCGCCGCCCTGAAACCGTCCCTTGCCATCGGCGGCGCGCAGTCCGACCAGCGCGGGCCGCTCCGGCGCGTGCAGTCCCGCACGCTCGAGCAGCTCGCGCCCGACGCAGTTGCGCACGGTGCCGTCCGGTCCGGCGCGCAGCATCGCGCCCAGCCCCGCATCCAGCGGCGTCGTCTGCCCATTGAGTTCCGACCCCGTCAGGTAGCCTTTCTCGACCCGCAGAATGTCGAGTGCCTCGAGGCCAAACGGCGAGAGCCCCGCTGCGCCGAGCGCCTGCCACAGCCGGTGCGCGATGCCGGGAAGGCAGTGCAGCTCGAAGGCCAGCTCGCCGGAAAAGCTTGCGCGCAGTACCCGCAGCCGGCCGGCGCCGGGCCCACCTTCGCTCCAGGTGCCGTCGGCGAAACCCATGTGCCGCAGGCCGGCGAGTCGCTCCTGCCATGCGCTGCCGAGCACCATGTGCAGCGCCGCGCGGCTCGAGGGTCCGGCGACGATGATGACCGACCAGGCCTCGGTCACGTCGGTCAGTGCGATGCGCCGGCCGCGGAATTCGGTGTCCCGGTAGAATTCGAGGTGCGCAAGCACGTGCGCCGCATGACTGGAACTCGTCGTCGCGGTAAAGCGGTCCGGCGCATGGCGCAGCAGCAGCCCGTCGTCGAGCACCATGCCGTCCTCGCGCAACAGCGCCGCATAGCGCGCGCGTTGCGGCTCGATCGCGGAGGCGCGGTTCAGGTACATCCGGTCGAGGAACGCGGCCGCATCGGGGCCGGCGATCTCGAGCTTGCCGAGCGTCGAGCCGTCGCAGATGCCGCCGTGCGCACGCACGCGCGCCGCCTCGGCCACTCCCGCCGCGAACGCATCGGCGCCATTGCCGCGGTAATAGCGCGGCCGCATCCATCCGCCCATCAGCTCAAGCACGGCTCCGGCGCCCGCGTGGGCTTCATGCAGCGGCGTGCGCCGCTCGGGACGCAGTCCCGCGCCGACGCGCAGGCCGCTGAGCGCACCCATCGGCACCGGCTGGAACGGGCCGCGCGCGCGGCTCGTGCCGACCGCGGCAAGTGCCGTCCCCGACAGTTCCGCGACGATCGCCGCACCGAGCAACCCGCCGGTGCCGCCCTGTTCGGTGCCGACACCGAGCGTCGTGTAGCGCTTGACGTGCTCGATGTCCCTGAACCCTTCGGCCAGCGCCTGGCGCAGGTCCGCGACGGTCACGTCGTTCTGCAGGTCGACGAACTGGCGTTTTTCCTGCGCCGGGGTGGCGGGCGCGCGCCAGTACGGCTGCGTGTGCGGTTCGCCATCGGCATCACGCGCGCCGAGGATCGCCGCCAGCGTCATCTCCCCGGCGGCCGCGCCGCAGGTGTGGTGCCAGCCGCGCGAGGCGCCAGCGCGAACGGCGGCGGACCAGCCGCCGCTGACCAGCACCGCGTCGCAGCCGATGCGGCGCGCGCGCGGCGCGGCGCCAGTTGCCGGCGTGTCGACGGGAGCAACGTGCACGGCGCGCACCGCGCTGCGTCCCTCGGCCCGCACGATCGCGTGTCCGAGCAGGCACTCGACGCCTGCGCCGATCAGTTCCGCGCGCGTCGCCGACGCACATTGCGGCCGGATATCGACGATCAGCTTCACGCCGATGCCGCCGGCGCGCAGGCGCCGCGCGGTCCGGTAAAGGCGGTCGTGATTGCCGAACAGCACGACGCCGTTGCCGGCGCGCACGCCATAGCCGCCCAGCAGCCTTTCCGCAGCGCCGGCCAGCATGATGCCGGGCAAGTCGTTGTCGATGAATGCGATCGGGCGCTCGATGGCCCCCATCGCATTGATCAGCGTCGGCGCATACAGCCGCAGCAGCGTGTCGGCACCGGGCATGCCGGCCGGCTGGTGGTGCGCTATCGCGAGGCCGCCGGCGGCGCTGACGACCGCGGTATCGGTCAGGATCCGTGCGCCGAGGTCCCGGAGTTCCGCGGCCGTACGCTGCAGCCACCCATGCGCGTCCAGCCCGTCGATCTGCGCGGTCTCGAAGCACAGTTCGCCGCCGATCGCCGGTTCACGCTCGCAGACGATCACGCGCTTGCCCGCGCGTGCGGCGGCGAGTGCGGCGTGCAGGCCGGCGGCGCCCGCGCCCGCGACGAGCACATCGGCGTCCTCGTGCCGGACCGCCGCACGCGGCAGGCTGCTCGCGCCAGGGGCGGGTCCGAGACCCGCCAGCCGGCGGATCAGCCCCTCGTAGAAGCGCCACGAAGGCCACATGAATGTCTTGTAGTAGAAGCCCGCGCCCCAGAACCCCGCGCCCAGGCGCAGCACCGAGGCCACGTCGAAGCGCAGCGATGGCCAGCGATTCTGGCTGTACAGGCGCATGCCCGGCCGGACGCGGACCATCGGCGCCGGCACGTTGGGAATGCCGCACGGAGGGTCGCCGACGCTGAGCAGCGCGTTGGGCTCTTCGGGCCCGCACGCGAGCAGTCCCCGCAACCGGCGGTACTTGATGCTGCGGTTGAACGCGCGCACGCCGGCCGCGCTCAACGCGGAGGCGGCCGTATCGCCGCGTTGCGCGGCATAGGGCCGCCCGTCGAAGTGAAACTCGAACGTCTCGGCCGTGATTCGCGCGCCGGTGCGCAGTGGCTTGCTCATTCCCCTGCGCCCGTCATGGCGCCGTTCCCGTCAGCAGCTCTACATCGAGCACGTCCCCGCTCGAGGGGTTGCGGCGCACGCGCAGCCACGCGCGGCAGCCGTAGCGATGCTGCCAGTGCTCGTCGCTGCCGTCGGGCGCATCGCGGCGCAGGTAGGTCGTCTCGTAGGCGCCACCGGCAACGTTCGGCAGTGTCTTGTGAAAGACGAACTCCTCGAGGTTGCGCGGACCGCAGAACGGGCACGTGAACAGGCTCACTGTCGCACCGGGAAGGGACCGGCCCCTTTTTCGTCGATGAGGTGCCCGGTCGCGAATCGTGACAGGCGGAAATGCCGGATCAGGTCCGGCGCCGTTCCGGTCGCGACGAGCGTGGCGCACGCGGCGCCGGACGCCGGGATCGCCTTGAAGCCGCCGTAGCACCAGCCGCCGTTCACGAACACGTTGTCGTACTTCAGCCGGTCGATCAGCGGTGAGCCGTCCATGGTCTGGTCATTGGTGCCGGCCCAGTGCCGCAGGATCCTGACGCCGGCGACCTGCGGCAGCAGCGCGACCGCGCTCTGCACGACTTCCTCGAGCCGGTGCCACTCGGGTTCGCGCGTATAGGACGGGAACCCGTCGAGCGCGCCGCCCATCACGAGTCCGCCGCGGTCCGATTGCGTGATGTAGACCTCGGCGTGGCCATACATGTAGATCAGCACCGAGCCGACCAGCGGCTTGATCGGCTCGCTGACCATCGCCTGCAGCAGGTGCGTCTCGACGGGCAGCGCGATCCCCAGCATCGCACCGATCGCCCCGGTGTGTCCCGCGACGGCGAAGACGATGCGGTCGGCCCTGATCGGACCGCGGCTCGTTTCCACGCCGGTGGCGCTGCCGCCCTGCGTCGTCAGTCCCAGCACCTCGCAGCGTTCGATGATGTCGACGCCGAGGGCGGCCGCCGCGCGCGCATAGCCCCAGGCGACGGCGTCGTGGCGCACGGTACCGCCCCGGCGCTGCACCAGACCGCCCACGATGGGAAAGCGGCGCGGCAGGTGCGGGTCCAGTTCCGGCGCGAACCGGACCAACCCGCGCCGGTCCAGCAGCTCCGCGTCGATGCCGGCGAGGCGCATCGCATTGCCGCGGCGCGCGAGGCCGACCATCTCGTCGTCGGAATTGGCCAGGTCGAGGACCCCGCGCGGGCTGTACATGACGTTGTAGTTCAGGTCCCGGGAAAGCCGCTCGTAGCGGCGCAGCGAATCCTCGTAGAAATAATGATTCTCCGGAAGCAGGTAGTTCGAGCGCACGATCGTCGTGTTCCGCGCCACGTTGCCGTAGCCTAGGATGTTCTTCTCGACGATCGCGATGCGCCGCACGCCATGGTCGCGCGCCAGGTGATAGGCCGTCGACAGCCCGTGGCCGCCTGCGCCGACGACGAGCACGTCGTAGTGGTCCCGCGGCGTCCCGCTGCGCCACAGGGGCTTCCAGAAGCCGGCGGAAAAGCGCGCCCGCAGCAGTGCGGCGGCGGAGTAACGCGGATCGGGAGTCGCCATGGTGACGCGCATTGTAGCCGCATGCGGCTGATTTACGCCGCAGAAACCATTACAGTGCGCCACTCGGCAAGGGGAGTCGGCAATGAAAACTCATTATCGGGTCGTCGTCATCGGCGGCGGCATCGTGGGCACCAGCGTGCTTTATCATCTGACGCGCCTCGGCTGGACCGACGTCGCGCTGATCGAGCGCGCGGAACTGACCGCGGGCTCGACGTGGCATGCGGCGGCGGGCTTTCATGCGCTCAACGACGATCCGAACATCGCCGCGCTGCAGTCCTACACGATCGGGCTGTACGCCGAGATCGAGAAGGAGAGCGGCCAGGACGTCGGCATGCACATGCTCGGCGGCTATCAGATAGCGACGACCCCTTCGCGCTGGGAATGGCTGCAGGCCGAGTGGGCGCTGTACGAGACGCTGGGACTGGGCACGCGCCTCGCGACGCCGGAGGAGATCGTCGCCGACTGCCCGATCGTCGATCCGACGGGGCTGCTCGGCGGCCTGTACGATCCGCACGAGGGCAAGGTCGATCCGCATGGCACGACGCACGCCTTTGCCGGCGCGGCCCGCAAGCGCGGCGCCGACGTCATCCTGCGCAACCGGGTGCTGTCGCTGACGGCGCTGCCCGACGGCAGCTGGCGCGTCGAGACGGAGCAGGGCGCCGTCACGGCGCTGCACGTCGTCAATGCGGCGGGCCTGTGGGCCCGGCGCGTCGGCCGCATGGCCGGCGTCGACCTGCCGATCGTGCCAATGCAGCATCACTACCTGATCACCGAGGACCTGCCGGAACTGGTCGCGCGCAAAGGCGAGATGCCCTGCGTCACCGACCTGGAGGGCTTCACGTACCTGCAGCAGGAGCGGCAGGGCGTGCTGCTCGGCGTGTACGAGCGCGATCCGCGCCACTGGAAGCCGGAAGGCGCGGACTGGGACTACGGCATGGACCTGATCCCGGAGGACATCGACCGCATCAGCACGGAGCTTTCGATCGGCTTTGCGCGCTTCCCGACGCTCGAGCGCGCCGGCATCCGCCGCTGGGTCAATGGCGCGTTCACGTTCACGCCCGACGGCAACCCGCTGGTCGGCCCGGTGCCGGGGCTGCGCAACTACTGGACCGCGTGCGGCTGCATGTCCGGGTTCTCGCAGGGCGGCGCCATCGGGCTGGTGCTGTCGCACTGGATCGTGGACGGTGATCCCGGCGCCGACATCTTCGGCATGGACGTCGCGCGCTACGGCGCGTTCGCGAGCGGCGAGCGCTACCTGCGCGAAACCACTGCGCAGTTCTACGCACGGCGCTTCGTGATGGCGTACCCGAACGAGGAGTTGCCCGCCGGCCGGCCGCTCAAGATGACGCCGTCCCACGATGCGCAGCTTGCGAAGGGCGCGCGCTTCGGGGTCGTATGGGGCATGGAGACGCCGCAGTTCTTTGCGCCCGGACAACCGCAGTTCGCCGAAGTGCCGTCGCTGCGCCGCTCCAATGCACATGCGATCATTGGCGCCGAGGTTGCCTCGACGCGCAGCGCAGCCGGACTGCTGGATACCGGCGTGTATGCGCGCTACGAGGTCACCGGGCCCGGAGCCGGCGCCTGGCTCGACCGGCTGCTCGCGAACCGGCTGCCCGCGGCCGGCAGGATCCGGCTCGCGCCGATGCTCTCGCCGGCCGGCAAGCTGATGGGAGACCTGACGGTCACGTGCCTCGCGGACCGGCGCTACTGGCTGGTCGGCTCGTATTACCTGCAGGAGTGGCACCTGCGCTGGTTCCGCGAACATCTGCCGCCGGCCGGCGTCCACGTGGAGAACCTGTCGGAGAACTGGCTGGGCTTTTCGCTGTCCGGTCCGAAAGCGCGCGCGATCCTCGCGGCGACGACGCGCGATGCGGTCACCGACGAGGCAATTCCGTTCATGGGCTGCCGGGCCCTCGGCGTCGGACTGACGCAGGCGATCGTCGCGCGCCTCTCGCTGACCGGAGAGCTGGGATACGAGATCACCGTGCCGGCGTCGCAGCAGCGCTCCCTGTGGGATACGCTGATCGAGGCGGGCGAGCCGCTCGGCATGCGCCCGATCGGCATGCGCGCGCAGGACAGCCTGCGCCTGGAGAAGGGATACGGCGTATGGTCGCTGGAGTTCTCCCAGGGCTATACCGCCGCAATGGCCGGGCTCGAGCGCTTCATCGCCTTCGACAAGGGAGAGTTCATCGGCCGCGAGGCCGCGCTCGCCGAGCGCGCGATAGGCCCGGCCCAGCGCCTCGTGCTGATCGCGATCGATGCGCCGGACGCCGATGTCAGCGGCTTTGAGCCGGTCTGGATCGGCGCGCGGCGCGTCGGCTTCGTGACCTCCGGCGCCTATGGGCACCATGTCCGGCAAAGCCTCGCACTCGCCTACGTCGAGCGGGCGGTGGCCGATGCCCGTTCCCCGGTCGAGGTGCATGTCGTTGGCGAGCGGCGCCCGGCACGCATCCTGGCTGAGCCTCCCTACGATCCACAGGGGCTGCGCCTGCGCGGATGAGCGGCGCCCGCCCGGGCGCCGGCGGGCCGGGGCGCGGCGGGTCCCATGAGGTCGGGTTGACGTCGATCGGCAATGCCATTACACTAAATGAGAATTATTCTCATTATCATTTGCAGTAATCTACACCATGCGTTCAGTGGCGGCCGCGATAGCACTGCTGGGAATCGGCGCGGCTGCCTGCGCGCGCGCCGACGGGGATCCGTCCGACAGTGAACTGCCGGGCCAGATCGTCGTGGCACCTCATGCCAACGGCCCGACCATCACCCCGACCGGTGTTGCGGACTACCAGTTCGATGCCCAGGGCATCGAGGACCTGCCGGCCGGCCTGCAGACGCCGATCAGCGATGTGCTGGCGCAGTTGCCCGGGGTCGCAATCGACCAGAACCAGCAGATCCATATCCGCAACACCGAGGGGCCGCAGTTTCAATACCAGATCAACGGCTTCCTGGTGCCGCTCGACATCAACACGAATCCGCCGTTCCTGTCGATGCTGAACGCGGCGTTCATCGCCCGGCTGGACCTGAAACTGGGAGCGCTGCCGTCGCGCTATGGCCTGGCGACCGGCGGCGTCGTCGACATCACGCCCCGTGACGGCTGCCATGCGCCGGGCGGCGCGCTCAGCGTATACGGCGGCCAGCGCGCTTCGATCTCGCCGGACCTCGAGTACGCGAGCTGCGACGGGGCCTTGTCGGGGAGCTTCAGCGCCCGCCAGACCTGGAGCAATACCGCCTTCAGCAGCGCAACCCCGGGACCTACGCCGATACACGACAGCACCCGCCAGACGCAGGGGCTCGGCTTCTGGTCGTACGCCGTGAGCGAGGAAACGCACGTCGACTGGCTGCTGTCGGCGACCCGCAGCGACAACGAATTGCCGAACGCATCCGGCCTCGCGCCGGCCTACCATCTCGCCGGCGCGACCGTCGTGCCGTCGTCCGCCGCCATCGACTCACGGCTGGATTTTCGCGATTACCTGGTGATGCTCGGCGTCAAGAGCTCGCCGGCCGAGGGCCTGGACCTGCAATTCGGCTACTCCGGGCACATCATCTCGCAGCAGTTCAATCCCGACCCGGTAGGCGAACTTCTCTACCAGGGCGTTGCCTCGCAGGCGTCGCGCGAGGACCACGACAACACGCTCGAAGGCGACCTGCGCTACGAATCCGGCGCACATTCGCTGGGCGCGGGCTTCTACGTCGGCGCGTACGCCGTCGACGGCAGCGACAGCTCGCTGGTATTTCCCGCCGACGCGAGCGGCGCGCAGGCGAGCGGGATCCCGGTGCGCATCGCGACCGGCAGCGCCGCGACCAACGTCGTCTCCAGCCTCTACGTCAGCGACCTGTGGCGCCTCGATTCACACTGGAGCGTCGATGCCGGGCTGCGCGGCGATGACCTGACCGGCTATACGCATGCGCAGGCCCTGAGTCCGCGCCTGAACCTGAGCCTGCGTCCGGCCGAGACGACGGCGTGGCACCTCGGCGCGGCGCGCTTCCTGCAGGTGCCGGGCTTCCTTGGCATTTCGCCGGCGACGCAGGCAGCCTTCGCGGGCACGACGGGCGCCGGGCCGGCCGGGATGCCCTTGCCGCTCGCCGAAACCGACACCGAGTACGACGCGGGCGTCGTCGTGCGGGCGACCGGACGCCTGACGCTGTCCCTGGACAGCTATTACGAGCGGACCCGGCATTACCTCGATACGGGGCAGTTCGGCGTGACGCCGATATTTGCGCCGTTCAATTATGATCGCGGCCACGTCTGGGGCACGGAACTCGCGCTGCGCTACCAGCGCGGGAAGCTGGCCGCCTACGCGAACTTCACGGCGGGCAAGAACTGGCAGCAGGGCGTCGCGACCGGACAGTTCAACTTCCCGGCCGATGAACTCGCGTACATCGACAGCCACGCGATCCTGCTCGACCACCAGCCCGTCCACGGCGCTTCGGCCGGCATCAGCGCCGAATGCGGGCGCTTCGCGCTGTCCGCCGACGCAATCTACAGCAGCGGCCTCGCCGGCGGCTTCGCCGACACCGAGACCCTGCCGCAGGTGCTGCAGTTCAACGCGAGCCTGCAGCGCAGTTTCGCGCCGGCCGGCATGGCGCCGCTCGACGTCCGGCTCAGCGTGCTGAACCTGTTCGACCGCATCAACGAGATCCGCTCCGCACAGGGCATCGGCATCTTCCAGGCCGCGTATGCACCGCGGCGCAGCGTTTACGGCACCGTCACGCTGCATTTTTGAGTAAGATCCCGGGTGCCATGCCCGTTCAGTCCCTGACGACCTTCATGAGCGGGCCCGTGGCCGCCGACGGCGCGCCGTGGCAGGCAAGCCTCGAGCTGCGGTTCGCGCAGGCCGGGCAACGCACCGCCCTGGTGCGGCGCAGCCACCGCGGTCCGCTGCAGGTGCAGAAGGCGCTGTATCCGGAGGGCCCCGGGATCTGCCACGTGACCGTCCTGCATCCGCCCGGCGGTATTGCGGGCGGCGATCGGCTGCAGATCAGCGCCACGGCGACGGGCGGTGCGCACGCGCTGCTGACGACGCCGGGCGCCACCAAGTGGTACCGTTCGATCAACGGCCGCGCCGCACAGCAACTGGCGTTCAAGCTCGACGATGACGCGATCCTGGAGTGGCTGCCGCGCGAGAACATCCTGTTCGATGCTTCGCAGGCCGGCATGGCCATGGACGTGCACCTGTCCGCCCGCGCCCGCTTCCTCGGCTGGGAGATCCTGTGCTTCGGACGCCGCGCCAGCGGCGAACACTGGCGACACGGATCCCTGCAGCTCGACACCCGGGTGCTGCGCGAGGGCCGTCCGCTGTGGATCGAGCGGGCGGCGCTGGATGCCGCGGGCGGCTTCGGCGAATCGATCGTCGGGCTCGCGGGCTGCAGCGTCAGCGCGACCTTCATCGCGGCGGGATTTGAAGCGCAGCCCGACTTGCTGCAAGCTTGCCGGGAGCTCGGCGCAACCGGCGCAGCGTCGCGGCGCGGCATGACCTGGATTCCGGGCGTGCTGATCGCGCGCTATCTCGGCGACTCCTCCGAGGATGCGTTCGCGTGGTTCTCGGCCCTGTGGTCGCTCGTGCGGCCGCGCCTGCTGGGGTGCGCGGCTACGCGCCCGCGACTGTGGGCCTGCTGACCGGTACGATCAGGGAAGGTGAGCGATGGAACTGACGCCGCGGGAAAAGGACAAGCTGCTGATATTCACCGCTTCGCTGCTGGCGGAGCGGCGTCGGGCCCGCGGCCTGCAGCTGAACTATCCGGAGGCGGTTGCGCTGATCAGCGCCGCGATCCTCGAGGGTGCGCGCGACGGCAGGAGCGTCGCGGAACTGATGAGCTTCGGTACGACGATCCTGGCGCGCGCCGACGTGATGCCGGGAGTGCCGGAGATGCTGCCGCAGATCCAGGTCGAAGCGACGTTTCCCGACGGGACCAAGCTCGTGACGGTCCATCAGCCGATCGTCTAGCAGGAGAACGCAATGATTCCGGGCGAAGTGATGCCGCTGGCGGGGGAGATCGAGCTGAACGCCGGGCGTCGTACCTGCAGCCTGCGCGTCGAGAATACCGGGGATCGCCCGATCCAGGTCGGCTCGCATTACCATTTCCACGAGGTCAACGAGAGCCTGCGCTTCGAGCGCGAACGCGCGCGCGGATTCCGGCTGGACATCGCGGCCGGCACCGCCGTGCGCTTCGAGCCCGGCCAGGCGCGCACCGTGACGCTGGTCGAGTACGCCGGACTGCGGCGCGTATTCGGCTTCCAGGGAAAGATCATGGGAGCACTCTGACCTTGGCCGTGAAGATTTCCCGGCAGGCCTACGCGGAAATGTTCGGCCCGACCGTCGGCGACCGCGTACGCCTCGCGGACACGAGCCTCGTCGTCGAGGTCGAGAAGGATTTCACCGTCTACGGCGAGGAGGTCAAGTTCGGCGGCGGCAAGGTCATCCGCGATGGCATGGGGCAGGGCCAGGGCAATTCACTCGCGGTTGCCGACACGGTCATCACCAATGCGCTGATCATCGATCACTGGGGCATCGTCAAGGCCGACGTCGGGCTCAAGGGCGGCGACATCTGGGCGATCGGCAAGGCCGGCAACCCCGATGTGCAGTCCGGCGTCACGATCCCGATCGGCGCGGCCACCGAGATCATTGCCGGCGAAGGCATGATCCTGACCGCAGGCGGCGTCGACACGCACATTCACTTCATCTGCCCGCAGCAGATCGACGAGGCGCTGACTTCGGGCGTGACGACGATGATCGGCGGCGGTACCGGACCGGCGGCCGGGACCAGCGCGACGACGTGCACGCCGGGCCCCTGGCACATCGGCAGCATGCTGCTCGCAGCCGAAGGGTTTGCGATGAACCTCGGGTTTCTCGGCAAGGGCAACGTCAGCGTGCCTGAGCCCGCCCGCGAACAGATACGCGCCGGCGCGATCGGCCTGAAGCTGCACGAGGACTGGGGCACGACGCCCGCGGCGATCGACAACTGCCTGCGCGTCGCCGACGAGTTCGACGTGCAGGTCGCAATACACACCGATACGCTCAACGAGTCGGGATTCCTCGAGGCGACGCTCGCAGCGATCGACGGACGCACGATCCACACCTTCCATACCGAGGGCGCGGGCGGCGGTCATGCGCCCGACATCATCAAGGCCGCCTCGCATGCGAACGTGCTGCCGAGCTCGACGAACCCGACGCGCCCCTATACCGGCAACACGATCGACGAGCACCTGGACATGCTGATGGTCTGTCATCACCTGGATCCGTCGATCGCCGAGGACATCGCGTTTGCCGAGTCGCGGATCCGCCGCGAGACGATCGCCGCGGAGGACATCCTGCACGACCTCGGCGCCTTCTCGATGATGTCCTCGGATTCGCAGGCGATGGGGCGGGTCGGCGAAGTGATCATCCGCACCTGGCAGACGGCGCACAAGATGCGCGAACAGCGCGGCCCGCTCGCCGCACCGGGAGCGCCGGGCGTGGATTCGGAGCGCGCCGACAACGCGCGCGTGAAGCGTTATGTGGCGAAGTACACGATCAACCCGGCGATCACGCACGGCATCGCCCACCGTGTCGGCTCCGTCGAAGCCGGCAAGCTGGCCGACCTGGTGCTGTGGAAGCCGGCCTTCTTCGGCGTGAAGCCGAGCCTCGTGATCAAGAGCGGCATGATCGCCGCTGCGCCGATGGGGGACCCGAACGCATCGATCCCGACGCCGCAGCCGGTGCATTACCGGCCGATGTTCGCGGCCTTTGGCCGCGCCGTCGAGAAATCCCTGACCTTCGTCTCGCAGGCGGCGCTCGCCGGGGAATCGTTCCGTCATCTCGGCCTGCGTCGCCGCGTCGAAGCGGTGCGCGGCACGCGGCACCTGCGCAAGCAGGACATGATCCACAACGGCGCCCGGCCGCAGCTGGAGGTCGATCCGGAGACCTACCAGGTGCGCGCGGACGGCGAGCTGCTGGTGTGCGAGCCGGCGGCGGTGCTGCCGATGGCACAGCGCTACTTCCTTTTCTGAACTGCCGCGACGAGGCGCCGATGAACCGATCCCCGCCCGATGACCGCGCGATCCTGCCGTTCGAGGCGCGCTGCAGGAGCCGTCTCCTGGTCACGCTAGAGAGCGGCGCGCAGGCAGCGCTGGTCGTCGAGCGCGGCCGGCTGTTGCGCAATGGCGATCGGGTGCGCCTCGACGATCAGCGGGAAATCGAGATCGTCGCCGCCGACGAGAGCCTGCTCGAGGCACACAGCGCCGATCCGCTGGTCATCGCGAAGACCGCCTATCATCTCGGCAACCGCCATGTGGCGGTGCAGGTCATGCGCGATCGCCTGCGCTTCCTCGACGATCACGTGCTGGCGCAGATGGTCGCCGGCCTCGGCCTCGAGGTGACGCGCGTCGTGGCGCCGTTCGAGCCGGAAGGCGGGGCCTACGGCGCCCATCATGCGCACGGCTCGGAGGCACCGCTGCTGCGTCCGCGGATCCACGAGTTTCCGTCCTCGTGACGCCGCTGCAGCGCATGCGCCTGTATCAGCTCGCGAGCCAGGCCCTGCCGGTCGGCGGCTACAGCCATTCGCACGGCCTGGAAGCGGCGATCGAGGCTGGCATCGTCGGCGACGAGCCCTCGGCGCGGCGCTGGATCGCGGATCTGCTGGAGTTTACGGTCGGCTCGTTCGAGGCACCGCTGCTCGCCGGGCTCTGCGCTGCGTGGGAGGCGGGCGATGCGGCGCGCATCGCCGCGCTGAACGATGAATTCATCGCCACGCGCGAGACGGCGGAGCTGCGCGCGGCGACGGTGCAGATGGGCTATTCGCTGCGATTGCTGCTCGCGCAGCTGGCCGGGTTTGCGCCGGCGAGCCTGCGCGTGCTCGGAGGAATTGCGCAACCGACGCTGCCCTGCGCATGGGCCGCGGCCACGGCAGCCTGGTCCGTGCCGGTCGAGGAATCGCTGCTCGCCTACCTGTGGTCCTGGGCCGAGAACCAGGTGCTGGTCGCGGTCAAGACGGTCCCGCTGGGCCAGTCCGCCGGCCAGCGCGTGCTGCAGGACGCGGGTACAATGATCGCCGGGCTCGTCGCCGGGCTCGTCGCCGGCCGGCGCTGGCGCCTGTCGCGATCGAATTTCGCGCCCGCGCTCGCGATCCTCTCCTCGCAGCACGAGACCCAGTATTCCCGGCTATTCAGGTCGTGACACGATGCAGACGAACTCCCCGCTGCGGGTCGGTATTGGCGGTCCGGTGGGCTCCGGCAAGACCGCGCTGACGCTGCTGCTGTGCCGCGCGCTGCGCGACCGGTACAACATCGCGGTCGTCACGAACGACATCTACACCGAGGAGGACGCGAAATTCCTCGTGCACAACAAGGCGCTCGCGCCGGAGCGCATCCTCGGCGTCGAGACCGGGGGCTGTCCGCATACGGCCATCCGTGAGGACGCTTCGATCAACCTCGAAGCGGTGGCGCGCCTCAGCGAACGCTTTGCGGGACTCGACGTCGTGTTCGTCGAGAGCGGCGGGGACAACCTGGCGGCAACGTTCAGCCCGGAACTGTCGGACCTGACGCTGTACGTGATCGACGTCGCGGCCGGCGACAAGATTCCGCGCAAGGGCGGTCCCGGCATCACGAAATCGGACCTGCTGATCATCAACAAGATCGACCTGGCGCCCTACGTCGGCGCCTCGCTCGAGGTCATGGATCGCGACGCCCGCAAGATGCGCGGCGCGCGGCCATTCGTGTTCACGAACCTGAAGACCGAGCAGGGGCTGCCCGAAGTCATCGACTTCATCGAGACGCAGGGCCTGCTGCGCCGGACGCAGGAGCCTGCCTGAACGTCACGCCGATGATGCTGGTATCCGGGCTCATCGCCTCGCTGATGGCCGCTGCCTTCGGCACCATTGCCATCCGTCACTGGCGTTCGCGGGGGCGCAGCGTGATCGAAGGCATCGGGCTGCGCTGGGACCGGTTTTCGGTTCCGGAGCTGTGCGCCGGCCTGGTCATCACGACGATCGCCATGCTGGGCATATTCGCCGGTGAATTGCTGCTCGGCGCGATATCCCGCAGTGCAACCGTCGTTGCCGCGAAGCCCCCGATCCTGCAAATGACGCTGGTCATGACGGGCAGCGCCGTCGCAGAGGAGCTGGTCAATCGCGGACTTCTGCTGTCCGGGCTGGCCGTCGCGCTCGGCGGTCGCGCAAAAACCGCCGCCGTGCTGGCGGCACTCCTGTTCGGCCTGTTTCACCTGGGCAATCCCGGCGCCAGCGCCCTGTCGGTTTGCGGCAATGCCCTGGGCGGGCTGGTCTACGGCATGGCCTTCGTGCTGTCGGGGCGCCTGTGGCTGCCGCTGGGTCTGCATTTCGCCTGGAACTACATGCAGGGGCCCCTGCTCGGATTTCCGGTCAGCGGGCTCGATGCGGGCGGATTGCAGCAGATCCATGACCTCGGTCCGGCCTGGCTGACCGGTGGATCCTATGGCCCCGAAGCCGGCCTGGTCGGCATCCTGTTTCGATTCCTGGCGCTGGCGCTGCTGTTGGCGTGGATGCGCGTGGCGTCGCGCGTCAGACGATCGGTGCCGGCAGCCGGCCCAGCACGCGCTCCAGGCTGACGCCGAGCGCGAGCAGTCGCCGGTCCGCGCCGGCTGGCGCGTCGAATTCCAACGCCACGGGCAGGCCATCGGCCGTGAGCCCCGCCGGCAACACGAGGCCGGGCAGGCCCGCCGTGCTGCCGGGATCGATGTTGCGGGCAATCGCCGTCGTGAACGGCAGCCTGCGGCCGTTGACGTCCAGCATGTCGGCATCGCCTATGCGCGGCGCGGGCACCAGCGTCGCCGGAAACACGATCGCGGCGACGTCCTGGCGCGCGAAATACTCGTTCAGCAGCCTGCGCAGCGCCGGCACTGCCTGGTCGCGCGCCCTCGCGTAGACCGGTTCCGCAACGAAATTCCTCCCATCAGGCAACACGTCGCTGGCGAACGCCGCGCGGATGTCGGGGCTCGCCTGCGCGACCAGTTCCTCGAAGCTCACGCCGGCGCCGTGCGCCTGCAGGTAGCGCGCGAGTTCGATGCGCACATCGTGATTCTGGATCTGCTGGGTCGACTGGTCGATCAGCGCCTGCAGGCCGGGCAGCGCCGATTCGACGAGCACGGCGCCGGCGCCGGCGAGGCGCGCGAGCGCGCGCGCCGTGATGAGCTCGACATCGGCGTCGAGATCGCCGAACCAGTAATCGCGCACGACCCCGAGGCGCACGCCGCGCAGGTCGACGTTCGCGAGCGGCGCCGGCTCCCGGGCGACGACGGTGTCGAACAGCGCGAGGTCGCGGACGCTTCGTGCATGCGGGCCCACCTGATCGAACAGCGCCGCGATCGGCACGCAGCCGCTCGTCGGGTAGCGGCCCGTCGTCGGGCGGAAACCCGCGATGCCGCACAATGCCGCCGGCACCCGGATCGACCCTTCCGTGTCCTCGGCCACGCCGAGCGGCGCGAGGCGCGCGGCGATCGCGGCGGCGGTGCCGCCGCTGCTGCCGCCGGGAATCCGCGCCGCATCGTAGGGATTGTGCACGGCGCCGAAGGCGAGGTTGTTGCTGGTCCAGCCGTACGACAGTTCGTGCAGGTTGGTCTTGCCGAGCACGATCGCGCCGGCGGCGCGCAGCGCGGCGACGAGCGGGGCATCGTCCCGGGGGCGGAAATTCCGCAGCGCCGGCGTGCCCGCCGTCGTCGGATAATCGCGGGTATTGACGCTGTCCTTGACCGGGACCGGCAGCCCGAACAGCGGACCGGCCGCCACCCCGGCGGCGCGCTCGCGATCGCGCTCACGGGCATCGGCGAGCACCCGCTGCGGATCCAGCGTGATGAATGCATTCAGCGCCCGCGCTTCGCGGCAACGCGCCAGCAGCGCCGCGGCGTAGCGCTCGGCGCTCAGCTCCCCGCGCGTCATCAGCGCGATCGCCTCGACGGCGCCGAGGTCGGTGAGCGCATCGCGGGGCCCGGTCATTGTTTTCCTTCGAATCCGCAGAGCACATTGACCACATTGATGCCGATCTCGGCCACCGCATAGCCGCCTTCCAGCACGAACAGCGTCGGCAGCCCGCACCCGCCGATCAGCCGGCCATAGTCTGCGAAGTCCGGCGAGTCGAGCCGGAAACTGCTGATCGGATCGCCGCTGAAGGTATCGACCCCGAGCGAGACGACGAGCGCATCGGCGCGATATTCCCGGATGCGCCGCAGCGCCGCCTGCAGCGCATCGCGCCATTCGGGATATGTGGTGCCCGGCCGCAGCGGGAAGTTCACCGTGAATCCGGCGCCCGCGCCGCTCCCGGTCTCATCGGCGTAGCCCGAGAAATACGGGAACGCGGTGGCCGGATCGCCGTGCAGCGACACGAACAGCACGTCCGCCCGTTCGTAGAAAATATCCTGCGTGCCGTTGCCGTGATGAAAGTCCACGTCCAGGATCGCAACGCGCGCGGCGCCGTGGTCGCGCAGGTACTGGGCTGCGATGGCCGCATTGTTCAGGAAGCAGTACCCGCCGTACAGGTCCCGCGCCGCGTGGTGTCCGGGCGGGCGGCACAGCGCAAAAGCCCCCGCGGCGCCGCGCCGCAGCTGTTCAGCGCCGCTCAGAGCCACGTCCGCCGCGGCGCGGGCGGCCTGCCACGTGCCCTCGCTGATCGAGGTCTCGCCGGCCATCGCGTAATAGCCCAGCTTGCCGGCGATCGCGGCCGGCACGCGCTGGGTCATGCGTCGCGCGGGCCAGCAGTCCGGAATCGCCTCGCCGCGGCCGCCGGCGGCTACCCACTCCGTCCATGCGCCGGCCAGGAATTCGACGTAGGCGGCCGCATGCACCCGCGTCAGCGCCGCCGCCTCGAAGGCCTGCGGAGCGATCACGTCGCCGAGGCGCTCGCTCCGGACGCGGTCGAGTACATACTGGGCGCGCTGCGGGCATTCGAACGGGGCGACGAGCTCGCCGCCATGCAGTTCGGTGCGTGCGTTGCGCAGGCGGTGCTCGGCCGTATAAATGGTTATCATCGGCAAAGAGTATTCAAGGCGCGATGGAAAAGCCAATGACACGATACGTCGGCGCGATCGACCAGGGCACGACCAGCACCCGTTTCATCGTCTTCGACCGCAGCGGCGGCATCGTTGCCGGCGCCCAGCGGGAGCATCGCCAGATCTGCCCGCGGCCCGGCTGGGTCGAGCACGACGCGACCGAGATCTGGGGCAACACGCAGCGGGTCATTGCCGAGGCGATGCAGAAGGCCGGCCTGGCGGCGGCCGACCTGGCCGCGGTCGGCATCACCAACCAGCGCGAGACGACCGTGCTGTGGGACCGGCGCAGCGGCCGGCCGCTGCATCACGCGCTGGTGTGGCAGGACATGCGCGTCGAGGCGCGCGTGGCCGAATACGAACGCGAAGGCGGGCAGGACCGGTTCCGCGCGCAGACCGGATTGCCTCTGGCCAGCTATTTCAGCGCCCTGAAGCTGCAATGGCTGCTGGAAAACGTGCCCGGCGCGGCGGCGCCCGCCGCGAACGGCGATGCCCTGTTCGGCACGATTGATAGCTGGCTCGCCTGGAACCTGACGGGCGGCGCCGGGGGCGGCCTGCACATCACCGATGTGACCAACGCCAGCCGCACCCAGCTGATGAATCTCGCCACGCTCGACTGGGATCCGCAGCTGCTCGCCGCCTTTGCCGTGCCACGGGCGGTACTGCCGCGCATCGTCGCCTCCAGCGCCGCGCACGGCGAGATCACCGCGGGTGCGCTCGCCGGCGTCGCGCTGGCCGGCCTGCTCGGCGACCAGCAGGCGGCGCTCGCCGGCCAGGCCTGTTTCGATCCCGGGGAGGCCAAGAATACCTATGGCACGGGATGCTTCCTGCTGATGAACACCGGCACGCAGCCGGTCACGTCGCACGCCGGGCTGATCACGACGGTGGCGTACCGCATCGGCGCGGAGCCCGCCGTGTACGCGCTGGAAGGCTCGGTCGCGATCGCGGGTGCGGCCGTGCAGTGGTTGCGCGACAACCTGCGCCTGATCGAGACCAGCGCCGATATCGAGCGCCTCGCGCTCGAAGTCGAGGACAACGGCGACGTGTATTTCGTGCCGGCGTTCTCCGGCCTGTACGCGCCGCACTGGAAACAGAGCGCGCGCGGCGTGATAGCCGGGCTGACCCGCTTCGCCAACCGCGGGCACCTGGCGCGCGCGGCCCTCGAGGCAACGGCGTTCCAGACCCGCGACATGCTCGTCGCGATGCAACAGGACGCGGGGCTGCCGCTGCGCGAACTGCGCGTCGATGGCGGCATGGTGGCCAACGGGACCCTGATGCAGTTCCAGGCCGATATCCTCGGCATCGACGTGGTGCGGCCGGCGGTCACGGAAACCACCGCGCTCGGTGCCGCTTACGCCGCGGGGCTCGCGGTGCAGTACTGGCGGGGACGCGCGGACCTGGTTGCCAACTGGCGCGTGGAGAAGCGCTGGCGCCCGCAGATGGCCGGCGTCCGGCGCGACGCATTGGTCGCGTCGTGGCAGAAGGCCATCTCGCGCTCGCTCGACTGGACGACATGACGCACCCAGTGCGCTGGTGTGCGCTTCAGCGTCGCCTCGCACACGCGCATCACGCGCTCTGAGCGGGCGGCTCCTCCAGGAGCATGTGCATCTTGACCAGGTGCGCAACGGATTTTGCGCCCATTTTCTCCATGACCTTGGCGCGATGGATCTCGACCGTGCGCTCGCTCAGCCCCAGGTCGATAGCGATGACCTTGTTGGCATCGCCGTTCACGACCAGCTGCATGACCTGGCGCTCGCGCGGCGTCAGCGATTCCAGGCGATGCTGCACGTCGGCGCGGTGCGCCAGCCCCTTGCGGTTGTCGGTATCCAGGCGCAGCGCTTCGTTGATCTTGTCGAGCAGATCCTGATCGCGGAACGGCTTCTGGATGAACTCGAATGCCCCGGCCTTCATCGCCTGGACCGCCATCGGCACATCGCCGTGTCCCGTGATGAAGATGATCGGCATCATGCAGCCCATGCGCACGAGCTGCTGCTGCACCTCGAGGCCGCTCATCTCGGGCATGCGGATGTCGAGTACCAGGCAACCGGGGTCCTCGGGCTTGAACTTCGCGAAAAACTCGCTGGGCCGGGCAAAGGACAGGGTTTCATACCCCAGCGTGTTGGTCAGCAGGGTCAGGGCGCGGCGCATCCCGTCGTCGTCGTCGACGATATGCACAATCGGCCTCGGCGTGTGCGGTTCGACTGGTTTCGCCATGTCAGCTCCATGTCAGGGGGACGAATGCGGCAGACGCAGCCAGAAGCGACTCCCGCCCTCCGGCACGCGCTCGAAGCCGAGCGTTCCTTCGTGCGCCTCGATGATCGCACGGCATGAAGCCAATCCGAGCCCGGTTCCCCGTGGCTTTGTCGTGAAAAACGGCCGGAACAGCTGGTCCTGGATATCCGCAGGTACGCCGCTGCCGTTGTCTACGATACTCGTTTCCACCCCGTAACGATCATCGATCACGCTGATTGTAACGGATGCAGGCCTCGCACAGCCAATCGTGGCTTCGAAGGCGTTTTGCACCAGCGCGAACAGCACATGCTGGACCCTGAGCCGGTCGAGCTGCAGCAGGGGCTGATTAGCCCCCGCGATGACCTCGAGCCTGCCGCGGTGGCTCGCCGCCACCATGTCGAGCACGGGCCGCAGCTCGCCGATCAGCTCGGCCATGTCGCAGCGTGTCCGCGAGGCGGTCGACTGGTCGAACAGCCGGCGGATGCGCCGGATACCCTCGCCGGCGCTCAGGGCCTCATGGCTGATGTGGCGGAACACCTCGGCCGCGCGGTCCACGAGCGGGTCGGGACGGTTCAGCAGGCGCTCCCCGGCCTGCGAGAATGCCGCGATCGCGCCCAGGGGCTGGTTGATCTCGTGCGAGATCCCGCTCGCAAGCTCCGCGAGCGCCGAGACGCGCGCAATTTCCATCAGCTGGTTCAATATCGCCCCGGTTCCACCGGCAGGCGCCTTGTCTTCGCTCAAATTCCACCCGTTGCCGTCTGACGGCGATGCGACGCCCGTTATATCATCCGGCGGCTGGCCAATCACCGTCGATGCTCCCGGCAGCTTGAAGCATCGGCAGGGAATTGCCAGCTGCGATTTTCCCGTATGCGACTGCGCAAGTCCCCTACTGTGGCTGGCTGGCGTCGCTGGAGTGAACATGCAGGAATTTGGCCCGCTGGCGCAGCTTTTGCTGCAATTCTCCCCCGATGCCATGCTGGTGGCGGATGCGGGCGGCATTTTGCGCTATGCGAACGAGACCGCCGAGGCGGTATTTGGCTTTACGCCGCACCAGCTGGTCGGCCAGCCGGTTGAGTTGCTGATTCCGGAGCGATTCCGCGGCCGCCATGCGGCGCATGTCCAGGCCTTCATGCAGAGCCCTGCGGGTCGGGAGATGGGTGCGAGGATCGTCGACCTGTTCGCCAGGCGGGCCGACGGCACGGAATTCCCCGCAGGCATCCGCCTGGCGCCTTTCTCCCACCAGGGCACGAGCTTCGTGGCCGTGGCGGTGCGCGACATGACCGAGCGGCGCCTGATCAGCAACGCGCTGGTAGCCGCACGCGAGGAGGCGGACCGTGCCAACCGCGCCAAGAGCCGGTTCCTGGCCGCGGCGAGCCACGATCTGCGCCAGCCCATGCAGGTGATCCGGCTGCTGAATGCATCGCTGCTGAAACTGGTGCCCGACCATGCCGGCGTGCGGGACCTGCTGCAGCGTCAGGAACAGTCAATCGACGCAGCCTCGAACCTGCTGAACGCGCTGCTGGACATCAGCCGCCTCGAATCCGGTGCGATCGAGCCGGACCTGATGGCGGTCGAGCTGGCCGGCGTGTTTGCGGAATTGCGGCGCGAATTCGAGGCGGCGGCGTCGGCGAAGAACCTGGACCTGTCCTTCGAGGCGACCCGGGTGCGGCTGATGACCGATCGCACGATGTTCATCCAGCTGCTGCAGAACCTGATCGGCAACGCCCTGAAATACACCGAGCACGGCCGCGTGAACGTCACGCACACCGTCGATCCGGACGGCATGGTGCTGAAGATCGAGGATACCGGGATTGGCATACCGGAGGACAAGCTGACCAGGATCTTCGACGAGTACTACCAGGTCGATTCGCACGCGGGATCCAAGCGCCTCGGCGTGGGGCTCGGGCTTGCGATCGTGCGCGAGGTCGCGCGCATCCTGGGCTTTGCGGTGTCGGTCAGTTCCCGCCTGGGCGAAGGCACGCAGGTCAGCGTGCGCATACCGCGGCAGCAGCTGTTGCCGGAGGGTCCTGGTGCGCCGCGCGACCGGGCGATGCGCCCGGCGACGCCCGCGGCACAACGCCGCGGCAACATACTGCTGGTCGAGGACAACGCGTCCGTGCGCGCGGCCACGGAACTGTTCCTGGGGCTGGAAGGGTTCGGAATCCGCAGTGCCGCCGGCCTTGCCGACGCCGAGGCGATGATCGCGGACCTGAAGCCGGGGGACATCCTGGTCACCGATTTTCGCTTCAACGGCAATGCCACGGGACTGGACGTCATCAAGCTTGCACGCTCCCGGCATGCATTCAGGGTGCCGGCGGTGCTGCTCAGCGGCGATCTGGATTCGATGCTGCGGGCAATCCGGGAGCCGTTGCCGGACTGCCGCTTCCTGAGCAAGCCGGTCGACGTCGACGCGATGCTCGCCGCGATCGCCGAGCTCGGCGCCTAGAAATTCAGGCGGGCGCCGGCATAAAAAGAGCGCGGCGGCGCGGGGCTCTGGAACCGGTTGTCGCCGCCCGTGACCCCGGGAGCGCCGATGGCCGCGGCATTGCCGTACAGCCCATAAGTGGCATAGCGCGCGTCGAGCAGGTTCCTGATCGAGGCGAACAGTTCCCAGTCCGCCGCGGGGTGCCAGGAAGCATGCAGGTCGGCGACGCAGTACCCCGGCAGCGGCGCGTTCTGGTTGGATTCGTCGCCGGAATAATACCGGCTGCCGACGGCGATCAGTGCCGCGCCGGTGCTGAGGCCGTGCCGCCAGCGGTAATCGGCGCCCAGCTTGAGCCGGTTCCGCGGAATTCCCGGCAAATGGTCGCCGGGCAGCACCGCGATGTTGCCGGCCGCGTCGGCGGCGGGATTCGATGCCGAATGTTCCGTGAACGCCGACTGGAACGTCGCGGCGACCAGGCTGTACTGCAGGTAGGCGCTCCAGCGCACCGCCTGTGCGCTGAGACCGGCCTCGAGCCCCTCACGCCGGGTTGCGCCGATATTGCGAAAATAGCCGCTGCTGCTGGAGGAGGCGATCGCGTAGATGTCGTCGCTCAGCGCCGTGCGAAATACGCCGGCATTCCAGTTCACCGATGTGCCGCCGGCTGCGCTGCGGCCGCGCAGCCCGAGTTCGGCGGTCACGGCCACGACCTGCCTGAGATCGGGCGGATCACCGGCAAGACTGGACGGCAGCAGGCACGGCCGGCGCGGATCCGAGCACTCTATTTCGCTGGCGGTCGGCGCGCGATTATTGACCGCGTAGCTGGCGTATGCGGTCAGTCCCGGTCGCAGCTGCCGCGTCGCGCCGAGCGCCGGATTGAAGTGACCGAAGCTGTTCCTGCCGTCCAGCAGGGTTCCGCGCTGATCGGACAGGTCGATGCTGGCGTCGTTGTAGCGGGCGCTCGCGGTCACCGCGACCGCCTCGACCGGCGAAAACGTGTCGGTCAGGTACAGTCCCCCGTAACGGCTGTCCGACTGCAACAGCACCGGTGCGGATGCGAACGGGGACGTCTCGGGAGTGACCACCGACGGGCCGGACGGCACGACCCACAGCGCCGCGTTGATCAGTCCCGGCTGGACGTCCGACGAGAAATTCACGTGCGCGGCATCGATGGCCGCGCCCACCGTGAACTGATTCGCACGCGCGAGGAGCGTCCGCGAATCGCTGAACTGCAGCGAGGCGCCGCGGCCCTGCGCGTGTATCGACTCGAGATCGTCCTCGCCGAGCGCCGTGGGGCCGCCGCGCGCCGGATCGGAAATCGGATTGCCGCTGCCGTCGTGCAGCTCGGTCGTGCCGTCGCCCTCGCACAGGTAACCCGCCTCGCGGGCGCCGGTGCAGGCGGCAAACGAGGCCGCATTGCCGTTCACGACATCCTGCGCAAAGTCGCGCAGGTACAGGACCGCCTGCCATGAGGAGGTGGCGCCTGCCCGGTAAGACGCATTCAGGCTCACGAAGTCCAGCCGGTCGGTGTTCGCCTGCGGGTCGGTGAACACCAGTTCGCGGCTGATCGCGAGCTCCTGCACCGGGGCGGCGCCTTGACCGTTCAGGCCATTGTCGGCGTGCGAATAGGCAATATCGGCCGAAAGCGAATCGCTGCGCAGCGCGAGATCCGCGTACAGCTGGCGCACCGAATCGTGGGCAAACCGGCGCCAGCCGTCCTGATCGAGGATCTTCGCGGCCGCGTATATTCCGAAGCGTCCGTCGTTGGCGCCGTACTCCATGCCGGCGGCCCGCTGGTTGAACGATCCGCCGTGGATTTCGGACTCGCCTGCGCCGAGGTCGAAGCCGTTCTTCATCGTGACGGCGAGAGCGCCGCCCAGCGCATTGAGCCCGTACGAGGGATTCGAGCTGACGAGGTCGACCCTCGCGATCGCCTGGTCCGGGATCAGGTCCCAGTTCACGGTATCGCCGAATGCCTCGTTGATGCGCACGCCGTTCTGGTACACGGCAAGCCCCTGCGCCGTGCCGAGCACCGGCGATGCGGCAAACCCGCGGTACAGGATGTCCGGCTGGAATGAATCGTCGAGCGTATCGCCGATGCTGATGCCGGCAAGTCGCGCATCGAGTGCGCGGGTCAGGTTCGCAGTCCCATCCGCGCGCAGGTCCGCGGCGACGATGCTCTGGATGACTCCGGGGATCTTATCGGCGTCGATCGCCACGCCGGGCAACGGCGTCGTTGCGACCACGAAGATCCGGCCCAGCTCCGCCTGCGCGGCGGATCCGTCGTCATCCTTGGCGCGCGCGCGGGGCGCCGTCAGAACGAGATCAACGAGCAGAAGGGCGCAGCAGCAGCGGATCGCGCCGGCGTGGCCCGATGGCACGGGGCATTGCATCGGCGGCATCATACGCAGCCGCAGGCGACGGCGCGAAGCGATTAATTTTATCAAAAAACGCGCTCCTCTCCAAGCGCCGGTATCGCAGTTTCTCAGCAAACTGTCGTCGTCCGGCGACGCCTTGCCGCCGGGCTTTGAGTGACCAGAATAACTCCCACAAGAATCGCATCGATGAGGAGGGTAGTCGTCATGCACACTCAATATCTGTCCGCAAGCCGGCGGCAGGCGTTCATTGTTCGTGCGCGCATGGCCGTGCTCTGCGCGGCCGTCGCCGCGCTCGCGGCCTGCGGATCGGGCGGAGGTTCCATGGGGCCGGGAGGCACAACATCGCCCTCGGCGCAGGCGTGCGGCAGCAACTGCGGCGGCGCGCTGGTCACGCTGACCGACGCGGCCGGCGCGTTCCAGACTTACCTGGTCAACATCGATTCCCTGCAGCTGACGCGCAGCGACGGAACCGTGGTCGAAATCCTGCCCGTTGCAACCCAGGCCGACTTCACGCAGCTCGTGAACCTGTCCGAACTGGTCAGTTCCGCGCAGTTGCCGCAGGGCAAATACGTCTCGGCATCGATGACGCTCGATTACAGCAGTGCCCAGATCGTGCTTGCCGGCAGCGGCACGCCGGTCCCACTTGCCGACATCTACCTCGGCAGTTCGACGACGTCGGTCGCGGGCGGTGATTCGACGCTGACGGTCGCGCTGACGCTCGATTCCAGCCACCCGCTGGTCATCACCCCGGGCACGGTGCAGAACCTGGCGCTGGACTTCAACCTGGACTCATCCAATGTCATTGCGACGACCGGCGGCGCGACCACCGTGACCGTCAATCCGGTCCTGACCGGCAGCCTGGTACCCGACCAGACCCGGCAGGTGCGCGTCCGCGGCCCGCTGGTCAGCGTCGCAATGCCGGCCGGCGATGGCAGCGGCAGCTTCGTCATCAACGTGCGTCCGTTCGATGACGGCCAGGGCAACAACGGCCAGTTCACGGTGCAGACGACCGCGACGACGACCTTTGCGATCAGTGGCGCGAGTTCTACCGGTGGGGCGGGGCTCAGTGCACTATCGGCCGCTCTGGCAAGCGCCGGCAGCGCGCCGCTGCTGGTGGCGGCGTACGGCACGCTGGACACGACGACGCTGACGTTCACGGCCGGCAGCGTGCTGGCTGGCTCGAGCGTCATCGGCTCCGATCATGACGGGCTCGAAGGCACCGTCGTCGCCGTGACCGCGGGGACGACCGCGAACACCAACATGCTGACTGTCGTGGGCGGCGTCCTGGTGCATGCCAACGAGTGGCAAATGCGTTTCGCACCGCAGATCAGCGTGACGGTTGGCGCCAGCACGGCCGTCAACGAGCAGGGACAGAGCGGCGCGTTCAGCTACACGAGCATTTCGGTCGGCCAGTTGGCGCAGTTTGCGGGTGCCTTCGGCCAGAGCTCCTCCGGCAATGCGACCCTCGATGCCACGGCCGGCAGCGTCAACCTGCTGCCGACGCGCATCGACGGGACCGTGTCAGCCGCGCCGGCCGGCGGTGTCGTGACACTGAGCCTGCAGACCATCAACGGCCTGTCGGCGACGGCGACGCCGCCGATCTTCAACTTCGCCGGCACCGGCACGAGCAGCGCGAACGATGCGCTCGCCAGCGCCTATACCGTCGGGGTGCCGGCCGCACTGGCGACTACCGGCCTGTCGGGCTCATCGCCGGTCGAGTTCTACGGCTTCGTGACGCCGTTCGGTTCCGCCGCCGGTGCGTCGCCGCCGGACTTCACGGCGACCTCGCTGCTGAGCTTTGCCAATACGTCGGCGGATCTGACGCTGAACTGGGCGCAGCCCGGCGATGCATCGCTCGCCGACTTCACGGTCTCGGGCACGGGCCTGTCGATCGACCAGACAGCCCTCGCCGCGAGCATCGACGACCGGTTGCGCATCGGTTTCGTCAATACCAGCCTGTCCGCGCTGACCAACGGGCTGCAGATCGTTCCCGACCAGACGCCGTCCCGCCCGGTTTTCTATGCGATAGCCAATAGTGGCAGCTGGATGATCGACACGTACTCGACGTGGACCGATTTCTCGACGGCGCTGACCGCTGCGCTGAAATCCGGCAGCACCGGTGCCCCGGTCACGATGCTGCAGATCAATGCGCGCGGACCCTACTCGGGCTCGAGTGCTACGCTGTCCGCCGACCAGATGATCGTAGTGATCGGCAACTGAGCATAACCGGCCACGGCGGGTCCTCAGGGACCCGCGGGCGCAGCCGCCGCTCTGGCCGGCTGCGCCCGTTGCGGATTCGGCAGGAACGCGGCGACGATGCCGAGCAGCGGCAGGAACGCGCATACGCGGTAAGCAAATTCGATCCCGTAGCGGTCCGCCACGGCGCCAAGCACGGCAGCGCCGATGCCGCCGACGCCAAACGCAAAACCGAAGAACAGGCCGGACACCATGCCGACACGACCCGGCATCAGTTCCTGCCCGTACAGCACGATCGACGAGAATGCCGAGGCCAGGACCAGCCCGATCAGGAAGGAGAGGATGCCGGTCCAGGTCAGGTCCACGTAGGGCAGCGCGAGCGTGAACGGTGCGACGCCAAGGATCGATGCCCAGATCACGCGTTTGCGGCCGATGCGATCGCCGGCAGGCCCGCCGAACAGCGTGCCGAGGGCCACTGCCGCCAAAAACACGAACAGGTGCATCTGCGCGGATCTGACCGAGAGGTGAAACCTGGAGATCAGGAAGAACGTGTAGTAGCTGCCGATGCTCGCCAGGTAGAAATACTTCGAGAATATCAGTATCAGCAGGATCGCGAGCGGGCGGGCGACTGCGCCCGCGGTCCCGACGCCGGCGGCGGACGCAGGCGCGCGCGGTGCGCGGCCCGTGCGCGGCGCCAGATGATTGCGCTGATACCAGCCGCCGACGTTCCACAGCACGACGATGGCCAGCAGCGCCGCGAATCCGAACCACGCGATGCTGCCCTGCCCATGGCGCACGATGATCAATGCGCCTATCAGCGGCCCCAGCGCGCTGCCGAGGGCGCCGCCGACCTGGAATATCGATTGCGCCAGGCCATGCCGGCCGCCGGACGCCAGGCGCGCGATGCGCGAGGACTCCGGATGAAAAATCGCCGAGCCGGTGCCGATCAGCGCGGCGCCGGCCAAGACCAGCGGGTAGGTCGGCGCCCAGGCCAGAGTCAGCAGCCCCGCCAGCGTAGAGCCCATGCCCGCGCTCAGCGCATGCGACTGCGGATGCCGGTCGGTGTAGCTGCCGATCAGCGGTTGCAGGACTGATGCGCACACCTGGTAGGTCAGCGTGATCAGGCCGATTTGCACGAAATTCAGCGTGAAAATGCCCTTCAGCAGCGGGTAGATCGAGACGATCAGCGACTGCAGCATGTCGTTGAGCAGGTGCGAGAAGCTGATCGCGCCCAGCACGCTGAATCGCGTCCGGTCCTCGGGCATGGAGACGGCGGGCCGTGCCGCCAGGCGGTTGTCCATCGGTTCGCTGGCACGCTCGTGCGGGTGAATTGCGCATACCCTACTAGCTAGTTGATGGTTTGTCCTGCGAAAATGCGCGGATGCGCCGATTCGAACCCTTTGGCTTCCTGCGGGATCTCGCTTCGCGCTGGGACCTGATGGCATTCGTCGTCGTCATAGGTCTGATCGCGTTCCTCGGGGAAGCCGCGCGCGGGCTGTTCGTGCCGCTGTCGCAGCTGGACTCGGCGCCGTTGTCGCTCGACCCGCGGCACCTGCCGGAGTACGCGGCGCGTACGACGCTGCGCATGCTCGTCGCGCTGGTCGTGTCGCTGGTCTTTACGCTGACCTACGCGACCTGGGCCGCGAAGAGCGAGCGCGCCGGCAGGCTGCTGGTGCCGATCCTGGACATCCTGCAGTCGGTCCCGATCCTGGGGTTCATCTCGATCACCGTCGTTTTCTTCATGTCGCTCGCCCCGGGACGCGTGCTGGGCGCGGAATTCGCGGCGATTTTCGCGATCTTCACGAGCCAGGCCTGGAACATGGCGTTCAGCTTCTACCAGTCGCTGCGCACCATTCCGCAGGAGCTGTCCGAGGCGGCCGATTCGTTCCGGCTGTCGCCGTGGATGCGCTTCTGGCAGCTCGAGGTGCCGTTCGGCCTGCCGGCGCTGGTCTGGAACATGATGATGTCGATGTCCGGCGGCTGGTTCTTCGTGGTCGCCTCCGAGTCGATCACGGTCGGGCACACGACCGTGGCGCTGCCCGGGATCGGCTCGTACATCGCGCTCGCGATCGAGGAGAAGAATCTCACGGCGATCGCGTGGGCGATCGGCACGATGCTGTTGGTGATACTGCTGTACGACCAGCTGCTGTTTCGCCCGCTGGTCTCCTGGGTCGACCGGTTCCGGGTCGAACAGGATCCGGGCGAGGATACGCCCGAGTCCTGGGCGCTGACCATGATGCGCCGCTCGCGGCTGATACAGGCCGGCAAGCTGGCGTTCCAGGCGGCCGTGCTCGCGACCAGCCGCGCATTCAATTTCGGCGAGCCGGCGGGCGGGCGCGTCGTGTCCACGCGGCCGAAGCGCAGCCTGGACCTGCTGTGGGTGTCGCTGGTCGCGGCCGCCGTCGCGCTCGGGGTCTGGCACCTGGTCGCGAGCCTGGTCGCGCACACGCCGGTCAGCGAGGCGGTGCAGGTCTGCGGACTGGCGCTGATCACGATGCTGCGCGTGTTCATCCTGATCGCACTGGCAAGCCTGGTCTGGGTGCCGGTCGGCATCTGGGTCGGCCTGCGCCCGCGCGCCGCGCTCATCGTGCAGCCGCTGGCGCAGTTCCTGGCCGCGTTCCCGGCGAACCTGCTGTTCCCGATTGCGGTGTACGGCATCGTGTCATGGAAGCTGAAACCGGACATCTGGCTGAGCCCGCTGATGATCCTCGGTACCCAGTGGTACATATTGTTCAACGTGATCGCCGGCGCCGCGGCGATTCCGGCGGAGCTGCGCTACGCGGCGACGAACTTCGGCGTCAAGGGCTGGCTCTGGTGGCGCAAGGTGGCATTGCCGGGCGTGCTGCCGTTCTACGTTACCGGTGCGATCACCGCGTCCGGCGGTTCCTGGAACGCGGCGCATCGTCGCCGAGCTCGTCACCTGGGGCAAGACTGAAATCGAAGCGAAGGGCCTGGGCTCGTACATCGCCGAGGCCGCGACCGCGGGGGATTTTCACCGCATCGTTCTCGGCATCGGCGTCATGAGCCTGTTCGTCGTCGTCATCAATCGACTGTTCTGGCGGCCGCTGTATTACTTACGCCGAACGCAAGTATAGGCTGACGTGATGGAATCGAACCTGATGAGCGGCACGCCGCTATTGCAGTGCAGCCGACGTTCGCAAGGCCTTTCCGAAGCCCGACGGCGGCGAACTGCTGGTGCTCGACGGCATGAACCTCGAGCTCCACGCGGGGCAGATCGTCGGCCTGCTGGGCCGGTCCGGTTCCGGCAAATCGACGCTGCTGCGCCTGATCGCCGGACTGGCCGCAGCCGAGCGCCGGCAAACTCAGCTATCTGGGCGAGCCGATCTTCGGTCCGGCGGCCGGCATCGCGATGGTGTTCCAGAGTTTCGCGCTGTTCCCCTGGCTCACCGTCTTCGAGAACGTCGCGCTGGGCCTCGAGGCGCAGCGCATGCCGAAGCCGGAGATCCGCAAGCGCTCGCTCGCGGCGATCGACCTGATCGGGCTGGACGGCTTCGAGTCCGCCTATCCGCGCGAGCTGTCGGGCGGCATGCGCCAGCGCGTCGGCTTCGCGCGCGCGCTGGTCGTGCATCCGAACATCCTGCTGATGGACGAGCCGTTCTCCGCGCTCGACGTGCTGACCGCCGAGACCCTGCGCACCGACTTCCTGGACCTGTGGGGCGAAGGGCGCATGCCGATCAAGGGGGTCGTGCTGGTGACGCACAACATCGAGGAGGCGGTGCTGATGTGCGATCGCATCCTGGTGTTCGGCAGCAATCCGGGGCGCATCCTGTCGGAAATCAAGGTCACGCTGCCCCAGCCCCGCAACCGTCTCGATCCGAGCTTCCGCGAACTGGTCGAGCGCATCTACGTGGTCATGACCGCGCGCCCCGCCGGCTCGCCGGCGGCCGGACGGCACGAGCGTTTTCCGGGCCTGGGGATCGGCAGCGTGCTGCCCTCGGTCGGGTCGAATCTGCTGTCCGGCCTGATGGAGGCCGTTGCAGCCGCGCCGTTCAACGGCAAGGCCGACCTGCCCGAAATTGCCTCTGACCTGAAGATGGAAATCGACGACCTGTTTCCGGTCGCCGAGACGCTGCAGCTGATGCGCTTCGCCGAACTCGAGGGCGGCGACCTGAAGCTGACCGATGACGGCCTGGCGTTCGCGTCGGCTGCGCTCGACGAGCGCAAGCGGATCTTCCTGCGGCATCTGCTCGCCTACGTGCCGCTGGCCGCGCATGTGCGCCGCGTGCTCGACGAACGTGCCTCGCACAGCGCACGCAAGAGCCGGTTCATCGACGAACTCGAGGACTTCATGGACGAGCAGGCGGCCGAGACGACGCTGAAGGCGATCGTGCAATGGGGCCGCTATGCAGAGGCGTATGCTTACGACGACGCGAATGCGATGTTCAGTCTGGAGAATCCGACTTGACGGTGGAAGGCAACGAATCCCGGGGCGAAGTCACCTCGTCCTATATGCAGCTCCTGGTGCCTCCCGACGAGATGGTGCGCTATATCCAGGACCTGATGAAACTGCCGCATGCCGAGATCGCATCGGACACGGCGCTGGCGATCGCGCAGAAACAGTGGGGCGGCGATACGCCGCTCGCGCACGCGGCGATGCTGCGCTGGGGCGCGCTGAATCTGGCCTTCGGCGACAAGCGCCTGGAGACCTGGACGGTTGCGCGCGAGAACGACCGGATCCAGGTTCCGGCGGCTCTGGTGGCGGCTGCCGGCATCGCGCCGCTGCTGATCGCCGACGAGCGGGTCGTCTTCGACATCCCGGCGCTGCTGGACGCGACCCTGGAGTTCCAGCCGGCCGCGGGCCAGGCATAGTCCTGCATGACGACCCCCACCGCAGTGGCGGAGCCGCGCTTTGGCATGCTGCGGGCGATCGCGCTGTACAAGCTGGTCAAGGTTTTGCTGCTGCTGGCGACGGCCTACGAGGTCGTGCGGCTGCACGATGCCTCGATCCTCGCGCAGATATACAACTGGATGGCGACGCTTCCGTCCGGAATGGAGCGGGACCTCGTGCGCATCGCGCTGGCCAAGTTCAGCGGCCTCACGCATGCGGAACTGAAGGCGCTGCGTGCCGGCACGCTGGTCTATGCGACCATATTCGCCGTCGAGGGGATCGGCCTGTGGATGCGCCGCCGCTGGGGCGAATGGCTCACGATCATCGTCACCGGGTCTTTGATTCCATTGGAATTTTGGGAATTCTGGTTGGGCCCGAACCTCAGCAAGACGGCGCTGATCGTCGTCAACGTGGCCATCGTCTGGTACCTGGTCATCCGCGTCAGGAACGAACATCGGGCCGACGCGGCGGGGCATTGAGGCCATTCGTGAAATGATCTTAACCTCGGTTGATTTCACGGGATAACGCGTATTCTTTACTCCGGTCTTTTCACCTACCCGTTTGGAGTACACATGAATAAGTCTGCTTCGCTGATCACTTCCGCCCTGTTGACGCTGGGCCTCGCCGCCGCCGCGATGGCTGCCGATGCCCCCGCCGCCGCGCCTGCTGCTCCGGCTGCCGCTGCTCCGGCCGCTGCCGCCCCCGCCGCTGCGCCGAAGGCTGCCAAAAAGCATCACAAGAAGAAGAAGGCCGCTGCTTCTTCCGACGCTGCGACCACTTCCAAGTAATTGGATGGTAAGGCGCCCCGGCTGCCATAATGGCGGCCGGGGCGTTTTTTTTGGTGCCGCTCGTGACCAACCCTGACGTCAAGGCCGTGGTCGATATCGCCCACCTGATCCAGGTGGCGCTGACCCCGATCTTCCTGATGACTGCGATCGGCGTCACGCTCAACGTGCTGACCAACCGGCTCGCCCGCATCGTCGATCGGGCGCGGACCCTCGAGGACTGCGTGATCCGCGCCGAACCGTCCTACGGCGGACGCGACGTGCATACGCAACTGCGCGTGCTGGCGCGGCGCGCGCAGTTCATCAATGCCTCGATCACGCTGATCATCGGCTCCGGCCTGCTGATCTCGCTGGTCGTCGTGATGCTGTTCGCGGACGCGTTCCTGCACTGGGAATTATCCGCGCCGATCGCGATCGTGTTCACGCTCTCGATGCTCTCGCTGGCCTCCTCGCTGCTGGTATTCCTGATCGAAGTGCGCATCGCGACGACGAGCCTGCGCATCGGCATGGTGGCGCTCGATCAGCCGGGCAAGCGGCCCTGACGCGGACGCCTGGACCGGTATCCGGTCAGTTCGCGCCGGCGCGCTTCTCCCGCACCGGCAACGGCACGTTGCACAGCTCAATGTGCCCGGCCCGGACCTTGAACCATTTTTCCGGCCGGTTGCGCCGCGACTCGATGAGTGCGCGGAACAGCGGCGTATCGGTGCGCAGGATTTCGAGGTTGCTGCGCTCGGCGGGCGGCACGTCCGCGGCGACGCGCAGCGCAGTTATGGGCACTGGCGATTCCGCGCCGGCATAGAAGCCCAGTTCGCCGCTGCCGCGCGGCAGGCTCGACAGCAGCTCGACGCCCCTGATGATGCGGCCGACGAGCGCGACGTTGCGATCCAGCTGGCGCGGCGCATGGCCGATGACCGCATACAGTTCGGCGCCGCTGCTGGGCGCCGATTCGTCGCGTCCGACGCCCACCATGCCGTAACAATGCGCGAGCCAGGTCAGGTGCAGGCGCTGGTCACGCGCCGCCGGAAAGCCGTCCGCAAAGCCGGTTTCCGCGGCGTAGCCGTCGTGATCCGGCAAGGCTATCCACGTGCTGCCATTGGCGAGCGGCGCATCGAACTCCGCCGCGACATCGCCGACGCCGGCCGGCAGCGGGCGTTTCCCCTCGGGATCCCCCCATTGGGCGACATAATTGTCCTGCACGCGCATCACGGCGAGGCCGTCGAAATAGCCGGCGCGGGCGAGCTTCCTGATGTTCGAGATATGCAGCGGCGCGAACCGCGGGGCGAGCTCGATCACGACCCGGCCGGCGGGCAGCTCCAGGTACAGCGTATTTTCCGCATCGGGGGTGCGCCAGTCCGTGCTCGCCGATGCGGCCAGGATCTGCGCCATCGGTGCCGGCGCGGGCGCGGGCGCGGCGCCGAGCGGTGCCAGCGCGCACAAAGCACAAAGGATCCCGATCCTCGCGTTACAATGCATGGCTCAAGTATCGCACGATTCATCAATCACGCTTTTCGGAGGACGACATGCGGAAGCTTGCGCTGGCAGCTGCGGCCCTGGCGGCACACATGATGGCGGCAGGCGGCGTCGTGGCTGATCCGCAGATGGGCGGCGGGGGCATGGGCGGCATGGGCGGCATGGGCGGCATGGGCGGCGGCGGCAGGGGTGGCGGCATGGGCGGACCCGAGGAATCGATCACGCCGGCCGCGCACGACGAAAAGCCGGATATTGCCGCCAAAAAGGCCTATGCGGCGGGGGTCAAGGCGCTCGACAAGGCGAAGGCATGGGCCGAGCAGGCGCAGCAGGCGCCGAACGCGGACAAGAAGGCCAGGGCTCTCGAAAAGGCCAGCGATGCGTTTTACAAGGCGCTCGACCAGTTCACCGAGGCGCTCAGCAACAAGGGCGACATGGCCGAGGCGTGGAGCGGCGCCGGTTATGCGCACCTGCACATCGGTGCCTTCGGCGAGGCGCTCGACGACTACAACCATGAGCTGAAGCTGCGTCCGGACGACATGGACGCGGTGGCGAACCGGGCCGAGGCCTGCCTGCAGCTGGGGCGGCTCGACGATGTCCGTATCGGCTACATGGACCTATTCAACCACGCGCGCGACCGCGCGGACCAGCTGATGCGCGACATGCAGCGCTGGCTCGCCGACCGCCGAGCCGATTCGCAGGGCCTCAGGCCCGCCGATCTCGATGCATTCCAGCGCTGGGTGGACGAGAGGCTCAAGCTGGCGGGCGCCTGAGCTCGTCGAGCTCGGCACGCAGCGCCGCAACCTGCCTCTCGAGTTCCGCGACCCGCCAGGACAGGTCCTCGCCCGCATCGCGCCCGTCGACGGCAGCGGCGCCGTGCTCGACGGATTCCACGGGTCCGCAGAACAGGTGCATGTAACGCGATTCGCGGGCACCGGGCGCGCGCGGCTGCCGGACGATGAACGGACCGTCGGCGCGCGTCATCAGCCCCTGCAGCGCGGTCTCGACCGCCTCGGCGTCCGCGAATTCACACAGGCGATTGGTGCGCGAGCGCAGCTCACCGGGGGTCTGTGCGCCGCGCAGCAGCAGCACGCAGAGGAGGCCGAGCTCCTGTGCGGTGAATTTGAGCGACCCGAACTCGGTATTGCAGAAGCGGTGCTTGTACTTCGTGACTCGGCCGCCGTACCCCGCCGACTTGTCGCTGGCCAGGTATTTGCGCATCAGCGTATCCAGCGCCTGCTGGACCGCGCTCTCCGGCAGGTCCAGGACCGGCTCCCGGTTGGTCTTCTGGTTGCACGCGTTGGTCAGCGCGTTCAGCGACAGCGGATACTGGTCGGGGGTCGTGATTTCCTTCTCGATCAGGCAGCCGATCACGCGCGCTTCGGTGGGAGTCAGCTCAATGTTCATGCGCATCTTCCAAGTCGTCGTGGGTTGTTTTAGGGTATGGCACCTGCAGGCACTGCAGCTCGTCACCGACGCCCACAAGGATAGTCCGAAATGAAAACGAAAGCCGCCGTCGCGTATGCCGCTGGCAAGCCCCTGGAAATAGTCACGGTCGACCTGGACGGCCCCAGGGCGGGCGAGGTCCTGATCGAGATCAAGGCGACCGGCATCTGCCACACGGACGAATTCACGCGCTCCGGCGCCGATCCCGAGGGCCTGTTTCCGGCGATTCTCGGCCATGAGGGTGCCGGCGTCGTCGTCGACGTGGGCCCCGGCGTCACGTCGGTACGCCGGGGCGATCACGTGATACCGCTCTACACGCCGGAATGCCGCCAGTGCAAGTCCTGCACCTCGCGCAAGACCAATCTGTGCACGGCCATACGGGCCACCCAGGGCAAGGGCCTGATGCCGGACGGCACCAGCCGCTTCTCGATCGGCAAGGACCTCGTGCACCACTACATGGGCTGTTCCACGTTCTCGAACTTCACGGTGCTGCCGGAGATCGCGGTCGCCAAGATCCGCCCCGACGCGCCGTTCGACAAGGTCTGCTACATCGGCTGCGGCGTCACGACCGGGATCGGCGCGGTCATCAACACCGCGAAGGTGGAGGCGGGCGCCAACGTCGTCGTGTTCGGACTGGGTGGCATCGGCCTGAATGTCGTGCAGGGCGCGCGCATGGTCGGCGCCAACAGGATCATCGGCGTGGACCTGAACCCGGCCCGCAGGCCGCTCGCCGAGAAATTCGGTATGACGCATTTCGTCAACCCGAAGGACGTCGGCGCGGATCTCGTCGCGCATCTGGTGGCGCTGACCGACGGCGGCGCCGATTACAGTTTCGAATGCGTCGGCAATGTCGACCTGATGCGCCAGGCGCTCGAGTGCTGCCATCGCGGCTGGGGCGTCTCGGTGATCATCGGCGTCGCGGGCGCCGGCAAGGAAATCAGTACGCGCCCGTTCCAGCTCGTGACGGGGCGCGTCTGGAAGGGCACGGCCTTCGGCGGCGCGCGCGGCCGCACCGACGTGCCGAAGATCGTCGACTGGTACATGGACGGCAAGATCAACATCGATGATCTGATCACTCACCAGATGCCGCTGGCCGACATCAACGACGCCTTCGACCTGATGCACAGCGGCGAATCGATCCGCAGCGTCGTGGTGTACTGATGGGTTCGCTGATCGTCGTTTCCGAGCACGGGTGCTTTGGCGGCGTGCAGCGCTTCTACCAGCACGATTCGCTCGAGGTGCGTGGACCGATGAAGTTCTCGGCGTACCTGCCGCCACAGGCGAGACATGGCAACGTGCCGGTGCTGTATTTTCTCGCCGGCCTGACCTGCACCGACGAGAATTTTCCGCTGAAGGCCCACGCCCAGGAGGTCGCCGCCGCGCTCGGCGTGATGCTGGTATCGCCGGACACGAGCCCGCGCGTGCCGCGCCTGCCGGGTGATGCCGACGACTGGGACTTCGGCTTCTCCGCCGGCTTCTACCTCGACGCGACGCAGGCGCCATGGTCGGCCCATTACCGCATGTACAGCTACGTGACGCGCGAATTGCCGGGGCTGGTCGAGGCTAGCCTGCCCGCTTCGCCCTCGGTGCGCGGCATCTGCGGCCATTCGATGGGCGGTCATGGGGCCCTGGTTTGTGCACTGCGAAATCCCGGGCTCTACCGGTCCGTATCCGCCTTTGCGCCGATCGCCGCGCCGATGCAATGTCCGTGGGGCCGCAAGGCCTTCGGCAATTACCTGGGCGCCGATCACGAGACGTGGCGCGCCTACGACGCCACCGAACTGGTCGCGCGTCAGGCGTTTCCCGGGCCGATCCTGATCGACCAGGGCACCAGCGACAAATGGCTGGAGGAGCAGCTGCTGCCGGAAAAATTCGTGGCGGCCGCGAGGCGCTCGGGCCAGGCGCTGAACCTGCGCATGCAGCCGGGCTACGACCACGGCTATTATTTCATCCAGACCTTCATCGCCGATCATCTGCGCCATCACGTGGCGCAATGGCAATAGCGCCCGGCTTGACGCGATATTCATTTCGGCGCATCGTTATCAGGCACGACAAGTTCCCCGTCGTCAGGGGATTCAAAGGGAACTCGGGGATTGGAACCCGGGCTGCCCCCGCAACTGTAAGCGGTGTGCCCTGTCTCGAATGCCACTGGACCATTGCAGGTCCGGGAAGGCGAGACGAGGGACATCAAGCCGCGAGCCAGGAGACCTGCTTGTCGTTGTCGCCCATCGAACAGCCGGGGTGAGCTGAGCGAGCGGAATACCCGAGTGGCGACTGAGGAGGCCTGTGCTTGCGCAGGCTTGCGTCGGCTCGCTTGAAGTTTGGGGAGATCAGCCTTGCAGAACCGAATTGTGTGCGTCGCCATCGGTGTGGCGCTGTCGGCGATTCCGCGCCTGACGCCGGCGCAAACCACAAACCCGGTCGCCGCGGCGGCGCCATCGGATGCGCCGGTGGAGGAGCTCGTCGTCGTTGCGACGCGCAGCCCGGCGCCACTGGTGCAGGTCGGCAACTCGGTCACCGTCATCGACGAGGCCGCGATCCGCGAGAGCCAGGCGCCTGCGGTCGCGGACCTGCTCGCGCAGTCCCCGGGAATCAGTTTCGTGCGCAACGGCGGCATCGGCCAGCTGACGTCGGTGTTCATCCGCGGGGCCGGCAGCGACGAGACCGTCGTGCTGATCGACGGGGTGCAGCTGACGGATCCATCGTCTACGGCGGGCGGATTCTTCTTCGACAGCCTGCTCACGGCCGACATACGCCGGATCGAGATCCTGCGCGGTGCGCAATCGACGCTGTACGGCAGCCAGGCCATGGGCGGCGTGATCAGCATCATCAGCGCGGAGCCGACCGCGCCGTTCGAGGGCGGCTTCGGTGCGGAGGCTGGTTCGCACGACACCGGCTATGCCACCGCCAACGCCGGCGGCCGCAGCGAGGACCTGCTGTGGAAGCTGTCCGGGAACTGGTACGGCACGAGCGGCTTTCCGGCCTTTGACCCGGCCTTCGGTGGTGCACGGGCCGATGCCAGCCAGGTCGGCGGCGGCAGCGCCCGCGTGCGCTACGACCTGACCCCGCTCGTGCAGCTCGACGCGCGCGCTTACTACACGCAGAACCGCGTCGATACCGACGGCTACGACACGCCCACCGGCGCGTTCGGCGACGACAACGAGTACGCGGCCAACCGGCAGCTCGTCGTCTACTCCGGCATCACGATCAGCTCGCCGGACCACGCGCTCGCGAACCGCTTCGCGTATCAATATACGGATTCGGAGCGCCGCGAATACGATCCGGGGCCGCGTAACCCGCCTTCGATAACGGGATATGCCAACTCCGACCCCGAGACTTTCTACGGCATCGGGCGCAACATCCGCGAGGAGTATCAGGGGACCTGGAATATATCCCCGGACGTGCATGCCGTGTTCGGGCTGCAGCACGAGTTGTCGACGATCAGCACCGATACGCCCGCGTTCGATTACGCGCCGGCGGCGCTCGAGAACGACGCAACGATCGACAGCGGTTATGCGCAGGTGCGGGGCCAGGTGGCGCCGGGCCTGACGCTGACCGCGGGCGAACGCTACGACCGGCACAGCGAATTCGGCGATCACTCGACCGGGCAGCTCGCCGCGGCCTGGGCGATGCCCGGCAACCAGACGGTCCTGCGCGCGAGCTTCGGCCAGGGCTTCAAGGCTCCGTCCCTGTATCAGCTGTTCGGCGCGAACGGCGTCGGCAATCCGGCGCTGCGGCCGGAAACTGCCACCAGCTGGGATGCCGGAGTCGAGCAGCATGCGCTTGACGGACAGCTGGGCCTCGCGGCCACCTACTTCCACCGCGACGGCCGCGACCTGATCGATTTCTTCTATTGCACCGGGATTACCTCACCGCAATGCAATAACGCGATATTCGGCGGCTATTACGCCAACATCGACAGCGCGACCGTGCACGGTGCGGAACTGCAGGCGACGTACAAGGCGAACACGGCGCTGACGATCGCCGGCAATTACACGATCACCGATACCGAGAACCAGTCGCCGGGCGCGTTCGGCAACGAGTTGCCGCGCCGGCCGCGCGACGCCGCGAATGCGTCGCTCAACTACTGCTGGCCGAGTCGCTGGAGCGGCACGATCGCCGCACGCTATGCAGGCCGCAGCTACGACGACGCCGCAAACACACTGCGGCTCGGCGGCTACGTGCTCGTGGACCTGCGGCTCGGGTACCAGATCGGCGAGCGTCTCGAGGCCTATGCGCGCATCGAGAACGTCGCCGGCAAACGCTACGAGACCGTGTTCGAGTACGGCACGCCGGGAAGGGTCGGATTCATCGGCGTGCGCGCCGGCTTCTAGCCGCGCGCACGCGGCGCGCAGGCGCTAGCGCGAGTTGATCAGCGGCTCGGAGGTGATGTGCCCGTCGAAATCGGTCCACACGTGGCGGGCGAAATCGTACAGCTTGCAGCGCCTGACCGTGTTCCAGTAGTAGCGCCAGGTGAAGGCCTCCGAGTTCAGGCGCTCGTCCAGCGTCGCGGCGAGACGCGCCTGCGCGCTCTTGAGCCGGTAAAGCGGTATGCCCATGTTCACGTGATGGGCGCCGTGCTCGAGGATGTAATGGATCAGGTTGTCGAAGGGCTTCATCAGCTTGACGTGGACCGTCGTGGTCGCATAGCCGGAATTGGCCGTCCACTCGTCGCGCCGCTCGTACCAGGCGACCCGCGGATGCGTGTGCTGCACATACACGACAAAGCCCATCAGGCAGTTCCAGAAGAAGAAAGGCACCACGAAGGCGAAGAACAGCAGCGACGGGATCGAGCGTCCGCTGTGCACGCCCCACGCGACGAGGCCGCCGATCCACAGCGTCGCGAACGCCGCGACCAGCAGGCTGTCCCAGGTATAGCTGGTGCGCCGCGTCGTTACGTGCTTGCGGCTCGGAAAGAACAGCTTCTTCCACCACATCTCGATCATGTAGTACACGCCCTGGCCCACGCCGCTGCGGTAGATCCTCTCCATGAAGCGCCGCAGCCGCGGCAGCGCCGCGAATTCGGCCGGCGAGTACGGCGTCCAGACATAGTCGCGGCCCTTCAGGTTCGTGAAGCCGTGGTGCGCGAGGTTATGGCCGATGTCCCACAGGCTGAATGGCGTCAGCGACGGCAGGAACGCGATCCGGCCGATCCACTTGTTGAGCATCTTGTTCGGCGTATAGGAGCCGTGGCAGGCGTCGTGTCCGATAACGAACAGGCGCGCGATCCACAGCGCCGCGACCAGTGAAGCGAACACCTTGACCCAGATCGCCTCGACGATCAGCAGGCTCGCGATCGCGATGCCGAGCACGAGCCAGTCGAGGATGAACCAGATGACCGGCGCGACGACGGCGCGGTCGGCGACGAACGGCTGCAGCAGTTTCGTGAACTTGCGCCGCACCGGCCTGGCATCCGGATCCGCTGGAATGGGGTTCTGCATGGACGTTAGACTCCGGCCGCTATCCGATGACGAGAACTGCGGATTATACCCCGTACCGGGACGGGCTGGTCGTTTACGCGGTTTCCGCGTCCGGCCACAGCAGCAGGCCGAGGTGATCACAGGCGTCGATCAGCGCGGTTGCCGCCTCGCGGGTGCTCGCATCGAGGCGCCGGTCATGCGTCAGGAGCCAGGTCAGGCGCGCGCGCCGCGAGCGGGCCGAGGGCTCGCTGTCGAACAAGGCGGGGAATAAGTTCAGCGCATCGATGAATTCGCGCATTGCGGCACTCTGGGTGACGCTGGTCTGCGAGCTCAGCAGCAGCTTCAGCCAGGTCACGCAGCGCTTGGCGAGGCCGGCCCGAGTGATGCCGAGGTCCGCGTGCCGTCGCGCCTCGATATCCGCCAGCGCCTCGGTCAGTTCCCGGTAGCGCTCCACGACGGCCTCCTCGGCCGGCAGCGCCGGGCTGGCGTCGGCGAGGACCGAGCGCAGCAGATCGGCGAGCAATACGGACAGCGATTCGGCCAGGAACCGCTGCCGCTGCTCGGCATCGCATCGCGCCAATCGCTCCCATGACAACGGCGCGCCGGAGCTGTGAGAATGCGAAGGGTTTGCCATCTGCGGATAGTGTAACCGCTACGCGCCCCATCGCAAACAGCGGATCGTTTATCCTACGGGCCCAATGACGTTTCCAGGCCGCCTCGAGATCGATGTCCGTCAGGTCAGCGTCAGACGCGGCGGTCGTTGGGTGCTCAGGGATGTGTCGTGGCAACTGCGCCCCGGCGAGCGCTGGGCCCTTATCGGTGCCAACGGCGCCGGCAAGACGCAGCTGCTGAAGCTGCTCGCCACCGACGTCTGGCCGACGCCCACGGGACGCGAAGAGCTGAACTACCGGCTCGACGGTCACGCGGTTGCGCGCATGGACGCGAAGCCGCGGATCGCCTACCTGGGCGCCGAGGCACAGGACAAATACACCCGTCATGGCTGGAACCCGACCATCGAGGAGCTGCTCGCGACCGGGCTGCACCAGAGCGATCTGCTGCTCGATCCCGTACTGCCGCACGAGCGTCGGCTCATCGGGGCGATGCTGCGCGCGTGTGCGCTGACGCGGCTTCGCAGGCGCCGGTTCCTGTCGCTGTCCTATGGGCAGAAGCGACTGGCCCTGCTGGCGCGCGCGCTGCTGCCGCGCCCCGACTGGCTGCTGCTGGACGAGTTCTACAACGGCCTCGACGAGGCCTACCGCATGCGCGTCGACACATTGCTCGCCGCAGCGCGGCGCCGCGGCCAGTCATGGGTGGCGGCGGCGCATCGTGCCATGGACGTGCCGCGCGGCACGACGCGCCTGGCAGAACTCCGCGAGGGCAGGGTGCAGCGCGTGGCACCGCTGCGCCGTGCCGCGCTCGGCGCCCTGGCGCCCGCGCCCATCGGCCCGCGCCGCCATCCTGCGGCGCGAGCGGCGCGTACGCCGCGGCGCGCCTCCAGGGGCAGGCTGCTGCTGCGGCTCGTCAATGCGGATCTGTACGTCGGCTACCGGCCCGTCCTGAGGGGCATCGATTGGGCCTTGCGCGCCGGCGAGCACTGGGCGGTGACCGGGGCCAATGGCGCGGGGAAGTCGAGTTTCCTGAAGCTGCTGTACGGAGACCTGTCGCCGGCGCTGGGCGGGCGCATCGAACGCCGCGGCTTTCCCGGCGGCACGCCGATCGAGGCCTGGAAGCGGCGCGTCGGCTTCGTCTCGCCGGAGCTGCAGGCCGATTATCTCGTCGATGTCAGCATCTTCGACCTCGTCGCCAGCGGTCGCCATGCCAGCATCGGGCTCGGCAGCGCGCCGACCGCCGCCGACCGCCGCAGCGCGCGCCGCTGGCTGCGATTCTTCCGCCTGGCCTCGCTCGCCCGTCGGCGGCCGCGCGAATTGTCCTACGGGCAGCTGCGCCGCGCGCTGCTCGCGCGCGCACTGGCGGGGGGGCCGCGCCTGCTGCTGCTCGATGAGCCGGTCACGGGGCTCGACCCGCGCCAGCGCGCATCGATACGGCGGCTGCTCGAGCGCCTGATGGCGCGGGGCCTCACGGTCGTCATCGCGGTCCATCATCCCGAGGACCTGCCGCGCGGCATCACCCGGACCTTGCATTTGTGCCGGCGCACGGCTATTCAGGTCGTACCCCGGGCGCGGAGTTCATCGTGATCGTCTTAATCGTATCGCTGCTGGTGCAGGCCGGACTGATCGTGCACGTGGTCCGGACCGGGCGCAATACGCTGTGGATCTGGGCGATCGCGCTGTTGCCGCCGGTCGGGCCGCTCGCGTATATCGTCGTCGAGCTGCTGCCCGAGCTGTTCGGCAGCGGCACGGCGCGCCGCGCCTCGCGCCGCATGCGGCGCATGATCGATCCGGACCGGGAGCTGCGCGCGGCGAGCGCCGAGGTCGCGATATCCGGCAACGTCGATGCGCGCCGCCGGCTCGCCGAACAGCTGTTTCAGCGGGGCGACTACGAGCGCTCGATCAGCGTCTGCCAGGAAGGACTTCGCGGCGTGTTCGAGCATGACCCCACGCTGCTGTACGGGCTTGCCCGTGCGCAGTTCGCCGCCGGCCAGTACGCGGCGGCGCGCGATTCGCTGGCGCGACTGCGGCTGCACGACAATGGACTCGGGTCGCCCGAGGTGGGGTTGCTGTTTGCGCGCTCGCTGGAGGCGGCCGGCGACCTGGCGCAGGCGCAGGAGGAATACGCGGCGATCGCGCCGGGCTATCCGGGTGCGGAGGCACGCGTGCGCTACGCGCTGCTGCTGAAGCGGCTCGGCAGCGCGCCGGAGGCCGAGCGCCTGCTGCGCGACCTGCTGGACGCCGCGAAACTTGCGCCGCCGCATTATCGCAGGGCGCAGGCCGAGTGGCTGGATCGCGCCGCCGCGGAACTCGGCTAGCGCTTCAGATCCTGAGCTCGCCGGCGCTGACGATCACCGCGCTGCCGCCGATGCGCACGGCGGCCAGCCGTCCCTTGTCGAGCTCCAGCGAGACGTTCACCTGGCCCGGGCGCTGCAGCTGCCGGCCCTGGCGGCCGAGGAACGTCGTGGTGTGCTGGTCCAGCAGCTTGAATTCCCACAGGTAGGTCGCGAGCATCGCATGGGCATTGCCGCTGACCGGGTCCTCGGGCAGCCCGAGCGCGGGGCAGAACATGCGCGAATCGGTCAGTACCTCGTGGCCGCTGCGATGATGCGCAAAGATGAAGAATCCCTCGGCGCCGAGTTCCCGGCTCAGCGCCTCGAGCGTATCGAAATTCGGCGCGATCGCGTCGAGCGCGCCGGCGTCCTCGACGGGCACCAGCAGCCGGGTGCTGCCCTTGCGGGCGAGCCGCGCCGGCAGCGTTTCGTGCAGTTGCCGGGCCGGCAGGCGCAGCGCCTCGGCCACGCGCAGCGTCGTCTTCAGCGGAATCGGCAGCTCGAGCTCCGGCACGCTCTGCCTGAATTCAATGCTGGCGCGCTGCGATTGCGCCGATGGCGCCGCATGCGCGGACACCTCGATGATGCCGGTACCGGAATGCTGCAGGCAGCGGCCGAAGCTGCGCCGCCCGACCTCGAGCAGCACCGCGTGCGCCGCGATGGTCGCATGTCCGATGAATGGCCACTCCTTGCGCGCGTTGAAAAAACGCATTCGCAGGTCGTGGTCGGCGGCGGTCGGAGCCAGCACGAAGGCTGTCTCGGTACGCTGGAATTCGCGCGCGATGGCCATCAGCGTCGCGTCGTCACGGCCGTCCGCATCGAGGATCACCGTTGCCGGATTGCCGGTGAACGGTGTCTGGGTGAAGGCGTCAACCTGGAATATGCGCAAGGACCACTCCCTCGGTGAACAGATGAGAGTTTTGCATGCCCGGGCCCATCCGGCTAGACTCAAATGACCCTGGGGTGGCCCGATGCGGGCCTGAGATGCGCAAAGCCGCGAACCCGTCGAACCTGATCCGGTTGATACCGGCGTAGGGAGCAGGTCCATGCCGAAGGAAATTGAATACGTGGCCGCGGCACTCGCGGTGCTTTACCTGTTGCTGGCGATCCGGCAGTGGCGCAGCTGCTGGACCGCGGCCTTCGTCAGTTCCTGCCTGTATGTGCTGGTGCTGTTCCACGCGCGGCTCTACATGGAGTCCGCCCTGAACGCGTTCTATGCGGCGATGGCCGTTTATGGCTACCGTTGCTGGCGTGCGGGCGGCGTGGACGAGGCGCCCGCGCGCGTGCATCGCTGGCCGATGCGCCGGCATCTGCAGGGATTCGCCGTCGTGCTGGTCCTCGCCGCGCTGAATTCACTGCTGCTCGCCCGCTATACGCCGGCCGCCTGGCCCTTCATCGACTCGCTCGTCACCTGGTCGAGCGTCTTTGCCACGTTCCTGGTGGCACGCAAGGTGTACGAGAACTGGCATTGGTGGCTGGTCATCGACGCGCTGACGATGTTCCTGTCCTGGGCGCGTGGCCTGTACACGACCGCGCTGCTGTTCGCGCTGTACCTGGTGATGATCGTCGTGGGCATGCGCGAGTGGCGCAGGGACCTGCAACCCGCGCATGCTTGACCCGGAGGGCCTCGCGCGCCGATGGGTGCCGGGCCGCGGCACGCCGCTCGTGCGCCTGGTGGCGCGCGGACCGAAGGCCGCCACGTACTCGGTGCGGCGCGACGGACGCCGTTATGCGCTGCGCCTGCCGCTGGCGCCGCCGGGCCCGCCGGCCGCCGCCGCGCCATCGTGGGAACAGCGCGTATCCGCCGCTGCTGGGTGGGCAGGTCTCGGACCCGCGGTCAGCCAGAGCGATGCCGCGACCGGCATCGTCGTGACCGAATGGGCCCGCGGCCGCGTGTGGACGCGCGCGCAGGCGGCGCAGCGCGTCGGCATCGCGCGCATCGCGGCGCTCGTACGCGCCATCCAGGCGCTGTCGCCGCCGCCGCCGCGTTACGCGCGGCAACCCGCCGGCTGGATCCGCCACTACCGCCGCATTGGCGGGGGCGCGGGCATCGTTGCGCCGCGGCAGGGCGCGCGGTTCGCGGGCGAGGCCCTGCGGCGCCTGGAACTGCTCGGGCGGCGGCCGGCGCGTGCCGCCGTGCTGTGCCACAGCGACCTGCACCGGCACAACCTGGTCGACGGCGCCGCGGGCCTGGTCGTGCTCGACTGGGAGTACGCCCATTATTCCGATCCGTACTGGGACCTGGCCGGATGGCTGTCGGCGAACGACCTCGGCGCGCGGCACGGCAGGCTGCTGCTGGCGGACTACCTGGGGCGTGCGCCCCGCCCGGGGCAAATCGAGCGCCTCACGCTGCTCGCATGGCTTTACGACTACGTCTGCCTGCTGTGGACCGAGGCGCACCACGGGCAGCTCGGCGCGCCGGCCGGCGCAGGCCTCGCACGGCGCGCCGGGAAGCTGGCTGCGAGGTTGTCTGCGTCCCCGTAGTGGTCGAGCCGGCGCAGTTACGGCAAAATGCACCGTTTGGCATACCGGAGAACGTAATGGCGCGGATGAATGTGGTTGACCGTGACGGCATCCTGCATGAAATAGAGGCAAAGCCGGGTCAGAAGTTCATGGAAATCCTGCGTGAATACGACTACGGCGTCACGGCGATCTGCGGCGGGCTGTGTTCGTGCGCGACCTGCCATGTCTACATAGACCCTGACTGGGTCCCGAAGCTGCCGAAGAAGCAGAGCGACGAGCAGGACCTGCTCACGGAACTGGGCGATTACCGCGAAGCGACGTCGCGGCTGTCGTGCCAGATCGATTTCACCGAGGCCCTGAGCGGCATCAAGGTCACGATCGCATCCGAGGGCTGATCACTTCTTCTGGCCCTGCCGGCGCACCGCCTCCTGCGCAGCGGCGATGGCCTCGGCATCGCCCAGAAAGCGCCGTCCCAGCGACGCCATCTGCGCATCGAAGCGGTAGACGATCGGCACGCCGGTCGGAATATTGAACTCGACGATGTCCGCTTCGGACATGCCATCCAGCATCTTGACGAGGGCGCGCAGCGAATTGCCGTGCGCGACGACCAGGACGTCCCTGTTCGCGAGCAGTTCCGGCGCGATGCGCGCATGCCAGAACGGCAATACCCGCTGCAGCGTGTCCTTCAGGGATTCGGCGGCCGGCAGCAGCGCCGGGTCGACGTCGGCATAACGCGGATCGAAGCGGGGATGACCCGGGTCGCTGGTGGACAGCGGCGGCGGCGGGATGTCGTAGCTTCGCCGCCAGACCTTGACCTGCGCCTCGCCGTGCAGCGCCGCGGTCTGGGCCTTGTCGAGGCCCTGCAGCGCGCCGTAGTGCCGCTCGTTCAGTCGCCAGCTGTTCTCGACCGGGATCCACATGCGGTCCGTGACGTCGAGGATCGCCCATAGGGTACGGATCGCGCGCTTCAGCACCGAGGTGAAGGCGATCTGCGGCACGAATTTCTCCTGCACCAGGTCGTGTCCGGCCTGGATCGCCTCGGCCTTGCCCCGGTCGGAGAGGTCGACATCGACCCAGCCCGTGAACAGGTTCTCGACGTTCCAGGTACTTTGGCCATGACGGACCAGGATCAGGGTTCCAGGCACAGGTTGATGCTCCCAAGGTTAGGTTTCGGCTCCGGGGAGCCGGCGCACCGATTCCAGCGCGACCGAAAGCGTCGCGAAATCGGGGGCGGGACCGGTGCGCAGATCGACAAACAGGCCGTTCAGGCTGGCGACCGCCGCGGGGCGCGCCGCGAGCCAGGCGCTGACGCGCGCACGCGCGTCGCGGCCGCGGCATCCGAGCGCCGCGCTGGTGATCCTGCGCAGCAGCTCGTACAGGTTGTCGAGCAGCGTGTCATGCGCGATCTTATGCCAGTGCCCGTCGCCGGCAAGCGACTCGATCTGCTGCTTGAGCCAGTAAAGCCCGATGCGCTCGGCGAGGTCGAAATACGCCGTCGCGGCAAAGCCCATCGCGACCCGGGCTCCTTTCGCGATTTCCACCAGGTCAAGCGCGCTGTGCAGCGACTCGAGCGCGGCGATCCGGCCGGCGAGCGCCTCGGGCAGGCCCTGCGCCACGAGCGCGGCGCGCTGCGCGGCCTGGCGGGCGTGTTCGCTCGGACCGAGCGCGGCGCCGATGCCCTGCATCAGTTCGCCCACCGGGGCCGCGAAGTGGCGCACCGCGACCTCGATATCCGCGCCCCGCGAGTGGTTCTTCAGCAGCCAGCAGCTGGCGTGCCGCAGCAGGCGCGTGGTCTGCTCGATCGCCGCATATTGCGCGGCGGCCGGAATGCGGTTGTCGAGCCTCTCGATGTGCTCCCAAACGCTGCGCACGTCGAACACGTCGCGCGCGATCGTATAGGCACTGGCGATCGCGGCCGGGTCCGCGCCAGTGTCGGCCTGCGTGCGCACCGGAAAGGCCGGGCCCATGCGATTGATCAGGCTGTTGGTGATGGCCGTCGCGATGATCTCGCGGCGCAGCCGGTGGCGCTTCAGGCGCAGCGGGAAGCGCTGCTGGACCGGCGCGGGAAACTGCCGCGCCAGTTCGCCGGCGAAGTATGCGTTTTCCGGGACGCTGGAGTTGATCAGCGCGCGATACAGCCAGATCTTCCCGTAGCTCAGCGTAATCGAAAGCTCCGGGCGCGTCAGGCCGGCGCCGGTGCGGCGGCGCTCGGCGATCTCCTCCTCGCTCGGCAGGAACTCGAGCGCGCGGTTCAGGTCGCCGGAGCGCTCCAGCGCGCGCAGCACGAACGCCGCCTCGTCGATATCGCTGGCGGCCTGCGCCTCGAGGACGCTCAGCGCCTGGCTCTGCAGATAGTTGTTGCGCAATACCAGGTCTGCGACCGCGTCGGTCATGCTCGACAGCAGCCGGTCGCGCGCGGGACGCGTGACCTCGCCGGCGCGCATCGCGACGTTCAGCAGGATCTTCAGGTTCACCTCGACGTCGGAGCAGTTCACGCCGGCCGAATTGTCGATGAAGTCCGTGTTGAGGCGTCCGCCCTGGCGCGCGTACTCGATCCGTCCGAGCTGCGTGAAGCCGAGGTTGCCGCCTTCGCCGACGACCTTGCAGCGCAGGTCGCGCGCGTCGACGCGCACCGCGTCGTTGCTGCGGTCGCCGACGTCGGCGTGACTCTCGGCGCTCGACTTGACGTAGGTGCCGATGCCCCCGTTCCACAGCAGGTCCACCGGCAGCCGCAGGATGGCGCGCACGACATCGACCGGCGTGCTCTGCGCCGGCAGGCCGAGCAGGCCCTGCGCCTCCTTCGACAGTGAAATAGCCTTCAGGCTGCGCAGGTAGATGCCGCCGCCCCGGGAGATGGCCTCGCGCGAATAGTCGTCCCAGCTCGATCGGGGCAGGGCGAACAGCCGTGAGCGCTCGCGCAGCGAGCGCGCCGCGTCGGGCTGCGGATCGATGAAAATATGCTGGTGATTGAAGGCGGCGACCAGCCGGATCTTCGGCGACTGCAGCATGCCGTTGCCGAAGACGTCGCCGGCCATGTCACCGATGCCGGCGACGTCAAATTCGCTGCGCTGGATGTCGACGCCGATTTCCCGGAAGTGCCGCTTTACGCATTCCCACGCGCCGCGGGCCGTGATCGCCATCTTCTTGTGGTCGTAGCCGACCGATCCGCCCGATGCGAACGCGTCGCCGAGCCAGAATCCGTATTCCGCCGACAGGGCGTTCGCGATGTCGGAGAACGTCGCGGTGCCCTTGTCCGCGGCGACCACGAGGTAGGGGTCGTCGGCATCGTAGCGCACGACATCCGGCGGCGCGACGGGCCGGTCGTCGACGATGTTGTCGGTCAGGTCGAGCAGCCCCCTGATCAGGGTCTGGTAGCACGCGACGACCTCGGCAGCCTGCGCATCGCGGTCGCCGGACGGCGCGCGCTTGAGCACGAATCCGCCCTTGGCGCCGACCGGTACTATCACGGTGTTCTTGACGTGCTGCGCCTTCATCAGCCCGAGGATCTCGGTACGGAAGTCCTCGCGCCGGTCGGACCAGCGGATGCCGCCGCGCGCCACATGGCCCATGCGCATGTGCACTCCTTCCATGCGCGGCGAAAACACGAATATTTCGAACAGCGGCCGCGGCAGGGGCAGGTCGCGCAGCTGCTGGCTCTCGATCTTGAAGGACAGGTAGGGATGCGGCTGGCCGGCCGCGTCGGACTGGTACGCATTGGTGCGCACCGTCGCGCCGATCACGGTCCACAGCGAGCGCAGGATGCGGTCCTCGTCGGAGCGCACGACCGCCTCCAGCGCCGCGCCGATGCGTTCGTTGATGCGCGCGAGCGCCGGCTGCCGCGTGCGCTGCACGCGGCGCGGGTCGAACCGCGCCACGAACAGGTCGGCGAGCAGGCGCGCGAGCGGCGCCTGCTGCGCCAGCACCTGGGCGATGTAGCCCTGGCTGAACGGCAGGCCCGTCTGCAGCAGGTAGCGGCAGTAGGCGCGGATCACGCTGACCTGCTGCCACGGGATGCCGGCGTGCAGCGTCAGGCGGTTGAAGCCGTCGCTGTCCGCGCGGGCGGTCCAGACCGCGCGCAGCGCATCCTTGATCTCGCGCGCCAGCAGGTCGAAGTTCGTGAATGCGTTGGCCTCGATCTGCAGTTCCAGGTCCTGGATCCAGCAGCGCCGGCCCTGCGCGAAGTTCAGCTGGTAGGGCCGCTCGGCGATGACCCGCAGCCCCAGGTTCTCCAGCATCGGCAGCAGATCCGAGATCGGGATCGCATCCTGGTCGCGGTAGATCTTCAGGAACAGGCGATCCTTGCGCCGCGGCTGCGGGCGGTACAGGTCCAGGTGCAGGAGCGCCGGATTGCGCGCGAGATCCTCGAGGAACGCCACATCGAGCACCGCGGTCGCGGCGTCGAAGTCGTCCTGGTAGGCCGACGGGAACGCCGGCGCGTACAGCGTCACGAGCGGCAGCGCGTGCCCTTCGTCGTAGCAGACCAGCATCGCGGACTTGAACTCGTCGGACCAGGACCGGACCGCCGCGGCGATGCGGGCCTCGAGGGCGGCGACGTCGAGGCGCTCGACGCCGGCGGTCGGCGTGCGCGCGACGACGTGGATGCGCGCCAGCGTGGACTGAGCGATCTGCACCTGCGACTCGAGCCACGTGGTGTCGAGCGCCTCGCCGAGCACGTGCTCGATGCGCTGCCGGACCGGCGTGTTGTATTTTTCGCGCGGCACGAAGACCAGGCAGGAGTAGAAACGGCGGAACGGATCGCGGCGCATCAGCAGGCGCACGCGCGGCCGCTCCTGCAGCCCGAACACGCCGGTCACGGTGCGGATCAGCTCGGCGACGCTCGCCTGGAACAGCTCGTCGCGCGGTATCGATGAAATGATGTGCTGCAGCGCCTTGCCGTCGTGGCTGTCCGGCGCCAGCGCGAAATGCGCAACGACCTTGGCGACCTTGTGGCGCAACAGCGGAATCTCGCTCGGCGTACTGTTGTAGGCCGACGAGGTCCACAGGCCGAGGAAGCGCCGCTCGCCGATCACGCGCCCCGTCGCGTCGTAGCGCTTGATGCCGACGTAGTCCAGGTAGCCGCTGCGATGCACCGTCGCCTCGGAGTTCGACTTCGTCACGACCGCGATCTCGCGCGCGCGGATCTGTTTCTGCAGGTCGCTCGGCAACGTGCGGTGCATCTGCACCGGCCGGGATCTGCCGTCGCGCAGTATGCCGCGCCCGCTCCCGGGAACCGGCACCAGCGCGCGCCGCGTCGCGCTGCCGCGCAGGCGGTATTCCCGGTAGCCGAGAAACGTGAAGTGCCGTTCAGCCATCCATTGCAGCAGCGCCCGCGTCTCCTCGACGTCGCCGGAATCGAAGCGCGGCCCGCGCAGCAGCGGATCGGCCGCCGCATGCTGCGCGGCGGCGCGCATCTTGTCCCAGTCGGCGCAGGCCACCCGCACGTCGCCGAGGTTGCGCGCGATCTCCTCGGTCAGGCCGGAGATCTCGGCCGCATCGACGATGCGGTCGACCTCGATGTGCTGGAAAGACTCCAGCCGCAGCGCCTCGTTCTCCTCGGCGGCGCCGCGCGCCAGCAGGCGCTGCAGCGCGCCGGCGCGGTCGCGCGCGGCGGCCAGCACCGGGTGCGCGAGGAAATGCACGGTCAGGCCGCGACGCTCCAGGGCGAGCCCGATCGAATCGACCAGGAACGGCATGTCGTCGTTGACGACCTCGATGACCGTGTGCGGCGAAAAGTAGCCCTGATCGCGCAGCGTCGGGTTGATGACGCGAATCGCGGCGACGCCGCGCCGGCGCCGCTGCGAGAACGCGAGGTGCGCGAGCGCCGCCGCGGCCAGCTGCCCGGGATCACAGGAGGCGAGGTCGCTCGCATCCACGTTGGCGTAATAGGCGCTGAGGAACTGGCCGATGTCGATGCCGCGCGAGGTCCGGCGCACTTTGCCGCCGGCGGCGATGACCGCGCGCAGCGTGCGGTGGAGCGATTCGGCTGGATTGTTTGTCATGTACCATTCCCCCGGAAGCGTGAACCGACGTCCTAGTCCGTTTTTTCCAGATCCCCGATCAGTGCCGCGAGAAAGCGGCAGGCTTCGCCGCCCGTGACGCAGCGATGATCGAAGCTCAGCGACAGCGGCATGCGCAGGTGCGCCTCGACCCTGTCGCCGACGACCACGGCATCGCGGCGCACCTTGCCGGCGCCGAGGATTGCGACCGCGGGCGGCACGACCTGCGGCGTGCCGTAGCGCCCCGCCAGCGTGCCGAAATTCGACAGCATGATCGTCGCGTTCTGCAGGTCCTCGGCCGCCGTGCTGCGTTCGTGGGCGGCCGCCTTGTGCTGCGCCAGCGCCTCTTTCAGTTCCTGCGGCGATTTCGCGTCGACATTGCGCAGCACCGGCACCAAGAGTCCGCCCTGGGTGTCGACGGCAACGCCCAGGTCGACGTGCGCGCACAGGACGCGCGAATTGCCGGCCGGATCGTACCAGGCGTTCAGCGCCGGCTCGGCGCGCCAGGCGTGCACCATCGCGCGCATCAGGCGCAGCATGTAGTTGCCGCGTTCGGTCCAGCGCTCCAGGTCGGCGTCGTCGCAGACGGTGCTGAGCGCGGTCTGGTCGCGCGCCATGGACATCGTGTGCGCCATCGCGCGCCGCGCGCCGCGCAGCGGCGCGGGCTGCACGCCCGCGTGCGCCGCCAGCCTGGGCATGGCGGGCGGCGCCGTCGGCACGTGCGAGCGCTGCAGCACGTCGTCGAGCGTTATCAGTCCGTCGCGGCCGGTTCCCCTGACGGTCGCCAGGTCGATCGACAGTCGCCGGGCCAGTGCGCGCGCGACCGGCAGCGCGCGGCTGCGCTCCACGTCCGCGGCCGGCGCGCCTGCGGCTCCGTCCGCGGCCTGCTCTATGAATTCCTCGTCGCTGGTCGACGGCATCGCGCCGACGACAGAGCCGTTGTCCGATTCGAAGTCGATCAGCGGCGCGCCGGTCGCGAGGATATCGCCGGCCGCGCCGTGCAGCGCGGCGACGATGCCGCTGAACGGCGCAGGCACTTCGACGACGGCCTTCGCGGTCTCGACCGAGACCATCGGCTGGTCGACGCTGACGTGGTCGCCGACCCTGACGTGCCATTCGACGATTTCCGCCTCGGCCAGTCCCTCGCCCAGATCCGGAAGTCTTGAACGTGTTCATGCGCGCCCGGCCGTCAGTCGGCGAAAGTGAGACGCACGGCATCGACGATGCGGCGTACATTCGGGATGTAATCGTATTCCATCCGCAACAGCGGCATGACCGTATCGTAACCCGTGACGCGCTGTATCGGCGCGCGCAGGTCGTACAGTCCCTGCTCGGCGGCGAGTGCGGCGATTTCCGCGCCAACGCCGACGTTGCGCGCCGCCTCGTGCACGATCACGAGCCGGCCGGTCTTGGCGAGAGATGCCAGGATGGTTTCCACGTCGATCGGAGCTCAGGGTGGCAAGGTCGATGACCTCGGCGCTGATCCCCTCCTTGGCGAGCTCCGCCATCGCGCGCAGCACCTCGAGGGTCATTGCGCCCCAGGTGACCAGGGTGACGTCGGTGCCGTCGCGCAGCGTGAAGCATCTGTCGAGCGGCAGCGCCTGGCCGTCGTCGCGCGACTTCCTGGCGTATCGCCCGGTACAGGCGCACCGGCTCGAGGAACATCACCGGATCCGGATCGCGGATCGCGGCAAGCAGCAATCCATAGGCGCGCGCGGGCGAGGACGGGCACACGACCCGCAGCCCGGGGAATGGCACAGCATGGCCTCCATGCTCTCGGAATGGTGTTCGGGCGCGTGGATGCCGCCGCCATGCGGCATGCGCATCACGAGCGGGCAGCTCAGGCGGCCGCGCGTGCGATTGCGCATCCGCGACATGTGGTTGGCGATCTGGTCGATGGCCGGGTAGACGAAGCCCATGAACTGGATCTCCGCGACCGGGCGCATGCCCTGCGCGGCGAGGCCGACGCACATGCCGGCGATCATCGCCTCGGCAAGCGGGGTGTCCTGCACGCGGGCGGCGCCGAAGCGCTGCTGCAGGCCCGCGGTTGCGCGGAATACGCCGCCGTTTGCGCCGACATCCTGGCCGAGCACGATCACGCGCGGATCCTGGTGCATTTCCCACGCGTGAGCCATCGTGATGGCCTCGATCATCGTGATCCTGGCCATTCAGTGACCGCTGCCCTGGCCGGCGTAGCGCCGCGCCGTCGCGCGCTGCGCGACCAGGTGAGGCGGCGTGTTTGCGAACAGGTAATCGAACATGGAGTCGGTGGCGGGCTTCGGGATCGCGAGGTACTCGGCCACCGCCGCATCGACCATGCGCGCGCCTTCCTGATGCAGGGCCTGCTCGGACGCGCTGTCCCAGGCTCCCTGGCGCGTCAGCCAGGTGCGCAGCCTCAGCATCGGCTCCGCGAGCCAGGCCTGCCTGACCTCCTCGGCGGGGCGGTAGCGGCTGGCGTCGTCGGCGGTCGTGTGGTCGCTGAGCCGGTAGGTGACTGCCTCGATGAGCGTCGGCCCCGCGCCGTCGCGCGCCGCCCGCAGCGCGTCGCCGACCACCTTGCGCACGGCCAGGAGGTCGTTGCCGTCGACCTGGATCCCGGGCACGCCGGCCGCAATGCCTTTCTGCGCCAGGGTCTTTGCCGCGGTCTGCTGGGCAAGCGGCAGCGAAATGGCCCAGCCGTTGTTGACGATCACGAACACGATGGGCAGCGCGCGGGCGCCGGAGAGGTTCAGCGCCTCATAAAAGGCTCCCTCCGAAGTGCCGCCGTCGCCGATGTAGGCGACCGCGCAGCGCTTCTCGCCGCGCAGCTTGAACGCCATCGCGGCGCCTGCCGCATGCATCGTCTGCGTCGCGATCGGCACGCACCAGGCGAAGTCCTGGCGCGGGCCGGCAAAATCATTGCCCCTCTCGTCGCCGCCCCAGTACTGCAGGATCTCCTTCATCGTCACGCCGCGCCACAGCTGCGTGCCGTACTCGCGATACACGGGCGCCAGCACGTCCTCGGGACGCATCGCGGCGCCGACGCCGACGTGCGTGGCCTCGTGGCCCAGGCAGGACGCGTACGTGCCGAGCTTCCCGGTGCGCTGCAGGTTCACGGCCTTGGCGTCCATCATGCGCGCGAACGTCATCATGCGGTACATGCGTACGATTTCGGCGGGGTCCTCGGCAAAGGCCGGCAGCGCGCCGACCAGTTCGCCGGCGGCGTCGAGGATCTGTTCGCGGCATATCGCGAATTCCGCGATGGTTCTCATGGGCGAATTATGCCAGTCCTTTGCGCCGGGCGCTTCACGAGCGATGCTCGCGTCCGAGGTACTGCTGCGATTGCATCTCCGTGAGGCGGCTCGCGGCGCGCTGGAATTCGAGGCGCAGCCGCCGGCCCTGGTACAGTTCGCCGGGCGCCGAACGGGCCGAGATCACCACCTTGACGCCGCGGTCGTACAGCTCGTCGATCAGCACAAGCAAGCGCCGCGCGGCGTCGTCGTCGGTGTCCTGCAGCTGCGGCACGTGCGCGATGAAGATCGTCGGATACAGGCGCGCGAGCTCGATGTAGTCGTCGGCGCTGCGCGCCGTGGCGCACAGCGCGTCGAATTCGAACCACACGGCGCCGGCGCCGGTGTCGCGCGCACTGATCTCGCGGTTGCCGACGGCGAGCTGCACGGGTCCGCTGGTCACGCCCTGCGTCAGCGCGTCGAACAGGCGCCGCAGGCGCGCGTCGGTGTCATCGAGCGCCGAGTCGAAGTAGGTGTGCGCCTTTTCCAGCCGGCGCAGACGGTAATCGACCGGTCCGTCGACGTGCAGCACGTCGACGTGCTTCTCCAGCAGGTCGATCGCGGGCACGAAGCGCTGGCGCTGCAGGCCGTCCGGGTACAGGCCGCGAGGCGGCTGGTTCGATGTCGCGACCAGCGTCACGCCGCGGCGGAACAGGCCGTCGAGCAGCGCGGCCAGGATCATCGCATCGGCGATATCGGCGACGAAGAATTCGTCCAGGCAGATGACGCGCGTGCGCTCCGCGAGCCGCTGCGCGACGCTCTGCAGCGGATCGGCGCGGCGCCTGACCTGCCTCAATCCGGCGTGCACGTCGCGCATGAAGCGGTAGAAGTGGGTGCGTTCGCGCTCCGGGAAATCGAGGCTCGCGTAGAACAGGTCCAGCAGGCAGGTCTTGCCGCGGCCGACGCCGCCCCACAGGTAGATGCCGCGCGGCGCGGGTGCGCCGCCGCCGCCGGGCCAGGATCGCCTCAGCCAGTGCAGCGGACCGCGCGTGCGCGACGCGGCGCGCAGAGCGGCCGACAGCTCATCCAGGCGCGCGGCAGCCGCAAGCTGCGCGGGGTCGGCCTCGAGGCGCTGCGCAGTGATCTCGCGCTGCAGGCTGGCGACGACGGAGACTGGTGGCATCGGTCTTGAGTGACGCCTACAGGCTCTGGTAATTGGGCCCCGATCCGCCCTCCGGCGTGGTCCAGGTGATCTGATCCGGGTACGGCTCCTTGATATCGCAGGCCTTGCAGTGCACGCAGTTGGATGCGTTGATCTGCAGCCTGGCCCCGCCGCCCTCCGCGGCAACCATCTCGTAGACATTGGCCGGGCAGAAATTCGTGCACGGGTTGCCGAATTCGCTGGCGCAGCGGGTCGAGCAGATGCTGAGATCGGCCACGCGCAGGTGCACGGGCTGCGATTCCTCGTGCGCGGTGGCTGCAAAGAATACCGAAGCCAGGCGGTCGCGCGGCGGCAGATCGCGCTCGCCCCAGTGCCGGTCCGGCGAGGCGTATTCGTCCAGCCGTCGCAGCGCCGCGTGATCGGCGTGATTGGCGAGAGTCCACGGCAGCTTGCCGGCGGTTGCGGTCTCGAGGGCCGCATTCGCGAGGCCCGTCCACAGCCCGCGTCGAAAGCCCGGGCGGATGTTGCGCACCTTGTGCAGTTCGCGGCCGCCGGGCGAGGCGCGCCAGCGTGCGTCGAAGCCGGCGCTGCTGCGCCGCTCGATGTAGTGTTCCGCGGCTGTCATGCCGCTGCGGATGGCCTGGTGGATCCCCTTGATCTTCGGCGTGTTGAGCGTGCCGCCGGCGTCGCCGGCGAGAATCGCGCCGGGCATTTCCAGCGTCGGCATCGACTGGTAGCCGCCCTCGATGACGGTGCGCGCGCCGCCGGCGAGGATCTCGCCGCCCAGCAGCAGGCTCCTGATGGCCGGGTGGTGCTTGAACTGCTGGAACGCCTCGAAAGGCTTGAAGCGCGGATCCTCGTAGTCAAGTCCGATCACGAAGCCGACGTAGGCCCGGTCGTTGCCCAGGTGGTACAGGAAGCTGCCGCCGTAGGTCGCCCTGTCCAGCGGCCAGCCGAGCGAGTGCTGGATCAGGCCGGGTTCGCAGCGCCCGGGCGGCAGCTGCCACAGTTCCTTGAAGCCGAGACCATAGGTCTGCGGCGATTTGCCCTGGTCGAGGCCGTAGCGGCGGATCAGCTGCTTCGAGATGCTGCCGCGACAGCCCTCTGCGAGGATCGTCAACCTGGCGTGGATTTCCGGGCCCGGCACGAAACCGGCGCCGGGCTCGCGGTTCCGGTCGAGACCCATGTCGCCTATGACCACGCCGTTGACGCTGCCGGCCGCGTCGATGATCGGCGCCGCCCCGGCGAATCCCGGAAACACGTCGACGCCGAGCTTTTCGGCCTCCTGGGCCAGCAGCGGAGTCAACTGGCCGAGCGAGATGATGAAGTTGCCCGCGTTGTGCATTTGCGGCGGCGTCGGCAGCCGCAGGCGCCGGCGGCGCGTCATGAACCAGAATTCGTCGCGTGCGGCCGGAACGCAGATCGCGGGTTCGTGCTCGCGCCATTGCGGCCACAACTCATCCAGCGGCCCGGGCTCCATGACCGCTCCGGAAAGGGAATGCGCGCCGATCCCGGCTCCCTTCTCCAGCACGCAGACGCCGATGTCCGGCTGAAGCTGTTTCAGGCGGATTGCCGCGGACAGCCCGGCCGGGCCGCCGCCGACGATCGCCACCTCGTATTCCATGACATCGCGCTGAATTTCTTCCATGGCGGCTACTTCGTGAAAAAAACGTGGGCGTAGTAGACCACAAACTTCCGCATTCAGAGAACCTCGAGCGCCATCGCGGTGGCCTCGCCGCCGGCAATGCACAGCGCGGCGACGCCGCGCTTTTTTCCGCGCGCGGCCAGCGCATGGATCAGCGTCACCAGGATGCGCGCGCCGCTCGCGCCGATCGGATGTCCGAGCGCGCAGGCGCCGCCGTTGACGTTGACCTTCGCCGCGTCCAGGCCAAGGTCGTGGATCGCAGCCATCGTCACTGCGGCAAAGGCCTCGTTGATCTCGTACAGGTCGACCTCGCCGGCGAGCCACCCGGCCGCAGCCAGCGCCTTGCGGATTGCATCGACCGGCGCCACCGTGAACCACTCGGGCTCGCGCGCGTGGGCGGCGTAGCTGGCGATGCGCGCGAGCGGCGTGAGGCCGCGCGCCAGCGCGACGGATTGCCGCGTCACGACGAGTGCCGCCGCGCCGTCGGCGATGCACGAGGAACTGGCGGCGGTCACGGTTCCGTCAGTCTTGAAGACCGGCTTCAGCGTCGGGATCTTTTCCGCATCCAGCGTGTGCGGGATCTCGTCGCGCTCGACCGACACCGTGGACTTGCGCGCCGGCACCGTGCAGGCGGCGAGCTCGCGGCTGAACGAGCCGTCCTCGACGCTGCGGCGCGCGCGCCGCAGCGACTCGCTGCCGAAGGCGTCCTGCGCGGCGCGCGAGAAGCCGTATTTTGCCGCCGTCGTCTCGGCGAACGCGCCCATCAGCTTCCCGTCCCAGGGGCTTTGCAGTCCGTCGAAGAACATGTGGTCCAGCACTTCCTGGTGCCCAAGGCGATAACCACTGCGCGCCTTCGGCAGCAGATACGGCGCATTGCTCATCGATTCCATGCCGCCGGCAATGACGACATTCGCCGCGCCGGCGAGAACCTGGTCGGAAGCGAGCATCACGGCCTGCATGCCGGATCCGCACATCTTGTTGATCGTCAGCGCAGGCGTGCCCAGCGGGATGCCGGCGCCGAGCGCGGCCTGGCGCGCCGGTGCCTGCCCGAGGCCGGCCGACAGCACGCATCCCATGATGACCTGGTCCACCGCGTCGGCCGCTACGCGCGAATCCTCGAGCGCAGCGCGGATCGCGGCCGAACCCAGGCGCGGCGCGGAGAGCGGGGCGAGTGCGCCGAGCAACCCTCCCTGGGGCGTACGGCGGGCGGCGACGATGACGATCGGGTCGGTGGACGGCATGGGGCTCTCCTTGGCGGACAGTATATTCGACCGCGCCGCCAACTCTACGCCAGCGGTTCGCCGACCGCCCGCGCGATCAGTTCGCGGCTGCGCTGCCGGGCATCAACCCCGTGCACGATGCCGAGTACCTGCACCCTGAGCGGCCGGCGGCGCAGTCGCAGCGAGCCCGGCGGCAGCGCATCGCGCGTGCCGTGGATCGCGACCGCGACGACGGGCAGCCCGGTACGTGCCGCGGTGGCGAAGGCGCCGCGCAGGAACTCGCCGATCTGGCGTGTCGCCGTGAAGGTGCCCTCCGGGAAGAAGACCATCGACTGCCCGTCGGCGGCGCGCCTGAGCACGCGGCGGGCGTCGCTGGCGCCCTTGTGCCGGTCGAAGCGCTCGACGAACTCCGAGCCCAGGCGCCGCAGAAGCGTGCTGGCCAGCGGCACCCTGACCATCTCCTTCTTGATCACAAAGGCGAAGTCCGGCGGCAGGGCGGCGCTCGCCACGACCCCGTCCATGTAGCTGGCGTGGTTCGCGACCACGACGCACGGCGTGGCGGGCAGGTGCTCCAGTCCCTCGACGCTCAGGGGTATCCGGGCGGCGCGCAGGAACAGGCGCGCACTGGCCGCTGCAACCTTGCGCCGCGAGCGCGGTCTGACCACGAGCAGGTTGACCAGCAGCACGAGGCCGGCGATCGCCCCGAAGCACAGCAGGCCGTACGCGCCGTACGTCCAGCCGCGCAGCTTTCCCGGGCCTGAAAGAGATTTTTCCGTGATCCAGTTCTCCTTATGTTAATGCTTGCGATTACTGTGATTCGGGTCACGCCGACCCCGGCAGGCCGCTCGCATACTGTCGGCCACGCAGCTGACAACTGCAATTTTGCGCAAATGCAGGCACGCAGGTAACTATGGCGACTGTCCTAAAACGTTCGGTTTATACACGCACTTCGGCTACGGTGGCCTCGCCGGCCAAGCCGGAGGTCAAGGAGATGACCGATCCTGCCCTGCAGCGGTTCCTCGACGCGGTCTGGATGGAGCGTGGCCTGTCGGCCAATACGCTGGCGGCCTACCGCGCCGACCTGGCGGCGCTCGGCCGCTGGCTCGCCGAGCAGCGACAGCGCCCTGCTGAAAGCGACCCGCGCCGGAACTGCTCGGATTCATCGCGGCGCGCGTGGAGGGCGGTTCCCGGCCCCGTTCGACCGCCCGCCAGCTGTCCAGCTTCCGCCGGTTCTTTCGATTCATGGTTCGCGACGGGCTGCTCGCGGACGACCCGACCGCGCAGATCGCGATGCCGAAGATCGGCCGCTCACTGCCGAAGTCCCTGACCGAGGCCGAGGTCGACGCGCTCCTGCAGGCGCCGTCCGTGACCGATCCGCTGGGTCACCGCGACCGCACCATGCTCGAGGTGCTTTATGCGACCGGCCTGCGCGTGTCGGAGCTCGTGAGCCTCAAGCTCAACCAGGTCAACCTGAACCAGGGCGTGATCCGCGTCATCGGCAAGGGCAATCGCGAGCGCCTGATTCCGCTCGGCGAGGAAGCGGTCGGCTGGCTGCAGCAATTCATGCAGGGGCCGCGCGCCGAGATCCTGCTGGAGCGGCAGACCGATTACCTGTTCCCGACCCGCCGCGGCGACCGGATGACGCGCCAGGCGTTCTGGCACATCATCAAGCGTTACTCGAAGAAGGCCGGCGTCGATCGGGAACTGTCGCCGCACACGCTGCGCCACGCCTTCGCGACGCATCTGCTGAATCACGGCGCGGACCTGCGCGTGGTGCAGATGCTGCTCGGGCACAGCGACCTGTCGACGACGCAGATCTATACCCACGTCGCGCGCGAGCGCCTCAAAGAGCTGCATTCCGCAGCATCATCCGCGCGGCTAGGTCCGCCGCCCTGGGATAGAATGCGCGGAACCTCTGCGCCACGGCGCAGTCCCACAGAGTGCGTCCGTCGCCAGGAGCCGTTGATGAACCTCAAATCCGTTGCCGTGCTGTGCGCGCTTGCCGCCTTGACTGCGCTGCAGTGCGGCGCTGCGTGGGCCGAGGACGTCGCCGATCCGCGCATCGCGCTGCTGAAGCGGCTGCCGCCCGGCTCGAAGCTCGAGGACCTGCGCCCGGCGCCCATTCCCGGCCTGTTCGAGTTCATGCAGGGTGCGGAGCTCAGTTACATGACCGCCGACGGCAAGTTTTTCATCGACGGCAACATCTACGACATGGGTTCGCGCCAGAACCTCACCGAGGCCCGCCGCTCGCAGGTGCGCGCCGCGCTGATCGGCGCGGTGCCGGAATCCCAGATGGTGATATTCTCGCCGGACAATCCGCGCTACACGATCACCGTGTTCACCGACGTCGATTGCCAGTACTGCCGCAAGCTGCACAGCCAGATCGCCGAGATCAACAAGCTCGGCGTGCGCGTGCGCTACGTGTTCTTTCCGCGCACCGGGCCGGAGACCGAAAGCTGGCACAAGGCCGAGCCGGTCTGGTGCTCGGCCGATCGCAACGACGCGCTGACGCGCGCCAAGCTGGGCGCGGCCTGGATACCTCGAAGATCTGCGCCGCGACGCCGGTGGACCATGAATACGACCTCGGCCTCAGCATCGGCGTGCGCGGCACCCCCGCGATCGTCACCGAGGTCGGGCGACCTGATCTCCGGGTACCTGCCGGCGCACGACCTCGTGCAGCAGATCAAGGATCTGCAGCTCGCTGCGGCGTTAGCGCTCCAGCAGCTTGAGCTTGTCCGGGCGTCCTCCCACTCCTTGGCGTCCGCCGGCGCCTCGCCCTTCTCGGTGATGACCGGCCACTTCTTGGCCAGCTCCGCATTAGCTGCTTGAACTCTTCCTGGCCCGCGGGCATATCCTCTTCGGAGAAGATCGCCTCGGCCGGGCACTCCGGCTCGCACAGCGTGCAGTCGATGCACTCGTCGGGGTCGATGACCAGGAAGTTCGGGCCTACGTGGAAGCAGTCCACCGGGCAGACCTCGACGCAGTCCATGTACTTGCACTTGATGCAGTTTTCCGTCACCACAAAAGTCATTGCTTACCCGTTCGATTTACAGTGGGCGCAGCATGGAAACGCCGGGTCCGCTATTGTGCCGGCGCGGCCGAGCGTCACCGGCTGGCGGTACCTGGCGGGCCTCAGGTTCAGTTCGGTGACGTGATGATCCTCGCGTCCGCGGGCGCGGTCCTCGAGAAAGCAGCGCAGCGCGAACTCGCTGCTCGGGAAGGCGATATCCTCCCAGGGAATCTCCTCCTCCGGGTACAGGCCGACCTCCTGGCTCTCGGCGCCGGGCGAGAATTCCGGCTGCAGCAGGCGGGCGCGGAACATCACGTGCACCTGGCTGGCGTGCAGTCACGTTGGCGACGGACAGCAGCGAGCCGATCTCGACCTGCGCCTCGGCCTCTTCGAGCGATTCGCGGGCCGCCGCAGCCTGCAGCGTCTCGCCGTTCTCCATGAAACCGGCCGGCGTGGTCCAGAAGCCGCGTGCGCGGCTCGATGGCGCGACGGCACAGCAGGATGCGCTGCTCCCATCTCGGGCACGCAGCCGACCACGAGGCGCGGATTCTCGTAGTGCACCCTGCCGCAGGCCGGGCAGACGGAGCGCGGCAGGTGGTCGCCCGGCGGGATCTGCAGCGCCGCAGCGGCGCCGCAGTCGCTGCAGAATTTCAAGGCTTCGTCCCCATCGAGTGGTTGAGGCTGCTGGTGCCCGGAGAGGGAATCGAACGCACACGGTGTCACCACCACCGGATTTCGAGTCCGGCGAGTCTACCAGTCCGCCGTCCGGGCGTGCCCATCTGGCGGCAGTATAAGCGATCCGGTCTTGGTAGTACCGCGCACCCTGCACGCGGCGACTTCGATTACGAGCTGCCCCGAGAACTGATCGCGCAGGCGCCGCGCGCGGTGCGCACGGCCAGCCGGCTGCTGGCGCTCGACGGGCGAGCGGCGACTACCGGGACCTGTGCATCAGCGAGCTGCCGATGCTGCTGGCGAGCGGCGATCTGCTGGTGTTCAACGACACGCGGGTGATACCGGCGCGCGTCTGCGGCGGGCAAGCCGACCGGCGGGCGCATCGAGCTGCTGCTCGAGCGGGCCCTGCGCGAGCACGCGCGCTGGTGCAGCTGCGCGACAGCAAGGCGGTTGCGCGTCGGCATGCACTGCAGACCTGCCGGGCGGCGCAGACCGCGCGCATGGCGCGGCGCGACGGAGACCTGTTCTGGCTCGAATTCTCGGCCGAGCGCGCTGGCGTTCTTCGAGGCGCACGGCGACGTGCCGCTGCCGCCGTACATCGCGCGTCGCGGCCGACGCGCTGCGACCGCGAGCGCTACCAGAGCATCTGGGCGCGCGCGCCCGGCGCGGTGGCGGCGCCGACCGCGAGCCTGCATTTCGACGCGGCGCTGCTGGCGGCGCTGGACGCAGCGCGGCGTGCGCCACGCCATGGTCACGCTGCACGTCGGGGCCGGCACGTTCCAGCCGCTGCGCGGCCGAGCGACATCGAGCGCACGTCATGCACGCCGAGCGCGTACGTGGTGCCGCGCGAGACCTGGCGGCGATCGCGGCGCACGCGCGCTGCCGGCGGGCGCGTGGTCGCGGTCGGCACCACGGTCGTGCGCTGCGCTCGAGTCCGCGGCCCTGAGCCGGCGGGGTCGAGCCTGCGCGCCGTGCAGCGGCGAGACCACGCTGTTCATCCGGCCCGGCTATCGCTTCCGCGTCATCGACGCGCTGCTGACGAATTTCCATCTGCCGCAGTCGACGCTGCTGATGCTGGTGCGCGGCCTTCGCCGGCCGCGAAGCGGTGCTGCCGCCTACGCGCACGCGGTGCGCGCGCGCTACCGTTTTTTCAGCTACGGTGATGCCATGTTCCTGACGCCGCGAGCCGACAGCCTGGTGCCCGATGAGTGTCCCGGCGCGCCTGCGGTTCGAGCTGCTGGCGAGCGACGGCGCGGCGCGGCGCGGGCGGCTGCAGTTCGCGCGCGGCAGCGTCGAGACCCCGGCCTTCATGCCGGTCGGCACCTACGGCACGGTCAAGGCGATGACGCCGGAGGAGCTCGTCGGGCTCGGCGCGCAGATCGTCCTCGGCAATACCTTTCACCTGATGCTGCGGCCCGGACTCGAGGTCATCGCCGCGCATGGCGAGCCTGCATGGCTTCATGCGCTGGCGCGGCCGCATCCTGACCGATTCGGGCGGCTTCCAGGTGTTCAGCCTCGCGGAGACTGCGCAAGATCAGCGAGGAGGGCGTGCAGCTTCCGCTCCCCGGTCGACGGCAGCCAGGTGTTCCTGTCGCCGGAGGAATCGATGCGCGTGCAGCGCGTGCTGGGCTCGGACATCGCGATGAGCTTCGACGAATGCACGCCGTATCCCGGCTACCGAGGCCGAAGCACGCGAATCGATGGAACGCTCGATGCGCTGGGCGCTGCGCAGTCACCGCGCACTATCACCGCGATGCGCCGCCCGGCACGCTGTTCGGCATCGTGCAGGGCGGCATGCTACGGGCATCTGCGCCTGGAGTCGCTGGCGGCGCTCGAGCAGATCGGCTTCGCCGGGCTCGCGGTCGGCGGCCTTGCCGTCGGCGAGAGCGAGGAGGAGCGCGACCGCGTGCTCGACGTACTGCTGCCGCAGCTGCCGCGCCACAAGCCGCGCTACCTGATGGGCGTGGGTCGGCCCGAGGACATCGTCGCAGGGCGTCGCGCGGGGCATCGACATGTTCGATTGCGTGATGCCGACGCGCCATGCCCGCAATGGCCACCTGTTCACGCGCGCCGGCGTCATCAACATCCGCAATGCCGTGCACACCGCGCGACACCGGCCCGATCGAGACCGGCTGCCGCTGCTATACCTGCCGCAACTACAGCCGCAGCTACCTGCGCCACCTGGACAGATGCAGCGAGATCCTCGGCAGCGCGGCTCAACACGATCCACAACCTGTATTTCTACCAGCGCCTGATGGCGGAGATGCGCGCGGCGATCGCCGCCGGGCGGCTTTGCGGCCTATCGCGCCGACTTCTACGCGCAACTGCAGCCTGAATCGGTATAATAATGCGGCTGAACAAACGCGGCAGGCGCCGCAAAAACGGATGTAACCCTATGGATTTCCTCATTAATACGGCGCAGGCGCAGGCCGCCGGCGCATCCGGCGGCCAGAGCATGCTGCAGGCGATGCTGCTGCCCGTGCTGCTGCTGGTGGTGTTCTACTTCCTGCTGATCCGTCCGCAGAACAAGCGTGCGAAGGAGCAGCGCGAGATGCTGTCGAAGATCGCCGCCGGCGACGAGATCGTGACGACCGGCGGGATCCTCGGCAAGGTCACCGAGGTCGGCGAGCAGTACCTGACGCTCGAGATCGCCAGCGGCGTGTCGGTCAAGCTGCAGAAGATCCAGGTAGCCCAGGTGCTGCCCAAGGGCACGGTCCGCGAGCGCATGATCGCCTACGCGCGCTGGAAGATCGCGCTGGTCGCGCTGGCGCTGCTGTTCGGCATCCTGCTCGCGCTGCCGAACCTGTTCGGCGAGGAAAACGCGCTGCAGCTGGCGCGCGACCGGGCGGCCGTGCTCCCGGGCGACCGCATCTCGGTCGAGAGCCTGCTGAAGGAAAAGGGCGTTTCCGATACCGGCGCGTTCCTCGACCAGGGCCGCCTGACGCTGCGTTTCGCGAGCAAGCAGGATCAGCTGAAGGCGCGCGACATCATCGGCGATGGTCGCCCCCATGAATTCACGATCGCGCTGTCCCAGGCGTCGCGCGTGCCGGAATGGATGCGCAACCTGGGGCTGAATCCGCTGAAGCTCGGCCTCGACCTGCGCGGCGGCGTCTATCTCGTGTACCAGGTCGACGTCGCCGGTGCAGTGCGCCAGCTGCTCGATCATTACGAGCAGGATTTCCGCGCCTCGCTGCGCAATGCCCGCGTGCCGTACCAGGACGTGACGGTCGACTATCCCGGCAACCGCGTTACGGTGCTGTTTCACGATGGCGACAGCTTCGCGAAGGGCAAGGCGGCGATCCTCGCGGATAACCGCAGCCTGATCCTGGCCGACACCAGCGTGGGCGGCGTCCCCGCGCTGCAGGTGACGCTCGGCGCGGCGCAGATCAAGGAACGCCAGGACTACGCGGTCCAGCAGAACATCGTGATCCTGCGCAACCGCCTGAACAGCCCGGAACTGGCCGTGTCCGAGCCGCAGGTCGCGCGCCAGGGAGTGGACCAGATCGCGATCCAGCTGCCCGGCCTGCAGAATTCCGCCGAGGTGAAGAAGATCCTCGGCAAGACCGCGACGCTGGAATTCCGCATGGTCGACGAGACCAACAATCCGCTGGAAGCGGCGACGAGCGGGCATGTGCCGCTCGGCTCCAAACTGTATTACACGCGCGAGAAGCAGCCGGTGCTGCTGCAGCGCGAAGTGGTCGTGACCGGCGACCAGCTCACCGACGCCTCGTTCCAGCCGAACACGCAGGACGGTCCCGCCGTGTCCGTGAGCCTCGACAGCCGCGGCGCGGCGAAGATGCTGAAGAACACCCAGGAAAACATCGGCCACCTGATGGCGGTCGTCTTTATCGACCGCTCGCGCGAGAAGAACGCCGAAGGCATCGACGTCGACCGCGTGACCGAGGAAGTGATCAACCGCGCGACCATACGCGGCGTCTTCAGCAACAGCTTCCAGATCACCGGCGTCAACCCGATCGAGGGGCGCGAGCTCGCGCTGCTGCTGCGCGCCGGCGGCCTGGCGGCGCCGCTGTCCGCGGTCGAGGAACGGGCGATCGGCCCGAGCCTGGGCCAGGACAACATCGACAAGGGCCGCAATGCCATGGTGTTCGGCATGCTGGCCGCGTTCCTGTTCATGGCCGTCTACTACAAGGTGTTCGGCCTCGTCGCCGACATCGTATTGATTGCCAACGTGATCCTGCTGACCGCGCTGCTGTCGCTGGTCGGCGCCGCGCTGACGCTGCCCGGCATCGCCGGCATGGTGCTGACCGTCGGCATGGCGGTGGACGCGAACATCCTGATCTACGAGCGCATCCGCGAGGAGCTGCGCAACGGCGTCTCGCCGCGGGCGGCGATCACGGCGGGCTTCGAGCGGGCCTTCTCGGCAATCGCCGACTCCAACGTCACGGCGCTGATCGCCGGCATCGTGCTGTGGCTTTTCGGCACCGGCGCGGTGCGCGGATTCGCCGTCGTTCTGGTGCTGGGCATCGCAACCTCGATGTTCACGTCCCTGATGGGCAGCCGCGCGATCGTGCAGCTGATCTACGGCGGCAGGCGCAAGCTCGATCGACTGTCGATCTAGCCGGTAACAGCGGAAACCAAAGCACATGGAATTTTTTCACAAGGTCACGCGCTTCCCGTTCATGAACACCCGCAAGGTGTGGTACGGGCTGTCGGCCATGCTGATCGTCGGTTCGCTGGCGCTGGTGGCCGTTCGCGGCCTGAACCTCGGCATCGACTTCACCGGCGGCGTCGTCGTCGAGACGAACTTTCCGCAGGCCCCGAACATCGAGAACCTGCGCGCAGCGCTCGGCACGGCCGGCGTCGCCGGCGCGCAGGTGCAGGCCTTCGGCAGCTCGCGCGACATCCTCGTGCGCCTGCCGCCGGATCCGAACGTCCGCGGCGAGCAGGTCGGTGCGCGCATCCTCGAGGTGTTCCACGGGATCGATGCGGGCGTGAAGCTGCAGCGCACCGAGGTGGTCGGCCCGCAGGTCGGCCAGGAGCTGTTCGTCAAGGGCGCGTGGGCGCTCGTGGCCACGCTGGTGCTGATCGCGATCTACGTGCTGCTGCGCTTCACGCCGAAGCTGGCGATGGGCGCGATACTCGCGGTGCTGCACGACCCGATCTGCGTGCTCGGGTTCTTCGCGGTGACGCAGATGACCTTCGACCTGACCGCGATCTCGGCGGTGCTGGCGGTGATCGGCTATTCGCTGAACGATACCGTCATCGTCTTCGACCGCGTCCGCGAGCGCGCGCGCAATGCCCGCAAGCTCACCATCGCGCAGGTCATCGACGAGTCGATCAACCAGACGCTGTCGCGTACCCTGATGACCAAGCTGGTGACGCTGCTGGTCGTCGTCGCGCTGCTGATCTTCGGCGGCGAGACGCTGCACGGCTTCTCCGCGGCGCTGGTGATCGGCATCCTCGCCGGCACTTATTCGTCAATTTACATATCCGCGGCGATCGCGCTGGATTTCGGGCTGCGCAGCGACGACCTTCTGGAGCGCAAGCTGACCAAGCCCGAGGAAGTCGACGGCCTGCCCTGACGCCTGTTACAGTCGGGCACCGGGATTAACCCCTTTGGCCAGGCGGGTGCACGACATGGGCATGAAGGAGCTGTTGGCGACCAAGCCGATTTCCGATTACCACGAGGAGGCGGCCGCGAAGGGGCTGGCTCGCGCCCTCGGCATCCCGTCGCTGATCGCGTTCGGCATCGGCGGCATCATCGGCACCGGCATCTTCGTGCTGACCGGTCTCGCGGCAGCCCAGCACGCCGGGCCCGCCATCGTGATCTCGTTCATCATCGCCGGCATCGGCTGCATGTTCGCCGGCCTGTGCTACTCCGAATTCGCGGCGATGGTGCCGGTCGCCGGCAGCGCCTACGCCTACAGCTACGCGACGCTCGGCGAGTTCGTCGCCTGGTTCGTCGGCTGGAACCTGATCCTCGAATACATGATGGCGGCCTCGACGGTCGCGGTCGGCTGGAGCCGCTATTTCGTCAAGCTGCTCGAGCACTACGGCATCAACTTCATCCCGGCCTCGCTGACGTCGGCGCCGTTCGAGGCCGGCGCGACTGGCTACGAGATGCACCAGCACCGGCGCGTTCCTGAATCTGCCGGCGATCTTCATCGTCGCCGTCGTGACGGCGCTCTGCTACAAGGGCATCAAGGAATCAGCGCATTCGTCAACACGATCATCGTCGCGATCAAGGTCTGCGATCGTGCTCGCGGTGATCGGCTTCGGCGCGATCTACGTCAACCCGGCTACTGGCATCCGTACATCCCGCCTAACACCGGCGTCTATCGGCCAGTTCGGCTGGAGCGGCATCCTGCAGGCCGCCGGCGATCATCTTCTTCGCCTACATCGGCTTCGACGGCGTCTCGACCGTGTGCGCAGGAAGCAAAGAACCCGCAGCGCGGCATGCCGATCGGCATGCTCGGCAGCCTCGCGATCTGCACGCTGCTGTACATCCTGATGTCGAGCGTGATGACCGGGCTGGTGCCGTTCAGGCAGCTGAACGATGCGGCGCCGGTTGCGGTCGCGCTCGAATCGCATCCGCAGCTGCCGTGGCTGTCGGCCTGGGTCATCTGGGGCGCGCTGTGCGGGCCTGACCTCGGTGATCATCACGATGATCATCCCGCAGGCGCGCATCTGGCTGACGATGTCGCGCGACGGCCTGCTGCCCGGGTTCCTCGGCAGGATCCATCCGACGTTCCGCACGCCGCATGTTTCGACGCTGCTCACCGGCATGCTCGCCGCGACCTTCGCCGGCCTGTTTCCGATCGGCATACTCGGCGAGCTGGTGTCGATCGGCACGCTGGTCGCGTTCATCGTCGTCTGCGTCGGCGTGCTGGTGCTGCGCTACACGCGTCCGGATCTGCCGCGCCCGTTCCGGGTCCAGGGCATCTGGTTCGTGTCGGTCATGGGGGTGCTGTTCTGTTCGGCGATGGCCTATGGCCTGCCTTCGGCGACCTGGCTGCGCCTGGTGATCTGGAGCGTGATCGGCTTCGCGGTGTATTTCGCGTACGGTTTCCGCCACAGCCGGCTGCGGGCGCGCAACGAGTCCGAAGGCTACGGCCGCGGGGCGGCGCCCAGCAAGGTCTAGCGGCGGCGCGCAGCGCCTGGCAGCGCAGCCCGTAGCAGCGCAGCGCCTAGCAGCGCAGCGCGGCCGGCGTCAGCGGTCCGATCGCGGCCAGCAGGCCTTCATAGACCTTCGGGTTGCCGGCGACGATGTTCCTGCCCAGCGCGTACTCGTCCCCGGCCGGCGTGCCGACGCGGCCGCCCGCTTCCTGGATCAGCAGGGTGCCCGCGGCGGTGTCCCATGCCGAGAGCCCGAATTCCCAGAATCCGTCGAGCCGTCCGGCGGCGACGTACGCCAGGTCCAGCGCGGCCGAGCCTGGCCGGCGGATTCCGGCCGCGGTCCCCATCAGGACCTTCAGCATCGCCAGGTATTCGTCCATGCAGGTATCGTTCGCCCTGAACGGAAAGCCCGTCCCGAGCAGCGAACCTTCCAGCGTGCGCTGGGTGCTGACGCGCATCTTCCGGCCCTCGAGCTGGGCGCCTTCGCCGCGCGACGCGGTGAACAGTTCCTGGCGCAGCGGATCGTAGACGACCGCCTGCTGCAGCCGGCCCCTGTGCTGGACCGCGATCGACACGGAAAACTGCGGAAAGCCGTGCAGGAAATTGGTTGTCCCGTCGAGCGGGTCGATGATCCACACCCATTCGCCGCTGCCGCTGCTGCCGCTTTCCTCGGCGAGGAAGGCGTGGTCGGGGTGGCTGCGGCGCACCGTCGCGATGATTTCCGCTTCGGCCTTGCGGTCGACGTCGGTCACGAAGTCGTTGCGGCCCTTGCTGTCGATCTTGATCGAGTCGAGCCTGGGCAGGCTGCGCACGATGAGGTCGCCGGCGCGACGCGCCGCTTTGATGGCAATATTGAGCAGTGGCTGCATATGGGGGCGCTAGAATAACAGAGCATGAGCGCCCAGGTTCGCATCGTCCTCACAGACCCCAGCCATCCGGGCAATATCGGCTCGGTCGCGCGCGCGATGAAGAACATGGGCCTGTCGGACCTGGTGCTGGTGCGGCCGCGGGCTTTTCCGCACGAACAGGCCACCGCGCTCGCCGCGGGCGCCGAGGACGTGCTCGCCGCCGCGGTCGTCGTCGACAGCGTCCCGGCCGCGCTCGCCGACTGCGGCTATGTCGCGGCGACGACGTCGCGGCCGCGTTCGTATCACTGGGAGTTTGCGACGCCGCGCGAGCTGGCCGGCCGGATCGCCGCGATGGAACCCGCGACGCGAGCCGCGCTGCTGTTCGGTTCGGAACGTTACGGCCTCGCGAACGAGGACCTGCAGCACTGCAACGTGCTGGTGCGCATCCCGGCGAATCCGGACTACTGTTCGCTGAACCTGGCGATGGCGGTGCAGTTGCTGGCGTACGAGCTGCTGGTGGCGCGCGAGCAGCCGCGGTCGCACACGCAGCTGGAGGCGCCGCTCGCCGCAGGCGCCGAGCTCGAATATTTCTACGCTCACCTGGCGCAGGTGCTGCACGAGGTGCAGTTCGAGGATCGCACCGGGCACCTGATGGAGCGGCTGCGGCGCCTGTTCAACCGCGCCGGGCTCGATCGCAACGAGCTGAACATCCTGCGCGGCATCCTCGGCGCGATCCAGGGCCGGCGATGACGCTGCCGGCGTACCTGGACTGCGCGGCCACGACTCCGGTCGATCCGCGCGTTGCCGCCGTGATGATGCAGGTGCTGACCGGCGCCGACACGTTCGGCAATCCGGGATCCGTGACGCATTGTTTCGGGGAACGGGCCAGCGGGATCGTCGAGCACGCGCGTGCGCAGGTTGCCGCGGCGGTCGGCGCCCCGGACCCCGCCGTCGTGTGGACTTCCGGAGCGACCGAGGCGAACAACCTGGCGATCTTCGGCGTCGCCGCGTATTACGCGAGGCAGGGCCGGCATGTCGTCACCGCGCGCACCGAGCACAAGGCCGTGCTGGATCCATGCCGCGAACTCGAGCGGCGCGGCTGGCGCGTGACCTACCTGGAACCCGGGTCCGCGGGCATCGTTGCGCCCGACCAGGTCGCGGCGGCGTTGCAGGACGACACGGTCCTCGTGTCGCTGATGCACGTCAACAATGAAACCGGCGTGATCCAGGACATCGGCGCGGTCGCTGCGCTGTGCGCACGGCACGGCCGTGCGCGGCTGCACGTCGATGCCGCGCAGAGCGTGGGCAAGGTGGCGCTCGACTTCAGCGCCCTGGGCGCGGACCTGATGTCGCTGTCGGCGCACAAGGCGTATGGACCGAAGGGCGCCGGTGCCCTGCTGGTTTCGCCGGACCGCGGCGTGCGGCTCGAGGCGCGGCAGTTCGGCGGCGGTCAGGAACGCGGCCTGCGCTCCGGCACGCTCGCCCCGCACCAGCTGGCCGGCATGGGGGCCGCGTTCGAACTGGCGGCGCGCGAGCTGCCGGCGGAAGCGCAGCGCATTGCGGCGCTGCGCGAGCGCCTCTGGGAAGGGATCGGCGCGCTCGGCGGGGTCCTGCGCAATGGCCCCGGCGACTGCACGGTGCCGCAGCTGCTGAATGTGTCGTTCGAGGGCGTCGAAGGCGAGAGCCTGATGGCCGCGGTGCGCGAATCGATCGCGGTCTCCAGCGGCTCAGCCTGTGCATCCGCGACCAGCGAAGCCTCCTATGTGCTGCGTTCGCTGGGTCGCAGCGAACGCCTGGCCGAAAGCAGCCTGCGCTTCGGCCTGGGGCGGTTCACGAGCGAGTCGGACATCGATGCGGCAATCGCCGCCGTTGCATCGGCGGTACGGCGCCTGCGCAGGATCGGCGGGCAGTGAGCTACAGCGAGATCACGCGCCGGCATTTTTCGCAGGCTGCCGGAGCGGGTACCCTGGCCGGCGCCGATGTCGCCCGTGGCGCCGCCGGCAGCGTCGCGCAGGGAACCTGGGTGCAGTTCGACCTGCGCCTTTGCCGGCAACCCGACGGCGCGGTCGGCGTCGCGGAGGCGCGTTTCCTCGCGTTCGGCTGCCCGCACACGATCGCGGTGGCCGACTGGCTCGTCGGCCAGGCGCCGGGGCGCAGCGTCGGACCCGCGCTGCCCGAAGCGGTGCAGGCGCTGCAGCAGCGCTTCGGGGTGCCGACCGAGAAACTCGGACGGCTGCTGGTTGTCGAAGACGCGTGGATTGCCGCAATGGCTGCCGGGTCCGGGTTGCCACGCAGTGCGCAAAATGCTACCTAGGCACGTGCGCCGACGGGCATTGCGTGCTATGAATGCAGCGTCGGTTCGGGTGCTGCGGCGGAGGGCGTGAGTCTATGGCAATTTCCTTGACGGATTCGGCGGCAGATCGGGTCAGAACCCATTTGCAGAAGCGCGGCGCCGGCGTCGGCCTGCGCCTCGGCATCAAGAAAACCGGCTGTTCGGGCTTTGCCTACGTCGTCAATTATGCGGACGAGGTGCTGCCGGACGACGAAGTATTCGAGGCCGGCGGCGTCAAGGTGATCGTCGACAGAGGTAGTTTGCCGCTGATCGACGGCACCGTCGTCGACTTCGTCAAACAGGGGCTGAACGAGGCGTTCAAGTTCCAGAACCCGAAAGCCAAGGGTGAATGCGGCTGCGGCGAGAGCTTCAACGTCTGAGCGGCCGCGCGCCGGCGGGCCGCCCCGCGTTTTTTTCCAAGTAATACAGGCACTTCGGTGCCGCAATCGATTGCTTGGTCATCGATCCTCGGTTAAACTGCCAAGTCTTTGTCGCCCCCAGCCAGGGGCAGCCATTCACCCAGCTTTCCGAGGTCCGTATGCCAGTTGAACGCACCCTGTCCATCGTCAAACCCGACGGCGTAGCCCGCAATCTGATCGGCGAGGTCTATCGCCGGTTCGAGAAGGCGGGCCTGCGCATCATGGCGGCGCGCATGCTGCACCTGTCCCAGTCCGAGGCCGAGGCCTTCTACGCGCGTGCACCGCGAGCGTCCGTTCTTTCGCGACCTGGTGCGCTACATGACGTCGGGCCCGGTCATCGTCCAGGTGCTCGAAGGCGAGGGGGCCATCGCCAGGAACCGCGAGGTGATGGGCGCGACGGACCCGAAGAAGGCGGCGCCGGGCACGATCCGCGCCGACCTGGCCAGCAGCATCGACGAGAACATCGTGCACGGCTCGGACGCCGCGGACACGGCAGTGCGGGAAATCGCGTTCTTCTTTCGCGAAATCGAGATCTGCCCGCGTACGCGCTAGCGTACCGCGCAGATCCATCTGTCGGGGGCGTGCAAAAAGTGGCAGGTGAACGCGTGAACCTACTCGGCTTGCCGCGCGCGGAGCTCGAGGCGTTCGTGGCCCAGCGGCTGGGCGCGAAGCCTTTTCGCGCCCGCCAGCTGATGAAATGGATCTACAGGCGCGGCGCGGCGGATTTTGCGGCGATGAGCGACCTCGCCAGGGACTTTCGCGCCGAGCTCGGGACCGTCGCGAGGATAGCGGTGCCCGAGATCGTCACGCAGCAGGTCTCGAGCGACGGCACGCGCAAGTGGATGCTGCGCATGGACGAGGTCCAGGCAATCGAGACGGTGTACATCCCGGAGCCGGACCGCGGCACGCTGTGCATCTCCACCCAGGTCGGCTGCGCGATGGACTGTTCGTTCTGCGCGACCGCGCAGCAGGGCTTCAACCGCAACCTCAGCGTGGCCGAGATCGTCGGCCAGGTATGGCTCGCGCATCGCGAGCTGGCAAGCTTCCGTCCTGATGGCCGCGCGATCACCAACATCGTGCTCATGGGCATGGGCGAGCCGCTCGCCAACTTCCGCAACGTCGTGCCGGCAATGCGCATCTTCATGGACGACCTGGGCTTCGATCTGTCGCGGCGTCGCGTGACCCTGAGCACCTCGGGGCTGGTGCCGCAGATCTACCGGCTCGCGGAGGAGTGCAACGTGGCGCTGGCGGTCTCGCTGCATGCGCCGAACGATGAGCTGCGTGATCAGCTCGTGCCGATCAACCGCCTGCATCCGATCGCCGAGCTGCTCGAGGCCTGCTGGCACTACATCGAGCGAGCAGAATGGCCGCAGCGTCACGTTCGAATACGTGATGCTCGACGGGGTCAACGATGCCGCGGAACATGCCCGGGAACTGGCGCGCCTGCTGCGGGGGCGGCCCGCGAAGCTCAACCTCATCCCGTTCAACGAGTTCCCCGGCACCGGCTACCGCCGTTCCGGCGCCGCGGCGATCGTGCGGTTTCGCGACATCCTGAATGACCACGGCGTCATAGCGACGATCCGCAAGACGCGCGGTGATGACATCGACGCGGCATGCGGGCAGCTGGCCGGCCGGGTCAAGGACCGCACCATTTCGCGGATGGGCACCAAGCTTACGGCGGACGCGAGAACGATGGCGGAGGTTCGATGAACAGACTGGCAGCGGTGGGATTCGTGCTGATGATGTGCGCAGGTGTCGATGCGTGCGCACCGACGCAGACGAAACTGGCTCCGGGCAAGTCGCCGGAACAGGCCGCGATCATCAACGAACAGCTGGCGATCGAGTACATGAGGCTCGACAAGCTGACGACCGCACGCGAGTTCGCCGAGCGCGCGTTGTCGCAGGATCCGCGCAGCGCGAATGCGCAGATGACCGCCGGGCTCGTCTATGAGCGCCTCGAGGAGACCGGACGGGCGGACCGCGCGTTCGAAGCGGCGGCGAAGCTCGGCAAGAACGATCCGAACATCCAGAACAACTACGCGGGCTACCTGTGCCGGCGGCACCGTGCCGATGAAGGCGAGGCATTGTTCCTGAAGGTGATCCACAATCCTGCGTACCAGACGCCGGAGGTTGCCTACCTGAACGCGGGCGTGTGCCTGCGCGGAACGAACGACCTCGCGGCGGAGAATTACTTCCGCCAGGCGCTGTCGATCCGGCCGACCATGCCGGAGTCGCTGCTGCAGCTCGGCGACCTGGTGTTCGAGAAAGGCGATACCGAACAGGCGGTGCTGATCGTGCAGCGCTTCCTGCGGGCCAATCCGGCGAATCCGGACATCCTGTGGCTCGGAGTCAAGGCACAACGCAAGCTCGGCGACGAGGCGAGCGCCGCGGATTACGTGCGCCGTCTGCAGAAGGAGTTCCCGGATTCCCCGCAGGCGCGCGCGCTGCAGTCCGTGCCTCCCCGATGAGCCAGTCGAGCGAATCCGCCGGGTCGCAGCTTCGCCGCGAACGCGAGCGCCAGGGGCTCACGATCCAGAAGGTCGCCGATGATCTGCGGCTCGACAGGACCGTCGTCGAGGCGCTTGAAAACGATTCGTACGAGCACAGCGTCCCCGTGGTCTATGCCAGGGGACACCTGCGCAAGTATCTGCGGCTGCTGGGCCTGAGCGTCGAGGAGGGCCGGGCGGCCCAGCCGCAAGGCGGCAGTGCGGAGCCGGCCCCGCAGCCGTCGATGCGCCAGAACCCGCGCCCCATGCGCATCGCCCCCCGTGTCCGCAAGCTGCCCTGGGCGCAGTTCAGCGTCGCGGCCGCGATCATCCTGGTGCTCCTGCTGTTCTGGTGGAGTCCGTGGAAACACCATGTCGCGGTCCAGGCGCCGTCGGCTCAGGTCGTGCCCGCTTCCGCGGTCGACGACAATGCGAACCCGTCGATGGCCGCGGAGCCCGACGTCGCCGGGCCCGGCGCCGCCGCGCCCGTGGCCGATGCTGCGCCGGCACCGGCAGGCGCGAGGATGGGCACGGCCCCCGTATCCGCCGCACCGGCGGCGCCTGCCGCGGACAGCCCGACGGATGTCGCGGCCGCGGGGCACGTGAACCTGCGCCTGACGTTTGCGGCAACTTCATGGATCGACGTGCGCGACGGCTCCGGTCGGCGGCTGTTTGCCGGGCACTGCCAGGCCAACAGCGTCAAGACCCTGGCGGGGCGGGCGCCGCTGCGGGTCCTGCTCGGCCTGGCGAGCGCGGTCCGCGTCGAAGTCAACGAGCGCGAGGTGCCGGTCGGTCCCGCCATGATCAAGGGCAACGTCGCGCGCTTCCTGGCGGGGGCGGACGGCATGATCCGGCCCCTGGCCGGAAATGCGCGTACGCGCGAGTGACGGAGACACCTTGAGCAGGATCATCGAGCCATTGCGCGGCGTGCACGACCTGTTACCCGCGGCCGCGCCTGCCTGGCAGCACCTGGAACGCGTCACGCGCGAAGTGTTCGCCGCCTACGGGTACGACGAGTTCCGCGTGCCGATCATCGAGCAGACCCAGCTGTTCAAGCGCTCGATCGGCGATTTCACCGATATCGTCGAGAAGGAAATGTTCAGCTTCGTCGACCAGGGCGAGGATCACATCACGCTGCGCCCGGAGGCGACTGCGGGTATCGTGCGGGCCGTGATATTTAACGGCATGCTGCGCGAGGGTCGGCTGCGCGTGTGGTGCATGGGCCCGATGTTCCGGCGCGAACGCCCGCAGGCCGGGAGGTTCCGGCAGTTTCACCAGATCGACGCGGAGGCGTTCGGCTTCGCGGGACCGGACATCGATGCGGAGATGATCCTGCTGTCGGCGCGGATCCTGCGCCGGCTCGGCCTCACCGACGTGAAGCTGCTCGTCAATTCGCTCGGCACGCCGGAGTCGCGCGCCGGCTATCGGGAGAGGCTGGCCGCCTATTTCGGCGCGCATGCCGATGAGCTCGACGAGGACAGCAGGCGGCGGCTGCACGGCAATCCGCTGCGCATCCTGGACAGCAAGAATCCCGCCATGCAGCGGCTGATCGCCGCCGCGCCGGTCATGCTCGACTACCTCGACGGCGAATCGAGGCAGCACTTCGAATCGCTGTGCGAACTGCTGCGCAACGCGGGTATCGAGTATCATGTCAGCCCACGTCTCGTGCGCGGCCTGGATTACTACTCGCGCACCGTGTTCGAGTGGATCAGCGATTCGCTCGGCGCGCAAAGCACGGTGTGCGCGGGCGGACGCTACGACGGTCTGGTCTCCCAGCTGGGCGGCCCCCCGACTCCCGGCATCGGCTGGGCGATGGGGCAGGAACGCATCGTCATGCTGCTGGAGAAGCTCGGGCTGGCGGCACCGGCGCAGCGCCCGCATGTCTATGTGGTCGTCGCCGGGGACGGCGCGCAGCTCGCCGCGTTCGGGGTCGCCGAGGCGCTGCGCGAGGCCTGGCCGCAGCTGCGACTGCAGTACAACATGGGCGGCGGCAATTTCAAGGCGCAGTTCAAGCGGGCCGACAAGAGCGGCGCCGAGTATGCGCTGGTCCTCGGGGAGGATGAGATAGCCCGTGGGGTGGTCGCAATCAAGGACCTGCGCCGCGGCAGCGCGCAGGAAGAGTGTCAAATTGGCCTCGCCGGCGAACGCCTGGGCGTGCTGCTGGGTCTTAAGACTGGAAATGCGGAGTAATCATGGCTGAAGATCTCTTGACCGATGACGAACAGTGGGAAGCCATCAAGCGCTGGACGGGCGAAAACGGCATACCGATCATTGCCGGCGCGATACTCGTCGCCGCGCTGGTGTACGGCTACCGCTTTTACGAAAGCCATCGGTCGGCGCAGGAGCTGAACGCGGCGGCGCAGTTCGACGCGATGACCTCCGCGATCGACGCGAACGACCGCGCCGGCGTGCGGCGCCTGGGGACCGCGCTGCTGAAGGACTACCCGTCGACGCCGTACGCGGACCAGGCCGAACTGATGCTGGCCCGACTGGCCGTCGACGACGGCCTGCCGGCGAACGCCGTGGGGCCGCTGACGCATGTCATGAACGCGTCGAAGGACGCACAGCTGCGGCATATCGCGCGCCTGCGGCTGGCGCGCGTACTGATCGAGCAGGGCAAGCCTGACGAGGCCATCGGCACGCTGGCCGCCGTCCCGCCGGACAAATTCGCGCCCCTCTACCACGAGGTGCGCGGCGATGCGCTGTATGCCAAGAAGGACCTTGCCGGCGCGACCCGCGAGTACCAGGCCGCGCTCGAGGGCCGCGATGCGCACAGCGCCGAGACCGCCGTGCTGGAACTGAAGCTCGCCGACCTTGGCGCAAGCGTCGCACCGCCCGCGCCGAAGGCCAGGCCGTAATGCGTCTGCCCGTTGCGATCGCTCTGGCCGCCCTGCTGTTCGCGGCCGGGTGCAGCAAGGACAAGGACATCGAACCGCCGGCAAAGCTCGTCGATTTCCCGGCGACGCTGCCCGTCAAGAAACTCTGGAGCACCAGCATCGGGGGCGGCAAGAAGCAGATGCTGCTGCGCCTCGGACTGGGTCCGGCACTGGACAACGGCACGGTGTTCGCGGCGTCCCACAAGGGCGAAGTGATCGCGGTGGCGCTCGATAACGGGCGGCACCTGTGGCAGAAGAGCCTGAAGCTGCCGTTGTCGGCCGGCCCGGTCGCCGGCGGCGGCGTCGTCGTGGTCGGTTCGAGCAAGGGGCACGTCGTCGCTCTCGACGAGGCCACCGGCCGCGTGCTGTGGCGCGTGCGGGTCAATTCGGAGCTGCTGTCGGCACCGGCGCTCGGCGAAAAAGCCGTCGTGCTGCGCTCGGTCGACGGACGGCTGCGCGGCCTGGACCTGCAGACCGGCAAGGAGCTGTGGTCCGTCGAGCAACAGGTGCCGCGCCTGAGCCTGCGCGGCACCGCGACGCCGGTCATTGCCCACGACGTCGCGATCTGCGGTTTCGACAACGGCAAGATCATGGCCGTCTCGCTGGCCAACGGCGATACGGTTTGGGATACGACGCTGTCCTCGCCGCACGGACGCACGGAGCTCGAGCGCCTGGTCGACGTCGATTCGGCGGTGCGCGTGGTCGGCGACGACGTGTACGCGGTCGGATTCCAGGGGCGTGCCGCGATGCTGGCGCTCGACTCGGGGCAGATCTGGTGGGCGCACGACATGTCGAGCAATCGCGGGCTCGCCGTGGACGGCCAGAGCGTGTACATCTCGCAGGCCGACGGCATTGTCGTCGCCCTGCGCCAGCGCGACGGATCGGAACTGTGGCGCAATGACAAGATCAAGCGGCGCAGCCTCAGTACTCCGGCGATGACCAGCACGGCGATCGTGGTCGCGGATTACCAGGGCTATGTTCACTGGCTGGACAAGAAGACCGGCGCGCTGGTCGCGCGGGCCCAGGTCGCCAAATACCGAGTCACGAATCCGCCCGTCGCCGCCGATGACACGGTCGTCGTCATGACGGACGCCGGCGAGTTGGCGGCTTTCCGCGCGTCGTCGCCGTCAAAGCCGTAAAGAGATCCCTTGCTACCGGTCGTCGCGCTAATCGGCAGGCCGAACGTCGGTAAATCGACCCTGTTCAACGCGATGACCGGCACGCGCGATGCGCTGGTCGCGGACCTGCCCGGCCTGACGCGCGACCGGCAATATGGTTTTGCGCGGCGTACGGAGGTTCCCTGCATCGTCGTGGACACCGGCGGCCTGGTCGAGAACGCCGACGCGATCGAGAGCCTGATGATCGCGCAGACGGATCGCGCGATCAGCGAGGCGGACCGCCTGATCGTCATCGTCGATGGCCGCGCGGGCGTGACCCCGCAGGACCAGTTCGTCGCCAGGCTCGCGCATCGCAGCGGCAAGCCGGTATTCCTGGCCGTCAACAAGACCGAGGGGTTCGATCAGGACATCGCCGTGGCGGATTTTCACGCGCTGGGCCTCGGCGAGCCGCATCCGATCGCGGCCGCGCACGACCAGGGCGTGATTTCGCTGCTCGAGACCGCATTGGCCGGGCTGACGCCCGATCCGCAGGATGGCCCGGAGATGACCGGGATCAAGGTGGCCGTGATCGGTCGCCCGAACGTCGGCAAGAGCACGCTGATCAACCGCATCCTCGGCGAGAACCGCATGGTCGCATTCGACCAGCCCGGCACCACCCGCGACGCGGTGCTGGTTCCGTTCGAACGCGACGGCGAGCGCTATACGCTGATCGACACGGCCGGCGTGCGCCGGCGCGCGCGCGTCGACGACGCCATCGAGAAATTCAGCGTCATCAAGACGCTGCAGGCGATCGAGTCGGCGCACGTGGTGGTTGCCGTGATGGATGCCCAGGATACTGTCGCCGACCAGGATGCGAGCCTGCTCGGCACCGTGATCGAGCAGGGTAGGGCGCTGATCGTCGCCATCAACAAATGGGACAACATCCCGACCGAACAACGCGACCTGATTCGCCAGCAGATCGAGCAGCGCATTCCGTTCGCCGATTTTGCGCCGTTGCACTTCATCTCGGCGCGCCACGGCAGCGGCGTCGGCGAATTGTTCGCGTCGGTCAGGAAGGTATTTGCCGCGGCGATGCGCGAAATGACGACGCCGCAGCTGACGCGGGTGCTGGAAGGCGGCGATCGAGAGCCATCAGCCGCCGCTGGTGCGGGGACGCCGGATCAAATTGCGTTATGCGCACCAGGGCGGCCGCAATCCGCCGATCATCGTCATCCACGGCAACCAGACCGAACACGTGCCGGACGCCTACCGGCGCTACCTGGTCAACGTGTACCGCAAGGCCTTTGACCTGATGGGCACGCCGGTGCGCGTCACGTTCCGCGGCGAGGAAAATCCCTATGCCGGTAAGCGGAATCCGCTAACCCCACGCCAGGTGCGCAAACGCAAGCGGCTGATCCAGCGCAATAAGCGCTAGACTAGGCACGTGACCGCGGCTGAACGCGATCGGCGCAGGGATGCTTGGGGGGATGGCCATGGCTAAAATCTTGAAAACAAGGACGGCCCGGATCCTGGCCGTCGTGCTGGCGCTGTTCGCGCTGTACACGCTCGCCGGATTCTTCCTCGCGCCGCGCCTGGTGCGCAACCTGCTCATCGAAAACGTCCAGAAAACGCTGGGCGTCACGCCGTCGGTGGGCGAAATTCAGGTCAATCCCCTGCGGCTGCAGCTGGACGTGCGCGATTTCTCGCTGCCGGCCGCGAACGGAGAAAAACTGCTTGGGTTCGAGCATTTCTCCGTAAACGTCTCGGCGGCCTCGATCTGGCGCCGGGCCCTGGTCTTCGGGGATATCCGCATCGAGGCGCCGTTCGTGCACGCGACCGTGGCATCCGACGGGAATGTCAACCTGCTGCAGCTGCGCCCCAGGACCGCGGCGGCTCCGGCGCCGCAGCCGCCCAAGGCCAATCAACCGCTGCCGCGGGTCCAGATCGGCCTGTTCAAGGTCAGCCGGGGGCTCGTGTCCTATGACGACACGAGCCGCTCGCCGGCGTTTTCGGCGCGGATCGAGCCGATCGAATTCGACCTGCGGGACTTCAGCACCAGCGCGGAGGGCGGCCTGTTCGATTTCCTCGGCACTACGCGCAACGAGGAGCGCATCGAGTGGCATGGTCACCTGAGCGTGCAGCCGCTCGAGTCGGACGGGCAGGTGAAACTGACCGGCCTGCAGGCGAAGACGATCTGGGAGTACATCGAGAATCGCGTGAACTTCGCGATCAGCGGGGGCCGGATCAATATCGAGGCGGATTACCGGTTTTCCGCCGACGACTTCACCAACCTGCACGTGGACCTGAAGCGCTTCGACATTGCGGGCTTGGGGATACGCCTCAGGGGCGGCGATGCCGACTGGATACTCGCACCCGACATCAGCATCGGCGCTGCGCACTTCGACCTGGTCCATCGCGACCTGCAGGTCGACTCGGTCCTGTTCAAGGGCCTGCAGGTGTCGGCGTGGCTGGAGGCGGACAAATCCGTGAACCTGGCCCGCCTGGCCGCCCCGGCGCCGGCGGCTACGGTAACCTCAGTCTCTGCCGCTGCGCCCGCACGCACGGCGGCGTCTGCGCCGATGGCCACGCCGGGACCGGCTCCGGCGGCGGGACCCGCCTGGCATGCTTCGCTGAAGGATTTCCGCATCCAGGATGCCAGCATCGCGTTCGAGGACCGCAGCGTCGGCCCGGTCGCGAAGTTCGCACTGGCCCCGCTGTCGCTGGATGTCAAGGACGCGAGCCTGGACCTGTCCAGGCCGGTCGGGATCAGCCTCGACGCCGGCATCAACACGAGCGGGCACGTCGTGGTCGCAGGGTCCGTAACGCCCGCGCCGCTGGCGGCGGATATCGGCGTTCAGTTGACGAAGGTGGAGCTGACCGCGTTGCAGCCGTACATCGGGCAGTTCACGGCGATGACGCTGCTGGCCGGCCGCCTGACCACCGACCTGAAGCTGCACTACGGGCCCGCAAAGCCGCTGCTCGCCGTCACCGGCGCCATCGGCGTCGAGGGCCTGCACACGGTCGACAACGACCTGCACGATGACTTCATCAACTGGCAGAGCCTGGATCTGAAGAATTTTTCCTACCAGCAACAGCCGGCGCGCCTCGAGATCGACCGCGTGGCCGTGCGCAAACTGTACACGCGGGCGATCATCGAGCCGAATTCGATCCTGAACGTGCAGCGCGTGTTGAGCGCGGGCAAGGCGGCGCCGGCACCGGCCGCGGCAGCTGATCCTGCCGCTGCGAAGGCAGCGCCGGCGAAGCCCGCTGCGATGAAAACCGGCGTACGCAAGGCCGACCCGCCGGCGGGGCCGGCGGCGCACGGTGCAACGATGTCCATTGCGGTGCACAAGGTCGAGATCGGCGACAGCGACGTGAATTTCTCGGACCTGTCGATCAGCCCGAATTTTTCGGCCGACATAAAGAAACTGAATGGCTCGGTCAGCGGGCTGTCGTCGCGGCCGGACTCGCGAGCCACCGTCGACCTGAAAGGCGAGGTCGACGCGTTCTCGCCGGTAACGATCGCCGGTCAGCTCAACCTGCTGAGCCCGGCGCTGTATACCGATATCGCGATGACGTTCAGCAACATCTCGCTCAGCATCATGAATCCCTATTCCGGCAAGTTCGCGGGCTACAACATCAGCGAGGGCAAGCTGACGACCGAGCTGCACTACCGGCTGGACGGGCGCAAGCTCGATGCACAGCATCACATCAGGATCGAGCAGCTGGAATTCGGCGAAAAAACGGCGAGCAAGGATGCGATATCGCTGCCGCTGAAGCTCGCGGTTGCATTGCTGAAGGACCGCAACGGGGTCATCGACCTGGACCTTCCGGTCACCGGCTCGCTCGATGATCCGCAGTTCCGCATCTGGCCGATCATCGGCAAGGTGCTGGTCAACATCCTCGAGAAGCTCGTCACGGCGCCGTTCAAACTGCTCGGTTCCCTGTTCTCGGGCGGCCCCGATCTGCAATTCGTCAACTTCCAGCCGGGATCGGCCGACCTCGATGCGCAGGCATCGGCCCAGCTCAAGTCCATCGCCAAGGCGCTGCTGGAGCGTCCCCAGCTCAAGATCGAGGTGCCGATCGCGGTGGTCCCGGCCGTCGATGGGCCGGCGCTCGCTGCCGCCAAGTTCGCGGCGCAGCTGCAGGCGGCCCAGAAGCCGAAGCCGGGTGCGGTGGCGCCGCCGTTTGGGCAACTCGACGGCGCCGCGCAGCTGTCGCTGCTGCACTCGCTGTACGTGGCAGGCTTCGGTGCGGAGCCGAAATATCCGGACGCGGTGGCGTCAGCCAAGAGCAGGACCGAGGCCGATGCGGCGCGCCGGGATTATCTGCAGAAGCAGCTGCAGAGCCGCGTCGCGGCCAGCGACGACGACTTGCTGGCGCTCGGCCAGCAGCGCGCCCGCGTCCTGCAGAGCGCACTGCTGACCGATACGCAGCTGGATCCGGAGCGCGTCTTCCTCGTCGCCAGCGACAAGGCGAAGGTGCAGGGCAATGCGGTCCAGCTGGAAATGTCGCTGCGCTGAGCCCGGCGTGAACAGGAGGCCGGAGCCGATGTCGACGACGGTGGTCTGCGGTTTTGTCGCGAGCTACGCGATTCTGAAGCTCATCGACCTGACGATCGGGCTGCGCGTTGCCGGGGACCAGGAACGCGAAGGGCTCGACATCACGCTGCACGGCGAGAGCCTGGAGCAGTATCCGGGACCGCGTAACTGCGCCGGTCTCCTTAGGGCAGGAACAACGCCGGGTCCACCCAGACGTGGGCCAGGCTCAGGCCCCAATGCAGGTGAGGTCCGGTCGCCCGGCCCGTCATGCCGACGGCGCCGATGCGCTCGCCGGCGGCGACCTGCTGGCCGGCCCGCACATCGACGGCACCCAGGTGGCAGTACATGCTGACGAAGCCGCGGCCGTGGTCGATGAACACGGTGTTGCCGTTGAAGAAATAATTGCCGACGGCGACGATCTCGCCGGCGGCCGGCGCCAGCACCGGCGTGCCGGGCGATGCGGCGATGTCCATGCCGGTATGCGGATTGCGCGCCTGCCCGTTGAATACCCGTCGCAGGCCGAACGAGCTGCTGCGGATCCCGGGAACCGGCTGTGCGAGGCGCAGCGCATCCGGCTGTTTCCCGCTCCAGTGATCGAGCGCCGCGTCGATCAGGATGCGCTCGCGCGCGACCCGCGCCAGGTCCGCCGCCGACAGATCCACCTGCGACGGCGCCACGCTCAGCGCCTGGGTGACGTAGTGCTTGTCGGCGACCTCGAAGTCGAACCGGCGAGTGCCCTCAGGGCCCTGCAACAGCGCTGCATGCCGGCCCGGCTGCGCGGACAAGGGGATGCCGATGACGGCGATCCAGCGCTCCCCGGTGTTGACGACCAGTGCGCGATGACCCTCGGCATCGACGCGGGGGACCTCAGTGCCGCCGATGCCGAGCGCGACCAGCTTGACGCCGCCGGGCACCGCGCTCTCCCGCGGCAGGTCCAGGCCTTGCGCCATCGGCGGCACCAGCAGCGCGGCCAGTAGCCAGCAGCGCTTCAAGCCTGCGGATCCTCAACTCTGGCGACGATGAGGCCCTCGGCCAGGCGTGCCTCGATCAGCGTGCCCGCGGGCGCAGCGCTCGCCTCGCGCAGGATCGCACCGCCGCTGATGCTGACGATCGCGTAGCCGCGGTCCAGTGTTGCCAGCGGACTCACCGCCTGCAGCGTGCGCACCAGCGGCAGCAGGCGCTCGCGCCACTGCTGCAGAAGCGCCAGCTGCGCGGCCTTCAGGCGCGCAGCCAGGTCCGCACGGCGCGTGACCGCTTCGCGCACCTGCACGGCGGGACTCGCGTTCCACAGCCGGCTCCTGCCGTCGGCGAACGCGTTGCGCAGGTCGCTGACCCGCTGGCGCAGCGCGCGCCCCAGGCGCTGCTCCAGGTCGTCGAGGCGCTGCATCTGGTCGGTGAGGCGCGCCGTCGGGCTGACCTGCGCAGCCCGATGGGTCAGCCACTGCAGCGTCTTGCGGTCCTGGAGCAGCCGGCGCTGCATGGCCTGCGACAGGCGCAGACCGACGGTGCGCAGGGTCTTGAGCCAGTCTTCGCGGTCCGGCACGACCATTTCCGCGGCCGCCGACGGCGTCGGCGCGCGCACGTCGGCCGCAAAATCGGCAATGGTCGTATCGACCTCGTGGCCAACACCGCTGATCACCGGAATCGGCGAGGATGCGATCGCGCGCGCCAGCACCTCGTCGTTGAAGGCCCAGAGATCCTCGAGTGAACCGCCGCCGCGCGCCAGTATCAGGACGTCGCAGTCAGCCCGCTGCGCCGCCTGGCCGAGCGCCGCGACAATTTCGGCGGCAGCCTGCGCGCCCTGCACCGGGACCGGATAGATCAGCACTGGAATGGCCGGAAACCGGCGCGCGAGGACCTGCAGGATATCGCGGATCGCCGCCCCGGTCGGCGAGGTGATGACGCCGATACGCCGCGGCAGCCGGGGCAGGGGACGCTTGCGCGCCGCCTGGAACAGGCCCTCGGCGGCAAGTTTCGCCAGCAGCTCCTCGTACTGGCGCCGCAGGGCGCCGAGGCCGGCATCCTCGATGTGATCGACGATCAGCTGGAACTCGCCGCGCGGCTCGTACAGGCCGATGCGCGCGCGCACCAGCACCTTCTGGCCGTCGCGGGGCACCAGGGCGGCGAGCATATTGCGTTGCCGGAACATCGCGCAGCGCACCTGGCTGCTCGCGTCCTTCAGCGAGAAATACCAGTGGCCCGACGATGGTTTGGCGAAATTCGAGATCTCGGCCTCCAGCCACAGGCTGCCAAAGCCTCTCTCCAGCAGCAACCGGGCCTCGCGGTTGAGCCGCGAGACCGTGTAGACGTCTCTTTCAGGCGTTTTGGCCGGGCTGTCGGTCGTGAATGCCACGGCTGCATCATACTGCGGTTTACCGCGCCGCAGGCGACAGGTAGAATGCGTCGCCTCTCAAGACATACCGAGTGAACGCGAACCCTATGCGTATACTGGAAGAGGCACTGACATTCGACGACGTTTTGCTCGTGCCGGCCTACTCGGAAGTGCTGCCGCGCGACGTCTCCCTGGCAAGCCAGCTGACCCGCAGGATCCGCGTCAACCTGCCGCTGATCTCGGCGGCGATGGATACCGTCACCGAAGCGCGCCTCGCGATCACGATCGCGCAGGAAGGCGGCATCGGCATCATCCACAAGAACATGTCGATCGGCAACCAGGCGCGGCAGGTCGCGCGCGTCAAGAAGTTCGAGAGCGGCGTCATCACCGACCCGATCAGCGTCACGCCCGACATGACCATACGGCAAGTCATCGAGCTGACGCGCGCCAAGAACATTTCCGGGGTTCCCGTCGTCGCCGGTTCGAAGGTGGTCGGCATCGTCACGCACCGCGATCTGCGCTTCGAGACCAAGCTCGATGCGGCGGTCTCCACGGTCATGACGCCCAAGGAGCGGCTGATCACCGTGCGCGAGAATGCGCCCAAGGACGAAGTGCTCGCGCTGCTGCACAAGCACCGCATCGAGAAGGTGCTGGTCGTGGCGGGCGACAATGAGCTCAAGGGCATGATTACGGTCAAGGATTTCCAGAAAGCGACCGAATTCCCGCATGCCTGCAAGGACGAGGTCGGCAGCCTGCGCGTCGGCGCGGCGGTCGGCACCGCGCCCGATACCCTCGACCGGGTCGCGGCGCTCCGCGAGGCGGGCGTCGACGTCATCGTCGTCGACACCTCGCACGGCCATTCGCGTGGCGTGCTGGACACGGTGGCGCGCATCAAGGCGAAATATCCGGACCTGCAGCTGATCGGCGGCAACATCGTCACCGGCGAGGCCGCGCTGGACCTGGTCCGCAGCGGGGCTGACGCCGTAAAGGTCGGCATCGGCCCGGGCTCCATCTGCACCACACGCGTCATCGCGGGAGTCGGCGTACCGCAGATCAGCGCGATTGCACGCGTGGCAAAGGCGCTGAAAGGCACCGATGTCCCGATCATCGCGGACGGCGGCATCCGCTATTCCGGCGACGTCGCCAAGGCGCTTGCGGCCGGTGCACATACGGTCATGATCGGCGGGCTGTTCGCGGGCACGGAAGAGTCGCCCGGCGAAGTCGAGCTGTACCAGGGCGGCTCGTACAAGGCCTACCGGGGCATGGGCTCGATCGGCGCGATGGCGCAGTCGCACGGTTCCAGCGACCGGTATTTCCAGGACACCACGTCCGAGCTCGAGAAACTCGTGCCGGAAGGCATCGAAGGGCGCGTTGCCTACAAGGGCAGCCTGGTCGCGATCCTGCACCAGCTCTCCGGCGGCCTGCGCGCGGCGATGGGCTATACCGGCAGCGGCAGCATCGAGGAGATGCGTTCGCGCCCGCAGTTCGTGCGCATCACCAGCGCCGGCGTGCGCGAAAGCCATGTGCACGACGTGACCATCACCAAAGAAGCACCGAACTACCGGATCGGCTGATGCCCGATATACATGCCGATCGGATCCTGATACTCGATTTCGGTTCCCAGTACACACAGCTGATCGCGCGCCGCGTGCGCGACCTGGGCGTCTATTGCGAGATCTTCGCCTGGGATGCCGATCCCGCGGAAATCGTGCGTTTCGCCCCCAAGGGCCTGATCCTCTCGGGCGGGCCCGAGTCCGTCTACGAATCCAGGGGACCCGCCGCGCCGCCCGAAGCGTTCAGCCTCGGGGTACCGGTGCTCGGGATCTGCTACGGCATGCAGACGATGGCCGCGCAGCTCGGCGGCGGCGTGGAATCCTCGACGCACCGCGAATTCGGCTTCGCGCAGGTGCGCCCCGTCCCAGGCCGCTCGCCGCTGCTCGACGGGCTTGCCGACAACCGCGATGCGCAGGGGCGCAGCGTACTCGACGTGTGGATGAGCCATGGCGACCGGGTCACGGCGCTGCCGCCGGGATTTGCGGTGATCGCCGGCAGCGACAACGCGCCGATTGCCGCGATGGCCGACGAGTCGCGGCAGCTGTACGCGCTGCAGTTCCATCCGGAGGTCACGCACACGCTGCAGGGGGGCGAGATCCTGCGCCGCTTCGTCCGCGAGATCGTGCGCTGCGAGGCACGCTGGGCGACGGCCAATATCATCGAGGACAGCGTCAGCCGGGTACGCGCGCAGGTCGGCGGCGACACCGTGCTGCTCGGGCTGTCGGGCGGAGTCGACTCCTCGGTGCTCGCGGCGCTTCTGCATCGCGCGATCGGCAGCCAGCTGGTGTGCGTATTCGTCGATCACGGACTGCTGCGCCTCGGCGAGGCCGATCAGGTCATGGCGACGTTCGCCGAGCACATGGGCGTGCGCGTGATCCGCGTCGACGCCGGGGAGCGGTTCCTGGCCGCGCTCGCCGGCGTGGCGGACCCGGAGCAGAAGCGCAAGATCATCGGCCGCCTGTTCGTCGAGGTCTTCGACGAGGAGGCCGGCAAGCTCGCCGGCGTCAAATGGCTGGCACAGGGGACGATATACCCCGACGTGATCGAATCGGCAGGATCGCGCACCGGCAAGGCGCACGTGATCAAGTCGCACCACAATGTCGGCGGCCTGCCCGCCCACATGAAGCTGAAGCTGCTCGAACCGCTGCGCGAGCTGTTCAAGGACGAGGTGCGCAAGCTCGGCGTCAGCCTCGGCCTGCCCACGGCGATGGTCTACCGCCATCCGTTTCCGGGCCCCGGGCTCGGCGTGCGCATCCTCGGCGAGGTCAGCAAGGCGAATGCGCGAGCTGCTGCGACGCGCCGATGCAATCTTCATCGAGGAGCTGCGCCGGGCCGACCTGTACGACAAGGTCAGCCAGGCCTTTGCGGTATTCCTGCCGGTCCGCTCGGTCGGCGTGATGGGCGATGGGCGGCGCTACGAGTAGGTCATTGCGCTGCGCGCGGTCGAGACGATCGACTTCATGACCGCGCCAGGTGGGCGCACCTGCCGTATGACTTGCTCGAGCGGGTGGCGCTCCGCATCATCAACGAGGTCCGCGGCATCTCGCGCGTGGTCTACGACATTTCCGGCAAGCCTCCGGCGACGATCGAGTGGGAGTGAGTTTCCGCAAGTCATTGTTTATAAATGAAGTTATTAAATTAGTACCATGAAATATCGGTATTAAGGACCGAGAGTTCATGGTAGTATAGTGTCCATGATAGATCGCGAGTTGCATGCGCGGCAGATCACGGGACTGTTGAGGCGTTTCCCCGTCGTTGCGATTCTCGGTGCGCGACAGGTCGGGAAAACGACTCTGGCAGCTTCAATAGCCCCCACCTTGAGCGATCGCATCAGTCGTTTCGATTTGGAAAATCCTTCCGATCTCGCTCGGCTCGCGGATCCGATGCTTGCGCTTCAGGAACCGAAGGGCCTCGTCGTGCTGGATGAGGTGCAGCGCCGCCCGGAGTTGTTTCCGGTATTGCGCGTACTGGCGGATCGCAAACCGGTCCGCACAAGGTTCCTGGTATTGGGGAGCGCTGCTCCTGATTTGCTCAGACAGAGTTCGGAGTCGCTAGCCGGGCGAATTGCTTACTACGAGTTGCCGGGTCTGGCCGTCCGAGAGGTTGGTTTCGAGCATGCGGATCGCCTGTGGGTGCGGGGCGGGTTTCCCAAGGCCTTCCTCGCGCGCTCGGACCGAGAAAGCATGGAATGGCGGCAAGCCTTCATCAGGACATTTCTCGAGCGTGATTTGCGGGCGCTCGGCGTCAATATCGCCGCCGACACGATGCGGCGTTTCTGGTCGATGCTTGCGCATCATCACGCCCAACTATGGAACGCATCCGAGATCGGGCGTTCCTTCGGCGTTGCGGATACCACCGTGCGCAACTATCTCGACAAACTGACCGATGCGTTGGTCGTGAGGCAGTTGAAGTCTTGGCACGAGAACCTAGGCAAGCGTCAGGTGAAGGCACCGAAGATTTTCATTCGGGATTCCGGGTTACTGCACGCGCTTCTGAATCTGCCCACCAAGCGGGATATCGAGGGGCACCCCAAGCTCGGCGCATCCTGGGAGGGCTTCATCATCGATCAATTGGTGCAACAGTTGGGGGTAAATCCAGAGGAGACCTATCACTGGCGAACCCACCAGGGCGCCGAATTGGACCTACTGGTCGTGAGTGGAGGGCTGAGGCTAGGCTTCGAGGTCAAGCGCACGGTCGCGCCGACGCTGACACCATCGATGCGCTCGGCGATGCATGATCTGAAACTCAAATCGTTGACCGTCGTCCATGCCGGCGACCAGACGTTTCCGCTTTCCAAACAGGTCCAGGCGGTCGCTTTTCGCGACGTATTGAATGCAATCAGGCCGCTGAACTAGATATCCAATTTTATTGACAGAGCGAAGCGACGATATGGTTCAACGTAAGGAGAGTTCGAAGAAATGATTCTCTATTCGACTGTTGGCACTTCGGACATGGAGCGGGCGATCCGGTTCTATGATTCGGTATTCGGCGCATTGGGCGTCAGTCGTGCGCCGAACTGGAGCGACGGATGGGCAGGGTGGGGAGGATCGTACGACGAGGGGTATGGTTTCTGGATCTGCAGCCCGTTCGATGGCCGGCCGCCTGCCGCGGGAAATGGCACAATGATCGCGTTCCGCGCGAAGAATGAAATTCAAGTGCACGCCTTCCACGCCGCCGCATTGGGCTGCGGCGGCACCGATGAAGGCGCTCCGGGTATCCGTCCCTATTATGAGCCGAGTTTTTTTGTCGCGTATGTACGCGATCCGGATGGAAACAAACTCGCTTGCGTCTACCACAAGCACCAGCCGTAACTGCCGAGCCTTTCGGCATCTATCGCCGTCTATCGTCCCCAAGCGGAATTATTTGGCGGTAGATCTGACGGTAAGTTCGCCGTACGCTTAGGAAAATACTAACATTTTCAGGCGTGTATAAGTGCCGGAGACAATTGAGTGGGAGTGAGGGGCTGGAGGACTCTAAAGCCCTACGCTACTGAAGATGGGGTAACGTCGGATGCAGTGCAAGATTGCACAGCGCGAGGTGGAGTTGACCCGGTCTTGTGGACAGTTCATGTTCACATTCCTGACATTCGAGTCGCGAGGTCAGTTGAAAGAGCGCACCCCCACCTTTGCGCCTGCACGGTGAACGGTGCACGGACCCATCGGCGAAGGGATATCCCTGAAGGTGCAGGACTACTTGCTGGGTTCCACTTCCTTAGGCGCTCGAGCAGCGTCTCCGGCTGGCAACACGTCGCAAGCCCAGTCCATGCGCTTCCAACCCGGCACCGGTGTGCGTACCGCCGGGCGAGGCACAAACTGCGATCGCTCGATCCTCTGCTGCTTGTGGATGTACCGTGGGCAATTGGGAAACACCTGGTGCACGGCCAATTTCACGACGAACTGGGCTTCCGCGTATGGTGGTTCCACCGTACTTGCGGCGGCAATCTGCGCGACACCATTTACGCGCAACCGCTTCTGATTCTCGAAGTCGATGAATAACAGCCCGACATTTGGGTTTTCCACGGCGTTGCCCATCGAGAGATACATCCCATTGCCGTCATAGTTCGGGAAGACCAATGTTTGTGGGTCGATCACACGGACGAAACCAGGATCACCCCCCTTGTATGAGCAGTTGGGTCGGCCCGCCCTGTCCGCGGTCGCCAGGAAAAACATGTCCAATCGCTCGATGAACGCGCGATCGTCGTCCGTGATGTGCTCGCGGAACAGCCGCTGCTCAATCCGGTCGGCCAGTCGCTCGGTATCGAATTGGCGCTGAAGCTGCCTTTGGCTTTCGCCGTAGAGTTTCGACATTGTCCGCCTCCAGGGTTCGCACCCGCGGACATTAGCCGCGAGAATCGGCGGGTCTATGCGCGTTTGCCGTATTGACTCGCGCCAAACCAGTCTACGACGACAACCGGCTCGTCGCCGACCACCCAGGCATCGTGACCACTGGGTAGGGAAGTGATATCTCCCGGGCCCGCGATAATCTCGGTGCCATCGTCCATACGGATCGCAAGTTTGCCCGCGATGTGGTACTGAAAGTGAGGCGCTTGGCAGCTGGAGGTCTTGGCTGTTGGCTTTACGTCATTCGACCAACGCCAACCGGGCTCAAACACAAGCCGACCGACTTCCGCCCCGCCGACCGATATGATTTCCGCTCGGCCGTGGGGAAATGCACGGACTTCGTCGGGCTTCGTGAATGACTTGTGTTCGGTTTTCTGATCGTGGCTGTGCATGGGATCCTCCTCGTTAGGTTTGGAATGTCTCCACCTGTTGACGCCGCGACAACCCCGTACAATCCAGGGGGCATAGGATATCGAGTTTACTTACTAGTAGGTTAAAATCAAGTGGCGATGTCAGGAAAATCCAACCACAAAATACCGCTCGCGACGGCGGGTTCACCGGCGCGGGCCATACTCGACGCTGCCGAAGCGCTCGCCCAGACACGGGGCTACAACGGCTTTAGCTATGCCGATGTTGCGCTGCAGCTTGGTGTGACCAAAGCGAGTCTTCACTACCACTTCCCATCGAAGGCCGAGCTCGGGCGCGCTCTGATCGAGCGTTACCAACGGACATTCGCCGAGGCTCTCGGTGCCATCGACCGGGAATCCGAGGAACCCTGCAAGAAATTGGAGCGCTACGTCGCGCTCTACGATGCCGTTTTGCGAAGCGACAGGATGTGCTTGTGCGGCATGCTCGCTGCTGAATACGCGACGCTGCCCGAGCCGATGCAGGCGCAACTTCATCTGTTCTTCGACGCGAATGAACGTTGGCTCACTGCTGTTCTTGAGGAAGGGCGCCGAGTCGGCCGATTTGAATTCAAGGACCGCGCCAACGAACGCGCTCGGGTGCTGCTCGGAGCCCTGGAGGGTGCCATGCTGATTGCGCGGTCCTACGGGGACGCGCGGCGATTTCGAGTTGCTGCAGACTCCTTGCTCGCCGACCTGTGCAAATCAATGCCGCCCGTCAAGCGAACCACTGCTGCACGGACACGATCCCGGGCGACCTGACTGCGGCGACCGCAAATACTGGCGAGCCGGCTCGATGCCGCAGGGCGGTCAATGACTGCTGTCAGGTTGCGGTCAGCGATGCCCAGCTGCCGGATGTCTTGCCGGTTACCGATTCCTTGAGCCCTCTTCGAATCGTATGGCTGTCAAAGCACCTCGACTCCTTCGGCATCTATCGCCTTCTATCGGCTCCAAGCAGAATTTTCCGACGGCGCAAATGACGCTAATATTGGAACGCTCCGAAACGAAATCTGTGTCTTTCAGATGGTTATACGTGCCGGAGACGACCGAGCGGCAGTGACGGGCGCCCCGCTTGAGCTTGCCACGATCCGCGCTTACGCGGAACCGGGAGATTGACAGGAAAACTGGCAAAAACCCGATTCGAATGGCCCCAACTGGCCTGCAGCCGCCGGTCGCTTGCGGCGGCTGCAGGCTGCACAGCTGTCGAGCGCATAGTCACTCTTCCCGACGACAACCCGGTCACTCGGTGTGTCCCAGGGGCCGATCACGCCTGATCAGGAACCTTCGCGTGCGCGGCCTGACCCAGTGGGATTTCGGGGAATACTTCATGCGTGAAGCCGTGTTTCAGGCCGGGAGATCTCTTGGCCAGCGCCACCGCATGATCAATGCTGTCGGCCTCATAGACGATTGCCCCCCCGATATCCCCACCATATTGCGTAACGCTGTTGGCAGTAACGGTTGTTCCACCCCGGATTGGCATCGCGAGCGAGGGCTTGAGCAAGGCGATCCACTCGCCCATCTCCTGTAGGTTCTGCTCTCGCTCAGTTTCAGGAATCGCCGCGCCATTCGTGTGTCGCGAAATAAGAATGAATTTCATAGCCCGAATCCTTTAGGCATGCCGGCCTTGACGTTAATGACAAGTCACGCGATGGTTGTGGCCAATCAGGCGGCGCCAGACTGCGCCAATTGGCTTTGAAAGCCATCCAGGAAAAAATTCCAGCCCTTCTCGTGCGATCGCCCACCGTCGGTATCGGGGAGGCCGGAATGCACCAGGGTCATATGGGTGTTTTTTCCCTTGCCTGCAAAAGTGACAGTCACCGTCGACTCCAACCCTGAGGTGTTTGGCGACATCCAGGTATGCTGAATCCGACCAGGCCGGTCGACGGTGGTGAAGCGCCCGTAATGGGGAGTCCCCTTGATGGCCCAGAAGAAGAACCCGTCGACCGTTGGGTTCAACAGGAGCTTCTCCGCCATATTCCACGGCGTCCCTGGGACCTTGGGATTCAACCACGCGTCGAAAGCCTCGCCCGGGGAAGCAGGAATCGTTCGTTCAACTGTGACTTCAATGGTCTTGGCGTTGCTCATCACTTCTTACTCCTCTGTTTTTGTTTAAAATAGCCCTCGAACTCATCGAGCCTTTCGTTCCAGAAGCGCTCGTATTCGTGCACCCAATCCGCCACGAGACGTAGTGACTCGGGACGAAGTGAAATCAATACCTCTCGGCCTCGCTTCTCGCGCTGAATCAACCCGGCGCGCTCCAGGAATTTGAGGTGCTTGGTAATGGCGTTGAGAGCCACATCAAACGGTTCGGCAATGTCCAGGAAACGGGCGGGTCCATTTGCCAGCCGCCCGATAATCGCGCGCCTCGTCGGGTGAGAAATGGCGTTCAAAACCTCGTTCAGCTGATCCATGAGTTACATTACACCAAAAGGTGTAACGAAATGCAAATGCTATTCATTGATACCCTGGTGACCGCTGCCGGCTTAAGGCGCAGCGCTGGCGGGACTGCGGATCCTTCACGCGTTTGGAACGCCGGGCGCCCGGTATTGACTTCTGATTCGCGGGCGAAGTAAACCATCTCGGTGGCGACCTTCGCCGCAATGATCATTGGTTCAGGATTGATCGCGTTGTTCGCAATCCAGCTCTCGGTGATGGCCCGGCTGGCGTTCAAGAAGCGCATAGCCGCGTATCTGCCGCAGATCGTCGAGCGGAGCACCTTTGTCCTGGCAGGCGAGCCTGTGGGGCCTCTATCTGGCAGGCTTCGGTATCGTACTGCTGGTAACCTTCATCATCGATCATCTCGATCTGTTCGGCCTTCGCCAGGTCTGGCTTGGGCTTTTCAGCAGGACCTACCGGAATCCATCTTTCCGGGTGACTTACTTCTACAAGTTCATCCGCCATCCAATTTATTTTGGCCTGCTGCTGGGCACCTGGTGCACACCGCGGATGACGCTCGGGCACCTGCTATTCGCGATGGGAATGTCTGTCTATATTTTGATTGGAGTTCACTTCGAAGAACGCGACTTGGAAATGCTCCTCGGCGAGGAATACCGGCGCTATAAGCGGCGGGTGCCGATGCTGATACCCGATTTGGGGAAACCTTACGAGACGATCAGGGGGAGAGTTCAAGCGGCGGAGACTTCCACACGCTGAATCCCCACGAGCGTGGGTTCGGCCGACCGAATGGGCCGCATTCTCAACACATGTCATGAAGGACTGCGCGCCCAGGCACCCTGGATGAATCACCTGATGTACAGAAGCATTGCGCGACCGTCCGCGGCGGCCTCCATGTAAAAGAGCTGCAACTGCGGCAGGTACTCCTGGGCAAGTTCGAGATCTCCGGAATCGCGGCACGCATAAATTTCCGCGGCCATCATGGAAGGGAGATCAAACCGTCGCGCCAGATCTTCCTTCGCAACCTGTTTCAGTGAACCCGCGATTTCTCGCACCTGGTCAGGAGTCAGAATTCGTCCCGGCCCGTAGCCTAGGTCGGGGCCCAGTTCCTGGCCACCGAGGATCGCGCGCCCCACCGGCGATTCGACGGGTAAGGCGCTTCCCGTCAACAGGTAATGAAGCGTATGCCAGGATTTCTGCAGGTTGAGCACGTCACGCTCTTCGGCAAAAGCGCCGGTCTCCCGAAGTGGCTGCAAAACCCTTTGCTGATTTTCGTGGGGGGAGGCTCCGGGCGGACTGCCGGATCCGTTAATTTCCGCGCTGATTTCCAGTGCGCGGGCATACGCGGCCTCCATCGCAAGTCGCTGCGGCGAGGATTTTCCACGCAACTGATCCCGGATCATGGTTTTCATGTCATAGGGTCCACGCAGCAGTTTTCGGATCGAAGCCGGCCTCTGCTGGAGCCTGCGCATGTCCTCGGCGGCGATTCGCCGCAGATATCCCGTTATGCTCAAAGCAAGCACCTCCGCTCATCGATTCCGTAGCGACCGCGGTATCTTCCAGCACACTGCATCGCCGGACTGCAGTCAACCTGTAGTTCTCGCCCGACAATAAGTTTACGTCCCACCGACTGTGCCAAACGATGATGCGCGGTTGTTGAGGGGGACAGGGTTATCCGGGCGACCACTATAATGCGGCCGTTTCGGGCCCGCCGATTGAAAAAAACGAGGCATTTCGCCAGCGGCTCGGTATTCTATGTAACCACCGCAAGTCACCGGCAGGGCCGCCCGATCGTGAAGGCATCAGCGTGTTCCGCAAGGACCGGGACGGTGATGTGTTCCACATTTATTGATGCTATGCACGCGGTGTCGACATGATGAATGTCACGTATCAGTTCCTTGGTCTCGTGCCAAAGGGTCGTGATGAAGACCCGGACGACACGCAGTACTGGGTCCGCCGCCATGACCGATGCCCGGGATCGCGAGGATGACCTATCCGCGACTGGCGGCCGTGTGTCTCGGGCTGATCGGGTTCGCACAGCCCGCGATCTGCGGCGAGCCGCCCGACGAAGTGGCGCGCAGCGTGCGCGCCGAGATGCAAGCGCAACATATCCCCGGACTGGCCCTGCTGGTGTCGCGAAATGGCCAGCCCGTCCGGGCGGAAGGCTATGGGCTTGCAAACGTGGAGCTGGGGGTTCCGGTCGGGCCGGATACCCTTTTCCAGTCGGGGTCTGTGGGCAAGCAGTTCACCGCGACCGCCGTGATGATGCTGGTCGAGGACGGGAAGATCGGCCTCGACGATCCGCTCACCCGGTATTTTGCCCAGGGGCCCGCCTGGTGGAGGAAGGTCACGGTGCGCGAGCTGCTGAGCCATACGGCCGGATTCACGGACTATCCGCCGGAATTTGATTACCGCAAGGACTACACCGAAGAGCAGCTTCTGCGGATCGTCGCGGCAATTTCGCCGGCTTATGTGCCCGGTACGAGCTGGAGCTACAGCAACCTCGGCTACCTGACCCTCGGCATTCTGATCCACAGGGTGACGGGCGAGTTCTATGGCGATTTTCTGCAGCAGAGGATCTTCGGGCCACTCGGTATGTCAACGACCCGCGTCATCAGCGAGGCGGAAATCATCCCTCACAGGGCCGCCGGATACCGGCTTGTCGACGGGCAACTCAGGAATCAGGAGTGGGTTTCACCGACCGTGAATACCACGGCGGACGGCAGCCTGTATTTTTCGATCCTGGATCTTGCGAAGTGGGATGCTGCCTTGACCGGCAGCCGGCTGCTGCAGCCGTCGAGCCTGCAACAGATGTGGACCGTAGCCAGGCTCAGCGACGGCAAGCCCAATTCAGGTCACTACGGCTTCGGGTGGTTCATCGAAACCCGGAATGGCCGGAGGATCGTTGAACACGAAGGACAATGGCAGGGTTTCGAAACCCAGATCTCGCGCTATGTCGACAGCGGGCTGACCGTCGTCGTACTGACAAACCTGGACAGCGCCAGACCGCAACGGATTGCCGACCGCGTGGCAGCGGCTTACCTGTCGGCGAAGCCGGCGCGCTGACCAAACGAACGGGGCACGGAGAGGCGCAATTGCGGTAGTATTTCCGGCGGACAAGCAAAAAATTCGACAATCGGCGCAAGCATCGTTGTCTCGATCGTCAACAATGGGAGTACTACATGCAGTGCCTATCACCCATGCGCCATCGGCTGCAGTCGCTGACAACCGCTATGCTCGTTCTGGCCTGCGCCAGTACGGCGCATGGCGCCGACACCTACAACCTGTCAAACCGGCAGCTGACCATCCCCTCGATTGCAATCGGCAGCGCGACCTATTCCAACATGGTGGTCACGGTAGGCGATATCGTCAGCGGCCCGACGGGCACGTCACCGAACGGCAACCTCGACAGCTACGATCCTGGAACCAACCAGCTGACGGTGCAGAGCGTTACCCTGGGGTCGGCCACGTATTACAACGTGGTCGTCACGGTGGCGGGCCTGGTCTCCATCGGCGCAGTGAGCGGCGCCGACAGCTATGACGGCGCAGGGCTGACCATATCGTTCGTTCAGTTCGACGGTACGGTCTACGATGGCGTGATCGTTTCCGTGGGATTGGGCAATATCGTCAGTTTGTCGGGCGGCATGCCGACCTATGTTCCTGATACCTACAATTCGCTGACCAACGAGCTGGCGATTCCGGCCGTGCAAGTCGGCAACCGCGTCTATACCAATGTGATCGTCACGGTGGAGAATCTCGTGTCCATCACCGGAATATATGCCGGCAACCAGGAATCCATCCTGCAGTCCTTCAGCTACGAGGTCGGTTCCAGCCCGGATGGGCAGAGTCCGCAGGCCAGCCTGATCCAGGGCCGCGACGGCAACCTGTATGGCACGACCAGCAGCGGCGGGGTCCATAACGGGGGCACGGTATTCAAGGTCGCCGGCGGAACCGAGACCGTGCTGTATTCCTTCTGTTCAGTCAGCAATCCGTCTTGCACGGATGGCAACTCACCGGTGGCAGGACTCATCCAGGGTCAGGGCAGCGATGACAGTTTCTATGGGACGACGCAGATTGGCGGCAAGGGCTCGGGCACGGTGTTCGCAGTCACGCCGGCGGGTGTCGAGTCGGTCCTGTATGCTTTTTGCGGAACCAGCGGTGGCAGCGGCTGCACAAACGGCGATGGTGCGTATCCCGAGGGCGGCCTGGTCCAGGACAGCGAAGGTAATTTCTACGGCACGACCAACCAGGGCGGCGCCCATAACCAGGGCACCGTGTTCAAGGTTACGCCGGCAGGTGTCGAGACCGTGCTGTATTCCTTCGAGGGTAACGGCGGCGTCAGCGGCAGCGCCGATGGCGCGCAGCCGCAGGCCGGGCTCATCCTGGCCAGCGACGGGAATTTTTATGGGACGACTTATCAGGGCGGTACCTATAACTATGGCACGGTCTTCCGGATCACACCGGCCGGCGCCGAATCGGTGCTGCATTCCTTCGCCCGGTCCATTGGCGGTGCGTCCGATGGCGCCAACCCGCAGGCCGGCCTGGTTCAGGGCATCGATGGCAATTTCTATGGAACCGCGAGCGTCGGAGGCACGACCAATGGCGGGACGGTGTTTCGCGTCACGCCGGCCGGCGTCGAGACCGTGCTGTACTCATTCAGCGAGGCAGGCAATAGTACGGACGGCTATGACCCCGTGGCCGGCCTGATCCTGGCGAGCGACGGCAACTTCTATGGCACGACTCTGCATGGCGGTGTCTACGATCCTGGCACGGCATTCAGGGTCACGCCGGACGGCGTCGAGACCGTGCTGTATTCCTTCGGCAACAACGCGGACGGCTCATATCCGCACGGGGGCCTGCTCCAGGGCGCTGACGGAAATTTCTACGGCACGACCTACAGCGGAGGCGCCAGCGGCGAGGGCACCGTGTTTAAATTGACGAATGCGGATCCGCCTCGATGACATGCCCATGCGAGAGAAAATCAAACGGGAGGCTGACATGAAAAATTCCTTTGGTCATCGCGCAACGTTTGTGAAAATTGCCTGTCTGGCCGGACTGGCAGCAACGAGCTCCGTATTTGCCGGAGACATCATCCTCAGCATACCGGGGGTCACCGGGGGCTCTGCGCAGGAATCCGGGTTCGCCGGGGATGTGGACCTGGTCTCCTACAGCCAGACGTTCTCTAGGGTGCAAAGTCCCGGCAGCACGAGCTGCGGTGCCATCGCCATTACGAAGTACCTCGACGGGACAAGCACCAGTTTCCTGTATGCGGCGGTAACCGGACTGGTGGTGCCGACCGCCACCATATACTTCCCCGGCATCAGTCTGAATGGCACAGCATCCGCACCCTACACGATCACGCTGACCAACGTTGTCGTGACCTCAATCTCCCAGGGAGACAGCGTGAACATCCCGGTCAATACCAATAATCCAGGGCTGCTCGAGAGTATTTCGCTGACGGCGCAGAAATTCCAGTTCACGTTCCAGCCGGAAACGCCGACCGGTCAGTTCGCCGGCCCGCCGATGACCATCGGATTTGATTGCGGGACGCAAAAGACCTTCTGACCAGGTATTGGGGGAGTGACCCATGCAATTCACCACGTGGTTGCGACCGCATGAGCCGTTGCTTCTGGGCATGCTGCTGTTGCTGGTCTGCGCGGGTGCCGCCCGCGCATCGGACACCTACAGCGCGGGCCAGCTCAGCATTCCTTCGGTCGGCATCGGCAGTGCCACCTATTCGAACCTGGTGGTCACGCCGGATATCATCCTCAGCGTCATGGGCGGCGCGCCCAGAGGCGGCGAGGACAGCTATGACCCGGCCAGCAAGGAGCTCTCGATTGCGAGTGTCGTGGTCGGCAGCGCCACGTACACCAATGTGCTGATCACGGTAGGGAGCCTCGTCTCGATCGGCAGCGTGAGCGGGGTTGATACCTATAGCGGCGGCGAGCTGCACATCCCGTCGGTCCAGGTGGGCGGTGCAATCTACAACGATGTCGTCGTCACCGTCGGCGGCATCATCGACGCCGGCGGCGGGATGCCGATGAACGTGCGCGACGTCTATGATCTCTCAACGGGACGCCTGACGATTGCCGCGATCCAGCTGGGCAGCACGGTCTATACCAATCCGGTCATTACGATCGGCACGATCGTGACGGTGGGCAGTACAGGGATTGTGGAATCGATTCTGCATTCCTTCAGTGGAAACGGCGGAACGAGCCACAGTATGGATGGCGCCACGCCTTATTACGCCGGCCTGATCCGCGGCAGCGATGGCAGCTTTTATGGAACAACGCGCTATGGCGGTGCCTACGACGAGGGTGTCGTGTTCAGGATCAATGCGGCCGGCGCCGAGTCGGTGATCTACTCGTTCGGGACTGGCGGCGAAACGGATGGCGCCTTTCCCTATGGCGGTTTGATCCAGGACAGCGACGGCAATATCTATGGCACGACAACGACTGGAGGGGCCAACAACGCCGGTTCCGTCTTCAAAATCACGGCGGCCGGCATTGAGTCGGTTTTTTATTCGTTCGGCGCCGGCGGCAGCGCGGGCGGAACGTATCCCTACGCCGGCCTGATCCAGGCCGACGACGGGAACTTCTATGCGACGACGAATAGCGGGGGCGCATACGGCCTGGGTGCCGTCATCCGGATCACGCCGGCCGGTGCCGGGTCGGTGGTTTATTCGTTCGGCGCCGGCGGCAGCAAGGACGGCGCAGCGCCGGTTGCCCGGCTGGTCCAGGCCAGCGATGGGAATTTCTACGGAACGACCAGCCTTGGCGGCGCCAACAACTCGGGCATAGTCTTCCGGCTCACGGCAGGTGGTGTTGAGACAGTGCTGCATTCCTTTGGTGGAACCGGTGGAGTCAGCGGCGGCATCGATGGCGGAGGGCCTTTTGCCGGCCTGATCCAGGGCTTGGATGGAAATCTTTATGGAGCGACATCCGGGGGAGGCGCATTTGATTCCGGTACGATCTTCCGCATCACCATGAGCGGAGCAGAGTCCGTGCTCTACTCCTTCGGCGCCGGCGGCAGCGCGGATGCCGCGGAGCCGTCGGCATCCCTGATCCAGGGCAGCGACGGCAATTTCTACGGCACGAGCGTTGGCGGAGGCGCGCAGAACCAGGGTACCGTCTTCCGCGTCACGGCAGCAGGCGCCGAATCGGTGCTTTACTCCTTCATGGGAACCGGCGGAGCCAGTGGTCTGGATGGCGCCGGGCCGAGCGCAGGCCTGATCCAGGACGGTGACGGCAACGCCTATGGAACCACCCGATATGGCGGCGCGTACGGCCAGGGCACGGTCTTCGTTGTGACGAATGCCGTTCCCGGGACCTGACAGGGAAACGCTGCGCAGGTTACGCGGGCGGCACCGGGTCGTCCCCCGCTAGGCATCGGGCAATCTTGACGCCATGTATAGCAGAAGGTCTCTCCAGCTCAGGATACCCACCGGGTGATGATCCTCGTCCACGATGGGGATGCACGAGACCCGATGGGTATTGAACAGATTCACGGCATCCTGGAGCGATGCCTCCGGGTGCAGCGAAACCGGATTGCGGGTCATGATCTGATGGACGCGCTTGTTCAGCGTCGCCGCGTCTGCGTCGGATTCCGCGCGGGTGCCCAGGCGGGGACTCAGTGCCTTCAGAAGATCCCGGTCGGATATGACGCCGGACAACCTGCCTGCTTCGACAACGAGCAGATGGTGAAACTGCAGGTGGTCGAAAATCTCCTTCACCGTGCTCAGCCGGTCATCCATCTCCACGCTGACGATCGTCGTTGTCATGATCTCGCGCAATTTCATGGGTTCCCCCGCAAGGCCGGCCAGGCCATGGTTCACGGCGCGCGCGCGATCCCGCGCCCGCTCGTGCTGATGGCCGTCAGAATGGCCTGCAGTATCCGTTCCGGCGTGGGCGGGCAGCCGGATACCTGCACGTCGACCGGGATGACATTGGCGACGCGGCCGGCGCTCGCGTAAGTCTCGCCGAACACGCCGCCGCTGCATCCGCAGTCGCCCACGGCGACGACCAGCTTTGGATGCGGTGTGGCCTCGTACGTGCGCCTGAGGGCGGTTTCCATGTGCCGCGACACGGGCCCGGTGACCAGCAACAGGTCCGCGTGGCGCGGGCTCGCGACGAACCTGATGCCGAGCGCTTCGATATTGTAGATCGCATTGTTGAGCGCGTGGATCTCGAGCTCGCAGCCATTGCAGGATCCGGCATCGACGTGACGAATGCACAGTGCACGGCCGAGTACGGTGCGGATCCGGTCCTGCAGCGCGTCGCGCAGGCGCAGCGCCTCGTCGGTCTGCGGGGCGGGTTCCGTGATGATGCCGATGCCGGCGATGGCGCGCAGGGTTTTCAGCATGGCGGCCTACAGGTCGTGCCCGCTGTACGAGAGATTGAAGGACTTGTTGATCAGCGGAAAATCCGGAACGATGTTGCCGATGATCGCATGCTCGAGCACCGGCCAGTTCTGCCACGAGGGGTCGTGGGCATGACAGCGCCGGATCGCGCCGCTGGCAGCCACGTCCAGCGCGATCAGCACCGGCCCGCGCCAGCCCTCGATCAGTCCCACGGCGAGTCCTGACGCTTTCGCCGCGCCGACGGCGGCCCGCGGGGAGCCGGCCGGCAGCCGCATCAGGATCCGGCCGATCAGCGCACACGACTCCTGCACTTCGTCGAAACGCACGGCAACGCGTGCCGAGACGTCGCCGTCCGTGCGTGCGCAAATCCGGGCGCCCAGCTGCTCGTACGGCGCCCAGGGCTGATCCACGCGCAGATCAAACTCCTGGCCGCTGGCCCGGCCCGCAAGGCCGCACAATCCCAGTTGCAGCGCGAGGGCGGGAGTCACCTGGCCGGCGCCGACGAACCGGTCGCGCACGCCGGCGTGCTCGTCGTAGATCTCCCGCAGCGCACTGGCCTCGTTGCTGATCATTCCGGCGACGCGCTCGAGCGCGACGGCCCCCGCCGGGACGATATCGCGCGCGCATCCGCCGGGAACGACGAAGTCCAGCAGGTAGCGCTGTCCCAGCGATTCCTGCATGGCCCGCGCCAGCAGTTCCTTCAGGCGCGAGAACTGCGACAGCCCGAACGCAAATCCGGCGTCGTTGCCGAGCGCGCCCAGGTCGCCGAGGTGGTTCTGCAGGCGCTCGAGCTCGAGCGCGAGTGCGCGCAGGAACAGGGATCGTGTCGGAGGCGTGACGCCGAACAGTCCCTCGAGTGCCTGGCAATAGGCCCAGGAGTAGGCGACCGCGGAGTCCCCGGAAATCCGCGCCGCGAGACGATGGGCGTCGAGCGGTGCTAGCTCGGTGAAGCGCCGTTCGATGCCCTTGTGCACATAGCCGAGGCGTTCTTCTAGGCGCAGTACTTTCTCGCCGACCACCGAGAAGCGGAAATGCCCAGGCTCGATGATGCCGGCGTGCACGGGCCCCACCGCGATCTCGTGCACGCCGTCGCCTTCGACGCGCACGAAGGCGTAATCATCGACGGAATCGGCCACGACTGCGGGGGCGGATCCCGGAGCGAGCGGCGCAGGATTGACGCCCCAGGCCGCATGGCGCAGCCATGGTCGCCGGTCGGGCGCATCGCAGCGCACGCCGGTCAGGTCGCTGGCCGCCCGCTGCATGCGCGCAGCCGCCGGAAACAGCTCGTGCAACCCGCGATAGGGCGTCATCGCATCAGGCAGCGCCAGGGCGGCGACCAGCACGCGTCCACCCACCAGGAATGCGGCACGCACGCGGCCGGCCGCGCCGCCCGCATCGCCGGCCGTGGTCCATAGTGCGAGCAGGCGCCCGCCGGAGGCGGCCGCGTCGCGCGCGATTTCGAGCCATGCAGCCGCATCGGTGATGACCTCGGCTGCACCGGGACTGCCGGGAACCGGCGAAGACTGCGGCCACCAGCGCGTCATGGGCATCTCAGTGCCCCCCGATCAGCGCCGCGGCGTCGCGGTACCAGTGCGCGAGGTAAGGCGGTACGTACAGCCCCAGCATCAGCACCAGGGCCAGATGCACGAAGACCGGCAGCAGCGCCGGCGGATGCGGCAGGCGCTTCATCGTGGTTTCGCCGAACACCATCGGCTGCACCTTGCCGAAGATGGCCGCAAATGCGACGCCGAGCGCCCCCAGCAGAATCGGCGTGGCCCAGGGCTGCTGCTTCATCGCCGTCGTCAGAATCGAGGAACTCGCTCGCGAAGACGCCGAACGGCGGCATGCCCAGTATCGCCAGCGCGCCGAGCATCAGTCCCCAACCGATGCTCGGGCTCAGCGTGACCAGCCCGCGGATATTCTCGATCAGCTGCGAGCCGGCCTTCTGCGAGGCATGTCCGACCGTGAAAAATATGGCCGATTTCGTCAGCGAATGCACCGTCATGTGCAAGAGCGCGGCGAAATTGGCGACGGGCCCCCCCATGCCGAATGCGAAAGTGGCGATGCCCATGTGCTCGATCGACGAATACGCGAACAGTCGCTTGATATCGCGCTGCCGCCACAGCAGGAACGCAGCCAGGACCACGGACGCAAGGCCAAAACCCATCAGCATGCGCGAGGGCAGGCCCGAATGCAGCGATCCCTCGACCAGGACCTTGCAGCGCACGATCGCGTAGAGCGCCACGTTGAGCAGCAGTCCGGACAGCACCGCGGATATCGGCGTGGGTCCCTCGGCATGCGCATCGGGCAGCCAGTTGTGCAGCGGCACGAGCCCGACCTTCGTTCCATAGCCGACCAGCAGAAAGACGAACGCCAGACTCAGCACCGTAGGCTCAAGCTGCCCCTTGACGCTGTCGAGGTGGGTCCACAGCAGGGCGGTGACGCCGGTGCCGCCGAGCACTTTTTCGGCCGCGAAATACACCAGGATCGTGCCGAACAGCGCCTGCGCGATGCCGACGCCGCACAATATGAAGTACTTCCAGCCGGCCTCGAGGCTCGCGCGGGTGCGGTAGAGCGTCACCAGCAGCACGGTCGAGAGCGTCGCAGCCTCCATCGCGACCCACATCAGCCCCATGTTGTTCGTCGTCAGCGCAATCAGCATCGTGCCCTGGAACAGCTGGTACATGCTGTGATAAAGGCGCAGACGCCCGGGGCTGAGGCGGCCATGCTCGGCCTCGATGCGCATGTAGGGGCGCGAGAACAGCGAGGTCGTGAGCCCGACGAACGCGGTCAGCGACACCAGAAAGACGTTGAACGGATCGATGAAGAACTGCTCGCGCCCCACCAGCAGATTGCCGTGGGCGATCACGCGTGCAGTCAGCGCGCACGCGGCTGCGAACGTGGCAACGCACACGGCGACGTTCGCGTCCGGCGCCCAGCGCCGCGCGCCGAATATGCCGAGCAGCGCGGCACCCAGCAGCGGACATCCGAGCAGCAGCACGAACTCCATGCTATTCGTCCTCCTTCAGCGTCTCGAAGTTATGTAGGTCGAGGCTGTCGAACTGTTCGCGGATCTGGAAGAAAAAGACGCCGAGCACCAGCATTGCGACCAGCACGTCGAGCGCGATCCCCAGCTCGACCACCATAGGCATTCCGTAGGTGGTGCTCATGGCGCCGAAGAACAGCCCGTTCTCCATCGACAGGAAGCCGACAACCTGCGACATCGCCTTGCGCCGAGTGATCATGGTCAGGAACGCCAGCAGGATCACCGCTATCGCGATGCCGAGCGTGCTGCGGGTCGCGGTATTTGCGAGTGCTGAAATCGGCTGTGCGAGCCCGAACGAGAAGATCACGACGCCGAGCCCGATCAGCATCGTGCCGGAGGGATTGATCAGCGGTTCCGTATCCCAGTACACGCCGAGGCGGCCGATGAGCCGGTGCAGCAGCCATGGCAATCCGATCACCTTCAGCGCCAGCGTCAGCGCCGCGGACAGGTACAGATGGCTCTCGCCCGTCCGCCACGCCAGCAGCAGCGTGGCCAGGCACAATAGCGCCCCCTGCATCGCCAGCAGGTTCACCATCGTGACGATGCGCCGCTGCGCGAGCATCGAGAAGGACAGCAGCAGCAGCCACGCCGCGAGCACGTTCAGGATCTGCAGGTCATAGGATGTGCCCGTCATCCTCACGCTCCCAGCAACAGGTGGATGAGCAGGCCAAGGACGGCCAGCAGGAACGCCGTGGCGAGAAATTCCGGCGCGCGGAACACGCGCAGCTTGGCGGACACGGTCTCGAACACGGCGAGTGCCGCGCCGGCAAACACCAGCTTCAGTCCCAGCGCCGGCAAGGCGAGCGCGAGACCGACCGGGCCCTGCGCCAGGGTCGCGATCCCGAAGGGCACGAACAGCGCGATGCCGACGCAGGCGTAATTGAACAGCTTCAGCGCCGCGGCCCATTCCATCAGCGCGAGATGGTGTGCCGAGTACTCGAGCAGCATCGCCTCGTGGATCATCGTCAGCTCGAGGTGCGTCGCCGGATTGTCGACCGGTATGCGGGCGTTCTCGGCGAGCAGCACCAGCGTGAACGCCACCGCCGTGAATGCCAGGCTGGGATACAGCGCAAAATGCTCGCCGCTGAGGCGCTCGGCAATCAGCGGCAGCGACGTGGTGCGCGAGATCATCGCCGCGACGAACAGCGTCATCAGCAGCGCGGGCTCGGCCAGGAATCCGACCATCATCTCGCGCCGCGCGCCGAGCGTGCCGAAGGCGGTGCCGACATCCATGGCCGCCAGCGACACCAAGACCCGGGCCAGCGCGAGCAGGCCGACCAGCGCGATGCCGTCGGCTGCAACCGTGAACGGCAGGCGCGTACCCAGCGAAGGGATGATGGCCGCGGCGAGCACCATCGTGGCGAACACGACGTAGGGCGCCGCACGAAACAGCGGCGATGCGTTCGTGGCGATGACCGCGTCCTTGTGGAACAGCTTGATCAGGCCGCGGTACGGCTGCCACAGGCTGGGCGCGCGCCGGTTCTGCAGCCACGCGCGGCACTGGTTGACCCAGCCGAGCAGCACCGGCGCCGCAAGGATGGCGAGCACGATCTGCAGCAGCTGGTTGGCGCCCGCAAGGTAGGTCACAGCACCACCGCCAGCAGCACGATCAGGGTCACGAAGCTGTACATCAGATAGGTCGACAGGCGCCCCTGCTGCAGCAGGGCCGCGAGATCGGCGAGGCGCCGGACCCACCGGCCGAGCGGCTCATAGGCGGCGCGCCAGACATGGTCCGCGACCGTCACGCGGTAGCGCGGTGCACTGTCGAAGGGCGTCGGCAGTTCGCGCTGCATCGAGAAGAACGGCTGGAACACGTGCCGGATCGGCTGGCCAAAACCCTCCGCGGTGTCCTGCATGCGCGGATCGAGGCGGGCAAAGCCGCAGTCCCAGGGCGCGCTGCGCCGCGCCGGGCGCCGATAAAAGAGGTATACCAGGGCGAACGTCAGCAGGATCACGGCCCCGCCCACACCGAGGAATATGAGCGGACTGTAGGATGCCTGGCGTGCGGCCGGCGGCGCGAGCAGCCACCAGCTCGCGCTGTGCGTGCCGAGGCTTGCGCCCAGCAGGGTGTCGGTCACCGGCTCGAGCCGGTCAATGACCGTCACCGGCAGCAGGCCCAGCACAAAGCAGCCGCACGCGAGCCAGACCAGCCCGATCCGCTCCAGCAGGCCGGCGTCGTGCGCCCCTTCCAGGGTCCGCTCGCGCGGCTGGCCGAGGAATATCACGCCGAAGAACTTCACCATGACATAGCCAGAGAGCGCGACGACCAGCGCCAGGACCGCGGCGCCAATCGGCAGCACCATGTTGACGAACGCGCGCGGCACCGTGTCGACGAACAGGAACGCCTGCAGCAGCAGCCATTCGGAGACAAAGCCATTCAGCGGCGGCAGCCCGGCAATCGCCAGCACGCCGATCAGCGTGAGCCACGCGACCCACGGCATGGGCCGGATCAGGCCACCGAGGCGCCCCAGGTTGCGCTCGCCGGTGGCGTGCAGCACCGCACCGGTTCCAAGGAACAGCAGGCTCTTGATGAAGGCGTGGTTGAGGCAGTGATACAGCGTGGCAATCAGTGCGAGCGCGGCGAGCGCGGGCATTCCCAGCGCGTGGAATATGATCGTGATGCCAAAGCCGGTGATGATCAGGCCGATGTTCTCGATCGACGACCACGCGAGGAGCCGTTTCATGTCGGTTTGCACGGCCGCGAAGATGATGCCGTAGAACGCAGTGAACAGCCCGCAGGCGACCGCGACGAGCCCCCACCACCACAGCGGCGTGCCAAGCAGGTCGAACGTCACGCGCAGCAGGCCATAGATCGCCATCTTCAGCATCACGCCGCTCATCAGTGCCGACACCGGGGAGGGCGCGGCCGGGTGCGCCTCGGGAAGCCAGATGTGCAACGGCACAATGCCGGCCTTCGCGCCAAAGCCCAGCAATGCGAGCATGAACGCGACGCTGGCCCAGGCCGGATCGAGGCGTGCGCCGCGCATCGCATCGAACGTGAACTGCCAGCTGCCGCCCTGCATGACGCCGAAGCACAGCAGCACGGCGATCGCACCGAGATGGGCCATCAGCAGGTACAGGAACCCCGCGCGGCGGATCTCGGGAATGCGATGCTGTGTCGTCACGAGAAAATACGAAGACAGGGCCATTGTTTCCCACGCGACCATGAAAGCGTAGGCGTCGTTGGCCAGCAGCACCAGGCCCATGCTGGCGAGGAAGACGTGGTACTGCAGGCACAGCAGGCCGGGAAGCGCACCCGCGCCCTTGCGGAAATAGCCGGCGGCAAATGCCGAGACGCCGGCCGATGCGACCCCCAGCAGTATGAGGAAGAAACTGCTCAGCGGGTCGCGCCTGAGGTGGAAGGGCAGGTCCGGCAGGCCGATCACGAGCGTCACGCGCTCTGCCGGCATGGCGAGGCTCAGCGTTGCGACGACCGCGAGCGCCACGCCGCAGATCGCGCCCAGCGGGAAAAGCGTGCGGGCGACGAACGCGAGGCTGCCCGGGCGCAGCAGTCCCGCCAGGCCGATCAGGCCCCAGGCTGCGAGCAGCAGCATGCACGCATCCAGTCCGGAAGGTATAGACGTCATGCTTCCATTGTCATAGTCGCCGCAGCCGCCTGAACCGGCCCGCACAGTTGCACCGGAAGGTGAATCTGATTACCCTTACATTATCATCCTATGCGATCACACTGTAAACGATGAAGAGCGGTAAAGTTGTCCCTGTGGAAGAACGCACCGCCAGGCTTACGGTGCTGATCGATCCGCGCAAGAAAGTCGTGTTCGAAAAGGTGTGCGCTGCCGAGGACGTCACTCCCTCGCAGGTCGTCCGGCGCCTGATCCGCGCCTATATCGAGAAGCGCACCGGGCATCCCTGGGCGCCGGGCGATCCGCTGGGCGACAGTCCGTCGGCGAAGCGCCCGACGCGCCGGCGCGCCTAGGCGATCGCTGCAAAGCGTCCTCCCGTCAGCGTGACCAGGTCCGCGGGCGCCAGGCGGAAAACCGCGTTTGGCGTGCCGGCCGCCGCCCAGATCTCGCTGAACTGAGCGAGGTCCGCGTCGATCAGGACCAGGGGCTCACGTCGATGCCCAACCGGCGGCACACCGCCGATCGCGAAGCCGGTGGCCTCGCGCACGAAAGCCGCGTCGGCGCGGCTCACCGATTCGCCAATGAGTGCCGCAACCTTGGCCGGATCGACGCGATTGCATCCGCAGGTGATCACGAGCACCGATCGATCGCTTTGCCCCGCGCGGAAGATCAGCGACTTGGCGATCTGTGCAAGGCCACAGCCAACGGCTGCAGCCGCATCCGCTGCGCTGCGTGTGCCGGCATCGAATTCGAGAACCTCGAATCCCGCCCCCAGGACAGCCTGGACCCTGAGGGCTGCGGGCGACGCCGGCGGCTTCATCGCCGATCAGCCGGCAGGCTTGACGGCCTTCAGGTGGCCGGGGCGCAATTCGCCGCGGCCGAGGACCAGTACCAGCTGGCGCCAGTCATCGATAAAATAGCGCGCCCGGCCGGCGCCGATTCTGGCGGTGATCACCGCGCGCAGGTCGCCTTCCATCGAGGCAAGTTCCCGTGTTGCCAGGTCCCGATACCACTCGTGCCGGTCACGCATCTCGACGTTCTTGAAGCCGGCCGCGCTCAGCGCCGCCGCGCTCTCGCCGAGGGTCGCCATGTTGTACGCGATGCCTTCCAGCCGGAAGAACTCCAGCATCTCGGGCGAATAAGGGCCGGTGCCGCCGCGCAGCCAGTCGCTGGCAATGAACCGCCCGCCGGGCCGCAGCACACGGATCACCTCGCTGAACAGCGAGGCTTTTTCCGGAATCTGCACCAGCGAGTCCTTCGAAAAAACGACATCGAAGCCCGCGCCAGGAAATGGCAGCGCCCCGCCGTCGACGCTCTGCCCCCTGATCCGGTCCGCAAGCCCGGCGGACGCCATCCGCTGGTTCATGCGCCCGACCAGGCGCGGGTCTATATCGATACCGACGACCGAGGCGGCTCCGAATCGCGTGACCAGCAGCTGATCGACGGCGCCGAGGCCGCAGCCAATGTCCAGCACATCGCAACCAGCGATATCGCTGCCCTCGAGCAGGCGCGCGATCTCCTCGCTGCCTCCCGGGGACAGAAAGCCGTCGCCCCAGATGATCTGCAGGAGCGCCAGCATGGAATCATCGTATTCGCCAGGTTCGCTGAGCTGATCTATCTTCGCCGACATATCGCCCTCCGCCGGGGATCTGCCCCATGGTGTGCCAATTTTACCGTTAGAATCGCCCCTGGGATCCGTACGTGCATTATCAGGGTATCCGGACCAGATGAACACCGACGTCGACTATATGCGCCTCGCGATCGGGTTGGCGCAGCGGGCGAAGCAGGCCGGTGAAGTGCCGGTCGGCGCGCTCGTTGTGAGCGCAAATCGGGTGATCGGCGAGGGATGGAACCAGCCGGTGTCGACCCACGATCCGACGGCCCACGCCGAAATCGTGGCGCTGCGCGCGGCCGCGCAGGAACAGCGCAACTACCGGCTGGAAGCGGCGACGATGTACGTGACACTGGAACCGTGCGCGATGTGCATAGGCGCCCTGATCACAGCCAGGGTCGTGCGCGTCGTGTTCGGCGCCTGGGACCCGAAGGCCGGTGCCTGTGGGAGTGCCTGCGACGTGCCGCGCGAGCCGCGGCTCGGAGCCCACATCGATGTCTTCGGCGGCGTCTGCAGTGAGCCGTGCGCGCAGCTGTTGCGCGATTTCTTCGCGGCGCGCCGCTGAACTCAGGCGCCGTCGCCCCAGATCCATTCCAGTATGTCCCGATAGCCGCGCACGTTGTCCACGTAGCGCACCGGCTCCCAGCCGCGCGCGTAGCCGTTTTCGGTCTGCGTGTACCAGTATTCCTGGGCGAGAAGCGGCAGGAAGTCGCGCACGTCCTGCCACGAATCCGGATCCCGCCCGGCTTTCTGCGTCAGCACGCGGGCATCTTCCACGTGACCATAGCCTATGTTGTAGCCGGCCAGGGCGAACCACGTACGATCGGGTTCCGGCACGTGGCTTGGCACTTTTTCATGGATCTGCCGGAAATAGCGCGCTCCGCCGAGGATGCTCTGCCTGGGGTCGCCAGGGTCGGTAACCCGGGTTTCCACCGCCGACATGTGCGTCAATTGCATCAGGCCCCTGGCGCCGGTCGGCGACGAAGCGCTGGGGTTCCATTTCGACTCCTGGTAGCCGATCGCGGCGAGCAGTCGCCAGTCCTGGCTGCACTCGGTCGCCGCTTCCTCGAACCACTTGCGGTAGAGCGGCAACCGGCTCTGCATGTCGCGCATGAAGCCGCGCGGTCCCACGTAGTCGAGATTCTCCGACGGACCGTAGTAGCGGGCGAGGATGGCGGTGAGTTCGCCGTTGCCGGCCAGCCGAGCGAAGTAGCCGGCGACGTCGTGCAGGAAGCCTGGCTCGCGTTCGCTGACCGCCCAGGCGAGCGACTGGCTGCCGAGGAAATCGAAGGCGATGCGCAGTTCCGGGTGCACGTCGTGCGCGAGCGCAAATTCCGTCGAATCCGCAATCGTATAGTCGATGCTGCCGTTTGCGACGCCATCCAGCAGCGCCTGGGTATCGGTGCTCGAGTTCTCCACCCAAACCAGGTCCGGAATCGACTGGCGCGCCGTGTACAGCGTGGCTGCATGTGAACTGCCGGCGACGATCTCCAGATCGGCATCGCGGATGTCGGCGAGCGAGGCGGGGCGGGCCGCGCCGCGCCGATAGATCACGTGTTCGTGGACATGCTGGTACGCAGGCCCGAACACGATGCCCCGGACGTTATCCGAGGGGATCTTGAGCCCGGCCGCCGCCACGTGGGCGCGCCCGGTCGCGATCGCATCGTAGATCTCGGCATAGCTGTGCACCGGCGTGATCAGCAGGCGCACGCCGAGTTCGCTCGCGAAATGCCGGGCAAGCTCGTACTCGGGCCCCTCCGGGCTGTCGCCGGCGCCGCGGAAAAATGCCAGCGGACCGTTACGCGTGACGACCCGGAATTCGCCCAGTGACTTGATCTGGTCGATCAGGCCCGGTACGGGCGTGCCGGTGCCGAGCAGCCATATGGCCCCCACGGCAAGGGCAACCTTCGCCCTTGCCACGAACTTATCTGACCCAGGTAGTGAAAGCACGGTATCGATGATTTGAGTTCCGTGAGACCGGTGAGTTCCTAAGGGGAGGCGCACCGCAGGCCGATGAGCTAGAATAAACCTTCATTGGCCAATGCGGACCCTTGACAAATGCGTTTCTAGTTCTTCCTTGTGCGCTCGGTCACAGAGTCGCTAAATTTAAGTTAATCGGAGAGGTACCGAAGTGGTCATAACGGCGCCGACTCGAAATCGGATGGTCGGGTAATTCCGGCACGTGGGTTCGAATCCCACCCTCTCCGCCACTTCTTTTCCAAGTCATTTCCGGTACTTAACCCAGTGCCGGATTTTCCTACTGCCAAACTACTGCCAAATTCCGGGGATTCCAGGGGACGAATCACGATGAATTTCGCGTGGGTTGTCGCTGCATTCACGGCGGATATCGCGGCACGCTGATCGCCCGTTGCGACGCGCGCGGCGGGTCGCATTTCCATCGCCTGTTTGATTGCATGAATGTCGGCTTCCGTGGCCCCGTCGAGCCACGCCGCGTACATGCGCAGCATGACCTCGACGCTGTGCCCGTGCTGCTTCGCGACCCACAGCAGGTTCTTGCCCAGCATCAGTTGCCACGTCACCGAGGAATGCCGCGCGTGGTAGGGCCCGCGCCGGCGTACACCGAGCGCCTTGATGCTCTCGCTCCAGCGCCAGCGGGTGATTTCCGGGTCGCTGATCGGGCGGCCATCTTCGAGGAAGAACAGGTGCTGATGCCGGATTTTGCCGGCAGCGACGTATTCCTGGCGCAATGCCAGGTGCCGCCGCAGGACCTCGACGGCGCGCGGGGACAACTCGACGTCGCGGTCCTCCAGCGTCTTGGTGCGGTCTTTGTCTCGCCGCAGGACGCGTGCCTTGGTGACCGACAGCACGGCTCTGCGGGCATCGTAATCGGTCACGAGAAGGGCAATCTGTTCGGAGGGGCGAAGGCCGGTGAAGAAGCGGAATTCGTCGTAGTTCCCGATGGCCTCGCCCCAATCCGCATGAAGCCTCGCAATCAGCGTCTCGGCTTCCTGAATGGTGAACGGGGCGACGACAGGGCGGTCCTTCCTGGTCATTCGCAGGCACGTGAGGCCCGAGGCCGGGTTGTGCCGCTCCGGATGATCCTTGTAGCCGTAATCGAAGGCGCAGCGCACCACGCTGATCGCGTTATTGTAGGTCTTCTTCGACCATTGGTAGGCGTTTGCGATCTTCGCCAGCTCGGAATACCGGATCTCATCGAAAACCTTCGGGCCGATCTCGGGGCGCCAGATTTGTGCGAGGAGCTTGCGATAGCCGTGGGCTGTCACGTACGCCAGGTCTTTTTTCCCGACCCGGGAATCGCAGGCGAGCAGAAACTCATCGAAGACCTGATCGCAGGTTCGACGCTTCCGCGGCGCCGCGACCTGCCTGATGAAGCGATAGTCGGGAAATTCCTCCGGGAATACGAAAGTGCCGGCAGCGATGCGCTGTTTGATCTCCTGGAGCTGCTTGCGTGCGCGCTTGAGGTTCGCTTCAGTGGGGCTGCGGTTCAACGTTGGACGGTAGCGGACACCATCGAATTCGAAATCGAATTGGATGCGATCGCCACCGAGAGCCGTCACGCCACCATGTATGGATTTGCGGCCCACGCGCGTACCTTAAGCTCGCACCGTCATCCGGGAGCCCATGGGTTTATTCGCTCGCTTTTGCATGGCTCTTGATTTCCTTCGCGCGTATCAGCGTCAAGTTCATCTGCACAGGGGATGCCGTCTTCTTGCCTGACGTCACTGCCGGTGATTGGCCTTCGATCCATCGCTGATAGCCCACCACATCAACGACGATGCGGCCGTCGGGTGCGCGCCGCCAGACTTTCCCTTCCTGCCAGTCACCGCGTTCGATTTTACGCTCCATGGCCTTCACGGAGTATCCGGTGAGCAAATTAGCGAGAGGGAGCAGCACATATCGCGCCGTGCCAACGACAATGGGCGCGTCATTGGGGCGGGGTCGAGCAGAATCGAGGCTCATAAACCACCTGCAATGTGGTTCCGGCCGTTCAGAGGCAAGCTGTCACGTACGGCAAATTATCACAGAAGACCGCAAGAGAGGGAGGAGGAGTTTCGCGGAAAATTCAGCGTAACTCGAAAATCTTTGGATCGTGGCCGTGAACTGTTGCATAGAGACGGTGTCCGCCTGATAGCGGCGCGCCGAGCGTTGGTGACCGACTCCCCGATTGGCCTGATTGGTACAGTTTCGCTGCATTTTGAGCGGAATGCAGGATAGGCAACCGGTTGCTCTTGTTGAACAATGGGGCCACATGAATGCAGAACAATTCATTGTGGCTCGCGTGTCGATGGAGACGAAGGCGCGACTGCATGCACTCGCCGAGCGGCAACAGCTCAGCGAGTCGGCCTTGATCAGGCGTCTCGTTGAAATGGTGCTTAGGGAGGCGGGAGTCGCCCCGATAATCACGGGGGGCCCATCCGATGGGCCGCCGCTGAGGAGCGCTCGATTGATGATCCGACTGCGCCCCGATGACCAGATTCTCCTGGGGGACCGTGCCGCAGCGCGAGGGATGGCGCCGGCCACGTACGTTTCCGTGCTGACGCGATCTCACTTGCGGTCGCTTCCTCCGTTGCCGAAGAACGAGCTGCTGGCTCTCAAGCGCACCATTGGCGAGCTCGGGAGCATCGGCCGCAACCTGAACCAGATCGCCCATGCCGCCAACCAGGGCCAGGTTGTGACCGGTCCAGGCCGGGAGGACCTTGAGGTAATGCTGCGCGTCTGTGGGGCGCTTCGAGATAATCTGAAGCGGATGCTCATCGCAAATCTCAAATCATGGGAGCGGGGTTCTGTATAGCCTTATCGGAGCGCCTAATGGGTGCCATTCGGCCATTTACGGAAATTCGGGTGGAATGACCGCTATTCGGGGGCTAATCAGGCAGCTGGCGGCCAGTTGCGGTCATTCAGGCGCAAACAATCGTCCCAACAAAGCGGACATTCCGACTCTGCGCGTGAGTAACCTGTTACTTTCGGATATATTCGTGTGTGTGATGGCGACGGCGGAAAGGGTGTCAGTATGGATGTTGCTCGTTGAGTCACCAAATCTGCGATCCGCCGCGCAGAAGCATCCCCCGGTCCTCCGTCATCGCCGTGTTCATCGGCAATGGGCTGGAGTTCTACGATTTCCTGAGCTACGGGCTCTTTGCCGTCTATATCGGCAAGGCATTTTTCCCGTCCACGGACGGCTCGCTGAGCCTGTTGCTGTCGCTCGCGACCTTCGGAATCGGATTCTATCACCCGTCCGATCGGTGCAATCGTGCTTGGAACGCTCGGCGACCGGATCGGCCGCAAGCCCGCGATGCTGATTTCGTTCTTATTGATGGGCATCGGCATGCTGGGGCTCGGCGCTCACGCCCTCCTATGCACAGCATCGGTATCGCTGCGCCCATATTGGCCGTCGTGTTCCGGCTCATTCAGGGCTTCGCGCTCGGCGGCGAAGTGGGTCCGACAACCGCTTACATGGTCGAAGCCGCGCCTGCCGGTCGCCGCGGACTTTATGGTTCCATGCAATACATGACGCAGGACGCGGCCGACCTCCTTGCGGCGCTGGTGGGGTTACTCTATCGAGCACACTGAGTCCGCAGGATATGCTGCAACTGGGGCTGGCGCATTGCGTTTCTGCTTGGCGTGGTCATCGTGCCGTTCGGTATATTCATGCGCACCGTCTGCCGGAAACGCTGCACGCCGCGGACGACGCGGCGCTGGCGCCCGACGCGACCACAGGTGCCGGCACGCCGGCGGTTCGCGCGCGCATTGGCCCTTATATGCCGATGATCGATTTCGGCATCTGGTTCTGCTCTCGTGCGGGACGATCGGTTCCTACGTCTCTGGATTACATGACAACTTATGCGCTCAACACCCTGCACCTGCCGGCCAATGTCTCATTCGGCGTCGTCGTCGTCACGTCGATCTGCGCCATGATCTTCTAGGCCGATCAGCGGACTGCTATCCGACCGCTATGGCCGGAAGGTAATCATCAGGCGGGCTATGCACTGACGCTCGCGTCTCGTGCTTCCCGGCTTTCTGGATCATCAATCTCCACCCCCCGGTCATTGTTGTCTACTCCATGATGGGGCTTCTCGCGTTAATATTCGCAATCGCCATTCCGCCAATCATCGTCGCATTGACAGAGGCGCTGCCAAAGACAATCCGGTCCGGGGTGGTTGCCACGACTTATGCGTTCGCAATATCGGTATTTGGTGGATCGACTCAATTCATCATCACTTGGCTCATTCGCGCACCGGACAATCCGCTGGCGCCGGCGTGGTACTGGATGGGGCGCATGTCTTGGGGTTAACGGCTGCGTCGCTGATGCCCGAAACCGCGCCCGTGAAGTTGACGGACGGCATAGTGGGTCCACCGACATCACCGCAAATCGCCGCCGCTGGGTGACCCTCGTCAAACGCCAGGCCACCGTGACCTGGTGTTTCCCGTCATTCGTGCGAAGCGTCTCTCGAAGGACCGTATTAAATTGACTGCTCGATGCCTCTGAAACGCCGCCTTCCCTGCGCCAGTTCGGCGCGAAGCAGTCATTCGCGAGTGCCTCCTGTGGGTCAAGACCATCCCGATGGGCCCCGTTTCCGATTCGGAGAGCACGAAATGGCCAAGCCTACTGTCGGCTGGTTGCATGGTTTTCGGGGGCGCTGTTCATGCCGCCACATGCAATGCATAACATGCAGATTCTCATAGGATATTCTCGCTGCCGCCACGATTCTGTTTACCCAGAGTCAGGCCGCTTTGATCGCAAATGGGTAGAGCGGTATCCTGTTGCAATGAGCGCATTGGCCATAGAGAAAATGTCCTGGGCCGAAAAGCTTCGAGCCATGGAAGAGCTGTGGGTATCGCTAAGCCGAGAGGAAGCCCGGCTCGAATCCCCGCCGTGGCACGGGGAGGCGCTAAGCGAGACTGTCGCGCGCTACGAGGCAGGAAAGGAGCCGCCGATCGACTGGGACGCCGCGAAACGCGAACTCCGCAAGCGCGCTGAGTGAAAGTCAGGATCCTGCCGGTGGCGCTCGAGGATCTGGACCGCGGGCGACGATTCTATGCCAGGCAAGGAAGCACCCTCGGCGATTATTTTCTCGACGCGCTCTTTGCCGATATCGGCTCACTGGAGCTTTACGCCGGCATTCACATGAAAGTATTCGAATTCCATCGGCTGCTCGCCAAACGCTTTCCGTACGCTGTGTATTACCGAATCGACGGCGAGACGTGCATCGTGTTTCGCGTGCTCGACTGCCGGCAGTCACCGGAAAAAACGGTGGAGGGGTTGAGGTAGGTCTCTTTCCGGGGGGGGCGTGGTTGCCTACTGTCAAATCTATTGCCAAATCTGGGGAGAGGAGGGGTCTGCAGGGGACGCGGTGCCGCAGGTTTTTCAGGAACTTACTGATTTCTATCGCCGTCTTCGTGGGTTCGAATCCCACCCTCTCCGCCAGAAATAAAAACGGGCCTGCCTTGGGGCCCTTTTTTATTTCTGGGGGTGCAGGGTGTATGGACGAACCTGCGCGGGTTCGACGAGCCGACGCGCAGGCGTCGGCGAAGGACGCCGGAGCGTCCTCGCGACGGCGGTCCCGAGCGAGGAGCGAGGGATGAGCGGCGTCTGCCGCGAACAATCCCACCCTCTCCGCCAGAAATAAAAACGGGCCTGCCTTGGGGCCCTTTTTTATTTCTGGGGGTGCAGGGTGTGTGGACGAACCTGCGCGGGTTCGACGAGCCGACGCGCAGTTGCAGCAGTTCGCGGAGCGTCTCGAGTATTTTTCCTTTGCGTTCCATGCGCAACCTCCGACCCCGATTCAAATCGGAACGCGCATCAAGCGCTACGAGGTTCTGATGCGCGCGAGCGGCGAGTCCGCGCCACCCGGGTTACGATCCGGTAGGGATTACCGCAAGATCTAAAGGGTCAAATCAGCCGCCCAACCGTGCTGCTGCAGATTCTGACCAGCGGCGCCTGCACTTCGGGCAGCGCTTCGTTCAAATTCGATGTAGTGCACTACACAGACTCGGCAAGCACCGCGCCGATGAACGTACCCATCAGCTCTTCGGCGCAGACCACCTACGTCGCGCCGCTCTACAGCGCCGCTCTCACCATAAGCGGCATGCTGGTCCGTACGCGTTGTTTTCCAACACGAACGGCAAGTGGAACACCGCGACTGGATATTATGCCCTGAACGGCAACACGAGCGGAACGGGCAACACCGCGACAGGCCGCGGCACCATGATCAAGAACAATGGCAGCAACAACGTTGCCAACCGGAACAGGGCACTGCACTGGAACACCGCCGGCAGCAGCAATACGGCGGTCGGCGCGTACTCGCTGACGAATAACACCAGCGGTTCGAGCAACGTGGCCAATGGCTATTATTCACTGCACGGCAATACGACCGGTCTCTACGGTACCGCCCTCGGCTACGAGGCGCTCTACCAGAACCAGTCCGGTCTCGGCAACATCGGGGTTGGACCGTTTGCCGGTCAAAATATCGTCCAGGGCGAGCTCAATATCGACATCGGCAGCTGGGGATCCGTTGATGAGAGCAACACGATCCGGATTGGCATTCCACAGTATCACCGTACGACCTACATCTTGCAGATGTCCAAGGATCTTGGATTGAGCGACGCGGCGTTCGCAGCCGGAGCCGGCATATTCTTCATTGGTATTTCTTTTTCGAGGTCCCCGGCAATGTCCTGATGAAGTGATCCGGTGCGCGAATGTGGATCGTCCGGATCATGATCAGCTGGGGATTTAGATCGGCTGGGACGATGTTCATCGCCAATGAGCATTGATTCTATGTCATGCGCTTTGCCTTGGGGCTGGCGCCCAATGCCGCAGTCAACGCCATCGCCGCGATCCTGATCCTCGGCGCGTTTTTGACACTGCCGTTCACTCCAAAATCAAAACCCGTCGCCGCAGAGTAGGTGACGACGGCCCAGGCGCGCCGGCAATTGACCGGCAAGATCCGCGAAAGTCGGCCAGCGAATGCGGAAGCGTTCTGGCAATGCAGCACGCAGCGGGGCTGCGTTATGTTGGCGTCGCATTAAAAAATTCTAGTGTGCGCGGTGCGATAGCCGCAGCGCAGATTCACGACACTGCTGTAGTGCAGTACCAACATTAACGTTGCTGATTATGTGAACGGCGTTTGGCGGTAGCCCGCGTCGTGATCCTTATAATTCAGGCGTTTCGTTGCGCTGCGTTGTCCTCATGACATGGGCGGGCGAATGTCCCTGCGGCCGATGAGTGCAGGGTGCAGGCAGACGTCACGGGAGTACCATTGAGCGACGTTGCAATCGTGGGATCGATGAGCGCTGATGGCGTGGCGACGATATTCGGTCATTGTCCTGTGCGGATACGCGCGAACACGGAATTGCCGCCCATGTATCGGCGATTCCCGGTGCGAGTGCGCCAATGACAATGGGTGGACGTCGCCGTGCGTGGTGAACAGCAGGCGGATAGTCCGCCCGACCGCACGCCGCTCGATTTTCGCAAGCTGTTCGAGTCGTCGCCGGACCTGTATCTGGTCCTGACGCCGGACCTGACCATCGTGGCGGTCAGCGATTCCTACCTGCAGGCAACCATGACGCTGCGCCGGGAGATTCTGGGCCGGCCCCTGTTCGACGTCTTCCCCGACAACCCGCACGACTCATCCGCCACCGGTGTCCACAATCTGCGAGCCTCGCTGCAGCGGGTATTGCGGAACCGGCACGCCGATGCCATGTTGGACCAGAAGTACGACATTGCGCGGCCGGCGTCCGAAGGCGGTGGGTTCGAGGAGCGCTACTGGAGCCCGGTCAATTCTCCGGTCCTCGACGACGCCGGCGACGTGGCCTTCATCATCCATCGCGTCGAGGATGTCACGGAGTCCGTCCGGCTCAAGCAGCTGGGGCTTGATCAGGCCCGGACCAACGAGGAACTGCGCCTGCGCGCCAGCCGGGAGGAGGCGAGGTTCCGCCAACTGCTCGAGGCCGCGCCGGATGCGATCGTCATCGTGGACCGGACCGGCCGGATGCAGTTCGTCAATTCGCAGACCGAGAAGCTCTTCGGATATGCGCGGAGCGAGATGCTCGGGCAGGACATCGGTATCCTGATGCCGGCGCGGTTCCGCGCAAGGCACGTTGGTCATCACAAGGAGTTCTTTTCCAATCCGAGCGTGCGGCCCATGGGCGCCGGGCTGGAACTGTTCGGAATGCGCAGGGACGGCAGTGAATTTCCCGTGGAAATAAGCCTGAGCCTGCTCGGGACCGAGGAAGGGACCCTGGTGTCGAGTGCGATCCGGGACATCACGGACCGCAAGCGCATCGAAAATGAACTGAGGGAGAAGAACCTCGCGCTGGAAAAGGCCAACAGGGCCAAGGACCTTTTCCTGGCGAGCATGAGCCACGAGATACGCACGCCGATGAACGGGATCATTGGCACACTCGACGTGCTGAACCAAAGCAGCCTGATTGGTCCGCAGATGGAACTGGTCAACCTGATTCGCGAATCCGCCGACTCCCTCCTTGGCATCATCGACGACATCCTGGATTTTTCGAAAATCGAGGCCGGGCGCCTCGACATCGAGCGTATCCCGATGTCGGTGGCCGAGGTAGTTGAAAAGAGCTGCAACCTGGTCAATCGCCTGGCGGAACGCAAGGGCGGAATCCTGACCGTATTCGTCGATCCGGCGATGCCGGCATTGGTTCTTGGAGACGCGTCGCGGCTGCGCCAGATTCTCATCAACCTGATCACGAACGCGATCAAATTCTCCAGCGGCAGCGAGCGTCCGGGGCGGGTGTCGGTTCGGGCTGCGCTGGTAACGCGTCAGGCGGGCGGCGCGACGGTGGAGATTCGGGTTGCCGACAACGGCATCGGCATGGATGACGCCACGCTGATGAAGATCTTCAGTTCGTTCACTCAGGCCGACACCTCGACCACCCGCCGGTATGGAGGTTCCGGACTCGGGCTCGTCATCAGCCGGCAACTGGCGCGCCTGATGGGGGGCGACATCGCCGTAGAGACAAAATTGAACTGTGGATCCACGTTCTCGGTGCGCGTGCCTTTCGATCTGGCGCCGGAACCGGCCGACGCCGCGCCGCGCGTCTCGGCAGTCAACGGACTGTCCTGCATGGTCATAGGAGGACGAGGAGGTCTTGCCGATGATCTGGCCGCCTACCTGGTCGCCGATGGAGCATCGGTAGCGCGCGCGGCGGACCTCGCGGCGGCGATCGAGCAGCGCCGCGAGCAGGCGCCCGGAATCGCGGTATGGGCCGTCGACGCCGGCGCGGAATTGTCCGCGCTTGGCGAGCTGCAATCACTCCTGCGGACCCGTGCCGGCCGCAACCTGCACGTGGTGCTGGTGATTGTCGGGCGCGGGCAGCGGCACGAACCGCGGCCCGGCGCCGATGGCGTGATCCTGCTCGACGGCAACGCGCTCAATCGACACAACCTGGCCAGAGCCGTGGCAATGGCCGCCGGGCGCTCGTCGGCGGGACCCGATGCGCCTTCCGGCTATCGCAAGCCGGCCAGAAGGCGAGTCCCGTCGCGGGATGAGGCGCTGATTCAGCACCGGCTGATCCTGGTCGCCGAAGACAATGAGATAAACCAGATGGTCATTCGGCGACAGCTGAATCTGCTTGGTTATGCGGCCGATGTTGCGGAGACCGGCCGCGAGGCATTCGAGCGCTTCCAGAACGTCAGGTACGCCTTGCTGCTGACCGACCTGCACATGCCGGAGATGGACGGCTACGACCTCACGCTGCGGATACGCGCTGCCGAAGGCGGCCGTGCGCACATGCCGATCATTGCGCTGACCGCTAACGCACTGCAGGGCGAATCTGAAAGGTGCCTCGCCATGGGCATGGATGATTACCTGAGCAAGCCCGCGCAACTGTCGGCGCTGGCCGCCGTACTCGAGAAGTGGCTGCCCGCCCTGGGCCCTGAACCACTGCGGGACGAGTCCTATGCGCCGGTGCAGGTGAGCGTTCTCGAGTCGCTGGTCGGCACCGATCCGCGGGTTGTCCAGGATTTCCTGCAGGCATTTGCCGTGACCGCCGGGCGGTCGGCCGCGGAGCTCGCGGAGGCATGTCGGGAGCGCCGGCCCAAGGATGCTGCCGCGATTGCCCACAAGCTCAAGTCTTCCGCGCGCTCCGTCGGTGCCCAGCGGCTCGGCGAGCTCTGCTCCACGATCGAGGCGGCGGGCACCACGGGGAACCTGTCCGTGCTGACAAAGCAGGTGCCTGCGCTCGAACGAGAAGTTGCCGTCGTGGACGGTTATCTGCAATCGCTGCGACTCGATGACCCGGCTGGAACATAAGGCAGAGGCGCCCATGACTGCACTGGATCCGCCAACGGCTGGGATTGTCCTGGTGGATGATGATCCGTTCACGCTCAAGCTGCTGACGCACATGCTGGCGCAGCTGGGCTACACGCGCGTCGTCGCCTGCGACAGCGGCCCGAAGGCCCTTCTCCAGGTGATCGGAACCGATGAACCGGTCGACCTGATTCTCCTCGATATCAACATGCCGGGGATGGATGGGGTCGAGTTCATTCGCCGGCTGGTGCAGTGCCGGTTTGGCGGCAGCGTGATCCTGGTCAGCGGCGAAACGAGCCGCATCCTCGAAAGTGTCGGGAAGCTGATCGAGTCGCATCGGCTGACCGCCCTGGGCCACCTGCAGAAGCCGGTAAAACCCGCCGAACTGGCCAATCTGATCCGCAAGCTGAAGCCGAATACCGGCCGTAGCGGCGGCAAGCGCGTCAACCAGCATCTGTACGACGCGGACCAGCTGAAGCTCGCACTGTCCCGTGGAGAACTGGTCAACTACTACCAGCCGAAGGTGGCGCTGGCGACCGGCGAAATCGTCGGAATGGAGAGCCTGGTGCGCTGGCAGCATCCCGCGGACGGACTGGTCTTCCCCGACCAGTTCATAGGTCTTGCCGCGGATCATGGCCTGATCACGGAACTGACGCACGTGGTCCTGACGGCGGCGATGCAGCAGGCCAGCGCCTGGCTGCAGGCCGGCTATCATCTGCCGGTCGCCGTCAATGTATCCATGGACGACCTGGCCGAGCTCGATTTTCCGGACGTTGCGGCGGCACTCGCGCATTCCGTCGGGATAGACCCCGGTTTGATCACGCTGGAAGTGACCGAGGGGCAGATGATGCGCAACCTCAGCACCGTACTCGACGTGATTTCCCGTCTCAGCCTGAAGCACTTCCGGCTGGCCATCGATGATTTCGGCACCGGACACTCCTCCCTGGCTCAGCTGCGTGACCTGCCGTTTGACGAACTGAAGCTCGATTACAGCTTCGTGCATGGCGCATCGGCCGATGACACGCGGGGCGCCATCTGCAGCGCCAGCCTGCGAATGGCGCATCAGCTGAAGCTGGAGGTCATCGGGGAAGGAATCGAGAACCAGGAGGACTGGGACTACCTGATCAGCCTCGGATGCGACGCCGGCCAGGGCTATTTCATCGCCCGACCGATGCCGGCGGCCGATGTCGTTCACTGGATCAGTACCTGGAACAAACGCAGAGGAGCCGCCGGCCTTCTGCGGAAATGAGGCGGGGAAGCCATGCCGCGATTGCAGCAGTTTCTGAGAGCGCACACGGCATCCCGTCACGCGCGGCTCGGCGCACTGCCATTTTTTCAGTCGCTACGCGCAGGGACGCTGCCGAAGCCCGCGATCGTGAGCTTTTTGCGCAGCCTTGCCGTCATTCATGCAGTACTTGAGCGCAGCCTGTCCCAGGTTTCGGGTGGCCCCGTCGCCGCACTTCGCGCATGCGTCCGGCCCAAGCTCCCACTGCTGATGGCGGATCTCGACGCACTGGATGCAGCGAGGGTGCCGAGCATTACCGCGGCGATTCGCCGGGCGCTCGAATACGGCGCCGATATCATTGCGGCTGCCGGCAACCCGCTGAACCTCGCGGGCGTGCTCTACGTACTGGAGGGCTCGCAGAACGGGGGAGCGGTACTGCTGCAGGACTATGCCCGCTGCCTGGCCATTCCCGCGAGCCGTCTGTCGTCGATTGGCTGCTACGGTCGCGAAACGGCCGACCACTGGAGCGCGTTTTGCGCGATCCTGGATGCCCTCGAACTCGATCCGGTCCTGGTCGAGCAGGTTGCCGGAGCCGCGACCGATTGCTTCGAGCGGCTCGGGCAAATCTGCGCGGCGCTGTATCCGTACCTGGACAAGGACCTCCGGCACCATGTGGCGGCCGTCAACGTCGAGGCCGGCGATCACGCCATGCCGCAGGATCCGCGCGAGATCGACCTGGCATTGCGCGCTGGCAGAGCGGCATGGGAGAGATATCCATACCTCGGGCAACGGTTTGGCGAACGCGGGAAGCGCTTTACGAGCAGCGACAGCTGCTGGCTGGTCGCGCTCACCCGAATGCCGCTGGTAACGGCCACCAAGAGCCTCGACTGGCTGCGGTCGGTTTTGGCGAGCCGGGGCATCCCGACGGTGATCCTCGAAGCGCACCTCGCCGCGATCACGGGCGCGCTCGCTGTCGAATGCCCTGACCACGTCGCGCTGTGCGCAAGATACGGGCACTTTCTGCGGGCTCGTGATGCCGAGCGCCGCGCGCTTCCCGGGGCCGCGGGGCTGCCGGAGCTCATCGAGCAGTTTGAGCGGCGGCTACGGGCCAGCAGCGGGCTGACCATTGCCCCCGCTGCGCAACTGATCGCATCGGCCTGGGTGGATGAGCACTGCGGCATCGCCGGCGCGCTGGAAGCGGTGCGGAACTGGTTTGTCGACGCCGATCGGTTCTCCGGCGACTGGATCGCCAACGTCGACGAGCTGGTGGCGAGGCTCGATGATCCGGGCAGGCCGCCGTGCTGAACTGGTGTGCATACTGCCAGCAGTTCCTCGGCGAGAGCCCGCCGTATCAGAATTTTGTCGTCACGCACCGGGTATGTCCCGGCTGTCAGGGCAAGGCACTCGCTTTCACCGAGCCGGAATTCAAGCTCGCGGAATCGCTGCGGGATATCCAGCACCAGCTCTACCACGCCGGCCGTATCGGCGATCTGCAGGCCGGCGAACGCATCATCGAACTGGCGGTCGCGGCCGGCATCAGGCCTGTCGATATATTGATGGGGATCGTCGCTCCAGCCCTGTTCCAGGTTGGTGAAGAATGGCGGCAGGGCATCCTCAGTGTCTCCGCGGAACATCGATTCACCGCGTACTGCAACGAAGTCTTCGGGCGGATCGCTTCCCGAACCCGGCTTGATCTGCCGGTCGGGATGGCCGCGGAAAGCGAGCCTGAGGTTATGCTGATGAACGCGCCCGGCAACACGCACACGCTGGCGATCCGGATCCTCACCTTATGGCTGCAAAGCCGGGGCATGCGGGCAAGCGTCATCGACATGCCGCCGGCCGTCGAGGAACTGGTGACTCTGGTCGGCAGGAGCCGGCCCAGGCTGCTGCTGGTGTCGTTGGCCCTCGCCGAACAAAGCCAGAACGTCGCCGCCATCGCGGCGCGCATCGCGGAGCTGCCGCCGCCGGTCCGCCCGACGCTCATCGTCGGCGGATATGCCGTGAAGCTTGGTCTCGTCTCGGAGATTCGCGGCGCCAGGCTCATGGCCGACATCAGCTCGCTTTAAGGCACGGGTCCACACGGCGGCCGGTATAGCGCGCCCGGCGGGACGCTACGCGATTCCTCTTATGGTATAGGGTAGGGTCCCGGGTGGGATAATCCGCAGGGCTGGAGAACAATGGAGGGGTCGTCGATGTACAGGAAAATTCTGGTGCCGGTCGATGGCAGCGAGACAAGCCTGCTCGGACTTCAGCACGCAATCCTGCTTGCGAAGGATCAGAAGGCCGCGTTGCGGTTTTTGCATATTGTTCATGATTACCTGGTTGCCGACGGCCGCCATGGCCTGGCGCGTTCGAATGCCCTGCTCGAGGATCTTCGCGAACAGGGTCAGTCCATCCTGAGCGACGCGATCGGCCGGGCCCGCAAGCAGGGCGTTGAAGCGGACTCCGAGTCCGTGGAATCGCCGATGGGTCCGGTCGGCGCCGTCATCGCCGAGTACGCGGGACAGTGGGCGGCCGATTTGATCGTGCTCGGCACGCACGGCCGCCGCGGTATTCGCCGCCTGGTCATGGGCAGCGATGCTGAATATGTCGTGCGCACCGCAACAGTGCCGGTACTGCTGGTGCGCGGCACAAAAGCACCTTCGCCGGAATAGCACTATGTAGGTACAAGTCCAGATAGGACCGGAGCGGGCACTGTGGGACGATGCCCGTACGCCGAAGTGCGGCGTCGATAACGGTCATTTGAGGAGAATGCAATGAACACCAAGATGAATGCTGACAAGAGCGAGCTGCTCACCCGCGGGGTGTGGTACGGGTTGATCGTTGCCCTCGGACTGATGCTGTTTGTGGCGGTCTTTCTCGCCAGGTGAGTGATGTCCGGACATGGTGTGTGCGGTGCGCATGCGCGCATTTGCACACCGGTGGGGCTGACGGCTTCAACGCCGTATCAGCGTTGCAATTCTGGCATTGACCGGGATGTTTCCCGATTCGAGTCCCGGCTTTTGACCGTGTAGATCGAACTGCAGATTCACGCCGGGCCTGAAGAGCAGGCAATGCGTGGATCCGCCGAAGTGGAACATGCCGATCTGATCCCCCTTGCGTACGTGCTGGCCTTCCCAGGCAATGACCTGGCAGGTGGAGACTTCGCACATTCCCACGGCCAGTAGGCACATCAATCCGATATCCGGATCGTCCGCCTCGATGAACATCAATGCACGGGTCGCCACTGCCGTAATGTAGGCTTGCGAATCATTCGGGCCGGCCGGATCGAATCCCATCGACGGGGCCTCCGAATAATAAGTCCCGTCCTTCACGTAGGCCTTGATCAGCGTGCCGCTCACCGGACTGTGCCAGCGGTGATAGCTGAGCGGGCTAAGGTATGCCTGGTAGAGGGTGCCGCCAACGAACAGCGGCGCCAGGGGGTCGGCCGCGAGCATGTGCACGATCGAATAGGGCTGGGACTTGATCCAGAACCGGTCGTGCAGCCGGACCTGCCTCGCGATCCGGTACGGTGCGGATTCGCAGGCGTTGACGATGACGGCATCGTCGTCGGGCCGTGAGACGGGGCGGGCTCCGGGCCGGAACTCCCGCGTGAAGAAGTCATCCCAGGACCTGAATCCGTGATGCGCGAGGCCGGGATCGCAGCGGAATTCAGCCTCGAAATCCGGCATCGCCTGCATCGCGTCGGCGCCCAGCCATCCCCGATGCGGATCGCGGCTCAGGACGTAGGTGGAGGCGCTCGAGTTCAGGAAACGGGCCCATTCGTTCAGTATCTTCTTCAGCTGGGCATTGACGGCGCCATTCAGGAACGCCGCGAAGCCGGCGGCGGTACCCATCGGCCAGTCGAAGATCGTGTTGATCGGGCAGCCCACCAGCCCGGACCGGTTGAACTCGGGCGCGTGGGTCAGGATGGTGTTCAGCAGCTGCAGCATGTGCCGGTAGTCCCGCACCTGCGCTCTTCCGGCCGGATCCCGGTTGTACGGTGCTTTGCCCGGGATCTGCTCGAACATCTGGTGAAAGAGCATGAAGACCTGCGGATCACCTTCGATCAGATCCTGGAATTCCGCGATGACCGGATGCAGGGGCCGTTGCTCCGTGTGCGTCCTCTCGATGATTCCTTCGAGCCATTTGTCGAGAAAAACCTGGTCCGATGGCAGCCATCGGCCGACCCTGAACGGCAGCGCGGCCCCGGCGATGGCGGCTTTGGTCGTCGGGCTCATCTACGGTGTTGTGCGCCGGGCGTAGGTACCGATCAGCGCGGCCTCGGCCAGCACTTTCCCGCGCATGGCCTGCAGCAGCGCCGGCTTGCGCGGTCCGTGCAGATCGGGAAGCACGGCACCCAGTGCATAAAGCCGGTGAAAGTAGCGATGGGTTCCGACGGGAGGGCACGGTCCGCCATATCCGGTCTTCTTCCAGTCGTTGAGGCCCTCGAGCGCTCCGGGCGGCACGCCATGGCGTGCGAGATCCTCGGGGAGCGCACCGAAGGCGGGCGGGATGTTGTACAGGATCCAGTGGATCCAGGTGGTCGTCGGAGCCTCCGGATCCGGCGCATCGGGATCCTCGACGATCAGTGCGAGGCTCTGCGTGCCGCCAGGTACTGCTGACCACTCGAGCGGCGGCGACACGTTCGCGCCGTCGCAGGTGTAACGCGCGGGAATGGGCTGACCGCCGGCAAAGGCCTTCGAGCTGACCGACAATGACATCGCATCCTCCCTGCCCGGACGGTCCTGGGCGAGCGCCGGGCTCGCCGCACTGCGTTATCGGTAAACACGGATGGTATCCCAGGCTCTTTTATTGCGAAATATGCCCCTCGGGCTTTTCACGGCAGAGGAACGGTCATGGACGCGGCTGATTCTCCGGCTTCCTGAATGAAACACCTGGTCGTCGTCGCTCATCCGGCCGAAGACAGCTTCACCATGGGGCTGGTGCAGGCATACACCGCGGAACTCGCCCGGCTCGGCCACGGGCATCGGACCTATGATCTGTACCGCATGGCTTTCAACCCGGTCATGGCGGCAGAGGAGCTCATCCCCCCCAGCGCCCGCCGCCCGGCGAGCGCAGATGTCGTGCAGGCACAGGAAGACATTCGCGCGTCCGGGGTACTCACCGTCGTCTACCCGCTGTGGTGGCTGTCGATGCCGGCCATGATGAAAGGCTTCATCGACCGGGTCTTCGCGCGTGGCTTTGCCTATGAGACGCACAACGGCATGGTGCGCGGCCTGCTGGCCGGAAGAAAGGCGGTTCTGATCACGCTGTCGGGAGCGCCACTGCCGCAGCTCGTGAGGAGCGGCGACTGGAATGCCGTCCAGGTACTGCAGGACACGCATATCTTCCGTGCGGCTGGCCTTGAACTCCTCGAGCACATGCACTTCGACCAGGTGGTGCCGGGCCTCGCCGCCGGACTTGCCGACCAGTACAAATCGCGCGTGCGCGCGTGCGTCGGCAGGCATTTTCCCGCCGAGGCCGCCCGGGACCTGACGGCATGAGAGCGCTGCCGCTGTCAAGGGTTTACCAGCTCATCGAGCCAGGCCCGGTGGTCCTGCTGACGACCGCGCACAAGGGTCGGGCAAACGTCATGACGATGTCGTGGCACATGATGGTGGAGTTCGTGCCCCCGCTGATCGCCTGCATCGTCAGCAACCGCAATTACAGTTTTGCCGCGCTGAAGTCCACGAAGGAGTGCGTGATCGCAATCCCGGCGCTGGAGCTCGCTCCCAAGGTCGTCCGGATCGGCAACTGCTCGGGCCGCAGCATCGCCAAATTCGACAAATTCCGGCTGACCCCGGTGGCGGCGAAGTTCGTTGCGGCACCACTGGTGCGCGAGTGCATTGCCAACCTGGAATGCCGGGTGGCCGATGCGTCGCTGGTGAACAAATACAACATGTTTGTGCTCGAGGTGCTCAAGTGCTGGATCGATCCGGTGCAGCGGGACAGCAGGACCATCCACCATCGCGGCTACGGGCGGTTCGTCGCGGACGGCCGGGCGATCCGGCTGAAATCGAACATGAAGTGACGGTCCATGCGGGGATTCGATTTCCGCACCGCGGGCGCTTCGGCTACACTCGCCGCCATGTCCGGACAAGCCTATATGGTCGAGGAAGCCGCCGTCCCGGTCGAAAGCGGCGAGGATGTCGGTGTCACCTGGCGCACGCTGACGAGCGCGGACCGCACGCCGACGGTCGGGGTCACCAGCGGCGTCTGCGAGATCGCCGTGGGCGGCGCGCTGGGACTGCACCGCCATCCGGTGCTGGAACTTTATTACTTCCTCGAGGGCAGCGGACTGGTCAGGCTGGACGGCGCCGAACAAAGCGTGCGGCCGGGCGTCACCATCTCGATACCGGCGGACCTGCCGCACGGGATCAGGAATACCGGGGATGCGCCGCTGCGCCTGTTCTATGTCTTTCCGGTGGACTCGTTCTCCGAGGTCGCGTACACGACCCTCGAGTAATCCCGCACCGGCGCTTCAGCCGGCACGCCTGATCGGTATGCGCGTACCTTTGCGCAATTTGAATGCTCCGGCCAGGTGGTTGCCGAGCACATCCTCGAGCGAGTGGCCGTCCAGCGTGGCAAGGAAACTGCGGCTCGCATCGTGCAGCACGGACTTCAGTGCGCAGGCAGGCAACAAAGGGCAATCCTGGTGCTGCAGGTTGAAGCACTCGACGATGTCGAACCGCTCCTCCATGTCGCGCACCACGGCGCCGAGATTGATCAGGCGCGGCGCGCGCGCGAGGCGCAGGCCGCCGCCCTTGCCGCGAATCGTCTCGACATAGCCGCTAGACGAGAGCCGGTTGACGACCTTCATCAGGTGATTGGCCGATATGCCGTAGGCCGCGGCTATCTGCGATATCCGGCACAGCTGCCCCGGGTGTGCGCCGAGGAACATCAGCGTTCGCAGCGAGTAGTCGGTGAACTGGGTCAGTTGCATGCCGCCCATTATCGCCACGCCGCCGCTCGCAGACAACATAGCGGAAACTACGTAGAGACTTGCATCGCGCGGCCCAATAACATGTATTTGGAATACATGTTTTGGCTGACCGACAACCCGAGAACCAGGAGATACGACAATGGGACTTTATGAAGATCTGGGCGGCGCAGGCGCCGTCGACGCGGCCGTGGACATCTTCTACCGCAAGGTACTGAAAGACGACCGGATCAAGCGCTTTTTCACCGGCGTGGACATGGCGAAGCAGTCGGCGAAGCAGAAGGCCTTTCTGACCATGGCGTTTGGCGGGCCCAACAATTACACGGGGCTGGACATGCGCAAGGGCCACGCGCACCTGGTTGCCCAGGGACTCAACGACTCGCATTTTGATGCAGTGGTCGAGGATCTCGGCGCGACGCTGAAGGAGCTGAAGGTGCCCGATCACCTGATCGCCAAGGTGGCCGCGGTCGCGGAAACGACCCGAAACGACGTACTCGGACGCTGACGGCGGCACGCATGCCCAGGGTCGATTTCCAGGGTTCGTCATACGAGAGCGGCGGGCAATCGGTGCTCGATTGCCTGGCGGCCCATGGGCATGCGGTTCCCAATTCCTGCCGGGCGGGAGTCTGCCAGTCCTGCCTGATGCGCATCGTGCGCGGCGCCGTGCCGGAAAATGCACAGGCCGGGCTGACGCCGACGATGGTGGCGCGTGGTCTGTTCCTCGCGTGCCAGTGTTTTCCGACGCAGGACCTCGAGGTGGCGATGGCCGACGACGTGGTCCGGCGCATCGAGGCCACGGTTTCCGCGAGCCGGCGCCTCAGCGAGGAGATACGCGCCGTGCGCCTGCGGCCTTCGGTTCCGTTCGAATACCATGCCGGTCAGTTCGTGCGCCTGTTCATGGATGCCAGGACCTCGCGCAACTACTCGCTTGCCAGCGTGCCGGCGCTCGACGGCGAACTCGAGCTGCACGTCCGCCGATTTCCGGGCGGACTGGTCAGCGGATGGATTTTCGGGCAGCTGAAGCCCGGAGACGTCGTGACGATCTCCGAAGCGTTCGGCGATTGCTTCTATGTTCCCGGCAAGCCTGACCAGGACCTGCTGCTGATGGGCACCGGGTGCGGCCTGGCGCCGCTGTACGGCATCGCACGCGACGCCCTGAACAACGCGCATCGCGGACGCATCCACCTGTATCACGGCAGCCGCAGCGCGGATGGCCTGTACCTGATGGAGCAGTTGCGCCAGATGGCCGGTCGCCACCCGAACTTTCGCTACCGGCCCTGCACCTCAGGCGAGAGCGCGGCCGATGGAACCTGGTCCGGAACGCCGCTCGACCTCGCCATGGCGGAGAACCCGGACCTGACCGGCTGGCGGGTGTACCTGTGCGGCAACCCGCAGATGGTCAACGCCGCGCGCCTGGAGACCTTCCTGGCCGGAGCCTCCAGCGCGGAGATTTTCGCCGACCCGTTCCTGCCGACCGGAGCGGCACCGGCGCCGCAGGCGGACGCGGCGGGCGCAGTCGTGGCGGCCAACTGACTGACAGCGCTGCTATGATCGCCCGATGGCGTTCAACCTGCGCAGCCTGTTCAACCTGACGTCGAAGAGCAAGCCTGCTCCGGCCGCGCCGGCGCATTACCAGCGTGCCAACGCGCTCAGGGATCTTGGACAGTGGGAAGCGGCGCTCGCCGCCTATGACCAGGCAGTGGCGACGGACCCCGGGTTTGCGAACGCGTACTGCAATCGCGGCGTGATGCTCGAGCGCCTGGGGCGGCGCGAACAGGCCCTGGCCAGCTACGATCGCGCCATCGCGCTGAATCCCGGCGATGCCCTTGCGCATTACAATCGCGCAGCCGTGCTCGGGGCGCTTGCGCAACCGGAGGCGGCGCTCGCCGCGTACGACCGCGCCATTGCGATCCGCCGCGACTATGCCGAGGCACATTTCAACCGGGCCGTGCTGCTGCAACAGCTGAAGCGCTGGAACGAGGCGCTTGCCGGTTTTCGGCAGGCCATGGCACTGAACCCCGCCTTTGGCAGTGACTACGCGTGGCTCGCGATCGGCGCGGCGCAAATCGGGCTGCGGCAATGGGACGCTGCGCTGTCAAGCCTGGACCGTGCGCTGGCGCTGCGCGCCGATAACGCCGATGCACACTACGACCGTGGCAACGTGCTGCGGGCCATGCAGCGGCCGGCGAACGCCGTCGCGAGCTACGAGCGGGCGCTAGAGCTGCGCGCGGATCATTTGCCGGCGCTGCTTGGCCGCAGTTACGCCTTGCATGAACTGGCGCGTTACGAGGAGGCCATCGCGGGCTACGATCGGGCAATCGGGCTCGATCCCGGCGCCGCGGAAGCGTATCGCGGCCGCGGCTACGCCCTGCACGAGCTCAGGCGCTATGCGGAGGCGATCGGGAGCTTCGATCGGGCGCTGTCGCTGCAGCCTGACATCAGGTACCTGCCGGGGATGCGCCGCTACGCCATGATGCACATCTGCGACTGGCGTGGCCTGGATGCGGACGTCGCGCGGCTGTCGGCGGGACTGCGGGAAGGCGTCCCGGTGTCGCCGCCCTTTCCGCTGCTGGCGCTGCTCGATTCGGCGCCGCTGCAGCACGCGGCGGCACGGATCTGGGTCCGCGAAGAATGCCCGCCGAGCGACGTCCTGGGGCCATTTCCCGACCGGGCTGCTGCGGCCAGGATCAGGATCGGTTACTTCTCGGCGGATTTCCGCCTGCATCCGGTCGCGCTGCTGACCGCCGGGATGTTCGCAGCGCACGACCGCTCGAGATTCGAGATCACCGCGTTCGCGTTCGGACCAGAGGCCGACGATGCGATCCGCGCGCACCTCGCAGGTTCGTTCGACCGCTTCATCGACGTGCGCGATCGCTCCGACGCCGAGATAGCCCGGCTCGCGCGCGAGCTGGGCATCGATATTGCCGTGGATCTGGGCGGATTCACCGATTACTGCCGCACGCGGATATTCGCGATGCGCGCCGCGCCGCTGCAGGTCGGCTACATTGGCTACCTCGGCACGATGGGCGCGCCATACATCGATTACCTGATCGCCGATGCCACGATCGTACCGGCTGCGGACCGCGGGGATTACAGCGAGAAGATCATCTGCCTGCCGAGCTACCAGGCGAATCACGCGAAACGCCATATCGCGGATCGCCGCTTCAGCCGCGAGGAACTCGGGCTGCCGCCGGCGGGGTTCGTCTTTACCTGCTGCAACGCGAATTACAAGATCTCGCCGGCGACGTTCGCCGGCTGGATGCGGATCCTGGGACGCGTGGACGGCAGCGCGCTGTTTCTGAACGCCGACAATCCGGATGCCGAACGCAACCTGCGCCGCGAGGCGGGGCGCCTGGGTATCGAGCCGGGGCGCGTCGTCTTTGGCCGGCGGGTGCCGCTGCCGGAATACATGGCCCGGTATCTGGCCATGGATCTGTTCCTGGACACCTTGCCGTACAACGCCGGTGCGACCGCCGGCGATGCGCTGTGGGCCGGCCTTCCGGTGCTGACCCGGCTGGGCACGACCTTTGCGGGACGCGTGGCCGCGAGCCTGCTGAACGGCCTGGAGATGCCCGAGCTGATCACGGCGAGCCAGCAGCAGTACGAGGATCTGGCCGTGCACCTGGCCGCAAGCCCGCAGGCGCTGGCGGCGCTTCGCGCGAAGCTTGCCGACAAGCGCCTTACGGCGCCGCTGTTCGACGTGCATCGGTTCACCGCGCACCTGGAATCCGCTTATGCGCAGATCCACGCGCGCCATCTTGCGCACCGGCCGCCCGATCACATCGACGCGCGCTGATCTGTGACGTGGTAGCCAGTCGGAAGACCTATATTGTAGACTGGCGCCGATACCTATCCCGGCGTATGCGGATCTAATATCGGCTGGTGATTCGAGGGGCAGCACTGCATGTTCGGAAAGTTCTTCAATACCGCGGATGTCGATCAGTACGCCGACTGGATCGTGGACGAACTCAAGCGCGCTTTGCCGCCCGGTTTCGATCCGGACAAGGACAGCGTCGCGCGCAGGGCCGGGAAGCTCAACGAGCGCATCGCCAAGCGGACCGGCGAGTTCACGCAGAAGACGAGCCTCAACATCTACAAGAAGGCGCGGCTGGCCGCACGGGTTCGCGAGGGCATGAGTGCGAACGGCTATCCGGCGACGTTCGTCAAATCGTTCTCGTACGACCTGCTTGCGCGGCTGCAGATGGCTGCGAGCCAGCCCAAGCGCTAGACAATGAGAGGCCGACCGCCGCGACGGCCACCGGCCACTGCGGAGCATCCGCTGATCGCACAGGCGGTCGGCCTGCACCAGGCCGGGCGCCTGGCGGAAGCGGCCAGCCAGTACGAAAAAATCATCGCGCAGGTGCCGCGGCATTTCGATGCCACGCATCTGCTCGGCGTGATTGCGCTGCAGGAGGGGCGCTACGACGCAGCCGAAAGGCTGATCGGCTCGGCGCTGCAGATCAATCCCGGCGACGCGGCTGCGCTCGGCAACCTGGGCACTGTTTACCTTCGCTCGGGCAAGCTCGATGCCGCGCACCGGCAATTCGAGCGCGCCGTCCGGCTGCAGCCCGATGCGGACGTGCCGCTGTCGAATCTGGGCATGGTGCTGCGGCAGATGGGCCGCTCGCAGGCGGCGCTGGTTCCCCTGCGCCGCGCGTACTCGGTCAATCCCGGATCGGCGGTCGTGTGCAACCTGCTGGGCGCCTGCCTGCTGGATACCGGGGACGCGGAGGCGGCGGCCGGGATCTTCGCGGCGGCGACGCGCGCCAATCCCGACGATGCGGACGGCTGGGCCAATCTTGCGGCTGCGCTGAACCGCTCCGGCGACAGTTCCGCGGCGCTCGAGATTGCCACCAAGGCGGTTGCGATGCAGCCCGGCTCGTCGTCCGCGCACGCGGTGCTTGCGGCGGTGCAGCTCGAGAAGGGCCAGGCCGCCGCGGCCATCGCGACGTACCGGGAAGCGGTCGCATTGCCCGATCCCTCGACGCAGACACTGTGTGCGTTTGGCAATGCGCTGATGCGCAGCGGCCTGTGCGCCGAGGCGAGGACGGTGCTGCGCCAGGCCATCGATATCGACGGCAACAACGCGAGTGCGCGCTGGGCGCTGGTGATGTCGTGGTGTGAGCCGATCTATGGCAGTGCGGCCGCGGTCGAATCCTCGCGGGCCTCGTTCGAGCAGGGCCTCGAGGACCTGCACGCGTGGTTCCAGACCGCGCGGCGCCCGGACGCGTACTGCGCGGTGGGTTCCAATCAGCCCTTCTTCCTTGCCTACCACCCGTTCAGCAACCGCGGATTGCTGGATCGGTACGGCAGGCTGTGCGTCGAATGGATGGCATCCATGCCGCCGTTTGCGAACCCGGTTGCCAGACAGAGGCGCCACGGCGGATCCGGACCGGCCGCCGCGCAGGATCGCAGGATCCGCGTTGGCTTCGTTTCGGCGCATATCCGCGACCACTCGGTCTGGAATGCGATCACGAAGGGCTGGGTCCTGCACCTGGACCGGGCGCAATTCAGTACGCACCTGTTCCAGCTGGACAGAACCTGCGACCGCGAGACCGAAGCCGCCAGGCTGGCGGCAACGCAGTTCTTCGACGAGCCGAACAGCCTGCAGACCTGGATCGACGCGATCGCCGGCGCCGATCTCGACGTGCTGATCTATCCCGAGATCGGCATGGATGCGCTGACGACGCAGCTGGCCTCGCTGCGGCTCGCGCCGATCCAGGCCGCCTCCTGGGGCCATCCGGAGACCACGGGCCTGCCGACGATGGACCTGTACCTGTCGGCGCAGGACCTGGAGCCGGATGATGCGGACCGCAATTACTGCGAGCGGCTGGTGCGCCTGCCGGGCCTGGGCGTGCACGTCGAGCCGCAGGATCCGCAGATCCCGGACCTCGACCTGCGCGAGCTCGGGCTGCCGCGGGACGAGCCGCTGCTGCTTTGTCCCGGCGCCCCGTTCAAGTACTCGCCCCTGCACGACGCCGTCTGGGCGCGCATCGCGCGCGGCCTGCACGCGGGGGGCGGCGGGTGGCTCGTGTTCTTCCGCAGCCGCAGCGAGACCATGGACCAGCTTCTCGAGCAGCGGCTGCGCGCGGCCTTCGACCGGGAGGGCGCGGATTTCGATGCGCATGCGTGCCTGATCCCCACGCTCAGCCGGCCCCGGTTCTTTGCGCTGATGCAGCAATCCGCGCTGATGCTCGATACGCTGGGGTTCTCGGGATTCAACACGGCGCTGCAGGCCGTCGAATGCGGCCTGCCGGTACTGGCGCACGAGGGGCGATTCATGCGTGGACGCCTCGCCAGCGCGATCATGCGCAAGCTGGAGCTGCCGGAACTCGTTGCGCAGACCGACGAGGCGTTCATCGCGCAGGCCGTGCGCCTGGCCGGCGACGCGCCGGAACGCGAGCGCCTGGGCCGGCAGATCGAGGCGCTGCGCGGGATTCTGTTTCGGGACCTGGAGCCGGTACGCGGGCTCGAACGCAGTCTCAGTGCGGCAATCGCCGATTTAAAACGCGGTAAACGCTGATCGGAAACGCGTCAGTGCGGGGCAGCTGGGAACCGGAACCGAACCTCATGGGACTAACGGATCACTCAGCCCGGCCCCGGTGTCTCAGTGCAGACAGGCACATTCTGCTTTGTTTGCGACGATTTGCAAGTGTTTCTGTGCGACGGGACGATTCAGGCCTGCGCCGCGTTCGTGCCGAATCGCTTGACCAGAGAGCCGATGGTCACCGGCAGCGAGAACGCATGCGACTGAACGTAGTCAAATCCCAGGTCCGCCAGCCACTGCTCGTCGGCGCGTGACTTGGTGTGCTTCGCGACGGTCAGGATGTTCTGCGAGCGCGCTCTCTGCACCAATGCGGTGATCGCCGCTTTCGCAATCCGGTCGGTGCGGCTCTTTGCCGTGACGCTCGAAGCCATCTTCAGCATCGCGACACCCGGCAGCTGCATCAGCGCGAAACAGTCTGCGCTGGAGACGAAATCATCGAGGATCAGCGGACAGCCGAGCGCGTGCAGCGCGGTGGCGACCTCCTGCATCCGCTCCTTCGAGCGCAGCGCCGTCGGCATGTCGATCTCGAAGCCGATCGTGTCCCTGGGCAACGCCGCCTTCTGGATGCACAGGTCGACGAACCTGATGAAATTAGGGTCATGCAGCGAAGTCCTGGTCAGGTTCACCGAGAACGACAGTCCGTGCACCTGCCAGACGGCCGGATGCCGGGTCAGCCAGCCGACCAGTTCCGTCAGCACGCGCCGGTCGATCATCGAGCCCAGGCCATTGGCGATCGCCATCTTCAGCATCGATTTCGGCGCGGCGTTCTGCATCAGCCCCGCCTTCGAGCGCAGCAGCACCTCGTAGCGCCGGCGCTGCGTATCGGGCCGCAGCGGAACGAGGCGCTGGACGTGCAGCTCGATCGGATTGCCGCGCAGGGTAGCGCTCAGGCGATCGAGTTCCGGATCCACCTCGCCACCGGTGCGGCGGCGCGCCAGCAGCTTCTCGGTGGTTGCGCCGGCCGCGAGCGCCTCGCGCTGCGCGCGCCGGATGGCTGCGTATTGATGCAGCGCACGCTGCATGGTCTGCGTCATCAGTTCGCCCGGGTCGTCGGCGAAATGCCGGGCGGCGCGCGTATCGAGGACGATCATGATCGCGCCGAGCAGCTCGCGCTCGTAGTTCGCGACGCGCAGCGTGACGGCGGAACGCGAACTTCCGAGGTCCTGTATCAGGAACGGGCGGGATGGATCGGCCGTGAACCGGGCCAGCGCATCGAGCACCGTGGCGTGCTCGTCCGGCCCCAGGGCGCTCTCGCTGAGCCAGTCCGGTTCGCCGTCGACGTCGTGCATCGATACGGAATACGTGCGTGCCGGCTCCAGCGCCGAACGTATCTTCTGGTATACGCCTATGAAATCATCGGTCGCGGCGTCGCTCGCCGCGGCTTCGCCCGCAGGGCCTTCGGGTATCGGGCCTTCGCCTGCCGGGATCTGTTCGTTGGGTTCCATGGATTTATCGCAGCGTCTCGTAACCGTTACTAATAGCGCATCCGCGGCATCGATAATGTGACGGATTCGGCTATCGGGCACCAATAGCATATCATCGCAGCTCCGAAGCTTTCCGCAGTGGAGTCATGTCCCAGAATAACCCCGGCCGGCAGTACCGCTACTACGATTTTGTGATGGCGGCCTATGTTTGCATCCTGCTATGTTCAAACCTGATCGGCCCGGCCAAGGAAGCTTCCGTCCACGTGCCCCTGGTCGGAACGGTGACGTTCCTCGCCGGCGTGCTGTTTTTCCCGATTTCCTATCTTTTCGGCGACATCCTGACCGAGGTATACGGCTATGCGCGGGACCGGCGTGTCGTCTGGGCGGGGTTCGCGGCGCTGGGGTTTGCCGCGGTCATGTCGGCGGTCATCGTGCACCTGCCGCCCTCGGAAGCGGGGCGCGCGAACCAGCCGGCCCTGGAAGCGATCTTCGGCAATACCCCGCGCATCGTGGTCGCCTCCATCGTCGCGTTCCTGTGCGGCACGTTCGTCAACAGCTATGTCCTCGCCAAGATGAAGATCTGGACCCGCGGACGCTGGCTGTGGACGCGACTGGTTGGTTCGACGCTGTGCGGCGAACTGGTCGACTCGCTGCTGTTTTACACGCTGGCCTTCTATGGCCGTTGGGAAGTGCCCCACCTGATGGCGGTCATGTGGACGCAGTACCTGCTCAAGGGCGGCTGGGAAATCCTCGCCGCGCCGCTGACCTATCGCATCGTCGCGTTCCTGAAGCGGGCCGAACATGAGGATTACTACGACATCGGCACCAATTTCACGCCGTTCTCGCTGCAGGCCTGAGATGGGAACCACACCGGGAATCGTGACACTGGACCGGCTGCTGCAGGGCGATTCCGCCAATCCGGCGCCGGAGAACATCCTGGCCGGGATCCCGCGGGCGCGCGTGGCCAATCAGTACACCGAAGCGAGCGGCCAGTTCTTCTGCGGCGTGTGGCACAGCAGCAGCGGCAAATGGCGCATCCGCTACACCGAGCACGAGTTCTGCGTCATGCTGGAAGGGCGGGTACGCATCGAGTCCAACAGCGGCGAGCGCTACGAATTCCGCGCCGGCGACGCGTTCGTCGTGCCAGCGGGATTCGCGGGCAGCTGGGAAGTGCTCGAGGCCTGCCGCAAGTGGTACGCGATCTTCGAGCCGCAGGCCACGTCCGGCTGATGCCGGGCCCGCGGCGCGCAGCGCGTCAGGCGGTATCGCGGATGGCCTGGCCCAGCACGTCGACGATGCGATCGATCTGGCTCTCGGTGACGATCAGCGGCGGGGATACGGCGATGGTGTCGCCGGCCGCGCGCACCAGCACGCCGCGTTCGAAGCACCGGGTGAACACGTCGTAGGCGCGGGTCCCGGGCCTCGCTGCGCGCGGCTCGAATTCCACCGCGCCGATCAGGCCAAAGTTGCGGATGTCGATGATGTTCGGCAATCCCTTCAGGGAATGCACGGCGTCCTCGAGGCGCGGCGCCAGCGACGCGGCGCGCTGCAGCAGGCCCTCGCGCCGGTAGATGTCGAGCGTGGCGAGTCCCGCGGCGCAGGCGATCGGATGCGCCGAATAGGTATAGCCGTGGAACAGTTCGATCGCGTTCTCCGGACCCTGCATGAAGGCGTCGTAGATCTTGCGCTGCGCAAACACCGCACCCATGGGCACGGCGCCGTTGGTCAGGCCCTTGGCCGTCGTCATCAGGTCGGGCGTGACGTCAAACGCCTGCGCCGCGAACGGTGCTCCGATGCGCCCGAAGCCGGTGATGACCTCGTCGAATATCAGCAGGATGTCGTGCTTGGTGCAGATTTCCCGAATCCGCCGCAGGTAGCCGACCGGCGGCAGGATCACGCCCGCGGATCCGGAAATCGGCTCGATGATCACGGCGGCGATCGTCGACTGATCATGCAGCGCGATGATGCGCTCCAGGTCGTCGGCGAGGTGCGCGCCCCACTGCGGCAGGCCCCTGGAGAAGGCATTGTGTTCCAGGTCGAGCGTGTGCGGCAGATGGTCGACGCCCGGCACCATCGAGGCGCTGAAAAACTTGCGGTTATTGACGATGCCGCCGACCGAGATGCCGCCGAAACCGACGCCGTGATAGCCCTTCTCACGGCCGATCAGGCGATGGCGCGAGGCCGCACCGCGGGCGCGCTGGTAGGCGATCGCGATCTTCAGCGCGGTATCGACGGATTCTGAGCCGGAATTCGTGAAGAACACGCGCTCCAGCCCGGCCGGGGCGATTTCGACGAGCCGATTGGCCAGCTCGAACGCGCCCGGATGACCCATCTGGAACGTCGGCGCGAATTCCATCGTCTGCAGCTGGCGGCTGACCGCTTCGGTAATTTCGCGGCGTCCGTGGCCGGCATTGACGCACCACAGACCGGCCACCGCATCGAGCACCTCGCGTCCGTCGGCCGTCCAGTAATTCATCCCGTCGGCGCGCGCGAGCAGGCGCGGGTTCGCCTTGAACTGCCGGTTTGCCGTGAACGGCATCCAGAAAGCATCGAGTTCGCCTTTGGCCGGCGCGGGAGTGAGCTTCGCATTCATGGAACGGTCCTGGGGGTGAAAGAGCGGCCAATGATAAGAAAAATTGACAGTTAGCTCAAATATCTGCGAAATTTCGCACAAACTGTTTAATATATTCAACACCTATGGGCATGGACGTTGGATCGCATCTGAAAGCCGTCAGGCAGATGTACGGCCTGTCGCAGCGCGAGCTCGCGAAACGCGCCGGCGTCACCAACGGCCTGATCTCCCTGATCGAGCAGAACCGCGTAAGCCCGTCCGTCAGTTCGCTGACGAAGGTGCTCGACGGCGTGCCGATGACGCTCGCCGACTTCTTCACGCTGGACCTGCCGGGGAAGCGGCCGGTGTTCTTTGCGCGCGAGGAGCTCCCGGATCTTGGTGCGAACGGCATTCAGCTGCGCCTCGTCGGCGTACCACTGTCGATGCGCAGCATGTCGATCGTGCACGAGCGCTATGCGCCCGGCGCCGATACCGGCGAGACGGTCACGGCGCCTCCGGGGGAACGCGGCGGCGTGGTGGTCGGCGGCCTCATCGAACTCAATGTCGGCGGCGACTCGCGCGTACTCGGCGTCGGCGATGCGTTCTACTTCCGCAGCTCGTTGCCGCACCGCCTGCGCAACGTCGGGCGCGAGGACTGCGAGATCGTCAGCGCCAGCGCACCGCCGCCGAATTTGTGAGTCGTTCAGGTACCATGGCGCCCTTATGAGCATTGTCACCGTCGCGGCCACGCAGATGGCCTGCAGCTGGGATCTGGAGGCGAACATTGCGCGCGCCGAGAAGCTCGTGCGCGCCGCTGCGGCCAGGGGCGCCCGCGTGATCCTGATCCAGGAGCTTTTCGAGACACCCTATTTCTGCAAGGACCATGATCCGAAGCACTTTGACCTGGCGAAGCCGCTGGAGGGGCACGCCACGGTCGAGCGCTTTCGCGCGCTGGCGCGCGAACTCTCCGTGGTGCTGCCGGTCAGCCTGTTCGAGCGGGCCGGCAACGCATTCTTCAACTCGCTCGTCATGCTCGATGCCGACGGCGCGGTGCTCGGCGTATATCGCAAGTCTCACATCCCCGAGGGGCCGGGCTACCACGAGAAATTCTATTTCTCGCCCGGCGATACCGGCTTCAAGGTGTTCGACACGCAGGTGGCGAGGATCGGGGTCGCGATCTGCTGGGACCAGTGGTTTCCCGAGGCGGCGCGCTCGATGGCGCTGCTGGGTGCGCAGATCCTGCTGTACCCCACGGCGATCGGATCGGAGCCGCAGGATCCGACGCTCGACTCCAGCGGGCACTGGCAGCGCACGATGCAGGGACACGCGGCGGCGAACGTGATGCCGCTGGTCGCCTCGAACCGGATCGGCGTGGAAGCCGGCGAGAAATGCACGATGACGTTCTACGGCTCCTCGTTCATCGCATCGCACACCGGCGAGAAAGTCGCCGAGGCGGACCGCAGCAGCGAGACCGTGCTGATCGCCACGTTCGACCTGGACGCGGTGCGCCGCTACCGCGAGGCATGGGGCATATTCCGCGACCGGCGCCCGGACCTCTATTACCCGATCCTGTCGCTCGATGGACGCGGCTGAACCCGGGGGCCTGCCCCAGGACCTGGTGTTTGTCGATCTGGAGACGACCGGCGGCAACGCGGCCTGGCACCGGGTCACCGAGATCGGCATCGTACGCATCGCCGCCGGCGAGTGCGTCGAGCAGTGGAGCACGCTGGTGAATCCCGAGTGCCGCATTCCGCCCTACATCGAGACCTTCACGGGCATCAGCAACGCGATGGTCGCCGACGCCCCGCGCTTTGCCGACGTTGCCGACGAGGTCCAGCGCCGGCTTCGCGGCGCCGTGTTCGTCGCGCACAACGCGCGCTTCGACTACTCGTTCCTGCGCAGCGAGTTCCGGCGCATCGGCGCCAACTTCCTGGCCCGGGTGCTGTGCACGGTCAAGCTGTCGCGCCGCCTGTATCCGCAGCAGCACCGTCACAGCCTCGACGCCGTGATGCAGCGCCACGGCCTCAGCTGCGCGGCGCGCCATCGTGCGCTCGGCGATGCGCTCGTGCTGCGCGACTTCTGGTTGCGGCTGCGCACCGAGTGGCCGGAGCCGGTGCTGGCTGCGGCAGTGCAGGGCCTGCTCGCGGCAAAAACACTGCCGGCGCAGCTTGCGCCGGGGCTCGCCGACGAACTGCCGGAAGGCGCCGGCGTGTATCGCTTCTACGGCGAGGACGACGCGCTGCTGTACATCGGCAAGAGCGTTTCGCTGCGCTCGCGCGTGCTGGCGCATTTTGCCGGCGAACACCACGACGCGAAGGAGCAGAGGCTCGCCCGGCAGGTGCGCCGCGTGGACTGGCGCGAGACGGCCGGTGAGCTCGGAGCGCTGCTGCTGGAGGCCGAATGGGTCAAGCAACAGAAGCCGCTGTACAACCGTCGCCTGAAATCGAGCGCCGCTGCCTGCACGATTCGCCTCGGCGCCGCGCCGCAGCGCGCCGCGCAGGTGATCGCGACCGACGCACTGGGCGGGGCCGAGCTCGCCGACAGCTTTGGCCTGTTCCGCTCGCCGAAGGACGCAAAGAAGGCGCTGATCGACATCGCCCGCGCCCAGCAGCTGTGCCTGAAGACCATGGGACTGGAGCAGGGCGCCGGTTCCTGCTTCGCGTACCAGGTCGGCAAGTGCCGGGGCGTCTGTGTCGGCAAGGAGGCGCTGGTGCTGCACGGGATGCGCGTGCAGCTGGCGCTGTCGGCGCTGAAGCTGCAGGCCTGGCCGTTTCCCGGTCGCATTGCACTGCGCGAGAACGCCTCCTGCGGCGGCAGTGAATGGCATGTGCTCGAGCAATGGGCGTATCTCGGCACCGCGCGCGACGAGGATGAACTCGTATCCCTGGCGGCGCAGCGCCCGGCGCACGCCTTCGACGCGGATGTCTATCGGATACTCGCGCGCTACTTCGCGAAGCCGCGGCACCTGGACTGGCGCGACCTGGAAGCGGCCGGCCCGGCGCTGCGCGCGAGTCGCCGGTGATCCCCAATGTCCGCTACTGGATCGCGACCGCGCCGGTCGGCGCGGCCTCGGTGCTGGCCGAGGAACTCGCGGGATTCGGCGCCAGCGAGCTGCGCGAGCGCAGCAACGACGTCAAGTTCCAGGGCACCCTCGAGACCGGCTACCGCGCGTGCCTGTGGTCGCGCACGGCAACCCGGATCCTGCTGAGCCTCGGGTCGCTGGATGCGTCGAGCACGCCGAACCTGTTTGCGGCGGTCAAGCGCATCGACTGGCGCGAGCATCTGGCGCCGGGTGCCACGCTCGCGTGCGCCTGCAGCGGCGGCAACGAGTCGATTCGCCACACCCTGTACGGCGCCCAGCTGCTGAAGGACGCAGTTTGCGACAATCTGCGCGAATCCACCGGCAGCCGGCCCGACATCCGCCCGCAGCGCCCCGACGTCCTGCTGCACCTGCATCTCGAGGGTCCGGAAGGCTGGCTGTCGGTGGATTTTTCCGGCGAGAGCCTGCACCGGCGCGGCTACCGGCTCGAGACCGGACCTGCGCCGCTGAAGGAGAACGTCGCCGCGGCGGTGCTGCTGCGCAGCGGCTGGGCGGCACTATGCGAACAGGATGGGGTGCTCGTCGATCCGATGTGCGGATCCGGGACCTTCCTGACGGAAGGCGCGTCGATCGCCGCCGATGCGGCGCCGGGACTTGGGCGCGAGTACTTCGGTTTCCAGGGCTGGCGCGGTCACGAGGCCCCGGTCTGGGAGGGCCTGTGCGCCGAAGCGCGGACGCGCCGCGCCGCGCGCAGCCCCAGGCGCTGCATCTTCGGCTCCGACATCGATGCGGACGCGGTGCGCATGTCGCTCGCGAACGTCGCGCAGGCCGGCATCGCCGATTGGGTGCACGTGGAGAAGCGCGGCATCGATGCGCTGCAGCGGCCGCTCGCCGCGCGCGGACTCGTCGTCTGCAATCCCCCGTATGGCGAGCGCATCGGCGCCGAATCCTCCCTGCCGGCGCTCTATGGAGCGCTCGGCCAGGCGTTGCGCGAGCGTTTCAGGGGCTGGCAGGCGGCCATCCTGACCGGAAATCCGCCACTGGCGCGGCATCTCGGCGTGTACGCCAAACGTACGCACCGGTTCATGAACGGCGCGATCGAGTGCCGCCTGCTGCGGTTCGAGCTGGACAGCGCCAGCGAGCAGCGCCCCGCCGAGGTCGTGCGCGCCGACTGGGCGCAGCGGCCCGGTGCGCAGATGTTCGCGAACCGGCTGCGCAAGAACCTCAGGCAGCTCGACGCCTGGGCCAGGGGCGAGGACATCGAATGCTTTCGCGTCTACGACGCCGACATGCCGGAATACGCCTTTGCCATCGATATCTATGGCCGGGATCCGCGGCATGTGTACGTGCAGGAGTACGCGGCGCCGAAGAGCGTCGACCAGGAAGGGGCGCGGGAGAGGCGGCGCGAAGCGCTCGCCGTGATACCGGACGTGCTCGGCGTGCCGCTGCAGCTCGTGCACACGCGCATGCGACAGGCGCAAAAGGGCAGCGCCCAGTACGAGAAACGCGCGCAGAGCGCCGAGCGCTACGTCGTGTCGGAGGGCGGCCTGAAGTTCTGGGTCAACTTCAGGGATTACCTCGACACCGGGCTGTTCCTGGACCATCGGCTCGTGCGCGGCATGCTGCGCGGCTGGGCGCGCGACGCCGATTTCCTGAACCTGTTCTGCTATACGGGCAGCGCCACCGTCTACGCGGCCGCGGGCGGCGCCCGCAGCACCACGAGCGTGGACCTGTCCAATACGTATCTCGAATGGGCGCACGACAACCTGCTGCTGAACGGACTGGCGGGCGCGCAGCACCGGCTGCAGCGGGCCGATTGCCTCGAATGGCTCGAAGGGGCGAGCGCCCAAGGGGCCTCGTTCGACCTGATCTTTGTCGATCCGCCGACCTTTTCGAACTCCAAGCGCATGCAGGGCGTGCTCGACGTGCAGCGCGATCACGTGGGCCTGCTGCGCCGCTCGATGGCGCTGCTGCGCGCCGGCGGACGGCTGGTGTTCTCGACCAACTTCAGCCGCTTCCGTCTGGACGCCGCGGCGCTCGCGGACTATGCCGTCGAGGAAATCACGGCGCAGACGATTTCACGGGATTTCGAGCGCAACGCGCGCATCCATCACTGCTTCCTGCTGCGCCGCCGCGATGGCGGCGCATCGCCTACAACAGGTCCCTGAGCCGGTAATACAGCATCGCCAGCACCAGCGACGGCCGGCGCAACAGCGCGCCGCCGGGGAAATCCCGGTGCGGGATCCGCGTGAACACGTCGAAGCGCTCCGCGGTGCCGGCGACGGCTTCGGCGACTAGCCGGCCGGCCATCGCGGCCAGCGTCATGCCGTGTCCCGAGAAACCCTGCAGGTAGAACACGTTGGGTGCGAGGCGCCCGAAATCCGGCGCGCGGCTCATCGTGATGTCCAGCAGTCCGCCCCAGCAGTACTCGACCCGGACGTCGCGCAGGGAAGGAAAGACCCGCAGCATCCGCCGGCGCATCGATTCGGCAAGCCGCGGGGGCTGGATCGCGCTGTAGCTGACCCGGCCGCCGAACAGCAGCCGCCGGTCCGCCGACAGGCGGAAATAATCGAGGATCCAGTTGATGTCGGCGATCGCCGCATTGCTCGGCAGCAGCCTGGAGGCTCGCTCAGCCTCCAGCGGCTCGGTCGCGATCAGGTACGTGCCGACGCCGAGGATGCGCCGGGCGAGCGCCGGCGCCAGGGTGCCCAGATAAGCGTTGCCGCACAGCACCAGGTATTTGCAGCGCAGGCTCCCGGCGCCGCTCTGCACGCGGATCCCGTCGCTGGCCGCGCCGCCGCCGCTGTAGCCAAGCGCGCAGCTGTTCTCGAAGATGCGCACGCCCTCGGCTTCCGCGGCCCGCGCCAGGCCCTGCGTGTACTTGAGGGGGTGCAGATGCCCGCTGCGCGTATCGATCAGCCCGCCCAGGTAGCGGGCGCTCGCTACATGCGCCGCCAATTCGCCCGGCCCCAGGTAGCTGACCGAGTGGTAGTCATAGGTCTCGCGCAGCTCGTGCGCCCAGTCCGACAGCTCGACGACGTGGCGCGGCTTGACGGCGACGTGCACGTGATTCGGGCGGTAGTCGCAGGCGATTGAATAACGGCGAATCAGCTCCTGGGTCAGGTCGAGCGCTTCGATCGAAAAATCGAACAGGCGCCGGGCATCCGCACGACCCAGCTGCGCGTTCAGCGTCTGCTGCCCGACGGCCAGTCCGAAGATCGTCTGCCCGCCGCTGCGTCCCGAGGCGCCGAAACCCACCTGGCGCGCCTCGAGCAGCGCGACGCGGTAGCCGCGGGCGGCCAGGTGCAGGGCCGCCGAGCATCCGGCAATGCCGCCGCCGACGACGGCAATGTCGGCGTGCTGCTCGCCCCGCAGCTCCGGGCGTCCGCCCGGCGGCTCTGGTGAACTGCCGTTCGTGCTGGCCGAGTAATAAGAGGGGGCAGGCGGGTCGCTGAGGCGCAAGGGGGAGGGCTCGCTGGTGACTAAGTGTTTAGGATTTTATGCCTATTGACAGATTTTGAGGGCTGTGGGCCCCGTGACCAATGTGCCTGAAGTACATTTATAGTGCGTTGCAGCAAACGAGGCTAAGTCTCGGAAATGCTTTAATCTTAGCTGATTTCCCCTATCCCGCCGGGACGAAGGTGTGCCGCTGTGGTGTAATGGGTCTGTTCTGAAAGCTTGGTGCCGTCTCCAAGCGTTTAATATATTAAACATGTCTCGCAAGCCGCTTGTCGGAATTTCAGCCGATCGCCGCCAGTCAGGGAAGCATCCTTTCCACATGGTTGGCGAGAAATATATCGAAGCCGTAGCCGTTGGCGCCGGTGCGGTGCCGGTGCTCGTGCCCGCCCTGGGGGCCACGACCGACTGGCCGCGCCTGCTGGATGCATGCGACGGCCTGTTGCTGACCGGCAGTGAATCGAATGTCGAACCTTACCATTATGGAGGCCCGGACAGCGCGCCGGGTACATTGCACGATGCAAATCGGGACGCTACGACGCTTCCGTTGATTCCGCGGGCAGTCGCGGCCGGGATTCCGGTGCTGGCGATCTGCCGCGGGTTCCAGGAAATGAATGTTGCCTATGGCGGCACGCTATGGCAGCGGGTACACGAGGTGCCCGGCCACCTCGATCATCGCGACGACGAGAGCCTGCCGCTCGAGGACCAGTATGGCCCGGCGCACGAAGTGACCCTTGAACCCGGAGGGCTGTTGCGCGAGATCGCCGGCGCCGCTCGCCTGCAGGTCAATTCGCTGCACTGGCAGGGCGTGCAGCGCCTTGGGCCGGCACTGGCCGTCGAAGCGCGGGCGCCCGACGGATTGATCGAGGCGTTCCGCGTCGCGGATACGGATGCATTTGCCGTCGGGGTGCAGTGGCATCCGGAATGGCAGTTCCAGAAGAATACATTTTCGCTGGCCCTGTTCGCCGCATTCGGCGAAAGCTGCAGGCAGCGAGCAAGTTCAAGGTGACTTATGGCCGAGCACGATTCAACAGTTCCTGAGGGAACACGGCATTTCCGAAGTCGAGGCGATCATTCCCGACATGGCGGGCATCGCGCGCGGCAAGATCATGCCGGCGGAGAAATTCGCCGAGGAAGAGGGCATGCGCCTGCCCGAGGCGATATTCCTGCAGACCGTGACCGGGGACTACCCGGACGACCAGAGCGCGATGAGTCCGGCGGAGATCGACATCGTCCTGCGCGCGGATCCGAAGACGGTGCGGGTCGTGCCCTGGGCCGCCGAGCCCACCGCGCAGGTGATTCACGACTGTTTCTACGGCGACGGCCGGCCCGTGACGATGGCGCCGCGCTACGTGCTGCGCCGCGTGCTCGAGCTGTACGAGGCGCACGGCTGGGAGCCGGTCGTGGCGCCTGAGCTGGAGTTCTACCTGGTCGAGCCGAACATCGACGCCGACTATCCGCTGAAGCCGCCGGTCGGCCGCTCCGGCCGCCCCGAGATCGGGCGCCAGTCCTACAGCATCGCGGCGGTCAACGAGTTCGATCCGCTGTTCGACGACATGTATGCGTTCTGCGAGGCGCAGGACATCGAGATCGACACGCTGATCCACGAGGACGGTGCGGCGCAGATGGAAATCAACCTGCTGCACGGCGATCCGATGGGTCTGGCCGACCAGGCGTTCCTGTTCAAGCGCACGGCGCGCGAGGCGGCGCTGCGCCACAAGATGTACGCGACCTTCATGGCCAAGCCGATGGCCAAGGAGCCCGGCAGCGCCATGCACATGCACCAGAGCATCGTCGACACCAAGACGCGCAAGAACATCTTCAGCAACCCCGACGGCATCGCCGTCGGCGCTGTTCTTCGCCCACATCGCGGCCTGCAGCAGTACCTGCCGGCGGCCATGTCGCTGTTCTGCCCCAACGTCAACACCTACCGGCGCATGACCCGCTATCTCGGCCGCGCCGATCAACGTGCACTGGGGCTACGACAACCGCACCGCGGGCCTGCGCGTGCCGATGTCCGGACCCGGAGGCGCGGCGCGTCGAGAACCGGGTCGGCGGCGCCGACGCCAATCCCTATCTCGCCATCGCGGCTTCGCTGGCCTGCGGCTACCTCGGCATGACCGAGGGGCTGCAGCCGACCGAGCCGATCTCCGGCAGCGCCCACGACCTGCCGATCGCGCTGCCGCGTTCGCTGGCCGAGGCGCTGCGCCTGCTGCGCGAATGCGAGCCGCTGGTCGAGATGCTCGGCGACCGCTTCGTGCTCGCCTACACGGTCGTCAAGGAGGCCGAATACGAGATGTTCCTGCAGGTGATCAGCTCCTGGGAGCGCGAGCACCTGTTGCTGAACGTCTGACGGACGCGCGACGGGCGGCGCCAATTGGATTTAGTGCCTGTAGTTCACGCCGCGACTACGCTATAAATACCGCCGTTGCATCGACATTCGGGTTCGCAGGGAGCGATTGATGGGCGGATCGCGTCGGTCGGGACTGGCGGTGGTTGCGTTGTTGGACTTGCGCTGGCGGTCAGCGCCTGTGGCGCCCACAAGTCCGGCACGCTGAACCGGCAGCCGGCGCCGCGAAGTCGGCGACCCAGGATCCTGAACTGTTACAACTGGTCCGATTACCTCGCGCCGGATACGCTCTCGAATTTCGAGCGCGAGACCGGCATCAAGGTCAATGTCGCGTATTACGATTCGAACGAGGAGCTCGAGACCAAGCTGCTGGCCGGCCAGAGCGGCTACGATGTCGTGGTGCCGTCCGCCTCGTTCTTCCAGCGCCAGATCAAGGCCGGCGTCTACCTGAAGCTCGACAAGTCGAAGCTGCCGAACCTGAAGAACATCGATCCGCAGCTGATGGCGCGGGTCGCCGCGCACGATCCGGGCAACGAGCACGGCGTGAACTACATGTGGGGCACGATCGGCCTCGGCTACAACGAAAAGATGGTCACGCGCGCTGCTGCCGGACGCGCCGCTCGACAGCTGGCGCCTGGTGTTCGATCCCGCCGTTGCCTCGAAGGTGGCGAAGTGCGGCGTCAGCGTGCTCGATTCGCCGGCGGAAATGATGCGCGTCGTGTTCAGCTATCTGGGCAAGGATCCGAATTCGGCGGACCCGGCGGACCTGGCCGCGGCCGAAAGGTGCTGGCCGGATCCGGCCCTACATCCGCAACATCAACACCGCCGACTACATCGAGGAGCTCGCGAACGGCGACCTGTGCATCGCGGTCGGCTACAACGGCGACCTGCTGCAGTCGCGCGATCGCGCGCACGAGGCCAACAAGGGCATCGACATCCGGTACGCGATGCCGAAGGAGGGCGCCGATGCTGTGGTTCGACATGCTGGCGATTCCGAAGGACGCGCCGCATCCGGACAGCGCCTACGCGTTCATCAACTACATCCTGACGCCGCAGGTGGCCGCCGACATCACGAACTTCAAGCGCTATGCAAACGCCAACCAGGCCTCGCAGCCGTTCGTGTCGCCGGACGTGAAGGCCGACGCCGGCATTTATCCGACCGCGGAGATCATGCGCCGGCTGAAGGTGCAGACCGCCGACTCGACCGACCAGGCGCGCGCGCTGACCCGGGTCTGGCAGAAATTCAAGACGGGGCAGTGAACGATGTCGAAGTCGCCGGGCCCGGCCGTCAAGATCGCCCCCTGGACCGATCCGGAAGCCAGGCCCTACGTGCGCATCGAGAACCTCACCAAGTCCTTCGGTGACTTCAAGGCCGTCAACGACGTCAGCCTGGACATCTACCGAGGCGAGATCTTCTGCCTGCTCGGCGCTTCCGGCTGCGGCAAGACCACGCTGCTGCGGATGCTGGGCGGGTTCGAGACGCCGACCGCCGGGCGGATCTTCATCGACGGCGAGGACATGGCCGGCGTGCCGCCCTACGAGCGGCCGGTCAACATGATGTTCCAGTCCTACGCGCTGTTTCCGCACATGACCGTGGAGCACAACGTCGCCTTCGGCCTGGAGCAGGAGCGGCTGCCGAAGCCGAGATCCGCCAGCGCGTTGGCGAGATGCTCGACATCGTCAAGATCGGCGGACTGCGGGCCGCAAGCCGCACCAGCTCTCCGGCGGACAGCGCCAGCGGGTGGCGCTGGCGCGCGCGCTGGTCAAGCGGCCGAAGCTGCTGCTGCTCGATGAGCCGCTCGGCGCGCTGGACCGCAAGCTGCGCGAGCACACGCAGTTCGAGCTGATCAACATCCAGCAGCGGCTCGGCGTCACCTTCGTCGTCGTCACGCACGACCAGGAAGAGGCGATGACGCTGGCGACGCGCATCGGCGTCATGAACCACGGCGAGATCGTGCAGGTCGGGACGCCGCGGCAGATCTACGAGTTCCCGAGCTCGAACTTCGTCGCGGACTTCATCGGCTCGGTGAATATGTTCGAGGGCCGGCTGATCGAGGACGAGCCGGACTACGTGCGCGTCGCATGCGCCGGAGCTGCGGCGCGCGGTCTACGTCGATCACGGCATCAGCGCGGCGCCGGATGCGACCGTCTGGGTGGCGGTGCGGCCGGAGAAGATCCTGATGTCGCGCAGCCGCCGGCCGGCGCCGACAACTGGTCCGCGGCGTGGTCCAGGAGATCGCCTACCTGGGGGACCTGTCGATCTACCTGGTCAAGCTGCCGACCGGGCAAGGTGGTGCGCGTGACGCAGCCGAACAGCCGCGCAAGCCGAAGCGCATCACCTGGGAACAGCAGGTGTACCTGTCCTGGGACGCGTCCAGCCCCGTCGTGGTGACGCGGTAAGGCCGATGACGCAGCGCAACTCTGCAGCGCTTCGGCTTGAGCGGGCGGGGCCTCGGTGGTCATCGCTGCCGTACTGTGGCTGCTGCTGTTCTTCCTCGTGCCGTTCCTGATCGTGCTGAAGATCTCGTTCTCCGACATCGACCTGGCGATGCCGCCGTACGCGCCGCTGTGGGGTGGGACGGCGAGCACGTGCCGACGATCACGCTGCATTTCAACAACTACGCGTTCCTGTTCACCGACAAGCTGTACATCAAGGCCTTCCTGTACTCGATCAAGGTCGCGTTCGTCTCCACGCTGCTGTGCCTGCTGCTCGGCTATCCGATGGCCTCGGCATCGCGCGCGCGCGGCCCGCCGGCGCAACGTGCTGCTGATGCTGGTGATGCTGCCGTTCTGGACCTCGTTCCTGCTGCGCGTCTACGCCTGGATCGGGCTGCTGAAGGACAACGGCGTCATCAACAACGTGCTGATGGCCCTGCGGCGTGATCCATGAACCGCTGACGATGCTGTACACGCCGTTCGCGGTGTACATCGGCATCGTCTATTCGTACCTGCCGTTCATGATCCTGCCGCTGTACGCGAACCTGGAGAAGATGGACTGGCAGCTGCTCGAGGCGGCCGCGGATCTGGGCGCCGGCCGTGGCGGGCGTTCCTGCGCATCACGCTGCCGCTGTCGAGGAACGGCATCCTGGCCGGATCGATGCTGGTGTTCATTCCGGCGGTCGGCGAATACGTGATTCCGGCGCTGCTGGGCGGGCCGAACGAGCTGATGATCGGGCGCGTGCTGTGGGATGAGTTCTTCGAGAACCGCGACTGGCCGGTCGCGAGCGCGGTGGCGATCCTGCTGTTGCTGCTGCTGGTGCCTTTCATGATGTGGTCCAGAGCATCCAGGCGCGCGAGTTGGCGGCCTCGCATGAACCAGCGGCGCTCGTTCCTGGTCGTCAGCTGCTCGCATTCGGCTTCGCGTTCCTGTACGTGCCGATCCTGTCGATGATCGTGTTTTCGTTCAACGCCTCGCGGCTGGTGACGGTGTGGGACTCGGCCCATTCGCCGACGCTGAAGTGGTACGGCGCGCTGCTGCACAACGACCAGATCCTCGATGCGGCGTGGCTCTCGTTCAAAATCGCGCTGATGAATGCGACCGGCGCCGTGATCCTCGGCACGATGGCCGGGTTCGGCCTGGCGCGATTCGCGCGGTTCCGCGGCCGGTTCACGCTCAGTGCGATGACCACGGCGCCGCTGGTGATGCCGGAGGTGATCACGGGGCTGTCGCTGCTGCTGCTGTTCGTCGCGCTCGAGCAGGCCATCGGCTGGCCGGCCGGGCGCGGCATCACGACCATGACGATCTGCCACATGACGTTCTCGATGGCCTACGTGACGGTGGTCGTGCAGTCGCGCCTGGCGGCATTCGACATCGCGCTCGAGGAGGCGGCGATGGACCTGGGCGCGCGGCCCCTCAAGGTTTTCTTCGTCATCACGCTGCCGCTCATCTTGCCGGCGATCCTGTCCGGCTGGCTGCTGGCGTTCACGCTGTCGTGGGACGATGTGGTGATATCGCAGTTTCGTCGGGACCGGGCAGTAGCACGCTGCCGATGGTGATGTTCTCCAAGGTGCGCCTGGGCGTGAGCCCGGAGATCAATGTGCTGGCAACGCTCACCGTGCTGGCCGTCACGCTCATTATCGTCAGCGTCAGCCTGTGGATGGCGCGCTCGAACCGGATCGCGAACGCGCAGGCCTGACGCGCCTGCCGGAGTGCAGCATGGCAATGCACGGAAATGGCGCCCTGATTCACGAGCGCCTCGAGAAGCGCCTCGCGCAGGGCGGGCTCGAGGTGCCGATGCTGCCGGAGATTGCCGTGCGGGTGATGCGCCTGAGCGGCGATCCGCACGTCAATGCGGGGCAGCTCGCTGCGCTGATCAAGGCCGACGTGGCGCTGTCGGCGTCGGTCCTGCGCGTCGCCAACGGCGTTACCCGCCGGCCCGTGGAGCCGATTCACTCGCTGCAGCAGGCGGTGGCCTGGCTCGGGCTCGACGAGACGGCCAACCTGGCGTTCACGCTCGTGGTCCAGGGCCGATTGCTGAACATTCCCGGGCAGAACCGGGCGGTGCGGCGCCTGTGGCGCCATGCGCTCGCCAGTGCGCTGTGGGCGCGGCAGCTGGCGCAGCGCGTCGCCTACGATCCGAACATGAATTACCTGTGCGGTCTGCTGCATTGCGTGGGCAAGCCGATTGCGCTCGGCATCGTGCACGACATTTCGCTGCAGGCGCTGCTGCCGCTGCAGCCGCAGGACTACGACGCGCTGATCGAGACCTTCCACCGGCCGGTCGGGCTGCTCGCCGCCGCCGCCTGGAGCCTGCCGCCGCCGGTGCTCGCGACCATGGCGCAATGGGAAGCCTACGCCGCGGCGGGTGACCTGCGCATCGAGTGCAACATCGTGGCGCTCGCCCACCGCCTCGCCGACTGCACGCTGGACGAGGCCTCGGAGCTGGCCCGCGATCTCCTGGCTGCGGAACTCGTGTACGTCGATCTCGGTCTGGAGCCGCATGACGCGATCGCGCTGTCCGAGGCGATCGGAACCGTCCGTTCCGAGGTCGACGCCTACTTCCCGGCGTAGGAGCCTGCTTTAAAAGCACCGGTCGGTGCTTTATCGTAGTGCGCATGAAAAACGACACTCGCGTCAATCACCCGCCGCAGGTCGAAGTGCCGGCCGACAACCGCGCCCTGGTGGCGCCGATATACCAGTCGGTCAAGTTCGCGTTCGACGATGCGCTGCAGACCGAGCGCTACCTGCACGGCGACCGGCCCGGCTTCTTCTACAGCCGCACCTCCAATCCGACCCTGCGCCAGCTGGAGCTGCTGCTCGCGCAGCTGCAGGGCCGTGAGGACTGCCTGCTGACCGCATCCGGTGTCGCGACGGTCGCGGCGAGCCTGCTGGCGCTGTGCCGCAGCGGCGATCACGTCCTGGCGTTCGTCGAATCCTATCCGCCGACGCGCTATATCGTGCAGCACCTGCTCGCGAAATTCGGCGTCCGGCACACGCTGCTGTCGATCGAGGACACGGCCGGCATCGAGCGCGTGCTGCGCGAGACCCCGACGCGCCTGGTGATCTTCGAGAGTCCGACCAACCCGGTGACCAAGATCGCCGACCTGGAGCACCTGACCGCGCATGCGCAGCGTGCCGGCGCGCTGACCGTCATGGACAACACCTTCGCGGGATTCCACAATCACGGCCGCTATCCCGTGGACATCTTCCTGCACAGCCTGACCAAGTTCGCGTCCGGCCACGGCGACGTCATGGGCGGGGCGATCATCGCCTCTGGAAAGCTGATTGCGCAGATGAGGAAGGATGTGGTCACGATCGGGCCAACGCTGGATCCGCACGCGGCATTCCTGATCCAGCGCGGCATGCGCACCTATTGCCTTCGCTACGAGCGGCAATGCGCTACGGCACTGCGCATCAGCCGCATGCTGGCCGCCGACCGGCGCGTTGCCCGGGTCTTCTATCCCGGCCTCGAGGACCATCCCGGGCACGTGCTGGCGAAACGCCAGATGAGCGATTTCGGGGCGGTGGTTTCCTTTGAACTGGACGGGGGATATGCTGAGTGCGACCGGTTTGCCAATGCACTGCAATATTTCAGCATCGCGGCCAGCCTCGGATCCTCGGAATCGCTGGTGATGCCCTCGCGACTCCTGGGCGGCGCCGATCTGACCGCGGCGCAGCGCAGCGTGGCCCTGATGACGCCCGGTACCGTGCGCCTGTCGATCGGCATCGAGGATGCCGACGACCTGCTCGCCGATCTGGGCGCCGGGCTCGATCAGGCATTTGCGGTGACGTGAAATGCGGCGCATCTACCGCATGGGAGACTTCTCTTGAGCACAGGGGCCGGTGCCCGGTTTTCAGCGGCGGACCTCGAGGCGGTGCGCAACCGCCTGAGCAATGCGCTGGCGAGCCCGCAGAACATCGCGCCGATGCCGCGGGTCTGCGCGCAGATCGCCGACCTGGCCGAACAACCCCGCACCGACGCGGTCCAGCTGGTCCGCGTCATCCAGACCGATCCGGCGCTGGTCGGGGAGGTCATGCGCGTTGCCAATTCGCCGGCGATGCGCCTGCGCTCGGCGGCGGCCTCGCTGCACCAGGCGGTGTCGTGGCTGGGAATTTCCGAGGTGCGCAATATCGCACTGGCACGGGCGCTGCGCGGCGAGGTGTTCAGCGCCCCGGGGCGCGACCGGGAATGCGAGCAGTTGTGGCGCGAGGCCTGGCTCGGCGCCCTGTGGGCCCGGGAGGCGGCACGGCAGATCAACCGCCGCCATCTGGAGACCTCTTTTCTGAGCGGATTGATGCACCGCGCCGGCGCGGCGCTGGCGTACAAGATCATTTCGCGGTATGAGCGCGAAAAGCACCTGGAAATGGATGCGGCGCACCTCGCCGCGATGGTTGGCGCGGTCGAGCCGTCCTTCTGCCGCCTGCTCACCAGCAACTGGCGCCTTACCGCGGAGGTGCAGGACGCGGCGAGCGGGTGGTCCGAATATCCCGATGGCGCCAGCAGCGACCTGGCCGGCATAGTCGCCGCCGCGCATCTGCTGGCGGTGCACACGCTGCAGCCGGAGCTGGTCGGCGCCGAAGCGGTGCTGGAAAGCGGGATCTTCGCGGCGCTCGGCCTCAGCGCCGAAGACCGCGCGACGCTGCTGGCAAAGCGCGAGCAGATCCTGGAAAGCTCCGAGATCTGACCGACCGCATCCCGGCTACAGGTTGCGGATCAGGCTGTCGGCGAACTCGCTGCATTTGACCTGCGTGGCGCCTTCCATCAGCCGCGCGAAGTCGTACGTGACCGTTTTCTGCGCGATGGACCGGTCCATCGCGCGGATGATCGCATCGGCCGCCTCGGTCCAGCCCAGGTAGCGCAGCATCATCTCGCCGGAGAGGATCACCGAGCCGGGGTTGACCTTGTCCAGACCGGCGTATTTCGGCGCGGTGCCGTGCGTCGCCTCGAACACCGCATGTCCGGTCATGTAGTTGATGTTGCCGCCCGGGGCGATGCCGATGCCGCCGACCTGCGCGGCGAGCGCGTCCGACAGATAGTCGCCGTTCAGGTTCATCGTCGCGATGACGTCGAATTCCTCGGGACGGGTCAGCACCTGTTGCAGCGTGATGTCGGCGATCGCATCCTTGATGATGATGCGGCCGGACTTCCCGGCATCGTCCATGGCCGCATTCGCCTCCTTCTCGCCTTTTTCCGCCTTGATGCGCTCCCATTGTTCCCACGTGAACGTCTGCGCCGGGAATTCACGCTCGGCCAGCTCGTAGCACCAGTTGCGGAACGCGCCTTCGGTGAACTTCATGATGTTGCCCTTGTGGACAATCGTCACGCTCTTGCGCTGGTTCGTGATCGCGTACTGGATCGCGGCGCGGAACAGCCGCTCGCTGCCCTCCTTCGACGCCGCCTTGATGCCGATGCCGGAGCTGTCCGGGAAGCGGATCTTCGCGAACTGCTTGGGGAATTCCCGGCGAAAGAGCTCCAGGAACCGCCGGCACTCGTCCGAGCCGGCCTGGAACTCGATGCCGGCGTAGATGTCCTCGGTGTTTTCCCGGAAAATCGTCATGTCCACCTTCTGCGGCGACACGACCGGCGAAGGCACGCCCTTGAACCAGCGCACCGGCCGCAGGCATACGTACAGGTCCAGCATCTGGCGCAGCGCCACGTTCAGCGAGCGGATGCCGCCGCCGATCGGCGTGGTCAGGGGGCCCTTGATCGAGACCAGGTAGTCGCGGCACGCCGCCACGGTTTCGTCGGGCAGCCAGGTGCCGAAGGCCTTGAACGATTTCTCGCCGGCGTACACTTCCATCCAGTGAATCCTGCGCTTGCCGCCGTAGGCGCTCGCGACCGCGGCGTCGAACACGCGCACGCTGGCCCGCCAGATATCCGGCCCGGTGCCGTCGCCCTCGATGAACGGCACGATCGGCTGGTCCGGCACGTGCAGCCTGCCGTTCGTGATGGAGATCTTCTGGCCTCCGACGGGCACTTTGAGCTCGACCGGCTTCAGTTCTGGCATTCACCTGCTCCTCATCTGGAAGGGCGCAATGCTAGCATGCGCGCCAGGAGGGTAGCAGTGCGTACATTGAGATCGACGCCGGCGCAGGACGGTTTCCGGATGCCGGCGGAATTCGAACGCCACAGCGGCTGCTGGATGCTGTGGCCCGAGCGGCCCGACAACTGGCGCCTCGGCGCGAAGGCCGCGCAGGCGGTGTTCGCCGAGGTCGCGCGGGCCATTGCCGGCTGCGGCCGCGAGTCCGTGACGGTTGGCGTGTCCGCGGAGCAGTTCAGCAACGCGCGCTCGCGCCTCGATCCGCGCATCCGGGTTGTCGAGATCAGCAGCAACGACGCCTGGGCGCGCGATACGGGCCCGACCGTGCTGGTCGATGCGCGCGGGCGCCGGCGCGGCGTCGACTGGATGTTCAACGCCTGGGGCGGGCTGCACGGCGGGCTGTACTTCCCGTGGGACCGCGACGCGCAGGTCGCACAGAAGATCCTCGAGATCGAGGCGCTCGATCGTTATTGCGCGCCGTTCGTGCTCGAGGGCGGTTCGATCCACGTCGACGGGCAGGGCACGTGCCTGACCACCGAGGAGTGCCTGCTGAACCCGAACCGCAACCCGCACCTGTCCCGCGGCGACATCGAGGCGCGGTTGCGGCGCTACCTGGGCGTCACCACGGTCATCTGGCTCGGCAAGGGTGTCTTCGGCGACGAGACCGACGGGCACGTCGACAACCTGGCCTGCTTCACGAGTCCCGGGCACGTCGCGCTGACCTGGACGCGGGACCGCGAGGATCCGCAGTATGAGATTTCGCGCGATGCCTGGCGGCGGCTGCGACAGGCCCGCGATGCCCGCGGCCGGGCCCTGACGATCCACCGCATTCACCAGCCCGGGCCCCTGACGATGAATGCGGCCGAGGCAGCCGGTGTCGATCCTCAGCCGGGAACCCGGCCGAGACGCGCCGGAGACCGCCTGGCGGCCTCCTACATCAATTTCTACATCGCCAACAAGGCCATCGTGATGCCGCTGTACGACAAGCGCTGGGACGGTGCGGCGCGGCGTGCGCTGCAGCGCCTGTTTCCGGGCCGCGCCGTCGTCGGCGTGCAGGCCCGGGAGGTGCTGCTGGGCGGGGGTAACATCCATTGCATCACGCAGCAGGTCCCCCGCGCGCGACGCCCCTCTGCAGCGATATTGGAACTTTAACGCGCGCCGCGTCTCGAAAGTCATTATTCTACGCGGCCCGGACCGCTTAACCCGTCCCCTCAACTGGAATTTCTCGTGTACCCAATCCCTGACATCGTTCGCCGAACCGCGCTGGGGCCGCTGCTGGCCGCGGCCGCCTTCCTGATCGCCGGCTGCCACAGCAACAACAGCAACACCAGCGGCTACGGGGTTGCCTGGATCACGCTCGGCAGCGTACCCGCGCCCATATTCACGAGCTATGTGGTCACCGTCGATTCGGTGACGGTGACCGATGCCGTCGGCAATACCTTCACGGCGCTGTCGACGCCCGAGCCGGTCGACCTGGTCAGGCTGCGCGACGTGCGCGAGATCTGGGGCTCGGGGTCGATTCCGAACGATACCTACACGTCCGTGACGCTGCTGCTGGATTACACGGTCGCCGAGATCTCGGTGCTGGTGGACGGCGTGCCGCAGCGCGCGACCGTCGTGGGCACCGGCGGCAAGGCGATCACGACGATGAGCGTGAGGATCAACCTGGATCCCAACCAGCCGCTGGTCATCGTGCCCAGCTATTCGACCGACAACGCGCAGATGCTCGCGTTCAACTTCGACCTGCCGGCCTCGAGCCGGGTCGACCTGTCCACGACCCCGGCGACCGTGACCGTCCAGCCGTTCGTCACCGTCGCGCTGGGGCCGCCCGACAACGAACTCATTCGTGTCCGCGGACCGCTGATCAATTCGAGCGTGCCGCTCAGCACCTTCACGGTCTATGAGCGGCCGTTCTACGACCAGGCGAGCGCGCTTGGTTCGCTGACCCTGTTCAACAACCCGACCACGCTCTATACCATCGACGGCGTGCCGTATACCGGTGCCGCGGGGCTCAACACCCTGTCGCAGACGCCCGCCGGCGTGACCATGACGGAGTCGTACACGACGTTCCAGCCGACCGCGACCGCGACCGCCTTCGCCGGCAAGTTCTATTCGGTCTACACGGTCGGCGGCAACAGCGTCGAATCGACGCTGGCCGAGAACATCAACGGCGATGTCATCGCCATCTCCGGCAATGCGGCGACCGGCGTGAATACGCTGACGCTGCGCGGCGCGACCGTGTACGGGCCCCTGGTGGGACTTGCCGAAGGTTATTTCGGGTATCAGAGCGAGGACGCGCAACTGCTCGTCGGGCCGGGGACCATCGTCTCGATCGACGACAATGCGACGGCGACCGGCCTCAGCTACAAGTCCATTGCGGTCGGCGATCACGTCGAAGCGCTCGGCGCCTACGCCTGCAACGGGACCTGCGGCACGTCGGGCACCGGAGTCTGGACCATCGATGCGACCAGCGCGTCGATAGGCAAGGTGCGCCTCCAGCAGACACAGGTGTTCGGCCAGCTGCTGAGCGCGTCCGCCGGCAGCGTGTCGCTGGCCCTGCAGACCATCAACGACTGGCCGGCCAGCGATTTCGATTTCGCCGGCAACGGCACGTCGCCGGCCAACGATCCGTCGGCGGCCAATTTCGTGATCAACACCGGCGCGGCCAGCCTGAATCCGGTGCCGGCTGCGGGCACCGCGCTGTGGATCGAGGGGCTCGCGAACAGCTTCGGGGCGGCGCCGCCGGATTTCATCGCCTCGAGCGTCAGCCAGCAGTCGGGCGTGCCCGCACAGCTGTTCGTCTCGTGGTCCATACCCGGCACCGTCACGCCGTTCACGGGCCTGACGGCCAAGGGATTCACGATCGACCTGCAGAACGCGAACCTCTCGAGCGCCTACCTGCAGATCGGGCCCCAGACAATCGCGCTCGACAGCCTGGCCGTCAATCCGCAGGTCGTCACGACCGCGATGCCGGTCAGCATCCAGGCCGAGCCCGTGTTCTCGCCGCACTATGCCTTTAGCACGGTCTCGACCGTGACCGCGCTCGAGATCACGAACGTCAGCGTCTACACGGACTTCACGTCGTTCGTGACGAATTTCGTCCCGGCGATTTCGCTGAGCACGCCGGCGTACCAGCTGTCGGCCGGCGGGTACTACGACAGCGCGAGCAACACGTTTATCGCCAACACCGTCAGCGTTGTGCTTTAAGATGGCTCCCCAGCATGGGGACGCAGCGCCTTCGGTTCATCCTTGCCGCCGCCGCACTGATCGCCGGTAGCGCGGCGTGCCCGCTTGCCCGGGCGCAGGCTCCGCAGCCGCCGGTCGCGGCAGGCGCGCCGGCAACCCGCCCGAAAATCTGCCTGGTCCTGTCCGGCGGCGGGGCGCGCGGCATGGCGCACATCGGCGTGCTCAAGGTTCTCGAAGAGCTGCGGGTGCCGATCGACTGCATCGCCGGCACGAGCATGGGCGCGGTCGTCGGCGGCCTGTACGCGAGCGGCATGCGCGCCGGCGAGATCGAATCCATGATGCTCGGGGTCGACTGGCAGGATGCGTTCCGCGACACGCCGCCGCGACGCGACCTGGCCTTCCGGCGCAAGCAGGACGACCGCAATTTCCTGGTGCGCCTGCCGCTGGGATTGCGGCACAGTGAATTCCTGCTGCCGAAAGGGCTGATCCAGGGCCAGAAGCTGCAGCAGACCCTGCGCACGCTGACGCTGCCGTACGCGGACATGCCGAGTTTCGATGCGCTGCCGATCCCGTTCAGGGCCGTGGCGACCGACCTCGAGAACGGCAACGGGGTCCTGCTGGACCGGGGCGACCTCGCGCTGGCGATGCGCGCGAGCATGTCCGCGCCGGGCGTATTCGCGCCCGTCGACGAACGAGGACGGCTGCTCGTCGACGGCGGCGTGTCGGAAAACCTCCCCGTCGACATAGGGCGGGCCATGGGCGCCGACGTGCTGATCGTCGTCGACGTGACGTTCCCGCTGCAGTCGCGCGACGAGCTGAATTCGCCCGTGGCCATTTCGAACCAGATGCTGGCGATCCTGATACGCAGGAATGCCGACCGGCAGAAGGGCACGCTGAGCGCGCACGACGTGCTGATCGAGCCGGACCTGGCGCAGATGGCCTCGACGGATTTCTTCGAAGTGGCGCACACGATCGGGCTCGGCGAGCAGGCCGCGCGCGGCATGGCTGAATCGCTGGCCGCGCTGCGCCTCGATCCGGACGCCTACCGCCAGTATGCCGAGCACCGCCGGCAGCCGTCGGCGGCGGCCCCGATCGTGCGCTTCGTGCGCGTCGACGCGCAGAGCAGGACCTACGAGAAGACGATCACCAAGGCGTTGCAGCCATTGCTCGCCAGGCCGCTGAACGGCGCCGACGTCGAGGCGCTGATCACCGAGCTCTACGGGCTCGGCGATTTCGAGACGATCGATTACTCGGTGGTGACCGAGGGCAGCGGCGCCGACGAGCAGACCGGCATCGAGATCCATGCGCGGCGCAAATCCTGGGGGCCCAATTACCTGCGTTTCGGCCTGAACCTGCAGGACGATTTCCAGGGCAACAGCCGCTACAACGCGGCGACGCGCTTCCTGGTGACCGAAATCAACCCGCTGGGCGCCGAATGGCGCACCGACCTGCAGATCGGCAACAACCCCAAGGCGATCAGCGAGTTCTACCAGCCGCTGTCGGCCGAACGACTCTGGTTCGTCGCGCCGAGCGTGCGCATCGAGGCGGCCGACCTGCCGATCTACGTCAATGACGTCCAGATCGCCGAATTTCGCGAACGCCAGACCGAGGGCGACCTGGATTTCGGCCGCGACCTCGGCGACTGGGGCGAGCTGCGCGTCGGTTACCATCGCATCAACGGCGCGGCGCGCGAGTACTACGGCAATCCCGGCCTGGTCGACGCGCATTTCAACAACGGCGAATATTTCTTCAAGTTCAGCGTCGACCGGCTGGACAACGTCGATTTTCCGCGGCAGGGCTCCACGTTCACGCTGCAGTGGGACGCCGACCGGCTCGGGCTCGGCTCGGACTTCGCCTCCGACCGCGTGACCGCCGACTGGCTCGGGGCCTTCTCGGCCGGCCGCAATACCGTGATCCTGTGGACCTCGGCCGGCACGACGCTGGACGGCAGCGTCGATGCCACCCATATCCAGGACTTCTATTCGCTGGGCGGTTTCCTGAACCTGTCCGGCCTCGCGCCGCAGGCGCTGTACGGGCCCAACTATGCGATCGCGCGCGCGATCTACCTGCGCAGGGTCAGCCGCGGCGGCGAGGGATTCTTCGAATTTCCGGTCTATCTCGGCATGTCGCTGGAGGCCGGCAACATCTGGCAGCAGCGCAGCGAGTTCGGCTGGGGCGGGGCGCACAAGGACGTCTCGCTGTTCCTGGGGCTGGATACGCCGCTCGGGCCGCTGTATTTCGGCACCGGCTACGACCAGACCGGCAACAATTCGCTGTTCCTGTTCCTGGGCAGGACGTTCTAGATTCCGCGGCTCTGGGCCAGGTTCTCGACCTTCTCCAGAACCAGCGTCGGCGAATCGCCGATGCGCGAGTATTCGTGCCTGCGCGCCATGTCGGCCATGGCAAGGTCGCGCTCGGCCGACGTTGCGTACCAATGGGTCCTTTGCCAGTCGTTGCCGACCAGGCGGGCGAACGGATCGTCGCCGCGCACGCGCACGCGGATGCCGTACGGCGTTGGCAGCGCCGCGGCGTCGCGGGCCAGGTTCTGTGCGTTGGCGATTCCCATGGAGTGCGAAGATAGCCTAAACTCCGCGCCCAATCCATTCGAGGTAAACGATGGCTTCGTCATATACCGCCTCCGACATCGAGGTATTGAGCGGCCTGGACCCGGTGCGCCGCCGCCCGGGCATGTACACCGACACCACGCGGCCCAACCACCTGGCGCACGAGGTCATCGACAACAGCGTCGATGAGGCGCTCGCGGGTCATTGCAAGAACATCGACGTCACGCTCTACAGGGACGGCTCGCTGCAGGTCGAAGACGATGGCCGCGGCATGCCGGTGGACATCCATCCGAAGGAGAAGGTCAGCGGCGTCGAGCTGATCCTCACGCGGCTGCACGCCGGCGGCAAGTTCACCGACAAGACCTACAAGTTCTCGGGCGGCCTGCATGGCGTGGGCGTTTCGGTCGTCAATGCGCTGTCGAAGCACCTGGAGTGCTGGGTGCGGCGCGGCGGCAAGGAATACAACATCGAGCTTTCGCGGCGGGCGCCTGCACTCCAAGCTCGAGGTCGGTCGGCGACGTCGCCGAAGCGCAAGACCGGCACCACGGTGCGCTTCTGGCCGGATCCGAAGTATCTTCGACTCCGACAAGCTTCTCGGTGCCGGAGCCTGCAAGCGCGTGCTCAAGGCGAAGGCGGTGCTGTGCCCGGGCCTGCGGGTCACGCTTCGACAACGAGCTCACCGGCGAGAAGGAGGAGTGGTTCTACACCGGCGGACCTGGGCGACTACCTGCTCGAGCAGCTCGGCAAGGCGCGAGCGGCTGCCGGCGGAGCCGATCTACGGCCGGCGCGACATCGAGCGGCGATGTCGGTCGACTGGGCGCTCGCCTGTGGTCGCGCGAGTGCCGAGACCGCATCGCCGAGAGCTACGTCAACCTGATTCCGACGATCGAGGGCGGCACGCACGTCAATGGCCTGCGCGCCGGCGTGGTCGACGCGGTGCGCGAGTTCTGCGAGTTCCGCAACCTGGTGCCGCGCGGCATCAAGCTCACCGCCCGAGGACATCTGGGACGGCGTCTGCTTCGTGCTGTCGATCAAGATGCGCGAGCCGCAGTTCGCCGGCCAGACCAAGGAGAAGCTCGTCTCGCGCGAAGCGGCGGCGCATGGTCGAGGGCGCATGCGCGCGACGCGTTCGCGCTGTGGCTCAACCAGCATCCGGATGCCGGCGAGAAGCATCGCGCATGCTCGCGATCGCCAACGCGCAGGAGCGGGTCAGGGCGGCCAGCAAGGTGGTGCGCAAGCGCGCCGTCAACGGTCCGGCGCTGCCCGGGAAGCTCGCCGATTGCGCCTCGCAGGACCCGGCGCGCTCGCGAGCTGTTCCTGGTCGAGGGCGATTCGGCCGGCGGATCGGCCAAGCAGGCGCGCGACCGCGAGTTCCAGGCGATCATGCCGCTGCGCGGCAAGATCCTGAACACCTGGGAGCTCGAGCCCGGCGAGATCGCTGCCTCCGCAGGAAGTGCACGACATCAGCGTCGCGCTCGGCGTCGATCCGGGCGTCGGCCGACCTCGTCGGAGCTGCGCTATCACAAGGTCTGCATCCTGGCCGACGCCGACAGCGACGGCCAGCACATCGCGACGCTGCTGTGCGCGCTGTTCCTGCGCCATTTCCGGCCGCTGGTGCTCGGCGGCCACGTCTACGTCGCGATGCCGCCGCTGTACCGCATCGATGCCGGCAAGCAGGTGCTCTACGCGCTCGATGAGGCCGAGCGCGATAAGGCGTCTGACGCGCATCGCCGCGGAGAATCGCGCGCACCAAGCCGGTGGTGACCCGCTTCAAGGGCCTGGGCGAGATGAATCCGCTGCAGCTGCGCGAGACCACGATCGACTCCGCGCACGCGGCGCCTGGTGCAGCTGACGATCGATGCGCAGGACAGCACCGACCAGCTGATGGACATGCTGCTGGCGAAGAAGCGCGCCGGCGACCGGCGCGACTGGCTGGAGAGCAAGGGCAACCTGGCCGAGGTGCAGGTCTGATGAAGGAGCAGGAGCTGAATTTCGAGGGCGTCGAGCGGCGAGCCGCTCGAAGGCGTTCACCGAGAAGGCCTACCTCGATTACTCGATGTACGTGATCCTCGATCGCGCGCTGCCGGCGCTCGGCGACGGGCTGAAGCCGGTGCAGCGGCGCATCGTCTATGCGATGAGCGAGCTCGGGCTCGTCGGCCGGCTCCAAGCACAAGAAATCCGCGCGCACGGTCGGCGACGTGATCGGCAAGTTCCATCCGCACGGCGACTCCGCCTGCTACGAGGCCATGGTGCACATGGCGCAGGATTTCGCGTACCGCTACCCGCTCGTCGACGGGCAGGGCAACTGGGGCTCGACCGACGATCCGAAGTCCTTCGCCGCGATGCGCTACACCGAGAGCGCGGCTGACGCGCTACGCGGACGTGCTGCTGGAGGAGCTCGGCGCGAGCACCGTCGACTGGGCGCCGAACTTCGACGGCACGATCGAGGAACCGACGATGCTGCCGGCGCGGCTGCCGAACCTGCTGCTCAACGGCGCCTCCGGCATCGCGGTCGGCATGGCGACCGACATCCCGCCGCACAACCTGCGCGAGGTCGTCAGCGGCCTGCGTCGCGCTGCTGGACGATCCGGAGGCCACGCACGCGCGAGCTGATGAAGCCCAGTCAAGGGTCCGGACCTGCCTACCGGCGCCGAGATCATCTCGCCGCGCGCCGAACTGGTGCAGCTGTACGAGACCGGCACCGGCAGCTTCAAGGCGCGCGCGACCTACGATCGTCGAGGACGGCGAGATCATCATCGAGGCGCTGCCGTTCCAGGTGTCCGGCAGCCGAAGGTGCTGGAGCAGATCGGCGCAGCAGATGCCAGGCCAAGAAGCTGCCGATGGTCGAGGATCTGCGCGACGAGTCGGATCACGAGAATCCGACGCGCCTCGTCATCGTGCCGCGATCCAACCGCGTCGACGTGCCGAGCAGCTGATGGCGCACCTGTTCGCGACCACGGACCTGGAGCGCAACTACCGCGTCAACCTGAACGTCATCGCCCTGGACGGCCGGCCGCGCGTCATGGGCCTGAAGGAGCTGCTGACCGAGTGGCTGCAATTCCGCAAGGCCACCGTGCGCGGCGGCTGCAGCACCGGCTCGACAAGGTCGATGCGCCGCCTGCACATCCTCGACGGGCTGCTGATCGCGTTCCTGAACCTCGACGAGGTGATCCGCATCATCCGCACGCGAGGAGGAGCCGAAGCCGGTGCTGATGAAGCGCTTCAAGCTGTCGGACGAGCAGGCCGAGGCGATCCTCGAGACCAAGCTGCGGCACCTGGCGAGGCTCGAGGAGATGAAGATCCGCGCCGAGCAGCGCCAGCTCGCCGAGGAGCGCGACGAGATCGACAGGACGCTGAAGAGCAAGGCGCGACTCACCCGGCTGGTGCGCGAGGAGATCGAGGCCGATGCCGCAGGAGTACGGCGACGACCGGCGCACCCGCCTCGTCGAGCGCGAGGCGGCGCAGGCCATCTAGGAGAGCGCGCTTCTGACCGCCGAGCCGGTCACGGTCGTGCTCTCGCGCCTCGGCTGGGTGCGGGCCGCGAAGGGCCACGACATCGACTCGCGTACCCTGTCGTACAAGAGCGGCGACGAGTTCCAGGCCGCCGCCCGGGGCAGGAATCTGCAGCAGGCCGTGTTCATCGACTAGCACCGGCCGCGCCTACAGCCTCGATGCGCACCAGCTGCCGTCGGCGCGCGGCTAGGGCGAGCCCCTGTCGGGCACGGTCGACCCGCCCGACGGCGCGACCTTCGCCGCCGTGCTGATCGGCGAACCGGCCGATGCCTGGCTGCTGGCGAGCGACGCCGGCTACGGCTTCAGGGTCAGGCTCGCCGAGCTCTACGCCCGCAACCGCAAGGGCAAGTCCGTGCTGAAGGTCCCGGAGAACGCGAAGGTCCTGCCCGCGCAGCCGATCAGCGATCCGGCCGCGATGGCCGTGCTGGTCAACAACGACGGCGAGGTACTGGCGCTGCCGGTCGCCGGGATCGAGGAGATGAGCGCCGGCAAGGGCCAGAACCTGTTCGGCATCGCGGGCCGCAAGTCCGCCGAGCGCGACGAGTACCTGGTAGCGATGGCGGTCGTGGCGCCGGGCGAGCAGCTGACGATCTACAGCGGCAACAGCGCGCCGATGAAGCTGCAGTTCGCGGAACTCAGGCAGTTCCAGGACCGCAAGGGGCAGCGCCGGCAGCGGTTCTCGCGCGCCTACAAGCAGGTTGACCGGCTCGAGGTCGGGCCCCCCTGAGCGGACCGGCCGGCGGTCTCAGCGGTCGCCGGCGAGCGTGACGTCCTCGGGGGCATTGACGAAATAGCCCTGGATGAATTCTATGCCCAGCTGCCACAGCACGGCCATCGTGTTGGCATCCTCGACGCGTTCGGCGATCGTTTCCATCTTCTTGCGCTTGGCGGCCTCGACCAGGCCGCGCACGCGCTGTTGCTGCACCTGGTTCGTCGACAGGCCCTGCATCAGGGAGCCGTCGATCTTGATGAAGTGCGCGTCGATTTCGGCGAGCAGGTGCAGCGGGTCGCGGCCCGTGCCGAAATGTTCGATCGCGAAGCGGAAGCCCATTTTCGCGAGGCTCTGGGCGAGTTCCCGCGTCTGGCGCAGGTGCAGCGAGGCCAGGTCCTCGGACACCTGGAAGCACAGCCGCCTGGGCTCGATCCTGACCGAGCGCAGCTGCGACTCGAGCCACGGCAGCAGCGTCTTGTCCAGCAGCGAATCCTTCGATACCCGCAGGAATATGCACTCGGACTTGCGGCTCGCGGAAAACGCGATCGACGCGCCGATCACCCAGCGGTCGATGTTCTTCATCAGGTCGTTGCGCTCGGCGGCGCGCATGAACTCGGCCGGCAGGACCTCGTTTTCCTGTTCGTCCAGCATGCGCACCAGCACGTCGAACATGCCCTTGTCGGCGCCCATCAGGCTCGCGATCGGCTGCTGAACCAGGCGGAAGCGGTTCTCCATCAGCGCCGACTTGATGTACTTGACCCAGATCTTGTCGTTCGCCTGCATGCTCGTGTCGGCGGTGACCTTCTCGACCACGTACATCTGGTTGCCGCCGAGATCCTGGCCGCGGCGGGTTGCGTTGAACGCGTCCAGCACCGAGGCGTCGACATCCGGATTCGAGGCGGCGACCGGCCCGAGACCGGCCGTGATCGTCGCCGCGGCGCGCTTCGTGCCGATCAGGAACTCGTGCTGGTCGACGTGCTTGACCATGTTCCGGGCCCAGGTCTCGACGTCGCGGGCCGTGCCGCGCTCCATCAGCAGCAGCAGGCCGTTGCCGCCGAACCGGCCGCAGATGTCGTTCGGCGTCAGCTGGTTGCGCAGCAGGTCCGCCAGCTGGAACATGAACTCCTCGGTGAACATCAGGCCGATCGACTCGCGCAGCGCGTCAAACCGGTCCGGTTCGATGTAGACGAACTGGCGCACGCCGCCCTTCATGGCGACGGAGGCGCGGGCGCGCACCGCCTCGATCAGGTAGCGCTGCTGCAGGAAACCGGTCGTGGCGTCGTTCTTGACCGCTTCGGCGAGGCGTACCTCGAGGTCGCGGTCCTCGCGCTGGCGCGCCGGTATCCAGATGCGCACCGCCGGCTCGTGATCGTGCTCGGTGCGCGCCAGCATCAGCTCGAGCGGCATGCTCGAGCCGTCGGAAAACGCGGCCTTCACCTTCAGCGCGTAGTCGGTCCACTTGCCCTGCAGGCACGCGGTCAGCGCACCCCTGAGCACCGAGTGCGACTCCTGCTCGAACAGGTCCATCAGCGGAGTGCCGGTCAGTTCGTCCTCGCTGGAGTGCCCGAACAGCTCGACCCAGGCGCTGTTCGCATCGACGATGATGCCTTCCTGCACATGCGTGATCGCATCGGCGGAGCCTTCGAGGAAATTCTGCAGCTGGTCGCGGTATTCGCGCGCGCTGGACAGGGTGCTGTTCAGCGCCCGTTCGTGGCGATAGGCCTTCAGTTCGCGGGACACGACGAACTGCAGGCGCTCGTTGGCTGCGAGCGTGACCGCGTCCTGGGCGCCGGCCTTCATCGCCTCGCCGATCTTCGCCTCGTCGACCTGCTCGCGCACGACCAGGACGGGCAGGTTGGCGATCGACCGCGTCCGGGCCGCGACGATCGTCGCCAGCTCAACGCCGAGATCGTCGACGAACACCATCAGCAGTTCGGGATTGATCTGGTTGATCGCATCGTCGAGGTCGCGGGCATCGGGCAGCCACGTGCAGTGCACCGGCAGGCCGATGTTGCGCAAAGAGCGGTTTATCGATTCAACGTGATCCTGGGACCGCGTCATCACGATCATCGGGATCGCCCCTTGGTCTGTCACGGTTCACTTTCCTCGAGGTAATGAGTCAAGTGTAGCATCGCCGAAAGCCCTCGGACTGGGACGGGCGTCATAGGCCGCAAAATTGGCTTGCCGACCCCGTTGCGGCTATGATACGGCGCCTTTTATACCGAGACCTCCGATGGCGAACTACAGCACCAACGAATTCAAAGCCGGCCTGAAGATCCTGATCGACGGCGACCCGTTCACGATCGTCGAGAACGAGATGGTCAAGCCGGGCAAGGGCCAGGCGTTCAATCGTGTCCGGGTGCGCAACCTGAAGACCGGCCGCACGATCGAGCGGACCTGGAAATCCGGCGACACGGTCGAGGCCGCGGATGTCGTCGATACCGACATGCAGTACCTGTACAGCGACGGCGATTTCTTCCATTTCATGGTGCCGGAGACATTCGAGCAGGTGACCGCCTCCCGGGCGGCCGTCGGCGAGGGTGCCCAGTGGCTCAAGGACGGCACGATGTGCGTCATCACGCTGTGGAACGGCGTCCCGCTGCAGGTCACGCCGCCGGCGCACATGGAACTCAAGGTCATCGAGACCGATCCCGGTCTGCGCGGCGATACCGCGACCGGCGGCTCGAAGCCCGCGAAGCTCGAGACCGGTGCCGTCGTGCGGGTGCCGCTGTTCATCAACGAAGGCGAGATCCTGCGCATCGATACGCGTACCGGCGAGTACCTCTCGCGCGGCAAGAACTAGGGATTTCCGGGCCGCCCGTCAGGCGTTGCCGATCGGGAACGCCATCGCCCCGTGCAGCGAGGCGGCGCCGATGGCCAGCGCCACCAGGCGGTCAAAGCCGAGCGCGACCCCGGCGCAATCGGGCAGGCCGGCGGCGAGCGCATCCAGCAGCCGCGTATCGAGCGGCACTTCGCGCTGACCGCGCTGCCGGCGGACCTCGAGGTCATGCTCGAAGCGCGCGCGCTGTTCGGACGCGACCGTCAGTTCGTGAAAGCCGTTGGCCAGTTCCACGCCGTCCAGGTACAGCTCGAAGCGTGCCGCGACCGGCGGCGATCCCGGCTTGATGCGCGCGAGCGACGCCTGGGACGGCGGGTAGTCGCAGATGAAGGTCGGCGTGCCGTTCAGTCCCAGGCGCGGCCCGACGACCAGGCCCATCAGCAGGTCCAGGCGGGCGTCGCGGTCGAGCGCGGCATCGCAGACGATGCCGTGGCCGGCCGCAGCGCGCGCCAGCTGCGCCTCGTCAGCCGTCCCGGCATCGACGCCCGCATGCATCCGCAGCGCCCGCGCATAGGTCAGGCGCTCGGCGGCGGCGAGACGCCGGTGCGGCGCCAGCAGCTGCGTCACCAGCTCCGCGGTCTCGCGCATCAGCATGTCGTCGTCATGGCGCAGGCGATACCACTCGATCATCGTGAACTCCGGATTGTGCCAGCGGCCGCGCTCGGCGTCGCGGAACACCCTGCAGACCTGGTAGATGTCGCCGCTGCCGGCGGCCAGCAGGCGCTTCATTGCGTATTCCGGGGACGTGCACAGATAAAGCGGCCCGGGGACGCCCGACACCGACGCGCACAGGGACTCGATCTGCGGATCGCTGACGGCTGCGGCGCTCAGCGCCGGCGTCTCGACCTCCAGCACCCCGCGCGCGGCAAAAAACGCACGCGCGCCAGCCAGCATCGCGGCCCGCGACCGCAATGCCTGCGCGCCGGCGGTGGGGCGCCAGTCCGCGTTCACGTGATCCGCCCGATGCGCTGGCCGACGCGCAGCGCAGCGCCGCGGCACAGGAAATCGTCCCAGCCGGCGCGCCCGGGCTCGAGCAGCAGGATGACGGTCGAGCCCATGTTGAAGCGGCCGAGCTCCGCCCCCTTGCCCAGGCTGACCTGCTGGTCCGGCAGGCGCGTCACGGCGCGAGGCCTGCGCGGCGTAATGTCGCCGGCCCAGACGGTCGCGATGCTGCCGACGTTCAGCGCTCCGACCAGCACCAGCGCGAACTGGCCGGCGGCGCTGTCGAAGCGGGTCAGCACGCGCTCGTTGCGCGCAAACAGGCGCGGCACGCCCCGCGCGGTCGCCGCATTGACGCTGAACAGCCGTCCCGGCACGTACACGCAGTCGAGCAGCTGGCCGCCGAGCGGCATGTGGATGCGGTGGTAGTTGAACGGCGCAAGGTAGATGGTCGCGAACTGGCCGCCCGCGAAGCGGCTGGCCCAGGCCTGTCCGGCCAGCAGGTCGGCCAGCGTGTAGCGGCGTCCCTTGGCCTGCAGCAGGGCGTCCCCGTCGATGCGCCCGCATTCGCTGACGGTGCCGTCGACGGGGCTGACGAGGTCCATGGCGCCCGGCGCGATGGGCCGCGCACCCGTGCGCAGGGCGCGGGTGAAGAAGGCGTTGAAGCTGGCATAGCCCGTCGGCTCGGGCTGCTCGGCCTCGCTGAGATCCACCGGATAGTGGCCGAGAAATGCGCGTATCAGCGAGTTCTTGATCCACGCCGTGCGCACCCGGGTCGCGACCAGCACCAGGCGCGACACGGCGTGCTGCGGCAGCAGATACTGCATCCAGACGAAGAGCCGCTCGACAAAGCTCCGATGCTGCGGCCCGGCCGGGGTAAAATGGAGGTTTGCCATGCGTTCATTATCCCATACCGATAGCGAAACCGTCGGCGCGGCCATCGCCCGCTGCGAGCGCGCGCTGCGGCGCGCGCGCGTGCACTTCGGCCACGGCACCGACAACCCGCGCGACGAAGCGGCGGAACTGGTGTTTTTCGCCGCCCGCATCGCGCATAAGGAGGGCAACGGGGCCTATGCCCGCGTGCTCGGCGCGCGCCATCGCGCGCGCATCGCGGCGCTGCTCGAGCGGCGCATCCGCGAGCGCCTGCCGCTGCCGTACCTGACGCACAGGGCGTTCTTCGCCGGCATGGAGCTGTACGTCGACGAGCGCGTGCTGGTGCCGCGCTCGCCGATCGCGGAACTCGCGCTGAACCGCTTTGCGCCGTGGATCGCCGCGCGGCGCGTGCGCCGCATACTCGATATCGGCACCGGCTCCGGCGCCATTGCACTCGCCTGCGCACGGGCGTTTCCGCGCGCGCACGTCGATGCGGCCGATATTTCCGCCGCCGCGCTCTGCGTGTGCCGGCGCAACGTGCGCAGGCTCGGCCTGCAGGAGCGCGTCCGGGTGCTGCGCGCGGATCATTTCGACGGGGTGCCGCCGTGCCGTTACGATATCATCGTGAGCAATCCGCCCTATGTGGGGCGTGCCGAGATCGCCAGGCTGCCACCCGAGTACCGGCACGAGCCCGGCCTGGGGCTGGCCGCGGGCGCCGACGGCCTTGATTCGGTGCGCGTGATCCTGGCCGGCGCCCGCCGTTATCTGAGCGCAGACGGGATCCTGGTCGTGGAGGTCGGGAATTCCGAGGCGGCGCTGCTGCGCGCCTATCCGCGCACGCCGTTCATATGGCCGGACATCGCGATGGGCGGCGGAGGCGTATTCTTGTTGCGGGCGGGCGATCTGGAGAACTAGCGACAGTGGCGGGCAATACATTCGGCAGGTTATTCACGGTCACGAGTTTCGGCGAAAGCCACGGACCTGCGCTCGGCTGCATCGTCGACGGATGTCCGCCGGGTCTCGGCCTCAGCGAGGCGGACCTGCAGGCGGACGTGGACCGGCGCCGTCCGGGCACCTCGCAGTTCACGAGCCAGCGCCGCGAGAGCGACACGGTGCGCATCCTGTCGGGCGTTTTCGAGGGCCGCACGACCGGCACGCCGATCGGGCTGCTGGTCGAGAACGAGGATCAGCGCTCGCGCGACTACGAGAAGATCAAGGACCGCTTTCGCCCCGGGCACGCCGATTACTCCTACCAGCAGAAATACGGGTTTCGCGATTACCGCGGCGGCGGCCGCTCCTCGGCACGCGAGACCGTCATGCGGGTCGCGGCCGGGGCCATCGCGCGCAAGTACCTCGCCGAGCGCGTCGGCGTGCGCATCCACGGGTACCTGGCGCAGATCGGCGGGCTCGTGCTCGAGCCGAAGGATCCGGACGGCGCGTACGGGAATCCGTTCTTCTGTCCGGATCCGTCGCGCCTCGGCGAACTCGAGGATCTGATCTGGAAGATCCGCGAGGCCGGGGATTCGGTCGGCGCGCGCGTCACGGTCAGGGCCGGCGGCGTTCCGCCCGGGCTGGGGCGAACCGGTGTTCGAGCGGCTGGATGCGGATATCGCGAGCGCGATGATGGGCATCAATGCGGTCAAGGGCGTCGAGATCGGCGCGGGCTTCGCGGCGGTGGAGCAGCGCGGCTCGCGAGCACCGCGACGAGCTGACGCCGCGACGGCTTTCGGAGCAACCACGCGGGCGGCGTGCTCGGCGGCATCTCGTCCGGCCAGGAGATCGTCGTCAGCATCGCACTCAAGCCGACCTCGAGCATCACGATGCCCGGCGAGACGATCGACGTGCATGGCGCGAGCGTGCCAGGTCGTGACGACCGGCCGCCATGATCCGTGCGTCGGCATCCGCGCGACGCCGATCGCCGAGGCGATGCTGGCGATGGTGCTGATGGATCATTACCTGCGGCATCGTGCGCAGTGCGGGGACGTCGTGTCGCCGACCCCGGTCATCACGGCGGGGCGATGAGCGGCGCCGCGAAGCCGCTGCGCGTCGCCGTGGTCGGCTCGTCCAGCCTGATCGGCGAAGCGCTGATCGACCTGCTGCGCAAGCGCAGGTTTCCGCTCTCCAGCCTGCATGCGCTCGACGATGCCCGCGACCTCGGCCGCGCGGTCGGCGACGCAGAGCGCGAGCTGGCGGTCGAGGACGTCGCCAGCTTCGATTTCTCGCGCGTCGACCTCGCATTCTTCTGCGCGCGCTCGGCAGTCGCGGCGCGCCACGCCGAGGCGGCGGCGGCGCACGCGTGGGTCATCGATGGTTCGCTCGCGCACCGCGAGCGCGTGGATGTGCCGCTGGTGGTGGCCGACGTCAACCCCGGGCTGCTGGCCCCGTTCGGCCGGCGTGGCCTGATTGCGCTGCCCGGCAGCGCCACGACCGCGCTCGCGACCGTGCTCGCGCCGCTGCATGCGGCGGCCGGGCTGACGCGCGTCGACGTGGTAACCTGCCAGGCGGTGTCGGGCAGCGGCCGTGCGGCCATGGAAGGGCTGGCTGCCGAAACCGTCGATTTGCTGAGCGCGCGCAAGTCGAAGGGACGCGTTTTCGGCCGGCAGATCGCGTTCAACGTGATTCCCCAGGTCGATGCCCTCGGCGAGGACGGCGTATCTGCCGAGGAGCGGCGCCTGCTGATCGAGACGCGCCGCGTGCTGGGACTGCCGCAACTGGCGCTCAGTGCAACGGCGGTCCGCGTGCCGGTTTTCTTCGGCCACAGCCTGGCCGTTCACGTGAGCTTCGAGCGCGACCTCAGCGTCTCGGCAGCGACACGATTGCTGCAGCACAGCAAAGGTGTCAGCATGGCCGCGGCGGGCTCGCCGGGTGATCTGCCGACGCCGGCACTTGAGGGCGTGGCCGCGCCGGATTCGATCCATGTGGGTCGCCTGCGGGCGGATTTGACGCGTGACAGATCTCTAAATTTTTGGGTCGTGGCGGATAATGTTCGGAAATGTGCGGCCTGTAACGCATTTTCAGTTGCCGATATTTTGGTAAATAGTCCTGCGTGAGCTATAGTTAAATGATTATGTAAAGGGCTAACGAGAATTCTTGTGCAAGTTCATCTAAATCAATGAACTTTTAATTTTTCCTTGCCCGGATTCTTTGGAGTAACAATGTTCGCGAAGATGCCTCGACTGCTGCTGATGGCATGCATTATTTGCCCTTCTCTGGCACGTGCACTTGGGCTTGGTGAAATTCACCTGAATTCGGCACTGAATGAACCCCTGCGGGCCGATATTGACCTCGTTGCCGCATCGCCAGATGAATTGACGGCATTGCGCGCCTCATTGGCGAGTCGCGAGGCGTTCACGCGCTACGGCATCGACCGGCCGAATTTCATTTCATCGTTCACGTTCAAGGTCGCGAAGAGCGCCGACGGGCACGATGTGCTGCAGGTGCGCTCGACGGATGCGATCCCGGAGCCGTTTGTCACGTTCCTGGTCGAAGTGAACTGGGCGCGCGGGCGCCTGATGCGCGAATACACGGTGCTTCTGGACCCGCCGACGTACACCCCGGGCGAGACGCCGGGCACGGCGGCACCGGTCACCGGTGCGACGTCGACGCCGGGGAGCACGGCAGCGCAGCCGCCCCAGTCTCCGTCGCAGCCGGCACCGTCGATGCCTGCGGCGGCACAGGGCTCGCCCGCATCGCCGCGCCGGGCGGCGATGACGCCGCCGGCCAGCGCCCCTGACGCCTCGGTAAGGCAGGGGCCCGCATCGGGCGCCGCCAGCTACCGCACGGTCAGTGGCGATACGCTGACCAAGATCGCGCAGCGCACACGCGGCGGCGGCCCCGCGCAGGTCGACCAGACGATGCTGGCGATCTATCGCGCCAACCCGGAGGCCTTTGAGGGCAACATCAACCTGTTGCGTCGCGGCACCGTGCTGCGCATCCCGGGTGCCGACGAGATCGCGGCCCTGAATCAGAAGGAAGCGATGGACGAGGTCGCACGCCAGATGAGCGCGTGGCGCAGCGGCGCTTCCGCCTCCGCCGGCGGCCGCCTGCGCCTGGTCACGCCGAAGCCGACTGGCGAAGGCACCGGTTCGGGCGCGCCGGGCACTTCCGCTGGCGGCGGCAACGATGTCGCCGCACTGAAGAACCGCGTCAAGGACCTGGAAGCACAGCTGGCCGAATCTCACCGGCTGGTCGACGTCAGCAACGCACAGCTGGCGGACCTGCAGCATAAGCTCGCGAGTGCCACGGCCGCCGCGGCCGCAGCCGGCGCTACGGCAGCGAAACCGGTTGCCGCGACGCCGCCGACACCGCCCGCACCGCCGCCGCCGGCTGCACCCGCGCCAGCCGCGACGCCTGCAGCAACCGCTCCGGCGCCCACCGAAGCACAGAATGCAACTCCGCCGGCTCCATCCGCGGCGCAACCGTCCGCCGAGGCTCCATCGGCGGCTGTCGCACCGGCCGTCCCCGCGCCGGCTGCCGCGCCCTCCGGATCCTGGCTCGACTGGATCGTCGACAATTGGCAGGTCCCGGGTGCGGTGATCGTGCTGCTGCTGGGCGCACTCGGCTTCACCGCGTACAAGCGCCGGCAACGCAGCGCCGACGGCGATGAGCTCAGCGCGCTGGCCGGCGGCACGTCGGCGCACCGGTCGGAGCCCTCGCCGCGGGACTATGCCGGGTCATACAAGGTCACGGAGTCCTTCGGTCCCGGCGATACCGCCGAGATCAAGGCGCTCGAACCGGTCCCTGCGCCGGCGCGGCCCGCGAGCGAGCCGGTTGCCGCGAGGCCAACCGACGAAACGATGTCGGCCGAAAGCCCGGTCACGATCGACCAGGGCGATCCGATTGCCGAAGCCGATTTCCACATGGCCTATGGCCTGTACGACCAGGCCGCCGACCTCGTGCGCATCGCGCTGGAACGCGAGCCGGAGCGCCGCGACCTGCAGATGAAGCTGCTGGAGATCTATTTCGTCTGGGGCAATGCCGAGAACTTCCTGCACACGGCCCGGGAGCTGTCCGCGACCCGCGACCGGGCCCCGGCCGGCGAGTGGGACAAGATCATGATCATGGGCAAGCAGATCTGCCCGGACGAGGATCTGTTCAAGCAGGGTTCCGCTGGCATGCACGGCGCGGATACCTCGGTGGACCTGAACCTGGATGGCGGCGAAAACCGCGTCGACATCGATCTGTTCAGCGAGAACTCCGTCGAGCACGGCAGGACCGAGGCGAGCGGCGCCACGTCAGATGACTCACTGGCCGCAACCGGCGAATCGCCCCAGCTGCACAGCCAGGGGCTGGACTTCGTGCTCGACGCGCCGGAGCGCGGGGCCGAACCGCGCCACGCCTCCTCGTCGCGCGATGAACCGACGATCGAGTCGCCGACGGTTGAATCGCCCACCGTCGAAAACGAACAGATGACCTTCGGCGAGGCGCCGAGCCCAACGCGGCCGGAGGATCACACCGCCGAAGTCGAGATCCACGACCTCGGATTCGACCTGGATCACCTGGAGGCGACCGACACGCCGGTGGCCGTCGGTGCGAACCTGGACAAGGCCGACAAGTCCGCCGCCAATGCCCCGACCGTGGTCTCAGGGTTGGACGAGAGCGCCCGGCAGCGGCTCGCGGCCGAGGCCGATTCCAGTGCGAAGGACAGCGACCTGACGCAGCTCGAGCGCGAACTCGAAGCCTCGTTCATCGCCGAGCTCGCGGCGAGCAGCGACGATATCAAGGAGTCGATCGTCCAGGAGTCGGCGCCGACCGTGAACATGGCGGCGGACCTCGATTCGGCGCGCACGGGCAAGTTCAAGCGCATCGACTCAACCTCCGATACGGCCGAGACGGAGGTGCTGGGCACCGACTCGACGGCGAAGATGGAGGCCATCGATGCCAATAACGTCGACCTGGATTTCAGCCAGCTGACCCACGACATGGGCAGCGGCGGCGATGGGCATGAGGCGGCGGGCGGCGGCGAAGCGACGGGCGTGCGCGAGGCATTCGACAACAGCCAGCGGGTGCGTGCCGTTGACCTCGACCTGAGCGAATCGGCGACCCGCACTTCGGCGATACCGAACGCGATGGACACGATGGAAGCGCGCCAGCTCATCGTCAAGTCGTCCGATACCGAGATTCCCGGCGGCGAGTTCGCGCCGGTGACGATGAGCGAAGTCGGCACCAAGCTCGACCTGGCGCGTGCCTACATGGACATGGGCGATCCGGAAGGTGCGCGCAGCATCCTCGAGGAAGTCGTCCAGGAAGGCTCCGCGAGCCAGAAAAAGGAAGCGACGCGACTGATCCAGTCCCTGCCCGGCTGACGTGTCCCAGGCCGGCCGCCGCGTCGCCGCCGTAGTCGAATACGACGGCACCGAATACGCCGGATGGCAGTCGCAGGCTCACTCCCTGTCGATCCAGGACCTCGTCCAGCAGGCGCTCGGGTTCGTGGCGGGCCATCCGGTCGAGGCGACCTGCGCCGGCCGTACCGACAGCGGCGTGCACGCGCTCGGGCAGGTCGTGCACTTCGACACCGGCGCGACGCGGACGCCGCGCGCGTGGGTCCTCGGCGCGAATACGCGCCTGCCGCCGACGATCGCCCTGCAGTGGGCCGGCGAGGTCGACGCACGCTTTCACGCCCGGCACTCCGCGTTGCGCCGCAGGTACCGCTACTGCATCCTGAACCGCAGCGCGAGATCGGCACTGCAGCGCCTGCGCGCGGCGTGGATTCACCGGCCGATCGACGCGGCGGCGATGCAGGCCGGGGCGCAGGCCCTGCTGGGTGAGCATGATTTCTCGGCGTTCCGCTCCGTGGAATGCCAGTCGAAGACCCCGGTGCGGCGCATCGATTCACTGCAGGTGCAGCGCGACGGAGACTACGTCTGGATCGAGATCACCGCGAACGCCTACCTGCACCACATGGTGCGCAACATCGTCGGCACGCTGCTCGACGTGCAGCGATGCGCGGATCCGGCGGCCGCCATGCGCGCCATTCTGCTGAGCGGCGAGCGGCGCCTCGCCGGCGCGACCGCGCCGGCCGGCGGACTGTACCTGTGGCACGTCGAATACGCGCCGCACCACGGTATTCCGGTGCCGGACGGCGGCCTTTTACTGCGGCCCCGCGTCTGATCTGGTTTAATATAGGGCATGTCCTGGTTCGAGCGAATCGTCCCTTCGCGCATCAAGACCGAGCGCCGTACGCGTTCGGTGCCGGAAGGCCTGTGGACCAAATGTCCGGCCTGCGACGCGGTGCTGTATCGCGCCGAGATCGAGCGCAACCTGTACGTCTGCCCCAAGTGTGCGCATCACATGCGCATCAACGGGCGGGAGCGGCTGCTGAAGTTCCTCGATACCGGATCCGCCGTGGAACTGGCGGCCAAGGTCGAGCCGCAGGACCCGTTGAAGTTCAAGGATTCCAAGCGCTACAAGGACCGCTATGCGCAGGCCAAGAAGCAGACCGGCGAAACCGACGCGCTGGTCGTCATGGCCGGCAAGCTGGCGGGACTGGACATCGTTGCCTGCGCGTTTGAATTCCGTTTTCTGGGCGGCTCGATGGGCTCGGTCGTCGGCGAGAAATTCACGCGGGCCGTCGAACATTGCCTCGAACACCGCATGCCGCTCGTGTGCTTTTCGGCCAGCGGCGGCGCCCGCATGCAGGAGGCGCTGTATTCGCTGCTGCAGATGGCGAAGACCAGCGCAGCCCTGAAGCGACTGTCGGAGGCGCGCCTGCCCTATATCTCGGTGATGACCGACCCGACCACCGGGGGTGTCTCGGCGAGCCTCGCGATGCTCGGCGACGTCAATATCGGCGAGCCGAAGGCGCTGATCGGGTTCGCCGGGCCGCGGGTCATCCAGCAGACCGTCAGGGAGACGCTTCCGGAAGGGTTTCAGCGCAGCGAATTCCTGCTGGAGCACGGCGCCCTGGACATGATCGTCGACCGGCGCGAGATGCGCGACCGGATCGGCAGCCTGATGCGCCTGCTGAGCGGCAAAGAACCTGCGGCCGCTTGAGGACTGGCCATCGCCCCCTCGAGTCTCGACGAGTGGCTTGCCTACCAATCGCAGCTGCACCCGCGTGCGATTGACCTGGGGTTGACGCGCCTGCGTGCGGTCCTGGAGCGCCTGCAGTGGCGCCGGCCGGCCGCATCCGTCATTACCGTAGCCGGAACGAACGGCAAAGGGTCCGTCGTGACCACGTGCGGCGCGATCCTCGCGTCGTCGGGCTGCCGGGTCGGCATGTTCACGTCGCCGCACTTTCGCGATTACCGCGAGCGCATCCGGATCGAGGGCCGCATCGTCGGGACGGACGCACTGATCGGCGTTTTTCGGCGCATCGAGGCGGCGCGCGGCGAGACCGCACTGACGTTCTTCGAATACAACACGCTGGCGGCACTGCTGCTGTTCGAAGCGGCCGCGCTCGACGTCTGGGTGCTCGAGATCGGGCTGGGCGGCCGTCTCGATGCCGTGAATGTCGTCGATCCGGACGTGGCCGTGGTCGTCAGCATCGGGCTCGATCACCAGGAGTACCTGGGCAAGACGCTCGACCAGATCGGGCGCGAGAAGGCCGGCATATTCCGCCGCGCGAAGCCGGCGCTGCTCGGCAGCCGCACGCTGCCGGCCAGCGTCGCGCAGAGCGCCGCCGCGGTCGGCGCGCGGCTCAAGCGCCTCGGCATCGAATACGACTACAGCCGCACCGGCGGCTCCTGGCACTACCGCGGCACGCGCTGGGACCTGCCGGGCCTGCCGCCGCCGGCATTGTTCGGCGATACGCAATACGACAACGCCGCGACCGCGATCGCCGCGGTCGAGGAACTGAGGTCACTGCATTCCGTCACGGCGGACAGCATTGCCGCGGGACTGCTCGATGTGCAGCTGACTGCGCGCTTCCAGATCATCCGCCCGGCATCAGGCAAAGGCCCGGTCTGGATCCTGGATGTCGCGCACAACCCGGATGCGGCGCGGGTGCTGGCGGAAAACCTGCGCGCGCTGCCGGCCACCAGGCGCACGCTCGCGGTTTGCGGAATCCTCGCCGACAAGGATGCGGCCGCGATCGTGGCTGAATTGCGTGGCTGCTTTGCTCACTGGTGGTTCGTCGCGACGACCGGCGAGCGTGGCCGCAGCGCCGACGCGCTGGTCGCGTGCGTCGCCTCGGGTCTCGATTCGCCGGCGGAAACCGCCGCCAGCCTGTCCGAGGCCTGCGCCGCCGCTGCCGCCGCCGCACGCGACGGCGATCGGATCGTGATCTTCGGGTCCTTCCACACGGTGGGTCCGGCACTCGATTGGCTCGAGTCGCGCGGAGTGCTCTGAAAACCCATGGACCGCCGCGTCAAGGAACGTCTGATCGGTGCCACGATTCTCGTAGCGCTGGTGGTCCTGCTGGTCCCGGAATTCCTGTCGGGGCCGCACCGTGAAGCGGCGACGCCGGCGCCGGCGGCGGTGCCGATGCGTACCTTCGTGGTCGACGAGGCGCATATCGCCACTGCGCCGCCGGCAGCGCAGCCGCCGTCTGCACCGGCGGCGTCCGAGGCAGGCCAGGCCCCGGCGCCAGCACGGGAACCCGAGCCCGCCGCTGCGTCCGCTGTCGCGGCGCCGGTCCCGATGGCGCCGGCATCGGCGGTGGCATCGGCGGTGGCATCGGCGGTGGCGGGGGCGCCGGCGGCGGCCAGGGCAGCGCCGGCCAGGGCAGCGCCGGTCTCAATGGACGCGGGCAACTCGGCCGCTGGCTGGACGGTTCAGCTCGGCAGCTTCGCCAGCAGGACGAATGCCGAGACCCTGATGCGCGAGGTCAGGGCCGAGGGTTTCAACGTGTACCTGGCACCGATCGGATCGGCTGCGGCGAAGCGTTATCGCGTGCGCCTCGGACCGATTGCCGATCGGGCCGCCGCGGCCGGAATCATCGCGAAGCTGCAGGCGCACCGGCATGCGGCGACCCTGGTTCCGCCGAACGAATGACGGCGAGCGGCGCATCACGCCACAATGGCCGGTGCCTACGGTAGAATGCCGGCCGTGCCCCTGTGCAGGCGCAGCGTCCGCAACCCCAGTGAGTGCCCCGTGACCGCCGTCGACATCCTGATAGGCCTGATTCTGCTGATCTCGATCCTGGTCGGGGCTGCGCGCGGATTCATGCGCGAGCTGGTGGCGCTCATCTTCTGGGTTGCCGCGATCTGGGCCGCGTGGGTGTTCGGGCCGCTCATCGAGCCTTATCTCGGTGGACTGCTGACGGCGCCGCATGTGCGGATCTGGGTGGGCCGGCTGGTGGTATTCGTCGGCGTGCTGTGCATCGGCGCGCTGGTCGGCTTCATCATGGGATTGCTCGCCCGCGACTCGGGCCTTGGCTGGCTGGACCGGCTGCTGGGCATCCTGTTCGGATGCGTGCGCGGCATGGTATTGCTCGGCGTGCTGGCGATCGGCAGCGAAGTGCTGCACCTGAACCAGGAGCCCTGGTGGCATAACTCGAAGCTGATTCCGTATTGCGAAACCGTTGGGGACTGGCTCAGGGCCCTCGTTGGCGAGAAGGGCGAGCCCTGGTCCAGGCTGGAGCGCCTGACCGGCGTCAAGATCAAGTAGAGCTGGAGCGGAGGAGTCTTATGTGCGGAATCGTCGGAATGGTCGGGGTCAGTGCCGTCAACCAGCGCATCTACGACGCACTGACGGTACTCCAGCACCGCGGCCAGGATGCGGCCGGCATCATGACCGCAGCGGCCGGCGAGCTGTTCATGCGCAAGGATTCCGGGCTGGTGCGCGACGTCTTCCAGCAGCAGCACATGCTCCGGCTCAAGGGTGACATCGGCATCGGCCATGTGCGTTACCCGACGGCCGGCTGCGACAGCGCGCACGACGCACAGCCCTTCTACGTCAATTCGCCGTACGGGCTTTGCCTGGCGCACAACGGCAACCTGACCAACGCGCTCGAGCTGACCGAGGTGCTGGTGCGCGAGGACCGTCGCCACCTGAATACGGCATCGGATTCGGAAGTGCTGCTGAACGTGCTCGCCTCGGAGCTGCAGCGCGTCGGCACGCCGCGCGTGACCCCGGCCGATATCTTCGCGGCCGCCAACGCCGTCTATCGCCGCTGCCGCGGCGGCTACGCGGTGGTCGCGATGGTGATTGGGCACGGCATCCTGGGCTTCCGGGACCCGAACGGCATCCGTCCGCTGGTGGTCGGCAAGCGCGATACGAACAAGGGCACCGAGTGGATCCTCGCCTCCGAGAGCGTCGCGATCGACATGCTGGGCTTCGACCTGGTGCGCGATGTCGCGCCCGGAGAGGCGGTATTCATCGACGAGCAGGGTCGCTTCTACGCGCAGCAATGCGTTGCCGCGACGCATCACACGCCGTGCATATTCGAGTATGTATATTTCGCCCGCCCCGACTCGATCATCGACAACATTTCGGTTTACAAGGCGCGCCTGCGCATGGGCGAGCACCTGGCGACGAAGATCAGGCGGGAACGGCCCGACCACGACATCGACGTGGTCATACCGATACCCGACACCAGCCGCACGAGCGCGGTGCAGGTCGCGCAGGGTCTCGGCGTCAAATATCGCGAAGGCTTCATCAAGAACCGCTACATCGGCCGCACGTTCATCATGCCGGGCCAGGAACAGCGTTCCAAGTCGGTCCGCAGCAAGCTCAATGCGATCGACCTGGAGTTCCGCGGCAAGAACGTGCTGCTCGTGGATGATTCGATCGTGCGCGGCACGACTTCGGCGCAGATCATCGACATGGCGCGCGAGGCGGGCGCCAACAAGGTTTACTTCGCCTCGGCAGCGCCGCCGGTGCGTTATCCGAACGTGTACGGCATCGACATGCCGGATGCGTCGGAGCTGGTCGCGGCCGGCCGCACCGACGCCGAGGTGCGCGACCTGATCGGTGCCGACTGGCTGATCTACCAGGATCTTGCCGACCTGGTGCGGTCCGTGCGCCACGATGATGCGAAGATCCGGGAGTTCGACACATCGTGCTTTTCGGGCCAGTACGTCACCGGCGACGTGACCCCCGAGTACCTGGCGCGCCTGAGCGGGGAGCGCTCCGACGAGGCCAAGCAGGCCCGCCGGGACGGAACGCGCAGCGGGATCAAGACGGTCCGCATCCTGTAGCGGTGGCAACGGCACGCTCATGAGTCCGCGTCTCCTGGTGATGGCCAGCCAGGCCGACCTGCACCAGCTGGTCGGCAAGCACATCGAGATCGAGTGGCCGGATGCGGTGATCGTGGCGCACCACATCGGCGAGGATCCGCCGCTGGACAAGGATTTCGCCGCAACCGGCTTCGATGCCGTCCTCATCGTCAGCGCCGCGCCGACCGAGGCGGCCGAATGGCTCGCGGCCGAACTGCTGGCGCGGCTCGAATTCGCGCCGATCCTGCTGATCCTGCTGCAGGATCCCCCCGAGCGCCAGAACAAGCCCATGCCAGGCCTGTATCGGGTCGAAGGGCGCAAGCTCGACCGCAGGGTGCTGATCGCAGCGCTCGAGGCTGCATCGCGGGAACACCGGCGCATGCTCGCGGTGCTGCGCGCCCGCCCGAATTACGACCAGCGCTACCGCTTCGGCACCGTGAGGATCCGCGGCCACCGCTGCATCAAGAAGCTCGGCGGCGGCGGCATGAGTTCGGTGTACCTGGCCGAGAGCGAGCGGGCCGGCAGCATGGTCGTGCTCAAGGTGTTCAGCCAGGTCCCGGACGTTTCGGACCGGCTGATCGGGTTCGACCGCTTCCTGCAGGAATACGAGATCGTCGCGGGCCTGCGCCACCGCAATATCGTGCGGATCTATGACCTCGGTGTCGCCGACGATCACGCGTACATCGCGATGGAATATTTTCCCGCCGGCGACCTGCGCAACCGGATGAAGACCGGGATGATGCCGATGGTGGCGCTCGATTATCTGAGGCAGATCGCCAGTGCCCTCGATGCGATCCACTCGGTCGGCGTGCTGCACCGGGACCTGAAGCCCGCAAACATCATGCTGCGGGTGGACGGCTCGGTCTGCCTGATCGACTTCGGGCTGGCGAAGTCGAGCGAACAGGAGCTCGAGCTGACGCAGGCGCGGGAGATCTTCGGCACCCCGTACTACATGAGTCCGGAACAGGGCCACGCCGAGACGATCGACGCACGCAGCGACCTGTACAGCCTGGGCGTGATCTTCTACGAAATGCTGCTCGGTACCAAGCCGTACAAGGGCGCCTCGGCAATGGAAGTCATCCACAAGCACAAGCGCGCCGAATTGCCGACCATTCCGCACCAGTACCTTGCCTTCAAGCCGCTGATCCACAAGCTGCTGGCGAAGGCGCCCGGTGACCGCTTCCAGTCCGCGCGCGAGCTGATGGATGCGATCGTGCGCATCGAAGCCGCGGCCTGAAGGGCCGGTCACGATGCGGCCCGCACATCCGCTGCTGCAGGCCGCAACCCCGGTCGCGTGGGTCGAGCGCGCGGTGGCGTGCCGCGACCTGCTGCTGATCGATCATGCCAACTGCGAGAAGAAAGCCGCCTCGACCGCGCTCGCGCTGATGTTCGCGTACGCGGAGGATCTCGAACTGGCCGAGAAGATGTCGCGGCTGGCCCGTGAGGAGCTGCGTCATTACGAGCAGGTCGTCAGGCTGATCCGGTCGCTGAAGATCGCACCGCAGCGCCTCGCGCCCGGGCGCTATGCGCAGCAGCTGCGCCGGCTGGTGGCGAGAGCCGAGCCCCAGCGGGAAGTGGACCTGATGATCTGCGGGGCCTTCATCGAGGCGCGCTCGTGCGAGCGATTCGAGGTGCTGGCGCCGGCGCTCGGGGCGCCACTCGGTGATTTATTCGCCGGCCTGCACCAGGCCGAGGCCCGCCATTTCAGGGTTTACATGGACCTGGCGCGCCGCGCGGCCGCGCGCCATGGACTCGGCATCGAGGCACGCGTCGAGGCGTTCGCGAGCCTCGAGGCGCGATTGATCAGCGAACCGGACGAGGAATTCCGGTTTCACTCGGGTGCGCCGGCGACGGGCGGCAGCGAGGCCAGAGCGTAGCCCTGCCGGCTCCAGCGCAGCACGCTGCCCTGCGTGTACCAGTCGCCGAGCACGATGCGCGTACAGTCCCGGCCATCGACCCTGAAGGCGTGGATCGCCGGCCGATGCGTATGCCCGTGCAGCAGCGTGACCGCGCCGGATTCGCGCATCACGGTGGCGACGCTGTCGGCATTGACGTCGGTAATCGCGTACGCAACCGCGGCGTTGTGCGCCCTGCTGCCGTCGCGCGCGGCATCGGCCAGCGCGCGTCGCTGGCTGACGTTCAGCGCAAGAAAGCGCTGCTGCCAGCCCGCATCGCGCACTGTCGCGCGCAGGCGCTGGTAGGCATGATCGTCGGTGCACAACGCATCCCCATGCATCAGCAGTACCGGGTCGCCGTACGGCGTCACGATGACGGGGTCCTCGAGCAGCCGCGCACCGCTCATCCGGCAGAAGCGCTCGCCGAGCAGGAAATCCCGGTTGCCGTGCATCACGAAGCAGGGCACGCCGCTGTCGGTCAGCGAGCGCAGGCCGGCGATCGCGCCGGCCTGGTCCGCATCGGGGGCATCATCGCCGATCCAGGACTCGAACAGGTCACCGAGAATGTACAGGGCGTCCGCGCCGCGCGCTTCGGTCGCGAGGAATTGCAGGAACCGTGCGCTGATGTCGGGCCGGCTGGCGTCCAGGTGCAGGTCGGAGATGAACAGCGTGCTCACGCAATCTAGTGGCCGGCGATGCGCTCGATCCGTTCTATCCGGATCTGTTGCAGCGGCGCGTCTTCCTTGAATTCCCCTTTGGTACCGGTCGTCTGTGCACCGATCCGGTCGACCACGTCCATGCCCTGAATGACCTTGCCGAACACGGCGTAGCCCCAGCGCGCCGGGCTGGGATCGAGCGCATTGTTGTCGGCCAGATTGATGTAGAACTGGCAGTCGCCGCTGTGCGGCTCCGACGTGCGCGCGAGCCCTACCGTACCGCGCTGGTTGGTCAGGCCGTTGCCCGATTCGTTGTAGATCTTGCGCACGGCCGGCTTGATCTTGTAATCGGTACCGAAGCCGCCGCCCTGGATCACGAACGAGGCAATGACCCGGTGGAAGATCGTCCCGGTGTACTGACCTTCGTCGACGTACTTGAGGAAGCCGGCGACCGTGAGCGGCGCGCGCTCCTCGTTCAGCTCGATCGTGAAATTGCCCAGCGACGTGACCACCAGCACCTGCGGCGGGCCGGCGTGCGCCGGTGCGGGGGCCGGTGCCAGGGACGTTTGCGCACCCAGGGCGGGACGCAGCAGCAGCGCGGCCATCAGCATCAGACATGGCGAGAAGTGTTTCATGCTCCGGGATTCTACTTGAATAGGTACAATCTTGGACCATGTCGACACCCGCCGTCACCCGGTTTGCCCCGAGCCCGACCGGTTCCCTGCACCTGGGGAACGCCCGCACGGCTTTTTTCAGCTTCCTGTGGGCCCGCAGGAGCGGGGGACGTTTCCTGCTGCGAATCGAGGATACCGACACGGAGCGCAGCCGGGCCCACTACCGGGACGAGCTGATCGCCGACCTGCACTGGCTGGGACTCGACTGGGACGAAGGACCCGATATCGGCGGGCCGGGCGCGCCGTATTCGCAGGCGGAGCGCGGCGACGTGTACCGGGACCTGTTCGCGCGCCTCGAGGCGCAGGAGCGCGTCTACCCCTGCTACTGCACGAGTGCGGAGCTGGAGCTGTCGCGCAAGCTGCAGCGCACATCCGGCAGGCCGCCCCGGTATGCGGGAACCTGCCGGGGCCTGACGCGCGGGCAGCGCGCCGAGCGCGAGGCGCGCGGGCTGAAGGCCACGCTGCGCTTCGCGGTCCCGGAGGGCATCGACGTCCAGTTCACCGACAGCGTGCATGGCCCGCAGCTGTTCCACTCCGCGGACATCGGCGATTTCATCGTGCGCCGCGAGGACGGCAGCGCGGCGTTCTTTTTCTGCAATGCCGTCGACGACGCGCTGATGGGCGTCACGCAGGTGCTGCGCGGCGACGATCACCTGACCAATACGCCGCGCCAGCTGATGCTGCTCGACGCGCTCGGGCTGCCGCGTCCCGGCTACGGGCATGTGGGGCTGCTCGTCGGCGCCGACGGGGCGCCGCTGTCCAAGCGCCACGGCAGCACCAGCGTGCAGGATTTCCGCAGGCGGGGCTTTCTCAGCGTCGCCGTGCTCAATCAGCTGTTTCGCCTCGGACATACCGGCGATCACGAGGGCTGGCTCGCGCCCGCCGACATGCCGGCGCATTTCCAGCCTGAACACCTCGGGCGCGCGCCGGCGCGCTTCGATGAAGCACAGCTCGTGCACTGGCAGAAGGAGACGCTGAGCCGGATGTCGGACGCCGAGGTCGGCGCCTGGCTCGGGCCCGACGCGGATCCCGGGTTCGTGCGGATGGTGCGCCACAACGTCGTGCTGCCGGCCGATGCTGCCCCCTGGATCGCCGCGGTGCGCGGGACGCTGCCGCCCCTGGGCGCCGCCGAAGCGCAGGTCGTGCGCGCCGCCGGCCCGGAGTTCTTCGCGGTTGCGGTAGCGGCCCTTGCCGAAGCGGGCCAGGACTGGAAACTGCTGACGGCACTGATCCGGGAGCGCACCGGCGCCACGGGGGCGCAGCTGTTCATGCCGCTGCGCATCGCGCTGACCGGCCAGGCCCACGGGCCTGAACTCGCCCCGCTGCTGAAACTGATGACACCCGCTACGCTGCGCCACCGACTCGAAGCCCATGCTCAAAATCCATAACTCGCTGACCGGTCTCAAACAGGAATTCAAGCCGCTGCGGGACGACGAGGTGCGCATGTACGTATGCGGCATCACCGTCTACGACTACATCCACCTGGGGCATGCGCGCATGCTTACGGTATTCGACCTGGTGCAGCGCTACCTGAGGCAGAGCGGGTATCGGGTACGCTTCGTGCGCAACATCACCGACATCGACGACAAGATCATCGAGCGTGCGGCCGCCAACGGCGAGAACTGGGCCGGGCTGGCGCAGCGCTTCATCGATGCCATGCACGAGGACTGCCGCGCCCTGGGCCTGCAGGATCCCGACGATGAGCCCCGGGCCACCGGCTACATCGCCGAGATCATCGCTATGGTGCAGACGCTGCTCGACAAGGGCTACGCGTATGTCGCGAGCAACGGCGACGTCATGTACGCGGTGCGCCGCTTTGCCCCGTACGGGCAGCTCTCCGGCAAGAAGATCGACGAGCTGCGCTCCGGCGCGCGCGTGCAGGTCGACGACGCCAAGCTCGATCCGCTCGATTTCGTGCTGTGGAAGATGTCCAAGCCCGGCGAGCCCGTGTGGCCCTCGCCGTGGGGCGGAGGACGCCCGGGCTGGCACATCGAGTGTTCGGCCATGTCGACGAGCCTGCTGGGAGATTATTTCGACCTTCATGGCGGCGGCATGGACCTGAAATTCCCGCATCATGAGAACGAGATCGCGCAGTCCTGCGCGGCCTGCGGGACCCCGTTCGTCAGGCTCTGGATGCATAACGGCTTCGTGCGCATCAACGACGAGAAGATGTCGAAGTCCCTCGGGAATTTCTTTACGGTGCGCGACATCCTGAAGACGCTGCGCGATCCGGAGGTGCTGCGCTTCTTCCTGCTCAGCAGCCATTATCGCGGACCGATCAACTATTCGCTGGCGCAGCTCGCCCAGGCGGATGAGACGCTGCTCGGGCTGTACCGGGCGCTGCAGAATGCCGGGGCAGGCACCGTCGATGGCGCGTCCCTGGCGCGCTTCCGGGCCGCGATGGACGACGATTTCAATACCCCGGACGCGCTTGCCGTCATGCAGGGCGTGGCGCGCGACCTGAACCAGGCGAAGGCCGCCGGCGCCAGGGGCGCAGCGGCCGCCGCCGATGCGGCGGCGACGCTGCGCGGCATGGGCGGTACGCTGGGGCTGTTGCTGCAGGATCCGGACGCCTACCTGAAGCGCGGCGTGAGCGCGACGGGGTTCGCCGATGACGAAATCGAGGCGTTGCTGGCGGCGCGGCATACGGCGCGTGCCGCGAAGGATTTTGCGGAATCGGACCGGATCCGCGACCGCTTGACGGCCGCGGGCATCGTGCTCGAGGACAAGCCGGGCGGGCGGACGCAGTGGCGGCGTGCATAGGGTCGGGCGGTTTTTTTGAACGTTAAATTGACGCGCTGGGAAGCCCCCCGTATGATTCGCGTCCCCGAGCCGGTGCAGACCGGCAGGCGGGCGTGCCGGGTAGGGTTTCAGGTCGGCGGGGCATGGCGCAGTCTGGTAGCGCATCTGCTTTGGGAGCAGAGGGTCGGGGGTTCGAATCCCTCTGCCCCGACCAAGGCGCCCGTAGCTCAACCGGATAGAGCACCGGCCTTCTAAGCCGGGGGTTGCAGGTTCGATTCCTGCCGGGCGCGCCACCTCAAGTGTCGGGGGTACGACGATGGTGGACGTAGCTCAGCTGGTAGAGCCCCGGATTGTGATTCCGGCCGTCGCGGGTTCGAGTCCCGTCGTCCACCCCACCTTCGCTTTGGGAGGCGGGGTCGGGCAGGGTAGTAGTCAGGTTTCTGTGGGCCGTTAGCTCAGCTGGTAGAGCAGTTGACTCTTAATCAATTGGTCGTAGGTTCGATCCCTACACGGCCCACCAATTTAAGCCTTTATTATCAATAATTTACGTGACCAGAAGGCGGTTCTTCAAGTGCCACCTTCTAACGGTTGTCTAACGTCCTGCGGAAACACGCGCGCAGCAACTCCGGCAGCTACGCCCGCCATGCCAGTCTGCAGGGTGTGCGCATAGACCTCGTCCACGAGTGTCGAACGGCTGTGCCCCATGGCGCGGCTCACGTTGAAGGCGTTCTCTCCCGAAGATCGTGCGAGCGTCGCGAAGGTGTGACGCAGGGAGTACAAGTCGAGTTTGCGCACCTCGGCTTTCTTGAGCAGCGGGGTCCAGATGTCGCGATGGATGTTCGATAGGTCTAGCGGCGTCTTGTCGCTCGTGGCGAACAGCAGCTCGTCACCCTCGATGCCTTCGCGCTGGATGTGTGCGCGCAATTCTGCAATCAGCCATGAGGCGAGCGGCACGGTGCGGATGCCTGCGGCGGTCTTTGGTTCCACAAACACGCGACCCGCGTAGTCCCATCCGCGCGTAATGCGTGCGGTGGCGGCATCAAGGGTGCAGTCCGACACGCGCAACGCCAGCACCTCCCCTGGCCGCAGGCCGGCCAACACCAGCAGCCCGATGAATGGCCGCTCCATCCCATGGGCAGCGGCAAGGATTGCCCGCACTTCAGCTTCGCTGAACGCTCCCCGCTTGCGCGTGCTCCCGGTATCGCCGGCTGACTTCTTGTAGGGCTTGTAGCGGTGCAGGGGGTTGCGCTCGATCAGCTCCCGGTCGAGAGCGAAAAAAAACAGGGCTTTCGCTGCAGTCAAGCATCGATTGATAACGCTGGCGGGCACCTTGTACGCCATCATCTTCGCGAACAGCTCCGCGAAGTCATTCCGGCGCAGCCCAGCTACATCACGCGACGCGAACGATGGGTCAATAAGCAGGTGCTGCTTGAATGTCGATTCGTACCACGAAACAGTGGACGTTCGACGCACACGCGCCGTGCACTCCTTCATGAACGCATCAACAAGCTGCGCGACCGTCAGCTTCTTGGTTCTCGATATGTAGGTGCCGCGCCGGAGCTTTTCCCTTTGCTCGCGCTCAAAGGCCTGTGCGTCTTTCTTGCCGCCCTCGACGGTGTGCCACTCCTGTTTGTGGGTTGAGGGGTTGTACAGAATGACGCGCCAGCGGGTGCACCGTGCTGCGGTGTCGGTCGGCTTCGGAGCCTTCTTGATTGCCATGGTCCTTCTCCTTCGGTTGAAACCTATTTATGCATCGCAGATTTGGTTCCCCGCCTGCGACGAACCGGTGGGTTATCCTGATCTGCACGTATGCGCCGCGCATTCGCACGGTTGCGACAACGTGCGCTGCAATACTTCGTAACGGGTCGCCCCGGACGCGGTTCTGTCAGCGTGAACGTGTCACATTCCTCGCAGCACACCAGGGGTGAGTAGTCGGGTGTCCATAGCTGCGACAATCGTAAAAGTGTGAATGCGAGGATTCCGTCGGCATTTTGGAACTCCCACATAGTGCGGAGGGTGGGGCGCCCGTTTCGCCACTCAACCTTGGGCGTTACCCCAACCAAGTTTTCGACCCTATTTGTAAGCTCGACTCGGTCATCCTCGGGTACCCGTCCGCTGGCAGCGACAGAGGCCAACACGCGACGATAGTCTTCGCGCTGCACTGCCCAGGCATCGGGCAATTCGAATTGGCCCCAGGACGCAGAATCCCGAGGCGTGCCAACCAACCGACGGTCTGCCTCCCGACCGGTCTTTACTTCAAATTCGTACACAGGCTTGCCGCCCCGCGACTGCACCTTATCCACGCGCCGGGGATTTAGGACATCAAGTACCGTCTGAATCCGTTGGCGTTCCTCTTGATCTAACCCTATGTGCATACGCGTAATTCCCTTTGCATACGCATAATTATATGTTATTGCGACTATGCCAGCAAATCTGTAGTTTTAAGGCTGCAAATTGCAGTTCTAAGTCGCGGAGGTATTACAGGTGGATATAAAGACTCGAAAAGTTATTCCGGCCCCGGTCGGCTTGCGGTTATTGGGTCCCAATGCCACATGGGCAGACTGGAACAACCTGGTCGCGTGCCGAGTGATAGAGGTGGCGGTGACGACGTCCAAGCGGGGGTCGCATCAGCAGACAGACTTTGCGTCATTGGAAAGAGCGGCGCGGAAATTAGCGTCTTAAGAATACCGTGCCAGACCGCATCGTCATCCCACTCGGCAACGGGGACTGGATAGCAGTCACCGCAGCGGAGCTTGCCGCACATAAGGCGGCAGCAGTTGCCTTGGGATTTGCCAGTAACGGCGCGCGCCACCAAGCCGCAACAATTGACGAGCCGCTGTGCACATCGGCGGAATTGGCGGTAGCGCTGAAGCTGCCGAAAACACGCATCGAACAGGCGACACGGATGGGCGAAATCCCGTGCATCAAGGTGGGTAGGTATATCCGATATCGCCGCCGCGAGGTTGTGGCGTTACTCGAACAACCGGCAACGAATGAATAGACATGAAAAGCAAACTGGAACTTGACCCGGAGCGCGTCTACGTCGCGATTGAGCGCGGGGTGTGCAGCGCGTTTGACCGGCTGATAACGGGGCCGGCGCAGCCGCCGTGCCGCGACGTATGTGAAGTGATTGGCGACGCAGTCGAGCGCGCGATGACTAAGGCCATGACGGCAGGCGAGCGGGGCGCCGCGGCGCCGGTGGCGACCGACACGAAGTGGAACGAAATCGAAGACCTGTAATAAAAAAACCGCGCAACCCGGACAGGAGCGGCGCGGCGTCAGATGAACATCAACCTGGAGAATAAAGCGTGAACAAAGCAAGCATACAGTCACCTGGCGATGGCTTTCAACTGGGAGGGGCGTGAGCGCCGAGCGGGGACAGGGATGCAAGGATGGCACTGAAGAGATGAGAGGCGGGCGCCGGACGCCGCTTCAGATCGCGCTGGAGTACATTGCGCGTGGCTGGAATCCAGTGCCGGTTCGTTACCGCAGCAAGGCACTCGACGTTGCGGAGGGAACCCAGCTAGATCAATGGCGCATCAATGAGAAAACCGCGCCGAAGCATTTTAATCGAGGGCGCCAGAATGTCGGCGTAATACTTGGTGTATCCAGTGGCGGGTTGGTCGATGTGGATATCGACAGTCTACTTGCACTTCAACTCGCCGACGAGATTCTGCCGCCCACCGCGTCTGTGTTTGGACGCAAAGGCAATCCGTCGAGCCATCGCCTTTACAAAGTCGACGGTGATCCCGGCGAGACCGAGCAATGCCAGGACGGCGAGGAGATGCTGGTCGAATATCGGGCAGATGGTTGCATGACCGTCTTTCCGGGCAGTTTGCACGAGGGCGCGGGTGAACCGATTGAGTGGGTGTCGAATGGCGACCCGCTGGTGATCGAACGAAGTCAATTGCTCCGGGCGGTAAGAGGCCTGGCAATAGCGACGCTCTTGACGAAGCGGTGGACCAAAGGCGGCCGCAATCGATTGGCGAAAGCCGTTATAGGCGTATTGCTCCGCAATGGCGCTCCGGAGGAGTTCGTCAAGACGCTGATCTGCGCGATTTGTCGTGTTGCTGGAGACGACGAAGCGGACAGCCGCGTCGGAATGGTCGATAAGTTTGCGGGACAACTTGCAGGCAGTCCCCATGCGAAGATTCCCGGCTGGCCGGCGCTCAAGGAGGCGACCGACGACTGCTTCATCGCAAATTTTCGGAAGTGGTCTGGGATCGGCGACGACGATACTGTTCCCGGCCCTAGCGATGACGATCTCGCCTTAATGTTTGCGGCTAAATACCAGGATAGCCTTCGGCACGTGGCCATCTGGGCGCGCTGGTTGGTCTATACCGGGCAGTATTGGGCCGCCGATGAAAAGCTCCGCGTATACGACATGGTCCGCGCGTCGCTTCGAGACGTTCGTGACAGGTTATCGCCGACGTTAAAGCCAGTGCAGCAAGCGAGGTTGCGACAGCGTCTTGGTTCAGCTTCGACCATTTACAACATCGTCAAGTTGGCTGGGAATGATCCACGGCTGGCGGTCGCGCCGAGTGAACTGGACGCCGACCCCTGGTTACTAGAATACGCCGGGGGCGATTATCGATTTGCGAACAGGTAAAGGCAGGCCCAATAGCGCAAGTGAATTGCATACAAAAGTCACTGCGGCCGCACCGCAGCCAGACTGTCCTTTGTGGCTCAAGACGCTTGAGCGCGTCATGCCCGACGAAGACGTTCGCGATTACCTGCAGCGAGTCGCGGGGTATGCACTTACCGGCTCGGCACGCGAGCATGTGCTGATATTTCTGTGCGGTCGTGGTCGAAACGGAAAAGGCACTATCGTTCATTCGATTGCCTCGACGATGGGGAATTACGCGCTGCATATTGCCGCAGAGGTCCTGGTTGAAACGCATAACGACCGTCATCCAACCGAGCTAGCTCAATTTCATGGCGCCAGACTCGTTATCGGCAGTGAACTATCCGAAGGCAAGCGGTTCAACGAGTCCCGCGTGAAGCGACTGACTGGTGGTGATCCTATTTCCGCCCGATTCACTGGGTAAGGATAATTTCACTTTCAATCCAACCCATACACTGGTTTCTGCTGGCGAACACGAAGCCTAGCCTCCGGGTGGTTGATGAGGCGATGAGGGCGCGATTACACCTGGTCCTGTTCACTACGTCTTTCTACCAGAGCAGGAGCGCGATGCAGAACTGCCTGAAAAACTCAAGGCGGAATATGGTGGTATCCTGCGATGGGGCAATGAGCTGTTGCCTTGAATGGCAGCGGCTCGGTGGTCGAAAGCCTCCACAGTCGGTTTGCTCGATGTAACCAGTGAATTAACATCTATCGAAGCGAGGACAAACGTGGCGCTGTGGCTCTTGGAGTGCACGGAGCGAAGCCACAGACATGATGGTGAAACTCAGTCAGCTTCATTCCAGGCTATCGCATCTGGTGCCAGTTGGCAGGCGTGCCGCTGATCGGGCGCAATGCATTCTGTGATCAACTGGAAACGGTCCACGAGTATCTGCTGTATTGGTTGCGGGGGCAGGGCAGTGACGTTTCACGGGGTCAAGATCGTGGGAGGCTACGTGCGGCAGGAGGTGGATGCGTGAACACGGGGAAATGCCGAGCCGGAGGCGCCAGGCGGTGAATATGTGCGGTTCGGGTGTTTTGTCCGAGGACCCCCGTGTTACGAATTTGATCAAGAAAAAAATTATTCTGATGTGTCTTACGTACCTCCTAGGTAGAAACACCAAAACCACACTTGGCGCCAAGGACCTATTTCAATCACACGAACACGAAAGCGCTATCCACCACTGCTCAACAACGTTAGGAGCAACAGCATGCGAGCCAAGAAAGGCACAAGGCCGCCCGCCGCCGGAAAGGGGCGCCGCAAGGGCGTACCGAATAAAGCCACAAGCACAGTGCGCGAGATCTTTGTTCACTTCGTCGAACACAACGCCGCCGACGCTCAGGTGCCTGTATGAGAAGGCCGCCAAGAAAAACCCTGCGAAGGCTCTGGATATTCTTGTGAAGGTTGCAGCAGTTTCGTACTGCCGAAACTAACGCGCAGCGAAGTGAAAGTGACGGACGTAACTCCGCTGTCATCCGAGCCGATCCGCGACGCCGCCGAAGCCGCACTCGTCTACGCACGCATAATTGGGAACCCCCTGCTGGATTTCACCGCAATTACGTTCGAACCCCCGGTGCTGCCCGTGGATGCCCCCGCTGGCACCCCTGTTTCAGACCCCCTGCACGACATAGGCGCCGAGCCGCCGCCCCAAGACGCCGCACCGGCGCCCAGTAACGTGACCCCAATACTCGGTAATCCGACCCCATAGCCTGCGCCGTCGTCCCTGCCTTCCTTGGCGCTGAGATCTCCCTGTCTGCCTGGGCAGATAGCACTCTGGGCGTCGTGCCCGCAGAAGTGACGGGCGAGGGTGCATTTGTTCCTATACTAAAAACCGCTGCGCAATGGTCGCGCACTGTTCCTGCACATTCAGGAGCTTACGGACGCGCTTAGCGCCTATACGAAAACACATGGTTATCGGTATAGTGATGCGTGGGAACTGAAATGGAGCATCAACATGGGTATAGCAAAACGCGTGGGCCTGTACCTCAGGGTCAGCACCCAGGAACAGACGGTGGAGAATCAGCGCCAGGATCTCATGCGCGTTGCCGAGCAGCGTGGCTGGCAGATCATTGGTGAATACGTTGATCACGGTGTTAGCGGCGCCAAGGGCCGCGACAAGCGCCCTGCGTTCGATAGGCTGACCAAGGACGCCGCACACGGCAAGCTGGATATGGTAGCCGCTTGGTCGATTGACCGGCTAGGCCGAAACCTCGGGCATCTCGTCCAATTCACTGATGAATTGCGGCAGCAAGGCGTCGGGCTCTATTTGCACCAACAGCAGGTGGACACCTCAACTGCTGCAGGAACGGCCTTCCTTCAAATGGCAGGCGTATTTGCGCAGTTCGAGGCTGATCCATTATCATTGAGCGCATTAACGCCGGACTGGCCGGCGCCCGTGCGCAGGGCAAGCGCTTAGGGCGCCCCACCTCGGTCACTGCTGCTACGGAGAAGCAAATTTGGCAGCTGCGCGCCAAGAAGTGGGGCAAACTACGAATTGGGCGCGAGCTGCGTTGCGGCACATCAACCGTGCAGCGCGTGCTGCGTGCAGTGGCATAGGAGCAACCGGCAATGAATCCCCTCTATTCAGACGAGCAGGCAGTAGCGGTCATCACCGCCTACGTCAACGCCGTCCCGCGTAAGCCCGCTATCACGGGAGAACAAATCAACGAGATCCATGTGATGTTCTGGGGGCGCGCAGGAGCCGCCGAGTAATACACCTGGTCGGCTCCAGCGGGTGATGCTGGTGGCCGATCGCGAGGCGGTTGCCAACAGCGACCGCGAGCGGCGGACCAAGGGCACGAGGGCGAGTGTCGCGGCACGTTCCTAGCCCGAGCGTGCCCGGCGCATTCACGACGCCCAAGCCAGTGGGCAGGCTCCGAAGCAAATTGCCGGTACCGAAAAGCTCGGCGTTCAATACGTCCGCAAAATTCTGAAGCGCCCACGCCCCGAAACCAAAACGCGCCTGTGCTTAGCTCAGGCGCCTTCCGCTCGTAGACCACCGTATACACGCACGTATACGGTCGTACGCACTGACCCGACAATGTGGTGCGTATGTACGAACATCGTTTTCAGCTCCCGCCGCTCGACCCCCTGCAGCGTTACACAGTGGAGGAATCGTGCCGGTACTTGCGCACAAGTCGCTCAGAATCTGTACGAGGAAATCAGCACGGGCGGGAAGATCGCTACGATCCAAGAGGGACGCCGCCGTTAATTGGCCGCTGGCAGCGAGATCGCCCGGCGTTCCGCCGCCGCGTAGCAACGCTGATGGCCCGCCGCAACTTCGCCACGTATCTCAGCGACGCAAACGCACCGCGACGACGACATCGGTGCGCTCGCGCGGCGCTATGCGTGTGGCCCTAAACGGTATTCGTTCCGGGGCCTCGTCGGCGCCTTGTTCACCGCGCCGGGTACCGATGACCGGGGCTTTGCTGCCGCGCATGCGGCTCACAGCAAGTACCGGGAGCGCGCGTCGTGAGCGCCGCGCTGCTGCTTACGCCGCAGTTTGACTGGCGTAATCCAGAGTACGTCGGCGTGTTCGCCACACGTATGCAGCAGCTGGCGCAATTACGGGCAAACCCCCATGCGCTACCAGCAATCCACGCGTTCTACCGGGAACATCCGGCACAGTTCATAAACGACTGGGGCGTTACGCACGACCCTCGCAACCCAGAACGCGGGCTGCCGGCGAAGCGCGCCATTCCTGCTGTTCCCGCGTCAGGTGCAGCTCATTGAATTTGTAATGGAACGGTGGCGTGGGCAAGAGCCGGGACTTATTGAGAAGTCCCGTGACATGGGCGCCTCGTGGCTGATCATGAGCTTAGCCGTCACGCTTTGTCTTTTCAATCGCGGCCTCACCATTGGCGTCGGTAGCCGCAAGGAGCAACTGTTGGACAACGCGGGCGATCCCAATTCGCTGTTCTTCAAAGCCCGCATGTTCCACCAAAGTCTGCCATCGGAGTTCCGTGGCGTGATAACCAGCGCGCACATGCGGCTCATATTCCCCGGCACGCAGGGCGCGATTGTGGGGGAAGCGGGGGACCAGATAGGGCGCGGCGCACGCACGTCGCTGTACTTCGTGGACGAAGCGGCCTACCTGGAACGCCCAGAATTAATCGAAGCCTCGCTTAGCGCCACCACGAACTGCCGCATAGATGTTAGTTCCGTCAACGGCCTCAACAACCCCTTCGCCCTCAGGCGCTTCGGCGGCAAGGTGCCGGTGTTTACCATGCACTGGCGAAGCGATCCGCGGCGCGACGATGCCTGGTACGCCAAGCAAGTGCGCGAACTTGCGCCTGTGGTCGTAGCGCAGGAAATTGACATTGATTACAGAGGAAGCGTCGAGGGCCAGCTCATACCGAGTGCCTGGGTGCAAGCCGCTATTGGTGCCGCTGAAGCGCTTGGCATCCAGCCCACAGGTCTAAAGTACGCCGGCTTTGATGTAGCGGACGAGGAGCGTGTTTTAAATGCATTTTGCTGGGCGCCATGGCATTGTGTTGCAGCACCTGCACTCGTGGGGCGGCAAGGGGTCGGATATCTTCAAGTCCACCGTTCGCGTAATGAACTACTGCGACACCTACGGATACTACGATGGATTCTACTTTGACCAAGACGGCCTAGGCGCAGGCGTCAGAGAGGCGATGCGGATCAAATAAACAGGGAGCGTGCCGCCGCAGGCAAACGTCGATTCCAAAGCAAAGCCGTTCCGAGGCAGTGGCCCTGTGTGGCAGCCGGAGGGGGGAAATGGTGAAGCGACGCAAGAACAAGGATTTCTTTGCGAATTGCAAATCGATGGCGTTTTGGGCACTGCGCATGAGGTTTGAAGCCACGTACCGGGCGGCGGTGGAAATAATGCCGTACAACCCGGACGACCTTATTTCCATTGACCCGCAGCTGCCCGAACTGCTGCAGCTGCAGATCGCAACCGTCACAAATTTCGTACCACCCGACACGGTGGGAAAAATCGTAATCGACAAAATGCCGGACGGGGCGAGTTCAACCAACCTGGCTGACGCGGTCAACATCGCGTTACAGCCTGAGTTATCTCTTGCGCACTCGAAACGTGGGAGCGCTTGGGACGAACCAGAATATTTTTTGGAGGTATGTATGGACTGCGCCCGCAAGCGTGAACGTTGCACGCGTTATCAACCATGACCGGAGAATGCAAGATGAACCTTGAGCCGAAATACAAAGCCCGCGCCGACGCCCACGCCGCGCATAAGGCCGCAGCGCAAGCGCTGGAACGGGCGCGGCGCATAGCGGCGGCAGCCGACAAGCGATTGCAGGCGGTGGAGCAACGGGCGGCGGAGGCGGAGAGCAACCAGGCGGCGAGCTTGGCCAGGCTGATTCGCCGATCGATCGGCCCCAGCGCTGACTCGCCCGCCGCGATTGACATAAAAAAAAAAAAAAAAAAAAAAAAAAAAAAAAAAAAAAAAAAAAAAAAAAAAAAAAAAAAAAAAAAAAAAAAAAAAAAAAAAAAAAAAAAAAAAAAAAAAAAAAAAAAAAAAAAAAAAAAAAAAAAAAAAAAAAAAAAAAAAAAAAAAAAAAAAAAAAAAAAAAAAAAAAAAAAAAAAAAAAAAAAAAAAAAAAAAAAAAAAAAAAAAAAAAAAAAAAAAAAAAAAAAAAAAAAAAAAAAAAAAAAAAAAAAAAAAAAAAAAAAAAAAAAAAAAAAAAAAAAAAAAAAAAAAAAAAAAAAAAAAAAAAAAAAAAAAAAAAAAAAAAAAAAAAAAAAAAAAAAAAAAAAAAAAAAAAAAAAAAAAAAAAAAAAAAAAAAAAAAAAAAAAAAAAAAAAAAAAAAAAAAAAAAAAAAAAAAAAAAAAAAAAAAAAAAAAAAAAAAAAAAAAAAAAAAAAAAAAAAAAAAAAAAAAAAAAAAAAAAAAAAAAAAAAAAAAAAAAAAAAAAAAAAAAAAAAAAAAAAAAAAAAAAAAAAAAAAAAAAAAAAAAAAAAAAAAAAAAAAAAAAAAAAAAAAAAAAAAAAAAAAAAAAAAAAAAAAAAAAAAAAAAAAAAAAAAAAAAAAAAAAAAAAAAAAAAAAAAAAAAAAAAAAAAAAAAAAAAAAAAAAAAAAAAAAAAAAAAAAAAAAAAAAAAAAAAAAAAAAAAAAAAAAAAAAAAAAAAAAAAAAAAAAAAAAAAAAAAAAAAAAAAAAAAAAAAAAAAAAAAAAAAAAAAAAAAAAAAAAAAAAAAAAAAAAAAAAAAAAAAAAAAAAAAAAAAAAAAAAAAAAAAAAAAAAAAAAAAAAAAAAAAAAAAAAAAAAAAAAAAAAAAAAAAAAAAAAAAAAAAAAAAAAAAAAAAAAAAAAAAAAAAAAAAAAAAAAAAAAAAAAAAAAAAAAAAAAAAAAAAAAAAAAAAAAAAAAAAAAAAAAAAAAAAAAAAAAAAAAAAAAAAAAAAAAAAAAAAAAAAAAAAAAAAAAAAAAAAAAAAAAAAAAAAAAAAAAAAAAAAAAAAAAAAAAAAAAAAAAAAAAAAAAAAAAAAAAAAAAAAAAAAAAAAAAAAAAAAAAAAAAAAAAAAAAAAAAAAAAAAAAAAAAAAAAAAAAAAAAAAAAAAAAAAAAAAAAAAAAAAAAAAAAAAAAAAAAAAAAAAAAAAAAAAAAAAAAAAAAAAAAAAAAAAAAAAAAAAAAAAAAAAAAAAAAAAAAAAAAAAAAAAAAAAAAAAAAAAAAAAAAAAAAAAAAAAAAAAAAAAAAAAAAAAAAAAAAAAAAAAAAAAAAAAAAAAAAAAAAAAAAAAAATTTTTTTTTTTTTTTTTTTTTTTTTTTTTTTTTTTTTTTTTTTTTTTTTTTTTTTTTTTTTTTTTTTTTTTTTTTTTTTTTTTTTTTTTTTTTTTTTTTTTTTTTTTTTTTTTTTTTTTTTTTTTTTTTTTTTTTTTTTTTTTTTTTTTTTTTTTTTTTTTTTTTTTTTTTTTTTTTTTTTTTTTTTTTTTTTTTTTTTTTTTTTTTTTTTTTTTTTTTTTTTTTTTTTTTTTTTTTTTTTTTTTTTTTTTTTTTTTTTTTTTTTTTTTTTTTTTTTTTTTTTTTTTTTTTTTTTTTTTTTTTTTTTTTTTTTTTTTTTTTTTTTTTTTTTTTTTTTTTTTTTTTTTTTTTTTTTTTTTTTTTTTTTTTTTTTTTTTTTTTTTTTTTTTTTTTTTTTTTTTTTTTTTTTTTTTTTTTTTTTTTTTTTTTTTTTTTTTTTTTTTTTTTTTTTTTTTTTTTTTTTTTTTTTTTTTTTTTTTTTTTTTTTTTTTTTTTTTTTTTTTTTTTTTTTTTTTTTTTTTTTTTTTTTTTTTTTTTTTTTTTTTTTTTTTTTTTTTTTTTTTTTTTTTTTTTTTTTTTTTTTTTTTTTTTTTTTTTTTTTTTTTTTTTTTTTTTTTTTTTTTTTTTTTTTTTTTTTTTTTTTTTTTTTTTTTTTTTTTTTTTTTTTTTTTTTTTTTTTTTTTTTTTTTTTTTTTTTTTTTTTTTTTTTTTTTTTTTTTTTTTTTTTTTTTTTTTTTTTTTTTTTTTTTTTTTTTTTTTTTTTTTTTTTTTTTTTTTTTTTTTTTTTTTTTTTTTTTTTTTTTTTTTTTTTTTTTTTTTTTTTTTTTTTTTTTTTTTTTTTTTTTTTTTTTTTTTTTTTTTTTTTTTTTTTTTTTTTTTTTTTTTTTTTTTTTTTTTTTTTTTTTTTTTTTTTTTTTTTTTTTTTTTTTTTTTTTTTTTTTTTTTTTTTTTTTTTTTTTTTTTTTTTTTTTTTTTTTTTTTTTTTTTTTTTTTTTTTTTTTTTTTTTTTTTTTTTTTTTTTTTTTTTTTTTTTTTTTTTTTTTTTTTTTTTTTTTTTTTTTTTTTTTTTTTTTTTTTTTTTTTTTTTTTTTTTTTTTTTTTTTTTTTTTTTTTTTTTTTTTTTTTTTTTTTTTTTTTTTTTTTTTTTTTTTTTTTTTTTTTTTTTTTTTTTTTTTTTTTTTTTTTTTTTTTTTTTTTTTTTTTTTTTTTTTTTTTTTTTTTTTTTTTTTTTTTTTTTTTTTTTTTTTTTTTTTTTTTTTTTTTTTTTTTTTTTTTTTTTTTTTTTTTTTTTTTTTTTTTTTTTTTTTTTTTTTTTTTTTTTTTTTTTTTTTTTTTTTTTTTTTTTTTTTTTTTTTTTTTTTTTTTTTTTTTTTTTTTTTTTTTTTTTTTTTTTTTTTTTTTTTTTTTTTTTTTTTTTTTTTTTTTTTTTTTTTTTTTTTTTTTTTTTTTTTTTTTTTTTTTTTTTTTTTTTTTTTTTTTTTTTTTTTTTTTTTTTTTTTTTTTTTTTTTTTTTTTTTTTTTTTTTTTTTTTTTTTTTTTTTTTTTTTTTTTTTTTTTTTTTTTTTTTTTTTTTTTTTTTTTTTTTTTTTTTTTTTTTTTTTTTTTTTTTTTTTTTTTTTTTTTTTTTTTTTTTTTTTTTTTTTTTTTTTTTTTTTTTTTTTTTTTTTTTTTTTTTTTTTTTTTTTTTTTTTTTTTTTTTTTTTTTTTTTTTTTTTTTTTTTTTTTTTTTTTTTTTTTTTTTTTTTTTTTTTTTTTTTTTTTTTTTTTTTTTTTTTTTTTTTTTTTTTTTTTTTTTTTTTTTTTTTTTTTTTTTTTTTTTTTTTTTTTTTTTTTTTTTTTTTTTTTTTTTTTTTTTTTTTTTTTTTTTTTTTTTTTTTTTTTTTTTTTTTTTTTTTTTTTTTTTTTTTTTTTTTTTTTTTTTTTTTTTTTTTTTTTTTTTTTTTTTTTTTTTTTTTTTTTTTTTTTTTTTTTTTTTTTTTTTTTTTTTTTTTTTTTTTTTTTTTTTTTTTTTTTTTTTTTTTTTTTTTTTTTTTTTTTTTTTTTTTTTTTTTTTTTTTTTTTTTTTTTTTTTTTTTTTTTTTTTTTTTTTTTTTTTTTTTTTTTTTTTTTTTTTTTTTTTTTTTTTTTTTTTTTTTTTTTTTTTTTTTTTTTTTTTTTTTTTTTTTTTTTTTTTTTTTTTTTTTTTTTTTTTTTTTTTTTTTTTTTTTTTTTTTTTTTTTTTTTTTTTTTTTTTTTTTTTTTTTTTTTTTTTTTTTTTTTTTTTTTTTTTTTTTTTTTTTTTTTTTTTTTTTTTTTTTTTTTTTTTTTTTTTTTTTTTTTTTTTTTTTTTTTTTTTTTTTTTTTTTTTTTTTTTTTTTTTTTTTTTTTTTTTTTTTTTTTTTTTTTTTTTTTTTTTTTTTTTTTTTTTTTTTTTTTTTTTTTTTTTTTTTTTTTTTTTTTTTTTTTTTTTTTTTTTTTTTTTTTTTTTTTTTTTTTTTTTTTTTTTTTTTTTTTTTTTTTTTTTTTTTTTTTTTTTTTTTTTTTTTTTTTTTTTTTTTTTTTTTTTTTTTTTTTTTTTTTTTTTTTTTTTTTTTTTTTTTTTTTTTTTTTTTTTTTTTTTTTTTTTTTTTTTTTTTTTTTTTTTTTTTTTTTTTTTTTTTTTTTTTTTTTTTTTTTTTTTTTTTTTTTTTTTTTTTTTTTTTTTTTTTTTTTTTTTTTTTTTTTTTTTTTTTTTTTTTTTTTTTTTTTTTTTTTTTTTTTTTTTTTTTTTTTTTTTTTTTTTTTTTTTTTTTTTTTTTTTTTTTTTTTTTTTTTTTTTTTTTTTTTTTTTTTTTTTTTTTTTTTTTTTTTTTTTTTTTTTTTTTTTTTTTTTTTTTTTTTTTTTTTTTTTTTTTTTTTTTTTTTTTTTTTTTTTTTTTTTTTTTTTTTTTTTTTTTTTTTTTTTTTTTTTTTTTTTTTTTTTTTTTTTTTTTTTTTTTTTTTTTTTTTTTTTTTTTTTTTTTTTTTTTTTTTTTTTTTTTTTTTTTTTTTTTTTTTTTTTTTTTTTTTTTTTTTTTTTTTTTTTTTTTTTTTTTTTTTTTTTTTTTTTTTTTTTTTTTTTTTTTTTTTTTTTTTTTTTTTTTTTTTTTTTTTTTTTTTTTTTTTTTTTTTTTTTTTTTTTTTTTTTTTTTTTTTTTTTTTTTTTTTTTTTTTTTTTTTTTTTTTTTTTTTTTTTTTTTTTTTTTTTTTTTTTTTTTTTTTTTTTTTTTTTTTTTTTTTTTTTTTTTTTTTTTTTTTTTTTTTTTTTTTTTTTTTTTTTTTTTTTTTTTTTTTTTTTTTTTTTTTTTTTTTTTTTTTTTTTTTTTTTTTTTTTTTTTTTTTTTTTTTTTTTTTTTTTTTTTTTTTTTTTTTTTTTTTTTTTTTTTTTTTTTTTTTTTTTTTTTTTTTTTTTTTTTTTTTTTTTTTTTTTTTTTTTTTTTTTTTTTTTTTTTTTTTTTTTTTTTTTTTTTTTTTTTTTTTTTTTTTTTTTTTTTTTTTTTTTTTTTTTTTTTTTTTTTTTTTTTTTTTTTTTTTTTTTTTTTTTTTTTTTTTTTTTTTTTTTTTTTTTTTTTTTTTTTTTTTTTTTTTTTTTTTTTTTTTTTTTTTTTTTTTTTTTTTTTTTTTTTTTTTTTTTTTTTTTTTTTTTTTTTTTTTTTTTTTTTTTTTTTTTTTTTTTTTTTTTTTTTTTTTTTTTTTTTTTTTTTTTTTTTTTTTTTTTTTTTTTTTTTTTTTTTTTTTTTTTTTTTTTTTTTTTTTTTTTTTTTTTTTTTTTTTTTTTTTTTTTTTTTTTTTTTTTTTTTTTTTTTTTTTTTTTTTTTTTTTTTTTTTTTTTTTTTTTTTTTTTTTTTTTTTTTTTTTTTTTTTTTTTTTTTTTTTTTTTTTTTTTTTTTTTTTTTTTTTTTTTTTTTTTTTTTTTTTTTTTTTTTTTTTTTTTTTTTTTTTTTTTTTTTTTTTTTTTTTTTTTTTTTTTTTTTTTTTTTTTTTTTTTTTTTTTTTTTTTTTTTTTTTTTTTTTTTTTTTTTTTTTTTTTTTTTTTTTTTTTTTTTTTTTTTTTTTTTTTTTTTTTTTTTTTTTTTTTTTTTTTTTTTTTTTTTTTTTTTTTTTTTTTTTTTTTTTTTTTTTTTTTTTTTTTTTTTTTTTTTTTTTTTTTTTTTTTTTTTTTTTTTTTTTTTTTTTTTTTTTTTTTTTTTTTTTTTTTTTTTTTTTTTTTTTTTTTTTTTTTTTTTTTTTTTTTTTTTTTTTTTTTTTTTTTTTTTTTTTTTTTTTTTTTTTTTTTTTTTTTTTTTTTTTTTTTTTTTTTTTTTTTTTTTTTTTTTTTTTTTTTTTTTTTTTTTTTTTTTTTTTTTTTTTTTTTTTTTTTTTTTTTTTTTTTTTTTTTTTTTTTTTTTTTTTTTTTTTTTTTTTTTTTTTTTTTTTTTTTTTTTTTTTTTTTTTTTTTTTTTTTTTTTTTTTTTTTTTTTTTTTTTTTTTTTTTTTTTTTTTTTTTTTTTTTTTTTTTTTTTTTTTTTTTTTTTTTTTTTTTTTTTTTTTTTTTTTTTTTTTTTTTTTTTTTTTTTTTTTTTTTTTTTTTTTTTTTTTTTTTTTTTTTTTTTTTTTTTTTTTTTTTTTTTTTTTTTTTTTTTTTTTTTTTTTTTTTTTTTTTTTTTTTTTTTTTTTTTTTTTTTTTTTTTTTTTTTTTTTTTTTTTTTTTTTTTTTTTTTTTTTTTTTTTTTTTTTTTTTTTTTTTTTTTTTTTTTTTTTTTTTTTTTTTTTTTTTTTTTTTTTTTTTTTTTTTTTTTTTTTTTTTTTTTTTTTTTTTTTTTTTTTTTTTTTTTTTTTTTTTTTTTTTTTTTTTTTTTTTTTTTTTTTTTTTTTTTTTTTTTTTTTTTTTTTTTTTTTTTTTTTTTTTTTTTTTTTTTTTTTTTTTTTTTTTTTTTTTTTTTTTTTTTTTTTTTTTTTTTTTTTTTTTTTTTTTTTTTTTTTTTTTTTTTTTTTTTTTTTTTTTTTTTTTTTTTTTTTTTTTTTTTTTTTTTTTTTTTTTTTTTTTTTTTTTTTTTTTTTTTTTTTTTTTTTTTTTTTTTTTTTTTTTTTTTTTTTTTTTTTTTTTTTTTTTTTTTTTTTTTTTTTTTTTTTTTTTTTTTTTTTTTTTTTTTTTTTTTTTTTTTTTTTTTTTTTTTTTTTTTTTTTTTTTTTTTTTTTTTTTTTTTTTTTTTTTTTTTTTTTTTTTTTTTTTTTTTTTTTTTTTTTTTTTTTTTTTTTTTTTTTTTTTTTTTTTTTTTTTTTTTTTTTTTTTTTTTTTTTTTTTTTTTTTTTTTTTTTTTTTTTTTTTTTTTTTTTTTTTTTTTTTTTTTTTTTTTTTTTTTTTTTTTTTTTTTTTTTTTTTTTTTTTTTTTTTTTTTTTTTTTTTTTTTTTTTTTTTTTTTTTTTTTTTTTTTTTTTTTTTTTTTTTTTTTTTTTTTTTTTTTTTTTTTTTTTTTTTTTTTTTTTTTTTTTTTTTTTTTTTTTTTTTTTTTTTTTTTTTTTTTTTTTTTTTTTTTTTTTTTTTTTTTTTTTTTTTTTTTTTTTTTTTTTTTTTTTTTTTTTTTTTTTTTTTTTTTTTTTTTTTTTTTTTTTTTTTTTTTTTTTTTTTTTTTTTTTTTTTTTTTTTTTTTTTTTTTTTTTTTTTTTTTTTTTTTTTTTTTTTTTTTTTTTTTTTTTTTTTTTTTTTTTTTTTTTTTTTTTTTTTTTTTTTTTTTTTTTTTTTTTTTTTTTTTTTTTTTTTTTTTTTTTTTTTTTTTTTTTTTTTTTTTTTTTTTTTTTTTTTTTTTTTTTTTTTTTTTTTTTTTTTTTTTTTTTTTTTTTTTTTTTTTTTTTTTTTTTTTTTTTTTTTTTTTTTTTTTTTTTTTTTTTTTTTTTTTTTTTTTTTTTTTTTTTTTTTTTTTTTTTTTTTTTTTTTTTTTTTTTTTTTTTTTTTTTTTTTTTTTTTTTTTTTTTTTTTTTTTTTTTTTTTTTTTTTTTTTTTTTTTTTTTTTTTTTTTTTTTTTTTTTTTTTTTTTTTTTTTTTTTTTTTTTTTTTTTTTTTTTTTTTTTTTTTTTTTTTTTTTTTTTTTTTTTTTTTTTTTTTTTTTTTTTTTTTTTTTTTTTTTTTTTTTTTTTTTTTTTTTTTTTTTTTTTTTTTTTTTTTTTTTTTTTTTTTTTTTTTTTTTTTTTTTTTTTTTTTTTTTTTTTTTTTTTTTTTTTTTTTTTTTTTTTTTTTTTTTTTTTTTTTTTTTTTTTTTTTTTTTTTTTTTTTTTTTTTTTTTTTTTTTTTTTTTTTTTTTTTTTTTTTTTTTTTTTTTTTTTTTTTTTTTTTTTTTTTTTTTTTTTTTTTTTTTTTTTTTTTTTTTTTTTTTTTTTTTTTTTTTTTTTTTTTTTTTTTTTTTTTTTTTTTTTTTTTTTTTTTTTTTTTTTTTTTTTTTTTTTTTTTTTTTTTTTTTTTTTTTTTTTTTTTTTTTTTTTTTTTTTTTTTTTTTTTTTTTTTTTTTTTTTTTTTTTTTTTTTTTTTTTTTTTTTTTTTTTTTTTTTTTTTTTTTTTTTTTTTTTTTTTTTTTTTTTTTTTTTTTTTTTTTTTTTTTTTTTTTTTTTTTTTTTTTTTTTTTTTTTTTTTTTTTTTTTTTTTTTTTTTTTTTTTTTTTTTTTTTTTTTTTTTTTTTTTTTTTTTTTTTTTTTTTTTTTTTTTTTTTTTTTTTTTTTTTTTTTTTTTTTTTTTTTTTTTTTTTTTTTTTTTTTTTTTTTTTTTTTTTTTTTTTTTTTTTTTTTTTTTTTTTTTTTTTTTTTTTTTTTTTTTTTTTTTTTTTTTTTTTTTTTTTTTTTTTTTTTTTTTTTTTTTTTTTTTTTTTTTTTTTTTTTTTTTTTTTTTTTTTTTTTTTTTTTTTTTTTTTTTTTTTTTTTTTTTTTTTTTTTTTTTTTTTTTTTTTTTTTTTTTTTTTTTTTTTTTTTTTTTTTTTTTTTTTTTTTTTTTTTTTTTTTTTTTTTTTTTTTTTTTTTTTTTTTTTTTTTTTTTTTTTTTTTTTTTTTTTTTTTTTTTTTTTTTTTTTTTTTTTTTTTTTTTTTTTTTTTTTTTTTTTTTTTTTTTTTTTTTTTTTTTTTTTTTTTTTTTTTTTTTTTTTTTTTTTTTTTTTTTTTTTTTTTTTTTTTTTTTTTTTTTTTTTTTTTTTTTTTTTTTTTTTTTTTTTTTTTTTTTTTTTTTTTTTTTTTTTTTTTTTTTTTTTTTTTTTTTTTTTTTTTTTTTTTTTTTTTTTTTTTTTTTTTTTTTTTTTTTTTTTTTTTTTTTTTTTTTTTTTTTTTTTTTTTTTTTTTTTTTTTTTTTTTTTTTTTTTTTTTTTTTTTTTTTTTTTTTTTTTTTTTTTTTTTTTTTTTTTTTTTTTTTTTTTTTTTTTTTTTTTTTTTTTTTTTTTTTTTTTTTTTTTTTTTTTTTTTTTTTTTTTTTTTTTTTTTTTTTTTTTTTTTTTTTTTTTTTTTTTTTTTTTTTTTTTTTTTTTTTTTTTTTTTTTTTTTTTTTTTTTTTTTTTTTTTTTTTTTTTTTTTTTTTTTTTTTTTTTTTTTTTTTTTTTTTTTTTTTTTTTTTTTTTTTTTTTTTTTTTTTTTTTTTTTTTTTTTTTTTTTTTTTTTTTTTTTTTTTTTTTTTTTTTTTTTTTTTTTTTTTTTTTTTTTTTTTTTTTTTTTTTTTTTTTTTTTTTTTTTTTTTTTTTTTTTTTTTTTTTTTTTTTTTTTTTTTTTTTTTTTTTTTTTTTTTTTTTTTTTTTTTTTTTTTTTTTTTTTTTTTTTTTTTTTTTTTTTTTTTTTTTTTTTTTTTTTTTTTTTTTTTTTTTTTTTTTTTTTTTTTTTTTTTTTTTTTTTTTTTTTTTTTTTTTTTTTTTTTTTTTTTTTTTTTTTTTTTTTTTTTTTTTTTTTTTTTTTTTTTTTTTTTTTTTTTTTTTTTTTTTTTTTTTTTTTTTTTTTTTTTTTTTTTTTTTTTTTTTTTTTTTTTTTTTTTTTTTTTTTTTTTTTTTTTTTTTTTTTTTTTTTTTTTTTTTTTTTTTTTTTTTTTTTTTTTTTTTTTTTTTTTTTTTTTTTTTTTTTTTTTTTTTTTTTTTTTTTTTTTTTTTTTTTTTTTTTTTTTTTTTTTTTTTTTTTTTTTTTTTTTTTTTTTTTTTTTTTTTTTTTTTTTTTTTTTTTTTTTTTTTTTTTTTTTTTTTTTTTTTTTTTTTTTTTTTTTTTTTTTTTTTTTTTTTTTTTTTTTTTTTTTTTTTTTTTTTTTTTTTTTTTTTTTTTTTTTTTTTTTTTTTTTTTTTTTTTTTTTTTTTTTTTTTTTTTTTTTTTTTTTTTTTTTTTTTTTTTTTTTTTTTTTTTTTTTTTTTTTTTTTTTTTTTTTTTTTTTTTTTTTTTTTTTTTTTTTTTTTTTTTTTTTTTTTTTTTTTTTTTTTTTTTTTTTTTTTTTTTTTTTTTTTTTTTTTTTTTTTTTTTTTTTTTTTTTTTTTTTTTTTTTTTTTTTTTTTTTTTTTTTTTTTTTTTTTTTTTTTTTTTTTTTTTTTTTTTTTTTTTTTTTTTTTTTTTTTTTTTTTTTTTTTTTTTTTTTTTTTTTTTTTTTTTTTTTTTTTTTTTTTTTTTTTTTTTTTTTTTTTTTTTTTTTTTTTTTTTTTTTTTTTTTTTTTTTTTTTTTTTTTTTTTTTTTTTTTTTTTTTTTTTTTTTTTTTTTTTTTTTTTTTTTTTTTTTTTTTTTTTTTTTTTTTTTTTTTTTTTTTTTTTTTTTTTTTTTTTTTTTTTTTTTTTTTTTTTTTTTTTTTTTTTTTTTTTTTTTTTTTTTTTTTTTTTTTTTTTTTTTTTTTTTTTTTTTTTTTTTTTTTTTTTTTTTTTTTTTTTTTTTTTTTTTTTTTTTTTTTTTTTTTTTTTTTTTTTTTTTTTTTTTTTTTTTTTTTTTTTTTTTTTTTTTTTTTTTTTTTTTTTTTTTTTTTTTTTTTTTTTTTTTTTTTTTTTTTTTTTTTTTTTTTTTTTTTTTTTTTTTTTTTTTTTTTTTTTTTTTTTTTTTTTTTTTTTTTTTTTTTTTTTTTTTTTTTTTTTTTTTTTTTTTTTTTTTTTTTTTTTTTTTTTTTTTTTTTTTTTTTTTTTTTTTTTTTTTTTTTTTTTTTTTTTTTTTTTTTTTTTTTTTTTTTTTTTTTTTTTTTTTTTTTTTTTTTTTTTTTTTTTTTTTTTTTTTTTTTTTTTTTTTTTTTTTTTTTTTTTTTTTTTTTTTTTTTTTTTTTTTTTTTTTTTTTTTTTTTTTTTTTTTTTTTTTTTTTTTTTTTTTTTTTTTTTTTTTTTTTTTTTTTTTTTTTTTTTTTTTTTTTTTTTTTTTTTTTTTTTTTTTTTTTTTTTTTTTTTTTTTTTTTTTTTTTTTTTTTTTTTTTTTTTTTTTTTTTTTTTTTTTTTTTTTTTTTTTTTTTTTTTTTTTTTTTTTTTTTTTTTTTTTTTTTTTTTTTTTTTTTTTTTTTTTTTTTTTTTTTTTTTTTTTTTTTTTTTTTTTTTTTTTTTTTTTTTTTTTTTTTTTTTTTTTTTTTTTTTTTTTTTTTTTTTTTTTTTTTTTTTTTTTTTTTTTTTTTTTTTTTTTTTTTTTTTTTTTTTTTTTTTTTTTTTTTTTTTTTTTTTTTTTTTTTTTTTTTTTTTTTTTTTTTTTTTTTTTTTTTTTTTTTTTTTTTTTTTTTTTTTTTTTTTTTTTTTTTTTTTTTTTTTTTTTTTTTTTTTTTTTTTTTTTTTTTTTTTTTTTTTTTTTTTTTTTTTTTTTTTTTTTTTTTTTTTTTTTTTTTTTTTTTTTTTTTTTTTTTTTTTTTTTTTTTTTTTTTTTTTTTTTTTTTTTTTTTTTTTTTTTTTTTTTTTTTTTTTTTTTTTTTTTTTTTTTTTTTTTTTTTTTTTTTTTTTTTTTTTTTTTTTTTTTTTTTTTTTTTTTTTTTTTTTTTTTTTTTTTTTTTTTTTTTTTTTTTTTTTTTTTTTTTTTTTTTTTTTTTTTTTTTTTTTTTTTTTTTTTTTTTTTTTTTTTTTTTTTTTTTTTTTTTTTTTTTTTTTTTTTTTTTTTTTTTTTTTTTTTTTTTTTTTTTTTTTTTTTTTTTTTTTTTTTTTTTTTTTTTTTTTTTTTTTTTTTTTTTTTTTTTTTTTTTTTTTTTTTTTTTTTTTTTTTTTTTTTTTTTTTTTTTTTTTTTTTTTTTTTTTTTTTTTTTTTTTTTTTTTTTTTTTTTTTTTTTTTTTTTTTTTTTTTTTTTTTTTTTTTTTTTTTTTTTTTTTTTTTTTTTTTTTTTTTTTTTTTTTTTTTTTTTTTTTTTTTTTTTTTTTTTTTTTTTTTTTTTTTTTTTTTTTTTTTTTTTTTTTTTTTTTTTTTTTTTTTTTTTTTTTTTTTTTTTTTTTTTTTTTTTTTTTTTTTTTTTTTTTTTTTTTTTTTTTTTTTTTTTTTTTTTTTTTTTTTTTTTTTTTTTTTTTTTTTTTTTTTTTTTTTTTTTTTTTTTTTTTTTTTTTTTTTTTTTTTTTTTTTTTTTTTTTTTTTTTTTTTTTTTTTTTTTTTTTTTTTTTTTTTTTTTTTTTTTTTTTTTTTTTTTTTTTTTTTTTTTTTTTTTTTTTTTTTTTTTTTTTTTTTTTTTTTTTTTTTTTTTTTTTTTTTTTTTTTTTTTTTTTTTTTTTTTTTTTTTTTTTTTTTTTTTTTTTTTTTTTTTTTTTTTTTTTTTTTTTTTTTTTTTTTTTTTTTTTTTTTTTTTTTTTTTTTTTTTTTTTTTTTTTTTTTTTTTTTTTTTTTTTTTTTTTTTTTTTTTTTTTTTTTTTTTTTTTTTTTTTTTTTTTTTTTTTTTTTTTTTTTTTTTTTTTTTTTTTTTTTTTTTTTTTTTTTTTTTTTTTTTTTTTTTTTTTTTTTTTTTTTTTTTTTTTTTTTTTTTTTTTTTTTTTTTTTTTTTTTTTTTTTTTTTTTTTTTTTTTTTTTTTTTTTTTTTTTTTTTTTTTTTTTTTTTTTTTTTTTTTTTTTTTTTTTTTTTTTTTTTTTTTTTTTTTTTTTTTTTTTTTTTTTTTTTTTTTTTTTTTTTTTTTTTTTTTTTTTTTTTTTTTTTTTTTTTTTTTTTTTTTTTTTTTTTTTTTTTTTTTTTTTTTTTTTTTTTTTTTTTTTTTTTTTTTTTTTTTTTTTTTTTTTTTTTTTTTTTTTTTTTTTTTTTTTTTTTTTTTTTTTTTTTTTTTTTTTTTTTTTTTTTTTTTTTTTTTTTTTTTTTTTTTTTTTTTTTTTTTTTTTTTTTTTTTTTTTTTTTTTTTTTTTTTTTTTTTTTTTTTTTTTTTTTTTTTTTTTTTTTTTTTTTTTTTTTTTTTTTTTTTTTTTTTTTTTTTTTTTTTTTTTTTTTTTTTTTTTTTTTTTTTTTTTTTTTTTTTTTTTTTTTTTTTTTTTTTTTTTTTTTTTTTTTTTTTTTTTTTTTTTTTTTTTTTTTTTTTTTTTTTTTTTTTTTTTTTTTTTTTTTTTTTTTTTTTTTTTTTTTTTTTTTTTTTTTTTTTTTTTTTTTTTTTTTTTTTTTTTTTTTTTTTTTTTTTTTTTTTTTTTTTTTTTTTTTTTTTTTTTTTTTTTTTTTTTTTTTTTTTTTTTTTTTTTTTTTTTTTTTTTTTTTTTTTTTTTTTTTTTTTTTTTTTTTTTTTTTTTTTTTTTTTTTTTTTTTTTTTTTTTTTTTTTTTTTTTTTTTTTTTTTTTTTTTTTTTTTTTTTTTTTTTTTTTTTTTTTTTTTTTTTTTTTTTTTTTTTTTTTTTTTTTTTTTTTTTTTTTTTTTTTTTTTTTTTTTTTTTTTTTTTTTTTTTTTTTTTTTTTTTTTTTTTTTTTTTTTTTTTTTTTTTTTTTTTTTTTTTTTTTTTTTTTTTTTTTTTTTTTTTTTTTTTTTTTTTTTTTTTTTTTTTTTTTTTTTTTTTTTTTTTTTTTTTTCTCTCGGCGGCGGCGTGGCTGCACTGGGTGGCTGATCAAACCGGCGACAAACTCGACGGCTCGGGTGCATTGCAGCCACCCATGAAGACCGCGACCGCCACCGCAAGGATAGAAACGCACAGAAAGCGAAATTTCATATCAGTAGCACCCGTCAAGAACTATCTCTGACTCGCCCCCGCGCCGCCACCGGTCATGCCCAAACCGAGGACGAAACCGAAGTAATAGAATAATCCGGTATTCGGTCTGCCGATGATGGTCACACCATCGAGTATAGAAACCCCAAAGAGCGACATGACCCACGACAACACCTTTCCCATTAGTGCAAACGGGAATAGGATTCCGTGGAGTATTCCCGAGAAGAAGCCGTATGGATCGTCCATATGCTCGGGGGCGTTCGGAGTGGCGCAGCCTGCCATCGCCATCATAAATCCGATTGCAATGATCGAACGGTATTTAGTCGGCATTGCGCGCCGCCTGCGCCACGCCGCACGTCAGCAGCGGCAGCAAGAAATTGATCGAGTGGCGGAGGTCCATTGGGGGATTATGGGCGCAGGGCTGGCACAACGACAACCACGCCCGCCCAAACAGTATTGCCACCCTAAGCGTGGCAGGGGGCGGGATGCGATGGACTGCCACGCGTGGACATTCTGATTCACTTTACGTGTGCCCAAGTACGACGCTTCCGGATGTTGCAGATTGCAGCGGGAGTGACACCAAAGCGTGCCGCCAGTTCCTTGCCAGACTCCCTCGCTGTGCGGATGTGTCGGATATCGGCCTCGGTAAATCGCGCACCAGGGCAAATGGACTGGTATCTTTACGAAGATTTCGCACGGCAAGGATCGGCAAGACGTGGGGCACGATTTGGTGCGGGCCATGCGCTCTCAGCTTAAGCGACCGAAAAGTTCCGACGTGGAGGCGCTCGTGAAATGCCCCATGAGTGAGGATGACTACATCAAGCTGTTAATCGCCACTAAGGTGATCGGCAGCTGACGCGCAAAAGGATCAGCATGTGAAATCAGTGACCTTCTGAGACCGTAGCGTTCCCGCGCTACCAAATTGCTACCAACCTCAGCTGAGCTCGCAAAACCCATGGAGTCCGCCAATTACATAACGGATTTACGATTGCCGGTTAGTGGCGTAGTGTTAGCTACTGAATAAATGCCAGCCGACCTAAGCTAATTCCGGCACAACGCACTAAAAAAAGCCCGGGGGACGACCATGAGCGCAATGGCATCGTATTTACTCCGTCACGCTCGGTCGGTCATATCGGTCGTGCTCATCCTGATGTGTAGCGCTGCCGCCTATGGGTCCGATACTTATGATGGTACGAACCTAACTATTCCCACGCTCACTATCGGGAATGCCATCTATACGAACGTGGTGGTAGCCGTCAGCATAAATGACATCGTCAGTGGGCCGAGCGGTTCGACGGCAAATGGCGGTCCAGACAGCTACGATCCTGCCAACAACCAGCTGTCGCTCCAGAGCGTGACCGTAGGAGTGAACACCTATTACAACGTTGTGGTTACGGTAGGAAAGTTGGTCTCAATAGAGAACGTAACAGGGGCCGACACTTATGACGGGGCCAAACTGGACATAGCAGCCGTCCAGGTAATTGGCGGCTCTTAGAGCTGGTCCCGCTTCTTGAGACAACTGGGTAAGTGGCAACTCCGTCCATTACAGGCGAGGATATCGCTTGAAAGGAAGGAGAGCCATGACGAAGAGATCTCGCCGCAATCACTCTGCGGCATTTAAGGCCAAAGTGGCCCTGGCTGCGATCAAGGGCGAAGAGACCTTGGCGCAACTGGCCACGCGGTTTGACGTTCATCCGAATCAGATTACGCAATGGAAGTCCCAGTTGCTCGAGCGAGCGTCTGCGGTGTTCGACGGTGCGGGGCCGACTGCGGAGCCTGGACCCGACATCAAGACGCTGCACGCCAAGATCGGACAGTTGTCGCTGGAGAATGATTTTTTAGCAGGCGCGCTCGGACGAGTTCCCGGATCGAGCGCCAAGCGATGATCAATCCCGACCACAAACTGAGCCTGACCCGACAGGCGGAGCTGCTCCATCTGTCCCGCGCCTCGCTGTACTACGAGCGCGTGCCCGTCGGCGAAGCAGACCTGGCGTTGATGCGCCGCATCGACGAGCTGCACCTGCAGTGGCCATTCCTAGGAAGCCGGATGCTGCGCGACATGCTGCGTCTGGAGGGCATCTGGGTCGGCCGGCGGCACGTTGCCACACTGATGCGCAAAATGGGCATCGAGGCGCTTTACCGGCGTTCCAACACCAGCAATCGACATCCTCGCCACCTGATTTACCCGTATCTGCTGCGCAAGCTCGTCATCGACCGACCGAACCAGGTCTGGGCGACCGATGTAACTTACATCCCGATGGCCAAGGGCTTCGTATACCTGGTCGCGGTCATGGACTGGTACAGCCGCAAGGTCTTGAGCTGGCGGGTCTCCAACAGCATGACCGCGGGTTTCTGCGTCGAGGCCCTCGAGGAGGCAATCGCCAAGTACGGGGCGCCGGAGATCTTCAACACCGACCAGGGCTCGCAGTTCACGGCCTCCAGCTTCATCCAAGTCCTGCAGAAGCACCACATCCAGATCAGCATGGACGGACGCGGCGCCTGGCGCGACAACGTGTTCGTCGAGCGGCTATGGAAGTCGGTCAAGTACGAAGAGGTTTACTTGCATGCATACGACTCGGTCTCCGAAGCCAAGGCCGGGATCGGACGCTACCTGGCGTTCTACAACGGCCGGCGTCCGCACTCGGCACTTGACCGCAATACCCCTGACAACGTTTACTTCGAATCTCAGCCGCTCGCGGTGGCTGCATAACCGGCGGAGTTCCACTTATCCAGACCGCGAAAACTGTCTAAAAAACCGAGACCATCTCTCTTTTTACAACGACGTGGTCACATCTATTGCTACGGTAGTCAATATTGGGGGTGGAATGCCACACGGGGCCCAGGATAGCTACAACCCTGCAAATAATCAGCTGTTCATAGCTTCAGGTACTTACAAGGGCCGCGTCTACACCAACGTAACTGTTACGGTGGGGAATGTACTGGCTGTCGCGCCCGGCCCATTTACTCTGTCGGGGAGCATTCAAGGGGCTCCTAACGCAACAGTGTATTTGACTCAAGGTGGGCAGTCCACGACCACTCAGGCTGATAGCTCCGGAAATTATTCATTTAGCGGGTTGGTGGATGGAACATACACCGTCACCCCATCGCTGTCGGGCAATAGCTTCACGCCTAGTCAAAACATCGTCACCATTAAAGGGGCCAGCGGCACAGTTACAACATTTGTGGCTTCAGCTGCCACCGATTCGTTAACTGAAGCTCAGATTGCTGCAATTGATGCGCTGCCCGTGAGTTCCCTGTCGCTTACAGAAATGACCAATCCGGATGGCACAACAGTTGCCGAGTACTTGGCGTCACTCGGCATTGTGTTGCCGGGTATGCCTTCAACAGGTGGCGGCTTGCCTGCAGTGCCCGGCGTGATGGCCCCGCCAACTAGTAGCGGCATCGGCGCAATGGGCGCTGGACCGGCAATCACCTACCCCTCTGGCCTAACGCCAACCGAACAACTGCAAGCAGTTATAGATGTTATGGTGGGAGAGGCGGGCCTGCTCTCGTGCCGACGTGCCATTCCAATTCCCTCCTATTGCACAAACATGTTTCAGTTTCCGGCTGGATTGCCCGCATATATTTATCCGGCGCAAGATGGACTCGCCTATGTATATGGGGGGAAAAACCCAACCAAAAGGATTTTAGACCAAGGATGCCCACAGTACCGTTATGGCGTGGATTGCTCCGGCCTTATTTTCGTAATCGCCGAACTCGCAGGAATAGACGTAGTGGCAGGACCGGCCTCAGGTCAAGCGAACCCCAGTAATTGGACCATCCCGTCCGATTGGGGAATAACGATTGCCCCTGTTACGGATGGTTCCCAGCTCAGGGGAGACATTGAGATATTCAATCACCACGTCGGAATACTAGCAACCGGTTCTACTGGTGCAGTGAATGTTATTTCCTCTATGGGTGATAACGGCGCATGCGATACCAATGGAGACGCACGGCATGGACCCATTTCTTATACCTTTGCTGGCGTGACACAAGCCGTCGGCCCGACGATATCTGTACTACGACTGCAAGTCGCGACGCCGATTAATACGTCTGTGTCAGTGGTACCGAATCCCACGTCTCTACCCTCGAATGGCGGTCCGATTACGCTAACCGCGACGATTACTCCGACGTCAACTGTGCCTTCGGGAACGCCGCTTCCCGGTGGATTCATTGACTTTGTCGATCAAAGTGGAATAACACTCTGTGTTGCAGCCTCGGTAACCGCGGGCGTTGCGGTTTGTTCGACGACAATCAACTCGGCCCCGGATACGATCACGGGCAACTATTTAGGCGATACAAACTACGCTCCCAGCGCTGGTTCAATGACAGTGTCCCTTTCGCCGCCTACCGCTGTTACAGCAACCTTTACTTACACTGGAACGAACCAAGGCGCCTACTCCGCTGAATGGTATTACGGGTCCGGAAGTTTCGTTTATGACGACGCTACGCATACCTTGATTTCCTTTAGTGCCACGATAAATGTGCCTGGGGGTACCGAGCCAGATGCAACTCTTTCTCCAGCAAAATTTGTGTTTGGGACTGGAGATGTCTATGAGTTCTCCTTCAATCCGATGACGCTTGCCCTACAATTGGCGGCAGGCCCCGTACCCGATAGTCTCTCCACCGGCTATTATCCAGAGTACTTTTACGTGTGCAGCGGGGGTGGCCCCTCACCGTTTACGCTCAATCAAACTTGTGGGAGTCCGGGAATTAGTGAAGGGCTTGATGCAACTCAGGATTTTTCAGATGTTGCGGTTGAAAGCGGCCCTGTGGTGGTGACAATCACGAGTTCCATGTAATTAGAGATGAAATCGTGTGGCCAATGGGTATATCGAGCCGTTCTCGTGGCAGATGCTACCATGTTGCTACCGCCGTGAGCCGACACCAAATAATTCCACACAACCTGATGGCGCCTTAAATGGCTGAAAATGCTAGCTTCTTTGTAATATTAGATCACCTGGGCTTGCGACTAGGTAACCTCTTAATCAATTGGTCGTAGGTTCGATCCCTACACGGCCCACCATTTAAGCCAGCACAGTCACGAACTTGCGGGGTACCATCGTCTCCCTCCGGAGCGACGTTGTGCCATTGAGCACCATCTTGTGCCATGGCGAATTGACGCTGGCGTTTGTATATACATTTGTATAGTATATGTGGATGCCAGAGACGTTCGCTGGATTTGACTGGGACGCGGGAAATCGCGCGAAGTGTCAAAAACATGGTGTCACAATCGCGGAAATTGAGGCTTTGTTTTCCGAACCGCTGTTGATCGTCCCGGATGCAACGCATTCGAGATCAGAGACTCGGATTCGGGCGCTCGGCAGGACCGGCGCGGGCCGAATGATATTTTTGGTGTTTACGATACGGCTCAAAGGCGGTCGGCGTGTGGTTCGGCCGATGAGCGCGCGTTATATGCATGCGAAAGAGGTCGCTTCTTATGAAAAAGAAAATCCCGAGCTTTAAATCCGATGCCGCTGCGGAGCGTTTCGTCAGTCGCGCGGATTTGACGCGTTACGACCTATCGGGTCTCAAGCCGGTCCGATTTGAATTCGAGAAGAAAGCTGCTCAGCTGAACATGCGGCTGCCGAAGCCATTATTGGATGCGGTAAAGCGGCGCGCCAAAGAGCGAGGCATTCCCTATACACGATTCTTACGCGAGTTGATTGAGCAGGGAATATCGACGCCGCTGCGATAACACAGATGGGCGTGGTAGTACGCAATCGCTCTGGAGTTGTGCCACTGCAAGATCCCGGTATCTATGAATTCAAAGCCTTATCTCAGGGTAACTCGGCAAATCGTGGCACAGTTGGCGAGGCGTAAGCGATTGTTCTGTAAGCGTTAAATGCGTGGTCGAAAAGGCCTCTCTCAATCAATTGGCCGTAGGTTCGATCCCTGCACGGCCCGCCAATTTTCAAGTCCTTATTTTCAGTGATTTACGCCGCGCGATTGTATTGATTCAGGCGCCACCTTCCAACGGCCGTCCAACGTCCTGCGGAAAAACGCGCAGCAGCGCATCGCCCCCGATGCCATCGCGCTGGATGTGTGCGCTGACCGTGTCCGCTCCTGTCACTATGGCCCAGGCCGGCCTACGTACAAGCTCTGATGGGTTTGCCGGCGCACTGCATATATGGTTCCGGGCATGGCCGGCGGCTGGCCAGTTTTTGCCAGGGAGTGGTAAGCGTCCGGTGAAGGCGCCTAGTCTTCACTTTGTTCTTGTGCTTGATAGGTCAGGAACCCGTAGCTTTCCAAGCGCTGTAATTCCTTTTTTAGCGTGGCGGCTCGTGCTGGGCGCTGTACATCGACTACGTAGCGGCGGGATTTTCCGTCGCGGCGAAGTAAGCCGTGACTGGCGAGGCCGCCCGCCATACACGCAATGCTATCCTCAGGAACGTGAACGCCGAACTGAACTTGGAAGATCGTATGCACCTGCTATTTCTGCACTGGCTGCCAGTGATGCGGTAACAGTTCATCGAGTCGGCTGGCGGGCTGGGTCGGGAGGCGTTCGAGGACGTCCTTGAGGTATTGGTGAGGATCGTGGCCGTTGAGCTTCGCGGACTGGATCAGGCTCATGACGGCAGCGGCGCGCTGACCGGCGCGCAGTGATCCGGCAAACAGCCAGTTCGATCGCCCCAAGGCTACGGGACGGATGCGGTTCTCGATGTGGTTGTTGTCGATCGGTAGATCACCATCCTCAAGATAGCGGACGAGCGCCGCCCAACGACCCAGGCTGTACTCGATCGCCTTCGCCGTGGCCGAGCCGTCCGGGACCTGGCCGCGCTGGCGGGTGAGCCATTGTCGCAGGGACTCGGCGATCGGCTTGGCGCGCTGCTCACGGATCTGTTGCCGGCCGCCCGTGTCGAGCTTCTGCTCGCGGGCCTCTCGCTCGATCTCGTAGAGCGCAGCGAAGTACCTCAGCGCCTCGCCAGCCAGCTCACTGCGATGATTGGCATAGAGGTCATGGAACTTTCTGCGGGCATGGGCCATGCAACCGACTTCGACGATGCCGGTGCCGAACAGCGCCTTGTACCCCGAGTAGTCGTCGCAGACGAGCTTTCCTGACCACTGGCCCAGGAAGGCGCGAGCATGCGACCCGCCACGACTGTCGGCAAAGTCATAGAGGACCATCGGTAGTTCGTCGTATTCGCTGGAGCTGTAACTCCACAGGTACGCCCGGTGCGTGCGCCCGAGGCCCGGTTTCAACATCGGCACCGGGGTCTCATCGGCATGCAGCACCGCGCGGGTCAGCAGGAGTGATCGCATCGCATCGATGAGCGGCTGCAGCTTCACGCCACAGGTGCCGACCCACTGCGCCAGGGTCGAGCGAGGCAGTGCCAGTCCGGCTCGCCCGAAGATGCTCTCCTGGCGGTACAGCGGCTGGTGATCGAGGTACTTCGCGACCAGCACCTGGGCGAGGAGCCCTGCGGTCGGTATCCCCTTGTCGATGATGTGGGGAGCCACGGGAGCCTGGATCAGCCGCTCGCACTGCCGGCAGACCCATTTACCCCGGATGTGCCGCTCGACCGAGAACACCCCCGGGGTGTAATCGAGCTTCTCGCTCACATCCTCGCCCATCCGCTCGAGATGGCAGCCGCAGCTGCACTCGGTGTTCTCGGGTTCGTGGCGGACCTCGCGGCGCGGGAAGGCCGCGGGCAGCGCCACACGCCGCGGCTTGGCCTTGGGCGCCGTGGTTGGAAGTATTCTAAGCGCTTCGATCTCGAGGCTGATCGCCTCGATATCCGCATCGATACTCTCATCGAGAAGCGAGCGCTGCACCATATCCATCTGTTCGCTGCGCCGGTCGAACTTCCAACGCTTCAGGATCGCCATCTCATGTGTGAGCTGGTCGATCTTCAGTTGCTTGGATTTCAGTTGCACATCGCGGTGCGCGATCTGCGAGTCGCGTTCGGCGAGCTTCTCAAGGAGCGTCGCAGACAGCGCTCGCAGCTCTGCGGCATCCATCTGAGCGAGCGGTCGCGACAACTCCATGGATCATGATCGTGCCATATCGACCGACAGATAAACATATTTTCCGAGAGGATATTTTTTCACAGCACACGGATCTTCGCGCGCTCATCGAGCCGCTCCCACGGCAGTCCCACGACGATCGCCTGAAGTTGCTCGTGGCTCAGTGGCATGGCGCGATCATGCCTCATGCCAGCGCGGATGAAGCTGCCCTCGTAAAGCTTTCTCGTACACAGCCAGAGGCCAAAGCCATCGTGTACCAGCACCTTCATGCGGTTGGCGCGTTTGTTCACGAACAGGTACGCATGATGAGCTCGCGCTTCACCGAACACATCCACGACGCGGGCCAGCGCTTTGTCGACGCCGGCACGCATGTCCAGCGGCTCCACGGCGAACCAGGCCGCATCGACGCGGATCACCTCACGAGCTCGCGCAGCAACAGCGTGCATTCGTGCGCCGCCGACGCCGGCCACTCGATGCTCACGGCGCGACCTTTGCGCCGCACCACAATGCGGATGGTACCGTCCGTCGGGCTCGCCGGTAGCGCCACGGGCACAAACCCCTCCGGACTCGGCAGCGCAACCTCAGGGATGGTGGGTCTTATGGCAATCGGCTGGCCACTGCGTTCGGCCTTCCTCACCCAATCGCGCAACATATTCGCGTTCAGACCCCGCGCCAACGCCACCGCGGCGATCGACACCCCGGGCTGCTGGCACGCCCCAACGGCCTCTGCCTTGAAAAGCGCGCTGTGGCGGCGCCGGCGCCGCCGACCCGTCTCGATCACCTGCTTCGTAGTGGACACATGTACACCTAACGCTACCGTTAAGCGTCATCTTCCCACCAGCCCTGCCTCTCTTACAGATGACTTAACCAGCCGCTTACAGGGAGTGACCCATGCACGCAACATTCATACGCTGTCACGCTCGATCGTTGGTGGCCATCGTGGCGCTGCTCGCTGGCGCAATTCAGGCGCATGGTGCGGATACTTACCTGTCGGGGGGCCGGCTGGCGATTCCATCGCTCGGCATCGGCCGCGCGATCTATTCGAACGTCGTGCTGACGATCGGCTCGATAGTCAACCAGCCGAGCGGCACGGCGCCGAACGGCACCCAGGACACGTACAACCCGGCCAATGACCAGCTGATGGTGCCGGCTGTCAAGGTCGGCAGCACGACGTACTTCAATGTGGTGGCCACCGTCGCGGGCCTTACGTCGATCGGCAGTGCCGGCGGCGTGGATACGTTCGACGGTGCGCATCTGCACATTCCTTTCGTCCAGGTCGGCGGGACCATCTACAGCCAGGTCGTGCTGAACGTCTCGCTCACCGATGTCGCCGCCGTCCGCAATGGCATGCCGGGCGAGCCGTTGGACCAATACGCCGCCGGCCAGCTGACGGTAGCGGCCGTGCTGGTCGGAACCACGGTCTACACCAACGTCATCCTCAATCTGGGACTCGGCAGCATCGTCTCGGTCGGTGGCACGGTACCGGCCGTCTGGACTGGCACTTCCGACTCAGTCACCAACGAGAGCAGCTTCCCGATCTATAACTCGGACTTCGTGACCGTGCAAGAATACCAGGTGGATTCCACGCACGTGTACATCTCCGGGGGTTCGATCGGCACCGACGGTTCGAATACCCTGTCGTGTGGCTCCAAGGCCGCGCCGGCCACGGTGATCGACAACGGTGATGGTACCCATTCGATCAACTTTCCAGCCGGATGCACGATCGTCACTGCTCCGCCCGAGCTCTGTTCCGCCAACATCCCGGTCGCGACGATTACCGCGACCTCAACCGAATTGAGATTTCCAGGTGCCACGTACACGTGGAGCGCCGGTTGCGATTATGCCGTTACGACGGCGTACCCGTTTACCCTCGACCTGGACTGAAACCGGCCGGCGGTCATTCCTGCGCGCGCCATTGGATCCGCCGGGAGGAATTAGTCCGGGGTGGCAATACGCAGTCGAACTACGGTTAGTACGAATCCCATACAGGCAGCAATCGGGGTAGATTCGAAAAGGAAGGTTCTTTGCCGGGGCGGTTGAAGAATGAGTTTGCTCCTTCGCCCGAGATCAAAGAGATCGCCATATTATTGATGGAGGCGGACATGAACTCGAAGCACCGTGTGAGAGGGGATGTCGCGATTGTCGCGCTGGCCGTCGCGGGGTTGTGGTGCGGATGCGCCGCTGCCGCCGATTCGGCCCAGCCCACAGCCGGGGGCACTGCAGCCGACTCAGGGTGCGGCGCCGCGCCGCCCGCAGGAGTCATCGCGGGCACGACTGGGACGCGCACCGTGGTCGTTGACGGCAGTAAGCGCTCCTACCTGCTGCACGTCCCCGCCGGTTATGACAAGGACAAACCCGCGCCGCTCATGCTGAATTTTCACGGGTTCATGAGCAACCCGGAAACGCAGAATGCGTCGAGCGGGTTTGATGCGATGAGCGACCGCGAGGGCTTCATCCTTGCCACTCCCGATGGCGGAATCGGCTGGCGCTTCGCGCAATCGGCGCGCGACGCGAATACCGTCTTCGTGCGCGAGCTCGTTACCAAACTGCGCGCTGACCTGTGCGTGGATCCCAAGCGCATTTATGCAGCAGGCAAGTCGCAGGGCGGGTTTATGAGCAGCTGGCTGGGCTGCAAGGCACCTGACTTGTTCGCTGCGATCGCGCCGGTCTCGGGAATCTACGAGCCTCCGGCTGGGTGCGGACCGATTCCGATCATCGAGTTCCACGGCAGCGCCGATTCGATGGTGCCCTTCGCGGGCGGGCACATTCTGGTCCTGGGCAACTTCCCCGGCGCCGTTGCGGTGATGGACGAATGGGCACGGGTGAACGGATGCGGCGGCGCCCCTCAGATCGAGCAAGTCACGCCGCACGTACGCCGCGCGACCTATAACGACTGCAAGGCGGCCACGGTTCAGTACCTCACGGACGCCGGCCACACGTGGCCCGGGAGTCCGGTCAAGGAAGGCGACAAGACGGCCCCCGCCGACCTGCCAGCCTCGCAGCTTATCTGGGAATTCTTCAAGGCGAACCCCAAGCCCTGACGTTGCGATGGCGGGCCGCGTCGTTCCTGTTGCTGTTGCCGTGTGTGGAGGCGGCGCGCCCCGCGATTGCCTGGCGATGTATCCAGCAAAGAAAGGTGATGATGAAGTCCCGCAGTTCACGTGTTGCAGGTTCGCTTTCTATGCTGGAGATCCTAACGGCAGCGGCCCGACGGGCGGTTCGCCCGACGGCAGTGAGGACAGCTACGATCCCGGCTCCGCTTATCAATTCATACAATAAAAACAATAATATAAAGAGATAAGTTTAGGCAAAATATCGCGTCGGGGCCAGCGAACTTCAGGAGACCTAGGACTTCCTCTGCTCGTGAACAATGGTTGCGTCGTACCAATGCACAAATGTGAACAGGAACAGCATCCCGGCACCGATCAGTATCGCGGTGACAGCCGCAGCATAGGCGGGCGCCAGCAGCCCGACAGAGACGACAACGGCATTTGCCGCCAAAGCCAGCGCGGCGATATCCATTGCCAGCAGGAATATCACCACCTGCAACGGCAAACGCGTCGGGTTTACGGCGTGCCGACGGCGCGGAAATGTCAGCGACCAGCTCCCGAGAATGACAGACATAACTCCACTTGAAATTCGCCAAGCGAACGGCGCCGGGGCTCCAAACAATATCAGCAGCGGCGGCAGGATCGAGCCGAACGTTGCCATGAATCCCAGCTGAACCCAGGTGCGTGCCACGAAGCTGTCGAACCGGGTGATCTGGCCCCCGATCATTTGCCGAAGAATCATGGTCAGGACAGACAGGCCCGCAAACGTCATGCCGACGGCCGCGATCGTGTACAGATAACCGGTTGCGTCCACGTCAGCCTCCCTGATTCGACCACCCAGCCACTAAAAATCTCTGGAAGCCGCGTCCGCCAGGTGGTCCAGTATATTTCCCCAGCCCCGCGTGTGGCCTTCACAAATTGACGGCGTCGGCAGACGCTCGTGGGTTACCACGACGTCGGTTTCATCGCCGCGCGGAATGAGTTCCACGGTTACCAGAGTATTCACGTTGTTCGTCAGCGCGCCAACCCACGTGAACACAAGCTTGCGCGGCCGGTCGATTTGCACATAGGTGCCGGATGCCTGGCGGCTCGCCTCATCCGATGACATGAATAGACTGAAGGCGCCGCCAGGTCGGAGGTCGCAGCTCGCCTTGCAATCGACCGCGCCCGGAAAGGGACTCATCCACCGAACCATCAGGTCGGGTTTGGTCCACAGGTCGAAGACCTGCTCCGCCTGGGCCCTCACGCGCCGGCGCACCTGCACGATCGGGCCCGTCGTGTCACCGGGGGCCACGCTTGCGATCCTTTGGCCCCGACTTCTGGACCTTGTTGAGCTCGCGCAGCAGGCACTCCATGGCGTCCAGCCTCTCTTCCCAATGCCGGCGCATCCGCTCGATCCAGCCATCCGCCTCGTTCAGCGAACGGGCATTGATGGAGAGAATGTGCTCGCGCCCTTTCCTGTGGCGCTCGACCACGCCGCTCGCTTCCAGCACGCGGATGTGCTTCGACACCGCGTTCAGGGACATATGGAACGGTTCGGCGACCTCGGTCACGCGCGCCTCGCTGCGCGAGAGCCGTTCGATGATCGCACGCCGCGTCGGATCGGCCAACGCGGCAAATACCGCGTTGAGGCGCGCGGTGCGCGAAGCGGCTCCCTTCCGCGCCTCGATCCCGATCATGGCGATTTTCCCGTCCGATTTTCGAATCCCGATCCCGAAGATACTCTACCCAAAGGTTGACAATCTGTCGAATCGGTGATTTATTCAACCTTTCGGTTGAATAGATCCGGAAGTGAAGGAGATCTCAATGCTGAAAAATTACATCGCCGCTGCGGCCGCAACGCTCGCACTGCTGTCAGCCGTCGCCGCCCCGGCGCGGTCCGAGCCGGTCAGGAACGTCGTCATCGTCCACGGCGCCTTCGCCGACGGTTCCGGGTGGAAGCGGGTCGCCGGTATTCTCGGCAGGGACGGCTATACGGTCAGCGTGGTCCAGGAGCCGCTGACATCACTCGCCGACGACGTTGCGGCGACCAAAAGGTTGCTGGAGCTGCAGCAGGGTCCGACCCTTCTGGTCGGCCACAGCTATGGCGGGGTGGTAATCACCGAAGCGGGCAATGCGCCGAATGTCGCCGGTCTCGTCTACATTGCCGCCTTCATTCCCGACAACGGCGAGAGTGCAATCGGCCTGCTCTCGCAGATGCCCGCCGCAAACAGCGACACCCGCGCCACCCGCGACGATTTCCTGTACCTCGATCCGGCCGCATTCCCTGCTGATTTCGCCGCCGACGTCCCGCCTGCCGAGGCGAACTTCATGGCACATTCCCAGCCGATGCTGGCCAAGGGCGCCGGCGCCGCGCCGGTGACGGCGGCCGCGTGGCACCAGAAGAAGAGCTGGGCGCTGGTCGCGACTCGCGACCACAACATCAATGTCGATCTCGAGCGCAGCATGGCCAGGCGGGCGGGCAGCGAAACGATCGAGGTTCCCGCCAGCCACGCGGTCTACGTTTCCAGGCCGGATGAAGTGGCGCGCTTTATCGAACGGGCCGCAAAGGCGTCGGGTCAGTAACCCTTCCATCCGGAACGTTGCCGGGGAAACCCCGAAGTCAGCCGGCGCGCCGCTGATGCTGCGGCGTGCCATCCGAAAGCGGGTATTCCAGACAGATATATGAGGCCGAACTGTGCGCGCCACGATGGACGCGCGCGGATGCCTTTTGACATAGTCGTTTAATGTTGCCGGAAAGTTCCATGCCCTTGAACGGCGTCGCGGCAGAGCCAGGCTGGCGGCTGATGTTGCGCCTCGCGGTACTATACTTCCTGGCTATCGCGCTGGTCAGCAAGGTCGCGCTGGGCGACGGCTGGCAGATCTTCTGGCCCCTGAACGGCATCACGATCGCGCTGCTGATCGGGCGCCCCCGCCGCGATTGGCCGATCATGCTCGCCGGAATCGAGATCGGCACGGCCATCGGCGATTACTACATGTACGGCATTGCGCCCGTACCGGAGTTCACCGAACGCTGTTTATCGATGTTCGAGGTCGCACTGAGCGCCTGGCTGCTGCCGCAGTTCACGACTCTCGATGACTGGCTCCGAAAGCCGGGCCTGTATGCGCGATTTGCCGCGGCCGTGATCATCGGGCCCACGGTCTCAGGGCTGCTGGCGGCAGTTCACTACCATCTGTCCGGCGGCCTGGACTACCTGACCGCATTCAATAACTGGGCGATCGCCGACGCGTTGGGAATCGGGGCGATGCTGCCCCTCGCCATAGCATTCCGCGCCCCCGAGACCCGCGCGCTGTTCAGACCGCCCAGGCTCGCCTTTTCCCTCGCCACGCTCGGGGCGGCCCTGGCCATCATGGCGGCAATCTTCGGGGTCAGCCGGTACCCGCTGATCTTCATCCTGTATCCGTTGCTGATGCTGGTGGATTTTCTGCTGGGTTTCTCGGGCTCCATGATTGCGCTGTGCTGCGCCTGCGTGCTGGCGGTCTATTTCACCGAGCACGGCTATGGGCCATTCGCAAATGCCGGCAACCTGGCGATGTCGCGCAATTTCGCCGTGCAACTGTACCTGGGATTCCATCTGCTCGGCTTCCTGCCGATCTCGATCCTGTTTCTCGAGCGGCACCGTTTGCACAAGGAACTGCACGACGTGCTGGCGCAGACGGTCGCGCTGGCGTCGACCGACGCCCTGACAGGCGTTGCAAATCGCCGCACGCTCGACCAGCGTCTGGACGAACAATGGCGTCAGGCGCTGCGACACCGGACATCGGTGTCACTGTTGATGATCGATGTCGATCACTTCAAGGAGTTCAACGACGAGTACGGACACCAGGCCGGCGATGAGTGTCTGCGCACGATTGCCACGACGCTCGGCAAGCGCGTGTGCCGAGCGGGAGATCTGGTGGCGCGCTTTGGCGGCGAGGAATTTGTGGTGCTGCTGCCGTATGCGGATGTCGGGGAAGCGAAACGGCTCGCGGAAATCCTGCGCGTCGCGGTGTTCGACCTGGCCGTTCCGCACGCTGCCGGAATTTCCGGTCGGGTGACGGTCTCGATCGGCTGCGCCGCGATGATTCCGCGCGAGGGCCAGGGCTTGCAGGAGCTGCTCGAACAGGCTGACGAGATGCTGTATCTCGCGAAACGGGTCGGCCGGAACCGGGTCAGCAGCGGCGCCTGACGCAAAGCAGGTTTCGGCACCTATCGCCTTGAGTTTACGCCAGTGAAATTAAGGGAATACACTTCGCGTTGATCCGGAATATCGACGCCACTTTTTAAAGAAGTCAAATGGGGGACTGGTTATGGCCGAGAGCGTGTACAAAATCATCGAACTGGTGGGCACGAGCAAGGAATCGTGGGAGAAAGCGGCAGTCGCGGCCGTCAACAAGGCCGGCAAGACCTTGCGCGATTTGCGGGTTGCCGAAGTGGGGCGTCTCGATCTGCAGCTCAAGGACGGCAAGGTCCAGGCGTTTCGTGCGAGGGTGACCGTGTCCTTCAAGTACGAAGGCGGTACTTAAGCCACGACAAATTCTGGCGCCGACAGTCAGCGTCGAGGCGCCTTGCCGCGGCCTCGTCGCCGGGTTCCGTTCGCCCGATTTATTAAAAATAATATTAATAAAAACATAATATTAAACGCGTTATCGAAAGTAATTTCTGACTATCAGGACTGTCGCACGACGCCGACTGGTGTACTTGCCAGCCGACTGCTGCAATCCTGCAGGCAACGCCATGTCGGTGTGGATTGCCGATCGAGCCTCATGAAACGACGCCACGCGTGTTTCTTCTCGTGCCTTGCGGGCGCTGCGCTGCTGGGCGCGTGCGGGGGATCGAGTCCCGGTGGGGGTGCGCCGCCGGCGCAGAATCCGACGGCCCCGCAGATCACGACGCAGCCCGCAAATCAGCAGGTGAGCGCCGGACAGAGCGCCACATTCGGCGTCGTGGCGACCGGTACCGCGCCGCTGCAGTATCAGTGGCGCAAGGACGGCAGCGCGATCGCCGGGGCAACCGACTCCGGCTACACGACGCCGGCGACGGTGAGCACGGACAACGGGGCGAGCTTCACCGTCGTCGTCACCAATGCCGCCGGCAGCATCACGAGCAATCCCGCAACGCTGACCGTGACTCCGGCGGCCGCCGGCACCGACGTGGTGACCTACAAGTACGATGCGATGCGCACCGGCCAGAATCTCACCGAATCGGTGCTGACGCCGGCCAGCGTGACCTTCGCGGGCTTCGGATTGCTGCGCAATCTGCCCGTTGACGGACTGGTCGACGCCCAGCCGCTGTACCTGTCGCAACTGACCGTGGGCGGCGCTGCCCACAACGTTGTCTTCGTCGCGACCGAACACGATTCCGTCTACGCATTCGACGCGGACAACGGCGCAATCCTGTGGCAGGTGTCGCTGATCGGCGCCGGCGAGACCACCAGCGACGATCGCGGTTGCGGCCAGGTGACCCCGGAGATCGGCATTACGTCGACGCCGGTGATCGACCGCAAGGCCGGTGCGCACGGCGCGATCTATCTGGTCGCCATGACCCGGGACGCCTCAGCCAGTTATCACCAGCGACTGCATGCACTGGACATCACGACGGGCCAGCCCATGGCGTCCAGTCCGACCGAGATCGTCGCGACTTACGCGGCGACGGCGTTTGCGCCCGGACAATACAAGGAGCGCGCCGCGCTGCTGCTGAACAACGGCACGATCTACACGAGCTGGGCGTCTCATTGTGATTACGGGCCATACGGCGGCTGGGTCATCGCGCTCAGCGAGTCCACGCTGGCGATCACGAGTGTCCTGAACGTGGCGCCGGACGCGAGCGGAAGCGGGTATGCGAGCCAGGGTCCATCGATCTGGATGAGCGGGGGAGGCCCGGCGGCGGATGCAGCCGGCAACGTGTATGTCCTGACCGCCAACGGGCGCTTCGAGACCACGCTCAATGCCGGCGGATTCCCGAGCGGTGGCGACTACGGCAATTCCTTCCTGAAAATATCCCCGTCCGGGGGCAGCCTGGCGGTGGCCGACTATTTCGCGATGTCGGCCGAGGTGGCCGAATCCACTGGCGACACCGACCTGGGCTCGGGCGGGGTCATGCTGCTGCCCGATATGACCGACGCCGGCGGCAGCGTGCGGCACCTGGCCGTCGGTGCGGGCAAGGACGGCAACCTGTACGTCGTCAATCGGGACGACATGGGCAAGTTCACGTCGGTCGGGAACAGCATCTGGCAGCAACTCAACGGGGCCCTGGGTGCGGGCATCTGGTCGACGCCCGCCTATTTCAATTCCAGCATTTACTATGGGCCCCAGGGCGGTTCGCTGCTGGCGTTTTCGGTCAGCAACGCGATGCTGTCCATTTCCCCCGCCTCACAGACTGCCACGCAGTTCACGTATCCCGGCACCTTCCCGGTCGTTTCGGCGAACGGTACGGCCAATGCCATCGTCTGGGCCTACGAGAACACCTCGCCCGCGGTGTTGCACGCCTATGCGGCGGGCAACCTGGCTACCGAGCTCTACAACAGCAACCAGGCGTCCGGCGGGCGCGACCAGTTCGGCGCGGGCAACAAATACATCGCCCCGGTCGTCGCCGACGGCAAGGTCTTTGTTGCGACGACGAACAGCGTCGCCGTGTTCGGCCTGCTGCCGTGACGGAGGCGCGCAGGCGCTTGCATTCGACCCGATAGATTTATATAAGCGTGGTCAAAGAACCACAAACAATCCCCTGGTCGGATAGGGAGCATGTTCCGTGCGTTACGCGCGTTCCCTGGGTCAGCCCATGCGGTCCCTGCTGACCGCGTTGCTGCTGCTGGCCGGCATCCCGGCCGCACTCGGCGCGGACACGTTCAGTGCAGGCGAGCTGAGCATTCCCACGGTTGCCATCGGCGGCGCAACCTATTCGAACATGGTGGTCACGCCCGGAGCCATCCTCGGTGTCGGGGGGGGCACGCCCAGCGGCGGCGCGGACAGCTATAACCCGGTCAACCAGCAGTTGACGATCCCGGCCGTGGTGGACGGGAACACGACGTATACCAATGTGCTGATCACGGTGGCGAGCCTCGTGTCGATCGGCAGCGTGGCCGGGGCGGACAGCTATGACGGCGCCCAGCTGCACATTGCCTCCGTTCAGGTCGGCAGCGCGGTCTACAGCGATGTCGTCATTACGGTCAGCCGTATCGTCAGCGTGGCGAATGGTATGCCGGCCGCTGTCCGCGATGAATACAACCTGACGAACGGAAACTTGAGCATCCCGGCCGTCCAGGTGGGCGCCAGGGTCTATACCAATGCCATCGTTACGATCGCCGCCATTGTGTCCGTCGGGGGCGCGCCGATCACCGCGACGCCGCAGCAATGGACCTGGGTGCCGTTCGCTGATGCGTTCTGCGCCAATGGAACGACGACCGGAATTGGCGTCAACCTAAGCAGCGCGAGCACGCGCGTTCTGATCTACCTGGAAGGCGGCGGTGCGTGCTGGAGCGACCTGACCTGCTACACGCTGCAAACCGCGGCGCATTTCACGACCGGCTACGGTCCGGCCGAGTTTGCCGCCGAAACGACCGACACGACCTACCTGGCGGAGCCGGGTGGGTTCTTTGATCGCACGGACCCCAGCAACCCCTTCAGGAACGACAGCTACGTCTACGTTCCGTATTGCACCGGTGACGTGCATGCCGGCAACAACGTGGTGGCTTACGACGCCACGCATACGGCCATGCAGGTCGGCTATGCGAATTTCACGGCCTACCTGCAGCGGATCGTGCCCACGTTTCCGTCCGCTACGCTGGTGACGCTGGCCGGCAGCAGCGCCGGAGGCTTCGGGGCGCTGATCAACTGGGACCAGACCCAGCGTGCCTTCGGCAGCACGCCGGTCGACATGATCGACGACTCCGGAACACTCATGCCGCCCGATGTATTCCCGCAGAGCAACGCCATCTTCATGGCCTGGATCACGAACTGGAACCTGGAAGCCGCGCTGCCGGCCGCGTGCACGGCGTGCCTGGGCCGGCTCGATGCGCTGTGGGGCTATTACGCATCGGCGTATCCGGCTGACAAAGGTGCGCTGCTCAGTTACCAGCAGGACACGGTATTGCCGACCTACTACGGCATCACCACTGCGCAGTTCGAGGCCGGGCTCGACGAGGAAGAGACGCTGATCGGCGCCAATGAGAACCAGCATTACTTTGCCGTGGACGCGCCAGGCCACGTGCTGCTCTTCGATCCGCAGCTGACGGCGGCGGGCACGACGGTGCAGGCGTGGCTCACCGAGATGACGACCAACCAGGCTTCGTGGGGCAGTATCTCGGCGCCCTGAAGCGCGCCGGTCAGTCCTCGCGCGCGAAGTGGCGCTTGCGGTTCCGCGGCTGCATGTCGGCCTGCATTTCCGCCACCAGGGTCCTGAGCGCATCCAGCGCGTCGCTGATCTGCTCGAGCCGGACGCCGACCGGCCCGGCCAAGCTGCTGTTGTCGCGTTCGCTTTCGAGATTCAGCGCCTTCATGTTCAGCACGCGCAACTGCGCCTCGATCCTCAACAGCTGGCTTGCGACGACGCCCAGCGGGAGCACGATCGTCATGTCCAGCTGCGCACGTGAGGTCTCGGTCATCGCTCAAGGTTCTCAGGACTTGCACCCGATGGCAAGGCTTCGCCGGTGTCGCGAAAGTTTATGCTGCAGGCGCAGACCGGGCAGGCTATGGTTGGCTTATGGGGTCATGGATCAAGGATGTCTCGTTTTCGTCCGCGGTCGCCGGGTTTGTTGCGGTCCTGGTGGGGTTCACGAGTTCGGTCGCGATCGTATTCCAGGCTGCGCAGGCCGTAGGGGCCACGCCGGTGCAGATCACGTCGTGGATGTGGGCGCTGGGACTCGGCATGGGTCTGACCAGTCTCGTGCTGTCATGGCAGTCGCGCCAGCCGATACTCACGGCGTGGTCGACGCCCGGGGCGGCACTGATCGCGGGCACGAGCGGCGTCGCGATGCCGGATGCGACCGGGGCGTTCGTCGTCTGCGGTGCGCTGATCCTGCTGAGCGGCGTGACGCGGGTCTTCGAGCGGGTCATGGATCGCATTCCGATGGCGGTTGCAGCGGCGCTGCTGGCGGGGGTGCTGAGCCGGTTCGCGCTGGAGGCGGTGCTCAGCGTGAAAAGCGCACCGGCGCTGGTGTTGTCGATGACCGCGGCGTTTCTTCTGGCGCGTCGTTGGGTGCCGCGCTATGCGGTTCCTCTCGCGCTGCTGCTGGGGGTGGCGGTGGCCCTTGCCGAGGGAAGCATACACTGGGACAGCGTGCACTGGACCTGGGCTCATCCGGTATGGACCACGCCGACCTTCAGTGCGACCGCGATGATCGGCGTGGCGCTGCCGCTGTTCCTGGTCACGATGGCGTCGCAGAACCTGCCCGGAGTCGCCGCGCAGCGCGCATCCGGCTACCAGACCCGCATATCCACCAGCATCACGACGACGGGTCTCGCCAGCGTGGTGCTGGCCCCGTTCGGCGGCTACTGCTTCAATCTGGCGGCCATTACGGCCGCCATCTGCATGGGCCGCGAGGCGCATGAAGACCCGCGGCGACGGTACACCGCATCGATGATTGCGGGTCTGATCTACATCGCGCTGGGGCTCGCCGGCGGCGCCGTGGTGGGGCTGCTCGCGGCGTTCCCGCATGAACTGGTGGCGGCGATTGCGGGTCTGGCCCTGATGGGCACGATTGCCGGCGGGCTGGTCGCCGCGCTTCGTGAAGAGCAGCACCGCGATGCGGCCATTCTGACTTTCCTGGTCACGCTGTCGGGCGTCAGTGTGCTGGGCATCGGCTCGGCGTTCTGGGGTGTCGTGGCCGGATCCATCACACTGCTCCTGCAGCGCCGGAAACCCGCCTGACACGGCACCGGGTTAGAATTGCGCCGGTCGCGGGCGCGAGTACCCTGCAGCACGCCGATCCACATCAGGAGAACCAAAGAATGGCCAAGTATGTGTTTATTTATCATGGCGGATCCATGCCCGCGTCCACGGAGGACCAGGCGAAAGTCATGGCTTCCTGGTGGCAATGGTTTGGCACGATGGGCAAGTCGGTCATCGACGGCGGCAATCCGCTCGGCAAATCGATCACGGTGCGCAGCAACGGCTCGGTCGTCAACGATGGCGGCGCGAACCCCGCCAGCGGCTACAGCCTGATCGAGGCCAAGGATCTTGACGAGGCGCTGGTGAGGGCCAAGACCTGTCCGATTCTCGCGGCGGGCGGCTCGGTCGAGGTTGCGCAGGCCATCGAAATGGCTTAGAAGCGTCTCGCGCAACCCGCGCAGAAATTCGCTAGCGCGCGCCGGCGCGTTGCAGGGCCGTTGCAATAGCCGGCTGATTGCCGTCCAGCGCCGCCTGCAGCGGCGTGGTGCCGCGCGCGTCGGGGAGGTTCGGATCGGCGCGGTGTGCGAGCAGTGCATCGACGGCACCGGCCTGGCCGTGCAGCGTCGCCAGCATCAGCGCGGTCCGGCCGCCCGCATCGCGCGCATTGACGTCGATCGGCCCCGCGAGCAGCGACTGCAGTCCCGCCACGTCGCCGTCTTGCGCCGCCTGCCGCAACATTGCACCCTGATCCGGCGCGCGTGCCAGCGTTGCCATTGAGGCCGGGGCCTGACGCGCCAGAGCTCGCGGCGCATTGGCAGCCGTGACGGCGCCTGCAACCGGTGAAGCCGCGGTGCTGTCGATTTCCTGCTCCAGCCCGCCGACCGCACGCGAATCGGCGCTGCGCGCGGGCGCCCGCGCGGCTTCTGCGTAGGCCGGCGCCGGTGCAGGGGGAATCGGCGCCCGCGTCGGCACCTGGGGCACCGGGGGTGCCTCCGCGCGCATCGATTTTGCCGCGGACGGTGCAGGCGCCGGCTCCGGCGGCGCAAGGAAATGCGGTGTGATCAGCAGGCCCGCGAGCGCCGCAGCGGCCAGCGTGCCGAACACGGCGGGACGCCTCCACGCCTGGTTCGCCGCAGGTTGCCGGGCAGAGCGCCCGGCTGCCAGCTGCGCGGCGTGCGCCAGCACGCTGCGGCGCACTGACTCTGACGGCGCGCCCGCATCGAGCGCCGAAGCGCGCCGATAGCGCTCGTCGATATCGTCGTCGGATTCGTGGTCCGTCGGAAAATCGCTCATGCGTGCTCCTTGAGCAGTTCGCGCAGCTTCGTACGCGCGTAGCGCAGGCGGCTCTTGGCCGTCTCGAAACTGCTGGCGGTGATGGCCGCGATCTCCTCGATGGGCAGATCGCCCTCGATGTGCAACAGGAACGCATCGCGCTGTTCGCGCGGCAGCTGGCCAACCGCCTTCAACAGCGCCCCGGCCTGGTCGCGCGCCACCGCTGCGGCAAACGGTCCGGCATCCGCTGCTGCGGTCAGTTGCCGCAGCACCGGTGGGGCCTCGTACCCGAGGGAATCGAGGCTCGTTTCCCGGCCGCGCATCCTGACATGGTCGATCATGCGATTGTGCGCGATCGTGAACAGCCAGGTCGTGAAACGCGCCGTCGGCTGGTAGCGAGGCGCGTCCCGGGCGACGGCGAACCAGACTTCCTGCATCAGTTCGTCCGCCGTCGCCCGATTGCCTACGTTACGCTCCAGATAACGCCACACGCGCATTTCGTGCCGCCGATACAGAATCTCGAATGCCGCCGCCTCGCCGCGCGCATAGCGAATGATCAGGTCGGCGTCAGTGGCGCCCTCGTCGTTCATTCATTCCATTATGGCAGAGTTCTCCGGGTGCTCATCCCGGCGGATCCGGCACGTACCGCTGGGCGGGGGAGGCCGGAAACGGATCGACGGCCGGCCATGCCGGGCGCGGTTGCTTCACGATGCCCATCGCGACCAGGTTATCGAGGCTGTCGTAGCGGATGTGAATGACCTCGTTCGGTTGCGCCTGCATCCGGACGAAGTCGGTGCGCGATACGTACGAGTATTCGCGTTCACCGTGACCGGTACCGAGCCTGGGCTCGGGTGCCGGCGCGCGCAGCATCGGTGCTACCTTCGCCGCCTGCATCGAGAGCGAATCCTCGCCCAGTTCACGCGCCGCGGGACTGCTGGCGCCGGCCATCGGTGCAGCGTACTCCGGTGGCGGCGCGAAGGCTGCCGGCTGCGGCCGTTCCCGGAACACCGCGACGCCAATGACGCCGATGTTCGCCGGCCGGCCAGTGCGCTCCGCGTAGGAGTTCGGCGACGCCGTGAACGTGAACGCCGCGACCTCCGCGTCGTTCTTGCGCCAGCCGGTGATCTGATAGCGCTCGCCGGGGCTGAACACATATCCGGCCTGGTCCCAGCCGGCGTTGTCGCCGGACAGCACGTTGACCCCGTCGACCGACGTTACGGCGAGCAGCCGCTCGCCGAGACGGTTGCGGATCTCGATCGCGTAGCGGGCTCCGGGCCGGCCGGCAACCCAGTATTCGCCGCGGTAGTAGTGAGGGGTCAGGGCGATGCCGCTGTCGCGATCGACAACGGAAATCTCGGCCAGGCGACCGATGACCTGCGCGTCGCAGCCGGTTGCCAGGGTCAGTAGAATCAACATATTGATCAGGCGGTTCATGTGGGCTCCAGTCGTTGAATACACAAGGACTGAAGCGCAGAGGGCGCCGAAATGGGGTTAAGCGTGACCTGAGCGCTGCGTCACAGGATCTGCAGCAGCGCCCTGGCGCCGGTCAGCGCCGCGAGCAGCATCAGCAGGCGCAGCACCCAGCGTCGAAACTGCACCGGGTCCGCACCCGTAAATCCCCGATTGCCAACCCAGACGCCGGCGACCAGGGGCGGCAGGAACAGCAGTGCGCGCCACAGCGTAGCCGGAACCAGCAATCCCTCCCAGGCCTGCCAGGCAAGCCCGGTCACGTCCGTGAACAGGAAGAAGGCGATCACGGACGCGCGGCCTGCGGCTGTGCCCGCCGGAGAGCTGAAGAAGAACAGGATGACCGGCGGGCCGCCGATGCCGAACCCGCCGTTGGCCAGGCCCGAGGCGGTCCCCGTCGCAAACGTGGCGGCCGGCCCGGGCATCGACCGCAGGGCGTAGCCGCGCGCGAGCAGGATTGCGCTGATCATCACGAACGCGGCTATCGCCAGCGTCATCGGCGCAGCCGGTACATGGGCGAGCGCATACACGCCGACCGGCGTGCCGACGAGACACCCGAGCGCGAGCCAGGACAGCGAACGCCAGTGCACATCCCGCCACACACCGGGCAGCAGATGCAGGCTGGCCGCGACCTCCATCATGAAAATGGACGGCACGATCTGCGCCGGCGGCAGCAGCAGCGACAGCGATAGGATGGCGAGCAGCGAAAATCCGAAGCCGCTATAGCCGCGTATGACGGCGGCGCCGAAGATGCAGGCAACGGCGTACAGGGCCGTCAGGACCTGCATCAGTCACGGATTCCGCAGCATTGCCACGACCGTGGCGCGCGCCGGCGCCGAATGCACCGGCAATGCGAGCACGTCCCCGGGGCGCGCCCAGGCGAGCGCGTAGCGCGCCGCGTCCGCTTCGCCGCTGCTGACATACGGCATCGAACTCTCCGGGAAGCCCAGGCGGCGCAGTTCGGCCTGAATGACGCGGGGCACGTCTCCGGGCGCTCGGCCGCGCAGGTGCAGTTCGTCAACCTTGACGACGATCAGGTCGGGGTGAAACCCGGCCGCGACCCGCGTGAGCTCCTCGATATCGGCATCCTTGCGATTGCCGGCGTGCCCGAGCAGCAGGCCGAGCCGGCCCCTGCCGCGGCGCAGGTGGTCGGCCACCGTCAGGAATCCGCGCAGGCCATCCGGGTTATGCGCGTAGTCGACCAGTACTGTAAAGCCGCCGCGCTCGAAGCGCATCAGGCGTCCTGGGTTGTCCTCGAGTCGCGCGCCAAAGCCGGCGAATACGGCGGCGATCGTCGCCGGCTTCACCCCCAGGGCCGCAGCCGCGAGCGCGGCTCCGGCAAGATTTGCGATGTTGTACGCGGCCACGCCCTGCATCGACAGGGGCATTGCCGCAACTTCGCCCAGATCGTGTTCGGCGCCACGATGGGACAGCCGCAGGCGCCCGTCGCGCACACCGCAGGTTGGCGCGCCCTGATGCCGGTACTCGCGCAGCACCTGCGGATCGGGGCCGGCTGAGAACCAGCCGAGCGGCACTGCGCGGCCGAAGCGCGCGGCGAGCGCGCCTGCGCGCGCGCGCAGCAGCGGATCCGCGGCATTGAGCACCAGCAGGCCCTGCGGCGGGACGACGGCACCGACCGTCAGTTTCACGTCGGCGAGGCCCTCGAGGTCGTCGATGCCGTATTCACCAAAGTGGTCCGAGCTGATGTTGGTGACCAGCGCGACCTGCGCCTGCGAGACGGCAATGCCGCGGCGCAGGATGCCTCCTCTGGCCGTCTCGAGTATCGCGGCCTGCGCGCGCGGCTCGCGCAGTACCCGGCGCGCGCCGGCCGGACCCGAGTAATCGCCGGTCTCCAGCATCTCGTCGCCGCAGAAAACCCCGTCGGTGCAGTTGTACGCGGCGCGCAGGCCCTCGGCCCGCGCGCACGCGGCGAGCAATCGCACCGTCGTCGTCTTGCCGTTCGAGCCGGTGACCAGCGCCGTCGGGATGTCGCTGATACCGGACCAGTCGAGTGCGGCTGCGCGCGGCAGGTCCTGCAGCGGAAAATCTTGGCCGCCGCATCCGGCCCCGAGCGTCAAGAGTTCCTCGTCGAGAACGTGCGGCACGCGCCGTTTCCCGGCTTCCTCGAGCAGCGTGCGCAGCCGCGGGCGCAATTCCAGCGCCGACAGGCGTGCGAAGCGCTCGAAGGCGGCGCTTTGCGCGAGAACCGGGGCGCTGCCGGCGGCCGGATTCGGCGTGCCTTCGGCGGCACGCAGGGCCTCGGCGACCCAGGCCTCGCCAAGCCGGCTCCAGCGCTGCGGGTCGCGCTCGATGAGCGCGGCGCACAGCGCCCACTCGTTGACTTCCGTCGCCAGGTACAGCTGATCCACCGGCGCGGTGATTGCCAGCGACGTACCGCTCGCATGGGGGCGGGCGATGGCCTGGACCGGGCTCCACCCCAGGTGCGCGCCTGCGCGCTGCACGCGCTCGCGCCAGGCGCCGGTCAGCGCCTCGTCGGTGCTCACCCCGATGACTTCGAGGACCGCGCCGGTGGACGCAAAGAACAGGTTCGCGCCCTGCAGGCGCCGCGAATCATCGAACGGCAGCGCAGGCAAAGCGCTCAGTCGCCGATCTCCGGGGCCATGCGGATGCCGCGCTCGTCGCGGATCAGCCCCTCGAGACTGAATTCCGTGGCTGGCTCGACCGGCGCGGGCGCGCCGAAATCGCGATGCACGGCGGCAGGGCTTGCCCCCGCGCCGTTGCCGCCGGCCAAGCCCTGCACCGGGCCCTTGCTGGGCTTGAACTTGGTGATCTGCTTCCACGAGCGGGCGAGGGCGTCGGCGAAGACCAGCAGCAGATCGCCGCTGTCGCCCATGCGCAGCGCCGCGTCGATCGCTTCCTGCTCGTCGGGGATGACCGAGATCGCCTCATCCGCCACCCCCAGGTCGCGCAGTGCCTGCGCCTGGATGCGCGGCACCTCATCCGGCGCGCGCTCGCGCAGGTTGTCGTCGCGGCGGCAGATGTAGTGGTCGAAGCGTCCGGCGACGGCTGCGGCGATCGCGACCAGGTCCTCGTCGCGGCGGTCGCCCGGGCCGGCGAGCACGACGATGCGCCGGCCGGAGACGTCGAGACGGCCGGCGAGATCCGCGAGCATGCCCACCGCGTGCGCGTTGTGCCCGTAGTCGAACAGCACCTTGAACGGGTGTTCGCTGAACACGTTCATGCGGCCCGGCGCCTGGAAGAATGTCGAGTCGAAGGTGCGCAGCCCCTGGCGGATTGCATCCAGCTTCATGCCGAGCGAGAACGCCATGGCGGCCGCGAACATCGCGTTCTGCACATTGTGGATGGCCCGGCCCTCGAGCGTCGCCGGCACCAGGTGCGTCCACAGCAGCGGAATGTGGCCGCCGCGATCGTACAGCGTGATCATCTGCCCGTTGACGCCGGCCTCCAGCGCGCAGGCGCGCCCGCCCGCGCGGATGTGCTCGCGCACGAGTGCGTGCTGCGGATTCATCGTCACGTAGCAGATGTGCTTCGCTTCCGTATAGCCCGACATCCTGAGCACGACGGGATCGTCGGCGTTCAGCACCGCGCAGTCGGTCGCCACCTCGACGACGATGCGCTTGAGCTCGCCGAGCTGCTCGAGCGTGTCGATGCCCTTCAGGCCCAGGTGATCGGACTGCACGTTCAGTACGCAGCCGACGTTGACTTCGCGCACGCCCATGCCGGCGCGCAGCAATCCGCCGCGGGCGGTCTCGAGTATCGCGATGTCGATCTGCGGATCCGCGAGCACCATGCGCGCGGACACAGGACCGGTCATGTCGCCCTGAACGGTACGCTGGCCGTCGATGTAGACGCCGTCGGTCGTCGTCAGCCCCGGCGTATAGCCCGCCATCTTCGCGAGATGGGCGAGCATGCGCGAGGTCGTCGTCTTGCCGTTGGTGCCGGTGACCGCGGCGATCGGCACGCGCGCCGGGGCGCCCGGCGGGAACAGCATCGCGACGACCGGCGCGGCGACGTCGCGTCCCTTGCCCTCGCTCGGCGCCACGTGCATGCGGAATCCGGGCGCGGCGTTGACCTCGCAGATGCCGCCGCCGATCGTGCGGTAGCTTTCGGTGATGTCCTTGGACAGGAAATCCACGCCGCCCACGTCCAGGCCGATCGCGCGCACCGCCCGCTCGGCCATCTCGCGGTTGTCCGGGTGGATCACGTCCGTGACGTCGGTGGCGGTGCCGCCGGTGGAAAGATTCGCGGTGGATCGCAGGTACACGATCCGATCCTTCTCGGGGACCGAGTCGGCGCGCAGGCCCGCGGCATCGAGCATTTTCTGCGCCTGCGCGTCGAGTTCGAGGCGCGTCAGCACCTTCTCGTGTCCGACGCCGCGGCGCGGGTCCAGGTTCACGGTCCCGATCAGCTCGACGATCGTATGTACGCCGTCGCCGACGACGTGGCCCGGCGTGCGCCGCGTCGCGGCGACCAGCTCGCCGTTGACGACCAGCAGGCGATGGTCGTCGCCCTCGAGGAACGTCTCGACGATGACCGATCGCGAGTGCTCGCTCGCCACGCGGTAGCCCTGCGCGACTTCCTCGTCGGTCGAGAGCCGGATCGAGATGCCGCGGCCGTGGTTGCCGTTGTACGGCTTGGTCACGACCGGAAAGCCGATGCGCTTCGCGGCGCGCACCGCCTGCCCCTCGCTTTGCACCAGTTCCTGCCGGGGAACGGGAAGTCCGAGCGTTGCCAGGATCTTGTTGGTCTCTTCCTTGTCGCTGGCGAGCTCCACGGCGATATGCGACGTTCGGCTCGTGATCGTCGCCTGGATGCGCTGCTGGTATTTGCCGTGGCCCAGCTGCACCAGCGACTGGTCGTTGAGGCGCAGCCAGGGGATATTCTGCCGTTCAGCCGCGCGCACCAGCGAGGCGGTGGAGGGCCCCAGGGCGCGCCGCTGCGCAAAGCGGATGAATTCGTCGCGTGCGTCGCGCCAGTTCCAGTCGGCGGGCACCGAATCGGCGGGACGGATCGTCTCGGGCAGCAGCGAACACAGCAGCTTCAGCCCGAGTTCGCCGGCTGCGATGCCCTCGTCGCGCTGCGCATACTCATAGACGACGGTATAGACGCCGCTCTTGCCGGCCGTGCGCGTCTTGCCGAAGGTGACTTCCTCGCCGGCCATGTTCTGCAGTTCGATGGCGACGTGCTCGAGAACGTGCCCGAGCCAGGTGCCTTCGCCTTCGCGCATGCGCCGGAAAAAGCCGCCGGGTTCCCGGTACGAGCAGCCATGCTCGGCGAGGCCCGGAAGGGCCGCAGCCAGCGCATCGACGAACTGCGCACCCAGGCGCCCCGTGGGCCACGCTTCGAGGGTCCCCAGGTCCAGCTCGAGGCGAATGACCGGGAAATGGGCGTACTGCGACGGGCCGACATAGACGGATCGATCGATGATGCGCATGGGGCTACTCTTTTGCGTGGGCCAGATCGCCTGCGGCGGCGATCCGCGTGTGCAGGTTGAAAGTGGCGCCGGCAACCAGGATATGCAGACGCAGTCCGAGCATGCAGACCGGCTGGCCTTCGCCCACATCCGCAATCGACGAAAAGCTGACGTCGGCTGCATCGACGATCGTGACGCCGCCGCTGCCCTCGACCTCGATGGTCTCGTCCGGGCCGATGAATGCCGCCGTATCCTCGTCGAGGCCGATGCCCACGGCAAATGGGTTATAGGCCAGCGCGGTGATCAGGCGCCCGAGGCGGTCGCGCTGGCGGAAGTGCTGGTCGATGATGAAGCGGTTGGTCAGTCCCAGTCCGGGCGCGAGCCGTACGCTGCCCGAGATCACCGCCGAGCCTTCGTCGCCGAACGCGATCATGTGCTCGCTCAGGATGCTGGCGCCGGCGCTGGTCCCGCCGACCGTGACGCCGCAGGCATTGCGCACGCGGATCAGCTTCGCGACCGGCGTGCCGCCGAGCAGCGTCGTCAGGCGCAGCTGGTTGCCGCCGGTAAAGAATATCCCGGTCGCCTCCTGCAGCCGTTGCAGCCGCCCGGGCTCCTGGCAGTCGCGGCGCGTGTCGAAATCCATCACCGTCACCTGCTGCGCGCCAAGTTCCCGGAAGATCTTCTCGTAGCGGGGCCCGGTCTCGTACATGCGGCTGGCGGCGGGGATCACGACGATGTCGGCGCCGGTGCCGCCCGAGACGCGGACGAAGCGCTCGAGGATATCGCGGCCGTTCTCCTTGTTCTCGGCGCCGCCGATCGGCACGATCCAGCCCCGAGTCTCACCCTCTGGAATTTTACTTGGCATCGCGCCGGGCGCCTCCTGAAGCGTTAGTTCTCAAAAGTGCCGCGCCGGACGGCGACGCCGTCGCGGACGTGCACTTCACCGCGGATAATGACGGTTTGTGCGCTCCCTGTCGCGTCCAGCGCCACGAGGTCCGCATCGGCCCCTGCCGCGATCGTGCCCTTGCCGGCGAGGCGCAGCAGCAGCGCGGGGTTGGTGGTAAAAGGCGGCAGGGCCTGGTGCAGCGGCATTCCGCGATCCAGCAGTTCGCGCAGCGTCTGCAGCAGCGCCCCGGCCGAGCCGACGTCCATGCTGCTGACGCGGCCGTCGGCGTCGAAGCACGGCAGGCAGCCGCCCGCATCGGAACTGACCGTGATCCGCTCGGCCGGCGCGCCGCTGGCCAGAAAGCGCCCCACGGCTTCGGCGGCGCCATAGGCATCCTCGCCGTCCCTGACCGGGAAGGCGGTGACGTCCACCGTGCATCCGGCCTTGGCGAGCGCGATCGCCTCGTCGAACAGCGCGCGGCGCCGGTTGACGTGCGTCGGGTGAAACACGCGCGGCGGCAACTCGCTGCCCGCAAGCGCCTTGCGCACCAGCGACAGTCCGCGCGCACCGTCGCCGACGTGCAGGTGCAGGACGCCGGCCTTGTTCGCAATCAGGCCGGCGACATGCGCCGAGGCGGCAAGGCGCAACAGCTCGTCGAGCGTCGGCTGGCTCGAGCGGTGATCGCTGATGGCCACTTCGCCCAGCCCCAGGAACGCCTCGATGAAGACCAGATCGTCCTGCACGCTGCCGGTCAGCGTCGCCGGCGGAAGGTGGTAACCGCCACAGTAGGCCCAGGCGTTCAGGCCCTGTTCGCGCAGTGCATAGACGCCGGCCAGCAGTTCGCGCGGGCCGCGGGCGACGTCATCGGTGCCGAGCAGCCCGACGACCGTCGTGACGCCGGCCGTCGTGAATCGAGACAGGGGAACCGGCGGCACGCGGGTGGCAAATCCGGCTTCACCGCCGCCGCCGGTGACGTGTGCATGGCCGTCGATGAGGCCCGGAATCAGTCTCGCGCCGGCGAGGTCGATGCCGGCGGTCGCGGCGCTCAGCGCCTCGGGAAGCTCGGGGAGCTCTCCGTCCCGCCCCATCCACAGGATCCGGCCGCCGCCGAGCAGCAGGTCGTGCACGCCCAGGTGGCGCGGAGCGAAGACATCGGCATTACGGATCAGCAGCATGTGTCACGGGATTGGAAATTCTGCGCTAGTCTATCAGGCCGGAATTCTTCCGGCCCATGCGCCATGATGCCGAACTACAGGGGAAACAGCCAGTTGGGACTGAACGCCAGACACAGGACCCGGTCAGGCAGGAGGGCCGCCCGTGCGTCTGCGCGAACTGGCGGTTGAGGCCCGGGAACTCGCGCTGCACTTCGGGCTGGCGGCGCTGCCGACGGAAACCTGCTCGAATCTCGGCGCCCGTCTCGGGCTGTCGGTCGGCCGCGGCGGCCATCCGGCGGCCGCGCGGCGCAGCCGTGAGGTGATCTCGAGGCTGCGTCCCGATCTCGGCGACGGGCCGCGGCTGGAGGAGGCCGTGGTCACGCTGTGGAAGAACGTCGGCCGCACGTTCGCCGAGTATTCGGTGGCCAGGCGCATCCTGCGCGAAGGGCGGGTCACGTTCGCGGATCCCGCGCAGTTCGACGCATTCGGCGCCGATCAGCGGCCCCTGATCCTGTGCCTGCTGCACATCGGGAACTGGGGGATCATGAGCGAGGCCATCGCGCGGCTCTGGCCGGGGCGGGTGGCGGCGATTGCGCTGGTCGACCGCAAGCGGGCGCACAAGATCATCTCGGGGCGCTGGCGCAGCTGGACCGAGACCGTGGTGCTCGAAGTCCATCGCAACGTCTGGCGTTCCACCGTCGAGCACCTGCGGCGCCCCGGCGGGGTCCTGATCCTCGCCGGCGATGAACAGCATGAAGGCCGCGTCCTGGCGCCGTTCCTCGGGCGGCCGCCGGTGACCGACGGCAATCTCGCACGCATGGTGCGCCTCGCCAGCGCGACCGGAGCGCGCGTCATGACGGTCTATTGCGAACGCCTGCCGGACGTGCACTTCAGGGTGCACGCGCTGTCGCCGATGGAGTTCAACGTCGGCCGTCGCGACGAGGCAGCGATGCTGCAGGCCGTGCTGCGGCTCGACGCGCAGATCGAGCCCGTCGTGCGCCGCTTCCTCGAGCAGTGGTACGTCGCGGTGGAGCTGGATTTTACGCGCTGACCTGCCTGACGATCCCGCGCCGCAGCCGCGCGCTGCTGGCCGCGACCACGGAGCTGCGCTCGACGAGGCGCGTGGTCGCGCCCGTCAGGTCGCTGATCGAGCCGCCCGCCTCGAGGACGCACGGCGCCAGTGCGCCGATGTCCCAGGGCTTCATCAGCGGATCGACGGCCGCATCGAGCCGGCCGCGGCACAGCAGCGCGTACTGCACGCAGTCGCCGACCAGGCGCACGCGGCCGACCGAGCGCGCCAGGTCCGTCAGGCGCCACGGGCCGGCGCGCCGCGCCAGGTCGCTTTCCTTGAAGCTGGTGAGCCCGACCTGGGCCGATGACAGCGCGCACGGCGCAGCGACGCGTACGCGCCGCGGATCGCGTCCGCCGCGCTTGAGCCAGCAGCCATGGCCGCGCGCCGCGTAGGTCGTCTCGCCGAGCCCGGGCAGGTGAATGAAACCGAACTGCGGCTGCCCGTCGATCAGCAGCGACACGAGGGTTCCGAACAGCGGCAGCCCGAGCACGTACGATGCGGTGCCGTCGATCGGATCGATGAGCCAGCAGCGCCCCCGGCGCACGAGCTCGCCGCCGTACTCCTCGCCGAGCACCGGATCGCGCGGCCAGGCCGCGCGCAGGTGGCGGCGCAGGAGCCGCTCGGCGGCACGATCGGCGACCGTGACCTCGCTGCCGTCCGCCTTGTGCTGGATCCGGACCCCGTTCAGGCGGCCCAGCGTGATCCGGTCGGTCGCAGCTACGGCCGCAAAGATGCGCGCCAGGATGGCGCGCATCTCGCGCGCGCTGAGCTGTGGTGGCTGCGGTGTCACGGCGCCACTTTAACTTTTTTTGGCCGCGCTGCGCCATCAACGCGTGTTGTGGCATAGTCGTGCGCCATGGCGACGCTGCGAACCCGGGTACTCGCGTGGCTGCTGTTGTGCGCGGCCGGACTCTGTGCCTGTGGCGGCCGGGGACCGAACGCGAACGGCGCGGCGCAAAGACCGCAAGGCAACGATGCGGACAGCGTGAACCTGTACATTTGGGCGGACTACCTCGCCCCGGACACGATCGCGAATTTCGAGCAGCAGACCGGCATCAAGGTGCATGTGGCGTACTTCGAGACCAATGAAGTTCTCGAGTCGCACATCCTGACCGGCAACAGCGGCTACGACGTCGTCGTGCCGACCGCGCCGTTCTTCGAGCGGCAGATCCGCAGCGGCGCCTATCTGCCGCTCGAGCGGCGCGAACTGCCGAATCTGGCGAACATGGATACGGCCATCATGGCGCAGGTGGCGCAGAACGATCCGCAGAACGCGCACGGCATCGTCTACCTGTGGGGCTCGTACGGCATCGGTTACAACGAGAAACTGGTCGCCGCCGCGCTGCCCGGCGTGCCGCTCGACAGCTGGCGCCTGATCTTCGAGCCGGCCTATGCCTCGAAACTGGCCGGCTGCGGAATCGGCATGCTGGACGCGCCGGCCGGCGTCGTGCGCCTCGTGCTCGCCTACCTGGGCAAGGACCCGAATGCGCCGGACGCCGCGGACCTCGAGCAGGTGCTGGCGGTGCTGACGCGGATCCGGCCCTATATCCGTTCGATCGACACGACCAACATCATCAACGCCATGGCGAACGGCGATATCTGCGTGGCGCTCGGCTACAACGGCGATTTCGTGATGGCCGGCAAGCGGGCGCATGACGCGAACAACGGCATCAGCGTCAACTACGTGATCCCGAAGGAAGGATCCCTGCTGTGGTTCGACATGCTCGGGATCCCGCGTGATGCGCCGCATCCGGCCAACGCGCACCGCCTGATCAATTACCTGATGGAACCGCGCGTGATCGCCGCCGTGACCGACTTCGTCGACTACGCCAACGGCAATGCGGCCGCGTCGGCGCTGATCGACCCGGCGATACTCGCCAACCCGATCGTCTACCCGTCCGCCGAGACCCGGCGGCGCCTGTTCGTGCAAAAGCAGGATTCGCCCGAGCAGGCGCGCGCGATGACGCGGCTCTGGCAGAGATTCAAGACGGGGCAGTAACCGTCAGCGCGATTGCCCGCGACGCGGGAAGCTGGCATTGTCCCTACCGAACCCATGAAGACCGCAAAACCCCAGGCCCCGTCCGCCGGCATCACGCCTTCGCGCTGGTCGATGCTCGCCGCGCTGGGCGTCGTGTTCGGCGACCTCGGCACCAGCCCGCTCTACACGCTGCAGACGGTCGTGCAGGCCGCCGGCGGACAGTTCACGCCCGAGAGCGCGCTCGGCATCCTGTCGCTGATCGTCTGGACCCTGATCATCACGATCTCGATCAAGTACTGCCTGTTCGTGATGCGCGCCGACAACCGCGGCGAGGGCGGCATCCTCGCGCTGATGTCGCTGGTCGGGGCCAACCGGCTTCGCCGGCGGCGCGAAGTCCTGACCGCGATGGGCCTGCTCGGCGCGGCGCTGATCTACGGCGACGGCGTGATCACGCCGGCGATCTCGGTGCTGAGCGCGCTGGAGGGCGTCAACGTCGTGACCGCGGCGTTCAAGCCCTACGTGATGCCCGTCGCCGTGGTGATCCTGGTCGCGCTGTTCGCCGCGCAGCGCGTTCGGCACGGAGAAGATCGGCCAGGCCTTCGGGCCGATCATGCTGCTGTGGTTTGCCGTGATCGCGGTGCTCGGCGTCGCGGCGATCGCGCAGCATCCGCAGCGTGCTGGCCGCCATCGATCCGCGTCACGCGATCCGCTTCCTGGCCGCATCCGGGATCCGGCGGATTCCTCGTGCTGGGCGGCGTGTTCCTGTGCATCACCGGCGGCGAGGCGCTGTACGCCGACATGGGCCATTTCGGCAAGCCGCCGATCCGCTGGTCCTGGTATGCCGATCGTGCTGCCGGCGCTGCTGCTGAGCTATGCCGGGCAGACCGCGCTGCTGGTCGACAAGGGCGCGGTCAGCGGCAATCCGTTCTTCGAGATCGTGCCCGCCGTGGGCGATCTATCCGCTGGTGGCGCTGGCGACGGTCGCCACGATCATCGCCAGCCAGGCGATCATCACCGGCTCGTTCTCGATGACCCGCCAGGCCATGCAGCTCGGCTGGCTGCCCGGCGTCGCGCATCCGCCAGACCTCGGACCAGGTCTACGGCCAGATCTACGTGCCGGTCGTCAACTGGCTGATGATGGTCGCGACCGTCGGCGTCACGGTCGGCTTCGGCAGCTCCGACCGGCTCGCCGGGGCCTACGGCACGGCGGTCTCGACCACCATGCTGCTGACCACGGTGCTGCTGTATCAGCGCGATGCGCAAGGTCTGGCACTGGCCGCTCGCGATGGCGCTCGCCGGTCGGCGGGCGCTGTTTCTGATCGTCGATGCCGGGTTCTTCTGCGGCCAACCTGCTGAAGATCGCCGACGGCGGCTGGCTGCCGCTGACGTTCGCGGCGGTGCTGTTCGTGGTCATGATCACCTGGCGTTCCGGCATCGAGGCGATCCGCGCCTCGCTGACGCAGATACCGCAAAGCGAAGACCAGTTCCTGCAGGACCTCGAGAGCGGCAAGATTCCGCGCGTGGACGGCACGATGGTGTTCCTGACGCGCAGTACCCACAAGGTGTCGCGCCTGATCATGGATCACGCGCACTTCATGGGTTCGCTGCCCCGTCACGTGATTGCGCTCAGCGTCACGTTCGACGAGACCCCGCGCGTCGCCGGTCCGCCTGCACGGTCATCAGCAAGGTCGCCGACGGCTGGTGGCAGGTCTCCGCACACTTCGGCTTCGTCGAGATACCGAACCTGCGCCGCGCGCTGGAGCGGGCCAAGGGGCTCGACCCCTCGATCGACCTGGACAAGGCGGTGTTCGTCGCGACGCGTGATCTCGTGGTGCACAAGCCCGGCAGCCGGGTGCTGCGCCAGGGGCGGCTCGGCCTGTTCGCGTTCCTGTACCGCAACGCGGTCAAGGCGACGGACCGGTTCAGCCTGCCGCCGCACAGCGTGCTCGAGATCGCCCGGCAGATAGAGATATAGGAGACTAGATCGCGCGCAGGGCATCGGCCACCGGCAGGCGCGCGGCGCGCAGCGCCGGGAAGAATCCGCCCAGCAGGCCGATCGCGCAGGCCCAGACGATGCCGGTCACGAGCAGCGCCGGCGTCACGGTGAGCTGGAAGACGACCTGCGCGAAGGCGCCGCCCAGCGTCGCGACGCTGTGGCCGTTGAACACGTACCAGGCCAGGCCGGCGCCTATCAGGCCGCCGAGCAGCGACAGCAGCAGGCTCTCGACCAGGACCGACAGCAGCACCGGCAGCGCGCCGAAGCCGATCGCACGCAGCGTCGCGATCTCGAGCGCGCGCGCCGCGACCGCGGAGTACATGCTGTTCAGCGCGCCGAACATCGCGCCGATCGCCATGATGACCGCGACCGTGTTGCCGACGATGTTGATTGCCTTCGACAGGTCCCGCGACTGCGCCGCGTAATACTCGGGCTCGCGCTGCACGTCGACCTTCAGCCGCGGATCGCCCGTCAGCGAGTCCTTGAACGCCGGCGAACGCCGCGCTGCCCTCGAGCAGCACGATCGCCGAGCTGTAGCCTCTGCGCTCGATCGCCGAGCCGACGGTCTCGACGTCCGCCAGCAGCTCGGATTCATGCACGTCGCCGTTCGACGTGAACACGCCGGTAATCGTCCAGTCGGCGTTGCGCATGCGCAGCACGCCGCCGGTGACGAGCCCGCGGAACTGCTGGGCTGCACCGATGCCGACGATAAGTTCGCGCACGGCCGGCCTGAACATGCGGCCTTCGACCAGGTGCAGCTCGGGCCGCACCTGCAGGAGCCTGGCGCCGACGCCCCGCAGGGTCACGTTCGCATCGGTGCCGGTATCGATCTTCGGCACATTGGCCACCGTCACCAGCTCGTTCGACAGCAGCGCGGCGCCGGACCGGTCCCGGGCGATGCCCGGTGCATTGCTGATCGTATCGACGTCGGCGCGCGTCAGGTTGCTGTTCAGCTCGGCGTCGGATCCGCCGCGCAGCACGATCGCCCGGTCCGTGCGGCCGCTGTCCGCGAGCGTGTGGTGAAAGCCGAGGCTCATCGCCAGCATGGACACCAGCACGGCGACCACGCCCGCGATGCCGATCACGATCACGCTCGATGAGCCGCTGCGCTGCGGCAGCGTCTGCAGGTTCATCCAGGTGATGGCCAGGATCTGGCGCAGCATACATGAGCCGTTGCTAGCCGCGCCCGGCCAGCGCGTCGACGATGTTCAGCCGCATCGCGCGCACGGCCGGCGGGGTCCCGACCACGAACGCGAGGATCACCGCGACCGCCAGCCCGGGCAGCACGGCGCGCGGCGACAGCTCGACGCCCTGCAGGCCCTTCCTGATGATCGGCAGCGCCGCGAAACTCAGCGCGAGACCCGCTATCGCGCCGACCGCGCACAGCAGCAGCGCCTCGCCGACCACCAGGCCAAGGACGCGGGCATCGCTGAATCCTATGGTCTTGAGCACGGCGAGTTCCGGGATCCGCTCGCGCACCGACTGCATCATCGTGTGACCGGTCAGGAACAGCAGCGTGAAGAAGACCGCGCCGAGGATCGCGCGCAGGATGAAGCCGATGTCGCCGAGCTGCTTGATGAAAGCCATCGCGAAGTCGTTCGCCGGCTGGGTCTTGGTCTCGTTGGGGGAATTGGCGAACAGGGCGTCGATGCGCTGCGCGACCTGCGGCGCGCGCAACGGGTCGTCGATGCGCTCCTCGATCCAGCCCACCTCGCCCTTGCCGAAGCTGCGGCCCTCATCGAACGCCTCGTAGTGGAACAGCAGGGTCGCCGACTGCTGGGCCGCCTGGGTCGGGTCCTTGGCGTCGAACTGGCCGACAATGTCGAAGCTCCAGTCGAGCGAGCCGTTGCGCTGGGTCCAGATCGTCGAGTGCAGCGGCACGCGGTCGCCGACTTTCCAGCCGAACTTCTTCATCAGTGCCGCGTTGACCAAAGCGCCGCTGCGCGTATCGCGGAACGCCTGCATCTGCGAAGCGTCGACGACGAACTCGTTGCGGTGCAGGTTGAAGTAGGTGTCGGTGTCGATCGGCAGCGCGAATACGAAATTCTTCGATTCCTGGTAATACGCGCCGAACCACGTGATCCAGGTGGCCTCGGCGACGCCCGGCACCGCGCGGATCTGCTGCACGTCGGCGAACGGCAGCGACAGCGTGATCGAGTACTTGTTGATCGTGATCAGCTTGTCGGCCGCGGTGACCCCGGTCGACGGATGCGAGAAGGCGTAGTCGACGGTCTCGAGCACGCCGAACATCAGGAAGGCGACGACGATCGACAGCAGCGTGAAGATCGTCCGTGTCTTCTTGCGCCACAGCGTCGCCCAGAGCAGCGGCAGGAACTTCACTGCAGGCTGCCCTTGTCCATGTGCAGCTGCCGGCTGGCGAACTCGGCCGCCTTGGGGTCGTGCGTGACCATCACGATGCTCTTGCCGTATTCGCGGTTCAGCGTCTGCAGCAGGCCCAGGACCTCGTCGGCGGACTTGCGGTCGAGGTCGCCGGTCGGCTCATCGCAGACCAGCAGCACCGGATCGGCAACCAGGGCGCGTGCGATCGCGACGCGCTGCGCCTGGCCGCCGGACAGCTCGCCCGGCTTGTGGGCGGCGCGGTCCGCGATGCCGACGAGCGTCAGCGCGGCCATCGCATTGGCCTTGCGCCGCGCGGCCGGGAAGGAAGTCAGCAGCAGCGGCAGCTCCACATTGCGCTGCGCGCTGAGCATCGGCATCAGGTTGTACGACTGGAACACGAAGCCGACGTGATTCGCGCGCCACTTCGCGAGCGCGCCGCTGCCGAGTCCGTCGAGGCGCTGGCCGGCAACGGTGATCTCGCCGGAGCTCGGCGTGTCGAGCCCGCCGATCAGGTTCAGCAGCGTCGTCTTGCCCGAGCCGCTCGGGCCCATCAGAGCGACGAACTGCCCGGCGGGGATCTCGAGCGACAGGTCCTGCAGCACGTCCACGCTCTGCTTGCCGCGCAGGTAGCGCTTGCAGACGTGCCGCAGTGACACGATCGGCTCGCTCATGGTTCAACGCGAACCCGTGCCCCGTCCTGCAGCAACGCGAAATCGCCGACCGCGACCCGTTCGCCTGCGGCAAGCCCCGACAAAACGTCGATCTGGTCGCCGGAGAGCGCGCCGACCCGCACCACGCGGCGCTCGAGCGTCCTGTCATGCACGACGAACAGGGTTCCGGCCGCGCCGCTGGCCTGGACCGCGTTCGCGGGCAACTGGACCGCGCCGGCGGCGAGCGGAGCGCCGCCGGCGCCTGCCGCGGCAGCGGGGCCTGCGGCGGCAGCGGGGTCCAGGAAGGCGACGCGCACCCCCATTTCGGGCAGGATACGGGCATCCCGGGCGTCGAGCGCGATGCGCACCGTCACCGTGCCCTTGCTGCGATCCGCGGTCGGGATCACGGCGATCACGTGCGCCGGGATCTGCCAGTCCGGATAGGCGTTGAGCTTGGCGCTCGCCGCGCTGCGCCGGGCTGCACCCGATTGAATGAAATTCTCGTTGACGTCGACCTGGATCTCGAGCGAGTCCATGTCGACGATCGTGCCGATGCCGGTGCGCGTGAAGCCGCCGCCGGCCGAGATCGGCGAGACGATTTCGCCGGGCTGCGCGGCCTTCACGGTCACGACGCCGGCGAACGGCGCGCGCACAACGGTGTCGTCGAGGTTGCGCTGCGCGACCTCGAGGTTGCGGATACCGACGCCGACGTTGCTCTGCTGCGTGGCGAGCTGCGCCCGCAGCGCATCCAGCGCGGTGCGCGCGTTGTCGACGGCGGACTGGCTGACGAAATGCTTCTCCAGCAGGCTGTCCTGCCGGTCAAAATCCCGCTGGGCATTCGCTATGTTGATCCGCGTTTCGGCAAGCGCCGGTTTCGCGAAATCCAGCTGCGCCGCGGACTGGTTCACGGCGGCGCGCGCATTCGAGTCATCGAGCCTGGCGATGACCTGTCCGGCACGGACGTGATCGCCTTCCTCTATGTCCAGTTCGACCAGCTTGCCGGTGATCTTGGAGGCGACCGTGGCCTGGCGGCGCGCGACGACATAGCCCGAGGCGTCGAGGATCGAGCTCGCCGTGGTCACGGAGCCGGGCGCTGCGGCCCGGGCGACGGCGATGTGCACCGGAATTGCGGCGGGCCGCAGCCACCACCACAGCAGCGCGGCCAGCGCCGCGAGCGCGGGGACGGCCCACAGGATCACGCGCCGCGCGCTGCCGCGCGGCGCCGGCGGCGCGCTGCGGTCGATGCGCAGCTGATCGAGGAGTGCGGCTTTGTCGTTCATGGCTGGTTCCAAGGTTAGCAGAAGGCGCAGCAGCGCGACGCATTGCAAATCGCCTACAATAGCCGGCCTGTGAGCCGAAATTTTACCAGCGACAATGTGACACCGGCGTGCGCGCCGGTCATGGCGGCGATCCAGGCGGCCAACGAGGAGCGCATGCCCTCCTATGGCGCCGATGCGCTGACGACGCGCCTGCAGGCAAAGGCGAGCGAGGTCTTCGGCCGGGAAGTGGCAATTTTCCCGGTCGCGACCGGAACGGCCGCGAACGCGCTCGCGCTCGCGCATCTCATGCCGTCCTACGGCGCCGTGTACTGCTACAAGGCGGCGCACATCGTGACCGACGAGTGCGGCGCGCCGGAATTCTTCTCCGGCGGGGCGAAGCCGATCGGGCTGAGGAGCCGCCGACGGCAGGATCCTGCCCGGGCAGATCGAGAAAGCCGTAGCGTTCGCGACCGACATGGGCGTGCATCACGTGAAGCCGGCGGCCGTGAGCCTCACGCAGGCGACCGAATGCGGCACGGTCTACGATCCGTCCCAGGTTGCCGCGATCTCCGCGGTCGCCCGGCGCCACCAGCTCGGCGTGCACATGGATGGCGCGCGCTTCGCCAACGCGCTCGCGCACCTCGGATGCGATGCCGCGCAGGCGACCTGGCGCTGCGGCGTCGACGTCCTGTCGCTGGGCGCAACCAAGAACGGCGCGCTGTGCGCCGAGGCGGTCGTGTTCTTCAACCCGGCGCGGGTGCAGGATTTTGCCCGGCGGCGCAAGCAAAGCGGGCACCTGTGGTCGAAGATGCGCTACCTCAGCGCGCAGCTGCTCGCGTACCTGAGCGACGATCTGTGGCTGCAGAACGCCCGCCGCGCGAATGAGATGGCCGCGGCGCTGGCGCGGGGCCTCGGCGATGTCCGCGGCGTGCGGCTGCTGCAGCCGGCGGAGGCGAACGAGCTGTTCATCGCGATGCCGGAGGCGCTCGTCGCGGCACTGGAGCGCGACCAGTTCCAGTTCTATCGCTGGCCGTTCACGGGCCTGGCGGACGCGGTTGCGATCCGGCTGGTGACCTCCTATGCAACCACGGAGGCCGAAGTCGCGGCTTTCGTCAGCGCCGCGCGCCGCCTCGCGTGATGCAGCTCGGCAAGCCGTACCTGCTGTTCCTCGGCGACGCGACCTCGTTCCTCGACTGCAAGACCGCGGCGGGACTGCGCGACTGGTGCCGCGCGGATGTCGTCGGCCAGTACGCGCTGCCCGGGGGCACGGTCGATCTCGGCATTCCGTGGTATGACCCGGCCGGGGCGGCGGCGCACGGCGCGCGTTCGCTCGTCATCGGCGTCGCTCCGGTCGGCGGCGCGATTCCGCCGGCCTGGCGGCCGGCGCTGTTCGCGGCGCTGGAGGCGGGCCTCGACCTGGTCAGCGGCATGCACACCCGCCTGCGCGAGATACCGGGCCTCGCCGCGGCCGCCGCCCGGCAGGGGCGCCAGCTGTTCGACGTGCGCCACGCGGACCGGCGCTTTGCCGCCGGCACGGGCCGCAAGCGCAGCGGACGGCGCGTGCTCAGCGTCGGCATGGACTGCGCGATCGGCAAGAAATACACGGCCCTCGCGCTCTGCAGGGCCCTCACGGAACGTGGCATCGCCGCGACTTTTCGTGCGACCGGGCAGACCGGCATCATCATTTCAGGACGCGGCGTCGCGATCGATGCGGTGGTCGCGGACTTCATCGCCGGTGCGGCCGAGTGGCTCTCGCCCGACAACGCCGCCGATCACTGGGACGTCGTCGAAGGACAGGGTTCGCTGTTTCACCCGGCCTATGCCGGCGTCACGCTCGGGCTCGTGCACGGCACGCAGCCCGATGCGCTGGTGCTATGCCACGACCCGCAGCGCCTGACCATCGACGAATACCCGCATTGCCCGCTGCCGACGCTGGAGGAGGCGATGGCGCAGTACCTGACCGCGGCGCGCATCACGAACCGGCAGGTGCGCTTCATCGGCATCAGTCTCGACACCTCCAGGCTCGATGAGGAGCGGCGCGCGCGGCTGTGCGCGGACCTGGAGGCGCAGTTCGGGATGCCGGTGATCGACCCGATGCGGGGCGGCGCGGCGCGCCTCGCGGCCGTGATCGAGCGCGACTTTCCGCGCACGCCGGCATGAATGCCCCGTTGACGCTGGACATCGCCCGGGAGAGCTGGCCGTACCGGCGCCCGTTCCGCGTATCGCGCGGCGCAGAGGCGGCGCTCGATGTCATCGTGGTCACGCTGACCGACGCGGCCGGGCATGTCGGGCGCGGCGAGGCCGCTGGCGTCGACTACGATGGCGAGACCGCGGCCCTGCTGGCGGATCAGCTCGAGGCGCTGCGCGGCGAGATCGAAGCGGGACTCGATCGAGCGGCGCTGGCGCACCGGCTGGCGCCGGGCGGGGCGCGTAACGCGCTGGACTGCGCACTGTGGGACCTGGAAGCGAAGCGTGCCGGCCGGCGCGCCTGGAGCCTTGCCGGCATCGATGCGCCGCGGACGCTGATCACCTGCGTCACGCTGGGGCTGGATACGGACTCGGCGACGATCGCGGGCGCCGACGCCTACCGCGACTGGCCCGTGCTCAAGGTCAAGGTCGATGCCGCGCGTCATATCGAGGTGCTGCGCCTGGTGCGCGCCGCGGCGCCGCGGGCGGCGCTGATCGTCGATCCGAACCAGTCCTGGTCGTGCGCGCTGCTGAACCGCCTGAGCCCGGAGATGGAGTCGCTCGGCGTGGTGCTGGTCGAGCAGCCGGTGGCGCGCGGCGAGGATGCGAGCTTGCGCGGCTACCGCGGGCACATTAGGCTCGCGGCCGATGAGTCGCTGGTCGACCGGGGCAGCCTCGCGAACTTGCAGGACATCTACCAGGTGGTCAACATAAAACTCGACAAATCCGGCGGCCTGACCGAGTCGCTCGCGCTTGCCCGCGAGGCGCAGGCGCGCGGGCTCGCCGTCATGGTGGGCTGCATGGCGGGAACTTCGCTGGCAATGGCCCCCGGGATGCTCGTCGGGCAGCGGGCCGAGTTCGTCGACCTGGACGGCCCGCTGCTGCACAGCGCGGACCGCGCCCATGGCATCGGCTACGCGAACGGCACGATGCAACTGCCGGCGGCGGCGCTGTGGGGCTGACGCCGATGAGCGCGAATGGCCTGTGGCTGGGAATAGATACCGGCGGGACGTTCACCGACGCCGTGCTGCTGGCCGACGGGCGGCGCGTGCTCGCCAGCGACAAGGCGCTGACGACCCACTGGAACCTGACCATCGGCATCGGCGCGGCGATCCGCGCGGTGCTCGCTGCGCTGCCCGCAGGTACGACCCGCAGCGCGGTCGGTCTCGTGTCGGTATCGACGACGCTGGCGACGAATGCGGTCGTCGAGGGCCGCTTCAGCCCGGTGTGCACGCTGGTCATCGGCTTCGATGCCGCGATGGTCACGCGGTCCGGCCTCGATCGCGACGGCACCTACGTCGTGCGCATCGAGGGCGGCCACGACGCGACCGGCGAGGAACTGAAGCCGCTCGATGAGGCGGCCGTGCTCGCTGCGGTGCGCGAGTACGGCGCCCGGGTCGAGGCGTTTGCGGTCGCGGCGAGCTTTTCGGTACGCAACCCCGCGCACGAGTTCAAGGCGCGCGCGCTGATCCGCAGCGTCTCGCCGCTGCCGGTGACCTGTGCGCATGAGCTGAGCTCGAAGCTCGACGCGCCGCGGCGCGCGCTGACCGCGACGCTGAATGCGCGCCTGACGCCGCAGATCAGGCACCTGATCGAAGCGCTGACGCACGTGCTGCGGGAGGAGGCGATCGATGCGCCGCTGATGATCGTCAAGGGCGACGGATCGCTGATGAAGGCCGAAGTTGCGCTCGAATACCCGGTCGAGACGGTGCTGTCGGGGCCGGCGGCCAGCGTCGTCGGCGCCGGATTCCTGACCGGGCTGACGGATTTCGTCGTTTCGGACATCGGCGGCACGACCACCGACGTGGCCGTGGTCTCGGGCGGCCGGCCCGTGATCAGCGCCGAGGGCGCGCTGGTCGGCGGCTGGCGCACGATGGTCCAGGCGATCGACGTGCGCACCTGCGGTCTCGGCGGCGACAGTGAAGTGCTCTTCGACCGGCAGTGGCGCCTGCGCGCCGGGCCGCGCAAGGCAATGCCGGTCTCGCTGCTCGCGCACAGCTTTCCGGAGGCGCTGGCGATGCTGAGGTCGATCGCCGCGCTCGAGCGGCTGCCGGATTTTCCGTCGCTGTTCGCGTACCGCAACCCGCAGCGCGAACTGCCGGCCCATCGCAGCGCGCTCGAGGAGCGCGTCTGGTCGGGCCTCGCGCCCGCGCCGCGTCCGGTCTCGACGCTGGTGCGCAATGGGGCGGGACTCGCCGCGCTGCGGCGCCTCGCCGACGCCGGACTCGCGACGATCGCCGCGTTCACGCCAAGCGATGCAATGCACGTGCTGGGGCGGCAGCACGCCTGGAATCGCGAAGCGGCCGAATGCGGCGCGCGCATCCTCGCGACCGAGGAGCGCAACGGCCGGGCTGCACGCAACGCAGCGACGCCCGAGGAATTCTGCGAGCGGACCTACGAGCTCGTCGTCGCCGAGAGCGCCCGCGTGCTGCTGGCGGCGACGCTGGCGCAGGATCCCGGCGTCGAGTGCGCGCATGAGCGGCGTGATTCGCTCGGTTCGCGCCTTCTGGAAGCGGCGATAGCGGGGCGGCGGCTCTCGTCGATCGCGCATGCGACGCTGGGGCTCGATCGCGCGCTCGTCGCGATCGGTGCGCCGGCCGCCGCGTATTACCCGGAGGTCGCGCGCCGGCTCGGGGCCCCGCTGTCCATTCCCGAACACGCGCCGGTGTGCAATGCGGTCGGCGCGGTGGCCGGTGTCGTCTCGCAGGGCGTCGATATCCTCGTGAACCAGCCAAGCTTCAAGGTGTTCCGCGTGCACGATCCGGCGGGCAGCCGCGATTACGAGGCAGCCGAGCCTGCGCTCGAGCACGCGCGGCGCGTCTCGCGGGAGCTCAGCATAGCGGCGGCGCTGCGCGCCGGCGCCGCCGACCCGCATGTCGAGACCAGCATCAGCGAGAGGCTCGCGCACATCGAGTCCGGTGCCGATTACCTCGCCGAGGCCATCGTGCGCTCGGTGGCTACCGGGCGGCCGCTCGCTGCGCGTTGATCTCGCTGCGCAGTTTACGCGCGGCCGTGCCTATCGCCTCGGCGGAGCCCGCGCCGGCATAAATGATGGCGCGCGAGGAGTTGATCAGAAGGCCGGCTCCGGCGGCGTCGAGGCCCGCCGCGAGGGTCGCGGCGAGGTCGCCGCCCTGCGCGCCGATGCCCGGCACGAGAAAGGGCAGCTCCGGGTGCGCCGCGCGCAGATCGGCCATTTCACGCGGGTAGGTCGCGCCGACCACGAGCATCAGGTTCCCGTTCCGGTTCCAATGCCGCGCTGCGCGCGCGGCGACGTGACGGTACAGCGGCAGGCCCTCGACGATGAGGTCCTGGAAGTCGCGTGCGCCGGGGTTCGACGTGCGGCACAGCAGGATCGCGCCGCGGTCGCTGCGCGCCAAGAACGGCAGCACGGAGTCCTCGCCCATGTACGGGTTGACGGTCACCGCATCGGCATCGTACCGCTCAAAGGCCTCGCGGGCGTACGCCGCGGCGGTGTTGCCGATGTCGTTGCGCTTGGCGTCCAGGATCACGAGGGCGTGCGGGGCATGGGCGCGGATGTAGCGGATGCTAAGCGCCAGTTCCGCCTCGGCGCCGACCGCGCTGTAGAAGGCGATCTGCGGCTTGTACGCCGCGGCGCTATCCCGCGTTGCATCGACGATGCGCCGGTTGAACGCAAACAGCGGCTCGGGGACGTGCGCCAGGTCCTCCGGCAGGCTTGCCGGGTCCGGGTCCAGGCCGACGCAGACCAGGCTGTTCACGGCGGCCTGGGCAGCGGCGAGCCGTTCGGCGAAATTTTGCGGCATGCGGCCATCATAGCGAGCCGGCGTTCGCTTTAGGGAGCTATGCTTAACGGCTGTGCCTGGAGTCCCACATGTCACCTAAGCCCCACACCGGACCGCGCCTGGTGCTGCAGCCTGCGAATCGCCCGGCGGCGCGCAGCGTGGGCAGCGGCGCGCTGCAGCGTTTTTTCTCGATTGCCGATGCCTGGGAACTGTCGCCGCTGCAGCAGTGCCGCCTGCTGAAAATTCCGTCCCCGCAGGTGCTCGAGCGCTACCGGCTCGGTCAGGCGCCGCGGCTGTCGGCCGGCCAGCAGGAACGGGTTGCGCTGCTCGCCAATATCCAGCACTCGCTGCACGGCAAGGCCGCGGCGAAGGACCACGCCTGGGCGTGGCTGAACGCCCCGCAGCGCGCGGCGCCGTTCGCCGGCGACAGCCCGCTTTACTTTATGCTGGAAAAAGGACTGCCGGCGCTGCGGGAAGTGGCCCGCCTGCTGGTCCGCGAAAGCGCACGCCGCTGAAAACTGGGGCCCGCAAAGTCCGCTATACTAGGCGACTGTTCCGATGCGAGAGTGGCGGAATTGGTAGACGCGCTGGACTTAGAATCCAGTGGGGTAACCCGTGCGAGTTCGAGTCTCGCCTTTCGCACCACCGCTACGCGTCGATCGGCGTTTTAACCATCCACGAGGTTTGACATGCAGGTTTCCGTCGAGAGCATCGGCAAATTAGAGCGCCGCATGCAGGTACAGGTGCCGGCTGCGCGCGTCAGCACCGAGATCGCCGCGCGCCTGAAGACGATCAGCCGTACCGCGCGGCTGAACGGATTCCGGCCGGGCAAGGCGCCGCTGAACGTGATCCGCCGCCAGTTCGGCCCGCAGGTGCACCGCGAGGTGGTCGGCGAACTGATGCAGGCCACCTTTTCCGAGGCGGTCGCCCAGCAGCAGCTCGCGCCGGCCGGCAGCCCGCGCATCCAGCCGCAGAGCATCGACGAGGGCCAGGACCTGACCTACACGGCGACCTTCGAGGTGTTCCCGGAAGTCGCGCTGCAGCCGTTCGACTCGCTGGAAATCGAGCGTACGACGGCCGACGTGACCGACGCCGACATCGACGCCATGATCGAACGCCTGCGCAGGCAACAGCCGAAATACCTGGCGGCGACGCGCCCGGCGGTGCAGGGCGACCGCGTGACCGTCGATTTCGAAGGTTCGGTCGACGGCGTGCCGTTCGCCGGCGGCGCGGCCACGGGCGTGCCGGTCGTGCTGGGCGACGGCCGCATGCTGCCGGATTTCGAGGCGGGGCTGCTCGGCACGTCCGCGCCGGAAGAGAAGACGATCAGCGTGAATTTCCCGGCGGACTACCGGGCCCGGGAACTCGCCGGCAAGACCGCGCAGTTCAGCATCAGCGTCAAGAGCGTCGAAGAAGCGACCCTGCCCGATCTCGACGAGGAGTTCTGCAAGGCGTACGGCGTGACCGAGGGCGGCATTGCTGCGTTGCGCGAGGAAGTGGCCGCGAACATGCGCCGGGAACTGGATCAGGCCCTGCGCAACCGCAACAAGCTGGCCGTGATGGACCGCCTGCTGCAGGCCAATCCGGTGGATGTGCCCAACGCGCTGATCGAAAGCCAGATCCGCGACATGCAGATCGACGCGATGCGCCGCGCCGGAATCAAGGATCCCGCGCAGGCGCCGGCACCGCAGCAGTTCGTGGAGCCGGCGCGCCGGCGCGCCGCGCTCGGACTGATCCTGGCCGACATCATCAAGCGGCAGAACCTGCGCGTCGACCCGGTGCGCGTCGAGGCGCGCCTCGACGAGATGATCGGCGCATACGGGGATACGGCGAAGATCAGGCAATCCTACCTGCAGAACCCCGAGGCGATGCGCCAGGTGGAGAATCTCGCGCTGGAGGATCAGGTCACCGACTGGATCCTGGCCAATGCCAGGATCCACGAAGTGGCGTCCACGTTCAAAGAAATCATGAAGTTCGAAGGCTAGAGGATCTCCTATGACGACACGCGCCCTGAATCTGGTTCCGATGGTCGTCGAGCAGACGGCGCGCGGCGAGCGCGCCTACGACATTTATTCGCGGCTGCTCAAGGAGCGGGTGATGTTCATCGTCGGCCCGGTCGAAGACTACATGGCCAACGTGGTGGTCGCGCAGCTGCTGTTCCTGGAGTCGGAGAATCCGGACAAGGACATCGCGCTGTACATCAATTCGCCGGGCGGCGTCGGTCAGCGCGGGCCTGGCGATCTACGACACGATGCAGTTCATCAAGCCCGACGTCAGCACGATCTGCGTCGGCCTGGCCGCCAGCATGGGCGCCGTGCTGCTTGCCGGCGGCGCGGACGGCAAGCGCTATTCGCTGCCGAATTCGCGCATCATGATCCACCAGCCGCTCGGCCGGTTTCCAGGGCCAGGCGTCCGACATCGAAATCCATGCCCGGGAGATGCTGGAGACCCGGGAGCGGCTGAACCGGATCCTTGCCAAGCACACCGGCCAGACCGTGGAGCGAGATCAAGCAGGACACGCGACCGCGACAATTTCATGAGTGCCGAGGCCGCACGTCGCCTACGGCCTGATCGACGCGATGCTGGAAAAACGTGGCGAATTGCCGACAAAGGCCTGAATGAGGCCTGCGTGAGCCCGCTGGCGGCTCCGCGAGCCCACACGGCGCTGCTTGCGCGAACTGCAGTTCTTTGCGTCGGCGGTCGGCCGCGTGCTATATAGTCGAATCCAACGCCACCAGGCCCGAATTGCATCGGGTTGGGGCCTTAGTCGAGGAAAGCATGAGCGAAGATTCGCGCGGCAAGCATGATGACGGCAAGCTGCTGTATTGCTCCTTCTGCGGCAAGAGCCAGCATGAGGTACGCAAGCTCATCGCGGGTCCGTCGGTGTTCGTCTGCGACGAATGCGTCGAGCTGTGCAACGACATCATCCGCGAGGAGCTCGAGGAGCGCGCCGAGCGCACCCGCGACAAGCTGCCGAAGCCGCAGGAGATCAAGAAGGTCCTCGACGAGTACGTGATCGGCCAGGAGCGCGCCAAGCGGGTGCTGTCGGTGGCGGTCTACAACCACTACAAGCGCCTGCAGACCCGCGGACCGGCAAGGTGCGCCAAGCGACGAGGTCGAACTCGCCAAGAGCAACATCCTGCTGATCGGCCCGACCGGCTCGCGGCAAGACGCTGCTGGCCGAGACCCTGGCGCGGCTGCTGAACGTGCCGTTCACGATCGCCGATGCGACGACGCTGACCGAAGCCGGCTATGTCGGCGAGGACGTCGAGAACATCATCCAGAAGCTGCTGCAGAAGTGCGACTACGACGTCGAGAAGGCGCAGACGGGCATCGTCTACATCGATGAAATCGACAAGATCTCGCGCAAGTCCGACAACCCGTCGATCACCCGCGACGTCTCGGGCGAAGGCGTGCAGCAGGCGCTGCTCAAGCTGATCGAGGGCACGATCGCCTCGGTGCCGCCGCAGGGCGGCCGCAAGCATCCGCAGCAGGAGTTCCTGCAGGTCGACACGACCAACATCCTGTTCATCTGCGGCGGCGCGTTCGCCGGCCTGGAAAAGATCATCCTGAACCGCACGCAGAAGAGCGGCATCGGCTTCGTCGCCGAGGTGCGCGAGCAGAACGCGAGGCCCGCACGGCAACGACGTGTTCCACGACGTCGAGCCCGAGGATCTGATCAAGTTCGGCCTGATTCCGGAGTTCGTCGGCCGCCTGCCGGTGGTGGCGACGCTCGAGGAGCTGGACGAGGAGGCGCTGATGTCGATCCTGACTGCAGCCCAAGAACGCGCTGACCAAGCAGTACCGCAAGCTGTTCGACATGGAAGGCGCGGAGCTCGAGTTCCGCGAGGACGCGCTGCGCGCGGTGGCCCGCAAGGCGATGCAGCGCAAGACCGGCGCGCGCGGCCTGCGCACGATCCTGGAGAACGTGCTGCTGGACACGATGTACGACCTGCCCTGCCTGCGCAACGTTCAGAAGGTCGTGGTCGACGAGAGCGTCATCGAGGGCAACGACCAAGCCGTATATCGTGCATCGCACCGAAGAGGCCAGGCTGGTCGCTCCGGTCGAGGAAGTGCGTCGCCCGACGGGTTCCGACCACCTTTGAGCGCGAGATGGCGCCCCGCGACGGCGGGGCATGACTTGAAACGCGGCGGGGCGACCGCATCTCCCCAGCTGGTGTATTAAGTTTTCATTGCCAACGGCAAAGGCGGGCTCTGTTGATGAGCGACGAACCAATCCCCGATAGCCCCATCGAGACCGCGCCCCTTGACGGCATCCCCGTGCTGCCGCTGCGCGACGTCGTCGTCTATCCGCACATGGTGATCCCGCTGTTCGTCGGACGCGAGAAATCGATCGTCGCGCTCGACCCGGCGATGCGCGCCGACAAGCGCATCATGCTGGTGGCGCAGAAGCAGGCGGACGTCGACGACCCGAAGGCGGCCGACCTGTACGCGGTCGGCACCGTCGCGACGATCCTGCAGCTGCTGAAGCTGCCCGACGGCACGGTCAAGGTGCTGGTCGAGGGCGTCGACCGCGCGCATATCGACAGCTGTCGACCAGGGCGAGTTCTTCCTCGCCAGGGTCACGACGATGCCGGACATCGAGCGCTACGAAGAGCGCGAAATGGACGTGCTGACGCGCTCCGTGGTCACGCAGTTCGAGCAGTACGTCAAACTCAACAAGAAGGTGCCCCCGGAGATCCTGACCTCGCTGGCGGGCATCGAGCAGGCCGGGCGCCTCGCCGACACGGTCGCGGCGCACATGTCGCTGAAGCTCGCCGAGAAGCAGAAAGTGCTCGAGATTCTCGACGTGCGCAAGCGCCTGGAGCACATGCTCGGGTGCATCGAAGGCGAGATGGACGTGCTGCAGATCGAGAAGCGCATCCGCGGCCGCGTCAAGCCGCAGATGGAGAAGAGCCAGCGCGAGTACTACCTGAACGAGCAGATGAAGGCCATCCAGAAGGAACTCGGCGAGATCGAGGAGGCGCCAACGAGATCGCCGAGCTCGAGAAGCGCATCAAGGCCGCCGGCATGCCCAAGGAGGCGCGCGACAAGGCGCAATGCGGAGCTCAACAAGCTGAAGATGATGTCGCCGATGTCCGCCGAGGCGACCGTCGTGCGCAACTACATCGACTGGCTGGTCAAGTCGCCGTGGAAAAAGCGCAGCAAGGTGCACCTGGACATCGCCGACGCGGAGAAGGTCCTCGACGAGGATCACTACGGGCTCGACAAGGTCAAGGAGCGCATCGTCGAGTACCTCGCGGTACAGCAGCGGGTCGAGAAGCTGCGCGGCCCGATCCTGTGCCTGGTCGGTCCCCCGGGCGTCGGCAAGACCTCGCTCGGGCAGAGCATCGCGCGCGCCACCAACCGCAAGTTCGTGCGCATGTCCCTGGGCGGCGTGCGCGACGAGGCCGAGATCCGCGGCCATCGGCGCACCTACATCGGTTCGATGCCGGGCAAGATCATCCAGAACATGGCCAAGTCCGGCGTGCGCAACCCGCTGTTCCTGCTCGATGAAGTCGACAAGATGGCGATGGATTTCCGCGGCGATCCGTCCTCGGCGCTGCTCGAGGTGCTCGACCCGGAGCAGAACGGCACGTTCAACGACCATTATCTCGAAGTGGACTTCGATCTGTCCGAGGTGATGTTCGTGTGCACCGCCAACAGCCTGAACATCCCGGCGCCGCTGCTCGATCGCATGGAAGTGATCCGCCTCCCCGGCTACACCGAGGATGAAAAGAGCAACATCGCCCGCCGCTACCTGCTGCCCAAGCAGGTCAAGCAGAACGGCCTGAAGGCGGACGAGCTGGATGTCGCCGACGCCGCGATCCAGGACATCATCCGCTACTACACGCGCGAAGCCGGGGTGCGCAACCTCGAGCGCGAACTCTCGAAGATCGCCGCAAGTCGGTCAAGCAGCTGCTGCTGCATCCGGACGAGAAGACCGTGACGGTCGGCTCGGACAACCTCGATTCGTATCTCGGCGTGCGCCGCTTCCGCTACGGCAAGGCCGAGGAGAGCAACCGCGTCGGCCAGGTCACGGGCCTGGCCTGGACCGAGGTGGGCGGCGAGTTGCTGACGATCGAGGCGGCGGTCGTTGCCGGGCAAGGGCAAGCTGACGCACACCGGGCAGCTCGGCGAGGTCATGCAGGAATCGATCCAGGCGGCGATGACGGTCGTGCGCAGCCGTGCGAACCTGCTCGGCCTGGAAACGGATTTCTACCAGAAGGTCGACGTGCACATCCACGTGCCGGAAGGCGCGACGCCGAAGGACGGCCCGAGCGCCGGCATCGGCATGTGCACCGCACTGATCTCGGCGCTGACCAAGATCCCGGTGCGCTCCGACGTCGCGATGACCGGCGAGATCACGCTGCGCGGCGAGGTGCTGCCGATCGGCGGCCTCAAGGAGAAGCTGCTGGCGGCGCAGCGCGGCGGCATCACGACCGTGCTGATCCCCGAGGAGAACGTCAAGGATCTGGCCGAGATTCCGGAAAACATCAAGGGGAAACTCGAGATCCGCTCGGTCAGGTGGATCGACGAGGTGCTGCAGGTGGCGCTGACGCACACGCCGCTGCCGCTGCCGGCACCGGAAGAGAAGCCATCGCCGCAGATCGCCGATGAGAAGCGTCCCCGCAAGGGCGTGCGCGCGAAGAGCCAGGTCCGGGCTCATTAGCCGGGGGTTCGGCGCGGAGACTAGCCAAGCCCGGTCGGCTCGCGTAGACTTCCGCGCCTCTTCCAGGGGTGCTTATCCAGGGTGCTTAGCTCAGCTGGTAGAGCGTCGCCTTTACACGGCGAATGTCGGGGGTTCGATCCCCTCAGCACCCACCACATGCGGAGTGGTAGTTCAGCTGGTTAGAATACCGGCCTGTCACGCCGGGGGTCGCGGGTTCGAGTCCCGTCCACTCCGCCATTTCCTGACGAAGAGTCGCGCGCGCGCCTGACAGGCCGCGCCCGCGGGCCCGCGCAATTCAGGGACGTCGAGGTAAAGGTGAATGCTGCAGTCGATTCACGATAAGTTGAAGGGTTGGGTCGCCTATGTCGTGCTCGGAGCCATTGCTTCGACGTTCGTACTCTGGGGCATCAACTGGACGCTCGGTACCGCCGACTACGCGGCGAAGGTCAATGGGCGCGAGATCCCCGTCAACGAGGTCCGCGAGGCCTACCAGCGCCAGCTGGCGCAGCTGGCGCGCACTGACAACGGCCAGGTCGACGAGGCGCAGCGGGCCGCGCTGAAACAGAAGGTGCTCGACGATTTCATCGGCACCGAGGCGCTGATCAGCCGCGCCCAGGAACTCGGCTACCGGGTCAGTGACGCCGAACTGCTGAAGGAAATGGCGCGCATCCCCGCGTTCCAGGTCGCCGGCAGGTTCGACCAGGCGCATGCGGTGGCGGTGCTCAAGGCGCAGGGCCGCGACGTCGGGGAGATCGAGGCGATGATCCGTCGCAACGTCCAGCTGCAACAGCTCGACTCGGCGCTGCATTACTCGAGTTTTGCGACGCCCGGCGAGATCCGGAAGATCTCCGCGCTGATGGGCCAGCAGCGCGAGCTTGCCTGGCTCAACCTGCCGGCCGCGCATTTTGCCGCGCTTGCCAACCCGGACGAGGCGGCGATCAACGCCTGGTACACGGCACACCCGGCCGATTACATGACGCCGGAGCTCGTGAACCTGCGTTATGTCGAGATCAGCCTCGCCGAGCTCAGCGCCGGCATCCCGGTCAGCGATGCGCAGCTGCAGGCGTATTTCGAGGAACAGAAGACCAGGAATCCGGATGCGTATACGCAGGGCGAGCAGCGACGTGTGCGCCACATCCTGTTCCAGGTCGGCGACCCGAAGGATGACGCTGCGGTCAGGGCCAGGGCCGAGCAGGTCCTGAAGCGCGCGCAGGGCGGCGAGGATTTCGCCAGGCTCGCCCAGGAGTTCTCGCAGGACCTCGGATCCGCGAAGCAGGGCGGGGATCTCGGCCTCTCGGAGCGCAAGGTCTGGGTCGCGCCGTTTGCCGATGCGGCCTTCGCGATGAAAGTCGGGGAAATACGCGGGCTGGTCAAGACGCAGTTCGGCTATCACATCCTGAAACTGGACGCGATCCAGCCGGCCAGTACCCGTACGTTCGAGCAGAGCCGCGCTGACATCGAGGCCGAATACCGGCGCAGCGAGGCCGACCGGCTGTTCAACGCCCTGCAGGACCGGGTCGCCGACGCGGCACTGCAAAACTCGACCGATATCGAGGTGGTCGCGCGCAAGGCCGAATTGCCGGTGCGGCAGATCAGCGATTTCAGCCGCGAGGGCGGCGGCGGCGCCCTGGGCAAGTCGCCGAAGGTGATCGAGGCGGCCTTCAGCCAGGACGTGCTGGACGGCCACCTGAGCCAGATGGTGGAAGTTGAAAAAGGCCGCGGCGTGATCCTGCGCGCCACGGATCATCGCCTGCCCCAGCAGAAGCCGCTCAGCGCCGTGCGCGGCGAAGTCATTGCGGCATGGAAAAAGCAGCGCGGCATCGAGCTGGCGCAGGCGGCCGCGGCCGACGCGGTCAAGCGCCTCGAGGCCGGAGAGTCATGGCAGAGCCTGGCCAAGTCGCTCGGCGGCACCCTGCAACCGGCGCATTTCGTCGGCCGCAGCGACCAGGCCGTGCCGATCGAGTTGCGCCGCGCAGCGTTCGAGGCGCCGAAGCCTGGGCCCAAGCCCGTGTACCGGGCCCTGGCGCTCGATGATGGCGACGGGGCCGTCTACGGGGTCTCGGCGGTCCGCGACGCCGCGGACGATAATCCGCAACAGAAGGTCATGGTGGCCACGCAGTTCGCGCTGCAGATCGGCAGCGGCGAGGCGCTGAGCTACGCCGACGCGGCCCGTGCGCAAGCCAAGGTGATCGTCAATCCCCGGTCGATGGATTAGGGCCGCGCGCAGGTCCTGTGTCCGACCTGATCCACGAGCTGTCCCGGTGGTACCTGTCCGAACTCGGGACGGGAGGCTACTGGCTGATCGCGGCGCTGATGGCGCTGGAGAGCACGCTGGTGCCGATCCCGAGCGAAATCGTGATCCCGCCCGCGGCCTACCTCGCGGTGGCGCAAGGGCAACTTTCATTGCCCGGCGTCGTTGTCGCCGGGGCCGCCGGCTCCTGGGTGGGGGCCAGCCTCATGTACTGGCTCGCACGCGGACTCGGCCGCCCGCTGCTCATGCGCTTCGGCCCGTTTGTCGGGCTGTCCGCGGCAAAAATAGGCCTCTCGGAGCGCTGGGCCGACCATTACGGCTGGGCCGGCGTGTTCGTTGCCCGCCTGCTGCCGGTCATCCGGCACCTGATCGGCATTCCCGCGGGGCTCGTGCGCCTGGATTTCCGCTGGTATTCGCTCGCGACGCTGTGCGGATCGGTGCTGTGGTGCACGGTGCTGGCGTCCCTCGGCGCGGTCGCCGGCGCCAATCCGCAACTGCTCGCCGGCTCCGTGCACCGGCTGTCGCTGATCGTCGGCGCCAGTGCGGTGCTGCTGGCGGCGCTGTACTACCTGTTCGTCCACCGCGCCGCACGGCGCGGCACCTGATCTGTTGCGCTTATGTAGCTTTTGCCGCCGGGCCCGCCGCCGGGGCGGCCATCGGCCCCGCGGGGAGCGGAAATTTCGCGAAAATCGCGCCGACCGCCTCATTGATGCGCACTTCGGCGTGCGGCCCGGTCAGATCGGTCACGTTCTGGTTGACGGACGCATGCCAGATCGCCTGGCGGTTCCTGGCGTCGAACAGGTCGATCGCGATCCGCCCCTCGTTGTAGACCGGCGGCCAATCGTAGCCCCAGGCGCCGTAGCCGCGGCGCCAGCCCCAGCCCCAGCCGATGCCGTATCCAGCAAACTCGTCGGCGACGAGCCGGGAGCCGATGGCATAGCCGACCACACAGTCGGCTGAATTGCGGTCGCCGGCCGGCTGCAGGCCGCGGGAGGCGAGGTTTGCCGCGATCGCGGCCCGCAGGCGATCCGCGTTCAACGGATTGGCAAAGGCCCCGCCCGGCTGGCCCGGCGCGCCGGAGTGTTCCTGTGCGAATACGTACGTGTGGCAGACCGCGACGCTCGCATTGGGATTTGAATCGGTCGTTACCGGCAGGCTCGTACAGGCGGCCAGGGCGATCAGCCCCGCCAGGGCGAGAGCACGGCGGGTGGACTGGACAATCGAATTCATGGCAATGCACTCCCACTTGATGGCATGACCCGGAACATTAAAACGGCCGAAACGCCTTTGGGTTGACAGGCTGGCACGGTACCCCTAGGCACCATCGCCAGCCTCCGGAAAGCTCATGCCGACCGTGCTGTAGCCGCCGTCAACATACAGTATTTCGCCGGTAATGCCGGCGGCCAGGTCAGAACACAGAAACGCGGCGGCGTTGCCGACATCCTCGATCGTCACGTTGCGCCGGATCGGCGAGGCGGCGGCGACGTGGCTCAGCATCTTGCGCAAACCCGGTATGCCGGCCGCGGACAGGGTCTTGATGGGACCCGCGGATATCCCGTTGACCCGCACGCCTTCGGCGCCGAGATCCGCAGCCAGGAAACGGACATTGGCCTCGAGGCTGGCCTTCGCCAGGCCCATGACATTGTAGCTCGGCACCGATCGGACCGCGCCCAGGTAGCTTAAGGTCACGACCGATCCCTGCCGGTTGCGCATGAACGGCAGGGACTCGCGCGTCAGCGCCGTCAGGCTGTAGCTCGAGATATCGTGGGCGACGCGAAAGCCGTCGCGCGTGGTTGCATCGACGAAGCGACCGGTCAGCGCCTCGCGTGAGGCGAAAGCAACCGCATGCACGAGGATGTCGAAACTGTCCCAGTGCTGGCGCAGCTGGGCGAAGCCGCGCGCAATGTCCTCATCGCTGCCGACATCCATCGCGAAGGTCAGTTTCGACCCCAGCTGTTCGGCGAGCGGCACCACGCGATCGGCCATGCGTTCGATGTACGAAAAGGCCAGTGTGGCACCCTCGCGGTGCATCGCCTGGGCGATGCCCCAGGCAATCGAGCGGTCGGTTGCAAGGCCGACGATCAAGGCGCGCTTACCCGTTAAAAAACCCATGCTGCTTCCTTTCAGTGTTAGCTCTGGCTGCGAGCGGAGTCGACGTACATGACCAGATGCTGTCCGGTGCGGATCTGGTGGCGCTTGTTCAGTCCGTTCCAGCTGTTGAGCTGCGCGACCGTGACCTGGAACTGGCGCGAGATGCTGTAGACGGTATCGCCCCTGCGCACCGTGTAGAGCACGCGCCGCCCGTCCTGCGCTCCTTCGTCCCGGTAGCGCGGCGTGGTTGCCTTGATGACCAGGCGCTGGCCGACGACGAGCGCATCGCCGGCGTTCAGGCTGTTCAGTCGCGCCAGCGTGGCGACCGGCACGCCGTGGCGGCGGGCGATGCTGTTCAGCGTCTCCCCGACGCGCACGCGGTGCACGATCTGGCGCTGCCGGCGGCCGCCCGTATCGGTCGCGGGCCTGTCGACGCGTGCGGCGGCCAGCAGCACCTTATCCGGCAGCTGGTCGCTGGCCTGCGGAATGCGCAGCTCCTCGCCCGGTGCCGGATGCCTGCCCGCCAGGCCGTTGACCTTCGTCAGTACCGCCACCGACGTACCGTAGCGCCGCGCTATCTGCGCGAGCGTCTCGCGCCGGGCCACCGTGTGCGTCAGGTAATGCACGCGGTCCTCGGGCGCCAGCGCCTTCAGCGAGGCCTCAAACGCATCGGCATGGTCGATCGGCACGAGGAGGCGGTGGGGGCCGTCAGGGTCCGTCGCCCAGCGGTTATAGCCCGGATTGAGCGCGGAAATCTCGTCGTAGCCCGTGCCGGCGAGGCGCGCCGCGATCTTCAGGTCGATCTGCGAGTCGACGTCGATCACCGCGAAGTACGGCTGGTTCGGTACCGCCGCAAAGTCCAGGCCATAACGCTCGGGCTCCGCCATCAGGCGCTTCATCGCCAGCAGCTTGGGCACGTAGGCGCGCGTCTCGGCGGGCAGGTTCAGGTGCCAGAAGTCGACCGGCCTGCCGAGCGCCTTGTTGCGGTCGAATTCCCGCTGCACGGTGTTTTCGCCGACGTTATAGGCCGCGATCGCGAGCAGCCAGTCGCCGTCGAATTGGTCGTGCAGGGCCTGCAGGTAATCGAGCGCAGCCCGCGTGGATTCGATCACGTCGCGCCGGCCGTCGTACCACCAGTCCTGCTTGAGGCCGAAGCGCACGCCGGTACCCGGGATGAACTGCCACAGGCCCGCAGCCCGGCTCGAGGAATACGCAAACGGCTCATACGCGCTCTCGACCACCGGCAGCAGCGCAAACTCCAGCGGCATGCCGCGTGCCTCGACTTCGGTCACGACGTGGTAGAGGTAGCGCTGCGCGCGCTGGAACGTGCGGTCCAGGTACTCGGGATTGTGCCTGAACCAGTTGAGCTGCTGGTCGATGGCCGGCTCCTGCACCTCGTCCAGCACGAACCCGGCACGCATGCGGTCGAACAGGTCGTCGTAATCCTCGCCGTTGTGATGCTGCCACTCGCCCGGCATCGCGACGACCGGGGACGCGGCGCCATCCTCCGGTGCCTGCTCGGGCGCCGAGGCGACCGGTCCCGGCGGCATTTCGACGCGCGTGCGCGCCGCCGGGGGCGGCGCGGCGGCAGGCGGATGCGCGCAGCCGGTCGCCAGCAGCGCGAGCGCAACGGCGGCGAGCCCGCTTGCGGTGCGGCTCCTCAACGAAATCCGTCCTTCCAGGAGCGCAGGACGGCGAAGGTCTCCACCGGATCGCTTATCGGGCGGCCGGCATGGCGTGTCGCCGCCGCCTGAACCGCCGCGAAATCGCAGCGCAGGAACGGGTTGATCTGCGCCTCCAGGGCCATATTGGACGGCAGCGAGGGCAGTCCCTCGCCGCGCAGCGTCTCCACGGCGGCGCGGTGCATGGCGCCGGCCGCGTTGGCGGGCTCGACTTCGGCGGCGAAGCGCAGATTGGCCAGCGTATATTCGTGACCGCAGTAGACGCGGGTCGCGGACGGCAGATCACGCAGGCGCTGCAGGGAGGCGTGCATTTGCTCAGGGGTCCCCTCGAACAGGCGGCCACAACCGGCGCTGAACAGCGTATCGCCGCAGAACAGCGCGCCGTGGCCAACGAATGCCAGGTGCGTCAGCGTATGTCCGGGGACGTGGATTGTCCTGAACCTGAGTCCCAGATCCGGCAAGTCGACCGTGTCGCCATCGCCGACGCGTTGCGTGAGGCCGGGAATCCGCGCATCGTCCGGGCCTATGACCGGCACCGACCCGGCCCGGCTTAAGGAGGCAGCCCCGCCGATGTGATCGGGGTGGTGGTGAGTCAGCAAAATGGCGGCTAAAGTGCACCCGCTGCGCTGCAATTCGGCGAACACGGGGGCCGCATCGCCCGGGTCGACCGCCAGCACGCGGCCCGGCTGGCGGGGCGATTCGACCAGCCAGATATAATTGTCGGAAAATGCGCGTACCGGCGTTACGCGCAGCGGGGTATCTTGGGTAGTCATTTTGCGCCGTATTTAACCTGTAACATGAGAACTTCGCTAGTATTTTCATCAAGGAGCAATGGTTGGAACCGGACCCCGACAGCGCATTGAGCGATTGGTTTGACGGCGCGCTTGGCCAGGCAGTGCTCGGCGAGGAATCCGCCATTGTGCGCAAGACGCTCGATGACGTTTTCGGCTTCGAATTCCTGCAGGTCGGCACCTGGGGTCCGGGCCGGGCACTGCTCGCCGGCGCGCGCACGCCGCATACCACGCTCGTCGCTCCTTTTGTCGCCGACGGCGTGAGTCTGTGCGCGCCGCTCGACATGCTCCCTTTTGCCTCGGACAGCATCGATGCGATCCTGCTGCCGCATACGCTGGAGCTGGTCGAGGATCCGTATGCGGTGCTGCGCGAGGCCGAACGCGTGCTGTGTGCCGAAGGCTGCCTGATGATCTGCGGATTCAACCCCTGGAGTGCGTGGGGCGCGCGGCGGCTGTTCGCGCGAAGCATGCGCCGCTGCGCCTTTCCGCCGCAAACCCGCCGCCTGCTGACGGAGGGGCGCCTGCGTGACTGGGTCGCGCTGCTGGGGTTCGACGTCGATCAGGTCTCGGGCTACCTGCGATCGGCGCTGATGTCGGGGGCCTACCTGCTCAAGGCCCGCAAGCGCGTGCAGACGCTGACCCCGGTGCGCAAGAGGAGCCGCGCGCGCGCCCGGGTGCTGATCTCGGTGCCGGAGCCGACGACGAACGTGCAACGCTCCGGCAAATCGCGTCCTTAAAGCTCCGCGCATGACCAAAGTGCAGATCTACACGGACGGCGCATGCCGCGGCAATCCCGGGCCCGGCGGATGGGCAGCGCTGCTGATCGCCGGCGATACCCGCAAGGAGCTCAGCGGCGCCGAGACAGCGACGACCAATAACCGCATGGAGCTGATGGCGGCCATCTCCGGCCTCGGCGCGCTGAAGCGGCGCTGCGCCGTCGACCTGTACACGGATTCTAAGTACGTCCTGCAGGGCATCACCGAGTGGCTGCCGCAGTGGAAGGCGAAGGGCTGGCGCACTGCGGCGCGCAAGCCGGTCAGGAACCAGGACCTGTGGGAACTGCTGGACCGGGCGGCGGGCGCCCAGGACGTCGACTGGCACTGGGTCAAGGGCCATTCGGGCGAGGCGGGCAACGAACACGTCGATCAGCTCGCGAACCTCGCGATCGACCGGCTGCTGGCGGGAGGCTAGAAGCGGGTGCGTCAAATCGTACTGGATACGGAAACCACGGGGCTCGAGGTCGAGAAGCAGCACCGGATCATCGAGATCGGATGCGTCGAGCTGCTGCACCGGCGCGTCACGGGGCGCACGTTCCACCGCTACCTGAATCCCGAGCGCGACGTCGACGCGGGCGCGCAGCAGGTGCACGGCCTGAGCGCCGAACGACTGGCGCAGGAACCGAAGTTCGCCGAGGTGGCGGCGGAGTTGCTGGATTTCATCCAGGGCGCGGAACTCGTGATCCACAATGCGCCGTTCGACGTCGGCTTTCTGAACGGCGAACTGCGCCGCCTAGGGGATGCGACCGCAGACATTGCCTCTCTTTGCGCGGTGCTCGACACCCTGGCGCTCGCCCGCCGGATGCATCCCGGCCAGCGCAACAGCCTGGACGCGCTGTGCAAGCGCTACGGCATCGACAATTCGCAGCGCGAGCTGCACGGCGCACTGCTCGATGCGCGCATCCTGGCCGACGTGTACCTGGCGATGACCGGCGGGCAGGCGAAAATGAACCTGGCCGGCGGTGCCGATGGCGGCCGCGAGGCGCTCGCCGCGCAGTCCGGACGCGCGGCCGCGGGCGCCGCGCTGCAGGGGCAGCGCATTCCCGTGCTCGGGGCCAGCGACGAGGAACTGGGCGCCCATGAACAGGCATTGCAGCGCCTGGACAAGGCCTCGGGCGGCAGCACCGTGTGGCGCAAGCAGTGAAGATCCTCGTCACCGGCGCCGCCGGATTCATCGGCTTTCACACCGCGCAGGCGCTGCTCGCGCGCGGCGACGAGGTCGTCGGCATCGACAACCTGAACGCGTACTATGATCCGGTCCTGAAGGAGGCGAGGCTCGGGATCCTGAGGCGCCACGGCAATTTCCGCTTCCAGCAGGTCGAGCTCGCCGACTGCGAGGCCATGCAATCGCTGTTCCGGCGCGAGCGCTTCGCGCGCGTCGTGCACCTGGCCGCGCAGGCCGGCGTGCGCTACTCGACCGAGAATCCGCATGTCTACGTGCAGAGCAACATCACCGGTTTCCTGCACGTCATCGAAGGCTGCCGCAATCACGGCGTCGAACACCTGGTCTATGCATCGACCAGTTCCGTGTACGGCGCAAATACGCACATGCCGTTCATCGAGACGCAGAACGTCGATCATCCGCTGACGCTGTACGCCGCGACCAAGAAGGCCAACGAACTGATGGCGCACAGCTACTCGTCGCTGTATGCGCTGCCGACGACGGGCCTGCGCTTCTTCACGGTCTACGGGCCCTGGGGCCGGCCCGACATGGCGCTGTTCATTTTCACGAAGAACATCCTCGCCGGGCAGCCGATCGACGTGTTCAATTTCGGCCGGCACCAGCGCGATTTCACTTATGTCGATGACATCGTCCACGGCGTCATCGGCTCGCTCGACCACACGGCAAGCGCCGATCCGTCGTGGAATTCCGATGCACCGAATCCGGGCACCAGCAGCGCGCCGTACCGGATCTACAATATCGGCAACCAGAAGCCGGTGCCGCTGCTGCGCTATATCGAGGTCCTGGAGCAGTGCCTCGGCCGGCGGGCGGACAAGAACCTGCTGCCGCTGCAGCTCGGCGACGTGCCGGATACCTGGGCGGACGTCGAGGCGCTGGTGCAGGACGTCGGCTACCGCCCCGCGACGCCGATCGAAGTCGGCATACGCCGGTTCGTTGACTGGTATATTGCCTACTACAAACCCGCATGAACTCCCTGATCACCTCGAACGGCGCCTGGCGCGCCCTGGTCCGACACGCCGAGTCGATGCGCGGCATGCATCTTCGCGACCTGTTCGCGGCGGACCCCGAACGATATGCCGACCTGCACGTCGAGGACGGGCCCTGGCTGTACGATTTTTCGCGCCAGCGCGTCAGCCGCGAGACCGTTGCGCTGCTGGTGGCGCTAGCCCGTGCCGCAGACCTGAGCGACCGGATCGCGGCGCTGTTCCGCGGCGATCACATCAATGCCACCGAGGGGCGCGCGGTGCTGCACATGGCGCTGCGCTCGACGTTCGCGGGGGATGCGCCGGTCCAGGCGGAGGTACGCCGGTCGCGCGCGCAACTCACGCGCTTCGTCGCGGATGTGCGCAGCGGCGCGCTGCGCGGCACGACGGGGCGCTCTTTCAGGCATGTCGTCAATATCGGCATCGGCGGTTCGGACCTCGGTCCGCTGCTGGTATGCCAGGCGCTGCGGCATGAATGGAGCGGCGGCCTGACGCCGCATTTCGTCTCCAACGTCGACCGTACCCAGCTGTATGACCTGATGCGTGCCCTGGATCCGGCCGAGACGCTGGTGATCGTCTGCTCGAAGACGTTTACGACCCAGGAGACCCAGGCAAATGCGCATGCCGCGCGCGCGTGGATCGTCGCTGCGCTCGGGGAGTCATCGCCGCGGGATCATTTCGTCGCGGTCTCGACCAACGCCGAGGCGATGGACGCCTTCGGCATCGGCGCCGATCGCCGCTTCACGATGTGGGACTGGGTCGGCGGCCGCTATTCGGTATGGAGCGCGGTCGGGCTGGTTGCGGAGCTCACCCTCGGCAGCGAGCGCTTTGCGCAGTTCCTGGCCGGCGCGAGCGCGATCGACCGTCATTTCATCGATACCCCGCTCGAGCGCAACCTGCCCGTGCTGATGGGATTGCTCGGCGTGTGGAATCGCAGTTTCCTGCAGCTGCCGACGCTGGCCGTGCTGCCCTATGAGCAGCGGCTGGAACGATTCCCCGCCTACCTTCAGCAGCTGATCATGGAGAGCAACGGCAAGTCCGTCACGCTGGCCGGCGAACACGTCGACTACGCGACCTCGCCGGTCGTGTGGGGCGAGCCGGGCTCGAACGCGCAGCATTCCTTCTTCCAGATGCTGCACCAGGGTACACCGACGGCTGCGCTCGACTTCCTGGCGCCGCTGCGCGGCTCGTGGGGCGATACCGACGGCCAGGATCTCGCGCTGCAGAACTGTTTCGGGCAGGCCCAGGCGTTTGCATTCGGCTATGCGCGCGAGGCGGTCGAAGCGGACATGCGCGCCGCCGGCGCCGCGGCCGCCGAGATCGCACGCATCGCGCCCCATCGAGTCCACGAGGGCAACCGGCCAGTGACGCTGCTGCTGTATCCGCAGACCACGGCGCAGTCGCTCGGCGGGCTGCTCGCGCTGTACGAGCACAGCGTGTTCGTGCAGGGCGTCGTCTGGGGCATCAATTCATTCGACCAGTTCGGCGTCGAACTCGGCAAGAAGCTCGCCAGCGGGATTTCGCTGCGGGGCGATCGTGCGCCGGCGGGGATCGGGGCCGCAGGCCTCGCGGCCCTGATCGAGTACGTGGCGCAGAAGCGCCGCTGAGTCCGGCGGCCACGGAGACGGATTTTGTCAAAAGCGCGCAAGGGGATCATTCTGGCAGGCGGTGCGGGCACGCGGCTGCATCCGATCACGCTGTCGCAGAGCAAGCAGCTGCTGCCGGTCTACGACAAGCCGATGATCTACTATCCGCTCGCGACCCTGATGGGCGCCGGGATCCGCGAATTCATGATCATCACGACGCCGCGCGACAGCGTCGCGTTCCGCGACCTGCTCGGCGACGGGACCCAGTGGGGGCTGTCGTTCACCTACGCGGTGCAGGCCGAACCCAATGGCATCGCCCAGGCGCTGATCATCGCCGAGGAGTTCCTCGACGGCGCGCCGTCGGCGCTGATCCTCGGCGACAATATCTTCTACGGGGCCAATCTGTTCGCGATGCTGCAATCCGCCTCGCAGCGCACGCAGGGCGCGACCGTCTTCGGCTATTACGTGCAGGATCCCGAGCGCTACGGCGTGGTCGAGTTCGATGCGGCGGGCAAGGTTGTCGACCTGCTGGAGAAGCCGGCCAGTCCGCCGTCGAATTATGCGGTGACCGGCATTTATTTCTACGACGAACGGGCCCCGGCCCTCGCGCGGTCGATGCAGCCGTCCGCGCGGGGCGAGCTCGAGATCACGGACCTGAACCGCGCCTACCTGCGGCTCGGGGCGCTCAGCGTCGAGCGCCTCGGCCGGGGCACGGCGTGGCTGGATACGGGGACGCACAACTCGCTGCTCGATGCCGGCCTGTTCGTGCGCATCATCGAGGAGCGCCAAAGCCTCAAGGTCGCCTGCGTCGAGGAGATCGCGTGGCGCATGGGCTTCATCGACGCCGCGCAGCTCGAGCGCCTCGCGAAGCCGCTGATCAAGAGCGGCTATGGCGAGTACCTGCTGCGCATCGTGAACGAGCACGGCAATCCATGAAATTCATTCATTCCCCGATTGCGGATGTCGTCGTCATCGAGCCGCAGGTATTCGGCGATGAGCGCGGCTTTTTCATGGAAACCTGGCAGGAGCCGAAGTTCCGCGCCGCCGGCATCGAGGCGACCTTCGTGCAGGACAATCAGAGCCGCTCGGCGCAATGGATTCTGCGCGGCATGCACCTGCAGGTCGAGCATACGCAGGGAAAGCTCGTGCGCGTGACCGCAGGCTCCGTGTTCGACGCCGTCGTCGACCTGCGCCGCAGCTCGCGTACCTACGGCAGGTGGTGGGGAACCGAGTTGTCCGAGCAGAACAAACGCATGCTGTGGGTGCCGCCGGGACTGGCGCACGGCATCCTGGTCACGTCGCCGTCGGCGGATTTCCTGTACAAATGCACCGATGTGTACAGTCCGGCGCACGAGCGCACGCTCGCCTGGGACGATCCGACGGTCGGCATCGTCTGGCCGCTGCCCCCGGGCGTGCGCCCGAACCTGTCCGCCAAGGACCTTAAGGGCAAGGGCTTCGCCGACATCGAGAAATTCCCGTGAGGGTCCTGGTTCTCGGCGGCGGCGGCCAGGTCGCCCGGGCGGTCGTGGCGACCGCGCCGGCAAAGCACTCGGTCATCGAGAGGAGCCACGCGCAGCTCGATATCGCGGATCCTGCGGCGATTGCGCAGGTCCTGGCGCGCACGCCCGTGGACTGGATCGTCAACGGCGCGGCCTACACGGCGGTCGATCTCGCCGAGGACCAGGCGGCCGCCGCGACCCTGGTCAATGACACCGCGGTCGGGCATCTCGCGGCTGCGGCGGCTGAGGCGCAGTGCCGGCTGCTGCACCTGTCGACGGATTTCGTGTTCGACGGCAACTCCGGACGTGCCTATCTGCCGACGGATGCCACGAACCCGCTGAGCGTCTATGGCAGCTCGAAGCTGGGCGGGGAGCGGCATGTGCTGAATGAAGGCGACGGCATCGTGCTGCGCACCGCCTGGGTCTATGCCTCCGCGGGGCGCAATTTCGTGCTGACGATGCTGCGTCTGATGCGTGAAAGGGACCAGCTGCGCGTTGTTGCGGACCAGATCGGGTCGCCGACCTGGGCGACGGGCATTGCGCGTGCGGTCTGGGGCCTGATCGACGCCAGTGCGCCACGCGGCGCTTACCACTGGACCGACCTCGGGGTCGCCAGCTGGTACGATTTCGCGGTCGCCATCCAGGAGGAGGCGCTCGCCCGGGGACTGCTGGGACGGGCAGTGCCGATCATTCCGATTGCTACCGCGGATTATCCGACCAGGGCCGTGCGTCCCCGTTTCAGCGTCCTGGATACCTCCCGGACTCGTGCCCTGGTCGACGTCCCAGCCCATCACTGGCGCCACAACCTGAGGCAGATGCTCGATGAACTTCGAACCGCGTAACCTGATGATCACCGGCGGGGCCGGCTTCATCGGCACGAATTTCGTGCGCCACTGGCTCGGCGCGCAAGGGCGCGGGCAAGGTCATCGTCTACGATGCGCTGACCTACGCCGGCAATATCGAGAATCTCGCCGGGCTGGACGCCGATCCGCGTTATTTCGTTCGTGCGCGGCGACATCTGCGACGAAGCGACGGTTCGCGCGCTGCTGGACGGGCCAGCAGATCGACACGCTGGTGCATTTCGCCGCCGAATCGCACGTCGATCGCTCGATCCTCGGACCCGATGATTTCATCCGCACCAATGTCGTCGGCACGCATGCACTGCTGAAGGCGGCCAAGGCGGCGTGGATCGACGGGAAAACCGCGCCTGCGCACCGCTTCCATCATGTCTCGACGGACGAGGTCTACGGCTCCCTGGGCCCCGCCGATGCGCCGTTCCACGAGGCGACGCCGTATGCGCCGAATTCACCGTATTCGGCCAGCAAGGCCGGTTCCGATCACCTGGTGCGCGCCTACCACGAGACCTACGGCCTGCACACGACGATCACGAACTGCTCGAACAACTATGGCCCCTACCATTTCCCGGAAAAACTGATTCCGCTGATCATCATCAACATCCTGACGGGGAAGCCGCTGCCCGTCTACGGCGACGGGCTGCAGGTGCGCGACTGGCTGCACGTCGCCGACCACTGCGTGGCGATCGAGCTGGCGCTGACGCGCGGGGCGGCCGGCGAGGTCTACAACATCGGCGGCAACAGCGAAACGACGAACATCGACATCGTGCGCCGCCTGTGCGCGCTGGCCGACGAGTATTTCGCCGCCGACGCCGGCCTGCGCAGGACCTTTGCGCAATCCCCCGCGGCCAGGGGAGAGCCGGCGTCCGGATTGATCTCCCATGTGCGCGATCGGCCGGGGCATGACCGTCGCTACGCGATCGATTATCGCAAGGCGCAGCGCGAGCTCGGGTATCAGCCGGGGCGGGGCCTCGGCTCGGGCCTGCGTTCGACGTTCGAGTGGTACCTGCGGAACACGGCCTGGTGGCAGGCGCTGCTCGGCAGGGATTACAAGGCGTGGATGGACAAGAACTACCGGCGCTAGACGCCGGCAAGCACGCCGGCATTCACTTCGCGATCTCGCTGCCGAGCTCGGCCTGGACCATCATCGAGACGACGCGGTGCATGTCGGACCGGGCCTTCCATCCCAGCTCCTTCGCGATTTTCTGCGGATTTCCCTTCGCCTCGGATATGTCGGTCGGGCGAAACAGGGACCGTGAGAACTCCGTGTGATCGCGCCAGTCGAGGTTCACTGCGGCAAACGCCGCGCTGACGAAGTCCTCGAGGCTGTTGCTGGCGCCGGTCGCGATGACGAAATCCGCGGGTTCCTGCCGTTGCAGCATCCGCCACATGGCCTCGACATATTCCGGCGCCCAGCCCCAGTCACGCCGGATCGCCAGGTTTCCGAGGACCAGTTTCTCACCGCTGCCCCGGGAGATCCGGCACGCAGTCGCGACGATCTTGCGCGTCACAAACCGAACCGGCCTTATCGGCGATTCGTGGTTGAACAGGATGCCGGTGCTCGCGTGCAGGCCGTAGACCTCGCGGTAATTGGCGATGAGCCAGAATGCGGCCGCCTTCGCGACCGCATAGGGGCTGCGCGGCCTGAACGCATCGTCCTCGCTCGCGCCGGCGGGCCCGGTTTCTCCGTAGCATTCTCCCGAGCCCGCGCTGAAGAAGCGCACCGGCTTGCCGAGAGCGCGAATCCCTTCCAGGATGTTCAGGTTGGCGCCGATGATGCTGTCCAGCGTCGCGGCCGGCTGATCGAATGACAGGCCAACCGAGCTCTGCCCGGACAGGTTGTAGATCTCGTCCGCATCGGCGCCACGCAGAACATCGAGGACGCTGCGGGCATCCTGGGTCGCCATGGTTTCGAGCCGGACCCGTCCGAGCAGGCCCAGCTGCGAGAGATTTGCCGCGGCAGCGATGCTGGCCGCGTCCCGCGACGTGCCGATCACGGAATAGCCCTTGCTCAGCAGCAGTTCCGCCAGGTACGCGCCGTCCTGGCCGGAAATTCCGCAGATCAGGGCGCGCATGCTTCAGGTGCGCTGGTCAATCTTGTAGCCTTCCCTGGCCACCAGGGCGTCCCGCTTCGCCAGCAACAGGTCGGATTCGACCATTTCCCTGACGAGGTCCGCGAAGCTGATTTCCGCCTTCCAGCCGAGCTTCTGGTGCGCCTTGGAGGCATCGCCGAGCAGCGTCTCGACCTCCGCGGGACGAAAATAGATCGGGTCGATGCGCACGATTTCCCGGCCGGTGGCGCTGTCAATTCCCACCTCGTCGACACCGTGTCCGCGCCATTCGATTTTCATGCCCAGCGCATTGCCGGCTGTAACGACGCAGTCACGCACACTGAACTGCAGGCCGGTGGCAATGACGAAATCCTCCGGCTGGTCCTGTTGCAGCATCAGCCATTGAGCCCGCACATAGTCGCGGGCATGTCCCCAGTCGCGGCGGGCATCGAGGTTGCCCAGATACAGCACATTCTGCAGTCCGGTCGTGATCCTGGTCAGTCCGCGCGTGATCTTGCGCGATACGAATGTCTCGCCGCGCAGCGGCGATTCGTGGTTGAACAGGATCCCGTTGCACGCATACATGCCATAGGATTCGCGGTAATTGACCGTGGTCCAGTAGGCGAAGACTTTCGCGACGCCGTACGGCGAGCGCGGATAGAACGGCGTCGTTTCCCGCTGCGGGGTTTCCCGGACCAGCCCGAACATCTCCGATGTCGATGCCTGGTAGAAGCGCGTGCGCTGCTGCATCTTCAGGATCCGCATCGCCTCGAGGACCCGCAGCGTGCCGATGCCATCGGTGTCGGCGGTGTATTCCGGGCTTTCGAACGACACGCCGACGTGACTCTGCGCGCCGAGGTTGTAGATCTCGTCCGGCTGCGTCTCCTGGATGATCCGTATCAGGTTGGTCGAGTCGGTCAGATCGCCGTAATGCAGCGTGAGCCGGGTGCTCTCGTGCGGATCCTTGTACAGGTGGTCAATGCGGCCGGTGTTGAACGAGGACGCGCGGCGCTTGATGCCATGCACGGCATAGCCCTTCGACAGCAGCAGCTCGGCAAGGTAGGCGCCGTCCTGTCCGGTGATTCCAGTGATCAATGCAGTTTTAGCCATGGTGGTCCGCAGCGCAAAGGGTTCAGATGGGCCGGTAATATAGCGTCTTTCCGCAGGGATTGCTGCGCCTGGCGCCGCCGCCGGGATATGGTTGCGGCGTTGCAAACCGGCGCATGCCGGCCTAGGATCAAATGGGTTGCGGACCGGATAACACGTGGATGGAGACGATGACCTTGCAAACCATTAAGCACGTAAACCAGCTGATGGCGCTCAACGATGCGCCCCTGGTCGAGGCGCTTTTCGCCACCCTGCTGGACCGGAAGGCAGACCCGGACGAGATCGATTTTTACGTCGGCCAGCTGCGTGCGGGCTACGGCAAGGCGGCGATGGTTGCCGACTTCGGTGCCCTGCCGGAGGCGAGGGCCGCGGTCGCGGCCGTTTCCGGATTGCACGAGCACATGAGAGACCAGCGCAAGGAGCGCAGGTCCCTCTGGCGACGTGCGGGGCGCGACCGCGCATCTCAGCGTCAGCTGAACCGGCTGGAGAACAGCGTGGGCCAGCTGATGCTGGAATTGGCCGTCCTCAAACGCGAGCTGCGGCAACGATTGTCATCGGCAGATGACGCCCGGGAAGCGGCAGCAATCACGGCGCAGCCGGAGCCCGAGCCGGTCGGAGATCCTGCCGTCGTGGATTTATCCGGCGAGTCCGTTGCGGTCAGGCGGATTTTCCGCGAAGTCGCCGTCGGTGTCGCCGCCGCCGACAAGCACGAGGCGCTATAGCCGCGCTACACTTCGCCGCCATGGGTGTCCTCGGGAAAAGGTATGCATCTGGTCGTTGACTTGCAGGGAGCCCAGGCACCCGGGCGGTATCCCGATGTGCGCCGCGCGACTCTGTCGCTCGCTTCCGCGCTGATGCGCAATGCGTCCACGCATCGCGTCACGTTCGTGCTGAACGGCCTCTTTCCCGAAACGATTGAGCCCCTGACCGAAGCCCTGTCCGTAACTGCGCCCGGCCATCATATCCGGATCTGGCAGGCCATGGGTCCGACCGCAGAAGCGAACCTCGAGAACCAATGGCGACGCGAGGTGTCGGAGAGGCTGCGCGAGGCCTTCATCGCGACATTGCGCCCTGACGTCGTGCTGATGACGGGCTGTTTTGACGGCTATCGGGATGACGGGGTCTGGAGCATCGATCTGCTCGCGTCAAGGATCCCGGCGGCTGCGGTCCTGTTTACGCCAATGTCGCTGTCCGACCCCACCGCGCAGCGCCAGCGGGATTTTTCGGAACAGGCGTGGTATCAGCGCAGGCTGGACACGCTGGCCAGGTGCAGGAAGATTTTCGCGGTAACGGAGCAGGCCCGGCGCGAACTGGCTGAAGCCTTGAATATCGACGCGGACCGCATTGCTGCGCTTGGGGTGGCGCAAGAGGCGAGCTACTCGTGGGACGACAGTGCCCGGCTCATCTGGCAGCAATTATCGGCTCTGCGGGGAGCTATCCACGAAGCGGCGTCGCCGCTGCTCAACGTCGACCGGACCGGAATATTTCACAAGCGGTCTCTGAAGATCCTGGTTACGAAACTCGATCATCTCGGCGATTTTCTGCTGTCCGTCCCGGCGCTCGCCAAGCTGCGGGCCAGGTACCCTGATGCAGCGATCGATATCGTCGTCGGCAGCTGGAACGTTGGGGCCGCGCGCGCGCTGAACCTGTTCCGCAACGTCCATGCCTTTGATTACTTCAAGCGCAAGTCTTCGGAAAAAGCGTCTCTCAATGACGCCGAGCTGTCGGCCCTGCTGCGGGCGCTGGACGTCTACGACATGGCGATCGATCTGCGCCGCCAGCCGGACAGTCGCTTCCTGCTGGTGCAGACGAATGCCCAGCTGAAGATCGGCTACCAGACGCTCGACCCGGCGATCGATCAGGGTCTTGACATCATGCTGAGGGTCTACAAGGAAGGCGCGCACATCCGCACGCCAATGAACAGCATTCCGATCGGCAAGCAGATTCTGCGTCTGGTCGATGCGCTTCCCGCGGATGTCAATGACTTCGTGTCCCTGCCGGATATTGCCGTCGGGGTGGCGCGCCAGAGGGGCAGGGTGGCGATATTTCCGAAGGCGGGCACCGATGCGCGGGAGTGGGACCCGCAAAACGTCCGGCAGCTGGTTGGCGCCTTCCTGGCATCCGTTGCGGTCACGGACGTGCAGATATTCTTCGTCAACAAAGCCGAGGCCGCGCAGTACGGGTTCGAGAGCGGCACGCGCCTCACGGTGCACGTCGGCCTTGATTTTTCCTCGCTGACGAAGCTGCTGGCCAGCAGCAATCTGTGCATTGCAAATAACTCGGGCGGAATCCACCTGGCTTCGTATCTCGGCGTGCCGACCATCGGCATTTATTCCGGCCATGAACTGTCGGCGGAATGGGGGCCGCAGTTCCACGACAGCATCGTGATCCATCGTGGTGCGACCTGTGCGCCGTGCCACCTCGGCACGAAAGCTGACTGCCCATACGATAATTTCTGTCTTGGCGATATATCCGCGGACGACGTTTACCGCAAGTCCCTCGAAGTGCTGGCCGGCACCGCCGATGGCGCCGCTTTGCAGTGCAGCGATGACGACATCGTCAGGGGGCTGATAGCAGATCTTGGCGGGCGCCTGCCGGCGGGTGACCGGCAGTCATGGCTCGCGGTATCCAGGGTCATTGCACTGAATCACCCGGCGTATTCGGCGTTGACGGATGCCGACGCCGCATGCGACAGGATGGTCAATACGGCCATCAATCATCACTCGAGAGCGATCGAGTGGGTCGGATTCAGTGCGGCCGAGAGGGATTTTCGCTGGACGGACGGGAACGCGGCGACGATGCAGTTCTACGTGGAAGGCGAAGACGATGTACCGGCCACGGCGCGCCTGCTGCTGTTCTTCGATACCTACAAGCGGCAGCGCATCGGCGTATCGTTCAATGGGCTCCATGCGCGTGACGTCGTCAGGTCAGGCCGGCGCATCCTGCTGGCCGTCCCGGTCAGCAATCTGCGCAATGGCCTGAACAGGCTGGAATTGCAGCTGCCGGACGCCCGCAGCCCCGGTCACGGCGATCCGCGCCTGCTTGGCCTCGCGGTGCGGAAACTGAAGATTGCCGTGGATGCCGCGGACGGAGCGGTCATACTCGGCCCCGGCGCGCGCTGGAGAGATTCCCTGATCCGATGGCGATGAGCAGATGGCGCGCCGTTCAGCTCAGGTTGGGGGCATCGGAGGGCATTTCATCGAGGCGCTTATACAGGGTGCGCAACTCCGCGACCGCACCTTCCTTGAGCAGATAATTGCCGCGGACATAGGGCACCGAGACGGCACGCAGTTCGAACGGCTTTTTGCGAAAGAACGTCTTTGGGACGAGGCAGTCGGCGAACCTGCTCATTTCCTTGCGCGAAAGCCGGAAGGCTTCCGCGCCATCGCTCAGTTCGAGCGAGCCGATGTCGTCCGCCATCAGTGCGTGCAGTACCCGGGTATCGAACTCCGGTCGCTTCTGGATGAACTTGATGCGCAGGTTGGACCGGTGTCGCCCGATGGCCTGAAATTCAATCCAGTTCAGGGCCCGCAGAATTTCCGTGTCGAATGTATCTGGCGACGCGTGGTCCATGATCAGTTCCCTGCGCACTCCGGCGTCGCCGTTCCATTGCAGAAATGTCGCGGCAAAATAGCGGAATAAATCAATGTTTTTGTCACGCAGGTTGCTGTAGGAAACGAGCTTCAGGCTTTTGCGTCCAAAAATCCGCGCTATGATCGCCCAGACGAGACTGTAATTGACGGAGCCGGAATACAACGCGTGGCGAATGTAGTCGACATAGAATTCGGGATAGTTCGCGAACAGTCCCATCTGCACGGACTGTTTCCAGTCGGAGGGAATGCGTTCGCTCCAGCGACGGCAGAAATAGACCAGTTCGACGGGGTTTGCCCCGATTGCATCGCGCAGGACCTCGAATTGTTCTGGCGTCAGGTCCGCGAAGCCCTCGCATGATAGAACCACGATCCGGCAACCGCTGGAGTTCAGCTGTCCGAACGCCGCCTTCACCTCCCCGTAGCGCCCGTCCCGCATTACGCGCAACAGCGGGTCATGCGAAATGTGATACGGCCGCGTCCACCAGTTATTGGCATAGTTGATGCCATCGGCGAGAAGCGATTCGCGGGAATGAAAAAGCATGCTCTGCAGGTACTTGGAGCCGGTCTTGGACGGCCCGACGTGGATGACGTACTTCGGCATGCTGGTGGGGCGACTTACGCGCGCCGGAACAGGCGCCGGAGTGCGCTGCCGATTCCGCCCGGTTCCGGAGCGCCTCGGCGGGGAACCCGCACGAATCTGATGTTCCTGACCGCAAAGCCCAGATGACGGGGGTCTGCCTCGCTGGCCGGGCGGGTCGCATCCGGCAGGTCAAATTCGAGAGCATTGGGTCCCTGGCGCAGGTTGTCGGTTGGTATATCGAGCAGCAGGTTGTGTCCGTGAAACGCCCTGTTGCAAACCATAACCCCATTCAGCCTGGCGCGGATACGTTGCCTGCCGAAGGTATCAATCGTGATCGTTACGCTGCAGCTGAACGCCTGTGCCGCTGCCGCCTGCTCGGCAGAAAGGTGGAATTGCATGGAGGCCCGTTTGCCGTCCGTCCAGCGGAATTCGGGCTCAGCGGCGCTGAAGCCGATCCACCCGATCAGTTCGGATTGCGGGGCAATGTCGATATTGACGAGGTCCGGAATGATTTTCCAGGGCGGCTCCGCGATTTTCTCAAGCACCATCTCGATTTCGTAGCAGCCACCCGAGTGAACCTCGGGAGGGTTCATATAGGTGAACTGCCAATCGTTGTCGCACAGATGGCGCAACCGGTAGGTGTTGGGCACGAGCGCCGACTCCACCTCCGCCATCAGCGAGGCAGGGGTATAAAAGCGCTTATGGTCCTGATTCCAGCGGGACGGGAGCGAAGATCTCTTTTCGTACAGGAACTGGTGAGGCACCGCTATGATCATGAATCCGCCGACCCGCAGTACCCGATGCCACTCACGCAGCGCACCCCTGTAATCGTCGATGTGTTCCAGACAGTGGCTCGAGAACACGGCATCCTGGCTGCAATCCTCGAAGGGCAGGGTCTTTCCGTCGTAGCCCGGATACTCGAGGTCGATGCCGATGGCCTGCGGCACGATCGGGACGGCGTCGTGCAGATAGCCGCGATAGCCAATATCGAGGATATTCGCGCCGGACAGGAAGCGGGCCACAAAGCCGCTGCGATGCTTTGCGGCAATCGTCTTGCTGGCTTCGGTACCGACGGCGCGATGCTCCGGCGGTGGCTGATTTTCGGCCGTTTCGTTCATCGTGTGAGTCTGATCAATTGGTGCAATTCCCGCAAGGAGCGGGCGAGGACGCGGTATCGGGTGGACCGGACATGTCCCGGCGGTTAGAATCAGCGCTGCATCGACCGGCCAAATTCACATATAAATCCGCAAGTTGAGATGAGCGAAAAAAAGACGGCAATAATCATCAGCGGGATGCATCGCGGTGGAACCTCGTCAATGGCCGGCGTCGTGCACATGCTCGGGGCCAATGTACCGGCCCATATGCTGCCGCCGCAGCCCGATAATCCGCGCGGCTTCTTCGAATCGGAAAAGATAGTGTCGCTCAACGACAGGCTCCTGTCAGACTCCGGCACCTACTGGTTTGACTGGCGGTCCGTCAACAATGAGTGGCCGGACAATCCGATTTTCCAGCGGTACGCGGATGAGGCGCAGCGAATCCTGGCTGAGGAGTACGGCGCGGCGACGTTTATCGTGCTCAAGGACCCGCGATTTGCCAAGGTGCTGCCATTCTGGAAACTGGTCCTGGCAAAATCACGCTTTCGTGTCTGCCATGTCATCCCGATCCGCCACCCGGATGAAGTGGCGGATTCGCTGCATAAAAGGGACGCACTGCCGAAAAATACGACGAGATTGATCTGGGCCCGGCACTTTCTGGATGCAGAAAAATACTCCCGGGACCTGCCGCGGACATTTGTATTCTGGCAGGAGTTCGTCGCGGGCTGGGAGCACGAAGTGGTCAGGATGGCAACTCAGCTCGAGTTAACCTGGCCGAGACTGACGGATCAGGTGCGCGTGGAGGTCGAAAAGTTCCTGAGCCCGGACCTCAGGCATCATCGTGCGAAGGAGGGAGACAGCGCCGGCAGTGATTCCGGCAATGATTATGTGGACCGGACTTATGCCGCGATGAGATCTCTTGTAACGAATCCCGGCTCCAAGGAGACGCTTGGGATCTTTGATGCCATTCGCGCCGACTTCCTCAGGACGGAGCGGATTTACGGACCTGTCTACGCGGATCTGGACGCGGCCCGCAGTCGCGTGGAGCGGGAGCGCGACGAGGCCAGGTCGCGGCTGGCCGGGCTCGACGCATTGATCGACGGGACCGCCCGGGACCGCGATGCGGCGCTGGCAGCCAACCGAGCGTTCGGTAATGAAATAATCCGGACAAAGGCGCAACTGGCGGCCGTCGGACAGCAGCGCGACGCTGTGACAGCCGAGCTCGATCAGCTGAGGACCCAGTCGGCCCAGACCAGGTCGCTGCTCGCCGACACAACGCTTCGATTGGATCGAGCGGGCCAGGAGCGCAGCGAGCTGAGCGCCGAAATCGATCGCAAGACCGTCGAGACGGAGACGCTGGAGCGGCAGCTGAGCGCCGCCATGCAGAGATTCCAGGCGGCCGAACAGTGTTTGACCCGGCTGCAGAAACTGAGCATGCTGCAGAAAATCATTTGCGTGCTGAGGAACGATGAACGGTATTTCAGGCCTGATGCCATGATGGCGCCCGCGGTCAAGTCAACGGGTGAATTCGACGGCGAAATCGCGGATACGGTTCCGCCGGCCGCGACGCTCGGCCTGAGGGAACTGCTGCGCCTGAACGGAGTCCAATTTTTTGTCGGTGCCTACGGCCGACTGCTGAAGCGCAAGCCTGATGAGAGTGGACTGTCGCACTACCTGCCCCGATTGATGCTCGGAACCCCCAAAATACAGTTGCTCGCGGAAATTGCCTCATCCGAGGAGGCCCGCACCCTGGCCGTGAATGTGCCAGGCCTTGCGTCCGCCGTCCGGACCTTCCGTTTGTCGAGAATGCCATTGATTGGCATTGTTTTTCGCGTCTTTGCGAGGGTCGAAGGCGACTCCGCAATCGACCGGCGTTTGCGCGCGATTGAACAGGCGCTGTACGCGAAGAATCACTGATCCGTGCCGCCGCGCAACCGGTCAAAAAGAGTCGGAGCGGCTGGTTCGCCCGTCTTGCAAGGTCCGCCGCCAGCGGGGAGCGGGGCCTGCGCGTACCGTCTCTATCGAGGATTGCAAATAGCATGACCGGCCTGGACGACTCGGATATGCCCGTCGCCGCAGGCAGCGCGGAGCCGGCGCATGTGGTCGGTGACCTCGACGATCTGATGCAACTGCATGGCAAGCGGTTCGTGACAGGCGCGTACCGCCTGCTGCTGCTGCGGGATCCCGATGACGCTGGTGTTTCCTTTTATCTGCCGCGGTTGCTCGACGGTGAGCCCAGGATCCAGATCCTCTGGGAACTGTCTTCATCCAAGGAAGCGCGGGAGCTGGCGGCCGATCCTCCGGGATTGGCGCGGGCCGTCATCCTGTACCGGCTTTCGAAGCTGCCTCTGGTGGGGTGGATCATCCGCGGCCTGTCAGGGACGGAAGGCAATTCGATCTTTGAAAACCGGCTGCGGGCGGTCGATGAAATGCTGCATGAGGAGATTCGCCAGTCGGAAGTAGCCACGCGAGCCGCCATCGGGGATATGTCGGGCCTGCGCGAGCTGGTTGCGGGCTCAGAACTGTTTGATCCGGACTGGTATCGGGACCAGATGCCGCGACTGGATGATTCAGTTGATCTGCTCGATCACTTCATCACGAAAGGGGGGTTCGAAGGCCGCTCGCCGAGCAAGGATTTCGATGCCGCACTGTATTTGTCGCGATATGCCGATGTAAGGCAGTCGGGCTACAATCCGCTGGTTCACTTTCTTCTGTACGGACAAAAGGAGGGGCGCTGGCCCTTCACGGTGGCCGAAGCCCGGGAGTTTGCGCGGGCAAACTCCAGCCCTGTCTCGAACTACGCCATTCACTGCCTCAAAGCTCCCGAAGTATCCGGCGAGACTGCCGTCTTTGTCTCCCATTCCCCGGACGGCCATATCAAGCCACACGTCATTCACTACATTGCGGCGCTCAGGCGCCAGGGCATCGGCGTAATCCTGGTCATCGCGGCTGACGGTCAGGTCAGGACGCTCGCGGACGAGACGATGTCACTGCTGGGCGGCCTGTTCGTCAGGGAGAACAAGGGATTCGATTTTGCCGCGTGGGCGCATGTGCTGCAGCTGCATCCGGTCATATTTTCCGCTCCGATCCTGTACCTGCTGAATGACAGCGTTTTCGGGCCGTTCGACGACGAACGATTCGCGCATATCGTGCAGCGGATCCGCAGCAGCGAATCCGATGTGATCGGGCTGACGGACAGCAAGGAGCATCAATGGCATATCCAGAGTTACTTCCTGGCGTTCAAGGCCAGGGCGCTTGCCTCGATACCATTCCACAGGTTCATCAATTCAATATCCTGCCTTGGCGATAAGGACGCGGTCATCCAGGCCTACGAAATCCAGCTCGCTCCGCACCTGCGGGATCGTGGACTGAAAGTGGAGTTCCTGTTCGGTCTGGCCGATTCGATCGTCGAACCCGGTCAGGACAACAACACCCTGTTCAGGTGGAAGGAGCTGATTGCAACAGGTTTTCCGTTCGTCAAGGTGGGAGCCCTGAGCGGGGCCTTTGCTGACGTCGACAGGTCCGATTGGCGGCAGATACTGGGCCGGGAAGGGTATGACGTGAGCCTCGTCGACCGAACCCTGGAGCTGCTCGCGAGGCCTGCGGCCATTGATCCGGGCCCGCAGGGCGAGGTCGGCTCGGGTGCAGCCGCGCTGCTCGAGGGGCCCCGTTCTCCGCCTTCGCGACCACTACGGGTGGCATTCATCGGCCCGTGGAACTTCGACAACGGCCTTGGGTTTGCGAGCAGGGGATATATCTCCGCGTTGTGGCACACGGATTTTCTGGTCAATGTGCATCCGATCCGCTATCCGTTCCATGTTCACAAGCGAATGGCGCCGATGGTCGATTGCCTCTCCTTTTCGGGGCCCGCCGATGTCGTTATCCTGCATCTGAATCCCGATGCCTGGCCCGGGCTGCTCAGCGATGAGCATCGCGCGATCATTTCCCGGGCGCGCAAGGTTATCGGCGCGTGGGTCTGGGAAACGCAGAGGATTCCGGAAAACTGGTATCCGGGCTTCGACGCGGTCGACTCCATCTGGGCGCCGAGCGAATACTGTGCCAGCGTCTTTGGAAAGTCAGCCAAGGCGCTTGTTGAGGTAATTCCCTATTTCATCGCGGTCCGGCCGGCGGCCACCGACAGGATCATGTGGCAGGCCATGCGTGATGAAATCGGCCTGACGCGCGATCAGCGCGTCATATTGTACTGCTTCGACGGCGCCAGTTACCTCGTACGCAAGAATCCGATGGGCCTGATCGCCGCGTTCGAGGCTTCCGGTCTCGCCCGCAGCGGTTGGGCGCTGGTGCTCAAGACCAAGAATCTGTTTGATCTGCCGGCTCAGGGGCGGCGTCTGCAGGACGCGGCCCAGCAGACACCCGGCGTAATCCTGATCGATAAGTCCTTTGATTCGGCAATGATGGAAATACTGATGAATCTGGCGGATATCTACGCCTCGCCCCATTGCTCGGAAGGGTTCGGAATGACGATTGCCGAGGCCATGGCGATCGGAAAGATCGTGGTGGCGACGGATTATGGCGGCAGCCGGGATTTCGTTGACAGTTCCTGCGGTTACCCGGTGACATATGCACTACATACGTTGACGGAGGATCATGGCCATTACACACAGGGCAACGTCTGGGCGGACGTTGATACGACGGCACTTGCCGGCGCACTCAGGGAGGCGGCACAGAGAATCGCCGCTGGTGACCTGTCGATCGGCGCGGCCGCGCGGGAACGCATCCAGGCGAATTACTCTTCAACTGCGATTGGCCGTTCGATGCAGCGGGCCGTAGCGGCCGTTCTGGGAATCTGAGCGTGCAGCTGCACCCGTCCTGGCATGTTATCGCCGATGCGCCGGAGCTGATTCCGGTTCCGCTCGATAGTCGCGGCATGCCCGATCAGGCGGGGTTGCTCGCGCCGGATCGCGGAGACCTGGATCCATGGCTGGTCATCGCGCCGGCAAATGCACGGCTTTGCCCGGACTTTCCCGGCGTCCTGCGACGTTATGCCGCGATCCGCCGCGACGTCGGCATCTATTATGCCGACGAGGTCGAAAACCTGGGAAGTGGTGCGAAGGGCCTGCAGTTAAAGCCCGCGGTCAACCTGTCGCTGCTGATCGCCGACGACTATATCGGGTCGCCGGTCCTGGTGGCACGCTCGGTGTTCAGGCGCCTGGGCGGCTTCCGCGCAGAGGCGCACACGGCCATCGTTTACGATCTGCTGCTGCGCGCCATTCGCGATGGAGTCGGCATCGAGCGAATACCGGTCGTCCTGGTTGCGCACGAAGGTCGACGCCCGAAGCCGCTGATCGAGGATCGTCTGGTCGCGGTGACGCACTGGATTGGCGGCTCCGGACATATGCTGGAAGTGGCGCCCGGACTGACCCGGGAGACCCTGCAGCTGCGTCGCCGCTTCACGACGTTCCCCGACGTGACGCTGGTGATTCCTACGCAGCAGGCCCGGCAACTGCAGACACCGGACGTCAGTTTCGGCCAGCCGCATATCATTAATTTCCTGGATAGTCTTTCCCTTACGGATTGGCCGATGGATCGCATCAGCGTCCTGGTCGGCGACGATATCCAGGATGAATCGATCTACGCCGGCCGCTCCTATCCGTTCGGCATCCGGCGCGTCGACACCCGGCGCCCGCCCGGCGCCGTGTTCAATTATGCGGCCAAGATGAATTCGCTGTGGCGGCTGGCGGACACCGAATACGTGATCCTGATGAACGACGATGTGGTCGTGCGCGAGCCTGGCTGGCTGCGTGGGCTGCTGACTTTCGCGATGAACGAGGACGTCGGCGGGGTTGGCGCGAGGCTGCTGTACGGCGATGGACGGATTCAGCATGCAGGGATGCCGGGTGGCCTGTTGGGCGCATGCGTGCATGCCTGGATCGGGCAGCCGGCCCAGGACGTGACTTACAATGACTGGGCCCTCGTTCACCGCGAGTGGTCGATGGTTACCGGTGCGGTCTTTGCGACCCGGCGCACGGTGCTCGAATTGCTCAACGGATTTGACGAGAGCTTTTCGCTGGAGTTCAACGATGTCGATCTGTGCCTGCGGATGAAAATCCTCGGCTACAAGATCATCTATACGCCGTTTGCCGAACTGCTGCACTACGAAAAAGCCTCCCGCGGCGACACCCTGCCCCGGGGGGACCAGGTGGCGATGTTCCTGAAACGCTGGAGCGAGCTGCTGGACAACGACCCGGCATTCCATCCGGGTTTTGACATGGGGAATATTTTTATAGCGCCGGCGCCGCAGCCGGATGCGTGGTACAACTCTTACTGACCAGGCCCGCTCACGCGGCTTGGCGCCATTTTCCGGAGTCGAGAAACGCCTGCCACTGCGGCGATATCGCGTCGAATGCGTAGCGCTTCGCAACGGACTGACCCCGCGCGCACAGCTCCGCGCGATAGTTGCCGTGCACGGGATCGATCAGGTCACCGATGGCCCGCACCAGTTCGTCGACGCTGTACGGATTGAAAAAGGCCGCGCCGTCACGGTAAATTTCCCTATGCGCTTCAATATCCGAGGCGACAACGGCGCCGCCCGAGGCCATCGCCTCCACCCCGGAAAAGCCGAAGCCCTCGCCAAAACTCGGGCACACCGTCGCACGCGCGTGCTTGTACAGCCGCCGTAATTCCTCGGCCGGCAGGTCCGACAGCAAAAAAGCCTCGCCCCGGTCGAGCCACGGGCGCAGCGCGTCCAGGACCTCCGCGGAGTGCCATCCGGGTGCGCCGGCGACGACCAGCTTCAACGCGGGAAACCGCGTGGAACGCAGCATCTCCCAGGCAGACAGGAGGGCCAGGTGATTCTTGCGCGGCTCGATCGTCGAGACGATCAGGACATATTGCAGCGGCACCGGCCCGCGCAGCGCATGCAGCCGGCGGCGAATATCGGCAACATCGAGCGGCGGGCTTATGTCGGTGTGAAGCCGCGCATCGAGAATGTCGCTTATCCGCTCCGCTGCCGGCTCTTCATTGAAATAGTGGTGCGCGAGGATGTTGTGAATCGTCAGCGACCGCTCCTCAACCTGCGGGAAAACCGACAGCAGCTGGCGCCGCGTCGCATCAGAGACGCATGCGAACCAGGCGCCAGTGGCAACATTGTGCCGCAGCGCCTTGAAATGCACCTGGTGATGGTAAGTCCGGTTTGCAATGGTGTCGGGCATCAGTAGCGGAACGGCGTCATGGTATCGGATCAGCATCCGCGTATTCGCGGCCACGCTGCCAGGGTATGGCGTCTGCGCGATCATCAGGTCGAAATTGCGGGTGTCGAGGCGCGGATATATCGACCCGCCCATGCGATTCGTGACATTCGCGCAGATGTGCAGCGCGCTCGATGGAATCTGCATGATCCGGAAGTGGTGATTCAGAACCTGGTCCATGTCCTCGGGTGGCAGCGTGCGGGCGAACAGCCTGCGCCAGATGAAATCACGGAAGTATCGGCATTCGAAGCGGGACAGTCTTTGCGTTCCGCCCATCTTGGCGCGCAGGGCCATCGCGATCGTGTGCAGGCCGGTCAGCGTGCGCTCAGAACGGCTCAATGGATGGACCGACTGATCGATCGATATGACAACGCGGCCCAGCGCGTCGATCTGCCGGTCCGGTGCAAGCGGGCAGGCATCGTCGCCGGCTGCGTCGCAGAGCCCCGGTGCGAGGAAATGAGAGTTATGCTGCAGCAGCCCCTCGGCCGTAATGCCATCGATACGGGACAGGACCCGGAAGAGCAGGCGGGTCTCCTGGGGAATTCCTGCGTGGCCCTCGAGGGCGGGGCGCAGGTCAACAAGTATTCGTATGCTGGACATGGGCATGCTGCCTTGCCGTTTGCGCAAAGCCGGTCGTCGGCTAGCGTGCGCCAGGCTGGGGCGGAATGATCGGTATGTTCTCGTAGAACTGGTAGGCGGCGTCAACCGTCGGAAACTGCAACAGATGACCTTCATGCAGGACGACCGCATTTTCGCAGTGTTCCTTGATCTGAACCGCGTTGTGGCTGACGAGTATGAATGAACGATCCTTGCGCTTGCGGAATAGCTCGTCGTAACAGCGGGCATGAAAACGGGCATCGCCGACCACCATCGCTTCGTCGATCAGGAAGCAGTCGAATTCGATGGCCATGGACAGCGCGAATGCCAGCCTTGCCGACATGCCGTGCGAATAATGCATGACGGGCTCGCGCAGCTGCGGTCCGAGTTCGGTGAAGTCCTCGACGAACGGCAGGACCCTCTTGTGGTCAACGTTGTAGACACGACAGACGAATTTCAGGTTGTCGAGACCGGTCAGGTTATGCGCGAAGGTGCCAGTGAAGGCCAGCGGCCATGAGACCCGCATGCCGCGTCGGATGTGCCCGGAGGTAGGTCGCTCGGCGCCGCTGATCAGCCGGATCAGCGTCGATTTGCCGGCGCCATTGCGGCCGAGAATGCCGATATTCCTGCCACGGGCGAGCGTGAAATTGATGTCCTTGAGGATCTGGCGGCGGCCATGGCGGCTGTCGTAGGTCTTGCTGACATGCTCGAGCGTCAACATCAGAATTCGAGCCTGTGGCCGGCCTCGCGCACCACGTAAACGCCGAACAGGCTCATGACCAGGCAGCATGCGGCCATATAGGTGACATCCTCATGCGTCTTGACGACGCTGCCGAAATAGCCATGCCGCAACAACTCGACGCCGTGCACCATCGGCAGGTACAGCACAATTTTGCGCAGCTTTTCCGGCAGCCATTCGACCATGAAGGCCGCGCCTGACATCGGAAACAGCAAGTAGGATATGGGGTGCCACAGCCGTTCGACAAGGTCCGAGTATGCGCTGCCCCCGCCGACCAGCAGCGCGAGTGCGGCACCAAACCAGGCAAGCATGACCCATCCCGCCATGACGAGTCCCATGTTGTCCGGTACCGGCATCCAGCCGATATAGGTGAAGAATATGCCGAGGAATATGAAGGAGCCCGTTGCTCCAATCACCTCCAGTGCAATGCGCGCCAGCAGGACGTCGATCGCCATGACGCTGCGATGGAACAGCAAGGGCCGGTTAGCCTGGATCGAATGGGTGCTGCGGGAGGCGGAATTGCGCCACATCAGCACCGAAGAATAGCCGGTCACCGCGAAGGCAACGATCGGAATTCCATTGCCGCCATGCGCAAGGCCCGCATTGCTCCACAGCGTGGCCACGCCGAGCGTGAAGAGCATCGGCTCGCCGACCAGCCACAGGACGCCCAGGTTGTCGCGGCCGAAACGCGTGATCAACTCACGCAGGAACAGTGCATGCACGACCCGACATTGAATGACGAAGCATTGGGCCAGCGAAGTTTCCTTGCTGTCGTCCATGCGTGTTCCTAGTCCGCGTGTTCGCGAACGCTCGCGATCAGGATGCTGGCGACACCCCAGACCAGCAGGCTGACGACAAAAGCCGTGAAAATCGCGCGGATCCGGTGCGGCTCCATGGATTTATCCTGAACGCTGGGCTGGGTCACGCGCTCCAGGTAAATCTGCTTTTTCTGGGCTTCGGCGCGCGCGCTTTCCAGCTCGGCGAGCGCCATGCCCAGCTGCTTGTCGGCAAATTCCACGTCCAGCTGGAGCCGCTCGAAGGCAGGTGCCCGCGCGCTGAAGGATCCGCTGGGACTGGTGACTTTCCCGGTCTCCTCGACGATCATCTTGCGCAGCAGGTCCGCGGCACTCTCCAGCGCGCCGATCTGCGGATTGTCCGGCGACAGCTTCCTGATTTCCGCGACTTCCGCCTCGGTTGAAATCAGCTGCTGGTGGATCTTGGCAACTTCCTCCAGCTGCAGCGCGGCCTGCTTGTTGGGTTCGTACACGGTCTGATGGCTGCGGTAGACGAGCAGCGCCACCGCCGCGTCCTTGGCTTTTTCGGAGGCGATCCGGACCTCGTTGTCGGCGAACTGGATGAGGTCCTGGCGACTGCGGTCATTGAGCGTATTGACGAAGCGCTCGGCCATGTCCAGCAGCTCGGCGTCGATTGCCCGCGCGTCCTCCGCCGTGTACGCACGTACGCTAAGTACCGAGATCGAGGATATGGGGTCGGCGTCGACCGACACGTGCTTGCCGTAGTACTTGTACAGCTCCTCGAAACTCCTGTCGTAGATCAGGCCCGGATACCGGTCGATGATGCTGGTTTCAGGACGTCCGAATATATTCTCGATTTTCAGCTTGCGGGTGAGTTCATGCAGCGCATCCCGGGACAGGACGTAGTCGCGCACCTGGAAGGAGTCACTGTGCCCGTGCGACAAGCCGGCGCCCATCAGCAACTCGGTGATGCCCCCGGTCGGCATGGAGCTTTCCGGGCTGCTGACGATGAAATGCGATTCCGATATGTAGACATCGGAGGCAATCAGCCCGAAATAAATCGTCGACAGCAGCGTCGGGGCAATCACCACGACGGAAAACAGCCAATGGGCACGCAGCCAGGCCCAGATCAGGTGCAGGCGATTACTGATCATAGGCCCGCGCTCTTGGCGGTCAGGATCGGGTAGGCCACGCTGAACAGCACATTGAGGAATTTCTCCACCTCGGTGATCGGCGCATTCGAGACGTACAGTACATCGCGGTTTTCCATCGGGAAGTTCTGGATCAGGAACAGGCTCTGCGGATCAGTCAGATCAATGCGAAATACCGTCGGCACGCGGCCGTCGGCGGTCGTCTTGACCGGCTGATGCGGCCAGTCCATGGTTCCCACGGGCTCAAACCGGAATATGAACACGCCGCGCGCATTCGACCGCTCGTCGATGAGGCCACCCGAACGCGCGATCGCCTGCGCCAGCGAAATGCCCTGCGTTTCGAAATTGACTTCCTCGTTCTTGCCGGAAGCGCCCAGCGCCGTGAAGCTGAAGGGCTGGAACAGCGCGGTGACGACGTCGCCGGGCAGCAATGGCACGTTCTGATGCGGATCCCGGATGATCGTCTCCAGCGGCAGCGAGAATACGCTGTCGGCCCGCGTCAGCTGGATTGTCGTCTTGTTGACCGGCTGGCGCACGCCGCCGGCGGCAGCCAGCGCGTCCAGCAGACGCTCGTTTCCCGGCACCAGCGATACGCGGGTGCTGACATTCACCTCGCCGACGACGGTGGCGTTGGACGCGAAGTTATGCGTCAGCCGCACCAGCACTTCGGGCTGGTTCGCCTTCTTGACGAGGCGCGCGACGATATCCGCCTCGATCTGCTGCAGGTTCTTGCCGGCGGCCGGAATCCGCCCTGCAAACGGCACGTAGATGGTGCCGTCATCGTCGATCGGTTGTTCCGGCAGCGTCGTTGCACGCGATGTCGAAATCCCGACTGCGGTCCCCGGTGAGGGCGCGACTCCAAACAGCGTGGCCGGCGCCGCCTCCCAGATTGTCACCTCCAGCAGATCGCCGGGCCCCACGGTGCGGGAGCCTATGTGCTGGTTGCCGAGGGCCTCGGAAAACAAATGCAATTTCCGCTGACTGGCGAGTCGCTGCGTGATGGCATCGTCGACATTGATGAACTGGATCGCCGCCGCATCGGCTTTCGCCCTGACGTTCTCGACCTGGTGACGCGTCGGACCGACCGTCGGCAGGATACTGAAGCAGCCCGACAGAGCGACCGATGCCAGGACCGCCAGACAGGCGGCTCGTGCAGATCGCATAAGTGGCTCAGGCGCGGCGGACAGTTGCAAACCGGCGTTTGTCGGTGGTGAATGGCTCAACGGTGCGCCTTTGCGGGGGTAAAATTCAGCCCCTAATAATCGGACATTTGTTCAATATTTGCAAGGAATTACGCGAAATTCATGCGCCATTTTTCAGTCGGCTTCCGTTCGCGCCGCATCGTGCTCCGTCCTGCCTATGACCCGCACGTTGCGCCCCTCCAGGCAATAGCGGATCCCCGCCCACGCGAAGCGCTGTCCGGCACAACTCGACAAAAATACCAGGCAGTGCACGACGTGCACGACCGGCCACGCCCAGGATGCAAACCGGATTGTCGCCTGCGCCGTTGCCTGTGCGTTGGCGGGCAACACGCGTACCGCGATCCGGCGCCGGATATGCGAGCGCAGCTGTAGCATCGCGACACACGCCAGCAGGGTGCCGCCCGCGAATCGATTGCCATGGGCCAGCGCTATCAGGGCCGTTGCCGTGCCGATCACGGGTACGCACAACGTGAACCCGCCCAGCAGCCAGTGCCGGGGTGCATAGGTTCGAACCATTAGGTGCTGGCGACGCGCAAAACTGAACAGACTCGACCATGAATGCGCGATCGGACTTGGCACCAGTGCCCGCAAGGGAGAATTGATCCGGAATTTCGCGGCCCGCAAGGCACGGGTCAGCGTCAGGTCGTCCGATGCGGCGCGGTCCCACACCGACTGCAGGTCGATCATATCGAGCGCCTCTCGCCTGACGGCGGTCGAGCCGCCCCAGCAGACGTTCCAGTGCCGGGATCGTGCCGATGTCGTGATCGACAGGTCGGCCGCCGCGCCGATCAGAGTTGCCGTCCGACGGTCTTGCGGCAGCAGCCAGCGGTAACCGGTGCTGGCGGCGGCCTCGCCGGTGGCGATGGGCCGGATCAGGTCCCCGAGCCAGTCCGGGTGCGGCAGCGTGTCTGCATCGGCGAATACGACAATACGGTCCTCCGGGCTCAGTTGCCCAAGCGCGGCCAGCAGGTTATGGACCTTCTGCGATCGTCGTGTCGCGGGCCCGGCGATGACAATGTCGATCGCCGGGGTGCCCGGGGCCCTCACGCGCCGCGATTCGAGCGGCGCGAGCGCCGGGTCAACGGTGGATTCCAGGGCAAAGATCAGCCGGTAGTCCGGATATCGCTGGCGGCATATCGAGTCCAGGAACGGTTCTGTCGTGGCGCTCACTCCCTTGATGGCAACGAGGATCGCGACGCGCGGCGAGCTTGCGGCCGGCTCGAGCGCCACCAGGTGCCGCCAGAAATGCCACACGCCGTAGGTGGCAACGAGGTCCGTCAGCAGCCAGACGATCAATAATGCGCTCACGAGCCAACAGTATCATGGCCCCAGGGGTTGAGCGCGGTGAGCCCTTTCTGTAACTTGTGTTCCTCGGAGGTCCCGCTCCTCGCGTCGCCAGGGTAATATTCTCTTGCACAATGAATCGACGGCACAGCCGGATCCGGCACGGGCCCCGCTGCTGCTGGATATCACGCGCCTGATCGGGCGCGCTCACCGCTCAGGTCCGAGTGGCATCGATCGGATCGAACTGGCCTATGCGCGGCATTTTATCGAGGATGGTACGGGAGGCCGGCCCGCCTATGCCGTCGTCCATGTCAGGGGATGGGTGTTTGGCCTCAGGACGAACTGCGCGCGGCGCTTTGTGCAGAAGGTCGCTGCGCGCTGGCGGGGAAGCGCCACCGGCAGGCAAGAGCCGCGTCCGCGCGGAATCGTCGATTTATATGCCACTCTGCTGCTGGGTGCGCACTGGATGATGGGCTGGGAACTGCGCCTGCGGCTGAAGCGTCATCGTGCACCGCCTGTCTACCTGGTGGTCTCGCACCACGAACTCTCGAATGAGCATCGCCTGGCTAGGATCCGCCGTTTTTTTGGTGCGCATGTGGTCGGGTTCCTGCACGACCTGATTCCGGTCGAGCATCCCGAGTTCGTGGAGGACGGAATGGTGCAGCGGCACCTGCGTATGCTGCGCACCATCATCCGCTGCGTAGACGCGCTGATCGTGAATTCGCAAACCACGGCGGCGAGTTTCCGCCGCTATGTTGATTCATTCGCGTCTGGTGCACGCGCATGCCCGGGAATTTTTGTTGCGCTTCCGGGCGTCAGCGCATTCCCGCTCGGGGATTCCGCGGCGAATAGGTCCGGCGCGGATTCGGTGCCATACTTCGTGATCATCGGCACGATCGAACCAAAAAAAAACCACCTGCTGTTGTTCAATCTGTGGGCGGAACTCGCGAACACGATGAAGATTCCGCCGCGTCTGCTGGTCATCGGCGCACGCGGCTGGAAGAGCGGGCAGGCCGTTGACGTGCTCGAACGCTCGCACCAGCTGCACGGCCTGATCGTCGAGCACAATCACCTGGATGATACGGCGGTCGGGGCGTTGCTGCGGCGCGCGCGCGCGGTGCTGCTGCCGTCGCTCGTCGAGGGGTTCGGCCTGCCCCTTGCCGAAGCGCTGGCGTCGGGGATCCCGGTTATTTGCAGTGACATACCGGCTTTCCGCGAGATCGGACGGGATGCGCCGGATTTCCTGGGCCCGCTGGATGCGACGCTGTGGCGCGAGGCGATCATCGATTACTGTGGCGTGGATTCGCCGCGGCGCGCGGCGCAGATGCAGCGACTGGCGGGCTGGCCCGTGCCGGGGTGGGAAGCGCATTTCAGGGTGGTTGACGCCGCATTGGCGCACGCGTCGGCAGCGGCGCGAATTCCGCCATGAATACGGACGCATCCCCCGTCAAGGTTCTGCTCGAGATGCGCACCGCGCTCGAGCACCACAGCGGGCTTGCATCGGTGACACGGCTGTTGTTTCGCAGCCTCTCGTCGCTCGACGGGGTGCACGTAGAGGGCTTGCTGCAGACCGCCGATCGGTACCTGGCCGCTGGCCTGCCGCCCGGCGACCAGCCGCTGCGCATGCGGCCCGAAGACATCATCAATCGACTCGGTCAGGTCGTGATCACGCTTGAGGAGGAACCTGGCGCATCGTGGGCGGCGGGGTTGCCCATCGTGCGGATGGCGATCGGCCGGCTGCTGGGCATGCGCCAGAAACTGACGCGCTTCGACGCCCGGTATTTTCCGGATTACGTCTGGCGCCGCCTGTTTGCAAAGACGCTGCCGGCCGCAGATTTCGATGCCCTCACCCATGCGGCCTTTCGCGTTGAGCGCATTCCGTGGAATGCGCTGCATGTCTGCGCCTATGTCACCGGCAGGCTCGGATGGCCGTTATTCGCGCGGCTCGATACCACGGGCTTCGATATGATGATCTGTGAAACGCCTTATCCTGGAACCGTCTCCGGCGGTACTCAGCTCGTCATTCATTATCATGACGCGATACCGATACTGATGCCGCACGCGATTTCCAGGCAGCAATACCACCAGGCCTTTCACCTGCAGGCGCTGCGCCGGAACGTGGCAAGCGGAGCCTGGTTCGTCTGCGTCTCCGAGGCGGTGCGCCGGGACCTGCTGGAATTTTTTCCGCAGCTCGAGGCCCGCTCGGTCACCATCCACAACATGGTGTCGCCCCTTTACCTGGATGAGCCGTCGATGCCGGAGCGTGTTCCGCAGATAATTGCCGCGAGACTGAACACGCGGCTCGATCCACCGCTCGATCCGGTCTTCACGCGCGAAGTTTTCTCCGCGCAGGCGCCTTCGGGGCCGATACAGTACCTGCTGATGGTAGCGAAGATAGAGCCGCGCAAGAATCACCTGGCCCTGCTGCTGGCCTGGGAGAGGCTCCGCGCGGAGCTATACCCGGCGCTGAAGCTTGTCATGGCCGGCCCCGTGGGGTTGCGCCAGGAGGGCATCCTGCGCCGGTTGCGGCCGTGGCTGGATCGCGGCGAGTTGTTCCTGCTTCGCGATCTGGGTGCTGCGGAGATCCGGGTGCTGTACAAGCATGCGCGCGCGACGGTCTGCCCGAGCCTGAGCGAGGGTTTTGACCTGCCCGGAATCGAGGCGATGAAGTCCGGCGGCGCGGTGATCGCCTCGGATATCCCGACTCACCGCGAGATCTTTGCGGATGCCGCCGAGTATTTCAATCCTTATTCGGTGCCTGATCTTTGCCGGGCGATCGTGGCCGTGATCGATCCGGCGAATGCGGTGCGGCGCGATGGCCTGCTGTGCAGGGGTGCGGCGGTGTGCAGGCGCTATGACGAAGCGCTGATCCGGCCTCAGTGGGATGCGTTCATCAGGGCGCACTCGGTGTCGCCGTGAAGCGGATATTGCTGACCGGAGCGAGCGCCGGCTTTGGCCTGCTGGCAGCCCGCGCCTTGTGCGCGCGCGGTCACGAGGTCTGGGGCACCAGCCGCGATGCGGGTCGCCTGCCGGTCCTCGAGCGATTTCACCCGATAGCACTAGACCTGAAGGATCCGGCGTCGATCGACCGCGGACTCGCCCAGGCGCTGAAGGAGGCCGCGTATTTCGACGTGCTGATCAACAACGCGGGGGCCGGGGTGTTTGGTGCGCTGGAGTCGTTCACGGATGCCGAGATTGCCGCGCAGCTACAGACGCTCGTGCTCGGTCCCCAGCGCCTGATCCGTGGCGTGCTGCCGGACATGCGGGCGCGGCGCGCTGGTCTGATCGTGAACGTCTCGTCGCTGGCGGGGGAATTCCCGATGCCGTTCATGGTTCCCTACAGCATGGGCAAGGCGGCGATGAGCGCGATGAGCGAAGGGCTGATCATGGAACTGGCCGGCAGCGGAGTCGAGGTCGTCGATGTCCGGCCGGGTGACTTCAAGACGAGCTTCCATGAATCGACGCGGCGCATCGGGATTCTCGACGAAGTCTATCGGCCGGGCGTCGACAAGGCGTGGGCGACGATCGATGTGAACATGAATCGTGCGCCGGATCCGGCGCAGGTGGCCGATGCACTCGTCGGCATCGTCGAAGGCCGGCTGCGCGGCCCCATCGTCGCGATCGGCGGCGTGTTCCAGGCACGCATTGCGCCGTTCCTGGTGCGACTCGTCCCGCGCGCGTGGGTGCAGTGGGGAATGTGCGTCTACTACGGCCTTAAGACGCCGCGCAGGTGAAAATTGCCCAGGCGAGGTCCCGATCGGGATGCCAGATTCATTTAAGTCACCTGCCGGACTCGTCTCGCAACAATGGTTGGCCTCTCAATCTCCCGCGGCGGGTCCAGCTCCCAGCAAAATGCAGAAGCCTTCTCGATGGAGATCTCAAACCCGAGATTCTGGAAGATCCGCCGATAGAGCCCTTTCGATATTTCCCACCAGACATAGTTTATTTCGGGTTGATCCCAGGCGTGCTGCGGCCTCATGAAGGCATCGTCGGAATCGATAACGCTGGTAAACCCTATGATAATTTTTTCTCTGGCCAGCTTTGCCAGGTTGCCGATCACCTGCACCGGATCCGACAGGTGTTCTATGATCGCCCCCAGGATAATGATGTCGAAGCGCCTGTTCCACGTCCAGATATCCGCGAGCGGGCCGTAGTACGCATCCACTTTGCTGTTGAACCTGGCATGCGCATACCAAAAGCTGTTCTGCAGAGTTTCCAGATAGACCCAGTTATTGCGATTCCAAAGCCAGCGGTCCTGGTTGAACAACGCACCCGCGAAGGGCACGCGCTCAAATTCGCTCGAGCCCGAGGCATCGATCGCGGTGACGCGCCGAGCGCCCGCTTGTTCCGCGGCGAATGCAAGAAAGCCTGACGCAGTTCCAACATCCAATACGGTCTTTCCTGCAACGCTGACGCCTCCGATGTACTGCTGAAATCGTCCGCGCAGATCCCAATGTATGCGGTCGATCGATTCACCATCAGGGAACGACATGCAGTGGTAGAAATGGCAATTTTCGCGCTGCGGAATCGGCCTGGGGCGCTCTGCAGGGATCGAATTCCAGTCTACGATTTGTTTCAAATCTGGCATCGACATTCCTTTGGATAATCCGCGTGCGCCATGTTACATACCGCGCTGTCGTTGCCAATGACCGTCCACGGCGTGCGCCGGTACGGACTCGCAACGATATTATAATCATTAATCAGGTCAATGCCCTGAGCAAAAGAAGTCAATGTGAGGGCGCTAGGCTCGCTGGTCGCGCATCTGCGCGAGCGCGGCATCGGCCATGCGCAGTGTCGATTCGATGTCCTCGGGCGTATGCGCGGTGGACATGAACCAGTTGTGGTGCGGGTGAAATATCGCGCCGCGCCGCGTGACCTCGGCGCAGAAGCGCTGCTGGCGGCGCATGCTGGGATCGTCCGCGACACTGACAAACGGCACGGCCGGGGGTCCGGAAGCCAGCAGCTCGATGCCGTGTCGCTTCCCGGCCTCGATGAGGCCCCTGGTCAGCGCTTCACCGCGCGCGCGCAGCGTATCGACGGCATTCTCGCGCTGCAGGACCCTGAGGCAGGCCAGGGCGGCCGCCATGGCCGGCGGACTGTTCCAGTAGCTGCCGGTCAGGAACACCTTGCTCGCCGCGACCCGCAGCTCCTTGCGCCCGAGCGCGGCGGACAGCGGGTGGCCGTTGGCGAGCGCCTTGCACAGGCAGATCAGGTCCGGCTCGAACCCGAACACCTTGTGCGAGCCACGCAGATCCAGGCGGAAACCGGCCCGTATGTCGTCGAGGATCAGCACCAGTCCTTCGCGGCGGCACGCGCCCTCGATGTGCGACCAGAAACCCGGGGCCGGCATCTCCGATGGCCTGAACGCAGGGTGATGAAACGGGGTCAGGATCACGCCGGCGATGTCGTTGCGGTGCTCGCGCAACAGCCGATCGAAGCTGTCAGTATCGTTCCACCGGAAATCATGGATGTGCGCGCGGTCCTCGGCAAGCAGTCCCGCGTGACCGGGCGTGCACCAGGGGTCGATGCCGTGGTATGCATCCGCTGCCTTGAGGATCTTGCGTCGTCCGGTATGCTCGCGCGCGACCTGCAGCGCCCAGGTCGTCATATCCGAGCCGTTCTTGCCGAAGACGCTCCACGCCGAAAAGTCGACCAGCGACACGAGGTACTCGGCCAGTTCCACCATGATCTCGCCCGGGTGGTTGACGCACAGCGCCCGGGCCTGCTGCTCGGCGGCGGCGGCTTCGACTTCCTGGTGCTGGTGTCCCAGCACCATGGGGCCGTAGCCGCACAGGTAGTCGATGTACTCGTTGCCGTCGACGTCCCAGTAATGGCTGCCGCGTGCCTTCTCGGCGTAATACGGAAATTCGCCCGGCAGCGAGGTCACGGGGCTCATGTGGCCGTAAATGCCGCAGGGGATGATCTTCGCAGCCCTGGCGAAGAGTTCCTGGGAGCGGCGGTAGCGGTTGTTGCCGGGCGTCATGTGGCGCTCAGGGCTGCAGGTAGACAGCCATGCGTTCCATCGCCAGGTTGACCCCGTCGGCGAGCGGGATGAGGCCCGAGATCCGGATCTCGCCGGTGCCCACCGCGGCCAGCGTGTCGATTTCCTCGCGCAGCGCCCCATAGGCAGTAGCGGAGTCGGCAAACGAGATGGCGACATCGGGGCGGCGCGGCGGGTCTCCCCAGCCGGAGTCGCAGCTGTGAGAGCCGTGGTCGAACCACACGGTCGCCTTTTGCGCACCCTCGATCGTGAACGAGATGAGCCCGACCGGGGCGTGCGACAGGGCCGCGCGCGCCGGCTCATCGGCCATGGCCAGCGGGCGCAGCCCCAGGCCAGCCGTAATGAGCGACAGGCGCGCATGCAACTCGCGCCCTTCGGCCGTTGCCAGGACCCCAGGGTCCCCATTGAGGACCGCGGCCAGGCGATCCGTCAGGCGCGTAAAGCGCGCGAGCAGCGCGAGGCGCCAGCCGCCCCAGACCGGCAGCGGCACCGCCCGCGAATTGCCGCCGAAAAATGCGTTAAGGTGACGATCGCCGAAGAACAGCAGTACCACGTCGGCGTCGCGCGCAGCCCTGCGTTCGAACGCGACGGCGCCTTTGCCGAGCCGCAGCGTGGCTGCCGGCCCGCGCCAGATCCGGAATACGATGGCCGCGCGCGCGGAGCCGAGGATGTCGCGGGCCTCCCGGTCGTGTTCGACGAGTGCGGTCAGGCCGGGCAGCACCGCATGCAGATAAAGCCGGCTCAGGACCGCAGGATTGGCGCTGGCGTCGCTCAATGCTTACTTTTCGAGTTCGGCATGCAACGCAGCGACGGCATCGCGTATGTCGGTCTCGGAATGCTCACAGGAGATGAAGAAGCGCAGGCGCGCGAGTTTCTCGGGGACCGCCGGATACAGGATCGGCTGCACGTTGATGCCGCGCTCGAACAGCCCGGCCGATACGCGCGCCGCGCGCAGCGAGCCGCCGACGATGGCCGGGATCACCGAAATACCCGCACTGCCGCCGGTATCGATGCCGGCGGCGCGCGCCAGCTTCAGGAACAGCGCGCCGCGCTCGTGCAGCGTAGTGACCCGCTCGGGTTCCCGCTGCATCATCTGCAGCGCGGCGAGCGAACTTGCGGCGACGGGCGGCGGCATGCCGACGCTGTACAGGAATCCGGGCGCCAGGAACTTCAGGTGCTCGACGAGCGCGGTCTCGCCGGCAATGTAGCCGCCGCAGCCGGCGAGCGATTTGCTCAGGGTGCCCATCCAGATGTCGACATCGCCGGGACGCAGTCCGAAGTGCTCGCCGATGCCGAGGCCCCTCGCGCCCATGACGCCAAAGGAATGCGCCTCGTCGACCATCAGGAAGACCTTGTGGCGCCGCCTGATATCGACGAAGCGCGGCATGTCCGGAAAATCGCCATCCATGCTGTAAATGCCTTCTACCACGACCAGCACCCGCTCGAACTGGCGGCGCTGCTGGGCGAGCAGCGCATCGAGCGCTGCCCAGTCGTTGTGCGGGAACGGCAGGCGCCGTGCCCCCGACAGCAGGATGCCCTGCAGCGCGCTGTTGTGGATGAATTCGTCGTGGACGATCAGGTCCTTCGGTCCGAACAGGTAGCCGATCGTCGTGACGTTGGTCGCATGTCCGCTGACGAATACGATCGCGTCGTCGGTGCCGTAGGCCCCTGCGATCGCGCTCTCCAGTTCACGGTGGACCGGGCGCTCGCCGGACACCGGTCGGCTCGCCGACACCGAGGTTCCGTAGCGATCGATGGCCTGTTTCGCGGCGGCCGCGACGACCGGATGTCCGGAGAGGCCGAGGTAGTTGTAGCTCGAGAAATTCAGGTATTGCCGGCCGCCGATGCTGGTGTGCGCGCCCGCCAGTCCTTCGTGCAGCTTGAAAAAAGGGCTGGCAATGCCGAGCTTGGCGGCGCCGTCCGACATGATGCGCAACTGCTGGTAGCCGGGATGCAGGTCGAAGCGGGTGAACTGTTCCGCGACGCCGCCATCGCCGCCGTCGCCCTGCGCGCGCGGCGCGGCCGCGGGCGCACTCGAGCGGCGCAGGCGCCGCTCGAGGGACTGCTGGATCAGCTTTTCCTTCAGTTGTGCGGTGATCCCGGGTAGCGATTTGCGATTCATGTCACTGGATCATGCGGCGGTTGGTACCCGCATCGTCCGCACGCAGATTCGCCGCGATCCGCTCGAGTTCCTCGGCCGGCATATCCGATGCATGCTGTTTTGCGATGCGCTCGATCTGTGCCCGGGTCTCGTCGGCGTGGCCGGCGACAGCGGCTGGTTCATCGCTGCGCAGTTGCCTGATGATCCAGTTCGCGAGCTTGGCGATGTTCGGCGTATCGCTGAGGGCCATGACCGGCAGCCGGGCCCCGAAGCGGCTCTCGATCGCCACCGCGAGTTCCACCGCCATCAGCGAATCCAGTCCCATTTCCTGCAGCGATCGCTGGGCGTCTATCTTGTCCGGCGTGAAGCGCAGGATCTCGCCGATCTCGACCTTCAGCATGTCGATGACGGTATCCGACAGCTGCTCGTCCGGAAGCTCGCGCAGCAGGCGCTGCAGGTCGAGCGCATCCTCTTCATCGCCGTCGCCGTCGGTCTGGCCGCGGCCGATATCCGAGAACTTGGGCGACGCCGCGCTGGGCAGGAATTTCGCCAGCGCCCGCCATTCGAACTCGAGGACACCGAGGCCGGAGCGATCCGCGATCAGTATGTCCTCCAGCTTCTCGAGCGCCATTGCCGAGGACAGCGCCGCTCCGCCCATGCGTCCCTCCAGCGCATCCTTGATTTTCTGGTTGCGTGCGAGGAAGCCGACGTCGTCAATGGCTCCCCACAGCACGCAGGTCGCGGGCAGGCGCGCCGCGCGGCGCACCCGCGCCAGTGCCTCGAGCGCCGCGTTCGCGGCGACGTAATTACCCTGGCCCGGATTGCCGAACAGCGTCGTGGCCGATGAGTACAGCACGAAGAAATCCAGCGGCTGGCCGCGCGTCAGCTCATCGAGGTACAGCGCACCCAGTATCTTGGGGGCCAGCACGCGGCGGATCTGCGCCGCCGTCATGTCGCGTATGAGTCCGTCATCGATCACCATCGCGGCGTGCACGACGCCGCGCAGCGGCGGCATCCTGCGCGCGACCTCGTCGAGCAGTCCCGCGAGCGCCACGCGGTCGGTGACGTCGCATGCGCGCGCGAGCACCTGCACGCCGCGTTTCTCCAGCCGCGCGAGCACGGTCTGCGCCTCCTCGGCGCCGGGACCCCGGCGGCCGAACAGCACCAGGTGGCGCGCGCCGCGGTCGGCCAGCCATTCTGCGGTCCGCAGGCCGAAGCCGCTGAGGCCGCCGGCAACGAGGTAGCTCGCCTTGTCGGACATGTTCAGGCGCTGCCGGCCCAGTGGCCGCGGAATCGCCGGCTCCGGAATCCCGTCGTGGTAGGTCACGACGATCTTGCCGATCTGGCGTGCCTGCTGCATGTGCCGGAAGGCGTCGATGACCTCGGCGGCCGGGAAGGCCTGGTAGGGCAGCGGATGCAGGACGCGCTCGTCGAACAGCGCGAGGACCTCGGCGAACAGATGGCGCGTCAGGTCGGGGCGTTCCGACATCAACTGGTCGGCATCGATGCCGAAGTAACTGATGTTGTTGCGGAACGGCCGCAGTCCGATGCGCGTATTTTCGTAGAAATCACGCTTGCCGAGTTCGAGGAACCGACCGAAGGGCTTGAGCACGCGGAAATTGCGGTTGATCGCCTCGCCGGCCAGCGAGTTGAGCACCACGTCGACTCCCTGACCCTGTGTCTGAGCGAGTATCTCGTCGGCGAAACTGAGGCTGCGCGAATCAAAGATATGCTCGACGCCGAGCGATGCGAGGAAATTGCGCTTCTCGCCGGAGCCCGCCGTGGCATAGATCTCGGCGCCGCACCACTTGGCTACCTGGATTGCCGCGATGCCGACGCCGCCGGCCGCACCGTGGATCAGCACCTTTTCCCCCGGCTGCAGGCGTGCCAGGTGATGCAGCGAGTAGTAGGCGGTGAAGAACGTGCTCGGGATCGTGGCCGCCGCTTCGAAGGATACGCCGGCCGGAATATGCGAGAGGGCTGCCTCGCGCGTCACCAGGCGATTGCCGAAGCTCGAAGGGGCAAAGCCGACCACGGCATCGCCCGGTGCAAATCGCGTCACTTCGGGGCCGGCGTTCAGCACGATGCCGGCGAATTCGAGGCCCAGGCTCGGGCCTGCGAAGCCCTTCTCGACCGCTTCATCGGACAACAGTCCGAGCGCATACATCACATCGCGGAAATTCAGGCCCGTTGCCCTGATCTCGACCTCGATCTGGTCGCCGTGCGGTGCACTGCGGGAATAGGCTTCCCAGTGCAGGTTGCGCAGCTGGCCGGGTGTCTCGAATCCCAGGCGCAGGTTGTGCAGTTCCGGCAGGACGCCGCCGCTGCCGGCGGCGGGCCTCAGGTCCGCGACCGCACCGAGTCGCGGCGCGTAGCGCTCGCCGCTGGCGGTCAGGATGACTTCGTTCTCGGCGTCGTTCGCGTGCAGTTCGCGCGCGAGCGCTGCCGCCGCGATCCCGGCCGGGGCCGTCGCGCTCTCCAGATCAATCAGGCGTACGCTGCCGTTCACGGCCTCGTTCATCAGCGTGCGGGCGAAGCCCGCGAGCGGAGCATCCGCCAGGGAAGCGCGGTCGGCTGCACCGTGCCCCCGGCCCGGCAGCAGATAGGCGGCGGCGCGCAGCGTGACGAAGTGGCAGGAAACCGTGATCCTGGCCAGTTCGCAGGCCTGCAGCAGCGCGGCGGCCGTGACGCAGCGCTGCGCCTGCGCCTCGAAGAGTGCGGACGTCGTTGCGGCCCCCGGATCGGCGCGAAGTCCGGTCAGATCCACGATTCCATGCAACTCGCCGGACTCGGCGATCGCCTCGCGCAGCATCGACAGGATGGCCGTCGTATTGCCCGCCATGCCGTGACTGACCAGGTCGCCGTGAGCCAGCAGGCATTTTCGCAGCTGCAACGCGAGCTGCGCGGAATATCCGGACGAATCGGCGAGCACCAGCCAGTGCCGGGCCGGGGCCTGGTCCTCGCCGCGCACGACGGCGGTCTCGTCGCGGCGCGAGACCAGCACATAGGCGCCGGATGTCGCGCCCGATTCCGGCGCGTAGCGGCGGGCCGCCGTCAGCCCGATGTGCTGCAGGCGATGCTGCCAGAATTCCGCCGACTGTATCGCGGTCATCGGCGTGCCGTGGTCCGTCTCGCTCCACCAGTCCGGGCTGCTGCCGAACACGAAATCCATCCAGCGCGCGGGCTGGAATCCGACGATGATCAGCGTGCCGCCGGGCGCCAGCATCGATCGGGCCTTGTCCAGCGCGCGCAGTGCTTCGCTCAGCACGCCGAAATCGAGGCTCAGGATCACGAGCTGATGCCGCGGATCTGCGCCGGCGTCGGCCATCGAGCGCACGTCAACGGAAGGATGGCGCTCCTGCAGCCTGCGTGCCTGATCGAGGCTGGCCGGATCGGCACTGATGATGCTGAAATCCGCGAGGTCGAAATCCAGCGCGCGGCAAAGCGCCGGCGCAAATACCGGGGGGCCGGCGCTGATCTCGGCCAGATGCATCCGCCGCCCCTCGGGCAGCGCGGCCGTGGTGGCGGCAATCTGTGCGCGCAGCGTGATGCCGAGGCGGCTGATCAGTTCCGCACCCGCCGCCTGGCGCAGCAGCGTGGGCGGGGTGATCTGGCTCGGCCACACATCCGCGAGCGCCTGGCGTCCGTCCCACAGCATCGGCAGGCGCGTACCGACGCATCCGACCGCGTGCGTGATGTGGAAATGATCGGGATAATCGGCCAGCAGGCCATTCCAGATGTCCTGCGCCGATTGCGGCGCCTCGCCGCCACTGTCATCCTGCAACAGGCCGTCGCTGCGCGCGACCTCAACGAGGTGCTCGCGATAGGTCGCCGCCGGCGCTGCCGCCGGTGCCTCTCCCGGGCCCATCGCCAGCGCTTCGACAACGAAGCTGCCGCACAGGGCATCGAGCAGCGGGTCGACTTCGCCGGCGTAGAGGCTGTGCGCGTGCTGCACGTCCGCATCGGCAAAGCAGGTCGTCAGCGCCGTATCCAGTTCCGCCTGCGAGAGGCCGCGATCCGCGGCGCCAGCCGGCGTCAGCGGCCGCGGCACCGCGCGATATTCCAGGAAACGGATCTGTTCGGCCGCAGTGCGCTGCAGGCGGATGCTGCGGAAACGCACGTCCTCGAGGAACGCGATCGGCTGGCGCGCCTCGTCGAAAAGTTCGAATTCGCCGCAGATCGAATGCGGTGCGCGCGTCAGGATCCGCGCACGAGCGTATTTCGGATGACCCATGCCGGCGCGAAAGCTCAGATGACCGATGCGGGTCGGTACGAAAGTCAGGCCCTGGTAGTCGACGATCTCGTCGCGCATCAGCTCGATGATCAGCTGGAAGGCGTTATCCAGCAGCGCCGGGTGAAGGTGATGCTGGTCGATCTCTGCGCGCACGCTGGCCGGCAGCTTGAATACGGCCAGCACCGCCGAGCCCTCGATCCAGCCCTGTTCGATCGTCTGGAAGGCGGGGCCGTAGTCGAGCCCGGCCGCCGCGGTCAGCAGACCATGGCTGCGTCCGGTGAAATCCGGCTGGCGCGTAGGCAGGCGCTCGAGCGTTTGCTGCAGGCGCAGCGCGGTCGCCTCGCGCAGGATGCGCGCCACCGCCTGCAGCGTCCAGGGGCCGTCGGCGGGATATTCACGCGACTTGATGGTCAGTTGCCCGTCGCGCGGATCCAGCGCACAGCGCACGCTCCGGCTCGGCTCCTCGGCGAGCATCAGCGGTGCCTGGATCTCCAGGTCCTCGATTTCCACGCAGGAGTCCGCCAGCCAGCGCTGCGCGGCCGCGATCGCGAGTTCGGCATAGCCGGTGCCGGGAAAGACCGCGGCATCGCCGACGATGTGATCGCCGAGTACGGGATTGCTGAGGGTATCGAGGCTGTTTTCCCAGGTCAGCTCGGACTGGTGCAGGGCGTAACCGAGCAGCGGATGTTCGCGTGCCTGGCGCAACAGGCCAAGCGATGCGCCGGACACCGCATGCCAGTGACTCTCGCGCTGCCACGGGTAGTTCGGCAGCGCGACATACCGCCCCTGCCACGGCAGCAGGCTTTGCCAGTTGACGGCCGCCCCGGCAATCAGCGCCTGCGCCGCGGCTGAATAAATGCGTCGCGGCGCGTCGTCCCCCCGCATGCCGGTGGCGATCACGCGTCCCTCGGCGCCCGCATCGCCGAGACATTCCTGGATGTAGCGGCGCAGGACGCCGTGCGGACCGATTTCCACGAAGATGTTGATTCCCGCGTCGATCATGCCCCGGATGGCCGGTTCGAACAGCACGGGTTCGCGCACGTTGTGCCACCAGTATTCCGCGTCGAGGGACTTCCCCGCTGCACAGGCGCCGGTCACGGTTGAATGGAACGGGATCAGCGTGTCATCCGGCTCCAGATGCGCCAGGGCGCGACGGATTTCCGGATACAGGTCATCCATCGCCGGACTGTGGAACGCATAATCCAGCTCCAGCCGCTTGAAGCGGATTTCGCGCGCGCTCAGCGAACGCTCCAGCTGATCGAGGTCCTGGGCCGCACCGGCGATCGTGACGCCGTTGTTGCTGTTGACGCCGGCCAGGCTCAGCCGCCCGGTCAGCTCCAGTTCAGCCAGCAGTTCGTGCGCGCGCGTCGCACCGACATTGACCGCCGTCATGCGGCCCGCGCCCTTGGTCGTTGCCTGCAGCGTGCTGCGGTGATGTATCACGCTGACCGCGGCGGCCAGCGACAGCGCACCCGAGGCCCAGGCCGCTGCCACCTCGCCGACGCTATGCCCGGCCACCGCCACCGGGTTGAGCCCGCGCTGGCGCAGCATTGCCGTGACGCCGACCTGAAGCGCAAACAGCGCGGGTTGCGCGAATTCCGTGAATTCGTAACGGTCGCTGCCATTCTTGCCGGCGAGCTCCGCCTCCAGCGAATAATTCGAGTAGCGCGCGAACAGTGCGTCGATCTCGCGTATCGTCGCACGAAAAGTCGCGTCCGCCAGCAGCGTCGCGCCCATGCCGGCCCATTGCGAGCCGTTGCCGGAATAAATGAACGCGGCGCCCACCGGTGCCGCAAGCGCCATGCCATGCTCGACATTGGCCTGGTCCGGCGCATCCGTCGCGAACGCGGCCAAATGTGCGGCGATCGTTTCCGGAGTCTTGCCGAACAGCACCGCGCAATGCGGATGCCGCTCGCGGCCAAACACGGACTGATAGGCGATGTCGTATAGGGCGCTCTGCGGCTGCGTGGCGATGAACTCGCCGAGTTCGCCGGCGGCAACCCGCAGCGCGGCGCCGTCGCGCGCCGAAACCACGACCGGCAGCGTGTGCGCCTTGGGCAGGGCCGGGCGCTTGTTGTCCGGGCTCGTGTAGCTCTCCAGGATCACGTGCGCATTGGCACCGCCGAATCCGAAGGAATTCACGCCGACGACCAGCCGGCCGCTCGGCCGCAGTTTGCGGTTGGCCGTGACGACATCCAGGTTCCAGTCGTCGAAGCGGATCTGCGGGTTCGGGGTGTCCATGCCGATGTGCGCCGGAATGACGCGATGGCGGACGCAGTTCACGATCTTCAGCAGTCCGGCGATGCCGGATGCCGCCTCGAGGTGACCGACATTTCCCTTGACCGAGCCGATCGGCAGCGCGTTCGAGCGTGCACGAAACTGGCCGAGCGCAATGCCCAGTGCCCGGGTCTCGATCGGATCACCGACGGCGGTGCCGGTGCCATGAGCTTCAATGTAGTCGATCTGGGCCGGGTCGATGCCCGCCTGCCGGTAGGCGTTCGTCAGCAGCGCAGCCTGGGCCGCGTAGCTGGGAACGGTGATGCCGGACTTGCGGCCGTCGGTATTGACGGCGGTATGGACGACGACCGCGAGGATCGGGTTGCCGTCGGCCACGGCCTGTTCGTAGTCCTTCAGCAGGAAGACGCCGCCGCCTTCGGAGCGCACGTAACCATCCGCCGAGGCGTCGAACACGCGGCAGCGGCCCTGGCGCGACAGCATCGTCGCCTTCGAGAACGAAATGAAGCCGAGCGGGTGCAGGTGCAGGCTGATCGCGCCGGCCAGCGCCTGCGTGATCTCCCCGGAGGCGATTGCGCGGCAGGCCTGGTGGAATGCGACCAGCGATGAGGAGCAGGCGGTATCGATGGCCATGCTCGGGCCGCGCAGGTCGAAGAAGTACGACAGGCGATTCGCGGCGATGCTCGAGGTATTGCCGGTCGCGAACGAGGAGTCGATCGCGGCGAGGTCGTCGGCCATGCGCCACGAGTAATCGGTCGTCGCCACGCCGATGAATACCCCGCAGTCGCTGCCGCGCACGGTCGAGGGACGGATCCCGGCGTTTTCAAACGTCTCCCAGCTCATCTCCAGCAGCAGACGCTGCTGTGGATCCATCTGTGCCGCTTCCCGGGGCGAAATCGCGAAAAAGCCCGCGTCGAACCCGGAGACGTCACCGACCGACCCGGCCGCGAACGTATACGTCGAGCCTGGGTGATTCTTGTTCGGATGCAGGAATGGCGCGCTCGACCAGCGTGACGCATCGACCTGGGTCACGAGATCGCGCCCGGCGAGCAGATCTTCCCAGAAACGCGCCGGGGTGGTCCCGGGCATGCGGAAAGAGGTCGCTACGATGGCGATTTTTCGCATGTCATCCCGTCGTCATTCAGCTGGTTCGTCCACAGGCTGTGCCTGGCAAGGGCAAATTAGAACATATTTCATGGCGATTTATGACGCCTTCACACCTGCTTGACATGAAACTCCCCCGCGCCTGTCAGGATATCGCGACACTTCGTTTAACGATTCCGCGCGACTGATACCGGGCCAACGCGGGCGCTGCCGTTGCGTTGACAGGAGGTTTTGCGACCCGATCGCGGATGGCCCGGTTCAAGCTGCGCTAGAATCCTTCGTTTGCATAGGGGCGAGGCATGATTCAGCACAGTATTCTGGTGACCGGCGGTGCCGGCTATATCGGCAGCCACGTCGTGCAGCAACTCGCCGCGGGCGGGCACCGGATCGTGGTGCTCGACAACCTCGGGCGGGGATTTCGCCGGGCGCTTACCGCGGGCGAGCTGATCGTGGGAGATGTCGGCGATTTGAAGCTCGTTTCGCGCCTGTTAGCCGAACATGCGGTCGATACCGTGATGCATTTCGCGGCCCATACCATCGTCCCGGAATCGGTGGCCGAGCCGCTCAAGTACTACGGCAACAATACCTGCGCCACGCGCTCCCTGCTGCAGGCCTGTACGCAGCAGGGGGTGCGCCATTTCGTCTTTTCCTCGACCGCCGCCGTTTATGGCATGCCGGCTGAGGGTTATGCGGACGAGGAGTCCCCGACCGTGCCGATCAACGCCTATGGCACGTCGAAGCTGATGAGCGAATGGATGCTGCGCGATATTGCCGCAGTCACCCCCCTGCGCTACGTCGCCCTGCGCTACTTCAATGTCGCCGGCGCCGACCCCGGCGGGCGTATCGGCCAGGCGACCAAGGGCGCGACGCTGCTGACCAAGGTTGCCTGCGAGGCGATGGTGGGCAAGCGGGCAGGAATCTCGATTTTCGGTACCGATTATCCGACGCCGGATGGCACGGGCGTGCGCGATTACCTGCATGTTGCGGACCTGGCTGCGGCGCACGTCGACGCCCTCGGTTACCTGCAGGGTGGCGGACGTTCAGTGACGCTGAACTGCGGCTATGGACACGGCTATTCGGTGCGCGAAGTGCTGCGCATGGTCGAGGATGTCGGCGGCAAACCCCTCGTGGTCCGCGAAGAGCCGCGCCGTGCGGGCGATCCGCCCTATCTGGTGGCGCGGGCACAGCGGATTCGTGCCGAATTGGGCTGGAAGCCCCGCTACGATGATCTGCGCGCGATCGTCTCGAGCGCTCTCGCGTTCGAGCGCAAGTTGCTGACGCAGCCCTGGGACTGATTAAGAAGCTGAAACCCTCCGGGTTTACGCTTTACTTGGAGGTTCAAAACCGCTAGGATTTGCGCAAATTTTTCCATTTAAATCAAAATATTACGCATGAAAGTCACGATTTTCGGCTCCGGCTACGTCGGGTCTGGTCACCGGCGCCTGTCTGGCCGACGCCGGCAACCATGTCATCTGCGTCGATATCGACGCGCGCAAGATCGAGCTGCTGCAATCGCGGCGAGGTCCCGATCCATGAGCCGGGGCTCGAGCGCATCGTCCGGCGCAATCTCGACGCGGGGCGCCTGCGATTCACGACCGACGCGAAAGCCGGCGTCGACCATGGGCTGTTCCAGCTGATCGCGGTCGGCACGCCGCCGGATGAGGACGGATCGGCCGACCTGCGCTACGTGCTCGCGGTGGCGCGCACCATCGGCGAGCACATGCAGCGAATACAAGGTCGTGATCACCAAGTCCACGGTGCCGGTCGGGACCGCCGACAAGGTGCGCGGCGAGGTGCCGGCGGCGCTGGCGAAGCGCGGCGCCGCGATCGAGTTCGACGCGGTCTCGAATCCGGAATTCCTGAAGGAGGGCGCGGCGATCGACGACTTCATGAAGCCCGACCGGGTCGTCGTCGGCACCGACAGCGCGCGCGCCACCGAGCTGCTGCGCTCGCTGTACGAGCCGTTCACGCGCAACCACGACCGCATGATCGTCATGGATATCCGCTCCGCCGAACTGACCAAGTACGCCGCCAATGCGATGCTCGCGACCAAGATCAGCTTCATGAACGAGCTGGCGAATCTCGCCGAGCATTTCGGCGCGGACATCGAACAGGTCCGCATCGGCATCGGCTCGGACCCGCGCATCGGCTATGGCTTCATCTACCCGGGCGTCGGTTACGGCGGCTCGTGCTTTCCCAAGGACGTGCAGGCGCTGGTCCGGTCGGCGCAGGGAAGTCGGCCACGAGGCGGACATGCTGCGCGCGGTCGAGGCGGTCAACGCGCGCCAGAAGCACCGTGCTGTTCGACAAGATCCAGGCGCATTTCGGCGGCCTGCGCGGGCGGACGATTCGCCCTGTGGGGGCTCGCCTTCAAGCCCAACACCGACGACATGCGCGAGGCGCCGAGCCGCGTGCTGATCGAGGCGCTGCTGGCAGGCGGGCGCCAAGGTGCGTGCCTATGATCCGGTCGCGATGCCCGAGGCGCGGCGCATCTATGGGGAGCGCGCCGACTTCGACGTCTGCTGCACGGGCAGCCTACGAGGCGCTGGTCGGCGCCGATGCGCTGGCGATCGCCACGGAATGGAAGGAGTTTCGCAGCCCGGATTTCGACCGGCATCAAGGAACTGCTGAAGACGCCGGTGATCTTCGACGGCCGCAACCTTTACGATCCGGCGCAGATGGCGCGCCTGGGCTTCAGATACTTCGCGATCGGCCGCGGGCGCAGCTGCCGCACGGTCGCTGAGAGCCGAGCATGGAGCGCCGTAGCCATGCTGGTACCGGTCGATTCTGTCCGGCGGCGCCGGCACGCGCCTCTGGCCGCTGTCGCGCGAGACTCTACCCGAAGCAGCTGTTGCCGCTGACGGGTCCGCACACGATGCTGCAGGACACGCTGACGCGCCTCGCGGGGTTCGCGGGCGCCGGCGCGCCGATCGTGGTCTGCAACGAGGCGCACCGGTTCCTGGTCGCCGAGCAGCTGCGCGCGCTCGTCGATCACGCCGGCGCGATCGTGCTCGAGCCCGTCGGGCGCAATACCGCGCCCGCGGTCGCGCTGGCGGCGCATGCAGGCGGTCAAGGCCGACCCGGACGACGCAGCTGCTGGTCGTTGCCCGCCGACCACGTGATCCGCGACGTCGCGGCCTTTCACCGCGCGGCCGAGGTGGCGCTGGCGCAGCGCGCGAGGCCGGCAAGCTCGTGACCTTCGGCGTCGTCGCCTATGCGCCGGAGACCGGCTACGGCTACATCCGGCGCCGCGCCGTGCCGGCGATGAGGCGAAGCCGGCCTTCGCGGTCGCCGAATTCGTCGAAAAGCCGCCGCTCGAGCTCGCGCAGAAGTTCGTCGACTCCGGCGATTACTACTGGAACAGCGGCATGTTCGTGTTCCGGGCCGGCCGCTACCTCGAGGAGCTCGAGCAGCTTCGCGCCGGACATCGCTCTCGGCTGCGAGCGCGGCGCTCGCCGGCGCCACGAGCGACCTGGATTTCATGCGCGTCGACAAGGCTGCCTTCGCGCAGTCGCGCAGCGAATCGATCGACTACGCCGTGATGGAGAAGACCGCCGATGCCGTGGTCGTGCCGCTCGATGCCGGCTGGAGCGACGTCGGCTCCTGGGCGTCGCTGTGCGATGCGCTGCCGGCCGACGAGCAGGGCAACGTCCTGCAGGGCGACGTGATGGTCCGATGACACCCACGACTGCTACGTCCACTCGACGAGCCGGCTGGTCGCGGCGGTCGGCATGCGATGATCACGTCATCGTCGAGACCAAGGACGCCGTGCTGGTCGCGCCCAAGGCGCGCGTGCAGGACGTGAAGGAACTGGTAAACCAGCTGAAGAAGGCCTCGCGCTACGAGTCCGCCCTGCATCGCGAGGTGTTCCGTCCCTGGGGCAGCTACGACAGCATCGATGACGGCGAAGCGCTTCCAGGTCAAGCGCCTGCGCGTGCAGCCGGGCGGCGTCCTGTCGCTGCAGATGCATCATCACCGCGCCGAGCACTGGGTCGTCGTGTCCGGCACCGCGCGCATCACCTGCGATGACAAGGTCTTCCTGCTGGCGGAAAACCAGTCGACCTACATTCCGCAGGGCGCCAAGCATCGCATCGAGAATCCCGGCGAACAGCTGCTGCACATCATCGAGGTGCAGTCCGGGTCCTATCTCGGCGAGGACGACATCGTGCGCTTCGAGGACAGCTACGGCCGCCAGGGCACGAACACGTGAAGCCGATCGCGCTGCTTCAAGGCCTACGATCTGCGGGGCCGGATTCCCGACGAACTCAACGACGAGGTGGCCTACCGGGTCGGGCGTGGCTATGCGCAGTTCCTGTCGCCGCGGCGCATCGTCGTCGGCCGCGACATCCGGCTCTCGAGCGCCGGGCTGACCGATGCGCTGTGCCGCGGCCTGGCCGACAGCGGCGTCGACGTCGACGACATCGGCGTCTGCGGCACGGAAGGCGTGTACTTCGCGACCTTCGACGGCGGCTACGACGGCGGCATCATGGTCACGGCCAGCCACAATCCGCCCGACTACAACGGCATGAAATTCGTGCGCGAGCAATCGAAGCCGATCAGCGGCGACAATGGCCTGAAGGACATCCAGGCCAATGCCAACGCCGGCGATTTTCCCGCCGCGACGCGCCGCGGCGAGCGGCGCGCAACTGACACGAGTGCGCCTTACGTCGCACACCTGCTGTCCTACGTCGATCGCCCGACGCTCAAGCCGCTGAAAATCGTCGTCAATGCCGGCAACGGCGGCGCCGGCCTCGTCATCGACAGCTCGAGCCGCACCTGCCGTTCGAGTTCGTCAAGGTGCACCACGAGCCGGACGGCCGCTTTCCGAACGGCATCCCCAATCCGATGCTGGAGGAGAACCGTGCACCGACCATCGAGGCGATCCGCCGTTCGGGCGCCGACTTCGGCATTGCCTGGGACGGGGACTTCGACCGCTGCTTTCTGTTCGACGAGACAGGGCGGCTTCATCGAAGGGTATTACATCGTCGGCCTGCTCGCGTCGGTGCTGCTGCGCGGCGAACCCGGCGGGCGCGTCGTGCACGACCCGCGCCTGACCTGGAACACGATCGAGATCGTCGAAGCCAGCGGCGGTACCGCCGTGCTGTCCAAGTCCGGCCATGCCTTCATCAAGCAGCGCATGCGCGAGGTGGACGGCGTGTACGGCGGCGAGATGAGCGCGCACCATTATTTTCGCCGCTTCGCCTATTGCGACAGCGGCATGATCCCGTGGCTGCTGGTCGCGCAGCGCATATGCGAGAGCGGGCAGCCGCTGGCGCAACTCGTCGGCGAGCGCATGGCGATGTTTCCGGTCAGCGGTGAACTGAACTACCGGGTCCCGGACGCGCGGGCCGCGAGCGCGGCCGTCGAAGCCCGTTATGCGCCGCAGGCGCTGCGTATCGACCGCACGGACGGACTTTCGTGCGAATACCCGACGTGGCGATTCAACCTGCGCAGCTCGAACACCGAGCCGCTGCTGCGGCTGAATGTCGAGGCCCGCGGATCGGTCGCGCTGATGCGCGCGAGGACCGACGAACTGCTCGGCTTCCTGCGCTCCCAGGGCGCCGTGGCGGCCGACGCGTAGCGAACGCGACAACCCATGGCCACGCCCATCCCCAAGCTCAGCATCGTCGTTCCGGTCTACAACGAGGAAGCCGTGCTGCCGACGCTGTTCGGGCGGCTGTACGCGTCGCTGGATGAGCTGAAGATCCCGTACGAGATCGTCTTCGTCAACGACGGCAGCAGGGACCGTTCGGTCGCGCTGCTGCGCGAGCAGTTCGGGAAGCGGCCGCGCGAGACGCGCGTCGTGCTGTTCCACGCGAACTTCGGCCAGCACTCCGCCATCATGGCCGGGTTCTCGTACGCCCGGGGCGAGTACGTGATCACGCTGGACGCCGACCTGCAGAATCCGCCGGAAGAGATCGGCAAGCTGGTCGGCAAGCTCGAGGAAGGTCACGACTACGTCGGCACGATCCGCCAGCAGCGCCAGGACGTGCTGTGGCGGCGGGTGTTTTCCCGCGCGATCAACAAGCTGCGCGAACGGATCACGCCGGTGCGCATCACCGACCAGGGTTGCATGATGCGCGGCTATGCCCGGTCGGTGGTGACCGCGCTGAATCATACGCGCGAGATCAACACGTTCATTCCGGCGCTGGCGGCGCTTTATGCGATGCGACCGATCGAGGTGCCGATTGCCCACGAGGAGCGGCACGCCGGGCAGTCCAAGTATTCGATGTACAGCCTGATCCGCCTGAATTTCGACCTGATCACGGGCTTCTCGGTCGTGCCGCTGCAGCTGTTCTCGATGGTCGGCATGGCGGTCGCGACGCTGTCGGCGCTGCTGGTCGCGTACCTGTTCGTGCGGCGCCTGATCCTGGGTCCGGAGGCCGAGGGCGTGTTCACGCTGTTCGGCGTCGTGTTCTTCCTGATCGGCGTCGCGCTGTTCGGTATCGGGCTGCTGGGCGAGTACGTCGGGCGCATTTATGCGCAGGTGCGGGAACGGCCGCGCTATATCGTCGAGGCGGTGCTCGAGGAAGACACCGAGGATCGCCTGCGGTGACGCGGGCGGTCGTGTTTGCCTACAGCGAAGTCGGCGTTCGCTGCCTGCGGGTCCTGCTTGCGCAGGGCGTCGAGATTCCGTTGCTGTTCACGCATACGGACGATCCCGGCGAGAATCACTGGTTCGCCAGCGTGCGAAAGCTGGCGCAGGACGCCGGGCTGCGCGTCGAGACGCCCGAGGATCCGAATACGCCGGCATGGATCGCTGCGGGCAGGGCGACCGATCCGGATTTCCTGTTCTCGTTCTATTACCGCCACATGCTCGGGGAAGGCTGGCTCGGGCTCGCACGCCGCGGGGCGCTCAACATGCACGGCTCGCTGTTGCCCCGTTATCGCGGCCGGGCGCCGGTAAATTGGGCGATATTGCGCGGCGAGACCGAGACCGGCGCGAGCCTGCACTACATGGTCGCGAAACCGGACGCCGGCGCGCTGGTCGACCAGCAAGCGGTGCCGATCCTGGAGAACGACACCGCGCTCGAGGTCTCGCTGAAAGTCGCCGGTGCGGCCGAGACGGTGCTGGCGCGCTCGCTGCCGCGTCTGATTGACGGCAGCGCCGCGGCGCTGCCGCTGGACCTGAGCGCAGGATCCTATTTCGGCCGGCGCACTCCCGAGGACGGCCGCATCGACTGGCAGCAGGATGCGCGCAGCGTGCACGACCTGGTGCGCGCCGTCGCACCGCCGTTTCCGGGCGCCTTTACCGAGGTAAACGGGTGTGGCTTGCGCTGTGGGAAACGCGGGTGGACGCCGCGCCGGCGCAATACGCCGCGCAGGCGCCTTGCCTGTACGCTTCCGGTGACCGCTGGTATGCCGATTGCCGGGACGGCCGGCGGCTGTGGATTGCCCAGCTCGCCGTCGGGGGGCGCCTGGTTGCGCCGAACGCGGCGCCGCCGGCGTTGTCCAAGCTGCCGGTGCGCTTGTCCTAAAGGTTTCTGGTTCGAGGGAAATTCATCATGAAAAAAGTGCTTATCCTCGGTGTCAACGGCTTCATCGGCCATCACCTGACCAAACGCATCCTCGACCACACCGACTGGCATGTCTACGGCATGGACATGCAGTCGGAGCGGGTTGCGACCATGCTCGACAATCCGCGCTTTCACTTCTTCGAAGGCGATATCACGATCAACCTCGAGTGGGTCGAGTACCACGTGCGCAAGTGCGACGTGGTCCTGCCGCTGGTGGCCATCGCCACGCCGGCGACCTACGTGCGGGCGCCGCTGCAAGGTGTTCGAACTGGATTTCGAGGCCAACCTGCCGATCGTGCGCCAGTGCGTCAAGTACAAGAAGCGCGTGGTGTTCCCGTCGACCTCCGAAGTCTACGGCGCATGCCGCGACAAGGAGTTCGACCCGGCCACGTCCAACCTGGTGCTCGGCCCGATCAACAAGCCGCGCTGGATCTACTCCTGCTTCAAGCAGCTGCTGGACCGGGTCATCTGGGGCTATGGCCAGCAGGGTCTGGAGTTCACGCTGTTCCGGCCGTTCAACTGGATCGGCTCGGGGCTCGACAGCATGGACGATCCGAAGGAGGGCAGTTCGCGCGTGCTGACCCAGTTCCTCGGCCACATCGTCCGCGGCGAACCGATCAAGCTGGTCGACGGCGGCGCCCAGACCCGGGCGTTCACGTACATCGACGATGCGGTCGAGTGCCTGACGAAGATCATCGACAACAAGGACGGCATCGCGGACGGCAAGATCTACAACATCGGCAATCCGGCCAACCTGTATTCGATACGGCAGCTGGCGCACATGATGATCGAGATCGCCCTGTCGCGCCCCGAGTACGCGCCGACCGCGCGCAACACCCGGATCCTCGAGGTGTCGGCGATGGACTACTACGGCAAGGGCTATGCGGATATCCCGGCCCGGGTGCCGTCGATCGCGAACACGATGGCCGAGATCGGCTGGGCCCCGAGGACCGACATGCGTGCCGCGCTGTCGGCGATCTTCGATTCCTATGCGCACAGTCTGCCGAGCGCATCCGCGCTGCTGTCCCGCGATTCTTGAGGGCGGGCCGCGTGCTCGAGGCGGTATCCATAGGCCTCAAGGTCGATGTCGACACCCTGCGCGGAACGCGTGACGGCGTACCGAGGCTCCTCGCGCTGCTGACGCGCCACGGGCTGGATGGGACGTTCTATTTTTCGGTGGGGCCGGATCACACCGGACGGGCGCTGCGCCGGGCGTTCCGCCCGGGCTTTGCGCAGAAGGTGGCGCGCACATCGGTGCTGAGGCACTACGGCCTGAAGACGCTGATGTACGGTGTCCTGCTGCCGGGGCCGGATATCGGCCGGCGCGCCGGCGACGTGATGCGCAGCGTGCACGCGGCCGGTTTCGAAGTGGGACTGCACACCTTTGACCATGTGCGCTGGCAGGACTACGTCGCGGATGCCTCGCCCGAGTGGACTCGGCGCGAATTCGAGCGCGGCGTCGCGGCCTTCGAACGCGTGTTCGGCTTTGCGCCGCAATCACACGCGGCGGCTGGCTGGCAGATCAACGCGGCCGGCCTCGCGCTGGAGCGCGAACATGGGCTCCTCTATGCCAGCGACACGCGCGGCACGGCGCCCTTCATGCCGGAGCCCGCGCCGGGCGCCGAAGCGGGCGCAGCGCCCTGCCCGCAGCTGCCGACGACGCTGCCGACGTTCGACGAGCTGATCGGGGTCGATGGGATCAACGAGCACAACGTTGCCGACGCGGTCTTTGCGCGCTCGGTCGTGGCCGGGCGGCCGCCGCTGCAGGTCTTTACGCTGCATGCCGAGCTGGAGGGCATGCTGCTGCTGGACGAGTTCGAGAGGTTGCTGGTGCGCTGGCGCGATGCGGGCGCGCGGCTGACCCGGATGGCTGCGATCCATGCGCTCGCGATGCAGCGTCCGCTGCCCGTGGCAAGCGTGCGGATGGGGGAGATTCCGGGGCGTTCGGGCCGGCTGGCGGTTCAGGGCCCACAGCTGGCGGCGCCGGCGTGACCGCTCCCGGCGTACCTGCCCCGGCGCAGCGTCGCCTGTACGCGGCGCTGGCGCTTTTCGTTGCTCTGATGTGGCTCGCGACGCTGGCGGCGCGGCCGCTGTTCAACCCGGATGAAGGCCGTTATGCCGAAATCCCGCGCGAAATGCTGGCGCGAGGCGACTGGGTCATACCGAGGCTCGACGGGCTCGCCTACATCGAGAAGCCGCCGCTGCAATACTGGGCGACCGCGATCTGTTACCGGCTGCTCGGGACCAGCGTGTTCTCGGCGCGGCTGTACACGGCGCTGTGCGCGCTGGGCCTGATCGCACTCGTCTGGGCGCTGGCGCGCCGGCTCTGGGACCAGGCGACGGCGTGGCGCTGCGCGGCCATAATGGCGAGCCTGTCGCTGGCCACCATCCTGGGACAGCTGCTCACGCTCGACATGAGCCTGGCGTTCTTCATGACACTGAGCCTTGCCGGCTTCCTGCTGGCGCAGCGCGAACCGGGCTCGCGCTGGATGCTGCTCGCGTGGCTCGCCGCCGCGGCTGCGGTGCTGACGAAGGGGCTGGTCGCGGCGGCAATTCCCGCTGCGGTGCTGGTCGTGTACACGCTGGTCACGCGCGATGCCAGCGCCTGGCGCCGCCTGCGGCTCCGGGCCGGTGTTCCGCTGTTCCTGGCCGTGACGGTCCCGTGGCACTGGCTCGCGTCCGGCAGGTTGCCGGATTTCCTGCAGTTCTACATCTGGCACGAGCATTTCGCGCGCTACCTGACGCCGAGCGCCGACCGGCAGGAGGCCTGGTGGTTTTACGGCGCGGTATTCCTGGCCGGCAGCCTGCCGTGGACTATGCCGGCGCTGCGCGTCCTGTTCACGGGCTGGCGTGCGCGCGCTGCGCCGGGCGAGTTCAACCATGCGCTGTTCCTGTGGCTGTGGATCGTGTTCATCATCGGCTTTTTTTCGCTGTCCGATTCCAAGCTGATTCCCTACATCCTGCCGGCGATGCCGGCGGTCGCGCTGCTGGTCGGCGCGCAGCCGCCGGCCGCGCTGCGCCGCGGGGTCATCGCCACGGCGATCGTGACGGGGCTTGCGGCAGCGGCGCTCGCGATCGCGGCTGCGACGCTGCCGCACTGGATCGCCGCGTCGGCGCGCAGTCCGTATTTCCTGCAGTTCGCCGGCCGGCTGCTGCCGGTCGAGGCGGTGCTCGCGGTCTCGGCGGCCTATGTTCTGGTGCGCCGCGGACAGGACGAGACCGGCAGCGTCGTGTTCCTCGGCGTCGGCTGGTGCCTGGGAATCCTGCTGCTGCTGCGCGCGGCGGCGGTGGTAGCGCCGATTTATTCCGGCTACAGCCTTGCCGCGGCGTTGCCGCCGGCCGACCGCGACGCGCCGCTCTACAGCGTCGCGACCTACGACCAGACGCTGCCGTTCTACCTCGCGCGTACCGTGCGCCTGGTTGCCGTGGGCGGCGAGCTCGACTATGGCCTGCGCCACGCGGGCGCGGGGGCCAGTCTCGACATGGTGCAGTTCGTATCGGCCTGGAGCGCCGCGGACCGCGCCTACGCGGTCATGGAACCGGATACGTTCGATGGGTTAAAGTCGCGCGGGGTGCCTATGCGCGAAACGCACCGCGATCTGCAGCGCGTCCTGGTGTCACGGCAATGAATTGGATCGTCTGGGCGTTGATCTTGACCGGCGTCGGGCTCAATGCCGCCGCGCAACTGCTCCTGAAGGCGGCGACGCAGCCGCTCGCCGGATTCACGCGCTTCGACGCCGGCACGCTCTGGGCCAGCATCCAGATCCTCTTTGCCAGCGTGCCGTTCTGGGCCGGCATGATCTGCTACGGCGCAAGCCTGTGCGTGTGGCTCGGGGCGCTGACGCGCGCGCCGGTCAGCATCGCCTATCCGATGCTGTCGATCGGCTACGTCGTCGTGGCCGGCGTGTCGGCGTTGTGGCTCGGCGAGGCGCTGTCGCCGGCCAAGGTCATCGGGATCGCGCTCATCTGCGCCGGTGTCGTCCTCGTCTCCAGGAGTTCCGCATGAAGCCTTTCCTGCCGTTTACCCGCCCTTCCATCGACGAAGACAGCATTGCCGCGGTGGCCGCGGTGCTGCGCTCGGGCCAGCTCGCGAGCGGACCGAAGGTCCTCGCTTTCGAAGCCGCGCTCGCGGCCTACATCGGCAGCGGGCGGCACGTGCGCGTGCTGACCTCGGCAACGGAGGGACTGGAAATATCCCTGGCGGTGGCCGGCGTGCGCAGCGGCGATGAGGTCATCGTTCCGGCGATGAGTTTCGCGGCCAGCGCGAACGTGATCGTGCGCCTGGGCGCCAGGCCGGTGTTCGTCGACATCGAACCCGACACCCGCAACATCGACATGCGCCTCGTCGAACGTGCGCTGACGCCGCGCACGCGTGCCATCATGCCGGTGCATTTTTCCGGACTGCCGGCGGACATGGACGCGATATGCGCGTTCGCGGCCGCGCACGGATTGCGCGTCGTCGAGGATGCCGCGCACGCGATCGGCTCGCGCTACCGGGGCAAGCCGATCGGCAGCTTCGGGGACCTGACCGTGTTCAGCTTTCACCCGAACAAGAACATGACCTCGATCGAGGGCGGCGCGATCGCGACCGGCGACCGGGAAGCGATCGCGCTGATCGAGCAGCACCGCTTCCACGGCATCCGCCGCAACGCGCTGGGCGAGGTCGACGTGCTGTTTGCCGGCGCCAAGGCCAACCTCTCGGACATCGCCGCGCAGGTCGGCATCGACCAACTGCGCCGCCTCGATGGCTTCAACGCGCGGCGGCGCGAGCTGGCGGGCCTGTATTTCGATGCGCTGCGAGGCTTCGGCGGCGTGGTGCTGCCGGCGCCGGGTGATGCCGGTCACAGCTGGCACATGTTTCAGGTGCTGATCGATTTCCGCGGGCGCGGTACGACCCGGCCCGATTTCCAGAAGGCGATGGCCGCTCGCGGGATCGGCATCGGCGTGCATTATCCGAGCATCCCGTCGCTGAGCTATTACCGCGAGGCTGGATATCGTGACGACGATTACCCGGTTGCGGCGCGCGTTGGCCGCGAGACCGTCACATTGCCGCTGTTTCCGGCGATGAGCGATGCGAACGTCGCCGAGGTCTGCGCGGCCCTGCGGGCCGAGTTGAGTTAGCGCCGGGTCGAGTGCAGACTTGCAGCCTTTCCGCTGGCACACCCAAGGAGTTCCCATGAAGCGACTGATCGTCATCGCCGCGCTGATTGGTGGATCTGCGACGCCGCTGTACGCGGCGCTGAAGACGGGCGACACGGCCCCGCTGTTCACGACGCAGGCGACCCTCGCCGGCAAGCCGTTCAGCTTCTCGCTCGCCGAGGCGCTCAAGAGGGGACCGGTGGTGCTGTATTTCTATCCCGCTGCGTTCACGCCCGGCTGCACGGTCGAGGCGCATGAGTTCGCGGAGGCGACCGAGAAGTTCACGGCGCTCGGCGCGACCGTGATCGGCGTTTCGCACGACGACATCGAAAAGCTCAACCGGTTCTCGGTGCTGGAATGCCGCAACAAGTTCGCGGTCGCCTCGGATGCCGACCAGAGCATCACGAAATCCTACGACGCGGTGCTGCGGCTGAAGCCCGAGTATGCGAACCGCACCTCGTACGTGATTGCGCCGAACGGCAAGATCATCTATGAATACACGGACCTGAGCCCGGACAAGCACGTCGGCAACACGCTCGCTGCCGTACAGCAGTGGGTTGCGCAGCAGAAACACTAAGCGGGGTCAGTCGGGCTCGAACTTCAGCGCGACGCCGTTCATGCAGTAGCGCTCGCCGGTCGGTTGCGGGCCATCCGGAAAGACGTGGCCGAGGTGCCCGCCGCAGCGCGCGCAATGCACTTCGGTGCGCGCCATGCCAAGACTGCGGTCCGTGGTCGTTGCCACGGCTTGCGGCAGCGCCGCGAAGAAACTCGGCCATCCCGTGCCGCTGTCGAACTTCGTCGCCGATTCGAACAGCGGCAGGCCGCATCCGGCGCAGGCGTACATGCCGGGCCGGTACTCCCTGTTCAGCGGGCTCGTCCCGGCGCGTTCGGTGCCGTGCTTGCGCATGACGGCATAGGCCTCCGGCGCCAGCTCCTTTTGCCAGTCGGTTTCGCTGCGGCTCTTGTCCAGGTTCCCGGGGTCGCTCATGGTGTGGCTCCTATGCTAAACGGACCTATGCTAATTGGACAATATCAGGCCGCCGGGCCGGGCGTTGGGGCGATTTTACCGTTAGAATGGGCGTTTAATTTTGACAGGAAGGTGCGATGACGCGTCAGTCACGCCGGGGCGGGGCAGCTTTGATTTGCGGATCGGTCGCCTACGACACCATCCTGGTTTTTCAGGATCGGTTCAAGTCGCACATCCTGCCCGACCAGCTGCACATCCTGAACGTGTCGTTCCTGGTGCCGGAGATGAGGCGCGAGTTCGGCGGCTGCGCGGCAAACATCGCCTATGGGCTGAAGCTGCTGGGCGACGTCGGCGTGCCGATGGCCGCGGCTGGCCATGACTTCACGCCCTACCGGGACCGGCTCACGGCGCTGGGCGTGCCGGTGGAGCACATCAGCGTGATCCCGGACCTGTTCACGGCGCAGGCCTACATCACGACGGACCTCGACGACAACCAGATCACGGCATTTCATCCGGGCGCAATGCAGGAGGCGCACCGGAACCGCGTCGCGGACGTCAGCGCCGACATTGCCTTAGGTATCGTCGCGCCGGATGGGCGCCAGGCCATGATCGAGCATGCTGCGCAGTTTGCCGCCGCGGAAATCCCGTTCATCTTCGATCCCGGCCAGGGCATGCCGATGTTCGACGCCGATGAGCTGAAGAGGTTCATCGCGCAGGCGACCTGGGTCGCCGTCAATGACTACGAATGGGGCATGCTGCGCCAGAAGACCGGGCTGAGCGCTGCCGACGTGATGCAACAGGTCGATGCGCTGATCGTGACGCGGGCGGGGGAGGGGTCGGTGATCCATTCCCAAGGCCGCACCATCGAGGTGCCCAGCGCGAAGGCCCGGGCCGTCGTCGATCCGACCGGTTGCGGAGATGCTTACCGGGCTGGTCTAATTCACGGCCTGCTGCGGGGACTCGACTGGGAGACGACCGGCCGGGTCGCGGCGCTGATGGGCGCCATCAAGATCGAAAACCGCGGCCCGCAGAACCACCGGTTCACGGCCGCGGAATTCGCACAAAGGTTTCGCGATAATTTTGGCGACTTGCAACCAGGACTATAAGACATGAGCAGCAGTTTCTCCTTTACCTCCGAATCGGTATCCGAAGGGCACCCGGACAAGGTGGCCGACCAGATTTCCGATGCCATTCTCGATGCGATCCTGACCGCGGATCCGCGCGGACGGGTCGCCTGCGAGACCCTCGTCAAGACCGGCGTCGTCATCGTCGCCGGCGAGGTCACGACCAGCGCCTGGGTCGATGTCGAGGCGATCGTGCGCAAGACCGTGCTGGACATCGGCTACAACACCTCCGACATGGGCTTCGACGGCGCGAGCTGCGGCGTGCTCAACATCATCGGCAAGCAGTCCCCGGACATCGCCCAGGGAGTGGATCGCAAGGATGCACGCAAGCAGGGCGCCGGCGACCAGGGCCTGATGTTCGGCTACGCGACCAACGAGACCGACGTGCTGATGCCGGCGGCGATCACGCTGGCGCACCGCCTGGTCAAGAAGCAGGCGCAGGTGCCGCAAGAGCGGCAAGCTGACGTGGCTGCGCCCGGACGCGAAGAGCCAGGTCACGCTGCGCTACGAGAACGACGTGCCGGTCGGCATCGAGGCCGTCGTGCTCTCGACGCAGCACAGCGACGACATCAGCACCAGGCACCTGCGCGAGGCGGTCATGGAGGAGATCCTCAAGCCGGTGCTGCCGGCAAGAAGTGGCTCGACAAGCGCACCAAGTACCACATCAACCCGACCGGCCGCTTCGTGATCGGCGGCCCGGTCGGCGATTGCGGCCTCACCGGACGCAAGATCATCGTCGACACCTACGGCGGCTTTGCCCGCCACGGCGGCGGCGCGTTCTCGGGCAAGGATCCCTCCAAGGTCGACCGCTCGGCCGCCTACGCGGCGCGCTACGTCGCCAAGAACATCGTCGCCGCCGGGCTGGCCGAGCGCTGCGAAGTGCAGGTCTCCTACGCGATCGGCGTTGCCGAGCCGACCTCGATCATGGTCGAGACCTTCGGCACCGGCAAGCTGTCGCGCAAGCGGCTGACGCAGCTCGTGCGCGCGGCACTTCGACCTGACGCCGTACGGGCTGCGGGAGATGCTCGATCTGGTCGCGGCCGATCTACCAGAAGACCGCCGCCTACGGCCATTTCGGCCGCAAGGAAGCCGAGTTCACCTGGGAGCGCACCGACAAGGCCGGCGGCGCTCGCCGCGGAAATCGAAATCATCGCGCGCACGGCTGAGCGCGCCGTCACCGGAGACTGAAAGTTCATGAACGCAGCAATCGAAGCAAGGCGCCGATTTCCTCGTCGCCGACCTGGCGCTGGCGGACTGGGGCCGCAAGGAAATCAGCGATCGCCGAGACCGAAATGCCCGGGCCTGATGGCGATCCGCAAGGAATTCGCCGCGCGCGCAGCCGCTGCGCGGCGCGCGCATCACCGGCTCGCTGCACATGACGATCCAGACCGCCGTGCTGATCGAGACGCTGCAGGCGCTCGGCGCCGAGGTGCGCTGGGCCTCGTGCAACATCTTCTCGACGCAGGATCATGCCGCCGCCGCGATCGCGGCAGGCGGCACCGCGGTGTTCGCCTTCAAGGGCGAGATCGCTGACCGAATACTGGGACTACACGCACCGGATCTTCGAGTGGCCGGACGGCGGCTACTCCAACATGATCCTGGACGACGGCGGCGATGCCACGCTGCTGCTGCACCTGGGCGCGAAGGCCGAGAAGGATCTCGCGGTCATCTCCAAGCCGGCCAGCGAGGAGGAGGAGTGCCTGTTCGCGGCCATCAAGGCCAAGCTGCAAGGCGGATCCGAAGTGGTATTCGACGCGCCTCGGCAAGATCAAGGGCGTCACCGAGGAGACCACCACCGGCGTCAAGCGCCTCTACCAGATGGCCAAGGACGGCCAGCTCGCGTTCCCGGCGATCAACGTCAACGACTCGGTCACCAAGAGCAAGTTCGACAACCTCTATGGCTGCCGCGAGTCGCTGGTCGATGGCATCAAGCGCGCGACCGACGTGATGATCGCGGGCAAGGTCGCCGTGGTCGCCGGTTACGGCGATGTCGGCAAGGGTTCCGCGCAGGCGCTGCGCGCGCTGTCGGCGCAGGTGTGGGTGACCGAGATCGATCCGATCTGCGCGCTGCAGGCGGCGATGGAAGGCTATCGCGTCGTGACCATGGACTACGCCGCCGACAAGGCCGACATCTTCGTCACCGCCACCGGCAATTTGCACGTGATCACGCACGAGCACATGCAGGCGCATGAAGAACAAGGCGATCGTCTGCAACATCGGCCACTTCGACAACGAGATCGATGTCGCCTCGCTGAAGCAATACAGCTGGGAGAACATCAAGCCGCAGGTCGATCACGTGATCTTCCCGGACGGCAAGCGCATCATCCTGCTGGCCGAGGGGCGCCTGGTGAACCTCGGCTGCGGCACCGGGCATCCCACGTACGTGATGAGCTCCTCGTTTGCGAACCAGGTGATGGCGCAGATCGAGCTGTACGGCAATACGAAGCAAGTATCCGGTCGGCGTCTACGTGCTGCCCAAGCACCTGGACGAGAAGGTGGCGCGCCTGCAGCTGGCCAAGCTCGCGCGCGCAACTGACCGAACTGACCGACGCAGCAGGCGCGCTACATCGGCGTGACCCGGCAGGGCCCGTACAAGAGCGATCATTACCGGTACTGAAGGCCCATGAAACCGTCAGCGATCATCATGGACGGCAAGGCCGTCGGCGCCAAGGTGCGCGCCGAAGTGAAGGAGCGCGCAACGGAGTTCCGGCAACGGCACGGCCGCTCGCCGGGACTGGCAGTCGTGCAGGTCGGCGATGATCCGGCATCCTCGGGCTATGTGCGCAGCAAGCGCAAGGCCTGCGAGGAGGCCGGCATTGCCTCCTTCGCGAACGACCTGCCGGACACGGCCGGCCGCGAAGAGCTGCTGGCGCTCGTGCAGCGGCTGAATGCCGACGAGCGCATCGACGGTATCCTGATGCAGCTGCCACTGCCCGCCGGCATTGACGCGGACGAGATCATCGACGCGATTGACCCGCGCAAGGACGTCGATGGCTTTCATCCGCACAACACCGGACGGCTCGCGCAGAAGCGCCCGGGGCTGCGTCCGTGCACGCCGTATGGCGTGCTGCGGCTGGCCGCCGAGTACGGCCTGAATCTGCGCGGACTGCGCGCCACCGTCGTCGGCGCGTCGAACATCGTCGGCCGGCCGATGGCGCTCGAGCTGCTGCTGGCCGGGGCGACGGTGACGGTGTGTCATACCGGCACCCGCGACCTGCGTGCCGAGGTCGAGCGCGCCGACGTGGTCGTCGCCGCGGCCGGCCGGCCGGGCCTCGTGCGCGGCGAGTGGATACGCGAAGGTGCGGCGGTGTTCGATGTCGGCATCAACCGCACCGAGGACGGACGCATGGTCGGCGATGTCGGCTTCGAGGCGGCTGTTCAGCGCGCCGGCTGGATCACGCCGGTACCGGGAGGCATCGGTCCGATGACGATTGCGATGCTGTTGTCGAATACGCTGGACGCGGCGACGGCCGCGAAACGAGGCGCCCATGAGTAATGCCCACGGTTCCAAGGTCTATCCGGACGCGGCGAGCGCGCTGCGTGACGTGCTCAGGGACGGCATGACCGTCATGTCGGGGGGATTCGGCGCCTGTGGCGTGCCGGAGAACCTGATTGCGGCGGTACGCGACCTCGGCGTGCGCGGGCTCACGGTCGTCTCGAACAATGCCGGTCTCGACGGCTTCGGACTCGGGATCCTGCTGCAGACGCACCAGATCGCGAAGATGATTTCCTCGTACGTCGGCGAGAACAAGGAGTTCGAGCGCCAGTATCTCGCCGGCGAGCTGCAGCTCGAGTTCAATCCGCAGGGCACGCTGGCCGAGCGAATCCGCGCCGGCGGCGCGGGAATCTACGGCTTCTATACCCGTACCGGCGCCGGCACGATGGTCGCCGAGGGCAAGGAGACGCGAGTGGTCAACGGCGAGACGTACATCCTCGAGACCGGACTCGTTGCCGACGTCTCGCTCGTCAAGGCCTGGCGCGGCGACACGGAAGGCAATCTCGTGTACCGCAAGACGGCGCGCAATTTCAATCCGCCGATGGCAACCGCGGGACGCATCACGATTGCCGAGGTCGAGGAACTGGTCGAGCCCGGCATGCTGGATGCGGACAACATCCACACGCCGGGCATTTACGTGCAGCGGATCATCCGCGGCACGGGCTACAGCCGGCTGATCGAGAAACGCACCGTGCGCAGCCGCGAGGAGGGTTCCCATGCCGTGGTCGCGTGAAGATATGGCTGCGCGCGCAGCGCAGGAGCTGCAGGACGGGTACTACGTCAATCTCGGCATCGGCATCCCGACGCTGGTCGCGAACTACATCGCAACCGGCATGAAGGTGGTGCTGCAGTCCGAGAACGGCATGCTCGGCATGGGACCGTTTCCCTATGCTGGCGAGGAAGACCCGGATCTGATCAACGCCGGCAAGCAGACCATAACGGCGCTGCCGACGACGTCGTATTTCTCCTCCGCCGACAGCTTCGCGATGATCCGCGGCGGGCACATCAACCTCTCCGTGCTGGGCGCGATGGAAGTGTCCGAGCACGGGGACCTCGCCAACTGGATGGTGCCCGGCAAGATGGTCAAGGGGATGGGCGGAGCGATGGACCTCGTCGCCGGCGTCCCCCGGGTGGTCGTGATCATGGAACACACGGCCAAGGACGGGTCGGCGAAGTTCCGGCCGCGATGCGAGCTGCCGCTGACCGGCGCGAACGTCGTCGACATGCTGATCACGGACCTCGCGGTATTTTCCCGGCCGACGCGCGCCGGGCTGTTCCGGCTGATCGAGCTCGCGCCCGGCGTCACCGCCGCCGAGGTGCGGCGCAAGACGACGGCGAACTACCTGGAATGAGCCGCGCGCTGACCCACCTCGAGCGGCTCGAAGCCGAGAGCATTCACATATTCCGCGAGGTCGTGGCGGAATGCGAGCGCCCGGTGATGCTTTACTCGATCGGCAAGGACAGCTCGGTGATGCTGCACCTTGCGCTGAAGGCGTTTGCACCCGCGAAGCCGCCGTTTCCGCTGCTGCAGATCGCCAGCGGCTGGGACTTCCGGCAGATGCTCGAATTCCGCGATGCGACCGCGAAGCGCCTGGGTCTCGAGCTGCTGGTGTACACCAACGAGGCAGGGGCGCAGGCCGGGATCAGGCCGTGGTCCCATGGTGCGGCCTACGCCGACGTCATGCTGACGCAGGCGCTGCGCGAGGCGCTCGACCTGTACGGCTTCGACGCGGCTTTCGGCGGCGCCCGGCGCGACGAGGAAAAAAGCCGCGCCAAGGAGCGCATATTCTCGTTCCGCTCCGCGCAGCATCGCTGGGATCCGAAGAACCAGCGCCCGGAGCTCTGGCAGCTCTACAACACCCGCAAGAATCCCGGCGAGAGCATTCGCGTGTTCCCGCTGTCCAACTGGACCGAGCTGGACATGTGGCAGTACATCCACGTGCGAGCAGATCCCGATCGTGCCGCTGTACTTCGCCGATGTGCGGCCCGTCGTGCGCCGCGGCGACCGCCTGATCATGGTCGACGACGATCGCCTGCCGCTGTCCGCAGCGGATCGTGTCGAGAACCTCAGCGTGCGCTTCCGCACGCTCGGCTGCTATCCGCTGACCGGCGCCACGTTGAGCACGGCCACGACGGTGCCGGACGTGATTCGGGAAATGCTGCTGGCGACAAACTCCGAGCGGCAGGGGCGCGTCGTCGATCACGATGGCGCCGCCTCGATGGAGCGGAAGAAGCAGGAAGGCTATTTCTGATGGACGTCGAAGCGTACCTGCGCAGGCACGAGCAGAAGAGCCTGCTGCGCTTCATCACCTGCGGTTCGGTCGACGACGGCAAGTCCACGCTGATCGGCCGTCTGCTGTTCGAGTCGAAGATGATCTTCGAGGACCAGCTCGCGGCGCTCGAGAGCGACTCGCGGCGCGTCGGCACCCGGGGCGGGGAGATCGACTTCGCGCTGCTGGTGGACGGCCTGGCGGCCGAGCGCGAGCAGGGCATCACGATCGACGTGGCCTATCGCTTTTTCTCGACCGAGAAGCGCAAGTTCATCGTCGCCGATACGCCCGGCCACGAGCAGTACACGCGCAACATGGTGACCGGCGCCTCGACCGCGGACCTGGCGGTGATCCTGGTCGACGCGCGCAAGGGGGTGCTGACGCAGACCCGCCGGCACAGCTACCTGGTCTGCGCTGCTCGGCATCCGGCGCATCGTGCTGGCGGTCAACAAGATGGACCTGGTCGGCTACTCCGAGCAGGTGCTTCGCGCGATCGAGCGTGACTACGCGCGTTTGCCGCGCAGATCGGACTGCAGCGACATCGCCTGCATCCCGGTCTCGGCGCGTCGACGGCGACAACGTCGCCTCGAGCCAGCACGCGCATGCCGTGGTACCGGGGCCCGAAGCTGCTCGCAGCACCTGGAGACGGTGCCGATCGAGGATGCCGCGAGCGGCGAAGCCGTTCCGGATGCCGGTGCAGTGGGTCAACCGGCCGAACCCCGATTTCCGCGGCTTCGCCGGGCTCATCGCGAGCGGGGCGGTGCGCGTCGGCGATCGGGTGCGCGATGCTGCCGTCGGGCGGCGCGAGCCGGGTCGCCCGCATCGTCACAGCCGGCGGCGACGCGTGCCGAGGCGGTCGCCGGCGAGGCGGTGACGCTGACGCTGACGCGACGAGATCGACGTCAGCCGCGGCGATGTGCTTCGCCGCGGCCGATGCACCGGCCGCGGGTCGGCGACCAGTTCGAGGCGACGATGGTCTGGATGCACGAGGAGCCGATGCTGCCGGGACGCGCCTATCTGCTGAAGATCGGCGTCACGGACCGTCGCGGCGACCGTGGCGCCAATCAAGTATCGCATCAACGTCAATACGCTCGAGCATCTGACCGTCCAAGCAGCTCGAAGCTGAATGAGATCGGCGTTTGCGTCATCGAGCTCGAGCAGTGCGATCGCGTTCGAGCCGTATCGGGAGAATCGCGAGCTCGGCGGCTTCATCCTGATCGACCGCCTCACGCAACCACACCGTGGGCGCGGGCCTGCTGCACTTTGCGCTGCGCCGCTCGCAGAACGTGCACTGGCAGGCGCTCGACGTGAACAAGCGGGCACGCGCCGCGCTCAAGCATCAGAAGCCCTGCGTGCTGTGGTTCACCGGCCTGTCCGGCGCCGGCAAGTCGACGATCGCCAATCTGGTGGAGAAGCAATTGCACGCGGACGGGCGGCACACCTATCTGCTGGACGGCGACAACGTGCGCCACGGCCTGAACAGGGACCTCGGGCTTCACCGATGCCGATCGGGTCGAGAACATCCGCCGCGTGGCGGAGGTCGCGCGGCTGATGGTCGATGCGGGCCTCATCGTGCTGGTGTCGTTCATCTCGCCGTTTCCGCGCCGAGCGGCGCATGGCGCGCGGCCTGGTCGCGGCCGGGCGAGTTCGTCGAGGTATTCGTCGACACGCCGCTGGCCGAGGCGGAGCGGCGCGACGCGAAGGGGCTTTACCGCAAGGCGCGCCGCGGCGAGCTGAAGAACTTCACCGGCATCGATTCACCCTACGAGAGCCCGGAAAACCCGGAGATACGCCTCGATACCACGCAGCTTTCGCCGGAAGCGGCCGCACAGGCCGTCATCGCTTACCTGCGCAGCAACGGGATCATCGACAGCCGCTAGGTGGCCGTGGTCGTCGCCACCACGGCAGCCGCCGCGGCCGCGGTCCGTGCCTGGCGCAGCTCGGCCCTGCGGCGCTGCTCGTCGCGCACGTCCGCATCGGTCAACCCGGTGTTGGCGGCGATGATCTCGACCAGCCGGTGCGCGGGATCGCGCGGCAGGTTCACTTCGTGCAGCCGTTCCCAGATTCGGATGCGTTCCTCAGCCGTGTTGAGACGCGAGGATTGTGCGGCCAGGTCGAGCTTGCGGCGGGCGGCATTCTCGGCCTGCTGGTGCATGAGTCGCGCACGGAAATCCATCGTCAGGTCATCCGCGCTCATGTGGCTGGATCGGCTGAGGGAATCACTGGTCTTGTCTGGTATCACGGTACACTCCGCATTGAGGCCGGACACGGTATCATTAACCGGCCCCGCGTAAGTCGGTATTTGCGAGGCACATGCCCGCGCGGCCCCAATCGCCTTATTCCAGGAGATGTTGCATGAGCGTTTCAATTTATGACCTGTCGATTCCGCCCCTGACCCTTGGTCTGGCGAACCTGTCGGTGCTGCTCGACAAGGGCATCGCCCACGCCGAAGCCAGGAAATTCGACTCCGTCGTGTTCACGCAATCGCGGATTTTCCCCGACATGCTGCCCTTCACGCGCCAGGTGCAGATTGCCTGCGACATGGCCAAGGGATGCGCTGCGCGCCTGGCCGGTATCGAAGTCCCGAAGTACGAGGACAACGAGGCAACCATGGCGGAACTGAAGGCCCGCGTAGCCAAGACCAGGGCATTCGTCTCAGCGGTACCGGCAGGCCAGCTCAAGGACGCCGAGGCGCGTGAGATCGTCATACCATCCCCGACCAACACGTTGAAATTCAACGGGCTGAGCTACCTGACGAAGTTCGTGCTGCCGAATTTCTACTTCCACAGCAGCATGGTGTACGCGCTGTTGCGGCATAACGGCGTCGAGATCGGCAAACGGGATTTCCTCGGCGCGATCCAGTGATCCCCTGAGCGGCGCCGGCGGCTTTTTTAGCCCAGCAGTCGTGCGGCGATCGCCCTGGCCGCTGCGGCCAGGACATCGCCCTGCGGCAGTTCCCCGGCATTGGCGGGGAGCTGTCCGCCGGGCGTCATGTGATTGATCAGGTGCGGCACCGCCTGCGCAAGAATGGTGCTGACCTCCTGCGCATTGATGCCGAGCTTCTGGGCAATGGCACCGACCGATGTGCTGCCGAGCGCCTGCGTGATCTCATTCGCGGTCACGGCCTGGTTCTGGCCGCTGCCGATCCATGACGCGACCTGGGTGGCGAGCCCGCCCTGCGACAGCTGGTTCACCAGCCCGCCGATCCCGCCGTGTTGCTGCAAGAGGGCGCCGAGCGCCTGTTCCAGCGGCGCGCCCGTAGTGGCCGCACCTGCATTGGCCGTGCCCGTATTGGCCGAGCCCAGTAATTCGCCGATCGCCGCATCCAGAAATCCCATCGCGCGCTCCTCCAGGTGTCAATGTGAGCCGTCGGGAGACGGCGTAATCGAGATTTTAACATCGGCACTGGCCGCGTTGCTGATCTGCAGCGTGAGTTGCACACCCATCGGAAGCTGGAACTCGACGATCTTGTGAGGGTCGGTGCAGCCGCGCCGGCCCTGGAAATCCTGGGGTCTGAGCAGCGCACCGTTGAACGCGACGTCGATCCACACCGGCTGGTCGGCCGATATCCGGTAGGCGCCGGGGACTGCGACCTGCAGCTGCGCAAGCCCTGCGAATGAGTCGGGCCTGACCTCGCGCGCGCCGGGCGCAGTCGCGAACTGCACGTCGGACTGTTTTTGCAGGTGCAGCTGATACAGCCGGTTCAGACTTACGGCGGGGGTGCTGGCGCGGTCGGTTCCGGCCGCGAGCGCCTTGGGCGGCATCGCAAAGATCAGGTGCTCGGCGCGCACGTCCCACGCGAATTCGATGCACTTGTCATCAGCCCATGCGGGCTGCGCGCCGACGGCGAGCACCAGTGCGCAGGCGATGCGGGCAGCGGTCGGCGACAGGATCATCGGCATTGCGGCCCTCCTTCAGAAGCGCAGCGACAGGCAGCTCAGGCCGCCGTCCATCTTGCGAAACTCGGACATCTCGAGAACGATCGTCGCGAGCCCCAGGCCGCGCAGCGTCGCGGCAAGGTGCGGGAAACCCGCGGCAATGAGCGCGAAGTCATTGACGCGCACGCAATTGGCGGCGTACTCCTCGAGCGGCGCGACGCGCAGCAGCCGATAGCGCGAGAACTCCGCCACCGGCGGAAAATCGCTGGTCAGCACCAGGCGGCCGTCGCCGAGCCAGGCGATGCCGGATTTCAGGTGCAGCAGCTTGCGGTTGCCGCGGATGTCGATCGTCGAGGTCGTGTACCCGTGGCAGCGCAGGATGTCGCCGAGCTGGCGCGCGCCCGTCTCGTTGGTGCGCGCCGACAGGCCGATGAAAAAATGCCCGTCGGCCTGGCAGACATCGCCGCCGTCGACGGTTCCGGGGGCGACGATGTTCTGTATGTCGTCGCGATAGCCGGCCAGCGCCCTGGCGATCGAGGCAACCTCGCCGACCCGTGTTGGCGCGCCCGGGACCGTAGTAATCGCCGCGCGCTCGGCGAGGATGGCCGTGTCCTCGACGAAGGTGCCATCCGGGTAGCGTTCATCGGGCGGCAGTACCTCGACGTCGAGTCCGCAGCGCCGCAGCGCGTCGCAATAGGCGCTGTGTTGCGCCAGCGCGAGCGGGAGGTCCGGAGGTCCCGAACCCGCGCTCGTCAGACCCTGCGCAAAACTGGCCGCGGGCGGCCTCACCAGTGCGTGTCGGAATTTCCAGCTCATCTCGCGGCGTTTTCCCGGCGCAAAGATAGGATTGTATACGACGCAGTCCGGGAGAGGGCGCGCTCAGCGGCGCATCAGCGTGCTCTTGCCGAACAGCGAGGCGACCAGGTCGACCGCGACTTTGGCCGTGCGGTTGCGCACGTCGAGCGCCGGATTCAGCTCCATGACGTCGAGGGAGGCGAGGCATCCGGTATCGGCGATCATCTCCATGCACAGCTGGGCCTCGCGGTACGAGGGTCCGCCGGGAACCGTCGTGCCGACGCCCGGCGCGATGTCGGGATCGAGGAAATCGACGTCGAAGCTGACGTGCAGGTGCGTGTCCGGCTCCAACTGCTCGAGCGCGACTTCGAGCGTGCGGCGCATGCCGACCTCGTCGACGTAGCGCATGTCGAACACCTCGATCCCGACCTCGTGGACCAGGCGCTTCTCGCCCTGGTCCACGCTGCGAATGCCGATCTGGCGAATGACCGCGGGATCGATCGCCGGCACCCGGCCGCTCAAGTCCGTCAGTTCACGCGGCCCCAGGCCGCACAGGCATGCGACCGGCATGCCGTGCAGGTTGCCGCTCGGCGTCAGGATACTGGTGTTGAAATCCGCATGCGCATCGAGCCAGAGCACGCGCAGAGGGCGGTTTGCGGTGCGGCAGTGACGGGCGACGGCGCTGATCGAGCCAATGCTGAGACAGTGATCGCCGCCCAGCAGGATAGGCAGCCGGGCCGCGGCAAGTTCAGCATGGACGGCGTCGTGCACGGCGAGGTTCCACGCGCGCACCTGCGCCAGGTGGCGATAGCCGCCGTGCGGCGCCAGTTGCGGATTGGCGGGACCGGCAAGATCGCCCCGGTCGAGCACCTCAGCACCCTGTGATTCGAGCGTGCCGGAGATGCCTGCGACCCGCAGCGCTTCGGGTCCCATGGACGCGCCGCGGGTGCCGGCGCCGATGTCGGTCGGCGCACCGATCAACGAGACTCGCGTAGCCACGGGCGCGGCGCTCCCTACGCCGTGCGGACCAGGCGTGGACGCGCCACCCCGGCGCCGAGCGTACCGCCGAACAGGTCCTTCGGGTTCTCGAGCGCCGGCACGAGGTCGATCTGGCGCCGCGCAATGTGCCCTTCGCCGAGCAGCGAGTGCAGGAAGCGCAGCGCCGAATAGTCCTCGAGCGCAAAGCCGACCGAGTCGAAGATCGTGACATCGGTGTCGGCGAGGCGGCCCGGGGCACGGCCGAGCACGATTTGCGCGAACTCGGTGACCGGGAATGCGGCATCCATCTGCTGGATCTCGCCTTCGATGCGCGACTGGGGCTCGTACTCGACGACGACGCGCGCGTTCGGCATGCCAAGGATGTCGGCATGCAGTTCGGTCTTTCCCGGGCAATCGCCGCCGACGGCATTGATGTGCATGCCGGAGCGGATCATCGGCGGCGTCAGGATCACCGCATTGCACTTGTCGGCGGTCACGGTCGTCACGATGTCGGCGCCCTGGCAGGCCTGCGCCGTTGAGTCGCAGCGCACCAGGTGCAGGTCGCGCAGTTCCGGCATTGCACGCAGGTTGCGCTCCACTTTCGCCGTCGCGAGCGGATCGACGTCGAACAGGCGGATCTCGCGGATGCCGAGCATGCGATGGAAGGCGATCGCCTGGAACTCGCTTTGTGCGCCGTTGCCGATCAGCGCCATGACGCGATTGTCCTTGCGCGCGAGCCATTGTGCCGCCAGCGCCGACATCGCCGCGGTCCGCAGCGCCGTCGTGACAGTCAGCTCGGACAGCAGCAGCGGATACCCGGTCGCGACATCGGCGAGGACGCCGAACGCGGTGACCGTCAGCAGGCCCTCGGCGGTATTCTTCGGGTGCCCGTTGACATACTTGAACGAGAACAGCTGCCCATCGCTGGTCGGCATCAGCTCGATGACGCCGACGTCGGAGTGACTCGCCAGGCGCGCGGATTTCTCGAAGTCGCTCCAGCGCCGGTAATCGGCAAGTATCTCGCCCGCCAGCCGTTCGATGAATTCGCCCGGACCGATCGCCTGGATCAGGCGGGCCACGTCGTTGACGCCGATATAGTCGACCATGTCGGATCTCCCAGCTATGTCGGGACAGTCTCGCCTATCCGTGAGCCAACAAGAAGATATAAACTTGCACAATTCATAGATTAAAATGAACAAATAGCCATAATTTATTGACTAAATGATAGATATCGGGCGAATGATTCTGGGTCGATGTCCGGGTGCATATCGGCGCATCATCGCGGGTGCCACCGGCGCAGCATGATCGTCGGTCATCCTGATATATTCCTCGGCTCAATAAGACTAAAGCGGGTGCCGGCAGTATGGATGATCAGGTTGAACAAAATCGCCGCCTGGCGGAAGAAACCGAATACGAACGGGCCGCAATGGAAGGGGTCATACCACCGGCGCGGATGTGGACCATGGTGGGTGCGCCGACTGATTTTTACGAGCAGGGGCGTGCGTGGTTTACCTACCTGGTCACGCATGGGCGGCTGACCAAGAGTTCTTCGGTCCTCGATGTCGGCTGCGGCCTTGGCAAAACCGCAATACATTTCGCGACGTTTCTTCAGTCGCCGGGCTTCTACGAGGGTTTCGATATCGAGAAGCCGAGCATCGACTGGTGCGTCAAGGCCATCACCAGCCGGTTTCCGCTGATCCGGTTCAAGCATATTGATCTGCACAGTGAAATGTACAACCCAAAGTCCGGATCGGCGTCGGCGGCGTTTTCGTTTCCGTATGCGTCGTCGCAGTTCGACCTCGTGTTCCTCGCGTCCGTGTTTACGCATATGTTCGATGCCGAGGTCAGCAACTACATGCACGAGATCGCGCGGGTCCTGAAACCCGGCGGGATGTGCATCTCCACGTACTACCTGCTCAACGACGAGAAGCGGGCGGGAATCGCCGCCGGAACTTCCGCCTTTTCCTTCGGGCATGCGTACCGGGGATCCTGGATCGAGCGCCTGAATCCGCCGGAAGGCGCCGTTGCACACGAGGAATCCCGTATACGCGCCCTGCTGGCAGAAGCGGGTTTGCAGCTCATCGAACCTCCGCAGTACGGGGCGTGGGCGATACAGAAGGTTCAATCCCAGGATTTTCTGCTGGCGCGGAAAGCCGATGGCCAATGAAGGCCATCGGATGCAGCGCATCGACGAGTCCGTCGCGGCGCCGGCGCAATGGCATGGCAAGCCGCTGTTCGCGGTGCTGTTCGATCTCGACGGCACGCTGCTCGATACCGCGGGCGACATCGCGCTGGCGCTGAATCGCAGCATCGCGGAATTCGGCTGGCCGGCGGTCCCCGCGGAGGACGTTCGCCACATGATCGGCCGCGGTGCACCGATCCTGGTGCAGCGCGCGGCTGCCTCCCAGCAGCGTGCGCTGAGCGAGCCGATGCACAACGAGATGATCGAGCGATTCTTCCACCATTACGGCGCGCTCGAGGAATCGGGCGAATGCGCCGCGCAGCCGTTCGGCGGCGCCGCCGAGGCGCTGCGCCGTCTGCACGCCGCCGGCGTGCGCATCGCGGTCGTGACCAACAAGCAACACCGGTTCGCAACCGCGTTGCTGCGGCTACTGGGGCTGATCGGCTGGGTGGACTGCGTCGTCGGCGGCGATACCTGCGAGCGCCGCAAGCCGGATCCGCAGCCGCTGCTGTTCGCCTGTGAGTCGCTGGGCGTCAGCGCGCAGCACGCGCTGATGGTGGGCGACTCGATCAACGACGTGCAGGCGGCGCGGGCCGCCGCCATCCCGGTTGTGTGCGTCCCGCACGGCTACAACGAAGGCAAGGACCCACGCTCGTTGCCGTGCGACGGCCTGCTCGAGCATCTCGGTGATCTGCCCGGCATGCTGCTCCCTGCAGCACGGCCGGCCTGACGCGGACGGAGGCAGTCATGGCGGCAGAAGCACCCGGCGCCGAGATCGGATTTGCGGCGCCGGCATTCACGCTGAAAGGGACCGACGGGCGGCTGCACACGCTCACGCAGCTCGCCGGCGCGCGCGGCACGGTGGTCGCGTTCCTCTGCAACCACTGTCCCTACGTCAAGGCGATCCTGCCGCGCCTCGTGCGCGATGCGCGCGAGCTTGCGGCGATCGGCGTGAATGTCATCGGCATCAACTCCAACGACGCCGACGCCTATCCGGAAGACAGCTTTTCGCGCATGGTTGAGCTTGCCCCGGGGCTGTCATTTCCGTACTTGTACGATGAGCCGCAGGCGGTCGCACGCGCCTATGGCGCCGTGTGCACGCCCGATTTTTTCGGCTTCGACGCCGGCCTGAAGCTGCGCTATCGCGGGCGGCTCGACGCCTCGCGCCGCGAGACCGCGCCGGAGGGCACGCCGCGGGACCTGTATGACGCGATGAGCATGATCGCCTCGACCGGCCATGGCCCGCAGGCGCAGCACGTCGCGATCGGCTGCTCGATCAAGTGGCGCGTTCGATCAGGATTGCGCGAAAATCGTTGACGTTGGTCAGCGTCGGACCGGTGATCACCGCATCGCCGAGTGCGCCGAAGAAGCCGTGGCCGTCGTTGTTCGCGAGTGCATCGGCGGGCCGCAGGCCCTTCGCCCAGGCGCGTTCCAGGGTATCGGGGGAGAGCGTCGCGCCGGCGATTTCCTCGAGTCCGTCGACACCATCGGTATCGCCGGCGAGCGCGCTGATGCCCGCATGGCCGCCCAGCGTGATGGCCAGCGACAGCAGGTACTCCACGTTGCGCCCGCCGCGTCCATGGCCCCGCACCGTGACCGTGGTCTCGCCCCCCGAGAGCAGCACGCAAGGCGCGGTAAAGGGCTGTCCGCGCCCGGCGACCTGCAACGCGATGGCACCCAGCACCCGGCCGACGTCGCGTGCCTCGCCCTCGACGGAATCGCTGAGGATGTGCGTCGCGTAGCCCTCCGCGCGCGCCAGCGCAGCCGCCGCTTCCAGCGCCATCTGCGGCGCGGCGATCATGCGCCACTCGGCCCTGGCGAGCCTCGGGTCGGCCGGCTTGACGGATTCGCCGCGGCCGCTCTCCAGCACTTCGCGCACCGCCGCGGGCATGTCGATTCCGTAGCGCTGCAGGATCGTGAGCGCATCGGCGCAGCTGGTCGGATCACCGACCGTAGGGCCCGAGGCGATATCGGTCGGGCGATCGCCGGGCACGTCCGAGATCATCAGCGTCAGTACGCGCGCCGGATGGCATGCGGCCGCCAGCCGTCCGCCCTTGATCGCCGACAGGTGGCGCCGCACACAGTTGAATTCGCTGATCGTCGCGCCGGATCTCAGCAGCGCGCGCCCGACGCCCTGCTTGTGTTCGAGGTTGAGCCCCGGCGCCGGCAGCGGCAGCAGCGCGGAGCCGCCGCCGGAGATCAGGCACAGCACCAGGTCGTCCTCGTCGAGCCCCCGTACGAGCCGCAGCATGCGCCCCGCTGCGGTAAGGCCGGCCTCATCCGGCACCGGATGCGCCGCCTCGACGATCTCGATGCGCCGGCAGGGCACGGCATAGCCGTAGCGCGTCACGACGAGCCCGGAAAGGTCGCCGGCCCAGTGGTCCTCGACCGCGCGGGCCATTGCGGCCGAGGCCTTGCCGGCGCCAATCACGATGAGGCGTCCTTTCGGCAGGGGCGGCAGGTGGGCGGGCACGCAGCGCGCAGGCTGCGCCGATGCAATCGCCGCATCGAACATGCGGCGCAGAAGTGCGGTGGAATCTCGCGCGTTCATGCTTCCATGATCCCATGAACGCGGCAGACGCGCGACCGGCGCACGCAATTTGCGGATGGGCAGCGCCATGGCTTATTGTCCCGTCAATGAATGCTGCTGTTCCCCGCACCGACATCCGCGTCGCGCTGGCGAAGATCCTGCCGCCGGAGGCGATCCTGTCGCGGCGCGAGGATACCGCGCCGTATGAATGCGACGGCCTGACCGCCTACCGGGAGTCGCCGCTGTGCGTCGTGATGCCGGATACGGTCGCGCAGCTCGCGCAGGTCCTGGCGGCCTGCCATGCGCAGGGCGTACCGATCGTGCCGCGGGGCGCCGGCACGGGCCTGTCGGGGGGCGCCTTGCCGCATCCGCAGGGCGTGAGCCTGTCGCTGGCGAAGTTCACGAAGATCGTGAAGCTCGACCCGCAGGCCTGCACGGCGGTCGTGCAGGCCGGCGTGCGCAACCTTGCGATCAGCGAGGCGGCTGCGCCGTATGGTCTTTACTACGCGCCCGACCCCAGCAGCCAGATCGCCTGTACGATCGGCGGCAATGTCGCCGAGAACTCGGGCGGCGTGCATTGCCTCAAGTACGGCCTGACGCTGCACAACGTGCTCGCGGTGCGCGCTCTGGCGGCGACGGGGGAATCCGTCGAGTTCGGATCCGAGGCGCTGGATGCGCCCGGCCTGGACCTGCTCACGGTCATCATCGGCAGCGAAGGCATGCTCGCGATCATCACCGAGGTGACGGTGCGGCTGATCCCGAAGCCGCAGACCGCGCGCTGCATCATGGCGAGCTACGCCGACGTCGAGTCGGCGGGCGCTGCAGTCGCGAGCGTCATCGCGAGCGGCATCATTCCCGCGGGTCTCGAGCTGATGGACAGGCGCATGACGGCAGCCGCGGAAAAATTCGTGCACGCCGGCTACGACCTGGACGCGGCCGCGATCCTGCTGTGCGAAAGCGACGGCACCGCTGCGGAGGTCGAGGAGGAGATCGGGCGCATGAGTGCCGTGCTGCAGCGGAGCGGCGCGACGCGCATCGAAGTCAGCGCCGGCGAGGCGCAGCGCCTGAAGTTCTGGAGCGGCCGCAAGAACGCTTTTCCTGCCTCCGGCGGCATCAGCCCGGACTACATGTGCATGGATTCGACCATACCGCGGCGGCGCCTCGCCGAGATGCTGCGGGCGATCGAGGCGATGGAGGGCGTCTACGGCCTGGAGTGCGTCAATGTCTTTCACGCCGGCGACGGCAACCTGCATCCGCTGATCCTCTACGATGCGAGCGACCCCGATCAGATGCACCGCTGCGAACTGTTCGGCGCCGACATCCTCGAGACCAGCGTGCGCATGGGCGGTACCGTGACCGGTGAGCACGGCGTCGGCGTGGAGAAGCTGAATTCCATGTGCGTGCAGTTCTCGGCCGAGGAACGCGCTCAGTTCCTGCGCGTCAAAGAGGCCTTCGATCCTGCCGGCATGCTGAATCCCGGCAAGGTCATCCCCACGCTGCACCGCTGTGCCGAGTACGGCAAGATGCACGTGCACCGCGGCTTGCTGCCGTTTCCCGACCTGCCGCGGTTCTGATGCACGCCGGCGATCCTGAACTGCGGCGCCTGGTGGACCGCGTGCACGGCGCGCGGGCCGCGGGCACTGCGCTCGATATCCAGGGCGGCGGCACCAAGGGATTCTACGGCGAGGCGCCGCGCGGCGAGCCGCTCGGGATGCAGGGGCTCGCCGGCATCAGCTCGTACGAACCGAGCGAGCTGGTCGTCACGGCGCGTGCCGGGACGCCGCTCGCCGAGCTGGAAGAGGTCCTCGCGCAGCAGGGGCAGTGCCTGGCCTTCGAGCCCCCGCGCCTCGCGCCGCGCGGCACCGTCGGGGGAATGATCGCCGCGGGGCTGTCGGGGCCCGCGCGCGCCAGCGTTGGCGCGGTACGTGATTTCACGCTGGGTCTTACCCTGCTGAACGGCCGAGGCGAGACCCTGAGTTTCGGCGGGCAGGTCATGAAGAACGTCGCCGGCTACGACGTATCGCGCCTGATGGCCGGTGCCTGGGGCGTGCTCGGCGTGATCCTGGAGGTGTCGGTCAAGGTGCTGCCGCTGCGGCCAGCCTGCGCGACGCGCTGCTTCGACCTCGATCAAGGTGCGGCGCTGCGGACGCTGCTGCACCTGGGCGCGCAGCCGTTGCCGCTGCACGCCAGCGCGTGGCTCGACGGGCGCCTGACGGTGCGCCTGGCGGGCGCGGGTGCGGCCGTGCAGGAGGCCGGAAAGGCACTCGGCGGAGAACTGCTCACGGAGGGCGCGGCCGATGACTGGTGGGTTTCGATCCGCGACCAGCGTCATGAGTTCTACGCCTTCACCGCGCAGCAGCTTGCGCACGGCGAGTGCCTGTGGCGCCTGTCGGTGCCGCCCGCGACGCCGCCGCTGGCGCTGCCGGGCCGGCAGCTGATCGAGTGGGGCGGCGCGCTGCGCTGGTGGCGTTCCGAAGCGCCGGCTCCGGTGATGCGCGCGGCGGCCGCCGGCGCCGGCGGCCACGCGACTCTGGTGCGCGCCGCCGACAAGCCGGCCGGCGCGTTCGCGCCGCTGCCTGCAGCGCTGATGCGCATCCACCGCGACCTGAAGACGGCTTTCGATCCGGACCGGGTGTTCAATCCCGGGCGCCTGTATGCCGATCTGTGAGATGCCACGATGAAGACCGATCTCGCGCCGCAGTTCGCGAGCACGGAGGAGGGCGAGGTCGCCGCGTCGATCCTGCGCAAGTGCGTGCACTGCGGATTCTGCAACGCGACCTGCCCGACCTACCAGCTGCTCGGCGACGAACTCGACGGCCCGCGCGGCCGGATCTACCTGATGAAGCAGGTGCTCGAGGGGCGCGAGGTGACCCGCGCGACGCAGCTGCACCTCGACCGCTGCCTGACCTGCCGTAACTGCGAGACCACGTGTCCCAGCGGCGTCGAGTACGGCCGCCTGGTCGATATCGGCCGCAAGCTCGTCGATGAGCGCGTGCCGAGGCCGCCCGGTGAGCGCGCCAGGCGTTGGCTGCTGAAGAAAGGCTTGACGTCACCGCTGTTCGCGGCCGCGGTGGCGGCGGGGCGGCTGCTGCGGCCGCTGCTGCCCGCGACCTTGCGCAACAAGATCCCGGCGCACCATACCGGTGCCCTCGCCGCGGGCGGCCGCAGCAATGCGGCTGCCACAGTGAGCGCCCCGTTATCGCGGCGGGTCCTGGTGCTCGAGGGATGTGTGCAGCCGGCCCTCGCACCCAATATCAATGCCGCGACGGTACGGGTGCTGGCGGCCGCCGGCATCGAGTCCGTCAGCGTCGCGCGAGCCGGTTGCTGCGGTGCCATCAGGCACCATCTCAACGACCAGGCGGGGGCGCTCGAGGACATGCGCCGCAACATCGATGCCTGGTGGCCGGCGATCGCGAATGGCAGCGTCGAGGCGATCCTCATCAATGCGTCCGGCTGCAGCGTCATGGTCAAGGACTACGGCCACGCGCTGACGCGGGATCCGGCCTATGCGGCGAAGGCGGCGCGCGTGGCGGCGCTGACGCGGGACCTGTCGGAGGTGCTGGCGGACCTTGCCCCCCTGCTCAAGGACAAACTGCGCGGCGCCGCGGGGCGGCGTCTGGTGTTCCACTCACCGTGCACGCTGCAGCACGGGCAGCAGGTGCGCGGCAGCGTCGAGTCGCAGCTCGCGGCATTGGGTTTCGAGGTGCGCTGCGCGCAGCAGGAGAGCCACCTGTGCTGCGGCTCGGCGGGCACGTATTCGGTGCTGCAGCCCGGTCTGGCCTACCAGCTGCGCGATCGCAAGCTGGCCGGGCTCGCCGCGCAGGGGCTGGAGTGCATCGTGTCGGCCAATATCGGCTGCATCCAGCATCTGCAGAGCGGCACCGGGACCCCGGTGCGCCACTGGGTCGAGGTGCTGGACGAGGCGCTGCGCTGAGCGCGCCGCGCGCTGCCGGCACATGATTCTCGTTACGGTCATATTGTGCGGTCAGGCTTTCCGGGCCTGCCCCCTTGGGGCATAATTGGCGGACAACAACGACCCCCAACCCGGAGATTCAGACCATGGCCCTCGTATCGCTTCGCCAGTTGCTCGATCACGCCGCCGAAAATGGTTACGGCCTGCCGGCATTCAACGTCAACAACCTCGAACAGGTGCAGGCGATCATGGAGGCGGCTCAGGAAACGCAGTCGCCGGTGATCCTGCAGGCGTCGGCCGGCGCGCGCAAGTACGCGGGCGAGGCGTACCTACGCCATCTGGTGCTGGCGGCGGTCGAGACGCACCCGGACATTCCCATCGTGCTGCACCAGGACCATGGTGCTTCCGCTGCCGTGTGCATGCAGGCGATCCGCTCGGGATTCAGCAGCGTCATGATGGACGGCTCGCTGAAGGAGGATGCGAAGACGCCGGCGAGCTACGACTACAACGTCGCGGTGACGAGCAAGGTCTGTGAGATGGCGCATGATGTCGGCGTCTCGGTCGAGGGCGAGCTGGGCTGCCTCGGGTCGCTGGAAACCGGCGAAGCCGGCGAGGAAGACGGATCCGGAGCGGAAGGCAAGCTGACGCACGACATGATGCTGACCGATCCCGTGCAGGCCAAGGATTTCGTCAGCCGCACCGGCGTCGATGCGCTGGCCATAGCGATCGGCACGAGCCACGGCGCCTACAAGTTCACGCGCAAGCCGACCGGCGACATCCTCGCGATGGGGCGCATCGCCGAGATCCATGCGGCGATTCCCGCGACGCACCTGGTCATGCACGGCTCCTCGAGCGTGCCGCAGGAGTGGCTCGAGATCATCCGCAAGTACGGCGGCAACATCAAGGAAACCTACGGCGTGCCGGTCGAGGAAATCCAGCGCGGCATCAAGACCGGCGTGCGCAAGATCAACATCGATACCGACATCCGCCTGGCGATGACCGGTGCGATCCGCAAGTCCTTCGCCGAGTTCCCGAGCGAATTCGATCCGCGCAAGGCGCTCATCGAGGCCCGCAAGGCCGCCAGGGGCATCTGCAAGGCGCGCTTCGAGGCCTTCGGCTGCGCCGGCCAGGCGCCGAAGATCAAGCCGATCAACCTCGAGGCGCTCGCCAAGCGCTATCACTGACGTTTAGCGTGCGGGCTTGCCCCGGCGCAGCAGCGCCAGCGCGAGCAGCGCCGAGGCGAGCATCAGGAACAGGCTCACGGCGTTCATGACCGGGGTTGCGCCTTCGCGCATGCGCCCGTACATCATCACCGTCAGCGGCGAATCGGACCCGACCAGCATCAGCGTCGTGTTGAAATCCGCGAACGACATCAGGAATGAAATCGCCGCGGAGCCGATCAGCGCCGGGCGCAGGTAGGGCAGCAGGATCGTGCGCAGCAGCGCGGCGCGGGTAGCTCCCAGGTTCAGCGCCGCTTCCTCGAGCGTGCGATCGAAGCGCTTCAGGCGCGCGCTGATCGTCAGCGTCGCGATCGTCGCGATGTACGAGAACTGGCCGAGCACGACCAGCGGCAGGCCGGGGCGCAGGAATTCCAGGTCGAGCCCGAACATGTCGTCGGCGAGATCGGCGAGCCGGCTCGCAAAGGCGAGGATCGAGATGCCGAGGATGACCCCCGGGATCACGAGTGGCGCGAGCATCAGCAGCGACAGCGCCTGTTTGCCGGCGAAGCGGCAGCGCTCGATCAGGAACGCATTGGCCGTCCCCAGCAGCACCGACAGCAGCGTCACCCAGGCCGCGACCAGGCAGCTCGTGCCGATGCTCGCCACCAGCTCGGAATCCTGGAACAGCCCGATCCGCCCGAGCGCGGCATTGCCGAGGAACCAGTCGAGTGTAAAGCCGCGCCACGGCGGCGCCGGATAGGGCGCGTCGTTGAATGCGAATATCGCGACGATGACCAGCGGCAGGAACAGGAAGGCAAGGAACGCGACCACGGTCAGCGTGGTCGCGGCGCGCAGCCAGAGCGGACGGGGGAGCGAGGGGATCATGTCTGGCGCATCACTTCGCCGAAGCGCTGGCCGGACAGGCGCAGTCCGGCCCACACGATTGCCGTCGACAGCGCGAGCAGCAGGAAGCCGAATGCGGCTCCCTGTTCCCAGTTGAAGCGCGTGATGAACTGGGTATAGATCTGCTCCGTGAACCACTGCGAGTTCTTGCCGCCGAGCAGCACCGGCGTCAGGTAATTGCCGAGCGTCAGCATGAAGACGACGATGCAGCCCGCGGTGATGCCGGGCGCCGCATGCGGGATCACGATCGTGCGCAGGATCGTGAAGCCGTTTGCGCCGAGGTCGTAGCCCGCCTCGATCAGCGCATCGTCGAGGCTTTCGAGGCTCGACACCAGCGGGATGACCATGAACAGCATCGAGGTGTACACGAGGCCGACCATCAGCGTCGCATCGTGGTACAGCAGTTCGACGGGCTCCGGCGTGATGCCGAGACGCACCAGCAGCGCGGGCAGGACGCCGCTTTCGCGCAGCAGGATCATCCAGCCCAGCGTGCGCACGGTCTCGCTGACCCAGAACGGGATCAGGCAGATGATGAACAGCAGCGAGCCGCTGCGCCCGCGCGCGACCTTGGCGATGACCCAGGCAATCGGAAAGGCGATGATGAGCGTCAGCGCGGTCGCGACGACCGAGAGCACGGCGGTGCGCACGAAGACGTGCCAGTACAGCGGCTCCTCGAAGAACGTCCGGTACTGGGCCAGGCTCACCGCGTATTGCCGCGAGCCTACGCGCTCGCGAAACGACAGGACCGCGAGGTCCACGTGCGGCAGCACTATGAGGCACAGCAGCCACAGGATCGCGGGGGCCAGCAGCAGTGCCAGCATCAGTCGCGCCTGCCAGCGGGCCTGGTCGCTCACGTCAGTCGTCCAGCACCACGGCGGCGGCGCGGGCCGGAAAGCAGATGGCGCGTTCGGGCAGGAAGCTGAACATGATGCGCTCGCCGGGCTTCAGATCCGCGAACTGCCCGGTCTGCGGCAGGGCTATGCGAAACTCGTGGCGCGTCTGTGCTTCGGTCAGCAGCACGGCGGAATTGGCGCCGTCGAACAGCAGGCTCTCCACAGCGCCTTCGTGGCAGGGTTGCTGCGGCGGCAACTCGCCGCGGCTGCGGCCGAGGACGACGATTTCCGGCCGCACGAAGGCCTCGATCGGATCGCCGGCCGCTATGTTGCCGTGCTTCGCCGCGTGCATGCGCCAGCCGTCGGCGGTGGCGATCTCGACCGTCTGGCCGTCGACCGACTGGGCGCGGCCGACGATGCGGTTATTGGCGCCGACGAACCCGGCGACGAACGGCGTCTGCGGCCGGTAGTACAGGTCCTGGGGCGAGCCGAGCTGTTCGAAGCGGCCCTGGTTCATCACGGCCACGCGATCGGACAGCACCAGCGCTTCCGACTGGTCGTGAGTGATGTAGACGAAAGTCGTGCCAAAGGAAGCCTGCAGCTGCTTGAGTTCGATCTTCATGTGCTCGCGCAGCTTCAGGTCGAGTGCGCCCAGCGGTTCGTCGAGCAGCAGCAGCGTGGGCTCGAGCACGAGGCTGCGCGCGATCGCGACCCGCTGGCGCTGGCCGCCGGAGAGCTGGTCGACGCGCTTTTCCGCCGCGCCGCCGAGGCTCACGCGCGTAAGCATCGCCTCGCTGCGGCGGCGCCGTTCGGCGGCGCCGATGCCGCGACGCGCGAGGCCAAACGCCACGTTCTCGCCGACCGACATCATCGGAAACAGCGCCAGCTGCTGGAACACCATGTTGACGGGCCGGCGGTTCGGGGCGACGCCCTGCATGCTGCGGCCGCCGATCTGGATGTCGCCGGTATCCGGGGCGATGAAGCCCGCGATCATCCGCAGCAACGTCGTCTTGCCGCAGCCGGAGGGGCCCAGGATCGAGAAGAAACTGCCGCGCTCGACGGCAAAAGACAGCGAATCGACCGCCGTATGCGCGCCAAAGCGCTTGACCACGGTATCGGCGCGCAGGTCGGGTACTGGCATTGCGGACATCCCGGATATCATTATGGCCCAAGATGACCTATAAACCGCCTGTCATCAAGACCCCCTGGAAGGGCCAGCCGGAGTTAAACTACCCCTATGAGTGATACCAAGATTGGCGATTGGATCGAGGACCTGCGCTCGGTCGTGTCCGAGGCGCAGGAATTGCTGGATTCGCCGGGACTGGACCACGGCGCCGTTAAGAAGGTGCACGACAAGGTCACCGAGTCGCTCGACCGGGGGCGGGACATGCTGAAGGACCTCGAACACGATGCGAGCCGGTATGTGCGCAGCAATCCGTGGCAGGCGCTCGGCATTGCGGCGGCCGTCGGGCTCGTGGTCGGCGTGCTGGTCGCCAGGCGCTAGCAACGTGGCCGGCGAATCCCGGGAGCCGGGGCTGATCGCGACCCTTAAACGGATGTTCGCGACGCTGCTGCTGCTGGCGAAGTCGCGGCTCGAGCTCGTCTCGGTCGAGGTCGAGGAGCAGGTCGCGTACGCCGCGAACCTGCTGGTGTGGAGCATGGCGGCGATTGCGTGCGCGTCGCTGAGCGTGTTCTTTCTCGGCGCCACGATCATCATCGCCTGCTGGGACCGGTATAGGCTGCTTGCCGCGGTCCTCGTGACCACAGCATTCGTGCTGATGGCGGTCGGCGCCGTCTCCGTGGTGCGCTCGCGCCTGCGCTGCCGGCCGAAATTCCTCGCCGCTACGATTGTGGAATTCACGCGCGATGCCGGCCAGCCTTAGGCAGCATCTCGCGGCCCGGCGCCAGGAACTCGTGTCTCAAAGCGAGGCGCTGCGCCAGCAATTGTCCGACGACGCCGCGTCGCTGCGGCATCGGGTCGATGTCGTCAAACGGGTGCTGACGCTGTTTCCGGTCGTGCGGCCGCTGCTCGCGAGGTTCTGGCGCCGGCGGCGGTAGGCGGGCCTTGCGGCTAGTTGGCCGCCTTGACCTTGTCGAGCACGCGGCCCTCCATCTCCTCGAGCCCTGCGGGGATGGCCGGGTACCAGTGGATGCTCTGCAGCGGCACCAGTTTCGGGTGATTGGTCACGAGCGCATCGGCGCCGACCGCCGCCGAAAAGCTGCCGACGGAACTGGCAATCTTTGCCGCCATGTCGGGGCGCATCGTGAAATTGATCCACGCGTAGGCCGCCGCATCGTTGCGGCCCCGCGCCGGCAACGCGAACGTATCGATCCAGCCCAATGCGCCCGAGCGCGGCACGATGTACTGGATATCGGGGTTCTCGCGGCTCAGGACCGTGCCGCCCGTGTCCCACATCATTGCCGCGACGAGTTCGCCGGTGCGCATGCCGTTCAGCACCTGGTCCTTGTTGTCGGAGAAGAACCTCAGGTTCTGCTTGCAGGCGGTCAGGGTCGCACCGACCTGGTCCATCAGCGCCGAATAGGCCTTTGGATCGCCATACAGCGCGAACGGATCCTTGCCGAGCGCGAACGCGAACGCCATCAGGGTGGGGCGCAGCGGGCGCACCGAAGTCTTGCCCTTCAGTTCCGGCTTGCAAAGGTCCAGGTAGTCCGCGACTTTCGCCTTTTTGGTGTTGACGATGAGGCCGTCGGTGCCCCAGACGTACGGTAGCCCGTACAGCTTGCCGTCCAGCGTCGCATTCTTGCGCACGACCTCGAGCAGGGCAGGCTGGAACTGTTCGATCTTCACCTTGCTGAGGTCAATGGACTTGTAGATGCCGAGATCCCGCTGCGGGCCGCTGATGCGGTCGACGGACGGCTGCGCCAGGTCGAAGCCGGCGCCGCGCGTCGCGCGCAGCTTGGAGATCATCTCCTCGTTGTTCGACAGCGTCACCTCGACGTCGATGCCGGTCTCCTTGCGGAACGCGGCGATGACCTCGGCGGGTATGTAGTCGGCCCAGCTGATGATCTTGAGTTTCTGGCCGTCGGCCCGCGCCGCGGATCCCGCGCCGATAAGGGCCAGCGTGAACAGGGAAAATAACAGTGCGCGCATCGTGGCTCCCCTTGACGTTATCATGCAGGAATCTTACCGAATCGGAGGGATCCATGTACGAGCTGTATTTCTCGCCAGGTACCGCCAGTTTTGCCGTGCACTGGTTGCTGGTCGAGATGAACCTGCCGCACAAGCTCCGGCTGGTCGATTTCGACGCAAAGGAACAGAAGAGCCCGGCGTACCTGCGCCTGAACCCGGAGGGCGTGGTGCCCACCCTGGTCATCGACGGCGTACCGCGGACCGAGTGCGCGGCTCTGCTGCTGACGCTGGCCGACCGTCATCCGGCGCCCGGAATGGCCCCGGCGGACGGCACCGACGAGCGCGCGGCCTACTACCAATGGACGTTCTACTGCGCCAACAGCCTGCAGCCGGCGTTCCGGCAATGGTTTTATCCGGCTGAGGCGGCCGGAAGTGAGGAAGCGGTCAAGGCGCTCGCGCGCGCGCGCATCGAGCGCTGCTGGGACCGCTTCGAGGCGCTGCTCGCGGACGGGCGTGCGCATATGCTCGGCGAGCGGCTGTCGGCGCTGGATTTCCTCGCAACCATGCTGATGCGCTGGTCACGCAACATGCCGAAGCCCGTTACTGAGTGGCCGGTGCTCGCGCGCTACGTGCAGCGCATGCGTGCGATGCCATCGTTCAGAACAGTCTATGCGCGCGAAGGCCTCACCGACTGGGCGAATGCCCCGTAGCGGGAAACCTCAGAACGAATAGCCGATCGAGATGACCAGCGCCTGGGGCCCGAACTTGATGCTGGTCGTGCGGATCAGCCCCTCCGTGTCGGCCTCGAGGTTCGTATTGACCCGGGCGATCGAGTACGAGGCGGTCGCGTCCCAGTGGCGCGCAATCTTGTACGTGAACCCGGCCGTGGCGGCCGGTCCGATCGATGAGGTCAGCGACAGCTTCGTCGGTCCGCCGCTCGCGGCGTTGCCGGCCGCAGTCGAATCGCGATCGTAGAAGGTCGTGTAGTTGACGCCGACACCGATGAACGGGCGAAAGGGGGTGCCTTCATCGAAAAAATTGTATTCGACGAACGCGGTCGGCGCGAGCCAGCGGGCAGTCGAGATCACCTGGCCGGCGTAGGGCGTCGAACCCAGCGTCGCCGGGCCAGCGCCCTCGGTCTTGGCCACGGGGGGTATGGCGAGCGCGAGCTCCGCCTGGAAATGCGGCGACAGGCGGCGGATGTAGCCGATGTACAGCGTAGTGAGGTTGTCGGCCTTCAGGTTCAGGTCTTCGCCGGGCGGGATCAGCGGCCCCTGCAGGTTATTGGCGCTGGTGTGGTAGAACACCGAATAGGAGCCGAGCCGGAAATCGTTGCTGTCGACGTCGGCTGCAAGCGCCGGCACTGAACCGGAAAGCACCGCGAGGATCGTCAGCAGGGCGGCGGGTTGCGTGCGAGTGGTAAATAAAGTCATGGCCTAGCCCCCGTTGACAATGGCACTGAAGAAATGGCCGGCAGCCGCGGTGCAGAATGGCATCTCCGCGTTGTGAATTTCCGGGATGACCGCTGCCTCGGCTGCCGCGATCGCCTGCGCGCCAGACAGGGACCCGCCGGCCGCCGATTCGTAGTACGCGAGCTCCGCCTGGAACACCGTGCCGTTGGGAATGCCGAACGCGGCCTGGAAGCCCCCCTGCAGCTGCGTGAACAGCGGTGCAAACGGGGTATACAGGCCGGTTGGCAGCGGAACCGTCCCGTTGAGGTCCACCAAGCCGACGAGGGGCGCGGCCGGCGTCTGACTCCAATAGGCCTGCATCGTCTGGGCGTTCAGGAAGAAGACGGTCGGATCACCGGCGCCGCCGCACAGCAGCGTCGGCGAATTCGGCGCCCAGCCCGTGCGCAGGTCGTTCTTGTACGCCGCCAGCCGCAGCGGATTCGTCGGCGCGGTCGCCGGCAGCCCTACGCCGGTACCCGCCAGCGCGGGATCCGGGTTACCCACTGCGTCGGCCGCATAAAGGATCCGATAGCTGTCGTTGATCAGGAAGGGCGTGCCAAATCCCCCGTCAAACGCCGGCGTCAGCGGATTGGCGGGCAACAACGGCGTGGGAGGGGCCACCAGCAAGGGCGGCAGTACCGCCCCCAGCTCCGCCGCCAGCTGCTGGTCGCCGGTTGCCGCCAGAATCGTCGCCGACACCGTCGCGGACGTCGGCGTCGCGCTGTCGAACAAGGCCTGTTCCGGCAGCAGCCCGCTGGCAAAGATCGCCGTATACGAAGGATAGGGCAGGCTGCTCGGCAGCACCGACTCGATGCCGGTCGCGTACTGCGCCGTGTACGCATCCGTCGGCACGCTATACAGGTTGCCGTATTCATGCTGGTAGCTGTTGATTACGAACGGCGTGAAAAGCGTCGATGCGACCGGTACGTCGCCCAGGATCGCGGCGTCGAATTCGGCTTCCACGGTATAGGGTCCCGACGAATGCGCCGCCGCCGTGACCGGCTGGCCGGCCGCGATCAGCGCGCGCTGCGTCGCCATCGCGACATGGCCCCCTTCCGAGTACCCGGCCAGGAACAATTTGCCGCTGTCGCTGGTTGCGGAACTCAGGGTATTGGGCAAAACGGCGCGGGCGGCCGCGAGCATGTCCAGCATCTCTCCCGACTGCTGGGTCGCGTTCAGATACGGGTGATAGCCCAGGGTCGAGATATCGTAGCCGGCGTAGTTCGGCGCGACGACGATGAAGCCCTGGGCCGCGAACGCCGCCGCGATCAATACGCCCTCGGGATTCGAGGTCGGATCCGTGACGACGTCGGCGAGATTCAGCGACTGGGTGAACTCCGTGCCGTGCCCGTACAGGACGATCGGCCGTGGCCCGGAGCAGGCGGGGGCCGCACCGGTCGGTACCATCAGCGCACCGGAGGACTCCGTGACTTCAGGCGAAGCGCTGTTGCCGCCGAGGGTCCAGAACTTCAGGTAATAGATGTCCACGCCGCAGATCGGATTGCCGGTGAGCTGCAGCAGCTCGGCGCCGGGCAGCGGGCCGGTCGTGATGGAATCCAGCTGCGCCTGAAACGCCGCTGCTGTTGCAGAAATGACCCGGTAAGGCGGATTCTGCGCTGGCGTGCCGTGAGCCGTGGACGTCGACGGTGCCGAGGTCTGGGAACTGTTGCCGCCGCAGGCGGCCAGCGCCGCGATGCCTGCGCCGAGAATCACGGGACGCCAATAATTGAACATAGTCCTTACTCCCCAATAAGCCCCAATAACCTGTTTTTCTGAAGTGTATCCCTGTCCGGCCGGAATTGTAACGGATCCGCAACCGGAAATTTCAGGGACGCGCGGCCGCGCCGGGCGCGAGCTCGCCCTCCCAGCGGGCCACCAGCGTCGAGGCGACGGCATTGCCGACGACGTTAGTGGCGCTGCGGCCCATGTCGAGCAGGTGATCGACGGCGACGATCATGACCAGGCCCTGCTCGGGCAGCCCGAAGAACGTCAGGGTCGAGGCGATCACCATCAGCGAGGCGCGCGGCACGCCGGCAATGCCCTTCGAGAGCACCATCAGAATAAGAAGCATGACGATCTGCTGGTGCAGGCTCAGGTCAATGTGGAATATCTGCGCGATGAACAGCACCGCGAACGCGCAGTACATCGTCGAGCCGTCGAGGTTGAACGAGTAGCCGAGGGGCAGCACAAAAGCGGCAATGCGGGGGCTCACGCCAAAGGCCTCCAGCTGTTCGAGCGTGCGCGGGTACGCGGCTTCGGAGCTCGCCGTGGAAAAGGCGATCAGCACCGGCGAACGGATCGCGGCCAGCAGGCGGCCCGCCCGCCGGCCGATGCCGAGGAACAGCGCGCCGGACAGGAACAGCCACAGCAGCACGAGCGACAGGTAGAACGAGCCGATGAACTTCGCGTAAACCAGCAGCACCGAGGGTCCCTGCGTCAGCACCGTTGCCGACAGAGCCGCAAACACGGCGATCGGCGCCAGCATCATGATGTAGCCGGTCAGGCGCAGGATCACGGAGCCTGCCTGGTCGATCACGTCGATCAGCGGCGTGGCGCGCGCGCCGAGATTCGATGCCGCGACGCCGAACAGCACCGAGAAGACCACGACCTGCAGGATCTCGTTGCTGGCCATTGCCTGTACGATCGAGCTCGGAATGATGTGGTCAATGATGTCCTTCAGCTGCGGCGGCGCGGCGGGAGGCGCTGCACCGGTCATCGGCGGTGCGGCGAGTCCCACGCCGGGTTCGAACAGGTGCACCATCACGATGCCGATCAGCATCGAGATCAGCGAGGCGAAAATGAACCAGCCGAGCGTCTTGGCGCCGATGCGCGCGATCGATGCGGCGCCTTCCATGCGTGCGACTCCGGCCGTCAGCGTCGCGAACACGAGCGGCGCGATGATCATCTTGATCAGGTGCAAAAAGGCCGTCGTCACCAGCGACAGGTCCGCGGCGACCGTCTTCGCGGTCTCCCCGGGTCCCAGCCACTCGTGCAGGGCCAGCCCGAACAGAGGCCCGGCCAGCATCGCGATCACGACCATCAGCGTCAGGCGGGATTTCATCGCGACGTTTTAACACAGGCTTCTGGACCGGCACCACCCGGCGGGGGCATGATGAGCCCATGATTGCCTTCGCCAGCCGCTATGCGTCGCTTCCGGAGCATTTCTTCGCACGGCTCGCCCCGGCGCCGGTTGTCGGGCCGAGGTTGATTCGCTTCAATGAGGCGCTGGCGCGGCAACTGGGGCTGGAGACGGCCGGGCTCGATGCCGGGCAGCTGGCCCAGATCTTCTCCGGGAATCTCGTGCCGGGCGGCGCCCGGCCGATCGCGATGGCCTATGCAGGGCATCAGTTCGGGCAGTTCGTGCCGCAGCTCGGCGACGGCCGGGCGATCCTGCTCGGCGAGATGCAGGATCACGACGGGCGCTGGCGCGACGTGCAGCTGAAGGGATCGGGCCGCACGCCTTTTTCCCGCAACGGCGACGGACGCGCGGCGCTGGGGCCGGTCCTGCGCGAATACCTGGTCAGCGAAGCGATGCACGTGCTCGGCATACCGACGACCCGCGCGCTGGCGGCCGTCAGCAGCGGAGAGTTCGTCCAGCGCGAACAGGCCCTGCCTGGCGCGATCCTGACGCGGGTGGCCGCGAGTCACGTGCGCGTCGGCACTTTCCAGTATTTCGCCGCGCGCGGCGATACGGCCGCGGTCCGCCGGCTCGCCGATTTCTGCATTGAACGGCTGTACCCGCAGTTGCTGGCGCAATCCGAACCCTATCGCGGCCTGCTGGCCGCGGTGATCGATGCGCAGGCGCAACTGGTGGCGCAATGGATGCTCGTGGGCTTCATTCATGGCGTCATGAACACCGACAACATGGCAATTTCCGGGGAGACCATCGATTTCGGTCCGTGCGCGTTCCTCGACAACTACGATCCGGCGACCGTGTTCAGCTCGATCGACGGCAACGGCCGTTATGCCTACGCCAACCAGCCCCACGCCGCACTGTGGAACCTGACGCGTTTTGCCGAGACGCTGCTGCCGTGCATCGATCCGCTCCAGGAGCGCGCTATTGAACTTGCGACCGAGGCGCTCGGTGAATTCCCGGCGAAGTACTCGCATTACTGGCTCGCCGGCATGCGCCGCAAGATCGGCCTGGTCGAGGAGCGCGACACGGATGCCTCCCTGATTCAGGCGCTGCTCGATGAGATGCAGCGCCGGCAGTCCGACTTCACGCTGACGTTTCGCGCGCTGTGCGAGGGGGTGCCGGCCGGGTTCGAAGCGTGGGGGCAGGACTGGTGCGCAAGACTCGCGCGGGAGGCGGCGACCCCGGCACTGCGCAGCGCGGCGCTGCGCGCCGTCAATCCGCTTTACATTCCGCGCAATCACCTCGTGGAACAGGTGATCCGCGCCGCCACGGATCGCGGCGACTACGAGCCGTTCGCGCGCCTGGTGCAGATTCTCGCGCAGCCCTTCGAGAAGCAACCAGGCTGCGAAGCCTATGCGCGACCGCCGCAACCGGCCGAGCGCGTGTTGCAGACGTTCTGCGGCACCTAGCCGGGCACCCGATGACGCCGGTCTCGACGAGCCCTTTCTGGAGCGATGGCGCCGCGGCGCCCACGCCGGCGCGCCGCGAGCTGCCGCCGGCCGTCGATGCGCTGGTCGTTGGCGCCGGCTATACAGGCCTGTCGGCGGCCCGGGAACTTGCCCGCGCCGGCCGCTCCACGCTGGTGCTGGACGCGGCGCCGCCCGGCGGCGGCTGTTCCGGACGCAACGGCGGGCAGGTCGCCTACAGCATCAAGCCGACGCTGGCGCAGTTGTCGGCGCGGCACGGCGCGCGCACGGCCGCGGGCATCTGCCGCGAGGGACAGCAGGCGATCGCGCATCTGCGCCTGCTGGCACAGCAGGAGGGGCTGCCGATGGACTGGCGCGAGCGGGGCTGCTTCGTCGGGGCGCACACGCGACGGGCCTATTCGGACATGGAGCGGGAAGCGCAATCGCATCCCGCGGGCTTCGTGCAGAAAATCCAGCCTGTGCCCCGGGAGCGCCGGCACGAGGAGATCGCCAGCGATTTCTATCACGGTGGCTGCGTCTATATGGACGATGCATCGGTCGATCCGTGGCAACTGCTGGTCGCGATGCACCGGCGCGCGTGCGGCAGCGGCGCCACGATCGTCGATCGCTGTGAAGTGACCGCTATCGCCCGCACGGCCGGTGGGTTCGAAGCGACCACGGCACTCGGCCGGGTGCGTGCGCGACAGGTGCTGCTGGCGACGAACGGCTACACCGGAGCGCTGTCGCCCTGGCACCGGCGCCGCATCATCCCGATCGGCAGCTACCAGATCGCGACCGAGCCGCTGGGCCGGCAGCGCGTGCACGAGCTGCTGCCGCAGGGCCGCAATTATGGCGATTCGCGCCGGGTCGTGGTCTACTTCCGGCCCTCGCCGGACGGCGAACGCCTCGTCTTCGGCGGCCGGGCAGCGCTGGCGGAAAAGGATCCGCTCATCTGCGTACCGCGCCTTAGCGCGATGCTGACGCAGATTTTCCCGCAGCTGCGCGGCGTCGGGATCACGCATGCGTGGGCCGGCTGGGTCGCGTACACCTTCGATACGCTGCCGCACCTCGGCCAGCACGACGGCATTTACTACAGCATGGGCTATTGCGGGCAGGGCGTGCCAACGGCCCCGTATTTCGGCCTGCGCATCGCGCAGCAGATGCTCGGCCTGCCCGAAGGAGTCACGGCGCTCGACGGCCTGCCGTTCCCGTCGCGGCCCTATTACCACGGCACACCGTGGTTCCTGGCGGCATCCGTGCTCGCGTTTCGGCTGCTCGATCGGTTGGGAATCTAGGAAAGCTGTGCCGTTCCCTACCGCCGCGTGCGCCGCTCGCGCGTCTGGCCCCGGTTCACGATCTGCAGCAGCGTCGTCACTTCGTCGACGATCAGGCCGAGCAGATCATCGAGCGTCACGATGCCGACCAGGCCGCCGAGATCGTTGACGACCGGCAGGCGCCGTACGCCGTTCGTGCGCATGCGCGCCAGCACTTCGGCGGAATCCTCGGATTCGCTGGCGATGACCACCGGCTTGCGCATGATTGAGAGGACCGTGGTCCGCTCCGGGTCCAGGCCCTGGGCGAGCACGCCCACGACGATATCCCGGTCGGTCACGAGTCCGAGCGGAATGCGCTCATCCTGGGGATCGTCGACGACGACCACGTCGCCGACGTGCTTGTCACGCATCAGGCGCGCCGCTTCGGTGACGTGCATGTCCGGTGCGCAGCAGATCACGTCGGGGGTGTAGATCTCTTTCAGCAACATGAGCGGTTCCTCTTCATTGCGCCAGTATGCGTGCGAGTTGCAGCAGCTTCAGGTCGGCGAGCCGGGTCCTGCCCGCGGCCTCGCTCAATGGTATCGCAGCGGCACGCCCGTCGCGCTGTCCCACGAAGACCCCGAAGTTGCCGGCAGCGGCGGCTTCGACCGCCGCGCAGCCCAGTTGCGTGCCCAGCATGCGGTCGAACGAGCCCGGCGTGCCGCCGCGCTGGATGTGTCCCAATCTTGTCACGCGCAGATCGAAGCCCAGGCGGCTCTTGTGCTCCCTGAAATACTGCACCAGCGCCTCCGTATTGTAACTGGCGCCCTCGGCGACCACCACGATCGCGTGACTCTTGCCGCGGGTATATACGGCGCGCAGCTCCGTCGCGACGGCCTCGGCATTGACCGGCTCCTCGGGAACGATGACCAGTTCGGCGCCCCCGGCAATCGCCGCCACGAGTGCCAGGTGGCCGCAATGCCGGCCCATGACCTCGACCAGAAAGGCCCGGTGCATGGCGGCCGCGGTCACGCGCAGCCGGTCGATGTTCTCGAGCGCCACATCGATCGCCGTCGTCGCGCCGATCGTCATGTCGCATCCCATCACGTCGTTGTCGATCGATGAGGCGATACCGACTACGCCTACGCCGAGCTGCGACAGGGCGTAGGCACCGGATTGGGAGCCGTTGCCCCCGATCACGACCAGCGCGTCGATCCGGTTGGCGCGCAGGGCGGCAACGGCCGCCGCCTGTCCCTCCGCCGAGCGCAGCTTCTCGCAGCGTGTCGTGCCGAGCATCGTGCCGCCGAGATGAATGATGCCGCCGACGTCACGGGGACCGAGCGCGCGAAAATCACCGGCGATCAATCCCGTATAGCCGTTGCAGACCCCGACCGCCTCGCAGCCCCGGGCGACGGCACTGCGCACGACGGCGCGCGTTGCCGCGTTCATCCCGGGCGCATCGCCGCCACTGGTCATGACCGCTAACTTGCGCATATATAAGTCAGTATCCTGCGTATGCCGTCCACACCAGTATGCGGAGAACTACGTACTGCCATAAAAGTGCCGCTCCGCGCCGCGCAGCGCCGTCGCGATGCGCGCCGCCCATTCGCGCTGTCCCGCCTCGGTCGTGATCAGGTCCTGCCGGATCTCGAGTTCGACGTGCGGCAATCCGCGGGCCTCGGCGTGGACCGGGATCGCGTAATCGGTGGCGTCGCTGACGAAATACGGTTCATTGTCGGCGATGACCAGGTCCCTGTCCCGGCGCAGCTCGTCGAATACCAGCCCTGCGAAACGACGGTCGCGGTTGTACAGCACGGCGGCGTGCATCGGGCGGCAGATGCCCTTGAATATGTCGGTCATGCTGTGCTGCGCGACGAAGATCGTCGCCTGTCCGGCGGCCTGCCGGGCATCGAGCAGTTCCCTCAGGCGTTGATGATACGGCCGAAAGATCTCGTTCCGGCGCGCTTCGATCTGGGCCGCGGCGAGGCCGACGTTACCGGGAATCGCGTGGTGCTCGCTGACGGTCGGGATCGACGATTCGACGTCAGGGTTGCGGTTGCAGTCGATGACCAGGCGCGAATAATTCTGTGCGATCAGCGGCGCATCGAGCGCCGCGGCGACGCCGCGTGCAACCCCTAAGGCGCCAATGTCCCACGCGATGTGGCGCTGCAGTTCGCCCGCCGGCAGACCCAGGTTGCCGAGGCGCATCGGCAGACGCGCGCTCGCGTGATCGACGGCAATCAGGAAGCGGGATTGCCGCTGCAGGCCCTCCTCGAAAACGGCGGGGGGCTCGCCGGGACCCAGCAGCCGGTAGGTCTGGTCGGGGCCGCGTGGGTCAGGCCGGTGCGTTGTCGGGACCATGCCGAATCATACCGTGATGCAACGCGCAAACTCCAAGGCGGTGACGGCTATTAATTTGCGGCATTAGCCAGTATCGTTGAAAATGTTCACCATGATTCCGGGTTGCCATGAAACAGATTGCTCCGCGCACGCTAGATATGCCGATTGCACCTGCCGCGGATCCTGTTTCTGAGGTGGGCGCCATAGGGCATGTTGATTTGCTCACGGCCAGGCAGGTTGCCGGCTGGGCCTGTGGGGCTGACCACGGCGAGGTGACGGTTGAACTGCTGCTGAACGGCATTCCGATCGGCACGACGTCGTGCAATATCGAGCGACCTGATGTCGGGAGTGCTGGATACAGCAGTCGCAGCGGATTCAGCTTCGACCTCTCCGGCATCATTGATGCCTCCAGGAACAATCTTGTGCATGTGCGGGTGGTCGGGGGCAATGAATTCCTTGGCGGGAGGTCATTGCTGCTCAAGGATCATGTTCGTGAACGCATGGGCCAGGAAGGTTTTGACTTTTCACTGCCACTTTTCGCGGCGACGGGGTTTTCCTACGAACTGAATGGCACGTCCGCCGTTGTAACCGGGCAAGTCAAGACCAACGGCGAAGCGCCGTCGGCAATTCGGGTCACCCGCGGCGGGCGATTGGTCCGCGTCGAGTTTGACAAAACCGAGTCAAATTCGGTCCTGCAGGCTTTTGGGGTCAGCGTTTATTCCTACTCCGCGCGCTTTGAACTGGATGTGGGGCCCTGCCTGCAGTTCGAATTCGCCAACCCGGACAAAACGGGCTTTCGGCCAATCTGCGCCATTCCTGGTCTTGGTGGTCTTGACTCGTTCTGCCCCTCTGAGGAAAGTCGCGCGCGCGTGACGGGGAAGATCTCGTCAAACAGCTACATCACGATCGCGTACACCAGCGCGGCGCTGTTTTGGAGCCTTGCCGAACGTTCAGCGAGGAAGGGCACCTGGCTGGATTGGGGTTGTGGACCGGGTCGGACGGCAATTCCTTTAAAGCGGGTTTTCGCGAAGCAATGGGAGATCCACGGGTGCGATGTTGATGAATACAATATCAAGGTACTGAAGGCGCTGGATCCGGAGATTCCTGCGACCGTCATTGATCTGTATCCGCCGATGTCCTATCAGGACAGGTCATTTGACGTGGTGCATGGAATTTCCGTCCTTACGCACCTGACCGTGGCTAATCAGAAAGTGTGGGTTGACGAACTTGCGAGGGTTCTGAAGCCGAACGGCCTCGCGTTGCTGACAACACATGGCGAGCTGGCGGTACTGATGAGCGGCTTTATCGATCACGACTCGCCAATATATGAGGCTCTCGTCCGAGAGGGCATATCCGACGGGACGATGGATCGCGCGCTTGGTCCCGAGTTCAAGGACCAGGAATATTATCGGGCGACTTTTCAGACGCGCGCCAGCGCGCGCGCGCTTTTCGAGCGGCGCTTTGATGTGCTTCGCCATATTCCCGGTGGCCACCATTGTCATCAGGACCTTTGGGTGTTGAGGCGCAGGTAGCCTGGATTGGCCGGCACGGTACTGCCGCGCGGGAACAAATCGGGACGATGGGCGCCAGTTTTGTTTGTGTATAATTATATTTATTTCAAATAGTTATAGCGTAAATATCATGTAATATATTAATGTGAGGAGGCGCCTGTCATTGCGCTGATGTGAATGTCCGGAGGTCTCAAACGGTCAGCGGACAAGCGGACGATCCCGGCATCCACCACCCCCGGGTCCAAAATTTCCCCCCCCCCACCGGCGCTGCCGTGAATAGTGCGTCATCGGCGTTCTCGATGGCAGCACGAACCCGCGCGCATTGGGGCCCATGCTGAACGCGGGCGCTCATGGGTGTCTCCATCCGGGAACATCGGAAGCCGTGGGGTATTGACTTCGATGTCCCTTCCAACATAATCAGGTTGCATCGCAATCGGACGCTGTATACGCGCGGTCAAAACATTGCGGAATCCCGTGGCATTTCGCGTAATTTTTTTTCTTCCGCAGATGGTGCTTCGGCAGGGTGGTTATGACGCGGCCAATATATTTTGCATTTCTCTCTTTGCGCAACCTCGCTGTGCCATTGGTTGCGCTTTGCCTTGCTGCCGGTGTCGCACCGGCGGCAGAGATCTGGTTCGCCGGCACGGATCCGGTGCTGAGGAAGGACGCGTACAAGGATACGCAGCCCACCGATTATATGCAGTTGTTCGACGACAACGCGCCCTGGGGATACGCGGCCAAAAACGTCAAGGTGTTCAAGATCTATACGCAGTTCGTCAGGGAGGGAACGGACGAACAGCTGATGAAGATATTTGCGGGCCTGAAGAAACGCAATATTTCACTGGCGCTTGAAGCTCCCGTGCTGCCGGTCGGCGCCAACGGCTGTGGTCAGGGCATCGAGGGCTATATTGATCCGCACGGGTTGCAACTGGCTGCAGAGCGCATTCGTCACCTGGGAGGTGACTTGCGCTTTGTCACGATGGACGAGCCGCTGTGGTTTGGCCATGTCGCGAATCAGCCAAATACCTGCCATTCCCCGATCGACGCCCTGGCCCATGACGCGGCAATTACCGTAGCGCTCGTCAAGAAGGTTTTTCCTGACGTTCAGTTCGGCGATGCCGAGCCGGTGGGGGCGCATGGTGCGCCTGCAGACTGGCTGGACGAACTCACCCAGTGGGCGGAGGCCTATCAAAAGGCCAGCGGGGCGCCGCTGCGGTTCCTGGATACGGATCTGACCTGGGACAGCGACTGGCAGCCACAATTGCGGTCGATAGCAGCGCGTTTACGCGCCGCCGGGATCGCTTTCGGAATCGTTTACGATGGGGACGGCAGCGATAAAACCGGCGAGGCGTGGACAATGCACGCGGAGGAGCGGTTTACCCAGGTGGAGCTCGATCCTTCGCTAAGGCCGGATCGAGCCATTCTGCAGTCCTGGATGGCGCAACCTGTCCGTATGCTTCCGGAATCGGCACCGGGTACCATGACCTATCTGGTCGATCGCTATCTTGCCGGCCAGGTCACCATGACCGTGGAGCGCAAGGACGATCGCCTGCTCGGTCGCCTTTCGGACTCGTCTGGCAATCCCGTAAGCGGCGGTCATGTTCAATTGACGGCTGTCTATGGCGGATCTGCAGTCGTCAAGATGGTACGCACGCTCGCGGATGCGGTGCCGGCGACGGCAGCCAAGGCGTTGGTTGCGCTGCGAATTAATACTGAATGCGGCTGCTCCGGCCCTGCGGATGTAAGCCTCGGCGCAATCCATTACCACGACAGCGGGTCCGACGTGACCCTGCGGAGCCCCCTGCTGATTAATAATGCCGATAGTGAATTTACGGCGAAAGCCGGGCAGGCGATTTCGCGCAGTTCCGACCTCTTTGCGGTCACTGCGGGCGGCCCATTCACGCTTGAAGTGCCGATGGGTGCGACCGATGCATCCGCCAATAGTGGTTATCTCGGCCTGATATTTCTGGATGCGGCCGGAAAGGAAGCAGGACGCAAACGTCTGCCGTTTCAGTCGGCCGTGGCCGGGGTGAGCACCGCCACCAGCGATTCCAGCGGAAGGTTCTCGATCCTGTTGCCTGCAAATGTGCGGGCCGCGAATCCACAATATCGAGTGGTCTATACGGGTGGCGATCGACTCCGGCGCGCCGCCGCGTCAGTTCAGTGATATGGTCACGCTACCGATAGCGAAGCCTGCAAAACTGATTGATGGGTGAGGTCACGTCGCGCCCACACCGGGTTTTGCAGCCGGGGATCATGACACCGCCCTTTGTGGCCAGTGTCCAGAAGCCGCACGCAGTACACGACTCCGCGCTGATTATCAAAGAATTGCGGCGGACGTCTTGCGTAGCTCAAGACTGACCCCCAAGGACAGGAAATGCCCGAGCGCACGAACAGAATCCTTTACTTCCACACCGGCACCTGGAAGACGGGTTCGACGGCCTTGCAACTGTTCCTTCACGCCAACTCGGCCGCCCTGGCGGCTGCCGGCGTGGGCTATGAATTTCCGGTGGATCCGGATACCAGCGCGGGCAACGGCGCCTTTCTGCGGCAACGGCTGTTCGACCATCACGTTTCGCCGGCCGATCTTGACGGCATACTGGAGGCTTACTTCGCCGGTCGCCCAGTCGCGGTTTGCTCGAGCGAACTGCTCACTCATTTCCGTATGGAAGAATGGCTCCAGATCATCGACGCTGCCGCGCGCCTCGGAATACAGGTGCGTACCATCACGTACGTCCGCGATGTTGTGCCATTCTACTACTCCGTTCATGCGCAATTATTCAAGGCGGGCGAACACAACTGCAGCATCGACGCCTATTGCGAACAGGATTGCTACCGGCCCGTGATCGATTCGCTGAAATGCCTGCATGAGCTGTTTGGGCGGCAGGCCATGACGGTCATTCACTACGAATCGTCGATCAGAGACATCGACGCCCCGTTCATGGCGGCATTGCCCGTCAAGGTCGACGGGCTGGACCGGTCGATGCTCGGCCGTCAGGTCAACCGCAGTCCGACGCAGTCCGAACTGGAAATCCTGCGTGAGGCCGTAAAGCTTACCGGCAGCCAAATCGCAGCGGGGCTATGGGACCACCTTCTCAAGAGCCGCCCCGAGCTGGAAGTCGAAAGAGAGGTGGATGCTGCATTGTGTGCAAAGCTGGCGGCGCGGCACGACAAAGACGTGAAATGGCTGAACACGACGTTTTTCGGGGGCGCCGATGTCGTCAGGATCGTTGATGATCGCCCCGTGGACGATTCGCGCGGCATCGATGGCCGGGAAACACAGCAAGAGTTGTACCGGGACGTTGCGCGCTGGTGCCTGTCGAAACTGGCCGGTTCCCAGGACTCGAGCATAGCATTCATTGCCGAGCAGTTGAGGCAGATTGACTGGAAAAAAATCGGACACCCGGCACTGCCGCCCGATTTCGATCCAATTGCGTATTTGCTGTGTAATCCGGACGTGCTGAAGAGTGGTGCGCGCCCCTGTGAGCATTACGTGTCCCATGGGCGTCATGAAGGAAGGAGATGGAGATGGGAGAGTCGATAGAATCGGGTGACGCGGGCGGGCACGAGCTGGCGGCGGACGGCGAGCGATTTCTGCCCGGTCGGATGACCGGTGAAATCGAACTCGAGCATGTACACCGCTACAAGTTTGCCGCGCCGGTCTGCGCCAGGAAGGTCGTGCTGGATATTGCCAGCGGCGAGGGATACGGAAGCGCGTATCTCTCCGGCTTCGCACGGCGGGTGATCGGGGTCGATATTTCACGGGACGCTGTCGAGTGCGCAAAGCTGAAGTATAAGAGTCCCAATCTGGAATTCCGCGTCGGAAGTTGTTCGAAGATTCCGCTCGAAGATGCCTCGGTCGATGTCGTCGTGAGCTTCGAGACCATAGAGCATCATGCGGAACATGAAGCGATGATGCGCGAAATAAAGCGCGTGCTGCGGCCACGCGGCGTCCTTGTCATCTCCAGCCCGGATAAGCGCGAATATTCCGACAAGCCGGGTTTCAGCAATCCGTTTCATGTCAAGGAACTGTACCGCGAGGAGTTCGATGCGCTGCTGCGTGCTCACTTCAAACACGTGCGCCTGTTTGGCCAGAAAGTCCTGGCCGGCTCCGTGCTGTTCAGCGAAGGTGAATCCCAGGAGCTCGAGTTTCACGAGACCGCGTTCGAATCCGCCGCCAGGGCGCAACTGCCCGCCGCGAAATATCTGGTGGCAATCGCCTCGGACCGGAGCATTCCGGCAATCAAGGGCGGAATACTGGAGTGCGAGCCGCCCAAGCCCCAGCCGGACAAGAGCGAGCAGGAGGTCGCGAGACTGGTCGCGCAACGGATGGGCCCGATACTGCGTGCGATCTCAATCCCTGATTCGGCGTGTCTGAAGAACAGGCTCAATGGACCCTGGTACCTTGCGCGTAACCAGGACGTCGTAGAGAAGGGGCACGATCCCTACGCGCACTGGATCAGTTTTGGTGCGGCGGAAGGACGCCTTCCCGCGGAGAATATCGACGATCTCGCACGCGAACTGGTCGCGGAGCACGAAGAGAAATGGCGCGCGCTGGCTCTGGAGCGTGAACGCGGTGCGCAAAAGCTTCAGGAGGAAATGCTCGAGCGGCAACGTGCATTCGAGCGCCAGATCGAGCAGATACGATCCGCAGCGCGCGAAGAAGTCGAGGCGCAGTTGCGACTGCAGGCGGATCGCGAGCGCGCCCTGGCTGCGGAGCTGTTGCAGCACGAGAAGCTGGCCGCCGAGGTGCGCGACGCCGAGCGTATCGCTGCGGATCAGCAGCTGCGGGCGTTGAGCACGCAATATCGGGAGCGGGAGCAGAATCTGCATGCGCAGCTTGCGGCCCGTGAGCAACAGCTGCATCGGCGTCAGCAGGAGGCGCACGAGGAACTCGAGGCGCAATTGCGGCTGCAGGCGGAGCGCGAGCGCGCGATGGCCGGCGAGCTGCTGCTGCAGCAGAAGCAGGCCGCCGAGGAGCGGGAGGTGGAGCGCAAAGCGGGCAGGGAGCAGCTGCAGACGCTGAGCGCACAGCATCAGGAGCGCGAGCAGGTCTTGCAGGCGAAGATCGCCGAGCGTGAGCGCGAATACAAGGATCTGCAGCGCGAGTCCGTCGAGCAGCGCCGGGAACTGGAATCCCTGATTGGCCAGAACAGGATTGCGGCGACTTATGCGAGCGAGGCCCAGCGGGAGGCCGCCAGCGAGCAGCTGAGGCAAGTGACCGCGCAGCATCAGGAGCGCGAGCAGGCTCTGCGTGCGCAGGTTGCCGAACATCAGCGGGAGCTGCGGCAGCGCCAGGAAGAGGCACTGGCGCACCAGCGTGCACTGGAGGAACAACTTGAGGAGATCCGTTCCAAGGCGCACGAGGAAGTTGATTCGGTCCTGCGGCTGCAATCCGAACGCGAACGCGCGATGGCCGGGGAGCTGTTGCAGCAGCAGAAAATTGCTGCGGAAGCACGCGATGCCGAGCGCAGCGCGGCCAATGAGCAGCTGCTGGCGCTGAGCGCGCAGCAACAGGAAAGAGAGGCGGCGCTGCATGCAAGGATCGCCGAACGCGAACGGGAATTTGAGAATCTCCGGCGCGAGTCCGTCGAGCAGCGCCGGGAGCTGGAATCCCTGATTGGCCAGAACAGAATTGCGGCGAATTACGCGAGCGAGGTCCAGCGGGAGGCAGCCAATGCGCAGCTTCAGGCGCTGAGCGCCAGGCATCAGGACAGGGAGCAGAGTTTGCTCGCAAGGATCGCCGAGCGCGAGCGCGAATTTTCGGAACTTCAGCGTGATCTCCTGGAGAAACACCGGACCCTGGAATCATCGATCGACCAGGGCAGGATCGAGTCGGGCCGGCAGCTCCAGGCAATGAGTGTTCAGCATCAGGAACGGGAACGAAGTCTGAGTGCCCAGCATCAGGACCGGGAGCGCGTCCTGAGTGCGCAACTTGCCGAGCGTGAACGGGATTTGCGCCAGCGCCAGGAGGAGGCGCAGGGGCGGCAGCAGTCGCTCGAGCGTCAGATCGAGCAGGTGCGCACCGCGGCGCGTGAACAGATTGAGGCGCAGTTGCGCGCGCTGGTGGATCGCGAACGGGCTTTTGCCGCGGATTTTTCCCGTGTCGAGGAGTTCGTCAATCAGGAGCGGCAGCTCCTGCGCGACCAGTATTTCAGCATCGTCAATTTCATCCGCAGCACGCTCGACGAGATGCGCAGCAGGGGTTCGTGGCTGACGTGGGGCCGGACACCGGCGCGACTTGGCTCACTATGGAGTTCGACGCCGGTTCCGTCCTCGTCGATGCTCGATTGGATAGCGATGCGCGAATTGGGGTCCGAGCGGGGCCCCGGGGACAATGCTTACCTGCTTCCGCTGAACAGTGACGGCATGCCGGTTGACCGCGGCGATGCGTGGCCCGAGCATGGACCGCAGCCGGAGGAGTCCCCGGATAAGAAGGTGGCGACTGTTGCCGAGCTGCTTGCGTACGACGGCCGGGAATTCGTCACGCGCGCCTATGAGACCTTGCTGGGCCGCAAACCCGACGCTGACGGTTATCCGTTCTATCTGGACCAGCTGCGCGCGACCGGCGACAAGGCGGCAATCATCTACCAGATCGGTACCAGCCGCGAGGCGCGCCAATATTCGATCGAACTCGATGGTCTTGCCGCGCTGATATGGAGCCAGCGATGGAAGAGAATGCCGATTCTCGGTCGCTTCGTGCAGAAGCCCGAGCAGGACAGGCTGGCCATGCACTTGCGCCCGGTTCTGGACGAGATCGAGCGGCGCATCGCCATGCTGGATCAGAGCATATCGTCCCGCGTGGCGGGCTATTACCGCAATTCTCCGCCCGGCCTCGAGGCGCAAATCAAGGCGCTTTTCAGGTCGTTTGACCCGCGCGAATACCTTGCTTCGAATCCGGACGTAACTGCAGCGGGAATGAATCCTTATGAACATTTCCTGCGCTATGGCTGGCAGGAAAAGCGCAGGTTTTCCAGTTCCTTCCCGGATCCGGGTGCGGAGACCGCAGAGATATCCGTCCCCGAGGCGATCGCGGCCGACGAGCCCGGGCGCATGGACGCCACGCCCGAGACCACTTCGCCTCCGGGCGAGAATGCGGCGCAGGACGGGGGCCACGGGCCAGCCGAGAAGAACAAGTGGACCCGGGTGCTTCATCTCGAGAGCGGGATGGAGTCGGCCGACGGCCAGGGGCTGACGCGATTCATGGAATTCATCCTGAAGGGCCGCCCGGATGTGCAGAAGGCCTTCGACATCAGCGTCCAGTCCGGGCGGATGGGGTTTTTCAACTGGCTCCTGGTAAACGGAACACGCGAGATGCGCCTGACGGCCAGCGTTTTCCCGCCAGCGCTGCTCGAACGGCTTCGCGGCGCCGGCGGCGAGATTGGCGCGATCGCCGAACGATTTCTTGGCGAGCAGAGATCCGCAAAGGCCGAAGCTCCGGCCAAAGCGCAATTGGCGGTCGACAAGCCGGGTGAGTTTGGCGCGAATCTGGTTGGCTACGCCTATGCCGAACTTGGCATGGGCGAGGCATTCCGCATGATGGCGCAGGCGCTGAACCATGCCAGGGTCCCGCTCTGCATCATCGACCAGGATGCCGGCCTGCATGGAACGGGCGACCTGAGTGTAGCGGGCTGGGTGACGGACGAACCGCGGTTCGATATGAGCATTATCGCGATCAACGCCGATTTGTTCCCGTTCCTTCCCTTCAAGCTCGGAGAGAGTTTTGCCGCAGGCCGGTACATCATCGGCTACTGGGCGTGGGAGCTTTCCAACTGGCCGGAGGAGTTCGACCTGGCGCTGGATATGGTCGACGAAGTGTGGGCGATGTCCGATTATGTCGCGAACTCCATCAAGACCAGGGCGCGCGTTCCCGTCTACACGATGCCCAATGCCGTGGCGGCCCCTGAGCTGGCGGTGCGCTTCGACAAGGCGCACTACGGTATTCCGCCAGGCAGCTTCGCGTTTTATTTCATATTCGATGCCGCGTCGTATCTGGATCGCAAGAATCCCGTGGCCGTCGTCCGGGCATTCAAGCGGGCTTTCCCGGGGAGTGAGCCGCCGGTCCACCTGCTTCTGAAGACGATGAACATAGACGTGGCCGGTCCGCTGTGGACCGAGTTGCTGCAGGAAATTGCCGGCGACCCGCGCATCACTGTGCTGTCTCACCGCATGTCGAAGGAGGAAGTCCTGGGCCTGAACGTCGCCTGCGACGCGTTTGTTTCGTTGCACCGCTCCGAAGGGTTCGGCCGGTGCGTTGCGGAGGCGATGGCCTATGGCAGGCCGGTCATTGTGACGAACTATTCCGGAACCCGGGATTTTGCAACGGAGAAGACGGCGTGCGTCGTGAACTATCGGCTGATTCCCGTGCCCGATGGAGCCTATCCGTTCTGCCACAATCAATTCTGGGCCGAGCCAGACATCGAACATGCAGCCTCGCTGATGCAGCGGGTGGCGGGAGATCCAAAATACCGAAGCGAGATCTCGTCGGCCGGGCAGAGGTTTGTGAGGGACAATTTCAGTCTCGAAGCCATTGGCGCGCGGGTTGCGAAGCGTTTGCGGGAAGTCCAGGCGCGGCAAATCAAGAGTCCGGCAGCAGGGGAAACGGCCGCTGGCGCGCACGACGCGACCGGCGCGGCCATCATCGGCAACATCGACCTGCCCACGGCGGAACAGTGCCTGCAGGCTGTCGACATGCTGCCGATCGTGGGCTGGGCTGCGTCAGAGCGCGGAATCGACAGGGTCCGGGTCCATGTAGGCACCACATATGTTGCAGATGCCCGATACGGGACACTGAGGGACGACATCCTGCAGGCGTTCCCGCAAATGCCGGATGCTGCGAGAAGCGGCTTTAGCTATGAGTTGCGTATCGCGGATCTGCCTGACGGGCAGCACGAGTTCAGTGTCGTGGCGGAATCTCCGGGCGGAATCTCGAGAACCTGGAGCGGGGTCTTCGAGAAAAGCACGAAAAGTGACCGCGGGGACGGACAGAAAGATGGGGCAAGGCCAGAGGCCGCGCCGGAAACCCGGGAAGCTGCTCGCGTTGAAAATTCCCGTCTGACGCTGGTGCTGAAAGCCGGCGCAGCCCCGGATGCCGCGCCTCTCGCACGGACGCTGAAATCCCTGGCAACGCAACGGGCGTCTGATTTTGAACTGCTTTGCGTCTTGTCCGATGGTGCACATGAGGAGGAAATCCGCGCAATTGCCGCAGCCGCCGGATTGACCGCGACGCTGCAATTCATCGTCACCGATATCGGCAACTGGAAGCTGATCAACGACCATGTCCATGGTGCGCCGGTCAGGCTGATTGAGAGCGGGGACATATTTCCGCCCGCGGCATTTGCCGGGCGCGGCCACGCCAGCCGCGCGGTATCCGGTAAAGAGCCTGGCGCCGGTGAGGTTGCTGGCTCCGCTGCGGCCATTCTCGGCAACATCGATGTACCGACGGCGGAGCAATGCCTGCAGGCCGACGACGTGCTGCCAATCGAGGGCTGGGCCGCGTCACTGCGCGGAATCAGCAAAGTCCGGATATATGTCGGCACGAAGTTCATATCTGAAGCTCATTACGGCGCGCTCAGGGGCGATATCCTCGAGGCATTCCCGCAGATGCCCGAGGCTGCGAGAAGCGGCTTCTGTTACATGCTGGACATTGCCGATCTGCCGGATGGCCAGCACTCGTTCAGCGTGGTCGCCGAAGGCCCGGCTGGGGTGTCGAGAACCTGGACCATGGCCTTTGACAAGAAAGCGAGAAACAATTACCAGGACTGGCAGCGGCTGCGGGAAAGGCTGTACGTGGCGCACGAGAGCCCCAGGAAACCTCGCAGCGTCAATTCCCGCCTGACCCTGGTATTGAGGGTGGGCGCGGCGATAGATGGCGGGCTCTTTGCGCAGACCATGAAATCACTCGCGGAGCAGCGAGTTTCGAACTTTGATTTGCTTTGTGTTCTGACCGATGTTGCACAGGAGGCGAAAATCCGCGAGATTTCCGCGGATGCCCGGCTGAAAGCGAAACTGCGGTTCATCGTTGCCGACATCGGCAACTGGAAGTTGATCAGCGAACATGTTCGTGGCGCGCTGATCGGGTTGGTCGACGGTGGCGACGTATTTGAGCCCTGGGCGTTCGAAGAACTCGATCAGGCCGTACAGCAATCTGATAAACGCATCGACCTCATTTACGCGGACGAGGATACGCGTGATGGCGATCAGCGCGTGAACCCGGTATTCAAGCCGGGATGGTCGCCCATATTTCTTGAAAATCATAATTACATCGGGCGGCCATGGTTCGCAGCGCGCACGGTTTTTTCCTCCGCCGTCAATGCGCTGCCTCACGATGTTGCCCTGTTCAGCGAACACGAGCTTCTCAAGCGGATCGGGGCCAAGAGTTCCGTAATCGGCCACTTGCCTGCCGTGCTCCTTTCGCGCTGCAAGTCAGCGGCTGGCGCGCGATCCAGGGTGGCTCTGCGGGAAAAGGGACCGCAATTCCGCGACGGCTATGTCTGGCCCAGGGCCTCGATCATCATTCCGACCAGGCTGAGTGACGAGGCGCTCGTGGCCAAATGTTTCGATGGACTGGCGAGCCACACGGACTATCCGAATTTCGAGGTCATAATTGTCGTCAACAACGTGGCTGATCCTGGCGCGGTCGATCGGCTGCTCGCGCCGCGGCCGTTCAAGGTCGTTGCCTGGAACGGAGGATTCAACTGGTCGGCAATAAACAACCTGGGCGTCGCTCACGCCGATGGTGAACTGTTTCTGTTCATGAACGACGACGTTGAACCCCTCGACGCGAACTGGCTGAAGGCGCTGGTCGACGGCCTGGTGCGCAGTGGCGCCGGCGTTGCGGGGTGCATGCTGAAATATCCGAATGGGACGATTCAGCACGGCGGCGTGCATTTCGTGAACTACGGCGGCGGCGCGCGCCACCTGTTTCGTTTCTGCCGGAGCAACAAGGCGGGACTCGAGTGGCTGATGGCCAATCCCCGCGAGGTCAGCGCGGTAACCGGCGCCTGTCTGCTGACTTCGCGGGAGTGCTTCACCGCTGTATCCGGCTTTGACGAAGGGCTGCCGCTTGTCGGGAACGACACGGATTATTGCCTGCGGGTGTGGCAGAGCGGCTTTTCGGTAATCATGCAGCCCGACGCGCAGCTGATCCATCACGAAGGCATAAGCCGCGCAGGAATGTCGGATGTGGTCGACGTGGAGGTATTCTGGAAAAAATGGGGGGCGTTCCTGGAGCGGGGCGACCTGTTTACGAATCCGAATCTGGACCTGACGCGCGATGACTGGGTCGTGGGAGCCGATATCGAGACGGTGTACAAGGTTCGGCTGAAGGCAGTCGCCGACGGGAATGGCCATTCGGGCGGAGTGCTGGAGTGCGCCGAAAGATTGTCGAAACCATAAGGCGGTGAATGGCCGCACCAACGGGACTATCCAACTTGCAATCCCGCGATGAACGTCAGGACCTGCTGTTCCGCCAGCTCTCCCAGATCGAGCGCACGGCTCGCGTGGGCGTGCTGCAGCTGGCCGTGCCGGATGGCGCCGTCTGGTGGTCCGAGGGCGTGCCGGAGCTGCTCGGGTTGCCTGCCGACGCCCCGCGCGGCTGGGAGGCGCTGCAGCGCTCGCTCGGCGATGCGGGCGTTGCGACGCTTCGCACGGCGGTCTTTGCCGCGCTGCGCGCGGACCAGGAGCTGGATATCGACCTGCCGCTCGCCGGTCCGCGCGAGTCGCCGTCGTGGATGCGCATCTGCGGCCGCGTCGTGGCGGCCGGCGGACAGATCGAGGCCCATGCGATCATCCAGGACGTCAGCGAGCGGCGGCTGATCGCTGCGCAGATCAGCCAGGCGACGGCGGCCGAACGGCAGCGATTGCTGTCCGACCTGCACGATAACCTGGGCCAGGTGCTGGCCGGGGCGACGCTGCTGGCGTCCGCGCACGAGCGCGAAGTGCGGGCGGTCGCGCCCATGCTGGCCGCGGGCGCACGCCAGCTGGTTGAGGTCATGAGCGAGTCGCAGCGCCTGTGCCGGGACCTGTCGCATGAGTTGATGGAGGACTTCCGGGAAGGACTCACCGAGGTGCTTCAGCGGCTTGCCGCACGCACTACCCAGGCGGGGGTTGCCTGCCGCTTCGAAGCCTCGGGTGAGGATGCCCTGGGACTGTCCGAGATGCATTGCCGGGAACTGTTTCGCATTGCCCAGGAGGCGGTCACGAATGCACTGAAGCATGCGGCCTGCGGTCGGATAGACCTGGCCTTGCATATCGACGCCAGCAACGTCGAGCTATCGGTGTCCGATGACGGCCTGGGGATCGATCTCGCCAACATGGTCGAGGGACTGGGCATGCGCACGATGCGTTACCGTGCGGCGCGAATCGGCACGACCGTCAGCGTCGGGCCTGGAGAGAAGCGCGGCACCCACGTCCGCCTGTCGGTTCCGCGCGTCTAGAGCGGCTCGCCGGCAACGCGTCCCGCGAACCAGGCATGAATCTGCGCGACGATCGCGAGGGCGATGCCTTCGGGCGTGACCGCGCCGATATCCAGCCCTACGGGCCCGCGCAGCCGCCCGTGCAGGCGCTCGGTGACGGCGCCGATCTCGCTCGCCAGGCGCAGGCGCCGGGCGGCGGGGCCGAGCAGGCCGATGTAGCCGGGTTCATCGGCCTCGGCGAGCGCACGCAGGTACGCCGCATCGGAGGCCAGGTGATGGCTCATGACGATCGCCGCATCGCAACCGGCCGGATCGACGGCCAGTCCCAGCCGCGCCGGGGTGCATTGCATGACGCGCGCGCCGGGGAAGCGGCTGGGCTGCGCGTACGCCGGACGATGGTCCACGACGGTGATGCGCCAACCCAGGCTGGACGCGGTGCCAACCACCGGTTCGGCATCGGGACCTGCGCCGCACACCAGCAGGTGCGGCGTCGGCGCAAGGTACTGGACGAACGCGCGCGTGCGCCCGGCTCCGCTGTCTGCGTCGACGTCGCGGGAAGCTCTGCCCGCCAGTGCCTCCGCGGCCGCTGCCCGCACCGGTGCCGGCAGCGCGGCCTCAGGCGCGTAGGTGCCGAGCGGCAGGTCGGGGGACTCGTGCACGGCGACCAGCACCGCCGCCCGGCCCGAGCCGGTCGCGAGCCCCGCTGCGCGCAGCGCCGCGGCAGCGCGATCATCGGCGGCCAGTGGCTCGAGCAATACCCGCATCGCCCCCTCGCATCCGGCGCCGATGCCGAACAGCAGGTCATCCGGCCCCCGCATATCGTATTCGATGCAGCGCGGCTTTCCGTCCGTGACCACCTTGTGCGCATGACTGGCGAGGTCCGCCTCCAGGCAACCGCCGCTCAGCAGGCCGACATAACTGCCGTCGGGCCGGATCAGCATGCGCGCGCCGCTCTTGCGGTAGGTCGAGCCGGCCGTTGAGACGACCGTCGCGAGCACGCCCGGCGATTCCGGGTCGCGGGGACTGCGCAGCAGCAGTTCAAGCGAGGTATCGAGGCGCACGTCCATGGCGGTATGATCGCAATTTTTCGAGGGGTTATGCCAGCGCGCGTCGATGTGGTCATTGCGGGCGGCGGCGCGGTCGGTTCGGCGGTCGCGTATTTCCTGGCGCAGGAACCCGCCTTCACGGGCACGATCGCCGTCGTCGAGCCGGATCCGACCTATGAGTTTGCGGCCAGCGCGCGCTCGGCCGGCTCCATCCGCCGCCAGTTCTCGACGCCGCTGAATATAGCGCTGTCGGAATTCGGCTGGCAGTTCCTGCGCGCCCTGCCCGAAGCCGGGCTGGTCCCCTCGACCTACCTGTACCTGGCCTCGCCGGCGGGCCTTGCAGGCCTGCGCAGGAATATCGCGATCCAGCGCCGCTGCGGCGTGCCGACGCAATTGCACGCGGCACGGGATCTGGCGCAGCGCTATCCGTGGATCAATGTGCAGGACCTGGCGGCTGGTGCCGATACGCCGGACGGCGAGGGATGGTTCGATGGTTATGCGCTGCTGCGGGCCCTGCGGGCGGCAAACGAGAGTCGCGGCGTTCTTTATCTGCGCGACCGGATCGTCTCGATCGGCATGCGCGGCAAGGACACGGTCGACGCCGTCGCGCTGGCGGGCAAAGGGCCACTGCAATGCCGCTGGCTGGTGCTCGCGGCGGGCACGAGCTCGCGGGCGCTGGCGGCCTGGGCCGGCATCGAACTTCCGGTCTTCGCGCGCAAGCGCCATGTGTTCGTGTTCGAAAGCGACGCGCAGCTCGCGAACTGCCCGCTCGTCGTCGACACCACCGGCCTTTGGTTCCGGCCCGAAGGCGCACGCTTCATCTGCGGGCCGGCACCGGTGCCCGACGTGGACGTCGCCGCCGATGATTTCGACGTCGATCATGGCCTGTTCGATGATCTGGCGTGGCCGGCGCTCGCGCATCGCGTGCCGGCATTCGAGGCGCTGCGCGTCACCAGTGCGTGGGTGGGCCATTACGACTACAATGTCTTTGACCAGAATGCGTTCGTGGGGCCCTGCGAGGCCGTGCCCAACCTGCTGCTCGCGAACGGTTTCAGCGGTCATGGACTGCAGCAGGCGCCGGGCATCGGCCGTGCGCTGGCTGAATTCATCGCATTCGGTCACTATCGCTCGATCGACGTCACACCATTCTCGTATGCCCGGTATGGGAAGGCGGAGCCGCTGCGCGAGCACAACGTCATCTGAAGGAGCCGGTCGTATGCTGCATCTCGATGCCCGGGCGCTGGAGCAGCGCCTGCCGCGCCGCGCCCTGATCGATGCGCTGGATGAGGCGTTTCGCACGGACTTCCAGGTCCCGCCGCGCCAGCATTATCCGTTGTTCGATACGCCCGATGGCGAGGCCTCGCTGCTGATGATGCCGGCCTGGCGCGCCGCGGATGACGCGGGCGGCGAGGCGATCGGGGTCAAGCTGGTGACGGTGTTTCCGCAGAACACCGCCCGGTCCTTAAGCGCCGTGCACGCTAGCTACACGCTGTTCGATGCGCTGACCGGGGAGCCGCGCGCGACGATGGACGGCTCGGAATTGACCCGCCGCCGGACCGGGGCAGCCTCGGCGCTCGCGGCCCGCTACCTTGCCGCGCCGGATTCGGCCCGCCTGCTGATGGTCGGCTGCGGAGCCCTGGCACGGCATGTCATCGAGAGCCACGCGGAGGTACGACCCATCCGCGAAGTGCGCATCTGGGGGCGCAACGTCGAGCGCGCACGCGCGCTGTCGGCCGCGCTGGCGGGTGCGGCCTATTCGGTTGAAGTCACCGAGGATCTGGAAGGGGCGGTGCGCTGGGCGGACATCATCAGTTGCGCGACGCTCGCGACCTATCCGCTGGTGTGCGGCGCGTGGCTGCGGCCGGGTCAGCACCTGGACCTGATCGGCTCGTTCCGGGCGGACATGCGCGAGGCCGACGAGGAGGCGCTGCTGGTCTCGGATATCTATGTCGACACGCGTGCCGGAGCGCTCGCCGAGAGCGGGGAACTGATTCGGGCGATCGCGACCGGTGCGATCACGCCGGCCGACATTCGCGGCGAGCTCGCGGACCTCGCGCGCGGCGTGCTCACCGGCCGCGCCCATGCGCGCCAGATCACGCTGTTCAAGAGCGTCGGCTCAGCGATCGAGGATCTGGCCGCGGCGCGCCTCGCGCTCGCTGGCGCCTAGGGTACGCGGGGCGCCTGGCGTACATGGCGCACCTGGCGCGCGCGGTACCGGGCCGCGAGTTCGCCGACGATGCCGCGCCGGAATGCCAGCACGCAGGTAACGAAGATCACGCCGATGATCACGGTAACCCAGCCGCCGACGATGTCGGACAGGTACTCCTGCAGGGTCACGACCAGGCCCGCGCCGACCACCGGGCCGAAGAACGTTCCCATGCCGCCGAGCAAGGTCATCAGGATCACTTCGCCGGAATTCGACTGCAGCACGTCCGACAGCGTCGTGAATCCCAGCACCAGCGTCTTCAGCGAGCCACCGAGGCCCGACAGCAGCGCGGACAGCACGAAGGCGACGAGCTTGTAGCGCCTGATGTCGTAGCCGAGCGAAATCGCCCGCTGCTCGTTCTCGCGTATCGCCTTCAGGACCTGGCCGAACGGCGAATGAATGATGCGGTGGATGAGCCAGAAGACGCCGATGAATGCGCCCAGGACGACGTAGTACATCGCGATATCCGATTTCAGCGGCAGGATGCCGAGAAGCGTGCCGCGTGCGACTCCCTGCAGGCCGTTCTCACCGCCCGTGAACGGCGCCTCGAGGCAGATGAAATACACCAGTTGCGCCAGCGCCAGCGTCACCATCGCGAAATAGATGCCCTGTCGGCGGATCGCCAGCGCCCCGATCACGACGCCGAGGACGCCTGCGGCGACGCTACCGCCGGCGAGCGCGGCGAGCGGGCCCCAGCCGTGCGCGGTGACCAGCCACCCGGTCACATAGGCCGCGGCGCCGAAATACGCGGCATGGCCGAAGGAGAGCATGCCGCTGAAGCCGAGCAGCAGGTTGTATGAGCAGGCAAAGATCGCGAAGCACAGCAGCTTCATCATGAACACCGGATAGATGCCGCTGACCGGGATCGCGAGCGCGCACAGCAGCACGACCGCGTAGAACAGCCTGACTGTGCGCATCCGCTATTCCCTGCCGAAAAGGCCCGCGGGCCGCAGGATCAGCACGAGCGCCATGATCACGAACACGATGATGTTGGACGCTTCCGGATAGATGACCTTGGTCGCGCCTTCGATGACCCCTAAGCCGAGTCCGCTGACGATCGCGCCCAGGATCGAACCCATTCCGCCGATGACGACCACGGCGAAGACGACCGTTACCAGGGAACTGCCCATCTGCGGGGTGACGAGGATTACCGGCGCGGCCAGCACGCCGGCGAATGCCGCGAGCGCCACCCCGGCGCCATACGTGATCGCGACCATCAGCGGGACGTTGACGCCGAACGCCTGCAGCAGCGCGGCGTTTTCGGTTGCCGCACGCAACCTGGCGCCGAGGCGGGTGCGCTCGATCAGGAACCACGTCGTGAAGCACACGACCAGGGACGCGGCGATGACCCACGCGCGATACCGCGGCAGGATCATGAATCCGAGGTTCAGCGCGCCCTGCAGCGCTTCGGGCACCGGGTAGGACTGGCCGGAGGCGCCGAACGCCTGTTGCAGGCAGCCTTCCACGATCAGGGCGATGCCGAACGTCAGCAACAGGCCGTACAGCGGTTCCATGCGATAGACATGCCGCAGGAGCAGTCGCTCGACGATGACACCGAGGATGCCGACGCTGAGCGGCGCCAGCACGAGCCCGGCCCAATAGCTTGATCCCGAACCACTGCAGGCCGAGTAGTGCGGTGAACGCGCCCAGCGCGTAGCACGCCCCGTGCGCAAAATTGACGACTCCCATGAGGCCGAAGATCACCGCGAGGCCGAGGCTCAGCATGGCGTAGAACGCGCCGTTCACCAGGCCCAGCGTCAGCTGGCCGAGGATCACGACGACCGGAACGCCGAATATCGTGGTCACGGGGCCTTGGAGTTACGGCGCCGCTTTCGGCGCGTAGCGGGCACAGCCCGGTGATCGGTCCGAAGGCCTCCTCGCCCGGCATGATCTTCACGATCCTGTAGTAATCCCAGGGATACTTCGACTCCCGCGGGCTCTTGACCTGCATCACGTACATGTCGTGGACCATGACCCCGTCGGCGCGTATGTAGCCGGCTTGCGTGTACATATCGTTGATACGGGCCTTTTTCAGCGCCGCCATGACCCGGTCCGGGTCGGTCGTTGCCGCGGCCTTGACCGCGTTCAGCCAGGTCAGCGTCGCGGAATAGGCCGCGGCGTGGTCCATCGTGGGTTCGACCTTCATCCGGTCGAAAAAGCGCTTCGCAAAGGCGCGGGTATCGGCATTGAGGTCCCAGTACCAGCCGGTCGTCAGGTACAGGCCCTGCGCGGTCTCGAGCCCGAGGCCGTGGATGTTGCTGATGAACGCGAGCAGCGCCGCCGGTTTCATGGTCTTGGTGATGCCGAACTCGTTGGCCGCCTTCAGCGAGTTGCTGAAATCCCCGCCGGCATTGGCGAGCCCCAGCACGCTGGCGCCGGATCCCTGCGCCTGCAGCAGGAACGAGGAGAAGTCCGAGGCTGCCGAGCGGCACGCGCACCGCGCCCAGGTTCTTGCCGCCGTTCGCTTCCACGACCTTCGATGCCGCGCTCTGCAACTGCGTGCCAAACGCGTAATCGGCGGTCAGGTAAAACCACGTCTTGCCGCCCGCCTTGACGATGGTCGTTGCGGTGCCATTGGCGAGCGAGGTCGTGTCGTAGCCGTAATGGACGGTGTACGGATTGCAGTCCTCGTTCGTGAGGGACGACCCGCCGGCGCCGACGACGAAGATCGGCACCTTCTTCGCGCCGGCGACCTTGGACATCGCGATATTGACGCCGGTGTTGGAGCCGCCGATCAGCATGGACAGGCCGTTCTGGTCGGCCCACTCGCGGAACTTCGATGCGCCGACATCAGGCTTGTTCTGATGGTCGGCGGTCAGCACGGATACCGGACGCCCGAGCACGGTGCCGCCGAAATCGGCGATCGCCATCCGGATCGCCTCGATGCCGCCCTGGCCCATCACGTCGGCATAGGTGCCGGACAGGTCATCGATGTCGCCGATGACGACTCATCGGCGCCGATCGCCGCCTGCGCAAGGCCGATGCCGGCCAGCAGCAGCGCCCATCCAAATCCCCGGTTCTTTGTTGTCATGGTTCCCCCGTCGGTCAAAGCGCGCGTCGGTCAGACGCCGAGTCTTTCGTTCAGCATCGCCATTCTTGCCGGCAGTTCCCCGGCCGCAAACCCGTCCACGATCCGGCCATGCTCCATCAGATAAAACCGATCCGCAAGCGGTAACGCGAAGCGGAAGTTCTGTTCCACCATGACGATCGTATAGCCCCTCTCGCGCAGGGTGCGCACCATGCTGCGACAGGCTCTGCACGATCACCGGCGCCAGGCCCTCCGAGATCTCGTCCAGCAGCAGCAGCCGCGCCCCGGAACGCAGGATCCGCGCCACCGCGAGCATCTGCTGTTCGCCGCCCGACAGGCGCGTTCCCTGGCGTGTTGCGCCGTTCCTGGAGGTTCGGGAAACATGCCGTGGATTTCGTCGATCGACATGCCCGCCGGGGCCCACGACCGGCGGCAGCAGCAGGTTCTCCTCGGTCGACAGGCTGGCGTAGATGCCGCGCTCCTCGGGGCAGTAGCCCACCCCGAGACGCGCAATGCGGTGCGAGCGGCAGCCGGATCGCTTCACGGCCGTCGATCAGCACCGACCCGGAGCGCTGCCCGACCAGGCCCATCAGCGCTTTCAGCGTCGTCGTGCGGCCCGCGCCGTTGCGTCCGAGCAGCGTCACGACCTCGCCCCGGCACACGTTGAAATCCACGCCGTGCAGGATGTGGGACTCGCCATAGAAGGCGTGCAGTGCGGCCACGCGCAGCAGTTCCGCGCCATCAGCGCATTCCCGCGCCAGCGGTGCTCACCGGTTCCCATGTACGCTTCCATCACGAGCGGGTTGCGCGAGACCTCGGCGTAGGTGCCGTCGGCGATGATGCGATCCGCGCTGCAGCACCGTGATGGTATCGGCGATCGTCGCCACCACGTTCATGTTGTGCTCGACCATCAGCACGGTCCGGTTCGCGGACACCTTTTTGATCAGGGCGGTCACGCGCTCGACGTCCTCGTGCCCCATGCCCTGGGTCGGTTCATCGAGCAGCATCAGCTTCGGGTCCATCGCCAGCGTCGTGGCGATCTCCAGCGCCCGCTTGCGTCCGTACGGCAGCGTCACCGCCAGCAGTGCCCGCAAACGGCACCAGATCCACCTGATCCAGCAGTTCCAGGGCCCGCGGATCGAGAACCCGCAGGCTCGCTTCGCGGCGCCAGAAATGAAATGAGGTGCCCAGCCTGCGCTGCAGCCCGACGCGCACATTCTCGAGCACCGTCATGTGCGGAAATACCGCCGACATCTGGAACGAGCGGACGATGCCTCGCCGGGCGAGCTCGGCGGGACCCCGGCGACGTGATGTCGGCCGCCCTGGTACAGGATGCGTGCCGCGCGTCGGCGCCAGGAATTTCGTTAGCAGGTTGAAAAAAGTCGTCTTGCCGGCCCCGTTGGGTCCGATCAGCGCGTGGATCTGCGCCGCGGCGCACCTCGAGGTCGCAGTTGCTGACGGCGACGAAGCCCTTGAATTCCTTGGTCAGGCCGCGGGTTTGTATGATCGGGTCTTGCACCGTTACACAGCGCTTTCCAGTTCCAGCATTTCGCACCACAGATGCAGGATCATCAGGTGCACCTCCTGGATGTGGGCGGTCGTCGCGCTGGGCACCGACAGGACGTGGTCGGCGTCGGCGGCGGCGAGGCCCGCCGCGCCCGTCAGCGCAATCGTCACGGCGCCGAGCCTGCGCGCGGCAGCGAGGCCCGCGAGCACGTTCGGCGACTTGCCGCTGGTGGAGAATCCGATCGCGATGTCGCCGGGCTGCGCGAGCGCCTCGACCTGGCGCTCGAACAGGGCGTGGTAGCCGAAATCATTGGCGATGCAGGTCAGCACGCCGGGATCGGCAACCAGGGCGACGGCGGGGTAGGGTCGGCGCGAGCGCGAGTACCGCCCGATCAGCTCGCCCGCCAGGTGCGAGGCCTGGCTCGCGCTGCCGCCGTTGCCGAATACCAGCACCTTGCGGCCCGCCTTAAGCCCGTCGACGAGGATCCCGCCGGTGGCCCGGATCTGCTGCTGCAGCGCCGGCAGCGACGCTTCAGTCACCTGCCGGTGATTCTCGAAGTGATCGCTGATCACGCGCGAGCGCCTGTCATCGGTCGTCATGTCCCGTCTCCAGTAATTCTGCAATCCGCGCATCGCTGAGCGCCGCCATCAGCGCGGCCACATCGCCTATATTCACCCCAAGCGCCGCCGGAACGATATCGCAGGCCGCCGCGGCCTGCGGCAGCGCTTCGCGTTCGACGACCTGGCGCGCCGGACCGAGCACGCGTTCGCCTAGCACGACCGCCAGGGAACCGAGCGCGATCACGTCGGGGTTCAGCGCATCGACGAGCAGCGCCAGGCCCTGGCCCAGGCGCCGCCCGGCTTCACCGGCGATGGCCAGCGCATCCGGATCATCCGCCAGCATGGCCTCGACGAGCGTCCTGATCGGGGTCTGCGGCTGCCAGCGTTGCGGGAACCTCGATGAGGCCAGTTTGACGAGTCCTGCGCCCGAGGAAAAGCCCTCCCAGGAGCCCATCTTCCCGAAGCCTTCCGGCCCGTCGCGGGACAGGCGCCAGTGGCCGATTTCGCCGGCCGTGTCGGAGGCGCCATGCACGATCTGGCCGTTCACGATGAGTCCGGCGCCGAGCCCGGTACCGAAGGTCAGGAACACCAGGTGGCGCACCGCGCGGCGCGAGCGCCGTCCGGCGCCGAACTGAAATTCCGCGAGGGCGCCGGCATTGCCGTCGTGTTCGACGCAGACGGGCATCCCGGGAAACAGCCCGCTCAGGCGTTCCTTGAGCCGCACGCCGTGCCAGCCCGGCAGGTTCGGCGGATCGATCAGGACACCCTCGGCGATGCGCAGCGGACCGCCGACCGACACGCTGAGCGCGGCGATCCGGCGACCGGCCGCCTCGGCCGCCGCGGCCTGGCGACGCAGTTCCAGCGCGATCGCCGGCAGACTCTGCTCGAACGGGCGCGTCGCGAACGTCGCCATCTCGCAGCGCTGCAGGATCCGGCCGTTCCGGTCGCCCTCGAGGCACGCGATCTTGGTGCCGCCGATGTCCAGGCCAAGAAGGGTGGCGCTCATGCGTTGCCCTGGCAGATGCGTACGGCCTCATCGACGCTGAGGCCTGTGAATGCCGGCGCCGGCGGCGCCGCACCGAAGATCTGGTTCAGCAGCTGGTGCACCGGGTGTTTCAGGCGGGCGAGCACCAGAAGCTTGCCGGCGCTCCTGATGTCGGCGAAGAACGCGGTCAGTGCCTCGATGCTGGAGCTGTCCAGGTCGATCGTCTCTTCAAGACTGAGGATCACGGCGTGCACGTCCGCGCCCGCCGCGTTGGCGCGCTGGCGCGCAGCGCCGAGGATCTGGTCGACGTTCGCAAAGAACAGCGGTTCCTCGGGCCGCAGGATCAGGATGCCGGCGACCCGTTGCGCCTCCGGGTGGTCGGCAATCTTGACGAAGTCGTGACCGCCGCCGAATCGGCCGAGTTCGCCGACGCTGGACTGGGAGAAACGCCGCAGCAGCATGATCAGGCTGATGGCCACGCCGGCCAGCAGCCCATCCAGAATGCCCAGGCACAGGACCGCGAGCAGCGAGACGATGACGACCAGTCGGTCCCGGCGCCACTGAAAATAAGGTCGGAACCCCGCCAGCTTCAGCGAGTGGCTGATGCCGAAGATCACGATGGCTGCCAGCACGGGTTCGGGTGTCAGCGCAATGTAGGACAGCACCAGCAGCACGATCGCCAGCAGCACCGCCAGCGCGATGGCCCCTGCCAGGCGGCTGGCAGCCCCGGCCGCCTCGTTGGCCGACGTTGCCGAATATCCGGCGCCGACCGGCATGCCGAGGAACAGCGAGGATACGACGTTGGCGGCGCCGAGGGCCAGCAGGTCGCGATTCGGCGTCACCGGATCGTCGTGCTTGAGCGCGAAGCTGCGGATCGAGCCGTAGGACTCGGAATACAGCACGAGCACCATCGCAAAGCCGAGCTCCGCGAGGCGCAGCCATTGCTCGCGCCCGAGAGTCGGCAGGGCCGGTGCCTGCAGCGCGAGGTTGATCGGGCCGACGACGCCTACCCCGTGATGCGCGAGGTCGAGCGCGCCGGTTGCGACGATGCCGAGTGCGATCACGATGAGTCCGCCGGGCATCCGCCGCACGCGCGAGAACAGCAGCAGCAGCGCCAGCGCCCCCGCGCCGACCGCAACGCCGGTCAGGTTCCACTGCGGGAAGCTGCGCGCCAGCTCGAACGCGTACCAGGGCGCGGAGCTGCTCGCCGGATGCACGCCGGCCATCAGGGCAAACTGTTTCAGCGCGATCACCAGCGCGAGGCCAAAGGTGAACCCGCGCAGGACCGGCTTCGAGATGAAATTGGTGATGCCGCCGAGCCTGGCGAGCCCGGCGACGAGGAAATAGCTGCCGCTGATCAGCACGAGCGCCCCGGCGAGCATCAGCTGCAGGTGCATGTCCCCGCCCGACAGCGATGCGCAGGCCGCGCCGAGCACCGCCGCCGACGAGGAGGTCGCCGAGACGATCGCGAAGCGGCTGGTGCCGAACAGCCCGTAGCAGGCGAGTCCTGCAAACAGGCCGATGATGCCCGCCTGCGGCGGCAGGTTCGCGATGCCGGAGTAGGCGACCGCCTCGGGCAGCAGCAGTCCGGCGATCGACAGGCCGGCAACGGTGTCCGCGGCCCAGGACGCTTTTCCGGCGGGACTTTGCATGGGCGTGCGCTAGCCGGGATTCGCGTGCGCTGCCGGATCCGGTTTGCAGTCGGTGAACGCGAGCGTGTCGAACCGGTGCACGGTGGCTCTGTCAGCGGCCTTTTGCGCGCGGATCTCGTTCACGATCTCGAGGGCGCTGCGCTCACAGGGCGGCAACTCGGCGTCGCTCGAGCCCAGCGGACTGATGCGGTCGCCCCAGCGCAGCAAATGGGCGGATAGCGTCAGTCCGCCGCCGAAAGCGGGCATCAGCACGAGCGCGCGGGGCTGCACGCGGCCGCTCTCCACCGCCTCGACCAGTGCGACCGGCGCGGTGGCCGAGCTCATGTTGCCGTACTTCTGCACCGTCAGGAACACCTTGCCCGCATCCGCGCCGATGCGCTTGCCGACCGCCTCGATGATGCGCTGGTTGGCCTGGTGCGGTACGACCAGGGCGATATCGTCGATCGTGACGCCACGGCGCGCCATGACATCGAGACTGGCCTCGGTCATGCCATGCACGGCCTTGCGGAAGATCTCCTGCCCGTCGAAATCCCAGCTCGTCTGTCCGAACGGGACGCCGAGGTTTGCGTACATCGTGCCCATGCCGCGGATGCGCAGGATCTGGCGCGCATCGGCGTAGCAGCGCAGCTTTTCGGCGATCACGCCGGATTCCTGGTCGGAGGCCTGCAGGACCACGGCCGCGGCGCCGTCGCCGAACAGCACCGCGACATTGCGGTTGTCCCAGTCCATGTATTGCGAGATCAGCTCGACGCCGATGACCAGCGCGTTGCGCACGATGCCGGTGCGGATCATCGCGGTCGCGATCGACAGGCCGTACATGAAGCTGGTGCAGGCCGTATTGACGTCGAAGGCGGCCGCATCCGTCGCGCCGATGCGCGCCTGCACGCCGGATGCGCAGTTCGGTACGGCTTCGTCGTTGCTGCAGCTGCCGTAGACGACCAGGTCGATGTCCTCGCCGCGCAGGCCGGCGCAGGCAATCGCGCGCAGCGATGCCGTGATCGCCAGTTCGATGCCGCGGACATGCGAGATGCGCCGCTCCTTCATGCCGGTGCGCGACGTGATCCACGCATCGTCCGTCGGCAGGAAGGTTGCCAGATCGTGGTTCGTCAGCACGGCCGGCGGCAGGCATTTTCCCCAGCCGATGATTGCCGCGTGCATCACGGCAGTGCCGCGGTTACCACGATCTCGACCAGGTAATCCGGCGTGGCGAGCGCGCTCTGCACCGTCGCGCGCGCCGGCGTGTGACCCTGCGCCACCCAGGCGTCCCAGACCTTGTTCATATCGGCGAACGAGCCAATGTCCTTCAGGAAGATGCTGGCGCGCAGGATCCGCGTCTTGTCGCTGCCGGCCGCCGCCAGCAGGCGGTCGATCGAGGCCAGGACCTGCCGTGTCTGCGTCGCGACGTCCGCCTTCGGATCGTCCGCAACCTGGCCTGCCAGGTACACGGTCTGGCCGTGTACGACTGCCTGGGACATCCGCGGCCCGACCTGAATTCGCTTGATCATCTGGTTGCGCTCCTAGAGCTTGCGGGTACGAATGCGGGTGCCGAGCCGCACCGATATATCGATCTCGGCCGCCTCGATCGCATCCGGGAAGTACGCTCCCGAGATGTGCGCCCCATGCAGGCTCGCGCCGTCGAGCTGGGCCTTGCGCAGGTCGACGCCGCGCAGGTCGGCCTGGCGAAAGTACGCGTCCGTGAAATCGATGTTGTCGACATTGCAGCCGCGCAGGTCAACGCCGCGCAGGTTGCAGGAATGCAGGTCAAAGGGTTCGACCGGGTTGCGCTTGCGATTGAATTCCTCGGCGCGTCCTTCGCGCAGCAGCTGGTACAGCGGGTCTGCGGGTTGTCGAAGCTTGTTCTCGCTCATCACGGTTCTCCTGGAAGCCGGCTGCCGGCCTATGCTATTACAAATTCACGTCGGTCAGGGCAGGCGGGGAAAGCGCGCCATGGCTTCCAGGTCGTTGAGCTCCTGGTCGTTGCGGATGTAGGCGGCGGCCGCATCGCGCAGCGGCTGATGGTCCCACGGCGTGTAATGTCCCGTACGCAGGGCGGCGTAGACCAGGTGCCGGCGCCGCTGGCTCGCCAGCACGGCCTGATGCAGATCTCCGAGCGACCAGCGCCGCGCGACTTCGTCGCGAAAAGCCCTGACCCGCGCGGCCTGCTCCGGATGGTCCGCCCGGTTGACCAGCTCGTCCGGGTCGGCCGCGAGGTCATAGAGCTGATCCGGATCCACCGGCGAGTGGATGAACTTGTACCGATCGCGGCGGATCATCACGAGCGGCGCGATCGCGCCTTCCCCGAGATACTCGCCGATCACCTCGTTCGCAACGCTCCGGCCTTCGAGTGCGGGCATCAGGCTGCGTCCGTCCGGTTGCGCGGCATAGTCGGGTGCGCTCGCGCCTTGCCCGAGCTCCACGAGCGTCGGCAGCAGGTCGAGCAGAGACGCCGGGTCCGCGGCGCGGTGCGGCGCGAAGCGCCCCGGGGCGTGCACGACCAGCGGTATCCGGCAGGCCGGTTCGAAGAAAGTCATTTTGTACCACAGTCCGCGCTCGCCGAGCATATCCCCGTGATCGGCGATCACGATCACGACGGTGTTCGCATGCAGGCGCGCGTCCCGGAGGGTTGACATCAGCGCGCCGACCTGGTCATCGACGTAAGACACGGAGCCGTAATAGGCATGGCGCGCCGCGCGCACCTGCGCCGTGTTGACCGTCGCAGGTCCGAGGCCAATGACATGGCGTATCCGGCGCGAGTGCGGATCCTCGGCCGGCGACGGGTTGCGCGGCATGTCGACTCCGGCATCCGTATACCGGTCCCAGTAGGCATGCGGCATGACGTACGGATCATGCGGATGGGTCATCGAGACGACCAGGCAGAACGGGCGCCGGTCCTTGCCGCGGGCGATGTCGAAGAGCTTGCGGCGCGCCGCGAAAATCACTTCGTCGTCGAAGTCGATCTGGTTGGTGCGGATGCAGGGTCCCGCCTGCGTCACCGAATCCATCGTGTGGTACCAGCCGGGCCGCTCCTCGAACCGGCTCCAGTCCGGCGTCCAGCCGAAATCAGCCGGATAGATGTCGGTTGTGAGGCGCTCTTCGAAGCCGTGCAGCTGGTCGGGGCCGCAGAAGTGCATCTTGCCGCTGAGCGCGGTCTGATAACCGGCGCGCCGCAGATAGTGCGCGAAGGTCGGTACGGCCGCTGGGAATTCGGCGGCGTTGTCGTAGGCGCCGATCTTCGAGGGCAGTTGCCCCGCCATCAGGGAAAACCGGGACGGCGCGCACAACGGGCTGTTGCAGTAAAAGGAGTCAAAGACGACGCCGTCGGCCGCCAGCGCATCGATGTGGGGTGTCCTGGCGACGCGGTTGCCGTACGCCGGCAGTGCGCCGCTGGTCAGCTGGTCGGCCATCAGGACCAGGATATTGGGTTGGTCTCTCATACGGCGAGCGAGGTTATCACAGCCGTTGCTGCGCACTTCTGTGCACGGGCTGCGCTTCGGGCGCGCCCCGGCGCCGCCGCCCGGGAGCCAGGGTATGCGGCGCCGGCATTTGCATAGATCAAAGTGATGTTGGTGGTCCGGCACCGACCCGCTATCCTGACGCCTGGGCACTGCGGGCTGCGAGCACCATCGGGATCAAGGTACTTCCCCCCGTTCATTTTTCCCGTATTCGCGGCCTGCAGCTGCCCACCCTCGCTATACGCCATTTCAGAATGGCAGATCCCCGCGTTATAAATCAATGACTTGGATCATATGCCGGCGCGCACGTGCGGCGCGCGCCACGGCGGTCGCGTGGACCTTTCTTGACACAAGCCCCATCGCCGGTGCGGTACCCTTGGCCCGTTGAACGACTCGCATTTTCGTCGTTGGAGGAGCTATTGAAGATTCCGCACCTCGCGGCGGTCACGCAGTGACATGGCATTGCCCGGGTCCAGCGCTTGCCGGGCTGTTGTGTGCTGTCCTTGCGGCCTGCAGCGTCGGGCCCGCTTACCATCGGCCGGATATCACGCCGCCGGTCGCGTGGCAGGACACGCAGAGCGCTCCGGCCGTCTGGCCGGAGTCCGGATGGTGGCACAGCTTCGCATCGCCGCAACTCGATGGCCTGATCGCCGACGCCGAGCGCTATAACGATGACCTGGCGGGGGCAATCGCCCGCGTTCGCGAAGCCGATGCGCAGGCGCGCATCGCCGGCGCAGCGCTCTTGCCGTCGCTTGATCTCGACGCCGCCGCGACGCGTGAGCGCGCGCCGGTCACCGGGGTCGGCGTGGAGGTGTACAACAATTTCAATCCGGCTCTGGCGGCCAGTTATGAACTGGATTTCTGGGGCAAGAACCGTGCGCTGCGTGGCGCGGCGGTTGCTGCGGCGCTGGCGAGCCGCTTCGACCAGCAGACCGTTGCGCTGACCGTTGTCAGCAGCGTGGCGAGCAGCTACTTCCAGGCGCTCGAGCTGCGCGATCGGATCCAGGTGGCGCAGGAGAACCTCGCCAACGAACAGAAAATCCTGCGCGGCCTGCAGCTCGAGCAGACCGTCGGCACCGTGACCGGGCTCGATGTGGCGCAGCAGGAAACCGCGGTCACGAGCCTGTATGCCGCGATTCCGCCGCTGGTGCAGCAGCTGCAGCAGACGATCTATGCGCTGGCCGTGCTGGTCGGCAGGACGCCCGAGTCGCTCGACATCGACACGGGATCGCTCCACGATCTGGCAAGCCCGCCGGTCGTTGCGGGGCTGCCGTCCGGATTGCTGGCGCGCCGGCCGGATGTCGCCGAGGCCGAGCAGCAGCTGATTGCGGCAAACGCCGATATCACGGTCGCCCGGGCCGCGCTGTTCCCGGACATCACGCTGACGGCCAGCGGCGGCTACGAAAGTGCCGCGCTGGCGGGCCTGATCCGTCCGCGCAACAGGGTCTATCTGGGCACGGCGGGGCTGGTGCAGCCGATCTTTCACGCCGGTGCGCTGCACGCGCAGGTCACGTACAGCAAGGCGCGCTATGCGGAACTTCTGTCCACGTATCACAAGGCCGTGCTGACGGCCTTCAGCAACACCGAGAGCGCGCTGGTCGCGGCGCGCCAGACGGCCGAGCAGCAGCAGCGCCAGCAGGCCGCGGTCACGGTCGCGCGCCGCGCCTATGATTATTCGCAGGCGCAGATGGCGGCCGGCACGGTCAATATCCTGACCGTTTTGAATACCGAGAACGCCCTGTTCAGTGCCGAAGACGCGCTGGTGCAGGTTGAATATGCGCACCTGCAGGCGCTCGTGGGCCTGTACACCGCGCTGGGCGGCGGCTGGAAGCAAGGATGAACCACAGATGGGCGGAATTTCGTTGAATCGGCGCCAGAAGCAGTTTGCCGTGCTCATCGTGCTGGTCGTGGGGCTGGTGGCGTGGCGCATGGTCGTGCATACGTCCGACGCCGCGGCGCGCCGCAATGCCGCCGTCAAGGAGATCGCCGTCGATTCCGCGATCGCTGCGCGGACCGACATGCCGATCTACCGGCAGGGGCTCGGCACCGTCCAGGCCTTCTATACGGTCACCGTGACGGCCCGTGTCGATGGAGAGCTGCAACAGATCGCGTTCACGGAAGGGCAGTCCGTGCGCAAGGGCGACCTGCTCGCGCAACTCGATGCGCGCCCGTTCCGCGCAGCCTACGAGCAGGCCGTCGCGACCAGGGCCAAGGATGCCGCACAGCTGGCGAATGCGCGGCGGGACCTGGATCGCTACACGATCCTGCAGCCTGCCGACCTCGCGAGCAAGCAGACCGTCGATACGCAGCGCGCGCTCGTCGACCAGCTCGCCGCGCAGGTGCAGGGGGATCAGGCTGCGGTCGACAATGCCCAGACCCAGCTCGAGTACACGCGCATCACTTCGCCGATCAACGGCCGCACCGGCATCCGCCTCGTCGATCCCGGCAACATCGTGCATGCCGCCGACACCACCGGCATCGTCGTCGTGACGCAGCTGCAGCCGATCTCGGTCATTTTCACGCTGCCGGAGGAGGACCTGCCGGTCGTCGCGGCGGCGCTCGCGGCGGGGCCGGTGAAGGTCACGACGCTGACCCGCGAGGGCAATGCCGAGATCGAGGAGGGCACGCTGGCGCTGATCGACAACGAGATCACCCAGGCCACGGGAACGCTGCGGCTGAAAGCGACGTTCAGCAACGCGCACAACACGCTGTGGCCGGGCCAGTACGTCAATTGCCGCGTGCTGGTGCGCACCGACCACGGTGCGCTCACGGTGCCGAGCGCAGCGGTGCAGCTGGGTCCCAATGGACCGTACACGTTCGTCGTCAAGGACGATTCGACCGTCGAGGTGCGTGCGCTGAAGCTGGGCGAGCAGGGCGCCGGGCTCACCGTGATCTCGCAGGGCCTCGCGATGAACGAGCGCGTCGTGACCAGCAACCAGTACCGATTGCAGGCGGGCACGCGCGTGCACGTCGCGGCCGCCGGTGCGTCCGGAAAATCATGAATATTTCCGCGCCCTTCGTACGGCGCCCGGTTGCCACCTCGCTGCTGATGGGCGGGATCCTGCTCGTGGGCCTCGTGGTCTATCCGCTGCTGCCGGTGGCGCCGCTGCCGCAGGTCGACTTTCCGACGATCCAGGTCTCGGTGTCGTTGCCCGGCGCAGGCCCCGAGACCATGGCGACCTCGGTCGCAACGCCGCTGGAGACGCAGTTCGCGCAGATCTCGGGGCTCACGCAGATGACCTCGACGAACCTGCTCGGCTCGACCCAGGTCACGCTGGTGTTCGACCTGGATCGCAATATCGATGCCGCGGCGCAGGACGTGCAGTCCGCGATCGATGCCGCCGGCGGGCAGCTGCCAAAGAACCTGCCGACGCCGCCCTCGTACAAGAAAGTCAATCCGGCTGATTCGGCGATCCTGATCCTTGCCGTGCATTCGGACCTGTTGCCGGTGACTACGGTCGACGACTATGCCGAGAACATCCTCGCCCAGCAGATCTCGCAGATACCCGGCATCGCCCAGGTGTCGATCGGCGGGCAACAGAAGCCCGCGGTGCGCGTGCAGATCGACCCGGTCAAGCTGGCTGCGGTGGGCCTGCAGCTCGAGGACGTCGCCAACGTGATCGGCGCCGCGACCGTCGACGCGCCGAAGGGTTCGATCAACGGCCCGATGCGCAGCATGACGATCTACGACAACGACCAGCTGCTGAAGGCGGCGCCGTGGAACGACGTCGTCGTCGCCTACAAGAACGGCGCGCCGGTGCGCATCCGCGATATCGGCGTCGCGGTCGACGGGCCGGAGAATACGCTGCTGACCGCCTGGCAGAACGGGCACAACGGCATCCTGCTGCTGATCTACAAGCAACCGGGTGCCAACGTCATCGACTCGGTGGCGCGCGTGCAGGCGCTGTTGCCGCGCGCGCTGGCGGCCGTGCCGCCCTCGATCAAGGTGGACACCGTCGCGAACCGTACCACGACGATCAAGGCCTCGGTCGAGGACGTGGAGTTCACGCTCGCGCTGACCATCGCGCTGGTGGTGATGGTCATATTCCTGTTCCTGCGCAGTGCCTGGGCGACCATCATCCCGGGAGTCACCGTGCCGCTCGCGCTGCTCGGCACCGCGGCCATGATGTACGTGCTGCACTACACGCTCGACAACCTGTCGCTGATGGCGCTCACCATAGCGGTTGGCTTCGTCGTCGACGATGCGATCGTGATGCTCGAGAACATCTACCGGCACATCGAGGCCGGCATGACGCCGCTCGAGGCCACGCTGAAGGGATCCGGCGAAATCGCCTTCACGATCATGTCCATCAGCATCTCGCTGGTGGCGGTGTTCATCCCGCTCCTGCTGATGGGCGGCATCATCGGACGACTGTTCCGCGAATTCGCGATCACGATGTCGATGACGATCGCGGTCTCGGCATTCGTCGCGCTGACGCTGTCGCCGACCATGTGCGCGCTGTTCCTGCGCGATGAGAAACACGTGCAGCACGGCAGGGCCTACATGGCCGTGGAGCGCGCGTTCGACCGGCTGCTGGCCTGGTATACGCGCGGCCTCGACTACGTGCTGGACCGCCAGCGCGCGACAATCATCGTGTTCCTGGCGACGGTTACCGCGACGATCGTATTGTACGTGGTGATACCTAAGGGATTCTTCCCGCAGCAGGATACCGGGATCATCGCCGGACTGTCGGATGCGCCGCAGGACATCTCGTTCGAGGAGATGGTGCGGCGCCAGCACAAGCTGCTGGACATAGTCTCCAGGGACCCGGATGTGGCGAGCTATGGCACCGGGCTTGGCGGCAGCCGCCCGCTCAACGACGGCTTTGTCGTGATAGGGCTCAAGCCCTGGAGCGAGCGCAGCTCCACCGCCGACCAGGTCATCAACCGGCTGCGGCCGCAGCTTGCGCAGGTGCCGGGCGCGACGCTGTTCATGCAGGCTGCGCAGGACCTGAACATCGGCGGCCGCATTTCGCGCACGCAGTATCAATACACGCTGCAGGATTCGAACATCACCGAACTGAACGAGTGGGCGCCGAAGCTGCTCGCGGCGCTGCAGAAGCTGCCGGCGCTGCGCGACGTGGCCTCCGACCAGCAGACCAGCAGCGGCATGCTGTCGCTGAACATCGACCGCGACCTGGCCGCGCGCTACGGCATCCAGCCCGCCGCGATCGACCAGGAGCTGTACGATGCCTTTGGCCAGCGCCAGGCGGCGCAGTTCTTCACGCAGTCGAACAGTTATCACGTCATTCTCGAGGTCACGCCGGCGCTGCAGCGCGATCCGGCGGCGCTGAACAATCTGTACCTTAAATCGGCCGTGACCGGCCAGATGGTGCCGCTGTCGGCGATGACCAGTTACGACACGCAGCACGTGACCTACCTGTCGATCAGCCATCAGGGCCAGTTCCCCGCCGTGACGCTGTCGTTCAACCTGGCGCCGGGTGCGGCGCTCGGCGATGCGGTCGATGCGATCAACAGGGCCTCCGCGGCCATGCGCCTGCCGGCAACGATCAACGGCAATTTCCAGGGCACCGCGCAGGCCTTCCAGAGCTCGCTGAAATCCCAGCCGTACCTGGTGCTCGCTGCGCTGGTCGCCGTGTACATCATTCTGGGGATGCTCTATGAGAGCTATGTCCACCCGCTGACGATCCTGTCCACGCTGCCGTCGGCTGGCGTCGGCGCGTTGCTGGTATTGATGATCTTTCACATCGAACTGTCGGTGATGGCGATGATCGGCATCATCCTGCTGATCGGCATCGTCAAGAAAAACGGCATCATGATGGTGGATTTCGCGATCCAGGCCGAGCGCGAACAGCACCTGGCGCCGCGCGCCGCGATCCGCCAGGCCTGCCTGCTGCGCTTCAGGCCCATCATGATGACGACGATGGCGGCGCTGCTCGGCGCGCTGCCGCTTGCGCTGGGGCGGGGTACCGGCTCGGAGCTGCGCCAGCCGCTGGGTTATACGATGGTGGGCGGGCTGGTACTGAGCCAGGCACTGACGCTGTTTACGACTCCGGTCGTCTACCTCTATCTCGATCGCTTCAGAATCTGGATGCGAAGCCGGCGCCGGGGGATCAGCGCTGGCGCCGCGCCTGCGCCCTATCCGGACAGCAGTACGCTCAACAGCCCGTAGATGCCGACGCCGAGCGCCGCGAGCGCGTCGCCGGCGATGAACCCGCCGCCGATCAGCGAAGTGATACTCATGTCCGCCGGCAGTGCGTCGCCGGGGTCGCTGCCGCGGCGTTTCACGAACCATTCGACGCAGGGCGAGACCACGCTGCCGAAGGCGAACCAGGCCGAGGTCTGCAGGTTGACGAAGCCGCCGAAGGAAGATGCGTACGGCGAGGGCAGGACGATCGTGAACAGCGTGAAATCGACCGCGCGTGCGCTGCGGCCGCCCTGGGCATAGAGCCGGTAGCGCGCGTTGCCGGCGATGAGCTTGCGCAGCAGCTCCGTGACGAATCCGATCGCGATTCCGGCCAGGATCGCCGTGCGCTGGTAGGGCTTGTCCTCGGTGAGGCTTCTCAGCACGCCGACGAACTTGTAGGTCATCGCCGACGTCCACGCGACCGGTTGCTGCGCGGCGCTCATGACCGTCTGGTCCTGCATCAGCACCGGATAGGCGGACATGAACAGCCGCGCGAATCCGACCGCGGTAACCGCGCCGACGACGATGCCGACGACCTGGTAACGGAACTGGTTGGTGCGGCTGGTGCCGAGCCGCGCCCCGGTGGAGCGGTCCTGCTGCATGTCCGAGCCGACATTGATCGCGACCAGCAACGCCGCGCCCGCCATCAGGCCGACTCCGGCATCCTTCAGGCCCAGGCCCGCCATGAGCACGATGCTGACGACGAAGGCCGACGACACCGGGTTCCAGTCGGTCAATCCCTGCGATATGCCGTTGACCAGCGAGAACACGAAAACCAGCAGCAGTGCGAGGGCGAGGTATTCGGCCGGCTGTCCGAGCAGCTGGGTGCCGACGGCGAGGACGCCGATGCCCCAGCAGATCACCCACGCCACCAGGCGCGAGAGCTGGGTTTTTTTCCACGCCTCGGGCGCCTGCGCCGGGGCGGTGCCGGCAACCTGGCGGGCGCGCTGGATCGCGCCGCGGAATATCAGCGTCAGGTCGATGACCGATGCGCCGAGGATCATGCCCAGCGCAATCAGGAACGAGATCTTGCGGAACGGGTCGCCCTGATGCAGCCAGCCGATCGAAACGAAATACGGCACCATCGCCTGGGAGGCGAGACCCCCGACGAGTCCCGCCACGCCGACGCGCGCGCCGACCACCATGCCCGCGCCGATCGTGGACATCGACAGTCCGGTGGCGCCGAGCCAGGCAATCCTGGACGTGCCCACGCCTATGCACAGGCCGGCCAGCATGCCGCTGCCCAGCGTCTTCACTGAACGGCGCAGCAGCACCGGATCGGTCAGCGCGCGCAGGATGTTCGCGACCGCGAGGCCGCTCGGAAACGTGAGCCGCAGGCGATCGACCAGGATCGGCGTATAGAGCATGCCGACCCCGGCGCCGTACATGCCGGTGCACAGCATGTACAGCATCAGGATCAGCGTCGAGGGCTGGGGGATTCGCATCCACACCATCGCCTGGATCACGACCGCCATCGCGCTGAGGCCGGCCACCGACGCGGCGGTCGTCTGGATGTAATTGGCGCCGTGCTTGCCTTCGGACCCGTATCCGTAGGTGACCGTCGACCCGAGGATGCCGGCGAGCACCTGTCCGCCGACGAAGAAGCCGAGCGAGAAGTTCATGTACGCGGCGGTGACGCCGCCGAGGGGACCCAGCACCAGGACCCCGATCGCGCCGAGCAGCAGGTGATACTTCCAGCTGCCGACGGCCGGAAGCCATTTCCAGCGTGGGCCGGGCGGGGTCGCGTCGCCCTCAGCGATAGGCATCGGTTCTTTGGCCTCGTTCACGTGGCCCCATTGCCGCTGGCGACGAGGTACATGGTTGCGATGGTGGATTTCATCTATTGTATCCCGCTACCCGATGGCCAGTGAACCGGTGAAACCATTCCACGCTTGAGCAAGTCCCTGCGGCGCCGCGTCCTGGCCGGTCTCGCCGTTCTTACCGGCGTCGCGCTCGTCGCCGGGATCGCCTGGGTCGTCCGCCTGGACCATATCGTGACCGGGGAATTCCGGGGTCGCCTGTGGTCCGTGCCGGCCCGCGTCTATGCCGAGCCGCTCGACCTGTACGCCGGCGCTCCGGTTGCGGCCGATGATCTCGAGGAGGAACTGCGGCGGCTTCATTACCGCAGCGGCGATCCGGCGACGGGGCCCGGCATCTACCGGCGGCGCGGCGCCAGCTTCGATCTGCACGCGAGGCGCGTGCGCTTCGTCGACGAATTGCGCGAGCCGCAGCGCGTCTCGATCAGCGCCGGCGCCGCATCGATCATCGGCATCCGCAGCGCCGACGGCACGGAGCTGCCCGTCTTCCGGCTCGACCCGCTGCTGGTTGGCAGTGTCTTCCCGGTACACGGCGAGGACCGCATCGTACTGGCGCCTGCCGACGTGCCGCCGCTGCTGCGCGCGGGCATCACGGTCGTCGAGGACCGGCGATTCGACGAGCACCACGGCGTCGATCCCTACGGGATCCTGCGCGCCCTGTGGGCGAACCTGCGCGCCGGCCATGTGACCCAGGGCGGCAGCACGCTGACCCAACAGCTCGTCAAGAACTACTTCCTGTCCGACGAGCAGACGATCGGGCGCAAGCTGACCGAGGCGGTGATGGCGCTGCGGCTGGAGAAGCATTTCTCGAAGGAAGACATCCTGGTCGCGTACCTGAACGAGGTCTATCTCGGCCAGGACGGGGAGCGCGCGATTCACGGCTTCGGGCTCGGCAGCGAGTACTACTTCGCCAAGCCGCTCGACGAGCTCGACAGCGGGGAGCTGGCGATGCTGATCGGCCTGGTCAAGGGTCCCTCGTTTTACGATCCGCGCAAGCACCCCGACCGCGCCCGGGCGCGCCGCGACCTCGTGCTGCAGGAGCTCGCCGACGCGCAGCTGATCGACGCGGCCGAAGCCAGGCGCGCCGCCGCCGCGCCGCTCGGCCTGCGGCCTCCGGGGGGACGTTACGTGCCGGCCTATCTTGACCTGGTCCGCCGGCACCTGACGCGCGACTATGCGAGCGCGGATCTCGCCGCCGCGGGGCTGGCCGTGTATACGACGCTGAACCCGCGCGCGCAGGCCGCCGCCGAGCGCTCGCTGACGCGCCAGCTCGCCCGTCTTGACCTGGCGAGCCGGGTACGCGATGCACATCTCGAGGGCGCCGTGATCGTCGCCGAGCCGAACAGCGGCGACGTCGTCGCCGTGGTCGGCGGCCGCGCCATAGGCTCGGAAGGGTTCAATCACGCGCTCGATGCGCGCCGGCCGATCGGCTCGCTGGTGAAGCCCGCCGTATACCTCGCCGCACTGGAGAGCGGGCGCTACAACGCTGCGACGATGCTGGAGGATGCGCCGCTGGAACTGAAACTCGGCGACGGCAGCATCTGGGCACCACAGAATTTCACGCATGAGACCTACGGCCAGGTGCCGATGGTGCGCGCGCTGGCTGAGTCCATGAACCTGGCTACGGTGCGCCTTGGCCTCGATGTCGGCCTGCCCCGCGTGGCCGATGCGTTGCAGAGCCTGGGGCTCGAGACGCGGCCGGCGCTCAATCCGTCGCTGCTGCTCGGATCGGTCGAGATGACGCCATTCGAGGTCGTGCAGATCTACACGGCGCTTGCGAACGGGGGCTTTCGCGCGCGGATGCGCGCGGTGCGCGCGGTGCTCGACGAGCATGGCCGGCCGCTGAAGAGCTTCAAGGTGCAGGTCGAGGCGGCCGCGCCGCCGCCGGCGGTCTATCAGCTCGATCGCATGCTGACGCTGGTGACGACGCTTGGTACCGGTCGCGGGGCGTCCGCCCGGCTGCCGCCCGGCACCATCGTCGCCGGCAAGACCGGCACGTCGTCCGATACCCGTGACAGCTGGTTCGCCGGATTCACCGGCAACTACCTTGCCGTGGTGTGGGTCGGCTACGACGACAACCGCGTAACCGGCCTGACGGGCGCGGCCGGGGCGCTGCCCGTATGGGCCGATACGATCGCGAGCCTCAAGTCGGCATCGTTTCAGCCGGTGCCGCCGGAACAGACCGAGGAGCGCTGGATCGAATTCGGCAGTGGCCTCGAGACCACGCCGGCCTGCAGCGCGGACGCCGTCCTCGTGGCCGTACCGACCGGGACGGTGCTCGCGCGCAAGGCCGGTTGCGCGCCCTCGCCAACCGGCACGGTCACTGACACAATCAAGGGATGGATCCGGAAAATCGTTCGCTGAGCCGGCTCGCCCTGCTGCTCGCCGCCGCGGCGCTGCTCGGCGCCTGCTCGTTGCTGGCGCCATACCACGCACCGCCCTCGACCCCGTCAAGGCTGCCGCCGCCGTCACCGCCGTCACCGCCGCCACAGCCGCCGCCGCCATCCCTGCCGCCGGCGGCGATGAGTCCGGCGCCGCCGCCCATTGCGCACGTCGAGCTGTCCGCCGCGACCCGCTCGCTGGTGGCGCAGGCACGCGTGCAGTCCACCCGCGGAGACTTTCCGGCCGCTTCCTCGACGCTCGATCGGGCACTGCGCATCGAGCCGAACAATCCGCTGCTGTGGATCGAACTCGGGCGGCTGCGGCTCGCCGAGGGCGACGGCCACCAGGCCGAGGGCTGCGGGCGCAAGGCAATGGCTTTGTCGAGCGGCGATCAGGGCACGCAGGAGCAGGCCGGGCGGCTGCTCGCCGATGCGCTGCGGGTGCAGCGGCGCAATCCCCAGTAGGCCCTGCCTCCGGTCCGGTACGAGAACATCCGTGCGGAATTTCCCGAATTGCAAGCGCTTGCAATCAGGTATTTGCTGGTTTAGAGTCTGCCTTTGCCGTGGGGGGCATGGCCTTGTCGACAGATTCAGGTAAGTACGTGAGGCTGACGATGGCGCAGGCGCTCGTGAGACATCTCACGGCGCAGCGCATCATCATTGACGGGAGCGAACAGCCCGTTTTCGGCGGTGTGTTCGCGATCTTCGGTCATGGCAACGTGATCTGCCTCGGCGAGGCGCTGCACGAGGCGCGCTCGGTACTGCCGACCTGGCGAGGCCAGAACGAGCAGTCCATGGGCTTTGCGGCGGCGGCCTACGCGAAGGCGTATCGGCGGCGCCGCATCTGCGTCGCGACCTCGTCGATCGGGCCCGGCGCGACGAACATGGTGACCGCCGCGGCGGTCGCGCACACGAACCGGCTGCCGGTGCTGTTCCTGGCCGGCGATACGTTCAATCACCGGTTGCCCCATCCGATCCTGCAGCAGGTCGAGCATTTCGACGATCCAAGCGTATCGGTCAACGATGCATTCAAGCCCGTCACGCGCTATTGGGATCGCATCACGCATCCGGCGCAGCTGATCCAGTCACTGCCCGCTGCGATCGCGACGATGCTCGACCCGGCCGATTGCGGTCCGGCATTCCTCGCCCTGCCGCAGGACGTGCAGGGCATCGCGTACGACTTTCCGCAGGCGTTCCTCGAGCCGCGCGTGCACCGCATCCGCAGGCCGCGTCCCGATGTCGATGAAGTTGCGGCTGCGGCGGCACGCCTGCAGCGCGCCGAGCGTCCGGTCATCATTGCCGGCGGCGGCGTGCATTATTCCGGGGCGGCGCAGGCACTCGGCGAATTCGCGAGCCGCCGGAGGATTCCGGTCGTCGAGACCATCGCCGGCATGGCAAGCCTGCTGCATGCGCATCCGTATAACTGCGGCACGGTCGGCGTCACCGGCACCGATTGCGCGAACAGCCTTTGTGCCGATGCCGATCTCATCATTGCGGTCGGCACCCGGCTGCAGGATTTCACGACCGGCTCATGGACCGTGTTCCACGAGGGTTCGGATATCATTGCACTGAACGCGGCGCGTTTCGACGCCATCAAGCACCGCGCCCTGCCGGTGGTCGGCGATGCGCTCGAAGGCCTGCAGGCGCTGGATGCGGCGCTGCCGGACTGGCGCGCCGATGCGCGCTGGAGCACGCATGCCGGCGAACTGAAGGACCGATGGGATTCACGGGCCATTGCGCGCAGCAAGGCGCCCGAAGGGCTGCCCTCGTACGCCGAGCTGATCGTCGCGGCGAATCGCCTGTGTGCGGACGCCGATCGGGTCATCACGGCCGCCGGCGGACTGCCGGCGGAAGTGGCGGCAAACTGGCGCGCGCGCTCGATCGCGTCGGTCGACGTCGAGTTCGGCTACTCCTGCATGGGTTACGAAATCGCCGGGGGCTGGGGTGCCCGCATTGCGCAGATGGAACAGGGCAGCGACGGCGATACCATCGTGTTCGTCGGTGACGGATCCTACCTGTTGCTGAATTCGGACATCTATTCCAGCGTCCTGTCGGGCCGCAAGCTCATCATCGTGCTGTGCGACAACGGCGGCTTTGCGGTCATCGACAAGCTGCAACGCAATACCGGCAACGTCGCATTCAACAACTACATCGCCGATTGCACCGGCATCGACAGGCCCTTTGCGGTGGACTTCGCGCTGCACGCCCGCTCGATGGGCGCGCAGTCCGAGACGGTCACCAGCGTCAGCGCATTCGAAGCGGCATTCGCCCGTGCCCGCAGCGCGGACCGGACCTGCGTGATCGAGGCCAGGGTCGACCCGTACGCCTGGACCGAGGGCGGGCATGCGTGGTGGGACATTGGCACGCCGCAGGTCAGCAGCCGCTCCGAGGTGCTGGCCGCCGGTGCCGACGTGGAGCGCGGCCGCGCTCGACAACGCCGGGGCGTCTGACGTGCCGTTCGCGTTCGATCTCACGAGGCGGCTCGCCGCCATCGCCGTCGGCCGCGCCGGCATGGACCTGTATCCACTGCCCGACGGCGTCGAAACCGAGCAGGCCGGGCAATTCGCCGCCGAGATCGGCGGGTCCGCCGGCAACATCGCCGTTGCGCTGTGCCGCCAGGGCTGCGCCGCGGCGCTGCTCGGGCCGCTGTCGGCGGATGCGGTCGGCCGCTTTGTCCGTGGACACCTCGAGCGCTTCGGCGTGGATACGTCGCGCTGCCGCGCGGTCGGCGGCATGCATCGCACGAGTCTCGCGATCTGCGAGACCCGCCACCCGGACAGCGAGACGGTCTTCTACCGCAACAGCGCCGTCGACCTGCAGCTGTCGGAAACCGATTTCGACGCGGCCTTCATCGCCAGCGCCTCGGTGCTGATCGTGACCGGAACCGCCCTTGCCGCCGAGCCCTCGCGCGCGGCGGCCCTGCAAGGCGCTCGCCTGTGCCCGCTCCGGCGGCACGTTCGCGATACTCGACATCGACCATCGGGCGGTGTCGTGGCAATCGGAGGCGGAGGCCCGGCGGACCTACGCGCATGCGGCACGCCTTTGCGATGCGCTGGTCGGCAATGACGACGAGTTCGCGATCATCGCCGGCAACGCCGCGCAGGCGCTCGCGGTTGCCCGGGACTTCGTCGAACGCGGCGGCCGCTTTGCCGTCTTCAAGAAGGGCATCGCCGGATCCGTCACGCTCAGCGCGGAGGGCAGCTTCGACACCGGGATCTACGCGGTTGACGTCAGGAAACCGTTCGGGGCCGGCGATGCCTTTCTCGGCACGCTGGTCGCCGCGCTGCTCTCGGGGCGGACGCTCGAGGCCGGGGTGCGGCGGGCTTCCGCGGCCGCGGCCCACGTCGTATCAAGGCGCGGCTGCGCGTTTGCCATGCCCACCGTCGACGAGCTGGACAAGTTCATTCTCAGCCACTCCATCAAGTGAGATCAGCCATGCATATTCCATCCTACGACAACAAGAACGCCGCGGTCGTCGATGTCGATGATGCGCAGGTTCCGCTGGCGTACTTCAACATCGTCGTGCTGAAGAGCGGCGAGAGCTTCGTCTCGTCGGTCCCGGGCTACGAGACCTGCATCGTGCCTGCGCACGGCAGCATTGATGTTCAGGTCGACCGCGGCGGCAGCGTGATCGGTTCATTCGAGGCGATCGGCGGGCGCGCATCGGTCTGGGACGGCGAGCCGTCGGCGGTGTACGTGCCGACCGGTTGCGCGGCGCGCCTGGTCTGCCGTTCGGCGACCGCCGAGGTATTCATTGCCGGCGCGCGCTTCGAGGAGACTTTCGAGCCGTTCGCGGTGCGGGCGGCGAACATCGATCCGGTGCAGTACGGCTCCGACGACACCAAGACCCACCGCAAGATCAAGCACATCCTCGGGCAGAAGCCGCCCGGCAGGGTGGGGCGGCTGCTGGTATCGGAGCTGTTCACCGTCGGCGCGGGGGGCTGGTCCGGCTATCCTCCGCACAAGCACGATACGGACCGCCTGCCCGCGGAGACCCGTCACAACGAGATCTACAATTTCCGTTTCCGGCCGGAGAACGGCTTCGGACTGCAGCTGCTGCAGAAGGACGGCGACGGATTCGGCAATGCCTTTCACATACGCAACGCCTCGACGCTGAAGATCGCGGGCGGCTACCACCCCTGCGTCGTCGCGCCGGGCCACGAGATGTATTACTTCACGATCCTCGCCGGACAGAGCCAGCGGCCGTTGCGGCAGTTCTTCCAGCCGGACTATGCGTACCAGGTGGAGACGATTCCCGGCATCAAGAACATGATCGCCAAGTTCAATTGAGGAGAGCCTTATGCTGGTGAACCTCGCGACGATCCTCGCTCCGGCGGTCGGCAGCGACTACAGCGTGGCGTGCTTCAATGTCTTCGGCTGGGAGGATGCGCAGGCGGTCGTCAACGCGGCGGCGGAGGTCGGCGCGCCGGTCATCCTCGGCGCCAGCGCGGACTTCCGCAAGCTGGTGCCGCTCGCCGAGATCGCACCGATGCTGCGCGCGATCGCGGAGCGGGCGCCGGTTCCGGTCTGTGTGCACCTGGACCACACCTATGACATCGCCGAGGTCATGCGCGCGGTGGACGAGGGCTTCTACGTCGGTCATGTACGACGGTTCGCAGCTGCCCCTGGAGGAAAATATCGCCGGCACGCGGCGCGTCGCGCGCTATGCGCATGCCGCCGGCTGCTCGGTCGAGGCGGAGATCGGCTCGGTGCCGTACGCGGAAGGCCGCGCGCACATCAAGTCCGAGCTGACCGACGTGCACGATGCGGTGCGCCTGGCCGCCGAAAGCGGTCTCGATGCGATGGCCGTGTCGATCGGCAACGTCCATCGCCTGAAGGAGCCCGCCGCGGTCATCGACTTTGAGCGCCTCGAGGCGATCGCCGCCAGGGTCACGGTGCCGCTGGTCATCCATGGCACATCCGGCATTTTTGAGAACGACATCGCGCGGCTCGCGCGCATGCGCCGGGTGGCGAAATTCAATATCGCCACGGTGCTGCGCCAGGCCTTCGGCCGGGGCCTGCGCGATACGCTGGCCCGAAACCCGGGCCGCTTCGACCGGGTGGAGATCATGAGCGACGTGATGCCGGTGATGTCGCGCGAGGCGGGGCGGATGATCGGCCTGCTGGGCTGGCGGCCCTGACGGGGGCGCGGGCCGCCGGTCAGCCGTCGGTGATCCTGATCACGCGCCCGCTGTGCAGCGACTCCCAGGCGGCATTCGCCAGGATCAGCGCGCGCCGCCCATCCTCGAAGCCCGCCGACGGCTGCGCCCTTCCGCCCACGACCTCGATGAATTCGTTCAGCTCGTCGAGGTAGGCCTGCCGGTAGCGCTCCATGAAGAAATTCAGCAGCGGTTCCCGGGCGGATGTCTGCGTCGCGTCGGATCGGGTCAGCGTGGAGGCGCGCAGATTGTCGGACTGCACCATGCCCCGCGCGCCGAAGGCCTCGATGCGCTGGTCATAGCCATAGACCGCGCGGCGCGAGTTGTTGATGTGCACCAGCGCGCCGGACGCGGCCTTCATGACGACCATCGCCGTGTCGACGTCGCCGGCCTCGCGCAGCTGCGGCTCCACCAGGATGCTGCCGGTTGCGTACAGTTCCACGACCGGATCGTCGCCGAGGATGAAACGCGCCAGTCGAAGTCGTGGATGGTCATGTCGCGGAAGATGCCGCCCGACCCTTCAGATGTATGCAGCGACGGCAGGCCCGGGATCGCGGCTGGTGATGACCAGCAGCTCCAGCGCGCCGATCTCGCCGGCGCGCACCGCGTCGCGGACCGCCCGGTGGCTGCGCGTCGTAGCGGCGGTTGAAGGCGATCTGCACCGGCACGCCGCAGCCTGCGATATCGCTGCGGCAGCGCTCGACACGCGCGATGTCGAGGTCGATCGGCTTTTCGCACAGGATCGCCTTGCCCGCCCGGGCCGCCGCCGTGATCAGCTCGACATGCGTGTTCGTCGACGAGGCGATCAGCACGGCGTCGACGGCCGGGTCCGCCAGCGCGGCCTCGACGCTGGCGGCGATTTTCGCATCGTGGCGGGCGGCCACGGCCTGGGCCGCCGCGGGGTTCGTGTCATAGACATACGCGAGGCTCGCGCGCGGATGGCTGGCGGCGATGTTCGCGGCGTGCAGCACGCCGATGCGCCCGGCGCCGAATAGTGCGAATTTGACCATGCGGATCTCCTTCAGCGCGACCTCAGGGTGCCGCGCTCGATCGCCATGCAGTTGAACAGACGCATGCTCGACGTTTCATCGGTGCCGTCGACGATGCCCAGCAGCAGCTCCACGGCGGTTACGATGATGTCGGCAACCGGCTGATGGATGGTCGTCAGGTTGTACGCCGGCCACGCCGCCATCGCCATGTTGTTGAAGCCGACCAGACCGATGTCGCGCGGCACGCCGACGCCGGCCTCGCGGCAGGCGTCCATCGCGCCCATGGCCAGCACATCGTCGCCGCAGAGCACCGCGTCGATCCCGCCGTTGCGCAGCAGCTGCTTCATCAGCGTGAAGCCCGCCTCGTGGCAGTAGGAATGGCCGTAGACGACGGCACAGGGCTCGAGTTGCGCGATCCTGAGGCTGTCCCTGAGGCCCTGCAGGCGATCCTCGGTGGAGGTGGCCGCCTGCGGTCCGCCCAGGAAGGCGATATTGCGGTAGCCGCGCTCGCGCAGCATGTCGCCGGCCAGCCGGCCACCCTGGACATTGTCGGCGCCGACGATGTTGCCCGAATCGGTGCTGCCGGCCGGCCAAACGCCTGCACCACGGGCATGCCCGCTTCGGCGCATTCGTCGGTGAACTGCGGCGGCAGCGTCGAGGAGGCGACGATCGACGCCATCGACGCTGTATTTGAGCAGCATCTCGCAGCGCGACGTCGGTGCGGGCGCCGCCGGAGAGGTTGGCGAGCAGGGGCCGGCGTCCGCGCTGCTGCAGCCGGCGCGTGAACAGATCGAAGATCTCCATGAACAGCGGGTTGTCGAAATCATTGGAGATCAGCGCGATCAGTTCGGTGCGCTGCGTCATGAGGCTGCGCGCCAGCGCGTTGGGCTGGTAGCCGAGTTCCTGCGTCGCGGCGAGCACCTTCTCGCGCGTCGCCGGGCGAGACGCAGGCACCGGCCGTGAACGTGCGCGAGACGGCCGACACCGAAACGCCGGCCAGTTCCGCAACTTCCGCGCCGTCACCCGCCGGTCGGGCGTGGGCGCACGCCGCTTCGATTTCGTTGATGTAGCCATGCGCCATGCGTTAGTCGTTACCGATATTGCAAGCGCTTGCACACGGCCAAGCGGGATGCTATAAACCGCATGTTACGTCCGGCATGCAGCTAACATAACCGTATCTGCCTCGTGGAGCTTAAGCCATGTACATCATCGGTCAGGAAGAAATCGACGCGATGGCGCGGGTGGTCAACACCAAGGCGCTGTTCCGCTATGGTCTGGGCCATGAGTGCGAGCGCTTCGAGGCACGCTACGCGGCTTATCTCGGCGCCCAGCATTTCTCCCTCGCGGCCAGCGGCTCGTATGCGCTGACGGCGGCCATGATCGGCCTCGGGATCGGACCCGGCGACGAGGTGCTGGTCCCGGCGCACACCTACATGGCCTCGGCGACCTCGGTGCTGGCCGCCGGCGCGATACCGGTCATCGTCGACATCAACGAATCCATCACCATCGACCCGGATGCGGTCGAGAAGCGCCATCGGCCCGCGCACGCGCGCCATTATCGCGGTGCACATGTGGGGTACCGCCTGCGACATGGACGCGATCATGGAGATTGCGCGGCGCCGCAAGCTGCTGGTGATCGAGGATGCCTGCCAGGCAGTCGGCGGCGGATACAAGGGCCGCAAGCTCGGGTCGATCGGCGACATCGGCGCGTTCAGCTTCAATTTCTACAAGAACATGAGCGCCGGCGAGGGCGGCGGCGTGCGTCACCAACGACGATGCGGTCGCGAAGCGCGTGAACTGCGCGATCGACCCGTGCCACGCGTTCTGGACCGGGCGGGACGAGGACTCCAAGCCATTCGCCGGCAACGGCGCGCGCGCCTCGGAGTTCATGGGCGCCGTGCTCAACGTGCAGCTGGATCGCATCGACGGCATCATCGAGGCCATGCGCCGCGAGCGCGACGCGATCCTCGGCGGGATCCGCGAGCTCGAGTCCCTGGGGCTGCGCCTGGCGCCGCTCAACAGCCAGGAATACGACTGCGCGACCAATGTTTTTCTGACGCTGCCGGATGCGGAATCGGCAGCGACGTTCGTCAAGGCCTTCCCGAGCGTGATCGCCGGCAAGACCGGGCGGCACACCTATACCGAGTGGGACCAGGTGCTGATGGGCACGGGCGCGGCGCATCCGCTGATGAACCCGTACACCATGCCGGCCAACGCCGAGTGCCGCAAGAGCCTATTCGAAGGACATGTGCGCGCGCTCCCTGCAGATCCTGAACCGCACCATCCTCGTGCCGACGCATCCGCTGCACACGGCCGAGGACACCGCGAACATCATCCATAACATCAAGTCCGCCACGCGCATGGCGCTGGGCCACGCCAGCGGCGCCGATGCGATCGTGCGCAACGCAGAGGCAGTCGACGCCACCAAGTACGATCTGAAGGTTGTTTCCTGGTAACCACGGGCGAATCGTAAATTTCGACGACCTCCCAAGCCGGTGCATCGCAGGGCTCGCGCTTACGGCGGGCCCTGTCGCTTCGCGACCTGATCATCTACGGCGTCATCGTCATCTCGCCGACCGCGCCGATGACGTTCTTCGGAATCCTGAGCCAGCGCGGCAACGGCCATGCGTCGACGATGATCCTGCTCGCGATGTTCGCGATGCTGCTGACCGCGATCAGCTACGGCCGCATGGCGCGCGCTTATCCGAGCGCCGGATCCGGATTCACGTATGTCGGGCGCGAGATCGGGCCGGGCTGGGGCTACGTGACCGGCTGGAGCATGGTCCTTGATTACCTTGCCCAGCCGATCATCAACGTTATTTTCTGCAGCCAGCAGAGCCATGTGCTGTTCCCCGCGTCGCCCTACTGGGCCTGGTGCGTATTCTTCACGCTGCTGTTCACGGGCCTGAACGTCCAGGGGATCAAGATGTCGGCGCGCTTCAATGCTGTGCTCGCCGCGGCGATGGGCGTCGTGGTCGCCATGTTCTTCGTCGCGGCCTACGTCTACATCGGCGATCATCCGCACAGCGGCTCCGCCTTCTATACGCGCCCGTTCTATGATCCGCACACCTGGGCGCTGCCGGGAATCATCAGCGGGACCTCGCTCGCGGTCCTGGCCTATCTCGGCTTCGACGGCATCTCGACGCTGTCCGAAGAGGCGAAGAATCCCCGCGACATCCTGCCGGCGACCGTGCTCGCGTGCATCTCGATCGGTCTTCTGTCCCTGCTCGAGGTGTATGCCGCGCAACTCGTGTGGCCGGTGTCGGAGCACTTTCCCGACATCGATACCGCGTTCACGTCGGTGGCGGGGCGCGCCTGGGCGCCGCTGTTCGGCATCGTCGGCTTCACGCTGGTCGTCGCCTGCATCGGCTCCGGGACCGGGATGCAGCTGGGCGCCGCGCGTCTGCTGTACAGCATGGGCCGCAGCGGCGCGATCCCGCGGTCGATCTTCGGCTCCGTCGAACCGAAGCGGCGCATACCGCGCAACAACGTGCTGATCGTCGGCGCGATAGCCTTTGCCGGCGCGATCATCCTGCCGGCGATCGCCGGCGAGGCGACCGGCTTCGACCTGGGTGCGAGCCTGCTGAACTTCGGCGCGCTGATCTCGTTCATGGGCGTCAATATCGCTGCGTTCGTGCATTTTTACCTGCGCGCCGAAAAGAAGCGGATCTACAACCTCGCGGCGCCGCTGGTGGGCTTCGCGATCTGCCTGCTGCTCTGGTGGAACCTCAGCAAGGAGGCGTGGATCCTCGGTGCGGTCTGGATGGTGATCGGCGTGGCGATTGGCGCCTGGAAGACGAACGGATTCCGCCACAACGTGGTGAGCTTCGACCTGCCGCCGGATGTGGTGCCGGAAACGCCGAAGGTCTGAAGACCTTTCCTGCATGTCAGGAAAATTTAATTATCAGGCGCCTGCAGTTTTTGCGATCTCGCGCAAAATCCAATGCAGACACTGGTATCTTGTGGCTGACATGCCAGGCATGGCCAATGCCCGGATCCTGGCGCCTGATAGCCGAGTATCCGTCGAAAGAATTCCGTTCGGGAGCCAGGCAATGCTGTACACGTCATGGTGTGGCCATCGGGTGCGATCCGTTTTCCTGACGCTGTGTTTTCTGTCCGGCGCTATGCAGGCCTTCGGCATGGACAGTTACGATGCTTCGACCCGGCAACTGACCATTCCATCGTTGCAGATCGGCGACTCAACGTATTCCACCGTCGTGGTGTCCATCGGGCGCATCGTCAGCGGCCCCGCTGGCGCTACGCCCAATGGGAGCGAAGACCGCTATGATCCAGGCACCAATCAGCTTAGCGTGCAGTCGGTGTCGGTCGGGTCGGGTACCTATTACAACGTCGTGGTGACGGTCGCGGGTCTGGTGTCGATCGGCGGCGTGGTGGGCGCGGATATTTTCAACGGCACGGAGTTGACCGTTGCCCAGGTGCAGGCGGGCGGTACCGTCTTTGGCAACGTCACCCTGACGGAGGCGGCCGGCAACATCGTCGGCGTAGCCGGCGGCATGCCGACCGCGGTGCCGGACACGTACAGCCCGGTTACCAATCAGCTGTCAGTTCCGGCGGTGCAGGCCGGAAACCGTGTCTACACCAACGTCGTCGTGACGGCGGGAGAATTACGCGGCATCGGCGGCGTTTCATTCAGGAACCAGGAATCGATACTGCACGATTTTGCATTTATCCCAGTGGACGGTCTCAGTCCATTGGGCGGCGCGATCCAGGCCGGCGATGGCAACTTCTACGCCACGACCCAAAGCGGCGGCGCTCACAACCTGGGCGCCGTCATCAAGGTCACCGCGGCCGGCGCCGAGACGGTCTTCTATTCCTTCGGCGGCGGGACCGCGGACGGTGCCGTCCCCACTGGGAGGCTGGTTCAGGGCGGCGACGGCAACTTCTATGGAACCACCAGCTCCGGAGGGGCTCACGGAAGCGGTACCTTTTTCAGGATCACCCCGGCCGGCGTCGAGACGATGCTGTATTCCTTTGCCGGCGGAGTCACGGACGGCGCCGCCCCCAGCGGGAACTTGATCCAGGGCAGCGACGCCAATTTCTATGGTACTACCGCCTACGGAGGGGCTAACAGCGCCGGTACCGTGTTCAGGATCACCCCGGCCGGCAGTGAGGCGGTGCGGTATTCCTTTGCCGGCGGGACAACGGACGGCGCCACACCCAACGCCGGCCTGGTTCAGGACGACGACGCCAACCTCTATGGAACGACCTATTTCGGAGGTACCGCAGGTAACGGAACGGTCTTCAAGCTCACCCCGGGCGGAACCGAATCCGTACTGTATTCATTCGGGAGCGTAACGGCGGACGGTGCGTCCCCCAGTGGCGGTTTGTTCAGGGACAGCGGCGGCAACTTCTATGGAGCCACGGCCCTTGGGGGCGCCAGCGGCGCCGGTACCATCTTCAGGATCGCCGCGGTGGGTACCGAGACGGTGCTGTATTCTTTCGGGAACGTGGCCAATGACGGTACCTCCCCGCAAGGCGCGTTGACTTTGGGCAACGATGGCGGCTTTTACGGCACGACCAACCAAGGCGGCTCCAATGGCGACGGTACGGTATTCAGGATCACGTCGGCCGGCGTCGAGACGGTGCTGTATTCCTTTGGCAGTGGGCCCGCGGACGGTCTTGCCCCTACCGGAGGGTTGATCCAGGGCAGCAATGGCAATTTCTATGGAACCACCCCCGCCGGAGGCTCGAACAACGTCGGTACTCTCTTCGAGATTACCCCGGCAGGCGCCGCGATGGTGCTGCATTCGTTCAGCGGCGGAAGCACGGACGGCGTCGAACCTGCCGCGGGTTTAGTCCAGGGCAGCGATGGCAACTTCTACGGCTCGACTGCAAGTGGCGGCGCCAGCAACGTGGGCGCTGTCGTCAGGATCACCGCGGCGGGCGCCGAGACGGTTTTCTTTTCCTTTGGCGGCGGGACAGGGGACGGTGCCGGCCCCGCGGGGCGGCTGGTCGTGGGCAGCGACGGGAACTTCTACGGAGCCACCTCGTCCGGAGGCACCAGCAACAACGGTACGGTCTTCAGGATCACCCCGACCGGCGCCGAGTCGCTGCTGCATTCCTTCGCCGGCGGCGCCGCGGACGGTGCGTCCCCCAACGGGAGTCTGGTCGAAGGCAGCGACGGAGCTTTATACGGGACCACCTCCTCCGGTGGCACTAACGACAGCGGTACGGTGTTCAGGATCACCCCGGGCGGCGACGAGAAGGTGCTGTATTCCTTTCCATACGTGGTCACCGACGGCTTCGCGACCCCTAACGGCGGTCTGCTCCTGGCCAGTGATGGCAACTTCTATGGAACGACCCAGGGAGGTGGCATAGGTGACGGAGGTACGCCCGGTTGTACCGTGTTCAGGATCACCCCGGCCGGCGTCGCGACGGTGCTGTATGCCTTTGGCACCGCGACCAACAATGGGTTCTTTCGTCCTGACGGTTGGGACCCTAACGGAGAGTTGATCCAGGACAGCGACGGTAGCTTCTACGGCACCACCGCCTTTGGAGGCGGCAATACAGACGGCATCGTATTCAAGATCACGCCGGGCGGCATCGAGACCGTGCTGTATTCCTTTCAGGGCGGGAGCGCGGACGGTTCCAACCCTTTCGGCGGCTTGATCCACGGCAGCGACGGCAACTTCTACGGAACGACTACCAGCGGAGGCGCCTCCGGCCAGGGCACGGTGTACAAGATCACCCCACTGGGCGTCGAGACGGTGCTGTATTCATTCGGGAGCCTGGCGCAGGACGGCGTCGGCCCCAGGGGTATCTTGATCCAGGGCAGCGACGGGAGTTTCTACGGCACCGCGCAGTTTGGCGGCACCACCACCTCGGGAGTCATTTTCAAACTGACCGATGTATCGCCGGTGCCATGATTTGCCGGGGTGCGCATCTTCGCACAGCGCGCCATTCAGGATACGCAGGGTCTGATCGAAGGAAAAGGCGTACCTGCCGCCGGAGCGGATCGCTTGTACGGTCGGCCCCCCCCAGCGCGCCGGACCGTTCCGCCGGGAACGCGAGTCCATAGGGCCGTCGCGGGCCGTGCCGTTCTTGACTAACGCCGACCGTTCAGCGACAGTCCGTTTGCAAGCGCTTGCAGTCCAGGGCGGGAGATGGCGTGACAACGATCGGCATCGGGCTGGTGGGTACCGGATACATGGGCAAGGCGCATGCCGTCGCACTGAAGTCCGTCGGTGCGGTGTTCAATACCAGCCTGCGGCCGGTCTGCGAGGTCATCTGCAGCACGACCGAGGCGGGCGCCGCACGCAAGGCGGCCGAGTACGGCTTCAACGCCTCGACCAGCCGCTGGCAGGAACTCGTCGCGAACCCGCGCGTCGAGGCGGTCGTAATCGCTTCGCCGCAGACCACGCACCGGCAGATCGCGCTCGCGGCGTTCGCGGCAGGCAAGCCGGTCTTCTGCGAGAAGCCGCTCGGCGCATCGCTCGACGATGCGCGGGCGATGGCGGCCGCGGCCAGCGCTTGCGGGGTCCCGAACATGGTCGGGTTCAACTACATCCGTGCGCCGGCCATGCAACTGGCCTACCAGATGATCGTGGGCGGCGAAATCGGCGATCTCGTGCATGTCCGGGCGGAGCACACCGAGGATTTTCTCGCCGACCCGGAGGAGCCGGCGAGCTGGCGCACGCGCGACGCCTGCGCCGGCAACCTGGGCGACCTGTCGCCGCACATCATCAATGCGGTGCTGAGACTCGCAGGGCCGATCGAGCGGCTCATCGCCGATGTGCAGACCGTCTATGACAGCCGCCCGGGCGCGAACGGGCGCGAAGCGGTCACCAACGACGACCAGCTGAACCTGATGTGCCGGCTCGACAGCGGCGTCATGGGCTCGATCCACGTCAGCCGCGTGGCGACCGGAAGAAAGATGGGGTATGGTTTTGACCTGACCGGGACCCGGGGCGCGCTGCGCTTCGACGCCGAGGACCAGAACGCGCTGTGGTACTACGACGCGCGCCTGCGCCGCGGCCGGCAGGGTTTCGCGAAACTGTTGACGGCGCCCGAGCACCCGGATTTCCTCGCCTTCTGCGAGGGGCCGGGCCACGGCACGGGCTATGCGGCCCAGATCATCATCGAGGCGCGCGACTTCCTGGCCGCCATCGAGCGCGGCCAGCCGGTCTTTCCGACGTTTGACGACGGGCTCCAGGTCAGCCGCGTGATTGCGGCGGCGGTCCGCTCGCATGCGGAATCCCGCTGGGTTCCGCTCGCCGAATTCTGATCCACTTGCGAAATCAACGGAGTCATTGATGCACCTTTCGATCGGTAACGCGCCCTGTTCCTGGGGCGTGGAGTTTGCGGACGATCCGCGCAACCCCGCCTGGCGCCACGTGCTGGACGAGGCGAAGGCTGCCGGCTACACGGGCATCGAACTCGGGCCGCTCGGATACATGCCGGAGGATCCGGCGATCCTCGGGCCTGAATTGCGCAAGCGCGAGCTGACGCTGATCGGGGGCGTGCTGTTCCGGCCGTTCCACGACCCCGAAAAATGGGAACACGTGAAGGACGCGGCGCTGCGCACCTGCCGCGCGCTCACCGCGCACCAGGCCAGGCGACTCGTGCTGATCGACTCGATCTCGCCGCGGCGGGCGCCGACGGCGGGGCGCAGCGGCGAGGCGGAGCGCCTGCAGGGGGCCGCGCGCGCAGGATTCCTCGAGCGGATCAGGTCCGTGGCGAAAATAGGCGTCGAGGAATTCGGGCTCGAAGTGACGATGCACGCCCATGCGGCGGGATTCGTCGAGTTCGAGGACGAGCTCGAGGATGTCCTCCAGGCGATCGAGCCGCGGCTGCTCGGCGTGTGCCTGGACACCGGACATTGCGAGTACGCCGGCTTCGATCCGGTCGCGTTCTATCGCCGCCACAGCGAACGGGTGTCCTATCTGCATTTCAAGGACATCGATCCGGAAGTGCGGCGCCGTGCGATCGCCGAACGCACCGGTTTCTACGACGCCTGTGCGTCGGGGCTGTTCTGCAACCTCGGCGACGGCGTCGTCGATTTTCCCGCCCTCAGGAATGCGCTCGAACGGGCCGGGTTTTCAGGGTGGGCGACCGTCGAGCAGGATCGGGACCCGACGGGGGAACGCTCGACGCTGGCCGATGCGCGGGCTAATCTGCTGTATCTGAAACAAAACGGACTGGCCTGACCGATGCGCATGAACTGGGGGCTGATCGGCGGCGGTGAGGGTAGCCAGATCGGCGCGACGCACCGCATCGCGGCGGGGCTCGACGGCGCGTTCCAGCTCGCCGCCGGGGCGATGGATGTCGATCCGGGGCGGGCGCGTGAGTACGCGGTGCGCCTCGGCGTCGCCGCTGACCGCGCCTACGGCGACTGGCGCGAGATGCTGGAAGGGGAAAAATCGCGCTCCGATCGTGTCGCGCTCGTGACGGTGGCGACCCCCAACAGCTCCCATTTCGAGATCACGCGCGCGTTCCTGCTCGCCGGCTTCGACGTGCTGTGCGAGAAGCCGCTGACGACGACCGTGGACGAAGCCGGCGAGATCGTGCGCATCGCGCGCGAGACCGGCCGGATCTGCGCGGTCAATTACGGCTACTCGGGCTATGCGCTCGTGCGCCATGCCCGGGCCATGGTCGCGCGCGGCGATCTGGGCAGGATTCGCGTCGTGGTCGCCGAGTTCGCGCACGGCCACCATGCGAACGCCGCGGATGCCGATAATCCGCGCATCCGCTGGCGCTATGATCCGAAGCTCGCCGGCATCTCCTCGATCGTCGCGGACTGCGGCATCCACGCGCTGCACATGGCCTGCTTCATCAGCGGGCAGGAGATCGGGTCGCTGTCGGCCGACTTCGCCTCGACGGTTTCGAACCGCGAACTCGAGGACGACGCGCTGGTCGCGTTTCGCATGACGGGCGGCGCGGTCGGCCGGCTCTGGACCAGCGCCGTTGCGGTCGGCCGCATGCACGGTCTCGGCATCCAGGTCTTCGGCGAAAAAGGCGGGATCCGCTGGCACCAGGAACAGCCCAACCAGCTCTACTGGACGCCGGTCGGCGGACCCACCTCGATCATCGAGCGCGGCCTGGCCGGCCTGTCGCCGGCGGCGGATCGCGCGTCGCGCGTGACGATAGGACACGCCGAGGGGTTCTTCGGCGCATTCGGCAACATCTATGCGGACCTGGCGGAGCGGCTGCGCGCGAGGCGGGAAGGGCGCAAGCCGGATCCACTGGCGATGTCGTGTCCGATGGCCGAGGACGGCCTGCGCAGCGTCGTGGCTGTGCAGGCAGCGGTGGCGTCGGCCCGGGCGCGTGGCGCGTGGATGGAGCTGTCAGCGCCGCGAGCCGGCTAGGCGCTTGCGCCGCCGAAGCACTCGGTCGTATAGCGATGCACGAGCAGCTGCGGCGACCAGAAGTCCGCCGGCAGGCCCGCCTTGTGCTTCAGGTGCGCGAGGAATTCCCGCGTGTCCGGCAGCTGTTCCCACACCGCCGGCAGGAACGTGGCGCGCGCCGGGCCGAGTTCGAGCACGAGGCCATCCACGCCGGGGCGCAGCGCGTCGCGCAGTTCCCGGTCGCTGGTGGCGGGCAGCGGCTCGAGCGCGCTCAGGACCGAGATCTGCACCTCCAGGCGCGGATATTCATGGCGAGTCAGGGGCGCAAACCGCGGGTCCGAAAATGCCGACGCCCAGGCGTTGCACCACACGTCTTCGGCCAGCGTGTGCAGGGCGCGCAGGCTGCCGCAGCAGCCGCGCAAGCTGCCGTCGAGCTTCAGCGTGACAAAGCTCGCTCGCTGCACATCGAGACCCGGCTCCGCCGCCGCGCCGGACCAGGCGGGCAGGCGTCCTTCGGCGAGGCCCCGCCGGATGGATTCATCTGCGATCGCCAGCAGGCAGCTGCGCTGCGCGTTCCTAAGCGGCATACAGTGCATACGCTCCGTAGCCGACCACCCGATCGCGGTCGCCGAAGGTGTCGCCGGAGTTCAGGCGCGAAATCTCCTGCACCCTGAGATCGAGGCTGCGGGCGCAGGTCAGCAGGCCATTGATCGCCGCGGCACCGCAGGCCTGGTCGCCGCCGAGGTCGCTGCGGCGCGCGAGGATGGCGGCGGCGGTCTGCGCGTCGAGCTGCCGGGCGGCCGCATACCCATGATAATGACTGAGGTCGGAGCTCACGAGCACGAGCGTCTCGGGGCCTCCCCAGACCGTCGCGAGAATCGCAGCGACCTGTTGAGCCGATGCCACGCCAACGACCAGCGGTACGATCGTGAAGTCCCCGAGCAGCACCTGCAGGAACGGCAGCTGCACCTCGAGGCAGTGCTCGAGCGCGTGCGGCTCGTCGGAGACCAGCACATCGCCGCGCGCGATAAGCGCGGCGCGCGCGGCGGCGTCGACGGCCACGCTGCCGAGCGGCGTGGCGAACGCCGACGCCTGCGGAAGCGCAACGCCATGAAAATAGACCCGATGACTCGGTCCGATCAGGACGACCCTGGAAATGGCGTTGCGGCGGGCGGCGAGCGGTGCGTAGGCGGCCGCGGCGACGGGACCTGAGTAGACATAGCCCGCGTGCGGCACGATCAGCGCCTTCGCATCCGCCGGCGCCACGCCGCCTGCCGTGCGCACCTGCGCCGCGCCCCCCTGCAGCAGTTGCGAAACGTCGCTGCGCAGGCGGGCGGCATCCTGCGGATAGAAAAGCCCCGCGACGGCGGCCTGCCGCACCCTTGTATTTGCCTCGGTTTGACCAATCATAAGGAGTATCTAGAGCCAGAGACGACAATGTTCAAGTCCTATCCAACCCAATATTGGCAAAAGCTCGCCGACGGGCGGGTGCAGTGCGACGTCTGCCCGCGCGAGTGCCGGATGCACGACGGGCAGCGCGGGCTGTGCTTCGTGCGCGGTGCCGAGGACGGGGAGGTCAGGCTCTATACGTACGGTCGCTCCAGCGGCTTTTGCGTCGACCCGATCGAGAAAAAGCCGCTCAATCATTTCCTGCCGGGTACGCCGGTACTGTCGTTCGGCACGGCCGGGTGCAACCTGGCCTGCAAATTCTGCCAGAACTGGGACATGAGCAAGTCGCGCGAGATGGACACGCTCGCCGATCAGGCAACGCCGCAGATGCTGGCGGCGGCCGCCGAGCGCCTGGGTTGTGCCAGCGTCGCGTTCACGTACAACGATCCGACGGTGTTCATGGAATACGCCATCGACGTCGCGGATGCATGCCGCGCACGGGACATCAGGAGCGTCGCGGTGACCGCGGGCTACATGTGCCCGGCGCCGCGCGCGCAGTTCTATGCACACATGGACGCCGCCAACGTCGACCTGAAGGCGTTCACCGAACGCTTTTATCACAAGGTGTGCGGCGCGCATCTCGGCGCCGTGCTCGAGACGCTCGAGTACCTGAAGCACGAGACCAGGGTCTGGCTCGAGATCACGACGCTGCTGATACCGGGCGAAAACGATTCGGACGCCGAGATCGACGCGATGACCCAGTGGATCATGCGCAAGCTGGGTCCGGACGTGCCGCTGCACTTCTCGGCCTTCCATCCGGACTGGAAGATGACGGATGTCGCGGCGACGCCGCCGGCCACGCTGACGCGCGCACGCGAGCTCGCCGTCGCCAACGGCCTGCGCTACGTGTATACCGGCAACGTCCACGACCGCATTGGGGCGAGTACGTATTGCCACGGCTGCGGCGTGCGCGTGATCGAGCGGGACTGGTACGACATCGGCGAATGGCGGCTGGATGCGCACGGCGCGTGCCTCGCCTGCGGAACACGCGTTCCCGGCGTGTTCCGCGGACCGGCGGGTGATTGGGGCGGCAGGCGTCTGCCGGTGCGCCTGTCGGCAGCGCGCAATTTGTGAAAATGTGGTTTATTCTTCGTATTCGCAGCGCCCTCAACCCGAGGGATAACCAGGGGTCCTCCATGATGCGTAAGCTGGGTTTTGCCGGGATTTTCGCCGTCGCCGCGCTGCTTTCGGGCTGCGGCTACAACACGATGCAATCCCAGGACGAACAGGTGAAGTCCGCCTGGTCCGAGGTGCTGAACCAGTACCAGCGCCGCGCCGACCTGATCCCGAACCTCGTCAACACGGTCAAGGGCTTCGCCGCCCAAGAGCAGCAGGTGCTGCTCGGCGTGACGGAGGCCAGGGCCAAGGTGGGCTCGATCCAGGCGACGCCGGAACTGCTCAACGATCCGCAGGCGTTCGCCAAATTCCAGGCCGCGCAGGGCCAGTTATCCAGCGCGCTGTCGCGGCTGCTCGTGGTCACCGAGAATTACCCGCAGCTCAAATCGGACCAGAACTTCCGGGACCTGCAGGCGCAGCTCGAGGGGACCGAGAACCGCATCACGGTTGCCCGCAACCGCTATATCCAGGCCGTGCAGGCCTACAACACGACGATCCGCTCGTTCCCCGGCAATCTGACCGCCATGATGTTCGGCTACAAGGAGAAGCAGAACTTCGCGGTCGAGAACGAGGCGGCGATCTCCAAGCCCCCGACCGTGGACTTCGGTTCGCCCAAGCCGTAGGAGCCTGAGCGCATGCGCATCGCTCGGTGGGCGGCGGCCGGCGCACTATTGCTGGGTGCCCCGCTCGCCTGGTCGCAGGTGGCCGTTCCGGCGTTGAGCGCGCGCGTGATCGACCAGACCGGCACCTTGTCCGCGGCGACCGTGACCCACCTCGAATCCGAGCTTGCCGACCTGGAACAGAAAAAGGGCAGCCAGGTCGCGGTCCTCATCGTCCCGACCACCCAGCCGGAGGAGATCGAGCAGTTCGGCATCCGCGTCGCCGACCTCTGGCGCCTCGGGCGCAAGGGTGTCGACGACGGGGCGATCCTGATCGTCGCCAAGAACGACCGCAGCGTGCGCATCGAGGTCGGCTACGGGCTGGAGGGTGCGCTGCCCGATGCGGCCGCCAATCGCATCATCGATGAGGACATCCGGCCGCGGTTCCGGCAGGGCGACTTCGACGGCGGGGTCCAGGCGGGGGTCGATCGCATGATCGGCGTCATCAACGGCGAGCCCCTGCCCGAGCCCGACCAGAAATGGGTGCGCGGCCGCGGCATCGGCAATATCCTGCCGCTGCTGCTCGTTGCCGTGTTCGTCGTCAGCGGCGTGCTGCGCGCCATGTTTGGCCGCCTGTTCGGCTCCATCGCGACCGGCGGCGTTGCCGGCGCGCTCGCTTACCTGATGTCGCACCTGCTCGCCGTCGGCTTTGGCGCCGGGGCGGTGGCGTTCCTGTTCGCATTGCTGCTGGGTTCGACGCGCGGCTGGAGCGCGGGCAGCGGCGGGTGGGGCGTTGGCGGACTTGGCGGCGGCTTCGGCGGCGGCGGCGGATTCGGCGGTGGCTTCAGCGGGGGTGGCGGCGGCTTTGGGGGCGGCGGCGCCTCGGGGCGGTGGTGATGCGGATCACGCGACTGCTGCGGCACGTGCTGGCCACGCACTGGCACACGCGCATGGTATTTCCGGGCGCGAGCCTGGATGCGATCGAAGGCGCGATCGCGCAGGCAGAGCGCTCGCACCGGGGACAGATCCGGTTCGCGATCGAGACCGCACTGACGCCGCTGCAGGTCCTCGGCGGCCTGTCGGCGCACGAACGTGCGCTCGAGGTGTTTTCGCGCCTGCGCGTGTGGGATACGGAGCACAACAACGGCGTGCTGATCTACGTGCAGCTCGCGGATCGCCACGTCGAGATCATCGCCGATCGCGGCTTCCGGGACCGTGTCTCGGCCGCGCAGTGGCAGGCCGTTTGCGCCCTGATGGAGCAGCGCTTCCGCGCCCGCGAATACCACCGCGGCGCGCTCGACGGTGTCGAGGCGGTTGGCGCCCTGCTGGCAGCACATTACCCGGCGCCGGCGGCGGGCGAGCCCGATGCCGGCAACGAGCTGCCGGACCGGCCGACATTGCTCTAGTCACATCACGGCATGCTGCGCCTCAACAACGTCACCAGGAGCTACGGCAACGCAGGCTCCGTACGGGCGCTGAACGGCCTGGACCTGCATATCGAGCCGATGGAGCGGGTGGCGGTCATGGGACCGTCGGGCTCCGGCAAATCGACGCTGCTGAACGTGGCCTGCGGCCTGGACGTGCCGACGTCGGGCGCAGTGCAGGTCGATGGCGTGGAACTCTCCTCATTGACCGACGATGCGCGCACCCGGCTGCGCCGCGAAAAGATCGGCATGGTGTTCCAGACCTTCAATCTGCTGCCCACGCTGACTGCGCTCGAGAACGTGGCCTTGCCGTTGCGCCTGCAGGGCCTCGCGCGGAAGGACGCGGAACGCCGTGCCGCCTCGATGCTGGAGCGGGTCGGGCTGCAGCACAGGATGACCCATCGGCCCGATGAGCTCTCCGGAGGCGAACGCCAGCGGGTGGCGATGGCCCGGGCGCTGATTTTCCGCCCGGTGCTGCTGCTCGCCGACGAGCCAACCGGCAACCTCGACTCCGCGACCGGCGAGGAAATACTGCGCCTGCTCGACAGCCTGCAGCAGGAATACCGGAGCACGCTGCTGATGGTGACGCATAACGCCGCTGCGGCGGGCTACTGCCACCGCATCGTCACGCTGCGCGACGGCCGGGTTGTGCAGGGGCAGCAGGCCGGCGGGCCCGGCCTGCCCGGCAGCGGCTGATGTTTGCGGCGCTGTGGCAGGTGGCGTCACGGCAGTGGCGGACCCACAGGCTCCGGATAGCGCTGACCATCGCGGGAACAGGACTGGGCGTCGGCGTGTATTTTGCCGTCGGCACCGCCAACACCGCGCTGCTCGATTCACTGGCGGCAACCGTCGAACGGCTTGCCGGAAAGTCAACGTTGCAGGTAGTGGCCGGCGATACCGGATTTCCGGAGCAGGTGCTGGACGAGGTCCGGGCAACGCCCGGCGTAGCGCTGGCCGAGCCGGTGATCGAGGTCGTGGTCCACACCGCGTATCCGGATGACGGCAACCTGCTGGTCCTGGGCGTGGATACGACCGATGACCAGCGCCTTCGCCAGTTCGACTTCGACCGCTCGCAATCCCGGCTCGCCGACCCGATCACGTTTCTCGCGCAACCGGATTCCATTCTCGTGTCGAGCTCGTTCGCCGAACACTACGGGCTGCACGCCGGCGACCGCCTGCCGCTGTTCACGGCGCATGGACGCCAGGAATTCACGGTCCAGGGATTTTTCAAGCCGACCGGAGCCGCGGCGGTTTTCGGCGGCAACATCGCCGTCATGGACGTCTATTCGGCGCAACTGATCTTCGGCCGGGGCCACAATTTCGACCGCATCGACCTGATGAATTCGCCGGCCGTCGCGGTCGAGGACCTTCAGACACGGCTGCGCAGCCGCCTCGGCGCCGGCCTCGAGGTCCTGCGCCCGCAGGTGCGCGGCCAGGCGCTGGAGAATGCCGTGACGGCCATCCGCCTGGGCATGTCGATCACCAGTTTCATTGCCCTGCTGGTGGCCGTGTACATCATCTTCAATTCGTTCACCATTGCCGTGAACCAGCGCTGGAAGGAGATCGGCATCCTGCGCGCGATCGGCGTCGAAGGCCGCTCCGTCAACGCGATGTTCCTGGGCGAAGCGCTGCTGATCGGCATCGTCGGCTCGGCGTGCGGAGTCGCCGGCGGATTTCTCGTCGCGGCGATCGCGAGCCGGGTCTTGAGCGCCGTCGCCACGTCCATTTACGGCGTCACCGCAACGACGGTGGCGCCGCTCCTGCATCCGGGCCTGGCCCTCGAATCGCTGACGCTGGGGGTGGTCGCCTCGCTCGCGGGAGCCTGGTTTCCGGCGCGCGCCGCATCCCGGCTCGACCCGGTCCTCGCGCTGCATAACATCGAGTCGCGCCAGCGCGAGCTGGCTTTCGGGTGGCGGCGGCTGGCGCCGGGAGTTGCGCTGGTCGTGCTCAGTTCGCTGCTCGTGGCGTTCGCGCCGGCGCGCATGGGCGTGTCCGTGCAGCTGTCGTTCTCGGCCCTGATGCTGCTCGGCCTGACGCTGCTGATGCCGGCGCTGGTGCAGTGGGCCGCCCGGCTGATCCGACCGGCGATGGACTGGGCGGGCGGCGCCGAGGGAGCGCTGGCCGTGGATGCGATGATCCAGTCGCCGCGGCGCAGCGCCGCGACGGTCGGCGCGCTGATGATCGGCCTGATGCTGGTGTTTTCCACCGGTGCCTACATCCAGAGCTACCGGCACATGATCGACCGCTGGAGCGATTCGATGCTGAACTCGGACCTGTTCGTGTCGACCTCGGCCACGCTGCACTCCACCACGTATCACTTCAGCGAGGACCTGGGCCGGCGCATCGGTGAGTTGCCGGAGGTCCAGCGGCTCGAGAACGTCCGTTTCACCGCCATTCCCTTTCGCGGCGAGAGCGCCACGCTGGTCGCGATCGAGATGGACGGATTTCTCGCCCGCGCGGCCGAGTCGGTCACCGGCGGCGATTTGCAGACGGCCCGAAACCTGCTGCCGCGCGGTGAAGGCCTGTTGGTATCACGGAACTTCGCGGCCCGCTGGGGAACCCGCGTCGGCGAGCGCCTGCGCCTTGAGACGCCCACGGGGGCCCTGGAGCTGCCGGTGGTCGGCATCGTCGACGATTACCGCTCCGACAAGGGTTCGGTGTTCATGGACCGGGCGCTGTACAAGGCGATGTGGCGGGATGCGGGGGTCGATGTCATTGACGTGAGCCTGAAGGCGGGCGCCAGCGCGGATGTCGCCAAGGAGCACATCCGGCGCCTCACCGCGGGCACCGAACATGCCCTCGTCTATACCAACGCGGAGTTCCGGGCGCGGATCTCCAGCCTCGTGGACCAGTTCTTCCTGCTGATCTATATGCAGCTGATCGTCGCGGTGTTCGTGGCCGTGCTGGGAATCGCGAACACGCTGGTCATTTCCGTGGCCGAGCGGCGCCAGGAATTCGGCATCCTGCGCGCGCTCGGCGGCTATCGCTTCCAGGTGCAGAAGCTGGTGCTGCTCGAGGCGGTGGCGATCTCGGTCGTCGGGGTGCTCGTCGGCGCACTGGCGGCGCTGTTCAACATCCAGTTCATGTCGCACACGGTGTCGACGGCGCTGGTCGGCTACAACGTGCCATTCGTCTTCCCCTGGCTGCTGGTGCTGCAGTCGCTGCCCGCCGTGATGGCGGTGTCGCTGCTGGCCGCGTGGGGACCGGCACGGCGTGCCTCGCGGATGCAGGTGATCGAGGCCATCGGCTATGAATAGGGCGCCTGCCGCCTGCGCCATCGGCGTGCTGGCGTGTTGCGCCGGAACCCTGCCGGCGGCTGCGGCCGACGATGCGCGCAGCATCGTGGCCGCCGCCCTGCAGCAGGACAACGGCCATGATGTGTTCATGAGCGCCGGGTTCGAGGTGTTCGACCGGGAAGGGCACAGCACCACGAAGAGCTTCACCTATCGTCGCGTCGGATCCGCCGGCGACAGCCGGACGCTGGTCGTCTTTACCGATCCGGCCGACATACGCGGGGTCGCGCTCCTGTCGATCAATCGTCCCGGTCTCGTGGACCGCCAGTACATCTTTGTGCCGGCAACGCAGCGCGTCCGCGGCGTGGCACAGCAACAGCGCGCCGCCCGCTTCATCGGCACGGACTTCAGCTTCGAGGATGTCGAGGAGCGCCAGCTGGATGATTTCAGCTACCGGTTGCTCGGCGATGGAGGTGTCATCGCCGGACACAGGACCCGCAGGATCGAGGCGACGCCGGTGGAGCCGGACCGTTCCCAGTACCGGTTTCTCGATTACTGGGTGGCCCAGGACGTGCCGGTCATTGTTCAGGTCGAGATGCACGACGGGCAGGGGGCGCTGGTGCGCGTCCTGCGTGCGAGCGAGCTGCGGCGGGTGTCGGGCCTGTGGGGCGCGCGTCGCCTGGAGATGAGCTCGGTGCAGGAGGGCACGCGCACGGTGCTCTACATCAGGAGGGCGCGATTCAATACCCATCCGGATGCCGCGCTGTTCACGCCGCAGGGGCTGGGGGCGCCGCAGGCGCTCGATGGGCCGCCCGGCGACGATGCCGGCGATTAGCGAAACCCGGCCTGGGTAAGCGGCACGGCCGCCGCGCCAAACTCATATCTGCCGCGCAAATGAACCTGGGCGATCACGGTGAGGACGGCCGCCGCAACAAACAGTGCGGCCGGCCCGTGGAGGCCGAGTGGGATCGCGATCAGCCCGCACGCGAGCGCGAGGCGTTCCACGATCAGGACATTGTGAATGGCCAGGGCGCGCGTTCGCGACAGCATCCGGGCGCCGATGATGCCGTACAGCGCGGCTGCCGCGAACAGGACCGCGGCCAGCAGCAGCAGCGCGTAGCGGCCCGGGGCCGGGTGGTTCCAGACCGACGACATCCGCAGGCAGATCGCAAACGCGCCGGCCCCGAGCCCCAGGGCGAGCCACAGGCTTGCCCGCACGCCGTATTTCACCGGCGCGGTGACGTAGCCGCCGCGCCGGTCGCCATCCATGTCGCGAATCGCACCAATCACGTTCGTGGCCGCGTCGTGCAGCGTCAGCGCGATCGCGAACGGGCACAGCAGGGGAACCTTCGCGGCATCCACCGCGACCACGCCGAACAGGAAGGCCGTCCCGGTTATGCAGCCGCGGCACAGATGACCCCACAGGCCGCGGGCCTTCAGGCACGACGCGTACAGGAGCACGAGCGCCGCGACGGCAAAGGCAAGGGCGATGCACAGCGGCGAGAGGTGGGCGGCCAGCAGCATCCCGAGCGCCGCATAGCCGGCCATGAATGCACAGGCCGATCGGGACGAGACACGACCGGACGGCAATGGCCGCGTCGGCTTGGCGATCGAATCCAGCGCCTTGTCGAATGCATCGCAACCGTAGAGCCCGGCGAGCCAGCCCAGGCACGTGGCCAGAGCCACCTCGGCCGCGGTCAGTGCCGCGACGTCGTGGTCCGCCAGCACGGCCCCGCTCAGCGCCAGCATCGGCGGGTAAGCCAGCGTGTAGGGCCGCATCATTTCCAGGTGCGCACGCCACGGGAACGTCATGGTGCCGGGCTCAATCTGCTGGCAATCACCTCGGCGGCGACGCCGTCGATTTCCAGGATCTTCCTGCGACTGGTGCTTCCGGCGACCACGCGCACGCCGCGCCTGGCAATGCCGAGATGTCCGGCGACGAACTCGACCAGCGCTCTGTTGGCCGCGTTCTCGACCGCCGGGGCTGCGATGCGGATCTTGAGCACGCCGTCGTGCATTCCGGCGAGTTCCGTCCTCGAGGCGCGGGGTTGTATGTAGACGTCGAGGCGAATGGACGGCATGGGCTGGCAATTTCGCAAAGGGGCACAGTGCCGGAGCATACACGAGGTAAAAGGTGGTTTATTCTCTGTGGTCACTACAACAAGGGACGGGGACATGCGGACTCGACGGCCTGGCCGATTCATCGGCGGCAATCTGCTGCTGGCATGCCTGTGCCAGATTCCGCAGTCGCGCGCCGCCGACGCCGACCTGTCGCCGGTCGTGGTTAGCGCGACGCGCGTCCCCGAGCGCAGCTTCGATCTGCCGGTGGCCGTGGCCCGGGTCAGTGCCGGCCAGATCCAGGCCGGTCAGTACCAGGTCAATTTGTCCGAGTCGCTGGACCAGGTGCCGGGCGCTTCGGTGCAAAACCGGCAGAACTACGCGCAGGACCTGCAGATTTCGATACGCGGCTTCGGCGCGCGCTCCAGCTTCGGGGTCCGCGGCGTGAGGCTGTACTCGGACGGCATCCCCGGGACCATGCCGGACGGTCAGGGCCAGTTTTCGCAAATCGACCTCGGCTCCGTGGGCTACTTCGAGGTGTTGCGCGGGCCGTTCTCCGCGCTCTATGGCAACTCTTCGGGCGGCGTGATAGCGGCGTTCACCGAAGACGCAGCGCCCGGGACCCTCGTCCAGGGCGGGGCCGACTTCGGCACCTACGCCACGTCGCGCTATGCGCTGAAGGCCGAGGGCGATGAGGGACTGGTCAACTACGTCGTCGACGCGGCCCACTTCCAGACGGACGGCTATCGCGATCACAGTGCGGCGGAGCGCGACAACTTCAATTCCAAGGTGCGCATCGTCCTCGACGAGGCATCCCGGGTCACATTCGTCGGCAACATCGTCTCGACGCCATTCGTCCAGGATCCGCTGGGACTGACCCGCACCCAGCTCAGCGCCGATCCGCTGCAGGCAGGCATCGGGGCGCTGCTGTACGACACGCGCAAGTCGCTGGGCCAGCAGCAGGTCGGCGCAACGTACGAGCGGCAACTGGGCGCTGGCGACGACCTGGTCAGTACGCTGTATGCCGGGCATCGCACAACGGTGCAGTACCAGGCGATTCCCGCCAGTACTGAAGCTCCTCCGGCGAATCCCGGCGGCGTCATCGATCTGGACCGGTACTTCTCCGGCATCGATCTGCATCTGACCGATCGCCGCGAAGTGGCCGGGACCGCACTGCAGATCACGGCGGGCATCAGCTACGATGACCTCGAGGAAGCGCGCAAGGGCTTCCTGAACTTCTCCGGCAGCGCGGACGGCGTCGAAGGCGCGCTGCGGCGCAACCAGGCGAATCGCGTCTACGACCTCGACCAGTATCTGCAGGCGCAGTGGGATCCGGACGTGCGCTGGCGCCTGATCGCGGGCGCGCGCAACAACGTCGTCGACGTCATGTCGCACGACTATCTGGCCGCGGCCGATGCCGACAGCGGCGTGCGCTACTCTGCGGTGGACCCGGTCGCCGGCGTCACGTTCCGCGCCGCATCGCAGCTCAATCTCTACGCCTCCTACGGCAAGGGCTTCGAGACGCCGACGCTGAATGACCTCGCGTACCGCTCCACGAACGGCAGCCTGCCGGGACTGAATTTCGGCTTGCTGCCGGCGCGCAGCGACAATTATGAGGTCGGCATCAAGACCGCCGGCGCGAAATATCGCGCCGACCTCGATGCCTTTTACATCCAGGCGCAGGACGAGCTGGCGGTGCTTTCGAATTCGGGGGGCCGCACCGTCGAGCACAACATCGGCGAGACGCAGCGGCGCGGCATGGAACTTGCCGTCGATGCGGACGGGGCCGCCGGATTCAGCGCTCGGGTCGCCTACACGTACATCCGTGCGGTCACGGGGCAGGCGTACCAGACCTGTCCGAGCCCACCGTGCACACCGTCCTCGCCGGCGTCTGCGACGGTGCCCGCCGGCAGCTATCTGCCGGCGGTGCCGATGAACGCGCTGTATGCGGGCATCACGTGGAACTGGCCCGCGCGCGGCTTTGCGGTGACGTTCGAGACGCAGGCGCGGGCCCGGATCTATGCCGACGACCGCAATTCCGCGGCCGCGGCGGGCTATTGGGTCGGGAATCTGCGCCTTGGCTGGGTGCAGGAGCACGCGGCCTGGCGCTTCAGCGAGTTCGTGCGCGTGGACAACCTGGCCGACCGCGCCTACGTCGGTTCCGTGATCGTCAACGAAAGCAATTCGCGCTATTTCGAGCCGGAGCCGGGGCGCACTTTCGCGATCTTATTCACCGCGGCGCGGCGCAGCCCGTCGCAATGACCAGGAGAAGCCATGGATATCAACGAAGCAATCAGCGCGCGGCGCTCGGTGCGCGAGTATTCCGATGCGGCGGTCGATGAGGCCACGATCCGGGGCCTGATCGCAGCCGCCGTGCATGCCCCGAGCGCGATGAACCAGCAGCCCTGGACGTTCACGGTCGTACGCAGCCAGTCGCTGCTCGAGCGGCTCTCCCGCGAGGCGAAAGCGCACATGCTCGCGAACCTGCCCGCGGACGGGCATGCCAGTCGCTTCCGGTCCACGCTCGGCGAGGCGGGCTTCCAGATCTTCTACCATGCGCCGGCGCTGATCCTGATCTCGGCGACCGCAGCCGGACCGTGGATCGCCGAAGACTGCGCATTGGCCGCCGAGAACCTGATGCTCGCCGCGCACGGGGCCGGCCTCGGCAGCTGCTGGATCGGATTTGCGCAGGGCTATCTGAATACCGCGCCCGGAAAGGATCTTCTCGGGCTGCCGGCGGCCAGCGTCCCGGTAGCGCCGATCATCGTCGGCCACCCGAGGACCTTGCCGCCGCCCGTACCGCGCGCGGAGCCGCAGATCCGCTGGCTCGACTGAGTTCCTTGCGCAGTTCGCCGAGCGGCCGGCAGTTCAGGACCTGACTCGCGGTCAGCCAGCCGCGCCGGGCCTGGCGGATGCCGCCCTCGAGACAGGCGAAATCGGCGGTGCCGTGCGCGTCGGTGGCGATGCTGATCAGGATGCCGCTCGCCGCCGCCTCGCGCACGAGGACGTCATCGAGATCCAGCCGCGCCGGCTGGGAGTTGAGCTCGAGGAAGCAGGGGCGTTCGCTTGCCCGCTGGAATACCCTGGCCCAGTCGCACTGCAGCGGCAGCCGCTCCCCCAGCAGGCGCGTCGTCGGGTGCGCGAGTATCGACACATGCCGCTGATCGAGCAGGCGCAGCAGCCGGCTGGTCTGGCTGCGCCTGCTGAGATCGAAGGCGCTGTGCACGGCGGCGACGACGACGTCGAGGCGGGCGAGAATCGAGTCGGGGAGCGCGAGCGTGCCGTCCTTCAGGACATCGACCTCGACGCCCTTCAGGACCGTGAACTGCGCGCATCCCTCGTTATACGCATCGATCTCGTCGATCTGCCGCACCAGCGCGCTGGCGTCCAGACCATGCAATGCGCCCAGGTGCTTTGAGTGATCGGTGATGGCGATGTAGCCCAGGCCCGCGCGCTGCGCAGCCCCCGCCATGTCACCGAGGGAGGCCGTTCCGTCGGAGCGGTCCGTATGCACATGCAGGTCGCCCCGCAGCTGCGGCCGCTCGATCAGCACCGGAAGCTGCCCCGCCTGCGCCGCCTCGATTTCGCCGCGATCCTCGCGCAGTTCCGGCGCGATGAACGGCAAACCGACGCTGTGAAACACCGAGGCCTCGGTGTCGCCGGCAATGCGCCGTGCGCCCCGAAACACGCCGTATTCGTTGATCTTGAGGCCGCGCGCAAGGCTCATGCGGCGCAGGTGCACGTTGTGCGCCTTGCTGCCCGTGAAGTAATAAAGCGCGGCGCCAAAACTCTCCGCCGGCACGACCCGCACATCGACCTGCAGGCCGCTGCGCAGCAGCACCGAGGAGCGCGTCGGCCCCGCGGCGAGCGATGATGCCGTATCGGCAAACCCGGCCAGCGCGCGATTGATGTCGAGCGGGGCGTCGGCGCAGACGACGAAATCCAGGTCGCCGACGGTTTCGCAGCCGCGCCGGTAGCTGCCCGCGATCTCGACGCGCGAGACGCCGGGGAGCGCCGCCAGGTGGTCGTGGATGCGGCCGACATCGGCGGCGACCAGGTCGCGCCTCCTGCGCCCTGCCTGCGGCACCAGCCGGGCGAGAGCATTCAGCAGTTGCCGCTCAGAGGCCGGACCGAAGCCGTGCACGTCGCGCACGCGGTGCGATTCAAGTGCCGCGCGCAGGCCGGGCAGGTCGCGGATCTGCAGCGCATCATAAAGCGCGCGTGCGCGGTGCGCGCCGACGTTCGGGACCTTCAGCAGGTCGCGCAGGCCGGCCGGCACTTTCAGGCGCAGCTTCTCGAGCTCGCGGCTGGTGCCCGTGGTCGCGAGGTCACGGATTTTCCCGGCGAGATCCGCGCCGATGCCGGGCAGGGTGTCGGGATCGAACCCGGCGGCCAGTTTCTCCTCCAGCTCCCCGGGAAGGGCACGCACCAGCTGCGCGGCGCGCTGGTAGGCACCGATGCGGAACCGATTGGCCGCCGTCAGCGCGAGCAGATCCGCCCACTCATCGAACGTGCCGGCAATTTCTTCGTTGTGCATGGACGCAATGTCCGTGCGCAGCGGCGCCTAGTGCACCGCGCGCGCGGCACAGCGCTGGCGCACTTCGGTGAGCACGCGCGGCAGAGCCTGCGCGTCGCTCGTATCGACGGCGACCGAATGCCCGAGCTCGAACGGATCGAGCGCGTCCGTGGAGTGCAATTGCCGTTGCAGTACCGCGAGCGTCGCATCCGACGGGCTCGATGCCGTGCGCTGCCGCGTCTCGATGCGCCGGGCGAGGACCGACTGATCCGCGCTGCAAGAGAGGATGACGCAGGGATTGCCACGCCGGGCGGCGAGTTCCGCGAACCGCTGCCGGTCCTCATGGTGCAGGAACGCCGCATCCACGATCGTATTGAACCCTCCGCCGAGGCAATCCTCTGCACAATCGGCGAGCCTTGCATAGGTTCGCCGGCTGACCGGCGGCGCGTACCAGCCGCGATCGATCCCGGTATCGGCGACATCGGCCGCCGCGCCGCGCGGGAGCCGCTTGCGCTCGATGTCCGAGCGTACGCGCACGGCCTGCAGGGGCCCGCACAGCCGCTCGCTGATCCAGGACTTGCCGGACCCGGAGGGCCCGTGCATCAGGATCAGGGCCGGGCGCGGCCGATCCATGAATCGCGCGGCCGTCGCGACCCGCCGGCGCAGGCGCTGCTGATACTCGTCGCTGCGCTCCGGATGCTGCTGCGCGCACACCGAGTCGACCATCGCGCGCACCAGGGCACGGTAGGCGGCGTAGAACGCGAGCAGTCGCACGCCGGCGTAGTCACCGGTGCATTCCAGGTAACGGTTCAGGAAGCACATCGCCAGATCCCAGCGATCATGCCCGGCCAGGTCCATGACCAGGAAGGCGACATCGCTCATGGTATCGATCCAGCGCAATGCCGGGTCGAACTCGATGCAATCGAACGCGGTCAACCGCCCGCGCCAGCGCACGATATTGTGCGCGTGCAGGTCGCCGTGGCATTCGCGGATGAAGCCCCGCTCCTCGCGCGCGCGGATACGCCGCAGGCCGGTGCTGAGGCAGTCCTGCGTCCAGTCGACCAGCCTGCCGAGGTTGCCGATGCGGTGCGTGCCGGCCATCCGCGTCAGCAGCGAACCCAGGTTGGCGCGCACCGCGGAGCAGAGCCGCTCGGTGCCGGGGAAATCGGCGCTGTTCGCCTCGATGGCGGCGCCGGCGTGAAAGTCGGCGATGTCCTCGGCAAGGACGGCGATCTCCGCGGGGCTCACCGCGCCGAGCTCGAGCTGGCACGCCAGTTCCTGCGCCGGATCGAACTGGCGCATCCTGACTGCGTACTCGATGACCTCACCGCCGGTCGTGCCCGCATTGCCGGCACCGCCGACGCGCAGCGCGTCCGCCTCGCGCGTGATCGCGACGACGTCCAGGTAAAGGTCCGCCGCCAGGCGCCGGTTGAGCCGCAGCTCTTCTTCGCAAAGATATTTCCGGCGCGCCAGCGTGCTGGCATCGACGTAGTCCAGGTGCAGGCTTTTCTTGATCTTGTACGCGAACGGCCCCGTGAGCACGATCCAGGAGAGTGCCGTTTCCCGGGTTTCCAGGTGGCCGACTTCGTGCGGAAACGAAGCCGGCGTCAACAATTCAGCCATCTCGAACGCCATGTGCAAAACCGCCCGCCTGATCTAAGGACACGTACAAGCCTAGCGCAAGGGCATCCCGGGCATCATTCGATGATCTCCTGATCCGCTACGGGTAATCCACCGGCACGCAGTAGGCGCAGTTTTCCCGGGATTCCACTTATTCCCTGCCGTGGCGCCATTGCGCAGACTGTGCTCTGGATCCCAACGGGAGCGTGTCATGAAAGTGGGAAACTTCTGCAAGCGCGATGTCGTCGTCATTGCGCCCGACGACAGTCTTGCCGATGCGGCCCGGGTGATGCGGGACAGGCATGTCGGCTTCCTGGTCGTCACGGAATCCAGGGCGGGGCGGCGCGCGCCGCTCGGCGTGCTGACCGACCGCGACATCGTCGTGCAGGTCATCGCCCGCGACGTGGATGCGCGCGGACTGACGGTTGGCGATGTCATGGCGCGCGACCCGGTGAGCGCGGCGGAGTCGGACGACCTGTCGGTCTCGCTGCAGCATCTGCGCAATGCCGGATTGCGGCGCATGCCGGTCGTCGACGACAAGGGCGCCCTGGTCGGCGTGTTTGCGATCGATGACGCGATCAACGTCGTATCCGGACTCCTTGACGATATCGCCGGCACGGTCGGGTACCAGCCGATCATCGAACAGCAGGTGCGGGCCGGCTGAACGACTCGCTGCCGGGTTAATGCGGCCCCTGGTAGCCGCCCTCGGCGTTGCCGCACGGGCCCCCGCCCGTCGCAACCGGGATCGACAGCAGTTCGCCGTTGAACCGGTAAGGCGTCGAGTACCAATGGGCCAGTTCGGTGGTGCTGCGCGGCACGTAATGACAGATGAAGGCGCGCCGGAACCGCGTCAGGCTGTTGTTGGGGCCACTGCCGTGAATCACGTTGCCGTTGAAGAAAAGCACGTCGCCGGCCTTCAGCGGCAGCAGTTCCGCCCGATAGCCTTGCGGCGGCGTCACATATTCGGTCGTGAAGGACTCCGACAGCTCGGATTGCTCCGGGCATTGCAGCGGGTAGCTCTGCGTATTCGGCACGCATAGCATGCCGCCGTTCTCTTCGTCGGCATCATCGATGGCAACCCATGCCGCCAGGCAGGTGCCGGGCCTGACCCGCAGGTAAAAATTGTCCTGGTGCAGGGCCTGGCCGCGGGCCTGCGGCGGCTTAAAGTAGAACATGCTTTGCACCGCGACCGGCTCCTCGGCAAACAGCGCCGCGAGGATCGGCTCTAGCCGGGGATGCAGCATGTACTTCATGCTCAGCGGTCCGACCGGCTTGTCCGGATGGTTATGGGGATGCAGCATCCGCGGATACAGGCCAAGCGGATCGTTCGGTGCGTACGGGGCCGTCTCACCGCGATGCAGTGTCTGGCGGACCTCGGAGAGGCCCTCGACGGGCCCGTTGCTGGCCATGGCCATGAACGTGTCGCGGATCTCGGCGATTTCCCCCGGCGTATACAACTGCCGTACCGCGACGAAACCGTCGCGGCGAAATTGCGCCACCGGGTCCATGCTCAGTCTGTCCTGCCGTGCGTTGTCCTGCTGCCTGAGGGTGACTGTACTCCACCGGCGGCGCCTTGTGTAACCCGCTTGACCAGCGGACTGCCGATCATGTTTACTCCCGGCATGAAGGATATCAAGGCGGCGATCATCGGCACGGGCGCGGCCGCGCGGTTTCATTTGCTGGCATTCAGGAAATGCGCGCACGTCGAGGTCGTCGCGATTTGCGGCACCCATGCCGACCGCGCCCATGCCTTCGGCAAGGAATTTGGGGTCCGCTCCTACGTGTCAATCGAGGAAATGCTGCGCAAGGAGCGCCCGGACGTGGTCACGGTGGCGAGCCTGGAGTGGGATCACGAAAAGCCCGTGCTGCTGTCGCTCGAGGCCGGATGCCACGTGCTGTGCGAAAAGGTCATGGCGCACACGCTGGCCATCGGCGAGAAGATGGTGGCTGCTGCGGCACGGGCGCGCGGGACCCTGGGCGTGAATTACAACTATCGCTGCGTCCCGTCGCATGGGGTGATCAAGTCAGAGCTCGCCCGCGGCGCTTTCGGCGAGCCCGCGCTGTTTACGGCCTGTGTGCACTCGTACCTGTGGGCGCACATGATCGACCTGATGCGTTTTTTCTTCGGGGATCCGGCGGAAGTGACGGCGGCAATTGTTGATGAGCAGAGCAAGCGCCCGATCGCCACGGCCAATGCAGGCGTCCAGTGGATGCATGCGGCCGAGATGATCTATCACCCGTCGGTCGCGGTGTCGGCATCATTTCGGTATCGCAAGCCAGATTTCGTCGCGACGTTGTCGGGCTCCGCCTTCGTGCCTTATGCGCAGAATTTCTGGTCATTTGGGATATTCGGAACGCGCGGCGCGCTGACGGTGACTGCGGCGACCCGCGAGAACCTTGGCGGCATGCCGGCTCTCGGGCCAATCGCGGATCGCCTCAGGGCGATGAAACCAATTTCGTACCCGGAGTCGTTTGATTTATCGGTCAAGGCCTATGTGGAGGCAATGCAACAGGGCGGGCCGCCGCCGGTCACCGGGGAGGATGGTCTCGCCGCGATGCGCCTGGATGCCGCGATCGTCACCTCGGCACGCACCGGCGGTAGCGTCGCGCTCTAGGTGTGGGCAACCCGTTTCACCTCTAGCGCAGCGCGCGGTGCTGCGCGCGATAGGCCTTTGGCGTGACACCGACCTCGCGGCGGAACAGCGCGCTGAAATACTGCGGGTTCTCGAAGCCGCAGGACTCGGCGATCAGGGTCACCGGCATCGAACTCGCCGCGAGCCGGTACCTTGCCTGATTCAGCCGGGTAGCCAGTATCTCGGCGCGCGCGGTATGGCCGAGCAGGCGCTTGAACTTCAGGTCGAAAATCGTCCGCGACATCGGGATCGCCTTGAGTACATCGCCGACGCGTATGCCTTCGCAGGCATGCGCGCGGATGAACCGCAGCGCTTCGGCAATGCGCCGGTCCGGTATCGCGACGGCATCGGTGGATTGCCGTTCGATCACCTCGATCGGCCCGATCAGCTGCACGCGTTCCTTCGGCTCACCGCCGCTCATCAGTTGCGACAGCATCGCCGCGGCGATGTAGCCGCAGCTGCGCGCGTTTGGCAGGATGCTGCTCAGGGGCGGATGGCACAGGTTACAGATCAGTTCATCATCGTCGACGCCGAGCACCGCCACTTCATCGGGAACCCGCAGGCCGAGCAGGTCGCAGGCCTCGAGTACCTGGTGCGCGCGCCGGTCGTAGCAGGCGAAAATCCCTATCGGCTTCGGCAGGGCCTTGAGCCACACGGCAATTGCCTGGATCTGCGCGTCGGGCCCGGCGGGGGAATCCTGCGGCCGCCCGGCGGCAAACAGATGGCACTGCAGGCCCGAGGATTTTGCGTCGCGTTGAAACAACACGGAGCGCTGCCGCGACCACACAAAATGCGGATCGCCGCAATAACCCACGTGCAGGAAGCCTTTCTGGCGCAGATGCGTAACGGCGAGCCGCGCCACGCCGGCATTATCGATACCGACCCGCGGAAACGCCGACCGGGGCCGTTCGTCGCTGACGTCGACGACCGGGAGTCCGGTGCGCCGCAACGCGGCGCTGATCCGCGGCGTATCGACGCGCGCGATGATGCCGTCGCCCTGCCAGTGGCGGATCCAGGCCGGCACGGCCCCGGACGAAAAGTGTTCCGCGAGCCGGATCGCCCACGGCTCCCGGGTATGCGTCCAGTCGCGAACCCCGTACATGAGGTCGCGACCATAGCGGCTGGAGGTCTCGATCAGCAGGGCGACTTTGCGCAGCGAGGGCATGGCGCCCAGCATCGGCAAAAGCCCGTTAAAAATCAAACAAAATATCTCATATTTTCATATTGCGGCAGCGCGCTACTCCGTATACTTTAACCCAGTACAAAAATTACAGACGATCGTCTAGCGGATGTTGTTCGGCCACGACAACAATCGTGGCCTCCGGATAAAAATGCAGAACGGAGGATCCATGAACAGGGACAGGGAAACCGGATTGTCGATGCACACGCTGCTGGGCGGCCTCGCGGCCGTGATGGCAAGTGTCATGTTTTCCGCAGCGGCGATGGCCGCGGACACCACGAACACGTCGCCGGGCGCGAGCGGCGAAACACTGGAGAACATCGTCGTGACCGCGCAGCGGCGCGAAGAAACGGTGCAGAGCGTGCCGATCAGCATCGAGGCGATCGGCCAGCAGGAGTTGGCGACGGGCGGCATCACGTCCATCGAGAACATCGCCGCGCTGACCCCGGGCCTGCAGTTTGCGCTGCCCAACGGATTCAGCGCGGCATTCACCACCATTGCCATGCGCGGTCTGAATACCAACACGGGCCCGCCGACCGTCGGCGTGTACCTCGACGACACGACGATTTCCAGCCGCCTGTCCGGAACGGCCAACCAGGGCAACGTGTATCCGTACAGCTTCGACCTGAACCGCGTCGAAGTCGCGCGGGGTCCACAGGGCACTCTGTTCGGCGCCGGTTCCGAAGCGGGCACCGTACGCTTCATCACGAACCAGCCCAGCCTGACTGAGTTCACCGGGCAGGTGAAAGGGGAATTCGCGGAGACCGAAGGTGGGCGCGATAGCTACGAGATGGGTATCGCATTGGGCGGACCGATCGTTCAGGATGCTGTTGGCTATCGGTTCAGCGCCTGGGAGCGCAGCGACGGTGGATTCGTCAACCACATCGACCCTCTGCCGGGTCCCGGGTATCTTACCGATGTTGCTCCGGATGCCAACACCAACAAGAAGACGGTCGTCAAGGGAGCGCTGGCGTTCCAGGCCGGCGATTTCCTGATCACGCCTGGATTTTACTATCAGCGCACGCACCAGGACGACTCGGGGCGATTCTATGCAGCGTTCTCCGATGCGCAGGCTGGCGTTTTCAATAATGGGTATCTGCTGCCGGAAGTCTGGACCGACCGGTGGAACATGGAGTCGATCAAGGCCGAAGACAAGAACCTCCCCTTTGCGGATCTGACGATCGATGGATCATACTTCTATCGCGAAGCCACGGAAGTCCTCGATGAAAGCGCCTTCGTATGTCCCGGCATGCACACGAACGGCGCGGTTGGCTGCGGTAATCCGTTAGGCATCGGCTATGCGGAAAACATGTCGCAGGTGGCCTACACGCCCACCAACATGAACGTCGAGGCCTACACGGCCGAGGCGCGCCTCGCATCGAACTCGAAGGATTCGCGGATCAGTTGGGTGGCGGGCTTCTATTTCGAACATCGCGCGCAGCGCGATTTCCAGATCGACTATGACCCGGCGGACTATGCGCAGTCCTTCCCGACCTTCCCCGTACCCCCGGGCAGCCCGCTGAATGCGTATATCATCCAGGACCAGCATGAGCTGTTCGTCGATGTGCAGACCGCGGTGTACGCCCAGTTTAATTTCCGGATCACCGATGCGCTGACGCTGACGGTCGGAGAACGGGCGGCGCATGTGACCGTGGATGGGGCTGACACGACGGCGATTTCCTATCTGACCGGCGCGCCCCCTTATGCGCCGTTCCACGGCGAGAACAATCCGGTCACGCCGCACCTGGGACTGGAATATAAGATCAATCCCTACGATCTGGTGTACTTCACGTTTGGCGAGGGGTACCGGCCAGGCGGCGGCAATGGCGCGATCCCCAATTCCATCGTGGGATCGAGCTGCTATGGTCAGCCGCAGGTTCCGGCAACCTACGCGCCGGATTCGGTGCATGCCTTCGAGCTCGGCACCAAGAATACGTTCCTGGACGGCCGCCTGCAGGTCGATGCCAGCGTGTTCTATAACGAATGGCGGGGGATCCAGCAGTACCTGAGCGAAACATGCGGCCCCTACGCTTTCGGGACGAACGCCGGCAATGCGGTCAGCGATGGGTTTGACCTCCAGCTGCGGGCGATCCTGACGCCGGAACTGCGACTTGATCTGAATGCCGGTTATGTCAACGCCTACTACACCGAGAATGCCTACGAACCGGCCAATGTCGCGCCCCCCAGCCCGAGCACGCTGATCGTCGGACAAGGCGACAAGGTGGGCATCCTGCCGCAGGTCGTTGCGCCGTGGAACATCAATGCAACGCTGACTTACGAGGTACCGGTGAATGGGACCGACAAGTTCCATGCGTCGGCCACGACTCTCTATACCAGCCAGAGTCCGGGTCCGTTCATCAATCAGAATGTGGGGAGCCTGAACTACTATCCGCTGGAGACGCCGGATCCTGCCACCCACATGTACAATGCGCGCGCAGGCTACACGACCGGCAAGCTGGACGTGACGTGCTTTATCAACAACATCTTCAATAACACGCCGGCGTTGAGCCTGTATACGCCCAACAATACGCCCGGTTATAACCTGATCAGTTATACGACATTCCGTCCCCGGACCATTGGCGTGACGGCCAACTATTCGTTCTGAGGGACTTGTGCCGGGGCTCGCCGTTGCAATGCGGCGGCGAGCCCCTAGTTCTTCCGATATCCGCCGCATTTGCGGCATCATGCTCGCTTCACGTAAGGTTGCGTGGCGATCCGCGGGCGCGCGCCCGCTTCAATGGGGAAAGTTCCGATGAGCGCGACGAGCAAGAGACATCAGCTGATCGAGGTCGAATGGCCTGAATTCGGCTGGGCCGAGCGCCCGCCCGTGGTCACGGCCGGCGAGCTCGAAGGGCGGCTCACGGCACTGCGTGCCGGCATGAGCTCTCAGGGCCTGACGCATGCGGTCGTGTATGGGGACCGGGAGCATTTCGCGAACCTCGCGTACCTGACCAATTTCGATCCGCGATTCGAGGAGGCGCTGCTGATTGTCGCGCGGGACGGCAAGCCGCTGATCGTAATCGGCAACGAATGCGAGGGGTACCTGCCTGTCAGCCCGCTGTTCAACTCAGGCAAGCTGCGCTCCGAACGCTTCCAGACTTTTTCGCTGCTGAACCAGCCGCGCGATGCGAGCCGCCAGATCCGGGATATTTTCGAGGGCGAAGGCATCGGCAAGGGTGCGAAGGTCGGGTGCATCGGCTGGAAGTACTTCGCCGACTCCGAACATCCGGACGGTGCGCACGCGATCGACCTGCCGTCGTACCTCGTCGACACGCTGCGCACGCTGGCCGGCCATGACGCCATCGTCAATGCCACGGCCCTGATGATGCATCCGGGTTTCGGCCTGCGCGCGAGCTGCTCCGTGTCGGAGATCGCCTATTTCGAGTATTCGAACGTGCTCGCCTCCGAGGGCATAAAAAAGATGCTGCTCGGGCTTAAGCCGGGCATGACCGACCACGAGCTCGCCAGTCTTTGCGGATACAACGGCGATCCGCTGTCCTGCCACATGACGCTCGTGACCGAGGCCAACCGGAACCAGGGCCTGTCGGGTCCGATCGGGGCCCGCATTCCGCTCGGCTCGCCGCTGGCGACGAATCTCGCCTACTGGGGCAGCAACATCTGTCGTGCGGGCTGGGTCGCGCATTCGGCGCGGGACCTCGTGCCGGCGGCGCACGACTACGTCGAGGCATTCGCGGGCCCCTACTTCGAAGTGATGGCCGAGTGGTTTGGCATGCTGAAGATAGGCACGCCCGGAGGCAGGCTGCACGCGTTGATCGCCGAGAAACTGCCCTTCGAGCGCTTCGGCATTTTCCTGAATCCCGGACACCTGATCCATCTCGACGAGTGGCTGAGCTCGCCGATCTACGCGGGATCGGATGTGCCGCTGCGTTCCGGCATGGCCATCCAGGTCGACGTGATCCCGTCCTCGCCGGTTTATTTCTCGACGCGCATGGAAGACGGCCTCGTGCTCGCGGATGCCGGGCTGCGCCGGCAGCTGCAGGCGCAGTATCCGGCGTGCTTCGCGCGCTGCCAGATGCGGCGCGCGTTCATGACGGACGTGCTGGGCATCGAACTGCCCGAGGAGGTGCTGCCGCTCAGCAACACGCCGACGATCGTCGCGCCTTACTTCCTGCGACCAAACCAGATTTTCGCGCTCAGGTGAACCGGCGCATGCCCCTGCCAGGAGGGCGCCTTTGAGCCCCGATACATCGAGCGCCGCGGCAGATCCGCAGCTGCGGCGCAATGCACTCGGCCTTCCGGAGCTCGTGTTCCAGGGCATCACGCACATCGCGCCGGCGACCAACATGATGTTCGCATTTCCGCTGATCGCGCTGCAGGCGGGGCCGGACATGCCGATCTCGTTCCTGCTCGCCACCGTCGTGTGCTTTTTCATCGCCAACACGGTGTCGCAGTTCTCCATGTACCTGCCTTCCAGCGGCGGCTATTACTCGTTCGCGACCCGCGGGCTCGGCGCCCGTGGCGGCTTCATGGCGACCTGGAGCTACCTGATTTACGATTTCGTCGGCCCGGCCGGCACGACGGGGTTCCTCGGCTTCCTGGTCTCGGACATCCTGCACACGCAGTTCGGAATCGATATTCCGTGGTGGATCTTCGCGGTCGGCACGTCCGCCGTGATCTGGTGGCTGACAAGGCACGGCATCCGCCTGTCGATGCGCATCACGGCGCTGCTCGGCGGTCTCGAGGTGCTGATCATGATGTCTCTCGCGGTGACGTTCCTCGTGCATCCGGCGCCGGGTTCCACGTACCTGGCGCCGCTGACGCCCTCGCTCGCCCCGAATCACTACATGGGTATCGTCGGCGGCATGGTGTTCTCGATCCTGTCACTCTCCGGCTTCGAGAGTCCGGCGCCGCTTGCGCAGGAGTCGCGCCGGGCCGGCAAGCTCGTCAGCCAGGCGGTGATGCTGTCGCTGGTTGCGATCGGCGCGTTCTATATCTTCACGTCCTATGCGAGCGCGATCGGCTGGGGCACCGGCAACATGGCCGCATTTGCCAGCAATCCGAATCCGTACTACGACCTCGGTCATTCGCTGTGGGGCGCCGGATGGTGGTTCGTCGTCATTGCGCTGATCAACAGCGCGATCGCGGTCGGGCTCGCCTCGACCAATTCGGGCTCGCGGGTCATGTACACGATGGGCCGGGCGGGCACGATGCCGGCCAGGTTCGGCTACATCCACCCCGTGCACCATACGCCGACGTTTGCGATCGACGTGCAGCAGCTGTTCGGCATCGGCGCCGCGCTGCTCGTCGGCCTGCTGATGAAGCCGGATTACATATTCGGGTTCCTGGAGGAGATTTCGGCGCTGGCCGTGATCGTGCTGTACGTGATGGCAAATCTCGCGCTGACGGCCTATATGCGTCGTGAACACCGCGAGCGGTTCACGGTCTGGCAGCATGTCGTCGTGCCGTGGATCGGCACGCTGTCGCTGCTCCCGGTGTTGTTCATCACGGTCTATCCCGTGCCGGACTGGCCGTATAATATTGTGCCGTACGTTTTCATAGCCGGCTTGCTGCTGGGCTTTCCGTACATGTTCTGGCTCGAGGCGCGCAGCCCCGGGGCGCTGCAGCGCGGCGCGACGATGCTCGTGGGCACGCGGACGACAGCCGACGGCGAGGTGACGTGGGAACAGTGACCATGACGCTGATCCATGAGGACGCCAGGCGGGCTCTCGAGGTCGTATCCACGGAGCTGGCGCGCCGCGGGCAACCCGCGGTCATTGCCGTTGCCGATGACCACGGGGAGCTGATTGCGCTGATGCGCATGGACGGAGCGCCGCTGTCCTCCATTGTCATCGCCATGAACAAGGCCTGGACGGCCGCGCGGGAAAGAAAGCCGTCCGTTGAGGTCGGTCGTGCGGCGCGCCACCCGGAAACCGGCTTTCAAATCGGCTATTACGGCGATCCCCGCGTCACCGGCTGGGGCGGTGGCGTACCGGTCGTGATCGGTGGCGTCGTCGTCGGGGCGCTGGCCGTCAGTGGTGCGCCCGAGGGCCTGGACATGGAGATGGCCGCTCTCGGCGCCGCAGCCATTGTCGAGGGCCGGCGTGCGGCGGGGGTCTAGGTTGCCAGCGTGAGGACGTGGGCAGCCGGCGCGGGACTGATCCTGTGCCTGGCCGGCAACCTGTTGCAAGGTGCGCGCGCCACGGACGAGGCGCAGATCGCGCAACAGCTGCGGCGGCAGATCGGGAGCGACCGGGATATCGCCTCCGATCCGGCTCGCGTGGCCGACGAGCGCCGGGTGCTGGCGGACCTGTATGCGCGCCGCAACTATCAGCCGATGTGGTCGGTGTCCGGCATGCCATCGCAACAGGCGCGGGCGGTCATCGGCCGTGCCGGTGGAGATTGCGGTCAGCACAGCTCTGGCTTATGCCGCTGTGGTCAAGCTGATCGTGGTGCCGGTGCAGATGTGGCGCAAGCAAGTAACGACCGATCTGCTGTGGATGCTGCTCGGCGGCATCCCCGGAGTTGTACTCGGGTCGCTCTTCTTTGGGCATGTCGCGCAGCATGGCCCCAAGGCGCTGCTCAACATCGTGCTCGGATCCATCATCATCTTTTCCTCCGGCTGGCAAATCTTCTTCCAGTTTCGCCCAAACGCCATCACTCCGGCCGACGACTGACCGGCCCAAATGGATTGGACTGCTGACCTTCCCCATTGCGGCCGAGGTAGGTTTTTCTTCCTCCGGCGCTGGTGAATTGGGCACCGTGGCCCTGCTGGGACTTACTTCCTGACCACGGCGCAAGTGGTGGGAACCTGATCTGACCTTCGGTCTGGCGCTCTCTGTCGTGGGCACCGGCGTCCACATGATCAGTGGCACCTACGATGCGGCGTTGTTGTGGAAGCTGGGCATCGGCGGCGTCTTTGGCGCGCTTGCCGGCAGCGGGGTGGCGCCGCGCATTCCAAGCGGCAGCTGCGCTTCGCGCTTTCGCTATGGCTGCTGGTCATCGGATTCCAGTTTGTTTATCAGGCAGTGTTTGCAGTCCGATAGCTGAACCTTCCTGCCCGAACAGCAGGGAGCCGGATGACAAAGCGTTCCCGCCATCATGCCCGGCTTGTAGGTGATGCTGCCGCCATTGGCCTCGACCGCCCACTTCGCGATCGCCAGTCCAAGGCCGCTCCCGCCCGCTTCCCGCGAGCGAGACGCGTCGATTCTGAAAAATCTCTCGAAGATCTTCTGCCTAAGATCCTCCGGGATCGTTTCCCCGCGGTCCTCTATGGCAATGTCCACCGTTTCAGACCTCGCGAGACATGGATGAAATCCTGGTCGAGCGGTGGATGAATATTTGATCGCGTTCTCTACGATGTTCGCCAGGCCACGCTGCAGCACCATGCGATCGGCGTTCACCAGCAGACTGCGTCTCCCTCGATCTGGATCTGCTGCCCTTTTCCTCGGCCAGGAAGCCAAGAAGGGCGACAACCTCCCGGGCCAGGTCCAGGGGGCTGAACGTCGTTCTGTGAGCGTGACCTGGCCCGCATCCGCCCGGGATATAGAAAGCAGGCCGTCGACCATCTCCGTCAGTCGAGTTACTTCTTCCAGCATGCTCCCGATGGTGTCGCGATATTCTTCCGCCGTGTGCAACCGCTGCAAGCCCACTTCTCCGACGCTGCGGATGGAGGCCAGCGGCGTTCTTAACTCGTGGGAGCATCGGCGGTAAAGCGCTTGAGAGTGTCGAAAGAGTCTTGCAGCCGCTCCAGAAGATCGTTGAGAACCCGTGCCATGTGGCCCAGTTCATCGTTGGGGTTCTCCACCGGAAGCCGCTGGTCCAGAGTGACTGGCGGTGATGGTTTCGGCGCGCAGCGCCATGTTCTTCAAGGGCAGGAGCACCTTGTAGGCCATGCGATAGCCGGCGAGGCCGGCAAACAAAAGTGCGGGCGGCACCGCCAGCAAGAGCAGCCCAAGAAACTGCAGTACTCCGTGCTCGATCGGCTGTGCTGTAGGCGAGCCGAATGAGCAGAGGCCGGTTACCGATCGAATGAATATGGCTGATGAGCAGCAGGCGGGTTCCATCCTGCAGCCGCACACTGCGCTCGTTGTAGCCGGCAGCCCTTCGTTGGGGAAGGGCGGGCCTCCAAGATCCTGCCAGCGCAGCTTGTCATTGCGCAGAAGCACCTTGCCTTCCGGGGTCAGTACCTCCATGTACCGGTCGAGCAGCAGGATATGATTCAGGATGGTTATGGTATTCCTCGTGGAGCACCAGGCTCCCATCCGGCGCAAACGCGAGCAGGCCCTTCTGCGGTTTCAATATCCTGTATCTCCGCATGGTATAAGCGGTTGTTGAGTTGCCAGTATTCCAGCAGCGTTGCTGCACAGATGAAGAGCAGCAGCACCAGGCCAAAGACGCTGACATACCAGAGCGTCAGGCGGTGGCGCACATTGCTATAGCGCAGCATCACGGTTCGTCTTCGCGCAGCACGAAGCCTACTCCGCGCACGGTATGCAACAGCTTCTTTGGGAACTCGCCATCGAGCTTGCGCCGCAGCCGTGGTAATCTGCACATCGATCACATTATCCAATGGCGTGTAGCGCATCACCTGCTTCCATACCTCGCGCGCCAAGCATCTCCCGGGAAACGACCGAGCCGCGGTTCTGCAGAAGATATTCGAGGAGGTCGAACTCCCGCGCAGTCAACTCCAGTTTCTTGCCCCCTCGCGAAGCGGTACGGCCTTCCAGTTCAAGGGTCAGATCTGCGATCTGCAGAGAGGAGAAGACGCCGGGAGCTTGCGCCGCATAAGCGCTCGAATGCGAGCCAGCAACTCAGGAAAGGCAAAAGGTTTTACCAGGTAGTCATCCGCTCCGGCGTCCAGCCCCAGCACGCGATCGTCGATCGAATCCCGCGAGGTCAGAATCAAAACCGGCAATTTGAAGCCTGCTCGCCGCATGTCGGCAAGCACTTCAAAGCCGCTGCGTCCGGGAAGCATCACGTCGAGAAGAATGAGGTCGACAGTGTTGATGGCGCAGGGACGAGAGTGCGTGCTCGCCGCTGGGGGAAAGACTGACGGCATAGCCCTCACCATGCAGCCCTTCCGCGACTGCCTCGGCCAGTTTCCGTTCGTCTTCTACCAGCAGGATGTTCAAAAGACCCCGGACCTCGAAGACCCTGCTTAAAAATGTACAAGCTTGACCGCTGGGTTACGATGCGGGTCAAAAATGTCAGGGAAATGTAAGAAAAACGTCAGGTTTGCGTAAGGCGGTTGGGTGCTCAAATCCCCTTGTGATCGGTCAAGGAGATTCATAACCATGAGCAACTACTCCCGTTCTCTTTCGCTTCTCGCTCTGCTTGGCAGCTTGGCAATGGTTCCCGGCAAGCCGCGCGATTACGCTACCGGCCCAGACCACAATCCCTGTCGTCTTCACCCACACAGAAAATGCTGCGAAGGCAAAGGCTGGGGATGTGGTGACGGCCAAGACCATGCAGGTGGTTGTGCTGCCGAACGGAGATCGATTCCGAAAGGGTCACTGGTCATCGGGCACATCGTCGAAGCGCGTCCATTCAAGTTCGATGACACGCCATATGCTGTCCAGCAAGCTTCCTATCTCTCAATCAAGATCGATCAGGTGGTGAATAAGAGCGGCGCCAGTTCTGTGGCCACCTCGGTGCGTGCCATGGCGGACCCCATCTCCGTGCAAGAGGCGCTCTCTCCGCACGGAGTCGACGAGACTGATTATCCGGGGACGGTGACGCTAGTCGGTGGAGCGCACTACTCGCCCGTCGACAAGCATGTCACGGATGGACCGGACGACGACATCGTGGCCTACAACAAGAAGCAGGGGTCTTTGCGCATCTTCTTCCCGGAGGTGCGGTTGCCCGGGAACCCAGACCGAGCAGTCGGTGGGAGTATTCTCCCCAGACGCCTGCGGCCTCTATGGTTTCGGTCCGGTTCATCTATCCGAGGACAGCGCAAGCGGCACCTTCCGCTTAGCCTCAACCCACCACACGGTCGTCCTTTATGCAGGCAGCGCAGCCCTGCTCCAGGTGCAATAGGCGGGCTAAGAAAACTGCAGATCCCTCCGCTTCGCTCGGGATGACAGCAGCTTGACGTGTAGGAGTGGCTTGCATCAAATCTGCAGGTATCGACGGACTAGGAAGTCGCCCAAACTTTGTCATCCCGTACCGCTTGCCCCGAGCGTGTCGTGCTGTCGAGTTCGACGAACGTGAGTTACACCAGAATCCAATTAGAACAACGGGTGCCCCACTCCGCCGGATTTCCTGATGAAGCTCCGACGTTGCGCACTTCATGCGGTTTTCCTCAGTGAAAGCCGCAACGGAGTCGTGGCTGGGCCACGTACAGAAATCCGGGCCGCTCCAGCATAACGGGCGCCGATAATGATATGTTTCGAGTGCTTTTCGGAGGACTGTCTTTGAGGTGGAGTCGAGAAAAAACTATGATGGGCTTCGCCCGACATCCTCGGCCGAAAAACGCTGAGCGAATGTGGGGCACTCACCCAACCTCTGAGGTTTCGCTGTAAGATAGACTCTTGCGGGGTGGGTTCGTAAGTGAGGGAACAGGAAGACCCACCACCTAGGCCTGAGTCCTACGCCCATAAACCAGGAAGAATCCGGCAGGAACTAGAAAGACCGTAAGGCAGTGGAGACACCAGGCCGCCCACCAGTGCCCGCGCCAGCGGAGCATAGGATTCGCTGCCTTCGCCAAGCTTAAGCGCCATGGGAAGCAGGCCAAGGATCGTGGCCAGGGAAGTCATCAGGATAGGACGCAGGCGAACGCGGCAAGACTCAATCATTGCCTCTCCGACTTGCCGTCCCTCATTGATCAGGTGATGAGCGAACTCTACGATCAGGATGCTGTCGGACATGGCAATGCCGGCGAGCATGACTACGCCCATCAGAGACATGACATTCATCGTCGTGCCGGTGAGCACCAGCGCCAGCAACACGCCCTGATTCCCGACGGCAACGCCAGCAGGATAATGAACGGGTCGAGGAAAGAGCGAAACTGCGCCACCAGGACCAGATAAAGCAGGATGACCGAAAGATCAGCCCCACGGCAAAGCTCCGGAACGATTCGCTCATCGCGTCGGCGCTGCCGTGCAGCGTGACGTGAATGCCTGCGGGAATCTGCTGCTGGGCGATGATCCTGCTCACTAGGTCGACTGTCTTGCCAAGATCTTCCGTTGCCGGGCGAACGTAGATATCAAGCTTGCGCCGGATCTGGTAGTGGTCTATCTCCGTGGGCGTCTGAATCTGCCGGATACTCGCCACCATGTCGAGCCGGGTCGGCTGCGTAGCGTCCTGGGCATGCAGAGGAATCGCCGCGATATCCTCGAGCGTGCGGATTTGCGCTTCGGGATACTGCACGGTCAGAAAGTAGTTGTTTCCATTTCTGGGATCGATCCAGACGTTGGGCGCGATCATCTGGTTTGACGTCAACGAGGTAATCACATTCGATAGCACTTCCTTCTCGGTCAATCCCAGCTTCGCGGCGTGGATGCGGTCCACGTCGATGCTCAGGGACGGATAATCCAGATCCTGGGGGATAAAGACGTCGGCGGCCGCGGGGGAAGCACGTAGTTTGGCAGCAATCGCCTGTGCCACCCGGTTACTCGCCTGCGATCGGCCCCGCCGATCTGAATGTCGATCGGCGCCGGCGCCCCCATGTTCACCACGGCATCTACCAGGCTGCCGGTCGAGAAGTAGGTTGTCAGCTCGGCATCTCCTTGGCCAGGCGCCGCTTGATACGCGCGAGCAATACGTCTAGCCGAGGCACGGCAACTCCACGGCGTATTGCTGTATCCGGGGCGCATTGATCTGGGATTGGGCAGGGCTCCGGGCGGCGACTGGCAGACCATGCGCGCGCTGCGGCGCGACCTGGCGCAGACGGGGGATGATTTTCCTGAACTGCTGGCGGAGTTGCAGCGGTATTTGGGCCTGAGCGTGGATGGGCCGGCACGGCAATTTGCCAATCCGCTTGCGGTGCAGGCGGTGCGTGCGATTCCGGGGCAGGGAAGCGTGGTTCCGATTACGCTGCTGGGGTCAAGCACGTTCAGCGCGCAACTGGCCGCGGCGAAGGGATTGCCGTTTGCGTTTGCGGCGCATTTTGCTCCTGAGTTATTGCACGCGGCATCGCGTTTGTATCGCGAGGAGTTTCGCGCGGGCAGTTATCCCGAGGGCGCGGCGCTGACGAAGCCGTATCTGATGGTGGCCGTGCCCGTGATCGCGGCGGAGACAGATGCTGAGGCGCGGCGGTTGTTTACCAGCGCGCAGCAGCGGTTTTTGCGCCTGGTGCGCGGGCAGTCGGTTGAGCTCGTGCCGCCGCTCGATGATCCTGAGGCGATGGATAAGTTGTGGCGGCCGGAGGAACGCGCGGCAGTCGAGAGCAAGCTGAGCGAAGCGATTGTTGGATCGAACGCGACGGTAAAGGCGGGGCTTGAGAAGCTGGTGGTTGCGACGGGGGCGGATGAGGTGATCGTGGTGACCGATACGTATCGACATGAGGATCGGCTGGAGTCGTATCGGCGCGTTGCCGAGATTGCTCGGCAGGTCGAGGTGGGTGTGGCTGCGGCGGTGCGCCAGGAGGTTGGTTGATTCCACCCTTGCGCCGCGGAGAAGACGCAAGGCTGGCGTCCGGCGCCCATGTCTCGAACTCGAGACATGGGTTCTTTCCTGAGCGGGCTAGGATCTCTGCGTTTTAAACCACCTGCTGAACCCGAAGAGCCCCAACAGTCCGGTGCTCAGCAGCAGGAGGCTGGATGGCTCTGGTGTCACCGCCGAACTAATCTCACTAATCTCCTGGATGGGTCCGATGATGCTACTGCCATATTGCACGCCTGGAATCGTACCGGGATATCCTGATCCGAGGGCTAAGTCGAGTGCGCCGTTTGAAAAAGCCGCTGCGGAGAAATTGGGAGCCGCGTAGGGGGGTGCAAGCCCGGGCCCGGCGAATGAGAGGAGTAGTACATCGCCCAGCGAATCGGTAACCTGAACCTGCAAACCAGATCCGGCCACATTGAGATCGCCTGTTTGGCTATCAATTCCGGTGGGGAAGGGTCCGAAGACAGTGCTTCCGATGGTGAGCGTTCCCGCTTGTGCTACGTATTGCGCATTGGCGCCGCTGGATTCGAGCTGTTGGGTTGGGTCATACCAAAAAGTGCCCGAAAAGTCCGAGCCGTAACCGATTCCCAAAGGCGGGAGTTTACCGCTCAAGTCCACGATGTAGTCGACGACCCCGGAAAACTGCACCTGGATGGGCGATGCGTTGGCTCGAACGGGTGCGCTCATCAGAACGACGGCCAAGGTAATCAATGTGAATGTTACTGTGCGTGGTAACTTGCGTGGTTGCATGCCTTTCCCCCAGGCGCAGATAGTAGCATTTTTTGTGTTGTAACTAGATTTATTTTTTTAAGTTAGATCGCTGCGCGCAGGTGTGGAAGAGATTTCGCTCCCTGTTGAGTCAGTTGGCGTCGCTGGGCTTTTTGAATGCGTCCAGGATGGCTGCGACGATAAGCCAACAGAAGCAGATGGGCACCGCGATCGCTCCGGCAAATGCGAGGAATAGAAACGGAACGTCGAGGCCGTGAGAATCCTGAATGCCGAGCCATGAGTAACACCCGCATATGCCCGGGAGGCAGACAGATGAGCCGATCACGACCGCGGCAACTGAAACGGCCAAAGCAATCGCAGGCTTTTTCATCGACGTAGGATCGCATCATCGGTTCGCCGGCGCAAGTTCGCACATTGCCAAGCGAAGTATTTCAATCAAAAACAAACGCAGATCCTTCGACTCACCACCCCCAAACTGAGAAGCGTTTGGGGCCCCGTTCGCTCAGGATGACAGCCTCTATTCTGTTATGGACCTCAGGAACAGGACACTAGAGCGGGTCCTTCGATGTTAGTAACCCGATGTGGTCGGCGCCGGCGGATTTGCTAATGTCCATGACGCGCGCGATGGTGGAGAAATTGAGAGTGTCGTCGGCTTTGACACACATTGCTTTGTCGGCGCGCAGGGAGAAGATGGCGCTCAGGCGGGTTCCGAGATTGTTGAGGCTTACGGTCTCCTGATTGATTTTGTAACTCAGGATTCCGTCGCGGGTACTCAGGATGCGCACCACGATGGGCGTGTCGATGTTCGGGCTGGGGCTCACGGAACGCTGGGGCAGCACGGCGTCGAGGCCGTGCGGGATGGCCGGAGCGATGACCATGAAGATGATCAAGAGCACCAGAAGAACATCGATCAGCGGAGTTACGTTGATCTCGCCCCGCAGTCGGCCTTGGGGATTCTCGAATGCCATGGAGCATGCCTCCTTCGATAGTTATTGAGTTAGACACCGCGGTAGCGCTGGGTGTTCCTGCGGTGGGGCTAACTGACGTTTAGGGGCCGTGGTATCCCCGGTGCCCAAAGGCGAGGCACCCGGGGCATCCGCTGAGCGGAGGCGGGGTTCGTGGTATCCCACCCATCCACGATGAAGCCGTGGATGGATGGGGCACCTACGTCAATCGCATCGTCCCCGAGTCGTTCCCTGTTCCCTGATCCCGACCTCTGACCCCTGATCTCTGACCCTGTCCACCTGCTGCTGGGGTAAACTGAGGGCCGATGCGGGTTTTTGGAATTGACTGCGGGACCGAGATCACGGGGTTCGGCGTCGTGGAGTCGGATGACTCGGGGCGCGAGCGGCGGCTGGTAATGAAGCGGATGGGGACGGTCCGGCTGGTGAAGTCGAAGACCACGGCCGAGCGGCTGGAGCAGGTGTTTCGGGAGCTGAGCGCGGAACTCGAAGAATGGAAGCCGGATGCGGTGGCGATCGAGGAGGTCTTTTACTCCGTGAATGCAAAATCGGCATTGAAGCTGGGACAGGTGCGGGGCGTGGCGCTGTTGGCGGCGGCGACGCTGCGGCTGCCGGTTGCCGAGTATGCGCCGCTGAAGATCAAGTCGAGCGTGGTGGGCTACGGGCTGGCGAAGAAGGAACAGGTGCAGTTTATGGTGGCGCGGCTTCTGGAGCTGAGCGCGATTCCCGAGCCGGCGGATGCAGCGGATGCGCTGGCGATTGCGATTTGTCACATTCATACGGCGCAGACGCTGGCGGCGCAGGGAGCTGGGCGATGAAGGGCGCGGAGGTCGGGGTTTCAGGGGCTAAAGCCCGCATCCAAAATGAGCGCATATCGGCACGACTGAAGTCGTTGCCCTGTTACAAAGCCGGGCTCAGGGAGGGCTCTTCTGCAGTCTCTTGGCCTTGCCTCGATTCTTCGCGGGTTCGGCCTGGCGGCTGCGGTGATTTCGGCGCTCATGATGTTTGGATGTGTGAGCGTAGCGCGAGCGGCCACGGTGGATGCTGCGACGCCGGATGGGCCCGTGGTGGAGGTCGACTACTCCAATCCTGGGTTGACGCCGTCGCACTGGGTGCTGACGATTCATCCTGACGGCTCAGGGCACTTCAAGTCGGAGCGCGGGACGGGGCCGGCGCCGCAGTCGCTCGACGCGCCTAATATTGATCGCGACATCACGGTAAGCAGCGCGTTTGCCGAGCGCGTGTTTGGGCAGGCGCGCGCGCATAGCTATTTCACAACCGACTGCGAAAGCCACATGAAGGTTGCTTTTCAAGGCTGGAAGCGGCTGACGTATCGCGGGCCGGATGGACAGGGAAGCTGCACCTTCAATTACTCCAAAGACAAGTCGATCCAGGAGCTGGGCGATTCGCTGGTTGCGGTGGGCAGCGCCATTGTGGAAGGCGCGCGGCTGGAGACGCTGCTGCAGCACGATCCGCTGGGGCTCGACAGGGAGATGGATTACCTGGTGGATGCGGCCGGAGATGGGCGGGTACAGCAGCTTGGCGTGATTCGCGGCATTCTGACCCGGCTGGCCGAGGACGATGCGGTGATGGAGCGGGTTCGGCGGCGGGCGCGTCTTCTGCTTGCCCGGACCGACGGATAAGCTGCCCGTGGAATGAATATTGGAGTAACTTTGCAGAAAGGCCTGGGTCAAATAGATAAGGGCCTGAGGGTTCAAGACGTTTGACGTTTTTGATGCGGCCGGGGTTGAGAGGCGGAGGGCGCCATGAAAAGGGCAACGAGTTGGCTGGGAGTTGGCAAGAGCGCGGCGGGGCGCTGGACGGCGGCGGCGCTGGTTGTGGCACTGGGATGCTGGCTTGCTGCTGCGGCGCGGGCTGAAGAGGGCACGCAGGCGGCGCGCGCGGTGCGCTTGAGCAACGTGGACGGCCAGGTGCAACTGACGAAGGATGGCCAGGTGATTGCGGACCAGGGGGTGGCGAATACGCCGCTGTTTGCCGGTACGCGTGTAGCGACCGCGGATGACGGGCGGGCGGAGATCCAGTTTGAAGACGGCAGCGTGGCGCGGCTCTCGCCCAATAGCGCGTTGACGCTGAGCGTATTGCATGGGCCGGTCGGCGACGGTGGCGAAGCGGAGATCACGCTGGAGAACGGCCTTGGCTACTTTGAGCTGCAGGGCAGCGGCCAGGCGGGGACATTCCGCGTCAAGTTTGGCGACTCGGTGGTGACGGCGACGGGCTTCACGGTGTTCCGCATTAATACCGACAACATGCCGGGCGAGGTTGCGGTGTTCTCAGGCAACGCGCAGATTGAGGCGGCAGCGGAACGGCGGTGGATCTGCACGGCGGCGAGAGCGTAGTGCTGAGCGCGGCCGACCCAAGCCGTTACACGCTGACCGAGTCGATTGAGCCGGACTCGTGGGATGCTGGAACTCCGATCGCGATCAGGCATTGAATGCGGAGGGGTCTGCCAAGACGGCGGCGACCCAGGGAATGGCGGACGCCAGCAATCCTGCATGGACCGATCTGGACGCAAACGGCAACTGGTACAACGTGCCGGGAACAGGGTATGTCTGGTCTCCCTATGACGCGAGCAATGGGGGCTGGGATCCCTACGGCTACGGGAACTGGATGTACACGCCGCGGGTGGGGCTACAGTTCTCCGGATACTCGTGGGGCTATCTGCCGTACCAGTGCGGCCTGTGGAACTATTACAACAATTTTGGCTGGGGATGGGCGCCGGGAATGGGAGGCTGCTCGCCTTGGTGGAATTCAGGATTCGGCGGTTACGGGCTAAACCTTGGCGTTCTTCCAGTGGGCTATCACCCGCCGGTGATCCCCAGGATGCCTCATCGCGTTGGGCCCGGAAAAGGCTATGGGCCGATTCCACTGATTGCGGTGAACCGGAAGCCGACGGGCGGAGGCGCGACGCTGCCACCGCGGGATCGCGGGACTTCGGTAACGATCGCAGGCGTGAAGGTGCAGCCGGTTCACCCGCTGAGCCCGCGGCCCTCGTATGACCGAAGCGCGTCGTCGTATGTGAACCACACGGTGCCGGCTACCAGCTTCGCGGCAGGCCATGGAACCTCTGGGCCGAGCTTTGCGCCGGCGCATCCGGTGGGTGCGTTTGTGGGCGGATCGTATGCGGGGCATGCTTCTTCTTCGGGTTCGTCTGCGTCTCACGGTTCGTCGGGCGGAGGAGCTTCGTCGGCCAGCCATGTCTCTTCTGGTGGCGGTGGTGGTGGCGGCGGTGGCGGCCATGCCGGTGGCGGCGGTGGCGGTGGTGGCGGCGGAAGCCACAAGTAGAGCCGTCGTTCATTTGGCGATTCTTAAACGGTGAGCAGGAAACGGCCGCGGGTGTTTGGCTCTCGATGAGAGCAGACGCCGCGGCTGTTCTGCGTCGAGGCTCCAGCAATCCCCTCTCCTATTGACAGTCTATAAGAGCGATGCTACCGTCTTATAGACAGACGATAGGAGCGTTCATGCCTGCCCCTCAAACCGATCTCCTTCAAGGCACACTTGATCTCCTGATCCTGAAGGCTCTTGCTCTCCAGGACCTGCACGGCATGGGCGTCTCGCGCAGAATCGCGCAAATGACCGGCGGAGCCTTCGACGTCAAAGCGGGGTCCTTGTTTCCCGCCCTGCACCGCATGGAACAGGCCGGTTGGCTCGCATCTTTCTGGGGCGAATCGGAAACCAACCGGCGCGCGAAGTTCTATGTCGTTGACCAAGGCCGGCAAAAAGCAACTGCACACCGAATCGGAGCGGTGGGAGCGAATATCCCTTGCCATGGCGACAGCCTTGCGCACCACATAGGAGGCTTTGTGATCAGTCGACTCCGCGCGCTTTGGAACAATGTGTTCCGCAGAAAACAGCTTGATCGCGACCTCGATGAGGAACTCCAGGCCTATGTGGAACTGGTATCGGCCGAGAAGGTGCAGAGCGGGCGTTGGCCCGGAAGAGGCGCATCGTGATGCTCGTCGCCAAACAGGAGGGATAGATCAGGTCGTACAGAGCGTTCGCGATGTTCGCGCGGGAGTCTGGCTGGACAGGCTCGTGCAGGATGTTCGCTATGGTGTTCGAACGCTTGCGAAGAATCCTGCTTTCTCGCTCGTTGCGATCGCAACGCTGGCGCTCGGAATCGGCGCCAACACCGCGATGTTCAGCCTGCTGGATCAGGTGGTTCTGCGGCTTTTGCCGGTCAGTGATCCGGAGCGGCTTGTGATCGTTCGAGAGACCGGCAACCATTACGGCAACAGTTACGGCCCAAACACCATTTCCTGGCCGATGTTTGAAGATTTGCGCGACAACAATCAAGTCTTCTCCGGGATGTTCTGCCGGTTCCCAGCCACGGTAGACCATCGGCTACGGCGATCGAGCGGCGCAAATCCCCGCGGAACTGGTCTCCGGCTCCTACTTCCCGATCCTGGGCGTGGGGACGGTGTTGGGCCGCACCATCGCCCCGGACGACGACGCGGTTCCCGACAGCAAGCCGGTCGTGGTGCTCAGCTACAGCTTCTGGCAGAGCTACTTCAACGGCGACCGCACCATCGTCGGCCGCACCATCGCCCTCAACAGTCACGCGATGACCGTGATCGGAGTCGCGCAGCCCGGCTTTGACGGCGTGGAAATGGGGGTGCCCGCGAAGGTTTTCGTTCCCATCATGATGAAGACGGAGATGACGCCTCGCTCGGACGGCCTCAAGGACCGGCGCCGCGCCTGCAGTTGGGTCACCGCGTACGGGCGTCTCAAGCCCGGCGTCAGCCGCGAGCAGGCGCAACTTTCGCTTCAGCCGCTGATTGCACAGCATTCTCGAAATGGAGGTACGGCAGCCCGAATTCACCAGAAACGCCGCCGCTGAGGATCGGCAACTGTTTCTGCGCAATCGCGTTGAACTTTTGCCCGGCTCCGACAACGGGCTTCGCGAGTATATGCGCAGAGCCGCTATGGCTGCTGGTCGCGCTCACCGGGGCGGTGCTTCTTCTTGCCTGCGCCAACCTGGCCAATCTGCTGCTGGCGCGCGCCACTGCGCGCGAGCGGGAATTCGCCGTTCGCCTGGCCATCGGCGCGGGCCGGGCCCGCATCGTTCGCCAACTGCTGATGGAGAGTCTGCTTCTGTCCGGCGCTGGAGCGGTTGTGGGCTTGGCGCTGGCCTTTCTGGCGGATCGCATTCTGCTGCGCATCTATCTGCCTGCGGATGCGGCGGCCGAGTTTGTTGTCTCCCCCATTCCGGATGGGCGCGTGCTGGCCTTCGTTGTGGGAGTCATGCTTCTGACCTCACTGGTCTTCGGACTTCTGCCCGCCATTCGCGGCTCGCGCACCGAAATTACGCTCTCGCTCAAAGACAGGTCCGGCGCGCTTTCAGTCCGGCGGCATTTCTCTTCGCCGGATGCTGGTCGGCATTCAGGTTGCGTTGTCGTTGCTGCTGCTGGTCGGCGCGGGCCTTTTCGTCCGTACTCTTGCGCAATCTCGAAAACCTGGGGCCGGGTTTTCCCACCGATCATCTTCTGACATTCACAATCAACCCTTCGCTCAGCGGATACTCCGACGAACGAAACCAAATCGTTCTATGAACGGCTGAATGTCAATCTGCAAACCATGCCGGGTGTTGCGTCGGTTGGATTCTCCGCCATGCCGCTTCTGAAGGGCTATGCATGGCAGAATGCGATCCTGGGCAAGGATTTCGAAGGAGCGCCGATCGAGCAACAGCCGGTTCTCAGCCAGGTCGGCCCGGGCTACTTTGCGACGCTCGGCATTCCCATCCTCGCCGGGCGTGCCATTCACCGCGCAGGACGATGCGGCCGATCCAAATACACGGTCGCTGTCGTCAATGAGAGCTTTGCCAGGGAATATTTCCCGGGCCGAAATCCCATCGGGCAGCGCTTCGGGCTCGTGAACGACATGCGGCCAACGGTCACCCCGGACATTGAAGTAATCGGCGTGATTCCGGACAGGAAATACAGAGATCTGCGGGAGACACCTCCGCCGCAGGCCTATTTCCCGTACTTCGAAGACGTCAATTTCCGCTGCATGAACATCTATCTGCGCACGAGCGCCGACCCGAGCCAGATCGAAGATGCGCTTCGCGAACGCATGCGCCAGTTCGACCCGCATGTTCCGGTGGTCGGCCTTCAAACCATGGACGAACAGGTTGGATTCTCGCTGCGGACCGAGCGCCTGGTTGCCAGCCTTTCCGCGGTATTCGGCGGGCTGGCCACGCTGCTCGCTGTCGTCGGGCTTTATGGCGTCATGGCCTACGTAGTCTTGCGGCGGACGCGCGAAATGGGCATCCGCATCGCGCTCGGAGCCACGCGCAGCGACGTGATTGCGATGGTCATGCGCGAAGTGATCATTCTTATCGGCGCCGGCCTGGCTGCCGGGTTCTTTGCTGGCGCTGGCCCTCGCCGATCTGATCCGCAGCCAACTCTTTGGATTGAATGCGCGCGATCCATTCACATTCATTGGCGCGGCAATCGTTCTTGCGTTGGCCGCGGGATCGGCCGGCATTGATTCCCGCTTTGCGCGCGAGCACTGTGGATCCGACAACCGCGCTGCGGCAAGAATGAGTCGAGTAAGAAGTGAGCGCATGCAGAAAAGCCGCCCGAAGTTATCGGGCGGCTTTTGACTTACTGGGAAAGTTAGTTGTTGAGTTACTGCTTGCGCATGCCGCGTTCGCGCGGTTGATGGCGCGGCCGGTGCGGTTGAGGCGATGGTTAACGCGTACTCGCTGCGTGTGATTCAGGCGTCCACCGTCTGGCTCTGCGCATGTGGTGCACCTGGCGACCGATGGAAGCTTCGCGCCGCTCGAGCTTGCGACCCTGGAGCGCGATTGAGGCGGCCGGTGCGGATGCCTTGCGCGATGCGATGCTGCTGGTGTTCGCGTCGCTGGTTGATGGTTGCGGCGTGGCGTTGTTCACGGGGCCGGTGCTTTGCAGGAGCGGCCTGAGCAAAGCCAATGGTGGAAGTAAGGCGAGAAGCCCGACGCCAAGCAGAGAGACTTTCATGGTGTTTCTCCTTGAGAGGCGGCGGTGTTGGTTTGTTGCTTTGTGCCGTTCCGCGCTCACATCCATGCAGACACAGGTCCTGAAAAAGTGTTGCGAGAAATATTAGTCACTTAGTGTGAAGTTACCTTTGAGCTGGAAGTTGCAAACTTGAGTTGTTTCGGGGATCTCTGTCTGCAAGAGCGTGCCAGAGGGCGGCGATCTGATTCGAGGGTAGAGATCTCGGCGCGTGCCTGGGCGTCGATTTCCGCTGCGGTGAGGCGCGAGGTGATTGCGGCGGGTGTGAAGCCCGGCGGCGCGGAGATTGTTGGCGAGCGTCTTGCGTTTTTGCGCGAAGACGGTGCGGACGAAGGGGAGGAAGCCGGCTCTTCGACGCCGAGCTCTGCGAAGCGCGGGGCAAATCGCCAGCGGAAGACGGTGGAGTGAACGTCAGGCGGCGGGGAGAAGGCGGACGGGCGGCAGGGTGAAGAGCGTGACGGCAGGCCCGTAGATCTGGACGGTGACGGAGAGGACGCCGTAGTCGCGCGAGCCGGGCTGGGCGGTGATGCGGTCGGCGACTTCGCGCTGCACCATCAGGGCGGCGCGGTCGATGGAGGCGTGGCTGGCGGCGAGTTTGAGCAGGATCGGCGAGGTGATGTAGTAGGGCAGGTTGCCGAAGACGAGCAGTGGCTGGCTGGCGGCTGCGGCTGCGGCGGCAAAGTCGAAGCTGAGCACGTCCTGCTCGAAGACGGTGACGCGTTCGGCGGGAACTGGGCTGCGGAGATGGGCGGCCAGGACGGGGTCGAGTTCGACGGCGATGACGTGGGCGGCGCGGGCGGCGAGAGCATGGGTGATGGCGCCGGCGCCGGGGCCGATTTCGACGACGGTGCGGCCGGAGAGGTCGCCGAGGGAGTCGGCGATGCGCTCGATGGCGTGCGGTGTCGTTGAGGAAGTTCTGGCCGAGTTTCGGCTTCTGGGGCATGGGCTCTTCTGATGGTAGTTCAGGGGCCAGGGATTAAGGGTTCAGGGATCAGCCCCCGCGAACTGTGAACTGCGAACTCTGAACTGTGAACCGTTTAGAGAATTTGCGGATGAACCAGAGGACGGGCAGGCCGAGCAGGATGAGGGCCGTGCCGAGCAGCGAACCTTTCAGGTTGCTCAGGTAGCTGGAGATGAGGACCACTGCGGCGGAGATCACGAACAGAGCGGGCAAAATGGGATAGCCCCAGACCTTGTAGGGGCGGTGAGGTTTGGCTGGCGGCGGCGATAGACGAAGACCGTGGTCGCGGTGAGCATGTAGAAGAGCCACTCGGCGAAGACGGCCAGCTCGAAGAACTGCTGGAAGCGGCTGAGGAAGAGCAGCAGCACGGTGGAGAGCAGCGCCTGGACGATGAGCGAGGTCGAGGGCGACTGGAAGCGCGGATGGATGTGCGCGAACTGGCGGAAGAAGAGGCGGTCGCGGGCGGCGGCAAAGGGGATGCGCGCGCCGGACATGATGGTTCCGTTGAGCGTGACGAAGATGCTGAGGGCCATGGCGGCGGCGACGAAGCCCGCGCCGGCGGGGCCGGCGACGACGGTGAGCGCGGCGACGGCGGGGCGCTCGCTGGCGGCGATGGCTGCGGCGGGAAGGACGTATTGGATGGCGGCGTTGGTGGCCATGAAGAGGAAGCCGACGATGAAGAGTCCGCCGATGAGCGCGATGGGCAGGCGAGCGCTCGGGGCGGCGCACTTCGCCGGCGACCATGGTGAGGTCGTTCCATCCGTCGTAGGCCCAGAGCGTGGCGATCAGGGCGAGCCATGAAGCCGGTGAGGCCGCCGACGGCGTGGGGAAGCGATGGTGGAGAAGTTGGAGAAGGAGCCTGAAGCGGAGGCGAAACAGAAACCGGCGACGATGAGGATGAGAACGACTTTGAGGATGGTGAAGACAAGCTGGAAGTCGGCGGCTTTCTTGATGCCGAGGTAGTTGAGCCCGGTGATGAACCAGGTGACGGCGATGGCGAAGATCTGCGACCAGAGCAGCGGAATGGGGCCGCGCGATGGCCTGATCGCTGAGCCAGTGGAAGGCGGGGAAGAAGCCGAGCGTGCGGGCGAGGCCGATGGTGACGGCGGCGATGGAGGCGGGCTTGGCGACGGCAAACCAGGTCCACATGTAGAGGAAGGCGGTGGTGTCGCCGTAGGCGCCGCGCAGGTAGACGTATTCGCCGCCGGCGTAGGGCAGCATGGCGCCGAGTTCGGCGTAGGTCATGGCGCCGAAGAGCGAGAGCAGGCCGCCGACGATCCAGGCGAGATAGACGAGCGCGGAGGAGCCGACGTCCTGCATCATCTCGCGCGGCACAAGGAAGATGCCGCTGCCGATGATGGTGCCGACGACGATGGCCGTGGCCTGGCTGGCGCCGAGGACGCGGGGCAGGTCGGCGGGTGCGGCGGGGCTCGTCGCTGGGTCGACTTGGTGCATGGGTGAGGAGAGAGTAACAGAACAGGGATCAGGGATCAGGGAACAGGGAATAGGGAACGACAAGCCGCTCATCGGGCTGGGGAACAGCTGGTCAAAACTGCGAACTACGAACTGTGATCTATGAACTGTTCTTAGATACTTAAGTTTTTACTTGACAATTAATCCAATCGGGCTGATAGTTAAGTGAAAGCTTTACCAATTCAACTTTGGCAGGAGAATCATTATGGAAAAACAAAGCACCATTCACAGCACATTTGTTCTGGAACGCAGCTACCCAGTTCCCCCTGAGAAAGTATTCGCAGCGTTCGCCGACCCGGCCGCCAAGAAGCGCTGGAATTATGGCGCCGGAAGCCACAACCTGCTTGAACACACTTCGAACTTCGCGGTGGGCGGAGGGGAGACGGTCGCGATGATTTTGGGCGCCAACGCGGGGCCGGTGGCCGGCAAGCGAATGACGATTGACACGCGGTACCAGGACATTGTGCCCAACCGCCGCCTGGTCTGGGCATACAAGATGAGTATGGAGGGAACGCCGTTCTCGGCATCGCTGGCCACCGTCGAACTACTCAAGACCGACAAGGGTACTGACCTGATCCTGACCCACCAGGGCGCGTATTTTGAGAATGCAGATGGGCCCGAGATGCGTAAAGGCGGATGGACCGATCTGCTGGGCAAACTGGGTGAGGAGTTGGCGCGATAGGCACGCGTGCGCACAAGGAAACCATGGACAAGAAGCTCGACATCGACAAGATCTTCCACGCGCTCGGCGACCCCACGCGCCGAGCGATGGTGGAGCGGTTGGGCGAAGGGCCGATGTCGGTGTCGCGGCTGGCGGAGCCGCTGGAGATGAGCCTGGCGGCGGTTGTCCAGCACCTGCAGATTCTGGAGGAGGCTGGGCTGGTGCGGACGGAGAAGCTGGGCCGGGTGCGCACGTGCCAGGTCGAGCCGGCTGGCTTGTCGGCGGTGAGTCACTGGCTGGGAGAGCGGCGGTCGCCGTGGGAGCGAAGCCTCGATCAGCTTGGGGATTTGCTGGTGGAGGGTAAGGATGGGGATCCGGAATAAGGGATGGTGGTATGGCTCGACGAATTGCGATGATCCAACCCGGTTCCGCTCGGGTTTACAATTCGCTCACAACTCTCTCAAGGCCTTTTGGCCCGTAGGCCAGAAATGAGTCCTCATTATGCGCCCACGTGTCTTCTCTGCCGTCTTTGTCATGGCGTTTCTTGCCTCGTCTGTCCCGGGCCAGCAATCTTCACCCTCGGGTGATTCGACGTCGCTGACCATATACAACGGCAATTTCGCGGTGGCCCGAACCGCCATCGAGTTGCGCCTTCAATCCGGCCTGAACAGCCTAAGCACCACAAATGTGACAAACCAGCTTGAGCCTGACTCTGTTCTTCTGACCAATAAGGCAGGTCGCGGCACTTTCAAAGTCTTCGAACAGAATTACGATTTCGGCGTCGCCGCACCGGAGAAGAATAAACCGATTCTGAGATGGCAGATTGAGTCAGAGAAGGCTCAAGTTCTCAACGCGGAACTGGCGTACATCACGGGCGGTCTGAGCTGGAAGGCCGCATACAACGCGATTGTGCCGAACGCCGCAGATGTGACTGGGGATCAGAGAGCGGACATTCTAGGGTGGATCACAATTAGCAACCGGTCAGGAGCGGACTTTCCCGCCACGCGCATCCAGCTGATGGCTGGGGACGTGGCCACAACTCAGGATGAGGATTTCAGGGACCCCAGACAGGCGATGGGCGTAGGGATAGTCGGCAACATTGAATCGGAGGAGATGCAGATAGGGCAGAAGAGCTTTGACTCTTTTCATTTTTACGATCTGAGCCGCACGATCCATCTCGGGGACGGAGAGGTCAAGCAGGTTCAGTTTGTTTCAGTGGAGGGCGTGAGTATTTCAGGAGAATACATGTATGACGGCGCAGCGACGAATCGCCAGCCTGCCCGTGACGGCCGCGTCGAGGAGGCACCGGAATACGGTCTGGACGCGACTCGTACCAAAGTCAACATCGAGCAAGAGATCAAGAACAGCTCAGCGAACCATCTTGGAATTCATCTACCCCCAGGCCGCCTGCGCCTTTACCGTCGCGACTCCGACGGTGAAATGGAGTTCGTCGGCGAGAGCCTCATGCCCCACATTGCTCCTGAAGGCTCCATCACGATCGTGAGCGGCGACGCAATGGACGTGAAAGGTGCGCGCACCCAGACCGACTTCCACGTGAGTGAGAATGGGCGCACCATCGACGAAACGATCCAAGTGAAACTAACCAATCAAAAGGCTCAGCCGGTCGCCGTGACCGTTCTGGAGCATCTTTACCGGGGCAACAAATGGGAGATTACCGAGAAGTCCGCTGCTTACACAACGGTCGATAGTCACACGATTCAGTTTCCGATTCATGTCCCGGCCAAGGGAGAATCGACGCTGACTTATTCTGTGCGTTACTCCTGGTGAACCATTGAAGCTGCATGAGGATCCGCAATTAACGGCACCAGCGCTGAAGAAAGGACGAGCCTGTCTGGCGCCAAGATGGGGCTGCCTATTGGCGTGCTTGCTTGCGTGCGTTTCTGCGCCCCATTGTGCTTTTGCGCAAAACGAGCCGGACTTTAATGCCGACCCGCTTTATGGCCCTGTCGAACAGATCCAATCCGATCCGCAATGGCGCGTTTACGCAGCGGTGATTACGCACGATCACAAGACCCTTCGGGTCTTGCTCGATGGCGGTGACTCCCCGAACCGATTTAGTTCGCGATACAGGAGCCCATTGGTGATGGCTTGCCAGGTCGGCGATCTTGAGTCAGTGAAGATTCTGCTGAAGGGTGGCGCGAAGATTGACCTCTCGGACGCCATTGCGCCCAATCGCCTTTCGACGGATGAAACCGCCCTCACCAAGGCCATCGAGAAGGATCGGATAGAGATCGTCAATTACCTGATCGAGCAGGGGGCACAGGTCAATCTTCGCGGCCCGCTCAAGGGTGAAACTCCGCTCTTCGCAGCCCTACGCTCCCACAACAGGGACATTCTCACTCGACTTTTTCAAGCGCAAGCTGACGTCAACGTCCACAACAACGACGGATATACCGTTCTGTCGCTTGCTGCACGGAACAACGACCTTGAGATGGTCGACTTTCTCAAGGCCAACGGCGCCAAATTTGATTCCCCGCGCGACGAGCTTATGTTCGCCGCGAGCCACGGCGATGTTGCCGCCATTCAGCGCATCCTGGGCGACGGTAACGTTGTGCGCCCCGGAGTGAAGCGTAATGGGCCTATCGGGTTGGTCAACCAGCCGTCAAAGGACGGTTTCACGCCGCTGATGGCTGCTGCCCGCCAAGGCCAAACCGCCGCAGTTAAGGCTTTGATCGCGGCGGGAGCAAATATAAACGCGCTCGACTCGTCGCACCAAACGCCGCTCCTGATCGCCATCGGAAGCAAACACAAATCCACCATCCTTGCGCTTCTTGATGCGGGTGCCGACCCCAACATCCTCAGCGGGGGAGAAAGTACCGCTCTCTTTGAAGCTACGCTGGTGCTCGACGATCCCGACATCGTCCATCGCTTAATCAGCGGCGGTAACTCCGTCAATAGCATTGGCGTTGACCGCGACGGCCGGAGGAACCTATATACACCTCTCATGTCCGCCGCCGGCTTCGGCCGGATTCAGACCGTCCGGATTCTTCTGGACGAGCATGTCGACGTCAACGCGCGAAGGTTCGAGGGCGGTACCGCTCTCATGGATGCCGCAAGTTCAGGTAAGGACGATGTGGTCGCTTTGTTGCTCCGCGCCGGAGCGGACCCGTCCATCAGAGACGGAAAAGGCAAGACAGCTCTCGATTACGCCACGGAGACTTCCCAGAGAAGGGTTATCGAGATGCTCACGAAGCGGCAGGCGCTCATCAACAGCAGCGCTTCGCCGCCGAATCACTGATCATCACTTAGAGGTCTTTGCAGGGTCGACCGGCGAATCCGCATCGGGATTCTCGCTTGCGTGTGGGTCTGGACCCCAAAGAGTAACGTGTGCCGCCTGGCCCGGCATGTCGTCCGAAGTTTGTATCGTGGCAGTGATCGTGGTTGAGTTCAAGACCTTTACGTCTGACAACGTCACCGCTCCAGTAGCCACTTCCACGGTAATCACTGTCGCGGGGCAGGCCTTTGTGGCATTGGCCGCTGTGGTGAAGCCAGTTCCATTCACCGTGAGCTGAATGGTGGTCCCGGGTATCCAGACCTCGGGAGTTATTGGGATTTTGGCGTCGAGCGCCGGTGTTGGGCAGAAAGCAGGCCTGTTCGCCAAGGTTGCCTGCTCGACGATTGTGCCATCCTGGGCGATATCAAAGCGAACGCAGCAACGCGTGGCGGGCTTAACTGTGAAAGATTGCGAGACCCCGGATGCCGCTGCGTAGTGGCCATTTCCCGATTGGAGGGCCCGAACGGTGCATACTCCGCCGCGGTGCAGAGCGAGTGCGGATTTGAGAACGGTGCAGATGGAAGGCGTGGTGGAGCGGAATGTAACGGGCAATCCCGAACTTGCCGTGGCTTCAAGTGACACTGTCTTAACGCCGGATTGAGGAGAGACTGGATTGAAGAGGATGGACTGGTCTGTGAACTGTTCGTTGCTTTTCGGCGTTGCTGTGCTTGATTGAGCTACGGAAATGCCGCACAGCACCGCACATGCAACGATTACGTTGCTGAGTCCCCGCAGAGTACTTTCCGGTGGCCTATTCATCTCATAGCGCCTATATCGCAACATCTAACTATACCCGTCGCGTCAGCACTTCTTGTCTCTCATTATCTTTAGACTTGCTTTCACTAGTTTCTTCACCAGGGTCACTGGTATCCGGGTATCCATGGGAAAGCTGACAATCGCCTTCGTTGTCAGGTAAGCCGCAAGCTCCTTGCTATGTTCCTGGATTACCGGGGGACGTACATGCAGGCGGGTGTATGGTTTCTTGAAGCTGAACCAGACAAACATCCCATCATAGTCAAAGCCGGGATAGGAGTATCCGGGCATCTGGAAGTAATCGGTGCGTTCTGTCGCCCCAGGCGCGGCCGCCTGTATCGCGGCTCTCATCTTCGCCAAGTTGTCTTGCACCTCTTTTGGACAGCTTGCAATGTATTCGTCTACGTCAATCGTCCGGGGTTTTCTCGACACAGTGTTTCCTCCGCTGGCAGCCTGAAGATCCACAGTTTGCCATATCCGAGATCACGGGACCAGCGGATCAGAACTGTGAGTTCCGAGCAGATGGTCGACAACCGGACATTACCCCGAAATTGAATCTTTACGGGAGCTGATAGGCTATGGGAATTAAAGTTCGCCACGAGGCAATTCACTTGAGTAAGAATGTTCCGTTCAATTATGAGCGGCGAACCGTCACAGCTCCGAATCCTCTCGCGCGTTTCGCGCACAGCTCGCGGACGGCTCTCTCGGTGAGCTTCAGCAGACGGTATCTTCCAGAAGGTGGAACGTTGGTTGATTTTGGCGCAGGGACTGGCTTGCTTCTTCACCAGCTCAAGCAACTTTGCCCCGAAGCCGACCTGATCGGAATCGAGCCCTATCTCAAACTCCAATATCAAGAGTCTGCCCGATACGTCTCGTCCTTCTCCGATTTGGAATCGCAAAGCGTTGACGTGGTGGGGGCATTCGAAGTCTTTGAGCATCTGAGCAAACCGGTGCTCGATGAAGCTCTCGCACAAACGAGAAGGGTCCTGCGCCCCGGAGGTCACCTCGTGCTCTCTGTACCCATCATGTACGGAGCTTCGGTGGGATTGAAGGCTCTCAATCATCGCGTCTTTTATGGCTCGACCCAGTACACCGTGATGGACCTGATGCGCTCAACGGTGGGAATCCCCATTGCCCGACCTAGCTGCGATTGGAGGTTCACGCACGTCGGCTTCGATTTCCGCTGGCTGATTGGGGTGATTGAAGAGAGTTTTGTCGTCAGGGAGAAGCGGTCCTCTCCATTTGCGTCGTTGCCCTGGTTCCTCAATTCGCAGGTGTTCCTGGCTTGTACGCTCCGTTGAAGCGAAAGGCAACGATGGTTTTTGGAGGGGAGGGCTGACCAGACCAAGCATGCCTGGTTTGAAAACCTGTGCGGTTTGCGGTCACTCGCCCGTCACTGAAGTTCCGGCTCTCGTTCCTCACGCTTGAGATTCTTGACTTCCGCATTCTTCATCAGTAGCAACCCACAGTGTCTGCACCGACGGGTAAAGAACGGATCGAATGCAAAAGCCGAAAGGAAGAAGGTTCGCACATCCAGGACAGGGCCAGGTTGCCATCTCCCTCAGGAAGAAGAACCACTGTGCGAGGAACGCAACGAGAAGCAGACTGAACGAAACTTCGATTGCGATCCGCACGACAAGCGGCGGATAGTGGTCACCCAGTGAAGCGATGAGCAGCGACGCGGAAACGGCAAGCCCACTTGCGAACAAGAATAGACGGATCAGCAGGCGTCGCCTTTCCGCGTAGAAGCAATTCCATTCTTCGCGGTATTGCTCATCGCCGCTTGCCGCAGAAGCCGACGGGCGCAACTCGTCCATGGCTGCTATGTTACCCGGTTTGCACGGGCCGCACCCTGATCCTGGATATGTGGTCGGCAATCCCGACATAACCCGACTTTGAGACTTGCGTAGTCGCTATTCGGGAAAGTAGATGGTGATGGACCCGGCGTCGGCGTTTGCGGTGAGGATTGCGCTGCGCGGATCGGCGGTTAGGCGCGCGATGGCAACGGATCCCCAACCACCGACAATGGGCGCCGTTGTGGAAGTGAATTTTCCAGCCGCGTCACGCTTGTAGATGAGCATGGTTCGGCTTTCAGCGCAGGCGACCACGATCGATTGGGTTCCGTCGCCGGTCAGGTCGCCGGCGGCGACGCTGTTGGCGCCGCGACAGTCGGCCAGAGGCAGCGGCGAGCCAGGCATGAAGAGGAAGCGGCCGTGTCCGTCCCCGAGCAGGATCGAGATGGCATTCTCAGCCGGTCTAGTAACGTCGCGCTGATACGGGATGACGATCAGATCAGGGTTGCCGTCGCCGTTGAGATCATCGATGGCGATCTGCCAGGGTTTGGCGCCAGCGGGGAACGGAGAGCCAGGGGCATTTTGAAGGCCGCCACGGCCATCCCCGAGCAGAATGGATACGGTGTCGTCGTCGAGATTCGTGGTGACGATGTCGGGATGGCCGTCGTGGTTGAAGTCGGCTGAACGGAGACGTTCGTAGGGACGGTGGCCGGTGGGAAAGTATTTACCCGGCGTCATGAGGCGGCCGGTGCCATCGCCGCGGAGAATCTCAATCTGATTGTTGCCCCAACTGTCGGTGGCTGCGTCGAGGTTGCGATCGGAGTCAAAGTCAGCGACGACGACGGCATGGGGATGCGGGTGAGAGTGGACGTCGACGGGCGAGCCGGGAGCAAGATGGAAGCCTCCGCGGCCATCGCCGAGGAAGACGCGCAGATAAGGCGACTGGTGATTGGCGACGACCAGGTCAAGGTTGCCGTCGTTGTTCATGTCCGCGATGGCGATGTCGTTGGGCAGATGGCCGGCGGGAAAAGGTGAGCCGGGCGCAGGGTGAAAGCCTCCGCGGCCATCGCCGAGCAGAACGGTGATGGAGCCGGAGTCGGCAGAGTCGGAGCCGGCGTTGGCGACGATGATGTCAGGGTTGCGATCGTGATCGAGGTCGGCGACGGTGATCCAGCGTGGGCTGGGGCCGGTGGGAATGATGACCTGACGAAAGTGCTGGGCGTGCGCGGCCGGGTTGCCGGCGAGGAGGATCAGAGCGGACTGGATTGCAATGCGCATGGGCGCTGCGAAGGAGTTTAGCGCAGAATCAGGATGGCCGGGAACTGCGGATCAGGCGCCTCACGAGAACGTGGATCTTTCAGGACACATCTGCGTAGAGTACTTGACAGACGATTTCACGATTCGCAGGTGAGGAAGGATGGGCAAGCATGCGACTTCTGCTCTTGATCCTCCACATACTCGGTGGCTCCATCGGATTGATCTCCGGCACCTTCGCGATTGCCGTGCGCAAAGGCAGTCTCCTCCATCGCGTCTCAGGAAATGTCTTCACGATCGCGATGCTGACGCTGGCCTCAAGCGGTTTCGTTCTAGCGATCCTCAAATCCCAGACCGGCAATATCATCGGAAGCGTCGTCACGTTCTATATGATTTCCACCGCATGGCTTGCCGGCCGTCGCACAAAGAAGGGCGCGCTTGACTGGGGAGCATTTCTCGTTGGCGTCGGGGGAGCAGCCGCGATCCTGACCTTCGCCATTCACGGTGCCCTTAATCCCTCCACCGCGGACCCCAATGCCCCGACCGGCATGGCCTTCTTCGTGGGAGCGGTGCTTGTGTTTGCCTCTTCCGGAGATATTCGTATGCTCGCTCGCGGTCAGACTTCCAGCCGGCAGCGGATCACGCGCCACCTCTGGCGCATGTGCTTTGGACTCTTCATCGCAACTGGTTCTTTCTTCCTTGGAAAGCAACAGCTCTTTCCCGCTTTTCTGCGTGGCTCAATCTTGCTCACGGTGCTCGCCGTGCTGCCGTTCCCGGTGATGATTTATTGGCTCATTCGCGTTCGCTTCGAGAACGCGTACAAGATTCAGCCAGCACCGAGCGCTACGGCGGTGTAACTGTGAAGTGCTGTCTCATCCTGGAAGGCAGTCGGACTTCTCAATACCAATACTTGAAGTCGGGCCAGTCCTGGGCGTAGGTGCGCTTGCGATGGCGGAGCCAGAAGTAGTGGTGGTGTTCGTGATCCATGATCCAGGGGGCGTCAAAGGGGCCGAGATCGATGACTTCTTCCCAACTGTCTTTGTAGTCGGCGGGATCGTTGCCGAGGGTCAGCATCGACTCACCGGTGTAGCCGTTCCATCGCCAATAGAAATAATTTTGATGGCCGCTGATTGCGGTGGGCAGGCCGTACTTTGCGCCGAGCACGTTGACCGCGCTGGCTTCGCCATAGTTTCCGCAGAAGATGCCGGTGTGGGCGCGCACGTCGGGAGGCAAGGCGTTGTAGCGCGTCGCGAAGCCCTCGACCATCTGCGGCCAGCCGAAGCGATCAGAGAGATACTGCGGCAGCGGGCTTGTGAATTTTTCTGATCGGACCTTGTTAGCGCCGAGGCGGGAGGCGTAGGCGGTGTACTTGTCGGGCGGGAGAATGGTGAGCATGACGGGCCCGGTGGCAACGATAAGCGTGACGGCAAGAATGCGGGTGTAGACCATCAAAGGCCAGTTGCGCTGCGTGAGCTGGGCAAAGGCGACGGCTCCAGCGGCGAACAGGACAGGATAAAACGGCGCGACGTAGTAGTCCTTGGCATGCATGGCCATCATCATGCCGAGAAAGAGGAGATAGGTGATGGGGACGAAGCGCCAGGGGCGGCCGTGGCGCGAAAACGCGAGACAGATGAGGCCGCCGATCCAGACCGGAGCGCTGAGGATCAGCAGCATGTTGACTTGTTCTCGAAGAAAGGCAAGCGGCGGAAGAATGATGTTCTTGTCGGAGTGGGCAATGCCATTGAGCAGCTCGTAGGTGGGGAAGTGATGGATCACTTGCCAGATGAAGTTGGGCAGCGCGAGCAGGATCAGCACGCCCACCCCGGCGAGCATCCATTTGGAAAGAAGCATGCGCCGCTGCGGGCTGATGATCAAGGCGATGAGAAGCGCGACGAGAAAAAACACAGTCGAGTGCTTGTTCTCAATGGCGATGCCGCAGAGCAGTCCGAAGACGAGCCACGCGCGGGGATTTGTCGAGCCATCGGCGATGCGCAGCAGCACCAGAAGTGCTCCCATCCAGAGCGGGGATTCGAAGGAATTCATCGACAGGTAATTTGAATTCCCGAGGAAGACGGGTGCAGCGAGGACAGCCATCATGGCCAGGGCCTGCGCGGTGCGGCGTCCGCCGAGCTGCCAGGCGATCAGGCCGGTGAGCCCGACGTTGACGCCGCCGGCAGCGAAGCTGAGGATGCGGATGCCGGTGGGCGAAAGGCCAAAGAGCGTTTCGGCGATGCGGGCCTGCAGGGCGACGAGGGGCGGCTGGTCGACATAGCCCCAGGCGGGATGGTGTCCGCAAACCAGGAAGTAGAGCTCATCGCGGAAGAAGCCGTAGCCGACATGGCTGCCCCAGAGCGAGCTGACAAAGTGGACGAGGAAGGTAACAGCGGCAAAGATAGCCGCGAGCCAGAGCGCGGGGCGCAGCGGATCGCGCGCGCCGAGTGAGCTGGTTGGTGACGGAGTTGAGGACAGGGGAACCTTCCTTGATTCTGCTGTCCAGATTACGGCATTTGCAGGCGGATGGCTTTTGGATTCGAAGGTTGAAATTCTGCTAGCGCGTGTGCCCGCCGCGATGGTTGATCTGCAACTGCTCAAGCTCGGCCACATCGAGTTCGCCATCGTGATTCAGGTCGAGTCGGTCAAACTCCGCCGCCATGAAGGCCATGAACTCAGCCCGCGAGACTTTGCCGCTCTTGTCTGTATCCATCAGCTTGAGCAGCTTGAGGGCAGCGGCCTGGCCCTCGGCAACTTTTTCAGACGGGACCTGGGCAGGGCTTTGCGCTTGCACAGCCATGGGCGTCGCCGCAGTGAGGACGGCGAGGATGGGCATTTGTTGGAGGAGGGTTCTTCGGTTCATGGTCATTCCTTTGATGAGGGTGGATGGTCGATTTCCGAACAGGCGATGATCGGCTGGAATGGCAGGCGAAGTCAAGTTGGCAGGGCAGAGGGCATTGCGCAATTGTCCGCGGCTGAAGCCGGATGTTCCGATGCTTATTCAGGCTGAAGCCTTCTGTTTTTCCGAATACTGTCAGGCGTGGCCGTTGGGCGGTGCTACATGGTTGTAGAGGCCAGCCGAAAGGCGATGAACGATGGGATAGCATTCGCATGCGGCGGCCATGAGCCCTTCGCGATTGCTGATGGTGATGTGGCCGCGGCGATATTCGATGAGTCCCAGCTTCTGGAGGTTTCCTGCGGCGAGGGTGACACTGGTGCGGCGGCTGCCGAGCATCTCGGCGAGAAACTCCTGGGTGAGATAGAACTTCTCGCTTTCCACGCGATCCTGCACCATAAGCAGCCAACGGGCAAGGCGCTGCACGATTTCATGCAGGCCATTGCAGGCGGCAAGCTGGCTGAGGATGAATCCCTGTGATTGTACAAACTCCAGGATCCGCGGCAAGGGGGACCCGAGGAGGTGGAGCTCTTCCTGCAGCTTTGAAAAACTCATGCGGAGCGCCGTGCCTTCTACCTGGATGAAGGCAGTCATGGGGGGCCGAGCGGGACCGATCAGGTTGACTGCTTCGACCAGGCCTTCATGACCGATGAGCCCGACTTCGGCGCCGGTTCCGCTATTCATGAAAGTGACCACGGAGGCGATGCCTGAGGTCATGAAGTGGGCAAATTTAGGGTGCTCGCCGGTGGGGTAGAGAACAGTCCCGATGGGTAGAGAGACGGGTTCCATGCGGGTAATCAGCGCCTCGCGCTGGGGCCCGGGGAGGGCATTAAGGATCAGATTTGAGGCGCCGTTCGCCATTCGGAGACAGCCATCCTTTGCATCAGTCGCAAGGGATAGCCGTCGGGTTCACGGGACTAATTGCGTCTCTGACTGGGGCGGTCTTCCGCCTCGGTAATGACTATATTTTGAATTTGAAAGGCTTACTGTCCTATAGCGCACATAGCGATTCGATTTAGCGGCCGGCATGTCACGGGCCCAAAAGGCGTGAAATGGGCTGTTTTCAGGCCCGGGCGCGCGGATCGAAGCGCTCTGGGATTGAGACGCTATTGGATTGAGACCAGGATACGGCGCTTGCCGCGAAACGGCCTGCGTCCGTGCGTGACGAGGTAGTTGTCGATGAGCAGGAAATCGCCGCGTTGCCAGGGAAACGCGACTGTCGCGCTTTTAATCGCCTTGTAGATGGCAAACAGATCGTGCAGCTTGATCGGCTCACCATTGCCAAGCGTTGCGTGCAGCGAGCGACGTGCGGACTTCGGATAGACCGTCCGGTAAAGGAGCCAGCGCCAGAGGCCGATCTCGTGGGGCACGGCGAGAAAGGTAGAGAGCTGGTTGAACCACACGCGCTCGAAGGTGTCGGGGTGCACCTGCGTGGCGGGCAGCGTGTTGGTGATGTGCGCGCTTTGCTCGCCATCCCAATGGACGTGGGCGTCATGCTGGGCGCAAATGGACTCCACCTGCCGCGGGTCGGTCGTGGAGAAGGCCTCCATCCACGAATTACGGAGGGGCAGCACACGGTTCAGGGAGCTGAGCAGCGCATTCCTGCCAGGTCCGCAAAGATTGCGGTGATAGCGGACGCCGTGGCGCTCGAGTTTACGACGAATCCCGGGCGGGATGCGGCTGAGGATGATGCGCGCGTCGGCCAGGGGTGTCTCGCCGCCCCACTCGGGCTCAACCTGGCAAAAGAAGGCAAGGGTGCGGGGAGGGTTGGGCAGATACGACATCTCGTTGTGTTGCGGAATCGGCAGGCGACGGGGAAATTTTGTGGACTCGTAGACACCGCGCTTGACCTCGCCGCGCGGGCTGATGCCGCCAATGTAGGCACGCGGCAGGCACCCGAAACAGTGGGCGGCGGCAGCCTGAAAATCCTCGGTCGTGGCGACGTTGAAGCCGCGAAAAAGAATGGCTCCGTGTTCGTGCAGAGCGGCCGTGAGCTGGGTGGTGGATGCTGAAAATAGTCCGGCCAGAGACTCATTGCCCTCGGCTGTGATGAGGGCGGGCAGTCGTTGTTGATTGAGGAAGCGGATGCGGTCTCGGATGTCCAGCTCTGGGGGGCGCGCGGTCAAAGCAAAACCCTGCGAGCGTTGCGGGTTTGTTGCCATGCACACTTTGACTGGGTTGAGGTCGAATTGGGAGCGCGGGGATGGCTTTGTTTTTTAAGGTTGATGAGGTGCAAAGAGCTGCGCTAGTCCTAGATCGGCTTGGGGCGGAGTGGCGACTCGTGGCGCATGCCTACATGGAGGCGGACAATCTGGCCCGGGTCGGCGTAGACGGGGAACGATGCGATGCCATTCACGACCGTTGTGGGTTGGGGATCGGAGTCGACGGCCCAGCCTTTGGGCACGGCCTGCTGCACCATGAACACGACGCGCTGATCGGTGATGTTCCGGACGACAAACTCATGCTCCTGAATCGTGACCCAGTTGCGCAGAAGGACATTGCCATCGACGCGTTCTTCCATGTGCTGTGAGTGGAGGACGGTTTCGATATGGCAGATGTTGGAGTCGGAATAGGGTTGAGTCTTTTTTCCGGGAAGCAACTGGTCGTGGGAGGGAAGGATGCGGCAATCCTGATCGACATGAATCTGCCGGGGAGCGTTTGGGGCGTCGGAGCCGTCATACGCGGGGCGCGCCGTGTCGGCAGCCTGCTGGGCCGCGCAGGCTGCGCAAAAGAGGGCCAAAATGGCCGGGAATGCCTTGGTTCCCAACATGCAAAACATCGTAGCATTGAAGGGGGAAGCAGAAAAGTGGACAGGGAACAGAGAACAGGGAACAGACAGACAATATCCGCGGGAACTGGAATGTTGCGGGTGGTGTCTAAGCCAATAAACGAAGAGCGCGAATTGGAAGTCAAATAGAGGCCAAAGGGGCGGAGGTCGAATGCAGAATGAGGTTTTCAGGAAGGCGGCGGGATGCGCCGGCGTTGCGCTGGTTGTGATCACAGCTGCCGCTCGCCTGGGCGCGCAGTCAACGCCGCCCTCCGTTCCGGAACAACAACCTGTGTCGACTGCGCCGGCGCAACCTGAGGTGCAGAAACCTCCGGCGGAGCTTCCGGGCGAGGCTTACAAGGAATCTGTGCGGCCTCTTGAAGTGGTGCGGAGTTCGATGGAGAACTGGTCGGATGCTGAAGTGGGGGCGCTGGCTGTGGGGATTCGCAAGGCGGGTGAGGCATGCGCAGAGGGCCGCGTCGAAAGCTACGCGGGAGACGATCTGTTTGACTTCGCGCGCCTGTGCTCGCTTGGCCAGCACTGGAATGATGCGGAGACCGCCTCTCAGGCCTACATTGCGGGCGGGGCAGACGGGCATCGAGCGCAGGCCTATGCGCTCAAGCTGACCGCGCAGGTGCATCTGAACGGGATGGACGATGCGGTGAAGACAGCGAACGAGATGCTGGCCACGCTGCCGTATGACGCCGAGGTCGCGTATGCGCTGCGTTATCTGAAAGACAATTTGGAGAAGGCCGGCAATCAAGCGGCAGTAACGCTGGGCATGCAGGAGCATATGACCCTGGTGAAGGCTCTGGCGACGGGCAAGGCGCTGACGGCAACGCATGGAGACGCGGTGATCGGATTGGGCGCGCTGTTTGAGTCGGGAGCGGAGCTCGCATTTCTCGAGCGCTACTCGGGCGATGAGCGCGGCGCCGCGACAACCATGGGAGAGCTGGAGGGCGCGCTGGGTGATCCAGCGAAGTTGCCGTGGGAGGATCGCACCCGCATTGAAGGCATCAAGACGCAGTACGCGCTGCTGGGCGAGCGGCTTCCGCAGCTCGAGATCAAGCGGGCCCTTTTGTCGAAGACGACGAAGACGCAGATCGGGCCGGACTTTGGCGTGGCGACGGTGCTGGTGCTGTTTCCGGATTGGTGCACCCAGTGCCGGCACATGATGAAGCCGCTGACGCAGTTTGGCGTGGTCAATGGCAATGTGCCGATTCATGCGTATGGATTGATGTTTCCCGATGAGGCGAAGATGGGCGTGCAAGGGCTGCACGACGACGATCTGAAAGATGTGCAAGGCACGGCTACCATGCTCATCACAGCCTCGGCGGCGAAGAGCTTTGGCGCGATCGACTATCCGCTCGCCATTGTGCTCGATGCGGAAGGGCTGGTGCGCAATGTCGGCGTGATCTCTCCCGATGCTTTTGATGGCGACAGCTATATGGGGAAGCTGATCAAGCAGATGGCCAACAAGGATGATGTGCGGCCCAAGGCGGAGTGAGGCCGGCCTCAGTTGCGCTCGATCATCAATTTGCGCATCAGTAACGAGTGAATCTCCTGGACCAGCGCATCGGAGCAGGCGCGTTTGGGGATGGGGATGAAACGCCCCGGGGCGAGATAGATGAGCATCACTTTGTCGCCGACGCGATACGACTTGATCGCCTTCCAGTTCATTTCGCTTCGTGAATCCGGGCCTTCGATCACCAGGCGCCCGGGCTCAAAGGTCATGGTGCGCTCTTCAGGGCCGCTTTGATTGCGAATGTAGGCGCGCCTCAGCCGAATGCGCAGAAAGACGGGGTAGACAAGCAACAAGGGGCCGATGACGAACAGGGTGATGGCGGATTCTTGCGAACTGCGATCGCGCACCAGGAGCAGCGCGCAGGCCAGGCCCAGCGCGCCGATGAAGGGGACGATCCAATAATTCAAAATGGTTTCGATGCGTGAGCCGAGACTGCGCGTGGCGTGGAGGCTCTCGGCCGCGAGATAGTCCTCGAACGTGAATTCAAACCGAATCTGCATGGGCTGTGGGCTCATGGTTGCCGTGACTGGCTAGCTCTTTTCCGTTTGCGTTGCCTGGGGCTGATGGAAGTGCTGCCAGATGATCTCCGCAGTTTTGCGCGGGACGACGGAGGCCAATGATTCTGCCGTTGCCTGCTGCACATCGCGCAGGCTGCCGAAATGGATAAGCAAACGCTGACGGGTTTGCGGACCGACGCCGGGAATGTCGAGCAGCTCGGAGGCGCGGTCGCGCATTGCGCGGCGCTGGCGGTGATAGCCGACCGCAAAGCGATGGCTCTCGTCGCGAATGAGTTGGACCAGATGCAGCACAGGGGAGCGGCGGTCGAGGACAACGGGCTCGTCCTCGTTGCCGTAGAGGTAAATTACTTCTTCTTTCTTAGCGATGGAGGCGAGGGGCTGGGTGGTGAGGCCGAGGGCTTCAAGCGCGTCGGCGGCGGCGTGGAGCTGGCCGAGGCCGCCATCGATGAGGATGAGGCTGGGCATGGTCTTGGGCTCTTTGGATTTGTTTGCCTCGGGGGCTAAAGCCCCCTCGTTTTTTGCGGTCTTATCGGCACGACTGAAGTCGTGCCCTTTCAAAGCAGATTCGCTCGCGGCGTTGAGCGAGGTGTTTTCTTTGGAATTTTCGAGGAGGCGCTTGTAGCGGCGATAGACGACTTCGCGCATGGAAGCGAAGTCGTCGACGCCGAGCACTGTCATCACTTTGAATTTGCGGTAGAGCGACTTGTTCATCTTGCCGTCTTCCCACACGACGAGGGAGGCGACGGTCTCGGCGCCCTGGATGTGCGAGATGTCGAAGCATTCAATGCGGCGCGGCAGCTCGGGGAGCATGAGTGCGTCGGCGAGCGCCTCCTGAATAGCTTTGCGCGACGGCTCGAGAACGCGGAAGCGCTGGATGTAGGACTGCTTGGCGTTCTGGCCGGCGAGGTCGACGAGGGAACGCTTTTCGCCGCGCTGGGGGACGGCGATTTCGATGCGATGGTTGGCGCGCTCGCTGAGCAGGCCGGCGAGGGTTTCGCGATCGGGGAAGTCGACGGGGACGAGGATGGTGCGCGGGACGTAGGGCTGGTCGAGGTAGAGCTGGGTGAGCAGGGCGCTGAAGACGGGGCCGGAGTGGAATTTTTCTTCGGGGGCTGAAGCCCCGCTCTTGGGGAGTGTTCGATCGGCACGACTGAAGTCGTGCCCTGTTACAAGGCCTTGGTTCGTTGTATCCCTGGTCTCAAGGTCGAGACCCTTCGACAAGCTCAGGGCAGGCTCTGGGGTACCCAGATCTTGTTGGGGATCCGACGTATCCGCGGATGGCCCTTCGAGAAGCTCGGGCAGGTCTTCCCAGAAGAATTCGCGGCGGTCGACGATTTTGCCGGCGCGCACGTGGAACAAATTCACGGCCAGCGCGTCCGCCTCAAAGTGATAGCCGAAGACATCGGCGTCGTCGTTTTGCTCCACCGTTGCGATGCGCTGCTTTTCCTGAAGCTGATGGACCGTCGAGAGCTGGTCGCGCAGGCGCGCCGCGGCTTCGAACTGCTGAGCTTCGGCTGCGGCGTTCATGCGGGCGGTGAGATTACGTTCAAGCTCGGAGGCGCGGCCTTCAAGAAAAAGCTGTGCGTCGCGAACGGCGCGGCCGTAGATTTCAGGATCGGTGAAGCCTTCGACGCAGGGGCCAAGGCAGCGATGAATGTAGTACTGCAGGCAGGCGCGCGGATGATAGCGCGACAGGTCAACCTTGCAACTCGGAATGAGAAAGCTGCGATGGATGAGCTCGACGATGCGGTAGGCGAGGTTGCCGGGAAAATAGGGGCCGTAGTACGCGCTGCCGTCTTTCCGCAGGCGACGGGTGACGAAAACCTTGGGGTAGCGATCGCCCAGTGTGAGCTTGACGTAGGGATACGTTTTGTCATCGCGCAGCAGGATGTTGAAGCGCGGCTTGCGCTGCTTGATGAGATTGTTCTCAAGGGCGAGGGCTTCGTGTTCGTTGGCGACCAGAATGTAGTCGAGATCGACGGCCTCCCGCATGAGCGAGCCGGTTTTCGCGTTGGCCTGGTTGGCTTCGAGGAGATAGGACCGCACACGCGAGCGAAGGTTCTTTGCCTTGCCGACGTAGATGACCTCGCCCTCGACGTTTTTGTAAAGGTACACGCCGGGCTGCGTGGGGAGGGTGCGAATTTTCTCGTGGAAATCCATAAAGCAGCTGCTAGCCGCTAGCTTCTAGCTGCTAGCTCTCGGCCTGCCGGCCTGGGAGATGAGGGCTATCTCTAGTTTATCGGGAATCGGCCGAGCTAGAAGCTAGAGGCTGAAAGCTGCTTCACGTGCTCGGCGCGGACGTCGTTGGCGGTGAAGAGGGCGAGGAAGGGCGCGCCGGCTGCGGCGGCTTCGACGGCGGGGCGGCCGTTGGCTTCTTGGCGCTCGACGATGCAGACGACGGCGGCGACGATCATGCCGGCTTCGCGGGCGGCTTCGATGGCGTTGATGGTGGAGGCGCCGGTGGTGCAGACGTCGTCGACGATGATGACGCGCGCGCCCTTCGCGGCAGAAGCCTTCGATGCGGCGGCCGGTGCCGTGGGCCTTTTCGGCTTTGCGGACCAGGAAGCCGTGGAGCAGCGGAGCTGCTGGGATCTGGTTGGCGCGCGCCATGCGCTGGCGGTGGCGACGTTGGAGACGATGGGGTCGGCGCCCATGGTGAGGCCGCCGACGGCTTCTGCCTGGATATTGTTGCTCCTCGAAGAGTTCAAGAATGGCGTGGCCGGTGAGGCGTCCGCCTTCGGCGTGGAGCGTGGTGGTGCGGCAGTCGATGTAGTAGTCGCTGGTGCCGCCGGAGGAGAGCTTGAACTGGCCGAGGCGGAAGCTGAGGCGGGCGAGGAGCGCGAGAAGTTGCTGGGCGTGGGATTCGGTGGGCATCGAAGATTATTTTAAGGGACTGAGGGACTGAGGGACTGAGGGACTGGGATTGAGTTCGCAAGTTGGCTTCGATGAATCCCATGTCCCCAAGTGCGAGGGACATGGGGCACCCGGTGAGTCACGGGATCCCCGAATCGAGGGAGATGGGACAACCGACTCAGTCCCTGAGTCTCTTAGTCCCCTTAGTCCCTGTTCTTTCATTCCCTTCCTCTTCACATCTTGTCGAGGTGCTTGAAGCCGCCGGTGAAGATGAGCATCAGGGAGAAGAGCAGAAAGTTATACGAGGCGTGGACGAAGATGCTGCAGGCGAGGGAGCGCGTGCCGAGGCGCACCAGGCAGAGAACCATGCTGACGCAGAAAAGAAGCACAAATGGGCCGAGGGAGTAGCCGGTCTGCTCGGCGTGCATGGCGGCGAAGGGAATGCTGGTCAAAATCGATCCGAAAATCATGGCCGGGAGCGACCAGCGCGGTGCGTCGAGCGGGCCCAACGGCGGCGCGGGCAGTCCCTTGATTTTTTCCATCGTCCAGTCGTAGGCGGTGGAGAAGGCGGGAAGAAGGAAGCCGCGGAAGATGATCTCCTCGCACAGGGGCGCGACGGTCACGCCAAACGCGAAGAGCAGCCACGCGGCGGTGCGCGTCTTGAAGAGTTCGTCGATGGGCGCGTTGGAGGGGCCGGGCAGAACGACCTCGTCGATCATTGCCAGGACAAAGCACACGCAGGCCGCGGCGAAGAGGCGTCCGCGATAACGGAACCACGCGTCGCCGTTCCATTGCAGGCCGGCGAGGAAGCTGCGGTTCCAGAACAACGGAAGGATCATCCACGCCAGAATGAAGGTGAAGAGGTAGAGCAGCGCCATGGTGCCGAGCGTGTAGTGGATGTCGGTCGTGGCTTGCTGCAGGGTCGTGACGCCGTAGAGATGCAGCTTGATGCCGAGATAGCCGACGAGTCCGGCACCGACCCATCCGATGATCGCGAGCACGAGCAACACCAGGACATGGCCGAAGTGCGGAATGCGAGGATAGCGAGGAACGACGGGCGTTTCCCAGGGAGCTGAATAAGCGGGGGCATATTGCGGACGCATGTCCGGGTTGGCGGGCGCGAGATCCGCGAGGGGCGGGGTATCTGGGAGTGTCGCGGGATAAGTGGGCTGAAACAGCTCCTGCTGCACGGGGAATTCGCAGCCCGGATGCTCGATGAGGTTGGGTTGCACGTTCAGGCCGAGCGCTGGCTCAGCAGACGAGGCGAGCTTCGGCTCCGTTGGAGATGCGGATTCGGGAGCGAGCGGATCATGCTCGGGCAAGGTGCTCATGGCATGCCCGTTTTCTTTTTGCGGGGGCCGGATTTGGCGGCGGGCTTTGCTGCCTTTGCCTTCTTGCTCGAGGAGGGTGCTTCGACGGCGGTCGGAGGCTCGGCTTGAATAGCGTTGAGCGAGGAGTCCGTGTCATCGGGCTCGACCGATTCGAGGCGCCCGTTGGCGGTGGTGTAGTAGCGCTTGAGGAATTGGCCGGTGTAGGAGCCGGGAGTGGCGGCAATCTTGGCCGGGCGGCCTTCGCCGACGATGCGGCCGCCGTCTTCGCCGCCTTCGGGGCCGAGATCGAGAATCCAGTCGGCGTTGCGAATCACGTCGAGATTGTGCTCGATGATGATGACCGAGTTGCCCAGATCGGCGAGCCGGTGCAGCACTTCGAGCAGCTTGCGCACATCGTCGAAGTGCAGGCCGGTGGTGGGCTCGTCGAGCAGATAAAGCGTGCGGCCGGTCTGGCGCTTTGATGAGTTCGCGGGCCAGCTTCATGCGCTGCGCCTCGCCGCCGGAGAGCGTGGTCGCGCTCTGGCCGAGATGCACGTAGCCCAGGCCGACATCGACCAGCGTTTGCAGCTTCTGGCGCACCTGCGGCACGTCGGCCAGCACGGCGAGCGCGTCTTCAATGGTGAGGTCGAGAATGTCGGCGATGGAGTGGCCGTGGAACTTTACGGCCAGCGTCTCCTGGTTGTAGCGGCGGCCGTTGCAGACTTCGCACTGCACGTAGACGTCGGGCATGAAGTTCATTTCAATGCGGCGCTGGCCGTCGCCCTGGCAGGCTCTCGCAGCGGCCGCCGGTGACGTTGAAGCTGAAGCGGCCCGGCTTGTAGCCGCGCTCGCGCGACTCGGGCAGCATGGCGAAGAGGTCGCGGATGGGCGAGAAGACCTGCGTGTAGGTGGCGGGATTGGAGCGCGGCGTGCGGCCGATGGGCGACTGGTCGATGCGCACCACCTTGTCGATCTGCTCGGCGCCGGTGAGCGTGTCGTGCGCGCCGGGCTCCTCGCGCGAGCCGTAGATGGTCTGCGCCAGCGAGCGGTAGAGAATGTCGTTGATCAGCGTGCTTTTGCCGCTGCCGCTGACGCCGGTGACCACGGTCATCACGCCCAGCGGAATGCGGATGGTGACGTCCTGCAGATTGTGCTCGCGCGCGCCGGTGACGGTGAGCCACTTGCCGGTGAGCGGGCGCGGCTGGGCGCGCTGCAGCATGGTCGGCTGCGCCGGAGAGATAGCGGCCGGTGAGCGACTCCGGGCAGGCCATGATCTCGGCCGGCGTGCCCTGCGGCGACGACGTAGCCGCCCAGGCGGCCTGCGCCGGGGCCGAGATCGAGAACGTAATCGGCGTGGCGGATGGTGTCTTCATCGTGCTCGACGACCAGCACGGTGTTGCCCAGATCGCGCAGCTTGTTCCAGCGCCTCAATCAGGCGATTGTTGTCGCGCTGATGCAGGCCGATGGAAGGCTCGTCGAGAACATAGAGCACGCCGCGCAGGCGCGAGCCGATCTGCGTGGCCAGGCGGATGCGCTGGCCCTCGCCGCCGGAGAGCGTGGCGGCGTTGCGATCGAGCGAGAGGTAGGTGAGGCCGACGGCGCAGAGGAACTCGAGCCGCTCGACGATCTCGTGGCGGATGCGCTCGGCGACCAGCGCTTCGCGCGCGGTGAAGTTGAGGTTGATGGCCGCCGAGAGCGCGCGGTTGAGCGGCAGGGCGGTGAAGTCGGCGATGGAGAGGCCGCCGATCTTGACCGCCAGCGACTCCGGGCGCAGGCGCTTGCCGCGGCAGACCGGGCAGGGCGTGGCCGACATGTAAGTTCATCATGTACTCGCGATAGCCGTCGCTGCGGGCCTCTTCGATGCGAGTCGCGCAGGAAGGCGAGAATGCCGTGGAAGCCGGTGCGCGGCGCTTCGCCCTTGGGCGGGCCGTAGACCAGGATGTGCTGCTGCTTGCGGCGGCAGATCTTCAAAGGGCAGTCTTGAGGTCGATCTTGTAGCGGTCGGCGGCCAGGTGGATGAGCTTGAGCAGGTATTGCGAAGCCGAGCCGGGGCCGAGGCCGCCATCGAGCAGCGGCTTCGACCAGTCGGTGATGACCTTGGCGGGGTCGAGGTCGTAGAGCGAGCCGAGGCCGTGGCACTCCGGGCAGGCGCCGAAGGTGGAGTTGAAGCTGAAGCTGCGCGGCTCCAGCTTGGGCACGTCGAGGCCGCAGTCGGGGCAGGCCATCGAGGAGGAGAACAACTGCTCCTCGCGCGTCCGGCGACGGCGACCAGCACCAGGCCGTTGGCCAGTTGCAGGGCCTTGGTGACGGCGGCTCGAGGCGCTTTTCGACGGAGGGCTTGCCGGCGGGTCGCAGGTTCGGCGGCAGGCGCAGGTCGGCGACCGGGGCGGAGTGGCTTCGAGCAGGATGCGATCGATGACCGCTTCGATGGTGTGGTTCTTGCGGCGGTCGAGCAGGAGCGGCTCGGAGAGGTCGCGCATCTCGCCGTCGACGCGGGCGCGAAAGCCCTGCTGGTCAAGCTGATCGAGCAGATCCTTGAACTCGCCCTTGCGGCCGCGCACGATGGGCGCCATGACGGTGACGCGCTCGCCCGTTGCCGAGCTCGAGGATGCGCTGCACAATCTGCTCGGCGGTCTGGCGGGCGATGGGCCGGCCGCAGTTGGGGCAGTGCGGCGTGCCGACCGAGGCGTAGAGCAGGCGCAGGTAGTCGTAGATCTCGGTGATGGTGCCCACGGTGGAGCGCGGGCTGCGGCTGGTGGTCTTCTGCTCGATGGAGATGGCCGGGCTGAGGCCTTCGATCGAGTCCACATCGGGCCGCTCGATCTGGTCGAGAAACTGGCGCGCGTAGGCGGAGAGCGTTTCGACGTAGCGGCGCTGGCCCTCGGCGTAGATGGTGTCGAAGGCGAGCGAACTCTTGCCCGAGCCGGAGAGGCCGGTGACCACCGTGAGCGTGTTGCGCGGGATGCGCACGTTGATGTCGCGCAGATTGTGCTGGCGCGCCCCGCGCACCGAGATGTGAGTGATGGGCATGATGGATTTCAGGGGTTCCGCAGCTTACCGGACGGCGTAGGAGCACCGCACAGGGGTAAATTGGGGCAGACCTCACATCCATGATACAAGGCCCGGTGGTTTGTGGATCGGTTTGGCGAGCCGTCCCTCAGGGGCTAAAGCCCCGAGGATTTTACGGACCATATGTACGGGCTGAAGCCCGTACCCTTCGTCCGGCCGGGGGCGAAAGAAGGTCCACACGCCCGGAGTCAGAGGAGCTGGTGGCTGCCGTCGCAGACTACCGGGGTTTTTGTGTGCTTGCAGCCGCAGAAATAGACGGTTGTGGTTTCGGTGGCCTCGAACTTCACCGGGGTAAGGTCAGTCTGCCTTATGGCTGCCGTCGCAGAGGGGCTGGTTGGCGCTCAGTCCGCAGGCGCACCAGTAGTAGCTTTTGCCGGCTTCGACGGCGACGGGGTAGGGGCCTCTTTGGGCAACGGTCGGTTCAGACATGCGGAATCTCCTTGTCTACGTGTCTTTGGTAATTATCGCAGGTGCTTTGTTCGTCAATAGCATCAGACCTTGTAGAGCATGTTGTTCTGCGAGAATGGAATAGTAGATTTTTTCCGGCCTCGCCAAAACTGCAGCTTCGAGTTGATGCCCGGGAAGGAAGTAACCGAATCGGAGCCGAGAAGGCTGAGGCGGAAAATTAGATGACGGATATCTTGAATTTAGCGATGCTGGCCGGGGCGGGGGTTTGCTCGATGGCGTTTGGGCTTCTTTCGGCTCTTGCGGCATTAAAGGCGGTTTTCTTCGTGATGCGGCCACGGGCGGCCCGCGCGGCTGCCAAGGTTGAGATGCCGGCTGTTAAGACCATGGCGGCGGAAAACGTTCAATAAATCAGGGAACAGGGAAACGCAGCCATGTTCGCCTGAAAGTCATCGAAGTGCAACCGCAGATCCTTCGACTCACCACCCCCAAACTGAAAAGCGTTTGGGGCCCCGTTCGCTCAGGATGACAGCGCGTGTTTTGTGATGCGACCCCAGGCTCAGGACGCCAGCGAATTCCCTGATCCCTGTTCCCTGCTTTTCTTAATTCTGCGGGGGATTGACTTGCTGCTGGCGCTGCTGCATCTCCTGCATGATCTGCTGCGGGGTGCGCGGCGGTCCAGGGGTCGGCGCGCCAGGGGGACGAGTTGGCTGCGGCGGGTTGGGCTGGGCGGGCGGCTCCACGACAGCCGGCGGCTCTTCCACATCATCTTCTTCGTTGTTCGTGTTGTTGCGCACCGCGGGCTGCGCAGGCCCCGTCTGGCGAGCGGTGAGAACCAATTCGCGCGGAGAACCCTGGCCCTGATCCCCGATCATGAGCACGTTGTACGCCGAGCCATTGAGAAGCTGGGTAAGCACGTCGCGCGGGCGGCCAGGGCCATAGACCCCATAGATCCGTTCGTCGCCGGAGAGCCCTTCCACCTTGACGCCGGTCTCCGTCGAAACTTCTTTGAGAATCGCCTGCAGGCTTGAGTTGGAGGCATCGATGCGCAGACCGGTGCTATCCAGAACTACGGAGGCTGGCCCGGCGGCATCATTCACCGGCCATTTCGGCAACTCCGGCGGCGGGGGCGTGACAACGGGCGCGGGCTCAGGAACGACCGGCTTCACGGGCTTGTGGGCGTGATGAACCGGCCTCTTTGCGGGTGCAGTTTGGGCGGGATTCGTGCCGGCCGCGGTCTGGGCTGACATCGAAGGCATAAAGGTCAGGAATCCTGCCAGGCCTCCGGCGAGCAGACAAAAAGCAACGCACGCCGGGTTCGATCGGAGCGCGAAGATCCGCCGGAATTTGCTGAGAACCGCAATGCGCATTGAAGGATCACTCCCGGGCCCGTTTGCCATTGGAGGCGCGTCGGGACCGCGGAATTCCGTTACCGCTTACCTGTACTAGACTATCAGTGGTCAGCCGACGCTCGAAAACTGTTGCGCGGCCAGAAGGAATCCAAAAAGAGATGCTTGGTTGGCGCGCAGGATTGGCTGGGGCGGCGATGGGGTTGGGGATGCTGGCGACGCCGGCGCTCTGCTGGGCCGCAAACTGCACAACGC
>CAVPNS010000008.1:0-53159 GCA_963706815.1 uncultured Gammaproteobacteria bacterium
TGCTGGCGGCGGCGGATGATTATGGTCTGCGGCCCGAGGATTATCGGATCCGGACCGAATCCGGGCCGATCCGCAATGCGCAGGAACTCGCCGCTGCCGATATCCTGCAGGCAATACCCGTCGATATCGCCATCTCGGCGGCTGCGCTGCGTTTCATCCGGCACGTGCATGCGGGCCGCGTCGATCCGCACGCGGCGGGCTTTGATCTCGGCAAGGCCGCGCCGCCGTTCGATGCGGGCGCGAGCCTGGAGAGCCTGGCGAGTGCGGCGGATGCGCATGCCGTCATCGCCGCCATCGAGCCGCCGTTTTACCACTACCGGCTGCTGAAGGATGCGCTCGCGCGCTACCGCCGGATCGCGGACGGTCCGCCGCTGCCGCGATTGCCGCCGCTGCAGGGACATTCGGTCCGGCCGGGCGAGAACTATGCGGGAGCGCCGGCGCTGCGCGAGACGCTGATCGCGATAGGCGACCTCGATGCGGGCGCCGCGATCGCATCTGCGGGACAGACGCTCGACCCCGCGCTGGTGCAGGCGATCACGCGATTCGAGTCACGCGTACAGCTCGATCCGGACGGCGTGCTCGGAAAGGCGGTGATCCGCGAGCTCAATGTTCCGGTCGCGCAACGGATCCGCCAGATCGAGCTCGGCCTCGAGCGCTGGCGCTGGTTGCCGCCGTTCCAGGCTCCGCCAATCATCGTGAACATCCCGCAGTTCAGGCTGTTCGCGTTCCGGTCAACGCAGGACCGGGCGGCCGACATCCTGCAAATGGACGTCATCGTCGGGCGCGCGTACCGGCCGGCGCAGACGCCGGTGTTTGCCGAAGACATGCGCTACGTGATCTTCCGCCCGTACTGGGACGTGCCGTATTCGATTACCCGCAAGGAGGTCCTGCCCAAGGCAACCGTCAATCCGGCGTATCTCGACAAGGAGCAGCTAGAAATCGTCTCCGGGTCCGACGAGTCAGCGCAGGTCCTGCCGGTGACGCCGGAGAACCTGCACGGGCTGGTCACCGGATCGGTCAGATTGCGGCAACGCCCGGGACCCGATAACTCGCTCGGGCTGATCAAGTTCATGTTGCCGAATGCGCACAACGTCTATCTGCATTCCACGCCGGCGCGCGCCCTGTTCAGCAGATCCATCCGGGCGTTCAGCCATGGTTGCATCCGCGTGCGCGATCCGGTGGCGCTCGCCGCCTATGCATTGCGCGATACCGCGGGAGATTGGACGCCGGAGAAGATCGAAGCGGCGATGAACGGCGGCGCGGACTCGACACGCGTCAATCTCGTCAAGCCGATTCCGGTCATGATCCTGTATGCGACGGCGCTCGCGACCGAGGCCGGGCCGGTGCTATTCTTTCACGATATCTATGGCTATGACCGGGCGCTCGAGCGCCTGCTCGGGCTGGCGCAGGTCGGGGCCGACCGGTAAGGCGCGCCGGCACCGAAAAAAAACCGGCTCCTGGTGCGTACGCTGCCCTCCAGGCCGCTGTGCGTGATTCCCATGCTAGGATAAGGTCAAAACGAAGTCGCCCGGCGAGATGGCCTGTTCCAGTGCCTGTCATCCATGTGCCACCTCGAGGGACCGGAATCCTGATCATCGCACGAGAAACACAATAGAGCCTTGCACGTGGTCATCACTCAAATCCCGGGGAGAAAACAATGACGAATCTCAAACTGCACGGTTTCATGGCGCTCACGGGCCTGTCGGCGACGGCCCTGTATGCAGCGCAGCCGCCGAATCCGAGTTCCGTACTGAGCGACGGATTCTTCAACACGGCAATGGGCCCGGCCGCCCTGGCGCACGTCGCGACGCCTTCCAAGCAATGCTTTCCCTACGCGTTCAGCGCCACCAAGACGCAGGGCAGCTATTACATGAGCGGATGCGCCAACACGGCGTCCGGACTCGCTGCGCTCGACAGCGACACGACCGGCGCCGCAAACACGGCGCTGGGTACGGCCGCGCTTTATGCCGACACCGGGGGCGCGTACAACACCGCGGTGGGCAGCCTGGCCATGTTCCACAATCAGACCGGAAACGGTAACGCCGCACTGGGGGCGGGCGCGATGTTCTCCAACACGACCGGCAAGCACAATCTGGCGACCGGGGCGTACGCGCTTTTCTACAACACGACCGGCACCAATAACATCGCCGTCGGGCACATGGCGCTGTTCGACAACACGATCGGGGTCAACAATGTGGCGGTCGGCAACGCTGCCCTGTACTACAATCTGGCCGGGACCCGCAATACCGCCGTCGGCAACTCAGCCCTGGTTACCAACACGGCCGGCAGCTACAACACGGCCACCGGGTCCGCGTCGCTCAATTACAACCTGACCGGAAACAACAACACGGCGAACGGCCATGGCGCGCTCGGGCTCAGTCAGTTCGGCAGCAACAACGTGGCGCTGGGCGTGGGTGCGCTCAGTAACAACAAGAACAGCTCCTCGACGACGCTGCCGTCTCCCAGCGACCTCAACAGCAGCTATAACGTGGCGGTCGGGGCGGGCGCTCTCTTCAACAACATGACCAGTGCCGCCGCCGGCAACAATACCGCGGTCGGATACCAGGCGCTTTACAACAATGCGGGCGTTGGCAATACCGCCCTGGGCACGCAGGCCGGCAATGCCGTGACGACCGGCAGCTACAACACCTATATCGGCTTCGGCGTCACGGGCAGCAGCGGCGATAACAACGTGACGCGCATCGGTGCCAATGCCGCGGGCACAGCGACCACATACATCGGCGGCATCTGGGGAACCACCGTGAGCGGGGGCACAGCGGTCGTGGTGAATGCGAACGGGCAGCTGGGGACCATCGTCTCGTCGGAGCGCTACAAGACCGACATTGCCTCGCTGGGCTCCACCAGTGAACGCCTCGCGCAGCTGCGCCCCGTGAGCTTTCACCTGAAGACCGACCCCACGGGTTCCGTCCAGTACGGCCTGATCGCCGAGGAAGTGGACAAGGTGTATCCGGAGCTCGTGGTCCACGACAACGAGGGCAGGATCCAGAGCGTGCGCTACGACGAGCTTGCGCCGATGCTGCTCAATGAACTGCAGAAGCAGCAGCAGAGGATCGTGGCCCAGGATCGGCACGTCGCATCCCAGGACGCCGAGATCGGCCAGCTCAAGGCCCAGCTCGCGGAGATACGGGCGGCGCTCGCCGCACTGCCGGACAAAGACGAACTCGTCGCGCGGCGCTGAAGTTGCACTGACACCCGGCACGACAGCCCCGGCGCGAAGCGCCGGGGCTTCTTCATGGGCCGAATCGGCTAACGGTGCGCGGCGTCGCCCGCGCTCTTTTCGAGCGCCTGCGCGGTATCGGCGACGACCTGTTCCAGTGCCGTATCCGCCGCCTGTTCGTAGGCGGCGACGATGGCCGTCAGGCGGTTGTCTGCCGCCGCCTGCGTCGCGTCCGCCTCAAACCGATCCACGATTCGCCGGTCGCTGGAGCTGCCGACGGCGGCCAGGAGATGGACGTGGACCGTCGGACTGGCACGGCCGGCCGCATATTCGGCCTGAAAGTCCGTTACCTGGATTTCGAGCCAGTACCCGGCCGCAAATGCCGACGCGTCGCTGGTCACGCTGCGCAGGCTGGCGTGCGTATGGAGCGTCTGCATTGCCAGGTCCTGCAGGACTTCATCGAGCGGTGCGCTCCAGCGCGCGCCGTCGAAGTAGACCAGGCGACGGTCGGGGTACAGGGCCGCAATCCGGTCGGTGTCGAGCCCCGAACGAACCAGGGGTCTGATGACGGTCAGATCGGCCGCAATCCCGGGGCCGGGCGTTCCCGCATGTCCGGACAACAGGAAGACCGACGCGGGAGGAGCCTTGCTCCTGAACAGGGAACCGCCGCACGCCGCCAGAGCTGCCGCGGCGGCGAGGAGCAGGGCGGTGCCGCATGCGGTCCGCAGGCCGTTCACTGGGGCACCTCGAGACCGCGGCTGTTCGGCTCGTAAATCAGCCGCGACGGGTCCTCTTTCAGGGCATGCGATAACTCGCGAAGATCCCGCGTGGCAGCGCGGGTGTCGCGCAGCGCACGCTCCAGATCCGGCAGGCTCTGATTCGTGAAGCGCGAGATGCCGGGTCCGTTGTCGGCGAAGAACTGGTCCAGTCTCTGCGACGTAACCGCGAGACGGTCGGTGATCAGGCGCACGTTGGCGATGGCTGCCTTGACATCCGGGCCCGTGCTCGACGTAATCGACTGCAGGTCCGTGGCGGCGCCGCGCACCTCCCGGGCAGCGCCCTGCATGTCTACAACCAGATCCTGCACGCCGTGCATCGTCGCCGGCAGGCGCTCGCTCGCAAGGCGCGCGTTTTCGAAGGTCTTTTTCATGGCAACGAGATTATCATCGCTGAGCAATCGGTTGAACCGGTCGACCGACTCGACCATGCGCGTTGTCAAGGCGGGCAGATTGCTGACCAGCACGTCGAAATCAGACGGCTTGGACGGGATGACCGGATAAGTCAGCCCTTGCGCGAGCGGGCCCGCTACCGCTGACTTCGGGTCCTGCTCGAGGTCGATATAGAGCAGCCCCGTGACCCCTTGCACGCTCAGCGAAGCGCGCGTGCGGCTGTCGAGCGGCGTCGTGGTATCGATGTCGACGGTCACCATGACCCGGTTGCGCCGGGCCGGATCGATTGTCATCTGCTTGACCCGGCCGACATCCACGCCCAGGTAGCGCACCGGTCCGGCCACCGACAGACCGCTGACCGAGCCGTCGAAATAAATTTCATAGCGCGCATAACTGTGCCGGCCCTGCTGATCCGTGTACCAGAATACGAACGCGACGGCCATTGAAATGACCAGCAGCACGAACGCGCCAACGGCCAGGTAATTGGCATCTCTATCCATGCCGGTCCTTTTCGGCGGCGCGGGCCCGCGGTCCGTGAAAATACTCCTGAATCCAGGGGTTCCGGTTCTGCAGTATGCCGTCGAGCGTATCGCTGATCATGCGATGATCGACGATGACGCCGACGCGGCTGCAGGTACGAAACAGGGTATCCAGGTCGTGCGTGATCATGACTACGGTGAGCTGCAGCTGGGCATGCAGATATAACAGTAGCTCATCGAAGGCCGCAGCGGAAATCGGGTCGAGTCCCGAGGTTGGCTCATCGAGCAGCAGCAGCTTGGGTTCGAGCGCGAGGGCGCGCGCGAGCGCGGCTCGCTTGGTCATCCCCCCGGACAGCTGCGTCGGGAATTTCGCGGCGGCGTCCGCCGGCAATCCGACCATCGACAGATTCAGCTGTGCGAGCGCGTCCAGCGTCTCTTCGGAAAATTCGCGGTATTCGCGCAGCGGCAGCTGGATATTCTGCGCCACGTTAAGGGAGCTGATCAGGGCGCCGTGCTGGAACGTGACGCCGTAGCTCTGCACGAATTCTGTTCGTTCCGAGCGTGTCAGGCGATCAGCAATCCTGCCGTACAGCTCGACGGTGCCGGCGTCGGGTACGTGCAGTCCCAGTATGGTCCGCAGCAGGACCGTCTTGCCCGAACCGGAGCCGCCGACCATGCCGAAGATCTCGCCCTGGCGTACCTCGAGGTCGAGGCCGTCATGCACGACCTGTGCGCCGAAGCGATTGACCAGCCCCCGCACGCGAATCACCGGCTTGATATCGGAGGACGCCATCAGAAATCCAGCTTCTGGTACAGGATCGCAAACAGCGCGTCGGCCAGGATCACTAGGAATATGGACTGCACGACCGCGAGCGTCGTCAGCCGCCCGAGTTCGCGTGCGGACTCGCGGACCTGCATGCCGCGGTAGGTGCCGACCATCGCAATCAGCAGCGCGAAGACCGGCGCCTTGATCAGGCCGGCCCAAAACGTCGTCGGCGCGAGCGCGTCGCGCAGGCGCTCCGTGTACTGCGGCAGCGATATATGCAGTTCCAGCAGCGACAGCAGGCCGCCTCCCGCCAGTCCCATCGCATCGGCGATCACGGTCAGCAGCGGCAACGCGATCACCAGCGCGAGAACGCGCGGCACCACCAGCAACTCGATCGGGTTCATGCCCATCGCACGCAACGCGTCGGTCTCCTCGTTGAGCTGCATCACGCCGATCTCCGCCGCGAATGCGCTGCCGGAACGGCCCGCCACGATGACGGCCGTCAGCAGCACGCCCAGTTCCCGCAGGACCGCGATCGTCACGAGGTCGACCACGTAGATATCGGCGCCGAAGCGGCTCAGCTGCTGCGCCCCGAGATAGGCAACGATCACGCTGATCAGGAATGCGATCAGCGCCACGATCGGTATGGCCGTGATCCCGGTCTCGTAGACATGACGGAACAGCGATGAGGCGCGCAGTGCCCGCAGCCGCGAGAAGGCCTGACCGAGGACCGCCATGATGCGGCCAAAAAAAACCAGCGAGTCGCGCGCGCCGGTGCCGGTCCTGATGGTCCACTGGCCAAGGTCCGTGACCAGCTGCTCGAGTTTTTCGGGGCCCGGCTGCGCAACGCCTGCCGCGGGCTTCCCCTCGGCCTGCAGCTTTTGCAGGAACTCGAGGAAGTGGGGCTCACCGTCGTGACGGATGGCCAGGGCATCGCCGAACTCGGCGAGACGTGCGAGTAGAGCCCAGCTGGGGCCGATCCCGGGCGCCTCAGCGCCGCGCCAGTCGCAGATGAGGGTTCCGGTCAGCGTCGCAGGCAGCGCCTTGAGCTGATCCTGAATGCCGGCGAGCTGCGCCAGCCTCCAGTCGCCGTGTAACGCCAGCCGCCAGTTGCTGCCCTCACCCTCCAGCGCCAATGGGGCCGTCATCGACACCTATGGCGTGGCGGCCAGCGCATAGGGCGCAAATATTGCTGACGTGGCGATGGCAGGGCCCGTGGGACCCGCGACTGCAAACGGGTTCAGGTCCTTATACAGCTTCGAGGGGCCTGAAAATGCCGAAAGCGTAGCCGGAGTCGGGGAAATGGCCGGGCCGCCGAAGGTCGTCAGGTCCGCGGCGACATAGACGTTGCCGCCTGCATCGACGGCAATCGCCGGGGCGACCGCGAAGGGACTCAGGTCGCCCTCGACCAGGGGGTATCCCTGGCTGCCGCCGCCCGCGCCGGGCGTGCACGTGAATGCCGTCGGGCTGGCCAGAGTACCGCTCGGGGTGCATGCCATTGCGATGAAGGTTTGCGGTCCTGATGTCGCATTGCTGCCGCTCAGGCCGGCATACAGCGTGTCGTTGGATCCGATCGCGACGGCGCCGCTGAGACCGCCCGGAAAGAAAGCACCCGACAGGCCCGCAAGCAGCAGCGATGACACGTTGGTCCCGCCTGCACTGGCGCAGGGAATGGAGCAGGCGTGCACCGAAGCCGAGGTGAAACTACCGCCTCCTTCGCCGACGTAAATCGTCGAACCGTCCTGCGAGACGGCAAGGCCGGTGTACGCGGACACGATGGATGTCGATGAATAAGCCGTCAGGAGCGATGCACCAGAGCCGCTGGTGACCGGGAAGGTCACGACGCCGGTCGCCGCGCCCGAAACCAACGCGGTGACGTAGGCATTGCCTTGTGCGTCGACGGCCAGCAATTTCCCGTTGGCAATCGTCGGCCCTGGCGTGCAACTCCAGTTGCTCGCGATGGTGCAGGCATAGAAAGTGCCGGTGGACGCGAGGTAATAGGCGTTGCCGGTCGCATCGATCGCAATCGAGGACACGTAACCTGAGACCGGATTGCTGAGCGTCCCGAGCGGCGATGGCGCGACCCGGTTCGTCAGGTCCCACAAGGTCACGGAGCTGGTATAGGAGCCCGCACTTCCGGTATTGGCGACGACACCGAGTATGCTCGGCGGCGCTACCGACCCGCCGCCGCCCACAGAGCTGATGGATCCCCCGAGCTTGACGACGATGTTGGTGACCACCGCGGCGTTGTCGATTTCGAGCGCGGGAATCGCCAGTGTTCCGGTCAGCGCATTAAAGGAATCCAGCGCAAGAGTCGGCAGTCCGCTTCCAAAGCTGACGACATCACTGGCCGGCTCATTGGTAACGACGACGTTCTGGTAGGCAATCGTTCCGAGCGTCACGTCCGCGACGGTCAGCGTGCCTTCGAGCGGGCTGGTGCCGGTGACCGTGAACGTGTCCGCGCCGCTGACGCTGCCGATCGTCACAGGATTCGAGGCTCCCAGCACGAGCACGACATTGTGAAACGTGCCATACCCGGACACGGTCACGCTGGGAATCGTCAAGTGCTGGTTTGCCGGGTCGTAGGTGTCCTCGCTGCCGCTCGGCGAACCCGACAGCGGCAGGCTGACGATGTTCGCGGCCGCAATGTCCGAGATGACGACATTGAAAAAGGTTGCATGGCCTATGCCCAGGGTCGGAATGGTCAGCACTCCGGTGGAAAGATCAAAGGTATCGGCCGCGACAGACTCAGCCGTGAGGCCCAGACACAGCAGGGTCAGCGCGAGCGGGCTCGCACAACCTGCAACAGTTCGTAGCGGGCGCATGATTCATTGCCTCGGTGAGCTGGTTGGAGTTATTTTCGAATGATCAAGGGTCGGCGTACTGCGGTCCCACTCTGTACGCGGATGGATCGGGCGTCAAGCGGGTCGCGGCGGCAGGATTTGCCCTTGAATTCCCACTTCGGCGCCGCGCGGCGATGGCAAGCCCGTCAGGCTCCCGGGTCAGAATATTTATAGCTCGAACCACGGTTATTAACCATTAAAATCATAATAATAGCCCGTTATCGGGATATTATTAATAAATTAATATAGCCTTAATAGGATCTATAATCCATAATAATGCGTTCATAGGACCTTATTTGAGACTATAAATGGAAACGATTCGAACCAGCGCCGAGCTTGAACAGCGGCTGGGCTCTCATCTGCGGGAGCTGCGGCTGCTCAGGAACCTGGATCAGAGGTCGTTGGCCGCGAGGGCGGGCGTCTCCCTGAATGCGCTCAAGCATCTGGAGTACGGCAAGGGTGCGCGCGTTGCCTCACTGATAAAGATACTTCGCGCGCTGGAGCGGGCGGATTGGCTGGATACGCTGGCGCCGATCGTGTCCATCAGTCCGATGCAAATGCTGAAGAGAGTGAGCCGCGAGCCCCGGCGCGCGCGCCGCAGGGCGCGCAAGCATGTTTAGACCGGTCCACATCGTCGAAGTCCGGGCCTGGAACCAGCTCGTGGGTGCAGTAGCACTCGATCCCGGCCTCAGTTACTACGCCTTTGAATATGCGCCGGCATTCGTCAAGACCGGAATCGAGCTGGCGCCGCTGACCATGCCGCTGTCCGAGGCGAGGCGCCCGTACATCTTTCCGGATCTGCCGGAGCTGACCTACAAGCGCCTGCCGGCGATGCTGGCGGATGCGCTGCCCGATGACTTCGGCAACAGCCTGGTCACGGCCTGGATGGCCAATCAGGGCGTTGCCGCGAGCGACATCACGGCTCTGGACCGGCTCGCGTATATGGGAAAGCGAGCGCTCGGTGCGCTTGAGTTTCGTCCGGTGCGCGGCCCCACGACCAGTCAGGCGACTGCCGTCGTGCTGTCCGGGCTCGTGGAGAGCGCCCGACGGGCCGTACATGGCGAGATCGATGATGATCCACACGCGGCAGCGGCGCTGAAGCAGCTCATTTCCGTCGGTACATCCGCCGGCGGGGCGCGAGCCAAGGCGACGATCGCGTGGAATCCACGTACGAACGAGATTCGCGCCGGGCAATTCGCCGTCGAGCCGGGCTTCGAGCACTGGATATTGAAGTTCGATGGGATCGGCAAGGACCTTGAACTCGGCGAATCCGGCGGATACGGGCGGATCGAATACGCATACCACCTGATGGCCGTTCAGGCCGGAATTCTCATGTCTCCGTGCCGGCTGCTGGAGGAGGGCGGCCGTGCGCATTTCATGACCAGGCGCTTCGATCGCGACGGCAATGCGAGACTGCATACGCAGACGCTGTGCGGCCTGGCCCAGCTCGACTACAAGGCCAAGGGAGTCCACGACTACAGTCAATTCCTGGGTGTCATGCGGCAATTGCAACTGGGTTCCGCGCCATTTGAACAGGCGTATCGGCGCATTGCCTTCAACGTGATGGCGATGAACTGCGATGACCACACGAAGAACATCTCGTTCGTGCTGATTCAGCAACGCGACTGGGATCTCGCTCCGGCCTACGACCTGACCTATGCGTACAACCCCGCGGGCGAATGGACCTACCAGCATCTGATGTCGGTGAACGGCAAGTTCAGGCATATCCAGCGCGAGGACCTGCTGATCCTCGCCGACCGTTTCCAGATCGGCGCGGCTCCCCGTTTGCTCGCCGAGGTCCGGAGCGCCGTTGCGGCATGGCCGCAGTTCGCGGCACAGGCCCGGGTGTCAGGGGACGCCACCGAGCGGATTCGGGATCACCACGTATTGCTATAGCCGATCGGGGATAATCGTCACCAGGGAATCCAGGGGTGCTTGCCGGACAGGGCATATGGAGAAGGCATCAGGTCAATTGCAACCGCAGACGCAGGTCAGCACGCTGCGGGCCAGGGGGTACGTCGTTGTGCCGCGGTTCCTGGCGGGCCCGGAGCTGCAGGTGCTCAACCAGGCGGCAAGAGAGCAGCTGGCCGCTGCTGCTGCTCCACTGGAATTTGAAGCCGATTTGAAGTATCCGGGTGCGCCGATGGCGCGCAATGCCGCGGGCGGAAATACCGTTCGGCGACTGCTCGATGCGTACGGGCGTGATCGGTCGTTTGCCCGGTGCGCCACGCTGCCCCGCCTGCGCGACTGGATGGAGCTGTACTTTGGGGAGGGCGTATCGATGTCGCGCGTCCATCACAATTGCCTCATGACCAAGCATCCGCGCTACGGGAGCCTGACGGGCTGGCACCGTGATATCCGGTATTGGCAGTTTGAGCGCGAGGATCTCGTTTCGGCGTGGTTCGCTCTGGGGGAGGAGGACCTCAACAATGGTGCATTGTGGTTCGTACCCGATTCGCACCGCATGACGCTCGGTGCCGAGCGGTTCGATGCGGCAAAATTCCTGCGCACCGACCGTCAGGACAACGTGAATATCCTTGATTCAGCGGAGTCGCCGCGCCTGGCGAGCGGCGATGCGGTGTTCTTCCACTGCAATACCCTGCATTCAGCGGGCCAGAATCACAGCGGCGATGTGAAGTATTCCCTGGTCTATACCTATCATGCCCGCAGCAATGCGCCGATCAGTGGAACGCGCTCCGCATCGAAGCCGGAGCTTTCCCTAGAGCACGATCCGTTGCCGCTCAGGGAGCGGTAGTCATGCGGGACAATCAGCGATGGCGCACCTGTAGGCTGATTCGATGAGAGGGACCCGTCGCCGGCAAGTCGTGCTGCCTTCAGGACTCGCGTTAGTGACCGCCATCGTCGTCGTGATCGGTGCAACTCCCGGAACGTTCGTGGCGCACCGCGCCGCCAGCAAATATGAAACGGTGCTTTACTATTTCGCGCAGAACGTGGGCGAACCCAGCCTCTGCGATCGCATTTCCTGGGCTGCCTATGCGCGCTACAGCCTGCTGTTTGGGGGCGGGGGCGCATCGTATGACCGCTCCGACTGCTACGAGCGGGTTGCCGAATCCCGGCATGATCCCTCCGTCTGCTGGCGCATCCGGCCCCTGGTGGACCTCGATCCGTTGTCCAGTGGCTATTCTGCTTGGAGTTGCCGGCGCCGCACGCTCGCCCGATATCACACCGGCATCGCGCTCGACGATGCACTGCTGATCCGAACCTTCGAACGCATGGGCTACGACATCGACCGGATGCGCATCGATGGCGTAATGCCGCCCGCAATCCGACTTCGCGACGTCTATATCAGCCTGCCTCATGACGCATCGGCCATCACACGAGCGCAACAGCTGCTGGCAAGCCCAGACCACGTGCTGGCAGGCGATGACCGACGCTATCTCTCCCAGCTCTCCGCCGTTGCCACCGGAGACCCGCACTGGTGCGAGTCGATTCCGAGGGCAGCGGCCAGCAACGATCCAGCGGTGCCGTCGCGCGACCTGTGCTACCTGCAGGTTGCCAACAACACCGGGGATGTACGGCTCTGCGACCGAATGACACCGGCAGCGCTCGAGACGAAGGTGCAGGAAGCGAAGTCCCATGGAGTGAGGGAAGAAACAGCGGAACAACTTGGACTGCACGGCGACTGTCTGCGGATCTCCGCGCGCGCAGGGCCCGTACGCGCCTACGGCCCCGCAATACCAGCCGACGATTCACAGATCCTGCGACTGCTCGCGGCGCTTAACGTTGCCGTGCCGCAGGCACACGACTGGGCTGAAAGCCAAAAGGCCATCTATTTCCGGGATTTTCTGTTTTCACTGTGGCCGCGGAGCCCGCCCGATCCGAGCGGGGACGCGGCCCGCGATCAGGCGCGCAGGCAACTCGTGGCTCGCTTGGCTGAACTGCCTGCCGGGCCCTGATTGGCGATTTCGATTGCGTCAGGGGCCTTTCACTCTTCGTATATCAAATCCGATATGCATGCGATTCGCTCTGATTCAGGCGGCAAACAAAGCAAGTTGGTATGTGCCATGCTTGCCACCAGCAAATTGCTCTCCAGCCGCCTGAGCATGCCGTTCTCCGTCAACCTGATGAGCTTTGGATTTCCTTCGTTCACTTCATAGGTGTCATAGCCGAGTGAGGTGAGTTGCCGAAAGAACTGCAACGGGTCATCCCCCGAATTGGTCAGGCCATAGGGCCAGAATTCGAGAATGAAAACTGGTCGCCAGGCCGCGGCAAACAGTTTGGCGGCTCCGCGCAGGATTTTTGCCTCCGAGCCTTGCGTGTCCGATTTGACCAGCGTCGGTCTGCGTGGACCATTGCCAAAGAACATGTCCAGAGTCTGCACCTCAACGACGACAACATTGCGTCCCGTGCCGTCGTCAAACAATCGGTGATCGCCCAGATTCTCCGGGCAAAGAAAAAGATCCCGGTTCGACTTGCGATCGGCTAACGCAAGATCGTGAATTTCCACGTTTTCGGCGTCAGCAATCAATGCGACGTTTTTCCTCAGTAATTGCAGGTTCGTCGGGTCGGGCTCGAAAGACGTCCGGGCGACGATGAACGTAGAAACGGAACGTGCCCAAGGACGGCACATTCGCGGTGATCGGGACTGCGTTCAATTGGTCGCCATCTTGAATCGCGGAATTCGGCATCATGTTCTCGAATCATTAGCGGGCGTAGCTTCGGAATGCTTCGAGACTACCACCCCCGGACGCGGCTGGGATAGTGAAAGCCGGCAAGGCGCAATCCGGCGTCTGACGATGGTATCCTGCTGTTTTCCCGCGGCCTGTCTCAATTGATTTTATGCACATTGCGATCCTGACATTCGAAGGCTTCAATGAACTTGACTCGCTGATTGCGCTCGGGATCCTGAACCGGGTGAAGAAGCCGGACTGGCGCGTATCGCTTGCCTGTCCCACACCGAAGGTTCGATCGATGAACGGCGTTGTCATTGAGGCGCAGGCATCACTGCATGATGCCCGCTCAGCGGATGCCGTGCTCGTTGGGAGCGGGGTGATGACCCGGGATATCGTCAAGGATCGGCAATTAATGGCCGAAATGAGGTTCGATCCCGCACGTCAGCTCCTGGGTGCGCAGTGCTCGGGCACCTTGATACTTGCGAGGCTCGGGCTTCTGGATGGGGTATCCGCGTGCACCGATCTGACGACTAAGCCCTGGGTCGAAGAGGCCGGTGTCGGCGTGCTGAACCAGCCGTTCTTTGCCAGGAACAACGTCGCGACTGCCGGCGGCTGCCTTGCGTCGCAGTATCTCGCCGCCTGGATAATTGCCAGGGTCGAAGGGATCGAAGCGGCGCAGACTGCCCTGCATTACGTTGCTCCGGTTGGCGAGAAGGAGGAGTACGTGCTGCGGGCGATGCGCAATATCGCGCCATATCTCCAGTTGAAGCCAGGCGGCATGAAGTCGCAGTAGAATCATGCAGGCAGCGATTCGGGTTCGCGGAGCGGTGGGCCGAGGCGGAGCTTCGCGGGCGCCTGGATAAGGGCATCATCTGGCTACCGTCTGATGATCTAAGGAGCAACGGATGTCTACGATAACCTATGCCGTTTGGGCCTTTGCCGCGGGCGCCCTGATCCCGCTGATGGCAACTTTGAATGGCGGACTCGCACGTGCAACCGGAGGAGCGATTCAGGCGACCGCAATCCTGTTTGCGACCGGGCTGCTTACATTACTGGTGCTGGCGGCGACATCGAAGGTCCATTTCCCCTCCGTACACACGCTGGCCCGCATTCCCCTTCCTCAATTTGCCGGTGGAGTGATCGTCGGGTTGTATATCCTGAGCATCACCTTTCTTGCGCCGCGCTTTGGTGTAGGCAACGCGATTCTGTTCGCCGTGACGGCGCAGCTGCTCACCTCGGCGCTCATTGACCACTTCGCACTGGCGGGCGCCACTCTGCGCCCATTGACGACGATGAGGGCCATGGGACTGCTTATAGTTATTGCCGGCCTGGTAATCACGCAGATCAGTGACCGACTGGCTGCTGGTGCCCGGTAACCGCCCGGAACCGGGTATTGCGCAAAGCATGGTAGCCCGGATCCCGCACCGCCGATTCGTGTTGATCCCCATATCCGGCACGAGCCCCTCGTTGACGATTCACGATTCATCGGTCCAATAATCGACATTGTCAGCTGCGCGGGTCAGGTGGCGCAGCCCGCCGCCAAAGGCACCAATCTTGTTGGAATCGGGGTATTCGCAAATCTCCGCCGGCATCATTGTGCTGATCGACAGATAGGCAAGCTCGTCCCCGGAATCGTTGATGATCTGGTGCGCGGTTTCCGGGCCGCCGGTTGGGCAGCAGATGACGTCGCCTGCCCGGATCCTGCGCGACTCATTGCCATAGCGCAGCGTGCCATTGCCCCTCAATATGAAGAACATTTCCTCCTCGCCCCGATGGCTGTGGAACGGGCAAGAGCGCTTCCCGGGAGGGACAACGTCGTACGAATAACCGAGGTCCTTCGCCCCGAGCTGTGGTCCGATGCGCGCACCATGCGTCTCGAACTGTTCGCCATTCTTGAAATGTTCGAGCTTCAATTCCTCAATGTTCATGACTCTGGAATCAATCGCGCCCATGTTAGGGTATCTCCGGTTTGGTGTGATTCGTTCTCGGCCCCTGAGCGCAGCAATATCTGCTGATGTCAGCACAATGTCGATATTTATGCCGGCCGGTTTATGCCTTGATTTGCGCGGGATCGCTGCGGGTCAGGCCCGGGTAATCGCGTTCACGGGCGCCAGCCGGTAGATGGCATCAGTCGCCAGCCGGTCACGGCAACAGGTTCTCTATTGCCCTGGTGCGGGTGGCCGGCGCGGAACTGCGGCGGGTCAGGAAAGCCAGCACGCGCGACTCAGTCTGCCGCGGCGCCGCCAGCCGCAGCCCGCCGCTGAAGGCGCGCCGGATTGCGCCGGAACGCCACGCGTCAAACACCACCGGGTTGATATAGGACTTGCGGCAAACCGCCGGCGTATTGCGCAACTTCTCTGCAACCTGCTTGACGACTACGGCAATCTCGCCCTGCATCGCGCGCTCCGTGGCGGACTTCGGTACCGGCGTTGCCGCCAGCAGCTTCACAGCCTGCAGCGTTGCCGCCCAGGTTCGAAAATCCTTCGCGGTGAACTCGTCACCCATCGCTTCACGCAAATAATCATTGACCTGTCCTGAATCAATGGCGGCACGCTGACCTTCGTCAGTTATGTACTGAAACAGCTGCTGTCCGGGCAGTTCCTGACAGTGCCGCATGATCTTCACAATGCGCTTATCATCGATGAGCACTTCATGCGGCACGCCCCCCTTGCCGCGGAAGTTCAGGATCGCGCGATGGTCGCGCAGAAAACTCACATGCCGATTGCGCAGCGTGGTCAGGCCGAAGCTCTTGTTGTCGCGAGCATACTCGGCATTGCCGATGCGCACATAGGTGGCGTCAAGAACGCCGATGACCGCAGCGAGCACCTTCTGGCGCGGCAGCCCATCCAGCGCGAGGTCCCTGGATAAACGGCGTCGCAGTCGCGGCAACGCGTCCGCGAAGGTGGTCATCCGGTCGAACTTGGCATCGTCGCGTACCGTGCGCCACTGCGGATGGTAGCGGTACTGCTTGCGACCGCGTGCGTCACGCCCGGTGGCCTGCAGATGGCCGCGGGGGTCTTTGCAGATCCAGACCTCTTCGTAGGCCGGTGGGATGGCCAGGCGGGCGATGCGCTGCAGTTCAGCCGGTGCTTTCAATTGCCGCCCGTCGGGCAGGAAATACCGGAACTCATCGCCCACTCGCTCGCGGCGGTAGCCCGGCACCGAATCGGAGACATAGACGAGTCCGGCGCGCACCGCCATGCGCGCCGCTTCGGCGGCGGCACCGGCGCCGGGGATGGAATCGGCCGACGGACTGGCTTTAAAGGTCATCTTGCGCCGATTGTCTGGTCGGTCCGCCGGTCAAAACCATCGACTTCAGCGCACATTCGCAAGATTGCCGGGGTATCCAGGGCCCGTACGACCCCTTTATTTGACTTAATGACCGAATTGGCCTCGAGATGAAGGGCGGTCCGGAGGCAGCGCGATTGCTGCAATGCGCCGCCCGCCGATCAAATAGCCCGGGGTTGACGCGTTTGTTCTGCCGCTGCCCCGACCAAAGCGAGTCACTCATAGCGTCCAATTGCTCGTCCAGGAGTAGCCGGCTGTCACCTGATCTGATGAATGCGACTTTTTCCGCAGTCCCGCCACGCTGATTGGCTGCAACTGCCTGTGCGGTCATTTACGGCGATGTACGTAGTGACCCAGGTGAATGAGGGCATTCGTGGACCCCCTGGTTGGCCGCACGATCCTTTAAGCACGCCGGCATCAGAAGGAGAGGTGGGTATGAAGTTTCGCAGTTCGCGATTCGATATTTCCCTTTTCCTTCCTGGAGAATGCAGCGGTATTGTTGTCTCTTCTCTTCGCCCCGGCGGCCTGGGCGGATAGCCATGACAACTCCGTGTTGAAATCGATCTGTAATTCCAGGAAAGCGGGGGAAATGACAGTGAAGAACAGTGATGCTCTAGAGGCGGTTAAAAATCGCATATGGTTCTATGAGTTTGCACTTCCGGACGGGACAACCACTCGCTCCGACATTCCGGCAGACGTGCTTCGCATACATACCTCGCGTCGCGACAAGCTGGTCAGGATCATAAAGGAGCTCGTTCCGAACGCCGTGAACCTGACGGCAATCGATTTTGCCTCGCACGAAGGTTATTACTCAATTGAATTGGCCCGACATTTCCACCATGTCCGCGGAATCGAAATACGTCCGGAAAGCGTCTCGGCCGCTCGGCTCATTACGAAGGCTTTGGGCATCCACAACGTGGAGTACACCGAAGCAGACTTGCAGTATCTATCCTATAGCGAGGATCTTCGCGCAGAGTTTGTATTGGTCTACGGGCTACTCTATCATTTGGAGAATCCGATTCAGATTCTCCGGCTTGCATCGCGCCTATCGCGTAGGCACATCTTAATTGAGACGCAGGTTTTTCCGTTCGACCTATCCGGTAAAATTGAAGATGGTCACTATTTGTGGCAGCGTGAATTGCGCGGGGTCTTCGGCCTGGCGCCAGATTACAGCCATGGGCGTGAAGGTGGTTCAACAGATTTGGCGTTAGTTCCTTCTCTCAATGCATTGCTGTTCTTGCTGCGCACATTTGGATTTGCTGACATCCGCGTGATTGCACCAGACCAAGATGACTATGAGCAATTTCGTCGAGGCTCACGGGTAATTGTCTATGGCGAAAAAGTCGCGTCGCCGTAATTAAACTCATTTCGTCGGCCTTGACTATGGAGCTTCGAACCCCCGCTCGGCCAATTCCGGTCCGCGATAACCTCAGATTGTCTGCCAATACATAGCACTTAACGATTAATCAACGAAAACGATCTCTCGCTCAACTTATTGAAAAAATTGATCGGGGTGACAGGATTTGAACCTGCTACTCCTACGTCTCGAACGTATTGAATCCATAACTATAATAAAAACATAATGTTACAAAAAACCAATATCAATGAAGACTTGCCTCCAATGAAATCATTGATTAAACTGCAATCATTGATTGAACGGAGGGAATCATATGGCGAGTATCACAATCCGAGACATAGATGATCGCCTCAAGGCGCGATTGAGGCTGCAGGCAGCTCACCATGGTCACTCGATGGAACAGGAAGCGCGCGAGATCCTGCGGACGGCGCTATCAACCGGGCGTTCGCGAAATGGATCTCTAGTGGATTCCATTCGCGCTCGCATTGGGCCTCTGGGAGGCATCGAGTTGGAAATTGCACCTCGCGAGGCCATACGTGAACCGGTGAACCTGGATACATGATCGTTCTTGATACCAACGTGCTTTCCGAGGCATTGCGACCCATACCGGAACCCTCCGTCCTGGAATGGCTGGCGAACCAGCCGCGCGCGTCCTTGTTCACTACCACCGTAACCCGGGGCGAAATTCTCTATGGCATACGATTGCTTTCCGACGGAAAGCGTCGGCGCGGACTGTGGGATGCCGCGAAGAAGATTTTTTCTGAAGATTTCGCAGGTCAAGTATTGAGTTTCGACAGCGATGCTGCAGACACGTATGCAGAGATCGCTGCGTCGCGACGAATAACAGGCAAGCCTATCAGTCAGTTCGATGCCATGATTGTCGCCATGACTCGTTCGAGAGGGGCAATCCTCGCTACACGCAATGTAAAGGACTTCGAGGATTGCGGGGTCAAAATCGTGAATCCGTGGACGGCAGAGAGAATCGTCTTTCCATAACATTTGAACAGGTCGCCGGCATCATTTCCCAATCCTCATCTGTTCGAAGAACCGGGCTTCATAGGCAACCGGCTGCCAACGATGGGGACGGCGTCGTGGAAATCGTGAAGCAGGATTTGCAGTTGTGGAGGCCATAAGTACATCAGTTGCGAACGGTTCGATAGGCTGGCCGTCACGCCTGATGGTGACGGTGCTTGCCTGGTGCTGGGCGGTCTCGGTCCATGCTGGAGTTTCGCCGGAGTTGCAGCAGGCAATACGGATGAATACGTTTGAGGTGGTAATCAAAAAACCGGCCAAGGATCCGGCCACCTATGAGAAGGCGCTGCCGCTGGAGCTGTTGCCATTCCATGAGCGGAACGACGCGTACCGGTCCGTTGGAACCGCATTTTCCCTCGGACACAACACCTACGTAACCGCGGGACATGTCCTGCAGGTGGGCATTGGCAGCCAATATGGGGCGCCAGAACTGCGCGCGTCGGATGGCACAGTTTATGCGATTGACCAGATTCGGCGTTTCTCGATGAATGAGGATTTCGTCGTCTTCTCTCTGCAGGCTGATCCGGCGCCGCCGGGCCTCATGGTAAATCGTGAACCCAAGCTCGATGATCCCGTGCTGGCCGTTGGCAACGCGTTGGGTGAGGGAATTGTGATTCGCGATGGGTTGTATACCTCGGCCACTGACGAGGATCAGGATGGCAAGTGGAAATGGATTCGCTTTTCCGCCGCCGCTTCGCCTGGCAACAGCGGTGGTCCGCTTCTGGATGAAAGCGGCAAGGTCATCGGCATTGTCATTGGCAAATCGCCCAACGAGAACCTGAATTATTCCTTACCCATTGAGCGAGTGCTCGACGGCGATGACAGAAAGGCAACATTCAACAAGCGGGCGCTCATTGCGTTGCCCTTCATGCAGGGGACCACGACCTACACTTATCAGGATGATTTCGCATTGCCACTTGCGTGGCCCGCCTTTGTCGCAGCCTACCAGAACCTGATGGACCGCAATAATGATGAAGCGCGAGCAACCTTACTGAAGCGTTACGCGGACACGTTATTTCCCAAGGGTCCGGGATCCGATACGGTATTGTCGGATCCGGACTCCGACTCATTCAATCCGGTTTTGATCGGGCAGCAGGCCGATGGTGTGTGGGCCGCCTATCGGGCTGAATTTAACTCGACCAGCTTGCCGGGGGATGGGTCCGTCAGCATGGCGACGGCCGCGGGCGCCACCTTGCTGCGACTGATCCGCTCCGATGGCGCTGCCGACGATGCGTTCTACGCCGATTCCAGCGCCTTCATGGATTTGGCGCTCAAGGCCCTGAACGTCAGGCGAACCGTCGGACCTGACCAGGTGCGGGTAACGTCACTGGGCGCCGCGCAGAGCGATGCAACGTTCACGGATGCGCTCGGTCGGAAATGGCAAGAGCGCGTCTGGGCGGTGCCATTCCTGGACGTATATTTAGTAGGCCTGCTGCTGCCGACACCCGATGGGTACTCCGCCATTCTCGTGTACTCGCCGTCCCCATTGTTGCAGCTGACCAAGGGTCATATGCACCTCCTTGCGGGACAAATAGGTATTTCATTGCAGGGTACACTGAAGCAATGGCAGGGCTATCTGCGCCGACGCACGATGCTGCCCGATACCTTTGCTGGCGTAAAGCTGAACGATTCACCGCAGTGGACGCTACGAACCCCGCGATTCACTTTCGCCGTGCCTTCAACGGTATTGCCGTTGAACGCGGAGAGTCCGTTGATGTTGACGATGGGATTCGCGAGGGACCGATCGCGCCTCTCATGGGAGATTGCCGACGTCCGATGGAATCAGGATGATCGCAAGGATGAATCAGTTGACTTGTGGCGACGCGAACGCCCGCCGGACGGAGCCAGACTGGAACTGCGTAACAAGTTCACAAACATGCGCGATCGTCGCAGCCCGTTTGATGGCCAGATGATCAGGGACACGGCGGAGACTTTTTCGGTATCGCAGATGCTGAATATATCCGGCAAGGATCCAGGGAAAGTCCCGTCCGATCTGGTTTATGGGTTGACACTACGCGTGGGCGGCCATCCAACCACGCAGGCAATCCAAACCTCGCTGCGCGAGCTCACCGCGGCGACTCAGATCCTTGAACATGGCCAGGGCGTAGACATTGTCGCGACAACGTCGGTTGCAGCGGTCGTGAATGCGGCATATGAGGACTGGGTCCAGCAATCCATCAACTTGGCGATGCAGAGCGATGCCAGGATCGGCAGGGATATTCGCGGGCATCTGCTGAGCTCGGACCTTCGCGATCTGTTTGATGCGCAGCGCAACCGTGCCATGACGACTCCTGTTGGCAGTGCGGAGTCCGAGAACTTAGAAGAACAGCAAAAGAGCCAGTATGAGGCGCTGAGAGCCTATTGGAACCAATATCCCGCCCTGAGGCACAATCATGATGCATGGAGCGATTTCCTGGCTCGCAACGGTATGCCGGCCGGGGCGGCGCATCAAAGCCAGGTGACGATGGCGGAGAACGCGCTACTCACGGCACTGGGCAACGGCGCACCGAGTCCCGAGTGGGCTGATCTCGCGCACGCGCTGCTCGCCGCCTATATTCAGGAGCGCAGTCAGTCTGCCGCAAGGAAGCTGTCGGCTGCGGATTATCGCCCGCGCGCGTCTGCGTGCGGGGCGCCCGCCGACAGAACGTCAGGCAAGAAAATCCCATCATTGGCCCGATCAAGCCAATCGCTGGAGGATTTCTGGCCCATGGAGAGCAAGCGGCTCGGTGAAGAAGGGGTCGTCAAGGTATCGATTCGAATCTCGGCAACCGGCTGCGCAATTGCAGCGGCCATTGCGTTATCGTCGGGCTTTGACATGCTGGATGAAGCAGTGATGAAATTTTATGAAACCATCGATTTCTATCCGGGCGAGATAGACGGGAAGCCGGTCGAGTCGACGTCAACCATGCCGATCATTTTCAAGCTTCAGTAGCGATTCCGTCTCAGCGTGAAATGCCGTACTCGGCGAACGTTTCTGCTACGTGGGCATCCAGGCGAAGCGCGGCGCTGAAATCAGCTTTGGCATGGTCGAGGTCGCCCAGTCTCTGTTCCGCCAACCCCCGCCCATACAGGGACTTCGCTGATAGTGGTCGCAAGTGAAGTGCCCTGTCATAGCTTGTGATGGATTCGGATGACCGCCCGAGGCGGAGTAGCACCAAGCCGCGGCTATCGAACGCGCCCGCATTCATCGGATCGGCAGCCGTGGCGGCGTCGCATTCGGCCAGTGCGGTGAGCAGCGCTACCCCAGCTATGGCCTTTTGCCAGCACATATTGTTGAGCGATACGGGGGTCGTCGCGAAGGATCGGGCCATCGAAAAATCGCGATCGGCCAGTGCCTGCTGGCCGCTTTTTGCATTTACAATGCCGTGCGCATTCAATAAATCGCGATCATTGGCCTGACTCGCCATGGCGTCGTCGAGGGTCCGAAGGGCGCCAATAAAGTCCCCGGCATCGCTTTGAATGGTGGCAAGGCTGGTCGCTGCCCTGATCGAACCTGGATTCACCCGCAGCGCGGCGGTCACGTCCGCGCGCTTCCTGTCCATGTCTCGCAAATGCCAATGTTCGGCGCGCGCTAGGTAGGTCTTGTCGCTCTCCAAAAGCTCGATCGCCCGATCAAAGGCATGCGTGGCCTCGGCATCCTGGCCCGACGCCGCGTCGATGTTCCCGGCAACGATGAAGGCATTCGGGTTGCCGGAGTTGGCGCTGACCAGGGCCTGTGTCTCGCCAACCGATTGCGCAAGCTTGCCCTGTGCCCGGAAAATCATGGCCCGGTCGGCGAACCAACCGAACATGTCCGGACGAATATTGATAGCGGCGGCATAGTCTGCCAGTGCCTTGTCCATGTCGTCCGCACGCAAATAGGCAATGGCGCGTCTATTCAGTGTAAACGTATCTTCCGGTTTAAGATCGAGCGACTGTGTGAATGCCGCAATGGCGCCCGGCAGGTCGTTGTCCTCAAGCGCCAGCAGGCCGCGCCCGCGGGGTACCACGGGATTGTGCGGGTCGAGGCGGTAGGCTTCGTCCAGGTCCGCTCGCGCAAATCCAAGCTGACGCTTCCAGTAGTACTCCAGCCCGCGATTGGCGTAGGCCATAGCATTCTTTGGATCGGCAGCTATTGCCGCACTGAAGGCGGCGATGGCCTGGTCGTGTTCCCGTAGCTCCATGGAGCGATAGCCACGATAAATAAGATCGTGGACATCCGCCGGGCCCGGTGTCGTTGGTGGCGAGGTGGCGCCCAGCACCGGAGCAGGCCGCAAGGCCGCGTATACAAACTGCGGGTGTACCGGCATTGCGGCCTGGCCGATGAACCCGCGGTCGTGCTGTTCATCCTTGCGAATCTCGAGCCAGTGCATTCCCGGTTTGTCGATCACGACGTCGACTAGGTAGGCAGAGATTCCTTCCGTCGCGGCTGCTACCGGCACCGTCCCTGTGAGTCGGCAGGGCCGGTCGAAATAGGCAAGGATCAGCAATCGGTTCGAGTCGGCGCTGACCCATCGAAATGTGTACGGCCCGGAAAGGGTATCCTCATGGACAGGTCCGACGGCTACCCTGATGAAGCGAGTGTCCGCCGGCGTGATCTTCCATCCGGACGCCACGGCGTCGGGCGTGATCGTTGTAGCAAAGCCGCTATATATGGCACCGAACTCGCGCAGGTCGATGGCCACCTTCCGGGCATTTCCGAAAGGCCTTGTTTGAAAAATATCACGAGGCCGGCCGAATATCGCGCCCGATACGGGCTGGAACCAAATCGAATCGCCTTCAGGTCTTTCAATCGGTTCGAATTCGTTGCCGTCGGCATTGAGGAATACCACTGGGACGGCGATGACGGCGGCGCCGGCATCTGGGCGGTGCGCAGGCGTGGTGCATCCGGCAGTCAGAAGTGCCATCCACAGTGCGGCGATGGCACTTGAGCGGCGACGCAGCAGGTGGCTGATCAGGCAGATGCCTGCCTGGGTTAGGTTTGCCCATGCCCGTAACAAAGACCCCCCGTGCCTGCCGGCATCCTCGGGGCATTGTATCCTCCGCAGTGCTTTCCCTGGTGAAGCAGGATAGCCCTGAGGACATGAACCCGCGATTTCAATGCGCTCACCAACCGAGCTGCTCCCTGAGTGATCCGGTCAAAAGTGTGGAAGCGCGATGGTCCTTCGGCACATTCTGATCGCCAGCAATTTATAGCTTCCGTCGCGCCCGACCTGACACCCCGACGGCACCCAGAGACAAATTTCCCTGGAACCCCAAGGCAAATTGCGGGAATTTTCTTCAATGATTTCAATGGTCGGGGTGACAGGATTTGAACCTGCGACTCCTACGTCCCGAACGTAGTGCTCTACCAGGCTGAGCTACACCCCGAATATCGGCTGCGAGATCAGTGCTTGCGTGCCACGGCGAACCGTGCCAATTCGCTCAAACCCGCCTTATACGCACTATCGGGAAGGGGCGCGAGCGCAGCAAGCGCCAGATCTGCCTCGCTCTTGGCGAGGCGCGCAGTGTACGCAAGCCCCCCGAGGCTTGCAACGGCCCTGGTGATTTCCTCCAGGCGCTCGAGTCCCCCACGCTCAATGGCGTCCCGGATCATTGCCCGTTGCTCGGCCGAGCCGTGCTGCAGCGCATGAATCACCGGCAGCGTCGGCTTGCCTTCGGCCAGATCGTCGCCGAGGTTCTTGCCCAGGCTGGATTCGTCGGCCTGGTAGTCGAGGGTATCGTCGATGAGCTGGAAGGCCGTGCCGATGTGGTTGCCATAGCGTGCCAGCGCGTTGACGATCGGGGCGGGCGCATCGGCGATCACGCCCGCGATCTGTCCGGCGGCCTCGAACAGCCGGGCGGTCTTGCGGTGAATGACCTCCAGGTAGCGCTCCTCGGTCGTGTCCGGGTCATGGGCCGTCATCAGCTGCAGCACCTCGCCTTCGGCGATCGCATTGGTGGCTTCGCCGAGAATCGCCATGATGGCCATCCGATCGAGGGTCACCATCATCTGGAAGGAGCGGGAATAGAGAAAATCGCCCACCAGCACGCTCGTTGCGTTGCCAAAGACCTCGTTGGCGGTATCGCGGCCGCGGCGCAGCGAGGAGCCGTCGACGACGTCGTCGTGCAGCAGTGTTGCCGTGTGGATGAACTCGATGATCGCCGCGCCCTCGATATGCCGGTTGCCCTGGTAGCCGCAGGCGCGCGCGGCCAGCAGCAGCAGCAGCGGTCGCAGGCGCTTGCCGCCGGCGTGAATGATGTATGTGGCGACCTGGTCGACCAGGGCCACCTGGCTGTGCAGGCGTTCCTTGATGACCGTGTCTACGGCTACAAAATCGGCTGCTACCAGATCTCTGATTTTTGCTATGGTCATGAAGCACTCGACGGAATGGGCAATGGTACCTAAGAATCGGCCTGCCTGCCCGATGGGGTGGCGCCGGTGCCGGCGGGCATCCGGGTCTAAAATTGACCCATCGGCCCTGGCGAAGTACAATCCCCGGCTCTTTTGCAGGCCCGCCTGGGCCCCTCAGCTGGAGTGTAACGATGTATGCCGTGATTGCCACGGGCGGTAAACAGTACCGCGTTCAGGAAGGTCTCGTTGTGCGCATCGAGAAGCTGGTCGCCGAGCAGGGCGCGAGCGTCGAATTCAACCAGGTGCTGCTGGTCGGTGCCGGTTCCGATATCAAGATCGGCGCCCCGTACATCGGCAACGCCAAGGTGGTTGCTACCGTGGAGAGCCACGGGAAGGGCGACAAGGTACGCATCGTCAAATTCCGGCGGCGCAAGCATTACAAGCGCGAGAAGACGCATCGGCAGCCGTATACCGATGTGAAGATCACGCAGATCGTCGCTTAACGGTTACGAGGAGAGTCTCTACATGGCACACAAAAAAGCTGGCGGCAGTACCCGTAACGGCCGCGATTCGCATTCGAAGCGTCTCGGCGTCAAAAAGTACGGCGGCGAAGACGTATTGGCGGGCAACATCCTGATCCGCCAGCGCGGCACCGTATATCGTCCCGGCGTCAATGTCGGCATCGGAACGGACCACACCCTGTTCGCGAAGGCCCATGGCATCGTTGAGTTTCGGGTCAAGGGCCCGGACCGGCACACCTACGTCAGCGTCATCTCGAAGTAGACGCTGCGGGCCGCTGAGGTCGGCGATACCGCCGGCCATCGACCATCGGCAAAAGGGGACAGGATCAAACCTGTCCCCTTTTGCATTCTGAAAGCCCGAAGACAACCATGAAATTCATCGACGAAGCCAGACTGAAAGTCCACGCCGGCAACGGCGGGCGCGGCTGCGTGAGTTTCCGGCGCGAGAAATTCGTGCCATTCGGCGGCCCGGACGGAGGCGATGGAGGGCTGGGAGGCAGTGTCTACCTGCAGGCGGTGGAGGGCATGAACACGCTCGCGGATTTTCGTATATCGCGAACCTATCGCGGTCAGAACGGCCAGCCCGGCAGCGGCAATGACTGTACCGGACACGGCGGCGACGACATCTACGTGCGTATTCCGGTCGGGACTGTCGTCGGCGATGTCGATACCGGCGAGCAATTGGGGGACCTGACGGTCGAAGGGGAGACCCTGCTGGTCGCCAAAGGCGGCAAGGGCGGTTGGGGCAACGCGCGCTTCAAGTCGAGCACCAACCGCACGCCGCGCAAGGCGGGTCTGGGGCTTCCGGGTGAGAAGCGCGAGCTGACGCTGGAGCTGAAGCTGATCGCCGATGTCGGCCTGCTGGGCCTGCCGAATGCCGGCAAGTCGACGTTGATCCGCGCGGTTTCAGCGGCGCGCCCGAAAGTTGCCGACTATCCGTTCACGACGCTGCACCCGAATCTCGGCGTCGTCAGCGTCGGACCGGGGCGCAGCTTTGTCATGGCCGATATCCCCGGGCTGATCGAGGGTGCCGCTGACGGCGCCGGCCTCGGGATCCGCTTTCTCAAGCATCTGCAGCGTACGCGGGTGCTGCTGCACCTGATCGACATTGCACCGCTCGATCCTGCGGCGGACCCGGTCAGGGATGCGCGGACGATCGTTGCGGAACTGAAGAAGTTCGCCGCTGACCTGGGTGCCAAGGAGCGCTGGATCCTGCTGAACAAGATCGACCTGCTGGAACCGAAGGAAGCGGAAAAGCGCTCCCGTGACATCATCCGCAGGTTGCGCTGGAAGGGCCCCGTGTTCCGTATCTCGGGTGCCACCGGTGAGGGGACCGACGAGCTGAAACAGGCCGTGATGCGTTACCTGGAAGAGCATCCGCGCACTTTCCGCACCGCTGCGGACCAGGGCCCCGAATAGGGGACGGCGCCGGGGCGCCCGCGGGCATCCGGAGCGGACGCCGATCGGGCTTATTTCGCCAGGGCCTTGACCTGCCTGGTCAGCCGGCTCTTATGGCGCGCCGCCTTGTTGCGGTGAATGATGCCCTTGTTGACCATGCTGTCGATGATGGGAGTGGCTGCATTGAGGGCCGCGGCGGCTGCCTCGTGCTTGCCCTCTTTCAGCGCGAGCGTTGCCTTGCGAATGGCGCTGCGCAGTCGCGACGTGAGCGCGTCGTTGCGGGCACGATGCACCGTCGATTGACGGGCCGCCTTTTCCGCAGATTTCGTGTTGGCCAAGCGCAAACTCCTTAACAAAAGAGCCGCGTATCTTGAGGTTACCCAACGCGCTTGTCAATGGAGAGGCCGAGCGCAGCGCCACCGGCTTCGTTATAGTGTCGCCCACCGATGAGCCGCACCATTTTCAAATCCACGTCGGTGGTCGGACTGACCACCCTGCTGTCGCGCATCACCGGCATGCTGCGCGACGTTGCGCAGGCGCAACTGTTCGGCGGCGGGCCGATGGCCGATGCCTTCCTGGTCGCCTACAAGATACCGAATTTCCTGCGCCGACTGTTCGCCGAAGGGGCGTTTTCGCAATCGTTCGTGCCCGTCGTCTCTGAATACAAGCACCAGCGCGATACGGCGCAGGTGCGCGAACTGGTCAGCGGCGCCGCCGGGACCCTGGGGCTGGCGCTGTTCGTGATCACCGTGATCGGCGTCATCGGCGCCCCGGTGATCATCTGGGCCTTTGCACCGGGCTTCCAGGCGCAGGGAGGACGTTACGAGCTGGCCGTGGAGATGCTGCGGTGGACGTTTCCCTACCTGTTTTTCATCTCACTGACCGCCCTGGCAAGCGGTGTGCTCAACAGCTATGCGAGCTTCGGCCCGCCGGCGTTCACGCAGGTCCTGATGAACCTCGTGATGATCGTCGCGGCGCTGTGGATCGCTCCGCATTTTGCCAATCCGGGCCTTGTGCTCGCGATTGCGGTGTTCGTCAGCGGCGTGATCCAGGTGGCCTTCCAGGTGCCGTTCGTGATGCGGCTGAAACTGCTCGGCTGGCCGCGCTGGCGCTGGGATCACGAGGGGGTACGCCGGGTCGCGAGACTGATGGGACCGGGGATCCTGGGCTCCTCGATGGCGCAGGTGAGCCTGTTGCTGGACACCCAGATCGCCTCTTTCCTGGTCACCGGCAGCGTCACCTGGATGTATTTCGCCGACCGACTGATGGAGTTTCCGCTGGGCGTATTCAGCATTGCCCTGGCAACCGTGATCCTGCCGAACCTGTCCGGACATCATGCGGCGGCCGAGCCGGAACGGTTTTCCGCGACGCTCGACTGGGCGCTGCGCCTGGTGCTGGTGATGGTCATGCCGGCCGCGGTGGCGCTGTTCGTGCTCGCCGGCCCGCTGACGGCAACCTTCTTCGGGCACGGCCGCTTCACCGCCCATGACGTGACGATGAGCTCGTATGCGCTGATGGCGTACGCGTTCGGCCTGCTCGGATTCAGCTTCGTCAAGATGCTGGCCCCGGGATATTTCGCGCGCCAGGACACGCGCACGCCGGTGCGGGTCGGATTCGTCTCACTGGGCGTGAACATCGGGCTGAACATTGCCGTCGTCGCGCCGCTGGTCTACTTCCGGAAACTGCCGGCGCCGCACGCCTTCCTGGCCCTGTCCACCGGGATCTCGGCATGCACGAACGCCTATCTGCTGTATCGGGGACTGCGCAAAGCCGGAGTCCTCACCCCCAGGCCCGGCTGGGCGCGGCTGCTGCTGCGGGTCGTCATCGCCAGCGGCGTGATGGCAATCATCGTCTGGTGGCTTGCCGGGGACCTGGATCGCTGGTTCGCGATGCGCACCTGGGAGCGGGCCCTGCAGACGATGATTTGCGTGGCGGCCGGCTCCGCGGTGTATTTTGCGGCGCTGTTCGCCGCTGGAACCCGGACTGCGGACCTGCGTCCATGACGGGGCGAAAATTTCCGTATAATTCCGGACTTTGGCCATGGAACTAGTGCGCGGTCTGCAGAACATCAAGCCGGAACACCGGGGCTGCGTGCTGACCGTGGGTAATTATGACGGCGTGCACCTGGGGCACCAGCAGATGATCGGCGCGCTCAATCGCCGGGCCGCCGAATTCGGTTGCCCGGGGACCGTGCTGGTGTTCGAGCCGAGTTCCAAGGAATTCATCGATCCGCAGGGCGCGCCGCCGCGCCTGACGCGCTGGCGCGAGAAGGTGCTGGCCCTGGCCCGCGCCGGCGTGCAGCGACTGGTGACGCTGCGGTTCGACGCGCGCATCCGCGCGATGAGTCCGCAGGAGTTTGTCGACGAATTGATCGTCGGTGCGCTGGGTGCAAGGCACGTGGTCATCGGCGATGATTTTCGCTACGGCCGCCATGCCGCGGGTACGATTGAATCACTGGCGGCGTCCGGCCCGCTCGGCGGATTCACGGTGGAACAGATTCCGCCGTACGTGATCGACGGGGTGCGCGTCAGCAGTACCGCGGTGCGCGAGCGGCTGGAGCGCGGCGATTATGCCGGCGCCTCCCGGCTGCTCGGGCGCGGGTATAGCATGCGCGGCAGGGTTGTCCGGGGCGAACAGCTGGGCCGCACGCTCGGCTTTCCGACGGCGAACCTGCGCCTGCAGCGTCGCAAGCCGCCGCTGCGGGGTGTGATCGCGGTCCGCGCGCACGGAATCGAGGCTCGCGCGCTCCCCGGAGTCGCGAGCCTCGGAACGCGGCCGACGGTCGGTGGCGTCGAGCCCCTGCTCGAAGTGCATCTGTTCGACTTTGACGGGGACCTGTACGGGCGAGCGATCGAGGTGGAATTCGTCGCCAGGCTGCGTGACGAACAGAAGTTCGACTCGCTGGATGCCATGATGGTGCAAATGAAGCGCGACGCGGCGCAGGCGCGCGCGCTGCTAGCTTAAGGTGAACTGTGGCCGACTATAAGAACACGATCAATCTGCCGAACACCGGCTTTCCGATGAAGGCGGACCTGGCAAACCGCGAGCCGAAGATGCTCGCGGCCTGGGAGGCGAACGGCCTGTACGGGAAGATTCGCGCCCATTCCAGGGGCCGGCCGCCGTTCATTCTGGTCGATGGTCCGCCGTACGCGAACGGCGCGATTCACCTGGGTCATGCGGTCAACAAGATCCTCAAGGACATCATCGTCAAGTCGCGCACGCTCGACGGCTATGACGCGCCGTACATCCCCGGCTGGGACTGTCACGGCCTGCCGATCGAGATGCAGGTGGAAAAGACCCATGGGCGCGTCGGACAGAAGCTCGACGCCCGGGCTTTCCGGGCCGCGTGCCGCCAGTACGCATTGGGGCAGGTCGATTCGCAACGCCAGGACTTCAAGCGCCTGGGCGTGCTCGGGGACTGGGACAATCCGTACCTGACGATGAGCCCGCGCTTCGAGGCCGAACAGCTGCGTGCGCTCGCGCTGATCATCCGCAACGGGCACGTGTACAAGGGCTACAAGCCCGTGCACTGGTGCCTGAACTGCCGCTCGGCGCTCGCGGAGGCGGAGGTCGAGTACGAGAATCAGGTCTCACCGAGCATCTACGTGCGGTTCGCCGTGGTCGACCTGGCGGATCTGGCGCTGCGCTTTCACACCGAGCAGAGCGCGGCACCGACGTCGATCGCGATTTGGACGACGACGCCGTGGACGCTGCCGGCCAACCGCGCCGTGGCACTGCATCCGGAATTCGAGTATTCGCTGGTCGAGTTCAACCTGGGTCTCGGCAAGGAGCGCCTGGTGCTGGCGAGCGAGAGGCTCGCGACCGTGATGCCGCTCCTGGGGATCGAGCCCTGGCACGTGATCTCGACCGTGAAGGGCGCATCGCTCGAAGGGATCGCGTTGCAGCATCCCTTCTACGAGCGTCAGGTGCCGGTCATTCTCGGGGATCATGTCACCCTCGATGCGGGTACCGGGGCGGTGCACACCGCGCCGGGCCACGGGCTCGAGGATTACGCGGCCGGCCGTCGCTACGGCCTGGAGATCGACAATCCGGTCGGCGGCGACGGCCGTTTCCTGGCCTCGACGCCGCTGTTTGCCGGCGAACTGGTGTTCGATGCCAATGCGCATGTGATCGAGGTCCTGAAGCAGAACGGGCGCCTGCTGAAGGCCGAGCCGTATCATCACTCGTATCCGCATTGCTGGCGGCACAAGACGCCGGTCATTTTCCGGGCCACTCCCCAGTGGTTCATCAGCATGGAGCAGGCGGGCCTGCGCAAGGCGACGCTCGACGAGATCACGCATGTCGACTGGATGCCCGAGTGGGGCGAGCAGCGCATCAGCAGCATGATCGCCGGCCGTCCCGACTGGTGCGTGTCCCGGCAGCGCACCTGGGGCGTGCCAATCCCGTTGTTCGTCCACAAGGAGACCGGCGAGCTGCATCCCCGTACCCAGGAGCTGATCGAGATCGTTGCGCGACGGGTCGAGCAGGACGGCATCGATGCCTGGTTCGATCTGGACCCGGCGGAACTGCTGGGAGCCGATGCCCGGCTCTACGACAAGGCCAGTGACGTCATGGACGTATGGTTCGATTCCGGCGTCGTGCACCACAGCCTGCCGCGCTGGCGTCCCGAGGTCAGTTATCCGGCGGATCTTTATCTGGAGGGTTCCGACCAGCATCGCGGCTGGTTCCACAGCTCGCTGCTGACGTCGGTCGCGATGCATGGCCGCGCCCCGTACCGCGGCGTGCTGACGCACGGCTTCACGGTCGATGAGCAGGGCCGCAAGATGTCCAAGTCGATCGGCAACATCCTCGTGCCGCAGAAGCTGACGAATACGCTGGGCGCCGATGTGCTGCGCCTGTGGGTCGCGGCGACCGATTATGCGAACGAGATGAGCGTTTCGGAGGAGATCCTGAGGCGCTGCGCGGATTCCTACCGGCGGATCCGCAATACGCTGCGCTTCCTGCTCGGCAATCTGGCCGGGTTCGATCCGGCGGGGCAGGGCGTCGGCTGGGATGAGCTCGTCGCCATCGACCGCTGGATCATCGCCAGGAGCTTTGCGCTGCAGAACGAGGTCGTGACGGCGTATCGCAACTACGAATTTCACGACATCTACCAGAAGGTGCACAATTTCTGCGTCGTCGAGCTTGGCGGCTTCTATCTCGATATCATCAAGGACCGCCTGTACACGACGGGCGCCGCCAGCGCGCCGCGCCGTTCGGCGCAGACGGCGATGCACCACATTGCCGAAGCCATGGTGCGCTGGATCGCGCCGATCCTGAGCTTCACGGCGGAAGAGGCCTGGGGATTCCTGCCCGGTGGGCACAACGAGTCCGTGCTGCTGAACGAGTGGCACCAGTTTCCGCCCGGCAGCGAGCGCGAGGAGAGCATCGACTGGTCCGTTTTCATCACGCTCAAGGCAGACGTTGCGCGGGAACTGGAGCGGTTGCGCACCGCCGGGGCGATCGGCGCGCCGCTGCAGGCCGAGGTCAGCGTATTCGCGCCGCAACCGCAGGCCGAACGCCTGATGGCGTTGCAGGATGAATTGCGCTTTGTGCTGATCACCAGCCAGGCGCGCATCGTGGAGCGCGACGTGCCCCCGGCCGACGCCGAGCGCACCAGCGCGGAAGGCGTATGGATCCGGGTCCAGCCGTCCACGCAGCCGAAGTGCGTGCGCTGCTGGCACCTGCGCAGCGACGTCGGCAGCGATCCGCGCCATCCGGAACTTTGCGCCCGCTGCGTCGTCAACATCGAAGGACCGGGTGAGGAGCGCCGATTCGCATGAATATCACCGAAGACATCACGTCGATTGACGCGCGCCGCTGGCCGTGGTTTGCCGTGTCGTTATGCGTCGTGCTGGCGGATCAGCTGAGCAAGGCCTATATCCTGCGCCATCTCGGAGAGTTCGAGGTGAACGCGATTTTTCCGGTTCTCGATATCACGCTGATGCACAATGTCGGCGCCGCGTTCAGTTTCCTGGCTACGGCGTCGGGCTGGCAGCGCTGGTTCTTCATTTCGCTCGCGCTCGGTGTCAGCCTCGGGCTCGCGTTCTGGCTGTACCGCCTGCCAGGCAAGGGGCGGAATCTGCTCGCGCTGGGACTGTCCCTGATACTGGGCGGCGCGCTCGGCAATGTGATCGACCGGATCTGGCTCGGCTCAGTGGTCGATTTCATTCACTTCCACTGGAACCAGGCGTATTTTCCGGCCTTCAACATCGCCGATTCGGCTATTTCCGCAGGCGCGGGGTGCCTGCTGCTGGATGCGCTGCTGGACTCGAGGCGCAGGGCCTGATGCATATACTGCTCGCCAATCCGCGTGGGTTGTGTGCCGGCGTCGACCGGGCGATCGACATCGTCGAGCGCGCAATCGCGCTGTTCGGCGCGCCAATCTATGTGCGTCACGAGGTGGTGCACAACAAGTATGTCGTCGATCGCCTGCGCGATATCGGCGCCGTGTTCGTCGAGGAACTGGACGAGATTCCGGATGGCGCGACGGTGATATTCAGCGCGCATGGCGTCGCGCGCGCCGTCCAGGAAGAAGCCAACCGGCGACAGCTGACCGTGTTCGATGCGACCTGCCCGCTTGTGACGAAAGTCCACATGGAGGTTGCGCGCCATGCGCGCGAGGCGCGCGAGGTCTTCCTGATCGGTCATGCCGGTCATCCGGAAGTGGAAGGCACGATGGGCCAGTTCGATGCGAGCCATGGCGGGCGCATCTACCTGATCGAGACGGTCGAGGACGTCGCGCGGGTTGAAGTCCGCAATCCTGCGGAACTCGCGTTCGTCACGCAGACGACGCTGTCGGTCGACGACACGACATCGATTGTCGCGGCGCTGCGCGCCCGTTATCCGGCGCTGCGCGCGCCGCTGAAGGAAGACATCTGCTATGCGACCCAGAATCGTCAGGATGCGGTCAAGGGCCTGATCGCGCGCTGCGACCTGCTGCTGGTTGTCGGGTCCGCGGCCAGTTCGAATTCCAACCGGTTGCGTGAACTCGCAGACAAGGCGGGCAAGCCCGGGTACCTGATCGACGGCTCGGAGAACCTGCGGCGCGAATGGTTCGAGGGCATTGGCACCGTGGGGGTCACGGCGGGAGCGTCGGCACCCGAAATCCTGGTCCAGGGAGTCATAGCCCAGCTGATGAACTGGGGCGGGAAACTGGCCGACGAGGTCGCCGGGCGCCCGGAACACGTCATGTTCTCACTGCCCAAGGCCCTGCGGCAGGTCGCCAAGCGCAGTGGCAGTCTTTCATCGGTTGGTTCCGCGGGTTAGAATGCCGCCCCTTTCCGGATACATGCCGCAATAGCTCAGTTGGTAGAGCAACGCATTCGTAATGCGTGGGTCAGGGGTTCGAATCCTCTTTGCGGCACCAACCACTCTTCCAGGAACGTCCACAGACGTCCACAAAGCACGAAAAAACACTGAAAATTAAGCCATATGGCGTCCAATGACGACCAGAGCTGTTTGTTGACAGCCAGCCCCGGCAGGGGGTAATTTCGGGGGTATCAGGCTCTGGCTGAAGGTAGGTTACCCCCAAATGTTGACCCTCACGGAAATCCGCGCGGCAACACCGCGAGACAAGCCCTACAAGCTCAGCGATGGCGGTGGGCTGTACCTGCTGGTCAACCCCAAGGGCTCTGCCTGGTGGCGCTTGAAGTACCGATTCGAGCGTCGGGAAAAGCTCCTGTCGCTGGGTGTCTATCCGCATGTGTCCCTGCAGCAGGCGCGTTTGCGACGCGACGATGCCAAGAAGGCCATTGCCAACGGCATAGACCCTAGTGTGAAGCGAAGGGCGGAAAAACTGGCCGACGAAAACACCTTCGAAGCGGTCGCTCGCGAATGGCTGGCGCTGCAGGAGAAGAAGCTCGCCGCAGCCACGTTCGCCAAGGCAGTGTGGACCTTTGAGACTCTGGTGTTCCCGTACATCGGCTCGCGACCCATCGCCAAATTGGGCCCCGTGGATGTGCTCAAGGTGCTCAAGCGAATCGAAGAACGAGGGATTCATGAGACCGCCCATCGGGCCCGGCAGCGCTGCGCCCAGGTGTTTCGCTACGCGGTGCAAACCGAGCGTGCTGATCATGACGTCACGGCGGATTTGCGCGGAGCGCTGGCGCCGGTGGTCTCGGAGCATCATGCGTCCATCACGGAGCCTGCGCGTATCGGCGAGCTGCTTCGAGCCATCGACGGTTATAAGGGCCAGGCCGTGACCGGCTATGCCTTGAAATTGTCACCGTATCTGTTCGTGCGGCCCGGTGAATTGCGTCACGCGGAGTGGACGGAATTGGACCTTGATGGACATGAACCCCTGTGGCGTATTCCCGCCGAAAAAATGAAGATGGGCGAGCAGCACGTCGTGCCGCTGGCGGGGCAAGCGGTCGTGCTGCTGCGGGAACTCAGATCGATTACGGGGCGGGGCCGGTATGTGTTTCCGTCCATTCGCGGCGGTTCCCGGCCCATGAGCGACAATACCGTGAATGCGGCACTGCGCCGGCTCGGCTACACCAATGAGGATATGACCGGCCACGGATTCAGGTCGCTGGCGTCCACGTGCCTGAACGAGCAGGGCTATCATCCGGATTTGATTGAATTGCAGCTCGCGCATGCCGAACGTAACCAGGTGAGAGCCGCATACAACAAGGCGAAGCGTTTACCGGAGCGCCGCAAAATGATGGAGGCATGGGCCGATTACCTCGATGCGTTGCGAGCTGGCGCGAACGTCGTGCCAATCAGGCGTGTCGCCCGCTGATCACGCCATGCACGCCGGAAAGCTGCTGCGGGCGCCGGTATCTACTTGCACAAGCGCACTTTCGCGGCGCCATAGCGGCTAAATTAAGGTGGAGTTTGGCTGAATTTAGTGCGAAACGCAGGAAAGCCTGACGGCGGCTATTGTTTAACATTGGGTCCGTGAGTGCTGATCAACTTATCGCGGCTCGCGTATCGTCGGACACGAAGTTGCGGCTTCGTGCGTATGCCGAACGGGAGCAACTGACCGAGTCAGCGGTACTGAAGCAGCTCGTCCTTCTCCTGCTCCAAAGAGCGAATGACGGTGTCTCCGGGGAGCCAATGGAGGTCGTCAGGGCGGTACGAGACGGTCGGGTCACCATCCGGCTTAGGGCCGAAGATCTGATGCTATTGCAGGCCCGCGCGACCGCCAGGGGTATGCCGGCAGCCACCTATGTCTCGGTACTCACCAGGGCGCACCTGCGCAACCTGGCGCCGCTGCCCAAAGAGGAATTGTTGTCCCTGAACCGAGCCATCTCCGAGCTGGGCCGGATCGGTCGCTTGCTCAATCCAATAGCCCGCGCCGCCCACCAGGGCGAGCGGGTGAGCGGTCCAAGCCGGGATGACTTGCTGTCCCTTTTCAGAACATGCGTGGCGCTCAGGGATCATGTGAAGGAGCTGCTGCGGGCAAACCTGGCAACCTGGCGGCGGGGCTACACGGAGGCCGCTAATGATTGAGCCAATGTTCGATTTAGTCAGTTTCGCCCGCCGCGGTACGGGTCGACGGGACCGGCTGTCGCCAGCTCAAATCGAGCAGATTTCGCGGACGGTTCGACGCGCGCCCGAGGCTGTCGTGAAGGTGCTACCGAAGGGGGCCACCGATGCAAAGGCTGTCCGAGCACATCTCGACTATATCGGCCGCAAGGGGGAACTTGAATTAGAGACCGACGACGGAGACCGCCTGCAGGGCAAAGACATCGGAAATCAATTGGCCGAAGATTGGGATTTGGATATTGCAGAGGAGCGACGCCAAGCCAACCTTTTCGCATCGCGCGGCCGTGCACCGCCAAAGGTCGCTCATAAACTCACCTTTTCGATGCCACCGGGCACATCGCCGACGGGGGTCCTTGAAGCCGTACGGAACTTCACCCGGGAGGAGTTCGCGTTGAAGCACCGATATGCATTTGTCCTGCACACCGATGAACCGCATCCCCATGTGCATGTCGTCGTAAAAGCAATGGGCGAGCATGGTCAGCGGCTGAATATTCACAAGGCGACTTTGCGTGAATGGCGGAGCAAATTTGCGAGCCATCTTCGGCAGCAGGGGATCGAGGCGAATGCGACGTCTCGCTACCTCAGGGGGAAGACAAAACTGGGAAAGCCAGATGCCATTTACCGTGCAGCCCTGCGAGGTGAGTCCACACATATGCGCGAACGGGCAGAGAGGGTCGCGGCCGAGCTGCGGAGCGGCAAATTGCAGGTTGAGCCGGGCAAGGACAAAATCGTTCAAACGCGCAAGGATGTTGAGGCCGGATGGCGCGCAGTAGCGGATATTCTTGTAACCGAAGGTCATTCGGAACTTGCCATGGATGTCTGGCGATTCGTTGATCGGATGCGTCCACCAAAGACCGAGAAGGAATTAATGGCCGAAGCGGTCCTCGTCGCGACAAAGGACCGACCGCCACGGTCGAAGGCAGAGCTAGCACGCTAATCACCCAACATGGAGGCCATGAACCGGCGCTGCAAGCCCACGTGAAAGCATGCCGGGCGCGATTGGCAACTCCTGCGGGAGATTCCGGGCGCCGACGTTGGATTGCGCTAAAATGAGGCCTTCTGTTGCCATTGCAGCGTATCTTCAGGATTCTAATGTGAGCAAGAAATATAAGGGCAAGACGTGCGTGTATTGCTCGACGCCGGAGTCATCAACAACCGCTGACCATGTGATCGCGCGTGGCTTTTTTCCGCTGGATATGCACGACAACCTGCCGCAAGTGCCGGCGTGCAGTCGCTGCAACGGAATTAAGTCGAATTTGGAGCATGAGCTTTGCACGGTATTGCCGTTTGGTTCGACTAACCCTCATGCACCGACGTTTCTTGAGAAAATGGTTGCGCCGCGCCTTGAGAAAAATCAGAAACTCAAGCGCAAACTGGAAGCCGGGACGCAGCATGAGTACACGATCGCCAACGGGCGCTTAGTTCACACTGCAATGACCATTCCGTTTGATAGCGAGAAGGTGCTCAGTCTGTTCAAGCTCATAGCCAAGGGTCTGGCATATGACCATTGGGCCGTTCTGTTACCGGACACCGACGTTTTGTCGTTTGCGGAATATCTGATTCCGGTCGGCGCTCAATGGATCGAAGCGATGCTCGGCACGCGCGCGTGCATTTCCACGGGGCGGGTGAGTCTCGGCGACGGTATCTTCACGTATCAAGGTGCGCGGGACCCGGCCCACCAAACCCTTACAGTCTGGCGCATGTGCCTGTACGGAGTCGAAACCGAGGCGGAGTATGAAGGGCGGAGTTTGCGAGTTTCAAATGCCTACGTGATGACAGCACCGCGAGGCCTAAAGGTAGCGACTAATGTGATGGCGGCGTTGGGTCGTCCGGCCGCTGCGTAGAGATGGCAACACTTTTGAGTGGAGCATTGGTCAATGCGCGAGGAATTATTTCTAGGGCTGCTGATGGTGTGCAGCACGGCGCCGGTGCTTGGATCGCCGGTATTGCTTGAGTGCGTCACTGATTACCCCACAACAGTTCGCGGCCGAACCTATCAGATAGTTTTCGATGAAGCGATTCGCACGGTGACGCGGGACGATAGGAAACCCGTCAAAGCTCGAATCAGCGAGACGCTGATCACCTGGAGCGAGACTCAGCAGTATGAAACTGAGACATGGACGATTGATCGGCTTAACGGCGCGTGGCGCATCGATATGCTTGGTGCTACAGGAGTAGGTGGGAAGTGCACGGCCCCGCCGCCTCGACAGTTCTGAACGGCAATGAAGGGAGCGAGGATCAAGTAATGACAACAAATGAATGGATGACCCTAGTTGCTATATTTCTTGGGCCGTTATCGGCGGTAGGCGTAACCTTATGGATCGAGAGTAGGCGACGAGTCCGAGAAAGGCGGCTTTACGTCGTGCGAATGCTGTTAACGACGCGCCATTTGCCAGCCGACCCTCAATATAACGCTGCAGTCAATTTGATTCCGGCGGAGTTTAACGATCAAGAAAAAGTCATGGCAGCTTGGCGAACGTATCATGAACGAGTTCATTTACGTGTCGACCCTGCGCAAGATGCGGATCACCAAAAACGCATTAGCGCGGCACAAAGCGGGATGATATTTGAAGTCATGCGAAGCACGGGGCTGACGAATTTATCCGAAGGCGATATTCAAACGCAAGCGTACGTGTCGCAGGGCTTCGTGGACCGAGACAGGGTGTATATCGAGTCGCTGCGCGCGCTGCCTGCGATTGCCGAGATATTGGACAAACAACGCGCGCTTACACAGCGAATCGTAGACGCGTTGCCGCCACGTTCGCCCGTGCAGCCGCAAGTGCCTGAAGTACATCAATAGTGGTAATGAACAAGCAACATATCCTTGACCAAATCAAACGCACAGCCGCAGAGAATGGCGGCAAGGCCCTCGGGCGCGCGAAATTTGAGACGGTAACCGGGATCAGCCAAAGCCAATGGTACGGTCGCTATTGGTCGAGATGGGGTGATGCCGTCCGCGAGGCCGGCCTGGAAGCCAATGCTTGGCAGACGGCATTTTCAGACGATGAAGTCATTGCAAAGCTAGTCGCGTTGATTCGGCAGCGTGGTCACTTCCCAACGCATGGGGACATGCGATTGCACGAACGGGTGGACCCAGATTTCCCGAATCACGGGGTGTTCGCCCGCCTCGGGTCGAAGCAAGACCTCATTCGCAAGGCTGCCGCGTATTGCGCGGCCAACCCCGGCAACGGTGACGTGGCGGCTATCTGCGCGCCGCTGATCACGACAGAAACGCCCGAGGCGGCCAACGACGCCGACGAACTCGTAACCGGCTACGTATATCTTGCGCTGATGAAGGTCGGGCGCGAGAAGCGATACAAGATCGGCAAAGCGAACCTTGTCGACCAGCGGGCGCGTCAGGTGGGTGTAAATCTACCCGAGGATTTGGAGCTAATACACGCAATTAGCACCGACGATGCATATGGGATCGAAGCCTATTGGCACAATCGTTTCGCCGAGAAGCGTCGCGGCGGCGAGTGGTTCACGCTGACGACAGATGACGTGCGGACGTTCAGGCGCCGGAAATTTATGTAGGTATGTTAGTGAATTTCGGCGTCTCGGGTATCGAAGCAATCCTGCACAAGCTCGCCAAATTCAGTAGCCTTTGCGGATTCATCGCTGTACACATAACAGTCAGTGCCCTTAATTTCCCGACACGCATGCGCGGGTTTCGATGTGAAACTATCTGGGTCTTTGTCGGTTGCTTTCGCTAGTAAGCGATGGCAAGGCCCGGTAGCGTCTTTGTAGTGATGCCAATGGACTTGCATACTCAAGCCCCCTTGCCAGTTATCGTCATCTTTCCCTGAGCACCCGGCAAAAAGGGCAATGCCAATCACCATCAACGTGCAATTCCGTATCACTACTTGATCGCCCTCGGCTTAAGGTTCCGGGCATACACGGAGGTTGGTTCCAATGTGTCTTGTCGCAGGATGCGCACCTTTGACCCGCAGCCCGACCCCGGCCCGGCATCGTCGGTGGCGCAGGGCCCGCGATGAAGTACCTTGACTGGAATCTCGCCAGCGTCGAACCAATGCCGCTTGCCGTCGATCATTGCTTTCCTGCGGCCCTGGATCCAAAGCATGTCGTATTCCATGGTCGAAGTCCTCCGCCCACACCGAACACGCCCGATATCTTAATCCACGGAGGCTGTTCGCGATGCGCGCCGGCTTGATTTCCGTAAGGCCTTCCGTATGGCCCCTGCCGTATGAAGGAGGCCAACGAGGCTACCTGTTGCGCTTGAGGTTACGCGGGAAGATTGCAAGTCGGTGACGAATCGTACCCACGATTTCAACCACGGCACACTATGCGTTATTCGTCGAATTTGAAGCGGTATGACTATTGAGCATGCCATAGCGCCATTGCGAATCTTTTTCAGCTAGTGGCGCGCCGCAGTCATTGGGGTAAGTTTAGGGGTAACTCGTTTTAAAAATCCACAGAAACGTCGTAAAAACAGTAGCTTGGCACGCGTATTGGAATCCTCTTTGCGCACCATTTTTATGGGGTCGCGGCTACCAGTACAGTTCCGCCGAATCCAGGGTGTTCCCGGCGCCGTCCTGTCCGCCGACCAGCAGCGGCTCGCCGTCCAGCAACAGCGTCGCGGTATAGTATTCGCGCGGCGCAACGAGGGTACCGGTGAGGGACCAGGTGTTGCTTCCCGGATCGAAGAGCTCCGCGCTGTCCAGCGCGCCAGGTGCTGGTGGGTCTATGCCGCCCACCGCCAGCACCTGTCCGGTCGGCAACAGCGTGGCCGTAAAATTCTCACGCGCAGTCGCCATGCTGCCCGCGGAAGACCATGTATTCGCAGCCGGGCTGTAGCGCTCGGCGCTGGCAAGGGGCGAGCTGGCGGCTGGCGTGCTGGTCGCGCCTCCGACGACGAGTACCGTGCCGTCCGGCAGAAGGTTCATCGCATGGCCGCCGCGGCTCGTCTTCATGGGGGCGGCTGCGCTCCACGAATTGCTGGACGGCTGGTAGAGGTAAGCGGCCGCCGTCGAGGCGGAGGCTCCAACATCCTGCTCGAATCCCCCCGTGATCAGCACGCGGCCATCGGGCAGCAGTACGGCCGCATGACTGTAGACCGGCTCCGTCAGGCCGCTCCCGGCGGGCGCCCAGGTATTGGCCGCCGGATCGTAGAGTTCGGCCATCTGGATGCCAGCACCTGGAACGCCGACGATCAGCACCTTGCCGTTGATAAGCCGTGTCGCCGTGTGCCCCGTATGGCCCGCGGCAAGTCTCGCGGCCGCCGCCCACGAATTGGCCACGGGATCGTAGAGCTGCGCGACAGTCGTGCCATCATCGACCACCAGTACCTGCCCGTTCGCCAGCAGGGTCGCTGTATGATTTTCCGCGCCGGTGACCATGGCTGCAGCCGCGGACCAGGTATCGCTTGGTGGATCGTAGAGTTCCGCACTGGCAAGATTCGTGACGCTCCCGGACTGTCCCCCCGCGACGAGCACCTGACCGTTCGCGAGCCGCGTCGCCGTGTGATTGAAGCGTCCCGCCAATGGAGTCCCCGCCGCAGCGAAATTTCCGATGGGCGGCGACGGTCCGCAAAACACGTCGATATTGGTGACCGGAAAGCTGTTGACCGCCGCCGCACCATAGAGACTCGTGCACGGCTGGTTGGCCGGGAGCGCCTGGATGCCGAGCGAGTATGGAGCGCCGTTGGCGAGCGGCGTCGGGAACGTGAACGGCCCGTTGTTGCCGAGCGTCAGCGCATCGGCGCCATTGTCCTGCAGTCCGATCGTGTTCCCGCTGATCAGTCCGCTGAGCGTTCCGCCCACGAACCACGCCGCATCAAGCGTCGTGGAACCCGCGGGCACCGAGCCGTGCGCCGCGGTGATCAGTGACGTGCCGCCGGCCGCGGTCGCCGTCACGAGGCCCGACGAGCTGATTGTCGCCACGGACGTCGTTGCAGACTTCCAGATCACGGATCCGTTGAAATCGCGCGAGCTGCCATCGGCATAGATCCCGATCGCATGCAGCTGCAGGGTATTCCCCGGCGTGACGGTGGGGTTCTCCGGCTCGATGGCGATCGACCTCAGGATCGTCGAGCACAGGGTGCCGGTGCTGCCGGGCGTCAGCTTGCGGATCATGTTGTTATTGGAGTCGGCGACGTAGAGATTGAAGTTGCTGTCGACGGCGATGCCCTCCGGTCCCCAGAACGTGGCCAGCAATGCGGGGCCGTTGGCGAACGTAATGCCGCCAAGCCCCGACATGCCTGCGATCGTCGTCACCTTGCCGGCCGGGCTGATCATGCGTATCAGACCCGTGGCATTTTCAGTCGTGTACACGTTGCCCAGGCAATCAATGGCGATTCCCCAGGGCCCGCACAGCGTCGCATTCGCCCCCTGGCCATCGGTGGACTGGCAGTTGTCACCGGTGTACCCCGACCCGGCCAGCGTCGACATGACTCCCGCCGGCGTCATCCTGCCGATGGTATTGGCGCCGGGTTCAGTGAAATAGACATTGCCGGCCGCATCGGCCGCTATATCCCATGGCTGCGCCGACAGACTCGCCACTGTCGTCACCGTTGCCTGCGCGTCCGGAGCGATCTTGCGGAGCAAATAGTATTCAGTGTCGGTAACGTATACGTTGCCATTGCCGTCGACGGCAACATCTGCCGGACCATAGAAGCTGGCCAACAGCCCGGGGCCGTCTTTCGAGCCCGCCGGGGTGGATCCGGCCAGCGTCGAGACGAGTACGGACGGCGATATTTTCCGGATGACACTTTCATCGGTATCGGCGACGAACAGATTGCCGTAGCTGTCTACGGCAAGGCCGTCCGGGATGTAGAAAGTGGCATAGGGACCCGCGCCGTCGCAGTATGGAGGCAATGACGGGAAGCAACCGATGCCCTGTCCGGCAATCGTCGCGACTGCGCCGGCGGGCGAGATTTCCCGGATCACGGAGTTGTTGGTGTCCGCGACGTACACGTTGCCATGGTAGTCGACGGTGACCCCTTGCGGAGACCAGAAGCTCGCTGCCGGGCCCGTGCCATCCGCGGCACCGATCGCACTGGAGCCAGCGAGGGTCGTGACGATGTAATTGGCGAGGCCCCCGCCGCCTGCGCCGCTGCCCCCGACCGAGACGATGTTTGCCACCGTGACGATGACATTGGTATAGACCTTTCCGAGGTACACGGCCGCAGGAATCAGCAGCTGATTGTTTGCCTGATCGTAGGAGTCCCGCGCAATAGTCGGCATGCCGCCGCCAACCGCAACGATGGTGTCGACTTCGGCGACGACATTGGTGTAGATCGTGCTGCCGGCCTGCGCGGACGACACGCGCAACTGACCGCCGCTATAGCTGTCCGCTCCGCTGACGCTCCCGATGGACACGAGGCTCGCGACCGTCGCTGCCGCGTTGTAATAGACGGTGCCCCCGACGGAGACGGACTGCACGGTGAGCAGGTTGCTGGCCGGGTTGTAGGTATCCACTGTCCCCAACGGAACAGTCCCTGTTGGGCCACTGACGATAGTGCCTATCCTGACGATCACGTTCGAATAAGTCGCGCTGCCGATGCTCAGCGTAGGGATCGTCAGCTGGCCGGTGGATAGATTATATGTATCGGCACCCCAGGACACGGTCGCGCACAACAATGCAAGTCCTGCAGCGATTATCGATCCTGCCCGCAGGCGCCATGTTCCTGTTCTTCGCACGATGTCTGCTCCCCGGCTGGGTCGGAATCGAAAGCGCGGCAACCTCGCGTATTCTGCCTGCAATTGGCTCAGTTCCGCCATGTCACCAAAATCCAAATATTGTTGCTCCGTGGGGAAACATGGAATTCGGCAAATTACGGACATGGCGGACCGGGCTGAATGCAGGCGAATTCTTCCCGATGCAACCCGGCAATTACTCGGTGTGATGAAGGCAAGCTGTTGATTGGTAACGGTCGCCAAAAGCACCCGCGATTTCGTAACGCGCAGGGCCGGGGAAGCTGTCCGATACCGGGTAATCCTCTTTGCGCATCATCCACTCCGGATCCGCTCCGACCGGGAAGGCACTCCTGACATTGCCCGCGCCGGACGTATAATCATCCGTGCACACTGGCCTTTCGGGTTGGCCCGTTGCCACCAAAATTATTACATCAGGGAGTGCGAACACATGAAAATAGGCAGAATCAGCGGCCTCATCGCGGTTTCAGGCATGTCGGCCACCTCCGTCTTCGGCCAGGCGACGAACGCCACGCTGCCGACCCAGATTCCGGCCAGCGTCGACCGCTTCTACAACCTGGCGCTCGGCAGCAATGCCATGAACAGCCTGCAGTCCTACGACTACTCCATCAGCAAGGCGAATTGTGACTATCCGGCCAATTGGACCGGCTGCTTCAATACGGCGATTGGCGAGCTGGCGCTGGCTTCCAACAACACGGGACATGAGAATCTGGCTGTCGGCCCCTTTGCACTGTATGCGAACACCAGCGGCTATTACAACACTGCGGTCGGCAACTATGCGCTGCAGTCGAACAAGACGGGTTACTCCGACGTCGGCGTTGGCACGGGGGCGCTGCAGTTCAACACCGGTAACTTCAACAGCGGCGTTGGTTCGTACGCTCTGTGGCGCAATACGACCGGCAACAGCAATACCGCGCTTGGGTACTACGCGCTGCTGCGCTACCAGACTCCGAGTAACAACACGGCGATCGGCGCCGCGGCGATGATCGGCAGCTATACCGGCACCGGCTCGACGAAATCCTTCACGATCAACACCGGCAGCGGCGATACCGCCATCGGGTCCTCGGCGCTTTCCGTCAATACGAGCGGTTCCAACCAGACCGCGGTCGGGTACCTGGCGCTGTCGATGAACACGACCGGATCGGGAAACGTTGCGGAAGGGTACGGGGCGCTGCAGAACAACCTCAGCGGCAACGACAACACGGCCTCCGGCGCCATGGCACTTTCCGGCAATACGACCGGTCTCTACAACGCAGCCTTCGGAGCCCAGGCTTTGTACAAGAGCCAATCGGGACTGGGCAACATCGGTGTTGGACCCTTTGCCGGTCAAAATATCGTTCTGGGGCAGCTCAATATCGACATCGGCAGCTGGGGGTCCGCTGATGAGAGCAACACCATCCGGATCGGCATAATCCCGTATCACCAAAAGACCTACATTGCCGGTATCGGCACGTCGGCGATCCCGGGCGGAACACCGGTGGTCGTGGACCCTGCGACCGGGCAACTGGGCTATGGCGGATCATCGGAGCGCTACAAAACGGACATCAGCTCGCTCGGGAGCGCGACCGAGCGGCTCGCGCAGCTGCGTCCCGTCCGCTTCCATATCAAGACGGACCCGAACGGCGCAATCCAGTACGGGCTGATTGCCGAGGAAGTCGACAAGGTGTACCCGGAGCTGGTCATCCACGACCAGAACGGGCGCATCGACGGGGTGCGCTATGATGAACTCGCACCGATGCTGCTGGATCAGGTTCAGAAGGACCACCAGGTCATGGCGGTACAGGCGGCCGAGATCAGCGCGCTCAAGGAACAGGTTGCCAGGATCAGCGCACTCGAGGAGCGCCTCGAGGCGGCCCTGCGGCAACTGCCGTCGCCGGACCAGCTGGTCGCAAAGCGCTAGGCGGGCAATGGCGCGGGCCGGGCTGCGCGCAGGGAGTGGCGCAGCACAATGGGTACGGGAATCAACGGCCGGCCCGCGGGGCGGCAGATGCCACGTTTGAGCCCGACGGATACAGCGCGTGATTTCCTTATGGAGCCGACACTTCGGGGAGCGTCAATAATGCACAAGAACAGACTCGTGGCTTTTATCGGCATGGCAGGGATATCGGCGCTGGCCGATGTCGCCTACGCAACTCCGTGCGCGACCAGCGATTCCGAGCAGAATACGGCTTGCGGCGCCAACGCACTCTCGGTTGTCACTGGCCAAGCGAACACCGCCATCGGGGATTCCGCGCTGAAGTACGACTCGGCCGGATTGTTCAACACAGCCAGCGGGGCGGGAGCGTTGCAGACCAACACGAGCGGCAACCTCAACAGTGCCGTGGGCTTTGAGGCGCTCAATTTCAACTCCGTCGCCGCAAACAACACGGCGCTGGGCAGCTACGCGCTTTATTTCAATGATGTGGATAAGACCGGCGCCGCCAGCGCAAACACCGCCGTGGGATTCCAGTCCCTTTACCAGAACCGCGTCAGCTTCAGCAATACGGCCCTCGGCAGCTACGCGCTGTATACGAACGATTCAAACGCTGCCGGTGTCGCCAACAAGAATACCGCGGTCGGCTTTCGGGCCAGTTCGAAGAACCAGACCGGGGCCTACAACACGGCTACCGGGTACTACGCGCTCGGCAGCGGAGTCGCCGGAAACAACAATACCGCGAGCGGGTACTATGCGCTTGGCTACGCCACGGCCGGCAGCAATAACACCGCCATGGGCGGAAAGGCCCTCGTCAACAATACGGGCAACTTCAATACGGCGTCGGGATTTAGCGCTCTGGGAAACAACACGGGCAATGACAACAGCGGTTCGGGCGCCTACGCGCTATACAACAACACGGCTAACGGCAACGTGGCCATGGGTTACCAGGCGCTCTTCAGCAACACGGTCGGTCCCTACAGTACAGCCCTCGGGTACCAGGCTTTGTACAGCAGCCGATCGGGCCTGGGGAACATCGGTATTGGACCCTTTGCCGGTCAAAATATCGTTCAGGGGCAGCTCAATATCGACATCGGCAGCTGGGGGTCCGCTGATGAGAGCAACACCATCCGGATTGGCATAACTCCCTATCATGAGCGCACGTACATTGCCGGAATCTATACCGCCACAGGGCTCAGCGGCCTGCCGGTGATCGTCACCTCCAGCGGCCAACTCGGCGTCGGGCCGGTATCCTCCGAGCGGTTTAAAACCGGTATTGCGACGATGGGATCGGCTACGGAAAAGCTCTCGCGGTTGCGGCCAGTCACATTCAGGCTCAGGAGCGATGCGGCGGGCGCAATCCAGTACGGACTCATTGCCGAGGAAGTTGCCAGGGTGTATCCAGAGCTGGTGATACGTGATGAGAATGGCCGGATCGATGGCGTCCGTTACGACGAACTCGCGCCGATGCTGCTAAATGAATTGGAAAGGCAGCATGCGCAAATGGAAATGAAGATGGATGCGCAGGCCGCGAAGATCGCCTCGCTTGAGCAGCAGGTGGCCCGGGTGAATGATCTGGAACACGAGCTGGCCGAAATGCACGCGGTGCTCGTCAGCCTGCAGTCCAAGGATCAACTGAGCGCCAAGCGTTAACGCACATTGGCGGCGCCCGGGCTAGTCGTGAATCGCGGCTCTGCGAACCGGCGTGTGCTACGCTGCCGTCCCCCTTGATGGAACGCCACTGTTGCCAAGCCCGGCGACATCCGCGAACATGACCGAAAAAGGCCGGGGGAGAGCGACACGGCCGACGGCATAATGGGCGACGCGCGGGAGACGCTGGCCGGCGCGGACGCGTTCGCCGCGGCGATTGCGGCCAGCTTGCGGGTAGCGAGCCGGAAGTCGCGCGGGAAACGGGAAGCACGCGAGGCGCTCGTAAAAAAGACGAGCTGAAGTGGATCCCCGATAGCCGGCGGTAAAAAAGGAGAATTTATGAACAGGAAATTCATCGTCGCGTGGGCTGTTCTGTTTGTCGCGTGGTTCCTGGGCAGCTTTGTCGTACACGGCGTATTGCTGCGTTCCGACTACATGCATCTGATGAGCCTCTTCCGGCCAGAGGGTGACCAACAGAGATACTTTCCGCTGATGATCCTGGCGCATGTGATCCTCTCCGGCGCGTTCGTCTGGATTTATGCGCGGGGCGCTGAAGCGAAGCCCTGGATTGCCCAGGGGGTGCGTTATGGTGTAGCGGTCGCGCTGCTCACGATCGTGCCAAGCTACACGATTTACTTCGTGGTGCAGCCGATGCCGGGCGATGTCGTCGTGAAGCAGATCGCCTTTGACGGCATTTTGACGATAATACTCGGGACGATAGTCGCTTGGTTGTATCGCGACACCGCCGGCCAGGGCCGCGCCGGGTGACGGCCAGGCAGACCCGGTGTAGGCGACAGGAGATCGGTATGCGCGCTGCGATTTGCTTGGTGATACGCCTGCTTGCTGCTGCCATGCTCGGCGCTTCGGCGCTCGCGTTTTCCGCAAATGCGGCGGACCTTGCGCCACATCCCCGGGTAACCAGTCCGCGCCTGTATGTATTCGATTGTGGAACCCTGGTCTACAACAAGCCTGAGGACTACAACCTAAGACGCGATGAGGTCAAGGACAGCAATATGGGCGTCACCTGTTACCTGGTGGTTCATCCGAGAGGCATGCTGATTTATGACACGGGCCTGAATGACCGGTTGGTCGGCAGACCACTATACGAGAACGTGCTCGATGGCTACGCGCAGATCAAGTTCAACACGCTGAGCGGACAGCTGGCGGACATCGGCGTTACGCCTGCCAATATCGATTACCTCGTGCTTTCACATTACCATTGGGACCACGTTGGCAATGCCGGCGACTTCGCTGGCTCGACGTGGCTCGTCTACAAAGGCGATCGTGACCAGATGTTCAGCCGCGCGGCGCGCGCGTATCCCTGGTTCAGCCAGTATTCAGCGCTGGAGAACAGCAAGACGATGCTTATCAGCGGCGATCATGACGTCTTCGGGGACGGTACGGTCGTCGTGCTCGCGACGCCGGGGCATACGGAAGGGCACTGCTCCTTGCTGGTGCGCCTGAAGAACACCGGACCCGTCGTGCTGTCGGGCGACCTATATCACTATGCCGAAGAGCGCGACCTGAAGCGCATGCCGGACGAGGAAAAGACCGCGGGCACTGTCGAGTCGCGCCAGAAAGTCGAGGATCTGTTGCGGCAGACCGGAGCGCAGCTGTGGATCGGCCACAGCATGCAATTCTTTCGCATGGTGAGAAAATCCCCCGCGTGGTACGACTGACCTGGTCTGGCCATTCCCGGTCATGACCGGTCAGTGGCGGCGTTGGATTCGGCGCCTCGATCGGAGTTGCAGGCAAGCGCCGAGAGGTCTTGATACAGCATGGAACGCATGCGCATCGTCTCGATCGCCTTGAATTGGGAGTGTTTCATGCATTGCATATCATCCGTGCGTCGCCATGCGCCATCTTTCGTAGCCGCGTTGTCCTTCCTGGCCGGCGCCACCGCGGCGTACGGAGCGGATACCTATATCGGCGGCGTGCTGCAGATTCCGGTGCTTGGCATCGGCAGTGCGACCTATTCAAATGTGGCGATCAATGTCGGCAATATCATCAGCGGCCCCACGGGCTCCGTCGCCAATGGCACGGTGGACAGCTACGACCCCGGCACCAACGAGCTGACCGTGCAGAGCGTGGATGCCGGGGGGACCACGTATCACAACGTCGTTGTCACGGTGGCGGGCCTGGTCTCCATCGGCGGCGTGACCGGGGCGGATAGCTATGACGGCGCCAACCTGAGCATTTCGCTCGTTCAGTTCGCCGGCTCGGTCTATGAAGGTGTGGTGGTTACCGAGGCACTCAACAATGTCGTCAGCGTGGCGGGTGGCATGCCGACTCTCGGGCCGGACACCTACAACCTGCTTAACAACGAGCTGGCAATCCCGGCCGTTCAGGTCGGCAACCATGTCTATACCAATGTGCTCGTTACCGCGGGGAAACTCCTGGCTGTCGGTGGAATTCACTCTACGACCCATGAATCGGTCCTGTATGCGTTCGGTGGAGCGGGCAGCGGCGGCACGGACGGAGTCCATCCCGGGGGATTGACCCTGGGTAGCGACGGCTATTTCTATGGCACGACAAGTTCGGGCGGAGCGAACAACCTTGGTGCGGTTTTCAGGCTGACCCTCGCGGGCGTCGAAACGGTGCTCTATTCCTTCGCCGGAGGCGCCGGCGATGGCGCGGTCCCCGATGCGGGTTTGATCGAGGCCAGCAATGGCGAGTTCTACGGCACGACGAATGTGGGCGGCAACGCCTACGGTACGGTATTCAGCATCACCTCCGGGGGATCCGAATCGATGCTCTACGCCTTCGCGGGCCCTAACGGGGATGGCGCGAACCCGCACGCGAGCCTGATTCAGGGTAGCGACGGCAATTTCTATGGGACTACATACGGCGGCGGCGGCGCGACCCACTCAGGCACGATATTCAAGGTTACCCCCGAGGGGGCTGAGACGGTGCTATATACCTTCGGCGCCGGAGGCGTCGCTGCAAATGGCTCAAATCCGCCGGCGGGCTTGATCGAGGATGCGGACGGCAATCTGTATGGAGTCACGGCCCAGGGCGGTGCGGACAACTTTGGTACGGTTTTCAAGCTTACCTCCGAGGGTGCCCAGACTGTGCTCCATAGCTTCACGGGCCCGAATGGGGACGGCCAGGGCCCGCAGGGCGGCCTGGTCCAGGGTAGCGACGGCAATTTCTATGGGACCACAAGCAATGGCGGTACGATCGCAAGCGGCGATCCGAACGGGAACGGCACCGTATACAAGATCACTCCCGCGGGCGTCGAAACGGTGCTTTATTCCTTCGCGGGCTCGAACGGGGATCCGTCACAACCGGATGCGGGCGGGGATGGCCAGGAGCCAAACGCCAACCTGGTCAAGGGCAGCGACGGCAATTTCTATGGGATTACGAGCGCGGGAGGTGCGTTTGGGGAAGGCACCGTATACAAGATCACTCCCGCGGGCGTCGAAGCGGTGCTCTATTCCTTCAAGGCTTTGAACGGGGATGGCGCTGGTCCAACCAGTTTGATTCAGGGCAGCGACGGCAATCTCTATGGATCTACGAACGGTGGCGGTACGAACGGGAATGGAACGATATTCAAGATCACGCTCTGAGGAGCGCGCCGCCGATACGGATGATCAGGGCTGTGGAATGCGAATTGCCTGCAGGCCAATCCGCCCAGCATCCTGATCGGTCGGGCTCACGTGGGTAATCGAGGCCAGTCTCGCTACGGCCCTGGCTGAAATGAAATGACCGCCCGGCGGACGGCGTCCTTGTCCCCCCAAGCGCTCCTGTTGCCAAGCCCGGCGTCATCCGCGAACATTCCGTAAAAGGCCAGGCGGAGAAGAACATGGCTGAAGGGATGATAGGCGGGATCCTCGAGGATGATGAGAAGCCCGAGGTGGAGGCAGCGGAGACGCTGGCCGGGCCGGAAGCCTTCGCGGCTGTAGTAGCGGCGAAGCTGGCGGGCAGCGACCCGCAGGTCGCGCGTGATACGTCGGCTTTTCTGCAAGAGCAGACTCAGCTCCTCAAGGTCCAGAAGGAGCACCTCAAGCACGAGCACGAGGCGCGCTTGCATTATCTGCGCGGCCAGGCGCGCGAGGTGGACATTCGCCGCTTCGGGTTGCGCTTGCGCGTTGGATTCCAGCTGTTCCTGGTGCTGGTCGCCTCCGCGATCGGCCTCGGCGCGGCAGTTATGGTCCGCGATGCGGTCACGTCGCGGCGCGTGGTCATCGAGCCGTTTCATGCGCCGCCGCCACTGGCCGCCCAGGGCATCGACGGCGCCCTCGTCGCCGCGCAACTGCTCGATGATCTCAGCCACCTGCAGGATGCCACGCGCAGCAGCTCAGCCGCGCGCAGCCTCACCGGCGCCTGGGCTGGCAACATCAAGCTCGATGTGCCAGAGGCCGGGATATCGCTGGGGGAGGTATCGCGGCTGCTCAAGGAACGCTTTGGCCATGACGTACATATCGAGGGAGACCTGATCGAGACCCCGGCGAGTGGGCTCGCGCTGACCGTTCGTGGCAACGGCGTGCCCGCCATGACCTTTTGAAGGGACTGCAAAGGATTTGCGCCGGCTCACCGGCAAGGCGGCCGAGTACGTGTACTCGAAGTCCCAGCCGGCGCGCTGGGCCAAGTACCTGACCAACGTTGATCGGTTCCAGGACGCGATCGCGTTCTGCCGGGCCGAGCATTGCCGACATCCGGGTGCGCTTGCATGACCCGGAAGGGGCGACGTAGCCACGGCCGTCGCGGAAATGGACGTGTATGGCGCTGCGTAGGCGACTGGGCAGCCGCGCAGAAGGCCTACGCCGCGGCAGTCGCACTCGCACCGGACCTGCCGTCGGCCTACTACTCGTGGGGCGTGGCTCTCGCAAAGCACGGCGATTTGCCCGGCGCCGAAGCCAGATTCAGGGACGCCACCCGGCGCGGCCCGCATTGGGCTGATCCGTTGAAGGCCTGCCTGGGGTGATGTGCTCCTGGCACAGGGCAACAAGCAAGGCGCGCTCGCCAAGTACGATGAGACACTGAAATACGCGCGGAGCTGGAAGCAACTGAAGGACGCGCGTGAGGCGGTGGCGAAGCCGAAGGGCTGATCCGAGTCGCCCTGCCGTTTGCGACCCGCGACTCCGGGTCAAAACGGCGACCCTTGTCGATGGTTGCCGGTGCACAATAGCGGCCAAGCCTGGCTGGTGGTTGAGGTGACCGGATGAGCATGACGCGGCGGGAACTCGGGGCCTCCATGGGCGCACTGGCCGCCTCCGCGGCGCTTGGCCGCCTCGAGGCACGGGCCTCCGGGATTGCCATGACGGACGCGCTTCCAGGGCCGGTGGCACCTCGGTTCCCACGGAAGGGGGATTTCACAATCGTTGATGGATACACCTACCTGAATGGGGCCTTCAGTCATCCGATGCCGCGCGCAGCGGCCGCGGCCTATCACCAGGCGGTGGAACGGCGCACCACGCTCTCGCCGCCCGGGGTGCCCTTTGTCTTTTTGAA
>CAVPNS010000009.1:0-11325 GCA_963706815.1 uncultured Gammaproteobacteria bacterium
CGCAGAGCGGTGGCGTGACCGCGTCGTGCTGCCCGGCCTGCGGCGCCGAGCTCAGCCTGAGCCTGGACGGCACCTGCACGCACTGCCGCGCCAGCGTTACCAATGGTTCGGTCGATTGGGTCGTTGCCGATGTGCGGGCCGCGCCGTTCGAAGGGTACCGCAGCGATTCCCTGTATGCCGTGGCCGCGCCGACCTTCATGGAGGGCATTGCCAATTTGCGGGCCGCTGATCCGGCCTTCGACCTGAACGCGTTCCGTAACCGGGTCAGGACCGCCTTCATGACATTGCAGGATGCGTGGTGCCGGCAGGATCTGGAGGCGGGCAGGGTATTCCTGAGCCCCGGCGCGTATTTTGCCTGGCGTGCGCAGCTGGAGACGCTGGCCGCCGAGGGACGGCGCAACGTCATGGAGAACCTGCAGGTCACCGATGTCAGCCTGAGCCGTGTCGTGCACGGCCGCGTTTTCGACGATCTGACGGTACGCGTCAGTGCCGAGAGTGCCGACTACGAAGTCGACAAGCAGGGGCGGATCGTCTTTGGCGATCGCAGCGTCAGGCCGTTCACCGAGGAATGGACCTTCCAGCGCTCGGTCGGCGTTGCGACGTCGAACAAGCCCGGGACGCTGGAGAATACCTGCCCGAGTTGCGGTGCTCCGGTGGTGCTGACGCAGATCGGCCAGTGCCGCTATTGCAAGGCGGCGGTGACCAGCGGCAGGTTCGACTGGGTTGTCTCGCGCATCGAACAGGAAAACGACGCGGCGGACGACGACCAACCTGGCGCAGGAGAGCCCGGTGCGCAGGTCGCGCTGCAGGTGGGCGGGGCGATCGTCGGTGGCCTGCTGGCGAGCCTGTTGTCCGGCAACTCCTCGTCCGGGTCCGACAAGTCCTGGTAGCGATCCGCGGAGCCGCGCCTTTGTTCCAGTGGTTCGAAAAGTTCGTCGCGCCGTATCCGGATACGCCGGCGCCGCAGCTGCCGCGTGGATTCTTCCCGTTCATCTGGGCGTGCACGCGCGGCACCCGGGTCTATATCGCCGGCATGACGCTGTTCACGGCGATCATCGGTGTGTTCGAGGCGCTGTTGTTCAGCATGCTGGGGCATGTCGTTGACTGGCTCGCGCACGTCCGTCCGGCGAGACTGTGGGCCGAGCAGCGCGAGCACCTGTTGCTGCTCGGCGCGATCCTGCTGGCCAGCACCGTGCTGATCGCGCTGAACAGCCTGCTGAAGCGTCAGACGCTCGCCGGGAATTTTGCGATGCGGCTGCGCTGGAACTTCCATCGCAACATGCTCGCGCAGAGCCTGAGCTTCTACCAGGACGAATTCGCGGGCCGCATCGCGACCAAGGTCATGCAGACGGCGCTCGCCGTGCGCGATACCTGGATGATCCTCACCGACATCCTCGTGTTCGTCGTGATCTACTTCGTCACCATCGTGCTCGTCGTCGGCGGCTTCGATGCGTGGCTGCTGGCGCCGTTCCTGGGCTGGCTGTCGCTGTATGCGCTGTCGGTCTGGTATTTCGTGCCGCGCCTCGCCGCGGCGGGGAAGGCGCAGGCCGACGCGCGTTCCGTGATGACCGGGCGCATCACCGATGCCTATACCAATATCGCCACGGTCAAGCTGTTCTCGCACACGCAGCGCGAGGCCGGCTTTGCGCGCAGCGCCATGGCGGAGTTCCTGCAGACGGTGTATCGCCAGATGCGCATGGTGACCGGCTTCGAGGTCGTCAATCACCTGCTGAGCATGGGGCTGATTGCCAGCACGGCCGGGCGTTACGCTGTGGCTGTGGACCCGCGGGCAGCTGGGCGTCGGGCGCGGTCGCGGCGGCTACGGCGATGGCGCTGCGGCTCAATGGCATCTCGCACTGGGTCATGTGGGAAGTCGCGTCCCTGTTCGAGCAGATCGGCACGGTGCAGGATGGCATCAATACGCTGTCGCGCCGCCGTACGGTGCTCGACAGGCCCGGTGCCGTGCCGCTGCGGGTCACGCGCGGCGATATCCGCTTCGACCACGTCAGCTTTTCCTACGGTGCGACGCACGCCGATGGTGTCCGGCCGGTCATCGATGACCTGAACCTGCACATCCGGCCGGGCGAGAAGATCGGCCTGGTCGGACGCTCCGGCGCCGGCAAGAGCACCATCGTGAACCTGCTGCTGCGCTTCTACGACGTCGCGGCCGGAAGCGTACTGATCGATGGCCAGGACATCTCCCTTGCGACCCAGGAAAGCCTGCGCGCGCAGATCGGGATGGTCACGCAGGACACGTCGCTGCTGCACCGCTCGGTCAGCGACAACATCATGTATGGGCGGCCCGACGCCAGCGATGCAGACATGATTGCGGCGGCGCGCCGCGCCGAAGCAGACGAATTCATCGTCAAGCTCACGGATCCTGCCGGCCGCGGCGGCTACAGCGCGCACGTCGGCGAACGCGGCGTCAAGCTGAGCGGCGGCCAGCGCCAGCGCATCGCCATTGCGCGCGTGATGCTGAAGGATGCACCGATCCTGCTGCTCGATGAGGCCACCAGCGCGCTGGATTCCGAGGTCGAGGCCGCGATCCAGCAAAGTCTCTATCGCCTGATGGAGGGCAAGACCGTCGTCGCGATCGCGCACCGCCTGTCGACGATTGCCGCGATGGACCGGCTCATCGTGCTCGACCGCGGGCGCATCGTCGAGGAGGGAGATCACCGCAGCCTGCTCGCGCGCGGCGGTCTCTACGCGCGCCTGTGGGCGCATCAGAGCGGAGGCTTTCTCGGCGACGAAGCCGACGAAGACGAAGCGGGCAAGGACGAAGCCGCGGCGTAGCCGGAAGAACGTCGGCGAAATCGACCGGCGCGTCCTCGAGGATCACATTGGCGCCGTTCGCGGACCCTGCCGCGCGCAGGCTACTCCGGCAGCGCGATTCCGGAGCCGCCCATCTCCTTCGGGAAGTCCTTCAATTTCGGCAACCCGTCCCTGATGCTGAGCACCTTCTCCGCATAGGACACATGCACGGCAGGCCTGAAGGCAAGGGTCGGCAGCATCGCCGCATACACATCGACCAGTTTCATCGGCGGATGATCGGTGAACAGATGGCCGCCGCAGGTCTTGCACCACTTGCGAAAGCTGTTCGCCGTCTTGTTGTACGTGCCGATGTTGCCCGCGCCCTTCGTGACCTTCAGAGCGTCCGGCTTCCATAGCGTGAAGGCGTTCACCGGGCCCGCTGACCAGTGCCGGCAGGATTCGCAGTGGCAGAATCCCATCGCGACCGGCTCGCCGCTCACCGAGAATTCCACCGCGCCGCAAAAGCATTTCCCCTTGTGCTCGCTCATCGGAGTCTCCTTCCTGTTCGTGGCGTGCAAATCATCTCTCCTGACGATGGCGCAGGCAAGTCCGTCCGGCCGGTCCCAGGCCGGCTGTTGAACCGGGTCGGTGGGCCTGGTCGGTGGCTGCCAACTGCGATGTGCAGTATGCTTGAATGGCGTCAATCGAGACGATTTGTTCTGACCCGTTCACCGGCAGCGATGGTGGGGAAAATTAGACCCGGCTGCATCCAACGTTCTTTGGGGCCCTGTCCATGCAGTATCCATTGTCCTTGAGCCACCGCGTGAGCGCGCTTTGCACCGCCGTGCTGTTGTGGATCGGTGCGGTGCCGGCGAATGCGACCGACAGCTACGATCCCGCCACCATGGTGCTGAGCATTCCGACGCTGGTCATTGGCAGTGCATCGTATGCAGACGTCACTGTCACCGTCGGCAGGATTGTCACCCTGCCGTCGGGCTCTTCCGCCAATGGCAGCGTTGACCGTTTTGATCCGGCCAGCGGACAGCTGACGGTCCAGAGCGTCACGTTGGGCAACAATACGTACTACAACGCCGTCGTTACGGTCGCATCGCTGGGCGCCATCGGCAGCGTCAGCGGCGCGGATGCCTATGGCGGCGGCGATCTGACGATCTCCAGCGTCCAGGTGGCGAACGCCTACTACGTGGATGTGGTTCTGGCGGTTTCCCTCGGCAATATTCTCGACGTGGGCGGCGGCATGCCGCTGGCGGCGGACGACGCCTTCAGCCTCTCGAGCGGCGTACTGACGGTCCCGGCCGTGCAGGCGTTCGGCCACGTGTACACCAACGTAACCCTGAAAGTGGGGCTCGCCAATGTCGTGTCCGTTGGCGGAACCGCCGGCAGGTTCGTGTACGTGTCCAATGGCGGTTCCGGCACGATTTCCGCGTACTCGATCAACCGGCAGACGGGCGCCCTGACGCCATTGAGCAGCGGCACGATCCCCGTTCCCGGCAGCTCCAGCCTGTGGGAGATCAGGGTTGATCCGTCGGGCAGGTATCTCTATGTTCTGGATTACGGGGCCGCGGGAATCTACGGGTTCTCGATCAATCAGGGCGATGGCTCGCTGACCGCGCTGAACGGCGGATCGCCGTTTGCAACCGGCAATGCACCGCAATCCCTCGCGTTTGACGCGACGGGCGCCCATGCGTACGCGGCAAGTATTGGCGACAACACGATCTGGGCCTATGCGCTGGACGCCTCGACGGGGGCGCTGGGCGCGCTAACCGAGTCCCCGTACACGATATCGGGTGCCAATCCGAATCCCGAGCAGATCGCGAGGATCGGGAATTATCTTTACGTTGCCGATTACAACGCCAATTCGGTCGACGTCTTCGCCATCACGCCGGGCACGGGTGCACTGAAGGAAGGTGCCGCCGGATCACCGTATCCGACGGATATCGCGCCCTACAGCATTGCCGCCAACCCTTCCGGTTCAGTGCTGTACACGGCCAATGCCACCGCTTCCGGCAACGGCAGCATTTCGGCATTCACGGTCAATGCCTCCACTGGCGTGTTGACGCCGGTCGCGGGAAACCCGCAGCCCATTCTGGCTTACAACGAGATCACCATTGATCCGCAGGGCAGGTTCCTGTTCGTTGCCGAAAGCAACGGCGTGGCGGTCTATCCGATCGACGCCACGACCGGCGCGCTCGGTACCGTGGTCGTGGGTTCTCCGTTCGCAACGGGCTCCAATCCGTACACGGCGGTCGCAGATCCTGCCGATCGCTTTGTCTACGTCGGCAATGATGTCTCGGCGAATGTGTCGGAGTACACGTTCGATCCGGCGAGCGGCTTTCTGGCACCCGATGCCGGATCGCCGGTTGCTGCCGGCATTGATCCCGACTTCATTGCGATCCGGTGATGCACCCGGATGCTCAGCCCGCGTCGATGCGAAACAGCACCTGCAGCGGAAAGCCTGCGGCACCCTCGAAAAACGCACGGTCCAGGGCCAGGTGCTCGCTGGTTACCTTCAATTCAACGACCTTCGGGAGTGTCTGGAATCCGGCAGCGGCCAAAGCATCGAAATAATCGGCAAAGGTCTTGTGCATGTAACTGACGGGAACAGCCTTGCCGTCCCGCCGCCAGATGTATCCTTCAAACGATTCGTCGACGCCGGCAAAGTAATCCCGTCCCTTCGGGTCGAAGTAAACGGGTTTCTCCAGAGGGCGGACATAGGGCAGTGATGGGTGCGGCACCGTGAAGATGAAACGACCGCCCGGCGCAAGGTACGAACGCACCGTGCGAAAAACGGCGGTCATTTCGGCGCAGGTCAGATAGCTGACCATGAAGATGGCAATGACCCGGTCGAATTGCCCCCGCGGAAAATCCCGAAACGTCGTGGCGTTGCCGTTCACAAAGGTCATCGGGCACGGTGCCCCGCCCGCGGCGCGCTGGGCGCGCCCGACCATTTCGCTGGAGATATCGATGCCGAAGATCGACCGAGCTCCAGCCTGCGCCAGCAATCGGGCAACATATCCTTCACCGCACCCGAGATCCAGCACGTGCTTGCCGGTCACCGGCCCAAGTTCCTGCAGCACGAACGGTCTGGCGGTGAAATCCGACAGGATCATGGGCTCCTGGCGGGTCCACTCGGCTGCGTTATGATCGAACAATCCGCTGAAGGAGTTGGTCCGCATGACAGGGGCCCCTGAACATTGAATGGCCGGGATGATTGTACACAGGGGCCCGGCACCGGGCATTCGCAACCGTCGGCGACGGCTCAGGCAGCGACGTTCCCGGCAATGATTTCCATGACCATGGGCGTCGCCTGAATCGCCTCAGGATCCTGCGCCAGAATCCTGAATTCGTTCTGTACGGCTTGTGCCCACTCCCCGGACACCACCCGCGCCGAGGTCAACCGCTTTCGCGCCGCGCGTCACTCCGGCGCGCAAGTCCGTCACCGCGTGCCGGCTTCTCCCGGGTGGTAGCGCAGCGCTGCGTGGGCGAGCACGTCCTCGCGCGTCAGCAGCGCATCGCGGAACACGCCGTGCCGGTACATGTCGGCCTGGTCGACGAAATGCGGCGAAGCCGGATCACCGCTTTCCCCGCCGCAGATCAGCACCCTGGCATGAACGCTTGGCCCGAACTCGATTGCGGCGATGAAGCTGTTGCCCGAGACCCCGTAGAGTTTCCGGTTCGCGCGCGGCTTGGCAGGCTCGAAAGCGGCGAGCGCGCCCCACTGCGACGAGGTCAGGCCTATCGGCAGGCTGGGCTGGTCATCGTCAAAGGACGGCTTGATGTCGTCATTCAGCCGCTGGTAGCGATTGACGGCGCCCCATGCGGTATTCCACTGCCCGAAGTCCTTCTGCAGCCTCGCGACTGCCTGGCCCAGCGCCTCGAGGCGCTCGTCGTCGGTCACGTGATCGATCAGATACGAAAAGACCGGTTCATCGAACTCGAGGGCCGCGCCCGGATTGCGGTTGATCATGGCCTCGCCCCAGAAAACGGCCACCGCCGTAGCCACGGAGTCCTCCCCCGTGCGCCGGTCCCAGCCTCGCAATACGCTGATCGGCTCCCGGAGACTGGCTTTGCGGGCGTCGGAGGAGGGCAGTCGGTCGTATGCGTCGAGCAGCGGCGGCAGCAGCACCTCGAACGCCGGCAGGTGGGTGTCGTAGCCGGCGGCGATCAGGCTGTCGAGCGTGACGTTGTGGATATCGTGCAGGATTTCGACCGCGTGTACGCCGCGCGGATTCTCGCTGGTGCGCCACATGTAGCGCGGATAGTTCTCGCGCAGCGGGCTCTCGGAGCCGGCGGCCGAGAAGGGCCAGTTGTTGGTGTTCTGCAGCCAGCCGTTTTTCGGATTCAGGATGGAAATGATCTCTTTTAGCTCATGCGGTCCGCGCCATTCGGTGGCCGGGTCGCTGCCGTCGACCGGATGCGTGTAGTCGAAGCGCGGATCGCGCCTCGGAATGAAGTTCCCGTGAAAATACGCGATCGTGCCGTCCCGGTCCGCGTACACGGTGTTATTCGAGGTATCGGTGCGAAATTCCTGCGTCCTGAGGAATTCACGGTAATTCTTCGTCTTGGTGCGCAGATAGGACTGCTGCAGCGCCGGGACCGGCGTCTGCAGGAGCCTGACTGCGATCCATTTTCCGTCCTGCTCGCGGATGATCGGGCCATGATGGCTGTGGTAGACGGTGAATTCACGCGTCGCCTGCCCGTCGCCCTGGCGGTAGGCGATCGAGAGATGGCTGACCTTCAGCTTGCGCAGGCCGGCCCCGTACCGGTAATAGGGCCCGTCCGGCTTCTGCACGATGGTCTCCGCATATTCGTCGATGGCATCGCCGCCGTACGAGGTGTGCATCCAGCCGTTGTAGGAGTTGAAGCCCTGGTAGACGAAGAACTGGCCCCATGTGACGGCGCCGTAGACGTTCAGCCCCTGTTCGCTGACCATCTGCAGCTCGGAACGGAAATAGAACGAGGTATGCGGGTTGATCCACAGCAGCGCATGCCCCGAGGCGCTGCGGCTCGGCGCGATCGCAAAGCCGTTGGATCCACCCGGCTCCGCTTCCTGCGGCGGCAGCGCGGCGACCGGGCGACCGCCATAGAATTCCTCGAGCTTGCCGAGGTTGATGTCCTCGATGTCCCCGCCGATGCTGCCCTCGGTGAACGACAGGGCCATCCATGCCTCATAATGCGAGATGACCTGCGGCTTGACCTGCGGATGCGTCGACAGGTAGTAATTCAGGCCGTCGGCCCACGCGTCCATCAAGGATTTCAGCCAACCGGGACTTTGGCCGTACAGCGCCCGCAGTTCCCGCGGATCGATGAACAGGCGCTGGCGCAGGTCCGCATAGATTGCGCTCTGGCCTTCGGCCTGCGCCCGCAGCCCGAGGCCCGTCAGGTAATTGTGCTCGACACGGCGGAAGTCGTCTTCCGCCTGCGCGTAGATCGTGCCGAATACCGTGTCTGCATCGGTCTTGCCGTAGACGTGGGCGATGCCCCATTGATCGCGGATGATCTCGACCCGCTGCATCTCGCGGTGCCAGCGATCGGCCTCGGAATCCGCGGCCCGCGCGATTCCTACGGCGGCCGCGGCCGTCAGGACCAGAAACAGCAGGTATTTCATCGCGATTCTCCCCTTGTACCGCAATCGTCACGACCAGCATCGGTTTGCGGCGCCGGTCATTGTCGGACCATAGACTAACATTGTGCATTACAATGGCCGAGTGGCGCGTGCAGCCGGTGCTGCACCGATAGACTCGAGGAGCACGGTTGACGGCTTTACGGCGGCGCGTATTTTTCACTTTTGCCGTCATTGCGCGCGCGGCGATGGTACTGGCAGGCCTGGGGCTGGCGGGTACGGTCTCGGCTGCTGCGGCCGCGGCGGGCGCGACGGCCGCTGGCGCGCCGGTCGTCGTTTTTGCGGCGGCCTCACTCACCGATGCGCTGCAACAGGTCGCCGCCGATTTCACGGCCTCGAGCGGCATTGCCGTCAAGGTCTCATTTGCCTCGAGCGCGGCGCTGGCGCGCCAGATCGACAGCGGTGCACCGGCCGATGTGTTTTTTTCGGCCGACCGCGACTGGATGGATTACCTGCAGGGTCGCGGCCTGATTCGCGCCGACTCGCGCCGGGACCTGCTGGGCAACCGGCTCGTGCTGGTGGCGCCGCTTGGCGCCGCGTTGAACATGCGCATAGCACCGGGATTTCCCCTCGCGGCCGCGCTCGGTGACGGCCGCTGGGTCACCGGCGATCCGGACTCGGTGCCGGTCGGACGCTACGCGCGGGCCGCCTTGCAGCACCTGGGTGTCTGGGATGCGCTGGCGCCCCATCTGGTCAGGGCCGAGAACGTGCGCGCGGCGCTGGCGCTGGTCGCGCGCGGCGAAGTGTGGTTCGGCATTGTCTATGCAACCGACGCAATGGTCGAGCCCAAGGTGCGGGTCGTGGACATCTTTCCGGCGGACTCGCATCCGCCGATTGTCTATCCGATCGCGCTGACGCGGGACGCAAGGGCCCAGGCAGCGGCATTTCTCGACTATGCCCGCGGCGCCGGGGCGGCCGAGGTATTCCGCAGATTCGGGTTTATTCCATTGCCGTGAACGTTGCGGCTAGACTGTGCCGATGATCGATCTGCGCAGCGACACGATCACGCGGCCGACGGCGGGCATGCGCGAGGCGATGGCGAATGCCGAGGTTGGCGACGACGTTTACGGCGACGACCCGACGGTCAACCGCCTGCAAACCCGGATTGCCGCACGCTTCGGATTCGAAGGCGCGCTGTTTTTTCCCACCGGAACGCAGAGCAACCTGGCGGCGCTGATGGCCCACTGCGGCCGCGGCGATGAGTACCTGGTCGGCCAGGAAGCGCATACCTACAAGTACGAGCAGGGCGGGGCGGCGGTGCTCGGCAGCATCCAGCCGCAGCCGCTCGAGAATGAAGCGGACGGAACCATCGCACTCGAGCGCATTGCGCGCGCGATCAAGCCGGCAGACGTGCATTTTCCGACGACCCGACTGCTGGCGCTCGAGAATACGATGGGCGGACGCGTGCTGCCACCGGAGTACGTCCGCGAAGCCACGCAGCTGGCCCATCAGCGCGGGCTGGCGACGCACCTGGACGGGGCCCGCATATTCAACGCGATCATCAGGCTCGGGATCGGGGAGCGCCAGGCTGTCGCCGGGTTTGATTCGGTGTCCGTGTGCCTCTCCAAGGGGCTGGGCGCCCCGTCCGGATCGGTGTTGCTGGGGTCTGCCGCGCTGATTGCCGCCGCCCGGCGCTGGCGCAAGGCCCTCGGCGGCGGAATGCGCCAATCAGGCGTGCTGGCCGCGGCGGGACTGTACGCGCTGGAGCACCACGTCGAGCGACTCGCCGAGGATCACGCCAATGCGCAGCTCCTTGCCGAGGGCCTGGCGGACGTGGGCCTGCGCGTCGAGCCGCCGCAGACGAATATCCTGTACGTCACCATTCCGGGTGAACGGATCGAGGAGCTGCGCGCACACCTGGCCGCGCGCGGGATCCTTGCGTCGATCGCCGAGCGCACGCGCCTCGTCACTCATCTGGACCTGAATCGGGCCGGCGTCGAGTCGACACTGCAGGCGTTTCGCGAATTCTTTGCGGCCGCGCCGGACGCAAGCGCCGGCTAGGCCCATGCCGGGCGGACTGCAGGTCGCCCGGGGTGTCGACATCCAGGGCTGCAGACGGCATATCCACGAGAACCCGTTCGGCCGGCGCCCGGGCCGCCAGGAACTCCCGCAGGCCCGTATCGCCGGTGATGAGCTGCGCCAGAGGATGATAGCGTTTCGGCAGGATCAGCGGCGCACCGCCGCGTGCGCCGATGCGCCGCGCCGCGATGCGCCGTGGCGCCGCGCGCCAGCGCGCCAGAAGTCGCTGCACGTCGCGCCGCGCCAGGGCCGCGAGGTCCACCGGCAGGATCAGGGTCGCCGCGCAATAGCGGGCGTGCGCCAGCCCTCGGCGCACGGAGCCCGAGAGACCGGAGGAGCGGCCCGGATTCGTCACCAGGCGCACCTTCAGGCCGCGCAACTCCTGGCGGTATCGCTGGCATCGCGGCGGCACGACGATGACCAGGGCCCGATCGGACAGCGGCGCGAGCACGCTCGCAGTACGTCTCAGCAGGCTCAGCCCCCGGATGCGCGCCAGCGCCTTCGGGCGTCCGAGGCGACGGGAATGGCCAGCGGCGAGGATCAGGAATTGCAGCCCGGACATACCCGTGAGTTTCGTTGATATGATGGCGCCATGATAGCGGGTATGAAAAAGACCACCTCCGGTATGAAGCGCAAGCCCTTCCTGACCCCGGTATGGCTGGCGGGCCTGGCGGCCGTCGTGGCGCTGGGTATCGCGGCGTGGCTGTGGGGCACGGCGGACTCGACGACCGTGATCGTGATACGGCATGCGGAAAAAGTGCTCAATGACACGGAGGATCCACCCTTGTCGGCTGCGGGCGAGGCGCGCGCAGCACTGCTGGCGCGCATGTTCGGTTCCGGCGCACCGTCGGGCCGCGTCAGCGCCATTTACGTCTCGCCGCTGCACAATACGTAACTGAACGCGGCCACATAAC
>CAVPNS010000010.1:0-266977 GCA_963706815.1 uncultured Gammaproteobacteria bacterium
GGCGTGCGCGCGGCAGCAGCCCGCACGAATGTCCAGCATTCGCCGTGACGGTGATCCTCGCCCTCGTCGGCCAGCACCCGATTGGCCTCGTCGAACGTCTTGGCCCGGTACGCCAGGTCGAAATGCACCTGCAGCGACTGGCCATCCGGCCCGCAGGCCGCATCTGCCAGATGCAGGGCGCGCACATTGAGGCCCTCCAGCATCGTGTGCCGATGCTGCGCCTTCATCTGGCCGATCGCGCGCGACACCTCGTTGAACACGGCATCGTTGACGTACGGGCGAACCGCGACGGCGTCGTTGTTCTGCAGACCGCGCTTGACGAGGAAAAAAGCCATTTCTGCACGCTGCAGAAATGTCTCCATCTCAAATCCCGGATCCGCCGCGGCGATCGCCTGCACTGCCGGCGGCAGCACCGGCCGGGCCGCAATTGCACCGCGCGCCGCAGTCCCGGGGAGCACGGCACCTGCAACCGCCGCGCCGAGCGCTGCGCCAAGGGACTCGCGCGCCGCATCGCCCGACGTCCCGATCCGCCGGTTGCGGAAGAAGATCAGCCAGACGACGAGGCCGATGACCAGCAGCGCAACGACGCCCCCGGCTGACGAACCTCCGCCGGAAAATCCGCCGCCTGAATGCCCGCCGCCACCCGAGAATCCGCCGCCCGAATATCCGCCGCCGCCACCGCCGCCGCCGCCCGAGTGGCTGCCGCCCCCGGCGCGCGCCAGCACGTCGCCGGCTGCGACAGGCGCTGCGGCCACCAGCGCGGCGCGAATTCCGGCGGCTGCCCGGTTCAAGTCAGTGCAGCGCCGCAGTTGGCGCAGAACTTGGCGTTCGGCGCCGCCGCGGTACCGCATTGCGTGCAGTGGGCGGCCTTGGGCGGCGCCAGCGCGGTACCACAGCTGGAGCAGAATTTTGCACCCGGCGCGTTGGGCGTATGGCAGTTTGCGCAGGCAATGCCGGCCGCGGCCCCGCCGGGACCGACGACACCGATTCCGGCGACCATGCCGCCGAGGCCCATGCCGACGCCGAGCGCCGCCGCGCCGCCGCCGCCGCCGGCCGCAGCTCCTTCGCCAATCCCCTTCAGCGCGGCGCCGACGCCGTACTCGCGGAAGCCGCCCGCAAGACGTGTATAGGCCGTGTCCTTGCGCAGTCCTTTCAGCGTGGCCTCATCCTCGGGCTTCAGGCTGATCGTAACGTTGCCGAGGCGCGTGATCCTGATCCCATATCCGGACAGCGGTTCCTGCACATCCGCAAGCAGCGACGCCTCGATGTCGGCCGTGCGCGCGGCGAGCCCGAGCACCGGCCATTTCTCGGCTGTGAGCTTCTTGACCACACTGGTGCGCAGCACCTTCAGGATCTGTTCGCGCGCCCAGTCGGTGATCAGGTCGTTCGAGGCCTGGCGCGTGCCAACGAGCTTCAGGATCAGTGCGCCGGGGTCGCTGACGACGAGCGCGTACTCGCCGTATACCCTGAGGCCGACGGCAAGGCCGGTCTCCGGATCCTCGATATTGTCGACCGGTCCGCCGAAGGGCAGGCTGACAAATTCGCGCGTGCCGACGAAATACAGTTCGGCGCGGTACATGTTCCCGCCGCTGGCCCAGTCGACGATGTCGCCGAGAAACGGGATCAGGGCTCCATCGAGCGTCGAGCGGCCGGCCAGCAGCGTTCCGGCGACCTTGCCTTCCTTGATGAACAGCGCGATTTCGTCCGGCTGCACCGTCACCTGGGTCAGCTTGCGGATCGTCATGTCCGGCCACTTGAACAGGATCTCGTCCTTCGCGTCGTCGGGTCGCGCGATGAACTGCCGTTCAAGGTCGCCGGGTTTGCCAAACAGACTCATAGGTTCTCGCTCCAGGGAAAAGTACAGGCCCATGCCCGAGGGTTGACCACTAAGTTTAGCCCAGACCCGTGTGTTCAAGAAGGCATGCTGCAACGCAGCATAGCGCCTGACGGTACGCGCGGCTCAGCTGTCCTCAGCGGCGCCCAGCGGCAGGCTGCCCAGCAGTTCCGCGGCGCCGTTCCACAGGATCTGGATGCCGATGCAGAACAGCAGGAACGCGGACAGCCGAACGACAATCGTCGTACCGGTAGCACCGATCAGCCGGGCCAGCCGCGCCGAATGCCGGTAAAGCAGGTAGATGATCAGCGCCAGCAGCAGCACCGCGGCGAGCGTATCGACGCAGAACGCCAGCAGCGGCGCATGAAAACCGCTCGGCCGGCGCGCGCCGAGCGAGATCGCGACGGAGATCGTGCCGGGGCCGGTCGTCAAGGGCATCGTCAGCGGATAGAACGCCAGGCGGCTGGGCGGAATGTCGATCGAGCGCGGGCTCGGCGTCTCGGCGCGGCGCTGCTCCGTGACGTCCGGCGCGTTGAGCATGCGCCAGCCGGACATCGCGACAATGATGCCGCCGGAGACTCGCAGCACCGGGATCGAGATGCCGAAGAACTCGAGCACGTATGCGCCCACGTACAGCGACACGGCGACGATCGCAAACGCGTAGATCGCGACCCAGCGCGACACATGCCGACGCACGCGCGCATCGAGCTCCCGGGTTGCGCCAAAGAAGATGAACGCGCCGGACAGCGGGTTGACGATCGAGAACAGCGCGCCAAAGGCCAGCAGGAAGGTCTTCACATCCCCATGATACAGAAGCCCGGGCGCAGCGGATCGCAAGGATTGCGATGTGGCGTGAACTTGCCGATACTCCGGCGGCAAGAACAATCAATTCCCGGGGGGAACCCATGCAGCACGCCAACATCGCCCGTCGGGCCGCCCGCCTCCTTGCGGGCATGCTCGCCGCTGCGCCGCTCGCCGCGATCGCCCAGGTCGCGACACTGCCCAGCGAAATGCCGGAGGCGTTCAAGACCCAGCAGCAGAGCTTTGACTACGAGCGACGCATCGCGGAGATCCCGATGCGCGATGGTGTGCACCTGCACACCGTGATCCTGGTCCCGAAGGGAGCGCGGTCCCGCCCGATCCTGCTCGACGCGCACGCCGTACAAGGCGGATGACCTGACCAACCTTCATCCAAGCGGCAATCTCGCCTCGCTGCTGCAGGGCTATGACAACCCCGCGGACGTCATCGCCGAAGACGGCTATATCCGGGTCGTCCAGGACGTGCGCGGCAAGTACAAGTCCGAAGGCGATTACGTGATGAACCGGCCAATGCGCGGACCGCAGAATCCGACGCCGGTCGATCATTCGACCGATACTTACGACACGATCGACTGGCTGATCAGGAACATCCCGGAGACAAACGGCAAGGTCGGCATCCTCGGGATCTCCTACGACGGGTTCCTGTCGCTGATGGCCCTCGTCAACCCGCATCCGGCACTGAAGGTCGCGGTGCCGATGAATCCAATGGTCGACGGCTGGCGCGGCGATGACTGGTTCCATAACGGGGCCTTCCGCCAGCAGAACCTCGCGTATATCTACGAACAGGAAGCCACGAAGGAAAACGACGAGAAGTGGTGGTCGAGCTTCCACGACGACTACGACCTGTACATGAGCGCGGGCAATGCGGGTGAGGTCGCGCGCAGCCATGGCATGGACCAGGTCGGCTTCTACCCGAAGTTATCGCAGCATCCTGCCTATGACACGTTCTGGCAGGACCAGGCCATGGACCGGATACTCGCGGCGCAGCCGCTCAGCGTTCCGACCCTGCTCGTGCACGGCTTGTGGGACCAGGAAGACATTTACGGCGACATCGCAGTATACAAGGCGCTCAAGCCGCGGGACGTGCACAACGACAAGGTCTTCCTCGTGCTGGGACCCTGGTATCACGGCCAGCAGATCCACGACGGCACCGCGCTCGGCCGGATTCGATTCGGCGCCGACGCCGCCCGGTATTTCCGCCAGCAGATCCTGCGCCCGTTCCTCGCCCACTACCTGATGGACTCGGCACCGGCGGTCAGCATCGCGCCGGTCACCGCCTACGAGACCGGCACGAACCGCTGGCTGCGCCTGGACGGCTGGCCCGAGGGCTGCAGCGCCAGCTGCGAGCCCGCCCTGACGCCGCTGTACCTGCAGGCCTCGCAGAGGCTCGGCTTCCAGGCGCCCGCACGCACGGCTGCCGCCTACGACGAGTACATTTCCGATCCGGCCCGGCCCGTTCCCTTTCGCTCACGCCCCATACAGCCGATGGGGTACACGGACGGCCTGACCTGGCAGGAATGGCTCGTCGACGATCAACGCGAGGCCTCGGGCCGTACCGACGTGCTCAGCTACGTATCGGACGTCCTGCGTACGCCGCTGAAGATCAGCGGCCAGGCGCAGGTCAGCCTGATCGCCTCGACCACGGGCACCGATGGGGATTTCGTCGTCAAGCTGATCGACGTGTACCCGGACGAGTACCCGACGCAACCCGAGATGGGCGGCTACCAGCTGCCGGTCGCGATGGATATCTTCCGCGGCCGCTACCGCGAAAGCCTGGAGAAGCCACAGGCCCTGAAGCCGAATGCGCCGCTTGGCTTTCGCTTTGCCTTACCGCCGGCCAACCATGTGTTCCTGCCGGGCCATCGCCTGATGGTGCAGGTGCAGTCGAGCTGGTTCCCGCTGTACGACCGCAATCCGCAGACCTTCGTCGACAACATCTTCTTCGCCGCACCGGCCGATTACCGCAAGGCGACGATCCGCGTGTACCACAGCGAGGCTAACGCAAGCTTCATCGGCCTGCCGCTGCGCCCCGTGCTGCAGGACTGAGGCCGCCGGGTGCACGGCGGCCGGCGCCCGCGCTACGAAGCCGCGGCCGCCTTCGCCTTCTCGGCAATGATCTCCTCGGCGACGTTGCGGGGCACCGGATCGTAGTGCGAGAACTCCATCGTGTATGAGGCACGGCCGCTGGTCATGCCGCGCAGATGCCCGATGTAGCCGAACATCTCCGACAACGGCACGTTCGCAACCACCGCGATGTTCGTACCGCGCTCGAGCTGATCCAGGATCGAGCCGCGCCGGCGGTTCAGGTCGCCGATCACATCGCCGAGGTAATCGCCCGGCGTGACGGTCTCGACCTTCATGACCGGCTCGAGCAGGATCGGACCGGCCTTGCGGATCGCCTCGCGAAAGCAGGCCTTGGCGGCGATCTCGAACGTCAGCGCGTTCGAATCGACGTCGTGGTAGCTGCCGTCGATCAGCGTCGCGCGGAAGTCCACGGTCGGATAGCGCGCGAGCACGCCGTCTTCCTTCTGGATCTTCAGGCCCTTCTCGACCGCCGGCACGAATTCCTTCGGCACCGAGCCGCCGACCGTCTTGTCGACGAATTCAAACCCGGCACTGCGCTCCAGCGGCTCGAACGTGATCCACACCTCGGCGAACTGGCCTGAACCGCCCGTCTGCTTCTTGTGGATGTACTGCTCGGTCAGCTTCTTGGTGAACGTTTCGCGGTAAGCGACCTGGGGCTCGCCCATCACGCCTTCGACGCCAAATTCCGTGCGCATGCGGTCGAGCGTCACTTCCAGGTGCAACTCGCCCATGCCGCGCAGGATCGTCTGCAGCGTCTCGCGGTCGGTCTCGAGATGCAGCGAGGGATCCGCACGGACCATCTTGCCGAGCGCGCTGCTGAATTTCTCCTGCTCCGCCTTCACCTTCGGCTTGACCGAGACGCTGATGACGGGGTCCGGAAAGCGCATGCGCTCCAGCACCACCGGGTTTGCCGCGTCGCACAGCGTATCGCCGGTCTCGGTATCGGCAAGTGATACCAGGGCGATGATGTCCCCGGCCCGGGCTTCCTCGACCGGATTGGCCTCCTTCGCGAACATCTCGACCATGCGGCCGATCTTCTCGCGCTTGCCGCGAGTCGAGTTCTGGATCGAGGCGCCCTTGGTCAGCACGCCGGAGTAGACCCGGATGAAGGTCAGCGCGCCATAAGCATCGTTGATGACCTTGAACGCGAGCGCCGAGAACGGCTCGTCGTCCGAGCACCTGCGCTCGCCGATCGGCTCGCCGTCCGCATCGACGGTCTTGATCGACGCGACATCGGTCGGAGCCGGCAGCAGGTCGACGACCGCGTCGAGCACCTGCTGGACGCCCTTGTTCTTGTACGAGGAGCCGCACAGCACCGGCGTGAAGGCCGAATGCAGCGTGCCCTTGCGCAGCGCGCGGCGCAGCACGTCCCCCGAGGGCATGGTGCCGTGGGTCAGGTACGCTTCCATGGCTTCATCGTCCTGCTCGAGGCAGGTATCGACGAGTTCGGTGCGATATTTCTCCACCTCGGCAAGCAGCTGGCGGTCCGTCGGAACCGTGATGTGCAGCTTGTCGGCAAGATCCGGCGTTACCTCCATCACCTGCCACTCGGAATCCTTGTCGTCCGAATCCCACACCAGCGCCTTCATCTCAACGAGGTCGACCATGCCCTTGAAATTGTCTTCCGAGCCGATCGGTATCTGGATCGGCAGCGGGCGCGCGCCCAGGCGCTTCTTGATCATGTCGACGCAGCGCAGGAAGTTCGCGCCGCTGCGATCCATCTTGTTCACGTAGCAGATACGCGGCACGCCGTAGTTGTCCGCCAGGCGCCAGTTCGTCTCGGACTGCGGTTCGACGCCGGCGACGCCGTCGAATACGACGACGGCGCCATCCAGCACGCGCAGCGAGCGGTTGACCTCGATCGTGAAATCGACGTGTCCCGGCGTATCGATCAGGTTGATCTTCTTGTCGCGCCAGAACGCGGACACCGCGGCGCTCTGGATCGTGATGCCGCGCTTCTGTTCCTGCTCCAGGTAATCGGTCGTCGTCGAGGTCTTCAGATCCTTGGTATCGTGGATATCGATGATCGTGTGCTTGCGCCCCGTATAGTACAGGATGCGTTCGGTAGTCGTCGTCTTGCCGGCATCGACGTGGGCGATGATGCCGATATTACGGATGTCAGACAGGGCAGTTTGGCGAGGCATAGCACAATTCCATTACGATTTCGGGTTGGGTCGCGGCCGACCGGCATTTTCAGGGCGCAGAGTTTTACACGCCGCGGGCCGCATGTCGAAAAAAAATGCACGGAATCGCACCGCAAGGGGCTTTTTTCGCGCTTTATGCCCCTTCCGGCAGCCGTTTCGGTCCGAAACGGCCCTCCCGGTGCGTGGCGACAGATGAAAAGTCGTTCACGATGGCCGCAACGCCATTTGAGGCGCGTATCGTCGGAACGAACGGATCGATAATCGCTCGCATCGATTGACAGTGAATTCCCACCACAACACATGGAGATTCTGTAATGAAATCGATTAATAAATTACTCGCGGCCGGGCTGATCGCGGGACTCGCAATGGCGGCGATGCCGATGGTGGCGTCCGCGGCGCCGGAAATGACCATCAAGTCGGAGCAGGCGGCACATCCGCGCATCGTCGAAGCGATCCATCACATGGAGGCAGCACTGCACGACCTGCAGGCGGCACCGGATGATTTCGGCGGCAACAAGGGCGCCGCGATAACCGACACCACTCGCGCGATTCACTCGCTGAAGAAAGCGCTGTATTACCGCCTGAAGATGGACGACGCGGCGATCGACCGCGCGCAATAAGGCGCAGCCAACGGCTGAACAGGTCCCCCGGCCGCCGGGCCGGGGGCTCCGCGCCGGGCCTAGCGCTTCGCCGCACCGGCCGAATGACTGGCTGACAGGCGGCTCATCAGCGGCAACATCGCAATCGCGACCAGCGTGCACGCGATCCCGGCAATGCCGAGCTTGTTGAACAGGGCCGTATAGATCGTCAGGGACTGCAGCGGATCGTTGAGATTCTCGGGAATGTGCGCGAGGTTCGCGACCACGCTGCCCAGGTATTGCGATATCCCGACGGCGACGAAATATGCACCCATCATGAAGCCGCCCATGCGTTCCGGCACGTAGCGGGCGATCATCGCGAGCCCGAGCCCGCTGACCAGCATCTCGCCCAGCGAATACAGGCCGTAGCCCCAGACCATGATCCACGAGGAAACCTGGCCGTTGACGGCGGATTTCGCGCCGACGCCGTAGATGAAGAATCCCACCGCAACGGCCGCGAATCCCCAGGCGAACTTTGCCGCGATCGGCGGATCCCTGCCGATGCGGCCCAGCGAGTTGTAGATGAACACCAGCACCGGGGAGAGGACCACGATCCAGACCGAATTGAGGTTCTGGTACTGCTCGGGGATCCACGTGAACAGGTGCCAGCCGAACAGGCTGAAATCCAGGTCGACGTTGTGCTGGGCGAAAAGATTCAGCGACGTCGACATCTGCTGATAGAAAATGAAGAAGGAGATGATCTGCAGCGTGAGCACGAGCGCGGCTATCAGGCCGGCGCGCTCGTCGCGATGACTGACGCGGATCAGGTGCAGGAAGATCCCGAGAATGACGACGCCGGCCGCGTACACGCAGACTCGCGCCACGGCGAGGCTTTGCAGCACCTCGACCGCGGCGAATACCAGGCACACCGCGCCCCCCGCCACCGCGGCCAGGTGGCGCGCACTGACGGGCCGCTCGTCGGGCGGCGAGCCGATGTGCGCCAGCGCACGGCGCATCAGCAGATAATTGACCAGGCCGATTCCCAGGCCAATCGAGCACGCGCCGAAGGCCGTGTGCCACCCGGCTGAATTGCCAAATTTAGCGCCGACGTAATCGCGGATCCACGGCGTCAGCGTCATCGAGACCATCGCGCCGACGTTCACGGCCATGTAGTAGATGGTAAAGGCGCTGTCGATGCGGGTGTCGTCTCCTTCGTAGATCTTGCGCACGAGGTTGCCGGCGTTCGGCTTGAACATGCCGTTGCCGACGACGATCACGCCCAGTGCGATGTACAGGAAGTGTTCATCGTTGTTCGGCACCCACAGCAGCGCGTACCCCAGCGCCAGCACGACGGCGCCGATCAGCATCGTGCGCCGCGTCCCGATCAGCTTGTCGCCGATCCAGCCGCCTATGGCGGGCGTCGCGTAGATCAGGGCCGCCGCGGCGCCCCACACCAGGTTCGCGCGGGTGTCGACGAATCCGTACTTCTTGATCATGTAGGTGACCATCAGCACCTGCATGCCGTAGAACCCGAAGCGCTCCCACATCTCGATCAGGAACACCGTCGTGAACGAACGGGTCTGCGAAACCGGCGCATTGAGGCTTGTCATGGGCCAGAGATTACCATGGGTTCAATCATGCCCCGCATCCCGCGCGCCGCCCGATGCTGGCCCGCCCGTCCGGACCGGCGTAGAGTTGCCGGATGCTGCAATCGTGCTCCCTGGCGGTGTGCCTCGGCCTGTCCTGCCTGCTGCCGATCCGCATTCCCAGTCGGAATTCCGCGTCAATGGGGTCATGATGAATCAACAGGCATTTTACGACGCGTACGGAGTCAAGCAAGGAGACAAGATGTACCTGCCACCCGATCAGCGCACGAGCATCTGGTAATGCGCGGCACCCGCGGCCCGGCCGGGCGGTATCTGTGCCTGTTGTTGCTGCTCGGCGGCACGTCCGGTGCGCAGCAGGGCGCGGCGCCTGCGCCCGCCGCCGCCGCTGCGGGCAGCGACGATGTGCTGACCGAAATCGTCGTCGAGGGCCGCGGACCCCGCTTCGTCGCGCCGACCACGCGCGACCAGATCGGCCGGATCTGGGCACCGACATACATCGACGGACGCGGCCCCTTCCGGTTCGTGCTGGATTCCGGCGCCAGCCAGTCCGCAATCACCGGGCAGCTGGCGACCTATCTCGGGTATCACCTGGATGAGTCCCGACAGATGCTGATGCAGGGCGTCACGGGCTCCGCCAAGGTACCGACCATCCGCGTCAATTCGCTGACCGTCGGCGATCTGAACCTCGACGGGCCGATTCTCCCCATCGTTCCGGACGCCATGGGCGGCGCGGACGGCATCCTGGGGACGGCCGGGCTGCTCGACAAACGCATCCTGATTGATTTTCGGCACGACAAGATCACGATCACCTTCTCGCGCAACGAACGCGCGGGCGTGGGCTTCACGACCATTCCGTTCCGCTTCCTTCGCGGCCGGCTCATCGTGATCGACGTGTCCGTCGGCTACATCAATGCCAAGGCCATTCTTGACACCGGTGGCCAGGTCACGGTCGCGAATCTCGCGCTGCGCGACGCGCTGGCGCGCACGCGCCGTCACCTCAAGAGCACGCCCAACCAGATCATCGGCGCCACGAAGGATGTGCAGGAAGGGGAAATGATCGCAACGCCGGCCATCGCTTTCGGTCCGATCCAGATCCTTGCCAACTCCTTTACTTACGTCGACGCGTACATATTCTCGCACTGGCAGCTGACCAACGAGCCGGCGATCCTGATCGGCATGGATGCGCTTGGGCGGCTCGATACCCTGGTCATCGATATGCGCCGGCACGAGCTGCAGATTCGTACGTTCGACAGCCGCTGAGCGCCGCCGGCTACGGCGCCGACCAGGTCGAATCAACCAGGTTTTCGTCCAGGGCCTTGCCCGGTGCACATTGATCGGAGAAATACGATCCGGCCAGTCCGCCCACCTGTTCGCGCCGCATATAGTCGCCGTAGTAATACGCGAGCGCATCTTTCCTGGCAATGCGGTCAGGCACGCCCAGAATCTTTGCCGCGCGGTAATTTCTCTGCACGGCCTCGCATTCGGTCACGGCTTCGTTGTATTCGCCGCGCACGTGCATGCTCTCGTGCGTGATCAGGTTCAGGCTGTCGATCTCTTCCCGGCTGGCGCGATCAGGATGCGCGAGAAAAGCCCTCAGGGTCCTGCACCAGGGATATTGAATGCCGATTTCGCCGGTTCGCGGATCGGCATGGGCACTGGCAAGCATGTTCTGGTCGAGCATCGTGTCGACAATCGTGTTGCAGTGGACCCTGGCCGGATGGGAATCGGCAATCTCGGTAGCCTTCGCGGACAGGAACCGCTGAAATTGCCAGTTCTGATACGGCGGCCACGCGAACAGCAGGGCCAGTATCGACATCGCCGCCAGGTAGGGCTTCGAAGCCGGCCGGGGGAAATCATAGCCGGCCGGAGCCGCGATGCTATTGCGGATCTCGCGGAACACCAGCCAGCCGAAGAACAGCGAGATCAGGATCCACAGCATGTGCTTGCGGGATGGATGCGCGTCGCGCGGCGGGATTTATTACGGTGCAACATTCCTTGGCTCGTGGGGAAGCTAGCACAGCCACAATCGCCGCGTCCGGGACCCCGGCCCCGCATCCCTTGCCGGCCTTGTGACTGGCGACACTATTTTGCTAAAGAATCCAGCTGCGCAGCCGATATGGCTGATTAGCGTGGATTCGCCCTCGGGAAGGGAGTCAGCCGTGAGTATCACCAGCATATCGAGCAGCCTGGCGCCCGTCGCCGGCAGTTTACCGTCCGCCGCATCGACCAGGACGTCCAAGCCTGCCACCGGCACATCGGGGGCTGCCTCTGCTCCGGCGCCGACAAAAGCCCCGGCACCGGCGAGCTCGCCGCAGGCCGCTGCCGGCGCGGCGGCAAGCCTGATCGCATCCAGCTATTCCGTTACCGTGGCGGGCCGCAGCTACTCCGGTGCGATATCGCGATCGAACGGACAATACACGATCGCCGTAGCGAACCTGCCGGGTGCCACCGTGACTGCGCCGAGCCTGCAGGCGGCGGAAATTGCCCTGACGGTCAAGGTCGACACGCTGGCCTGAGCCATGGCGCCACGGACGGCGCGCCCCCGCGCCGCGGTAGCGCCGCGGTACCAAGGCCGATTCGGCCGAAATTGACACGCAGGCTCCCTGGTAGTACATGGCGTGATTCGTTTTCGACCGAGCGGAAGGAACCATGCCACGGACCAGTCAGGAAGGAATTGCGGCCGCGAAGGTGCCTGCGTTCAAGGCGAATTTCCCGTCAGGCGTCGCGATCGTTGCCCTGCTGGCGTCGGCGTTGATCGCTCGGGCACAGGAGGCCGGGGGATCCTATCCGGCCATGGCCCCGCTCGAACGGTATCTGATGGAGCCGGAGGCCGAGATACCGCTGGCGCGAAGCGCCGCTCCCCATTCCATTTCGCAGGACGCCGGGATCATGGTGCTTGGACGACACGGCTACGAAACCGTGATCAACGGCAAGAATGGCTTTGTGTGCATGGTGCAACGATCATGGGCCGCCGGACTCGATGATCCGGAGTTTTGGAATCCCAAACTTCGGGCACCCATCTGCTTCAACCCGCCCGCCGTGCGATCCTATCTTCCGCAGATACTTAAAAAGACCGATTGGGCACTGGCTGGACGATCCAGGACCCAGATGTCCGAAGACATCAAGTCCGCCTTCGCCAGCAAGGAGTTGCCGGCGCCGGAAATTGGCGCAATGTGCTACATGATGTCGAAGCAAGGGTACGTGAGCGACCACGACGGGCACTGGCGCCCCCACCTGATGTTCTTCGTGCCACTGACCGAACCCGAGACCTGGGGCGCCGGCCTGCCGGGCTCGCCGGTTCTGGGAGCGCAGGACAAACCGGGCCGGGTGACCGTGTTTCTCGTCCCGGTGGAGCGGTGGTCTGATGGGACCGTCGCCCCCGATAACGACCACTGACCCAACGTGAAGCGCCTTGGCCTTGTCATCGGCATCTGGTTGTCGTCGTCGCTGGCCTGTGCGGCAATAGTGGCGGTTTTATTCGTGCGCATGGATGTGCCGACGGCGCTGCACTTCTGGGAAGTCGGTCGTGTTCTGAAGCCGTTGAATGGGGCCTTCGGCGCTGCCATCGTTTTGTCCGCGGAGTCCGTCGTGGTCCTGGCCGCGGTGCTTGTGCGCCTGGTGCGCGGCTATATCTCGCCATTCGGAGAGACTTTGGCGCTGGCCTGTCTCACCTCCATCTGTGCGTACGGCATCAACAGCCACGTGCTGAAAGTACTTTTCGGGGTTCCAAATCCTACGGACGTAATGCTCGGCGCCGCGCATGGCTTCACCTTCTGGGCGGGTACCGAAAAGAGCAGTTTTCCCTCAGGTCACATGGTGCTCGCAGCGGCGTTTGCGGGGGTTTTCATGAGGCTCGACAGAAGGAGCGTCTGGCCTCTTGCCGCCCTGCTCCTGTTTGCCGCGGGTCTGCTGATCGTCGGGGACTGGCACTTCCTCAGCGATGTGGTCGCCGGAACGTATTTCGGCTTATCGGCGGGAATCCTTGCCGGCGAAGGCTGGGCCGCTCACTTGAATTCCAAGCCCTCTTAAGATGCAGGCAGCTCCGGTCGCCGGCCAATATCAGCTGCCGCGCAGGGGCCGTTGCTCATTACCGATGCCCGATTGAACATATTCAGGATTCGACTCACGTCCTGCCGTGCCGTCATGAGGCCGCGACCAAAAGCGCTTTGGCAGCTCGCAGAATCGCTTTCGCCTGGCATCGCCAGCAGGCACAATCGAGTTGCAAATACCCGTGCTGAAAAGCGGCACCTGCATAGATGCCTGAAGCCCCAGCGTCCGGAAATGTCGCGTTCAGGTGAGCAGTCATAAATCGAAGACCAATGGCAACAGCGGAAAAAAAACAATGAAAATAATATCGCTCTCGGATTGCACGCACTTGCGGGAAATAGTTGCCGGCTTTGCGCTCCTGGCACTCGCAACTTCCGCTGATGCGATGGATACCTATACGCCGGGCAACCACGAGCTCAGCATTGCAACGGTTGTGACAGGCAATGCGTCCTATTCCAATCTGGTCGTCACGGTCGGAACCATTGTCAGCGGCCCGAACGGCACCGCGCCGCAAGCCTCTCAGGACACCTACAATCCAATCAACAATCAGCTGACGGTTCCGGCGGTCGCGGTCGGGGCAAATTCCTATTTCAACGTGGTCGCCACAATTTCCGGCGTGAATTCAATTGGCGGCGTCACCGGGGCCGACATTTACAACCCTGCGAATGGTCAACTGAATATTCCATACGTCCAGATCGGTAGTACGGTTTATGAGAATGCCGTTGTCACGGTCGCGAACATCATCAGCGTAAAGAACGGGATGCCGCAGAATATACGGGATCAATACGATGTCATGAGCAGGCAGCTCAGCATTCCGGGGGTATTGGATCTGGGCAACAATCAGGTCTATACCAATGTGGTCATTACCGTTGGTCAGGTTCTGTCCGTTGGCGGCAGCATTGGCTCCAGCGGAGGGGGCGGCGGCAGCAGCGGCGGCGGGACCACGGGTAACTATCCGCAGGCCATTGTCACCGCCATCGTCGACCCATCGTCACTGCCGGTGACCTATTACAGCCCCACGCTTATTGATGTATCCGTGTCCCCGGTGCTGTCTGCATTCGTGCCGAGCGGTACTGTCACGGTCACGATGGGCGGCAACCCCTGCACGGCGACGCTGGGCGAGGATGGAACCGGGAGTTGCATCGTGCCTGCGTCTCCGGTAGGCACGCAAGTCCGGTTCAGCCTCGGCTACAGCGGCGATTCCAATTTCAAATCGACGGTCGGCTCGGGCGCGGTTGATGTAGGCCGGGCTCCCACCCAGGTTGCCTTGACCATACCCGAGCCAAATCTTGTCGGTAACTCCGTCGGATTCACTGCAACGGTCAGTCCCGAACTGCCGATTACCGCTCCGGGCAGTCTGTCGCCCAGTGGGATCGTTGAGATCCTTGATTCGAACGATCTGGTCCTTTGCCAGCTGACGCTCGACAGCTCGGGTAGCGGATCGTGCAGTTCTGTTTTTTCCGCGCCGCTCACGGAAACGATAACTGCCAGGTATAGCGGAGATGGCAACTATCTGCCTGGCGGTAATTCCTCGTCACTTGTCGTGACGGGCACCGCTTACTGGACCGGATCCATAACCTGCAGCTCGATCAGCATGCCGAGTACTGCTGGCGGTGACTGCTATGACATTCTTTATCCGCCCCTCGGTGCGGGGGGCTACAGTGATCCATTGACACTTCAACAGTTCAGCATCGCCATATTGAGCGACGGCTCCTACTCTTATCGCATCGACTACAACTTCGGCCCTGAACTCGTGTGCAACGGCGGCAGCGGGTCATCCATCAGCACGTTCACGCTGCCGGTAAATCTGAATGCCGTATGGGGCTATAGCGACCAGGGAAATCCAACCGCGTCCACCATCACGTTTGCCACGACAAGCCAGACGAATTCGCAGATCTCAGGTACCTTTTCTGACAGCTTTCCTTACGTGGAGTACGACGACAAAACCTATGCAACCGGCACCGCCTCCGGTACATGGTCCGTAAGTCCGACCACCCAGTCATTCAATCAATGTAGCGTGCCCGCCAACGCGACGGCATGCATCAGCACCGGTGTAGCGCTGGTGGAAACCAGCAACGGCACCAACCCTGTTGAGCAATGCAGCTACTGAGGATGCTGTTTCGCGGTTGACAATGGCACAGCTCCGCTACTCAAGTGAAATATTATTAAAATGTTATAAGTTATTTAATAATATAATATTTTCACCATGAATTAACTCAGGAGAGCATCTCGAGCACGGCCCGATGCAGGACGCCATTTGTCGCCAGCACGGATCGGGTCTCGAGCGTGATCGGCGCGCCGTTCAGGTCGGTAAAGCACCCTCCCGCCTCGGTCACGATCGCGACGCAGGCGGCAATGTCGAGAATGTTCACATCCGATTCGATCACCGCATCGATCTTCCCGGCCGCCAGCAGGTGGTAGTGCAGGAAGTCACCGTAGCCGCGTATGCGATTGACCCGGGCAACCAGCTGGCCGTAGCGGGCCCACTGCGGACCCATGGCAAGCGACTTCAGGTTGCCCGACGACAGCGCCGCCGATTCCAGGGTCGAAACCGAACTGACCGCGAGCCTCCGGTCATTGAGAAAAGCCCCGCGACCTTTCTCGGCGTAGGCGATCTCTCCATAGGCTGGTGCGCTCGATACGCCCAGTATCACCTGACCGCGTTGCATCAGCGCTATCTGGGTTGAAAACATCGGATACTCGCGCACGAACGCCTTGGTGCCGTCGATCGGATCGACCAGCCACAGGTATTCGGCGCCGGTGTTCCACGCTCCGGACTCCTCGCCGTAAAATCCGTGCCCTGGAAACCGGCTTTCGAGCAACCCGCGGATCGCGGCCTCGCAACGCACATCGGCCTCGGTGACGGGCGTCTTGTCCGCCTTGATGCGCACTTCGATGTTGTGCTGGAACAGCGAGCGGGCGATCGCCGCTGCCTGCCCGGCGGCCTCGAGTGCCGCCCTGAGTTCCGCCGATGGGCTCATCATGGATCCCGCCTCGCCTGATCTTGCGCCTGCGCTACCCTAGCAAACGCTGCGCGACGCCGCATCAGGGAAAGCACCGACGGTGCGCGTCGTTTGACACGCCCGCCTAAATCTCTTACCTTGGCTCCGGGCCATCCGCTCCCAACGGCGGACGCTCATCTGTAAGGATGGGAGTACGACTAGATGACACATGTTCCGCCGCCGGACGTCCGTCCGGCTGATGCCCGATTTTCATCGGGCCCGACCAAGAAACGTCCCGGCTGGAATCTGCAGGCCCTCGAGGGCGCCCTGCTCGGCCGCTCGCACCGCTCAGCGCCCGGCAAAGCAAAGCTGCGGGAAGCCATCGAGCGCACGCGCTCGCTGCTGGGCGTACCCGCAGATCACCGGATCGCCATCGTGCCCGCATCCGACACCGGCGCGGTGGAAATGGCCTTGTGGTCCATGCTCGGCGCGCGCCCCGTAGACGTGTTCGCGTGGGAGAGCTTCGGCGAAGAATGGGTCACCGATACGGTCGAGCAACTGAAGCTGCCGGACTGCCGCACGCACGTGGGCCGCCCCTATGGCACGCTGCCGGACCTGTCCCGCGCGCGCCGGGACGCCGATATCGTTTTTACGCAGAACGGGACGACCGCGGGCGCGAGGATTGCGGATTTCAACTGGATTCCGGCCGACCGTGACGGAATTACGTTCAACGATGCGACCAGCGCAGCGTTCGCGCAGCCGATTGACTGGTCCAGATGCGACGTCGTGACCTTTTCCTGGCAGAAGGTGCTGGGCGGCGAAGCTGCCCACGGCATGCTGATACTCTCGCCGCGGGCCGTAGCCCGGCTGGAAAGCTACACCCCGCCATGGCCGCTGCCAAAGATCTTCCGCATGACGCGCAAAGGCAAGCTCGATCAGGAACTGTTCGAGGGAGCAACCATCAACACGCCGTCCCTGCTCGCTACCGAGGATTACCTCGACACGCTGAAATGGGGTGAGCGGATCGGCGGCCTGGGTGCCTTGCACGCCCGGGCGGACGCCAACGCACGCGTCCTGGCGCAATGGGTAGCGCGGACGCCATGGATCGACTTCCTGGCTGCCGACGCGAAAACCCGCAGCAACACGGGTGTCTGCCTCAAGGTTGTGGATGAGCGCGTGACGTCGCTTACGCCATCCGGTCAAAACGAGTTTGCGAAGAACCTGGCGGCGCGGCTGGAGCTCCAGGGCGTCGCACTCGACGCAGCATCCTATCGATCTGCGCCGCCGGGCTTGCGCATCTGGTGCGGCGCCACGATCGAGCAGAGCGACCTGCAGGCCCTGACCCCGTGGCTGGACTGGGCATTTGCCAGCTGCCTAGCCGACCTGAAACCTGCCGGATAAGGATGCCTCATGCCCAAGGTTCTCATTGCCGATGAGTTGAGTCCGAAAGCCATCGAGATCTTCCGCAGCCGCGGGGTCGACGTGGATGTGCGCACCGGGCTGGGCAAATCCGGGCTTCTCGACATCATCGCCGGCTACGACGGCCTGGCGGTGCGCTCCGCGACCAAGGCGGACAAGGACGTCATCGCCGCCGCGCGGCGACTCAAGGTGATTGGGCGCGCCGGCATCGGCGTCGACAACATCGACATCCCGGCAGCCACCGCACGCGGGATCGTGGTCATGAATACCCCCTTCGGCAACTCGATCACGACCGCTGAGCACGCGATTGCGCTGCTGTTCGCCGCGGCGCGCCAGATTGCCGCGGCCGACGCTTCCACCCAGGCCGGAAAGTGGGAAAAAAACCGATTCATGGGCGTGGAACTGTATGCAAAGAACCTCGGAATCATTGGCTGCGGGAATATCGGTGCGCTCGTCGCCGAAAGGGCGCTGGCGCTCAAGATGAAAGTGATCGCCTACGATCCGTTCCTCTCGCCGGAGCGCGCGATCAGGCTGGGCGTGGAGAAAGTCGAGCTCGACGAGCTGCTGACGCGCGCTGACGCCATTTCGCTGCACACACCGCTGACCGACAAGACGAGAAACATCCTCTCGGCGGAAGCCATCGCGCGGACCAGGAAGGGCGTGATCATCGTCAATGCGGCGCGCGGCGGTCTCGTCGATGAAGCGGCGCTGCGTGCGGCCCTCGAGAGCGGTCACGTGGCGGCCGCGGCGTTCGATGTATTCGTCACCGAGCCCGCCAGGGAAAGCGTGCTGTTCGGCGCGCCGAATTTCATCGCGACGCCGCATCTCGGCGCCAGCACCAATGAGGCGCAGGAGAACGTCGCTCTGCAGGTTGCCGAGCAGATGTCGGATTACCTGCAATCCGGGGCGGTCACGAATGCGCTGAACATGGCCTCGATAAGCGCCGAGGAAGCGTCCCGCCTGAAGCCGTTCATCCAGCTCATCGACAAGCTCGGCTCGTTTGCCGGGCAGATCGCCGACGACGGACTCGATGCCATCGAGATCGAGTACGAAGGCGACGTCGCGAAGCTGAACACGCTGCCGCTCACCGCGACCGCGCTGGCATCGATGATACGACCGCTGATGCCGGACGTGAACATGGTGTCCGCGCCCGCCATCCTGAAGCAGCACGGCACCCCGTTGACCGAATCAAAACGCGACACCTCGCCGATCTATGGATCGCTGATCCGGATCAAGGTCCTGACCGGGGGGCGCTGGCGCAACCTGGCCGGCGCGGTGAACGCCGGAACCGCGAAGATCGTGGAAGTCAAGGATATGGCGCTGGAGGCCGATTTCCATCCGGTGATGCTGCTGATCAACAACCTCGACAAGCCGGGCTTCATCGGCGCCCTGGGCTCGATGCTCGGCGAGGCGCAAATCAACATTGCGACCTTCCATCTGGGCCGCCAGGCCGCGGGCCAGGACGCGATCGCGATCGTCGGTGTCGACCAGGTCGTGCCGGATGACATCCAGAGCGCGCTGCGCGCGCTACCGCACGTGCGATATGTGAGGGTGCTGCAGTTCTGACGCCTCGCCGCCGGCGCGCGCTAGGCCGCCTCATCGACGATCGCGGCGACCGATTCCGCGATTGCCAGCGCGGCGGTCAGGCCCGGTGATTCGATGCCGAACAGGTTGATGAGCCCATCGATGCCATGCACCGCCGGTCCATCGATGCGAAAGTCCGCATCCGGCTCGCCGGGCCCCGATATCTTCGGGCGTATGCCCGCATAGGCCGGCACGAGTGAACCGTCCCGGAGCCCCGGCCAGTAGCGGCGGATGGCGTCGTAGAAGATGTCAGCGCGGCTCCCGTCCACGGTGTAATCAACGCCCGCGACCCATTCGACATCCGGGCCAAAGCGCGCCCGCCCGGCAAGATCCAGCGTCAGGTGCACGCCGAGACCACCGGGCTCCGGTACCGGATAGATCAGGCGTGAGAACGGTGCGCGCTGGTCGACGGAGAAGTAACTGCCCTTGGCAAAATGGCCGGCCGGCAGCTGCGCCTGCGGAAATCCCGGCATGGCCCGCATCAGAGGCAGCGCGCCGAGGCCCGCGGCGTTGATGAGCCATTCGCTCCGCCACGTTGCTGCTGAGCCGCCGACCCGCACCTGCACGCCGCCGCCTCGACGCCGCAGTTGCACTACTTCGCTGCGCGTTGCCAGCACCGCCCCATGCGCCTCGGCGTCGCCGAGCAGCGCCGCCATGTAGCCCTGGCCGTCGATGATTCCGGACGATGGCGACAGCAGGGCAGCCGCACACTCGAGTCCAGGCTCGAGCGCTCCCGCTTCCGCGCGCGAAACCAGGCGGACATCGCGCACGCCATTGGCTTCAGCGCGGGCAACCATTCCCGGCAGTTCGCGAACCTGTTCGTCGCTGCAAGCCACGATGAGCTTGCCGCAGCGCCGATACGATACGCCATGTTCGTCACAGAACCGGTACAGCAGGTCGCGGCCGCGAACGCACAGGCGCGCCTTTGCCGAGCCGGCCGGGTAATAAATGCCCGCGTGAATGACTTCGCTGTTTCGGGAACTGACCTGCGTGCCGATCGCCGGTTCCCGTTCGACGATGACCGCCTCCCGGCCGGCCATTGCGAGTGCGCGCGCGATGGCGAGGCCGACGACGCCGGCGCCGACCACCATGCATTCAACGGTTTCCAATCTCAGCCTGGCGGGATCTGCGGCACCAGCTCGGCGAGCTCCTCGGCCGCCCGGCCGTCCGCGCCAAGACCGGCGCGAGTGCCTTCCCGATCGGCCAGCGAACGGTTCTGGCTGCCCTTGAATTTTCCGATGGCGCCGGTGATCTCGATTTCGAACCCGACGATGGCGCGCAGCATCGCCTCCACGTAACTGGCCGGAGCGTCGCCGACGTGCCAGCGATTCGCGCGCCCCTGTTCATGCACGTCGGTCAGGGACGTGACGAGTTCGCGCAGCCACAGCGCATCGTCGATGAACCGGATGCGCCCATGCACGTGCACCGTGGCGTAGTTCCACGTCGGCACCGCCTTGCCGTGTTCCTGCTTGCTCGGGTACCAGGTCGGTGAAATGTAATGCTCGGCGCCGGTGAAGATCGCCAGTACAGGGGAGTCATTGCCGAGCTCGCGCCACAGGGAATTCGCCCGCGCGATGTGCCCGCGCAGCCGTCCGCGGCCGCCCTCCTGCAGCTGCGCCAGCATCGGGATATGGTTGGCCGTGAGCCCCTCGGCAGTGACCGCCACGAGCGTGGCCAGCGGGTGCCGGTCCACCAGTGCCTGCATCACGTCGATTCTCGTCTCGCGAAAATATTCAGGAAGGTACATAAGCACGGCCCCCGGGATCCCAGGCCATCATCGGGCACACGCCCCGGCGCGGTCAATGGGCCGCAGGCCTGTGCTACTGTGCCAGCGCTGCCCCGCCGGAGAAGCCCTTGAACAGCCCAGCCGTGGAACGATCCCATCTCAGACGCACGCTTGGCCTGCCGGCCGTCATGCTCTTCGGGCTCGCCTACATGGCGCCGCTCATCGTGTACGGCACCTACGGCGTGCTCGCAAAGGCGAGCGCCGATACTGCTGCGCTGGCCTACCTGCTGGCGCTCGTGGCGATAACGTTCACGGCGGTCAGCTACGGGCGGCTCGCGCGCATGTTTCCCGTCGCCGGGTCGGCATACACATACACGCGCCAGCTGTTCAATCCTCACGTCGGGTTCATGATCGGCTGGGCAACGCTGCTCGACTACTTCTTCCTGCCGATGGTGATCTGGCTGATTGGCGCGGCGTATCTGAGCGCGGCCTTTCCGCTGCTGCCGGCCTGGATCTGGATCATCGCATTCATCGTGCTGACCAGCGCCGTGAACATTGCCGGCATCGAGCTGGCGGCGCGCTTCAACGTCGCGCTGATGGCCGTGCAGCTGGTCGTCGTCGCCCTGTTCGTTGCGCTGTGCTGGCACTATGCCGCGGCCGCCGCGCAGGACGGCGGCATTGCACTCGCGGCGCCGCTGTTCAAGCCCCACGTGCCCATTGCCGCGACGATGGCCGGGGCCGCGATTGCCGCCTATTCGTATCTCGGCTTCGATGCGGTCTCGACGCTGACCGAGGAGACCATCGATCCGCAGCGCAATATGCCGCGCGCGATCCTCGGGATCGCGCTGATTGGCGGCGCAATCTACGTGCTGGCCGCGTACTCGATGCAGCTCGCGCACCCGGGCGCGGTATTCCACGACACCGACTCGGCGGCATTCGAGGTGGCGAAGACGGTCGGCGGCGACGTGTTCGTGATGGTATTTCTCGCGGGCCTGATCCTTGCACAGTTCGCTTCCGGCATTTCCGCGCAGGCGAGCGTCGGCCGCCTGCTGTACGCGATGGGCCGCGATCGCATCCTGCCCCCGCGCCTGTTCGGTTACATCCATCCCCGCTTCCAGACGCCGGCGTTCAATATCGCTCTCTCCGGCGTCGTCGGCCTGGTCGCCCTTACGCTCAACGTCGCGACCTCGACGTCGTTCATCAATTTCGGCGCCTTCCTGGCGTTCACGGCGGTCAATCTGTGCGTGGTGCGGCTGTACCTGCGGGGCCGTCACGGTCCCGACGGCATCGACGCGATCCGCGGACTGTTGTTTCCGCTGATCGGCGCCGTCGCTGACCTGTGGCTGCTGGCATGCCTGGACCGGGTCGCGCTCATTCTGGGGGCGATCTGGTTCGTCACCGGGCTCGCTTATCTTTGCTGGATGACCCGGTTCTTCCGGCGGCCTCCCCCCAGCGTACCCGTGTGACCGGATGAGGCGGGGCGGACCGGCGCTTCAGCGCCCTTCGCCCATCATGCGAACTTCCCTGGCTTCGGGCCCGAAGACTGCGAGCAGGGCAACCGCGATCGCCCCTGCCCCGGCGACCATGCTCATGCCGATCCCGTAGTCGCCATGAAACCTCTCTGCCAGCACGACCTGAATGGTTGCGTTGCCGGCGGCGAGGAAATTGCCGAATTGATACGTGAAGCCGGGAAATGTCGCCCTCGCCTGACGCGGCGAAATCTCGTTCAGGTGCGCAGGCATGGTGCCGAACATGCACTGGACCAGGAACTGCATGCAGAATGCCGACCCTGCCAGCAGGAGCGGACCCGAGGAGACCGCCCAGAACGGCATCAGCGCCAGCGCCGCGACGGCGGCCAGCATGATCTCGCGCCGCCGGCCCATCCATTGCGACAAGGCCCCGCCGCTGAGGCAGCCGAGGATCGCGCCGACGTTGTAGATGATTGCGATGAGAGACACTTCATGCACCGAAAATCCGTGCTGGACGCGCAGAAAGGTCGGGTACAGATCCTGGGTTCCGTGGCTGAAGGTCGCGGCCGCAGCCATCAAGGCGATCGCGTACAGGTAGCGAGCGACATTCCGGATACCCGGTTGCGGTGGCGCGCCCGAAGCCTCGGGGTCGCGGCGCAACGCCTGCCAGCCCGGGCTCTCCCTGATATGGCTGCGTATGTACAGCACCAGGACCGCGGGCAGGATCGCGGCAATGAACAGGCCTCGCCAGCCCAGCGTGCCAAAGCCCACACCGAAGGCCAGGGCCGCGAGCAGATAGCCAAACGAATATCCGGACTGCAGCAGGCCTGAGACGAAACCGCGCCAATGGGCCGGGATTGATTCCATGGTCAGGCTTGCGCCTATTCCCCATTCACCGCCCATCGCAATGCCGAACAACGCGCGCAGCACAAGGAAAGCCGTCAGGGTCGGCGCGAATCCGGACGCGCACTCGAGCACCGAGAACGCCAGGATGTTGGCAATCAGCACCGGCTTGCGTCCGTAGCGGTCCGCCAATCGCCCGAACAGCAGCGCGCCGACAACGCGCAGCCCCAGAGTCAGCGTGATGGCCCAGCTGACGACCCTGACGGTCGAGCCGAACTCCTTCGCGATATCTCCCATCACGAAGATCAGCAGGAAAAAATCGAACGCATCGATCGTCCAGCCCAGGAAACTGGCGATGACCACGTTGTACTGCTGCCGCCTCTCTGACATCCGCAGCCTCCCGCGTTATGACCGGCGCGGCTCCTGCGCGCAGGTCCGGCTCACGCGCCCTGCCAGACCAGCTTGGCGTTCGCGAGTTCCCGCGCCCCGAGCGCGCCGAGTTCGCGCCCGAAACCGGAACTCTTGACGCCACCAAAGGGTGCACGAGGATCCGAGCGCACAAAATCGTTGATGAACACCGCACCCGCTTCAATCTGCGACGCGATCCGGTGTGCCCGCCCGAGATCCCTGCTCCAGACAGCCGCGCCGAGCCCATACGCCGTCGCGTTGGCGAGGCGCACCGCCTCCGCATCATCCCGGAACGGAAAGATCAGCGCCACGGGGCCGAAGCATTCCTCCGCAACGATCGGTGCATCGTGGCGCAGCCCGGCGATTACCGTCGGCTCGAAGAAATAGCCCGGCCCCGGCATGACCCGGCCACCGGTGAGAATTCGCCCTCCCTGCCTGACGGCGTCCTCGACCTGCCGCACGACCGTGTCGCGCAGATCGCCGCGGGCCAGCGGGCCAAGCCGGGTTGACGCCAGCATCGGATCGCCGACGGGAATTGCCCGGGCGGCCTCGGCAAAGCGGGACGTGAATTCCTCGAACACCGCCTGCGCAACCAGGAAGCGCTTCGCCGCAATGCAGCTCTGGGCATTATTGGAGTAGCGCGACGTGACGCCAAGCTGCACGGCCTTGGGCAAATCGGCGTCGTCAAATACCACGTAGGGGTCGGAACCGCCGAGTTCGAGGACGACTTTCTTGCCGTATGTGCCGGCAAGAGCCGCCATTGCGCGGCCGGCCGCGACGCTCGCCGTTACCGTGACGGCGCGAATGCGATCGTCGGCGACGAGGGCCGGAATGGCCGTCCGCTCGGCCATCAGGTTGACGTAGAGCCCGTCCGGGCCACCGGCCTCCCTGACCAGTTCCTCGAGTGCGATTGCGCAGCCCTTGACGTTTTCGGCATGCTTGACCAGCACCGTGTTCCCTACCAGTGCGGCCGGAATGAAGAACCGCAGGACCTGCCAGAACGGCAGATTCCACGGCATGATGCCGAGCACCGGCCCGAGCGACTGAAAGATGACCTGGCTTTGCGTGCCGGGTATCGCCTGCGGTGCGATGTATTCCGGACCCGTGGTTGCGAAATGTCGCGCACCTGCCGCAGCCTTTTTCACTTCGGCCTGCGCCTCCGCGAGCGGTTTGCCCATCTCCTGGGTGATGAGGCGGCCAAGCTCTGCGGCCCGGCCCTCGAGAATATCGGCAAGCCGTTCCAGAAAGGCCGTGCGCTCGGCAAGCGCCGTACCCGACCAGCGCTGCCAGCCCGACCACGTTCGCGCAAGGCAGGATTCGACCTCGCTGGGCGTATGTTCCGGATATCTGGCGATGACCTCGCCGGTGGCAGGATTCCGTGACTCGAAGCTCATATGGTTATCTCCTCCTGTGGGCACGTCAGCAAACGGCGCGAAAGCGCTCAATACAGGTGGCAATGACTTCCTGGCCGGGCCGCTTCCACCAGTTCTGCGATGAAAAGATCTCGACCTCCTGCCGGCCGCGGAATCCCGCCTGTTCGATGTCCGCGCGGATCTGCCTGAGCTCGATAATGCCGTCGCCCATCATGCCCCGATCGAGCAGCAGGTCGCGGGTCGGTATCAGCCAGTCGCAGATGTGGTGCGCAAGAATCTGCCGGTTGCGGCCGGCGCGCTCGATCTGTGCCCGCAGTTTCGGATCCCACCACGTGTGATAGACGTCGATTGCAACGCCGATGCCCGCGCCGAGCGCGTCGCACAGATCGAGGGCCTGTTCGAGCGTATTCACGCACGCACGATCGCCGGCGTACATCGGATGAAGCGGCTCGATGGCGAGCGGCACCCCGCAGGCTCTGGCATACGGCAGGACCGCGGCCAGCCCGTCGGCAACCATTGCGCGCGCCGCCGCAATGTCCCGGGAGTTCCCCGGCAGGCCACCGACCACCATCACGAGGCAATCCGCGCCGAGCGCGGCAGCTTCATCGATCGCGCGCCGGTTGTCGTCAATGGCGGCAGCCAGGCCGATCCTGTCGGTTGCGGGAAACATGCCACCGCGGCAATAGCCGGTGAGCTGGATCCCGTTCAGCCTGACTATCCTTGCCGCCTCCTCGAGTCCGATTGCCGCGACCTGGTCGCGCCACGGCGAAATGGCGGTGATTCCCTGGGCCAGGCAGGCGTCGACAGCGGCAGCAAAGCCGTACTGCTGGCGCACCGTCGCGAGATTCATGGACAGTCCCTGTACGTTCACGTATCCCCTCTCCTGTCGCGATCCTATCGCTCATGCGCCGGGCCGCACCCGTGTCCTAGCAGATGCCGCCCAGCGCCATCACCAGGCGGATGCGCTCGGCGGCAAGTTCCGGATTGCGCAGCACCCGGGCCGCATCGGCAAGCCGGAACAGGTCCGCGAAATGCAGCAGCGAGCGTGCGCTCTGCTGGCCGCCAATCATGTGGAAGTGCTTCTGCAGCCCATTGAGGTAGGCGATGAAAACGACGCCGGTCTTGTAATAGCGGGTCGGCGACTTGAAAATATGCCGCGACAGCGGGACCGTGGGCTCGAGCAGCTCGCGAAACCCGGCCTGGTCGCCGCTCGCAAGGCGGGTCAGCGCCGCCGAAGCAACCGGCGCGATGGCATCGAAGATGCCGAGCAAAGCGTCCGAGTGACCCAGTTCATCGCCGGCGATCAGTTCCGCGTAATTGAAATCGTCACCGGTATACATGCGCACGCCCGTCGGCAGACGGCGGCGCATGACGATCTCCTTGTCCTTCGACAGCAGCGAGATCTTCACGCCGTCGATCCGGGTCGCGTTCTCCGCAATGACTGCCAGCGCTGATTCCATCGCCTCCAGGTGATCACGAGCGCCCCAGTACCCGGCGAGGGCCGGGTCGAACATCTCGCCGAGCCAGTGGATCACGACCGGGTGACGGACCTGGCGCAGAATGCGGCCATACACGTAGCGGTAATCGTCCGGTCCGCGCGCCAGGGCGGCCAGGGCGCGGCTTGCCATCAGGATGATGCGGCCGTCGAGCGCTTCGATGGCGTCAATCTGGGTCTCGTAGGCGGCAACCACGTCGTCGAGCGTCCGCGCGGCCCCGGGCGCCAGGTGGTCGGTCCCTGCGCCGCAGCCCACCACGGCACCCGGGCGGCTCTTCGCGTCGGCGAGGGTGCGCCGGATCAGCTCGAGCGCGCCGCTCCAGTCGAGGCCCATGCCGCGCTGCGCCGTGTCCATCGCTTCGGCAACGCCGAATCCCAGGTCCCACAGGTAATGGCGAAACCGCAGGGTCTCATCCCAGTCGATCACCGCATCGAGGGGCGGATCGACATCGGCGCGCGGATCGACGACGACGTGCGCAGCCGCGTAGGCCTTGCGGTTGAAGACGGGGGAACCCCTGCCCTCCGCGACCCCCGCCGGCGACGGATTCCTGAGCGCGTAGCGCTCGACACTGCCGTCGGCGACCGGGAGCAGCACGCTCGTCATGGCAGGTTGCCCCGGCTTCTCAAGCGCCGGGCCATGCCAGCGCGGGAACGTCGAGCCAGCGGCGCTCGGCCCAGCTTTGCATCGCCAGCTCGGCCAGCTGCACCCCCTTCGCGCCCTCCAGCAGGTCGTGGCGCCAGGGCGTGCCCGCCAGCACGTGCCGTATGAAGTCCTCCCACTGCAGGCGAAAGCCGTTGGAGAACACTTCGGTGTCCGGAACCTCGTCCCACTGTTCACGGAACTTCATGGTCTGCGGCTCGTCCGGGTTCCACACCGGGCGCGGCGTATTGACGCGGTGCTGCGTCACGCAGCGCGTCAGGCCCGCAACCGCCGAGCCGTGCGTCCCATCGACCTGGAACGTGACGAGATCATCGCGATTGACCCGGGTCGTCCACGATGAGTTGATCTGCGCGATGATCCCGCCTTCGAGTTCGAAGGTCGCATACGCGGCGTCGTCGGCATCGGCGTGGTAACGCCGGCCTTTTTCATCGATGCGTTCGGAAATGTGCGTCGCGCCGCGGCACATGACCGCCTTGACCGCGCCGAACAGGTTGTCGAGCACGTAGCGCCAGTGCGGCAGCATGTCGAGAATAACGCCGCCGCCATCGGCCTTGCGGTAATTCCAGGACGGCCGCTGCGCCGGCTGCAGATCGCCTTCGAACACCCAGTAGCCAAACTCCCCGCGTACCGAGAGGATACGGCCGAAAAAACCGGCCTCCCGCAGCATGCGCAGCTTGCGCAGTCCGGGCAGGAACAACTTGTCCTGCACGACCCCGTGCCTGACCCCCCGCGCCGCGGCGAGCCGCGCAACGGCCAGCGCCTCATCGAGCGTTTCGGCAACGGGCTTCTCGCAGTAGATGTGCTTGCCGGCCTCGATCGCGCGGGTGAGCAGCCCGGCGCGCATCTGCGTCGATCCTGAGTCGAAGAAAATCGCATCGTTGGAATCCGCCAGCGCCGCGTCGAGATCGGTCGTGCAGCGCGCAATGCCGTGGCGCTTCGCGATTTCGGCGAGCCGTTCGGCATTGCGGCCGACCAGGATCGGATCCGGCATCGCGCGGTCGCCATCGGGAAGCACGACGCCGCCTGCGGCCCGGATGGCCGCGATGGAGCGCACCAGGTGCTGGTTGTAGCCCATCCGTCCGGTCACGCCGTGCATGATGATGCCAAGTCGCCGAGTTGCCATAGCCGTCCCCAACACTAGTAACTTGTTAGTTACTTATAATCACGGGCGGGTGACGCTGTCAACCCCGGGGGTGCCGTCAGGCGCGGCGCAGATAGGAAATGATCACGTCGACCATGTGCCGGCCCCAGTTCTCGATCTCGTCCGCGGCGAGCAGGTCGCGGCGAAAAACCGTCGACAGCGTCCAGCGATTCGACAGGTAGAAGAATCCGAGGGCCGCGATCGTCACGTATACCTGCACCGGATCCGTGTCGTCGCGGAACAGGCGCTGCTCGGCGCCTCGCCTCAGCAGCACGGTGATCTGCTCGATCAACGGCGAATTCAGCGCGAAGATCCGCGCCGAGCGCTTCAGGAATTTCGCTCGATGCAGGTTCTCGGTGTTCAGCAGGCTCAGGAACTCCGGATGCGCGAGATAGTAGCGCCACGTGAACAGGACCAGGTCGGCCATGCCCTCTGCGGGATCGCGATCGACCAGGTGCAGACCGTGCTCGGCCGTGCGGATGGCCGCGTAACTGCTCTCGAGCACGGCGACGTAGAGAGCCTCTTTGTTGCCGAAATAGTGATAGAGCATGCGCTTGTTGACGCCGGCGCGCTCCGCGATGCTGTCGACCCTGGCCCCTTCGAAACCCTTCTCGGTGAACTCCCGCACCGACGCGGCGAGGATCGCGGCGCTGGTGTACTCCGGGTCGCGCGTATTGCCCCTGCGTATCTTGGCAACCGCCTCCGGCGCGGCGGCGCGGCGGTTCGTGCGCTGGCTCTTCGCGGCAATCGCAGACCGAGGCTTGACTGATGGCATGGTTCCGGGTCCTGGATTCGATAAATATTCTTACTTGCGTTCGCTGCATGCCCCCGCAGGGCAACCGGATCGCCGCCGGGTGCCCGGACGCAGCCCGCAAGGGACCGCGGCGCGCCCGCTCGCCGGGCGACTCGAAGACCCCGTGGCCCCACGCAAAGCGAAAAGCAAAATCGCAGTTGACAGCATAACCCAGCTATGATTATAAGTAACCAAAGGGTTACAACATAGTCAAGGGGATTCCATGGCAGTCCAGCGATACAGTGTCAGCATGCGTAACGGGACCACGCGCGGCGCGACCGGCCAGCTGTTGCGCGGTGCGGTGCTCACCGGTTCGGCGCTCGCGCTCGCCGCGACGGCGGCCGCCCAGACCGCATCGAGTCCGGAGGAACTCGGCGAAATCGTCGTCACGGCCGAAAAGCGCGAATCGACGCTGCAGAACACGCCGATCAGCATCACGGCGGTCAGCGGCGGCGACATCCTCGCGCGCGGCATCACCGACCTCACCACCCTTGCGACGGCGACGCCCGGCGTTTCGATCAAGAATAATGGTCCCGGTCAGGCCGAGCTGGAAATGCGCGGCATGACCTCGAGCGGCGGCAACTCCCCGACGGTGGGCTTCTACCTCGACGATACGCCGATGACGGCCCCGGCCGATTCCCAGAACGGCAAGGTCATCATTGATCCGACGCTCTATGATCTGAACCGCGTCGAAGTACTGCGCGGCCCGCAGGGAACGCTGTACGGTTCCGGGTCCATGGGCGGCACCGTCAAGCTGATCAGCAACCAGCCGGACCTGTCGGGTTTCCACGCGAGCGCCCAGACCATCCTGTCGGGGACCGACGGCGGCGGATTCAACCATAACGTCAATTTCATGCTGAACCTGCCGCTGATCAATGACCAGATGGCGCTGCGTATCGTCGGTACGGAGGCGCATACCAGCGGCTGGATCGATCGCATCGTCGTCGATCCGTTCCCGCTCCCGACCAACGGCGGCGCGACCCGGGGTAACGTCCTCGCGGCGCCGCAAGTCGCCGACTTCAAGGGTTCGAATGCGGAAGCGGTCTACAGCGCGCGCATCCTGCTGCTCTGGAAGCCGACCGATAACCTGTCGATCACGCCGTCGATCTTCTACCAGAAGGTGACGCAGGACGGGACCAGCACGTTCGACAGCAATCCGGGGACACTTGCCCACTATCAGCCGTTCAACATTGCCGAGCCCTATTCGGACCGGATCGACGTTTATGGCCTGAATGTGAATTACAAGTTCGAATCGTTCGATGTCACGTCGATCACGACCCAGTGGAACCGGACTTCGACCGAGGTGCAGGAAGGCAGCGAGGATTTCAACAATCCGCTGGAGGGCGTCGAGATCAACGCGCCCAAGACCATCGGCTTCTACCTGCCCAACGGAACAGGCCCGGTCGCAGGGACCGAAATCGATCCCTCCAAGCAATTCAGCGAGGAAATCCGCGCCGCCTCGACCGGCGACGGCCGGTTCAACTGGGTGGGCGGCTTTTTCATGAGCCGGTTCTGGTCGAACTATACCCTGATCACGCCCGTCGCGAATCCATCGGCGTTCGTCGATCTCGGCACGCTGGGACCAGCGACCATCGCCGACGTCTGGAATATCTCCGCGCCGACCAACATCTCCCAGTATGCGCTCTTCGGCGAGGGCACCTATGCGATCACCGACCAGCTCAAGGCTACGGTCGGGGCCCGCGGATTCCACTACGATTATGTGTTTTCGCAGTACTTCGCGGGCTGGGGCTCGCCGCTCGGCGGGGCAACGCCGGTGCAAAACCACGTCACGCAGTCGCAGACCAGCATGACGCCGAAGTTCAACCTGGCCTATGAGTTCGACAAGGACCTGATGGTCTACGGCACGATCGCGAAAGGTTTCCGGCCCGGCGGCGGCAACGAACCGCTGCCGACGACCGGCCCGCTGTGGTCCGGGCTGCCGGTGAATTCATTCCACTACGCGACAAACAACTGGCCGTCGACCTACTCGCCGGATACCGTCTGGAACTATGAAATCGGCGAAAAAGCCCGCTTCTTCGACCGCCACCTGACGCTGAATTCCAGCATCTATTACGAGAAGTGGAACAACATCCAGCTCGAGGAATTGCCCAACGACTATCCGCTGACCGACAACAACGGCACCGCGACGATCTGGGGCGGCGAGGTCGAGATGCAGGCGCTACTGGGTGGCGGCTTCCAGCTGGCGGTTTCCGCCGGGTACACCGATGCATCGCTGTCGCCCGGCATCCACTACACGATCGTGCCCAAGAACAAGCTGTCGGATGTGGCGCCGCTCACCGGCGACATCAACCTGAGCTATGGGAAAGCCATCAACGACACCTATGAATTCAAGGCCCGCATCGAGTCCAACTACGTGGGCAGGCGCTACAGCCTGACCTTCCCGCCGGGCTATGGAACCGGTGCGGTGACCCCGCTCCCGTCGTACGGCTTCACCAACATCCGGGCCGGCGTTCAGTCCAGCGCCGGATGGGAAGCCTCGCTGTTCGCAAACAACCTGTTCGACAAGCATGCCTGGCTTGAGGACCTGGTGCAGGAGAGCCTGGGCAACCCGTCGTTCAACCGCGTCATCACCAACCAGCCGCTGACGATCGGAGTCGATCTGACGTATAAGTTCTGAGGCTCGCTTACCGACGGGGGTCCGATGCGATGAGCGCCTGGACGGGGTGTGCGGCATTCGCCGCGGTTGCGCTGGGATGGCCGGCGGCCGCGGCTTTCGCTGAACTGCCGGTCGAACATGCAAGCATCGCACAGATCAAGCCCGACAACGGGCATCGGCTGTACATCGCCGACAAGGTTCCCCCCGCGCATGCCGTCGACAGCAAGATCCGCATCATCGACGGCGATGATTTTTCGATCCTTGGCCAGGTGACGAACGGGTCGTTCGGCAGTTTCGCGATCTCCTCTGATCGCAAGACGCTTTTTGATGCGACGTCCTTTTATTCGCGCGGTGATCACGGCGCCCGAACCGATGTGGTGGAGTATTACGACACCACGACGCTGTTGCCGCGCAGCGAGACCATCCTGTCGAGCAAGCGGGCGCCGACGAATCAATACTCGGTATTCCTGGTTGAGTCCGCCGAATCGAAATTCCTGCTCGTGCAGAATGCGACCCCTGCTTCCTCCATATCGGTCATCGACCTGGCCACAGGGTCAGTGCTGTCGGAGATTCCCACGGCGGGGTGCTTCGGCATCTACGCCTCATCGAAGGTCGCCGGGCGCTTCTCGACGCTGTGCGGCGACGGCGCGGCGCTTACGGTCGATTTCGACGCGACCGGCAGGGAAACCGGACGCAGGCGCAGCGCCGCGCTGTTCGACCCGGACCAGGACGCCCTGTTCATCTCCGGCGTAAGAATGGCGGACAGGACGATCTTCCTCTCCTTCCTCGGCAATGTGCACATCATCGATTTCTCCGGCGACGTTGCGACGCAGGAGACCCCGTGGACCTTCATCGGCCCGAAGGACAAGGCGGCCGGCTGGCGCCCCGGCGGCTACGGCAACTTCGCGTACAGTCCCGCCAACGGGCAACTCTATGTCGGCATGCATCCGCACGGGCGTGAAGGCAGCCATAAGACCCCTGCGGTCGAAATCTGGAAAGTGGACGTTGCCAGGCACGCGGTAACCGGGCGGGTGAAATCGGATGGCGCGAACTACCTGACGCTCAGCCGGGAAGCACATCCCTTGCTGTTCACGGTGAACGTGACGGCGGACATCCAGGGGTCGGTCACGCGGTATGATGGCGATTCGCTGAAGGTCCTCGGCACCAGCAGGAAGGACCTGCTCGAGGGCGGCGGCCCGATCTGGGTGGAGTAGCGCCATGAATTACGAAGTCTCGTTCTTCATGCTGGGCGCGACGGCGCGCATGACGGTTGCCGTCATTCTTGCCCTCGCGGCGGTTCATGCCCTGCGCGACCGGGCCGCATTTGCCGGCATCGTCGAGCAGTACCGGATCGCGCCGCGCCGGCTCGCCCTCCTCGCGGCCCGGATCTTGCCGCTGCTCGAACTGGCGGCGGCAGCGGCGCTCGTGCTGCCTTCCACCAGCCGCGCCGGCGGCGTGCTCGGCCTCGGCCTGATGGCGCTCTTTACGGGGGCCGTCGCGGTCAATATCGCACGCGGACGCGTATCGATCGACTGCGGCTGCGGCGGTGCGAGCGGACAGCGGCTGTCGGCGGGACTCGTCCTGCGAAATCTCGTGATCATGTCCGGACTCGCCGTTGCCCTCGCGGCGCCGGCGCAAGGCATCGTCAACGGCGTAACGACAATAGGCGTGACAGGCGCGTCGCTGACCCTGATCGCACTATACTTCGCCGCAAACCAGCTGATGACGAATCTCCAGGCGATCGGCGCGCTGCGCTCCAGGAGCCCTTCATGACTGCGTTGATGATCTCGAACGTGCTGCTGTGGATCGTCAACATTGCGGTCGTGGTGACCGTGCTGGCGCTCGCGCGCCAGATCGGCGTGCTGCTCGAGCGCATCACTCCGGTCGGTGCCCTGACGATGGACCACGGCCCCGGGGTGGGTGAAGCGGCACCGGTCTTCACGCTGCCGATGCTCGGTGGCGGCGAGATCGTCATCGGTGCCGCGACCGGGCGCAGCCAGCTGGTGTTCTTTCTTTCTCCGACATGTCCCGTGTGCAAGAAACTGCTGCCGATCCTGCGCTCGATCAGCCAGCACGAGCGGTCCACCGTGGATGTCGTGCTCGCCAGCGACGGCGAGGTCGAGGAGCACAGCCGTTTTTACCGGCGCGAGAAGCTGGCCCCGTTCCCGTACGTGCTTTCGGCGAATCTCGGCATGACGTTCCGGATCAGCAAGCTGCCCTACGCGGTCCTCATCGGCCCGGACGGGCTTGTGGGTGCCAAAGGACTCGTCAACAATCGCGAGCAGCTCGAGAGCCTGCTGATCGCGCAGGAAATGGGGGTGGCGTCCGTGCAGGCGTACCGGGCCAGGGTACGTGACCAGGCTGAAGCGGCCATCGATTAGGAGAGTCGGCAATGTCCTTCTTTGACCGGGGTATCGAAGCGGGGGCGCGCAGGCTGGCGATGCTGTCGTCGCGCCGCGGCGTCCTCTCCCTGCTGGGGCGGCTCGCCGTCGGCGCCGCACTCTCACCGTTGCTCCCGGTCGACCGCACCTACGGCGCTCCGAGCACGGATCCGCACCAGATGGATCCGAGCAAGTGCGATTACTGGAAATATTGCGCCATGGACGGCCAGCTCTGCTCGTGCTGCGGCGGGTCCGGCTCACAATGTCCGCCGGGCACGCAGCTCTCCAAGGTGAGCTGGGTTGGCACCTGCCACAACGGCAAGGACGGCAAGAACTACCTGGTCAGCTACATGGACTGCTGCGGTCGCTCCTCGTGCGGCCAATGCTATTGCAGCGCGAACCAGGGTGAACGTCCCGGCTACAACATGGGCGCCCACAATGACATCAACTGGTGCATGGCCAACGGCGAATCGGCCTATCACTGCACCATATCAATCATCGTAGGCTCGGCGGACTGAACCTTGCGCGTCATCGCGTTGACATGTCTTGTGTCGCTCGGCGGGGCCGTCGGTGCGGCCTTCGGCGCCGACAATCCCGGGCAAAAGATCTTCCGGGAGCGCTGCGTCATGTGTCACCAGGAAGACGCCCACGGCGCGGCGGGCGTAGCCCCGTCGCTGGCCGGCACCCTCGGGCATTATCTGGCGAGCGACGCCGGCAGGCATTACCTGGCCCAGATCCTCGTTTCCGGCATGATCGGCCCGATCGATACCGAGGGCCACAGGTTCAGCGGACTGATGCCTGGCTTTGCCGCCGATCTGAGTGACGCCGATATCGCTGCGACCATCAATTACACGCTGGGAGCCTATAACGGCGTCAGCGATGCCAGTGCCACCGCGCCCATCGGCCCCCAGGATGTGGCCGCCGCACGTGCTGCGAACCCCGTTCCGACCGGCACGCGGGCCTTGCGCCAGTCGCTCGGCGTTCCGTAATGAAGCGCGTGCTGGTCGCGCGCGCCCTGTGCGTGGCGGCGTGTGCCGCGCTCTGCGCGGGAGTGCGCGCCGGGATGCCGCTGCCGGCCGTCTACACGCTGAACTGCTCGGGCTGTCATGGCACGGACGGACGCGGCGTCCCGGAGGCCGGCATTCCCGACCTGAACGATGCAGGCCGCTATGTCCGGACCGAACCCGGACGCCGATACCTGATCCAGGTGCCCGGTCTGTCGCAATCCCGGCTCGATGACGCGACGGCGGCACGGCTCCTGAACTGGGTCCTGCATGAATTCTCGGCCAATCGGCTGCCGGCGGATTTCGCGCCCTACACGACCGAGGAAGTCACCCGCTTCAGATCCGACAAGGCGAGCGACGCGAAGACCCGACGGGATGCCATTCTGGCTGAACTGCGCCGCCGGGACCTGTTGCCTCCAGGCGGCGGGTCCGTCGCTGCCGGCGGCAAATGATCGCCATTCGACCTGAGCACCGGCGATTCGAATCAGCTTCCTGACGCGGTAGGCACGGCGCTGTTGCGCAACGGTGAAACCGAATAATGCGCCGCGGCGGCTTCGAGGTCGCGCCACGCGATTGAAAATGGGTCTTCGAGCTTCAGTGCATTCATGCCCGCGAGCGGCACCAGATCGGCGACTGCGGCGACCAGCGACCGCACGATCCGGACGCTGGTCACAGTGACCGCCGCAGTCGTCGGCCCGGGTATGGGTCCGGGACTCTGCGCGAATTCCCAGATCATCTGCGCCGTTTCATAAAGCTCGTGCCTCGCCATCGAGACCCGCTGCCGTGCGTGCCCCAGCGCGCCGCTCACGGCGTCGACCTGATCGAGCGCCATCGTGGCATCCGTCGCCGGCTTTGAGCGGGCCAGTGCCGTGAACTCCTCGAGTGCACGCTCTGCGATGCCCAACGCAACCGCACTGACCGGAAGTTCGGTCAGCACCCCGAACGGAATGCGGTACAAAGCCCCGGTCTCGAGCGGTGCATCCGCCAGAACCGAGAACGTTGAGTCGGCGCGCACGAACGCGCCGTTGACCTCGATATCGTGGCTGCCGGTCGCACGCAGGCCCGTCGTCTCCCAGGTCCGGTGGATGACGACGTCGGCCGGATCGATCACCATCGCGCGAATCAACGGCTTGTCGCCCGCGGATGCCGGCAACCCTTGCCTGGTCACTGCGCAATTTGCGGTAAAGACCGTCGCGTAGTCGGCGCCGCTCGCATAACGCCAACGCCCCGTCACCCGGTAACCGCCGGGAACGATGGCGGCCGTGCCGCCGACTGCGCCGGAACCTGCAACGACGGCGGCGCGCGGACGAAAGTATTCCTCGGCACGCGCCTGCGGCAGGTAAGCCGCGAACAGGCCGCCGCCGGAGCCGATCATCACCGACCAGCCCACCGCTCCGTCCAGTTTCGCCGCGGCCTCGTAAAGCCTCAGTGCCGCAGGCAGCGGCAGCTCGAGGCCGCCATAGCGGGCCGGAATCCATGCACGGAACAGGCCACGACCGACAATCGCCTCGACTATCGGGTGCGGAAGGCGGCACTCGCGGCGACCGGATGCGATGTGCTCACCGACGGCCGCTGCGAGTGGCGCGAATTCCATCGAGTCCAGCGTATTTGACATGATCGTGCGGCCTTGTGCTCCATCCGGCACTGCTTCGCGGCGCGGGGGGGGGATTGACTCGGACCTTCCGCGGCCCCGCCCTCCGAGCGCCATCAGGGTCGTATATTCAGGGGCAACTGCCCACTGAGCGATGGCGATCGTGGCATACCGGTCGCGAACGTCAGCCTTAGGATATCCCGTTCAGCCCTTCTGCCTCGCCAGCCACGGCACCACCCTGTAACGCTTCACGTCGACGGCCTGCAGCGTCGCACCGCAAGGCGCGTCCGCAACTTGAGCACCCCGCTTTTTTCCCGAGTGGATTTCGGCAGAAGACCCGCAACCGGCGACGGTATTCTATATCCTCCTTCTCCAGGCGAACACTGATTGGGCTGAGGAGGCTCCCATGAACTATCAACAGCTTGGCTCACAGGGTCCGCGGGTGTCCGCGATCGGCCTTGGCACCATGGGGATGTCCGACTTGTACGGCCCCGCGGACCGCAGCGAGAGCATCGCAACCATCCATGCTGCCCTCGACCGGGAATTACGCTCCTCGACACGGGCGACTTCTACGGCATGGGCCATAACGAGATGCTCGTCCGCGAGGCACTCATAGGCGGCAATCGCAACGAAGTGCGATCAGCGTCAAGTTCGGCGCCCTGCGCGGCCCCGGCGCCGGGGAGTTCAACGGCTACGATTCGCGGCCTGCCGCGGTGCGAAATTTTGTCGCTTATTCGCTGAAGCGACTGGGCGTCGAGTACATCGATATCTACCGGCCGGCGCGACTTGATCCGGGCGTGCCGATCGAAGACACGGTTGGCGCTATCGCCGAGTTGATCAGGCAGGGATATGTCCGCCACATCGGCTTGTCGGAGGTCGGCGCCAGCACCATTCGCCGCGCTCAGGCCGTACACCCGATTGCCGATCTACAGATAGAATATTCGCTGATTTCACGCGACATCGAGCTGGAGATTCTCCCGACGTGCCGGGAGCTCGGCATCGGCATCACCGCCTACGGCGTGTTGTCGCGTGGCCTGATCAGCGGGCACTGGCAGGCGACCAGCGACAAAGGCGTCTTCCGCTCCCGGGCGCCGCGCTTTCAGGGCTCGAACCTTGACACCAATCTCGCCCTGGTAGAAAGGTTGCGATCTGTCGCCAACAGGATCGGCGCCTCGGTCGCGCAGGTTGCCATTGCATGGGTCATCGCCAGAGCGGCGGCTCAGAAGGCCTCAATGGTTCCGCTTATCGGTGCACGGCGCCGGGATCGGCTGGCAGAATCACTCGGCGCGCTGCACGTCATGCTGTCGGACGAGCAGCTGTCCGAGATCGAAATGGCGGTCCCCGCCGATGCAGTGGCTGGAGCGCGCTATCCAGAAGCCCAGCTGGCGCACCTGGACAGTGAACGCCCTCACTGATGCCCGGCAGCAGGCGGCCATCCGCGGGCATGGGAGTAATCGAATCCTTTGCCGTAATGCAGTCACCGGCAATTTGGGAACCGCCTTGCAATGTCACCATTTGGAAGGGTTGTACGAAGGCATTTGTCATCGCCAAAGCATGGGATTAATGTTCGGCTCATAGCGGGACCACCGCGGGATCTTCGTCCAAGAGCGCCCAATAGAAACCTCAAGGAGCCGATCAACATGTCGCTACGAAACTCCATGAAATTCGTCACACTCGCCGGCGTATCGGCGTTGGCCAATGTCGCGTACGCAACCCAGCCACCGTGCACGACAAGTGACAGCAGCCGGGATACGGCCTGTGGGACCGGTGCGTTGTATTCTTTGAATGGCGGCAATAGCAATACTGCCGTAGGCACTTTTGCGCTCGAATCCACCACGAACGGCGCCGGCAATACTGCCGTTGGGTCCTACGCCCTGACTAACAGCGTGGCTGCCTCTGGTAACACGGCCATCGGCAGCGGCGCGCTCCTTTTCAACATCTCCGGTAACAACAACAGCGCCACCGGGGCATATGCCATCCGCTTGAACACGAGCGGTAACGGCTTGACCGCGATGGGCAAAATGGCGCTGGCCAATAACACGACCGGAAATAATAATACCGCCTCCGGCATGTATGCGCTGAATGGCAACACGACCGGTGACTACAATTCAGCGTTTGGATACCAGGCGCTGAACAACAGCCAATCTGGCCTGGGCGATATCGGTGTCGGACCCTTTGCAGGTCGAAACATCGTGCAGGGCGAACTCAATATCGACATCGGCGGCTGGGGATCGGCCGATGAGAGCAACACCATCCGTATCGGCATAGCGCCGTATCACCAAAAGACCTACATTGCCGGGATCTACAGCGCCACGGGACTCAGCGGCCTGCCGGTGATCGTCACGCCCAACGGGCAACTCGGCGCGGTCGTCTCCTCGGAGCGTTTCAAGACCGACATCGCGACCATGGGCGCGAACACCGAGAAGCTGGACCAGCTGCGCCCCGTCACTTTCAGGTACAAGACCGATGTGCAAGGCACCGTTCAGTACGGATTGGTCGCCGAGGAAGTGGCAAAAGTGTATCCGGAACTGGTAATCCGCGGCGAAAATGGCCGCATAGATGGCGTGCTCTATGATGAACTCGCGCCGATGCTGCTGAACGAGGTGCAGAGGGATCATGAGCACGCGCTAACGCAGGATGCAACCATTGCCATACAGGAAGCGAAGATCGCGTCACTTGAGCAGCAAGTCACGAAGGTGATCGATCTGGAACACGAACTTGCGGAGATGCGTGCCGCGCTCGCAGCATTACAATCCAAGGATCGGGTCGTCGCACAGCGATAATGCGGATCGGCGACACCCCCCGGCCACGGGGCCGGGGGATTGGCCTGCCGTGAAGCTGCCGCTCGCGACGGACCGCTTCGTCAACTTTGCTCCTTGGACGCCCGACAATGGCGATGGCTCCCGAATGGCTGAGAACACGCGCAAAATCAGCTGCATATCCGCCCTGGTTGGCAATTGTGGGAGCGCAATTGCTGGCCCGCAAGCAGCCGGCCACTCGAATCAACGTTGGTTTGATTTGCGGGTTTGGCCATTGCTGTGTAAAGTCATGTGTAAGAGGTGACACATGGCGACAAATCTCTCGCTCGACCCGAAGCTGATCGAACAGGCCGTCAAGGTTGGCGGCGAGCGAACCAAGAAAGCCGCCGTGACCCGTGCGCTTGAGGAGTATGTCGCACGCCGAAAACAGAAACGCCTGGCAGACCTCATGGGTAAGCTCGAATGGGACGAGTCGTTCGATTACAAATCCGAGCGTTCCCGGGGATGACCCTTCTTGTCGACACCAGCGTATGGTCGCTGGCGTTTCGCCGCGACGCCGATCCGGCTACTCCAGAGGTTCAGGCCCTGCGTGCGGCACTCGAGGGAGGCGCATCCATCGTCACCACGGGGTTCATACTTCAGGAACTTCTGCAGGGCTTTGCAGGCCCGAAGGCACGCAAGGAGCTACTGAAGAAGTTTGCCGCCCTGCCGCTGCTGGTCCCGGATCGAAGGGATCACATTGATGCTGCCGAACTTCGCAATCGCTGCAGGCGCGCGGGAGTCCACATGGGCACCATTGACGCACTGATTGCGCAACTTTGCGTCAGACACGACCTCACCCTCGTTACCACGGACGGGGATTTCGTAATGGCGGCGAAGCATTGCCCGCTTCGCGTCTGGAAGCCACGAAGGTAGAGGCGGAGAGGGTGAGATTGCTTCGGGGCCTGCGGCCCCTCGTCCCTGCGGGACCGCCGTCGCGAGGACGCTCCGGCGTCCTTCGCCGCCGCGTTGCGGCGGCTCGTCGAACCCATCGCGTCGGTATGGCGGAGAGGGCGAGATTCGAACTCGCAATCGGATTGCGTCGACGCCGGTTTTCAAGTCTGACCACCCCCACGCCGCCGCAACCTACTCGCTCGCAAACGCAACCATACCCTGTGTCATCAAGGTACCGTTGAGCCCACGTTTATCGAGGTTTTGGTGGCAAGTGCAACTTGAGTGCAACTTGAACCTGGATATGGCTGGCATACCTTGCGCCCAATGCGGATGTGGACTACTATGTTTATATCAATCCACATATACATAGCTATAAATGAAAACCATACAGATGACGATTGATCCACGCTTGCTCAAGGCGGTCGATAAGCTGACAAAAGTGCGCAAGACGACACGCTCCGCGTTGATTCGCAGTGCCCTTGAGGCAGAGCTTCGACGCGAGCGTGTCAGCCAACTCGAAGCTCGTCATGTTGCCGGTTACGTCGAACACCCGCCTCTCCCGGATGAATTCTCCCCATGGCTGGATCAGCAGGATTGGGGCGGCCAGTGAAACGTGGCGACGTTTGCTGGTACACGTTCCCTGCCCCAAACAAACGACGACCGGTGCTCATCCTGACACGGGACTCCGCCATTCCCGTCCTGAACAGCGTTACAGTCGCGCCCATCACGTCGACGATCCGCAGCATTCCGACTGAAGTAGTGCTCACAACGGAAGATGGACTGCCCGAAACCTGCGCCGCCAATTTCGACAATATTCAAACGGTCCCGAAAGCCAATATCAGCGCTCCGATAGCGCATCTGTCCGCATCAAAACTGAAAGCCGCAGCAGGCGCGATTGGTTTCGCCTTAGGCTGTACCGACACATAGCGATTGATCGAAGCTGCACGGGGATCATCCGGCGCCTGTGTTTCCTGCGATGCTGGCGGAGAAGGTGAGATTACTCGGCGCTGCCCGCCTCGCCCCTTCGGGGCCGCCCTGGCGGGCGTTATCCCCGCTTCGTCGCTGCCACCGTAACCTGAACGAAACCGACGAGAATTTACCTGCCGACTGGCGGAGAGGCCGAGATTGCTTCGGGGCCTGCGGCCCCTCGTCCCTGCGGGACCGCCGTCGCGAGGACGCTCCGGCGTCTTTCGCCGCCGCGTTGCGGCGGCTCGTCGAACCCATCGCGTCGGTATGGCGGAGAGGGCGAGATTCGAACTCGCGATCGGATCGCTCCGATGCCGGTTTTCAAGTCTGGCCACGTGCACGCCAGCGTCACGCACTCACGCGCAATCGCAAGCATTCCCAGAACGGCCGATGTATCGTTGAACCTGCGATCATAGAGTTTTGGCAGGCAGTGCAACTTAAATTGCAACTTGGCAGCTACTGGCTCAGCAGCTGCTGCTTACTCCCTTAACTGTTTTATATTGAATCCGACACTTGTCGGGATCGACAATGGCAATTGGTCCTTGTTGCGTGTCGCGCAATGCGCTACAATTGACAGGTGATCCAGTCGTTCCGGCATAAGGGGCTTCGGCGTTACTACGAGACCGGCAGCCTCGCCGGTATCCAGCCGAAGCATGCGGAAAGATTGCGTATGCTCCTTGCGGCACTGGACACGGCTCAGGTTATCGGCGACATGGACGTTCCGGGGTTCCGGCTGCACCCTCTGAAAGGATCAGACAGGGGACGCTGGTCAGTGTGGGTCAATGGAAACTGGCGGATCACGTTTGAGTTTAGAGACGGACAGGCATACATACTCGACTATGAGGACTACCACTGATGGCTATGCATAACCCTCCGCATCCTGGCGAGTTCATTGCTCAGGCCTACCTCGAGCCCAATGGCATCAGTGGGCGCGAACTGGCGGTGCAACTGGGCGTTTCGCCTTCGACGCTGAACCGGATACTCACCGCCTCGAGCAATATCAGCCCGGAGATGGCGCTGCGCCTATCCAAGTGCCTTGGTCGCTCGCCGGAGAGTTGGCTGGCGATGCAGCATCATTACGATCTGTGGCGGGCCAGGAAGACGGTCGACCTGAGGGCGGTTCGCACCATGAAGCTGACCGCGGCCTGATTGTTCGCCGCGGGGTCCTGGTTGGCGGAGAGGGTGGGATTACTCGGCGCTTCGCGCCTCGCCCCTGCGGGACCGCCGTCGCGAGGACGCTCCGGCGTCCTTCGCCGCCGCGTTGCGGCGGCTCGTCGAACCCATCGCGTCGGTATGGCGGAGAGGGCGAGATTCGAACTCGCGAGCCCCGTGAGGGGCTGCCGGTTTTCAAGACCGGTGCATTCAACCGCTCTGCCACCTCTCCGACGCAGACCACATCATCAGTCCGCGGCACATTCTGCCTGATTCACCTGCAATTTTCAGGCATCCGTGCCCGCAAATCACGTACGGCGCCACCGATGACGTACGGACATCCTAGCGCCGTGCGACCAGTTCGTCCTTTGATTGCAGCGCTGCCAGGGTGGCCTGCAGTTCGGCCATTTGTTTCTGCAGTTCGACCACGGCAAGTTGCTGATTTCTCAGTTCGCGGATTTCCGCAGCCTGTCTCTGCACCTCGTCCAGCAGCATCGGCGCAAGTTCATCGTAACGTACGCCCTGGATCCTGCCGTCGTTGTCCCGGATGACCAGTTCGGGATAGACCTTGTCCACTTCCTCGGCGATCAACCCGTATTGGAGCTCGCCTTGCGGGTCGTTCTTCAAATGAAAACTCACCGGCCGCAACTGCGAGAGCTTATCGGCGACGCTGCCGAGCGTATTGACGTCCGTCTTGTAGCGCTCCGATGAAGTAATGGCACCCAGCTGGCCGTTCGCGTTCACGACCACCTGCGCGACCGAGCCTGTGAGCGTCGTGCCCCAGATTCCCGCAATGTACGTCGTCGGCGCCCCGGGGTAGCTGCTGTCGAGGCTCGAGACGCCAATGCGCGTCACGTAGTTCTCGCCGGCGGTCCCCCCGGCACCAAAACCCAGGTACGTATTGTAGCTACCGCTGACGAGACTGACGCCCGCGTTCGTGCCAACCGCGGTGTTCCGTATCCCGGTCTGGTTGCTGTACAAGGCCGTGAATCCCGTGGCGCTGTTGCCGTAGCCGGTTGTGTCGTAGCGCAACGCACCGGTGCCAAACGCCGTATTGTCATTGGCACCCTGGCTGAATTCCAGCGTGCCCGCACCGTATGCAGCGTTGTAATTCCCGGATGCGTTGGCGGTCAGCGACGCAAAGCCATTGGCGGTATTGTCGTAACCGCTCGCATTGCCCTCGAGCGCTCCAAAGCCGCTCGCGGTATTGCCGCTGCCATGGGACGCAAGGCTCAGCGCCTCACTGCCGAGCGCGGTATTAAAGCCCACATCCGAGACGACGATGCCGGCCGGTCCCTGCGGACCCGCCGCGCCCTGCGGGCCGGCCGGACCCTGCGGGCCGGTCGCTCCGGTTGCACCCTTGGCGCCGGCAGGACCCTGCGCACCCGTCGCTCCCGTGGCGCCCGTCGCTCCAGTGGCGCCTGTCGGACCCGTCGGACCGGTCGGACCAGCCGGCCCGGTGGCACCTGCCGGTCCCTGCGGACCCTGAATGAAGGCACCGGTGCCCATCTGGCCCGTGGCCGTATCGATGTACACCGGCAGCGCGCTGGAATCGGCGGTGAGGCTCGCTCCCGTGATGCCGGCAAGATAGGTCAGGCTTTGCGTGCCCTGGGTGCCGATGCGGATCGTGTTGTTGTCACCGGCGGTACCGTAATTGCCGATCTCGATATTGTTGCTGCCGGTTGTCACATAGAACCCGGCATTGGAACCAAGCGCCGTGTTGTTGGACCCGGTGACGGAATACAGCGCCTGGTAACCAAAGCCGCTGTTTTGTGTGCCCACCAGATTTGCCTGAATGGCGTGCGCCCCGGTCGCCGTATTCTCGTTGCCGGTCGTGTTGCTGAAGAGCGCGTTCAGCCCGTTTGAAACGTTGCCATAGCCGGAGATGTTGCCGAGCAGCGCGCCGGAGCCGGTCGCCGTGTTGTTATATCCGCCGGTGTTGCTCTGCAACGCGCTCAGTCCGACCGCGGTGTTGTTTTGCGCGGCGCCGGCGTTGTTTGCGGCGAGGGCGTAGGCACCGACCGCCGTGTTGCCGCCGGCGCTCGTGTTGGCTGCCAGCGCCTCGTATCCCGCCGCCGTGTTGTTGCCGGCGTCATTGCTGTTGAGCGCGTTGTACCCCAAGGCGGTGTTGTTGCTGCCGGTCTTGTTGCCATACAACGCCACATAGCCCACCGCGGTGTTGGACGTCCCGCTCGAGTTGAGATTGAGCGCGGCGCTGCCGATCGCCGTGTTGTTGCTGGCGCTCGTATTGCTGAACAGCGCTGCATGCCCGAGCGCGGTATTGCCGGATCCGGTCAGGTTGTTGAACAGCGCGTTGCTGCCGACGGCGGTGTTGGTGCCGCCGGTCGAATTGCTGATCAGCGCATAGGCGCCAAATGCCGAATTATTGCCCGCCGTGGACGCCGCTGGATTCTGCAGCGCCTCGGTCCCGCAGGCGGTGTCGCCGTTGCCGTCGCCAGTCACGCAAATCTGCGCAACGGACGCGTTGGCCAGCGCCAGCAGCGGCATCACTGAAAGACAGGTTCGGCTCTTGATCGAGATCATGATTTCGGGCTCCCGGATTTATTGTTGTGCCACTGCTGCGGGTCCGCGCACCAGGGGCGATAGGCATAAAATGCGTGGATTTCGCCGCATCGACAAGCAAATATTTCTTTCCGGCGTGCCCGGGACCCCGGAACCGGCCGCCTTGCTGCCGGCATGAACTTAGAGGTAGGCTTTGCGGATGCTGCGAGACTACTCAGATCAGGACCTGGCCCAGGTGGGCCCCTATGAAATCGGCGATGCTCTGGAGCGCGGGGAGATCATCCGCTTCCCGCGCAATCCGCTCCCCATGCCGTCGGCGCATGATCTCGCGCTGTTGCGCGATGAGCTGCCGAGGCAGCTGAACACCAAGAACGTCAGCTATCACCCGGAAAGTGACCAGGTTCACGGGGTTCCTGCGCAGGGTGAGCTGCACGACCTCGCGTACCGGTTCCTGAAGGCACACAGCGCCGCGGTGGAATCGTTCCTGAAGAGGACGATACCGCACCTGACCGAGAACTGGATCGTGGGCACGTCGAGCTTCCGCCCGATCCAGGAAAAGGGGCGCAACCTGAAGCCGCATGCGAGCAACGAGCTGGTGCATGTCGATGCGGGCGCATACGGCGCCACCAACGGCGATCGCATCCTGCGTTTTTTCGTCAACGTCAACGCGCATGAGGACCGCGTCTGGGCGACGAAGGGTACGTTTTCGCAGGTTTACTCGAAATACGGCGCAGCCGCCGGAATCGCCGGGCCTCACGACCTGGACAGGGGCGCGCTCGGACGCGCGCGCACCGCACTGCTGCGGGGCCTGGTCGCCGTCGGCGTCAAGGAGGCGATGGTCGCCGATTCCAGCCCGTACGACCGGCTCATGCGCCGGTTCCACAACTACATGAAGGACACGCCGGCCTTCCAGGCGCGGGACAACGACTTCCACGAACTGCGTTTTTCGCCGGGTTCGGCGTGGATGGTGTTCACCGATACCACCACGCACGCGAGCGTCTCCGGCCAGCACGCGCTGATCAACACCTTCATCGTGCGGCTCGCGCAGTGCCGCCTGAAGGACGCGGCCCCGCTCAATATCCTGCGGACCGGTCGCGCTGCATGAACTCGTCAAGCCGCTGGATCACGTCCTGCGGCTTGATGAGGTCCATCGCCCGAAGGTCCTTTTCGATCTTCACCCACCACGGCAGGTCCCCGGGCTCGCGGCCCTTGATCCGGCGCGCCGCATCGTCGAAGCGGCTGACGCACCAGCGCAGGCTCTTGTAGGGGCCGCTTCGCGCCGGATTCGTCGGCGCGTAAAGCCCGATCACCGGGGTATCGACCATCGTCGCCATGTGCGCCGGCCCCGAATCCGGGGTCAGCAGCACGGTGGCGCGCGCGAGCAGCGCCAGCATCTGCGGCAGCGTGTCGCGCCCGATCTGGTCAATGATCGCGTCCCGGCAGGACGCTGCCGCCAGCACTCGATCCCCGGTCGTGCGCTCGAGCGGCGTCGGCCCGCCGCACAGCACGACCCGCATCCCCCAGCGCCTGACGGCATGATCGGCGACCTGCGCGAAATTCTCCGGGCGCCAGTTGCGCATCGTGTGACTCGAGCAGGGGCTGATCAGCAGGGTCGGCTGTTCATCCGGAATGATGCGCGCCGCATAGGCGGTCGCGTCGGCCGGCAATGGCACGTTCCATTCAAGCCTGCGCTCCGTGATGCCCAGTGCATCGGTAAATCCCCAGAAGCTGTCGAGCACGTGCTCGCGCCGGCGGGGCTCGATCCGGTAATTGGTGAACAGCCACTGGAAGTCCCGCGCCCTCGCCCGGTCGAATCCCAGCCTGACGGGCGCGTGCACGAGCGTGCTCAGCAGGCTCGAGCGGAACGACACATGGATCTGCAGCACGAGATCGAAGCGGCGCGCCGACAGCATGCGGCGCAGCCGCCGGTACTCGGCGGCGAAGTGATTCTTGTCGACGGTCAGGAATTCGATTTCCGGCATCAGCGACATCAGCTTCGCCTCGACGCGTCCGATGATCCACGTGATGCGGCAACCGGGCCACGCGTGCTGCAGCGTGCGGATCAGCGGCACGACGTGACAGGTATCGCCGATCGCCGACAGGCGCAGAATGCAGATCGTGCGCGGCGGATTCGCCGCGAAGCGCGCTGCGAGCGGAGACTGCGTGGCTGGGGATATCATGGGAATTTATTGATTTTCCGGTGTTTTCGGCCCTGGCGCAACACCGCTGGGGCATTTCGGCAGGCCAGGCACCGGCATGATAAAATGACGCCTTCGAAAGTCTGCAGGAGATAAACGCAATGGCGATTTTCCAGGGCAACAACGCCTCCCTTCCGCGCGCGGCGATCGACAGCCGCAGCGAATTCATCACGCGCACCTATTCTCACGTCGTGGGGGGAATCCTCGGCTTCGTCCTGATCGAGCTGGCATTGTTCGAGTCCGGGCTCGCCGCGGATATCGCCCGCTTCATGCTCGGCTTCAACTGGCTGCTGATCATGGGTGCGTTCATGCTGACCGGGTGGCTCGCGACGCGCACCGCCCAGACCAGCACCTCGCTCGGCATGCAGTATTTCGCCTATGCGATGTACGTGCTGGCCGAGGCGCTGATCTTCGTGCCGCTGCTGTACATCGCCGATGCGAAGGCGCCGGGCGCGATCGACAGCGCCACGCTGATCACGGTCCTTGGCGCCGGCGGCCTGATGTTCGTCGCGCACCGCACCCGCCGGGACTTCACGTTCCTGCGTGCGATCCTGATGTGGGGCGGCGTGCTCGCGCTGATCGCGATCATTGGCGCCGTGGTATTCGGGTTCCAGCTGGGCACCTGGTTCTCGGTGGCGATGATCGGCTTCGCCGGCGCGGCGGTGCTCTACGACACGTCCAACATCATCCACCAGTACCCGGAAGACCGCTATGTTTCGGCGGCGATGCAGCTGTTTGCGTCGATCGCGCTGATGTTCTGGTACGCGCTGCGCCTGGTGATGGGCAACCGCAACTGATCGGCGCGCGTTATCGCAGCTCGGTCATCCCGGCCATGTAAGGCCTCAGCACGGACGGCAGCGTGACGCTGCCGTCCGCCTGCTGGTAATTCTCGAGGATCGCGACCAGCGCCCGACCCACGGCGACCCCTGATCCGTTCAGCGTGTGCAGCAGCTCCGGCTTGCCCGTGGCCGGATTGCGCCAGCGCGCCTGCAGGCGCCGGCTCTGGAACGCCTCGCAATTGCTGCAGGAGGAGATCTCGCGGAATTTCTGCTGGGACGGCAGCCAGACCTCCAGGTCATAGGTTTTCGCGCTCGCGAAGCCAACGTCGCCGGCGCACAGCGCAATGACCCGATAGGGAAGCTCGAGCGCCTGCAGCACCGTCTCGGCGTGGCCCGTCAGTTCCTCGAGCGCCGCGTAGGAATCCACCGGGCGGACGATGTGCACCAGCTCGACTTTGTCGAACTGGTGCTGGCGGATCATGCCACGCGTGTCCCTGCCGGCCGCGCCGGCCTCGGAGCGGAAACAGGGCGTATGCGCGACGAACTTCAGCGGCAGCGTTTCCGCGGCCACGATCTGGTCGCGGACGAGATTCGTGACCGGCACTTCCGCGGTGGGAATCAGGTAGAAACCCGGGTCGCCGCGCACCGCAAACAGGTCCTGCTCGAACTTCGGCAGCTGGCCGGTGCCTAGCAGCGCGCTGGCGTGAACGAGATAGGGCACGTAGGCTTCGCGATAGCCATGATCCCGGACATGCAGGTCCAGCATGAACTGGATCAGCGCGCGGTGCAGGCGCGCCAGCGCGCCCGTCATGACGACGAAGCGCGCGCCGGATATCCGTCCCGCCGCCTCGAAATCCATGCCGAGCGGCGCGCCGACGGCGACGTGATCCTTTGGCTCGAACGCAAATGAGCGCGGCGCGCCCCAGCGCCGGACCTCGACGTTCGCATCCTCATTGCTTCCGGCGGGCACGCTCTCGTGCAGCAGGTTCGGCAGGCCCAGCTGCAACTCCGTCAGCTCCGCCTGCAGCGACTCCAGCCGCCGGTCGGCATCGGCGAGCTGCGCACCCATCGCCTCCCCCGACCTCAGCAGCGCGGCGGTATCCTCGCCCCTGGCCTTGGCCGTCCCGACCGCTTTGGCGCTCGCATTGCGTTCGGCACGCAGCCGGTCCGCCTCGATCTGCGCGGCCTTGCGGCGCTCCTCGATCGCGGCGAATGCCTCCGTATCGAGCACGAAGCCGCGGCGCGCCAGCTGCGCCGCGACGCCGGACAAATCACTGCGCAACAACTTCGGATCAATCACGATCGGCTCCTGACACGCGGGTGCATGGGCCGCTATTGTAGGCGAAGCTGGCGCGGGCCCGTCAGAATTTGCGGTTGCGGCGCGCCTCGAGCGCTTCGGCGATCCGGATCTCCAGGCCGCGCGCGACGGGCTCGTAATACCGGCGCTCGGGCATACCGTCCGGGAAATAACGTTCGCCGGCCGCGAACGCGTCCGGTTCGTTGTGCGCGTAGCGGTAGCCCTTGCCGTAGCCGATTTCCTTCATCAGGCGGGTCGGCGCATTGCGCAGGTGCAGCGGCACCTCGAGCGAACCCAGCGACTTCGCATCCGCGCTGGCTGCCTGGTACGCCTTGTACACGGCATTGCTCTTGGCCGCACAGGACATGAACACGATGGCCTGCGCAATGGCCAGCTCCCCCTCCGGGCTGCCGAGGCGCTCGTAGACCATGCAGGCCTCCAGCGCCATGGTCAGGGCGCGCGGGTCGGCGTTGCCGATGTCCTCGCTCGCCATGCGCAGCGCCCGCCGCGCGATGTACAGAGGATCGCAGCCGCCCTCGAGCATCCGGCACATCCAGTACAGGGCCGCGTCCGGGTCGCTGCCGCGCATCGATTTATGCAGCGCGGAGATCTGGTCGTAGAAGTTCTCGCCGCCCTTGTCGAAGCGCACGTAGGTGCTGCCGATCACGGCGCGTATCGTCTCCAGATCGAGCCGGCGAGTCGCCGCGGCGGCTCCCGTGCCCGGCGTGGCGAGATCCGCGGCGGTCTCCAGCAGGTTCAGCAGGCGCCGCGCATCCCCGTCCGCTGCCGAGATCAGCAGCTCGCGCGCATCGCCGTCGATCGCGAGATGCGCGTCGCCCAGTCCGCGCTGCGCATCGCCGAGGGCATGGTCGAGCAGCTTGCCGAGGTCCGCCGGCTGCAGGGACTTGAGCACGTAGACGCGCGCCCGCGACAGCAGCGCGTTGTTGACTTCGAATGACGGGTTCTCGGTCGTCGCACCGATGAAGATCAGCGTGCCATCCTCGACGTAGGGCAGGAACGTGTCCTGCTGCGCCTTGTTGAAACGGTGCACCTCGTCGAGGAACAGCACCGTGTCGCGCGTCCCGCGCAGCGCCTTGGCCTGTTCGACCACGGCACGGATGTCCTTGATGCCGGCGAGCACCGCCGAGAGCGCGACGAATTCGGCATCGGCGCCGCTCGCGACCAGGCGCGCCAGCGTGGTCTTGCCGGTTCCCGGAGGGCCCCACAGGATCATCGAATGCGGACGACCGGATTCGAGGGCGCGCCGCAGCGGCGCCGCGGGACCGAGCAGATGCGCCTGGCCGACGAACTCGTCCAGCGATCGCGGGCGCATCCGATCAGCCAGCGGCCGGTAAGCGCCCTCGCCGGCCTTTTTTTTCACGGGGCTTCGCGCCCGATCACATCCACCCCTGCGGGCGGAGTGAAGGTGAACAGGTCCGCGGGCAGGGCGGTGTTGCGCCGGGCCGCGGAGAATTTCAGCGTCGTGACCTGATTGAGCTTGTCGGCGAGCAGCATGCGCGCGAGCTCGCCCTTCGCGAAGCCGACGCGCACCGCCTGGAAGTCGGTATCGCCATGCTTCGGCATCAGCTGGAACCACTCCAGGCCCTGCTCCGCAGGCAGTGCGCTGATCTGGAACTGATCGCCGAGCGCCGCGCCGCCGGCAAGCAGCGTCGCCGGCGTACTGGCGAGCGTCGCATCCATGTCGCGCACGTTCGCCTGCTGCAGCTCCTTGTCGTAGAACCACAGCCTGCTGCCGTCGGCCAGCACCAGCTGTTCGGCGGGCTTCTGGTAATCCCAGCGGAATTTTCCGGGCCTTTGCAGGTACAGATGACCGGAGGCGGTGCGCAGGGTCTTGCCGTTGGCGTCGCTGATCGTCTGGTCGAAGTCCGCGGACCAGGTCGAAAGGCCGGCGAGGTAGCGCTCGACCCTGGCCGTCGCGGTCTCGGCCGCGAACGCCTGGCAAGCCCCGAGGAGCAGCCCGAGTGCGAGCCAGAGAGTCAATGGCCGCATGCGCACGGGCTTATTCTTCCGGAGGCGCCGCGCCGAAGATCTCGCGCGCGCCATTCGACTGCAGCGGCCCGACGAGCCCCGCCGCCTCCATCGCCTCGACCAGCCTGGCCGCGCGGTTGTAGCCGATCTTCAGTCGCCGCTGCACGCCCGAGATCGAGGCTTTGCGCGTCTCCGTGACGATCTTGACGGCCTCATCGTACAGCGGGTCCTGCTCCGCATCGACGAGCCCGTCTTCGCCCGCTTCGTCGTCATCGGACGGGAAACCGGGAATCGGATTGCGCGGCCCATCGAGGATTTCGTTGATGTAGACCGGCGGTGCCGCGGCCTTGAGGCCGGCCACGACCCGGTGCACTTCCTGGTCGGACACGAAAGCGCCATGGACGCGCGTCGGTATCGACGTACCCGGCGGCAGGTACAGCATGTCGCCGTGCCCGAGCAGCGACTCGGCGCCCATCTGGTCCAGGATCGTGCGCGCAGTCGACCTTCGCCGAGACCTGGAAGGCGATTCGCGTCGGGATGTTGGCCTTGATCAGGCCGGTGATGACGTCGACCGACGGGCGCTGCGTCGCGAGGATCAGATGGATGCCCGAGGCACGCGCCTTTTGCGCGAGGCGCGCGATGAGCTCCTCGACCTTCTTGCCGACGATCATCATCAGGTCCGCGAGTTCGTCGATGATGACGACGATGAACGGCAGCGTCTCGAGGTCCGGCACGTCCCCGGCCACGACGCCGGGCACGCCCTGCGCGATCTTCTGCATTCGGATCGGGTCCTTGATCGGCCGGCCGGCTTCGGCTGCGTCCTTGACCTTGCGATTGTAGCCGGCGATGTTGCGCACCCCCAGCGCCGACATCAGCTGGTAGCGCCGCTCCATTTCCGCGACACACCAGCGCAGTGCGTTGGCGGCCTGCTTCATGTCGGTCACGACCGGCGACAGCAGGTGCGGAATGCCCTCGTACACCGACAGTTCCAGCATCTTCGGGTCGATCATGATCATGCCGCACGTGCTCCGGCGTCGCCTTGTACAGCAGGCTCAGCACCATCGCATTGATGCCGACCGACTTGCCGGAGCCGGTCGTACCGGCGATCAGCAGGTGCGGCATGCGCGCAAGGTCCGCGACAACCGGCATGCCGCCGATGTCCTTGCCGAGCGCCAGCGCGAGCGGCGAGGCAACATCGTCGTAGGGCTTGGACTTGATGATCTCGCCGAGCGTGACGATTTCCCGCTTCTCGTTCGGGATCTCCAGGCCCATGACCGACTTGCCCGGAATCACCTCGACGACACGGACGCTGATCGCCGACAGCGCGCGCGCCAGGTCCTTGGCCAGGTTGCTGATCTGGCTGACCTTGACGCCGGGCGCCGGGCGCAATCTCGAAGCGCGTGACGACGGGGCCCGGCTGCACGGCGACGACCTCGGCCTCGACGCCGAAGTCGCGCAGCTTGATCTCGACGAGGCGCGACATCGCTTCCAGCGCTTCGGCCGAATACGAGGGCTCGCGCAGGACCGGCTCATCGAGCAGCGACAGCGCCGGCAACTCGCTGGATTTCGGCGCATCGAACAGCGGCACCTGCCGCTCGCGCTCGACGCGGCCGCTCTTCTCCGAGGCCGGCGCCTGCGCTTCGATGCGCGGCGGCGGACGACTGGCGACCTTCTTGCGCTCCTCGCGCACCACTTCCTGCCGCGCCTGCTTGCGCTGCTGGCCGGAGGCCAGCTCGCGGCGCTGGTCGATCTGGGTCCGCACCCAGTCGATCGTGACCAGGGTCCAGGCACCGAGCCTGTCCATGACGGCGAACCAGGAGATGCCGAGAAACAGCGCGACTCCCGCAAACCACAGTCCCAGCAGCAGCAGCGTCGCGCCGAGCAGGCTCATGCCCGCCGCGCTGCCGTCGCCAACCAGTTCGCCCAGCGCTCCGCCCGCACTGCTGGGGAACGACGATCCATCCCAGTGCAGCGTCGCCAGGCCGCAGCTGGTCATCAGGGTCAGCACGAAGCCCCCCGCCCGCAGCAGTGTGTTGATGCGCGAGCGCAGATCCGGCACCGACTGCTCCTTGTGGACCAGCCACCCGGCAAATCCCAGCATCAGCGGAAACAGATAGGCGGGGCGGCCGAAGAGGAAGAAAAAGAACCCCGATAGCCAGGCGCCGATCGGGCCGATCCAGTTCGCGACCGGACCGGGCTCGCCGGTATCGGCGAACCCGCCGTCACGCGCGTGATAACTGAACAGCGCCAGCAGCAGCACGAGCGCAATCGCGCCTAGCGCCCAGAAGGTCCCTTCGCGCAGGCCGCGGGCGACGGCCGCCGAAAGCTTCGTCTGAGGCTTGGGGCGGCTGGCTACGGCTTCGTCGGCTATATCTAGACCTTTAATGACGATTACTTCTTAAGCAGTTGAATATTATGTAATAGTACCTCAGGTCCCGGTCCGTTACCACTCACCGTGGTGGCTGACTTACCCGAGTTTCCTTACCATGCGAGATTCCATGAACGCCGCCCGCCACAGCCGTCTCATCATTCTGGGTTCAGGCCCTGCCGGTACACGGCGGCCGTCTATGCGGCGCGCGCCAACCGCAACGCCGCTGCTGATCACCGGGCTCGAACAGGGCGGGCAGCTGATGACCACGACCGACGTGGACAACTGGCCCGGCGACGTCGAGGGGCTGCAGGGGCCGGCGCTGATGGAGCGCATGCGCGCGCCATGCCGAGCGCTTCGCCACCGAGATCGTCGAACGATCACATCCATCGCGTGGACCTGCGCCAGCGGCCGTTCCGGCTGGCCGGCGACAACGGCGAATACACCTGCGATGCGCTGATCATCGCCACCGGCGCCTCGGCGAAATACCTCGGGCTCGCCGTCCGAGGAGCAGTTCCGCGGCAAGAGGCGTATCGGCCTGCGCGACCTGCGATGGCTTTTTCTTCCGCGGCAAGCGCGTCGCGGTGGTCGGCGGCGGCAACACCGCGGTCGAGGAGGCGCTGTATCTCGCGAACATCGCCTCGCACGTGACGCTGGTCCATCGGCGCGACACGCTGCGCGCCGAGAAGATCCTGCAGGACCGGCTGTTTGCGCTGTGCCGCCAGGGCAAGGTCAGCCTGGTCTGGAATCACACGCGTGGAGGAGATCCTCGGTGATGATACCGGCGTGCACGGCGCGCGGCTGCGCCGCGTCGCCGACGGCAGCGCACGCACGATCGCCGTCGACCGGCGTCTTCATCGCCATCGGCCACACAGCCCAACACCGCAGCTGTTCGAGCGGCCAGCTCGAGATGCGCGGCGGCTATATCAGCGTCCAGGGCGGCAGTGACGGCGATGCCACGGCGACCAGCGTCGCCCGGCGTGTTCGCCGCCGGCGACGTCGCCGATCACGTCTATCGCCAGGCGATCACCTCGGCCGGCTCCGGCTGCATGGCGGCGCTCGATGCCGATCGCTATCTCGAGCAATTCGACGCGCAGTTCGCCACGCAACGCCACGCCGCGAACGAGTGAAGCACAGCGCCGGGTCTGCACCGCAGCACCAGGGATCAGGCCGCGTACGGTTCCTCGACGGCATCGGCGCGATCGATGCCGCGGCCTGGAACGCGCTGGCCGGATCCTCGCAACCGTTCCTGCGGCACGAATTCCTGCCGGCGCTCGAGGAGTCCGGCTGCGTCTCGGCGCGCCGCGGCTGGACGCCGCGCCACCTGATCCTCGAGGATGCGGCGGGCCGCGCGATCGGCGCGATGCCCCTTTATCAGAAGAGCCATTCCTGCGGCGAGTTCGTGTTCGATTTCGCCTGGGCGCACGCCTATGCACAGCACGGCCTCGCCTACTACCCCAAGCTGCTGGCGGCGATTCCGTTCACGCCGGCCAGCGGTCCGCGGCTGCTGGTCGCCGCCGACGCCGACCGCGACGCGACCGCCGCCGCCCTGATCGCGGCGGCCGCCGGCTACGCGCGCGCGCGCGGGATGTCCTCCTGGCACGCGCTGTTTCCACAGGATGCCGACGCGGCACGGTTGCGCGCGGCCGGGCTGCATCGCGGCGCGACTGCCAGTTCCAGTGGCACAACCGCGACTACGGGTCCTTCGAGGCGTTTCTCGCGACCTTCACGGCCGAGAAGCGCAAGAAGGCGCGGCGCGAGCGCCGCCGGGTGCCGAGGACGGCATCGGGTTCGACACGCGGTTCGGCGCCGAGCTCGACGATGGGCTGTGGCAGGCGCTGTACGAGTTTCATGCCGACACCTTCTACCGCCACGGCCACGAGCCGTACCTGAACCTGGATTTCTTCAAGCGCGATCGGCGCGCAGCATGCCGGAGCGGCTGATGCTGAAGCTCGCGCGCCGCGGCGCCGAGCCGATCGCGGTCGGCGATCTTTTTCTGTCGGCGAGGACGCGCTGTTCGGGCGCTACTGGGGCGCCGGCGGCGACTACCACAGCCTGCATTTCGAGACCTGCTACTACCAGGGCATCGATTACTGCATCGAGCGCGGGCTGCAGCGCTTCGAGCCCGGCACCCAGGGCGAGCACAAGGTCGCGCGCGGCTTCGAGCCGGCGCATCACCTGGTCGGCGCACTGCATCGTCGATCCGCAGCTTGCGCCGCGGCGATCGGCGACTTATGCTCGCGCGGGAGGCGCGCGGCGTCGACGCCTATGCGGCGGCGGTCGGCGCGCACGTGCCCTACCGCCGCGGCGAAGACGACGATACGGAGCTGCGCCTCTGATCGCCTGGCTGGCTCCGCGACGAAGCGGCCCGAGCGGTTCCCGCCGCGTCGAGCGGCGCTGCGCGACCCGCCCGGGCTGCTCGCCGCCGGCGGCGATCTGGCCCCGCACGGCTGCTCGCCGCCTACGAGCGCGGCATATTTCCCTGGTACTCGCCCGGGCAGCCGGTGCTGTGGTGGTCGCCCGGATCCGCGCGAGGTGCTGTTTCCGGAGGAATTCCAGCGCTCGCGCAGCCTGCGCCGGACGCTGCGTGCCCCGCGGCTTCGAGACCCGGGTGGACCGCGACTTCGGTGCGACCCTGCGCGCCTGCGCGGCGCCACGGCGCGCCGGAGCCCGGCACCTGGCTAATCAGCGAGATGATCGGCGCCTATGCGGCGCTGCACGAGCTCGGGTTCGGCCATCGGTCGAGACCTACGGGACGGTGAGCTGGTCGGCGGCCTCTACGGGGTGCAGCTCGGCCGCGTGTTCTTCGGCGAATCGATGTTCAGCCGGGAGCGGATGCCTCGAAGGTCGCCCTGGCGCGCCTGGTCGAGGAGTGTCGCGCGCGCGACATCCGGCTGATCGACTGCCAGCTGCCGAGCTGCGCATCTGCGCAGCCTCGGCGCCGCGACGATTTCCCGCGCCGAGTTCGTGGGACTGCTGGGCAGCACGCAATGCGCGAGCCGCGCAGCCGGTGGGCCGATAGCCGCTGTAAATTGCATTACCGGGGGCGTTTATGCACAATGCGCGCCGGTTTCCGGCACACGCTAGGGCCGCATGTCAAAAGAAGACGCAATTCAGATGGAAGGCGAGGTCGTCGAGACCCTGCCCAACACGACTTTCCGCGTGAAGCTCAAGAACGGCCACGTCGTGACCGCGCATATCTCCGGCAAGATGCGCAAGAACTACATCCGCATCCTCACCGGCGACCAGGTCACTGTCGAAATGACCCCCTACGACCTGACCAAGGGCCGCATCGTCTACCGCGGCCGCTAGAGAGCGCGCGGGCGCCCCCCTTCAGGTCTGCGGCGATACCGCCAGCGGCTCGTCCGCCGGGCGAGTCTCGAGGCTGAAGCTTCTCTCCGTCCGCGCTGACGCTGACCTCGACGTGCCCGCCGTTCGACCAGCTTGCCGAACAGCAGCTCCTCGGCGAGCGGACGCTTGATGTGCTCCTGGATGACCCGCGCCATCGGCCGCGCGCCCATCTTCGGGTCGTAGCCCTGCTTCGCGATCCAGCGGCGCGCGGCCTCATCGACGGACAGCGTGCACGCCCTTCTGCTCGAGCTGCGCCTCGACCTCGACGAGCAGCTTGTCGACGACGCGTTCGATCGTCTCCTGGTCGAGCGCCGCGAACTGGATCGACCGCATCCAGCCGGTTGCGGAACTCCGGCGAGAACAGCGCGTGCGGATCGCCTCCATGCCGTCGGTCGAATTGTCCGACGTGCGTGAAGCCGATCGCGGTGCGGCTCATCTCCTAGGCGCCCGCATTGGTGGTCATGACGATGATGACGTGGCGGAAATCGGCCTTGCGGCCGTTGTTGTCGGTGAGCGTGCCGTGATCCATGACCTGCAGCAGCAGGTTGAACACATCCGGGTGCGCCTTCTCGATCTCATCGAGCAGCAGCACGCAGTGCGGATGCTTGGCGATCGCCTCGGTCAGCAGGCCGCCCTGGTCGAAGCCGACGTAGCCCGGCGGCGCGCCGATCAGGCGCGAGACCGTGTGGCGCTCCATGTACTCGGACATGTCGAAGCGCACGAACTCGACGCCCAGCGCGATCGCGAGCTGGCGCGTGACCTCGGTCTTGCCGACGCCGGTGGGACCCGGCGAACAGGAAAGCTGCCGACCGGCTTGCGCTGATCGCCCAGGCCCGAGCGCGCCATCTTGATCGCGGCCGCCAGCGCCTCGATCGCCTTGTCCTGGCCGAAGATCACCAGCTTCAGGTTGCGCTCGAGATTCTTCAGCACGTCGCGGTCCGACAGCGAGACGTTCTTCGGCGGGATGCGCGCCATGCGCGCCACGACGTCCTCGATGTGCGTGCACCGTCGACCGGCGCCTCGCGCTCGTCCACCGGCTTCAGGCGCAGGCCGCGCGCCGGCCTCATCGACCACGTCGATGGCCTTGTCGGGCAGGTGGCGCTCGTTGATGTGCCGCGCCGGCCAGCTCCGCCGCCGCCCGCAGCGCATCGTCCTCGTACTTGATGCCGTGGTGCTCCTCGTAGCGGGACTTCAGGCCGCGCAGGATCTCGACGGTGTCCTGCGACCGAGGGCTCGGCCACGTCGATCTTCTGGAAGCGCCGCGCCAGCGCGTGGTCCTTCTCGAAGATGCCGCGGTATTCCTGTAGGTCGTCGAGCCGATGCAGCGCAGCTCGCCGTTGGCGAGCACCGGCTTGATCAGGTTCGAGGCGTCCATGACGCCGCCCGAGGCGGCGCCGGCGCCGATCACGGTGTGGATCTCATCGATGAACAGGATCGCGCCCGGCTGCTTCTTGAGCTTCGGCTGATCACCGCCTTCAGGCGCTTCTCGAAATCGCCGCGGTATTTGGTGCCGGCGATCAGCGCGCCCATGTCGAGCGCAATAGATGGTGCAGTCGGGCAGCACCTCGGGCACCTGGCCCTCGACGATCAGGCGCGCGAGCCCTTCGGCGATCGCGGTCTTGCCGACGCCGGCCTCGCCGACGTACAGCGGATTGTTCTTGCGCCGGCGGCACAGGATCTCGATCGTGCGCTCGACCTCGAGCTTGCGGCCGATCAGCGGATCGATGCTTGCCCTTCCTGCGCCGCGCGTTGAGGTTGGTCGCGTATTTCTCCAGCGCGCTGCCGCCGCCTCGCCGTCGCGCTCGGCCTCGCCGCCGCCGCCGTCCTCCTCGCGCTCGCGGTCGTCCTCGCTCGCCGATCTTCGACAGGCCGTGCGAGATGAAGTTGACGACATCCAGCCGCGTGACGTCCTGGCGTGCTGAGCAGGAACGCCGCGTGCACTGCTTCTCGCTGAAGATCGCGACCAGCACGTTGGCCACCCTGACTTCTTTCTTGCCGCTCGACTGCACGTGGAACACCGCGCGCTGCAGCACGCGCTGGAAGCCCGAGCGTCGGCTGCACCTCGCGGTCCTCGCCGGTGGCCAGGCGCGGCGTGGTCTGGTCGATGAACTGCTTCAGCTCATGTCTTCAGCTTGGCGGTATCCGCGCCGCAGGACTTGAGGACCTCGCGCACCTTCGGCGTATCCAGGATCGCGAGCAGCAGGTGCTCGACGGTCAGGAATTCGTGCCGCGCCTCGCGGGCCTGGTGAAACGCATCGTTAAGGCAAAATTCGAGTTCCTGCGCTCTAGCACTGGTTACGCCTCTTCCAGCGTGCACATCAGCGGATGCTGATGTTCGCGCGCATATGCGGTCACTTGGGCCACTTTGGTCTCTGCGATTTCGTATGTAAAGACCCCGCACACGCCCTTTCCCCGGGTATGCACCTCGAGCATGACCCGGGTCGCCTTGGTCCGGTCCATGGCGAAGAACCGTTCCAGCACGTCGACGACGAATTCCATCGGGGTGTAGTCGTCATTGATCAGCACGACCTGGTACAGGGGTGGGCGCTTGAGCTTGGGCGTCGTTTCCTCGACGACCAAACTGGTGCTGCCCTCGCGTCCGCGTTGATTTTCACTCATGCGATAACTGTTTATAGGGCGCCATGAACCCCTTTACAAGGCACCGTGGCGCAGGCGCCACTGTCGCCAATCGGTGTCACTTTACTTTAACAAGCAAAAACAAATGCTTGAGCCATCAAGCGGGTAGACCGTATCATTACCCGTTATTGTAACCCTGCGGCCACCGCGACGAGCGGCCGCGTGACGGGCGCCACAAGCGCCCCCTATTTGCCCACACTATGACCGACCCGCGAGTCCAGGAATGGCTGTCCCGAGTACCACGCAACGGCCCGTGGCTGGTATCCATGGTGATCGCCTCGCTGATTGCCATTGAACTCGCGCGCGTCACCGTGATGCTGCTGGGAGCCAGCCAGGTCAAACCGGTGCAGCCGCCCCCTGCCCGCCTGGGTCCGGGACTGGGCCGGACCGCCATCAATGTGCAGAGCATCGCGAGCGCTCACCTGTTTGGCGTTGCAGCTCCGGAGGCCGGTTCGCAGGACCCTGCGAACGCGCCGCTGACGAGCGCCAACCTGGTGCTGGCCGGAACCATCGCCACACAGGACCCACGGCACGGGGTCGCGATCATTGGCGATGGCGGCGCCCCCTCCAAGGTCTACTCGGTGGGCGATAACGTCAACGGCGCCTCATTGCACTCGGTGTACCTGGATCATGTGATCCTGGATCGCGGCGGCACGCTCGAGACCCTGGTACTGCCGAGACAATTGCCGCCGGCCCGCCCGCCCGTCGCGCGCACGAATGCGCCCAAGGCGGTCGAGAACCTGCGCCGCATGGTGCAGCAGGATCCGAATATCCTCTCCCAGGTCATGCGTGCGGTTCCCTCCTATGACGGGGCCGCGGGAAAACTCCGCGGATTTCGCATCTATCCGGGTAGAAACCGAACCGCATTCAATAACTTAGGGCTGCGGCCCGGCGATCTGGTCACGGCGATCAACGGCACGACGCTGGATGATCCGCAGCGCGGCCAGGAGATCATGAACACGATCGAGACCTCGGATCGGGCGACCGTCACGATCGAGCGCGGCGGCCAGGCGCAGGACCTGACGCTGAATATCGCGCAGGTCGCTACCGAGGCGACCAACGGCATTGCGAGCGCCGGTGCCGGCGCCGGCGCCACGGACGCAGCCACGCCGGAGGCGGCGCCGAACGCGCCGCTCGGCGGCCCGCTGGGCCGATTTCCGGGCGGCGCCGCTGGCAGGCGCGGCGGCCCTCTGGCTCCGGTGTCACCCGCGGCACCCGCGGCCGCGCCGGCTTTCACTCCGCCCGCGCCGGCTGCGGCGCCGGCGCCGCCCGCACCCGAACCGGAAGTGATGCCGGATGCCGGGAATAATTCCGGATGATCATTGAACCGCGGTCTATGCCGTTCGGTCGATACCGTTAGAGTCTAATATGTGGAACTCAATGCACAATCGAACCCCTGTCCGCAAAGCCGCCGTCGCGGTGCTGGCCACACTGATGACTCTGGTGTCGTACGCCGCCCCGCCGCCCGCCGCGGCGCCGAGCGGCGCCACGATCACGCCGAACTACAAGGATGCCGACCTCGGCCAGATCATCCAGGCGGTCAGCGAAGTCACGGGCAAGAATTTCATCGTCGATCCGCGGGTCAATGCCAAGGTCACGATGCTGTCGGCCACGCCGATGTCGGCAGCGGCATTCTACGAAGCATTCCTGTCGGTGCTGCAGGTCTACGGATACGTGGCGGTGCCGGCCGGCAAGGTCATCAAGATCGTGCCGAACACCGATGCACGCCAGCTGCCCTCGAGGGACCTGCCTGACGACATCAGCTCCTCCTCGGACGAGATGGTCACGCAGATCGTCACGCTGAAGAACGTCAACGCCGGGCAGCTCGTGCCGTTGCTGCGCCCGCTGATCCCGCAATACGGTCAGCTGGCGGCCTACCCCGCCGGCAACATGCTGATCATTTCGGATCGTTCCAGCAACGTCAGCCGCATCCTGCGCATCGTCGAGCGCATGGACGAGAGCGGGGATGAGCCCTATGAGGTGATCCCGCTGAAGAATGCGAGCGCCACGGACCTCGTGCGCACCGTCAACCAGCTCAACCAGGGCGGCGCCACCGCCGGCGAGGGCGCGAGCGGCGGCGTCAAGGTCGTCGCCGACGCGCGCACCAACAGCATCCTGATCAGCGGCGAGAAATCGCTGCGCCTGCGCACCAAGGCACTGATCATGGACCTCGATACCCCGCGCCAGGGGGCCGGCGAGACCGAGGTGCGCTACCTGCGCTATGCCGACGCGGAGAAGCTCGCGGAGAAGCTCAAGGGCCAGGCGAGCGCCTCGAGCAAGGCGCAGAGCGGCGCGCAGGGATCGTCGCCGATGCCCGCCAGCCCGAGCCCGGGCCTCTCCTCCGGTACGTCCAACGTCGACGCCAGCGTCACGATCTGGGCGGACGTGCCGACGAATGCGCTGATCCTGACCGCGCCGCCGAAGATCATGAAATCCCTGATGGAAGTGATCGACAAGCTCGATATCCGCCGCGCGCAGGTCCAGGTCGAGGCGCTGATCGTCGAAGTGGACGTGAACAAGAGCTCCGACATCGGCGTGCAGTGGATCGTGGCCGGCAACGGCACGACGGTTCCGGCGGGCGTTACGAACCTGCCGAATCCGAGCGGCGCCAGCATCGTCGACCTGGTGGCCCTGGCGGCTGGCGCCGGCAGCACCGCCACGCTCGGCTCCTCGGCCGCATCCGGCCTCAGCAGCTCCACGCTCGGCATCGGCGCATCGCTCGCCATCGGCCGCTACAACGCGAATTCCGGCACCAACTTCGCGGCGCTGATCCAGGCGATCCGCAGCGACGGCACCAGCAACGTGATCTCCACGCCGTCGCTGATCACCATGAACAACGAAGAAGCGCAGGTCAAGGTCACGCAGGAGATCCCGCTGATCACCGGTTCGTACTCCAGCTCGACCGCCGCCGTGAACGGCACGACGAGCCCGTTCACGACGATCCAGCGCGAGGAGGTCGGCACCATACTCAAGGTGACGCCGCACATCAGCGAGGGCAACGCGGTGCAGCTGAAGATCGAGCAGGAAGACTCCTCGCCCGGCGCCAAGCTGGCCAACTCGGCCGACATTTCCACGAACAAGCGCGCGATCAAGACCACGGTACTGATCGAGGACGGCGGCGTCATCGTCCTCGGCGGCCTGATGTCCGATACCGTCAGCGAGAGCGAGGACCGGGTTCCGGGGCTCGGCGCGATCCCGATCATCGGCAACCTGTTCAAATCGCGCAGCGGCTCGCGCCAGAAGAAGAACCTGCTCGTGTTCATCCGGCCGAAGATCCTGCGTGACGACGTGCAGACCGAATCGATCAGCGAGGCGAGCTACAACGACATGCGCAGGCAGCAGGGCGCCCTGAGCAAGGGACACATCATGCTGCTGCCGGGCGAGAAGCAGCCGCTGATCGCGCCGGTCACGACGCCGACATCGATCATCAGGCCGCCGGCCACGCCGGCCACGCCGGCCGCGCCCGCGGCGGCCCCGGAGCCGGACGCCGCGCCGCCGCCACCGACGACCCCGCCATGAATGCGGAAATGAAGGAAGCGGTCGCGCCGCGCAAGCTGACTTTCCCGTTCGCCAAGCGCCACGGAATTCTCGTGCGCGGCATCGCCAATGGCGTGGCCGACACGGTCTGCCGTCCCGGCGTCACGCCGCTGAGCCTGGCGGAAGTGCGCCGTTTCGTCGGCGTGCCGCTGAAGCTGTCGCGCCTCAGCGTCGAGCAGTTCGACGACCTGCTGCGCATCACCTACGAGGCCGGCTCGGGCGCTGCGATGCAGATGCTGGAAGGTCTGGATGACAATACCGACCTTGCGCACCTTGCCCAGGACATGCCCGAAGCCTCGGACCTGCTGGAGAGCGACGACGACGCGCCGATCATCCGGCTGATCAACGCCGTGCTGACCCAGGCCGTCAAGGAGAATGCCTCCGATATCCACATCGAGCCGTTCGAGAACCGGCTGGTCATCCGCTTCCGCGTCGACGGCGTGCTGCGCGAGGTGCTGCAGTCCAAGCGCGGCAGTCGCGCCGCTGGTCGTCTCGCGCATCAAGGTCATGTCCAAGCTCGACATCGCCGAGAAGCGCCTGCCGCAGGACGGCCGCATCAGCTGCGCATCGCCGGCCGCGCGGTCGACGTGCGCGTCTCGACGCATTCCGTCGGGCCACGGCGAGCGCGTCGTGCTGCGACTGCTCGACAAGCAGGCCGGACGCATCGAGCTGACCTCGCTCGGGCATGGACACGCGCACGCAGGCGCACGATGGACGAGATCATCCACAAGCCGCACGGCATCATCCTGGTCACGGGACCCACCGGCTCGGGCAAGACGACCACGCTGTATGCGGCGCTCGAGCGCATCAACGACAACACCCGCAACATCATGACGGTCGAGGACCCGATCGAGTACTACATCGACGGCATCGGCCAGACCCAGGTCAACACCAAGGTCGAGATGACCTTCGCGCGCGGCCTGCGCGCGATCCTGCGCCAGGACCCGGACGTGGTGATGGTCGGCGAAATCCGCGACCTGGAGACCGCGCAGATCGCCGTGCAGGCGAGCCTCACCGGCCACCTGGTGCTCTCGACGCTGCACACCAACACGGCCGTCGGCGCGGTGACGCGCCTGCGCGACATGGGCATCGAGCCGTTCCTGCTGTCCTCGAGCCTGATCGGGGTGCTGGCGCAGCGCCTGGTGCGGGTGCTGAATCCGGATACCCGGCAGCCGTTTCACGGCCGGTGAATACGAGCGGCGCCTGCTGAACCTGGCCGCGAACGGCCCGCCGGCGCACGCTGTACCGGCCCGGCAGCGAACCGGGCAGCGGCTACCGCGGCCGCACCGGCATCTACGAACTGATCTCGGTCGACGATCACATGCGCACGATGATTCACGACGGCGCCTCGGAGCAGGAACTCGAGCGCTACGCCCGCACCTCGAGCCCTCGATCCGCGACGACGGACGGCGCAAGGTGCTGCGCGGCGAGACCACGATCGAGGAAGTGCTGCGCGTCACGCGCGAGGACTAGGCTGCGCCATGGGCGCGTTCGAATACACCGCCCTCGATGCCGCAAGGCAGGGAGCGCAAGGGGCTGATCGAGGGCGATACCGCCGCGGCACGTGCGCCAGCTGCTGCGCGAGCAGCAGCTGCTGCCGATCGACAGTCCAGGAAGCGGCGCAAAGCGAGCAGAAACGCGGCCCCCGACGCGTATTTGTGCGCCGCGGGCTCTCGACGCGGATCTCGCGCTGCTGACGCGCCAGCTGGCGACGCTGGTGCGCGCGGGCCTGCCGCTGGAGGAGTCGCTGCTGGCCGTGGCTCGCAGCAGACCGAGAAGCCGCGCGTGCAGAGCATCATGCTCGGGCGTGCGCAGCAAGGTGGTCGAGGGCCATACGCTCGCCGACGGCCTCGGCGATTTCCCGCAGGTCTTTCCGGAGATCTATCGCGCGACGGTATCCGCCGGCGAGCAGTCGGGCAAGCTGGACACGCGTGCTCGAGCGCCTGGCGGACTACACCGAGTCCGCGGCAGGTCATGCGGCCAGAAGGTCAGCGGTGCGCTGCTCTATCCCGATCGTGCTGATGGTGCTGTGCGTTCGCGATCGTCTCGTTCCTGCTGGCCTATGTCGTGCCCAAGGTCGTCGCGGTGTTCGAGGCGAGCCACGCAGGAACTGCCGCTCGCGACGCGGATGCTGATCGGCGCCAGCGACTTCCTGCGCCATTACTGGTTCTACGGCCTGATCGTCGCTCGCGGCGCTCATCTGGGGCTTCACGCGCTGGCTCAGGCCAGCCGAGAACCGCGGCGCTATCGACCGGCTCCTGCTGCGCGTGCCGCTCGCCGGCAAGCTGATGCGCGGCTTCAACACCGCGCGCTTCACCCGCACCTTCAGCATCCTGACCGCCAGCGCCGTGCCGGTGCTCGATGCGCTGCGCATCTCCGCGCGAGGTGGTCACAACCTGCCGATGCGCGATGCGCCGTCGTCGGATGCGGCGCTGCGGGTGCGCGAAGGGGCGCCCGATCGGCAAGTCGCTCGCCGCGCAGCAAGCATATTCCCGCCGATGATGATCCACCTGATTTCCAGCGGCGAGAGCAGCGGCGAGCTGGAGAAAATGCTCGAGCGTGCCGCCAGCAACCAGGAGCGCGAAATGGATGGCCTGCTGTCGACGATGACCAACCTGCTCGGCCCGTTCATGGTCGTGTTCATGGGGGCGGTCGTCATGTTCATCGTCATCGCCTTGCTGCTGCCGATCTTCCAGCTCAACGACCTGGTCAAATGATCGCCTGACCTGCGAACTGGGGTATTGCGCGCGGACCGCTTTTCCGTTTATAAACCGCGCTTATGAGCGAGAAGCCGGAATCGGATGAGTTCGACGAGGAAGATGCGGAAGAGTCCGCTCCGGGCGGCGACGATCTCGATGTCGATCACATCATGCGCGACGTCGAGTCGGCGCGCCGGCGGGCCCCAAAGGGCGCCGAGCCGGCATGGCGGCGCCTGGAGCGCGTCATGGAGGACCGGCGCACGGCCGAACTGCTGAGCGACTTCGACGACTACCAGATCGACGCGAGCGCCGCGGACGGCGCCGGACATGCGGATTCCGCCGGCAAGTCCCGCGCCAGGAAGAAAAAGAAAGCCGTTTAGGAGCAAGGCCTGAGACCCACCCCCATCGGCGCGATCCTGCTGGCGTGCGCCCTGCTGATTCCTGCCGGCATCGCCGCCGGCCGCCATCGATACGAATCGTCCGCGGCGGTTCCCGGCCAGTTCGACTATTACCTGCTGTCGCTTTCCTGGTCTCCGGCCTTTTGCCTCGAAGCGCCGGATGCCGCCGAATGCCTCGGACCGCGGGGCTTCGGGCTGATCGTCCACGGCCTCTGGCCGCAGCGCGACGCGGGCGCGAGCGAACACTGCGACGTGCGCCGCCGGGTCGAACCCGGCATCGTCGCCGGGATGGCCGACCTGATGCCCTCGGCCAAACTCGTGTATCACGAGTGGTCGGCGCACGGCACGTGCAGCGGGCTGGAGCCGGAGGATTTCTTTGCGCTGGTCCGGCAGGCCTATGCGGGCCTCGTGATACCCCCGCCGCTCGCGCATCCGCGCGCTGCCGTCACGCAGCCCACGCAAAGCCTGGTGGAGCAGATCCTGGCGGCGAACCCGCGGTTCCCCGATCAGTCGGTCTTCGTGACCTGCTCCCGCCAGGATGCACCCCGGCTTCGCGAGGTGCGCGTCTGCCTCGCTCGCGACCTGAGCCCGCGCCGCTGCACCGCCGCGGTCCTGCGCAGCGCCTGCCGCGCGCCGCAGCTGCTCATTGCGCCGGTCCGCTAGCGGTCCCCTGCGCCGCCGCCGACGGGCGCAGCGGCGTGCGCAGGTGCTCCATGCCGCGGAATTCGACGAACTGCGTGGTCGTCGCCCACAGGTAGTCCCCGTACAGGAAAGGCTCGAACTGCGCCGCGCCGGCGAGCGGCAAAGGCGCTATCTCGGCATCGGCCCGGGCCTCGTGGAAGAACGGGATCGAACGGCGTTCGCGATCGCCGCCGACAACCCGGTGCTCGGTGGCCCGGATGCGCCCGCCGCACCAGCGCTCCAGCACCTTGCCGAAATTCACCGCGAGGGTCCCCTCGCGCGGCGGCACGTCGAGCCATGCGCCGCTACCGTGGCGCGCCTGCAGTCCCTCGACACCGTCCTGTGCGAGCAGCGTCAGGAATCCGGAGTCCACGTGCGGGGCACCGGTCAGGCAGCGGCGCTTGCCCTCGTGCATGACCCACAGCTGCGGATTCGCCTCGAACGCGGCGTCGATGTCCCGCCGCACCGGATAGCGGATCAGGCGCAAGGTCGACAGGCCCCGGTCGAACGCGGGGTCGAAGAATCGCTCCGGCAGCCCGAGGCCGCGCGCGATCGAGCGCATCAGCGCCCGGCTGACCAGGTCCATGCCGCGGTAATACGCGGCCACCGCGCTGCGCCAGCCGGGCAGCGCATCCTCAGGCGGCAGGGGCGTGGCCTCGCGCAGCGGATCGGACGCGCACACGACCCCGGCGCCATAAGCGACGTCCGCGCCCATGTCGATGCCCTCCTTGCTGGTCGGATTCCCGGGCTGCAGCGCAAACCAGCCGCGGTACACATTGCGCTGCCGGGGATCGAATTTCTGGCGCCAGAGCGGGCGCAGCTGTGCCTCCGGCAGGTCGAACAGCCGCAGCAAGCGCGCGCGCGCGGCCGCGCCGACGGGCACGTCGTCGGGAAAGGCGCTGACGAGCATGAAGCCGCTGTCCGCTGCCGCGGCCATGATGCGTCGGTCGGTCGCGGCGCGTTCGGCGCTGTCGGCAGCGAACAGGGCGCTGATGTCGAGGGAGGGGATCCGTGCCTGCATGTGCGGAATCTTAGTGAAAATTCCTCGCGGCGACCACGAGTTCCCCGAGCAGCGCGGACAGGTTCGTCAGGCGCTGCGCGATGATGTGCAGCACATCGCCCTCGCGCTGTACCTTGCCGCGCACCTCGAGCAGGCGCGACTCGAGCAACGCGGCGCGCTGCGCCGTGGCAACGCGCTCCCAGACGATCAGGTTCGCGTAACCGGTCTCATCCTCCATCGTGACGAAAGTCACTCCGCTGGCGCTGCCCGGCCGCTGGCGCGTTATGACGAGCCCTGCGATGGCGATGAGCCTGCCGTTCGGCTGATCCCACAGCGCCTGCGCCGGTATCAGACCGCGCCGCGTCAGGCGATCGCGCAGCAATGCGAGCGGATGGCGCCGCAGGCTCAATCCGGTGCTGCCGTAATCGGCCACGATGTCCTGGCCTTCCCGCGGTGCGCGCAGCAGCGGAATGCCCTCCGGGACCGCCGTCGAGGCCGGCAACAGCGGCAAGGCGCGCTCGACCCCGCTGACCTGCCAGACGGCGCGGTGCCGATGACCGCTCAACCCCGCCAGGGCATCGGCTGCCGCGAGCGCCTCCAGGTCGCCCCGATCGAGGCCGGCACGCTGCGCGAGATCCGCGACATCGGCGAAGGCGCAGGCGCTGCGCGCGGCCAGCAGGCGCTGCGCGCCGGCCTGCGACAGGTGCCGGACCAGCCTCAGCCCCAGGCGCACGGCGGGCCGGCCATCATCGCGGCGCTCGAGCGTGCAGTCCCAGGCGCTGGTCCCGAGCGCCACCGGGCGAATCTCGACGCCATGCTCCCGCGCATCGCGCGCAAGCTGCGCCGGCGCGTAGAACCCCATCGGCTGGCTGTTGATCAGCGCGGCGCAAAATGCCGCCGGCTCATGGCATTTCAGCCAGGCCGAAATGTAGACGAGCAGCGCGAAGCTCGCGGCGTGCGACTCGGGGAAGCCATATTCGCCGAAGCCGAGGATCTGGTTGAAGATCTGCCGCGCGAACGACTCCGGCAGCCCGTGTGCGCGCATGCCCTCGATCAGGCGCCGTTCGAACGGCTCCATGCCGCCCTTGCGCTTCCATGCGGCCATCGCGCGGCGCAGCCGATCCGCCTCGCCGGGCGTGAAGCCGGCCGCGACGATCGCCAGCTGCATGACCTGTTCCTGGAATATCGGTACCCCCAGCGTGCGCTTGAGCACCGATTCGACCGCGGGACTCGGATAGCTGACCGGCTCCTCGGCGTTGCGGCGGCGCAGGTACGGATGCACCATCTCGCCCTGGATCGGGCCGGGCCGCACGATCGCCACCTCGATCACCAGGTCGTAATAATTGCGCGGCCGCAGCCGCGGCAGCATCGCCATCTGCGCCCGGGATTCGATCTGGAATACGCCCGTCGTATCGGCGCGGCAGATCATCTCGTAGACCGCCGGGTCCTCGGCCGGCACCGTCGAGAGCTGCAGCTCGCCGTCCACCGCGCTGGAGCCGCCGAACCCGTTGATCAGGTCAAACGCACGGCGTATCGCCGCGAGCATGCCCAGGCCCAGCACATCGACCTTGAGCAGCCCCAGCGCATCGAGGTCGTCCTTGTCCCACTGGATCACGGTGCGCTCATCCATCGCCGCGTTCTCGATCGGGACGAGCTCATCCAGGCGGTGGCGGGCAATCACGAAGCCGCCCACGTGCTGGGACAGATGGCGCGGGAATCCCAGGATCTGCGTCGAGAGCGCGATCAGGCGCGGGAAGCGCACATCCGCGGGATCGAAGCCGCAGGCGCGCAGGCGCTCAGGATCGATGCGCTGGCCATCCCACCATTGCACGCTTTTGGCGAGCCGGTCGAGTTCGGCGAGCCCGAACCCCAGCGCCTTGCCGACGTCCCGCAGCGCGCTGCGCGGGCGATAACAGATCACCGTCGCGGCGAGCGCTGCGCGCTCACGGCCGTATTTGCCGTAGATGTACTGGATCACCTCTTCGCGCCGCTCGTGCTCGAAGTCGACGTCGATATCCGGCGGCTCATTGCGCTCCCTGGAAATGAACCGCTCGAACAGCATCGACATGCGCGAGGGATCGACCGCGGTGATCTGCAGGCAATAACAGACCACGGAGTTGGCCGCCGAACCGCGTCCCTGGCACAGGATGCCCTGCGAACGCGCGAACAGCACGATGTCGTGCACGGTCAGGAAAAACGGCTCGTAGGCCAGCTCCGCAATCAGGCGCAGCTCATGTTCCAGCCCCGCGCGCACGTCCGGCGGCACGCCGTCCGGCCAGCGCTGCCGCGCGCCCCGCTCCGTCAGCGCGCGCAGATGGCTGGTCGGGGTCTCGCCGGGCGGCACGATTTCCTCCGGGTACTCGTAGCGCAGCTCATCGAGCGAAAAATGGCAGCGTGCGGCGATCTCCAGCGTCGCCGCCAGCAGCGGCGCGGGATACAGCTCGCGCAGGCGGTTCAGCGGGCGCAGGCAGCGTTCGCCGTTCGGGTACAGCGCGTACCCGGCTTCACGCACCGTCGTATTCAGGCGAATCGCCGTCAATACATCCTGCAACGCCCGGCGGCTGCGCCGGTGCATGTGCACGTCGCCTGCGGCAACGCACGGCAGGCCCAGGTCCTCGCCCAGCAGCACGAGCTCGCGCAGGCGCCGCGCATCGTACCCGCTGGTCAGCAGCTCCACGCCGATCCACACGCGCCCGGCGAAGCGTTCGCGCAGCCAGGCGCCCTCCTCCCGGCAGCGCCCGCCGCGGGCTTCATCTCCAGGCGGCAGCCAGACGAGCAGGCACTGCTCGAGCGCATCCTCGAGATCGGCGCGCGCCAGGGAATAGCTGCCCTTCGGGCTCGCGCGCCGCGCCTTGCTGATCAGGCGGCTCAAGCAGCCGTAGGCGGCGCGTGACGTCGCCAGTGCCGCCAGCGTGAGTCCGTCGGTGCAGCGCAACTCGCTGCCGATCAGCAGGGCGAGGCCATGCTCCTTCGCGGCGACGTGGGCGCGGACGATCCCGGCCAGCGAGCATTCATCGGTCAGCGCGAGCGCCCGGTATCCCAGCCAGGCAGCCTGTGCGATGAGCTCTTCCGGCTGCGAGGCTCCCCTCAGGAAGGAAAAATTACTGAGGGCATGCAATTCGGCGTACATCGCGCAACCCGGCCACAGGCCCTAGGCAAATACGCCGTGCAGGTACCACAGCTTGCTGCTTCGTTCCTGGAAGACCCACCATCGGGCGCCGCGCTCCTCACGCACGACGTAGTAATCACGCGCGACTCCCCTGCCGTCCCACCAACCGCTTTCGATGCGCTCCGGGTCCTGCTCCGTGATGCTGCCGCCCGCGCATAACCGGCACACGTCCGCCGGCGACAGGGGCGCCGGCGTCCCGAGCAGCCAGACCGGCCGCGGCATGGCGGCAGCCGTGGAGGGTGCGCACCTCACGGCCGCCGCCGCGAGGTGCAGCGCGTGAACGCGCCGCCAGGCCGCTTCCGGCCGGTGTTCGCAGATCGTGGAAACGCCATAGACCGCGCGCGCGCCCAGCCTTGCGCGCAGGCGCTCGACCAGCTGCACGGCGGTATCGCGGCCCTGCGCAGCACCGTGCCCGGCAAAGACGCTCAGCGAAGCGGCCGAGAGCGGCTGCAGGCGGCCCGAGATGATCTCGACTCCCTGCACGGGAGCCACCAGGGCAAGGTCCTGCAGACGTTGCGCGAGGACGTCCCGCAGGCGGCGATACTCGCCCGTGACGCTCGCCAGCCCCAGGCGCAGCCGTGTCGCGGGCCCCTCGCGATGCCGCAGCCGCAGCTCCACGCCCTGTATGCCTGCCTGGCGTGTGCGCAGGAACTGCGCGCAACGCTCCAGCAGCGGCTCGAACGCCTGTTCGAGGTATGCGGCATGCTCGATCCCGGTCTCGAAATCACAGCGTTCGCGAAAGCGTTCACGCGCCACGAAGATGCGGCGCGGCGCGCACTGGCGCGCCAGCGCGATGTCCAGATCGAGGACGGCGCCAGGACCGAAACGCCGGGCAACCCCTGAGCGCGGCAGGCGCAGCAACTCGCCGATGCGGGTGACGCCCATCGAGCACAAGGTCTGCAGGCGATCCGCATCCCATGCGGTGCAGGCGAGCGGCAGGGCAGCGAGGCGACCGGCCAGCAACGCCGGATCCTCGATCCGTACCCGCTGGCCTGCGCGTGCGAACCACAACGCCGCCAGCGTGGCGGGCGCAACGGCACTGTGGGCCGGCACCGCCAGTTCACGCCAGCAGGCGTCGATGTCCGCGTGCAAACGCTCTGCCGTACCGAACAGGCGCAGGCTCCCCCTGATCTCGAGCAGCAGTGCATCCGGCGCTTCGATGCTGACGAACGAGGTAAATCGCTGGGCGTGCCGGCTCAGGCGCGGCAAGGCGGCAGCCGCCTGTTCGGCCGTGTCGAGCCCGGGGAACCACGCTGCGTACCACAGTTGCCGGGGAGCCGGAGTGCGCGGAGCCTGCGGCGCAGGCAGACCCAGGACGGTCGCCGGTGCCGGCGTCGCCGCTGCATCCGCCACGGCAAACAGGTCGGCCGTGCGCGACGGGAACCGGCGCGACATCAGGATTCACTGACGGCGACGGGACCGGGGTGCCCACCTTGCACCTTGATCAGTTCGAGATATGCCGCAGGACGGCCCTGGGTCATCAGCAGGCGCAAGCTGGCCGGCGAGGACTCGAAACGATGGCGCTCGGGACGAAACAGCACGCCGAGCGCGCCACCCGCCTCGGCGGCCAGCTTCAGGCGCCGCAACCAGCGATCGTCGCTGCCCTTGAGCCACAACAGCACCGCAGCGCAGACACCCGAGCCCAGGGCCTGTTCGGCAGCCCACAAGGCTTCGGTAGCGGTCGTGGGACGCACGATCAGCAGGCGATCCAGGTCGATACCCTGTTGCGCCAGGGCGGGCGCATAGGGCTCGTACGGCGGGGCGATCCAGACCAGCCAGGGCACGTCGCCGCTGAGGGTGCGCTGTTGCGAGTGCACGAGAGCCGGCAAAAACAGCTGCACTTCACCCAGACCGGTTGCGTCGATCAATACCTCGATCAGCGATGCCGCCGGCCAGCCCCCGCCGGGCAAGCGCTTATCAAGCGACAGGCTGCCGGTAGGCCAGACCGGACGGGACGGGCCAGCCGCCGCGTCCTTTAGCTTCCAGACGCGTGCATCGGCCAGAAGTCCTTCGAGCGATGCCGCCTCACGCAGCATCCACGTCTTTACCGCGCCGCAGAACCCCGACGACGACCCCCTCGATGATCATCGGCTGGGCCTTCAGATCGACACGGATGGGCTGGAAGTCGGCATTTTCCGGCAACAGCCAGACGATCGAGCCTTCCTGCCGATAGCGTTTGACCGTGACTTCGTTTTCCAGGCGCGCAACGACGATCTGGCGGTTCCGGACCTCGGGCGTGCGGTGCACGGCAACCAGGTCGCCGTCCAGGATGCCGGCATTTTTCATACTCATGCCGCGCACCTTCAGCAGGTAATGCGGCTGCGGCTGGAACAGCTGCGGATCGATCTGGTAGCGGGCCTCGATGTGTTCTTCGGCCAGGATGGGCTGACCGGCAGCGACACGACCGATCAGCGGCAGGCCCAGTTGTTCGCGCAGGATATCCTTGAGCTGGATACCGCGCGAAGCGCCGGGAATCAGATCGATGACGCCCTTGCGCTGCAGGGCCCGCAGGTGTTCCTCGGCGGCATTCGGCGACTTGAAACCGAGCGTGCGGGCGATTTCAGCCCGCGTGGGCGGCATGCCGCTCTCGGCGATGGCGTTCTGGATGAGCCGGAGGATCTGGGTTTGACGGGGCGTAAGGTCAGACATGCATCACCTGTATATGTAACCAGTAGCTGTTATTATATACAGGTCCGGATGATTGGCAAGCAGGCCGTTATTCAAGCGCCTTATGAGCGGTACCGTACAGGCAGGACTGTCGCAAATCGCCAACATGACGACAGCAACATAAAGCTAAATTAAGTTGCATTCGATCCAGTAAATTCGTTCTAATGCCAAGCTGTGTTGCAGCGCGAGTTGAGCCCGACTTTATTCATAAAGACTGGGTTCGTCGCCGGCAACCCTTCCGCATTTTTTGATGACTGAAACAACCCCAGGGGAATCTATTTATGAAATTTGCAACAACATTGAAAGTAACGGCCGCGGCCGCGTGCCTCGTAGCGTTCGCCGGCTGCACGGACCTGAAGCCGATTCAGGCCCAGATCGACGACCTGAAGTCGCAGGTCAGCAAGCTGCAGGGTGACACCGCCAAGGCCAGCAGCGCCGCCGCCGCCGCCAGCAGCAGCGCCGCCGCCGCCAACTCCGCCGCCTCGGGCGCGCAGAGCACGGCCAACCAGGCCCTGTCGACCGCGCAAGCCAACTCCTCCGCGATCGCCGCCATCAACGAGAAGCTGGACCGCATGTTCAAGAAGAGCGTCTCGAAGTAAATCCGGATCCTCAGATCTGGAACGAAAAACGCCGCGGCAACCCCGCGGCGTTTTTTTTACCTCCTGCCGTCCGGGCCCGTTCAGGCCCCGAGCACGGTCCCGACCGCCACGCCCGCCTGGGCACAGAACTGCGCCGCGGCGAGCTTTTTCCCGTCCTCGTAACGCACTGTCGGCACCTCGATCTGTCCGCCCTGCGCCGAGATGAAGAGGCTTTGCGGGCCAATTGCCGCCACGGCGCCGATCGCACCCTGCACCTGTCCGAAGGTACGCACCGGATGCTTGCGCGTCGAGAAAAGCTGCAGCTTCCTGCCATTGAACGTGGTCCATGCCCCCGGCGCCGGATCACAGCCCCGGATCAGGTTGTAGACCACGTCGACGTGGTTGTGCCAGTTCACGCGCGCCTCGGCAGCGCGGCACCAGCCCTCGTAGCTCGCCAGCGACTCATCCTGGATGCGCGGCTGCGCGCCCCCGCCCGCCACGAGGTCCGCCGCCTCCAGCAGCGCGGCGATGCCCATCGGGAACAGGCGCTCGAAATACACGCTGCCCAGCGTGTCGTCCGGCCCGATCGGGGTCTCTTTCTGCAGCACGATCGGACCCTCGTCGAGTCCGTCGGTGGGACGGAAAATCGTCAGGCCCGTGCGCGTGTCACCCAGGATGATCGGCCAGTTGATCGAGCTCGGGCCGCGGTAGCGCGGCAGCAGCGAGGGGTGAAACCCCAGCGTGCCGAAGCGCGGGATGTTCGCGAAATCCTGCGGTACGAACTGCAGCACATAGGCCATGACGCCGACATCGACGTCGAGCGAACGCAAGACCTGGCGCGCCTCCTCGCTCTTGAGGTTCGGCAACCGGAAGACCCGGATCCCGCGCTGCTCGGCGGCCGCCACGAGCGGATCGGCCGGGCTGCCGGGCTTTTCCGGGGCGCAGAAGACTCCCGCGATTTCGTCTCCCCGGCTGGCGAACGCTTCCAGCGAAGCCTTCCCGAAGTCTTTCTGTCCGACGATGGCGATGCGCATGGGTAAATCATCCTGTGGCGAGTCCAGTCTTAAAGTATGATATATCTGACTGACAAGCGCTTGACAATACGGCGCAAAATACCCGTTCAATCCAGGAGACCCCTACCCATGGCTGGCCGCAATTTTCTGTTCGTTCCGGGACCGACCAACGTACCTGACCGCGTCCTGCGCGCCATGGTCGTGGCGATGGAGGACCACCGTTCACCCATATTCCCGGAGCTGGCCCGCGCCTGCCTGAACGGCCTGAAGCCGATTTTCAAGACGACGGTCGGCAGCCCGATCCTCTTCCCCTCCTCCGGCACCGGATGCTGGGAGGCGGCGCTGACCAACTGCCTGAGCCCGGGCGACAAGGTGCTGATCGCGCGCTTCGGCCAGTTCAGCCACCTGTGGGTCGACATGAGCCAGCGGCTCGGCTTCGACGTGGAGATCATCGAGACGCCCTGGGGCGAGGGCGCGCCGGTCGACCGCTATCTGGCCGCGCTCGCCGCCGACAAGCAGCACAGGATCAAGGCGGTGCTGGTGTGCCAGAACGAGACCGCAACGGGCGTCACCAGCGACGTCGCGTCGGTGCGCCGCGCGATGGACAGCGTCGGGCATCCGGCGCTGCTGTTCGTCGACTCGGTCAGCGCGCTCGCGAGCATCGACTTTCGCATGGACGAATGGGGCGTCGACGTGTGCGTCAGCGGCTCGCAAAAGGGCCTGATGCTGCCGGCCGGCCTCGGCGTGACCTGCGTGAGCCCGAAGGCGCTCGAAGCGTCCAGGACCGCCACGTCGCGGCGTTGCTATTTCGACTACGCGGACATGGTGAAATCCAACGCCAGCGGCTATTTCCCGTACACGCCGTCGATTCCGATGCTGTACGGCCTGCGCGAGTCGCTGGCGATGCTGGCCGAGGAAGGCCTCGAAAACGTCTTCCACCGCCACAGCTACCTCGCCGGCGGCGTGCGCGCCGCGGTCATGGAGGGCTGGAAGCTCAAGCTGTGCGCGTCCGCCCCGCAATGGTATTCGGACACGGTCTCCGCGATCATGGTGCCGGAGGGAATCAACGGCGCCGACGTCATCGCACGCGCATTCACGCGCTACAACCTGGCGCTCGGCGCCGGCCTGTCCAAGGTGGCCGGCAAGCTGTTCCGCATCGGCCACCTGGGCGACATGAACGAACTGATGCTGCTCGGCGCGATCGCCGGAGCGGAAATGGCGATGCTCGACGTCGGCGTGAAGATCGAGCCGGGCAGCGGCGTCGCGGCGGCGCAGAACTACTGGCGGAGCCATTCGCCCGTTGCGGCGGGCAAGGGCGGCGCTGCATGAAACACCGCGTCGTATTCCTCGACCGCGCCTCGCTGAAGGCAAAGGTGCGCAAGCCCGCCTGCGCCGCGGAGTACGTCGAGTACGGGAAGACCGCGGCCGAAGAGACCGTAGCCGCGGCTGCAGGGCGCCACGGTCGCCATCATCAACAAGGTGCCGCTGCGCGCCGAGACGCTGGGGCAGCTGCCGCAGCTGAAGATGATCGCGGTGGCGGCCACCGGCTACGACGTCGTCGACGTGCCCTACTGCAGGGAGCACGGCATCGCGGTCGCCAACATCCGCAATTACGCGGTGCACACCGTGCCCGAGCACGCGTTCGCGATGATCCTGGCACTGCGCCGCAACCTGCTCGCCTACCGCCAGGACGTCGAGAACGGCGTGTGGCAGAAGTCGGACAAGTTCTGCTTCTTCGCGCATGACATCGGCGACCTGCACGGCGCCACGCTCGGCATCATCGGCGAGGGCGCGATCGGCCAGAGCACGGCGGCAATCGGGCGCGCCTTCGGCATGCGCGTGCTGTTCGCCGATCATGCGCCGCCGAAGATGGAGGGCGTGACGTTCACGCCGCACGAGCAGGTGCTCGCCGAATCGGACGTGATCTCGCTGCACTGTCCGCTGATGCCCGCGACCCGCAATCTGATCGACCTGGCGGCGTTTCGCAGGATGAAGCGCAATGCGCTGCTCATCAACACCGCGCGCGGCGGGCTGGTCGACGAGGCGGCGCTGATCCGGGCGCTCGACGAGGGCCTGATCGCCGGCGCGGGCTTCGACGTGCTGACGGTGGAACCGCCGCGCAACGGCCATCCGCTGCTCGACGTGCGGCGGCCCAATTTCATCCTGACCCCGCACGTCGCCTGGGCCTCGGACGGCGCGATGCAGTTCCTGGCCGACCAGCTGATCGACAACATCGAGCGCTGGGACGCCGGCTAGCCGCAGCACCTCGTGACATGAAGAAGCTGCTGTACCAGTTCGATACCGACGCGCAGCCGGCGGTGTTCGACAACGTCGTGGCCTATGACGGCGGCGCCGACCACGTGACCGCGTACGGTTCGATCAGCGCCGACAACGTCGGCGCCCTGGTCGATGGCGCGATCTTCACGCGCGGCGCCAGGGACAAGAAGAACACCGCGATCTTCATCGGCGGCGGCAACATGAGCGCGGGCGAGGCGGTACTCGCCGCCGTGCGGAAGAAGTTCTTCGCGCAGTTCCGCGTCTCGGTGATGTTCGACTGCAATGGCTCGAACACGACCGCCGCGGCTGCGGTTGCGTGGCTGAGCCATGGACGCAGCCTCGCCGGCAAGCGTGCCGTCGTGCTCGGCGGATCGGGGCCGGTCGGACAGCGTGCCGCGGTGCTGCTGGCGCGCGAGGGCGCGCACGTGGCCATCACGGGCCGCAAGCATGCGGCGGTTCAGGGCGCCTGCGAGCTGATCAAGCGGCAATTCGGCGTCGACGCCGATGCCGTCGAGGCGCCCACGAACGAGGAGCGCGGGGCCGCCCTGGCCGGCGCGCACATCGTGCTCGCCACCGGCGCGGCCGGGATCCGGCTGCTGGATGGCGCGCATTGGCGCGACAATCCGACCCTGGAACTGGTGGCGGACGCCAACGCGTCGCCGCCCGCGGGCATCGAAGGAGTCGGCATCAGCGACCGCGGCGTACAGGCCCACGGCAAGACGCTGTTCGGCCCGCTCGGTTTCGGCGCGCTCAAGCTCGCGCTGCATCGCGCCTGCATCGCTCGCCTGTTCGAGCAGAACGACCTGGTGCTGGACGCCGAGGAGATCTACCGCATCGCGAAGACCATGGTCGGCTGACGCTCGCGCGCAGCCGCTGCAGAGCCCTCTCAGGCCGTGGCGATGCGGATCATGTTCGTGGTCCCGGGTATGCCGAACGGCACGCCGGCGATGATGACGATCGTCTGGCCACTCTCGGCAAAACGCTCGCGCCGGGAAACTTCCCGGGCGACCGCCGTCATTTCCTTGACGTCGGCGACATCGGCGATGTGGATCGAATGGATCCCCCACGCCAGCGCGAGGCGCCGCGCGGTGGGCAGGATCGGCGAGAGGCTGAGTATCGGGGATTCCGGCCGTTCCCGCGCCGCACCGAGGCTCGTATGGCCGCTGCGCGAGTAACAGACGATCGCCGAGGCATGCAGCAGCGCGACGATATCGCGCATCGCGGCGCACACCGCGCCGGCCACATCGACCTGGCCGGGCGCGGCGGGCGAATGCGAGGCATCGATCAGCTGGCGATACAGCGGGTCGTTCTCGACCTGCTCTATGATCCGGTTCATCATGCCCACCGCCTCGACCGGGTATTTTCCCGCAGCGGACTCGGCCGACAGCATCACGGCATCGGCGCCGTCGTAGATCGCCGTGGCGACGTCGGAAGCCTCCGCGCGAGTCGGCACCGGGCTCACCACCATGGACTCGAGCATCTGCGTCGCGACGACCACGGGCTTGCCGACGCGCCGGCAGCTGCGGATGATGCGCTTCTGGATCGCCGGCACGCGCTCGGCCGGCAGCTCCACGCCCAGGTCCCCGCGGGCGACCATCAGCGCGTCGGACACGGCGATGATCTCCTCCAGCCGCTCGACGGCGGCGGGCTTTTCCAGCTTCGCGAGGATGTATGCCCGGTCGCCGATGATCGCGCGCGCCTCGGTCACGTCCTCGGGACGCTGCACGAACGACAACGCGACCCAGTCGACACCGAGTTCGAGAGCCAGCTCGAGGTCGGCATGGTCCTTCGGCGTCAGCGAGGTCAGCGGCAATACCGCACTCGGCACGTTCACGCCCTTGTGCTCGGAGAGCCGGCCGCCGTCGACGACGGTGGTCTCGGCGAAGTCCTTGCCGCAGCGCTCGACGGCGAGTCGCAGCCGTCCGTCATCGAGCAGCAGCTGCGAACCCGGCGCGAGCACGGCGAAGATCTCCGGATGCGGCAGGTTCACGCGCGTGACATCCCCCGGCGCCGGATCGAGGTCGAAGCGGAACTTCTGCCCGGCGACCAGCGTCACCGCGCCATCCACGAATACGCCGACCCGGTGCTTCGGTCCCTGCAGGTCCGCCATGACGCCGATCGGGCGGCCGGTCTCTTTTTCGAGATTGCGAATGATTGCCACTCGCGCGCTGTGATCCTCGGGCGTGCCATGGCTGAAATTCAGCCGGAATACGTCCACGCCGCCGAGGAACAGGCGGCGCACGATGTCCGGATCGGAGCTGGCGGGGCCCAGCGTGGCAACTATCTTCGCATTTCGGGTTCTTCGCACTACAGCCTCTCAAGGTCGGTAAAAAAGCGCGGTATTGTCCGTCAGCGGATGCCCGGGATGCAAATGAGGCTAACGGAGGCTCAGCCGAACGCGTTGCACAGCACGCCGATGCCCTCGATCGACACCTCGACGGTCGAGCCGTCCTTCATCGAGCCGACGCCGACCGACGTGCCGCAGGCGATCACGTCGCCGGGCAGCAGCGTCATGTCGCCGGATACGCGACTGACGATCTGTGCCGGCGTCATGATCATGTCCGCGAGCGGGTAGTTCTGGCGCACGTCGCCGTTGACGCGGGTGATCACGCGCAGCCCGGCGAGGTCGAGGCCGGTGGCAATCACGGGCCCGAGACAGCCGAAGGTGTCGAAGCCCTTGGAGCGGCACCATTGTTCGAAGTCCGCGTTCTCCCTGAGGATCTCCGCGGCGGTGACGTCGTTGACGCAGGTGTAGCCGAAGATCGCCGCGCCCGCATCCGCAACCGCGAGATCCTTGCAGCGCCTGCCGATCACGATCCCGAGCTCGCCTTCGAACGCCACCTTGCCGGCATACGCCTGCGGCCGGCTGATGCGCTCATCGGGACCGATCACGCAGGTCGAGGGCTTGATCAGGAACAGCGGGTGAGCCGGCGCGGACTTGCCGAGCTTCGCGCCAAGCTCATGGAAATTGTTCCACAGCGCCACGATCTTGGACGGACAGCACGGGCTTTGCAGCGTGTACTGTCCGGGCGCGAGCAGCGCCCCGTTCGGGCGCGCATCGGCAAACAGGTCGCCCTCGTGGACGGCAATGCCGGCTTCGCTGTAGATGCCGAAACCGCCCGCGCCGTCCCGCGTGCGGAATCGGGCCCAGCGGAGGCTCGCGCTCATGCTACAGGACCGATGCGAGCAGCCTGCCCATGTCGGCCGGATTGCGCGTGACCTTGATGCCGCACTCCTCCATGACCGCGAGTTTCTCCTGCGCCGTGCCCTTGCCGCCGGAGATGATCGCGCCGGCGTGGCCCATGCGCTTGCCGGGCGGGGCCGTGACGCCGGCGATGAAGCCGATCACCGGCTTTTTCATATTCTGCTTGATCCAGCGCGCACAGGTCTCCTCGTCATCGCCGCCGATCTCGCCGACCATGATGACCGCATCGGTTTCCGGATCGTCGTTAAAGAGCTTCATGACGTCGACGTGCTTCATGCCGTTGACCGGATCGCCGCCGATGCCGACGCAGGTGGACTGGCCGAGCCCGAGTTCCATCAACTGCCCGACGGCCTCGTAGGTCAGGGTTCCGGATCGGGACACGACGCCGATGCGCCCCTTCTTGTGGATGTGTCCCGGCATGATGCCTATTTTCAGCTCGTCCGGCGTGATCACGCCGGGACAGTTCGGGCCCACGAGCAGGGTCTTCTTGCCGCGCATGCGATAACGCGTCGCGATCATGTCGCGCACCGGCACGCCCTCGGTGATGCAGATCACGAGGTCCAGCCCCGCGTCCACTGCCTCGTCGATCGCACCGGCCGCGAACGGCGGCGGCACGTAGATGACCGATACGGTTGCGCCTGTCTGCTTCTTTGCCTCGGCGGCCGTCGCGTAGATCGGGATGCCCTCGAAGCTCTCGCCGGCCTTGTTCGGATTGACGCCGGCGACGAAACAGGCCCTGCCGTTTGCATAGTCGCGGCACAGGCGCGTGTGAAACGCCCCGGTCTTGCCGGTGATGCCCTGGGTCATGACCCGGGTGTTCCGGTCGATCAGGATACTCATGAAAATACGACTCCCCGTCTCGACATCATTTTCCGGCCACCGCTGCGACGATCTTGCGGGCCGCATCGGCCATGTTGTCGGCGGAGATGATCGGCAGCCCCGAATTGCGCAGCAGTTCCCGGCCGAGCTCCTCGTTCGTGCCCTTCATGCGCACCACCAGCGGCACGTTGAGGTTGACCTGCTTCGCCGCCGCGATCACGCCCTCGGCAATCGTATCGCAGCGCATGATGCCGCCGAAGATGTTCACGAGGATGCCCTTGACGGCCGGGTTCTTCAGCATCAGCTTGAACGCCTCGGTGACCTTCTGCGTGGTCGCGCCGCCGCCGACATCGAGGAAATTCGCGGGCTCGGCGCCGAACAGCTTGATCGCATCCATCGTCGCCATCGCCAGTCCCGCCCCGTTGACCAGGCAGCCGATGTTGCCCCCGAGCGAGATATAGGAGAGCTCGAACTTCGAGGCCTCGACCTCAGCCGGGTCCTCCTCGTCGAGGTCGCGCATCGCGACGATGTCCGGATGGCGGAACAGCGCATTGTCGTCGAAATTCAGCTTGGCATCGAGCGCGAGCACGCGCCCGTCGCCGGTCAGGATCAGCGGATTGATCTCGGCGAGCGAGGCGTCGCACTCGACGAACGCCCGGTACAGGCCCTGCATGAAGCGGCGCGCCTCCGGCACCGAGCCCGAGGGGACGCCGATCCTGGCGGCGACGGCGTCCGCCTCGGCGTCGGTCAGTCCCGTGCCCGGATCGATCGCGATCTTGTGGATCTTTTCCGGCGTGTGCGCCGCGACTTCCTCGATCTCCATGCCGCCTTCGGAGCTCGCCATCAGCGTGACCCGCTGCGTCGCGCGGTCGACAACCATGCCGACGTACAGCTCCTTTGCAATGTCGGCGCCCTCCTCGACGAGCAGCCGGCGCACCAGCCGCCCCTCCGGCCCCGTCTGGTGCGTGATGAGCGTCATGCCGAGGATCCTGGCGGCGAACTCATGCACCTCGGCGGGCGATTTTGCGACCTTGACCCCGCCGCCCTTGCCGCGGCCGCCGGCGTGGATCTGCGCCTTGACGACCCAGACCTTGCCGCCAAGCTTGCGTGCGGCGTCGTCGGCCTCGGCTACCGAGAAACAGGGGATGCCCCGGGGAGTCGAGACGCCGAATTTCCGCAGGATTTCCTTGCCTTGGTATTCATGGACATTCATGGCTTGTTCTTCTTCCGGGTTCTTCTACTTCGCAGCGCCGACCAGCGGCCGGTGCTCCACTAAAGTCTTCGCGAGCAGTTTTGTCAACGCGTACACCGTATCCAGGTGCGGCGTCGGCGTCTCGGTCAGGCGCGCCAGCTCGACGACCGAGCCCAGCAGCGCATCGATTTCCAGTTCCCGCCCTGCCTCCACGTCCTGCAGCATCGAGGTCTTGTGATGGCCGACGCGCTCCGCACCGGCGATGCGCTTTTCGATCGGCACGCGGAACGTGATGCCCAGCTTGCCCGCGATCGCCTGAGCCTCGGTCATCATCGCCGCGGCCAGGGTCCGCGTCAGCGGATACTGGCATATCCCGGCGAGCGTCCCCCGCGTCAGCGCGCTGATCGGGTTGAACGTCATGTTGCCCCAGAGCTTCAGCCAGATCTCGGCGCGAATATCCTTCAGGATCGGCGATTGCAGGCCGCCGCGAATGAAACATTCGGACACGCGCCGGACACGCTCGCTCTCGGTGCCGTCCGGCTCGCCGACCGGGAAGCGGTTGCCTTCGACGTGCTTGATGACGCCCGGCTGGATCAGTTCGGTCGCCGGATACACGACGCAGCCGATGATGCGTTCCCCCGGGATGTACTGGCCAATGATCCCATTCGGATCGGCACTGCTCACCCGGGCGCCGGCGAGCGGTCCCGGATGCCCGTGAAAATACCAGTACGGGATGCCGTTCTGCATCGGCACGACCACGGTCTGCGGGCCGAACAGCTTCGGCACCTGCGCGGCGACGGCCTCCACCTGGTGCGCCTTCATGGCCAGGATCACCAGATCCTGCGGACCGGCCGCGGCGCAATCGGCCGTGGCGCGCACCTTCGGCACGGCCTCCTCGCTGCCGTCCGCGAGCACCAGGCGGATACCCTGGTTCTGCAGCACCTCGAGGTTGCGGCCGCGCGCGATGAACGTCACGTCCTCGCCCGCGTGCGCGAGCCGGTGCCCGACAAAGCCGCCGATGGCGCCGACGCCTACGATCGCAATTTTCATCGGTAGTGCTGCCCCGCCACGGTGTCCGCGATACGGCTAACGCGTCACCGCGGAATCGCTGAGCCCGCCGCGATCCAGCTCCATCGAACTGACCACCTTGGCGACACCCGGCACCGCTTGCGCGACGTGAATCGCATCCTCGAGCTCCGGCTGGGTCCATACGTAGCCGCCGAGATACACGACGCCGCCGTCGGCCCGCACGGTGATGTGGCGCGAAAACAGCTCCTTGTCGGCGCTCAGCGCGGACTGAACCTGACTGGCCATATCGGCGTCTGCCTGACGCTCTGCGTCGCTCTTGCGGGGCCCGGCTGCGCAGGCGACCACTACACACACGACTGCCGCCGGCAGCGCGGCCCGCAGGATTCCATTCATGGTTGCAAACAAGATACGCACCTCCTGATTTCCCGGCAATTCACCAACCTCAGTCTGCATCACAGCCGATCGGCACGTACTCGATTTCGTTGACGACCTTGCCCTTGCCGGCGATCCGGCGCGCAAGCCTCAGGATGCCGAACAGGTCGGACAGGTCGCTGGTACTGCCGCTGAGCCTGACGATACCATTCCTGGTGGTCACCGATATGTGATCGCTGAAGATATACGGGTCCCGCTGCAGCGCCGTTGCCACTTTCTCGGTGGTCGCCGCGTCGGACACCCTGTCCGCTGTCACGACGATGCCTTCGTGCATCTGGGCCGCCGCGGGACCCGTCGGTTCCGCAGCGCGCGCCAGCCCGCCGAAGTCGGCCACTCCCAGCGTCACCGCCAGGAGTGGCCCGATTGGACACCGCGAATTTGCCACGACACCCTACGATCGCCGACAGGATGCCGGCCGCCCCTCAGAACTTGTAGTTGACTCCGGTCGAGATGCCGATTTCATGGCAGCCGCCCCACGTCGTCGGACCCGCGCTGCTGTAGTCGATGAACTGCGGATGAGTCGCATCGTGGCAGTCCGTCTTGATGCCATGGCCGCCGGCGCCGATATCATAGTGCGCATTGCCGTCATTGGCGGTATCGGCCACGTCAAAGTACCAGGTCAGCTGCTTGTCGAACTTATGCCACCACTGGGCCGTGTACATGTTCGCCTGGTTGTCGCCGATTCCCGCGGGATTGAAATTGTGCTGCCCGCCCGGGTCCCCGACGCTCGCGCCGGCGTGTGCCCAGCCGACCGCGACAACGTCCTTCGGACCCACCTTCTGCTGCAGGGCCACCCAGTCGCCGGTCCGCTGACGCTCGTTCTGGAATTCCATGACCTGGGGGAGATCGCGATGCAGGTCCTCGTACAGGTACGAGATCGTCAGGCCGAAATCGAAGGTATATTGCCCGCCGAACTTCATCGCCCATTCATCGGCAACGTCGAATGCGGTCGAATAACCCGGCGATCCGGCCGCCGCCGCGCCCGGATATTCCGACGCGTAAGCCTGATAATCAGCCCAGTCGAGCAGCTGCGCATTCGGCCCGTTGGCGCCCTGCGCAAACAGATACTCGTAATACGGCGTGTTCGCGCCGATGCCGTCGCTGCTGCGGTTCACCTTCTTGTGCATCTCGTAGGCCGCGACCAGATACAGGCCACCGGTTTCGAACTTGAGGTCGGCGCTGTAGCCGTTGGAGTAGCCGCCGTCGTCGCAGTTCAGGAACAGGTTGCCGCTGCCCGGGTTGTTTCCGCCGTAGCAGTCAACGGAGCCCAGCGCGGGCACGTTGCTGTTCGGATCGACATTCTGGCCGAACTGGTATGCCGCATCGAAGCTGACGCCGTTCCAGACCGGCGAGCTGTATTCGAGGACGTGATCCCCGCGCGTGCCGAACTCGACGCGGTTGTCGCCGCCGGTATTGCCCATGATGACGGCGTAGTCGCCGAGGCCGCCGGCGAACGGGTTGAGCCGGTCGGTGGAGGTCTTGTACGGCAGATACATCTCGCCGAATTTCACCTTGCCCCAGCTGTGTCCCTGGAAGCCGACAAAGGTGTCTCCGAGGCCGATCGCACCCTGCACCGTATTCGAGGATTTCGTCCAGGTGTCCTGCAGACCGGGCGCCGCCACCATATTGATCGAGGTGCTGACCTGATAGATGAAATCCACGTCCGAGTTGCTGATCTTGTGCGTGCCGCGGTAGCCGATCGTCGAGCCGTTGCTGGACATCGCCCCGAGCCAGCCGACGTTGCCGAAGGGCCCCGCGCCGCCATTCTTGGGCGAGGTATTCATCGTGAACCCTCCGTACTGGCCGTTGGCCAGCACGATCGGGTTGTTCCCGTAGGCGACGAAGTTGTTCATGCCCTTCGTCGTGTAGTCGATGGAGACGTCCATGCTGCCGTAGAAACCCTTCAGGAACTTGTCGAACTTCGGCTCCGACGACGCTTCTGCGGACTTCGCACCACCGGCTGCTGCGCTCATCGGCGGGCCGGCGGCCGCGGCCGCCTGCTTGGCGGACATTGCGTCAATCTGTTTCTGCAACTCCTGCATCTGCTGCTGCATGATGCGCATCTGATCCTTCAGTGCCTGCGTCTGCGCATCGTCCGCAAAGGCGGCTCCATTGACGGCGATGCTGGCGACACAAGCCGCAAGCATCCCCAGCACAGGCGTTGCCAACTTAGATTTAAGCATTGTCTAACTCCTCATGAAACGCGTCTGTTTGATTCATTCTAATTGTCCTGATTGTCGCCATCCATCTTCGCATTAAATAATCTTCCCCGCCCGCAGGGACGCGATGTCCCCGGCGCCGTAGCCCAACTCCGCCAGCACCTCGTTGGTATGCTCGCCGAGCAGCGGCGAGCGCGTGACATGCGTGGGACTGTCGCTCATCTTGATCGGATTGCCTACCGTCAGGTACTTCCCCCGGGTCGGATGATCGACCTCGACGACCGTTCCGGTCGCGCGCAGCGACGGCTCGTTCGCGAGTTCCTCCATCGACAGGATCGGACCGCAGGGAATGTCGAACTCGTTCAGGACCTGCATCGCCTCGTACTTGGTCTTCGTGACGGTCCATTCCTCGACGGCCGCAAACACCTGTTTCAGCCGCGGCAACCGTGCCTCCGGCGTCGCATAGTCCGCATCGGTGATCCATTCGGGCCTGCCGATGACCTTGCAGACCTCCTTCCATACCGGCGCCTGGGCGATGAAGTAAAGATAGGAGTTCGGATCGCTCTCCCAGCCCTTGCACTTGACGATCGTGCCGGGCTGGCCGCCGCCCGAGGCGTTGGCGGCACGCGGCACCGCGCTGCCGAACTTGGTGTTCGGGTACTGCGGATACTCCTTCATGACGCCGGTACGCGCCAGGCGCTGCTGGTCGCGCAGCTTGACGCGGCACAGGTTCAGCACGCCGTCCTGCATGGCGGCGAGCACTTTCTGTCCGCGCCCGGACGTATTGCGCTGGTACAGTGCCGCGACGATGCCGAGCGCGAGGTGCAGCCCGGTTCCGCTGTCGCCGATCTGCGCGCCGGTCACGAGCGGCGGGCCATCGTCGAACCCGGTCGTCGACGCCGACCCGCCCGCGCACTGCGCGACATTCTCGTAGACCTTGCAGTCCTCGTACGGTCCCGGGCCGAAGCCCTTGACCGAGGCGACGATCATGCGCGGATTCAGCTCCTGGATCCGCTCCCAGGTGAAGCCCATGCGGTCGAGCGCGCCGGGCGCGAAGTTCTCCACCAGCACATCGCAGTGCTTTACGAGCTTCTCGAGCACCTTCTTGCCCTGCTCGCTCTTCGTGTCCAGCGTCACGGAGCGCTTGTTGTGGTTCAGCATCGTGAAATACAGGCTGTCCACGCCCGGGATATCGCGCAGCTGCTCGCGCGTGATGTCGCCGGCGCCCGGCCTTCTCGACCTTGATGACGTCGGCGCCGAACCATGCCAGCAGCTGCGTGCACGTCGGCCCCGACTGCACGTGCGTGAAATCGAGAATGCGGACGCCGTCCAATGCCTTGCCCATGCTAGCTCCAGCTTCCGGTCACTTGTACATCGTCTGGTTCTTGGTGCCCGGCGCGTATTCGCGCGGGTCCACCCAGATGTTCACCACCGCCGAGCGGCGCAGCCGCTGCACCGACTCGCGCGCGCGCTGCAGCGCCGGCGCGATCTGCGCCGGGTCGCGCACCTCCTCGCCGTAGCCGCCGAGCATCTCGGCGAATTTCCCGAACGGCACGTCGCCGAGCAGGTTGCCGACGCTGCCGCGCTGCTCGCCGTACTTCGCCAGCTGCCCGTAGCGGATCTGGTTCATCGCCGAGTTGTTGCCGATGACCGCGATGATACGGGACGCCGAACCGGTTGGCGGTCTCCATGTCGAAGGCGGTCATGCCGAAGGAGCCGTCGCCGTAATAACAGAGCACCTCCTTCTTCGGGTGCGCGAGCCCGGCGGCAATCGCGAAGCCGGTGCCGACGCCGAGCGAGCCGAGCGCACCCGGGTCCATCCACTGTCCCGGGCCGCGCGGACGCACCGCCTGCGCCGAGATCGTCACCACGTCGCCGCCGTCGCCGATGTAGATCGTGTCGTCGGCCGAGGAACTCGTTGAGTTCGTAGGCGACGCGGTACGGATGGATCGGCACGCTGTCGGTCTTGAACAGCGGCATCAGCTTCTCGGTCGCGACCGCCTCGGCGGCGCTCAGCTGCTTGAGCCACTGGCGGCGCAACTGGCGCTTGTCCGCCTTGATGCGCCCCTTCGCGGCTTGCAGCACCGCGCCGAGGATCGCGCCCGGATCGCCGACCAGGCCGAGGCCGATGTCGCGGTTCTTGCCGACCGTGCGGTAGTCCATGTCGATCTGCACCAGCGTCAGTTCCTTGCTGATGCGCTTGCCGTAGCCCATGCGGAAATCGAACGGCGTGCCGACGATGATCAGCACGTCGGCCTCGGCAAATGCCTGGGTGCGCGTGCGGTCGAAGTGATGCGGATCGCCGGGCGGCAGCAGGCCGCGGCTCGCGCCGTTGAAATAGCCCGGTATGTCCAGCCCGCGCAGCAGCGCGACCGCCTCGACGTGGCCGCGCGCCGTCCACACCTGCTGCCCGTACAGGATCGCCGGGCGTTCCGCATTGACGAGGATATCGGCGAGCTTCTCGATATCGCGCGGGATCGCCGATGGACTTGGTCGAAGCACGATACTCGCCCGGCTTCGGGATCACGGCCTTGGCAAGGTCGACTTCCCGGTCCAGCACGTCGCGCGGGATCTCCAGGTACGACAGGCCCGGGAGCGCCGTTGAACGCCTCGCGCGCGGCCATCGAGATCATGTCCGCAACCCGCTCGGTGCTCGGCACCGTGGCGGCAAACTTGGTGATCGGACTCATCATGTCGACGTGGGGGAGGTCCTGCAGCGAACCCATCTTGTGCTGGCTCAGCGCGCCCTGGCCGCCGATGTGCAGCACGGGGCTTTCCGAGCGGAACGCCGTCGCGATGCCGGTCACCGCGTTCGTGCAGCCCGGCCCGGCCGTCGTCACGACACAGCCGAGCCTGCCGGTCTGGCGCGCATAGCCGTCGGCCGCATGCGCCGCGACCTGTTCGTGGCGCACGTCGATGATGCGTATGCCCTCGTCGATACAGCCGTCGTAGATATCGATGATATGGCCGCCGCACAGCGTGAAGATCGTGTCGACGCCCTCGTTCTTCAGCGCCTTCGCGACCAGATGGCCGCCCGATACCACGCCGGCGTCGCGGCTCTTGCGCTGCAGGGTGTCGTCCGCCGTGGTCGTCTTGGGCTGAACTGACGTGGGATTTACGCTTGCCATGCTGCCTCCAATATCCTGATTCTGACCACTCGCCGACTCTCTCCGCTATGACGACATGGACGGAGACGCGGACGGGCCTGCATCGAAGCCCTTCGCGAAATGCTTCGCCCGCATCGGCTTCAGTACGAACAACGCCAGCAGCGCGGCGATCACGTTGAACGCCATCGCCAGGGTGAATACCGATGCCCAGCCGTGTGCCTTGGATATTTCCGCCGCAAACGGCACGAGCAGCGCAGCCGAGCCCTTGGCCGTGTACAGCATGCCGTTGTTCGCAGCGGCGAACTTGGCCCCGAAGGTATCGCCCTGGGTGGCCGGGAACAGGCTGAAGATCTCGCCGTACACGCCGAAGTAGGTCGCCGTGACCAGCACGAACAGCACCGGGTTCGACCCCGACTGGCTCAGCGTATAAAGGGCCGCAGCGCCGATCAGGAACGCCAGCGCCATGGTGTATTCACGGCCGATCTGGTCCGACAGCCAGCCGAAGAACGGCCGGCCCACGCCGTCGAAGATCCGGTTCAGCGCCAGCGCGAAAGCCAGCGCGGCCATCGTCATTCCGAACAGGTCGACCGGAACCTTGTCGATCTTGAAATCCTTGGCAATCGGCGCCATCGACGCGGCCATGGTGAGCCCGCCGGCGGCGATCAGCATGAACATCACGTACATCAGGTAGAACACCGGGCTCTTCAGCACCTGGGCCGGCGTGTACCCGTGCGCCGTCTGGTTGGCCTTGACCTTCGCGGCAATCAGCGAGGGCGGCGGCGCAAGCAGCATCCAGGAGACCACGAAGACGATTCCTCCCTGCAGCAGTCCGAAGAACAGGAACGCCTGTTCGTAGCCGGAGTTGTTGATCATGTGCAGGATCGGCACGATCGTGACCGCCGCGCCGGCGCCGAACCCTGAGGCCGTGATTCCGGCAGCCAGACCGCGCCGGCCCGGGAACCACTTCAGCGCGTTACCGACGCAGGTGCCATATACGCACCCCGTGCCCACTCCGCCGATCACGGCGCCCGCATACAACAGCGGCAGCGAATCGGCCATTGAATTGATCACCCAGGCGATGGCAACGAGAACCCCGCCGCCGAGGACCACCCACTTGGGGCCGAATTTATCGACGAGATAACCCTCGACCGGCACGAGCCAGGTTTCAATCAATACGAATATCGAAAACGCCACCTGGATGGCGGCACGCCCCCAGTGATATTTGGCGTCGATCGGATTGACGAACAGGGTCCAGCCATATTGCAGATTCGCGACGCAGGCCATGCAGATGACCCCGAGCACCAGTTGCACCCAGGGATTGGCCAGAGGCGATTTGGACGTTTCCGGTACGGCGTCACTCATACTCACTCCCCCTATTGATTCATCTGACCCGGACATTATGTCCAAGCTTATTTTTAATCCCGCAGTCGCTGGTATATCAGATATTGCAATGAATCGCCAACCCCCCTGATTATCCAAAACATCAAGGTAAGGCGGCTGGCTGCTCCCGCGGCGCAAAATGGCGGGGATGGCGCGCGTCGTGCGGCACCCGCCAGTGCGTTCAATACTCGGTCAAATAACTAAAATATGATATATCGGATGCATATACGTATATCCCCTTGACTGACGATGCTCTCTCGTTGATATATCTTGTGTAACATGTTTGAGAATTCTCTAACGCGGCCGCAGGGGCCGAGTCAGGCGATGGGCAGTTCCGGACGGATTCTGCCGGCAGATTAAACGCAAACCGGATCTCTGGACCACACATGAATACGACCGTCACGATGCTCGAGCGGGTCGCCGGAACGGCGCCGCTGGCGCTTGCCCCGCTGAACGCGATGAGCCTGCGCGACCAGGCCTATGTGCTGCTGAAGAATGCGATCGCGGACACCGATATCTACGACCCCAAGCAGGAATTGCGCCTCGACGAACGCCAGCTGACGCAGGCGCTGGGCGTCAGCCGTACGCCGATCCGCGAGGCGCTGTCGCTGCTCGAGCAACAGGGCTTCATCCGCACCATCCCGCGGCGCGGCATTTACATCGTGCGCAAATCCAAGCGCGAGATCATCGAGATGATCCAGATGTGGGCGGCGCTCGAATCGATGGCGGCGCGTCTGGCGACGCAGCATGCCACCGACGGCGAGATCGCCAAGCTGCGCCATCTGTTCGACGAGTTCCAGAACTCTCCGCCGGCGGAACACCTGGACGAGTATTCGGATGCGAATATCTCGTTCCACACGGCCGTGATCGCGCTCGGCGGATCGCAGACCATCGTCGATGCGACGCGCGACCTGCTGCTGCACGTGCGCGCCATCCGCCGGGCAACCATCACGCAGACCGATCGGGCGGCCCGCTCGATCATCGATCACCTGAAGATCATCGAGGCGCTGGAGCGCCGCGACACGGAACTGGCCGAACGCCTGACCCGCCAGCACACGCTCGACCTCGCGGCCCACGTCGACCGCTACTGCGACTTCCTCGGCTGAAACGCCGCGCCTACGGGCCGCTGCCCCACTGCCCTATCGTCTCCGGCGGCGCGGCACCGCCTGCGTCGCGCAGCAGCACCGGTGCCGCGAAGGCCGCCAGCTCGGCCGCGAATATTCCGGGCGCCGCGCCGCGCAGTCCGTCGCGCGTGTCGGCGTCGCGGATTGCGGCTTCGAGCGCCGCGCGATCCACCGCGACCGCCCTGCCCGACTCGATGCGGGCGTAGACGCGCCCGCTCGCCTGATCGGCAAAATTGACCTGCCGGAACCCTTCCACGCAACGCCGCAGGAATCCGCAGTTGTGCGCAGCGTCGATCCGCACCCGGCCGGCGTACAGGGTCTGCGGCGAGGCCGCATTGACGTTGACCTTGCCGTAGCGCTCGATGTTCAGAATGCCGCCGACGTCCAGGATGTTGCAGGTCTGGTTATCGCCGAACGCGACCGTGCGCGGCAGCCTGCCCAACGGCACGCTGTTGTCGAGGAATTCGAAGCGGATGCGCTTGTCGGCGTGTCCGACCCACGTGAAGAAGACCTTGGGGATGCCGGAGTAGGCATCGACCGAGTGCGCCAGCGTATCGTCGACGGCCTTGTAGCGCCCGAATTCGAGGCCGCGCTGCCACGCGCGCTCGACCAGCTCGGCCGGAGGCGTGATGACGAAGAACAGGTACGCGCGATGGGCGAAGCGCGTGAGCAGGTTGCTGCCGGCCTCATCGGAATCCGGCGCAAAGCTGTCGAACCGGAACCGGTCGATCAGCAGATGCGTCATCTCGCCCCGCGCGTGCTTGCGCGCCATGTATCGATCCAGCTTGGTGTCGACGATCTGCAGCTCGTCCGCGGTAAAGCTGCCCGCGTACTTGTAGGCGGCGCCGAGCGAACCGTAGTCCAGTAGCTGCTTGCGCCAGATGTCGGGGCTGATCAGCGCGAAGTCCGACCAGCGCAGGCCGATCTCGCCCGCGAGCTTTTCCTGCAACGGACGCAGGCTGCTCTTGCCCGCTGCGGACGGGCCCTTGGTGTTGATGACGACGGGGCGCTGCTGCAGCGGCAGGCGCTCGAGGCCCTCCAGCGGCGCGGCGCTCAGCAGCATCGGTTCGATGCAGGCGCCAACGGCGTCGCTGCAGACCGTATTGGCGACCATGTTGGTCGCCAGCGTCGCAATCAGCTCCGGCGTCCCCCAGGAGCGCCCATGGGTGTTGAACAGCGCGGCGAGGACGCGCGCGATGGTCCGGCACACCAGGCGCTGCAGCTCATCGCCCGCCCCTTCGGCCAGGCGCTCGCACTCGCGGATTTCCTGCGGGCCCCAGTCCCGCTGCGCAGCTGTTCCGGGATGCACCCGGCGCCGGATCAGCCGGTCGACCATGCGCCGGCGCAGCAATACCGGCGGCGCGGCTCCGGGCATTACCGCCGAGAGCGCAGCGCGCACGGCCCCGGCCAGGTGTTCCCGCGCCCCGGCGTACGCGGCGCTGATCGCCGGCATTTCGGGCAGCAGGTGGCCGGTCAGCAGCCGGCCGGCAATCCTGCGGAAGTTGATGCCGAGATCGCCGATCGAGGTCCCGGATGGCACGGCGAAATCGGCCGTGACCCGGATCAGCAGTTCGTGCAGCAACAATCGCTCGGCGCGCAGCACGATGAGCTCGCTGTGCGGCAAGCCGGTCAGCGCACGCAGCTCGTCGATTTCAGCGAGGCTGTTGCTGATATGTTCCGCCCGGAAGATCGTGCACAACGGGCGCAGTTCCCACGGAATCTGCGACTTGATCCCCGGATTCCACGCCCCCTCCGCGATCGGCCCCGGCGGCGCGCTCATGCGCCCTCCGCGGTGTCCTGCAGCCTGCAGCGGTCCGGATACATGCTGAGCTCCGGCACCTGTCCGGCCAGCAGCTGCTGCTGCACTTCCTGCCAGTAGCGCACCGTGAGCAGGTCCGCGTTTTCGCGGCGGAAGCAGCTGCGTGCGTAATCGTTGCTGAGCTGCAGCCCGTACTCGATCTCCTCGGGCAGGAAGATCACGCCCTCCTCGAAATACCAGCCGGGCACATCCTCCTCGCCCGGCTCGCGATCGGCATTGGTGCGGATCTTGACCTCGGTCAGCCTCTCGACGGCGTCGTAATCGAACAGGAATACGCGGCCGTACTGCCCGACGCCGTAATTGCGCGAATCCAGGTCCTTGTTGAAGATGTTGGTCGCCGCGTTGTTGCGGATGCACTGGCCCAGGCTGATGATCACGGCGCGGATCTTCGACTCGCTCGCGGACTCGATGTAGACCGGCAGCGGCACGATCTTGCGCTGCACGATCAGGCTGCGCAGCACGACCGCGTCGTGATCCACCTGGACGCTGTCGGCGGCCTCGCGGCAGATCTGGTCGAGCAGCCCCGGATCGAACATGCTGCGTTCGAGGCGCAGGTGGAAATACATGACGTTGTCGAGCATGCTGCCGGCGCGATTCAGTTCATGCACGGCCCGGTACTTGTCGATGACGGCCGGCACGCCCGGAAAGACGTTCCATTTGTAGGACTTCGTCGGTCGGTCGCGGATGACCTTCAGGTGATAGTCGCAGGCGTCGAACGTGAAGCCGAGCGCGACCGTGCCGACGGCGCCCGGCGAACGCCGGAAATTCTGGCCGCTGCGCTGCATCTGCTCGATGATCTCGTTCAGGATGACGACCTTGCCGATGTGATTGAACCCGATCGTCGAATAATGATGGCCGAGCGGGCGGCGCTGCATGATGCTGTAGAGGAACACGCAGGTCTGGTAATACAGCCGCGTCGTCACGTGGAAATTCGCCAGCGCCGAGCTGAACAGGTCGTGGATATCGGCGGCCCGGTGCAGCACCGCATCGGCGTAGATTCCCTCCGCGCTGTTGAGCAGCGCGACGACCATCGGCAGGTAGCTGCCGTCCGCCATGACCCAGCGGCCGACGACGCACGCATACCGGTCGCGGAAGAATCCCGCCTCGACCACGTCCAGCGCCACGGGTCCCGCCGCGCCCTCGCCGCCGTACAGCAGCGGCTCGAGCCGGGCCAGGATGCGCAAGGCATCGCCGCGCAGGTCGCGGAACCGGACCGTGAAGCGCGGCACCTGCAACGCCGTGCACAGCAGCTCGGCATCGGCGCGGCCCGCGATGGGCAGGCGCCGGTGCGCCGAAGCCATCGACAGCGCGCGGAACTTGCTGGGGCGCGGAAACGAGTACGCGACCGGCTTCCACAGGTCGCGCACGATGAACCGGCGCATCGAATGCGCGAAGCTGAACGCGATGTCGGCCTCGTAGCGGTTCACGATCATCGCGCTGAACAGCGGGTCCATCGAGTCCCACGCCAGCGAGTCCTCGGCCAGTTCGGGGAAGGCTTCGCCGATCTGCGGCGCGTACTCGCTGATGTAGCGGCTGTACAGGCCCAGCCGCTCCTCGCTGATGCGCACCGACAGGCGCGGATCCATGATCTCGAAGGCGCACTGGGCCCAGTAGGGGCACGCGCACAGCTCGCGGTAGAACTCGTCGAAGATCGCCAGGATCAGCTTTGCGGTGGCCGTGATCCGGTCGACGGCGTCGGTGCACGCGGCCAGACGCGCGAACGCCCGCTCGATCAGCAGCACCGTCTGACCCGATTCGGGCACGGCCTGCGTCGGGGTCTGGGTCTGGGTCTGGGTCTGGGTCTGGGTAAGCGATTCGTTCATCCGGGCTTCACCGTCAGCCGCTGTTGCGCAGCGCGGTCGCGATCGCGTTGATCGACAGCTGGATCCCCTCGCGCACCCGCGGATCCTTCTCGCCGGCACGGTGCCGCTTCAGCAGTTCCACCTGCAGCAGGTTCAGCGGCTCGATATAGGGCAACCGCAGCCGGATCGCCGCATCCAGCGCCGGGTGTTTTTCGAGAAAGCAGCGCTGCCCGGTGATCAGCAGCAGCGCGCTCCTGGGTCACCTGCCAGGCGCTCGCGGATCCGGCCGAAGATCGACTCCGCCAGCGTGCGATCCTCGACCAGGGTCGCATAGCGTGCCGCGATCGCCATATCGCTCTTCGACAGCACCATTTCCAGGTTGTCGATCGTGGCACGGAAGAACGGCCAGGCCTCGATCATCTCGCGCAGCAGCGCCGTATCGGCAAATGCCGCGAGCGCATGCCCCACCCCATACCAGCCCGGCAGCATCACGCGCGCCTGCGACCAGCTGAATACCCAGGGTATCGCCCGCAGGTCCTCGATGCGGTCCGAGTTCGTGCGCGACGCCGGGCGCGATCCGATCTTCAGCTGCGAGATCTCGACCAGCGGCGTCATCTGCCGGAAGAAAGCCGGGAACCCCCCGGTCTCGAAGACGAGTTCCCGGTACGCGCGCAGGGCATGACGCGACAATTCGTTCATCGCGTTCGAGAACCGCGCGCGGTCCGCAGCGGACAGCGCCGCATTCTCGAGCGAGGCGAGCAGCGTTGCGGCCGCGATCGATTCGAGATTCACGATGGCGCTGTCGCGCGTCGCGTACTTGGCCGCGACGATCTCGCCCTGCTCGGTGATGCGGATGCGTCCCCTGACGGTGCCCTGCGGCTGGGCGCGGATCGCCGCGAACGAGGAGCCGCCGCCGCGCCCCACGGCGCCGCCGCGGCCGTGAAAGATCTGCATCGTCGTGCCGGACTTCGCGAACACGGCGGCCAGGGTCTGCGTGGCCTGGTGCAGGCTCCACACCGAGGTCAGGTAGCCGCCGTCCTTGTTCGAGTCCGAATAGCCGACCATTACCTCCTGGAAGCCGTTGGCCGCGGTCATTGCCGCGACTTCCGGCAACGCCAGCCACGCACTCATGACCTCGGCCGACCGCTCCAGGTCGCCGATGGTCTCGAACAGCGGCACCGCCATGATCGACGCCAATTGCTCGTCGCGGACCCGGTAGAGCCCCGCTTCCTTCAGCAGGATATGGACCTCGAGAAGATCCGAGACGCTCTCGCACTTGGATACGATATACGTGCGGATGCAGGCCGCGCCATAGCGCCGGTGGGCCTCGGCGGCCGCGCGCATGATCTCGAGTTCGGAGAGGGTTTCCGCCGAATAGCTTGCATAGGGGCTCGCCAGCAGGCGCTCGCTCGCCAGCTCGCGCCGCAGCAGCCCGACCCGCTGCCCCTCATCGAGGCGCCGATAGTCATCGACGACGCCGGCGACCCTGAGCAGCTCGCCGACGACGCGCTCATGCACATCGGCGTTCTGGCGCAGATCGAGCGTGGCCAGGTGAAAGCCGAAAGTCTCGACGGCACGGATCAGCCGGGCCAGTGCGCCCCCGCTGCGCAGGCCGATGCGGCTCTCGGACTGCAGCGAGCGCTCCACGGTCAGCAGGTCGTCGCGCAGGCTCTGCGCATCCGGATACGGCTCCGCCGCTACCGTTGCAGGCCTCGCCGGGGCGCGCCCCGTCACGTTCTGGTAGGTCGCGGCGAGCCGGGCATAGATGCCGATCAGCGCGCGCCGGTACGGCTCGTCGGCACGTGCCGCATGACTGTCGCCGCTGCGCTGCGCGAGTTCCGCGAGGCCGGGCGAAACGGTGGCGAGTTCGCTCGATACCGACAGCTCCAGGCCCAGGGCATTGAGCTGGTCGAGGTAGTCGGTCAGCAGCGCCTGCGAAGCCCGGCCGAGCGCGAGCCGCAGCGAGTCGGCGGTGACGTGCGGATTACCGTCGCGATCGCCGCCGATCCAGCTGCCGAGCCGCAGGAAGCTGGCAGGACGCTGCCCGAGCAGCCGTTCCCAGCGCGCATACAGGATCGGCACGACGGCCAGGAAGATATCGCGGAAATGCGCGAGCGCGATCTCGACCTCGTCCGCGACGTACAGGCGCTCGCGCCGCAGCGCGCGCGTCTGCCACAGGAGCGCGATCTGCCGCACGATGCCTTCCTCGATGGGTTCACCGTCCGGCGTTTCGCTGCTGCCGTCATCGCGCACGCGCAGCAGCGCGACGATGCGGTTGCGGTGATCGAGCATGCTCTTGCGCATCACTTCGGTCGGATGCGCCGTCAGCACCGGGGCGACCAGCGCCCGGTTCAGCAGGTCCATGATCTGCCCCGGCGCAACGCCCTGCCTCGCCAGCAGCCCGAGCGCGGAGGACAGCGTGCTCTCCTTCTCGGCCGCAACGCCCTGCCGGTCCTCGGCCAGGTTGGCGAGCATCGAGAACAGCATGAAGCTGCGCACGAACGCCACGGTCTCGTCGAGGGACAGCGAGTCAAGGCCCACGGCAGGGCTGCGCGGGTTGGCGATGCCGCGATAGCGGTCGACGGAGGCGGCGCGAATCGCCTCGATGCGGGCGAGCATTTCATCGCCCTCGTACATGCGGATCACGTCGCCGAGGAGCTTGCCAAGGTACCTGACGTCCGCGTTCTGCGTGAGGGTCGGCGTAATTCCTGACATTTGACGGTTACGCGGAATGCGCGAGCACGGCGATGTGCGCAGCGACGCTGCGGCCCAGCGCCTGCAGCCCGTAGCCGCCCTCCAGCATCGAGACGATGCGCCCCTGCGCGTGGCGCGCAGCGAGCGCCTTCAGCTCGCCGGTGATCCACGCGTAATCGTCCTCGACCAGCGCCATGCCGCCGAGCGGATCCTGCGCATGCGCGTCGAATCCCGCCGAGACCAGGACCATCTGCGGCTCGAAGCGCTCGAGCGCCGGCAGCCAGACCTGCTCGACTGCCTGGCGCGCCGCCGCGCCGCCGCTGCCCGCCGGCAGCGGCACGTTGTGCATGTTCGGCGCAGGGTGCTCGGTGCCGCTGTACGGATAAAACGGATGCTGGAAGAAACCCGCCATCAGGACCTGGTCGCGCCAGCGCGGCGCGCTGAAGATCTCCTCGGTGCCATTGCCGTGGTGCACGTCGAAATCGATCACCGCGACGCGCGCAACCCCGGCCTCCCGCAGTGCATGGGCCGCTGCCACCGCGACATTGTTGAATATGCAAAAGCCCATCGAGCGGCCCGCCGTCGCGTGGTGGCCGCAGGGCCGCACCGCGCAGAATGCGTTTTGCGCGCGTCCCGCGACCAGTTCGTCGACCGCCAGCATCCCCGCGCCAGCCGCACGCAGGGCCGCATCGAGGCTGTGCGGGTTCATCGCCGTGTCCGGATCGAGCTGGCGGTAGCCCGCGGTCGGCGCCTGCCTGAAGATCGACTCGACATAGACCTTGTGATGCACCCGCTCCAGGTCCCGCGCCAGCGCGAGCGGCGCTTCCAGGCAACGCAATTCGGACATCAGCCCGCTGCCGTTCAGCTGCTCGTCGATCGCGTCCAGGCGCGCGGGGCATTCGGGATGGCCCGGGCCCATGTCGTGCAGGCGGCAATCGGCATGTGTAATGTACAGGGTAGTCATGTGATCCTGGTCCCCGATTCTACAGCGCGGTTGCCGAATCGCCAGCGAGCCATTAGATTGGCCGCCCCGAACCCGCAGAGGCCCCGATGGCAAACGTCCCGGACGAGATGACGGTGATCGAAATAGCCGCCGCCGGCGGGCCGGAACAGCTGCGCATCGCCACGCGTCCCGTGCCCCGCTGCGGCCCCGGCGAAGTCCTCGTGCGCGTGGCGGCGGCCGGCGTCAACCGGCCCGACGTGATGCAGCGCCAGGGGCGCTACCCGCCTCCGCCGGGCGCATCGGACCTGCCGGGACTGGAGATCGCGGGCGAGATCGTCGCGCTGGGACCGGACGCGTCCGGCCTGGCCGTCGGCGATTCAGTGCTGGCGCTGCTGCCGGGCGGCGGGTACGCGAACTACGCGCTGGCCGCCGCGCCGCTGTGCCTGCCGATACCGGCCGGAATGACCATGATCGAGGCGGCTGCCGTTCCGGAAACCTACTTCACGGTCTGGACCAACCTGTTCGAGCGCGGCGCCTGCAAGGCCGGCGAGACCGTGCTGATACACGGCGGCACGAGCGGCATCGGCACCACCGCGATCCAGCTGGCGAGCGCCCGGGGCGCACGCGTGTACGCGACGGCCGGATCGGCGCAGAAGGTGCGCGCCTGCGAAGCGCTCGGCGCGGTGCGGGGCATTGATTACCATCACGAGGATTTCGTCGACGTGATCCGTACGCAGACCGCGGGCCGGGGCGTCGACCTGATCCTCGACATGGTCGCGGGCAGCTACGTGCCGCGCAACCTGGAGGCCGCGGCCCTGGAGGGACGCATCGTCGTGATCTCGCTGCTCGGCGGCTCGCGCGCAGAATTCGACATGCGCGTGATCATGACCAAGCGCCTGACGCTGACCGGTTCGACGCTGCGCACGCGCTCAGTCGCGCAGAAGGCCGCGATCGGCGCCGCGCTGCGCCTGAATGTCTGGCCGCTGCTGGCCGCCGGGCGCGCGAAGCCGGTCATTTGCGCGAGCTTCCCGCTGGCGCAGGCCGGCGCCGCGCATGAACTCATGGAGTCTTCGACACATATCGGGAAGATCGTGCTGACGATGTAGCCTGCCCGGAGCCAAGCCAGCGATCGATGGAAATGCGCGTCGGCTCGCCGCGCGCTTCGCTGAACACCTTCTCGGCCGCATCCCAGTCCACGATGACGCGGCGCGTCGAGGTCGCCGCGACCACCGCGCGCGTCAGCGCCGTCAGGTCCTCGACGTCCTTCGGGTCCGTGGCCTCCAGCGGGGGATGGACCTCCAGGTACAGCGCGCCGTCGACCCATCCGGTCTTGATGCGCTGATTGACGATGCGCACCGCCATGCCGAGCGGGATCTTCCGGAACAGCTGCTCGATGTCCTCCGGATACAGGCGGATGCAGCCGTGGGTGATCTGCATGCCGACGCCGACCGGCAGGTTGGTGCCGTGGATCAGGTAGGCGCCTCCGGGAATCCCGAGGCGCATCGCAAATGCGCCGAGCGGGTTCTTCGGACCGGGAGGAACCGATTCGGGCAGTACGTCGCCGTCCTGCAGGTGCGTATCCCGCACGGACTTCGGCGGATACCAGGTCGGGTCCTTTTCCTTGCGAACGATCTTCGTGACGCCGATCGGCGTCTTCCAGTCCATCTTCCCGACGCTGATCGGATAGCTCTCGACGAGGGGCCGGTTGCGCTCGTCATTGTGGAAATAATACAGGCGGTTGTCGGGCAGGTTGATGACGATCGCGGTGCGCGGCACGTTCGGCAGCAGATGCTGCGTCGGCAGGTGCACGATCGTGCCCGCTCCCGGCAGCCAGGTGTCGACGCCCGGATTCGCAAGCCCGATCTCGTCGTAGCCGAGGTGATAGCGGCGCGCGATGTCCGGCAGCGTATCCTCGCGCTCGGCCGTGGTCTGACCGGCATCCCCGATCAGGTCCTGGTCCGGGGCCAGCTGAAACTGCTGCGCGTGCGCGAGCGGCGCCGCGAGCATCAGTGCACACCAGAACCGGCCCCGCATCGCTTCACGCCTCCCGCATCAGTAGCGAACCAGCGCCGAGCCCCACGTGAAGCCGCCGCCGAAGGCCTCCAGCAGCAGCAGCTGTCCGCGCCTGACCCGACCGTCGCGTATCCCCACGTCCAGCGCCAGCGGCACCGACGCGGCGGACGTATTGCCGTGGTGCTGGATGGTCACGATCACGCGCTCCATCGGCAGCTCGAGCCGCCTGGCGATCGCCTCGATGATGCGGATGTTCGCCTGGTGCGGAATCAGCCAGTCGACCTCGTCCTTGCCGATGCCGTTGGCCTTCAGCGTCTCGAGGACCAGCGCCCCGAGCGTATTGACGGCGACCTTGTAGACCTCGTTGCCCTTCATCTGCACGCCGACGTTGCCGGCGCGCACGCGCTTGAAGCCCTTCGACACGCCGTCCGGATACTGCAGCAGGTCCTTGTAGCGGCCGTCGGCGTGCAGATGCGTGCTGATGATGCCCGGCTCCTTCGCGGCCTTCAGCACCACGGCGCCGGCGCCGTCGGCAAACAGCACGCAGGTGGAACGGTCCTTCCAGTCGACGATCTTCGTCAGCGTATCGGCGCCGACCACGAGTGCGCAGCGCGCCGATCCGGTGCGCATGAATTTGTCGGCTATGCTCAGTGCGTACAGGAAACCGGCGCAGGCCGCCTCGACGCTGAACGCCGGGCACCCATGGATGCCGAGGCGCGCCTGCAGCAGCGTGCCGACGTTGGGGAACACGAGATCCGGGGTCGCGGTGCCGACGACGATCAGGTCGATCTCGTCGGGTCCGACGCCCGCATCGTTCATCGCGTTGCGCGCGGCCTTTTCGGCGAGGTCGGTCGTGGTCTCGCCGTCGGCGACCACGTGCCGGCTCTCGATGCCGGTGCGGGTGCGGATCCACTCGTCGGTCGTATCGACGAACTTCTCCAGGTCCGCATTCGTCAGTATCTTTTCCGGCAGGTAACTGCCGGTTCCGGCAATGCGTGCGTACATTGACTGTCCTTCAATTGACCGGATGGGCGCCGAGCTGTTCGACTATCCTGGCCGTGACATTGTCGCGCACTTCCCGGACCGCGACTTCGATGGCGCACTGAAACCCGAAGACATCGGTGCTGCCGTGGCTCTTGATCACGATCCCGCTCAACCCGATCATGCTCGCGCCATTGTAGCGCCGCGCATCGATCCGCGTGCGCAAAGCTTCCAGCGCGGGCCGCGCGGCCAGCGCGCCCAGCATGCGCAGCGGGTTGCGGGTGAACTCCTCGCGCATCACGTCCTTGATCAGCCGCGCCGCGCCCTCCATCGTCTTCAGCGCCACGTTGCCGGTGAACCCGTCGGTGACGACGACGTCGACCTTGCCGGAGAAAATATCATGGCCCTCGACGAAACCCACGTAATTGAGGCCGCTCGCGGCCAGCATGTTGTGGGCCGACTTGACGACCTCGTTGCCCTTGATTTCCTCTTCGCCGATGTTCAGCAGGCCGACGCGGGGGCGCGGATGCGCGCCGGCCAGGTCCGCCGCCAGGATCGATCCCATGACGCCGAACTGGCACAGCTGCGCCGGCGTGCAGGTGGCGTTGGCGCCGAGATCCAGCACGTAGGTGTGGCCGCCGCGCGAGGGTATCTGCGAGACGATCGCGGGGCGCTCCACGCCGGGCAGCATCTTCAGCACGAAGTGCGCGGTCGCCATCAGCGCGCCGGTGTTGCCGGCACTGACGCACGCAGCCGCCGCACCGGACTTGACGAGGTCCAGCGCGCGGCGCATCGACGAATCCTTCTTGCGGCGCAGGGCATCGCGCGGATGGTCGGTCATCTCGACGACTTCCGCGGCGTGCAGGCGCGCGATGTTGGGCAGGGTTCGCGCGCCCAGCTCGCGGTCCAGGTCGGCTTCGCGGCCGACCAGCGTGAACTGCACGTCGGGATGTGCGCCGGCGGCGGCAACCGCGGCCGGCACGCAGACCACGGGCCCAAGATCGCCGCTCATCACGTCAACGGCAATATTGATGGTCGCGGACACGGTGCGGGCGCAGGACTTGGTCGGCTTTTAAGTCGCCGGCGGGCGGCCGAATCGCTATTCGTCGGACGCGGCGGCGTCGGCTTTCGTCTCGATGACCTTGCGGCCACGATAGTAGCCATCGCGGGAAATGCGGTGCCGCAGGTGAGTCTCGCCGCTCTTCGCGTCGATCGAGACCGCCGGCTTCTCGAGGGCCGCGTGCGACCGGTGCATGCCGCGCTTCGAAGGGGTCTTTCTGCTCTTTTGAACTGCCATGGTCGCTATGTCCTGTCGTGTTTCTTCAACAAATCCTGTAAAGCCGCGAACGGTCGCACGCTGTCGTGCGCGACCGGCGCCGCATCCTCCAGGCCGCCGTAAGCCGGCGCCTGGCCGCATTCTCCGGGAGCGCTGCACGCCGGCACCAGCGGCAGTGCGAGCAGCAATTCCTCTTCCGCCAAATCGCGCAGGGATACCAGTCCCTGGTCGGCCTGGTAAACCTCGTACTGCGACGCCGGTGCGCCCGCCTGTGCGCCGTTGGCAAACTCCAACTCACTCCGCGCCGCGACCGGAAACTCAAAACCTTCCAGGCACCGCTGGCACACGAGCCGGGGGGTCGCCCTGATGGAGACGACCGCCGCGCTGCGCCCGGACTGCGCCTTGCGAAACCCGAACTCGCCCTCAGGCGTCCGCGCCGATCGGCCAGCAGGTCCTGCAAACGCGGCAGCTGGCCGAGTTCATAAGTCCGCTCGAGTGTCTCGCATTCCGCGGCGAGGCGCTCGCAATCGACCAAGTCCGGCGGGGCCCCTGCCATGGGCCGCGTATAATAGGCATCGGCACCCCCTCTGTCAAAACCATTTGGTTGCAAGTCGTTGTTTTTGAAGTCCCAGCCCCCCTTGATCCTGGCCTCGACGTCGGTCTACCGGCGCGAACTGCTGGAGACGCCTGCGGATCCCGTTCACGGCCGCAGGATCCGGCGTCGACGAAACCCGCCAAGAGGGCGAAGCGCCCCTCAGACTGGTGGCCCGGCTGGCGCGCGCCAAGGCTGCCGCGATTGCCGTTGCGCATCCGCAGGCCTGGGTCATCGGCTCCGACCAGGTCGCGGTGCGCAGCGACGCCGGCGGCGCTGCCCGGATCCTGGGCAAGCCGGGCACCGCGGAGCGCCTGATCGCGCAGTTGCAGGAGTCCTCCGGGCGCACGCTGACCTTCCTGACGGCGGTCGCGCTGGTCAGGCAGGAAAGCGGGGCACTGCACGAGTTCATGGACACGACGCTGGTGCGGTTTCGCACCCTGGATGCGGCAACGATCCGGCGTTATGTCGAACTGCGAATCGCCGCTCGACTGCGCCGGCGGATTCAAGAGCGAAGGACTGGGCATCGCGCTGTGCGAGCGATCGAGTCGCAGGACCCGACCGCGCTGATCGGGCTGCCGCTGATCAGGCTGGCCGCGGTGCTGCGCGAGCGGGGCCTGCAGATCCCGTAGGCAACCGGTGCCGCGGGAGCTTCAGCGGCGCGGGAGCTTCAGCGCCGCGGCAGCTTCAGCGCCGCGCGGTGCGCTTCGGCGTCTTGCGCTTGACCGGCGTGATCGCATCCAGCACCGCGGCCAGATCGGCGGGCAGCGGCGCGCTGACGTGAAACGGTACGCCGGACCCCGGCCAGTCGAACGCAACCGACTGCGCATGCAGGAAGATGCGCTTCAGCCCGAAGGCCTTGAGTTCCGCATTGCGCTCGCGATCGCCATATTTGTCGTCGCCGAGCAGCGGATGCCCCGCGTAGGAGGCATGGACGCGGATCTGGTGCGTGCGGCCGGTCGGGTATCCCGACTTCCATCAGCGTCGCCAGCGGCCCGAAGAACTGCACCGGCTTGAAAATGCTGACCGAGGCCTTGCCGGCGGTGGCAACGCGCACGTGGCGCTCGCCGTGTTCGCGGCTGTCGGTCGACAGCGGCGCATCGATGCGTTTGGTGCCGAGCTGCCAGCTGCCGGCGACGAGCGCCAGGTAGGTCTTGTGCATGCCGCCGTCGCGGATCAGCGCATGCAGCGCGTCAGCGTCGGCGCGGTCGCGCGCGACCAGCAGACAGCCGCTGGTGTCCCGGTCGAGCCGATGCACGAGTTCGAGCGTCTCGCGCGGCCGCGATGCGCGCAGCGCCTCGATCACGCCGAAGCTCATGCCGCTGCCGCCGTGCACCGCAACGCCGCTCGGCTTGTCGATGACCAGCAGATGCCGATCCTGGAAGATCACCGCGCCCTCGATCAGTTCCAGCAGGCTTTGCGAGGGCCGCCCCGGCTGCTTCGCGCGCATCGATGCGCACCGGCGGCAGGCGCACCTCGTCGCCCGCGGCGAGGCGGTATTCGGCGTCGACGCGCTTGCGATTGACGCGCACCTCGCCCTTGCGCAGCAGCCGGTAGACCCGGCTGCGCGGCACGGTTTTGAAATGGCGCATCAGGAAATTATCGATCCGCTGTCCCGACTCCTCGTCGCTGACTTTGTGCAGCATGACCGGGCTCTTTGCTCCATGGCCGGGCGGACGTGTCTCGGCAGCATTAGTGTTCATTATTGAGGTTGTCTTCTAAGGTATTGATTACATTGACCCTGCGGGCGAGGCGTGATAATGTCCTAAAACCGTGTCAGGCGCCGAACCATTTTACGGGTACGGCCCAATTCCAGTTCGTCGCCTAGTGGCACCGGTTTCGGTGGCGCCCCCATCCTATGGGAGCGCCGCATATTAGTTGGTTCTGGAATTCCAGACCATCGCTCGGCCGATGAGATAGACGCTTCAGAGAGCCTCGCGTGGCTTCGGCGTCTTACAAGCGGTTAACCGAGAACAAGGCCCCGGGCTTGCTGCATACGTTTTGGCAGAATTGGTGGGTTCTAATGCCGGTCGCATTGTTTGCGCTCGGCGGCTTACTATTCGTCGCCGCGTCCCTCGTCGCGGCCCCGGCTTCTATTCTCCAGCTCTCCTCCTCGGCCCCTACCACTTTAGTTGGGGCAAATGAAAAGAATGCTCGTCAACGCAATTCAAGAAGAAGAATTGCGCGTCGCACTCGTCGATGGTCAGAAACTTTACGACTTATCGATTGAGATACCGTCACGGGAACAGAAAAAATCCAATATCTACAAGGGCCGGATCACGCGCGTCGAGCCTAGTCTCGAAGCCGCGTTCGTCGAGTACGGCGCCCAGCGCCACGGCTTCCTGCCGCTGAAGGAAGTCTCGCAAGGAATACTTCCGGCAGCCACGCCGCCAGGCGGCCGGCTCGAACATCAAGGATCTGCTCAGGAAGGCCAGGAACTGATCGTCCAGGTCGAGAAGGAGGAGCGCGGCAACAAGGGCGCGGCGCTCACCACCTTCATCAGCCTCGCCGGCCGCTTCCTGGTGCTGATGCCGAACAACCCGCGCGCCGGCGGCGTGTCGCGCCGCATCGAGGGCGAGGACCGCGACCAGATGCGCGAGGCCATGAACGCACTGCAGATCCCCGACGGCATGGGCGCGATCGTGCGCACCGCCGGCGTCGGCCGCACGACCGAAGAGCTGCAATGGGACCTGAACAATCTCAAGACCGCCGTGGGACGCGATCGTCGCGGCCAACGACGGCCGCCCGGCGCCGTTCCTGATCTTCCAGGAAAGCGACGCGGTCACGCGCGCCCTGCGCGATTACTTCTCCGACGACGTCGGCGAGATGCCTGATCGATCAGCCGCGAGGCCTTCCAGAAGGCGCAGGAATACATGCAGCGCTTCATGCCGCCCGATGCACAGCGCAAGCTCAAGCTCTACCAGGATCCGACGTGCCGCTGTTCACGCGCTACCAGATCGAGAGCCAGATCGAGTCGGCCTACTCGCACAAGGTCACGCTGCCCTCGGGCGGCAGCCTCGTCATCGACCACACCGAGGCGCTGGTGTCGATCGACATCAACTCGGCGCGCAGCACGCGCGGCGGCGACATCGAGGCCACCGCGCGCAATACCAACCTGGAGGCGGCCGAGGAAATCGCCCGCCAGCTGCGCCTGCGCGACATCGGCGGCCTGATCGTCATCGACTTCATCGACATGGAATCGACCAGCGAATCAGCGCGCGGTCGAGGACATGCTGCGCGATGCGGTGAAGATGGACCGCGCGCGCATCCAGCTCGGCCGCCTGTCGCGCTTCGGCCTGCTCGAGATGTCGCGCCAGCGCCTGCGGCCGGCGCTTGAGCGAAACGACGCACATCAACTGCCCGCGCTGCAGCGGCATGGGCACGATCCGCGGCGTCGAATCGATGTCGCTCGCGATTCCTGCGCCTGATCGGCGAGGAGGCGCGCAAGGAGCGCACCGGCCGCGTGATCGCGCAGGTGCCGGTCGACGTCGCCACCTACCTGATCAACGAGAAGCGCGATTGGCTGCAACCAGATCGAGTCGCGCGACAAGGTGTCGCTGGTCATCGTGCCGAATCCGCACATGCAGACTCCGGCGTACACGCTGCGCCGCATCCGCGATGACGAGAAGGAACTGCCCGAGAACACCACGGCGAGCTACCAGATCGCCGAGCAGCCGACCATCGATGACTCGAATATCGGCAACCGCGACAAGAAGCCGCAGGGCGACGCGCCGCTGGTGCCGAGCATACTGCCTGCCTCGGCGGCGCCGATCGTGCCGGTGCCGGAGCCGGCACCGGCCCCGGCTCCCGCCGTCGTGGCACCGGGACCGCAACTGGGCATATTCCGCGCTTCTGGATCTGGCTGTTCGGCTCCAGGCCAGCGGCAGCGCCGCCGGCGCCGGCGCCGGAAGCCCACCACGCCCAGCGCGAACGCCCTGCTCATCGCGACGCGCGCCAGGACCGCTATCGGGACCGCGACCGCAATCGCAACCGCGACGGCCGCGGCGAGCGCCCGCGCGAAGCGCGCCGCGATGAACCCCGCCGTGACGAGCCGCGCCGCGACGAGCCGCGCCGTGACCGCCCGCGAAGCGGGCCACGCCCGGAGGGCGCGCGTGCCGATCAGCCGCCGCGCAATGACCAGGCGACGCGCGCCGATCAGCCGCCCCGCGGCGACCAGGCGCCCCGCAGCGACCAGGCGCCGCGTGGTGACCAGCCCCCGCGCGGCGACCAGCCCCCGCGCGGCGATCAGCCGCCGCGCGGTGACCAGCCGCGCGACAACGAAGCGAACGCCGATCGCGGCGATCGCAACGAGCGCGGCGAACGCGGCGGCCGTGGGCGGCGTCGACGCGGCCGCGGGCGCCGTGATGGTGGCGGGGACAATCCCGCGAGCGGCGCAACCCCTGCACCGAGCGGGACCAATGCGCCCTCTGGCGGCGGCGAGACCGGATCCGGCAACTACAGCGGTACACCGGACTTCTTTGGCGACAACGCCCGTGCGCCTGCGCCTGCTGCGCCCCCACAGCCCTCGGCACCCCCGGCGCCCCCGGCGCCCGCATCGTCATCGTCAGGCGAGCCGGACCGGGAGCGCGTTGCAGCGCCGCCCGCCCGGGATAATGCGCCGGAGCCGAGGCCGGCCGCGCCGCCCGCCGCCGCCGCTGCGGGCGGCGATCCGAAATACGTCGTCTGGTCGTCGGTGCCCAGCGAGGTGCCGCGCAGCGGTCCCGACGACCGCTAGCGCCGGCCGCTACGGCGGATGTTCCTGTGCCTGTGCAGGCTTTCCCCTGCGCAGGCGCAGGTCCAGGATGAGGCTGACTGCGAGCAGGGAAAACCCCAGCCCCCGAAGCCCGGCGACCGCGGCATCGTTGGTCGCGGCGTTGATGCCGCCGCGTCCGGGTTCGGCATCGTGCATCAGGAACAGCGTCACGATCGTGGCCAGCACGATCATCAGGCCATAGAAGCAGATCCACAGCGCGCGTTCGCCGGGACCGAGCGGACGCGGCTCCGTGACCGGCGCCGTGTGGCCGCGCAGGGCCCAGGCGAGCCACACGCCGATGATCGCGAAGCCCGCCAGTGAACTGATGTCCTGCAGCAGGCGCTGGCCGGCCAGGTGGTGGGTGCCGAGGCCGAGCATCAGTTCATCGAGCGCCGGGATCATGCGCATGCCGCGCGCACCCTCGTGCGTGAACGCATCCCAGATCAGGTGGGTCAGCGCACCCAGCAGGACACCCGTGGCGGCCACAAGCCAGGCTCCCAGACTGCGGATGTTCGCCCTGGGCTCGAACGGGCGTGCCAGCTGATAGGCATGGTCCGGGAGCACCGCCAGCATCGCCGGCTTGATCAGGAACTGGAACAGCCAGAAGCCCGCGAGCCCGGCCGGCAGGATGAATGTCGCGAGAGGCAGCACGCCGTGCGTTTCGACGCGCATCATGCGCCACGGCATGAAGATGCCGAAGTCCGGCGCCATGCTGCCGATGACGGCGGCCGACAGCATTTGCCGAGCCTTCAGGAAACGGGAAAACGGCAGCACGGCGCCGATGTGCGACAGCGTGAACGGCATCAGCGGGCGTCCGCGGAGGCTCTCAGCGCCGCGATCAGGCCACGCGAAGCGGCCTCGGTCAGGTCCAGCACCGCCTCGAAATCCGCCTCATCGCCCTGGTACGGATCGGGCACGACGGTGCGCTGCAGTTGCGGCGCGTAGTCGAGGAACAGCCGCAGCCGCGCCCGGGCGTCGGCGGGCCGGATCGCCTGCAGGTCGCGCAGATTGTGCTGGTCCATCGCCAGGATCAGGTCGAAGCGCCGGAAATCCTCGATACTGACCTGCCGGGCGCGCAGTCCGCCGATCTCTATGCCCCGGTTGCGGGCCACGCGCTGGCTGCGCGGATCCGGCGGCACGCCGACGTGATACGCGTCGGTTCCGGCCGAATCGATCTCGACCGGCAGGTCAGGCGCCGTCGCCGCAAGCAGATGGCGCAGCACCCCCTCGGCCGTGGGACTGCGGCAGATATTGCCGAGGCAGACGAACAGGATCCGCGTCACACGCCGCCCAGTCGCGCGCGTATACGCTCGAGATCCGCAGGCGTGTCGACGCCCGCCGGCGGCGCCTCCGGCAGTGCCAGGCAATAGATGCTCATGCCGTGCTCGAGCGCGCGCAGCTGTTCCAGCTTTTCGGTCTGTTCCAGAGGAGTCGGCAGGGCGGCCGTGAACCGGCGCAGGCTGCGGACCCGGTACGCGTAGATGCCGATGTGGCGCCACGCGCCGTCGAACGCGGCCGGCCGCCCCGCCTCGCTCTGGTCGCGCGGCCAGGGCACCGGCGCGCGGCTGAAATACAGGGCCCGGCCATCGATCGAGCGCACGGCCTTGACGCAGTTCGGATCGAGAAATTCCTCCAGGCTGTGCACCGGGGCCACCGCCGTCGCGATGTCGAAGGCGGGACGCTGGCGCAGCGCGTCGGCGAGATTCGCCACCAGCTGCGGCTCGATCAGCGGCTCATCGCCCTGCACATTGACGATGATGTCCTCGTCGGCGAAGCCCCGCTGCTGCACGACCTCGGCGACCCGGTCGGTCCCGGACGCGTGTGACGTCCGGGTCATCGCGCAATCCGCCCCAAAGGCGCGCACGGTCTCGCGAATCCGTTCATCGTCGGTCGCGATGACCACGGACGCGGCGCCGCACGAGCGCGTGCGCTCCCAGACCCACTGGATCAGCGGTCGCCCGGCGATCAGGGACAGCGGCTTGCCCGGCAGCCTGGCTGCGGCGTAGCGTGCCGGTATGACCACGTGGAACACGTAACGGCGGCCTCGCGGCTCAGCGCTCTAGCAGCGGATCGCCGCTTTCGAGCGCGCGCGCATCCTCGGGCATCATGACCGGGATGCCGTCGCGTACGACATATGCCAGCCGGTCCGCGCGGCAGACCAGTTCGCTCGTTGCGCCACCCGCCACATACTGCAGCGGCCCCTTGCAGATGGGACAGACCAACAATTCCAGCAATCGCTTATCCACGTGAACCCTCGCCTGCGCGTTGTTGAGAGCCGCCGATCGTGCGCGTCACGACCTGCAGCAGCGCCGCGGCATCCGCATCGGTGAACACCACGTCCACCGGAACGACCCACTGCGGGCCGGTGCCGGGCGCGGGACATTTTACGGCATCCTTCTCGGTCATCAGCACCGCATTGTCGTCACCGAAGCTGACATCCGCGCTCTGGATTGGTGCATGATCATCGAGCGCATGCGGCGTGACCCGGATGCCGCAGCTGCGCAGCATACTGAAAAAGCGCTCCGGGTTGCCGATTCCGGCTATCGCATGCACGCTCGCACCGGCGAATTCGCCCAGCGGCCTGGCCGCACCGCCGAGCCGCGCGATCGCCCGGTCCGCCTTAAGGCGCATCGCGTAACCGCGGCCCGCGTAGGAGCCGGCGCCGTTGACCACGACCGCGTCGACGGCATCCAGGCGCGCCGGCGCGTCGCGCAGCGGCCCGGCCGGCAGCAGTGCGCCGTTGCCGAAGCCGCGTTCGGCGTCGATCACGGCGATTTCGCATACCCTTGGCAGCGCGAGGTGCTGCAGGCCGTCATCGCTGACGATCACGTCGCAGCCTGCGTCGATCAGGACCTGCGCCGCCGCCGGGCGGTCGCGGCCGACCGCCACCGGCAGGCCGGTGCGACGCACCATCAGCAGCGCCTCGTCGCCGATCACCGCCGCATCGTCCGCCGGGCCGGCCATCCGCGCCTCTCGCGCGCTGCCGCCGAATCCGCGCGTGACGATGCCGGGCCGCAAGCCGCGCTGCGCGAGCTGCTGCGCGAGCCACATGACCAGCGGCGTCTTGCCGGTTCCGCCGACGGTGAGGTTGCCGACCACGACGACCGGCCGCGACAGCGTTGCGGTGCGCCGCCATCCGCGCCGGTACGCGCAGCGGCGCGCGGCGCTCGCGAGGCCGTAGAGGGCCGCGAACGGCTGCAGCCACCACGGCGGCCGTGGATCGGCCGTACCAGATCCGGTTGAGCCAGGCTTGCAGGCGCATGGGCGGCTCGTCCCGCTACTCGTTGAACTGCATCCCGTGCAGTGCGGCGTACAGGCCCCCGAGCGCCAGAAGTTCACGGTGCGTGCCGGATTCGGCGATCCTGCCCTTGTCGAGCACGATGATGCGGTCGGCGCCCTCGACGGTCGAGAGCCGGTGCGCAATCACGAGCGTCGTGCGCCCGCGCATCAGCAGCGCCAGTTCCTGCTGCACGCGCCGCTCCGACTCGTTGTCCAGCGCCGCGGTTGCCTCGTCGAGCACGAGTATCGGCGAATCCTTCAGCAGCGCGCGCGCGATCGAGATGCGCTGCCGCTGCCCGCCCGACAGGTTCTGGCCGCGGTCGTTCAGCAGCGTCGCAAGGCCCAGCGGCTGCTGCGCGACGAACTCCATCACGTTCGCGGAGCGCGCCACCGCCTCGACCGCGGCGTCGCTCCTGTCGGTTGCATTGAAGGTGATGTTGTTGCGGATCGTGTCGTTGAACAGCACGACGTCCTGGCTGACGAGGCCGATCTGCGCGCGCAGGTCGGTGAGCCGGTATTCGCGCACGTCGACGCCGTCGAGCAGCACGCTGCCCTCGGTCACGTCGTAGAAGCGCGGCACGAGGCTGACCAGCGTCGTCTTGCCGCTGCCGGAGCGGCCCACGAGCGCGACGGTCTCCCCCGGCTGCACCTTGAAGCTGACGTCGCGCAGCACGTCGCCCTTGTCGGTGCCGTAATCGAAGGATACGTGCCGGAATTCGATCTCGCCGCGCGCGCGCCGGATGCGGCGCTCCCCGCCGCTGCCCTCGCCGGGATGATCCATCAGCTCGAACACGCTCTGCCCGGCCGCGATTCCCTGCTGCAGCGGACCGCTGATCTGCACCAGGCGGCGCAGCGGCGCGGGCACCAGCATGCGCCGCGGTCATGAACGCCATGAAGTCGTCGAACTGCATGCTGTGCGCGAAGACCTGGCCGATCGCGACGTAGAGCACGGCCGCCAGGGCGCAGGCGGCCATCAGCTGCACGACCGGGTTGCTGATCGCCTTGGCCCGCGCCAGCTTCATGTTCGAGGCCCGGTTGTGCTCGTTGACCTGCTCGAAGCGCTGCGTCTGGTGTTCCTCGGCGTTGAAGATCTTGATCAGCCGGTGCGCGTCGATCGCCTCCTTCGCGACGCGCGTGATGTCCCCCATCGAGCCCTGGATGCGCGCGCTGTAGCGCCGGAAGCTGCGGTTCGTGACCTGCATCAGCCAGCCGATCACGGGCCCCGCCGCGAGGCAGAACACCGCCAGCCGCCAGTTCAGGTAGAACAGGTAGCCGATCAGGAACAGCATCGTCAGGCTGTCGCGGATCAGCGAGATCGAGGCATTGGTCGCGGCATCGGCGACGAGCTCGATGTTGTACGTGAGTTTCGACAGCAGATGGCCGGACTGCTGGGTGTCGAAGTACGCGGTCGGCAGCCGCAGGTAGTGGGCGAAGACGTCGCGGCGCAGGCCCTTGATCACCTGCCGGCCGACCCAGCCGGGGAAATAGTTCGACACGTAGTCGCCGATGCCGCGGACCGTGAACAGCACGATCACGCCGACCGGCACCATCCACAGGATCTGCGGATTCCTGCTGATGAACGCGCCGTTCAGGAACACCTTGACGAGGTAGGCGAGCGAGGCGTCGCTGGCTGCAAACAGGATCATGCCGCACACGCCGATCGAGAAGGCGCCGATATAAGGCCTCGCGTAGCGCAGCAGCCGCCTGTAGATGTCCCATGCGGCGGCTGCCTGCGGTGGCGCCGGCTTCGCGCTCAAGGAGCCGCTTCCTGGTGCATCGTGGCGATGTTCAGTTCGGCAAAGCCGAGATGGCCCGCCACGTCCATCGCGGTCACGACGGCCTGGTGCGTGGCGCGCGCGTCGGCCCTGATCGTCACCGGCCCGCGCGCGGAACCCGCTTCCTTGAGCAGCGCGTCGCGCAGTACGTCGGGGGTGTTGTTGATCAGCGTGCGTTCGTTGAGCCGGTAATTGCCGTCCGCGGTGACCGTGATCACCAGCGGCTCCTGCCCGGCGTGCGGCACCGGCACTTCGCTCGCCTGCGGCAGGTGCACCTTGACGCGCCCCTCCTGCTGAAACGTCGTCGAGACCATGAAGAAGATCAGCAGCACGAGCAGCACGTCGATCAGCGAGATCAGGTTGATCTCCGGATCCTCGCGGTGGCGCGGGCGCAGGTTCATTTGCCGCGGGTCCGGCCGGCGTCGGTGCTCACGTCCAGCGCATCGACCATGCGCATGGCTTCCTTTTCCATCAATACCACCAGGCGCTCGACCTTGCCGCGCAGGAAGCGGTAGGCGATCAGCGACGGGATCGCGACGGTGAGGCCCGCCGCGGTCGTGATCAGCGCCTCGCCGATGCCGCCCGACAGGACCCGCGGGTCGCCGAGGCCGTTGGCCGTGATGGCGTTGAACGCGTGGATGATGCCGGCGACGGTGCCGAGCAGGCCGAGCAGCGGCGCGACCGCGGCGATGGTGCCGAGCGTATTCAGGAAGCGCTCCAGGGCGTGCACGACGTGCCGCCCGCCGTCCTCGAGGCGCTCGACCATCATGTCGCGCGGCTTGTTGCGGTTCGCGAGGCCGATGGCGAGCAGCTCGCCGAGAGGCGAGTTCTGCTCGAGCGCGGCGATCAGCTTGTCGTTGATCTGGTCGGTCTCGATCCAGTTCCAGACCTTGGCCGACAGGTCGGGCGGAATGACGCGGCCGCTTTGCAGCGTCCAGAAGCGCTCGCAGATGATGGCGACCGAAACCACCGAGCAGAACACGATCGGCCACATGAAGGCGCCGCCGGCACGAATGATCTCCCACATTGAGCTCTGGTTCCCCGCTTTGACAGAACCCGGGCATGATACTTGAGCGTGCTGCGCAGAGACAGCATGCCGGCGATCGCGATCCGGCGCTCCCGCGCCCGGCAAATCCGCGTTTTGGCTGCGGCCTGGCGCCCAAAACGACAAATTAACCGCTTTGCGAGCCGCGACCGGTCCCGGGGACGCAAAAGCTGCATAATGTCCGGCGGGAGTTAAGCGAGTCAGATTGCATGCGACGCTGGCTGAAACGGAACACACCCGACCGCGGCACGCTCGAGAAGCACTGGTTTCTCAGGTGGTTCGCTGCCGTCTTCAGCCAGGCGCAGTGCTGGACCTTTCACCGCGCGAGCGTCACCCGGGCGTTCGCGCTGGGCCTGTTCATCGCCTTCATTCCGCCCGCCCCGCCGCTGCCGGTCCACCTGCTGCTGTGCTCGATCTTCGGCGTCATGCTGCGCCTGAACCTGCCGGTGCTGTTCGCGACGGTCTTCGTCAGCAATCCGGTCACGTGGCTGCCTCAGGTGCTCGGCTCGGTATGGGTCGGCGCAAAGCTGATGGGCCTGGATTTCATGCCGTTCGTGCAGCAGATCGCGCACCAGCACATGGGCGACGCGCTTCACCAGCTGTGGTCGCCCCTGCTGCTCGGCTCCCTGGTGCTGGGCTGCGTCGCCGCCTCTCTCGGCTATGTGCTCGCGCAGGCGCTATGGCGCGCGCGCGTGATCTATCACCTGCGGCGCCGGCGCGCCGCCCGCGTCAGGCGCGTGCCGGGTCCCGCTCGCTGAGGACGCCGTCGACCAGCGTCAGGATCCGGTCGATGCGCGCCGCGAGGCGCTCGTCGTGGGTCACGATGACCAGGCTCGTGCCGAGTTCGCGGTTGAGCTCCAGCATCAGCGCGAAGACCTGCGCGGCATTGGCGCCATCCAGGTTGCCGGTCGGCTCGTCGGCCAGCACCGAGCTGCGGGCGCGTCACCAGCGCGCGCGCAACGGCCGCGCGCTGGCGCTCCCCGCCCGAGAGCTGCGAGGGCCGGTGCGTGAGCCGCCCGGCCAGCCCGACCCGCGCGAGCAGCGCGGCCGCGGCCTCGCGCGCGGCCCGAGGCCGCATGCGCCGCACCAGCAGCGGCATCGCGACGTTCTCGAGCGCCGTGAACTCCGGCAGCAGATGGTGGAACTGGTAGACGAAACCGACCGCCCTGTTGCGCAGCTTGCCGCGCTCGGTGTCGCTGAGCTCGTGCATCGCGGCGCCGGCAATGCGCACCGATCCGCGGGTCGGCAGGTCCAGGCCGCCGAGCATCTGCAGCAGCGTGGTCTTGCCGGATCCGGAGGCGCCGACGATCGCGATGCGCTCGCCCGGGCGCACGGCGATCGATGCGCCGCGCAGCACCTGCAGGACGACGCCGCCCTGCGTGAAATCCTTGCACAGGTCCCTGCCGTCGAGCACCAAACCGTTCGCCGTGTCGTTCACCGGAAGCTTCCCCTGTGCATTGCCTGCCGCTCAGTCATTGCGCAGCGACTCGGCCGGCAGCAGCCGCGCGGCGCGCCAGGCCGGATACACCGTCGACAGGCACGCGAGCACGAATGCCACCGCGCAGATCCGCACCACGTCGCCCGATCTTACATGTGCCGGCAGGTCGCTCATGAAATATACGCGCGCATCGAGGAACTTGAAGCCGACGATGCCTCCAGCGCGTGCACCAGCTCCTGCAGGTTGACGGCGACGACCAGGCCGAGCAGCACGCCGAGGCCTATGCCGAGCAGCCCGATCAGGCTGCCCTGGATCGACGAAGACCGCAAGGATGCTGCGCGGGGAGGAGCCGAAGGTGCGCAGGATCGCGATGTCGCGGCGCTTGTCCTTGACGACCATGACCATCGTCGAGACGATGTTGAACGCGGCGACGGCGACGACCAGGGAGAGGATCACGAACAGGATGCGCTTCGTGATCTCGATGGAGCGGAAGAAGTTGACGTGCTGGCCGGTCCAGTCCTCGACGTAGAAGCCGCCGCCCAGCGCGAGCGCCGCGTCGCGCACGATCCGCGGCGCCGCATACATGTCGTACAGCGCGAGACGTATGCCGGTGATGTCGTCGCCCATCTGCAGGAGCCGCGCGGCATCCGTCATCGAAACCAGCGCAATGCGCCGGTCATACTCGTACATGCCGACCGAGAGGATGCCGGCGACCTCGAAGCTGCGCATGCGCGGCAGTATGCCGACCGGCGTCACATCGCCCTGCGCGACGATCAGCACCACGCGCTCACCGACGCGTACCCCGAGCTCCTGCGCCAGCGCCTTGCCGAGAATGACGCGATAGCGGCCCGGCAGCAGATCATCGAGAGCCCCCGAAACGAGGTGCGCATGACGTCGGACACGCGCCGCTCGTCGGCCGGCACGACGCCGCGCAGCAGCACGCCGGAGGACTTGCCGTCGTGGGTCATCATGCCCTGCGCCTCGACGTACGGTGCGGCGGCCTCGACCCCCGGGAACCTGCCGAGCCGGTCGAGGTCGGGGCGCCAGTGCGCGATGCGCCCGTCGAGGCCCGAGAGCGTCGCGTGCGCGGTCAGGCTCAGGATCCGGGTGCGCAGCTCCTCCTCGAAGCCGTTCATGACCGAGAGCACGACGATCAGCACCGCGACGCCGACGCTCAGGCCGAGGATCGCGATGCCCGCGATCAGCGACACGAACCCGCGCCGCGGCGATGCCCGCAGGTAGCGCGATGCCGACGAATCCTTCGTAGCGGTAGCGCATCATTCGTAGCGCAACGCCTCGGCCGGCGCCGTGCGCGCCGCGCGCAGCGCCGGATAGATCGTCGCCAGGAACGTCAGCAGCAGGCCGCCAGCGCGATGCAGATCACGTCCCGCGCATGGGTCTCGCTGGGGATCGCCGCGATGTAATAGACGTCCGGATCCATGATGTGGAAGCCGAAAGTCTGCTCGAGGGCCGGGCACGATCACGCCGACGTTCAGCGCCAGGCCAAGGCCCAGCGCCACGCCGACCGCGGTGCCGAGCCAGCCGATCAGCAGGCCCTGGGTCATGAACACGCCGAGCACGCCGCGCGGGCTCAGCCCTAGCGTGCGCAGGATCGCGATATCGGTGCGCTTGTCGGTGACGACCATGACCAGCATCGCGACGATGTTGAACACGGCCACCGCCACGATCAGCAGCAGGATCAGGCCCATCATGGTCTTCTCGATGCGGATGGCGCGGAAATAGGCCTCGTTCTCCTGCGTCCAGTCGCGCACCTGCAAACCCGGCGCCAGCCGCCGCAGCGCAGCCTGCGCGAGGCGCGGCGCATCCAGCACGTCGGTGAAGCGCAGGCGGATGCCGGTCGGGCCGGCGAGGCCGCGCAGCGCCGCAGCGTCCTGCCAGTGGACCAGCGCGAGCGTGCTGTCGTGATCCTGCAGTCCGACCTCGAAGGTGCCCGCCACCTCGAACTGCTGCAGGCGCGGCACCGGCGCCCCGCCGCTGCCCGCGTTCGCGCCGCCCGGAATCATCACCGTCACCGCATCGCCGACGCCGGCCTGCAGCTGGTAGCCGAGGCTGCGGCCGAGGATGATGCGGTTTAGGCCCGGCTGCAGGTCCCTGAGCGTGCCCTCGCGCATCGAATCGGCGATCGCGGAGACCTGCGGCTCGAGATCCGGGTCAACGCCGCGCACCACGGCGCCGCTCATCTGCGGGCCCTTGCTGAGCATGGCATCGGTGTCCAGAAAAGGCGCCGCGCCGGCCAGTCCCGCCGCGCCGCGCAGCTGCACCAATCGGGTGCGCCAGTCGCTGATCGGCGCGCCGCCGGCGTCAATGACGGCATGGGCGGATACGCTCAGCAGCCGCGAGCGCAACTCCGTCTCGAACCCGTTCATGACCGACAGCACGGTGATCAGCGCCGCGACCCCGAGGGCTACGCCGAGCAGCGAAACCCAGGTGATGAACGAGACGAAGAAGCTGTGCTCGCGGGCGACCGAATAGCGCAGGCCCACGAAGACCGGAAGGGGCTGGAACATGCAGGGTATCAGGCCATGGCGCTTGGGGCTTCAGGGTGACGAGAGCAGAGTGTTAATTGTGTCAAATCGGGGGCATTGGGCAACCTGCTATAGTCTACGCTATTATGCTATAAGCACCGAGGTCTGCCATGAGCAATCGAGTCCTGCTGGTCGCCGGGGTTCTGGCCGCGTCCTTAAGCGGATACTGCGCCGCCGAGACCATTGCCACCGACACCGGCATTGCCGTCAGGGAATCGTCGCTGCCGACGCCGACGCGCGGCATGACCATGGAACAGGTCGCCGGGAAATTCGGCGATCCGGTCACGAAAGTTCCCGCGGTCGGCAAGCCGCCCATTTCCCGCTGGGAATATTCGGGCTTCACCGTTTTCTTCGAATATGACCATGTCATCCATGCGGTCGTGACCGAGGCCGCGCCTGCCGCTGCGCCGCCGGTTGCCGGGTAAATCCCCGATCAAGTAACATCCGCGTCGGTCGATGCTCACCCAGCCGCGCCGTCACTGACGCGCGGCGGATTCTCTGTTGCCCATCTGCGCCCCCGCTGTTCCCGACACGATGACCTTACTCGCTCCGCGCCTGCCATTCGCCCCTGCTGCACAGATCCGCTGGGGGCAGCTCTACGGCGCCGCCGCGTCGCTGGCCATCGCGGAAGCGGCTCCGGCGGCGAACGGGCCACTGCTCGTGATCGCGCCGAACTCGCGGGATGCAGAGTCGCTGTGCGATGAAATCGCCTTTTTTGCGGCCGACGGACTGCGGGTGCAGGTCTTTCCGGACTTCGAGACGCTGCCCTACGACGGCTTCTCCGCGCACCCCGACATCACCTCCGCGCGCCTTGCGACGCTCGCCGCGCTGCCCAGATCCGGCCGCGGCATCTGGATCGTCGCCGTCGAGACGCTGCTGCAGCGACTGGCGCCGCGCAGCTACATCGAGGCGTATTCGCTGCGCGTGCATGTCGGGGAAGCGCTGGACCTCGAGGCGCTGCGCGCCCGGCTGACGGCGGCCGGCTACGCGGCAGTCACGCAGGTCGTCGCGCACGGCGAGTTCGCGGTCCGCGGCTCGCTGCTCGACGTCTTCCCGATGGGCTCCGACAGCCCGTTGCGCATCGACCTGCTGGACCGCGACGTCGACAGCATCCGGCGCTTCGATCCGGATTCGCAGCGCTCGCGGCGACAAGCTCGAACGCATCGAACTGCTGCCCGCACGGGAAACCCCGCTGCATCCGGATGCGATCCGCGAGTTCCGCCGGCGCTACCGCCTGCGCTTTCCCGGCGACCTGTCCGAGCACGCGATCTACCGCGACGTGAGCGCAGGGGATCGCCCCGGGCGGCATCGAGTATTACCTGCCGCTGTTCTTCGAACGCACCTCGCATCTGTTCGAGTACCTGCCGCCGGCCAGCGTGATCGTCGACGTCAACGAGGCCAGCTCCACGGCGCCCGAGTTATGGAACTCCATCGTGCAGCGTCACGATCAGCTGGGACACGACCGGCAGCGCCCGATCCTCGATCCGGCCGAGATCTTCCTTGCGCCCGATGAGTTCCGGGCCTGCTGCGACGCCTTGCCGCGCGTGCACCTGCGCAGCTTCGAGTGGCCCGCGCCGCAGGACGCGGGCGAGGCGATCCCGGTGCAGAATTTCGCCAGCACGGCCCCGGCCACGGTGCGCATCGATGCACGCGCCGATGAACCCGCCGCCGCGCTCGCCGCGCACCTGACCGCGGGCGATGCGCGCGTGCTGATCGCCGCCGAATCGGCGGGGCGGCGCGAACTGCTGCTCGAGCTGCTGCGCGCGCGCGGCCTGTCGCCGCGCGTATACGCAGGCTTTGCGCGAGCTTCCTCGCCGGCGACGCAGAAGCTCGGCATCGCGGTCGTGCGCGGCGGTGAGCGGGCTGCGCCTGCAGAACCCGCCGCTCGAGATCCTCGACCGAGACGCAGCTGTTCGGCGACCGCGCGCGCCAGGAGCGGCGGCGGCGGCGCGCCGACCGCGGACCCGGCGAAGATCCTCGCGCGAACTGACGGACCTGCGCATCGGCGCGCCGGTCGTGCACGAGACCTACGGCGTCGGCCGCTACGTGGGCCTGCAGCCCATGGACATCGCCGGCCAGAGCGGCGAATTCCTGGTGCTCGAATACGCCGACGGCGACCGGCTCTACGTGCCGGTGCACGCGCTGCACCTGGTCACCCGCTACACCGGCGCGCCCGCCGAGACCGCGCCGCTGCACAAGCTCGGCAGCGACCAGTGGCAGAAGGCGCGGCGCAAGGCCGCGCAGCGCGTCCGCGACGTCGCCGCCGAACTGCTCGACCTGCTACTCCCGGCGCGCCGCGCGCCAGGGCACGTCGATCGTCGCCGCCGAGGCCGAGTACCACGCCTTCCAAGCGGCTTTCCGTTCGAGGAGACCGCCGACCAGGCGAGGCGATACGCCAGGTGCTCGCCGACATGCGAGTCCGGCAAGCCGATGGACCGGGTCGTCTGCGGGGACGTCGGCTTCGGCAAGACCGAGGTGGCGATGCGCGCCGCGTTCGTCGCCGTGCAGGCCGGCAAGCAGGTCGCGATGCTGGTGCCGACGACGCTGCTGGCGCAGCAGCACTGCACGAACTTCACGCGACCGCTTCGCCGACTGGCCGGTGCGCATCGAAAGCCTGTCGCGCTTCCGCACGCAGCAAGGAGGCCGCGCGGTGCTCGAGGGCATCGCCTCGGGATCGGTCGACATCGTGATCGCGACCCAGCGCCTGCTGCAGGGCAAGACCCGCTTCAAGGACCTGGGGCTGATCGTCGTCGACGAGGAACACCGCTTCGGCGTGCGCGACAAGGAGCGGCTGAAGGCGCTGCGCGCCGAGGTCGACGTGCTGACGCTGACCGCGACGCCGATCCCGCGCACGCTCAACATGGCGATGGGCGGGCTGCGCGACCTGTCGCTGATCGCGACGCCGCCGGCCGAACGCCTGGCGATCAAGACCTTCGTCATCGAATGGAACGAGACGGTGGTGCGCGAGGCGTGCTGCGCGAACTACGCCGCGGCGGGCAGGTCTACTATCGTGCACAACAAGATCGAGACGATCGAGAAGACGGCCGCAGGCGCTGCGCAAGCTGGTGCCCGAGGCGCAGGTCGCGGTCGGCCACGGGCAGATGCGCGAGCGCGAGCTGGAGCAGCTGATGCTCGATTTCTATCATCGCCGCTTCAACCTGCTGGTCTGCACGACCATCATCGAAAGCGGCATCGACGTGCCCACCGCCAACACGATCGTGATCGACCGCGCCGACCGTTTCGGCCTCGCGCAGATCCACCAGCTGCGCGGCCGCGTCGGCCGCTCGCACCATCGCGCCTATGCCTACCTGATCACGCCGCCGCGCAAGGCCATGACCGCCGATGCCATCAAGCGCCTCGAGGCGATCGAATCGCTCGAGGAACTCGGCGCCGGCTTCACGCTGGCCACCCACGACCTGGAGATCCGCGGCGCCGGCGAGCTGCTGGGCGAGGAGCAAAGCGGCCAGATCCACGAAATCGGCTTCAACCTGTACATGGAAATGCTGGAGCGGGCGGTTGCCGCGCTGAAGGCCGGCAAGCAGCCGGACCTCGAGAGTCCGCTGGACGCCGGCCCGGAGGTGGAGTTGCACCTGCCGGCGCTGATACCCGAGGACTACGTGCCGGACGTGCACCTGCGCCTCGTCCTGTACAAGCGCATCGCGACGGTCTCGACGGCCGAGGACCTCGACGAACTGAAGGTCGAGCTGATCGACCGCTTCGGACCGATGCCGCCGTTTACGCTGTCACTGTTCCGCATCCGGCGCATCAAGCTGCGCGCCGCGGCGCTCGGCATCCGCAAGATCGATGCCGGGCCCAGCAGCGGCTACATCGTGTTCGAGCCGGACAACCGGATCGATACCGCGCGCGTGCTCAGGCTGATCCAGTCCCGCCCGAAGGAGTACCGCCTCGAGGGATCCCTGAAGCTGCGCTTCGCGCACGAGGCCCGCACCGAGGAGAAGCTGTTCGCGCGCGTCGAGCAGCTGCTCGAGCAGATGAGCCAGCCTGGCGCCTGAGCCCCGGGCGCCCGGCCGGCGGCGCTAGGCGCCCGCCGCGCCCTCGTCGTGGACGCGCACGAACAGCAGGGCGAGCAGCGACAGGAGCGAGGCGACGCTGAGGTAATAGCCGACGGACGCGAGCCCGTAGTGCCTGGCCAGCCAGGTCGCGATCGCGGGCGCGAACGAGCCGCCGAGAATCCCCGCGAAGTTGAACGCGAGCGACGTGCCGGTATAGCGTATCGCGGTCGGGAACAGCGAGGACAGCGCGCTGCCGAGCGGCCCGTACGTGATCCCGGTCAGCGTAAAGCCGATGACCAGGTAGGCCAGCACGCCGGCCGGGCCGCCGCTGCCGAACAGCGGCTGGAACAGGAATCCGAATGCGCACAGCAGCAGGCTGGCGATGATCAGCATCGCGCGTCCGCCGATCCGGTCCGCGAGCAGCGCCGACACCGGGATCATCGCGGCGAAGAACAGCACGGCGAACATCTGCAGGATGAGGAAATCCTGGCGCGAATAGCCGAGGCTGCCCGTGGCCCAGCTCAGCGAAAACACGTTGATCAGGTAGAAGATCACGAAGGTCGCGACCGAGCCGATCGTGCCGGTCAGCACGGCGCGCCAGTGCCTGGCGAACACGACCAGCATCGGCACGCGCACGCGGCCGCCCCGGTCGAGGACCTCGCGAAACGCGGGGGTCTCGGTCAGCTTCAGGCGGACGTACAGGCCGGTGGCGACCAGCAGCGCGCTCGCCAGGAACGGCACGCGCCAGCCCCAGGCCATGAATTGCGCGGGGCTCAGGGTCCTGCCGAGCAGCAGGAACGTGCCGGTCGAGCACAGGAACCCGACCGGCGCACCGAGCTGGGGAAAGCAGCCGTACCAGGCCTGCCGGCCGGGCGGCGCATTCTCCGTCGCCAGCAGCACCGCCCCACCCCATTCGCCGCCGAGTCCCAGGCCCTGCCCCACGCGGCACAGGGCGAGCAGCAGTGCCGCGTATACGCCGATCGAGCCGTAGGTCGGCAGCAGGCCGATCGCGACGGTCGACAGGCCCATCGTCAGCAGCGCCGTCACCAGCGTCGCCTTGCGCCCTATCCGGTCGCCGAAATGGCCGAACAGCATCGAGCCGACCGGGCGCGCGAAAAAAGCCAGTGCGAAGGTCGCCAGGGACTCGAGCGTCGCCGTGGTCGGATCGCTCTTCGGAAAGAAGAGCTTCGGAAACACGAGTACCGCGGCGACCGCATAGATGTAGAAATCGAAGAACTCGATCGCCGTGCCGACCATGCTGGCGAACAGCACCCGCCACATGGGCCGCGCGGCCCCTAGCAAGGCCGCCTCAGCCGATCAGGGTTCGCAGCCGCGCCGTACGGGTCGGCTCCTCGCCTACCGCCGCCGCGCGCGTCAGCAGGCTCTTTGCGTCCTGCGCCGTCAGCGCGCGGCTGAACAGGTAGCCCTGGGCCTCCTGGCATTCGTTCTCCAGCAGGAAGGCCAGTTGCGGGAAGTTCTCGACGCCCTCGGCGGTCACGTTGATCTTCAGCGACCGGGACATCGAGATGATCGCCGAAGCGATCGCCCGGTCGTCGTCGCAGTCGATCAGGCTGGTCACGAAGGAGCGGTCGATCTTGAGCCGGTCGACGGCGAAATTGCGCAGCCTGCCCAGGCTCGAATAGCCGGTCCCGAAATCGTCGATTGCCAGCGAAACGCCGATTTTCTTCAGTTCGAGCAGCGCCGTCTCGGCCCATTTCTCATCCTTCATGACCACCGATTCGGTGATCTCCAGTTCCAGCATCGCGGGCTCGATGCCCGTCTCGCTGATGATCGCGCCGACCAGTTCCGGGAATTCCTTCATCGCGAACTGGTGACCGGATACATTGACCGCCATGCGCACCGGCGGCAGTCCCTCGTCGCGCCATACTTTGGCTTGGGCGCATGCATTGCGCAATACCCATTCGCCCAATTCGATGATCATGCCGGTCTCTTCGGCCACCGGAATGAAGTCCTCGGGCTCCACCGCACCGAGTTCCGGGTTGTTCCAGCGCAGCAGCGCTTCCATGCCGGAGACGCCGCTGGTGCGCACGTCGAACTGCGGCTGGTACAGGATCGAGAACTCGCCGCGCGCGAGCGCGCCGCGCATCTGCGCCTCGATCGCGAAGCGGTGCAGCGCCACCGTGGTCATCGACTGCTCGAAATAGGCGAAATTTCCCGCGCCCCGACGCTTGGCGAAATACATCGCCAGGTCCGCGTTGCGCATCAGCGACTGTCCGTCGTTGCCGTCGGCCGGGAATTTCGCGATGCCGACGCTTGGCGTGATCACGACCGAATACTCATCCAGGTGGATCGGCACCTGCAGCTGCTCGATCAGGCGCGCCGCGACGGCGCCCGCATCGTCCGGGGCGTGCAGGTCGGGAAGGATCGCGACGAACTCGTCGCCGCCCATGCGCGCAATGTGGCCCGAGAGCGGGCCCGGTCCGTGCGTGGGCGAGACCGCGTCGCCGTGGCGCAGCACCCGCCGCAGCCGATCGGCGACTGCGCACAGCAGCTGGTCGCCGACGCCATGACCGAGCGTGTCGTTGACGCGCTTGAAATTGTCGAGGTCGAGGTACAGCACGGCCATCGTGCGCTGCTGGGTACGCGCCGCCTCGATCGCGCTGTCCAGGCATTCGAGCGCCTGCAGCCGGTTCGCGAGGCCGGTCAGCGGATCGAAATAGGCCAGCCTGACGATGCGATGCTCGGCGCGCCACTTGCTGCCCAGCGAAATGGTCATCTGCCGGATCTCGTGCGGGTGAAACGGCTTCTGCAGGTAGGAGAGCTTGTCTTCGGGCGGCACCAGTCCGCCGATGGTGCCGGGGTCCGTGTCCGAATACGCGGTGCAGATCACGATCTCGACGGCCGGATCGAGGTCGCGGATGCACTTGGCCGCCCACACGCCGTCCTTTCCGGGCGGCATGCGCATGTCGAGAAACACCACGGCAAACGGCTGGCCGGCGACCATGGCGGCGCGCACGGCCTCCACGGCGGATTCGGCGTCCGCGCAGAACACCGGATCGAACGCGGGCAGGGAGCCGGCCGCCGCCGGTGTCGGCTGCTCGGCGCCGTCGGCCTTGTTGAACAGACGCGCGCGCAGCTTGCGGAACGCAGCGAGATCCTTGCTGACGTCGGCCTCCAGCAGAACCTGCCGATACGCATCGCGGACATCGGACTCGTCGTCGGCGACGAGCACCCTGATTGGCGATCGCTTATTGTCAGTCACTGTCCCACCTCACTGGTCGTCATGCCATCGATCCCGATTCCTGCGCACCCAGCGGCAACACCAGGTGCATCGCGGCGCCCCGGCCCGGACCGTCGCTGTCGGCCCAGATGCGGCCCCCCAGCGCCAGCACGGCGGTCGCGCACCAATGCAGTCCGATGCCATGGTTGGTATCGCGGGACTTGGTTGAATAACCCTTCTCGAACACGCGCTCGAGCTTGTCCTGCGGAATGCCGACGCCGTCGTCGGCGCAGCTCAGGTGCAGCTGCCGCTTGTCGGCATCGGTGAGGATTTCGGCGGCGACGCGCAGCACGCCCCGGTCCTTGCCGGCGTCGCGCACGGCGTCCGCGGCGTTGATGATCAGGTTCTGCAGCACCATGCGCAGCACGGTGCGCGCCACGCGCACCGCACCGACCTGCTGCAGCGATTCGTCGGCCTCGACGCACAGGCGCCGCCGGCTGATATCGGGCACGATCTCGAGGGACTGCGCGACGAGCTCGGGCAGGCGCACCGACTCCAGCACCGCCGTGCGGCTCGCCGAGGTCCGCATCTGGTCGCTCAGCGAGGCGCGCATCAGCGACGCCTGGCGCTGCATGGTCTCGATATCGGCCGACGCCTCGCTGACCATCGCGGCCATTTCCCGAGCGCCGATCCCGACGAACTCCAGCAGCTCGGCGCGGCGGGCGGCGTCCGCCGAATTCCCGGCGAGCTCGACGGCGGCGCGCTGCACGTCCTCGGCCGGCGACTCGCGCAGGCGCCTGCCCAGGGTGTCGAGGCGCACGCCGAGGGGCGTCAGCGCATTGCCGAGGTTATGCAGCACGCCCTTCGACAGCTCGGCCACGCCCGCGGCAAAGGACTTGTCGGCGAGTTCGCTGCGCGTCTGCGAAAAGCGGTCGACCATGCGATCGAATTCCGTGCCCAGCTGGCCGAATTCGTCGTGGCTCGTGAAATTCAGGCGCCCGGGCAGGTCGGGGTCCTCGCCAACGGCAACCGCATGGCGCGTGACGCGGGTCAGCGGCGCGAGCACGAGGCGATTGAGCAGCACCAGCATCAGGGCCAGCACGACGATCGACACCGCGACGATCGAGGCCGACGCGATCTGCAGCGCGTTGCGTCCGTAGGCCGTGATTTCGCGCGGCACGTCGATGCGCAGGGTCATCACCGGCTGGCGGTACAGGTCGCGGAACGAAGCGAATACCTGCGTCACCCCCGCCGCCTCGACCATGCGGTCCTGCGCATCGTCCGCGGCACCGGCCTGCGGGACGATCGCGGTTTCGGTCTGCGCCTCGATGCGCTGCAACATCGCCGCCGTCAGCAGTCGGCCCATCACGACCATGCCGTCCGGCGCACCTTCGCCGGAACCGACGAGGATCGGTCCGCTGACCAGGAGCATCGGGCCCAGGTTCGACTTCACCAGGCCGCTGCGGGCGTGCATGGCGCCGAGATTGCTGCGCCAGGGCAGGTCCTCGCGCAGCGCCTCGCCGCGGGAGACGATCCCGTCGAGGCTGAGGCCGGCGTGAGCGTGACCGTCCGCCGCCAGCAGGATGCGGCCGTCGAGACCGACGACCCACAGCGCATCGACCTGCATCGCGGCCATCGCCGCCGGGGTCACGTTGTGCGGCCCGAACTGCGGGTAATTGCCGCGCGCGAATTCGTACAGCTCCGACCAGTTCGCCCAGTCCATGACCTGGACCTCGAGGGTTTCCAGGTCGTGTTCGATGGAATTGCGCACGCGGTTCATCGCGACCTGCGCATTGCGCCGCTCGAGCTGCGTGAACTTGGGCAGCACGACCGTTTCCTGGATGACGATTGCGACGCCGCTCAGCACGAGCACCAGCAGCGTCAGAACCACCATGACTTTGAGCCGTATCTTCATAGGCTCGCAGATTTAACAAATTAACGCGCGAATTGTGCGACGCGTTCGCAGTTTTCGGAAATACGCCGCCGGACGGGCGCACAACTAGTGACCGGGGTCACAAATCGGGCAGGCCGTAGGCCCTTCAGCAGACCGTATTGCGCCCCGATTGCTTCGCGGTCTGCAGGCGCCGATGGGCCTGCTGCACGAGGCTGTCGTAGCTCGTCGCGTTGTCCGGGACCGCATTGGCGACCCCGATGCTGACGCTGACGAAGCGCAGGACCGTGCTGCGCGGATGATGGATGCGCAGGTCGCGCACGCGTTCGGCCACCACCCGGCCGAGGTGCAGGGCCTGCGCGTCCGACAGTCCGGTCGCGAAGGCAACGAAGCTGCCCCCGTCGATGCGCGCGGTGGCGTCACTCGCGCGGCGCAGGCATCCGGCGATGCAGTGCCCGACGCGGCGGATCGTCGAGTCCCCGGCCGCGCGGCCAAAGGTCGTGTTGTACAGTTCCAGCGCGTCGATATCGATGGAGAAGACCGAGACGCTGTGCCGCTCGCGCTGCGCAACCGCCCAATCGCGCTTCAGCAGCTCCTCGAGATACAGCCAGGTATAAAGGCCCGTCAGACGGTCATCGCGCAGCATGCCCGCCGGCGCCTGCGGCGCCTGCGCGCCAGCGCCCGCTTCGCGCTCGGGCCGCACCTCCCGGTAGAACGCCGCATAGTGGCTGATCCTGTCCTGCGCATCGCGCAGCGGCAGGATGTCGAACTCGTTCCAGAACGCGCTGCCGTCCCTGCGGTAATTGCGCAGGATCGCATGGCAGGCTTCGCCGCGGCCCAGCGCCTCGCGCAGCCGGTGCCGTCCGTCCTGCTCACGGTTCTGGCCCTGCAGGATGCGCAGGTTCCGTCCGACCAGCTCGTCGGCCGTGTAGCCGGTCAGCGCCTGGAAACTGCGGTTGACGTACGCCACCGGGTGGTCGGGACTCTGCACATCGACCAGCGCCACGGCCTGCGGCGACCCGTCGACCAGGCTGCGCAGCAATTGCGCGTCGATTTCGCCCATCACGCCCCCTCCGTCAGGACCAGCGGCGGTGGGGCATCGAGCTCGCCGAGCCTGGCAACCGCCGACTGCCAGCGTACATCAGAGCCGAGATCCGTGGGCCAGGTGCCGCGCCCGCGCATGTGCACGAGGCGCGCCTGCGAGGCCGGATTGACGACCGCCGGCTTGAAATGATCCAGCACGGCGTGGACCGCCCTGCGGTCATTGCATATCGGCAGCACGTCGCATCCGGCGGCCGCCGCCAGCCGCGCGCGCGCGAGCGCGTCGCCGAATGCGGCCGCGCCGGCCATGCTCAGGTCATCGGCGAAGATGCAGCCATGAAAGCCCAGGTCGGCGCGCAGGATGCCGCCCAGCCAGCGCTGCGACAGGCTCGCCGGCAGGGAATCGACCTGCGGATAGACCACGTGCGCGGCCATGACCGCGGGCAGCAGGTTCGCGATCAGCATCCGGTAGGGGCGCAGGTCCGCTTCCAGGTCCGCGAATGCGCGCCGGTCCACGGGCAGGGCCACGTGCGAGTCGGCGATGACGGCGCCGTGACCGGGAAAATGCTTGGCGGTCGCCGCCATGCCCGCCTCGCGCATGCCGGTCATGTACGCGACGGCCAGGGAGCCGACCGCATCGGCATCGCGATGCAGCGCACGGTCGCCGATGATCTCGCTGACGCCGAAGTCCAGGTCGACGCAGGGCGCAAAACTGAAGTCGACGCCGACGCTGCGCAGCTCCACCGCCATCAGCCATCCGGCGGTCTGCGCCATCGCGAGCCCCTCGCGCGGATCGCCGTCGTACCGCCGGCCGAGCGCACGTGCGGCCGGCAGGCGCGTGAACTGCTCGCGGAAGCGCTGCACGCGCCCGCCTTCATGATCGACCGCCACCAGCAGCGACGGCGCGCGCAGCGCCCTGATGGATTCAGTCAGGGCCGCCACCTGCTCGCGGCTGCGGTAATTGCGGCTGAACAGCACGACGCTGCCGATCAGCGGATGCGCCAGCAGTTCCCGGTCCTCGGCGCACAGCTCCGTACCGGCAATGTCGACCATCAGCGGGCCCAGGCTCATGACGAGGGCTCGAATATGGCTATCGACTCGACATGCGTCGTCTGCGCAAACATGTCCATGACCCCCGCGGCTATCAGCCGGTACCCCTGGCTTTGTGCCAGGATCCCGGCATCACGCGCCAGACTGCCCGGATGACAGGAAATATACACGATGCGCCGCGGCGCCCATTGTGACATGTGCTGTATCGCGGCGGCAGCACCGGCGCGCGGCGGATCGAGCAGCACGCAGTCGTACCGGGCCTGCGCCCAGGGACCCCACCCGGGCGGCTCGAACAGGTTTTCGGCGGCAAACTGCGCGTTGACGATGCCGTTGGCGGCCATGTTGGCGCGCGCCCTGGCAACCAGCGCCGCATCGCCCTCGACACCGGTGACCTGCCGGACCCGGCGCGCCACCGGCAGCGTGAAATTGCCCAGTCCGCAGAACAGGTCCAGCACGGCATCGCCGGGCCCGGCCTGCAGCTGGTCGATCGCCGCCGCGACCATGGCGTCGTTGATGCGGGCGTTCACCTGCACGAAGTCGAGCGGTCCGAACCCGATCGTGACGTCGGCGGCCTCGATCCGGTAGCTGAGCGGCGCGGCGCCCGGGCTCAGCGGCCTGACGGTATCGGGCCCGCCGCTCTGCAGGAAGATCTGCGCGCCATGGGCCTGGCCGAAGGCCTCGAGCCGGGCGATGTCGTCGGCAGCCGGCGCCTGCATCACGCGGAACACGAATGCGCTCGCGGCGTCGCCGACCGACACCTCGACCTGCGGCACCTGCTCACGGATGCTGAGCGTCTCGACCAGCGCGGCCAGGTCCCCGGGCAGGCTGCGCAGCGGCGCGACCAGGACCTCGCAGCAGCGGATGTCCGCCAGGTACGGCTTGTCGCGCTCACGGAAGCCCGCGAGCACCCGCCCCTTCTTGTGCACGTAGCGGACGCCGAGGCGGGCGCGGCGCCGGTACGCCCACTGCGGTCCCTGCAGCGGCGCGAGCACGTGCTCCGGGACCACCCGGCCGATGCGCGCCAGGTCCTCGAGCAGCTGCCCCTGCTTGGCGGCCAGCTGCGCCGCCGGCGACAGGTGCTGCAGCGAGCAGCCGCCGCAGATCCCGAAGTGCGCGCATTTCGGCGCCACGCGATCCGGCGAGGCGCTGATCACCTCGAGCAGCGCGGCCTCGTCCATGTTCCGCCGCCGGCGCTGGACGCGCAGGCGCACGCGCTCCCCGGGCAATGCACCGGCGATGAACACCACCTTGCCCTCGATGCGCGCGATGCCGCGGCCGTCGTGCGCGAGCGCGACGACATCCGCGGTCACCTCCGGCAGCGGCGCTACGTTTCTGGCCACGCGGCTAGGACTTTCATGCGGCCTGCCGCCGCATCAGCACCGCCACCGCGACCACCAGTCCCGCCTCGTCGGTCAGCGTGACATGGCCGTCGCCGACCCCGAGTTCCTCGCATACGCGCGCGCCGCGCGCCGAGTACACGATCTGCGGCCGGCCCCATGCGTTTTGCACTATGCCGACGTCGCGGATCCACACGCCGTGCGCAAAGCCGGTGCCGAGCCCCTTGACGATCGCCTCCTTGGCCGCGAAACGCATGGCGAGGAAGCGCGCCGGGCGCGCCGTGCGCTCGAGCTGGATGAGCTCCTGCGGCATCAGCAGGTGCTCGACGAAACGCGCGCCGTATCTGGCGTAAACGCGATCGATGCGGTCGGTGCGCAAGACGTCGATGCCGATCCCGAAAATCATGCCTCGCCGTACACCGGCGCTAGCGGCGTGCGCGCGCCGCGAGCATCAGGTCCTTCATGTCCCTGACCGCCTTCGCCAGGCCGTCGAAGACGGCGCGTGCGATGATCGCGTGCCCTATGTTCAGTTCGACGATCTGCCCCAGGGCGGCGATCGGGCCGACGTTGTGGTAGTGCAGGCCGTGACCGGCATTGACGGTCAGGCCCAGCGAGGCGCCAAGGTCCGCCGCGGCGCGCAGGCGCTCGAACTCCCGCGCACGTGCGGCGCCGGTCGCCTCCCCATAAGCGCCCGTGTGCAGCTCGATCACCGGCGCGCCGGCGTGCCGCGACGCCTCGACCTGCGCCGGGTCCGGGTCGATGAACAGCGACACGCGGATGCCGGCGCCTGCGAGTTCGGCGCAGGCGGCGCCGATGCGCGCGCGCTGGCCGGACACGTCCAGGCCGCCCTCGGTGGTCACTTCCTCGCGCTTCTCGGGCACGAGGCAGCAGTCCTGGGGCAGGACGCGCCTGGCAATGCCGATCATCTCGTCGGTAACGGCCATCTCCAGGTTCATGCGCGTCTGCAGCGCGCCGCGCATCAGCGCGACGTCGCGGTCCTGGATATGCCGCCGGTCCTCGCGCAGGTGCAGCGTGATGCTGTCGGCGCCGGACTGTTCCGCGAGCAGCGCGGCGTGCAGCGGGTCCGGATAGCTCGCCCGGCGCGCCTGGCGCAGCGTCGCGACGTGATCGATGTTCACGCCCAGGGCGATGTCCGTCCGGCCCGCGCTCAGGGTGCCCATGCATGCTCCCGCCGGCGCATCTCGACCAGCACTTCCCGCGACTTGAGCGCGCGCCCCTCGAGACAGGCATCGATGGCCGTGCGCAGCACCCGCTTGGCGTCGCGCAGGCTGCGCACGTCGGCGAAGCGCTCCAACTCCAGGTCGGCCAGCGACTGTCCATACACGGCGCCCGGCGCGTCGGCCACGCAGCGCTGCGGACCGCTTTCCACGTTGAATCGATAATACATATGCGGCTCTATGGGTTGACCCTCGTCGGTTCTCGACAGCTCCAGACCATAACCGAGCTCCTGCAGCAGCCGCTTCTCGAAGCGCCGCAGATGATATTCCTCGTCCCCGTCCGCCGCGAGCGCCTGCACGGTCCCGGCGTACGCATCGAACAGGTCGCGATGCGGGTCGCAGCGCGCCGTGAGCTTCAGCAGCAGCTCGTTGAGGTAAAAGCCGCTCATCAGCCGCCCGGCCGGCAGCTGCGTCGCGGCACCGTCGATTTCCGCCGACAGCAGCTGGCAGGCCTCGGACCTGCCGGACCAGGACACCAGCAGCCGCTGGAACGGCCTCAAGGCGCCGCGCAGGCCGGATTTCGGCCCCGCCGCGCCGCGCGCAAACAGCGTCAGGCGGCCATGTTCGGCCGTGAACGCCTCGACGATGCGGCTGGTATCGCGGTAGGCGTATTGATGCAATACGTACGCGCTCGCCAGCAATACGCGCCGCGAGCCCCTCACAGCCTGTCGTACCCGAACTGGCGCAGCGCCATTTCGCTGTCCGCCCAGTTTTCCTTGACCTTGACCCACAGCTCCAGATGCACCGAACGCTGCCACAGGTCATTCAGCTCGATGCGCGCCAGGCGTCCGATTTCCTTCAGCCGCTCGCCGCGTTGTCCGATCACGATGGCCTTCTGGCCGGCGCGCTCGACCCAGATGACGGCGTGGATCATGATGCGGCCGCCCTCGTCGGCGAACCGCTCGATCTGCACGTTGATGCCGTACGGCAGCTCATCGCGCAGCTTCAGCGTCAGCTTCTCGCGCACGACCTCGGCCGCATGGAACGGCTCGTCCCGGTCCGTGACCACGTCCGGCGCGAACAGCGGCGGCGAGAGCGGCAGGCGCTCGCCCGCCACCTCGATCAGCCGCTCCAGGTTGTCGGCGCGCAGCGCCGAAACCGGCACGATGCCGGACGCGGGGATGCGCTCGGCGATATCCGTGAGGAACGGCAGCAGCTGCTCCTTCGGGAATACCTGGTCGACCTTGTTGATCACGAGGAACAGCGGCTGCTTCAGTCCGCGCACCCGTTCCCAGACCCACTGGTCCTCGTCGGTGAAGCGCATCGCCTCGATCACGAACAGCAGGACGTCGGCATCCTGCGACGAGGAGATGGCGACGCGGTTCATGTACTGGTTCATGACGCGGCGGGCCCCTTCGTGCAGCCCCGGCGTGTCCACCAGCACCAGCTGCGCCTGCGGCCGGTTGACGACGCCGAGGACGCGATGCCGCGTGGTCTGCGGCTTGGGCGCGACGATCGTGATCTTGCGCCCGACCAGCGCGTTGACGAGCGTGGACTTGCCGACGTTCGGGCGGCCGACGATGGCGACGTAGCCGGCGCGAAACGGCGCGCTCGTCATGGAAACCTGCGCATTTCGGCCGGCAGCTGCGTATAGAGGCGCTCGGCCGCCATCTGTTCGGCGCGGCGCCGGCTCGCGCCCTCCCCGGCGCTGGCCAGTCCCAGCGGGGTCACCTCGCAGGATACCGTGAACGTCTGCTCATGCGCCTCGCCGACGACGCCGGTCAGCTCGTAGAGCGGCAGGGGCAGGCCGCGCGCCTGCAACGCCTCCTGCAGCCGCGTCTTCGGATCTTTCAGTTCGCCCGCGGGCGGCAGGCCGGAGAGCCGCGGACCGACGATGCGCCGCACGACGGCGAATGCCGCGTCGAAGCCGGCGTCGAGAAAAATCGCGCCGAGCACCGCTTCGAGCGCATCGGCAAGGATCGAGGCGCGGCGGAATCCGCCGGATTTCAGCTCGCCGCTGCCGAGGCGCAGGTAATCGCCGAGGCCGAGTTCGCTGGCGATGGCCGCGAGCGTCTCGCCGCTGACGAGCGTGGCGCGCTGGCGCGACAGCGCGCCCTCGTCGGCGCCAGGATACGCCTCGAACAGCAGCCGCGCCACGCTGCAGTTCAGCACCGAGTCGCCGAGGAATTCCAGCCGCTCGTTGTGCCCGGCCGCGGCACTGCGGTGTGTCAGCGCCACATGGCACAGCGCGGGATTCGCGAACGTGTAGCCCAGCATGCGCTGGGTCCAGGCCGGCAGGTCCTCGGATGTAGGCAGCGGGATCACTCGATGGTTACGGTTTTTTCGAAGCTGACGACGAGGGAGATGTTGCCGATGTACGGCACCTTGTCCTCGTAGGCTGCGTGCACGGTCACGGCGCCGTTGTCCTTGGTGAATTCCATATCCTTGGTCTGGATGCCGGTCGTGTCGTCGATCTGGAAATGCTTGTCCAGAGAGCGGCGGATGCCGCCCGGATCGGGTGCACCCTTGAACTCGGTCTTCAGCGATTCCATCGCACGCGACACGCTCATGTAATTGATGTAGACGGGCACGAGCCGGATCGCGGCGTAGACCGGCAGCGCCACCAGCGCCATGATGAACAGCAGCCCGATGAACGTGATGCCTCGTTGACGATGCCTCATGGAAACCTCCGTAAAATGGCGCACTATTGAATCGCGTGCCCGATCCGCCCCCACAGAGGACCGTCCCGGGTGTCAAGATTAAGCCAGATTCTCACCGCCTTACCAACCAGGTTGGCTTCCGGCACGAATCCGGGCGCGTCGGGCTCGTTCAGCCAGCGGCTGTCCTTGCTGTTGTTGCGGTTGTCGCCCATGAAGAAATAATGCCCCTCGGGCACCACCCACTCGCCGACCTTGACGCTGCCGTTGGCAAACATGATCGCATGCGTCCGCTCACCCAGGGTTTCCATCGCGGTCGGCGCGCCGACATAATTCCAGGAATCCTGCTTCGGGCCGCGGTAGACCGGGCCCGGGACCTGGGGCATCGGCACGCCGTTGACGTACAGCTGGTTGTTCTCGTCCACCCGGATCCGGTCGCCGGGCAGCCCCACCAGGCGCTTGATGTAGTTGATCTTCGGATTCGGCGGCAGCCGGAACACGATCACGTCGCCGCGCTGCGGTTCTCCGGTGGGCACGATGAGCGTGTTGACCACCGGCAGGCGCAGGCCATAGGAGTACTTGTTGACGAAGATGAAGTCCCCGTCGTACAGCGTCGGCATCATCGAATCGGAAGGGATCCGGAACGGCTCGAAGATGAACGAGCGGATCACCAGCACCAGCAGGATCACCGGGAAGAAAGAGCGCGCGTACTCGACCGCGGTCGGTTCGCGAACCTGCTCCGGCGCGGTGCCGGCCGCCGCCGCCGCCGCGCGGCGCCGCGCGGCGAAGAACCAGTGGTCGAGCCGCCCAGATGATGCCCGCCGCAGCGCCGACATCGACCAGCATGAGGCTGAAATCGACCGCCTCGTGGCGGAACAGACGCCACAGGATGAGCAGCGACAGCGCCGCGAGCCCGTAGGACGCATAGCGCGGCAGCCAGGGCTCCGTGGAACTCGTCGCCGCCGGATCGCGGCGCGGGCGCCAGACCCAGGCGTCGAGCAGCAGCACAACCAGGCAGGCCGCGTCCGCGGCCAGCAGAAACATGATAAGGCTATCGCCGTCGTTCACACCTGACTCCCTGACTTAAGTGGACTTCTTGCCGACCCGCAGTACCGCGAGGAAGGCCTCCTGCGGGATCTCGACCTGACCGACCTGCTTCATGCGCTTCTTTCCCGCCTTCTGCTTCTCCAGCAGCTTGCGCTTGCGGGTGATGTCCCCGCCATAGCATTTGGCGAGCACATTCTTGCGCATCGCCTTGACGGTCGCGCGGGCGATGATGTGGCTGCCGATCGCGGCCTGCACGGCCACATCGAACATCTGCCGCGGAATCAGTTCCTGCATCTTGTCGACCAGCTCGCGGCCGCGCTCGTAGGAGTTGTCACGGTGCACGATCAGCGACAGCGCATCGACCGCATCGCCGTTGATCAGCATGTCGAGCTTGACGAGCGGCGCGACCTGGAAATGACTGAATTCATAGTCGAACGAGGCATAGCCCGCGCGTCGCCGACTTCAGCCGGTCGAAGAAGTCGAGCACGACCTCGGCGAGCGGCAGCTCGTACTGCAGCGACACCTGGCTGCCCAGGAACAGCATCTTCTTCTGCACGCCGCGCTTCTCGCTGCACAGCGTCAGCACCGCGCCGACATAGTCGGGCGGCACCAGGATGTTGGCGATGATGATCGGTTCGCGCAGCTCCTCGATGCGGTCCTGGGGCGGCAGCTTCGAGGGGTTGTCGACGTTGATGACGGACTCGTCGGTCAGCAGCGACCTCGTAGATGACGGTCGGCGCACTGGTGATCAGGTCGAGGTCGTACTCGCGCTCCAGCCGCTCCTGCACGATATCCATGTGCAGCAGCCCGAGGAACCCGCAGCGGAAGCCGAAGCCGAGCGCGGTCGACACCTCGGGCTCGAAATGCAGCGCCGAGTCGTTGAGCTTGAGCTTCTTCAGCGCATCGCGAAACTGCTCGTAGTCGTCGGAACTGACCGGAAAGACGCCCGCGAACACGCGCGGCTGGATCTGCTTGAAGCCGGCCAGCGGGGCCGCCGCCGGATTGGCGTCCAGCGTGATCGTGTCGCCGACCGGGGCGCCGTCGATCTCCTTGATGCCGGCGATCACGAACCCGACCTCCCCGGTGCCCAGCGTCTCGCGGGTCACGGGCTTCGGCGTGAAACGGCCGAGCTTGTCGACGACGTGACTGCGGCCGGTCGACATCACGCGGATCTTCGCGCCGCAATGCAATGCGCCGTTCATGACGCGCACCAGCGAGACGACGCCGACGTAATTGTCGAACCAGGAGTCGATGATCAGCGCCTGCAGCGGCCCCTCGGGGTCGCCCGAGGGCGCCGGGATGCGCGCGCACGAGCTGCTTCGAGCAGTTCGGGCACGCCGAGCGCCGGTCTTGGCGCTGACCAGCGCGGCGTCCTCGGCCGGGATGCCGATGATCTCCTCGATCTCGTGGATCACCTTGGCCGGATCCGCCGACGGCAGGTCGATCTTGTTGATGACCGGCAGCACCTCCAGCCCCTGCTCGAGCGCGGTATAGCAGTTCGCGACGCTCTGCGCCTCGACGCCCTGCGCGGCGTCCACGACCAGCAGCGCTCCCTCGCAGGCTGCCAGCGAGCGGGAAACCTCGTAGGAGAAATCGACGTGTCCGGGCGTGTCGATGAAATTGAGCTGGTAGACGCTCGCCGGATTTCGACGTGAACCCCAGCGTCACGCTCTGTGCCTTGATCGTGATGCCGCGCTCGCGCTCGAGGTCCATCGAGTCGAGCACCTGGGCCTGCATCTCCCGGGCATCGAGTCCGCCGCATACCTGGATGAGGCGGTCGGCCAGCGTGGATTTGCCGTGATCGACATGGGCGATGATCGAGAAATTGCGGATATTCTTCATCTAGGACCGGGTTTGGGCAAACTGCGGATTATACCGGTCAATGCATCGCTGCGCCGGGTTCCTGCGCCCGCAGTGCGCCCGCAGCGCGCTCGCAGGTTCAACGGCGCTCGCCCGCCTCAGTGAGGCGCGGAATCGCCGCCCGCGTCCAGGTGCACCGCATGTGCGATCAGTTCCACGGTCTGCTCGGGTACTTCGCCGACCGCGGTCACCTGATGGCCCTGCACGACGGTCGAGTAGGCGAAGCCGGACCCCACCCTGGCGAGCGCATGGGTCACGGGTGCCGAAGCATTCCCATGGGCGGGCTCCACGAACACCGATACGGTCGCCAGGCCGTCCGAATACACCATGTGCATCACCGGATCCCCGGAACCCCCGAGCACCCGGGCGCCCGCCATCGTCAGGTGAAACCCGGGCGGCAGGTCAACCGCGCGAAACCCGGCGCGCCTGGCCGCCGCCTCGTCGTGGACGCCATGGCGGATGACGCGCATGCCCGCGATCGGCATCTCCGGGGTCAGCGCACCGTCCGGGATGCTGTCGGGCATCTCGAGGTGCGCGAACTGGATCTGTTCGATGACGTTGCCGGCCGAATCGCACAGCTGCGTCTTCAGCGGCATCGCGCTCTGCATGTCCAGCCACAGCCGATAGCCGAAGCGGAACTGGTCCCTCGGGCTGACCGCGATCCCATGGACCCGGCGCCCGAGTACCCGCGCATCGGCGAGCGGCTCGAGCTGGTAGTACTGGTCGACGCCGGTGCCGAACTGCGGCAGCGAGCCCAGGAACGGGGAACTGGACTGCCGCGGCTCGACCAGGATCGTCTTCCGGTCGGGCAGATAGCAGGTCAGCTCGTCGTTGTTGCGCACGAATTCGCGGCCCGAGCCGTCGAGGGACATCAGCCGCTCCGTGACCCGGCCGTCGCGGACCCGGTGCACGATGCGCATCGTCTCGACGCGTCCGTTGCTCAAATGGAAGAAGGTGCCGTCGTAATTGCGCGTCGCCAGCGCGCTGTTCATCCTCTCCAGCCAGGCGCGCGGCTCATCGGCCGCGGGCGGCGGCGCGGCGGCGGCCAGCCCCGCGCCCAGCAACGCATACGCAACCAGCAGGTTCGCGGACTTGGCGATCAGCCTGGTCATCGTGCGCTGCTGGCATCGGCCTCGGTGTTGGGCTGATCGACGTCGACGATCAGGTCGGTCATCACATCGCGCTGGCCCAGCAGGGAAGGATACTGGCTGTGGGCGAATACATAACTGGTCAGCTGGGCGCCCGGAATGACGTTCGCCGCGGTGGCGCTCGCTTTCGGGGTCGTGTAGGAAATGTCCTCGCGGTTCCTTGCGAGCACCGGCTGCGCGACCGGGGCCGGCAACGGCGCGCTGGCGGCCTGCGGCGCGGACCTCGCGGTGATCACCGGCGCCGCCCCGATCGTCGTGGTCGTACGCTGTTGCAGCGCGATCACGCCAACGATCGCCACGCTCGCGGCAATTCCCGCCCCGGCAAGCGTACGCCACCAGCGCCGCGAGGATCCGGATACCGGACTCTTCACGGCGGGCCCCGACTGGTCGGCGTCGATGGCGCTGTTGATCGCCCCGCTGAAATCGCGTGTCAGCGGCGACTGCTTGGTCGCGCGCATCGCTTCGCCGATCAGCGCATAGCGGCCGAAACCGTCGCGCAGCTGCTTGTCGCGCAGCATGCGCTTCAGCAGCAGTTCGGATTCGGCGCCCGGCAGCTCGCCGTCAAGGAACGCGGAGATTTGCTCGCGGATTTGTTCGCTCATGTTTCCTCGGGACGACCCAGGCCGCCATCAAATATCGGACGTAGCTTCTTGTCTATCGCTTCACGGGCACGAAATATGCGCGAGCGCACCGTGCCCACCGGGCAATCCATGGTCTGCGCGATTTCCTCGTAACTCAGGCCCTCGAGTTCGCGCAGCACGATCGCCGTGCGCAGGTCCTCGGGCAGGTTTTCAATGGCGCGATTGACGGTATCGCGAATCTCGTCGGTCAGCAACAGGGCTTCCGGGGTTTCCCCCTCGGACATGCGTGCCTGCATTTCGTACTGCTCCGGGTCCTGAAGGTCGAGATCGTATTCCATCGGACGGCGCTTGTTGGCGACCAGGGCGTTCTTGGCGGTATTGATCGCGATCCGGTACAGCCAGGTATAGAAGGCACTGTCGCCGCGGAAGGACGGCAATGCCCGGTAGGCCTTGACGAAGGACTCCTGTGCGATGTCTTCCGCCTCGCTGACATCGTGAACATAACGCATGATGAGCTTCAGGACCTTGTGCTGATACCGCAGGACCAGCAAATCGAACGCCGCCCGCTCGCCACGCTGGACCCGCTCCACCAGCTTGAGGTCGCTTTCCTCGACGGTCATGAAGCCCAGCCTGTCCGGATAGACCGGTGCGCGGGCAAAAAGTTCGCTGCTTGTGACCTGGGGGACATCCGCCCAGTCTACCAGTCGCAACATGCTGATTTAGCTTCCGGCAAATGACCTTGTTGTAATGCGGGCGACCAGGTCGCGCAGCGCCGCGCTCGGCGGCTGGCGCCGCAGCAGGCAATACGCATGGATTTCGGCATCCCCGGATTCCAGCAATTGCCGGAACGCGTCCCGTTCCGCCGGCGCGGCCCCGGGATACTGTTCCGTCAGGTAGCGGGTCAGCAGCTCGTCGAGTTCGCGCAGGCCGCGCCGGCAGCGCCAGCGCAGCCTGCCGATTTCCCCCGCGTCGCCGCCGCCCATCCGCTACAGTGTGCCGGTGGGCCAGCATCTGCTTGATCTGGCCGATCGCCTGCGCCGGATTCAGGTCCTTCGGACAGGCCTCGGTGCAGTTCATGATCGTGTGGCAGCGATACAGGCGGAACGGGTCCTCGAGCTCATCGAGGCGCTCGCCGGTGGCCTCATCGCGGCTGTCGACGATCCAGCGGTAGGCGGCCAGCAGCGCCGCCGGGCCGAGGTAGCGCTCGCGAGTTCCACCAGTAGCTCGGGCAGGCGGTCGAACAGCAGGCGCACAGGATGCACGCCGACGGCCGGTCGACCTTCTGCTGGTCTTCCTTCGACTGCAGGCGCTCGCGATCCGGCGGCGGCGGCGTGCGCGTCTGCAGCCAGGGCTTGACCGCGGCGTACTGCGCGTAGAAGTTGGTCAGGTCGGTGCACCAGGTCCTTGACCACGGGCAGGTGCGGCAGCGGGTAGATCCTGATCTCGCGCTTCGCATCGGCGCAGGCGCTGATGCAGGCGAGCCTGTTGCGCCCGTCGATGTTCATCGCGCAGGAACCGCAGATGCCCTCGCGGCACGAGCGGCGGAACGTCAGCGTCGGATCGACCTCGTTCTTGATCTTGATCAGGGCATCGAGCACCATCGGCCCGCAGCGGTCCATGTCCATCTCGTAGGTATCGAGGCGCGGATTGCCGCCGGCTGGTCCGGATCGAAGCGATAGATCCGGAACACGCGCACTTGCTCGGCGCCGGCGGGCGCCTTGAAGTACGCGACCGGTCGGTGTCGACCTGCGAGTTCGGCGGCAGCGAGAATTCAGCCATCGTGATTGCTCCTGACGATCCTTCAGTAGGTCCGCGCCTTCGGCGGGATCGACGTCGACTTCATCGGTCAGCGTGTGCAGGTGCACCGGCCGGTAATCGATGCGCGTCGCGCCGCGCTGACATCCACCCAGCACAGGGTGTGCTTGAGCCAGTGCACGTCGTCGCGTTGCGGGAAATCCTCGCGCGCATGCGCGCCGCGGCTCTCCTGTGCGGTTGTCCGCCGAATGGATCGTCGCGACCGCCTGCAGCAGCAGGTTGTCCAGCTCCAGCGTCTCGATCAGGTCGGTGTTCCAGATCAGGCCGCGGTCCGAGACGCCGACATCGGCAAACGAGGCGAACGACCTCGCGCCAGCTTGCGCATGCCCTCGCTGCAGCGATCTCGCCGGTGCGAAACACCGCGGCATCCGCCTGCATGGTCCGCTGCATCTCCAGGCGGACGTCGGCCGTGCGGCCGCGAGCCGCTCGGCGTGGCGCAACCGGTCCAGGCGCGCGATCGCCGTCGCTCGCCGGCATCGCGCGCGCAGCGGCCGCTGCGTCGCGCCCGGCCACGATCGTGCGCGGCGCAGTGGCGTGCCGCCTCGCGGCCGAACACCACCAGGTCGAGCAGCGAATTGGAGCCCAGCCGGTTGGCGCCGTGCACCGACACGCAGGCCGCCTCGCCGACCGCCATCAGCCCGGGCACGACGCTGTCGCGGCCCGCGACGCTCGCGCGAGACGACCTCGCCGTGCAGATTGCAGGGGATGCCGCCCATGTTGTAGTGCACGGTCGGCAGCACCGGGATCGGCTCCTTGTTGACGTCGACGCCGGCGAAGATGCGCGCCGTCTCGGCGATGCCGGGCAGGCGCTCGTGGATGACGTCCGGACCGAGATGCTCGAGGTGCAGGTGGATATGATCCTTGTGCGGACCGACGCCGCGGCCTTCGCGGATCTCGATCGTCATCGAGCGGCTCACGACGTCGCGCGAGGCCAGGTCCTTGGCATTGGGCGCGTAGCGCTCCATGAAGCGCTCGCCCTCCGAGTTCGTCAGATAGCCGCCCTCGCCGCGCGAGCCCTCGGTGATCAGGCAGCCGGCGCCGTAGATGCCGGTCGGATGGAACTGCACGAATTCCATGTCCTGCAGCGGCAGGCCGGCGCGCAGCACCATGCCGCCGCCGTCGCCGGTGCAGGTGTGCGCCGAAGTGCAGGAGAACCAGGCGCGGCCGTAGCCGCCGGTGGCGAGGATGACCTGGCTGCGCGCGGAACCGGTGCAGCGTGCCGCTCGGCCAGGTCGAGCGCGACGCACGCCGCGGCACTGCGCCGTCCTCCATGATCAGGTCGATCGCGAAGTACTCGACGAAGAAATTCGCCTGCGTGCCGGATCGACTGCTGGTACAGCGTGTGCAGCATCGCATGCCCGGTGCGATCGGCCGCGGCGCAGGTGCGCTGCGCGATGCCCTTGCCGTAGTGCGTCGTCATGCCGCCGAACGGCCGCTGGTAGATGCGCCCGTCCTCGGTGCGCGAGAACGGCACGCCGTAGTGCTCCAGCTCGATGACCGCGGCCGGCGCCTCCTTGCACATGAACTCGATCGCGTCCTGATCGCCGAGCCAGTCCGAGCCCTTGACCGTGTCGTACATGTGCCAGCGCCAGTCATCCTCGCCCATGTTGCCGAGCGCGGCGCTGATGCCGCCCTGCGCCGCGACGGTGTGGCTGCGCGTCGGGAACACCTTGGTGATGCACGCGGTGCGACAGGCCCGCCTCGGCCAGGCCGAGCGTCGCGCGCAGGCCGGCGCCGCCGGCGCCGACGACGACCACGTCGTAGGTGTGATCGATGAACTGGTATTCGCTCATGGCACCGGCGCCGCCATCAGAATGCGCAGCACCGCAAGGACGCCTGCGCCGGCGGCAAGCACGTAGGCAAAGCGCAGCACCAGCAGGGTCAGCACGCGCGCGCCGGCCGCGTGCACGTAATCCTCGACCACGACGCGCGTGCCGAGCTCCGCGTGCCAGGCGAGCACCACGACCAGCAGCATCGCCAGGAAGCCGCTGAGCGGCGTCGCCAGCCAGGCGCGCACCGTCAGGTACCCGAGATCGGGCAGCAGCAGCAGCGAGAACAGCAACCACAGGGTCAGCGGGATCAGCGCAACCGCGGTTATGCGCTGCGTCAGCCAATGCGCGCTGCCGGAACGGGCCGAGCCCGATCCCAGTGCGCGTCCCAGCGGACTCCGTAGGCTCGTCATGAGTTCCCCATCACCGGCCGGAATGCCAGACCAGCACGCCGACCCCGGCGCACAGGAGCAATGAACCGATCACGACCAGCCAGCCGCTCGCGTGCCGCTGGCGCCGCTCGAACCCGTAGCCGATGTCCCAGAACAGGTGCCGTACGCCGTTCAGCAGATGATAGAAAAACGCGAACAGCCAGCCCGCGAGCAGCAGCTCCCCGGGAAAACTTCCCAGCAGGCGCGCCGCCGCGCGATAGGCACCCTGGTTGCCGGCCACTGAGACCAGCCAGTAGACCAGCACCGGCAGTCCCGCGCTGAGCAGCACGCCGGTGAAACGGTGCAGCACCGACAGCGTGTTGCTGAGTTGCCAGCGATAGATCTCGAGATGCGGTGACAGGGGGCGGGGCCGTGCGGGCATGCTGGTTCTTCTAGAAATCGATGCAACGGCCGCGCAGTTCCCAGTCGCCATAGCGCGTCGGCTCCGGACCCGAGGGACCATCCAGTTCGTGCGCCGGAGCCTGTGCCGCCGGCGCGAGCCGCGTCACCGCCCCGGGCGTCGCGCCGGGCGGTGGACTGATTTGCTCTGTAGGCTGCGTCACAGGGCAAAGTTTGCCAGAAAACTCGGTTCCGTTCCTGTGCTTCGGTACCATAGCGCAATGGATCATGACCTGGTCGGTTCACTCTCGGGGCGTCTGCCGCATCTTGCGCCGCTGCGCTTCAGCGGCGCGGATGCCGCGGGCTTCCTGCAGGGCCAGGTTTCCAACGATACCTCCCGGCTCGCGCAGGGCGAAGCCCTGCTATGTGCCTATTCCAGCGCACAGGGGCGCGTGCTGGCGGTGATGCACCTGCTGCCCCATTCCACGGGGATCGTCGCGATACTGCCCGCGGAGCTGGCGGCGACGACCGCGGCGCAGCTGGGCAAGTTCGTCCTGCGCAGCAAGGTCAGTATCGAGGATGCGCCGGCGGAACTGGTGATCGCCGGATGCCATGGCGCGGAGGCGCTGCTCGCCGCCGGCCTGCCGGTTCCCGCCGCGCGCACGAACTACGTGGAGGCAGGCGGCATCGGCATTGCGCGCGTCAATGACGTCGCAGGGCGCTATTGGGTCATCGGCGCGCCCGCTCAGCTCGCGCCGCTGGGCCTCGACGCCGCCTCCGCGCAGATCGAGAACGGCTGGAAGCTGGCCGATGTGCGCGCGGGCCTGCCGCAGGTCTACGCCGAGACCAGCGAGGCGTTCGTCGCGCAGATGCTGAACCTCGACCTGGTCGACGGCATCAGCTTCGCGAAGGGCTGCTACACCGGACAGGAGATCATCGCGCGCACGCAGCACCTCGGGCGCATCAAGCGACGCATGCTGCGCGTCGCCGTGGCGCCCGGGACACCAGGAACGCCCGCGACGCCGGAAGCGCCGGCCATCGGCTCCATTGTGCGGCTCGCCGACGGACGCAGCGGGCGCGTCACCGAGATCGCGCGCGCAGAGGAAGGCCATGAAGCGCTCGCAGTACTGCCCTGCGACGCGACCGTGCCCGACCTCGATACCTCGCGCGGTGCGCATGGCTCGATCGGCACCCCGGCGTCGTTGCTGACGCTGCCCTACGCACTGAGTGGAGCGCTGTGATGGACGTGGATTTCCAGGAGCTCACCGACGTCGCGGACGAGCGCGTCCGCATGGCCACCGCGTACCGGGAGTTCCTGCGCGTCCCCTCGATGAGCGCCGGCGTCTATGTGCTGAGCGCCGGCGGCCTCGACGCGCAGTCGCCGCACCAGCAGGATGAGCTGTACTACGTGGTTCGCGGCAGGGGGCGCATGCGCGCCGGAACGCAGGACCGGGCCGTGGGCCCGGGTTCCCTGATCTTCGTGGCAGCCAACGTCGAACATCGCTTCCATGCAATCGATGAGGAGCTCACGCTGCTGGTGTTCTTCGCGCCTGCCGAAGGCGCCTAGGTCTCCCGGGAATTCGCACGAAATATTATAATAATATCAACTAGTTAAACATAATTATTAATGTAAATTATTAATAAGGTGCGCCCGCCTCCGGGCGCACTTCTCCGGCCCTGCCCGCCTACAGTTTCTTGTGCGTGCCATCGCACAGCGCACCCGTGGCGCTGTGCTTGCAGCCGCAGAAGAACACGGGCCCCGTGGCCTGTGCGTCGTACCTGACCGGGGCAAAGCGGGTGCCCTTGTGGCTGCCGTCGCAGAAGGGCTGCGTGCTGCTCTTGCCGCACGCGCACCAGTAGTAGCTCTTGCCGGCTTCGACGTCGGCTCTATAGGGGGCTTTTTGCGCAATGGTTGCTTCGTTCATTTCCGGCTCCTGGGATCCTGGCGGCACGGGCCTTATTGCTTGACGGCTTCGACGGCGATCGTGATCGTCACATCGTCGCCGACGTTGGGGGCGTACTTGCCGGCATTGAAGTCGGTGCGCTTGACGGTGGTCGTGGCATTGGCGCCGATCGCATCGTGTTTCATCATCGGGTGCGGCGCGAGCTGATAACCGGTCACGGCCAGCGTCACGGGACGCGTCACGCCCTTCAGCGTCAGATTGCCCTCGATGCTGACCGGCCGCTCGCCCTCGAACGTCACATGCGTCGACTTGAACGTCGCGGTCGGATACCGGGCGGTGTCGAGGAAATCCGGCCCCTGGATATGCTCGCTCAGCAGCGAGCCCGCGTCCACCGAGGTCGTGTCAATGACGACGTCGACGCTGCCCGTCCTGGCGGCGCGGTCCAGCACGATCGTGCCGCTGGTCTTGTTGAAGCGCTGGGTCTGCACCGAGAAGCCGAAGTGGCTGTACGAGAAGCTCGGGAACGTATGGTTGTTGTCGATGACGAAGGTTTCCGGCGCGGCCATGGCCGAAGCGGACAGCGCAACGGCGGCGGTGAACAGAACAATGCGATTCATGAATGACTCCTGGATGATTTAAAGACACAAGAAATGGAACCTGACCTGGATTTCATTGGCGACGGTGCCGAAGTCGGCCCAGCTGCCCTCGCCGAGCGCGAAATCGGCGCGCCGGAAGGTGAAGCTGCCATCGATCGCCGCTGCGCCTCCCTGCGGCGTCAGCGTGAACGGCGCCGAGATCTCGCGGGTGTGGCCCTTGATGCCGAGCTGGCCGGTGATCTCGTAGCGATTGGCGCCGAGGGACTTGAAAGCGGTCGAGACGAAGCGGGCCTGCGGCCAGGACTTGACGTCGAACCAGGCCTTGCCCACCGCCTCACCGTCGGCCTCGTCGCTGCCGGAATCGATGCTGCCGAGGTCGACGTCGATCGATGCCTTCGCGAGTTCCGGGCGCGCCGGATCGAAGCTGACCTGCGCCGCGAATTTCCTGAAGCGGCCGTCGACCGGGACGTTCATTTCGCGGAACACGAAAGTCACTGCACTCTTGTCGGCGACGACGCTGTGCAGCTCGGCGGCCGGCGCGCGCGCGGCCAGCGCGCCCGCGAGGGACAGGAAGGCCGGCAGTACAAGCGAGGAGAATCTAGTCATGGCAATTCCGGTGGTTGTCTGGCGTTTCAGGCGCGGCGGCGCGGCAGCATGCGCGCGAGCACGTCGTCGTGGTCGATGAAATGATGCTTCAGCGCGGCGGCGCTGTGGCCGGCCACCAGCACCGCCAGCAGCACGTTCAGCGCCTGGTGCAGGTGCAACAGCGTTTCGCCCAGTTCCTTGTTCCTGCCGATCAGGTCAGGGATCGGCAGCACGCCGAAGTACACGGTCTGGAATCCCTTGGCCGAGCTCATCAGCCACCCGGACAGCGGAATCGCGATGAGCAGCAGGTAAATGGCCCCGTGCCCGGCCTGCGCGAGCAGCCGCGCCGCCGGCCCCATGGCCGCCGGCAATTGCGGCGGACGGTGCATCGCACGCCACGCGAGGCGCGCGAACACCAGCAGGAACGCGCTCACCCCGGCCCACTTGTGCCACGAAAATACCCTCAGCTTCCACGGCGAGAGCGGCAGTCCATGCATGTACACGCCAACGCAGGCCAGCGCGACCAGCAGCGCCGCCATCAGCCAGTGCAGGCCGATCGCGGTTGCCGTGTAACGCTGCGGGTTCCGGTTCATGTGGCAGCCTGAGGACCAAAGCTGAAAGCATCCATCGCGAGCACATAGTCGTCGACTCCGGCATGAAGGCGTCTTGTGAGGGACTGATCCGCGGCCGCGCCCAGCGCCACGTACAGGGGCAACAGGTGGTCTTCGGTCGGATGCGCGCGGGCACCCGCCGGTGCGCGGCGCCGGTAGTCGAGCAGCGCCGGCAGGTCGTGTGCCTCGATCCGCTGCCACATCCAGTCGGCAAATTCCCTGACGTAGGCGGGAGTGCGGCCGCCGCTGCGACTGGCCACCTGGTAATCGCGCAGGTTGTGGGTCAGGTTTCCGGAAGCGATCACGAGGAAACCCCGGGCCGCCAGCGGCGCCAGTGCCCGCCCGACCGCGAGGTGATGCCGCGGTCCCAGCGACGTCTGGATCGACAGCGGTATCACCGGGATATCCGCATCGGGAAACATCAGGCGCAGCGGAATCCACGCGCCATGATCGAGGCCGCGCGTCGCGTCGCGCGCCGCTGCGAACCCCGCCGCCTGCAACGCGGCGAGCACCTCCGCGGAAGCCTCCGCGCAGCCGCTCGCGGGGTAGCGGATCAGGTTCAGCTCTTCCGGAAAGCCATGGAAGTCGTGGATCGTCTGCGGACGCCCGGCAAATCCCACCGTCGGCACGGCCGTCTCCCAGTGGGCACTGACGATGATCACGGCACGCGGAACCGCCAGGCTGGCCGCTTCCTGCGAGAGCGCGGCGCCCGCGGCGCCCGGACGCAGCGCAAAGGTCGGCGCGCCGTGCGGCACGAACAGGCTGGGCTGCCGGGCATAGGAGGTGGCGGTGAGGGTGGACGACATGGCGGTACTGTGCGCGCAAGTAATGTCCAGAAATAGTAGACAATCTGCTATTGTTTGTTGCTTATATAGCAACAATGGAGATGCCGGCATGGATCGCCTCGAGGCCATGCGCCAGTTCGCCAGAGTCGCCGAGCTCGGCAGTTTTTCGGCCGTTGCCCAGCAGCAGGGCATCGCACGCTCGATCGTGACCCGGCACGTCGCGGCGCTCGAGGCGCACCTGGGCACCAAACTGATTGCGCGCAGCACCCGGCGGCTCGCGCTGACCTCCGCCGGCGCCGAGTACCTGGAGAAATGCCGCGTCATCCTGAATCTCGTGGACGCCGCCGAAAGCGGTGCCGCCGCCGAACGCCAGGTGCCCCGCGGCCGGATCCGCATGAGCGTTCCGATCAGCTTCGGCAAACGCCACCTGAGCCCGCTGATCCTGGACTTCGCGCAGCGTTACCCGGATATCAGCCTCGACATCGACTACGTCGACCGGCGCAGCAACCTGATCGAGGATGGCATGGACCTCGCGATCCGCATTACGCCGCGGCTCGAGCCCGGCAATGTCGCCAGGCGCCTCAGCAGCAGCCGGATGCTGGTCGTGGCATCCCCCGGGTATCTCGCCAAGCACGGCGAGCCGCGCCACCCCGGCGACCTGATTCATCACGAGTGCCTCGCCTACACCGGCACCGCGAACCCGCACTCATGGGAGTTCCTGCTGGACGGCCGGCCGCAGGCGTATCCGGTGCGCACGCGCCTGCAGGCCAACAACGGCGAAGCGCTGATCGACGCCGCGATTGCCGGATTCGGGCTCGCCTACTCGCCCGAATTCATCGCGTCCGATGCCCTCGCCGCCGGACAGCTGCGCCGGACGCTGACGGATTTTGCCGGCGCCGAGCTCGGCATCTACGGCGTGTTACCGAGTCACCGGCACGTGCCGCACCGCGTGCGCGTGCTGCTGGATTTCATCGCCTCCGGCCTCGCGCGCTAGCCTAACCGCGCGGAGCGGCCAGCAGCTGAACCCAGTACAGTCCGTGCCGCGACACCTTGCCAGGCGCATAGGCCAGGCCCATCTGCGCAAATCGCGGGTCCATGATGTTCTCGCAATGCCCCGGGCTGTCGAGCCAGCCCTTGACCACTTCCTCAGCGCTCGTCGGACCATAGGCAATGTTTTCACCGACCAGCTTTTCCCGGTAGCCGACGGCGCGCACCCGATCCGCCGGCGTGCGCCCCGCGCGATCCTCGTGCTCGAAGTAATTATGCTCGGCCATGTCGGCCGCGTGCCCGAGCGCAACGTCGTCCAGCGTCCCGGAGAGCGTCACGGGCGGCGCCGGTCCATAGGAGCGCGCCCCGCAGCGGGCCCCATGCTGGCGCGCCTCGTTGACGAGCTGCAGGGCCCGCGCCGCGAGCGCCGGCGCCTGCGAGCGCGCCGGCGCGACATAGGCGGCGCCCAGGATGAACCAGGTATCGAGGCCGCGATGATAGACGCCGACATCATGCAGACCCGGATCGGCGAGCGTGCGGCAGCGCGAACGCCGGAACAGGTCCATCAGCGAGGAATCCGGCCCGCTGACGTGCAACGCACCGGTGCTCTGCGCGGCGTAGCCGCTTTGCTCGACCGCCGCGGCGGCCGGGGTGCCGGCGGCCCAGCGCACCGCGGCCCGGTCCAGCGAATTCTCGTGGTGCAGCGGCTTCACGGCCGGCAGGATGCCGCCGCAACCGCCTTCGCGAAGCACCTGCACGGCCGAAAGCGCATCCGCGCGCACGCTCGCGGCGGCGCCGACTCCCGTCAGCATCGCCATCAGGCACCACAGCGGTTTGCGCAACAGCAGGTTCATGGCCCGGCCCCGTCCGATCCGTCGTTCTCCGTACAACGCAAGAGTGCCGCGTCGGATGACCCGGGTGGGCGGTACCCGGTCACGGAATTCACCTCGTTGTCAGCCTTTGCGTTTGTCGCTACGCTCGCCGGCGAAGCGGCCGACATGACCCCACTCCATATACAGACTCCCCTGCTGGCCTCGCGCGCACTGGCGCTGCGAACGGGTCAGGACATCCTGCTCAAGCTCGACGCGCTGCAACCGACCGGCTCGTTCAAGATCCGCGGCATCGGCCTTGCCTGCCAGGAATACGTGCGCCGTGGGGCAAAGCGGCTGATTTCCTCCTCCGGTGGCAACGCGGGAATCGCCGTGGCGTACGCCGGGCGCCGGCTCCGTGTCCCGGTGGTCGTGGTCGTGCCGCAGACCACCACCGTGCGGGCCCAGACGCTGATCCGTCAGGAACAGGGCGAGATCATCGTGCATGGCTCGTCCTGGCAGGAGGCGAACGCGCTGGCCCGTTCAATGGTCACCGACACCGACGCCTTCCTGCACCCGTTCGATGACCCCTTGCTGTGGCGCGGACACGCCAGCCTGATCGACGAAGTGGCTGCCGCGGGCGTGAAGCCGGATGCCGTCGTGCTGTCGGTGGGCGGCGGCGGCCTGCTGTGCGGGGTCGTGGAAGGCCTGCACCGCAATGGCTGGCCCGATGTACCGGTGGTCGCCGTCGAGACGGCCGGAGCGGACTCTTTCTTCCAGTCGGTCCGGGCCGGCCGGCGCGTTGAGCTGCCGGCCATCACCAGCATCGCCACCTCGCTCGGCGCGAGGCAGGTGTGCGCACAGGCCTGGGACTGGTCGAGCCGGCATCCGCTACGCCCGGTCGTGGTTTCGGATCGTTCGGCGGTCTCCGCCTGCATGCAGTTCATTCTCGATCACCGGATTGTCGTCGAGCCGGCCTGCGGCGCGGCACTGGCCGTCGTCTACGACAACGTTCCACAGATTGCCGGCTGCCGCACGCTGCTGGTCATCGTCTGCGGCGGCGTGACCGCCACCGTCGAGCAGCTGCAAGCCTGGACAACGCAACGGGTCTGAGCGCCATCGGCGCGCCCCCGCTCTTGCGTACGTCAGCGCACGGACGGTGCCGCTTGCCACTTGTTATAAACAGCGGGAACGGAAGGTATTCCGTGCCGTAGACCCTGGAGTGGAAAAATCATGAAGAAAATCCGGCGCCTCGCGCTGCTGCCCGTCCTGCTGTTGCTGGCCCTGCCATTCGCGAACGTCGCGCAGGCCCAGATCAATATCTCGATCAATCTCGCGCCGCCGGAGCTTCCGGTCTATGAACAGCCGGCGATTCCCGATGACGGTTACCTGTGGACACCGGGCTATTGGGCCTGGGATACCGATGTACAGGATTATTACTGGGTACCCGGCACGTGGGTTCCCGTGCCGCAGCCCGGATACCTGTGGACTCCCGGATATTGGGGCAGCAATGGCGGCGCCTTCGTGTGGAACGATGGCTACTGGGGCACGCAGATCGGATTCTACGGCGGCGTGAATTACGGCTATGGATACGGCGGCAGCGGCTTTCAGGGCGGCTACTGGCAGGGCGGACATCTCTTCTATAACCGCTCCGTGACGAATGTCGGCACGACGAACATCACCAACGTCTACAACAAGACCGTGATCAACAACATATCGGTCACTCGCGTGAGCTACAACGGCGGCAGCGGCGGCGTTCAGGCCCGCCCGAGTGCCGCCGAGCAGGCCGCCGCGCATGCGCCGCACCTGCCGCCGACCGCGGTCCAGCAGCAGCATGTGCAGGCTGCTCGCAGCAATCCGGCGTTACGCGCCAGCACGAATCACGGCAAGCCGCCGATCGCGGCTACGGCGAAAGCCGGCGCGCTCACCGGCGCCGGTGTCGTTGCGGCGAAAGTTGGCGGCAAGGTCAGTGAGCCGGCGCCGCGCAAGGCCGCACCCGTCGAACACCAGGCGGCGCCGGTCGAGCGCAAGCCCGAGCCGGTCGAACGCAAGGCCGCACCCGTCGAACACCAGGCGGCGCCGGTCGAGCGCAAGGCAGCGCCAGTTGAGCGCAAGGCCGAGCCGTCGGAGCGCAAGGCTGAGCCGGTCGAGCGCAAGGCCGAGCCGGTCGAGCGCAAGCCCGAGCCAGTCGAGCGCAAACCCGAAGTGACCGAGCGCCGGCCCGCGCCTGTGGAACGCAGCGCACCGCCGGAGGAACACAAGCCCGCACCAGCCGCGCATAGCGCTACGCCCGAGGAGCGCAAGGCCGAACCCGCGGAGCGCAAGAGCGAGCCGGAACACAAGCCCGGCGCGGAATGATGCCGGCGAAGGACGTCGTCTAACGCGGCGCCGCGATCAGGTCGACGATCTCGATGTCGGCCGCGCGCAAGGGCTCGCCGAGAAAGCTGCTGCCGACGCGCGCGAAGCGCGCCGCATCGTCGGTCGCGAGCCACGTGATGCGCCCTCGTCCTGCCGTTGCGGGGCGCGGCGCGACCTGCCGCAGCAGGGACGCAGCGGTCGTCGCCGCCGAATCGACCATGCGGACCCCGGGAGGCAACACCGCCGCGATGGCTTGGGCCAGCACCGGGAAATGCGTGCACCCGAGCACCAGCGTGTCGGGAGCGTCGGCGGCGGCAAACACCGGCTCGAGGTAACGCCGTGCAATCGCGCGCGGAATCTCCCCGTCGACCCAGCCCTCCTCGGCCAGCGCGACGAACAGGGAGCAGGCGACCGCGGTCACGCGGGCGCCGGCATTCAGGCGCCGGATCGCGGCCTGATACGCGCCGCCGGCAATCGTGGCTTCGGTCGCAATCACCGCGATGTGGCCGGAGCGCGACGCCGCCACGGCCGCCTCGGCTCCGGGATCGATCACGCCGATCACCGGTATGGAGGGATGCGCGAGGCGCAGGTCGCCCAGTGCGGACGCCGAAGCGGTATTGCAGGCCACGACGAGGCAGCGAATGCCCCTGCGCTCGAGCAGTTCCGCGCATTGCAGCGAATACCGCGTGACCGTGGCCGGGCTCTTGGTGCCGTACGGCAGGCGGGCGGTGTCGCCGAGGTAGAGAAAATCATCGGCAGGAAACGCGCCGCGCAATGCGTGCAGCACGGTCAGCCCGCCGACGCCCGAATCGAACACCCCGATCGGGTTCACGTCTCGGGGCGCATGTGCGGAAACAGCAGCACGTCGCGGATCGAGGCGCTGTCGGTGAAGAACATCACCAACCGGTCGATGCCGACGCCGAGCCCGCCCGCGGGCGGCATGCCGTATTCCAGCGCGCGCACATAGTCCGCATCGTAGTACATCGCCTCCTCATCGCCGGCCTCCTTGCGCTCGACCTGCTGGCGAAAGCGCTGCGCCTGGTCCTCGGGGTCGTTGAGCTCGGAGAAGCCGTTGGCAAACTCGCGCCCGCCGATGAACAGCTCGAAGCGGTCGGTGATGAACGGATCCGCGTCGTTGGTCCGCGATAGAGGCGAGACCTCGGCCGGATAGGCGTATACGAAGGTCGGCTGGATGAGCGTCGCCTCGCCGGTGTTCTCGAAGATCTCGATCTGCAGCTTGCCCGCGCCGTCGCCGTCCTTGTAGGCAATCTTCAGCCGGTCGCAGGCGCCGCGCAGGTACGCGACATCGCGCAGCCGCGCGCGATCGAGGTCGGGGTTGTGGTCGATGACGATCTCCTCGATCGTGCGCCGCGCAAAGGGCCGCGCCAGGTCGTAGATGCGCCCCTGGTAGTCGATCATGCGCGTGCCCTGCAGCGCATCGGCAACGCCCATGAACATGTCCTCGACGATCTCCATGAGGTCGGTGTAGTCGGCGTAGGCCCAGTACAGCTCGAGCATCGTGAACTCGGGATTGTGCTGCGTCGAGACGCCTTCGTTGCGGAAATTGCGGTTGATCTCGTAGACCCGCTCGAAGCCGCCGACGATCAGGCGCTTCAGGTACAGCTCCGGCGCGATGCGCAGGTACATGTCGAGATCGAGCGCGTTGTGATGCGTCCTGAACGGCCGCGCCGCGGCGCCGCCGGGGATCGGCTGCATCATCGGCGTCTCGACCTCGAGGAAGTCGCGCGCATCGAGCATGTCGCGCAGGTACCGCACGATGCGCGTGCGCGCGACGAACACCTTGCGGCTCTCCTCGTTCATGATCAGGTCGACGTAGCGCTGCCGGTAGCGCAGCTCGGTGTCGGCGAGCCCGTGCCATTTGTCCGGCAGCGGCCGCAGCGCACTTGGTCAGCAGGCGCACCGCGCGTCGCGCGCACCGACAGCTCCCCGGTGCGGGTGCGGAACAGCGCGCCCTCGGCCGCGACGATGTCGCCGACATCCCAGGTGCGGAAGTCCTCGTAGGATTCGCCGAGCGCGGCCTGCTGCAGGAACAGCTGGATCGTGCCGCTGCGTCCGCGATGTTCGCGAAGCTCGCCTTGCCCATGACGCGCTTGGCGCGCATCCGCCCGCCGACCGCGACTGCGACCGGGGCCGCCTCCAGCGCCTCGGCGCTGGTTGCGCCGTACTGCCCGGCGAGCGTCCCTGCCAGGTCCGTGCGGCGAAAGTCGTTCGGGAACGCAACGCCGCGCTCGCGCAGCTTCGCGAGCTTCTGGCGCCGCTCGGCAATCAGGCGATTTTCGTCGTGGTCGGTCATAGGCCCTGCTTCAGACTGGCTTCCATGAAAACGTCGAGCGCCCCGTCGAGCACCGCGGTGGTATTGCCGATCTCGACCCCGGTGCGCAGGTCCTTGATCCGCGACTGGTCCAGCACGTAGGTGCGGATCTGGTTTCCCCAGCTGACATCGGACTTCGAATCCTCGAGCACCTTGGCCGCGGCGTTGCGCTTGTTGACCTCCAGCTCGTAGAGCTTCGCCTTCAGCATCTTCATCGCGGTCGAGCGATTCTTGTGCTGGCTGCGCTCGTTCTGGCAGGCCACGACGATGCCGCTCGGCATGTGCGTGATGCGCACGGCCGACTCGGTCTTGTTGACGTGCTGCCCGCCGGCGCCGCTCGAGCGGTAGACATCGGTGCGCAGGTCGGCCGGGTTGATCTCGATGTCGATGTCGTCGTCGACTTCCGGCGACACGAACACGGACGCGAACGAGGTGTGGCGGCGGTTGCCCGAATCGAACGGCGACTTGCGCACCAGGCGGTGCACGCCGGTCTCGGTGCGCAGCCAGCCGTAGGCGTAGTCCCCGGTCACGCTGATCGTCGCCCCCTTGATGCCCGCCACCTCGCCGTTGCTCTGGTCGATGATCTCGGTCTTGAAGCCGTGCGCATCCGCCCACTTCAGGTACATGCGCAGCAGCATCGCGGCCCAGTCCTGCGCCTCGGTTCCGCCGGCGCCGGACTGGATGTCGAGGAAGGCGTTGTGCGAATCCATCTTGCCGGGGAACATGCGCTGGAACTCGAGGCGCTCAACGTCCCTGTTCAGCCGGTTGACATCGGCCTCGATTTCCCCGATCGCACCGAGATCGTCCTCGCCGGCCGCGAGCTCCAGCAGCTCGCCGGCATCGGCGATTCCGCTCGACAACCGGTCCAGGCCGCCGACGACATTCTCGAGCTTGGCGCGCTCCCGGCCGAGTTCCTGTGCCCGCTCCGGATTGTTCCAGATGCCGGGCTGTTCTAGTTCGCGCGCGACTTCCTGCAGGCGTTCGTGTTGATTATCGTAATCAAAGATACCCCCTTAAGGAACCGGTGCGCTCCTCGAGGTCTTTGATGAATCGTTTCAGCTGGTTGATTTCCATAAGCGGAAAATCATAACACAGCGCGCGAGGGCCGCAGCGCGCTCAGGGCGGCTCGAGGTGCTGGCAGTTGAGCTGGATGCGCTCCATGCCGTTGTACTCGTTGACCTCCAGCCGGTACGCAAGGCGCACGCGCCCGCCGCGGCCGGTTCCGCCGGCCTCGGCGGCACCGCCGACATAGCCGAAGGCAATCGCGTCGATCGTCTCGCAACCGGTCGCGGCGCGGACCCGCATTTTCAGGTGCTTCTCGCCGACGATGCGCGCATCGAGGACGTCGAATTCGCCGTCGAATACCGGCTCCGGAAATCCCTGGCCCCAGGGACCGGCATTGCGCAACGCGAGCGCCGTGACCAGATTGAGCTCGTTGCGCTGCAGTTCGCCGTCGCTCATGACCCAGCCGGACAGGCTGTCGGGGTCGGCGCGCCGCGCGATCTCCGCGGCAAAGGCGGCACGAAACACCTCCAGGTTTCCCGGCTCCAGCGACAGTCCCGCCGCCATCGCGTGGCCGCCGAAGCGCGGCACGAGACCCGGATGCCGGACCGCGATGCTGTCGAGCGCATCGCGGATGTGGATGCCCGCGACCGAACGCGCCGAGCCGCGCAGGGAGCCGTCCTCGGCCGGCGCGAATGCGACCACCGGACGGTGCAGGCGATCCTTGATGCGCCCCGCGACCAACCCGACGATACCCTGGTGCCAATCGGCCTGGAACAGGCACAGGCCCGGCGTCTCGCTGCCGTCCGCGGCGCTGCACAGCGACGCGGCGATGTCGACCGCTTCGGCCTGCATGCGCTGCTCGATCCCGCGGCGTTCGTCGTTGAGCGCCGAGAGCATTGCGGCAAGCCGGGCGGCTTCGGCCATGTCATCACTGAGCAGGCAGGCGATGCCGACGCTCATGTCGGTGAGTCGACCGGCCGCGTTGAGGCGCGGTGCGACCGCAAACCCCAGGTCCGCCGCGTTCAGCCGCTCGAGGCGCCGGCCCGCCTGGGCGAGCAGCGCGCGGATGCCGGGCACGCAGCGACCGGCGCGAATGCGCCGCAGGCCCTGCGCGACCAGCACCCGGTTATTCCGGTCGAGCGGCACCATGTCGGCGACCGTGCCGAGGGCTACCAGGTCCAGAAGATCGGCCGCCCTGAACTCCTGGTCATCGAGCTGCTGCGCGAGCGCCACCATGAGATAAAACGCGACGCCGACGCCGGCGAGCGCACCGCTCGCGAACGTCGAGCCAGGCAGGTTCGGGTTGATGATGGCGATGGCGGCCGGCAGCCGCGTCGCGGGCAGGTGATGATCCGTGACCAGCACCGGAATGCCCAGGGCATTCGCCGCGTCGACCCCGTCGATGCTGGAGACGCCATTGTCGACGGTCACGATCAGCGTCGGGGATCGGGTCGCCGCCAGCGCGACGATTTCCGGCGTCAGGCCGTAGCCGAACCGGAACCGGTCGGGGACCAGGAAGTCGACGTGCGCGAACTTCAGCGAGCGCAGCGCGCGCACGACGAGCGCGCTGCTCGTGGCGCCGTCCGCGTCGAAATCGCCGATGACCAGCACGCGGCCGGCGGCGCGATGCACGGCGAGCAGGCGCGCGGCCTCCTGTACGCCGGGCAGCGTGCTGACCGGCAGCAGGGCCTGCAGCGACTGGTCGAGATCCGTCTCATCGGCGAGGCCGCGCGCCGCATAGACACGGCGCAGCACCGGATGCAGATCAGCAAAGTGCCCGTTCGCGATGGGCACGGGCCGGCGCCGGATCCGCGTCAGGCTCAAGCGAGATACTCCCACCAGGGGCGCAGGCGACGCCAGAGCCGCCAGGACCCGGCCCGGCGCAGGATCAGCGTTTGCTCGCCGATACCCAGTTCGAGCTGGCCGATCCGTCCGGCGCGCAGCGCCCTCGCCGCCGGCGCCAGCCAGCCCGCCTCAATCGCCGGCCACGCCGCACTGCCCGGCGCCTCCGTGAGCACCACGACGCCGCTGCGGGGCGACTCGGGAATCTGCGTATGCACAGGCCAGGCGCCAAACAGCGGATCGTCGCCGGCGGTCCAGCCCTCGAGCGGCGGCAGTTGCGCCAGCGCCGGACCGCCGCCCCACAGCCACAGGCCCGTGATCGGCACGGCGCCTTGTCGGATGCGTGCCTCATTGAACGCATGCCCATGCAGCCACATCTCGATTTCGCTCATCAGGCGCCGCAGGCGCGCCCCGTCGGCACCGGACGGCAGGAATGCGCCGATGTCGCGACCGCGCACGTCGAGCGGATCGCGGCTCAGCGCCGCTGCCGGTGCCGCGAGCAGGCAGAACAGCCGGCCCGAGCGCGTCGCGACGAGGCGCTGCGCGCCGTCGGCAAGATCGCGATTGAATTCCTGCGCCAGGTGCGCGGCCTCGCCGGCGCTCAGCGAGACTACGCCGTCGACCGGCATGCGCACACTGACCATGCCGGCCTCGCAGTGAACCGGCGACGCGAGGAAAACCGCACCGCCGCTGATCGCGCCGCCGCCAGCCGGGCCGGCGTCGACCGCGCCGATTTCAGCGTACAGCGCCGCCGGCGCGACGCCCGGCATCAGTGAGGAAGGAGCGGCAATGAGCCGGAACGCCTGCTCGCGCCAGTGCTCGCCGCCGGCGCGAGGCGCCGCGCGCGCCAGCAGGCGCTCGAGCAGTGGCGAGCGCGCCGCATCCGGCAGCGCCGACCCATTGAACCGCAGAAAAATACTGGACACAGTGCGCCTCAGGCCGGATTGTTGGGTATCTTAAGCCGATGCGCTTTACCGAGGACGCCAGTTCGGGAATCAACGTGATCCGCAGCTACGCGCCGGGCGAGATCCGTATCAATGAGCAAAGCATACGCGACAGCGTCATCGTCAGCGCGACCGAGTTGCTGATCGAGCCGGCGTTGCGCAGCGTCGCTGACCTCAGCGCGGCCTACCATGCGCGCGTGCTGGGCCTGGAGCCCGAACTGATCCTGATCGGAAGCGGCGTGCGCCAGCGCTTTCCCGAAGCGCAATTCGGCGCGCGTTATTTAAGCGCCGGGATCGGCGTCGAGGTCATGGATACGGGAGCGGCGTGCCGCACGTTCAACGTGCTGGTGGCCGAGGGACGGCGCGCGGTGGCGCTGCTGATCCTGTAGACACTTTCGCGGGGAAAAAAATGGCAGGGCGCTTACTTGAAAATACGGAAGTCAAAGATCGGTTCAAATAACTTACTTGAGCATTATTGTTATTGTTATTGATCTTATTAGACTTTTATCCCCTTCGTTCCCGTATTAACCCTCGGCGCCCCGCAAGCAGCTCGACAATCCGACTCACGGAAGAGTCGCAGACAGCCTCACGACAACGAGGCGTAGTTAATCACAGGAATTGTTGCGAGGCAAGCATCGGAGCGTCCTGCAAAATTGTAATTATTTCATTAATTTACAATAAGTTATGAGTTTTATATAGAAACGACTTTATGCATTAAAATCTTCTCTTCAAGCGGCGCGCCGCTGCTGGCCGCTAACGCTGCAGCCCTGAGAGCAGCGGCACGAAGCTGACCGCCTCGAGCGTCTCGCGCTCGATCCGCGTCTCGGTCTTGGTATAGCGAATCAGTTCCTGGCGCGCCTCGGCACCGACCGGCGCGATCAGCCGCCCGCCGACGCGCAGCTGCTCGAACAGGCCCGCCGGTACGCTCGGCGGCGCCGCCGTCAGCAGGATCCCGTCGAACGGTGCGCGCGCCGCCCAGCCCACGTTGCCGTCGTCGAAGCGCAGGTGCACATTGCGGATCTTCAGCTCGCGCAGGCTCTGGCGCGCGCGCGCCAGCAGCGGCGCGATCCGTTCGATCGAGAAGACTTCCTTGACCAGCGCGGCCAGCACGGCCGTCTGGTAGCCGCACCCGGTGCCTATCTCCAGCACCTTGGCCGCGGGTCCGGCGGCCAGCAGCGCCTCGGTCATGCGCGCGACGATGTAGGGCTGGGAGATCGTCTGGCCGTATCCGATCGGCAGCGCGGTATCCTCGTAGGCGCGGCTGGCGAGAGCCTCGTCGACGAACAGATGGCGCGGCACATTGCGGATCCGGTCGAGCACGCGCTCATCGCTGATGCCCTGCTCCTTCAGGCGCTGCACGAGCCGTTCGCGCGTGCGCGCGGACGTCATGCCGATGCCGGACAGTCGGGAGCCTTCCATGAACCTCTACACCCGCTCGAGCCAGCGCTCGATCTCGACGATGGCCGCGTGCCGCGTCAGGTCGATCTGCAGCGGGGTGATCGAGGCGTAGCCATTCGCGACGGCGTGAAAATCCGTGCCGGGCCCCGCGTCCTGGCCGGTCCCGGCGGAGCCGACCCAGTAGACGTCCTGGCCGCGGGGATCCTGCGCGCGCACCACGGGTTCGCTGCGGTGCCGGTTGCCCAGCCGCGTGACGCGGATCCCGCGCAACTGGCCCTCCGGCAGGTCGGGCACGTTCAGGTTCAGGATCATCGCGCCGGGCGGCGGCCCGCGCACCAGCCGCTCGACCAGGTTGGCGGCGATCCTCGCGGCACTGGCGAAATTGCGCGGACTGTGCGCATCGATGCACAGCGACACGGCAATCGCCGGCAGGCCGAGAAAGCGTCCCTCGACCGCCGCGGCAACCGTGCCGGAATAGAGCACGTCGTCGCCGAGGTTGGCGCCGTGATTGACGCCCGAGACGACCAGGTCGTGTTCGTAATCGAAAAAGCCGGATACGGCCATGTGCACGCAGTCGGTCGGCGTGCCATTGACGTAATACGCATTCGGCTCGTAGCGCGTAGCCCGCAGCGGTGTGTCCAGGGTCAGTGAATTGCTGGCACCGCTGCGATTGCGGTCCGGTGCGACGATCGTGACGGCGCCGAGCGGACCGACCGCCTGGTTCAGTGCTGCAAGCCCCTCGGCCCGGTAACCGTCGTCGTTTGATAGCAATATCTTCAAGAGCTTGAGTCGCCTCGCAATGAGTGGCGCGCAGCGCCCCGGCGACTATACTGGAAGGCCAGAGAGGCGCATAGCGGATCGGGTGCAGCGGGCATGACCAAGCGGAGCGGGACCTTGAAGGGCACATCGGCCGACGAGCTGGCGTTTCGCGAGGCGATGCGCGACGTCAAGCCCTTGCCGCCGGGCCAGCACACGCGCGAACCCGCGCCCCGCAAGCCGCGCAAGCCGGTGCGCAGGGACGCCGCGGCGAACCTCGATCTGGACGCGGCGATGCCGCTGATCTCGACGCAAAGCGGCGCCAGCGTCACGCCCGAGCAGGTCCTCTCGTACCGGCGCCCCGGCGTGCGCGACCAGGTCCTGCGGCGGCTGCGCCGCGGCCTCATGGCGCCGGAGGCGGACCTGGACCTGCACGGCCTCAGCCAGTCCGTCGCCCGGCAGCTGACCGCGCAATTCATCGACTCCTCGAGACAGGCCGGGCTGCGCTGCGTGCGCATCATCCACGGCAAGGGTTCGCGCTCGGGCACGCGCGGCGCGGTGTTGAAATCGGCCCTGAACGAATGGCTGCGCCGGCACCCCGACGTGACGGCCTTTGCCTCGGCGCGCCCGATCGACGGCGGGGCGGGCGCCGCGTACGTGCTGCTGCGCGCCTGAGGGCGCGACGCGGCTGGCGCGCTCAGGCCTCGAGCAGGACCGCCGCCTGTGCCGCGAGCCCCTCGCCGCGGCCGATGAATCCCAGGCGCTCGGTCGTCGTCGCCTTGACGTTGATCCGCCCCGCCGGGACGCCGAGGTCGGCCGCCAGGTTGGCGGCCATCGCGGCGCGATGCTCGCCGATGCGCGGCGCCTCCGCGAGTACCGTGATGTCCGCATTGACCAGGCGCAGACCCGCTGCCTGCACCAGCGCCGCCACCTCGCGCAGGAATACGCGGCTGTCGGCTCCGCGGTAGCGCGGATCGCTGTCCGGGAAATGCAGGCCGATGTCGCCCTGCCCGAGCGCACCGAGCAGCGCATCGCACAGCGCGTGGATCACGACGTCGCCGTCGGAGTGCGCCACCACGCCGTGCGAATGCCGGATCCGCACGCCGCCCAGCATGACGAAATTACCCGGACCGAAAGCATGCACGTCGAAACCCTGACCGATGCGCATTGCACCTGCTCCCCTGGACTGGAGGATCCTCGCGGCGGTGACCAGGTCTTCGGCCTGTGTCACCTTGATGTTGAACGGCGACCCCGGCACGAGTCGCGGCTGTATACCCAGCCGCTCCATCGCCTGTGCCTCGTCGGTGACCGTGACGCCGGCGGCGGTGGCGGCCTCGAGCCCCGCGCGCAGCGCCGCGAAGGCGAACACCTGCGGGGTCAGCGCGCGCCACAGGCCCTGCCGGTCCACGGTCTCGACGCAGATCCCGGCGCGCTCGCGCTTGATGGTATCGACGAGCGGTGCGCCGAGCACGGCGCCGGCCACGCCCTCGGCGAGTGCACCGATCAGCTCGTTCAGCTCCGCCGCGGTCAGGCATGGACGTGCGGCATCGTGCACGAGGATCCAGTCATCGGGCGCGGCGTGCGCCGCCAGCGCCTGCAGGCCATTGAGCACGGAAGCCTGGCGCATCGAGCCGCCGGTGGCCGTCAGCACGCGGCGGCTGGCAAGGCGCTCGGCCAGCGGCGGCCAGTGTGCATCCCCGGGCGCCAGCACCACGACGACGCCGGCAATGCGCGCCTCGGCGAGCAGGCTGCGCAGCGTCCACTCGATCACCGGGATCCCGAGCAGGGGGGCGTATTGCTTCGGCAACCCGGCGCCAAAACGCGCACCGCGGCCCGCCGCGGGCACGACTGCCCACACGCGAGGCCCTGCGCCGGCGCCGGTCATTGGGCGCGGGCAGTCAGGGTCTGGGAAACGGGTGCCGGCGGCGCCAGGGGCGACGCCGCGGGTTGCGACTTGACGACCTGGAAGAAGGTCTCGCTCTTGCCGACCATGCCGAGTTCGCTGCGGGCGCGCTCTTCGAGCGCGGCGAACCCTACCTTCAGATTGTCGACCTCGGCGGCCAGTTGCCGGTTGCGGTCGCGCTGCTCGCGGTTGGCCTGCGCCTGCACATCGATCGCCCCCTGCAGGCGCGCGACCTCGTGCATGCCCTGCTCGGACACCCACAGGCGGTATTGCAGCAATACCACCGCGAGACCCAGGATGACCACAAAAATCCTCATGAGGTCATCAGCTTATCACGAACTCTTAAGAAATTGGTACGGCCAATGCGCGACCCCCCGGCCAGACCGCCCGGCTGCCGAGCTCCGCCTCGATGCGCAGCAGCTGGTTGTACTTCGCGACCCGGTCGGAGCGCGACATCGATCCGGTCTTGATCTGGCTCGCCGCGGTGCCGACCGCAAAGTCGGCGATCGTCGTGTCCTCGGTCTCGCCGGAGCGATGGGAAATGACGGACACGTAGCGCGCATCCTGGGCCATGCGGATCGCCGCCAGGGTCTCGGTGAGGGTGCCGATCTGGTTCGGCTTGATCAGGATAGCGTTGGCGATGTTGCGGCGGATGCCCTCCGCCAGAATCTTCGTGTTGGTGACGAATATGTCGTCGCCGACCAGCTGCAGCTTCTTGCCGAGCTTGCGCGAGAGGATCTCCCAGCCGTCCCAGTCGCCCTCGCTCATGCCGTCCTCGATGTTGATGATCGGGTATTTCGCCGCCAGCATCGCGAGGTAATCGGTGAATTCCGCCGACGTGAACTGGCGCCCCTCGGAGGCGAGATCGTACTTGCCGTCCTTGTAGAACTCGGAGCTCGCCGCATCGAGCCCGAGGTAGATGTCCTTGCCGGCGCGGTAGCCGGCCTTGTCGATCGCTTCGAGGATCACGGCGAGCGCCGCCTCGTTCGACGGCAGGTCGGGCGCGAAGCCGCCCTCGTCGCCGACCGCCGTGTTGAGTCCCTTGCCGTGCAGGATCTTCTTCAGCGCGTGGAAGATCTCGGCGCCGTAGCGCAGCGCTTCGGGGAACGACGGCGCGCCGACCGGCAGGATCATGAACTCCTGGATATCGAGGCTGTTGTCGGCGTGCGCGCCGCCATTGATGATGTTCATCATCGGCACCGGCATCGCGACGTCGTGCTCGCCGGCCAGGTGACGGTACAGCGGCAGCTTGCGATCCGCGGCCGCGGCATGCGCCGACGCGAGCGACACGGCCAGCATCGCGTTGGCGCCGAGGCGCGCCTTGGTCTCGGTGCCGTCGAGCTCGATCATCTTCGCATCGAGGCCCGCCTGGTCGCTGCGCGTCCTGGCCCTTCAGCCGGTCCCGGAGGGCGATATTGACGTTCTCAACCGCCTTCAGCACGCCCTTGCCCTGGATAGCGCTTCGGGTCCCCGTCGCGCAGCTCGACCGCCTCGCGCGAGCCGGTGGAGGCGCCGGACGGCACCGCCGCGCGGCCCCTGGCTCCCGACTCCAGCAGGACGTCGGCTTCGACCGTGGGATTGCCGCGCGAATCAATGATTTCGCGGCCGCGGATATCGGCAATTCGACTCATAACAGGGATTCCTCGAATGGTTGTTTTTTCACGGCGCGATCGAGCTCGACCAGCGTGGTGAGCAGCGGCGCCATGCGCGCGAGCGGCCAGGCGTTCGGGCCGTCCGACAGCGCCTTCTCGGGTCCGGGTGGGTCTCCATGAAAGCCCGGCGATGCCGGCCGCCACCGCGGCGCGCGCCAGCACCGGCATGAATTCGCGCTGCCCGCCCGAGCGCGTCGCCCTGGCCGCCGGGCAGCTGCACCGAGTGCGTGGCATCGAACACCACCGGGCAGCCGGTGGCGCGCATGACCGCCAGCGAGCGCATGTCGGAGACCAGGTTGTTGTAGCCGAAGCAGAAGCCGCGCTCGCACACCATGATCTGCCGCGTTGCCGGTCGAGCGCGCCTTGTCGACGACGTTCTGCATCTCCCAGGGCGAGAGGAACTGGCCCTTCTTGATGTTCACGGGCTTGCCCTGCGCGGCGACGCGCGCGGATGAAATTGGTCTGCCGGCACAGGAAGGCCGGCGTCTGCAGCACATCGACGACGGCCGCGACTTCGTCGAGCGGCGTGTCCTCGTGCACGTCGGTCAGCACCGGCACGCCGATCTGTTCGCGCACGCGCTCCAGCGACTTCAGTCCGGCATCGAGTCCCGGGCCGCGAAAGCTCGTGCGCGAGGAGCGGTTGGCCTTGTCGAACGAGGCCTTGAAGATGAAGGGCACGCCGAGCGAGCGCCGTGATCTCGCGCAGCCGCCCGGCCACCTCGTGCACCAGCGCTTCGCTCTCGATGACGCACGGGCCGGCGATCAGGAACAGCGGCCGCTCGGGCCGACCTCGAAACTGCAGAGCCGCATCATTGGCCCGCGGCGGTCACGCCGTGGCCCGGCCCGGCTGCAGCGAGGCGCGATACGCGCGCGCGGCGCGCACGAAGCCGGTGAACAGCGGATGGCCGTCGCGCGGCGTGGAGGTGAATTCCGGGTGGAACTGGGTGGCGACGAACCAGGGATGGCCCGGCAGCTCGATGATCTCGACCAGGCCGTCGCGCGAGAAGCCGGAGAACGCACCCGGCCGCGGTCAGTTCGGCCAGGTAGTTGTTGTTGAACTCGTAGCGGTGGCGGTGGCGCTCGGCGATCGCTTCGCTGCCGTAGAGCTCGCGCGCCAGCGAGCCCGGCGCTGAGCAGCACCTCCTGCGCGCCCAGGCGCATGGTGCCGCCCAGGTCGGACTTCTCGTCGCGCGCCTGCTGCGCCGCGCGCGCAGGTCCTGCCATTCGGTGATCAGCGCGATCACCGGATGGGTCGTGGCGCGGTTGAACTCGGTGCTGTTCGCGCCCTTGAGGCCGAGCACGTGGCGCGCGTACTCGATGATCGCCAGCTGCATGCCGAGGCAGATGCCCAGGTACGGAATGCCTGCTCGCGCGCGTAGCGCACCGCCTGGATCTTGCCCTCGATGCCGCGCTCGCCGAAGCCGCCCGGCACCAGGATCGCGTCCATGCTGCGCGAGCGCCGCCGGCGCCGTCGCGCTCGATGTCGGTGGACTCGAAGTAATGGATGTTGACGCGCGTGCGGGTCTTGAGGCCGCCGTGCATCAGCGCCTCGTTCAGCGAGATGTAGGAGTCGCGGATCTGCACGTACTTGCCGACCATGCGCGATGTCGACCTGGCCTCCGGATTCTGCTTCGCCGCTGACGACCTGCGCGCCAGTCGGTCAGGTCGGTCGGCGGCACCTCGAGGCGCAGCTTGTCGACGACGATGTCATCGAGGCCCTGCTCGTGCAGCAGCAGCGGGATCTTGTAGATGTCGTCGGCGTCGACCGCGCGAGATCACCGCGCGCTCCTCGACGTTGGTGAACAGCGCGATCTTGCGCCGCTGTTCCTCGGGCAACGGCTGCGAGCAGCGGCACAGCAGGATGTCCGGCTGGATGCCGATGCCGCGCAGCTCCTTGACCGAGTGCTGCGTCGGCTTGGTCTTGATCTCGCCCGAGCCGCCGACGATCGGCACCAGCGTCAGGTGCATGTACAGCACGTTGGTTGCGCCCGAGCTCGACGCCCATCTGGCGGATCGCCTCGAGGAACGGCAGCGACTCGATGTCGCCGACCGTGCCGCCGATCTCGACCATGCAGACGTCGGCATCGCCGGCGCCCAGCATGATGCGGCGCTTGATCTCATCGGTGATGTGCGGGATCACCTGCACGGTCGCGCCCAGGTAGTCGCCGCGGCGCTCCTTGGCGATCACGCGCTCGTAGATGCGCCCGGTGGTGAAATTGCTGTTGCGGCCCGTCGTCGTATGCGACGAAGCGCTCGTAGTGTCCCAGGTCCAGGTCGGTCTCGGTGCCGTCGGCGGTGACGAACACCTCGCCGTGCTGGAACGGGCTCATCGTGCCCGGATCGACGTTGATGTACGGGTCGAGCTTGACCATCGCGACTTTCAGCCCGCGCGCCTCGAGGATCGCGCCCAGCGATGCCGACGGCGATGCCCTTGCCCAGCGAGGAAACGACACCGCCGGTGACGAATACAAATCTGGTCATGAGTGGGTCACCGCCGCTAATTAAACGCCACTGCCGCGACGCCGGATGGCCCGGCCGCGTGTGTCTTGCCTGTGTCAGAAAATAAAGATAATTCGACGGGAGATCAGACTAGCAGATTGCCCCGCCGGCAACAATCGATTCAGCACACGAGGGGCGCGCGATCCCAGGCAAAGGCGATGCCGGGCGCACCCGGCGCGGCGCGGCACCCGACGCTCGACCACAGGTCGGCGACAGCGACCAGCTCCCCGTCCGAGTAGATGAACGGCAGCGCATCGCGCTGCCAGGGCAGGATGCCGCGGTCCTGGCACAGGTGCTGCACGCTGTGGGCCCGGGCGCCCTCCCCGATGCGCAGCCGTTCCCCGCCCGCGCGCGCGCGCACCAGCAGCGGCGCGGCGAGTTTCTCGGACGCCAGGCCGCCGTCCCGGGCAATCGTGCGCAGGCAGCCCAGACCCTCGCCCAGCTCGAGCGCGCTCTGCGCCCGCCAGTCCCAGGCGCGCGGCCCGCGCAGGCGCGGCGGTTGCGCCGCGGTCAGGAAGATCCGGTCACGATAACGGCGCAACGCGTGGCCGCCCCAGATCACCGCGGGCTGGTGGTCCTGCCGCGCGTCCAGCATCTGCCGCAACGCCTCGGTCAGGCGCGCCGTCGACGGCAGCGTTGCGCCGCAGCCAGAGAGCCAGCGGCGCAAGGCATTGAGGCGGCGCGCCTCCTTCAGGCGGCGCAGGCGCGCCACCGACAGCGCCTCGCCGTCGCAGATCCCGCCCAGATCCTCATCGGCCAGCGAATCAAGCAGCTGCAGCGCCTCGGCGCTGTGCTGCGCGGCGCGCGCGAGCGCGCCGCCGGCGCCGGGCCAGCGCTGCGCGAGCAGCGGCCAGACCCGGTGGCGCAGGTAGGAGCGATCGAAGCGCTCATCCAGGTTCATCGGATCATCGCTGGGCACGATCGCGTGCGCGGCCGCGAACCGGCGCAGCTCGCGGCGCGATACCGCCAGCATCGGGCGCAGATGCCAGCCGTTGCCCAGCCTGCGCCTCGCCGGCATGCTCGCGAGGCCCCTGGGGCCCGCACCGCGCAGCGCCTGCAACAGGAAGGTCTCGGCCTGGTCCTCGAGGGTGTGCGCGGTCAGCAGGCACTCGCCGGCCCGCAGCTGCGCGGCCAGCGCAGCGTAGCGCCGGTCCCGCGCCGCGGCCTCGATCGAGGCGCCCGCAACCGCGTCGACGGGCACCGCGACGACGGCCAGTTCCACGCCGAGGCGGCGGCATAGCGCTGCGGCGCTGTCGCGAAAGGAGGCCGCGGCGCTCTGCAGGCCATGATCGACGTGCACGGCCCGTACGGACAATGCGCCGGGCAATGCCCCGGTCAATGCGCCGGGCAATGCGGCGAGCTGCGCGAGCGCGGTCACGAGGCAGCTCGAATCCAGGCCACCGCTCAGGCCGGCCACGAGACCCGTCGCGCCGGCGGGCAACAGTCGACCGAGCGCAGCGCCGAGCGCCTCTGCGCCGAAGCTCGCGCTGGGCGTATCCCTGTTCATACCTTGGTGAACCGGTCCTTGACGTAGATGGCATCACCCCAGCTGCGGGTTGCACTGAGGGTCTCGACCCGCGTGAAATTGAACGCCGACAGATGGGCGTCGAGCACCGAGACGTGCGGCGCTCCCTCGTACAGCTCGTCGAAGTTCACTTCGCAGTTGATGATGCTGACTCGGGCAAGCAGTTGCGGTCCGCCCCTGAATGCCAGCAGCTCGGCGCCCTGAATATCGATGTTGAGGAAGCTGAAGCGGTGATCGGCGTATTTGCGCCCGAGCAGCCGGTCTATCGTGGTCGTCGCAACGGTGATCTGGCCGACCTGATGCACCCCCGGGTGCAGGTCCCGGTGCTTCTTCAGCGCGAGAACCGAGCTCGACTGCCCGTTGTCGGTCACGTTCAACGTGCACTGCCCTTCCGTATCGGTGATCGCGACACACTCGGTGAAGACGCGCCTGCCTGCCAGGTTCTGCTGCAGGATGGCGTGGCTGCGCGGATCCGCCTCGATGAACAGCACCGGTGAAAATCCGAGCGCCTCGTAAACGCCGATTTCATCGCCGACAAAGGCGCCGATGTGCACGACGCCGTCGCGCGGCACGGAGAAAGTCCTGAATACCCGCTCGAGATCAATCATCGGCAATTCACCCTCGCTGGCCGGCGCCGGTTCGCGTCCCCGCGCAGCGTCAATCGTATACCAGGACCTTGCCGGGGTGCGCCTCGCGCCGGCGCCGCGGGCATTCCGCCCGGGGATGAATTATCCTTCCCTGCAGCATGTCAGATGATCCGCAAAGCATCCTGGAAGCCTTCGGCCTTGTGCTCGGGAAACATCCGGAGCTGGCTCCGGAATTCGAGAAAATGGCGTCCAGGGTGCAGGGCAAGGGCTACTGGACCACCCTCGCGCAGGAGGTCGATGCGGTGGTGTCGCAGCTGCAGCCGGAGCCCGGCCTGGCCGTGGACATCGGCGCAAACGTCGGGGACTACAGCGCGGAGCTCAGGGGCCGATATCCGCGCCTGGAGATCCATGCGTTCGAACCCTCCGCCACCAACATCGGCAGGCTCAACCGGCGTTTCCACGGCGACGATCGGGTCAAAATCGCGCCATTTGCCGTCTCCGAGACCGCCGGGACCGCGGTTTTGTATTCGAATGAGCCGGGATCGGGACTCGGCAGCCTGACCAAGCGGCTGCTGGATCATCATCGCATCGGGTTCGAAGTCACCGAAACGGTGAACGCGATGCGGTTCGAGGACTACTGGAATGCAGCGCTGCAGCGCCGGACCATGGACATCGTCAAGATCGACGTCGAGGGCCACGAACTGTCGGCGCTCAGAAGCTTTGGCCCGGCGCTGGAAGCGGCGCGGGTGATCCAGTTCGAAAGCGGCGGAACCCTGATCGACACGCGCACCTACTTTCGGGATTTCTGGTACCTGTTGAGCGGGCGTGAATTCGCCCTCTACCGGATCACCCCCGCCGGCGTCGCGCGGATCACGCGTTACCTGGAAAGCGAGGAATCGTTCCTGTACGCCAACTACGTCGCCGTCAATCAGCGCGAGCGCGCATAGCTGATCAGACGGTCCCTGAGCGAATCGGCGCGGGGGACGATGAAGATGACGTCATCGATGATCTGCACAAAGGGCTTGTGCATCGCCGCCGGCAGCGCATCGATGATGTCGGGCAGGGTCGGCCACTGGGCCGCGTCATGGGGCAGCGGCGGAGCGCACAGGAACAAGCGCGCATCATCGATCAGGATGATGTCCTCGGCGCGCTCTGAAAGGCAGGCAAGCTCGTCGAGCAGCGGGCACTCGTCGCTCTGGCCGGCCGTTTCGCCGCCGGACCAATGTCCGTCCAGCCAGTACAGCGCTTTTTGCGCATGAATTTCCCGCAGCAGCTGCGGCAGGACCGCCCGGGAATCGCCGAGGTGAGGGGTCACTCCACTGACCCGCGCAAGCTCATCGCGATGCCGGTTATAAAGACCCTCCGCCCGCTCAATCGTATGCACGAACTGAAAATGGCCGGCTGCCCAACGGGCCGTATCGCCCCTGAACGTACCGGTTTCGACGAACACCGTGGCGCCGCCGAGCCGCGCCAGATCCATCGTGATCTGCTGCGGTATTCCCTGAGTCACGAGTCCCATTGCGTCCCTCCGCTGCGGCGCGCACGCCGGCCCGAAAATTGACTTATACAAGAATTGACGGCAAGGTGTATCGGCGCGGGCGAATATTGATTGTCACCGGGATTTTTGCTCACCGTGGGGATCGACGAGAACACGACAGGCGCCCACCCGGCGGTGACGGAAGAATCCCCCGTTCCGTTCGTGACTTTCAGGCACCTCGGCCAGGTCGGACGATTCGGCAACCAGCTTTTCCAGATCGCCGCCACCATCGGCGCCGCCCGCCGCAATGGATGCGCGGTCGGCTTCGGCGCGTGGCCGTACGAGCCCCTGTTCGCGGGCCGCCTCCCGCACCCGCCCGGATCGCTTCCGGAAACGGTGCCGCTGATGGAGACCTCGTTCTTCTTCCGGCCGATCGAGGTGCGCGAGTCATGCCACCTGATCGGGTTCTTTCAGTCCGAAAAGTACTTCGCACACTGCGCCGCGGAGATCCGCAGCCTGTTTGCGCCGAACGCCGGCATCCGGGGCGACCTCGCCGCACGATATGGCGGGATGCTGGCGCAGGACACCTGCTCCATTCACGTACGCCGGGCCGATTACCTCACGCAACCCTTTTTCACGCAGCTGTGGGCCACGGACTATTATGAAAAGGCCACCGCGTCCTTCGGCGCCGACGTCCGCTTCGTCGTGTTCTCCGACGACATCGCCTGGTGCCGGATGCATTTCCAGGGCCAGCGGTTCACGTTCATCGAGGGGCAGTCGGCGTCCGATGATTTTTTCCTGATGTCCGCGTGCGCCCACCACATCATCGCGAACTCCTCGTTCTCGTGGTGGGCCGCATGGCTTGGGGCGAACCCCGCGAAACGGGTGACCGCCCCATGGAACTGGTTTACCGGGGAATTCGGGAATCCCGCCGTCCCGTTCGTCGCCGGGCCGCCGCATCACGGGTTTCATGACACCCGGGACCTGATACCCGGGAGCTGGGCGCGCATCTGAACGCGGTCACGACGTCGCTGATCGCCTACACCGCGGCGTCAGGCCTCCTGACGGTGACGCCCGGGCTCGATACCGCGCTGGTGCTGCGGACCGCGACCGCCGATGGCGCGCGCCCGGCGGCGCTGAGCGCCGCAGGAATCGTCATCGCCTGCTTCGGGTGGGCGATCATGGTAGCCCTCGGGCTGGGCGCGCTGCTCTCTGCCGCGCCGCTCGCCTTTGACTTGCTGCGTATCGCCGGTGCCTGTTATCTGCTGTTCGTGGGCCTGGGCCTGCTGCGCCGTCCGCGGCGCGCATTCCTCGAGGCCGGGCCGGGGCGACGGGGCAACGCGGCCCGCACCGCCTTCACCCGCGGGGCGCTGACGAACCTGCTGAACCCCAAGGTCGGCATCTTCTACGTATCGTTCCTGCCGCAATTCGTACCCGCCGGGGTCGCCGTCGGCCGCTTCATCCTGCTGCTCGGCGCCATTCACGCGCTGCTCGGCATCTTCTGGTTCGCGTGCCTGATCATGGCGACGCAGCCGGTCGCGCGCCTCTTGCGCCGCCCGGCGGTGCTCAGCGCGCTCGATCGCCTGACCGGCGGATTGTTCGTCGCATTCGGTCTGGGAATTGCCGTGCGGATCATTTCCTGAGCAATTGGCGGCGTGACTCACCACTCCCAGTAGTGCTTGGCCTGGGGCGCGTCACGGCGGAAGTCACGGCTGTCGGCACTGGGAAGTTCGTGCAGCCGCTCGATACCCGGCAGCGCCAGCTTGTTCGCGTCAAGATTCAGGCGGTTGTTGTGCCAGCCGATCTGCAGGTCGTGTTGCGCAAACTCGCGGCCGACATACTTGCGCACCGCCTGTTCGTGGCTCAGCACGATGTAGTGGCGCAGGATGAAATTCTGCGGATACATCCGGATGCCCGTCGCGGCGGTGCGGTGCACGCCCTCCTCCGGAACGACCGGGGCAACTTCCTGCCGCCAGGCCCGCGGCAGGCGCATCGGCAACGGCTCGAAAAAATAGTACCGGCGCATGCGGCTGCGGTAATCCGGAACCTCGAAATCCTCGCCCTGCGTCGGCATGAAGACGAATTCGTCGAAGTTGATGCAGTTATAGCCCTGCGCCTGCACGTGCGCGATCCCGTCGTACAGCGTCGCGAATCCCGGCGGCGCCTGCAGCCACTCGTCTGCGGCCACGCCGATCACCCAGTCGTAGTCCAGGGTGGCCATGAGCGCGATTTTTGCCTTGACCTGCTCATACATCGAGAAACTCCCCGTCCAGGGCAGGGGTTGTATCGTCAGCACGCCGGCGCCCAGGTAGCGCTCGGCAATTTTCACGGTATTGTCGGTGGATTCATTGTCCAGCACCGCGATGCTCAGCCCTTCGTCGAGCAGGCTGTGGATACAGGCTTCCATGTGCGCCTCTTCGTTCCTGACGCCGAGGATGGCCACCAGTTTCAGGCGCATCGGATCCTCGCAGCGGCCGGTTCCCGGTTACACAAATTCGATCCTCCCATGCGTGTACAGATAGCCGAGTGTGCCCCAGCGCTGCAGTGAAGTGCAAAGCGGGCGCGCGGCCGCCGATCCTGAGTCAGCCGGATCCGCCGGGCCGGACCAGGCCGACCCCCTCGTTCAGCAGTGCATCCACGACGCTGACCGCAGGCACGCTGTACTGCTGGTTCGGCTGCCCTTCGTCGGCGCCAAAGACGGCACGGTAGCCGAACCCCCGCGCATGAGCCACAAACGCATAGGCGTCGGTACCGATCGTCGGATTATGCAGCTCGAGTATCAGCGGGCTGCCCTCGTGAAAGGCGATGTGCGTCAGACCCATGCCGTGCGGCGCGACGATGACGTCGGCGCCGCGTATGAGCTGCAATTGCTGCGGAAACGGAACCGGCGCCAGCACGACCGGCTCGATGCCGAATGGCCGCAGGGCGGCGAGGATTTCCGCCTCGTTGGTCACCCTCCTCATGTGCGCATCGGCACGCGAGATGTAGATCCGCCGGGCGTCGCCCGCCGGCGCGGCAAGGCGCGAGCCGATTTCCCGCATGATGGCGATCGAGCGCGGATTGCCCATGTGCGCCGGATGCATCGGGTCGATCCTCAGGTCGGAAAAAAACCAGGCGGCCCTGCCGATGTGCCAGACCTGCCGCTCCTGCGGAAAAACGAACTGCTCCTCGGTGAGCGAATAGAGTTCGCAGACGGCGCGAACCACGTGAACGTGGAACTCGCCGGGTGCTCCCCCCATCAGGAATAGGCAATCCGCCGGATCCTCGAGGCCGGATTCCAGGAACTGGCACAGCCGGGTTATCCAGTCGAACAGGAAATGCGAGAAATTGGTGCCTTCGAAAATGTCCTGCACCATGACGACGCATTTGTCGATCTGCGCGTGCGGGCAGTCCATCGCCTCCTGCGGATACGCCCGCGTCGATGCGGCGGACCAGTAGATGCCGCTCGCCGCATCGAACAGCTGATAGCCGATCGCCGAGACATAAAGGTCACAGGCACCGGTGCGGTAGGCGGTCAGCGCAGGCACCCGTTCCCGCGCCATGTTCTTGTTGATCGGGGCAGGCAGAGCGAATTTCGCAAACCGGTTCGCGGTCTCGGGAATCAGCTCATGGAGGTCAAATGAGCCGATGCCGGCGGCCTGCAGATAATGTGCATCGAAGCCCGGCACCAGGCGCCGCACCAGTTCCGTGTTGACTGCGCCGTCCTCGCCAAATACGTCGCTGCGTCCGAGGTCGTGACCGGCCTCGCGCAGCTTGCCCACCACCTGGTCCATGATGGTCGCGCGGTTGTTCGGCCGCTTCGGCCCCGTCAGGCGCACATATCGTTCGAGCTGCTCGGCCACCGGCAGCGCAGGGTCCATGAACAGCGCGGCCATCTCGGCGGCGCAGGCATCACGCCAGGCGATCACCGAGGGCCCAATCCGGTTCAGCCTGGCCAGGAGATTATCGGTACGCAGGTTCATGTGCAGCCCGGCGCGACGGGGCGGTGGCTATTTTTTTGCCCTTATGCGCACGACGAGGTCCAGGCAGGCTTCCTTGTAGAAGTTGATTGCCTTGGTCCTCGCCTTCTCGTCATAGCCGGCGATCAGCGGATTCAGTTCGTAGCGGATTTCGGATTCGAAGTCGCAGTTGTAGCCGGCCGGATTCCACCTGATGTCGTTGTCCGGGGCGTGCAGCTCGCGCCAGGGCTTCGCCAGGTACGAATACAGCGACTCGGCAACCGGCGGCCAGACGTGCGTGAAGTCGCCGTAAGCGCGGGCGGAAGCCCAGTACGGCGTAATGACCATGCAGGGCGCGCCGGGCTTGAGCACGCGATACAGCTCGTTGAAGATGTGCACGCGCTCGAGTCCGGTGAAATGCTCGAGCACGTGACTCATCACCGCTTCATCGACGGTGCTGTCATGCCAGGGCCAGCGACCCGTCATTTCCATGACCACGTCGACGCCCTCGAACGCCCGCCGGTCGCAGCCGAGGAAGCCTGCCTCTTTTTTCGTGCCGCAGCCCAGGTCGATACGCAGCGGCACGCCCGGCATCAGGGCCATGGGCGGTGCGGGCGGCGCCTGGCCGCGGCCAAACATGCGGGCAATGCGATACGAGATCGCCTGCCCCAGCGCGACCATCAGTTGTTTCAGTAATTTGCCCATGGATGGATGACCGGTGCCGGGATTAAGCGTCGCCGCGCTCAGCCTTCGCCGAAAACCCCGAACGAGCGCAGGCGCGCCTGGCGCGCGTCGAGCAGCTGCGTGATCGGCAGTTGCCGCAGTTCCGCCAGGTGCTTCGCGATGCTGACCCGGACCGTCTCGGCCATCGCCTGCGGATCGCGATGCGCGCCGCCCTGGGGTTCCTTCAGCACCTCGTCGACGAGGCCCAGCTGTTTGAGCCGCTCGGCCGTGCCGCCCATCGCGTCGGCGGCGATCTCCTTCTTTTCGGTGCTCTTCCACAGGATCGACGCACAGCTCTCCGGCGAGATGACCGAATAGACGCTGAACTGCAGCATCACCAGCCGATCGCAGACGCCGATCGCCAGCGCACCGCCCGATCCGCCCTCGCCGATGACGATGGCGAGCATCGGCGCCGCCAGATTGGACATCTCGAACAGGTTGCGGGCGATCGCCTCGCTTTGCCCGCGCTCCTCCGAACCGATCCCGGGGTAGGCGCCCGGCGTATCGATCAGCGTGATGATCGGGACCCGGAAGCGCTCGGCCAGCTCATCAGGCGCAGTGCCTTGCGATAGCCCTCGGGCTTGGGCATGCCGTAGTTGCGCCGCACGCGCTCCTTGGTGTCGCGGCCCTTCTGCTGGCCGATCACCATCACCGGCATGCCGTCGAAGCGCGCCAGGCCGCCGACGATTGCCAGGTCGTCGCCGTACATGCGATCCCCATGCAGTTCCTGCCAGTCGGTGAACAGCATCGACACGTAGTCGAGCGTGTAGGGCCGCTGCGGATGGCGCGCGAGCTGCGTGATCTGCCAGGGGGTCAGGTTGGCGAATATGGAATTCGTAAGTGCTTGACTTTTATCCTGTAAGCTTTTTGATTTCTTCGGTAATGTTGAGCGCTCTTGCCGTCGCCGAGGAACTTCAGCTCCTCGATCTTTGCCTCGAGTTCGGCGATCGGCTGTTCAAATTCCAGAAAACTCATCGCCATGAAGATGTTTCCTCGCCCCGCGTCTCAGTGCGGGAACCATACACTAAATGCCAGCTTTCGCGCCCGACCAGTGCCGTCAGTTTATCAAGCAGTTCGCGGGTCGGGCGCACCGACCAGGCGGGGCCCAGATTCAGGCCGCCGGTATACTCGGCGCGCACGACCGCGACGCTGACGGCGCAGGAGCCGCGCAGGTACGGCGTCAGCAGCTCCTCGAATCGGTTCATCCCCTGCGGCCCGTCGAAGGGGGCCGGCCAGCGCACCCACAGGCGCCGTGCGTGGCGTTCGCGCGCGCTGGTCGATATCGATCATCGCCTTGGCCTGCAGCGCGCCAGGCCTCGATGAAATCGTCGAAGCGCAGCGCGCCGTCGATGACGAGGATCGCGTCCTTGACGATGATGTCGCGATACTGCTGGTAGATCTCCTCGTACAGGCTCACCTCGATCCGGCCGCTGCGATCATCCAGGATCAAGCGTCACGCGATTCGCGCGGCGCCGGATCTCCAGCACCAGCCCGGCGACGGTCACGGGCTTCGCAGCGCCCCACGAACGGCCGTCCTTCGGGCGCCGGCGCCGGCTTCGGACCGCCGATATCGGCGAGGCGCGCACTGACCAGGAACTTCAGGTCCGGCTCATAGGGCGTGATCGGATGTCCGCTCAGGAACAGGCCCAGCGTCTCGCGCTCCCCGGACAGGCGCTGCGCGTCGGTCCATTCCGGCACGCACGCTGGTCGCCCGGCGGCGCGCGCTGAGCCCGAACAGGTCGACCTGCCCGGTGCTGGCCGCGCGGCGAATTCTGTTCGCCGAGCGTGCATCGAGCGGTCGAGTTCGGCGCTCAGCGTGGCGCGGTTGGCGCCGAGCCCGTCAAGGCTGCCGGAGCGAATCAGCGCCTCGAGCACGCGCCGGTTGACGCGCGACAGGTCGATGCGCCGGCACAGGTCCGAGAGGCTCGTGTAGGCGCCGCGCGGCCGCGCGCTCCTCGACGATCGCCTCGACCGCCGCGAGCGCCGACGCCCTTGATGGCGCCGAGGCCATAGCGGATGCTCGCGGGCCCTGCGACCTTGAACGCGTAGACCGACTCGTTGACGTCGGGCGGCAGCACCGTCGAGCCGCATGCTCGCGCACTCATCGATCAGCGTCACGACCTTGTCGGTCTTGTCCATGTCCGAGCGACAGCACCGCGGCCATGAACGCGGCCGGATAATGCGCCTTCAGCCACGCGGTCTGGTACGACAGCAGCGCGTAGGCGGCCGAGTGCGATTTGTTGAAACCGTAGCCGGCAAACTTCTCCATCAGGTCGAAGATATGCGTGGCCTGCGCTTCACGGACCCCGCGCGCGACGGCGCCGCTGACGAACACCGAGCGCTGCTTGGCCATCTCCTCGGGCTTCTTCTTGCCCATCGCGCGGCGCAGCAGGTCCGCGCCGCCCAGGGTGTAGCCGGCCAGCATCTGCGCGATCTGCATGACCTGTTCCTGGTAGAGGATCACGCCGTAGGTCGCCTCGAGCACGGGCTTCAGGTCCGGGTGCAGGTAGTCGATCGCGGCGCCGCTGCGTGTCGTGCTTGCGGGCGATGAAGTCCTCGACCATGCCCGACTGCAGCGGACCGGGGCGGAACAGCGCCACCAGCGCGACGATGTCGCTCGAAGCGGTCCGGCTGCAGGCGGCGTATCAGGTCCTTCATGCCGCGCGATTCGAGCTGGAACACCGCGGTGGTGCGGCAGCTCTTGAGCAGCGCGTAGGTCGCCGCATCATCCATCGGCAGCGCGCTGATCTCGAGCGGCGGCTCGCCGGCGAGTGCGCGTGCGGCGTTGATGTCGCGCACCGCCCAGTCGATGATCGTCAGGGTGCGCAGGCCGAGGAAGTCGAACTTCACCAGGCCGGCCGCCTCGACGTCGTCCTTGTCGAACTGCGTGACCGACGTGGTGCCGCCCTCTTCGCAGTACAGCGGCGTGAAGTCGGTCAGCACCGACGGCGCGATCACGACGCCGCCGGCATGCGTGCCGGCGTTGCGCGTCAGGCCCTCGAGCGAGCGGGCCAGGTCGATCAGCTCGTGCACCTCGTCGTCGCCCGCGGTACAGGCGCGCGAGTTCCGTCTTCCTGCTCGAGCGCCTCGTCGAGCGTGATGCCGAGTCTCGAACGGAATCAGCTTGGCGATGCGGTCGACGTAGCCGTAGTTGTGGCCGAGCACGCGCCCGACGTCGCGCACGACCGCCTTGGCGGCCAAGGCTGCCGTAGGTGATGATCTGCGAGACGCGGTCGCGGCCGTACTTGTCCGCCACGTAATCGATCACCCGATCGCGGCCCTCCATGCAGAAATCGACGTCGAAGTCCGGCATCGACACGCGCTCGGGATTCAGGAAGCGCTCGAACAGCAGGTCGTAGCTCAATCGGATCGAGATCGGTGATGCCGAGCGACATAGGCGACCAGCGAACCGGCGCCGGAGCCGCGCCCCGGGCCCACCGGCACGCCGTTTTCGCGCGCCCAGCGGATGAAATCGGCGACGATCAGGAAGTAGCCGGCGAAGCCCATCGGGCAGATCACGCCGAGCTCCAGGTCGCAGCCGCTGCCGGTAATCCGCGGCCCTGCGCGCCGGATCCTGCGCCGTACGCGCACGCCAGCCGGGCGGCAGGCCCTGCGCGGCCTGCTCGCGCAGGAAGTCGGCCTCGGTCGTGCTGCCGGCCGGCACCGGATAGGCCGGCAGCATCGCGGCTGCCGAGCCTGAGCTCGAGCGAGCAGCGCCTCGCGATCTCGACGGTGTTGGCCAGCAGCCTCCGGCACGTCGGCGAACAGCTGCCGCCATTTCGCGCCGGCGATGTCAGGTACTGCTCCTCGCTGTAGCGGCGCGCGCGGGCGGGATCGGCGAGCAGGGCGCCATCGTGAATGCACACCCGCGCCTCGTGGGCCTCGAAATCGGCGCGCTGCAGGAAGCGCACATCGTTGGTCGCGACGCGCCGCGACGCCGCGCGCGCCGCCAGCGCGAGCAGGCCGTCCGTGCAGGTACTCGCTCGCCGGCGCGCGCCGGTGCGCTGCAGCCTCGAGGTAAAACCGGTCGCCGAACAGCGTCGAGCCAGGCATCGAGGCAGCGCTGCGCCTCATCGTCGCGCTGGCGCGCGCAGCGCGCGGCCGATATCGCCCTCGGCGGCCGCCGGACAGCACGATCAGGCCGCCGAGCGTATCGCGCGATCGAGCCAGCCGCGCTCGAGCATCGGCGCGCCGCGCTGCTGCCCCTCCAGGTAGGAGCGCGTGACCAGCTGCGTCAGATTCCGGTAGCCGCGCAGGTTCTGGCACAGCAGCACGATCTGCGAGGGCGGCGTGCGCTCGCCGCTCTCGCGTATCCACGCAGTCGACGCCGATCATCGGCTTGACGCCGGCGCTCAGCGCCTGCTTGATAGAACTTGACCATCGCAAACAGGTTGCTCTGGTCGGTCAGCGCCACCGCCGGCATGCCGGCCGCGGCCACCGCAGCCATCAGCTCGGGCACGCGCACGATGCTGTCGACCAGCGAATACTCGGTGTGCACCCGCAGGTGCACGAACTGGCTCAAGCGGCGCTCTCCTGCGGACAGTTCAGCGGCGCGAACGAGCGCCGATGCAGCGGACACGGCCCCCATTGCGCGAGCAGCCGGCGGTGCACGTCGGTCGCATAACCCTTGTGACTGGCGAAATCGTATTGCGGATACAGCTCGTGCATGCGCAGCATATACGCGTCGCGCTCGCACTTCGCCAGAATCGACGCGGCGCTGATCGCGCGCTCCGTGACGTCGCCGCGCACGATCGCCCGTGCGCACAGGCCGGCACCGAGGCCGGCGAGGTCAGGCAGCCGGTTGCCGTCGACGAGCAGGCCGTCGGGGCGCAGCGGCAGCGCGAGCACGGCGCGGCGCATGGCCAGGAAAGTCGCCTGCAGGATGTTCAGCGCGTCGATCTCGGCCGGGTCCGCCCAGCCGATGCCAAAGGCGAGCGCGTCGCGCGGATCGCCGATCGCGAGACGCTCGCGGGTTGCGGCATCGAGCTGCTTCGAATCGCTCACCCCCGCCGGATCGCGCCCCGGGTCGCAGGATCACCGCCGCGGCCACCACGGGCCCGGCCAGCGGGCCGCGGCCGGCCTCATCGACTCCGGCGATCCGCAGCGCTCATGCGCCGGCTCCGAGCAGCCCGCCAGCGCGAGGACAGCCGCGGCCGCGCTGACGCTCGCCCCCTGCGCGCAGCTGGCGGTGAATGGCCGCGAATTCCTCCTGCAGCGCGCTGCGCCGCTCCTCATCGTCGAGCCAGGCCAAGAGTTCCGCTCCGATCGATTCAGGCGAGATCTGCTCCTGAAAATATTCACCGACTACGCGCCGATCCGCAAGCAGATTCGGCTGCGCAAAAAAGCGCGACTTGACCAGTTTCAGGCGGCGCAGCACCCACGCCGTCAGGGCGCCGAAGCGGTAGACGACGACCATCGGACGCTTGCACAGCAGCGCCTCCAGGGTCGCGGTGCCCGAGGCGACCAGCGCGACGTCGGCCGCGATCAGCGCGGCCTGCGCCTGGCCGTCGAGCAGGCGCACGCGGAACCTGCGGCACGAGGCGCTCGAGCGCCGCGGCGAAGATCGCCCGCGTCGCGGCGCTCGCCATCGGCGCAATGAACTCGAGGCCCGGACGGTGCGCGGCAGAGCCAGCGCACGGTCATCGCGAAGTCCTCGCCAGGCGCGGCACCTCGCCGCGCCGGCTGCCGGGCAGCAGCGCCACGATCCGGGCGGCGGCGCCAGTCCCAGCGCCGCGCGCGCCGCGGCGCGGTCGACGACCAGCGGGATCTGATCGGCCAGCGGATGGCCGACGAACTCGGCGCGCAGTCCCTGCTGCGTCGTAGAAGCGCTTCTCGAACGGCAGCAGGCACAGCACCAGGTCGACCGAGTCGCGCATGCTGCGCACGCGGCCCTGGCGCCAGGCCCAGACCTGCGGACTCACGTACTGCACGGTCGGAATGCCGCGCCGCGCGCAGGCGCCGGGCGAGCCCCAGATTGAATTCCGGCGCATCGATGCCGACGAAGACATCCGGGCGCGCGGCCGCGAAGCGCGCGCAGGATGCGCGCGCGCAGCCGCAGCAGCCGCGGCAGGTGCGCGCAGGACCTCGAACAGGCCCATGACGGCCAGCGACTCGGACGGTTCCCAGGCCTCGCAGCCCGCCGCCCGCATCTGCGGGCCCGGCGACGCCGAAGAATTCGGCATCCGGCACGCGCGCGCGCAGCGCCCCGATCAGCGCCGCGCCGAGCGGTGTCCCCCGAGGCCTCGCCCGCCACCAGACCGATCCGCAGCGTCACCGGCTCAGCGGACGATGCTGCGCGTGCTGGCCTGATGAAATCGACGAACGGCCTGATCTCGGGCTGTTCAGCGCGGCCCCGTCCGAGCTGCGCCAGCGCCTCGGCCAGCGGCAGGTCGGAGCGGTACAGGATGCGGTAGGCGCTGCGCGGATATTGCGGATCTGGCTCTCGTCGAAGCCGCGGCGCTTCAGGCCCTCGGTGTTGACGCTGTGCGGCTGCGGCCGGCTGGCCGACGGCCATCACGTAGGGCGGCACGTCGCGGGTCACTGCGCAGTTGTTGGCGATGAAGCAGTGCGCGCCGATCTTGGTGTGCTGGTGCACGGCCGACAGGCCGCCCATGATGACCCAGTCGCCGAGCTCGACGTGCCCGCCGAGGGTGGCGCAGTTGGCCATGACGATCTTGATCGCCGAGCATGCAGTCGTGCGCGACATGCGCGTAGGCCATGAACAGATTGTCGTTGCCGATGCGCGTGACGCCCTGGTCGTGGATCGTGCCGCGGTTGATCGTGCACGAATTCGCGGAACACGTTGCGGTCGCCGATCTCGAGCCGCGTGGGCTCGCCGCTATACTTCTTGTCCTGCGGCGCGTCGCCGATCGAGGCGAACTGGAAGATCTTGTTGTCGGCGCCGATGTGCGTCGGGCCGGTGATGACCGCATGCGGCCCGATCCAGGTGCCCGCGCCGATGACCACGTCCGGCCCGATGACGCGTGAACGGCCCGACCTCGACATCGGCCGCAATCTGCGCGCGCGGCGATACGATCGCGCGCGGGTCGATCATCGTGCGCTCCCCCGCGCCGGCGGGCGCCTTCGCATCCGGCGCGATCATGATCTCGGCGGATGGCGACCTCGTCGCCGCCGACCTCGGCGAGCGCGTGGAATTGCCAGATGCCCTTGAACGTGCGCTCCAGCGTGACCTTCAGGATCAGCTGGTCGCCGGGCTCGACCGGCTTGCGAAAGCGCGCCTTGTCGATGCCGACGAAATAGAAGCGCGTGTTCTCGTCCGGGATCACGTCGGCGGTGAGGAACGCGAGGATCCCGGCGGCCTGCGCCAGCGCCTCGATGATGATGACGCCCGGCATCACCGGCCGGTGCGGGAAATGGCCGGTGAAGTACGGCTCGTTGAAGGTGACGTTCTTGAGCGCGCGGATGCGCTCCCCGGGCACGCACTCCAGCACCCGGTCCACCAGCAGGAACGGATAGCGGTGCGGCAGCTGCTGCATGATCGCCTCGATATCGAGCGTGAGCGGCTCACTCATCGAAACTCCTTGGATGTGATCTTGCCGGTTCGGACGCCGGTCCGGACCGGCCCAGGCGCTTGAATTTCGCCACTGTCCGCCACCAGTCGCGGCGACTCCTGCGCGGGCATGCCACTGGAGTAGCTGCCCGGCTTGCGCGAGCGAGGCGCTGATCATGCTGAAGCCGGTGATCACGACATCGTCGGCAATCGTGATGTGCCCGGCGAATCCCACGAGCCCGCCGATCATGCAGCGCTCGCCGATCACGGTGCTGCCCGAGATGCCGGTGCAGGCGGCGATGATCGTGTGCGCGCCGATGCGTGACGTTGTGCCCGATCTGGATCTGGTTGTCGAGCTTGACGCCGTTGCCGATCACGGTGTCCTCGATCGCGCCGCGATCGATGGTCGTGTTGGCGCCGATCTCGACGTCATCGCCGATGCGCACGCCGCCGACCTGCGGGACCTTGAGCCAGCGGCGCTCTTCGCGCGCGAACCCGAAGCCGTCGGCGCCGATCACGCTGCCCGGATGCAGCACGCAGCGCGCGCCGATGCGCACCCGCGGCCGCAGCGTCACCCGGGCCACGAGCTGGGTATCGTCGCCTAGGTCGCGTCCCGGCCTGCACGATGCAGCCCGGCCCGATCACGACCCGTTCGCCGAGCGTGACGCCGCCTTCGATCACGCACAGGGGGCCAACCGACGCCGAGGCCGGGATGAGCGCGTCAGGCGCAATGACGGCGCTCGGGTGGATGCCCGGGGCCGCAGCCTGCGCCGGATGCAGCAGCGCCGCGACACGGGCGTAAGCGGCGTAGGGATTGCGGTCCACCAGTGCGGCGACCGGGCAGGACGCAGCGTCCTTTTCGTTCAGGATCACGGCGGCGGCCCGGGTCGTCTCCAGGTGCCGGCGGTAGTGGGCGTTGGCCAGGAAGCTGATCGATCCCGCGCCGGCATTGGCGAGCGTCGCAACCCGCGAGACTCGCACCCCGGCATCGCCGCGCAGGATAAGCCCGAACCTTACGGCTAGCTCACCAAGGCTGTAGTCGCCGGTATGCACGCGGGTACGCGGATGACGGGGGTATTTCCTCCGGTCCTTATTTCTTCCCGGCGGCCGGCTTCGGCTGCGCGGCGGGCGCGGCGGCGGCGGCCGGAGCGGCCGGCAGCGTCGCCGGCTTCGTCAGCACCACCGCGAGCACGTTCGGGGTGATGTCGAGCTGGCCCTTGGCGTAGAGCACGTCGTCGCCGGCGACGACCAGGTCGAAGCCCTGCGTGCTCGCGTAGCTCTGCACTTCGCCGACGAGGTAGCGCTGCACCTTGCCGAGCTCCTCATTGCGGCGCGTCGAGGCGTCGTCCTGGAACTCGCCGGCCTTGCGCGAGAACTCGCGCTGCTCGTCGCGCAGGCTCTTCTCGGCCTTGACGCGGTCCGCCTCGGCCATCACGGCCCCTTCGCGCTGCAGCTTCTCGTCGCGCGCCTTCAGTTCGTTCTGCATGCGTCAGCAGCTCGCGGCGGCGCGGCGCAAACTCGTTCTCCAGCGCCTGCATCGCCGTCTTCGTCTGCGGCGCATCCTCAGCAGTTTCTGGAAATTGACTACGCCGATCTTGGTGTCGGCGCTCGCCTGCTGGGCCGCGAGGAATCCGCACAGGCTCAGGGCCAGGAACGCGATGCTGCGATTGAAAGTCGACATGTTGATCTCTAAGACCTCAAGTTTTGTGATTGCTCAAAACGATTGCCCGATGGAAAACTGAAAGCGCTCGGTTTGGTCGTTGAACCGGACCGTATCGCCGGCGTAGGCATTCAAAGGAATGCCGTACGAGAAGCGAAACAGGCCCAGCGGCGCAAGCCACTGCACGGCAAGTCCGGTCGACCTCTTCAGCTCATTATAGCTGAAATGGTACGTGACCGGCGTAGTGTCATCCACCCCGTAGAATTTGATCTGGCTGCCGGTCTGGAACACGTTGCCCATGTCGTAGAACCAGCTGACCCGGGCCGCGCTTTTCCACTTTTCCGGCACCGGAAACAGCAGTTCCAGGCGGTTCACGACGCGCAGGTTGCCGCCGTAGGGATTGCCGAGCCCGATGTTGTCCCGGGGCCCCAGGCGGCTTTCGCGGTAACCGCGCACGGTGTCCGGGCCGCCGGCAAAATAGTTCAGGTACGGCGGCAGCCCGGTCGTATGCCCGAGCGCCGAGGCATAGTCGACCGTCGCGTTGTCGGTGAGCAGCCATTTCCTCGTGATCGGGATGTACTTGATGAACTGGTAGTTCAGCGCGTAGTACTTCACGTCGCTGAGCGGCATCGTATAGCGCAGCGACAGCGCGTTGCGCATGCCGCGATCCGCGAACTGCGCCCGGTTGCGCGAGTCCATCGACCAGCCGGCCGTCAGCTCGTACGTGTAGAAGTCCGTCCCGAACACCGTATAGGGGCTGTCCAGCGAGTTGATGTAGCCGTCGCCGTTGGTGTCCTCGATCTGCTCCGTGAAGGTCTTGCCGTTGTTCTTGACCCAGTTCACGGACTGTTGCGCGCTGTAGCCCTGCGAGGTCACCAGGCTCGTTCTTGTTCGCCGCGACGCGCCGAGCTGGACGACCTGGTACTCGGTGATCGGATACGCGTAGCTCTGCGCCGAGCGCCACCTGCTTGGTGCCGAAAACGGACGAGGCGGAGACGAACTGCGTGATGTCCCGGTACGTCAACGAGGTCGTGCGCGAGACGCCGTCGATCGTCGTGTACGGATCGGTCTGCGCGATGCGTGTAGGACTTCTGGTACTTGCCGGCATTCGCCTCGACCGCGATGCGCTCGCCGGTGCCCATGAAATTGCTGTGCACGAAGTTCAGGTTGATGCTGAATTTCTGCGCCTCCGAATAGCCGATGCCGCCGCCGAACTGTCCCGGCAGGCCTTCCTTGATGTCGTAGTCGACGTCGACCAGATCCGGCGCTGCCGGCGACCGGCTTGGTCTCGAACTCGACCTTCTCGATGAACGGCAGGCGCTGCATGCGCTCCTTGGAGCGCTCCACCGCGGAGTTCGACAGCCAGCCGCCTTCGAGCTGGCGCATCTCGCGCCGCAGCGTCTCGTCGTTGATCGCGGTCTCGTTGTTGAAATTGATGTGCCGCACGTAGACCCGGTTGCCGGGCTCGATGAAGAACGTCAGCGACACGGTCTTCTTGTCGTTGTCGGTCGTCGGCACCGGGTCGATCTTCGAGAAGGCGTAGCCGTCGGCGCCGAGGCGGTAGCTCATCAGCTCCTGGGAACTGGTGACCGCCTTGCGCGAATAGGTGTCGCCCGGATGGATCAGCAGCAGCCTGCGCAGCTCCGATTCCGGCACCACCATGGTGCCGGCGAGCTTGATCTCGGCGACCTTGTAGACCTCGCCCTCGGTGACGTTCACGGTGATGAACATGTCGTCCTTTTCCGGGGCGATCGCGACCTGCGTCGAGTCGATCTGGAAATTCGCGTAGCCGCGGTCCATGTAGTACGAGCGTGATCTTCTCCAGGTCGCCCTGCAGCGATTCGCGCGAATAGCGGTCGTCCTGCTTGTACCAGGAGAGCCAGTTCGGCGTCTTCAGCTCGAGGTCGTCGAGGATGTCCTTCTCCTTGAAGCGCGGTGTTGCCGACGATGTTGATCTGGCGGATCTTGGCGCGCTTGCCTTCCTTGATGTCGACGATCACGTCGACCTTGTTGCCGGGCAGGTCGTCGACCTTGGTATCGACCCTGCACCGCGTACTTGCCGCGGCTGAAGTACTGGTCGGTCAGGTACTGCTTGACCTCATCGAGCACCGAGCGATCGAAGGTCTTGCCGGTCGCGAGCCCGACGTTGCGCAGGCTCTTCTGCAGGTCCTCGGTCTTGATGTCCTTGTTGCCCTTGATCTCGAACTTCGCGATCGAGGGGCGCTCGACGACGACGATCAGCAGCGTGTTGCCGTCGCGGCGCAGTTCGACGTCGCGGAAGAAGCCGGTCGCATACAGCGCGCGCATCGCCTCGCCGACGCGCTGCGCCGTCGAGGTGATCGCCGATGTTGACCGGCAGGTAGTTGAAGACCGTGCCCTCGGAAATGCGCTGCAGTCCCTCGACGCGGATGTCGCCGACCGTGAACTGCTCGGCCGAGGCTTGTTGTGCGAAGACTGCAAGAGGCTGCAGCGCGGCGAGCAGGCCGGCGCCGAACAGACGGAAGTCAGACCCCACGCGAACAGGACCGCGTGCAGACGGGAAGGAGCAGCAGCGCCGGCTGGTGCAGAACAATCGATTTCAGATTAACCATGACTTCCCATCAGTTCAGATGTCTTGAGATATCGTTGTAAAATGCCAGGCTCATCAGCATCACCAGCAGCGCAATGCCGACCTGCTGGCCCAGCAGCTGCGCCCGCTCCGACAGCGGGCTGCCCTTGACGGCCTCGACCAGCTGATACAGGACCTGCCCGCCGTCGAGCAGCGGCACCGGTATCAGGTTCAATACGCCCAGGCTGACGCTGATCACCGCCAGGAACGACAGGAATGCCGATAATCCCAGGAACGCGCTGACGCCGGCGAATTCCGCAATGCTGATGGGACCACTGATATTCTTCGCCGAGACTTCGCCCGTCGCCACGCGCCACAGCATCTGCACCGTGAGCGTCGACATGCTCCAGGTCTTCTGCACCCCGACGAGCACCGCGTCCAGCGGCCCGGAGCGGCGCGTAAAGACCGCATTCGGCGGCCAGGAGCGCGCGCCTTCCTGCAGCAGGATACCAAGGCGGCCCACCGGCTTGCCCTGATCGACGACCGTCGGCACCGCCGCCACAATAACCCGGCGCACGCCGCCGCGCTCGATATCGATGCTGATCTCGCGCCCCGCCGCGGCCGAGACGGCGGCGACGAATTCCGCGCTGTTGGCGAGCGGGTGTCCGTCGACCGCCCGCAGCAGGTCCCCGGCGAGCAATCCGGCCGCGGCCCCGGCGCTGCCCGCGGGGGCCGACTGCACGCGGCTTTCGGCGCGCCAGCTCGCGGTGTCGAAGCCGAGCCCGGGGAGCAGTTTTCCCGGCTCGGTCAGCGGCCGGTGATCGCTCGTGACGCGCAGCGTCAGCGCGCGCTCGCCGCCGTCGCGGCGCACGCCGAGCGGGATCACGCCGTCCTGCGAGAACTCGCGCAGCAGCGCGATCTGCAGCTCCTCGGTGTCCGTGACGCGGCTGTCGCCGACGCGCACGATCTCGTCCCCGCTGCGCAACCCCGCGATGGCGGCGGGGCTCTCCGGGCGCACCATGCCGACGAGGGGCTTGACGGCTTCGGAGCCGATCATCGCCAGCACCGCGTACAGCAGGATCGCGAACAGCAGGTTCATGGCCGGTCCGGCCGCCAGCACGGCAATGCGCGCGGCGATGGGCCTGCGCGTGAACGAGCGGTGCAGCTCCGCCGGCGCGACCTCGCCCTCGCGTTCATCGAGCAGTTTCACGTAGCCGCCCAGCGGGATCGCCGCTATGCAGTACTCGGTACGGTCCGCATCGCGGCCGACGCGCAGCCACAGCGGCCGGCCGAAGCCGATGCTGAAGCGCAGCACCTTGAAACCGAGGCGCTTCGCGACCCAGTAATGGCCGAATTCGTGTACCGCCACCAGAATGCCGATGGCGACCAGGAATGCAGCGGCAAATATCAGTATTCTCATGCCCAGCCCGTTGTCTTCATGCAAACGCTCCCGGCGCCGTTTCGATCAGCGCCACCGCCGCGCGACGCGCCGCGGCGTCGGCCTCGAGCACGTCGGCAAGTTCAGCGACCGGGCCCGACTGCACCCGTTGCATCACCTGATCAATGACCGCCGTGATGCGAGTAAAGTTCAAGCGCCGGTCAAGAAACGCCTGAACCGCAACCTCGTTTGCCGCATTCAGCAGCGCCGGGGCCGTGCCGCCAGCCCTGGCGGCGGCCCGAGCCAGCAGCAGCCCCGGGAAGCGCTCGTGATCCGGGGGCTCGAAATCGAGCCGCCCGATCTGCGGCAAACTCAGGGATTGTACACCGGAAGTGACGCGCTCCGGCCACGCAAGGGCCTGGGCGATCGGCGTGCGCATATCCGGCGCGCCCAGCTGCGCCAGCATCGAGCCGTCGGCGTACTCGACCAGCGAGTGCACGACGCTCTGCGGGTGGACCAGCACATCGACCCGGGACTCCGGCAGCGCGAACAGCAGCGTCGCCTCGATCACCTCCAGGCCCTTGTTCATCAGCGTCGCCGAATCGACCGAAATCTTGCGGCCCATTTTCCAGTTCGGATGGGCGCAGGCCTGATCCGGGGTCACCTGCGCAAGATCCGCGGCCGCGCGGGTGCGGAACGGACCCCCGGAGGCGGTCAGTATCACGCGCAGCACGCCGTGCGCCGCCCTCCCGGGCAGGTACCCGGCCGGCATGCACTGGAAGATCGCGTTATGTTCGCTGTCGATCGGGATCAGCTCGGCGCCGGCCGCCCGCACCTCATCCATCAGCAGCTGGCCGGCCATGACCAGGGCTTCCTTGTTGGCGAGCAGCACGCGCTTGCCGCCCCGCACTGCCGCAAGCGTCGGCAGCAGGCCGGCGGCGCCGACGATCGCCGCCATCACGAGATCGACCGGCGCGGCGCTGACGGCCTCGGCGAGCGCCAGCGGGCCGCTCTCCACGCGCGTCGCCGAGCCGCACTCGCGCAGGGCAGCCCGGGCAAGATCGGCAGCCGCCGGATCGGCGAGCACGACGGTCGCGGGGCTGAAGCGCTGCGCCTGGTCGACGAGGGTGCGCCAGTTGTCGTTGGCGCACAGGCTGACGACGCGAAACCGCTCCGGATGGGCGGCAATGACCGATAAGGTACTGCGGCCGATGCTGCCGGTCGATCCGAGGATCGCGACGCCGCGCGCGCTCATGCGAACGCTCCGAGTCCCAGCAGCCCGAGCGCAAACAGCGGCGCCGCGGCCGTGACGCTGTCGATCCGGTCCAGTACGCCGCCGTGGCCGGGCAGCAGCGCGCCGCTGTCCTTGAGGCCCGCGGCACGCTTGAACAGGCTTTCGGTCAGGTCGCCCACGATCGAGAACACCCCCACGGCGCAGCCGAACAGCACGCCATCGAGTATCGGCAGGCGCAGGCGCAGCGCGCCGAACGCGGCGACCGCGGCAACGGCCGCGAGCCCGCCGAGGGCCCCCTCCCAGGTCTTGCCCGGGCTGACCTGAGGGGCGAGCTTGTGCCGGCCGAAGCTGCGTCCGGCGAAGAACGCGCCGATGTCCGCCGCGACGACCAGCAGCAGCAGCCACAGCACGAGCTGTGCGCCGCTGAGGCCGGCGAGAGCGCTCTGCCGCAGGCGCGCCAGCGCCACGAAGGCCGGCACCAGCACGAGCGCCCCGCACGCGAGCGTCAGCGCCGGCCGCTGCCGGGCGGGGGCGAGCGTCAGCCACAGGAAGGCCGCGACCCACCACAGGCAGGCCAGGCCCATCATGCCGAGAAACCAGGCCGGCACGGCACTCGCCAGCCAGCCGAGGTACAGCAGCAGGACGAGCGCGAGCGTATAGGCGGCGCGCACCGACGGCGCGTGCAGCGCGCCGAAGCCGGACCATTCCCACGCGCCCAATGAGCAGATGGCGCCGAAGACGAGCACCGTGCCGCCCGCCGGCAACAGGAAGATCGCCGCCAGGAGGAAACCGCTCAGGATGACGCCGTCAGCACCCGGACCTTAAGCATTGGTGGGCGCCGCAAGCTGCGCCGACGTCCTGCCGAAACGGCGCTCGCGCTGTGCGTAGTACTCGAACGCGGCCGCGAGGTCCTGCGGGGCAAAGTCCGGCCAGAGCGTGTCGGAGAAATACAGCTCCGTGTAGGCGAAATTCCACAGCAGGAAATTGCTGATGCGCTGCTCGCCGCCGGTGCGGATGAACAGGTCCGGATCCGGCATCCCGGCGAGGGCAAGCCGGCCCGCGATCGCGGCTTCGTCGATCGCCGCCGGCTGCAGGCGGCCGGCGGCGACTTCGGCCGCCAGCGCGCGGCACGCCTGCGCGATGTCCCAGCGCCCGCCGTACGCGACCGCGACGTTGAGCCCAAGGCCCGCGTTGCCCTGCGTCAGCGCCTCGGCCGTGCGCATGCGCCCGGCGAGCTCGCTGCCCAGCAGGTCGCGATCGCCGATGAAGCGCAGGCGCACGCGGTTGCGGTGCAGCTCGGCGATTTCCCTGACCAGGGCGTCGAGGAACAGGTTCATCAGCATGCCCACCTCGTCCGGGGGCCGCTGCCAGTTCTCGCTGCTGAAGGCGAACAGCGTCAGGTAACGGACGCCGCGGGCGGCGCATTCCTCGACGACGCGGCGCACCGACCTTGACGCTGGCGCGATGGCCGGCGGGGCGCGGAAGCCCGCGGGCGCGGGCCCAGCGGCCGTTGCCGTCCATGACGATGGCGACATGCTGCGGCGAATCGGCCATGACCTTGAGGTTGCGTGCAAGTCCCGCCCGGTCAGACCTGCATAATCTCCTTTTCCTTGTCGGCCATGGCCTGGTCGATCTCGGCGACGTACTTGTCGGTGAGCTTCTGCACCTCGTCCTGGGCGCGCCGCTCCTCGTCCTGGGCAATGAGCTTCTCCTTCAGCATCTCCTTCAGGTCGCTCATCACATCGCGGCGCACGTTGCGCACCGCCACGCGGGCGTTCTCGGCTTCGCTGGCGCACCACCTTGGTGATGTCGCGGCGCCGCTCCTCGGTCAGCGGCGGCATGCGGCGATGCGGATCAGCGGCCGGCGGTGTTCGGCGTCAGGCCGAGGTCGGACTTGTGGATCGCCTTCTCGATGACCGGCACCATCGCCTTCTCCCACGGCGTCACGGTCAGCGTGCGCGCATCCTCGGTCGCGATGTTCGCGACCTGCTGCAGCGGCACCTCGGTGCCGTAGTAATCGACCTTGATGTGCTCGATCAGGCTCGTGTGGGCGCGGCCGGTGCGCAGCTTCTTCAGTGATCGCTGGAACGTCCTGCACGCATTTCTGCATGCGCGCCGCGGCATCTTTCTTCAGATCATCGAGCATGCATCTCCCCTGTTGAGTCGATCGGTGACGACCGTACCGACGTCCTCGCCCTGCACGATGCGCAGCAGATCGCCGGGATGGCCCAGATTGAAGATCTGCAGCGGCAGGTTGTTGTCCCGGCACATGACGATCGCGGTCGCGTCCATGACGTTGAGCCGGTCGGCGAGCACCCGGTCGAAGGTCAGGCGCGGGTAGCGCTTCGCCTGCGGGTTCTTGCAGCGGATCCGAATCGTAGACGCCGTTGACCTTGGTCGCCTTGAGCAGCACGTCCGCCTTGATCTCGATGGCGCGCAGGCTCGCCGCGGTATCGGTCGTGAAGAACGGATTGCCGGTGCCGGCGGCGAAGATCACGACCCGGCCCTTCTCCAGGTGGCGGATCGCGCGGCGCCGGATGTAGTCCTCGCAGACCTCGTTGATGCGGATCGCGGACATCACCCGCGCGTAGATGCCCGAGGCTCTCGAGCGCGTCCTGCATCGCCAGCGCGTTCATGACGGTCGCGAGCATGCCCATGTGGTCGGCCGTGACCCGGTCCATGCCGGCGCGCGCAAGCCCCGCGCCGCGGAAGATGTTGCCGCCGCCGATGACGACGGCGACCTGCACGCCCATCGCGTGCACGTCGCGGATTTCGCCCGCGATGCGCTTCAGGATCTGCGGGTCGATGCCGTAGTCGGCCTCGCCCAGCAGCGCCTCGCCGGACAGCTTGACCAAGATTCTGCGATAGCGCTGGCGCTGCCGTTGGGATTGGTCATGCGTCCGCTATTGCGCGGCCTCCGCTCGGGTCCGGTCTACGCTTTCTCGGCTTTGACCTGCGCCATGACTTCGCCGACGAAATCGTCCTGTTTCTTCTCGATGCCGGCGCCGACCTCGAAGCGCACGAACTGCAACGACCGTCGCCGCGGATTTCTTCAGCAGCTTCTCGACGGTCGGTATCCGGGTCCTTGACGAACGGCTGGCCGAGCAGCGTGATCTCGGCGATGACTTGCGCAGGCGCCCCTCGACCATCTTGGCGATGATCTCGGGCGGCTTGTTCTCGCCCTTGGCCTGCTCGGCGAGAATCTCGCGCTCCTTGGCGAGCACCGCGGCCGGCACCGCGGCTGACATCGACGTAGCGCGGATTGACGGCGGCCACGTGCATCGCCAGATCTCGCGCCAGCGCCTCGTCGCCGCCGCGCAGCGCCACCAGCGCGCCGATGCGCCCGCCATGCAGATAGGCGCCGAGGGACGTGGGCGCGGTCGACGCGCGTGAAGCGCCGCACGGTGATGTTCTCGCCGATCTTCGCGATCAGCGCGCGGCGGCGCTCCTCGAGCGTGCCGGAGCCGGCATCGAGCGCGAGCAGCTCCTCGACGCCCGGCGGCGCCTTCTGCAGCGCGAAGCGCGCCACGTCGCGCGCGAATTCCTGGAACTCGTCGCTGCGCGCGACGAAATCGGTCTCGCAATTGACCTCGACCAGCGCGGCGCTGAGCCCTTCGCGCTCGATCGCGACCGTTCCCTCGGCGGCGATGCGCGCCGCCTTCTTGTCGGCCTTCGCGAGGCCGGTCTTGCGCATCAGGTCGGCCGCGGCATCCAGGTCGCCGTGGGTCTCGACGAGCGCCTTCTTGCATTCCATCATGCCCGCGCCGGTCCGTTCGCGCAGTTGCCTGACTGCTTCAGCCGTAATGTTCATGGAGGTACCGTGGCGCTCAGGCGCCGCGCGCCGGCGTGCGTCGGCCCGACCGGGCCGACGCCGCGGGGCGCTGGCCGGACGGGTCTCCGCGGGTGCGGCATCGGCTGCGTCGACTTCGTCGACCTCCACCTCGTCCTCGGTGGCCGCGGCGACCGCGGCGACGCTCGGGACCACCGTGACCGGCACCTTGCGGCGCGGCGGCGGCTTGCGCCCGCCGCGCGGCGCGGCGGGCGGACGGCGTGCCCCTGCGGCGCGCTTCTTCGGGTTGCCTTCCTCGTCCAGCTCGACGAACTCGTCCTCGCCGACCGGCACCTCGGGCAGCGAGGCCTTGCCTTCGAGGACCGAATCGGCGACTCCGCCGGCATACAGCAGGATCGCCCGCATCGCGTCGTCGTTGCCGGGAATCACATAGTCGATGCCGTCCGGGGAGCAGTTGGTGTCGACGATCGCGACGACCGGGATACCGAGCTTCTGCGCCTCGTGGATCGCGATCTGCTCATGGCCGACGTCGATCACGAACAGCGCGTCGGGCAGCGCGTTCATGTCGCGGATGCCGCCCAGGCTGCGCAGCAGCTTGTCCATCTCGCGGCGCAGCATCTGCGCCTCCTTCTTGCCGCGCTTGTCGAGCGCGCCGCTCTGGGCCATCTCGTCGAGCTCGTTGAGCCGCTTGATCGACTGGCGGATGGTCTTGAAATTGGTCAGCATGCCCCCCAGCCAGCGCTGGTTGACGTAGGGCATACTGCAGCGCGTGGCTTCCTTCTGGACCGCCTCGCGCGCCGAGCGCTTGGTGCCGACGAACAGCACCTTGCCGCCCTCGCGCTGCAACACCCTTGATGAAGGCCGCCGCCTGCGCGTACAGGGGCTGGGTCTTCTCGAGATTGATGATGTGGATCTTGTTGCGTTCGCCGAAAATGAAGGGGGCCATCTTCGGGTTCCAGAAGCGGGTCTGGTGTCCGAAATGAACACCCGCTTCCAGCATCTGTCGCATGGACACGCTAGGCATGAAATACTCCTTGTCGGGTTGAGCCTCCGCGCATCCCGATCGGCAACCCGGAGCTTTAAGGCCCAGGCACCCGGCCGACCGTGACGATACGCGTGCGGGGTTGTTAAAAAAAGCCGCTCTTTATACCATGAACGTTTATTGGAAACAAAATCCGCGGAACTGCATGCAGCATCACGATCAAAACCCCCGAGGAACAGGCCAAAATGCGCGCCGCCGGCCGCCTGGCGGCCAGCGTGCTCGACATGATCGACCCGTACGTGCAGCCGGGCGTCACCACCGAGGAGCTGGACCGGCGCTGCCACGACTTCATCGTCAACGAGCTGCAGTCGATCCCGGCCAATCTCGAACTACCGGGGCTTCCCGAAGACCATCTGCACCTCGGTCAACCACGTCGTCTGCCACGGCATTCCGGGCGAACAAGCGCCTGAAGAGCGGCGACATCGTCAATATCGACGTCACGGTCATCCGGGACGGCTTCCACGGCGACACCAGCCGCATGTACTTCGCCGGCAAGCCGACGCGTGCTGGCGCAGCGCCTGTCCGAGGTCTGCCACGAGGCGATGTGGCGCGGCGATCCGCGTGGTGCGCCCGGGGGCGCACCTGGGCGACATCGGCCACGCGATCCAGAGCTACACGGAAAGCAACAGCTTCTCGGTGGTGCGCGAATACTGCGGCCACGGCATCGGGCGGGTCTATCACGAGGATCCGCAGGTCCTGCATTATGGCGAGCCCGGCACCGGGCTCGAACTGGTCGCGCCGGCATGACCTTTACGATCGAACCGATGATCAACGCCGGCCGGCGCGACGTGCGGGTGCTGCCGGACGGCTGGACCGTCGTGACCAAGGACCAGTCGCTGTCGGCGCAATGGGAGCACACGGTCCTGGTGACCGGCACCGGCTATGAGGTGCTGACCCTGAGCGCCGCGGCCCTGGCGGCCCGCGGTGCGGCAGCCGCCCGCCGCGGCGGCGTCTTGAGCGCCCGCGGCGAGCCATCCGGCACACCGCGGCGACTGGCCGTACCTGACCGCGGCCCCGGCCGAGCTGGCCGCGGACCATTATTCGCCGCGGCGTCTTCCGCCAGGTCCTCGAGCGCGGCACGGAACTGCTGCGCGAACGCTTCAGCGCCGATGAGGACTCGGTCGAGCTGGTGCGCGACCGCGCCCGCCTCGTCGACATCGTGCTGCGCGCGGCCTGGGTGCGCCACTACCGGCCGCTTCGCCGACGACCTGGCGCTGGTCGCGGTCGGCGGCTACGGCCGCGGCGAGCTGCACCCCTGTTCGGACATCGACATCATGGTGCTGCTGCCCAAGGGCGACTCGGCCGACTGGCAGGCGCGACATCGAGCAGCTTCCTGACGCTGCTGTGGGACATCGGCCTCGAGGTCGGGCACAGCGTGCGCACGGTCGACGAATGCGCCGAGGAGAGCGCTCGCGGACATCGGCGTCACGACGACGCTGTTCGAGGCGCGCCTGCTGGCCGGCCGCCGAGCTGCTGTACGCCGGCATGCGCCGCGCGCTGGCGCCGGACCGGCTCTGGCCGGTGCGCAGGAATTCTTCGAGGCCAAGGTCAAGGAGCAGAGCGACCGCCATCAAGGCTACTACGACACCGCCTACAACCTCGAGCCGAACGTCAAGATCGGTCCCGGCGGCCTGCGCGACATCCAGACCATCGGCTGGGTCGCCAAGCGCCATTTCGGCGCCGAGTACGCTCGATGAGCTGGTCGCGCACGGATTCCTGACGCGCGACAGGAGCTGCGCAGGCTGAAGGCGGGCCAGACCTTCCTGTGGAAGGTGCGCTTCGGCCTGCACGTGCTGACCGGCCGGCACGAGGACCGGCTGCTGTTCGACTACCAGATCAAGCTCGCGCAAGCTTTCGGCTACGAGGATGCCAGCTTCACGCTCGCGGTCGAGCAGCTGATGCAGAAGCTACTACCGCACCGTCATGGACGTCAGCCTGCTCAACGAGATGCTGCTGCAGCTGTTTCGCGAGGCGATCCTGACGCGACGAGCGGCCGCCGCAGCCGCTCAACGCGCGCTTCCAGGTCCGCAACGACTATCTGGAGGCGACCCATGCGGAGGTGTTCGCGCGCCACCCGTCCGCGCTGCTGGAGTTGTTCGTGCTGCTGCAGCAGAACCCGCAGATCCGCGGCGTGCGCGCCGGGACGATCCGCGCCGTGATCGCGCAACCTGTGGCTGATCGACGAGGAATTCCGGCAGAACCCGCGCAATCACCGCCTGTTCCTGGAGATCCTGCGCGCGCCGCGTCGGCGTCACGCACGAGCTGCGGCGCATGAACGATTACGGCGTGCTCGGCCGCTACATCCCGGCGTTCGGCCGCGTCGTCGGGCGCATGCAGTACGACCTGTTCCACGCCTACACGGTCGATGCGCACACGCTGTTCGTGGTCAGCAACCTGCGCCGCCTCGCGATCCCGAAGTTCAACCACGAACTGCCGCTGGTCTCGGCCAGATCATGCAGTCGCTGCCGCAAGCCCGAGATCGCCTACCTCGCGGCGCTGTTTCACGACATCGCCAAGGGGCGCGGCGGCGATCACTCGGAACTCGGCGCGGTCGACGCCGAGGCGTTCTGCCTGGAACAGGGCCTGGCGCCGCTACGAAGCGCGCCTGGTCGCCTGGCTGGTCAGGAACCACCTGATCCTGTCGATCACCGCGCAGAAGCAGGACATCGGCGATCCGGAGGTGATCCACGATTTCGCGCGCCGGGTCGGCGATGAGGCGCACCTGGATTACCTGTACGTGCTCACCTGCGCCGACGTGCGCGGCACCAATCCGAAGCTGTGGAACACGTGGAAGGCGCGCTGTTCCAGGAGTTCTACGAGCGCGTCAAGCGGGCGCTGCGCCGCGGCCTGGAGACGCCGGTCGACCAGGAGGAACTGATGCGCGAGACCCAGGCGAGCGCGCGCGAGCGGCTGCCCGGCATCGCCGAGGAACGCATCGAGCGCGTCTGGGCGCAGTGGACGGAAGCGTATTTCCTGCGCTATACGCCCGAGGAGATCGCCTGGCACACGCGCTGCTGCTGGCAGCGGCAGGATCCCGACGAGAGCCGCTGGTGGCGGTCCGCCAGCAGAGCGAACGCGGCACCACCGCGGTGCTGATCTACGCGCCGCAGCCGCCTGCACGGCTTCGCGCGCGCCACCGCGGTGCTCGATCAGCTGGGCCTGAACATCGTCGATGCGCGCCTGATCCCGAGCGCGCAACGGCTTCAGCCTCGAGACCTACGTCGTGCTCGAGGACAACGGCGCCCTCATCACCGAGACGATCCGCATCCAGGAGATCGAGAAGGGGCTGGGCCGCAACCTTTGCTGCCGGAAGATGCGCCGCTGGCGGTGTCGCGGCGCGCGCCGCGCCAGGTGCGCATGTTCAAGACGCCCACGCAGGTCAACATCAGCCTCGATGAGCGCAACAACGGATCGGTACTCGAACTGGTGGCCGGCGACCGTCCCGGGCTGCTGTCCGAGGTCGGCAAGGTCTGTGGGACGGAGCACATCGCGATTGCCGGCGCCAAGATCATGACCGTCGGCGAGCGTGCCGAGGACGTGTTCTACATCACGGGCGTGGACGGCAAGCCGCTGCAGGAAGCGGCCTGCGACCAGGTCCGCGAATCACTGGTGCGCGCGCTCGACCGGCGCGACCCGAACCGAGGTTGAACGAATGCCACACGCCCTTCTGCAACGGATCATCGACCGCGCCTTCGAGGATCGCGCGCAGCTGACGCCGCACACGGCATCGCGCGAGCTGAAGGAGGCCGTCGATTCGGCGCTGCACCTGCTCGACCAGGGCACCGTGCGCGTGGCGGAGCCGCGCGACGGCGGCTGGGTCGTCAACGAGTGGCTCAAGAAGGCGGTGCTGCTGTCGTTCCGGATCGTCCCGAACACTACCGCGGCGGCCGGCGATCTCGGTTTCTACGACAAGGTGCCGCTGAAGTTCAGCGGCTGGAACGCGGCGCGCTTCGCCGCCGCCGGCATGCGCGTCGTGCCGCCCGCCACGGTGCGCCGCGGCGCCTATATCGCCCCCAACGTCGTGCTGATGCCGAGCTACGTCAACATCGGCGCCTACGTCGACCAGGATACGATGGTCGATACCTGGGCAACGGTCGGCTCCTGCGCGCAGATCGGCAGGAACGTGCACCTGTCCGGCGGCGTCGGCATCGGCGGCGTGCTCGAGCCGCTGCAGGCGAGCCCGACGATCATCGAGGACGACTGCTTCATCGGCGCCCGCTCGGAGATCGTCGAGGGCGTCATCGTCGAACGCGGCGCCGTGATCTCGATGGGCGTGTACATCGGCCAGAGCACGCGCATCTACGACCGCGAACACGACCAGGTCCTGTACGGGCGGGTGCCCGCCGGCGCCGTCGTCGTCTCCGGATCCCTGCCCGCCGCCAACGGCAGGTACAGCCTGTACTGCGCGGTCATCGTCAAGCGGGTCGATGCGCAGACGCGCGCCAAGACCTCGCTGAACGAGCTGCTGCGCAACGTCGACCCTTGAGCGGAACGCAAAGCGCCGCTAGCCCATGCGGCCGGTGATGTAGTCCTCGGTCAGCTTCTGGCGCGGATTCGTGAAGATCATTTCCGTCGGGCCGAACTCGACCAGGTCGCCCATGTGAAAATATGCCGTGAGCCTGCGAGACGCGCGCGGCCTGCTGCATGTTGTGCGTGACGATCACGATCGCATAATTGCGCGCGCAGCTCATCGATCAGGTCCTCGACCTTCGCGCGTCGCGATCGGATCGAGCGCCGACGTCGGCTCGTCCATCAGGATGACTTCCGGACTGACCGCGATCGTGCGCGCGATGCACAGGCGCTGCTGCTGGCCGCCCGAGAGGCCCGTGCCGGACTGCGACAGGCGGTCCTTGACCTCGTCCCACAGGCCGGCGCGCTGCAGGCTGTCGTGCACCAGCTCGTCCATGTCGGTGCGCGACCTGACGAGCCCGTGGATGCGCGGTCCGTAGGACACGTTGTCGTAGATCGACTGCGGAAACGGCGTCGGCTTCTGGAACACGATGCCGACCCTCGCGCGCAGCTGCGCGACGTCGAGCCCCGGCGCATAGATGTCCTGCCCGTCGAGCGTGATGCGCCCGGCGACGCGGGCGCCGGCGATCGTGTCGTTCATGCGGTTAAGGCAGCGCAGGAACGTCGACTTGCCGCAGCCGGATGCGCCGATCAGCGCCAGCACCTGGTTGCGGTTGATGTCGAGGCTCACGTTCCTGATGGCCGATTTATCGCCGTAATGAACGCTGACCTCGCGCGCGCTCATCAGCGTGTCCACGCCGCCGGTCATCCGAACCGTCCGGTGATGTAGTCGTCGGTGCGGCGATCCTTCGGGGTCGTGAAGATCTCGCTGGAAGGGCCGATCTCGATGAGCTCGCCGAGGTACATGAATCCGGTGACGTTGGAGACGCGCGCCGCCTGCTGCAGGTTGTGGGTGACGATCACCAGGCAGAACTTCTCGCGCAGCACCTGCAGCGTCTCCTCGATGCGCAGCGTCGAGATCGGGTCCAGCGCCGCGGTCGGCTCATCGAGCAGCAGCACCTGCGGGTTGACCGCGATCGCGCGTGCGATGCACAGGCGCTGCTGCTGGCCGCCCGAGAGGCTGCGCCCGTCCCGGTGCAGCAGATCCTTGACTTCGTCCCACAATGCCGCGTCCCGCAGCGCCGTCTCGACGCGGTGGTGCAGCTCGGCGCCGCGCGCGGCCCCGTGCAGGCGCAGCCCGAACGCCACGTTCTCGAACACCGTCATCGGAAACGGCGTCGGGCGCTGGAAGACCATGCCGATCCGGTAGCGCAGGTCCGAGACGTCGAGCGCCGGCGAGAGGATATCCTCGCCGCCGATGCGCACCTCGCCTTCCGCGCGCTGCTCCGGATACAGCGCGTACATGCGGTTCAGGACCCGCAGCAGGGTCGACTTTCCGCAGCCGGACGGGCCGATGAACGCCGTGATCGCCTTGTCGGCGATCGCCAGGTTGATGTCCTTCAGCGCCTGCTCGGCGCCATAGAAGAAATTCAGCGCACGGATCTGCACCATCGCCGGTCCCGCCGGCCGGTCGGCCGGACCCGACCCCTCGCGCGCGGGCGCGCGCGTCTTCAGGTGCCGCGGTATCTTCGGCGAGGGGATCACCGGCCGCTACCCCGCTGTCCCTGCAGCAGGCCGAGCAGCAGCCGCGCCGAGATGCTCAGCACCAGGATCGTCGAGGTGATGATCAGCGCGCCGGCCCAGGCCAGGTCCTGCCAGTTGCGGTACGGGCTCAGCGCGAACTGGAAGATCACCACCGGCAGGTTCGCCATCGGCGCGTTCAGGTTCGTGCTCCAGAACTGGTTGTTGAGCGCCGTGAACAGCAGCGGCGCCGTCTCCCCGCTGATGCGCGCCACCGCGAGCAGCAGGCCGGTGACGATGCCGCTGCGGGCGGCCGGATATACGACGCTGATGACGGTGCGCCACGGATAGGCTCCCAGCGCCGCCGAGGCATCCTTCATGCCCGCCGGCACGAGATGCAGCATGTCCTCGGTGGTCCGGAGCGTGACCGGTATCGCGATCACGGCCAGTGCCACGGCGCCTGCGAGCGCGGAGAAATGGCCCTGGCGCACGACGACGATCTCGTAGACGAACAGGCCGATGATGATCGACGGCGCGCTCAGCAGCACATCGTTGATGAAGCGGATCAGCGTGCTAAGCGCCGAGTCCTTGCCGTACTCGGCGAGGTAGGTGCCGGCCAGCATGCCGATCGGCGAGCCGATCAGGATCCCGAGCAGCGTCATGACGGCGCTGCCGTAGATGGCGTTCAGCAGGCCGCCCTGCCGCCCGGGGGCGGCGTCATCTGCGTGAACACCGGCGAAGCCATGCCGGCCAGGCCGTGGGACATCAGCGTCCAGAGGATCGCACCGAGGCAGGCAAGGCCGATCAGCGTGGCCAGCACCGCGAGCACGAGGAACGTGCCGTTCGTGAACCTGCGGACCGCGCGCCGGCTCATCGGGAGGCGGCGCCCTGGCGCTCGAGGCGCCGCAGCATCGCCTGGGCGAGCGCTATGACCGTGAACGTGATCAGGAACAGCAGCAATCCCAGCGCGATCAGCGACGAGGTGTACAGGTCGCCGACCGCCTCGGTGAACTCATTGGCGATCGCCGAGGATATCGTCGTGCCCGGCGCCAGCAGCGAGGTGCTGATGCGATGCGCGTTGCCGATCACGAAGGTCACGGCCATCGTCTCGCCGAGCGCCCGGCCGAGCCCCAGCATGATGCCGCCGACCATGCCGGTGCGCGAGTGCGGCACCACGACGTGCCAGATCACCTCCCAGGTCGTGGCCCCCAGGCCATAGCCGGACTCCTTGAGCATCGCCGGTACGGTGTCGAAGACATCGCGCATCGTCGCCGCGATGAACGGCAGCACCATGATCGCGAGCACGATGCCCGCGGTCAGGATGCCGATGCCGAACGGCGGGCCGCGGAACAGGTTGCCGACGAGCGGCAGCACGCCGACGTGCTCGATCAGCCAGGGCTGCGCGTGGCGCTGCAGGATCGGCGCCAGCACGAACAGGCCCCAGATGCCGAAAATGATGCTGGGCACCGCCGCGAGCAGCTCGATCGCGGTGCCGATGGGACGCTTGAGCCACGGCGGGCACAGCTCGGTCAGGAACAGCGCGATCCCGAATCCGGTCGGCACCGCGAGCAGCATCGCGATGACCGAGGTCACGACCGTGCCGTAGATCGGCGCGAGCGCACCGAACTGTTCCGTGACCGGATTCCAGACCTCGCGGGTCACGAAGCCGAATCCGAACTGGTGCAGCGCCGGCCACGCGCCGTGCACCAGCGATACCGCAACGCCGCCGAGAATCACCAGCACGAGGATTGCCGCGCCCAGGGTCGCCGCGCGGAAGACTTTTTCATAGATCAGCTGTCTTGCAGCGTGCCTCTGATCGATGATCGCCACGATGTCGGTCCCGCTCCAGCTGCAACACGTTGATCGAAGCCGGTGGCTCGCACCGCCCCGGATCCGACGTCTATTCTAGATGATTCACGCCGCCCAGGTCCCGACGGCGTTATTTCTCGTTCCAGACCGGCTTGCCCTGCGCCGTGATCGACGCGACCCAGGTCTTCTTGACCTGCGTGACCAGCGCCGGCGGGACCGGCACATAGTCGAGCTCGGCCGCCATCTTGCCGCCGTCCTTGTAGGCCCAGGCAAAGAACTTCAGCGCGCCCAGCACCGCCGCCGGATCCGTCGGTTCCCGATAGACGAGGATGAAACTCGCGCCGGTGATCGGCCAGCTGTTCGCGCCCGGCTGGTCGGTCAGGATCAGGTCGTACGAATCCGCATGCACCCAGTCGGCATTCGCGGCCGCGGCCTGGAACGCATCCGCGTTCGGCGCGACGGCGTGATGATCCCGGTTCAGCAGCAGCACGTAGGACATCTTGTTCTGCTTGGCGTAGGCATATTCGACGTAGCCGATCGCGCCGTCGGTCTGCGTCGTCATGTTCGCAATGCCTTCATTGCCCTTGGCGCCGATGCCGACCGGCCATTGCACGGATTTGTTCGCGCCGACCTTTTCCTTGAACACCGGATCGGATTTGGAGAGATAGTCCGTGAACAGGAAATTCGTGCCCGACCCGTCGGCCCGATACACCGGCGCGATCGCGGTGCCCGGCAAGGCGAGCTTCGGGTTCAGGCGCTTGATTTTCGGATCATTCCACATCGTGATGTCGCCGAGATAGATGCCCGCGAGCGTCGCCCCATCGAGGGTGAGCTGTCCGGGCTGCACGCCCTTGACGTTGATCACCGGCACGACGCCGCCGATGATCATCGGGAACTGCACGAGGCCCGCGGCTTTCAGCTCGTCCGGCTTCAACGGCATGTCGGATGCGCCGAACGTGACGGTGCGCGCCTTGATCTGCTTGATACCGCCCCCTGAGCCGATCGACTGGTAGTTCAGGCCCACGCCGGTCAGCGTTTTATAGGCATCGGCCCATTTGGCGTAGACGGGGTAAGGGAACGTCGCACCGGCACCGGAGATATCCGCGGCCTGGGCCGCGGTCGCGCACAGCACGGAGACTGCGGCGAGACAAAAACGCTTCACGGTCAACAATCGCATGGTACCCCCTGGAGAACTAACGCCGGCGCATGCAAAAACCCGGTCGGGTTCCGCCCTGACATTGTCCGGCCCGATTGTGACAGTTTTGTGACAGTCCCGGCCGATGCTCAGAAACGGTGCGAATAGCCGAGCATGAAGGCCTCCAATCCCCCCGTGTAAAGATGCAGCCGATCGCGGTCCGTGAGCCGATAGCCCAGATCGGGTATCACACCCGGCGAGTAGCCATGGAAATTGAGCGGCACCTGATCCTTGAACTGGCCCTTGTAGCCCCACAGGATCCCGCCCGTCAGTGCAAAGGACCACCTCGGGTGCGCGGACCAGAATTCATCCCAGACCTTGCCGACAAACACATACGCGGACGGCTGCCCGAAGGAGTTGCGGAACACGCTGGCGCCGCAGAACCAGCTGCCCGGCAGGTAGTGATCATAGCCGACGAGGAAAACCGGCCGGTGCGCCGGATTGTAGTGGGTGTGAAAGGAGTAGGCGGCGAAGACCAGCTCGTCGGGGTCCGCGGCCGGCGCTGCGGAGGCATCGGCGAGTGCCATCGGGCAGGGATTGAATTCGGCGTGGGCGCAGCCGGCGCCGGCCAGCGCCAGGAACACGGCAAAGCAGGTGATCCTTCCACGCATGCCCATCCGCTCAGCTCGCGAGCAACAGCTGCAGCGTGCGCAGGTACAGCCGGTGCAGGCAGTCGACATCCTCGACGCGGACGCACTCGTTGACCTTGTGGATGGTCCCGTTCGGGACCCCGAGTTCAATCACCTGCGCGCCCATCGGGGCAATGAAGCGCCCGTCCGACGTACCGCCGCCGGTTGACAGCTGCGGCGTGATGTCCAGTTCCGCCTGCACGGCCCTGACGGCCGCCTCGGACAGGGCGCCCGGCTTCGTCAGGAACGGATAGCCCGAGATGAACCAGTCGAGCGAATACCGGACTCCGTGGCGCCGCAGCAGCTCCTCGACGGTCGCCTGCAGCGACTCGACGGTCTGCTCGGTCGAGAAGCGGATGTTGAAGCGGGCCTTCAGCTCCCCGGGTATCACGTTGGGCGCACCGGTGCCGGATGAGATATTCGATATCTGGAACGTCGTCGGCTGGAAATGCGCGTTGCCCCGATCCCAGGTGCGAGTGGTCAGTTCGGCCAGTGCGGGCGCGAACGCGTGCACCGGGTTGTCGGCCGCTTGCGGGTAGGCCACGTGACCCTGCGTGCCGTGCACGGTCAGCCGGCCGCTCAGGCTGCCGCGCCGGCCGATCTTGATCGTATCGCCGAGCCGGTTCTCGCTCGCCGGCTCGCCGACCAGGCACCAGTCGATTCCCTGGCCGCGCGCGCGCAGCACCTCGATGACGCGGCGGGTCCCGTCGACCGAGGGTCCCTCCTCGTCGCTGGTGATCAGGTACGCGAGCGTGCCGCGATGCCCGGGGTGCTGCCCGACAAAGCTTTCCGTCGCGGTGATCATCGCGGCAAGGCCGCTTTTCATGTCGGCCGCGCCGCGGCCGTACAGCATGCCGTCGCGGATCACCGGCACGAACGGGTCGCTTTGCCAGTCCGCGAGCGGCCCGGTCGGCACGACATCGGTGTGCCCGGCGAAGCAGAACAGGGGTCCCGAGGCGCCGCGCGTCGCCCAGAAGTTCTGGACGGGGCCAAACGGCATACGCTCGACCTGGAAGCCGAGCGCCTGCAGCCGGGAGATCATCAGCTCCTGGCAGCCGCCGTCGACGGGACTGACCGAGGCGCGCGCGATGAACTGCTGCGTCAGGTCCAGCGTCGCACTCATCAGAACCGGACCGCCGCAGCAGCACGCCGGCTGTTGGCCCAGACCCCGAACGAACCCAGCGCCGCGCAGGCCATCAGCACCCACGCCGGCATCGCGAGGCCGAGCAGGCGCCAGTCCACCTTCGCGCATTCGCCGGATCCGTGGAACACCTTTGACAGCACCTCGTTCAGCGGCATGAACTTCAGCATGATGTCGAGCGAGGCGCCGCACTCGGGCACGCTGCCCGGCGGCAGGCTCTGGATGTAGAGCTGGCGGACGGCCACGGCGATCGTGAAGAGCGCGGTGAGCGCGATGAGCACCGCATAGACGGGCCTGCCTGCGCCGCCGCGCCGCTCACCATGCAGCGCGGCGATGAGGAACGCGACACCGGTCGCGAATACCCCGAGACGCTGGAAAATGCACAGCGGACAGGGCTCGAGGTGCAGCTGGTACTGTGCGTAATAGGCGAACAGCAGCAGCCCTGCGCAGGCACCAAACCCGAGAAGGTTCGCGCGCCGCGGGGTCATTCAGCGCTGGGTGGCAGCCTGGTCGAGCTGCTTGGCGACATCGTCGAGCGAGGTGTGGCGGATATCCTTGCCGTAGACCATGTAGATCACGTACTCGCAGATGTTCTTGGCATGATCGCCGATGCGCTCCAGCGCACGCACGATCCACATGATCTCGAGCGCCCGGCCGATCGCGCGCGGATCCTCCATCATGAACGTCATGCACTGGCGCTGGATCGACTCGTACTCCTCGTCGACCATGCGGTCTTCCTGCGCGGTCTTCAGCGCGGCCTGGGCGTCCATGCGTGCGAACGCGTCCAGCGCCGTGTGCACCATCTGCGCCACCTGGCGGCCCAGGTGCTTGACCTCGCGATACTTGTCCGCGGGACGCTCCATGGTCGCGAGCCGGGAGGCGATGTAGCCGATCTTCTCGCCCTCGTCGCCGATGCGCTCCAGGTCGGTAATGGTCTTGATGATCGCGACGATCACGCGCAGGTCGCCGGCGGCCGGGGCGCGCAGCGCCAGGATCCGGCTGCACTCCTCGTCGATCGAGACCTCCATGCCGTTGACCTTGTAGTCGTCGGTCGCGACCGACTCGCCGAGGCGGCTGTCGCCCTCGACCAGCGCTGTGATCGCCTTATGCAGCTGTTCCTCGACGAAACCGCCCATCTGCAGCACCTGGTTGCGTACCTTCTCCAGGTCCTCGTTGAACCGGCGCGAGATGTGATGTGTGAGGTCTGCAGTTTCCATCAGTGTCGTTTACATCCGTTCGCCGTGTACGTCAACCGGGATCGTCACAATTGTTGAGACCGTCCGTGGACTCAGGAGTTCGATACCGCCGGCCAGGCCGGCTCGCAGACGCGCAATGCCGGAAAATGGCACGTGAACGTGCTGCCCTTGCCCTCGGTGCTGCGCACCTCGAGCCAGCCGCCATGGCGCTGCAGGGCGTGCTTGACGATCGCGAGGCCGAGACCGGAGCCACCCTGCATGCGCGAACGCCCCGGGTCGACCCGGTAGAAGCGCTCCGTGAGGCGCGGAATGTGCTCGGCCGGGATGCCGATGCCGGTATCGATGACCGAGAAATAGGCGCCGTCCTCGTCGGCGCGCCATTGCATGCGCACCGCGCCGTCGGCGGGCGTGTATTTCAGCGCATTGATCAGCAGGTTCGTGAACGCCGACTCGATCTCGTTCGCCGCGCCGTACAGCCAGCTCGCGGCATCCAGCTCGAGCGCCACCTCCCGCGGCCGCTCGCTGCGCGCGAGCGCGTCGCGCTGCAGGCGCCGCAGCATGGAGGGCACGTCGACCGGTTCGCGCGGCGCCTGCCCGTCGGTCGATTCGAGGCGCGAGAGCTCCAGCAGGTCGGCGATGATCGCGTTCATGCGCTGCGCCTGCGCGCGCATGTCGCGGATCGGTCCTTCCCATGCGGGATCGAGGCTTGCATCATCGGCCAGCGTGTCGAGGTAGCCGCTGATGACGGTGAGCGGCGTGCGCAGCTCGTGCGAGGCGTTGGCGACGAAATCCTTGCGCATCGCCTCCAGGCGCATCTGCCGGGTCACGTCGCGGGCCAGCAGCAGGGACTGGCCCGGACCATAGGGCACCAGCTGCAGCGCCAGGTACTGGTCCAGGCGCACGGGCGGACGGATCACGAGCGGCACCGAGTAATCCTCGCCCTGCAGGTAATGCACGAACTCCGGGGCCCGGATCAGGTTGTCGATCCGCAGCCCGATGTCGATCGGACGCTTCAGTCCGAGCAGGCGCCCCGCCGGCCGGTTGAACCACAGGATCTCGCGCTGGCCGGAGAGGATGATCACCCCGTCCGGCAGCGCTGCGGTGGACTTGCGCAGTTCGCGGAACAGCCGCACGAGCTGCTGCTTGTGGAAGCGCTTGCGCCGGTGCAGGCGCACCACCACGGAGACGATTTCCCCCCAGATCCCGCCGATCGTCGGCGGGGTGAGCTGCGAGCGATGCCGCAGCCAGCGGTCGAGCCGGTACAGGTTGAACATCTGCCAGGCGAGGTACATGCCCATGGCCAGCAATAGCCAGGGCCAGACCGCGCCGTAGATCAGTCCGAGGACCAGACCCAGCAGCAGGATGCCCGCGAGCCGCACGAGCGCGAGTGTCCACATCGGCGCCATGGGCTAGATTAGTATCACGCTTTACGCTTCTCGCGTTGAGAACCGGTATCCGGATCCGCGTACCGTCTGCACCAGCCGTTCGAGCCAAAGGGCTCCAGTGCCTTGCGCAGCCGCCGGATGTGCACATCGACGGTGCGTTCCTCGACGTAGGTATTACCGCCCCAGACCCGGTCGAGCAACTGGCTGCGCGTGAACACGCGCTCCGGGTGGGTCATGAAGAAATGCAGCAGCCGGTATTCGGTGGGCCCGAGGGCAATTTCGCTCTCGCCGGAGCTCACGCGGTGGCTGGAATCGTCGAGCTTCAGCGCATCGGCCTCGAGTATGTCCCCGCCGCCGGCCGGCTGGGTACGGCGCAGCACCGCCTTGATGCGCGCGAGCAGTTCCCGCGGCGAGAACGGCTTGGTGATGTAGTCGTCGGCACCGCCCTCGAGGCCAGCGACCTTGTCCGCTTCGGCCGCGCGGGCCGTGAGCATGATGACCGGAATTTCCTCGGTGTCCTTGGCGCGCTTGAGCGAGCGCGTCAGCTCCAGGCCGCTCATGTCCGGCAGCATCCAGTCGACCAGCATCAGGTCGGGCCGGGCATCGACGATTCTTGCCCGCGCCTCGCGGCAGTCCTCCGCCTCCCGGACGTCGTAGCCGGCCCGCCGCAGTCCAAACGCGATCATGTCGCGAATCGCCTTTTCATCTTCGACAATCAGGATGCGTTTGGCCGTCATGAGCGCTCGTAGTGCGTTGATTCTTCAGCGGGGTATTACAACGTCCGCGTATGACAGTTGCATGACGCGGCGCTCAGTGCACGCCGCGCTGCGCCTGGGTCTGCGCGACATTATCGCGCAAATACAGCGGCGTCAGGGCGCCCGGGTCGACGCCATCGCCGGCGGCGAGGCGCACCGCGCCCAGGCGCACCATCGCGCGGGCGTCGGGCAATGCGCGCTGGTCGGCGCTGTCGCAGCGCAGTCCCGGCAGCTCCAGCAGCTCCGGGTACACGGCGAATGCGCGGCCGATGCCGAAATAGCCGCCGCCCGGCTCAAACGCATCGGCGGGCAGGTGCACGCTCGCCGGGGCACCGACCGCCGCTCCCGCGCTCGCCACCAGCCCGCGCGCCGGATCCGCCCGGTAGCAGGCCCAGTAGACCTCGGCCATGCGCGCGTCCAGGCAGGCGAGCACGCCCGCGGCGCCGCGCTGCATGCGCTCGAACGCCAGTGCCTCGAGGCTCGATATCGGAACCACCGGCAGCGTGGCCCCGAAGGCGAGCCCCTGGGCGACGGCGACGCTGATGCGCACGCCGGTGAACGCGCCGGGGCCGACGCCGGCGGCGATCGCATCGAGTGCGGCCAGCGCCAGACCGGCCTCGGCCAGGACTTCGGCGACCATCCCCAAGATGCGGTCCGAATGCCCGCGGCCCGGCTCCTCGGCCCGGGCCAGTACCGTGTCACCGACCAGCAATGCCGCCGAACAGGCCTCGGTGCTCGTATCGATGGCGAGGATGCGCACCGTTCAGCCCACGCCGGCGAGCGCCAGATGCTCGGAGAGGAAACGCGCGCTCACGGCGCCATCGCTCGTGACCGGACACGGCGGCAGCGCCTCCAGGAACGCGCGGCCGTATGCCTTGGTGCGCACGCGCGGATCGCCGATCAGGATCACGCCGAAATCGTCGGCGTCGCGAATCAGGCGGCCCGCGCCCTGTTTCAGTGCGAGCACGGCCTGCGGCAGCTGGTAGTCCATGAACGGGTTGCCGCCCTTGCGGCGGATGCCTTCCAGGCGCGCCGCGAGCAGCGGGTCGTCCGGGGCGGCGAACGGCAGCTTGTCGATCGCGACGATCGAGAGCGCCTCGCCCTTGACGTCGACGCCTTCCCAGAAACTCGCGGTCGCGAGCAGCACGGCGTTGCCCAGTTCGCGGAACTGCGTCAGCAGCACCTCGCGCGGCGCCTGGCCCTGGACCAGCACCGGAAAGGGCGGATCGGGAAAGCGGCGCTTCAGCGCCTCGAGCCCCTCGGCGAGCGCACGGTAGCTCGTGTACAGCAGGAACGCGCGCCCGCCGCTCGCCTCGAGCAGCGGCGCGCAGCGCTCGATGAACGCCGCCGCATACGCCGGATCCTGCGGCTGCGGCATGCCCTCGGGCAGGTAGATCAGCGCCTGGCGCCGGTAATCGAACGGGCTGTCGATGCGCAGCGTGCGCGCATCCGGCAAGCCGATGCGGGACGAGAAGTGCGTGAAATCATCGCCGATCGCCAGTGTCGCCGACGTGAACACCCACGCACAGGGGCGCGACTCGACAAAATCCCGCAGCCGCGCGGCGATCTCGAACGGCGTGAACTGCAGCGTCCAGCCGCCGGGCGCGGTCTCGATCCAGCGCACGCCGGCGCCCTCCGCGACGTTCAGCAGATCGCTCAGCGAGGACTGCAGGCCGCCCGCGCGCCGCGCACAGCTGGCCGTGCCCGCACCGGCGCCGAGCGCCTCGAGACCAGCGGCGAGCTCGCCAAATGCACCCGGCAGCTCGGCCAGCGCATCGACGACGCTGTCGGCGAGCTGTGCCCAGTCGCGACGCGCGCCTCCCGCGGGCAGTTCGCGTCCCAGCGAATCGAGCCTCGATTGCACGTCGGCGAGCTGGGCCGCGAGCGCCGGGGAACGCACGGCGGCCGCCTGCAGCTCGGCACTGCAGTCGCGCAGCAGCAGGTGCGCCTGGCGCGCCGACCAGCTCTGGCCGAAGAACTGCGCGGCGATGTCCGGTATCTGGTGCGCCTCGTCCAGGATCACCGCCTCGGTGCCCGGCAACAGGTCGCCGAATCCCTCGTCCTTGAGCGCCATGTCCGCGAGCAGCAGGTGGTGATTGACGACGACGATGTCGGCCGCCTGCGCTTTGCGCCGCGCCTCGAAGACGTGGCAGCGCGAGAATTGCGGGCACTCCTGGCCCAGGCAGTTCTCGCGCGTCGAGGTGATGCTCGGCCAGATCGGCGACTGGTCGGGAACGTCGGTCAGTTCCGCGAGGTCGCCGCTGCGGGTCGATGCAGCCCAGCGCGCGATGCGCGCGAGCAGCCGACCGCCGCCGTGCTTCCCGCCGAGCAGTTCGCGCTGCTGCGTCGCGAGCTCCAGGCGGTGGCGGCACAGGTAATTGGCGCGCCCCTTGAGCAGCGCGAATTTCACCGGCATGCCGAGCGCGCGCGCCAGCAGCGGTACGTCGCGGCGGAACAGCTGGTCCTGCAGGGTGCGGGTCCCGGTCGAGATGATCACGCTGCGCCCGGACAGCAGCGCCGGGACCAGGTACGCGAAGGTCTTGCCCGTGCCGGTGCCGGCCTCGACGATCAGCGGCTCGAGGTGCGTCAGCGCGAGCTCCAAAGCGCTTGCCATCGTCGCCTGTTCGGGGCGATACGCATAGTCCGGAAGCGCGCGCGCGAGCGGTCCGTCGGGGCCGAAGATTTCGCGATAGTCGTTTGGCATACGGGGCCGCTAGTGTACGGTGCCGCCGCAGCGGCGCGCGATTAGTTCAATCTGGCGCGAAAGCGCGCATATACGACCGAATTCGCCTTCAGGCCGTGCCTCAAGGTCCAGCGGATGTGCGTGTAATCGGCCGGCGTCGCCGCGCGCGAGCTACCGTCCTCGCCGGGTACGCGCAGATTCTGGGGCTTATCGAAGTTGAGGCCGGCGTCGACCGAGTAGCTGATGTCCCCGCCCGGGGCAACCGCGGAGTCGGCGACATAGCGCATGTGCCGGGGGATCGGGGCCGTGAACTGCGGGTGCGCAATCGCCGCGGTGCCGGTATTTTGCACCCGCAGCGTATAGATCAGCAGATCACCGGGCACCACGTGATCGGCCGGCAGCAGCTGCACCACGGAGCGGCCATTGCGGGTCTGCACCTGCTCGAGCTCGGCGCTGATCGTCACGTCCAGCAGCGGCGCTGCGGCGGCTTCGGCGGCAACGGCGGCAACGGCGGGCGCCGCCGGCGCAGCCGCGGCCGTGGTGTTCGCGAGCGCGTGGCTCGCGCCGCCGGCGAGCCACGCGCCCGCCAGCAGCAGCGCTGCCAGGCGCTGCGCAGGGCGTGCAGCACGAGTTATAATCATAGTGAAGAATATACTATAAACATTTGTTTTATAAACAATTAAAATCTGCAACGTGGAGATTTATTGATCCTTCTGTCATCCTCTCACGGCACGCGTGGTTTGAGGACAATAATTACTATGGCGACGGCACCACAACAGGTCACGACGCTCGATGTACTGAGCCGCGAGGTCGCTGCCTGGGTTACGCAGGTGGCCGCGCTGACCCAGCCCGCGAAGATCCACTGGTGCGACGGCAGCGAGGCGGAATTCCACCGCCTGGAGCAACAGCTCGTCGCCCGCGATGAGCTGATCCCGCTGAACGCGAGCGCCTATCCCGACTGCTTTTTATACCGCTCGCAGCCCGGGGACGTCGCGCGCGTCGAGCACCTGACCTACGTCTGCACGCGCTCGCGCGAGGATGCCGGCCCCAACAACAACTGGATGGACCCGGGCGAAGCGCACGCGCAAGATGCACGAGCTGTTTCGCGGCTGCATGCGGGGACGCACGCTGTACGTGGTGCCCTACTGCATGGGCCCGATCGACTCGCCCTATGCGCGCTGCGGCGTCGAGATCACCGACAGCGCCTACGTGGTGCTGAACATGGCGATCATGACGCGCATGGGGCGCGCGGCGCTCGAGCGCATCGCGCGCGAGGACGCTTCGTCAAGCGGCTGCACTCGATCGGGGAGCTGGATCCGCGAGCGCCGCTTCATCATGCACTTCCCCGAGGAGCTGTCGATCAAGAGCTTCGGCTCCGGCTACGGCGGCAACGCGCTGCTGGGCAAGAAGTGCCATGCGCTGCGCATCGCCAGCTGGCAGGCGCGCGACGAGGGCTGGCTCGCCGAGCACATGCTGATCGTCGGCATCGAAAATCCGCGCGGCGAGACGCATTACGTCGCCTGCGGCATTCCCGTCGGCCTGCGGCAAGACGAACCTCGCGATGCTGGTCCCGCCGGCGGCGCTCCCGGGCTGGAAGGTGTTGACGCATCGGCGATGACATCGCCTGGCTGCACCCGGGCACCGGACGGCCGGCTGTAGGCGATCAACCCGGAGTCGGGCTATTTCGGCGTCGCGCCCGGCACGAACTGGAAGACCAACCGCAATGCCTTCGAGATGATCCGCCGCGACACGATGTTCACGAACGTCGCGCTGACCGCCGACAACGAGCCCTGGTGGGAAGGACTCACCGAAGGCACGCCCGTCATCGACTGGCAGGGCCGGCCCTACGATCCCGGCAATGGTCCGGCCGCCCACCCGAACTCGCGCTTCACCGTCGCATGCGCAACAGAATCCCGGCCTACTCGTCGCTGGCCGATGCACCGCAGGGCGTGCCGATCTCGGCGCTGATCTTCGGCGGCCGGCGCCGCACGCTCGCGCCGCTGGTCTACGAGGCGCGCGACTGGACGCACGGCGTGCTGGTCGGCGCCTGCGTCGCCTCGGAGACCACCGCGGCCGCCACCGGCGAGGTCGGCGTCGTGCGCCGCGACCCGATGGCGATGAAGCCGTTCGCCGGCTACAACTTCGGCGACTACTGGGCGCACTGGCTCGACGTCGGTGCGAAACTCCGGACGCGCCCGCAGCATCTTCCACGTCAACTGGTTCCGGCAGCGATGCGGCCGGCAAGTTCCTGTGGCCCGGGTACGGCGAGAACCTGCGGGTGCTGCGCTGGATCATCGAGCGCTGCGCCGGCAAGGCGGGCGCGAAGGAGACGGCGATCGGCCACCTGCCGCGGCCCGAGGACCTGGATACGGCGGGGCTCGAACTGCCGAGCGCCAGCATCGAGGCGCTGCTCGCGGTCGATCCGCAGCATTGGCACGCGGAACTGGCCGACATCGGCAAGTACCTGGCCGGATTCGGCGAGCGTCTACCGCAGGCGCTCGAAGCTCTGAAGCTCGCCGCCGCGATGGTGCGCGGTCAGTCACTCACACGAATAGCGAATGACCTGAGAGGAGTTGCTGTCGGGCGCCTTGCCGAGCCCGATCAGTCCCTCGCCGCGGATCTGCATCGAGTCGCGGCGCACGAAGGCGTCCTCCCCTCCCTTGGCCGCCACGAACGTGCCGTTGGTGCTCTGGTCGATCAGCATGAACTTGTTCCTCGCCGATCTCGATGCGCGCGTGCAGGCGCGAGATCAGGTTGCCCTTGATGACCAGGTCGTTGTCATCCGCACGGCCGATCGTGACGATCTCGCGGCCATGATCGACGATGACCTCCTGGCCCTGGTAGCGCAGCACCAGTCGCTGCGGCCCCTCGGAATGCTCCCCGGTGCTGATCGTCGGCACCATGCTGGTCGTCTCTTCCGGCTGCCACAGGACCTCGTACAGCGCGACCTCGTGGCTGCGGCCCTTCAGCGTCGCCACGTCGATCTGGCGCACCGAGGCCCGCCACTCGCTCGACAGATGCTCGACCATCGTCGCGGTCGTGATGATCTGGCCGGCCTTGGCCTGGCTGGTCATGCGGTTGGCGGTGTGCACGGCGGAGCCGAAGATGTCGCGCGCCTCCATGACCACGGGACCGAAATGGCAGCCGATGCGGATCGCCACCGCATGGTCGTTGACCTTCAGGCCCGGGTGATTGGCGATATCCTGCTGCATCTGCGCGCCGGCGTTGAGCGCATCGTCCGCGCTCGCGAAGGTCGCCATGACCTCATCGCCCATGGTCTTGATGACGGTGCCGTGGTGCTGGTCGGTGGCGCCGCGCATCACCTCGACGCAGATGCCGACCATGTCGCGCGCGCGCAGGTCGCCGAGCTGCTCGTAGAGCTTGGTGCTCCCGACCACATCGGCGAACAGGATGGCGACTTCGACTTCGTTTGCCATAACGCCTTTTGATTATACTTATTCCGGCCCTGAGCGCCTAAGACCTTGCGAATTCACGCGGCAATGCGCCGGGTCAGGATCGGCAGGGCCGCGTACAGCGTCTCCGGCCGGGCATCCGGACGGGCCGCCACCTCGGACAGGAACCGGCGCCACGCCCGCGCCCCGTCGCACCCGGCGAGCAGGCCGTGCATGTGCCGCGTGATCGAATGCAGGCGTACGCCCCGCCCGGCCTGCACGCGCGCGTAGGCTACCATCCGTTCGATGAGGGCCGGCAGCTCCGGTACCTGCCAGTGCGCATCGATCAGCGAGCGCTCGAGCTCCCCGAGCAGTCGCGGCCGATGATAGGCCGCCCGGCCCAGCATGATGCCATCGAGGGCGATGCCCTGCGCATCCGCGGCGAGTTCGCCCTGCACCTGCGCGACCTCGTTGAGCCCGCCGTTGAGCACAATAAGCATCGACGGGCGCTCGCGCTTGAGGCGATGCACGTAGTCGTAGCGCAGCGGCGGGATCTCGCGATTCTCCTTCGGCGACAGCCCGCCGAGGATCGCGATGCGCGCATGTACGATCAGCGCCGCCGCGCCGGCCGCCTGCATCTGCGCGGCAAAGGCGGCGAAGAATTCGTAATCGTCGCGCGCATCGATGCCGATCCGGCATTTGACCGTCACCGGCACGTCGACCGCATTGCGCATGCGCGCGACGCATTCGGCGACCAGCGCGGGGGCGGCCATCAGGCAGGCGCCGAACGCGCCGCTGCGGACCCGGTCGCTCGGGCAGCCGACGTTCAGGTTGATTTCGCGGTAGCCCGCCGCCTCGCCCTTGATCGCCGCCTGCGCCAGTTCCTGCGGATCCGAGCCGCCCAGCTGCAGTGCGACCGGGTGCTCGGCGGCGTCGTGCTCGAGCAGGCGCGCTGCATCGCCACGCACCAGCGCTGCGGCGACGATCATTTCCGTATACAGCAGCGCGTGCGGCGAGAACTGCCGGTGCAGGTAGCGGCAATGCCGGTCGCTCCACTCCATCATCGGAGCGACGCAAAGTTTTCTGTCCAGCAAAATCATGAGCTTATATTATCATGCCAGGCCTGCGAATCCGTTCGGGCCCTCCGCCCCTCTTGGTCCTTGAACCCGGAGTGTTTCCGGTGCGGGCTATCAAGGAGAAAGGGCGATGCTGTACGTCAAGAATGTGCCGACCCTGGAGCGCGCCATCCGCGTGCTGATGGGACTTGCGATGCTGGGCGCTGCGCTGGTGTGGGTCGGGCCGACGAGCGGCGGCTGGGCCATCGGCGCGATGGGCATGATGGCCGCGCTGAGCGGCCTCGTCGGCTGGTGCCCGATGTGCGCAATGGCCGGCCGCAAGCTCGAATCCCGGCGGTAGGCCCGGCCCATGCAACAGCAAGGTCTCATTGCCGCGGCGCAGAGCGGCGATTCCGTCGCACTGGAGCGGCTGCTGTCGGCCTGCCAGAGCGATGCACGCCGCTATGCCCGCCGGCATTGCGCCGCCAGCGACGTCGACGACGCCGTCCAGGAGGCTCTGCTGATCCTGTCGCGAAAGGTGAAGGGACTGAAGGCCGCCGCGGCGTTTTCGGGCTGGCTGTTCACGATCGTCCGCCGCGAGTGCCTGAGGCTCTCGCGGCGGATGTTCGGCCAGGGCCCGTCCATCGAGGAGCTGGCGGACGAACGGCTGGCGACGCACGCCGATGAAGCGCTGCGCCTGGACCTGGTGGCCGCGCTGGAGTCCCTGCCGGCTCATTACCTGGAGGTGATCCTGCTGCGCGATTTTGCCGAACTGACGATTGCGGAGATGAGCCACAGGCTCGGCATGCAGGCACCCGGGGTCAAGAGCCGGCTGCACCGCGCGCGCGAGCTGGTGCGCGAGTACCTGGTCGGACCGGTCTCACCGGCCACATCGCCATGAATCACTGGGATGAGCGCTACGGCGGCAGCGGTTATTACTACGGCACCGAGCCGAATGAATTCCTGCGCGACCATGCCGCCGCGATTCCCGCCGGCGGAAAGGTCCTCTCCCTCGGTGAAGGCGAAGGGCGCAATGCCGCCTTCCTGGCCGCGCGCGGATATCGCGTCGTGGCACTCGACCAGTCGGCCGTCGGACTCGACAAGGCGCGGCAACTCGCCGCCTCCCGCGGCCTGCACATCGACACGCTCGTCGCCGACCTCAACGACTACGCCATCGCCCCCGGACACTGGGACGGCATCGTGTCCATCTGGTGCCACATGCCGGAGGGCGTACGCCCGGCAATCCATGCTCGAATCGCGCAGGGCCTGAAGCCGGGCGGTGTATTCGTGCTCGAGGCCTACACGCCGGACCAGATCGGCCGCGGGACCGGCGGGCCGAAGACCCTCGAGCTGCTGCCGACGCTGGCGGAGTTGCGCCGCGACCTCGGCGCACTCGAGTACCTGCACGCCGTCGAACGGGAGCGCGTCGTGAAGGAAGGCCACGGCCATACCGGGCTCAGCGCCGTGGTACAGGTCGTCGCGAGGAGGCCGGCCTGAGCAAGGATGTCACCAGATCCCGCCCGCAGCGCAGCGCATGAGAGCATTCTAACCTCCCGACAAAACTTTTTCGGCGACCCGCCGCGGCTCGAGGAACTGAAAGAAAAAACCCCAGTCGAACTTCGACACACAAACCCGCGGGAGCAATGCACCCATGACGACAGCAAGCCAGTCGGCATCCGACCCGGTCGTTTCGCAGCTTGTTCAGAGATCCCTGAACCACATCCCCCTCATCGTCTCCCGCCGACTTTCATTGCGCCGTTTTCTTCCCGGCGACATCGGCAAACTGGCCGACGTCCCGCGCGATCATCACAAGGTCGACGCGACCGCCGATCTATACCGCCCGCACCACGCCGAGGACGCGCGCAACTGGCTCGGCTCGCCGATGGCATCGATGCATTTCACGCAACTCAACTGGGCACTGTGCACGAGCCTCGAGGAGCGGGTGATCGGCTACAGCGGCCTGGATCACATCGACGCCGCGCAACTTCAGGCGCAGCTGCGCTTCTGGATCGGCTGCGGAACGATGCCCGAAGCGCGCAACAGTCTCGCCAACGCGTCCGAGTGCGTCGAAGCCGTCATCGATTTCGCGTTCCGCCACATGGCGCTGCGCCGCGTGTATGCGCTGCAGCTGGCCCGGCAACCGCGAGCCGGCCATGTGCTAGCCGGCGTCAACATGTCGATCGACGGCTACCTGCGCAAGCGCGTTCACGAACACAGCGTGTTCGAGGATGTCGCCTGCTGGGCGATCACGGCGGACGCGTGGGACGCGCGGCGTCCGCATTGAAGGCACCGGCCGGAATCAGCGCCACCGGAATTGCATGGCGCGGGTTGATGCGTTTCATAAATGACATTTCAGCCTGCGCCCGCACCGGACGGCGTTGCCAGCAACGCGGGCGCCCTGCCGGCACTTCCCACCTGCGCACCCAGCGGAAAACTGATCCGGAAGCAGCTGCCGTGTCCGACTTCGCTGGTCACTTCAATCGTCGCGCCGTGCACCAGGCAGATCGACTTGACGATCGACAGGCCGATGCCGGCGCCTCCTTCGTCGCGCGAGCGTGCCTGGTCAACTCGGTAAAAACGGTCGAAAACCAGCGGCAGGGCCGACGCCGGGATTCCGGTCCCGGTATCGGAGATCTCGAGGATTGCGGCATCGTCGCGAACCCCGGTGCGCAGCGTCACGATGCCCTCGGCTGGCGTGAAGCGAATCGCGTTGTCGAGCAGATTGACGATGATCTGCTTGATCTGGCCCTGGTCACCCGGGATGAGCACCTGCGGCCGGAACTGGAAGCGCAGTTTGATGCCCCGGTCCTCCGCCATCAGGCGCATGTGCTCCGCCGTCGTGGTCGCCAGTTCCGTCAGGTCCACCTCGGCCCAGGTGCCGCGCACCTCGCCGGCATCCAGGCGCGACAGCGTCAGCAGCCCGGAGACCAGGTGCTCCAGCCGGGCGACTTCCTCGAGCACGCTGCCCACCCGCTCGCGAATCTCGGCCGCGGCCATCGCCTCGCTGCGCCCGATTTCCTGAAGCTCGCCCTTGATCACGGTCAACGGGGTGCGGATCTCGTGGGACGCATCGGCCAGGAAGCGCCGCGAGCTCTGCACGGAATTGCGCAGTCGTTCGAGCATGCGGTTCAGCGAAACCGACAGTCGCTGCAATGCGTCGCCGCTGGGGACGACCGGCAGACTCGATTTCAGGTCCAGCATGCTGATCTTTTCGGCGCTGCGCGCGATCTGATCCACGGGGCGCAGCGCCCGGCTGACCAGCAGGAAGCCGCCGCCGCTGGCAAACAGCGCCAGTACCGGCAACAGGATCGCCAACAGACTCAACAGCCGATCCTGCACCGTGCTGATCGCCGGTGTCGATATGCCGAACTCCGCCAGATACCGCCCGGAGGAAGCCGTGATCGGCGTGGCCCGGATCATCAGCGTGCGGTCATTCAGCGCCGAGCGCTCGCGATTGACACTCTCCTCCGGCCAGGGGCCGCCCAGCGCCGGGATCGCCGCCGGGTCGAAACTCCGGTCGGCGGGCGATCCGGACCGGTAAATCACCGTCGAAGGGGCGCGCGTGATGCGCACAAACCGGTTGTTGAACTCCGGCGCAACGCGAAGCTCGATGTAGCTCCTGATTGCCTCATCGCTCAGCGTCGCCGGCGCCTCCCGGATCACCTGCTCGATCTGCGCGGACCGGCGCGCCAGGGAGTCGCGCTGGCTCGAGCGCAGATACTCCCCGAGCCCGTAAAACATCGTAGCGCCCACGAGCGCGAAGGTCGCGCTGAGTAACAGGGCATACCAGACACCGAGGCGGATCGCGAGGGAACGATGGTTCATCCTTCTCCGGATGCGGGATCAGCTTCCGATTCGCGCAGGCAATACCCGACTCCCCTGACCGTGTGGATCAACTTCTGGGGAAACGGATCATCGACCTTGCGGCGCAGGTAACGAACATAGACATCGACGATGTTCGTGACCCCCTCGAAGCTCTGGTCCCAGACGTGATTCAGGATCATGGTGCGCGAGAATACCCGGCCGGGGTTCGACATCAGGTATTCGAGCAGCGAGTACTCCTTGGCCGTCAGCTCGATGCGCTGGTTGGCGCGGCGCACCAGTTGCGTCAACCGGTTCAGTTCCAGGTTGGCCACCCGAAGAACATCGTGGCGCTCCGCGGGCGTGCGTCGCAGCAACGCCTTGATGCGCACGATCAGTTCCGCGAAGTCGAATGGCTTGGTCAGGTAATCGTCCGCGCCCGCCTCGAAATGCATCACCTTGTCCTCGACGGCATCGCGGGCCGTCAACACCAGCACCGGCATCAGGGGATGCGAGCGGCGCACGCGCCGCAGCAGTTCCGTGCCGCTCAACTGAGGCAGCATCAGGTCGAGGATCATCAGATCGTATTCGTAGGAATTGACGTAGTTGTCGCCGTCGCGCCCGTTATCGGCCACATCCACGGCATAGCGCTCGGCCCGCAGGCCACGCGCGACGAACTCCGCCACCTTGCGGTCGTCCTCGACGATGAGCATTCGCATGGTCCTCTCCCCTCGCAGCCGATGGCCAAGAATGATTCAGAGGCGCAGGCGCCTCGCCAGGCTTGCACGCGATATCAGTCCCCTCGCCTGCGCCGCATCATTGCCATGACCCTCGATGACCAGCAGGTGCGTCAGTCCGGTCCCCTGAAACATCTCGTACAGATCCAGTGCCGTCAGCGTCTGCAGCGATTCGTATTTCACCAGCGACAGCTCATCCCACGACGTCATGACGTCGCCGACGCTGCCCTTTTCCGCCTGATTCGGTTCGTCCGCCGAATGCAGCAGATGGGAGCGCTGATGATGGATTTCGTACGCGGTGACCAGGCCGGCGACGCGTTGTTCGCCGCCATCGATTTCCTGTTTGGTCACGAGCAGCGCGTGCACCCCCAGCCGGATCATGTCATTGAGTGCGTCTTCGAGGGAGCGATCCGCAGGCACCGTGATCGGGTACTCGCGCTGGAAATCCGTCATTGCCCTGTAAGCCGAATCGTCTGCATCCAGCGCAGCGCTATCGCCCTCGTGCAGGAACTGGGGCAGCCCCGAGGCCGGGCGTACCCGGGCTGGAGCCAGCAGCGTATGGTCCACGGCCCTACCTCCTTTGCCTATGCCGGCAAATGCCGCTCTCGTACCTCTCTAAAGACTTGAGCCGGCGCGCGTTAGTTCCGCCCCGCAGACCGGAAATTACCTTAAATATCGGGCAATTGCATGAGAGCCCTCTCATGTCACGGTACCGCGCTGCTCAGCGCCCGCCGGAACGCCGCGATGATCGCCGGCTGTGGGCGCCGGATGGCCGGGACCGACTGATAGCCTTCCCAGCCGCCGCCAAGGCTGCGGTAGAGCTGGACGAACTGTTCACCCTCGGCGACCTGCGCCTCGGCGTATTGCGCCTCCAGGTCATAGAGCTGGCGCTCGGCATCGACGACATTGAGAAAATCAGTCAGGCCGCGGTTATAGCGCTCGGTCGCGAGGTCCACGGCGCGCTGGCCCGCGACCATTGCGGTGCCGAGCTGTTCCAGGCGCTGCTGCTGCGCCCGATAGGCGTCGATCGATGTATCCACCTGCTGCACCGCGTTCAGGATCGTCCTGCGGTAATTGGCGAGGCTCACCTGGGCCTCGAGGCCCGCAATGTCGACCTCGGCATCGAGCGCGCCGAAGTCGAGCAGCGGCCACACGGCGCCGGGTCCGAACGACCAGATATGCTTGCCCACCTCGGGCGTGGTTCCCCAACCCTGCCCCTGGCTGCCGATCGCACCGACGAGCGCGACCTGCGGAAACAGGTTGGCGGTCGCGACGCCGATGCGCGCGGTCGCTGCCGCGAGCTCGCGCTCGGCCTGCTGGATGTCGGGCCGGCGCTTCAGCAGCTCGAGCGGCACGCCCGGTGCGATGGGGCCCGGCATCGCCGGGATCAGGTCCGGCGTCGACAGCTCCTGGACCATTTTTTCCGGATACTCGCCGATCAGCACCGCGAGCGTGTACTCGGCCGCATTGACCTGCGCCTCGATGGGCGCGATCTGCGCGTCCAGGGTCGCGAGTTCACGCGTCGCGAGCTGCACGTCGAGTTCATTGGTGATGCCGCGCTCATAGCGGAGGCTGACGATGCGCAGCGACTCGCGCAGCACGTCGCTCGCCTGGTGCAGGATGCCGGCGCGAACCTGCAGGCCGCGCAGGTCCACGTAGGCGCGTACCACGTCGGCGATGACCGCCGTGAGCACGTCATTGCGCGCCGCGCGCGCCGCCTGGGTCTCGGCGCGCGCGGCCTGGAATTCGCGCCGGAACTGGCCGAACAGGTCGAGCTCCCAGACCGAATCAAATCCGGCGATCGTGTTGATCTGTTTCAGGCCGCTGGTGTTGTCGGCAGACCTCAGGCCCTGATCAGCCCGGCCCTTGGTCAGGTCGGATCCGGTGCCGCGCCCCGCCGCTGCGCTCGCGTCCACGTCCGGCAAGGCATGGCCGACGACGACCACCTCGTAGGTTCGCGCCTGCTGCAGCCGGTCCAGCGCGATCTCGAGATCCAGGTTGCGACTTCACCGCCCGCTCGACCAGGGAATCCAGCTCCGGGTCGTTCAATGCGTGCCACCAGGCCGCCAGATCCACGTCCGATGTCAGCGCCGGGCTGCCCGCCACCGGGTTGGCCGCGGTCCTGCGAGGCGAAGCCCGCGGGAACGTCCGGCTTCGGGGTGCGATACGCGGGGCCCGCCGCGCAGGCTGTCAGGCCAGCCAAGGTTGCGAGCATCAATGGCCGCAGCAGCTTCACCGGCAACTCCTTCAGTGCACCGCGGCCGGAGGCTGGGCGACAGCATCCGGCGCGTTGACGGCGACCTTCTGGCCGGCGGCGATCTGGCTGCTGATGTTGAGCACCAGCCGGTCGCCGGGCGCGACGCCCGGAGGCGAGCTCCACCAGGCTGCCGTTGTCGCGGGCGATCGCGACATCGTCGAAGTCGGATCTTGCCGTTCGCGTCGACCTCGCGCGACCTGCGCACCGCCGGCGCGGAAAATCAGCGCCGCGGCCGGCACCTCGACCAGGCCGCGGGCGGTTGCAGCCGGAAGGCGACGTTCACGTACATGCCGGGCACCAGCGCGTGCGTCGGCGTTGGGCATGTCGACTTCCACCCGCATGGTGCGGGCCTGCGCATTGATGCGACTCGGCGGAGCGCGCGATCTTTCCCGAAAACACGCCGCCGACGGCGCCGCTCGCGCGTATCTCGGCCGGAACGCCGGCATTCATCAGTTCGCCGGCGGCGCTCTGCGGCACGTCGACGAACACGCGCAGCGGATCGGTCTGCGCCATGCGGTACAACGGGCGTGGTCGCCGACGTGCTGCCGGCCGTGACCAGATTGCCGACATCGATCTTGCGCTCGGTGATGGTGCCGTCGAACGGCGCCCTGACCTGCTTGAATTCGGCCAGTGCGCTGAATTGATCGACCCGGGACTGGTCGAGCGCGACCTGCGCATCGGCCGCGAACAGCCGCGCCTTCGAGCTTTCATAGTCCGCCTTCTTGGATTCCCGCTCCTGCTCGGAGACGACGCCTTTGGGCGAATCGCGCCAGCGCTCGTTGGTGGTCTTGCGTGAACTCGGCCTCGGCCTTGCGCGCTTCGACCTGCGCCTCGGAAGCCTTCAGCTGCGCGCGCGCCGCCTGCAGCTCGGCGTCGAGCTCCGGCGTCTCGATGGTCGCGAGCACCTGGCCCTTTTCGACGTGATCGCCGATGTCGACGAGCCAGTTCGCCACGTAGCCGTTGACGCGCGCGTAGATGGTGCTCTCGTACCAGGCCGCGGTCTGCCCGGGCAGCACCAGGTCCTGCCCCGCTGCTGGCGGGCCTGCGCGATGACGACATCGACCGGCGGCGGCGCCGAATACGCGGCCTCGCCGGCCTTCGCGACGGCGTTGCGCATGAAGGATGCGCACCACCAGCACCACCAGGAAACAGCCCAGCAGGACCGCCGCCGGCAATGCCGACGCCTTTCTTGGTGCGTCGCGCCGTGTCGGCGTCGAACGCGGTCGACACCGTGTGCGCTCTCGGTACGCGAGATCTCGTCGGGAAACTCGCGCGACGATCTCATGCGGTCGCGCACTTCGGCAGCTACCTCGACACGGATGCCGAATCACTCTCAGGGCGGATCGCGGCCGGCGGCGCAGCAACCGGTACATCGTCGGCACGAAGACCAGCGTCGCGAAGGTCGCGAACAGCAGGCCGCCGATGACCGCGCGGCCGAGCGGCGCGTTCTGCTCGCCGCCCTCGCCTATCCCCAGGGCCATCGGCACCATGCCGAGGATCATCGCGCCGGCCGTCATCAGCACCGGGCCGCAGGCGCGTGTAGCCCGCGGACGCGCGGCCGCCTGCAGCGGATCATCGCCCGCCTCCATGCGCTGGTTGGCGAAGGTCACCACCAGAATGCTGTTGGCGGTGGTCAGGCCGATGCACATCAGCGTGCCCATCAGCGCCGGCACGCTCAGGGGCGTCTGCGACAGGAACAGCATCCACATGACGCCGCCGAGCGCGAACGGCACCGCCATCAGCACGATCAGCGGATCGATCCAGCTCTGGAAATTCATGACCAGGAACAGGTAGACCAGCACGACGGCCAGCGCCATGCCGGTGAACAGGCCGGCGTAGCTCTCGCGCATGGTCTCGACCTGGCCGCTCAAGGTCACGGTGATCGCCTTGGCGGCATCGGGCCGATCTGCCGCGAGCACCTTGTCGATGTCGTGCGCCGCCGAATACAGATCGCGGCCCTGCACATCGGCATGGACGTCGAACACCGGCCGGATATTGAGCTGCGAGGTCACCAGCGGCACCGTCCGCGGCCGAAGGACGCGAGATTCATCAGCAGCTGGCCGGACGTCGCGCCCGCCCCCGAGCGTCACCGGCATGGTCTGCAGGTCCTGCGTCGAGTCGATCTGGTAGGTCGGCAACTGCACGACCAGCGGGTAGCTGACGCTGTTGCGCGGATCGACCCAGAAGTTCGGCGCGCTCTGCGCGCTGCGAGTTGGTCGCGACCAGCACGTTGTTGGCCGCTTCCTGCTGCGTCGACGCCGGTCTGGCTCGCGAGCGCCCGGTCGACGTTGACGGTCAGCGCCGGCGCGTTCGGGCACCTGGAACACGTGCGAATCGACGACGCCCGGCACGCCGCGTCAGATCGCGCGCGATCTGCGCGGCCAGTGCGTAACGCCGCGTCGCTGTCCGGCCCGGAGATGCGGACGTCGATCGGCGCCGGCTGGCCGAAATTCAGCACCTGGTCGACGATGTCGGCCGGCTGGAAGAAGAACTGCAGCTCGGCGAAGCGCTCGCGGCAGCTCGCGCCGCAGCATCGCGATCAGCTTGCGCCGTCGGCGTGTGCTTCTTGCTTCAGCGAGATCAGGATCTCGCCGTCCATCGGGCCCGACCGTCGCCGAATCGCTCAGCGCGATGTTCATGCCGCTGTAGGGCAGGCCGATGTTGTCGAGCATCGACGTCGATCTGGTCGTTGCCGACGAGCTTGCGGATCTGCGGCCTCGACCTGCGGCAAAGTACTGCTGCGTCTGCTCGAGGCGGGTTCCCGGCGGCGCGCGCACGTGCAGCCGCATCTGCCCGGCATCGACCTGCGGGAAGAAATCCCGGCCCAGCAGCGGAAACAGCAGCAGCGGAGACGACGATCAGCGCGACGAACGCGATCACCGTCGGCGCGTGCCTGCGACAGCGTCCAGGCGAGCATATTGCGATAGCTCTCGCGGAAGCGCTCGAAGCCGCGCTCGAAGCGCCTGTGAATCGCACCAGTGCATTGCCGGATCGCGCGCGCCGCGCCGGCGGATGTGCCGCGCCGTCGTCGAACGCTGCGACCGCGCCGCGCATCAGATACATGAACAGCACCGGCACCATCGTGAAGGAGAGCGCGAGGCTCGCGAGCAGCGAGCCGATCACCGACAGCGACAGCGGCGAGAACAGATACTTGGCGGTGCCCTGCAGCAGGAACACCGGCACGAACACGATGCAGATGCACAGCGTCGACAGGAAGGTCGGCACCGCCACCTCGCTCGCGCCCGGCCACGATCGCCTCGGCGCAGCGGCTCGCGCATGCGCGACGTGGCGCTCGATGTTCTCGATCACCACGGTGCCGTTATCGACCAGGATGCCGACCGCCAGCGCAAAGCCGCCCAGCGTCATGGTATTGAGGGTCTGGCCGGCCAGATCGATCAGCAGCACGCGCGGTGATGATCGACAGCGGGATCGCCGCGAGGATGATCAGCGACAGACGCCAGTTGCCCAGGAACAGCAGGATCATCAGTGCGGTCAGCGCGGCGGCCATGCAGGCCGCCCATCATCACGCTGTAGAGCGCCGCCTTGACGAAGATGGACTGGTCGAACAGCGGCTTGATCGCGACTCCGGCCGGCAGCACCTTGCGGATGTCCGTGCAGCGCGGCGCGCACGCCGTCGATCACCGCCAGCGTCGAGACGCCGCCGGTCTTGCGGATCGTCATCAGCGCGCCGGGCGTGCCATCGACCGACACCGAATTGGTCTGCACCTGGAAGCCGTCGTGCACATGCGCGACGTCGCGCATGAACACCGTCCGGCCGTCGACCTGCGCCGATCGGGAACGCATTGATCGATTCGATCACGTCCGGGGTGTTGTTCATCGCCAGCGTGTAGTCCTTGTCGCCGATCTTCACGTCGCCGGCCGGGCAGGATCACGTTCTGGCGCTGCAGCGCCTCGCTGACGTCCGACGGCGACAGGCCGCGCGCCTGCAGCGCCTGCGGATCGAGGTCGGCCATGATCACGCGCGGCTTGCCGCCGTACGGATAGGGAACCTCGGCGCCGTGCACGACCGCGAGAGCCGGGCGGATGATGTTCTGGCCGAGATCATTGAGCTTGGTGTCGGGCAGGGACTTGCTCGACAGACTGAGCTGGATGATCGGCACGTCGGTCGCGCCATAGCGCAGCACCAGCGGCGGCGTGATGTTGGGCGGCATGTACTTGAGCACCACCAGCGCGCTGCTGGCGAGCTGCGACACCGCGCGGCTCACGTCGGCGCCCTCGTGCAGGTAGACCTTCTCGACGCCGACGCCCTGGTAGCTGGTCGCCTCGATGCGCGAGATGTCGTCGACCAGCGAGGCGAGCTGGCGCTCGTGCAGCGTCAGAATCCGGTTCTGGATGTCCTCGGCGCTCATGCCGTTGTAGGTCCAGACCACGGCGACCACCGGGATGTCGATTTCCGGGAAGATGTCGACCGGCATGCGCAGCGCCGCGCCCGATGCCCATCAGCGAGATCAGGATCAGCACCGCGACGACGGTATAGGGACGCTTCAGCGCAATCTCGACGACGGACATGCAGGATCCTCTAGCCGCTACCTGCGCACAATCTAGACCCGCAGGCACCGCCCGTCAGGGGCCGAAGGTCATGATCCGACGTGACTATAGTCACTTTTCACCGCTGGTGACTCACGGGCTTCTGGCGCACCTGCCCGCGGGAGATCAGCGCGAGCGCAATGCGCGTATTGGCATGCAGCTTGTCCATGATGCGGCTGACGTAGTTCTTGATGGTCCCCTCGGCCAGGAACATCGCCTCGGCGATCTGCCGGTTGCTCAGGCCCTCGGCGATGAGCTGCAGGATCTTCTCTTCCTTGTCGCTCAGGGCTTCCTCGTCGGGATCGCCGCCGGCCGCGCGACGCCGCTTGCTGCCGGGGCAGGCGCCGCGCGTCGCGAGACGCCGGAACTGATCCATGACCTTGCGCGCGATCTGCGGGGTCAGGCGCGATTCGCCGCGCCTGAGCGCGCGGATCGTCTCGAGCAACTCATCCTCGGCCGCATCCTTCAGCAGGTACGCATGCGCGCCGGCGCGCACCGCTTCGAACACCGTCTCATCGTCATGCAGCGTCGTCAGCACCAGGATCTGCGTGGCCGGAAGGGCCTGGATGATTTCGCGGGTCGCGGCCACCCCGCCTTTGACCGGCATGTGCAGGTCCATCAGGATCACGTCCGGGTGCAGCACGCGCGCAAGCTCGACGGCCTCGACGCCGTTGCAGGCCTGGCCGACGACCTCCATGTCCGGCTCCAGCGACAAGAGATGCGCGGCGCCCCGGCGCACCTGCGCCTGGTCCTCCGCAATGATGATCCGGATCACCGGATGACTGCCCGGCTCGCCTTCGGTCACGAATCGGTCCTCATAGTCGTTGCTGCTTCCCTCAGGGCACGATCATGCGGCTGGTGTACCATCGTTTGGAAGTGCCTTTAGTCACGACTTGACCGCAACCCATGACTGACCCGGACACCGCTGCAGACCCCCGATCGATCCTGCGGCTCATCGACCCGAGGCGCAGCCTCGTCACGGGCGCGGTGTGGCTGATCATCGGGCTGGCCGCGACCTTTTCGATCGCCGCCGCGGTCTGGGTCGGCGGCATTGCCCGCAAAACAGTCCTCGAGCAGCATATCCGGCGCCTGTCGCTCGAGACGGACCAGCTGGGCTCGGATGTCGGCCAGGCACTGGCCGCGAGACTGGATGCGGTACGCGCCGCCGGCCGCGTCCTGCATGCAGGCGAGGTGTCCGGCACCCCGGCGCCCCTGGGCAAGGTCTTTGATGAGTTGCTGAGCGCGTACCCGCAGCTCGACTGGATGGGGATCGCCGATGCGAACGGCTCCCTGGTCCGCGCGCGAGGCGCCCTGCGAACCGGCACCGACGTGCGCCGGAGCCCCTGGTTCTCGTCGGGATTCCAGGGAGCCTGGGCCGGCGTCATCGACGAGGCAGACCGAACGCCGCAGACTGCCACCGCCACCTCCTCGGCGCTCGGGGATCTCGCCCTTGCGGTTCGCGACGAATCCGGCCGCACCGTCGGTGTCGTCGCGGCCCGCCTGAGCTGGCCACGCGCGGCCAATCATCCGCAGCGCCTGACCGATGAGGGGCAGGACCCGGGCTCCACGCAGGCCTACCTGCTTGATCGCGACGGCGTCATCCTCGCCGGACCCGCCGATCGGCTGGGCAAGCGCTGGGACGGCGTGCCGGTGAATTCCCCGGGGCCCGGCGGCCCGCCGCAGTTCGAACAGCTCCCCGATGCCCGGCGCGTCATGGTCTCGCGTGCGATTTTAAGCGCGAGCACCGAGGAGTCCGCGCTGGGCTGGCAGGTGCTGCTCAGCGAAACGAGCGAGCGCGTCTACCAGCGTGCCAATGCGGTCGCGATACGAATTCTGTGGGTGTCGCTATGCCTCGGAGCCCTGACCGCGCTCATCGGCACGCTCGGTGCGCGGCAGCTGACCCGGCGGCTCAAGAACCTCGCCCGTTCGGTCACGGTGGTCGGCGAGGATGACTCGGCGGAGATCGACGTGCCGGCCGGCGTCGACGAGGTGGCACAACTGGGGCGGGCATTCGCGCGGATCCTCGCGGATCTGCACGAGGAACGACGCGAACTCGAGCGCCGCGTCGCCGTGCGCACGCGTGAGGTCGAACGGCTCGCCGAGGAGTCGCGCTATGCGGCAATCGTGCGCGAGCGGCTGACCATCGCCCGCGACCTGCACGATACGCTGGCGCACTCGATGATGGCGATATTGAGCGAGATCCGGCTGCTGCGCCGACTGCACGCGCGGGACCCGGCGGCGCTGGCCGGCGAGCTCGAACGCGCCGAGCACGTCGCGCACGAGGGCCTGAGCGAAGCGCGCGAGGCCATCTCGCAAATGCGCGCGAACGCGGTACGCGAGACGGGCCTGGGGCCGGCGCTCGCCGGCGCCTTTGAGAAATTCATCGACCGCACCGGCCTCTCCGGCGATTTCAGCGCGGACCCGGAGGCCGCGAGATTCGGCGATGAGCGGGGGGAGGCGTTCCTGCGCATCGCCCAGGAGGCGCTTCGCAACATCGAGAAACACGCGATGGCAACGCGGGTACTGGTGCACCTGCAGGTCATCAGGGGTACGCACCTCGAGCTGCGCATCGAGGACAACGGCATCGGCTTCGACCCCGAGGCGCTGCAGCCCGGTCACTTTGGCATCATCGGCCTGCGCGAGCAGGCGCAGCTGATCGGCGCCACGTTGAATATCGAGAGCGGCCGCAACGCGGGAACATCGATCATCGTGACCCTGCCGCTATCGCCGGTCGCCTTCGGCCAGGGCCCGTGACGCCGGCGTTCGCGGCGCCCCGGCGCTACGAGTGTCTTCCGAGCGCCCGCGACGGATCGAAATCGGTCAGCGAGGACAGCACCAGCTTCTTGAAGGGCATCAGCCGGTTCGCGGCGTGAAGACCCGCCATGCGCAAGCCCCTCGCGATCGGGTGGGTATCGGTGTACAGGCGAACGATCGCATTCGTCGCCAGATACAGCGGTCTTGCGGCCCGGCGGTGAATCGCCTCGTAGCGTGACAATTGCGGCGCGGCGCCCTGCAGCTCGCGCATCAGGCTGTCCACGCTCTGCAGGCCGAGATTGAATCCGTGCGCGGTCACCGGATGCATGCCGACCGCGGTATCGCCGATCAGCGCGCAACGCCCGGTCGCAAACTTACGCGAAAACGTCGCGATCAGCGGATATACGTGACGCGTGCTCGACAGGCGCATCGCACCGCGCACCCCATCGAACCGGTCCGCCACGTCCCGATTGAACTGGAACTCGTCCATCGACAGCAGCCGCTGCGCCTGGGCGGCGGTCGCCGTGATCACGATCGAGGATTCGTCGCCATTCAACGGCAACGAGGCCAGCGTGCACTGGTCCTGGAACCATTCCCAGGCGGTGGCCGCGTGCGGAACCTGGTGATGCATGCGGCACACCAGCATGCTCTTGCCGAAGTCCAGCATGTCGGCGGCAATCCCCAGAGCCCGTCGGGTCTCGGAAAAGCGGCTATCGGCCGCGATCAGCCAGCGGGCGCGTAGTGTCTCCCCTTGCGCCGTACGCACCGTCACGTCCTTGCTGCTCGTCTCGATCCCCGCAACCTGACGCTCCGAGAGCAACGCAACCCCCGGCTGGGCCGACATCGCTGCGAATGCGGCCTCGCGGATCAGGTGATTCGGCACGAGGTAACCGAGTGCCTCGCAGCGGGTATCGCGGTGATCGAACAGCAGCTGATACGAGGATTTGCCCGTCATCACCGCAGCGCGCTTCAGCGGCGAAATCGCCTCCGGCGCTATCCGCTGCCACACGCCCAGATTCTGCATGATGTGCACCGAGCGATGCGTCAGCGCAATTTCCCGGCCGTCGAAGGCAGGTTCGGCAATGGCCTGTTCCGCCTGGCGCTCGAGCATGACGACCCGCTGGCCCTTCTGCGCGAGGCCCGCTGCCATGCAAAGCCCGGCCGGCCCCGCACCGATGATGACGACATCGAGGTCCAATGCTTCAGTCATGACGGTCAGATCACCCGCGACAATTGCGGCGCGTTCGCACTGTCGACGGGACGGCTGTAGGCGTCAAAGACCATCGCGACGTTGCGCATCAGCAGCCGCCCGGAACTCGTCAGGCGGATGTGCCCCGGACTGCGCACGACCAGGCCGTCCTCGATCAGGGTCTGCAGGCGATCCAGGGAGGCGTCGAAATAATCGTCGAAGGCGATCCCGTAGCGAGCCTCGGTCGCCGCCACGTCGATGTCACCGTGACACATGACCTGCTGGATCACGTCGCGGCGCAGCACATCATCGGCACTCATCGTCACGCCGCGCTGCGAGGGCAGCACGCCGCGACGGACCGCGTCCGTATACTGCGGCAGCAGTTTGTAGTTCTGGATGTACAGATTGCCCACCTGCCCGATCGCGCTGACGCCGAAGCTCACGAGATCGCGGCTGGCGTGCGTCGTGTAACCCTGGAAGCTGCGATGCAGCGTGCCGTCGCGCTGCGCCAGGGCCAGGCTGTCGGTCGGCAAGGCAAAGTGATCCATGCCGATATAGACATAGCCCGCCTCGGTCAGCTTGTTGACCGCAAGCTGCAACAGCGCGAGCCGCATCCTCGCATCCGGAAGGTCCGAGGACTTGATCTGCCGCTGGCCCTTGAACACCCGCGGCATGTGCGCATAGCCATAGACCGCGAGGCGATCCGGGCGCAGGCCGATCACGCGATCGAGCGTTGCCGCGAACGTGGCCAGGGTCTGCCGCGGCAGGCCGTAGATCAGGTCGAAATTGATCGAGCGTAAGCCCAGCTCACGCGCCCGCACCAGCAGGCGCTCCACGCTCTCGACGGACTGGATCCGGTTCACCGCGCGCTGCACGTCGGGATCGAAGTCCTGGACGCCGAGGCTGATGCGATTGAAGCCGAATTCGGTCAGCGTCTGCAGATACTGCTCATCGACGGTGCGCGGGTCGATCTCAATCGAGTAGTCGCGCGTTGCAGCCGCCGTGAGCCGGAAATTCCGGCCAATCTCATCGAGCAGGTGACGCAGCAGCTGCAGCGACAGAAAGGTCGGCGTCCCGCCGCCGAAATGCAGCTGTTCAACCTCGCGGCCGCGGTCGAACATCGGGCTGCGCATCCCGATCTCCGCGATCAGGTCCTCGACGTAAGGATCAGCGCGGTGCCATTGCCGGGTCACGATCTTGTTGCAGCCGCAATAGAAGCACGGGCTCTGGCAAAACGGAATGTGCACGTAGATCGACAACGGACTGCCGTCGAGCGCACCGGCGCTCGCGGCGGCCGCCGCCTGGTAGATCGCCGGATCAAGGCCTTCCCGAAACTGCAGTGCAGTCGGATAAGAGGTGTAGCGCGGCCCCTCGCGGTCATAGCGGCGCATCAGATCCGGATCGAAGTGTACCTGCAGGTCCATAACCGGTTAGCCTTCCGCAAGCAGGTGCCTGCGCATATATGTACTTTCACGTAGTGTAGCCGGCGCGCCCGGCGGCATTGTGCGATTACTGGCTGCGTTCAGGCTCGTTTCGTTGCATCGTGAACGTAATTGCGCAGCTTTCTCGCTGAAATTGGCATGGCAAGTGCCAGGAATGGGGCCGCGACGGTCCATAATCCCAACTGCCAGAAAAGCCCGATCGTCGCGCCGCACCACCAGAGGCCCGCCAGCCGATAATTGGGAGAGCCGATGGCCCGTGCAAGGACGATGTGTATCGCAATATAGGCTGGGACCGTTGCCACCTCGGCGTATCCATAGCCAAGGATGCCGAATCGGGACACGGTAAAATAAGCGACGGCGCTGAAAATCGCGACCGAAATCATGTGATAGACCGCCAGACCTCGATTGCGATTGATCACCGACAAGGTGGCCGAGTGAAGGTTGAATGCCGCCATCGTCAGGTACGACAGCGCAACATACGGATAGATGTCCATCACGCCGATCCAGCGCTCCCCAAACAGCCGGGGAACAATGAAGTGTCCCGTCCATCCGAATCCGAGCAGGATCGCACCGACCGCGAGTACGTTCAGTTCCATGCCTTCGGTGACTGCACTGCGCAGCTTGTCAATATCAGAACGGAACTTGGTGAGGATCGCGACCGATAAGCGCCAGGCAATCGTCTTGATGATGCTCAGCATCTCCAGCAGGCCGATTGTCATGCCCACGATTCCGACCGCCTGCGCACCCAATGCCGGTCCGACGATCAGGGGATTGACGAGTATGCGCGCCTGCCAGATCCAGTTGGCAACCGAAAATTCCGTCGCGTAATGAACGATCGCGCGCCCCGTGCCCCGGTCGAACGAGAAATGGGGAAGCGTCCGGGCAGCCAGGTGAGCTGCCAGGCACGTGACGATTTGCTGCAGGACCCAGGCGGTGGCCAGCGCCTTGGGGCCGAACTTCAGCATTACCAACGGCACGCCCAGTAAATAAAATGCAATCTGCCCGATGATCTCGACCATCGCCACACTTCGATAATCGAGCCGGCGCTCGAGGCGCACGCTCGCCGGCATGGAAAGCAGCTGAAAGGGAAGACCGAGGATGATGATCCGCATGACGGGCTCAAAGCCTGCAACGCCCGTCCACGCGGCAAGGCCGCCCGTTGCCAGCTCGATAATTGCCACGAGTGGCAGGCCGGTCATCATCAGGATCGAATAGGCGGTGCCGTATGACAGCTCGGGCAAAACGCCTTCGTGACGCAGCAGATACACCCCCACGCCGGCGTACCCAATCGCCGCCGCGTACTGGTAAATGTTGACCCCCGAGACATAAGCGCCGTAGTTCGCGGGACCCAGCACGCGGGTGATCAGCATCACCCCTATGAATTTCAGCAAAATCGAGATGACCTGCCGCCCGGCAAGAAAGGCGCCGCCCCTGAGGGCTGCACGGCGGATTTGAGGCTGTTGACTCATGCGAGGAGCCCACGAAGCCTAGGCGTGTGCAAGAGATACGGCCTGATTTGACATTATCGCCACGTGTGACGGCTCAATTGCGGATATGAATTGTGACGGAAGATTATCAAGAACAACCCGGGGTTGTTCGATTAATGCGGCGCCACCAAAACTTACATTTATAACGCGCCCCCGCTCGGCAGCCGTTTTCAGCGTGCTTAACGAACGTTTGGTAACAAACGTTGAACGAGGTAATCTAACGACCTGAAAGGCGTTATTTGATCAAAACTGCCTCACCACATCACATGCACAATCCACTCTCGAATCCGATGACTGTCATATGTGTCGCGCTTGGCATCCTGGTGTCCGGACTCTCTTCGGCAGCCGTAACCTTCCTGGGCGACTGGGCTGATTTTGGGTCGCAATTCCAAAGAGAAGGACCTCAAACTCGCAATCTCGATGGTACACGGGTCGAGTGGGTTGCGGGCTATGGGACGAATCACTGGCGTATGGTGCAGGAACGGGGCGAGGACCGGATGCAGGTTGAGCATGACCCAACTAGCCCCAAGGGAGGCGCAGTGCTGCGCGTGGAGGTGCGACCCGGCGATACGGTTGGCTTTAGCGGCGAACGGGCCGAGGTATCGCACATGCTGAGCCCAACCGGCGCGCGATACCCGGTAACCCCCGAAAGCGGTCATGAGGTTTATGGCATATCAGTTAAGGTAGATCCCAATTGGCAGGCACCAACCCCAGATCTTCACAATGGACGGACCTGGGGTCTCGTGCTGCAACTGCACACGCCCGACTTTTCCGGTGGTCCGCCGGCGTTTGCGTTGGCAGCAGAAGACGATTTTCATATCAACATCTGCGCCGGCGATTTGATAATAAATGGTCACCACAAGGACGGGAATTCCTTCTCACTGACGCGCGGCGATTTGCGACGTGGCCATTGGGTACAATTTCTGATCGATGCCGTATGGGCATACGACAACCACGGAGCACTGACCATATACCGAAGGGACGAAGGTGAAAAAGCCTTCACCCCAGTTCTCACGCTAGCAGGGCAACCAACGCTGCAATTCAATTCGAAATTTCCCGATTCGGATAGTATCCCTGCCTCTCCGACGTATTATCATTATTGGAAGACTGGTTACTATCGATCTGTCAGTCCCGGTGTTACCAACAAGCTCTGGCTCGGTCCCTTTGTTCGAGGCACGTCGCAGCAAGAAGTGGAAAATGCCGCTTTTGGCCGACCCTGACACTACCCGGTCAGGTAGTGGGCTCCTAGGCCCATTTGCTCCGATCTTTGGGCGCTTCATATCTCCGGTTGTTAATTACGTTGCTGATCAGACGGCGCCTGGTTGATCAAAGACGTGTATCTGGAGAGTTTCTCGCTCGGGATGAACAGGTAATCGCATTTATGCGCGCCTTCCTTCGTCCAGACCTGGATGGGAAATTCGGTAACTTTCTCGAGCCCCAGGAAATACATCTCTAGCCGGTCCTTTAGTACTCTATACACCGTATACTTGAGAGTTTGCAGGAACTGCCAGAGTGACTTTACATTGCGTTCATAATTCAACATATCCGCCCGCGCATCTGCGTAAAGGACTTCGCATAGAACCGGCGCTCGCAAATCCGCTAGGCTTCCCGCCATACCGCGCAGCACCTGTAGTTCGGCACCTTCAACATCTATCTTGATGAGGCCTATCAGGGTGACCCCGAGACTGACTCTAAGATCGTCAAAGCGGCAGCACACTACCGGCGTATGTCTCAAATTCCTGCCTGGCCGAAGATTTTGAACAATCGACGCACCGCTGTCTGTCGTCGAACCGGAAGGCGAATAAATATTTAAGACCGAAAGCGTGTCGGATAATCCAACCGGAAGTATCGCGCAATTTCCAAAGCCATTATCCGAAGTCAGCGTGGATAGGGAGGCGTATGAACTTGGATTCGGTTCAAAGCCGATGTACCGCCTAGAGACTCCGGCGGCATAGAAGTCAAGCAAGGTCTGGCCAACGTTTGCTCCAACGTCAATAAATTCGCCAGGCTCGATATTTAGTATTCGGCGAATTACTTCCGCCTTCCAACCGAACTCCCAAGTAAGTAGGACCGCTGATTTTTGATTGTGCCCCGATATCTGGAGGCAGGTGCCTCCTGCCATAATGCCAAATCGAGGAACCAGGCTACGCCAGAATTTGATTGCGGCGCGTTTAAATAGACGCTTCGGCACAGCAATGAGACTCCTGAAGAATGAGCCGCACTAAGCCGGCGCGCAAATTAATTACGTCAAAGAAGCCGGTATATGAAATCCGGTATATAAGTGCGGCGTCGGTTCAGGATTGCGCCGATTATCTTACCCCCCGCATTCTCGATCAAAGTCTGCGCCTGACGAAGGGTCTCGGGCCGATTGCATTCGGCCTGCACAACCAACACCACGCCGTCAGCCGTTTCTGGAGAAAGCTCGAAATAGCGGTCGCTGAATACTGCGGGGCAGTCGACAATCGTTAAATCATACCTGGCGCGCAATTTTTCATAGAGCGCGGGCATTGCTTTGCGCGACTGCGGGGGTGAGTTCGGCCCACTAAGCACACCTATATGCAATTGCGAGTCCGGGGCTGTTACCAAACCGTCCTCGAACGGGCTTCCAGCCAGGATTTGATCCAGGATGCCAGTGTCGGTCTGACAGCCAAATTTCATCGCTGTCGAGAGCTGCGTCTTGTCGGCATCGATAAGAAGCACACGCGAGTCGGCGGCCCGGGCGGCAATGAGTGCAAATTCGCTACCGAGGGTCGAAGCCCCTTCGCCCGGTGAAGAAGCAACAAAATGCACCACCAATCCGTGCTGTGTCTCCTTGGCCAAGCGATAAACGATCGGATAGACCGATTCAAGAGCCCGCACGAGTGGACCGCGCGGAAGGTTGACCTTTTCCCCAGCTGCCGCCGACTTCGCTGTGGAGGTCTCGTGCCTGCGCAGGGCTTCGTAAATCTTGCTCATACCAATGCGACCTTCATGCTAATTCGATTTCCCCGGTCCAACACGCTCGGGCATGTTAATGATCTCCCCGGGATATATCACGGACTTTGATCCAATTTGGGGGTTATCTTTGAGTATTGCGCGAATAGTTTGCTCATCGCAATTTCCGTAGGTCACTTCGCATACCTTTATGAGCGTATCACCATAGTGAACCTTCCATTTCGAGCCCGGCCACGGGCCCTGTTGATTACTTGACGCCACAGCGCGACCCATTGCCGATCGGGGCGTGGTGTCTTGTTTGGCACGCACAGCAACTGGTTGTGATGCAGGCGCGGCCTTGACTGGCGCATCCAGGGCAGCGCGAACCTCCGGTATATCGGACGATTGGGCGCCCGCATCCTCGGCATTCGGCGCAGCAATGGCGGGTACCGGATTGGCCGATATCGGCTGATCTACCGTCAATGCCGCGCCAGCCGGACCGTCAACAAGGGTCGGCGGCGAAGTTGGCTTGGCAATATCGACAGCCGAAACGATAGGGCTTTGGGTTGAGGCAGGCGCGGGCGTCCTAGCGTGGACAGGTTCAGCATGGGGCCGTCGCAGCAATGCAGCACCAACAATAACGGCGCACAACAAAATCGCCGCGGCGATGGCAGGACCGACAAGCCGCCGAAAGGGGAAACCGAGATGCAGCGAGCGGCAGGACTCATGCGCAATGCGCAACGTAATGCGCTCCGCGTTGTAGCCATAGCCATTGATGAGCGCATTGTCACAGCAGATATTAATGGTGCGCGGTATCCCATAGGAAACGAACGCGATATACCACAACGCGGGTACCGAAAAGAGCGGTTTGCTGCCAATCCGCCCGGCGCTTTGGATGCGATACTTTATATAGCTGCATCTTTGACGGAAAGTAAGCCTTTTGATACGGGCGCGCACCGCAACTCGCTGCGCCAACTGGCGCAGACTGTGCTTTGCCAGCAGGGTTTCGAGCTCAGGCTGGCCAACGAGGATGATTTGCAGCAGTTTCGACTGGGCGGTCTCGAGATTTGAAAGAATCCGCAGCGCCTCCAGCGTCCGCTCGGGCATGTTCTGGGCCTCGTCAACGGCCAGAACAACCTGAATACCCGCCATATGCTTGGCAAGTAATGCCTGCTGAAGCAGGCGCAGGATATCTACCGGATTATTGCATCCGTAAAGGGGGACCTCGAGCTCTTCGAGAATGGTTGCGTAGAGATCGGGAACGGTAAGTGCCGGGTTAAACAGATAAATGAATTTGATTTTGTTCGGATCGAGTCTGTCAAGACTGAGCTTGAGCACGGTCGTCTTGCCGACACCAACCTCACCGCTGACTACAATGAAGCCCTTTCCCGCTGCGATTCCATATTCGATCGCGGACAATGCCTGTTGGTGCGTCGCGGTAGTAAACAGCAGCGACGGGTCAGGTGTGATGTGAAAGGGCGCGGTATCGAATCCATAGAAACGCCCGTAATAAGTTTCGCTCACGGCGCTCTCCACTCGATGGCGAGCACTCGTATGCCAAGCTGTAACGAACGCGCCAAGAGGTCTCTGTGCAGGTTAAGTAATTTCTGGGACCGCGCTGAGGATACGCAAATTGAGCGTACGCTCGAGACTTTCGGGCGTAATGATCGACACGCGGTACACGAGAAAATAGAGAATTGCCATGCCAACAGCCATCAACCCGGCCGCCATACCAACCAGAGCAAACATCAGGTGCTTGGGCTTATCCGGATTCTGATCGGCCTCTGGCGCGTGGATGACACTGACACTGATGACATTCTGTTTGTCGAGGTCGTTGCCGATGCGCGCCTCTTCGTACCGATCGCGATAATCATGGACAAGCTCGCGAAGCGTAGCCTGTTCGCGGGTCAGCACTTCAAGACTTGATTCGCCATCATCCAGCGCCTGCAGGCGCGCAAGAATCTTATTATCTTCTGCCGTCTCATAGATAATCTTCTGATCGAGCGAAGGAACTGCCGCCTGGGCAACCTGCAGCTTGAGGCGCGCATCATCATAAGTAAGGTTGCGACTGAACGCTTTTTGCTGGTTGACCGCGGGATCGACGATGAAAGCCCTGATCTGAGCGATCTGGCTTTCCAGGTCCCTAATAGGCCCGGCGGCTTCTGCATTGCCCTCAGAGTAGCGCTGCTTCATCTGCATGAGCTGCGTACTCAGGTCCAACAGCCTGGACTTCGCGGTCTCAACAGCGTCCGCGGAATTTTGGTTCGTGAGCACGAGCTCAGGCATCGATTTGAGCTGCTGCTGGTAATATTCGAGGGCACGATGGGCTTCGATCGACTGCGCCTTGAGATCACGCAATTTCGACTCGACATCCGACCGGTCCTGGATCAGCTGCTCGCGTTCATAAACGATATCGCTGAGATGCTGCGAATTCTTCAATTCGGTGATCTTTTGCGTCACCTTTACCAGCTGCTTTTCGTAGTCGTTAGTTTGTTGCCCGAGGACGCCGGAGCGCTTGTTGCTGAAGATTTCGGCATGCCGCTGGCTATAGATGCGGGCCAGCGTTTGTAATGTTTCGATAGCAATGTCGCGGTCGGGGTTCCAATACTGAAGCGTGATGATATTGGACATCGTGACGGGCTCGCTCTTGAAATTCTTCGTGAATTTCTTAACCGCGTCGTTCATCTGTTCGGCTTCCGGGTCACCATTGCCAGCAATCCCGGGATAAATGCGCGCGAGACCGACTGCTTTTATAACGCTTTCAGCAAGACCGCGACCATTGAGAATTTCCACTTCCGAATTCACGATCTCCTGTTTCGTAATGTAGGGCACGCCGGTAGGCGCGATATTTCCCTTTTCGGTGGCCACCTCAAACTCGCGACCGCTTTGCACCAAAACTTGTGCCTCCGCCTTATATTTCGGCGTCATTAGATATGAGCCGCCAAAAATGACGATAAATGTCGAAAAGAACAATGTGGTCAGCAGTTTTGAGTGCTTGAAGAGAATGCTGACAGCTTCACGACGGCCCAATGCTAATTCCATTTATTCTAGGCCTTCTAGTTGCTGGTGTGGTAAACGGAATACGACACGCTGAGCGGTACCATCCGGGTGAGATTCGCCTGCACGAAGTCCGCCACCGCAGCGATTGGCGTGCGTGGTACATAGATGAGATCGTTAGTATGCAGGATCGGATCGCCTGCCGCGCCTGGCAGGTCGCCCCGAAAATCGAGTTGGTAATAGACTATCGCACCGTCCGGTCTGCGACGCAGCAAAAGCGCCGCCCCCGCATGCGCGGTCGCAAGTCTTACCCCGCCGGCCTGAGCGATTGCACCCGACGCAGTGAGCGGAACACTGCTGCGAATGACCCCGGGACTATTTACTTCACCGTTAACAAAGACCTGCTGGAGCGCGTAACTCCGGATCGTTATGGTTACGCCGGGATGATTCAAGACTTTTTCGCACTGCTCGTTGGTTTCCTTGGTTGCCTCGTTGATCGTCAAGCCGGCGATCCGAAAATCACCCACCAGCCGTAGTGCAATGTGCCCGTCCGGTCCGATAGTCACCGTATCATCAAGGTCGGGAAAGGCCAAGAAATGTACGGCCAATGCGTCCCCGATCTGCAATCGATAGCTTGTGTCATTTCCGGCATTATCGCCAGCCACAACTTCGACGGGCATACGGATCGATTCGGGCGCGCCCGCGCACCCTGCCATACCCAGCGCAACCAGCCAAAAAACTGTGGCGCGGCAGATGTTCTCGGTTCGACCCATACGGTATCATTCCTTCAGGTTGCATCGGTGTGTGGTACCTTCTATCACTATTATTATAACGCTGTAAACAATTGATATATGTTAAGATCGTGCCTGTTGATGGGTTGTCGCACGTCCTGCGGCCTAGCGCTGGCGTTGGCTGCAATTGGCATTTGTCTGATGTGCCCGGTTTTTGCACAGACCACTCCGTCGACGCCAACTCCAAATAAGACGTCTGGCGTGGCCTCGAATGCAGTTGGCGCCACTGCAAATGCACCTGCTGCCGCGTCTACTGACCCCCGGGATTTGGAGGCGCAACATCGGCTCGTTATGTCGCGCCGCCGCGCCGCACAAATCCAACAGAATGTACAGCATAACCAGATGGTGATAGCCGGACCAGAACTTCCCGTTGTGCGACCTGGCGCCGATCAGCCGATCGCGGACGTGACTCAGCGCCGACACCACCGCTCACCTTCCATGCACCGAGGCACTACACCAGACGGGCGTCAAGCGGCTGTGAGACAGGCGTCCGCGGACGCAAAATCACCCGAAGCCAGCCCATGATGCGCCGGGCAATAGCAGTGACTTTACTCGCCGCAGCGCTCGGGCTGGTAAAGCCGGCCGTGGGCCAGAATCCACCAAGGCTTGGCGGCCAGCTAATTGACGGCTCTGTCATACGCACGCGCGGGTGCGGTAGTCATTTTTTTATCGCATATCATGACCTTTACGCGCTTGCCTCCTGGCTGGGCGGCGAGATGGTCCAGGAGGGTGATGTACTGCAGGGTGTCGACGATTCCACGAGCTTTGAGCGCGAGGGTCGAATGACCTTCACCAACCTGGCGACCGGCCGGACGGTCGATGTAGTTATCGATAAAGCTCTGTTGACCCGCGCCGATCTTGGGAGGACTCTCGCGCAGTACTGCCGATGAGCATGGGGTCACGTCGACTATGGAAATCCGGAATTGCTTAGCAGCTTAAACAAGCTGAAGAATCTACGTAATCTTCTGATTACCATAAAGAAGCTCTATCTGACGAGGTTCTGGGGCATGGACTTGCACCCTACGTGTCGATTCTCATTGAGCGCACGATTCGACAAGACGTTCCCGCGCGGCATTCATGTCGGCGCAGAATCATATGTGGCGTTCGATGCCGTAATATTGAGCCATGAGAATATTAGTGCGTTATATGCGCATACCCGAATCGGTCAGAAGTGCTTCATCGGCGCCAGAAGTCTCATCCTGCCGGGAGTTTCGATTGGTGATGGCAGTATCGTCGCTGCGGGAAGTGTCGTTACCAAGGATGTCCCGGCGAGAACCATCGTAGCTGGCAATCCAGCCAGGATCATACGAAGTGACATCGAGGTCGGCCCATATGGCCGCTTGCGTTCTGAAGTGACCATCGTGGGCGAATGAGCGAAGCCTCGACTCCGCCGCAGGGTGGGCGATCAGCAGCCGCGCTCAAGCTCAATTCGATACAGTACTTGCGCGCCATTGCAGCAGCCATAGTAGTGCTTTCGCATGCAGCCAACAGCCTGCTCGGCCACACTTCGCACCTGATCAACCTGGATTACGGCGCTTATGGGGTCGACATATTCTTCGTAGTCAGCGGCTTCGTCATGTACTACACGACCGCTGGGACGGGAATTCGGCCAGGCAAGTTTTTCATAAGGCGGCTTATTCGGATCTTTCCACTCTACTTTATCCTTTCGACGCTGATGTTCGCCCTGGTAGTTCTGAGCCCCGCAAACTTCAACAAGGAATCACCTGATTTTTGGGCCTATTGCAAATCCATTCTGTTCATTCCCCATTGGAACCCGCGATTCCATGACATGCAGCCGATCATTGGACCTGGCTGGACACTGAACTATGAAATGTTTTTCTATCTGCTATTCGCCATTTCGCTGACGCTCAGGAACAAGATTAGCGGCATTCTTGTGATTCTGATGATTAGCGCGCTTGTCGGGTTTGGGCACCTGCATTCAATGGACAATGCCGCATTCATTACCTACACGAGCCCGCTGATGATGGAGTTCTGTCTCGGCATTGTCGTCGCTTCCAGCTTCATTAACACCTCTAATGCATGGCCACTATGGCCCGCGGCGCTCATAGTCCTGCTGGGCGCGGCAATCGTTTATCTTTTTGCATTCCAGCCCGCTTCGTATACAGACGACGCACTTCGACCCCTGTTCGTGGGGCTGCCGTGCGCGTTCACAGTTGCGTCACTCGTCGCTATTGAGCGCTGCGGGTGGCTGCCAAACATAGCGTTGCTCGCCCTTGTCGGGGACGCTTCCTATAGCCTGTATCTGGTCCACACTTTTGTTCTGGGCTTCGGGCGGCACTTTTGGCCACATTTCATCGCGACTAATTCCATTTTGTCGCACACGGCGTTCGTCACAGCAATCCTGGTAACCAGCGTGGCTGCGGCACTCGTCACCTATAGGTATCTGGAGTTGCCAGTCAGTCGGTTTTTGAATGACTCGCTTCGGCACCGGCAGGCTCGTCCGTGACCATGATGCAGCACACGAATGCCAATGGAGCATTGAAATATCGCCCGGACGTTGACGGCCTGCGAGCGGTTGCCGTACTAGCTGTCATTCTTTATCACGCATGGCCAAAGCGATTTGTCAGTGGTTTTATCGGCGTCGACGTCTTCTTCGTCATATCAGGCTACTTGATCTCCTCAATAATCATATTCCAGCTGGAGCGCGGGAAGTTCAGCATCTTCGATTTCTATTCGCGCCGCATACGCCGAATTTTCCCGGCGCTGCTGGTGGTGCTGTTGGCGACCATTGGCTTCGCCTGGATAATATTTTTGCATTCGGAATTTAAGCAGCTCAGCAGACACGTGGCCGCGGGCAGCGCCTTCGTCTCGAATCTCGTCTTCTGGAACGAATTCGGCTATTTCGATAACCTGGGAATTACCAAGCCATTGTTGCACTTATGGTCATTAGGTGTCGAAGAGCAATTTTATATTTTCTGGCCGTTAATCCTGTGGATCGTATTCGCGTGGCGCTTCAGCTTTCTTTACCTGACGGCCATCATATTCTGTCTCTCGATGGCCGCGAACGTCATTACCGTTCATTTCGATCCCACCGCCGCGTTTTACTCCCCGCTCACGCGATTTTGGGAACTGATGTCCGGCGGAGTGGCCGCGTATATGCATCAGCACGCGCGTACGTGGACGCCACACGCCAAGGAAGCCGCTTCCTGGTCCGGCGCAGCATTGCTAGCAATTGGGTTTGCGCTTATCAAACCGCAGAATAGCTTCCCCGGCTGGTGGGGGCTATTACCGGTAACGGGCACATTTCTGCTGATCATGGCGGGACCGTTTGCCAGCCTGAATCGTCGGGTGTTGAGCCATAACATAGCTGTCAATTTAGGACTCATAAGCTATCCCCTTTACCTGTGGCATTGGCCCCTGCTCTCCTTCGCTTATATTTTGTTCGGGGAAAGTCCAAAGTACCTGGGCAAATTCGCGCTGGTACTTGCAGCTTTTGTGCTGGCCTTCCTGACTTACCACTATGTGGAACTGCCGCTTCGCGCCATTCGCCGCAGGCGCCAACTGATCGGCGCATTGTCGGCCGGCATGGCATGCGTAGCAATTCTTGGAGTTCTGGCCAATGCCAATATTATTCGCGAGCGAATCAGCACAAGCGGAGCCGACATCTACCTGAATGCTCTCAATGACAGAGATTTTCCGGGCCCTGCATTTACGCCCCTTCGTTACGACGGGATTGTCTTTCAAAAAGTGTCCAGCCTGGGACCTGGCCTGACAGTTTTCCTCGGCGATTCTGTCGTGGAGCAATATGGGCCTTACATCGAGCACGCCATTGCCACTCAATCCACCAAGTTGCACTCAGTAATTTTTGCCACCGTGGCTGGTTGCCCGCCAATCCGAGATGTCATCAGGCTTACGCTTATGCAGTTCCCGCGATGCCGGCAGACAGCCGATGCAGCCTATGAACTTGCAGGAAGTCCCGAGGTCGACACGGTCGTGATAGGTGCCTCATGGTATGTGTACTTTACCGATCCCACACAGAACGTCTGGTTTGACAATGGATCTCTGCACCTGGCGTTTCCTGGCACCGAAGCAACGGAGCTAGCGTATGAATCCATGCGGCAAAGTCTCAGCTTGCTGAGGAAAATTGGTAAGCGTGTCTTTTTAATTCTGCCACCACCTATGGGTCCTGAGTTTGATCCGCGGAACATGTACACGGGGTCACGGTTTGGCGACATTCGGCCACTCGCAAAGATAGAAAATCTGGACCTGGGCAAGTTCCTGCAGAGTAACGCCAATCCGCGCGGTCGACTTATAAAAATCGCCAACGAAGCGGGCGCCATAATCATCGAACCCAGTGATTTCCTATGCAAACAAAATGTTTGCCCGGTACTTGATCAAGACGGGCGCCCCGTATATACGGACGGGATTCACATGCGGCCCGAGTACAGCCGCCGCGCTGCCGTGTATTTGGAGCAAACGATTTCAGGCATGGTCCACTGAGATTCAGACCACCTTTCTAGGCCGATCGGGGTCCACGCGCGAGTGCGTAGGTTAGCGGCGGAAGATCTCCCGAGCCAGCAGACCGAAGAAGGCCATGTCCTCGATAAAGTAGCGACGGAACATCCGCCGCGGCTCCTGAAGGAACCTGAAGAACCATTCAAGGCCCGCGACCTGCATCCATTTCGGCGCTCTTCGGATCTTGCCGGCAGCTACGTCGAACGTGCCACCCACGCCCATTGCGAACGGCACCTTCATCTGCCCCTGGTATTGCGCAAGGAATTGCTCCTTCTTCGGCGAGCTGATTGCAACGAAGAGAATATCCACTTCCGCGGACGCGATATCCGCCGCCACCGATGCCTCTTCGCCCGCCGCCCAATATCCATTGCGATAGCCGGCAATCGTGAGTCCCGGATATTTAATTTCATACGATGCCTTAACCGTGGAGACGATTTCCTCGCGCGCCCCAAGCAAGTAGACGCGCCAATTCTTTTGCGCAGCACGCCTCATCAGCGCCTCAAAAAGATCTATGCCAGCGACGCGCTCCTTGATTGATTTTCCCAAAAGTCGCGACGCCCATACCACCGGCATTCCGTCGGCGTTGATCAATGCGCATTCGTTTATTATCTGGCGCAATTCGCGATCAGATTGTGCCTTGACCAGCTTGTCAACGTTGACCACCACGTGCTGGTGGGGGCTTCCGGAATTTATGAACTGCTCGACAGTCTGCAGCGTCTCTTCCATCGTCAGGTTGTCGATCGAGCAACCCATCAGTTCTATGCGCCTGGGATTTGGCGGGGAATTGGTGCTGCTCATTATTGCAACAGTTCAAGCGCAAGAATCTCGACAATGCGGACGGCAGCGTGTCCGTCCCACAGTTGCGGCCGCCGGCCTCGCTTACCAGCGCCCGTTGCTGCCAAAAGTGCCAGCTCGACCAGTCGATCCGGATCGGTACCAGCCAGCATGTTCGTTCCCTCGTCAATCGTGATGGGCCGTTCAGTGTTCTCGCGTACCGTGACGCACGGAACACCCAGCGCTGTCGTTTCTTCCTGCAGCCCACCACTATCCGTGAGTACTACCACAGCATCCTTCCACAAATTTAAAAACGCCATGTACGCCTGCGGCTTCATTAATTCAACTGCATCGTCAACGTGTATCTCAAATCGATCTAGATTGGCCTGGGTTCGCGGATGAACCGGAAAAACCAATGGGATCGTCCGTGAAATTCTGTTGAATCCCGACATCAGACGCCTTAGCACGACTGGATCATCGACGTTGGATGGCCGGTGCAGGGTCACCACACCATACCGAGCATGACGCCGCTTGAGGGCCGATGTTTCAAGCAGATCTAGGTCCATTTTTTCAAGCTTCGCAGCCTGGAAGAGCAAGTTGTCCACCATCACATGGCCGACTTCGTGCACCCGATTGGCTGGCTTGCCTTCACGGCTGAGGTTCTGTACTCCGCTCGGCTCCGTCACAAAAAACCAGTCCGAGATTGAATCGGTAACCAGTCGATTGATTTCCTCGGGCATGTTCATATCACCGCTACGCAATCCTGCCTCGACATGCGCAACGGGCACGCCCTGCTTCTTCGCAACGATCGAGCAGGCCAAAGTCGAGTTTACGTCGCCGACGACCAGGACGCAGTCCGGACGTTCCCGCATGCAAAGCTCTTCGAACGCCAGCATGATCCGAGCCGTCTGCTGCGCGTGCGTGCCGCCGCCGGCGCCCAGTTGCACATCGGGCGCGGGAATGCCGAGCTCTTCAAAAAATATCTCGTTCATATCGCGGTCGTAGTGCTGGCCAGTATGGACAATCTTCCACCGCAGCCGTCCGCTTGCCTGTAAAGCACGCACAATGGGCGCGATCTTCATAAAGTTGGGACGGGCCCCGGCAACAAGGTAAATCATTGGAGGCGTCATACTGTGTCAAGCCCCATCCCGGGCGCACTGCTCAAAAATTGATCGCAGCAACCGCTGGAGAATGTCAGTCTTAAGAATTTATGCCATGACATGCAGGTAAAGCCTTGGAGTAGGAAAATATAGAATCATTTCGGCAGCACAAATACCCGCAGCTTCCATTACGAGCAGTAGCCGCCCGACCGTCTGATCGGCCGGAGATCAATGTTTGACATCGTAAGGTACGTGCAATTTACTTCCATCACTACCGAACTCTTCACACTCATCGCCTTGACTTCATCATGCACGACCGCCAGCACTATTGTATCGTAGCAAGCCCCCAGGCTTTGCGATGCGCCGAATTCCGTATTCCTAACCCCCTACGTCAACCCGTGGACCTTATTCGCCGACATTAGCTTCAAATCGCATCAACTCGCGAATATGTCCTTCAGCCTGCTGTTTCGCAGATCCCGGCAATTCTCCTTGAAAGCCAGTCCAATAATCAGAATGTTTGGCTAACCCATCTTTACGCGCCGTTCGGACATCGAAAAGCGCTGCGGCACTTATACCTTGCTTGGACATCGAATGTAACCGATGGATTGCGTGGGACAATTAAGACGCTTTACATATTTGGAGCAGTAATTCGCTATCGTAATGGGCTTGGGTTTGCCTTACTGCGAGTGTGGGTTTGGGATAAAGCCGGGAAATTTCCAGATTCAATGACACGTATGCCGCGGAAATTGACTGAACGGCATGGCGCGTGCCGAACTGGTGCGATCGACCCCGTGGCTTGCGAATCCGGCCGCTGTAGAGCGGCGAACGCGGCCCCACCCTCCGCCACTATGGAAATAGGAATTCAGGCACGCACACCCTCTAAGTCATACCTGCGCGCCGCAGAATAATTCGTGTGGTATACATGTGAAGTATATGGGTAGGAAAACCGATGCCAGCTGATCGCAAGTTACTAAGGGGGCGATCATTGGCCATTTATCTCCCGGATTTGAGCGGCGGCGGCGCAGAGCGCCTGCAGCTCGATCTCACACCTTTCTTTATTGCTGCCGGGCTCGAGGTGACGTTCTTGCTGGGAACGGCGCTCGGCGAGCTATTATCCCAAACACCGCATGGCGCCCGCGTGGTCTCACTCAACGCGCCGCGTCAATTAACGGCGCTGCTGCCGGTCGTGAGATATCTGCGCCGCGCCCGGCCTTCGATACTGCTCGTCCATACCGAACATGCAGCGATCATATCGCTTTGGGCACGTGCAATAGCGCGAGCCAATACACGCATCATTATTTGCCAACACCAAGCTTTCTCCATGCAGGTGCAGCGTCCGATCTGGCAGTTCAGAATATTGCGCATTCTTTTCCGCCTGTTCATCAGTTGGGCTGACCGGATCGTGGCTGTATCGGCCGGTGTTGCCGACGATCTGGCTGCATCCTGCGGCATTGCACGTGGGAGAATTAATGTCATTTACAATGGCGTAGTTAACGGTGAATTTGCCCAGAAGCGCTCAGCACCCCTAGATCATCCGTGGTTTCGCTCCGGGGTCCCGGTTATCGTCGCGGCCGGGCGCATGGTTCCACAAAAGGATTTTGCCACCCTAATCGACGCGTTCGCCGCTGTTGCCCGTGAACGCGATGTGCGTCTCGTGCTACTGGGCGAAGGGCCGCTGCGCCTGCCCCTTAAGGAGCGCTCACGATCCTTGGGTATCTCCGAGCGGGTTGATATGCCCGGGTTCCGAGCCAATATTCTACCTTATCTGCAAGCGGCGGCAGTCGTTGTTCAGTCGTCAAAAAACGAAGGCTTCGGCATGGTACTGGCGGAAGCCCTCGCCTGTGGCACGCCCGTCGTCAGCACCGACTGCCCATATGGACCCGTGGAAATCCTGGACCATGGCCGCTACGGAAAACTTACGCCTGTCGGAGATGCCGGAGCACTCGCCCAGGCCATCATTGCTGCACTTGAAACGCCGCCTTCGCGCCAACTTCTGGAGAACCGCGGGCAGTCATTTACAACCGCCGCGTCAGCGGAGCGTTACCTCGATATTTTCGAGGAGAGCCTTGCGAGATCGGGATATGCGGCGGCGGGTCAGTCATCGGAGTCTAGAACTTGAAGTCACTCAGCAATCGGCTCGAGTCGATCATCATCGCCTTGGCACTTGCGTTCCCCTTGTTCGGCACATTCATGCCATTGGAGGCCTACCTTCAGCCAATGTCCTTCCAACGGATCTATGCCCAGCGAACCGAAACGTTCGATTTTTCCCATATCGTATTCCTAATCGTGGCCGCGCTGACCGTCTATCTCATTGTCGTCAACTCGCGTGCAATGCTGGAAGCGATGCGGCGCGCTCCGCTACTATTCCTTTTACTGGGACTCACGTTTGCGAGCGCCGCCTGGTCAGCAGATGCTGGCACGACGATTCGAAGGGCACTACGCCTCCTCGAATACTCCGTGTTCGGAATTTACCTGTTCCATAAATACGACATCAAGAATTTCACGCGCTTCATTACCTGCGTGCTCGCGATTCCAGTATTCGCGTCGCTCGCAATACTTGCCCTGCGACCTGACCTCGGCTTCAGCAATTTGGAGGGCTACCATGATGCAGTGCGTGGGGCAATGACGGAAAAGAATATGCTCGGTGACATCATGTCCCTGGCGGTTCTTTCAGCGGGGTATTCATTTTACATTGGGGCTAACAACCGTCTGTTTTCCGGCGCCGTGGCGCTGGGAGGCCTCGCTCTGTTGGCCCTCTCACGCTCAACAACATCGGTACTCGTCGTAATTGCAATGTTAGGGTTGGCAGCTTACGGCTGGATGGTGCGCAGACGCGCTCATCCGGGCTGGGGAATCCTTAGCGCATTTATGCTCGTCATCGGAATTGCGGGGATCATCGGCATATTCGTTGAATTCGACTTGGTTTTAAAGGCTGTCGGCAAATCAGCTACATTGACCGGACGAACCGAGGTCTGGCGCACAGTAATCGAGGCAATACGGCAACGACCTTTTCTTGGTTATGGATACGGCTTCTGGGAGGAGCCCAGTCTCGCCCGCAACAACATCTGGCTCGAGCTCAACTGGAGTCCGCCGCACGCCCATAGTGGATGGCTCGATGTCACGCTGCAACTTGGGATGATCGGCATGTTCATGACGGCTGTGCTTTGGCTGGTATCCCTGAGCCGCACCATTCGCCTGGGGTTTTTCACCTATGAAGCCGGCGCACTTTACATGGGACTCATCGTCGTGAACCTGTTTATACGCAGCTGGACGGAAACGGTCATGATCGACCCGGGCGCCATGTTTTGGCTATGGTTTGTGGTTGCGTACCTTCATCTCGCGCGCCTGACAAAAATTCATGAGCATTCGGCAATTCTTCCCGCCGCGCGCAATGTTGACGACAAAGCCTGGCGCCATAGTGCAACATAGATTCATCTTGCTGGATGGTATGCGTGGCATCGCGGCAATTGCCGTCATGCTGTTCCACTTCACCAGAAATACCCCTCATCCGCTATTCGGCGCGGCAAATCTTGCGGTCGATTTGTTTTTCTGCCTGAGCGGATTTGTAATCGCCTTCTCGTACCAGCACCGTCTGAAGACAGAAATGTCACTCGGAAAATTTATCCTGAAGCGGCTCGTACGTCTTTACCCGATGTTTATCATTGGTTCCTTGATTGGCGCGATCGCTCTCGCTGGCAAGGTGGCGCATGGTCAGTCGAGCCTTGCCCCGGCCGGTGCGCTTAAGGCAATTTTGCTGAACTGCATTTATATTCCCTACTTTGGGAATTTCCATGTTCAGGTTGGACACGCAGACTACGTCAGCACCGTTTTTCCTACGAACGATCCAGCGTGGTCGCTGTTCTTCGAACTTGCTATTAATGTGGCGTTTGGAATCTGGGCGATTCGCAGCACAAGGATACGTCCTTTACTGCCAGTGGCTTTTGGCGCGCTAGCATTCGTCCTATATGCGGAAATAACAGGCCACATAGATCCGGGTTGGGGGGCGAGCAATTTCGCAGGAGGGTTTCCGCGGGCGATCTTCGGCATATTCGCCGGCGTATACATATTTCATGCAATGCAAGCGCCAAATTTCAAACTTCCGACTGTGCATCCACTGATTCTTATGCTCCTACTCCTGGTTATGTTCTCCTACGTCCCGCATTTTGAACATTTCAAATCGCTTCTCTGGTTGGGAAATATTCTGATAGTTGTGCCAGTACTCGTGGCACTGGGTAGCAGGTCGCATCCCGGGGGCCCCAAGATGCGCAGGGTTTTCGACTACCTTGGTTGGATCTCCTATCCCGTATATTGCGTCCATTATCCAATCTATTCAATTTTCTCGTTAATGACCGAAAACGCCAGCGACGGACTCCTTGGAGTCATGTGTTGCACAGCGATAACGCTCGCTGTTGCCCATTTCGCTTCGAAATTCCTCGAAGAGCCTGTCCGGACAAAGCTCGCGCGCTCCCTGTTCCCCGCGTAGGGACTCGAGCGTCGACGTGGGGCGGAACCAGAAAATGCTGGTGCTCCATACAACTGCATATTTATTGCAGATATCGCCTGTGCCGGGATTGTTGTCTCTTCCCTATAATGCAGATCCGGAAGGGCCCTTAGCAATCGAGGACAACATGACCACGCCGACACCCCGGGCGTTCGCCGCAAAGATGGACAAATGCTCATCGGGCAAGAATGCATCAGATCCCCATGGCCCCATTCGACACCAGAGCTTATTGCGGTGACTGAGTCGTCATCGTGATGGCCAATTAGCATGACCAGCCGAAGGCAATTTGTTCAAGGAGCAGCGGGCTTAATTTTGCCAATCTATGCTGCCGGGAATGGACGCAGCGACTATTCGCCCTCAAGCGCCGCGCCCATAGTGCTGCGCGGCGTTGGCCAGAACATGCGGGCGACCATTCAAGCCTTCACAGGGGGATTGAACTGGTCGAACTGCACGCGTTCGCGCCATTACTCGAACACCTCTTTCCGTTACGCAAAACTAGTAATTCCAACATTTTATCAGACCGGCGCGAATCACATCGATACTCTTTTTACAACGAGCTTCATATTCCAAGTCGGGGTGGAGTACCCTTTCAATAACTCATTCACCGGTATTCCGGATCGCATTGTGGTTCGGTTTTCCGGTGCCAATACTGCGCACTATACGGCGGGCACTGGCCCTGGATATATCGTCTCTGATCTCATCGATTTCGGGTCCAACGTTACTGCTGGGTCATTCTTTGGCCTATGGACCACAATTGAGAACGCAGCCGGTACACACTCGACACCCAATTCGATTCCGATTCAGACCGCCGGCGAGAACAACTATCAGGCCGGTTGGCAGCGGTATCAGGGATATACTCTCGCGGCTTCCTCGTTGATCGCCGCGGGCACCGCGCTCACTGCCTCAAGCTGCGCTAGCTATTCCGCGTCGAACACCGGGCAACCAGTCTATACACCGATCATGGCCCTGATCCAAGTACCTGCAAACAGCGCAAAGCGCTTTATCTTCGGCATCGGCGATTCAATCATGTACGGAGTGGGAGAGAGCGCAAGCGGATCGGGCGCATACGGCGATATAATGGGATCGGCGCTTGGCAATGCCGGATGGTGCGCGCGCTGGATTTATGAGGTCCTCGGACATGATTTCGTGAACCTTGGACGGGGTGGCGATCACTTTGCCTATTATTCGGCGACCAATTGGCAGTATCGACTTGCACTCCTTGGTTTAGCGAACCCTACACACATCTTCTCCGAGAACGGCGTCAACGATGTGGCCGCAGGAGAAGCGCCGTCCGCGATCCTTGCCTACGCGCAGAGAGCGTATTCCGGTATGATTGCCGAGGCCAATGTGCCGGTCATCCAGACCACAGCAACAATCTCGACAATTTCCGGTGATGCCTGGAGGACGATTGCGAATCAGACGGTCGTCAACTCATTCTTTGGGAATTCATACACGCATCGTGGGGTGTGGAACGATACCCATGTGCGCCCTTACGGTTCAACACTCCGCGCCGCAGGTGTCGTGGATCCCAACCCAGCCATAGAATATCGCTATACGAAACCCGAGCCTTCCTTGGAGACATCGCTCTGGAATGTGAGCGGCGCCGCACATTACCTGACAGGAGATGGCGGACATCCAAACAGCTACGGGCATTACACGATAGCGAACACGGGACCGGCCTGTTCTTATCACGGACAACCCGTAACGGATCCCTTTGTATAATTGCAATCCAGCGGCGTGTTTCGCGCAGTTTAACTACTGATGCCGACAATAGATTCAATCGCTTCGTGACCGGCCCGGCCTTATCGAATAATTTTGACGCCACAGCGTTCTTCGGCAAAGCGCTCTAGTTTCTCGGCCGATCGACTCCAGGAATACAATCCGGCGTTCTCAATCGCTTTGCATCTCAGCGATAAACGCAGACCTGGGTCTGACGAAATAGAAATCAGTGCATTGAGCATCGAGGCGGGATCCGACAAATCAAAAAATATACCTCCACCGCCCACGACCTCCCGCAATATGGCGATATCAGAGGCGATTACCGGTGTCCCAAATGCATGGGCTTCAAGCACCGGCAGGCAAAAGCCCTCCTTCAGGGAAGGCACTACCAAAGCCGTGCAAGTTCTATAGGCATTTCGTAATTCGTTGTCAGTAACAAACCCCTGGGGATGGAAATTGCGGAGTCTCCCATTCATGCGAATCCAGCTTTGAATTATGTTGGCTGGATCGCGGCCGATCCAATCGACTTCAATTGACGGGGCACAATTCTGTGCCAGACGAAGTGTCTCCAGAAGAAATTCAACGTTTTTTGTCTTCTCGATATTTGCAACGAATAAGAACCGGGAGGAGAAGCATGCCGACTCCTGAGCTGCTTCCAGCACAACTGGCTCATATTTAGATGCTTCCTTAATAACGATAGTTTTCGAAGTTCCGGGATGCAGGAATGAGCACAACTCACTGAATGTCGCGTCGGACACACAGATTATTCCTCTGGCCACTCGAAATGACCATTTTCGGATAACCCGCGAATAGAGCACATGAAAAGCGGATCTATATTGTCGATCCAAATCATAGTTGTCATGAACGACAATAAGCTGAGGGACTATGGGGATGAACGAGCCTTGCGTCGTAATTGATACAAGGCATCGGATATGCATCGACTTGGCGATGACACTAGCCCTAATATGCGCAAAAATACTCCATACTTTATATACCCTTCGTGAGTTACCGCTCAGCGCGATAATTTCTATGTTGGGTCTTCCATTAATTCTTTCGAAAATGAAATGATCCGCGTTTGTAATTAATATTATTTTACTGTTCGGATTCCGCTCACTAAAGGCTGCTATCAGACTGTCGGCGTAACTTGATAGTCCGGTTAGCGTCGATGGAATAGGCGTAATAAATGTAAACCCGATCTGTGAGGAGTCGTCGCCTGGAAGGCAAGATGAGCTTTGATTGGTTCTAGTGTTATTCATTAGATGAATAGTAATTAATAAGGGGCGTGCTGGATCCGGATAGTAACCGCGCACCGTCCCAATACCAACACTTCAGGCGATTATACAAATTGACATTCGAAGCAGAATGTCCGTTTGGCGGTCCGACAAGTGTCTATCCACCAACACCGCATGCAGCATCGCTTCATTGGAAGTACGCCGGATCCCACCACGCACCGAACATGAGAGTATTTTCCGAAATGCATCAATAGGCATCGAAACACGCTCGAACGGGGCAATGCCTTATGCCTTCCGGACAAGCGCGGCAGTACGCGGCGCCGCCAAAATGATGTCGACCAGCTGCGCAGCACGAAGGTCCCATGTGATGGGCGGAACAGTTCCCGGGTTGCGCCGGGCGCGGTTGTCGGCCTGTAGGCGTTCGAGCGCCTGCGCGACATCATCTGCCGCACGGACGAGAAACAGACGGTCGGCAAACTCACCGGCTTGCGGAATCGCCGTCGTGATGATTTCCATTCCCGTATTTAGGGCGTGGTAATAGCGCAGCGGATCGATATACCTCGTCAGGCGGTCCGCAATGAGGTACGGGGCGAGCATCACCGCATATCGCTGCAGGATCGGTATGAGATCGGCCGTTACGTATGGGCCGTAATAATGAATATTCGGTCCCGCGTCCTGCAGCGCCCGCATGGCAGCCTCCACCGTGCGACTCACTTGGCCGTAGACATCAAAGGATATGCCGGGACAACGTGCCGCGACGGCAGCGAGAAACGCGAAATCCATGCGCTCGTCGATGCTGGCTAGTATCAATACCCTGTCGAAGCGAAGCGCCTCGCGCGGCAGCGGCCCGAGCGACGATGCATTGCCAAGGTGGTGCGACGCAGGAAAGAGTTCCTTCAGCGTGGGCGCCGCGTGCACCATAAGGTCGAATGCCCGCAGGAGCGCAGCCTGACGGATGCGCGCGCGCAGGCGTGCCGCTCCATGCAGCGCATAAAGCAAGTCATCGTGCATATCAAAGCACCATACTCCTCGGCCGCACCAGAGCCTCAGTGCGAGTATCAGCGCCGGATAACACAGGTTGGTGGAGGTGAAGTAAACAGTCGTACGACCCGGCACATTCGTAACGCGCCGCAGATAACGAAAACAAGATGCCAGACTCATCAACACCGTGGAGTCGTCGTCGAACGGCCCCGACACCGATGGCCGACGCTTCAGCCAGATGTAATGGACCTCATGACCGCGTCGACGCAATGCGTCGACCAGCGACAGGCGAAAATCCGTGCGTGGGTCCCTGCAAGTGAACACAACAAGGCGCAACAGCATCTGCGACGATGGAACACTGCCGGAATGTTGCTTGTTCTGACCCGCCGCGGCCGCCATCAGGGCTTACCATCCGCCGATACCAGCGTTTGATACAAATCGACAAAGCGATCGGCTGTCCGTTGGATAGGGAAATGCTGCTCGATACGATCGCGTCCCTGTTTTCCAAGCCGCATACGGAGCTCGGGACTTCTGACGAGGCTGGCAAGAGCATCCGCGAGCGCCGCAGCAGATCCTGGGGGCACCAGCAATCCCGTTTCGTTCTCGATGACAAGTTCGGGTATGGCACCTACCGGCGTCGCTACGACCGGGAGTCCGGCACCCATCGCTTCGAGGATGGCGACCGGAAGACCTTCGTTATGCGATGGCAACACGAATACATCCGCTGCGGCCAGCAGACGGGCGACCGTCGCGGCATCGACCCATCCCGGCATCTGTACGCGGTCAGCAATCCCGAGTACCGCCGCCCGTTCGCGTGACGCCTCTACTGCGCCATTGCCGGCAATGACGGCTTCCCAGCCCAGATCTCGCAGCGCCGGAGACGCCAGAGCGTCGAGCAGTTCCGGCGTGCCCTTGCGCTGCCCGAGCAGCCCAAGCGCGACAATCCTACAGCGGGGATTGCGGGGCGGTGCAACGCGTGCCGGCAGTGGCACGGCATTGTGGATAACCGTTACGATCCCAGCCGGTACGCCCAGTGTCTCAACGAGGTAACGCCGCCAGTAATCCCCAATGACCACGATACTCGAGGCCCGCGACAGCGATCCGACCAGCAGTGCTCTCGAACGGCTTCCCAGCGACTCACAGAACTCAATGAATTTCGACGCATGAATGTGAAGGATGGTGGGTACGCCAAACGCCTGCACCAGGCGCATCAGCATAAGCTTCCTCACCGTGCTGCCGTGAGCCGCCAGGTTGAGGTGGACGAGATCGGGCCGCTTTACCAGGCACAATATACCGACAGTAATGAAGCATCTGAGGAAGTACAACGCCCTAAACGCGGTTTGCCCGGCCCCGTAGGAATCGAATACACGAACCTGGAGTTCCGGGTGCCGGCGCTGAAAATCCTCGGTCAGGTATTGAGCCATGCGGGCCATGCCGCCCTTGCCTGCCATCCCGCCCGGCGTGACGAAAAAAACCCGCAATGTCACTGTGTTAATGCGCCATGCAACCGTGTAATCGCCAGCATATCGCTCAAAAATCGACTGGTTTCAAAAGCGGTACACACATTGTGTATCCTACCCCAACCTAGAGGGTAACCGTACCCGCCCTGGCGTCTGCGCCAATGAAAAGGCAGCCGATAAGTAAAATTTCTGAATTTTCCGCTATGCCCTGGGTATTTTGAGCAATTCCGAGATCTGTTCGATGTCGAAAATATTCTAGTGATGCCAACAATTACGCTGAGGACATTCGAAAAGGAAAGCTACCTGGAACACGTTGCATGTTGTTAGACGCTCGATCCATAGTATCGGGCAGCACGTTCGAATGCGACCTGTGTGTGGTCGGCGCAGGTCCGGCCGGAATCGCGATTGCCGACCGGTTGCGTGAATCTGGCCTGGCCGTTTTATTGCTCGAGAGCGGCGGGTTCAAATACGAACTGCCGACGCAACGGCTCTATCGCGGCGAAATTCGTGGCCAGGAATACTATCGGCTCGACGGCTGCCGGTGGCGATTGTTCGGCGGAAGCAGTCATCGCTGGGGTGGCTGGTGCCGGCCGCTGGAAGAGGTCGATTACACGAAGCGCGACTGGTTTGCGCGCAGTGGCTGGCCGATCAGCGTGCAAACGCTGTCGTCTTACGAAGCAGACGCCGCAGAACTCTTTGAGCTGCCCGGCGGGCGTTTCGATCTCGAGGCCTGGCGCGATCGTTTGCCAAAGCCGTTCGCGCTTGATGGCACGAACTTTGAAAATATTGTCTTTCAGCATAGTCCCGACACCAATTTTGGCGAGCGCTATCGTGCGCGCCTCCTCGCAGCCGCGAACATCACCACGATGCTGCATGCCAATGTCACGGGCATTCGACTGGATGCGGACTCGCAGCGAGTGGCCCGGCTCGATGTCGCCACCTTGACCGGTCGCCGTTTTCTCGTGCGTCCGAAAGCGGTCGTTCTGGCTACCGGTGGAATCGAGAATGCCCGACTGCTGCTCGCGTCCCGGGCCGATCGCCCGGCCGGTCTGGGCAATGAGTACGACCTGGTCGGGCGCTGTTTCATGGAGCATCTGCATATGCCCATGGGGCACTTGCTCGCGGCGCCGGGCATCGGAAACAATGATTTCTACCACAAGGCGATTCACGCTGACGTACGTCTAAGAGGCGTCGCCACCCCAACAGCTGCCGCGCAGGAGCGCTTCCAGCTGCTTGCAACGTCCATCGCATTTGAGAGCGCGAGTTATTCCTTGGGAACCCCTTTTCTCGGTTGGCCGCCCCGCGTGATGTTCGGCCCGGTTCGCAGCTACCGCGCGCTGGAACGCGCGGGTCTCGGCGGTGCTGCCCAGCTTCTGAAAAAGATCGTCCAGCGCGTGTACTCAGTGCCAAACAGAATTAATTCGTGGACAGCATCACGCAGGGCCCGCTCCCGGGGGGCCGCCGCCAGCGGACGGAACCGCATCTACACGCTGTATTTTCGCGGAGAACAGGCGCCGGACCCGGCCAACCGGGTTGTGCTGTCCGAGCGCTGCGATGCCCTGGGCATGCCTGAAAGCCGGCTCGAATGGGGCTTAAAGCCCGTCGATGAGGCCAGCCTCACCGGTTGGCTCAAGGTACTTGATCAGGATGTGCGCGCTCGAGGCCTGGGACAAGTGATCGGCCCACTGGAAAATTGGCAAAGCGGTCTGACCGGCGCGCCACACCACATGGGCACCACCCGCATGTCCGCAGATCCGCGGAACGGGGTCGTCGATGCCGATTGCCGCGTCCATTCCGTCGAGAACCTGTACATCGCCGGCAGCTCGGTATTTGCCACGAGCGGCTACGCGAACCCGACTTTCACGCTCGTGACCCTCGCATTGCGGCTGGCCGACACTTTGCGCAAACGTCTGCAGCGATGACTGCCTAAACCGCTATCCGGCGATCTTCGGGAAGGATCGTGCCGATCTCGATATCCGGCTCTGACGCCATCTGCTCATAAAGCGGTGCGAAATCCGTCTCCAGCGTCTGGCGCAGCAGGTCCTCGAAGCTGTCGATGACGAAGTAGTTATCCTGGTAATCGTCGATGCGGTACTTCGTGCGCATCACCCGCCGCAGGTCGAATCCCAGCCGGTTCGGCCGGGGATCCTCGAGCGCATAGATCGACTCGCCGTAAGAGGAGACGATCCCGGCCCCGTACAGGCGCAGCTTGCCGCCATCCCGGATCAGGCCAAACTCCACCGTGTACCAGTAAAGACGTGCAAGGCGCTGGATCGCGCCCAGGTGCATCGCCCGCAGGCCTCCCTTTCCGTAGGCCTGCATGTAATCGGCGAACACGGGATTCGCGAGCAACGGTACATGCCCGAAGACATCGTGAAAGACGTCCGGCTCCTGCAGGTATTCGCTTTGCGCCGGCGTGCGCAGGAAGCGGGCAGCGACGAAGCGACGGTTCGCGAGATGCTCGTAGAACACCTCGTCCGGCACCAGGCCCGGGACCGCGACGACGATCCAGCCCGTCGCCTTGTGCAGTCGCTCCGACAGTTCCTCGAAATCCGGAATGCCGGATTTCGACAACTGCAGCATCCGCAGCCCGTCCAGGAAGGGCTCGGCGACGCGTCCCGGCAACAGCGCAATCTGCCGCGCATACAGCCGATCCCAGAGCGCATGCTCATCCGCACTGTAGGTGCTCCACGCCTGCGGGATCGTGTGATCGTTCATTCGCGGCCCAGTCCCAGCGATGATTCCAGCAGGCTCAGGCCCTCGAGCAGCGCATCGCGCTGCGCTCTGCCCAGGCACGCGAGCAACTCTTTCTCGCGCGCGAGGGCCAGCGGCACGAGCGATGAGTACACGCGCCGCCCGGTGCCGGTCAGGCGCAGGTGCATCGCCCGCGCATCCTGCGTACTCGGCGCACGTTCGAGCAGGGAGCGCCGGCGTAACGCCGCAACCGCGCGGCTGACGCGCGTCTTATGCATGCGCGTGCTGTCGGCGATCTGCTGGGCCGTGCAGTCCGCCTGTTCGCCGACGGTCACGAGCACGCGCCACTCGGGAATCTCTAGGCCAAAGCGTTCCCGGTAGATTGCCGACAGGTGCTCGCTGACCGCCTTCGCCAGCCGGTTCAGCCGGAACGGCACGAACTCGGACAGCTGCAAAGCGGGCGCTGCCGCAGGTTTTCTCGCCGCCACCCAAGCCTCCGGTTGACAGTTGCGCGCGCAACTAATTACCATGATCTACCAGTCGCACTCGCAAGGCAAGCCGCGATGACGAAATCCGCTGTACAATCAATGACATGGGACAATCCGCTAGGCACCGACGGGTTCGAATTCGTCGAATACACGGCACCCGACACCGGGGCGCTGAGGCGCCTGTTCGAGACCATGGGCTTCTCGCTGATTGCGCGCCATCGCTCCAAGGATGTGAGCCTGTATCGGCAGGGCGGCATCAACTTCATCGTCAATGCGGAACCGGACAGCCTGGCGCAGAATTTTGCGCGGCAGCACGGCCCCAGCGCCTGTGCGATGGCGTTTCGGGTCAAGGATGCGGCGCTCGCGCTGCGTGGCGCGCTCGCCGCCGGCGCCATTGAGGTCAAGGGCACGGTCGGCCCGATGGAACTGAACATTCCGGCGATCGAGGGGATCGGCGGCAGCCTCATTTACCTCGTCGACCGCTACACGACGCCGACGATCTACGACATCGACTTTCGTCTGCTGCCGGGCGCCGAACAATCACCGGTGGGGGCCGGACTGATCGACATCGATCACCTGACGCACAACGTGCGCAAGGGGCGCATGGATTACTTCTACGACTTTTATCACCGGGTATTCAATTTTCGCGAACAGCAGTATTTCGACGTGACCGGGGAGTACACGGGATTGACGAGCCGCGCACTCGCGGCGCCCTGCGGCAAGATCCGCATCCCGATCAATGAATCGAAATTCGAGACCGGCAGCGGCGCTGTGGACCAGATCCAGGAATTCATCGAGCAGTACCATGGCGAGGGCATACAGCACGTGGCGCTGCGCACCGACGATATCCTGACCACCTGGGATCGCCTGCATGCGAACGGCATGCCGTTCATGGCGCCGCCGCCCGATACCTATTACGAGATGCTGGATGAGCGCCTGCCGGGCCACTCGATGCCGATCGAGGAACTGCATCGTCGCGGCATCCTGGTCGACGGCGGCGGGGGCCGGTATCTGCTGCAGATCTTCACGCAGACGCTGATCGGGCCGATTTTCTTCGAAATCATCGAGCGCCGCGGCGATGAAGGGTTCGGCGCCGGAAATTTCCGCGCGCTGTTCGTCAGCATGGAGCGCGACCAGATCCGGCGCGGGACCCTGAAGAAGCCCGGGACCAAGGTCCCGCCATGACGCTGCGTTATCAAAGCGGCTTCGGCAACGAATTCGCAACCGAAGCCCTGCCGGGCGCCCTGCCGCTGCGGCAGAACTCCCCGCAGCGCTGCCCCTACGGACTGTACGCCGAACAATGGTCCGGAACCGCATTCACGGTGCCGCGGCACGACAGCCGGCGATCCTGGCTGTATCGCATCCGGCCGGCGGCTGTTCATGGGCCCTTCCACCCCACCCCGTCACGCTCGCTGGTCGGCCGCTTCGAGGGCGCCACGGCCTCACCGAATCGCCTGCGATGGGGACCTTTGCCAATCCCGGCCAGCGATCCGGTCGATTTCGTTGAGGGACTGTTCACGGTCGCAGGAACCGGTTCCGCGGCGCTGCATACTGGCTGCGCGATCCACTGGTATGTCGCCAACCGGCCGATGGAAGGGCGCTATTTCTACGACGCCGATGCGGAACTGCTGATTGTGCCGCAGCAGGGTCGGCTGCGCCTGCTGACGGAACTCGGCATCCTGGACCTCGAACCGCTGCAGATCGCGGTCCTGCCGCGAGGCCTGCGCTTCCGGGTCGAACTGCCGGACGGCAGTGCGCGGGGTTACGCCTGCGAGAACTTCGGCGCCCCGCTGCGCCTGCCCGATCTGGGGCCGATCGGCTCCAACGGACTTGCCCACGCGCGCGATTTCCAGACTCCGGTCGCCTGGTACGAGGATCTCCCAGGCGAATTTGAACTGATCGCCAGATTCGGCGGCTCGCTGTGGTCGGCACCGATCGATCATTCGCCGCTCGACGTCGTGGCCTGGCATGGCACCAATGTCCCTTATCAATACGACCTGCGCCGCTTTAATACGATCGGCTCGATCAGCTACGATCACCCGGACCCCTCGATATTCCTCGTGCTGCAGTCACAATCCGATACGCCCGGCGTCGACAATCTCGACTTCGTGATCTTCCCGCCGCGCTGGCTCGTGATGAGCGACACGTTCCGCCCGCCGTGGTTTCACCGCAATGTGGCGAGCGAATTCATGGGGCTGATCGAAGGCGAATACGACGCCAAGCAGGGCGGCTTCCTGCCGGGAGGCGCGTCGCTGCACAACTGCATGAGCGGGCACGGGCCGGATACGGCGAGCGTCGAGAAAGCCATCGCGGCGGATACGACACGCCCCGAATACCTGGCGGCGACCATGGCCTTCATGTTCGAGACCCGCGGCGTGCTGTGCCCGACCCCCGGGGCGCTGGGGCTGCCGCAGCGCCAGGGCGATTACGACCGCTGCTGGCAGTCGCTGCCGAGGAATTTCTCGACTTCGCCGGATGCCAAGACATGACCGCGGCGCTGAATGCGACGCACGATGCGCGCGTGCGCAGCTGGGTCGAGCGCGCGAATGATCCGCTGTGCGACTTTCCGATCCAGAACCTGCCGTTGGGCGTGTTCCGGCGCCGCGGCTCACCCGAGGCATTTCGCGGCGGCGTGGCCATCGGCGATCAGATCGTGGACCTCGATGCACTGGCGGCCGTCGTTCCGGAATCCGCGGCCGCGCGCGCGCTGCGCGCTGCGGCGCAAGCGACGCTGAATACGCTGATGCAAATGGGGCCTGCGGCATCGCACGCGCTGCGCGTCGCGTTGTTCGAGATGCTGCGCGAGCATTCCACGGGGCGGCAGCTCATCGAGCCCTGCCTCGTTGCGCAAGGCGACGCGGAATTCGCGGTGCCGGCGCAAATCGGGGACTACACGGATTTCTATTCCTCGAAGCATCACGCGCTCGCGGTCGGCAAGCTGCTGCGCCCGAACAATCCCCTGACGCCGAATTACACCTGGATGCCGATTGCCTATCATGGCCGAACCTCCTCGATCGGGGTGTCCGAGCAGCGGGTTCACCGCCCCGTGGGCCAGAGCCTGCCGCCCGGTGCGGAGCGGCCGGTGTTCGGCCCGAGCCGGCGCCTGGACTACGAACTCGAGGTGGGCATCTTCATCGGCACCGGCAACGAGCTCGGAACGTCCATCACCGTCGACGCGGCCGAGGATCACGTGTTCGGACTCTGCCTGCTGAACGACTGGTCGGCGCGCGACGTGCAAAGCTGGGAGGCGCAGCCGCTGGGCCCGTTTCTCGGCAAGAATTTTGCCACCACGATCTCGCCGTGGATCGTCACGCTCGAGGCCCTTGCGCCCTATCGGGCGCCACTCGAACGGGCTGGCGTGCAGGAGCCATCGCTGCCGTACCTCGAGTCCACAGCGATGCGCTCAGGCGGTGCGTTCGAGCTCGAGCTGTTCGTCTATCTGCAAACGGCGGCGATGCGCGCGCGCGGCCTCGCGCCCGAGCGCCTCGCCTGCTCGAACTTTCGGTACGCGCACTGGACGGTCGCGCAGATGATCGCACACCACACGGTCGGCGGCTGCAACCTGCGCTGCGGCGATCTTCTCGGCAGCGGTACGCAGTCGGGGCCCTTGCCGGAGGAAGCCGGATCGCTGCTCGAGCTGACGGTCGGTGGCAGCCGCGAGATTCACCTGCCATCCGGGGAGAAACGTAGCTTCCTCGAGGACGGCGACCGGGTGATCCTGCGCGGCCGCTGCGTGCGGGAGGGCTTCGCATCGATCGGCTTTGGTGAGGCGGCAGGCCAGATCCTGCCGGCCTGACCGGTTTACGCAGTTAATGGATTTTTAGTCCTGTACGGACATTCCTGGGGCGGCATCCTGGCGATCGAGTACGCCCTCACCTACCCGCAGCACCTGCGCGCACTGGTGATCTCGGATATGACCGCGGGCACCCAGGCCTACCTGAAACGAACCGCCTTCCTCAAGAACCAGCTCCCCGCACCCACGCTCGCGCGCCTGCTTCCGCTTGAATCCCGGGAGGACTACGACTCACCGGAATACCAGAAGATCATGATGGATGATCTGTATCCCCGGGTGATCTGCCGCATAAAGCCCTGGCCCGAGCCCGTGTCCCGGGCGTTCCGGCACGCCAACGACAGGATCTACCACTTCATGCAGGGCAAGAGTGAGTTCCTCGTGACCGGCAATCTCAAGGACGGGGAGCGCTGGGACCGCCTCCATGAGATCAAGGTCAGGACCCTGAGGACATGAAAAAATGGCGACCCTGATGCCCAATGCCCGCTACGCGTACTGACCGAACGGCAGTCACCTTGTGCATGTGGGACGACCAGCAGGTTTATTTCGAGCACCTGCTGGGCTTCCTGGGCTCCGTCTGACCGTCAGTACCGGGGCGAGAATACGGCTATGGCGGATGCCCGGCCGCATAGGGAAATTCGCTGATCGAGCGCGGCTTGGCGATATGCAGGCCCTGCGCGAACCCGACGCCGAGTTGCCCGAGTTCCGCGAGCACCTCCGAGGACTCGACCCGCTCGGCAACGGTGCGCACCCCCATGGCCTTGCCGATGCTGGCGATCGCCTGCACCATGCTGCGGGACACCGGATCGCTGGCCACATTCTCGATGAACTGGCCGTCGATCTTCAGGTAATCGACCGGCAGGTTCTTCAGGTAGCGAAACGAGGAGAGGCCCCGGCCGAAATCATCGAGTGCAAACCAGCAGCCGCGATTGTGCAGTTCGCGCATGAAATGACCCACATTGCCGGGATTCGCAATCGCGGCGGTTTCGGTGATCTCCAGGCAGATCGCCCCGGGTGAGAGGCGCCGGGCGCTCAGTTCCGCGGTCAGGTACTCGAGAAAGCGTTCGTCGTTGAGACTGCTGCCGGAAATACCGATCGTCATCGTGTAAGGCTTCACCATTGAGCCGCTGCGATGCGCGAGGCGCTCGAGCGCCTGGCGCACGACCCAGCGATCGATCGAGGCGATCAGATTGAACCGCTCCGCCGCCGGTATGAACTCATCCGGCGCGATCAGCACGCCGGACTCGTCGCGCCAGTGCACGAGCAGCTGGAAGCGCTCGCGATCCTTAAGCGCGGGGTCTATCGGTATGATCGGCTGGTAGAACAGCTCGAAGTCGCCCTCCTCGCAGTCGCGCGAGAGCTTTGAAATCCAGGTCATCGCGCGGTGCCGCTCAGGGATGGCATCGCCGGTATAGACCCGTACGCGGTCGCGTCCGCCGTCCTTGGCCGCATAACAGGCGATGTCTGCCGCGCTGAGCACGCCGCTGACGCTCGGCGTCTGGCCGGAGATCTCGACGATGCCGATGCTGACGCCAACGGACAGCACGCTGCGCTGCCAGATGAAACGGTAATCCCGGACCGACTCGCGCAGCGTCTCGGCGATGCGCTGCGCCTGCGGAATCGAGATGTCCTGCAGCAGCACGCCGAACTCGTCGCCCCCTAAGCGCGCCAGCGTGTCCGCGGCGCGCAGATGCGATTGCAGCACGCCGGTCAGCTGTTTCAGCAATTGATCCCCCGCGGCATGACCGCAGGTGTCGTTGACCAGCTTGAACTGATCGAGATCCAGGTACAGCAGCGCGTGCCGGGTCTTCTCCCCGTGGTGCACGCTCTCGACGGCGGCGGCGAGGCGATTCTCGAATTCGCGCCGGTTGATCAGGCCGGTCAGCGCATCGTGACAGGCCTGGTAATGCAGCGCACGATGCAGGCGGCGCTCCTTGCTGATGTCGTGGAAGACGATCACGGCGCCGGTCAGGTCGCCGTTGCGATCGTGGATGGGCGCCGCCGAATGCTGGATGTCGACCTTCTGGCCCTGGCGCGTCACCAGCACGGTCTGCTGGGAAAGGCCCAGGGGCCGCTCCTCGCGCAGGCAGCGCGTGGCGGGACACTCGATCGGCGATGCCGAGAGCTCATCGACCAGGATCAGCACGTCGGTGATCGGCCGGTGCAGGGCCTCGCGGTTCTCCCAGCCGACGAGACTCTCCGCGACCGGGTTCAGGTAATCGATGAAGCCGTGCGCATCGGTCGTGATGACCGCATCACCGATCGACTGCAGCGTGACCTGGGCACGCTCCTTCGCCTCGAAGATCGCCATCTCCGCCTGCTTGCGTTCGGTGACGTCGACGATCGTGCCCTCGAAGCCAGTCACCTGGCCGTTCTCGTCCCGTACCGCCCGGCAGTTGTCGAGGACGACCACGGTCGATCCATCCTTGCGGCGCAACACGATCTCCTGGCAGCGTATCTCGCCGTCGGCCTGGATGCGTTCGACATAGGTCTCGCGGTCGCTGGGCTGCGCATAGACGGCCGCGCAGGGAATCGGATATAGCTCCTCGGCGGAATCGTAGCCCAGCATCTGCGCAAAGGCCGGATTGATGGCGAGAAATCGCCCATCCAGCGTCGAGCGATAAACCCCCTCCAGCACGCTCTCGAACAGGCCGCGGAAACTCGGCAGCAATACCTGACCGTGGCCGAGAAATAGGCATACCGGGATCGTCGTGCTCGAGGCCTGGCGGCGGGGTGGCGGTGGGCGCCATGACCGCGGGGATCCTCCTGAGTTCGTCGACGACAACGTGACCGGCGCGCCGGCGGACCCCTTCGACACCGACGCCGGCCGCCGCCCTGGGTGGCCTGCTGGCCGACGGCGATCGC
>CAVPNS010000011.1:0-19693 GCA_963706815.1 uncultured Gammaproteobacteria bacterium
TTCGATGCAGACAGGGAAACCCCCGCCGGGAAACCGCCGGGGGTTTTTCTTTTTCTGCCCCCGCTCCGCCCCCGTCCGGCTCCGGTTGCGCCGCCAACCCCCGTTCATGATTATGTAAACCATTCGCAATGCGCTTGATATTTCGCGCGCATAGGCTCTTAATTGACGCATCTGCAGACCCGCTGCTGCGGGCTCCGCAAAAATAAATAATCGCAAGGGGTTTACAAAACATGGGTAATTCACTGGTCAAGCTCCCGGTCGCCGGGGCCATCGCCACCGCCGCCGTCTGTCTCGCGACGGGCGTCTCGAGTGCGCTGGCCGTCATGGATCCGGCTGCGCCGCTGACCGCGGATGTCGCGGCGAAGCTGGCGCAGAACGTCAACCATCCCGTCATCGTCCTCATGAAGAACGCGTTCAGCGGTGCCGACGCGGCGCGCGACCAGGCCCCGCTGATGAGCGAGCTGGGACAGGTGAACGCCCGGCGCATCAAGCCCTTCCGTATGGTCAACGCGTTTGCGGCGACGGTGTCCGATGGCGAGGTTGAGCGCCTGAAGGCGAATCCCGCCGTCGCCAGAGTGGTTGCGGACGGAGTGATGCACCGCGCGCTGCGCAGCGCAACCGCCTCCTCGGCGCCCGCCACCACGACCAGCGTGACGACGTCGCTGACGCCGAACGTGATACCGGGGGCGTGCGGCGCGAACGGCAAGGTGCAACTCGCACCCGAAGGTCTCGCGCTGACGCAGACCGACTCGGACAACCGCTTTGCGCGGACCGCGCGCTCGCTCGGCATCACCGGCGCCGGCGTCAAGGTCGCCTGGATCGCCGACGGCCTTGACCCGTCCAACGTGAATTTCATCCGGCCCGACGGCAAGTCGGTGTTCGACCCCTCGATCGGCGGCGACTACCAGGATTTCTCCGGCGACGGCCCCGGGCAGTTCACGAGCGGTGACGAGGCGTTCCTCGACGCCAACACGATCGCCGGCCAGGGCATCCAGGTCTACGACCTCAACGGCTTCAGCGCACAGCCCCTCTCCGGCGCGTGCAACGTGCGCATCGAGGGCGTGGCTCCCGGCGCGGCGCTGGTCGGGCTCGACGTGTTCGGCAGCTACGAGGACACGACCAATTCGAACTTCCTGCAGGCGATCGAATACGCGGTGACGGTCGATCATGTGGACGTGATCAACGAGTCCTTCGGCTCCAACAACTATCCCGACGTGACGACGCTGGACGTGTTCAAGCAGTTCAACGACGCCGCGGTCGCGGCGGGTGTTGTGGTCAGCGTCTCGAGCGGCGATGCCGGATCGACCAACACGATCGGTTCACCCTCGACCGATCCGCTCGTGCTCTCGGTCGGCGGATCGACGCAGTTCCAGTTCTACATGCAGACGAACTACGCCGCCGCGGATTACTTCGCGACGAGCGGCTGGCTCAGCAACAATTTCAGCTCGCTGAGCTCGGGCGGCTATAACGAGACCGGCGCCACCGTCAGCCTGATCGCCCCCGGCGATATCAGCGTCGCTTCCTGCGACGCGAACCCACTCTTTGCCGGATGCATCAATTTCCAGGGCAAGTCGTCGATCATCGAGGAGGCCGGCGGCACCAGCGAGTCCTCTCCGTTCATGGCCGGCGCGGCGGCCCTCGTGATCCAGGCCTACCGGCAGACTCACAGCGGGCGTTCCCCCTCGCCGGCGCTGGTCAAGCAGATCCTGGTCAGCAGTGCGACCGACCTCGGCCTGCCGGCGACCGAGCAGGGCGCGGGCCTGCTGAACTCGTACAAGGCGGTCCTGCTCGCCGAGTCCGTGCACACCGCCGATGGCGCGCCGGCGCCGGTCGGCAATACGCTGCTGCTCTCGTCCAATCAACTGAACGCGGTGGGCGCGCCCGGCTCCGAACATCACTGGGACGTGACCGTCACGAACACCGGTGCGTACCCGCAGTTCGTCGAGTTCAGCGGCCGCAGCCTGGGGCCGGACCAGCACGTGCAGAGCGGCTCCGTCGTGCTCAACGATGCGACGAGCCCGCAGTTCGCGAATTATCAGGGCCTGCAGAACAACTACGCGGTGATCCATTTCGAGGTGCCGCGCAACGCGGACCGGCTGGACGGATCGATCGCGTACCCCGGTACCCCGGCCAACGGGAACAACTCCCGTGTGCGCTTCATCATGATCGACCCGCAGGGCCGCTTCGCGGCGCACTCGCTGCCGCAGGGCGTCGGCAATTACGGCAACGTGGACGTCAGGTTCCCGATTCCCGGGACCTGGACCGGCGTCATCTTCGGTGACGTCGCCGCCGACAATGGCACCAACGGGACCATCCCGTGGCGCGTCGCGACGCAGCAGTACCAGGGATTCGGATCGGTCGAGCCCGAGAACCTGTTCCTGGGCCCCGGCGAGAGCAGGACGGTCAGGGTCTCGGCGATGGCGCCTTATTCACCCGGCGACTCATCCGGTACGATCATGGTGAGTTCGGACGGAGACTTTGGCGGCACCACATCGATCCCGGTGACGCTGCGCAGCCTCGTGGACGTTGCCCACGGTGGCAGCTTCAGCGGCACCCTGACGGGTGGCAACGGCCGCCCGAACGGCGAGGGACAGGTGCAGTTCTATGAATTCAACGTCGGGACCGGCGTCACCGACATCACGGCCAACGTGTCGCTGTCCAGCGATTCCGGCGACCCCGTGGGGGCATTCCTGATCAGTCCGGACGGCGATACGCTCGGGTATGGTCAGAACTCCCTGAACGGCACCAATGGTCTTTCGCTGACGGCCTACACGCTGAACCCGGTCCCCGGTACCTGGACCCTGATCGTGTCCTTCGCCGAGCCGATCGTCGGCGACGAGGTCTCTCAGCCCTACAGCGGCAACATCCGGTTCAACCACGTGGGCGTCAGTGCGTCGGGCGTGCCGAACAGCGCCAGCACCAGGCTTCCCGCGGGTGTTCCGGTGACCGTTCCGGTGACGATCACGAACAACGGTGCAGCGGCGGAGGAATTCTTCGTGGATGCGCGCCTGAATGCGACCACGAGCCTGGTCCTCGCAACGCAGCTGGGCACTTCCGGCAACGTCGCCCTGCCGCTTGCAGGCAACTACCCGTATTGGCTGGTTCCGACGCAGACGTCGAGCGTCTCGATATCGTCGACCTCGAGCGTACCGATCATGTTCGATTACGGCCCGTGGACAGGTGACCCGGATCTGGCGAGCGGAAGCTTTGGCGCTGCGTCACTGTGCTCAACCTCGGCATCGGCTTCTTACGCCCCGCCGGGGGGCACCGTGACCACGGGTCTGTGGGGCGCTGGCCCCACGGAATGCGGGCCCTACGCCGCGACGGCTTCGCCGCCCTCGGCGCCCGCGGGAACCGCGTCGGTGTCGATGTCGGCGCAGGCGAAAGCGTTCGATCCGGCCGTGACCTCCGATACGGGCGACATCTGGCTGGTGTCCACCAGCGGCTCCACATCATTCTCGCCGATCGTGATCAACCCGGGCCAGTCGGCCACGATCAATGTGACGATCACGCCGTCCGGAGCGTCGGGCACGGTGGTCGCGGGAGCCTTGTACGTCGATGACTTCCTCGGCGGTGTGCCGCCGTATGGCGATATCTCCGGCGACGAGCTGGCGGCGATCCCGTACACGTACACGATCCAGTGATGCGATTCATCCGGCAGGAGCCATAGGGCTCCTGCCGGGTTGTCTGCCCGCCCCGGCGTCAGGCCACCGGGCGCTGAGGCGACCTCGTGCCGCAGGCCAGACGCAATCCGGCGAGCGAGGCCAGCGCCAGCAGCTCCCACGATTCAATCGCACCGCCACCGCCACCACCCGTGCCGGATGATGCACGCGCGACGATGTGCACGTTCGCCTTGCCGGCGTGTACGTCGGCCTCGAATGCCGCCAGCGCGGCGTCAAAATTGCCGATCATCTGGCTCGTGGCCTCGTTGAACCCGGCTTCGCTGGCCTTGCGGGTATTGCGATCGGCATCGATCAGCGTCGACGTCCCGTGCCAGGTATACGTCCCGCCCGCGCGCAGCACCAGCGAGCGCGTGGCCGGATCGACTACGGCGAGATCGACCAGCGTCGCCGAATCCTGGCTGCTGCCGCGCAGGACATACGCACCGACGATCGTCAGGTATCCCAGCGACAGCCTGTTGTCATCGGTATGGGACACCTGGTCATACGAGACCAGCGCCATCACATCGATGTTGTACAGGCGCTGCACGCCGTCGAGCCCGGCAAAGCCGTGCGCATTGGCGAGGTAGTAATCGGGGATGATGACGATTTCGCTGACGAACTTGCGTGACGTGAAGCGCTGCCGGATGCGCTCGAGCAGCTCCTGCTTCTGCGCCGGATCGAGTGTTACGGGGCCGGAGGCGCCCTGCGACGGCAGGAAGGCCAGGCCGACACGCAGCGGCACGTGCAACTCGGGGACCGTGTTGGCCGCCGGGACCGGCGCGCCGTCCGGATACAGAAAATTGACCAGGCTCGATGAATTGCGGGCTTGCGCCTGGCATCCGGGCGCGCAGAACGCATGTTGCAGGATGCTGCAGCCGGACAGGGCGGCAGCGAGCGCCGCAGCGCCAAAAAGCAGTCGTATTCTCATATTGCGCGTTTCCCCTGTGGTGACGACGGTCCCAACACTGGCAGAACGACGCATTATCTGCGACTATTTCTTGGAAGTTGTCTATTATTCAACTATAAGTATTGCATTTCGCTACCATGAACGCCGAAATCGCCCATGTCATTGCTACGGTCAAGCGTCAACTGAAGGCGCAGGGCAGGACGTACCAGGACGTCGGACGCTTCCTTGGACTCTCGGAGGCCAGTGTCAAGCGCCTGTTCTCGAGTGAACGGTTCACGATCGAGCGTCTCGCGAAGATCGGCGAAATGCTCGGCTTCACGCTGGCGGAACTGCTGCAGACGGCGGCCTCGTCGGTGCCGGAGCTCGATACGCTGACGAGCGCGCAGGAGGCGCAGCTGGTGTCGGATGAGAAGCTGCTGCTGGTCACCGTGCTCGCGCTCAATCACTGGTCGGTCATCGACATGACCAGCTGGTATCACATCAGCGAGGCGGACGTGATCAGGCGATTGCGCATACTCGATCGCATGGGTGTCATCGAACTGCTGCCGGGCGATCGCATCCGGCGCCGCGCGCGCCGCGACTTCGACTGGCTTCCGGGTGGCCCGATCAAGGCTTACTTCGCGAGGCTGGGCGTCGGTGATTTCCTCAAGGGCCCTTTCGACGGTGCGGAGGAGTCGATGGAATTCTCGCACGGGATGCTGACGCCGGCTGCGCAGGCGGAACTGAAAGCCGAACTGCGCCGCCTGCGGCGAAAATTGGCGAGCCTGCACGAGGAATCGGTTCCGGCATCGCTGCGCGACAAGCGCGGCGTAGGCCTGCTGCTGGCGATGCGGCGGTGGGAGCCGGCGGCGTTCGTGCGCCTTCGCCGCAATACCCCGGGAACGACGTAGTCAGCAGCCCCGCAGGACGGCAACGGCCGGCATGCCGGTCCTCACAGGCCGGGATCTTCCCCCAGCGGCTTCACGGCAACTTCCACCGCGATGCTCTCCGTGCTCTTGTCGGCAAACTCGACGGTCAGCGTCAGCGGCACGCGCTCGCCGGCCTTCAGCGGCTTCTTCAGCCCGATCAGCATGAGGTGATCGTCCTTGCCCAGGGCAACGTCGTGCATTGCCGGCAGCGGCAACGCCTGCACCTGCCGCATCATCATCATGCCGTGGTCGTTCTTCATGCTGTGGACTGCCGCACTGGCGCATGCCGGGCTGCTGACCGCCACCAGGCGGGCATCCCGCTGGCTGACGATATGCAGTGATACTGCGGCCGCATCCTGCCCGGGCGCGCTGGCGCGGGCCCAGGCCCGGCTCACCGCCACATCGCCTGCCCATGCCTGGGCGGCAATCAGCAGGCCGGCAATCGACATCAATCTTGCGCTGGTCATCAGGCTCTCCTTGAAAACATCGGCGCTGCGGATCAGAACAGCTTCGCGAGGTAGCGCCAGGCCACGGTAGCGCGACGATACAGGTATATGGATACCTCGGCGAGGATGGGCAGCCACACGAAATTCAGGCGGAACAGGATGATGATCAGCAGGTTCATCATGCAGGCATATTTGAAGCCGACCCAGTCCTTGTAGGAAGCCTCGGATGCCACCAGCCGGCTCGCACCGCCGATGAGCGTGTATACGGCGGCGAAGCCGATGTTGATCCAGCGCCACTCGCGGCTCGACAGGGCGAAGTACGTGCCGAGGATTATTTTCACGGGGTAACCGCCGCCCAGCAGCGGCACGATGATCATGATGGCCGCGAGGGTCCAATACAGGATCGTGGGTTTCCAGAGGAGCAGGCCTGCGGGTTCGCCCGCACGGGCGTAGAGACCGAACCACAGCGCCCACGCACCCAGTGCGGCGAAGGCGATGAGCAGCGCCCATGCACTGGGACTCATGCCCTGGCGCGGCCGCCAGATCCAGGCAATGCAAAGCGGCAGGACCCACGGGATCGTGGCAGTCGCGGCGCTCATCGCGTCCACCAGAAGGTGATCAGCAGGCCGCAGATCCACAGGATCTCCAGGGCAATGGCGTTGCGCGTCGAGATCGAGGCGGGCGCGAGCTGCACCACGGCGAACTGCGCCTGCGCCAGCGCGGCCTGGAAGGGCGAGCTATGGGTCTGTCGCAGGGATTTCTGCACGTACCGGAGCGTGCGCGCCGGCGCGGTCTGCACGCGCGCGAGAAAGCTGCGCCGCCTCACTTCGGCGCCCTGGATCAGCGCCTCGCGCATGCACGTCGGGCAGGGCCGGCCGCAGAAGTGCAGATGCCCGTTGCCGCACACCGACATCTGCCCACTGTGCTTGCTGGCGTATTCCGCCAGCGCATCCGCCCATTCGCGGGCGCCGGGGCGGGAGAAGCCCGACGATTCGAATGCGCGATCGAACAGTTCGCGCAGGCGATCGGGCAGGGCCTCGTGCACGCTGGCCGGCACCTGGCGCACGCGCTTGTGCGCGGCCCTGCCGTACGGATACAGGCCCTGCCTGATGCGCCCCGCCAGCTCCGTCGGATAATCGCGGCGGTCCGTGGCCACGCCGGCGTACGGATGAATGCCGAAATTCAGCAGTCTGAATATGATCGTTGCGAGCGCGAAACGGTCCTGCGCTTCCGGGTGCGCAACGGCGCGGTCGTGGAATTCCGGCGCCAGGTAATCGGGCGTGACCTGCGGGGCATCGGAGCGGAATTCATCGGCGGCGATATGGAAGCCGTCGCAGTCGAGGATCGAGACGTACAACTCCGCCTTGTAGACCTTCACGTTCATGGGCTTGAGGTCGACGATCGCGATACGACCGTCATGCAGGCAGCGGATGACCGAGGCGAGGTTGAATGCAACGGTCGCGAGCTTGCCGTAGTCGGCGTCGAAGCCCTCCATCGCGGACTGCCGGCGGTTCAGCAGATAGTCGAGCTCGAGGGTGCGGTCGAAGTCGATTTTGCGCATCGCGAAGCCGACGAACTGCGTCCGGCGCAGGATCAGGGCTTCCGGCCAGGCGAGTTGCACGACGTCCGGATAGCCCGCCGGGACCGGCGGCAGCGCGGGCCGGTGGGCGAGCATCCACTGCAGCTTGCGATGGTACTGGGCCAGGTGCGAAGGCGACGTCGCGGCGTGATAGATCTTGGCGACATATCCGGGCCTGCCGCCGATCGCAAAGATCTCGCCGGCGCCCCCCGACCTGCCGGTGGGCTCGAGCACGACGCGCTCTGCGCCGCCCCCGGGCCAGATCAGCTCGACCAGGTTTTCGTGTTTGCGTTCGACGGAGCTCATGTGATCGATCCGCCCGACGGGTCACGCTCAGCAGGCAAAGGCGAGCAGCAGGGTCTTGTCATCGGGCGAAATCTCGCTGGCCCTCGGACTTTCGAGCAGGTTGCGCAGCGCCTGGTTGCCGTCCGGCACCGCGGCCTCGCGCAGGAACGCGGCGACCGGATCGATGAAGGGCGCAAAGAAGCCGCTGCGCGCACGATTGACGGCAAACGGTGCGGTGCCGTCGGACATCAGGCCAATCACACAGCCGGGCCCGGGGGAGGGCAGCGGCGTGAGCCGCAGATGATCGCTCCAGTTCCCGTCGGTCAGGAAGTAAGTCTCGTCGGCATATTCGCCGTTTTCGGGAACCGACAGCACGGCGCCCGCGCCGGCATCCTGCCAGATGCCGAAGCCGTCGCCGATGTGGAAAAAAAAGCCGCCGCCGGGGCTCACCACGCATCCGACCAGCGTACAGGAGAATTCGTGCAGATCCAGCTGACGCGACGCGGCGAGGACGGCGAGCCGTTCGCGCACGGCCGCGATGGCACTGCGGATCGCAGCCTCGAGTTCCGTGGCGCCGTGCGCCGGCAGCGCGCCCGCCAGATGGCCGGTCAGCGAGTGTGCGACGAACTCCGAGCCCGCCTGGCCTTCCTGGACCGATCCGGCGCCGTCGCAGACGACGGCTACCAGCGCGTCACCGGTGACGACGCAATCGCTGGCATCCTGTCCGGGCGTGCCCTGTTCGAGGTTGCGCTTGCCGGTAGCCGAGGCCGAGAACACCCGCCACATCAATCGTGAGCCCGTTGCCCTGCGCCGGCCCGGCCGGCGCGCGGGATCCTCAGGTGGACAATCGCGCCCAGCTGTCCACCGGGTTCAGCTGCACCGATCCGCCCGCCGCTGCGCGCGAGACCGCACGAATGCTGCGGCTCAGCCAGACGAACAATTCCCTGAACTTGAGCCCGCTCAGGGAGAGCGCGCCCTTGTTGCTGAACTGCCCGAGCGTTTCCCGGTTGGCCTCGTCGCCGATTCCGATCGCCATGATGTTCACTTTGTGCGCGCTCTCCGCGCTCTTGCAATCGGCCGCGACCTGGCGCCAGTCGTCGGTGGGCTCGCCGTCCGACAGCAGCATGATGATCGGCCGCTTGTACGATACGCCCGCGGTGCGCATCTGGTTCTTCTGCGACTCGACTTCGTCCAGCGCACAGCGCATGGCCGCGCCGAGCGGCGTCAGTCCGCCCGCGAGCAGTTCCGGCGGCTTGAAATCCATGGCATCGGTCCAGTCGCCGATGATCTCCACGTTCGCGTCGCCGCCGAAGGAAATGACCAGGACACGGCCGCAGCGCGCGGCAATCGGATCGGCCTTCAGATCTTCCGCGAGCGTCCTGAGTCCGTCGTTCAGCAGCTGGATCTTGCTTTGTTCCTGCATGCTGCCGGAGCAATCCAGCACCAGCACCAGCGGTGCGCGCTCATCGCTGTTGTCGATCAGTGCAACGTCCGGAATGACCGTGTTCATGCCTTACCCCAAGCCTCTGGAAGTCGCTTGCAGCATACTCCGGAATGCCGGTCACGAGAACCAGCGCAGGAACGCCGCCGCGCTCAGTGCCGTCAGGGCAAATGCGAACAATGCGCAACATGCGCGCCTGCGGCGCGCCTCGGTCCAGCCGGACTCGCGCGCCAGATACAACGCCGCCAGCGCAAATCCTGCGGCGGCGCAGGCCATCTTCAGGATCAGCGCCGCGATCGCGATGCCATGGATGTCGGGCAGGCGCCCGTAGCCGGCGTAGCTGATCGCGCCAAAGGCTACGCCGCTCGCGCCCTGCGCCGCCCAGCCGCCAAGTATCAGCCACAACAGCCGCCGCCGGGCCGCCTGGGGTTGCGCAAGCTTCAGGCAGCACGCGGCCGCGGCGCCGCCCGTCACCGACACCGCCCCCAGGTTGTGGACAACCTGAGTCAGGGCGTAGCCGAGATCCTGGAGGTCCACGCGGCCGTGTCACCGGCTCCGGATGCGATTTGCCATCAGCCGGCCGTGACCTTGATGCATTTTTCGACGCCGATCGGCGTATGGCTCTTGTCGACGACCTTGATGCATACGTTGTGCGGCCCGGCCTTCAGCGAATCGATCGTGTAGGTGCCCTTGAGCTGGCGCAGCACCTTGGCTTCATTGTCATCGATGTACAGGTGCACATGATCGCCCTTCGGGCCCGGTACGACCTCGTAGGCGACGGCGATGGCCATCGTGCCCACCTTGGCACCATCGGCCGGTGCAGAGATCTTGACCGAGGGCTCCTCGGCCATTGCGATCCCGGAAATCCCAAGTGCGCAGGTCAGCAGCGTTGTTCTGAGTACATTCATGACCGACTCCTTCGTACGGATGGCAGGATCAAACCCTGTCGTTGTGACGTGCGGCACCGCGACAAGCGGTGCCGATCGGGGCAGTGTTTCAGGTCGGCTGGAATGAGTCAATGAGACGCAATCGCACCGGATGCGACCGGCCATCGCGGTGCGGCAAATAGCCGCGCCGCGGCAACCCGAGAGGCCAAAGGGCGTAGCATGGCTGCATTCGAACGACTGCACAGGAGAAACGCCATGACCCCGGACCAGTTGCGCACGACGCTGCTGCAGGACATCGATGATTTCCGGCGCAAGGCCGGGTTCTACGAGTCGGTTCGCCTGTTCGAGGCGGCAAAGTATGCGAAGAGCCTGGCCTCGAACATCGAGCTCGCGCTGACGACGCTGCCCGCCGATAACGACCAGGAGATTTCCTAGTCGACGTTCTGCTGGGCGCCCGGTCGCTTGATCAACGGCCCGATCAGGTCGAGCGGCAGCGGAAACACGATCGTCGATGATTTCTCGTTCGAGATGTCGGCCAGCGTCTGCAGGTAGCGCAGCTGCATCGCCTGCGGCTGCTGCGCGAGCGTGCCGGCCGCCTCGACCAGCATGGCCGAGGCCTGCTTCTCGCCTTCGGCGTGAATGACCTTGGCGCGCCGGATGCGCTCGGCTTCAGCCTGGCGGGCGATGGCCCGGATCATGGTTTCGGTGATGTCGACGTCCTTGATCTCGACGCTCGCCACCTTGATGCCCCAGGCCTCCGTCGCCTGGTCGAGAATGCGCTGGATATCCTGGTTCAGCCGGTCGCGTTGCGCCAGCAGCTCGTCGAGTTCGTGCTGGCCGAGCACGGAACGCAGCGTCGTCTGCGCGTACTGGCTCGTCGCCTCGAATGGCTGGGCCACCTGCAGCACGGATTTGCCGGCATCGACGACGCGAAAATACACGACCGCGCTGACCTTGACCGAGACGTTGTCGCGGGTAATCACGTCCTGCGGAGGCACGTTCAGCACCACCACGCGCAGGTCCACTTTCACGAGACGCTGCACGAGCGGCGCCACCAGCACGATGCCGGGACCCTTGATGCCGGTAAAGCGGCCGAACGTGAGCATGACGCCGCGCTCATACTCGTTCAGGACCCGGATGAACGAGATCAGCACCAGCACCAGAATGACGATGACCGGCAGCGTAAAAATCATGTCGAGGCTCCTTAGGTTAAATCGACGCCCGGGTTTGCGGCCGTGCAACCGTCACCGTGAGCCCTTCGACGTGCAGGATCCGCAACGCATCACCGCTCCTGACCTGTTCATGCGTCACGGCCTGCCATAGTTCGCCGCGCACGCGCACCGTGCCGGCATGAGCGAAATCACCGATGGCAATGGCGGTCTCGCCGAGCAGCTGTTCGACGCCGGTGACGACGGGCCGCGACCGGGCACGTACCGCGTACACGACGACACCGACGGCAATCAGGCCGCCGACGAAGCCCATCGCAGCAATCAGCGGCCGGGCAATGGCGAATCCGGGTACCGTGCGGTCCAGCAGCAGCAGCGAGCCGGCCACGAAAGCCACGATGCCGCCGACACCGAGCGCGCCGAAGCTGCCGATGAAGCCCTCGGCCACGAACAGCGCGACGCCGAGCAGCATCAGCGCGAGCCCGGCGTAGTTGACCGACAGGATCTGCAGCGAATACAGCGCCAGCAGCAGGCAGATGGCCCCGGTGACGCCGGGCAGCACGGCGCCGGGGTTATAGCCTTCCAGCAGCAGTCCGTAGATGCCGACCAGCAGCAGGAGGTATGCGACATTCGGATTGGTCAGCGCGGCGAGCAGCTGCGTGCGCCAGTCGGCGGTGACATGCTCGACCGACAGATGACGCGTTTGCAGCGTCACGACGCCGCCGACCGTCGTGACCTGGCGGCCGTCGAGCTTTGCGAGGAGATCCGTGGTGTCGTCGGCAACCAGGTCGATGACGTGCCGGTCGAGCGCCTGATTCGCACTCAGGCTGGTCGCCTCGCGCACGGCGGACTCGGCCCACTCCGCATTGCGGTGCCGCAGTTCCGCCAGGCTGCGGATATAGGCGACGGCGTCGTTGACGGCCTTGCGCTCATGCGTATCCGCCGGTGCTGCCTGGTCCGGCTGCTTCGCGGACTGGTTGCCGGCGTCGATCATCTGCACCGGCGTCGCCGCGCCGAGGTTCGTCGCCGGCGCCATCGCCGCTATGTGACTCGCGTAAAGCAGGTAGGTGCCGGCGCTGGCGGCGCGCGCGCCCGACGGCGCAACGAACACCGCGACCGGGATCGGAGAGGCCAGCATCGCCTGGATCATCTCGCGCATGGACGCGTCCAGGCCGCCCGGCGTGTCCAGCTCAAGGATCACCAGACTGGCGCCGCGCTGCGCCGCATCGTGCAGCGTCTGCACGAAATAGCGGCTGGTTGCAGGCCCGATGGCGTCGCGGATGTCCAGCACCACGGCGCTGCCGGTGCCGCGCTGCGGCATCTGCGCCCGGGCCTCGAGGTTGAAAGCCATCCCCAGAATGGCCAGCGCACAGGCTGCGGCAGTTCTTCGTAGGCTTGCGGCGATCACGTTGGCCTCACCGGGGTCCGGTCGGCTTCAGACCCCTGCCAAGCCAATGATAGTCCCGTTTTACCCGAGTTGCGCGCTCAGCACCCGCATGCGGCGCATCTGCAGGCGCAGGCCATGTTCGAGTTCCTTGAGACGCGATTGCAGGATCGAACGCTCCCAGCGCTCGATCACGGCCCGCCGGGTTTCCTGCAGCCACTGCTCGCGCAACTGGGTCCACGCGGCCACCGCGGTGCGGAAGGTCTCGTACTCCTCGGTGATGCGCTGGCGCAGCTGCTCGAATTGCGCGCCGCTGCCAGCGTGGCGCGCCAGCTGGCGTTCGGCGCGGCGGAACTGGGTGTCGAGCTGCGCCCGCTGGATCCTGAAATCCGGCACGCGCTTCAGGTCCGTCGCCAGGCCCAGCCAGTGCATCGCAAAGATGAACCACTTGGAAGGATCCCACTGCCACCAGCGCACGCCGTTGCGGTAGTCGTGCGCGAACATGTGATGGAAATTATGGTAGCCCTCGCCGAACGTCAGCAACGCCACGACGGCATTGTCTCGCGCCGTGTTCTCGTCCGTGTACGGCTGGATGCCGACGATGTGCGCCAGCGAGTTGATGAAGAACGTCAGGTGATGGCTGACGACGAGCCGCAGCACGCCGGCCAGCAGCAGCACGCCGACGATGTCGCCGCTCGCCCAGCCGATCAGCAGCGGCAGCCCGAAATTCATGGTCAGCGTGATCGCCAGGTAATGGCGGTGCTGCCACATCACCAGCGGATCGCGCCGCAGGTCGGGCACCGTGGACAGGTCAGGCTCCCCGCTCGGGTAGTTGCGCAGCATCCAGCCGATGTGTGAAAACCAGAAACCGCGGCGCGCGCAGTAAGGATCGCGCTGCGGATCATCGATGTAGCGGTGATGCACGCGGTGCCCTGCGCTCCACAGCAGCGCGCTGTTCTGCAGCGCCATTGCGCCGAGCAGCAGGTAGACGAGCTTCAGCGCGGGATGCGCCTCGTAGGTGGCGTGCGCGAACAGGCGGTGATAGCCGCAGGTGATCGCCAGCTCGTTGACGCTCAGGATCACGGCGAACCAGATCCACGCGGCGGCGTGATAGCCATGCGCGATGGCGTACCAGGGCACTACGGTTACCGCCACAGCGGCGGTCAGCACGAACATCAGCGCTGCCGGCCAATTGATCGGCGGCGATTCCCAGTTACTGCCCGTCATGTTTTCTCAAGCTCCGTGGATCCTTGGGTAATGGCACATTATATAGATCATTCAGACAGCGAAATGGGGCCCATGCACGACAATTCACAGGGGCCATGCGGCAATAACTCTGTGGAAAGTACCTACCGGGTCGCGGCAATCCACGGTTTGCGCTGACGCCGCGGTTGCCCCGCTCTGCGGAGCATCATTTGTCCGCCTGATCCTTGCCGTCCACGGCATCCTGGTCGCCGGCGGGGTCCTTGTCGCCGGCGGGGTCCTTGTCGCCGGCGGGGCCCTTGTCGCCGGCGCGATCCCCGGTGTCGGCGGGGGTCTTGTCCTTGCCGTCCTTGCCGGCCGGCTTCGGGGACGCCAGCGCGATGAACAGTATCGCCGATACGAACAGGATCAGCGTGATCGTTTCAATCATTGGAATCCTCGCCTGAAGATGACCGCAGCATTTCGCGTTGATGCGATAAATTATCATTTCGCCTGCAACACTGCGAGATAACAGGCGATAGCGCGGCCATACTGTGGAAATGCGTTTCCATCCGTAGTACGATCCCGACGAATCATCGAAGAAATGGCGCTGCAGGCGCCGCGAAACAGGGCGTAGATGACGACGATGGATTTCAGCCGCGTTGTCTTAAAAGTGATTTCAAGGGGGTATCTGAATGCGTGCGTTCCTCGGTAAATGTGCTGTTCCTTCGTTGCTCGCGACCGTCGCGGTGCTTTTTTCCTGCGGCGCGATTGCTGAGGAAGGGCTCGATTCACCCGGGGCGAACATCGCCAATGGCAAGAAGATTTTCACCGAGGGCAAAGGCGACGCGGTGCCCGCGTGCATGACCTGCCACGGCGAGGGCGGCTGGGGCCTGGACGCGATGGGCGCTCCGCGCCTCGCGAACATCGGCTTTCCCTATGTGGTCAAGCAACTCGGCGACCTCGCGAACGGCAGGCGCGTACCGAGCGGCGCGGGCGCGGTCATGCCGGTGTTCGCGGCGGCGCTGACCGAACAGGAGCGGCGCGATGTGGCTGGCTACGTCAACACGCTGAAGGGTCCGCCGGATCTGTCGAACCTGCAGGAACTGAAGGAAGGCGGGACGACGATCGGCGAAAGGTACGAAGGCCTCGCCATCGTCAAGTACGGCGTCATCGGCAAGGTCTCGGCCTGCCAGTCCTGCCATGGCTACAACGGTCGCGGCGCAGCGCCGATGTTTCCTGTGATCGGCCAACAGAAATACACGTATCTCGTTGCGCAGCTGACGGCGTGGCGTGATGAGAGCCGCGCCAATGATCCCTACGGCATGATGCGCAAGATTGCCGCATAATCTCACTGATGCGGATATCAACAACCTCGCGACCTATCTGTCTTCGGCGGCGCCGACGACGGTCGGGAATACGATCATCCCCGTCACCAATCAGTGATTGACCCGGTTCCTGTACTTCACCGCTGCGTCCGGCACAGGGTTATACTTCGGATATCAGCGACCAGGGACGGTCGAAGTAACGGGGATCGGGGCTTGCCACGATGAAGAAGAGTGGCTTGCGATTGGGCGAGAAGGTCCTGTTCGGCGTTACCGCCGCGTTCGTGCTGTTTGCGGTCGTGAGCTTCATCGGCATGGAGATCTACCGGGCGCATTCCGGCAGGAAGATGTACGCCATCACGTCGCACTTCGATTTCTCGCCCGAAGGGCTGCGCGGCTCGGAGCGTTTTCGCGACCTGGGCTGCTCGGCGTGTCATCGCGCGGTGCGCAACGGCACCAATAACGGCGTCAATCTCGATGGCATCGGCTCGAGGCGCACGCTGGATTACCTGGTCGCGTTCCTGCATCAGCCGGAGCCGACCTACGGGACGGAGACGCTGGACCACGGCGTCGGCAAGGGGGCAGCCTATGTGGCCCAGTTGCCGGAACAGGATCTGCATTCGCTTGCGATCTTCCTGTCGGAACTGAAGGCCACGCAGGGATCGCCCGATGCGCGTGTTCCGGTGGAAGGACGCTCCGGATTCATCGACGACATGGTCAAGATCTGGGCGCCGTCGTCGTGGAAATCGCAATTTAATGATGTGCGGGACGAAGCCAGGCCCGCACACCGACAAGGACAAGTAGCATGAGCGGGACAGACTCGGCGCGGCCTGGAATCAACGACAGCGAATACACGCGCTATACGCTGCTGTTCGTCTACGCCTGCATCGTGTATGCGATCATCGGTTTTTCGTGGGGCGCCGTGATGGGCGGCGTACCGGTGATCCGCATGTACGTCGACACCGCGCCGCACGGTCACCTGATCCTGCTGGCGCATGGCCACATCAACCTGCTCGGCTGGGTTGAAATGGCGATCTTCGGCTCGATCTATTACTTCGTTCCGCGCCTCGTCAATCGCCCGATCTACAGCATGCCGCTCGTCAAGGTGCACTTCTGGATGCACAACGTCGGACTCGTCGGCATGGTAGGGCTGTTCACGCTGGCCGGCGTGATCGGCGGCTATGATCCCGGCGAGGCCGTCGAGCGCACGGTATCGCACCTGATGGCCGGGGTCGGCACCTTCGGCATGCTGGTGCTGCTCGCGAACATCATCTGGGGATACAACATCTACAAGACGGGCCAGGGATATTCCTGATGAGGCGGCGCGGCGCGTGCGCACTGGCATCGGTCCTGGCCTTGATCGCGCTGAACGCCTGCGACGGCCGTGCGCAGCAGTCGCACTATGCCTCGATGGCGCTGAACCTCGGCCAGGTGGCGCCGCGGGTGCACACCCGGAACCTCGCGGATGTCGGCGGCGACGTCTCGCGCATAACCACTTACCGGCAGCCCGATGAGCGGATGTACCAGTATTCCGTGGACCAGGCGCTCGCGAGCGGCAAGCCGGTGCTGCTGGAGTTCGCGACGCCGGCGCACTGCACTCCCTGCGACCGGCAGCTGCAGATGATCAAGTCCCTGCTGGAGAAATATGACGGCCGGATGATCTTCATACACATGGACCAGTACAGCAGTCCGGAAGCCTACAAGGCCTATCGTGTGCCCGGCGATCCGTGGACGTTCGTCATCGATGGCCACGGCGTCGTCCGCTTCCAGCAGGCCGGCTCGATGCTGTACAGCGAGATCGAAGACGCCATCCAGAGCGGCCTTCGGCCGGGCTGAGCCTGAAATAACAGTGACTTGAATTCGGTGCCGGTCCATGAGTGCTGGAACACGCTATACGCTTTGTCGCGACTATCAGGGCATCTTCTGGGATGCGCTGCTGTACGTGCCGACGGTCTCGGCGCTGGCGAGTTTTTGCCGTCAGCAGCTTGTACGACGACAAGGTACCGCTCGCGTACCTGCTCGGCTTCATCGCCTGTTTCTTCCTCATCGCCGGCGCCAATCGCATCCTGACCACGCGACTGATGTGGCTGCCCGTCCGCGCCGGTCGCGATCGAGGCCGCGACCGGCGCCGCCGACTTGGTGCTGAAGAAGCGGTGAAGTCATCCGATTGCGGCGCGACTTGAAGCTGTTCCGCGATCGATCGGGCCGGATCATTCGGCTTGACCGGGGTGACCGAACAGGGCAAGCGCCGCCAGTTCATTTTCCATCGAGGGCAATTCGCCCAGGACGGCGATTATCAGGCGGTAATGAATTGCTACGACCGCGTGTCAGCCCGGCAAGGCATAGATCATGAAGCTGCGCGACGCTGCTGCTCGAGCTCGCGGGCCGGCCTACTGTTGCTGCCCTGGGCCGCATTTGGTCGCGATCACCATGCGCACCGACCCTATGGACTCACCGAGGAAGGCGCTAAGGCCTTGCTGCTCGCGTGGTCGATCGGCGATGCGGTCGCGAGCGCGGCTTTCACGCTGGGTGCGCCGGATATCCGCGTCATACTTTTTTTGCCGCTGGGCTTCTTGTGTCCCGGTCAGGTCATCGCCGCCAAGGTGCTGACTTTGCTGATCATGGCAGGGGCCGCAATCGCTCTGTATCGCTGGCGCCGCCGCGACGATCAGGCCGAAGCCGCGCTGCTCGCGACCGGTTTGCTGATGATCGCGCCTTTGACCGTCGATGGCATCAACTCGCTGTCCGCGGCTCCCTTTCTGCTCGCGATTCTTGGAGCGGCCGCCTGGCTCAACCGCATGCAGGCCGTTGAACGCGGAACATTCGGCGGCGCGTACTTCGTGCAATTATTGGCTTGCGCGGCTGCGGTCAGCTTGCATCCGGCCGGTGTCGCCTATCCGGCGATGCTGATGTTTACCTGGTGGCGCGATCCACCGGACCAGCGACACCGTGAATTTTTTCTGATCGGCATTCCGCTGGTCGTGGTGCTCGTGCTGGCGATGCGCCTCGGTTGGCCCGGCACGATCTGGTGGCAAAACCCGCTGCCCGCGGCCGCCGCAGTTTTCAACGGCAGCGGCATTCTCGGCCAGCTCTCGAACGCGGAGTTGCTCGGCGGCTTAAGTTTGATCGCGTTGACCGCCGCGATTGCGTTGCACGAAGGCAAGCGCCTGCTCGCGGATCTGACCGGCGGCACGCTGCTGCTCTCCGTACTCATCGGCGCGGTCGCAGCCGATCGCGCCTGGGCACTGCTGATGCTCGCGCTGCTGCTCTATGGAGGCTTGCCGTGGTTGCTGCGCGCCTGCGCGCCGCTCGCCGGCCGTGGGCTGCTCGTGCAACGCGGATGGCTTTGGGTGCTTCTCCTGCTGATCTGCACGGCGTTCATGCGCACGAATAGGAACGATTTCGAATTGGGACGCGACAAGCTGCTGTCCGCCGAGGATCAGGTGATCAGCGACTTTGCGCAAGGCGTCAACAGTCTGCGCGCCACCGAGGGCACGACCAGCGAACACCCGGCCGCTCCGGTGCTCGTCGCGAGCTCGTGGCCGGCGCGGACCTCGATCGCGTGTAAATGCGACGGCCTGCCGTTGCCTCCCGCGGCGAAAGATCCGAGCGGCCAGCTGGCGATGATGCGCGGCGTTTCGTACGTGATACTCGGCGATAAGTTTCAGGATCACGCTCTGGCGATCAATTTCGCGCAGCTGGGGCCACAGATCGAAGTACTCTCCAGAGAGCCGGGCGGCGTCATTTTGCACCTGAAGCCTTCCGGAGCGGCGCTCTGAGCGCTCGGATCTTTGCCATGCATAAGGGCCCGTGATAGTCTTAAAAACCAGCACTGAATTGAGATGAGGAGCGGCAGATGAACGTGGGCTACATGTGGATTCCGGTGATTCTTTTTGTCGGCGGCATTTTGGTGTCGGCTGGTCTGTTTAGCATCGGTATGAAGCGCGTCGTGGAGAAATGAAGCGAGTCGTGGAATAGGCGAGTCCGCTCGCAGCGGTTCAAGTAGATCGCCGCGGTTTCCGAGGTGCTGAACCGCGGCTAGCTTTTCGGTTCCGGGGACCCGGCCGTAGGCTGGCGGAACCGGTGATCGTCAAATCTATGTCTAAAGTATCTCCTGCCGATGGCGTCTTCCATCGTAGCCTCGTCAAGTTCTTAGTGGTCTCTGCATTCTCGCTGTTCATCGGCACGATGCACGGCATGTTGCAAGTCGTGCCGCCGATCAGGGCCTGGCTCGACTCGATCGGCAGCCCGTTCGGCGGTCCCGGGCACATGATCGATCCGTTGGCTCATGCGCACATCAATCTGGTCGGCGGTGTCGTCATGTTGGTCATGTGCGTGACCTACTATCTGCTGCCGATCTTGAGCGGTCGCACGATTTACTCGCTGCGGCTCATCAAGTATTCATTCTGGCTCATGACGTTCGGGGTTTTCAGCTTTTACGCCGTACAAATGGTGTTCGGCATCTGGGAGGGGAACTTGATGTTCCACGACAACGACGCCTTGAACGCCGTGCACCACTGG
>CAVPNS010000012.1:0-88173 GCA_963706815.1 uncultured Gammaproteobacteria bacterium
GCCGCTACGGCAAGAATGAACAGCTGGTCGTTTGGAACTCATCATCAATTGCACCAAAGGCGCACTGACGCGAGTCCCCACACAAGTTACCTGTTCAAATTTTTAAATAGCGACCCGCGACGACAAAGGTCCGGGGAAAGACTTTCAAGTATAGCGCGATTTGGGTGTCCGTCAATGCCCGGAAAACCTCAAAAATCGCCTTTCTCTTGGAAGGGCGCGCAGTATAGCCCCGGGTTTCGCGCTGTCAACCAATAGTCACAATCTTTTTGGAGCGGGCGTCACCGCAGGCTGTTTTCCAGCCTTATTTTTGCGAAAGCGCGCTTGCCCACCGACACGACATACGTGTTGCCGGCCAGCAGTTCATGCCGATGACTGGTGACCTTTTCCTGGTCGATGCGCACGGCACCAGCCTCGATCTTGCGCGAGGCCTCCGAGGCGCTCGCGGCAAACCCCAGGTCCTTGAGGATACCGGTCAGCCGCGCTGCAGGTCCGGCAATCTGCAGCACCTGCTCCTCGAGGTTTTCGGGGACCGCACCCTGCGCAAAGCGCGCCAGGAAATCGGCTTTTGCCGCGTCCGCGGCGGCCGGGGAGTGGAACCGGGCGACAATTTCATGCGCCAGCTCGAATTTGACGTCGCGCGGGTTCCGGCCGTCTGCGACGGCCTGCTGCAAAGCAGCAATTTCGGCGGCGGGCCGGAAGCTCAGCAGCTCGAAATAGCGCCACATCAGCGTATCGGATACCGACATCAGCTTGCCGAGCATTTCTTGCGGTGCGTCATGAATCCCGATGGTGTTGCCCAGGGACTTGGACATTTTCTGCACCCCGTCCAGGCCCTCCAGCAGGGGCATGGTCAGGACGACCTGGGGCTCCTGCCCGTAGGCCTCCTGCAGTTGCCGGCCCACCAGCAGGTTGAATTTCTGGTCGCTGCCGCCCAGCTCGACGTCGGCGCGCAGCGCCACCGAGTCATAGCCCTGGACGAGGGGGTACAGGAACTCATGGATCGCGATCGGCTGCCCGCTCTTGTAGCGCTTCTGGAAGTCATCCCGCTCCAGCATCCGCGCCACGGTGTGCCGGGCCGCGAGTTCCACCAGTCCGGCCGCGCTCATCGCCCCCATCCAGCGGGAATTGAAGTCGATGACGGTCCGTTCCCGGTCCAGGATCTTGAAGATCTGTTCCTGGTAGGTAATGGCGTTGGCGGCGATCTCCTCCGTCGTCAGCCGCGGGCGCGTCGCGCTCTTGCCGGTCGGGTCCCCGATCATCCCGGTGAAATCCCCGATCAGGAAGATCACCTCGTGGCCGAACTGCTGGAACTGCCGCAGCTTGTTGATCAGCACCGTGTGGCCGAGATGCAGGTCCGGCGCGGTCGGATCGAATCCGGCCTTGACGCGCAGCGGCTTGCCCCGGGCGAGCTTGCGGCGCAGTTCCTGCTCCGGAATCAGGTCGACGGCGCCGCGCCGCAGTTCGGCGAGCTGATGTTCAAGATTTCCAGCCAAGACCCTGTTCCTTTGCCCGATCATTCGGGGATGCGTGATTGACGAGCGCTGACTATAGCAACGCCCGCTTCGCGGGTCGCGTGCCATGGCGCAGCCCTCACGGCTCGCCGAACTCGAATTCCGGCGTCTCGGGCGGCAGCAGTGCCCGCAGGAACCAGGGACCGAACCTGCGCCCGTGCCGGTATTCCGTGATCAGGTTGTCGTCCGTGACGACGGCGGCGTCGGCGTGGTGCCGCGCCAGGAATTGCCCGACCGGCTCGAGGTGCATGTCCGCGAGCTGCGCCTCGACGCTGCTGGCCGGCGCCCGCTCGTACACGAATGGCGTCCCGTTCGGACGGCGGACCTGCAGCAGGCCGGCGCTGTCCGGCACCAGGGTCCGGTCCGATGCATAGACGAAATTCGTGTAGCGGTAGGCATGCGCAAACACCGCCTGCGCGGTGGCGAGGACATCGAAAGATCCGGTTGCGTTGGCTATGAATACCGCACCGGGATTCAGGTGACCCCGGATCTCCGTGAAGTACTCGCGCGACAGCAGATTGCCCACGTTCGCACGCCAGTGGTAGGTGGTGTTCTGGACCACGGCATCGAAACGGGCTTCCGGGTTGCGGCGCAGCCAGCGGCGGGCATCGTCGATCTCGATATGAACGCGCGTATCCTTCAGCAGCGCCGACACCTGCCCGAAGGCGCGGATCACGTCGAGATAAGCGGGGTTGATCTCCACGACGTCAATGCGCTCGACGTCCGGAAATCCCTCCATCGCCCGCACCCACGCGCCGGTCGAGAGGCCGACGAACAGCACGCGCTTCGGCTGCGGCCGCAGCAGCGCCAGCACATACAGGCGATCCAGGCGATTCGGGTTGGTCTCGACGTTGGTCGTGGTGATGCCGTCATAGACGTTGCCGCCGTACACGAAGACGCCCTGCGAGGTGCGCGCCCCGTGCACGACGCCGTGCCGGTTGGCGATGAAGTACAGCAGCGAGCGGGCGCCGCCATTGGCCAGCAGACCGAGGGAACCCGGCCCCGGAACGACGACCTTCATGGCGATCGCGCTCGAGAGGATCGCGGCGGCGAGGGTGACCAGGATCAGCGACGGCCGCCTGCTCCTGAGCACGCAGGCCGCGGATGCCAGCAGGCAGATCGCGGCCGCCACGCCGAAGCACTCGTCGACGCTGAGGTGATCGAGCGCCAGAAAGCCGGTCAGCAGCGGACCGAGCGTGGCGCCGAGGATATTGCCGAAGTAGATCCGCGAGACGGACCTGCCGACGTGAGGGCCTTCGGCCGCGGCTCCCCAGTGATGAACGATCGGAAACATCGTGCTCTTCAGCGCCGCCGTGACCGCTATCGCAAGGCCCGGGATCGCCAGGCTCACGTCGGGCCGGGCGATGAGGCGACCGATCAGCACCGGCGTCAGCACGTCGGAAAGCGCGGCCACGCACAGCACGACGGCGGCGGCGCCGTACAGATTGCGTGCGCGTGCGCACAGGCGCTTGCCGCAGGCCGCGCCAACGGCAATGCCGGCCAGATAGCACGTCAGCACGAACGAAAACGCGGGCGGCAAGGATTCATAGCGGAAGCCGATCACGCGCACCCACAGGATCTCTTCGCTGAGACTCAGGAAGCCGATCAGGAACGACAGCCACCAGGCGAAGCTAAGCACGTGCATCCCGCAGGCCGAACCACACCAGCGCGGCGACCGCCGCGTTCAGCGCCGCCGCCGAGTCGATCGTTGCGGCAAGCCCGATGTAATAGAGTGCGACGAAGCCGGTCAGGCCGGCGCCCAGCGCGGCGCCCAGCGTATTGGCGAAATACAGCACCCCAACCGAGACTCCCAGGTTGCGATACCGGCGGACGACGCGGGTCACGAGGATCGGCAGGGTTGCTCCCATCAGCGTGGTCGGAATCAGCAGCAGGCCGAAATTGATGGTCGCGATCACCGCAGCCGGGCGATCGACGGCGGCAACGCCGGCGACGCGGATCAGCGCAGGGCTCAGGATCCCGAACACGGCCGTAGCCAGCTCGATCAGCGCGAACATCTCGAGGCTGCGCTCCGGGTAGCGGTCGGCCAGTGCGCCGCCCGCGAGCGATCCCAGCCCCAGGCCCAGCATGAACGTCGACACGATGATCGTGACCGACTCCATGTCGACGCCGACCGATTCGAACAGCAGACGCTGCCAGCAGACCTGATAGACCAGCGCCGCGGCACCCGAGACCAGGAACAGCAGTACGAGCCGGTAGTGGGCGGCGCGCATGATCGGCAGGATCGGGGCCTGGTTCGGCATGTAGCGCATCCTACCCTGTCGGATCCGGGCTATTGCACGGCAAAAATCGTGAAGTCACGCACCCCGGGGCATCGGGAACCCCACCCCCGTCCGGGGCAGGACAGGCCCTCAGGTCGCGTCGCCGGAAACAGACGATTGACCTCAAGGGGGCTGGCGGCTACCTTTAGCCGCTCCCCAGGCCTCGAGAATCGCTGGTGTCGAGCAAAAAAAGCCTATTTTCCCGGATCATCTTCCGCCGGCTCCCCCGCTGGGCCGGCAGGCTGACGGCCCGGATTGCGCCGGCTGCGGCTGCGCTCAGCGCGGCCATGCTGCTATGGCACGCGGCCCATGACGCCCCCGCGCCGACCGCGGCGGCGCCTGCACCGGTCATCTACAAGCATGCGCCCGCCCCCGCGGCCCCCGCCGCGATCAGCCCCGCGGCTCCCGGCACCGCCGACGGCACGCCGGTACGGGTCCAGCAGGCCGGTGTCGCGGTCTCGACGATCGAGGTCGTCGTGGGGCGCAACGACACGCTGGACCGGATTTTCCGGCGCATGGCGCTCGATCAGGCCGACCTGCAGGCCATCCGCAGCCTGCCCGGCATCCGCCAGAGCATCGATTTCCTGAAGCCCGGCGATTCGATCAAGCTCACGCACAGCGACGGCGAGATCAAGGAACTGTCGCGCAAGGTCAGCGAGACCGCGACGCTGAAGGTCGTGCGCCAGGACACCGGATTTGCCGCGCAGATGATCAGCAATCCGACCGAGACGCGCATTCGTACCGCCACCGCGACGATCGATTCCTCGCTGTTCCAGGCGGCCGAATCGGCCGGGATCGCCGACGCCACCACGCTGCGCCTCGCCAACATATTCGCCTGGGACATCGATTTCGTGCTCGACATCCGCGAGGGCGATCATTTCACCGCGGTATACGAGGAGATCTACCAGGACGGCCGCAAAATCCGTGACGGAGATATCCTTGCGGCGGAGTTCGTCAATGACGGCAAGGTGTATCGCGCGGTGCGATTCGCGGCGGACGGCGCCCAGGCGGGGTACTACACGCCGCAGGGACAGCCCATGCGCAAAGCCTTCCTGCGCACCCCGGTTGAATTCACGCGCATCAGCTCCGCTTTCAATCCGCATCGGCTGCATCCGGTCCTGAACCGGATCCGCGGTCACATGGGCACCGATTATGCCGCCCCCACCGGCACGCCCGTGCATGCCGCCGGCGATGGGCGCGTCAGTTTCGCCGGTCGCCGCGGCGGCTACGGCAATGCCGTGATGCTGTCGCACAGCACCAGCGTTGCCACGCTCTACGGCCATCTGTCGCGATTTGCCTCGAACCTGCGCGTTGGCTCGCGCGTGCAACAGGGCGAGGTCATCGGCTACGTCGGCATGACCGGCCTTGCGACGGGCCCGCACCTGCACTACGAGTACCTCGTGAACGGCGTGCACAAGGATCCCCAGACGGTTCAGCTGCCCGCGGCCGAACCGCTGCATGCCGATGCGCTGCGCCTGTTCCTCGGCCAGGCCGCGCCGCTGCTCGGCAAGCTTGAACCGCCGCCCGCCGCGGATCCGAGGTTCGCGGCGAATCTGCCCCAGCCCCGAATCGATACGCGTCCGGAACTTGCCGCCAATTAACCGGACACCACCAGGTCAGATGGGCTTGCACGTCGCTCTGATGTCGGGGATCCGCAGCGATGCGAGCGACGCGGCGCGCGTCGACTTCACCGCGCGGATGCAGGGCGGGATCGGCCGGTGAGCGACCTCGACCTGCAGAAGCCGCAGTTCTACATCAATCGCGAACTGTCGTTCTTCGAGTTCAACCAGCGCGTCCTCGAGCAGGCCAGGGATCCGCGCATCCCGATCCTCGAGCGCGTGAAATTCCTGTGCATCTCGTGCGCGAACCTCGATGAGTTCTTCGAGATCCGGGTCGCCAGCCTCAAGGAACTGGTCGAGGCCGGTGCGGTGCAGCCAGGACCCGACGGCCTGTCGGTGCCCGAGCAGCTGACGGCGATCAGCGCGTGCGCGGCGCGACTGCTGGACGAGCAATATGATCTGCTGAACCGGGTGCTGCTGCCGGAGCTTGCCGAACGCGGCATCGTGTTTCTGTCGCAGGAGACCTGGTCGGAGGCGCAGGGCGAGTGGCTCGCCGGCTATTTCGCGCGCGAGGTCGAGCCGGTACTCAGTCCGCTGGCACTGGACCCCGCGCGGCCGTTTCCGAAGATCCTGAACAAGAGCCTCAACTTCGCGATCGTCGTCGACGGCGAGGACGGGTTCGGCCGCAACAGCGGACTCGCCGTCGTGCAGGCGCCGCGCTCGCTGCCGCGCCTGGTCCGGCTTCCGGCCGAACTGGGCAGCCATCAGTTCGTATTCCTGGGGACCATCGTCGAGGCGTTCGTCTCCAAGCTGTTCTCGGGCATGAACGTGCGCGGCTGCTACCAGTTCCGCGTGACGCGCAACAGCGATCTGTTCGTCGAGCAGGAAGAGGTCGATGACCTGCTGCGCGCCGTCGAAGGTGAACTGGCCTCACGCAGCTACGGCGAAGCGGTACGGCTGGAGGTCGCCCAGGAATGCCCGGAGGAAATCCTGTCGTACCTGCGCGGTCAGTTCGGCCTCACGGTGCCGGACGTGTACCGCGTCAGCGGACCGGTCAACCTGAATCGCCTGCTGGCGCTGTACGAACTGATCGATGGCACGGATCTCAAGTACCCGGCGTTTCATCCAAGCCTTCCCGAGCGCCTGAAGGCGGGCAACGACCTGCTCTCGGTGATCCGCGCCGGCGACCTGCTGCTGCACCATCCGTTCCAGGGCTTCAATCCGGTTGCCGACTTCATCCGGCACGCCGCCGCCGACCCACAGGTCCTCGCGATCAAGCAGACCCTGTACCGCGCCGGCAGCGACTCGACGATCGTCGATGCGCTCGCCGAGGCCGCGCAGGCGGGCAAGGACGTCACCGTCATCATCGAGCTGCGCGCGCGCTTCGACGAGGAAACCAATATCGACATCGCGACCAAGCTGCAGGAAGCCGGCGCGCACGTGATGTACGGGGTGTTCGGATTCAAGACCCACGCCAAGCTGGTCATGGTCGTGCGCCGCGAGGACAAGGGCCTGCGCCGCTATTGCCACCTGGGCACCGGCAATTATCACTTCAAGACGGCGCGGCTCTACACCGATTACGGGCTGCTGACCGCAAACGAGGAGATCGGCGAGGACATACACGAGATCTTCCTGCAGCTGACCGGACTGACCCGCGTGCCGCGCCTGCGCAAGCTGCTGCACGCCCCGTTCAGCCTGCACCGCGCCCTGCTCGCCAAGATCGAGCGCGAAGCGGTGCATGCGCGCGCCGGCAGGCCGGCGCGCATCGTCGCGAAACTGAACGCGCTCACCGAGGTCGCGATCATCCAGGCCATGTACCGCGCCTCAGGCGCCGGGGTCCGGATCGATCTGATCGTGCGCGGCGTCTGCTGTCTGCGCCCCGGCATTCCGGGCGTCTCCGAGCACATCAGGGTCCTCTCGGTCGTCGGCCGCTTCCTGGAGCACTCCCGCGTCTACTGGTTCGACAACGGCGGCGAGCGGGAAATCTACTGCGGCAGCGCGGACTGGATGGACCGGAACCTGTTTCGGCGCGTCGAGATCGCGTTTCCGCTGGAATCCGCCGAACTGCAGGCTCGGGTCGCCGCCGAAATCGAGCTGTACCTCGCCGATGACATGGAAGCCTGGGAACTCGATGCCGACGGGCACTACCAGCGGGTCGCCGGCGGCTCCGGAACGTGCGCTCAGAACCGCCTGCTGGCGATGTACGACGATCGGGGCACGCTGACCGACGCTTGAGCACGGCGGCTAGCCGTACGTCAGGCGAAACCCGGCGTCCTTCAGGTACTGGCGCTCCTGCTCCAGGTCCTCGAGGGTCAGCGGATGATCCTTCATCCAGCGCTGCGGCAGTTCCAGATGCAGGCTGCGGCCCTTGGCGCGCGCCTGCACATCGGGCAGCGGCTGCGGACTGCGGCCGCGATGCAGCAGCACGGCGATGCGCAGCAGCACGATCAGGTATTCGGCCAGGCGATCCCAGGGTGGCAACAGGTCCTCGAGCGCGTCAAACGCCAGCTGCCGCCGATGGCCGCCGACCAGCGCCGACAGCAGCAGCTGTTCCTCGCGCGGAAATCCCGGCATGTCGGCGTGCTGCAGCAGGTAAGCGCTGTGCCGGTGATATTTCGAATGCGCAATGTCGAGGCCGGTCTCGTGCAGGCGCGCCGCCCAGCGCAGCGCCATTTCGGCCAGCGGGTCCTCGAGTCCCCAGATGGCCTCGACCTGCTGCAGCAGCACCGCCACGGTCGCCTCGACGCGATCGGCCTGCTGGGGGTCGACGTGATAGCGCTTTTCCATCGCGCGCACGCTGCGCACGCGCGCATCCTCATCGGTGAACCGCCCGACGAGATCGTAGAGCAGGCCCTCGCGCATCGCGCCATCGGCGACGCGCAGGCGCTCGACGCCCAGGTTCTCGACAATCTCCAGCAGGATCGCCAGGCCGGCCGGGAACACCGGCGCGCGTTCCGGGTCGACATCCGGCATGTCGAGCTCGTCGACATGCCCGGCCGCGATGACCCGGTCGGCGAGCTTGCGCAGGTTGGCGAGCGTCACGTACGGATCGGCGGGATCCGCACGCCGCAACACGTCCGCGATCACGCGTACCGATCCGGAGCTGCCGAAGACCTGAGTCCAGCCGAGCTTGCGGTAACTCTCCTGGATCGGCTCGAGCTCGAGGCGCACGGCCGTGCGCGCGCGCTCGAAGCGCTTCTCGGTAATCCTGCCGTCGTCGAAATACTGCGAGCTCAGACCCACGCAGCCGACCGACAGACTCTCGAGCAGCAGCGGATTCAGTCCCTGGCCGACCACGACTTCGGTGGAGCCACCGCCTATATCGATGACCAGGCGCTTGTCGGGGTTCATCGGACTGGTGTGCACGACACCGGCGTAGATCAGCCGGGCCTCTTCCAGCCCCGAGATGATTTCTATGGGATGACCGAGCGCGGCGCGGGCGCGCTCCAGGAACCAGCGCTTGCGTTTCGCGCGGCGCAGCGCACTGGTGCCGACGACGCGCACGCTGTTCGCATTCATGGCCCGCAACCGCTGCCCGAAGCGCTCCAGGCAGCGCAGCGCGCGCTCCTCGGCTTCGTCGTCGAGCAGCCCGTTCACGCTGAGGCCGGCGGCCAGGCGCACCATTTCGCGCAGACGGTCCATGATGACCAGCTGGCCGTGCGAACGCCGTGCGACGACCATGTGAAAGCTGTTGGAGCCCAGATCCACGGCAGCCAGTACGTCGGGGACGGCGCGACTGCGGCTCATCTAAGCGGACGGGACTTTTACGCGGAGAACGAAGACCCGCAACCGCAGGTAGTCTTGGCGTTCGGGTTGCGGATCACGAACTGGGCGCCCTGCAGGTCCTCTTTGTAGTCGATCTCCGCGCCCATCAGGTATTGGGCACTCATCGGATCGACCAGCAGCTGCACCCCCGCGTTCTCGACGCAGAAATCGCCTTCCTCGGCGTTCTCGTCGAACGTGAACCCGTACTTTAAGCCGGAGCATCCGCCGCCGGAGACGAATACCCGCAACTTGAGTTTCGGATTGGCTTCCTCGCGGATCAGTTCACCGACCTTGCCGGCGGCGGCATCGGTGAACACCAGCACGTTCGCGAGCGGCGGCGGATCCGGAAACTGCATCGAATCGGTTGCGGTACCCATGCCGGCCATTGTACTCGGCCGCGGCGGGCCAATCAAAGTGACGGCGTCCCGCCGCGCGGTGCCGCCCCGGCCGCATCGGCGGCCGGTGCAGCGGTTTCGGCGGCCTTGCCGGCCGAATCCGCCCTGTGGATCAGTTTTCCGTTGATTTGCGCGCCTATCGCGGTCTCAATGTTCGCGTAGCTGACATTTCCGAGGACCCGCGCCGTCGGCCCCAGCTGGATACGCTCGCTGGCATCGATGTCGCCCTTGACCAGCCCGTTCAGGATGATATTCGGCACCGCCACGGTCCCTTCGATGCAGGCCTGTTCGCTGACGGACAGGAAATCGCTCTTGGAATCGTCAGCCTTGACGTTGCCGTTGATGGTGCCGTCCACATGCAGGCCGCCGCTGAACGTCACATCGCCATTGATGCGGGTCCCGGCGCTTATCAGCGTGTGGATCTGCGTCCGTTTATTGCGTCTGCGCTCGAACATCCAGTGCACCTTTTGTTTGCTCGCCATTCGCCGGATCGGTCTCGGTCGACATGCCCTGCGCCTTCCAGACGAATGCCTGGCGAAAGCCGTGTGTCGTGTCCCGGCCGCTGTGAATCTCGGTGCCCACGCGGGTCGGCTCAAAGCCGGCCGGCAGGCGCACCAGTTCGTCGAAATCCTGGAAATACCGGAACGTGTACGCACGGCCTGCGTGCGAATCCGCTCCCACCTGCCCCAATCCCAGGCTCAGGGGCTTGCCGCCCTGGAGGCCGTCGACCGTGACGGCTACGCTGCCGGTCACGCTGTTCTTCGGCTTGCCCACCTGCATCAGGATGAATTTCAGCCTGAACTGGCCGGCAACGGACTCGGGCACGATCTGCATCTGCTGCACCTTGACGCCGACGCTCGAATCCGGCTGGACGAGCCCGCGATAAAACGACAGATCCTGGTTCAGCCGCGCGATCTGGCTTTGCATATCGCCCAGGCTGCGCTCGACCTGCTTGTAGCCCTCCCGATCCACCCGTCTGGCGACATCCGCGGCATCGAGCTGGGTTCGCTGCCGGGCATTCTCGGTCTCCAGTTCGCGGATGCGCGCGCTGGTCGACAGCGCGCCCCGCACCGAATCGACGACCCGGAACCCCGCGTCGTACCGACCGAGCTCGAACGCCGCGTACAGCAGCGCGAAAAACAGCACGGCACCAATGCCGAGCAGCGCGGCGCGGCGCCGCGGCGCATGGGATCGAACGACCAGTTTGCCGGACGATTCCACCATAAATCCGAAGGTCCTGCCGATCAGCCGAAGCCTGGGGTGCGAAACATTACACGAACCGGCTGCGCAATACGAAGCGTCGCCATTTACCCTCACATCCGCAAATCCCGGGGCACCTTCGTCCCCGAATTCGGGGCCTCGACAGGCCATAACGGGGCGCCGGGGGCCCGGCCACGCTATGATTCACCGATGCTCTGGTTGAAAGCCCTGCACGTCATCGCCATGGTCACCTGGTTCGCGGGCCTGTTCTACCTGCCGCGGCTGTTCGTGTATCACGCCGATACCACCGACGCACCCGGCCTCGTGCGCTTCGAGGTCATGGAACGACGCCTGTTCCTGCTGACGTGCATCGGCGCAACGGCGACCCTTGTCTTCGGCATCGCCATGCTCATGGCCGCGCCAGGGTTTCTGGCGATGGGCTGGCTGCGCGCCAAGCTGGCGCTGGTGGGACTGCTGCTCGCCTACCACTACCAGTGCTACCGGTACGTGCAGGCGTTCGCACAGCGGCGCAATGCGCGCAGCTCCCGATGGTACCGGCTGTTCAACGAGCTGCCGTCGGTCCTGCTGGTTGCGATCGTGATCCTCGCGGTCGTGAAGCCGTTTTAGCCGTCTTCTCGAGCTGCGCCCACCACTCCGGATACGGCGGCAGGCCGTCCGGGTACAGCAGCCTGCCGAGTTCATGCAGGGCGCGCACGTAGACCCGCCGCTTGAAATAGACGACCTGCTGCACCGGCGTCCAGAAATCGGCCCAGCGCCAGCGATCGAATTCCGGCTGCGCGGTCGTGTCGAAGCGCAGCCTTGACTCGGGCGCCCTCAGGCGCAGCAGGAACCAGCGCTGCTTCTGGCCTATGCAGCGGTCACGCACATAGTGGCGCGGCAGCCGGTAACGCAGCCAGCCCCGGGTTGCGCCCAGCACCTCGACATCGTCCGGCTCGAGGCCGATTTCCTCGCGCAGTTCTCGAAACAACGCCGCTTCGACGCTCTCCCCGCGACTCACGCCGCCCTGCGGGAACTGCCAGCCGCGCCCACCCACGCGCCCGCCGAGGAACACGGTGCCACCCTGCGTCAGGACGATGCCGACATTGGCCCGGAAGCCGTCCTTGTCGATGTAGTCGATGTTGGGTTCATAGGCCATGGAGTGGATTTTACCCGGTTCCCGTCTGGACACGATTGCGGCCCAGCGCCTTCGCGCGATACAGGGCGGCATCCGCATCGGCCAGCAGGCGATCGGCCAGGGCCTTGAAATCGTTGTCGTCGCGTCCCGGCAGCACGACCGCGACGCCGACCGACGCCGACAGGTTGCGCTGCACCTGCTCGGTCAGCACGAAGGGCTCCGCGGACACCGCGACGCGGATGCGTTCCGCAAGCTTGGCCGCAGCGCCGGCGCCGGCATCGGGCAGCAATATGGCAAATTCGTCGCCGCCAAAGCGTGCCGCAGTGTCCATGCTGCGCATCTGGTTCTCGATGCGGTGCGCGAACTCGCGCAGCACGTTGTCGCCGACCAGGTGCCCATAAGCGTCGTTGATCCCCTTGAAATGATCGATGTCGATCATCAGGCAGGCGATCGGCGCAGCATGCCGCTGCGCCCGCGCCAGCTCCTCGCGCATGCGCTGCTGCAGGTAGCGCCTGTTGTGCCAGCCGGTCAGGAAATCCGTGATGCCGGCGCGCAGCAGGCGCGCGCGATTGACCGCGTTCTCGAGGCAGACTGCCGCGACGGCCCCCATGTGCCCGAGGAAATCAGTCGCATGGTCGCGCGTGAATCGCAGCGCATCGTGGCTGCCGAAGCACAACGCACCGATCACGTGCTCCTTGCGCGGCATCGGCAGCAGCGCAATGCTCCTCAGGCCCGTCGCTCCGCAGAACAGCAACTGGTGATCGGCGGCGTTGAAGGGCCCGAGCCAGGGCTTGTGCAGGGCGGCAAGCTGCGGCGCAAGGCCGACGAGCGAATCGACGAAGAGAATCTGGCGGAATTCATCCGGTCGATCGCCGCCCGCCATCAGCAGGTGACGCATCTCGTGCTGCGGGTCGAGCAGCACGACACTGACCGCATCCAGAAAGTAGGATTCGCGCAAACCGTCGATCATCATGCGCAGCAATGCGGGCAGGCTGTCGGCGCGCAGCAGCTGCAACTCGCGCTCCTGCATGCGCTTCAGGACTTTTTCGTTGTGCGCGGCCTCGGCGATGAGCTGTTCGAACTTCTGCCGCAGTTTGTCGGTCTCCGCCATGGCGTCGCGGGCGCCCGGCGCTTCCGCTTGCGTGCTCATTGGGCCATTGCCGCCGCGCGCACGTCGAGATAGGCCCGGCCGCGGTGCATGATCGCGGCGAACTCGTCCAGGTTGCCCGTCCTGACCGACCCGGCGATGCGCTCCACGGCCTGTTGCAGGGCGCGCAACGACTCCTCGCCGTATTCGTTCAGGCTCTGGATCTCGAAATAAAGTTCCGGACTCTCGGCGGCAACCCGGCTGGCAACCGCCAGCTGGGCGTCGAAGGTCGTGCTCGACATGCGCGCGAGCCGCGGCGCCGCTTCGCCGCTTTCGGCGAGCGCCGTGAAAAACGCGATATTCAGCGCGTGCGACAGGCCGAGCACGAAGGCGATCAGGCGATCGTGTTCGTCGAGCCCCATGACGACGCGTTCCGCCATCGTCGGCGCGAACAGCTCCTGCGCCTCGCGCAGCGCGCCCGCGACCCCCAGGTCGATGAAGATGACGTGGCGCCCCGACAGCAGTTCGGTGTCCGGCCCGAACATCGGGTGCAGCGACGTCACCCGGCAGCCGGCGTCGACCAGCGCGGCGAGTCCCGTCCGCAGCGGCGTCTTCAGCGAACCGAGGTCGAAGATCAGTCCTTTCGGCGCGCGGCGCGCGAGCACCTTCAGCAATCCAGCCGTCGCGCCCAGCGGCGTCGCGAGCACGATCAGATCCTGGTCCAGTTCGTTCTCTTGCCAGTCGGCGACGTAGTCGAACCCCTGCAGCGGCCCCGCGGGATCGGCGATCTGCACGCGAAATCCCTGCGATGCAAGGAAATCGGCGAACCACCCCCCCATCTTGCCGCGGCCGCCGATGATCAGGGCGCGCTTGCCGCTGCCATTGGCCTCGGCCGCGACGCGCGCATGCTCCTGGGTCGTCAGCGAAGACTGGATCAGCTGGCGCAGCATCGTTTCAGCCAGGTCGGGGGACACGCCGAGGCCCACCGCAGAATTGCGTGCACGCAGGATCACCTCGCGTTCGCGGCCGAAATCGCGTGTCGGTCTTCCGGTAGCGCGTTTCACGGCGGCCACCTGCTCGCTCAGGGCCTGGCGGCGGGCCACCAGTTCGATCAGCCGCGCGTCGATCCCGGTCAGCTCGGCGCGCAATTCATCCAGAGTCATGGTCAAGGGGTTCTCCGATGTTCAAGCTCCCTTTTACTGGCCACGCGGGCCTACCGCAAGCGCGCCTGCACGGCTACCATCCGCGTATGAGTACCCGCACCGAATGGACCGAGAAGCTGCCGGACCCGCTGCCGGCCGACCCGCTGAGCGTCGCGGCACAATGGCTGGCGCAGGCAAAGGCCGATGCCGCACAGCCGAACCCCAATGCGATGGTGCTGGCGACCGTGGATGCGGACGGCCAGCCCTCGGCGCGCGTCGTCCTTTGCAAGGATATCGACCCGGCCGGCGCAAATGTCGTGTTTCACACCAATTACCTGTCGCGCAAGGGGCGGGAACTGCACGCGAACCCGCGTGCCGCGCTGGTGTTTCACTGGGATCACCGGCATCGCCAGGTGCGCATCGAGGGCGAGGTGCAGCCAATGTCGGACGCGGAGAATGACGCGTATTTTCGCACCCGACCGTGGCAAAGCCGGCTGGGCGCGTGGGCGAGCGCCCAGAGCGAGCCGATCGCATCGCGCGCCGCCCTCAAGATGGCGATCGCCGCGGCGGCAACCCGGTTCAGGATCGCGTGGCACGGTCCCGGATCGACGGAGCCCGCCGGATTCTCGATCGAAATACCGCGCCCCGCGCACTGGGGCGGCTTCCGCCTGCGGGTGAACGCGATCGAACTGTGGGTCGAGGGCGAACACCGGATCCACGATCGGGCGCGCTGGACGCGGCGCAGCGGCGCCGACGCGCAGGATTCGCCCTGGACCGTCACGCGGCTCCAGCCCTGACCGGGGCGGCCGGTGCGGGCGTCGACAAGCGCAATTCGAAGCGAAGCGGGGTAGCGTGTTCCGGCTTTTGCGAATCGCCATACTGCTGCTGATACTGCTGGTCGTCGCGCTGACCACCTGGCACGACGGCATCCGCAGCACACGCTGGAACGTGCCGCTGTATGTCGCGATCTATCCGGTCGCAGCGGATTCCAGCCCCGTAACCCAGGCCTACGTGAGCGCCGTGAATGCCGGGACGTTCCAGCCGATCGACCGCTTTTTCGCGCTCGAGGGCGCGAAATACGGCATCCGCGCGCAAACGCCGGTCAAGACGCGCCTGCGTCCGCCGCTGTCCGAGCTGCCGCCGCAGCGCGCGCGGGACGCGGGGATCCTCTCGACGGTCCTGTGGAGCCTCAGATTGCGCTACTGGGCGTGGCGCGTGGGCGGCCGCGCGCACGAGCCCGAGGATATCCGCGTGTTCGTCCTGTACCGCGACCCCGCGCTGACGCCGACCGTACCCCACTCGGCCGGTCTGCAGAAGGGCCTGATCGGCGTCGTGTACGCATTTGCAACACCGCTCATGAACGGCGCCAATGACGTCGTCATTGCGCATGAAATGCTGCATACGCTCGGCGCAACGGATAAATACGATCCGGCGAATGACGCGCCCCGGTATCCGGACGGCTACGGCGATCCGCGGCAACATCCGCTGTTCCCGCAGCAGAAGGCCGAGATCATGGCGGGCAGGCGCATGCTGGCGCCGAATCGCTGGGAACAGCCGTCCGACCTCGGTGAAGTGGTCATCGGCCAGGCCACGGCCAGCGAGATCCGCTGGCCGACGATTGCCCGGTGATGCACTGCCCGCCATGCGGCATAATCGCCGCATGCCGATCGCAGCACTCTTTCCGACTCATATTTATTCCGGCCGACTGGCGTCACGGGACCGGGAACCGCTGAACCGGCAGCTGCTGCGCGAGTGCCGCCAGCTGCGCCTCGACGACGCCGCGGGGCGTCGCTGGTCCGCCGCGAACTATCCGGGCGGATTCACCTCGTACGCATCGGCTAACCGCATGCACCGGATGTCGCCGACGTTCGCGCGGCTCGAGCGGCAGCTGGCGCCCCACCTGAATCGCTACATGCGGCGGCTCGCGCTCGACATGCGCGGCCGCACGCTGAGCATGACCGACTGCTGGGTCAACATCATGCCGCGGCGGGTCGCACACGGATCGCACCTGCACCCGCTGTCGACGATCAGCGGCACGTATTACGTGCAGACACCGGCGGCAAGCCCGGGGCTCAAATTCGAGGATCCGCGACTCGCGCGCATGATGGCCGCGCCGCCACGGCGCCGCAGCGCCGCGGCCGCCTCGCAGCCCTGGGTCGCGATGCCGGCACGCGACGGCGGCTTCTTCCTGTTCGAGAGCTGGCTGCGCCACGAGGTCGCGCCGAACCCGGCCCGCGGCGAGCGGATCAGCATCAGCTTCAACTACAGCTGGTTCTGATCGCTCCCGGCGAGGCAATTCACCTCACAACGTCATGACCCCGACGCTGGTCGAGCCGACGACGGTTCCGTCCGCGGTCTCGAACAGGATGAAGAGCAGGTTGGCCGCCGGATCGTCCGGGATCGCCGCCGGCGCAGACACGAACACCGCCAGCGTTAAATTGGCGCCCGCCGCGAGCGCGGTCAGCGAAACCGACGCAGCGGGTGCGGCCAGACACTGGCCCGTGCCGGGGTCGGTCTGGCAAAGCGTCACATCGATGGGCAGATTGGTCGACGCGAGGATGCTGATGGCCGGCAACGAGGTCACGCCGAGATTTTCAGCCGCCACGGCAAACGATCCCTGTGATCCCGCCGGGATTTCCAGGATGCCGTTGCCCGTGGCGGTGGCGGCAAACACGCCCACCGGGAGAACACTGGCGGTCACGGGCACGCTGGCCGAGCCCACGACGGTGCCATTCGACGTCCGGAACGTGATCAGGATCTGGTTGCCCGCGTTGCTGGCGATCGCCGCCGAAGCCGTCACCTGAACACTGATGACGGGGGAACCGGCATATTGCGGCGGTGCGCCCGGTGCGATCGATGGGATCGACAGCGTCGCGCCCGGCGGCGCCGAACAATCCCCGGAACTGCCAGTTACCAGGCACATGGTCATCGCGAGCGGCAGCTCGGTCGCGCCGGTCGACGCCGATACGGTGACCGAAGACAAGTCCTGATTGCCCTGGTTTTCGGCGATGACCGTGATATGGCCCGTACCGCCCACGGGAACGAGCAGGCCGGCTGACCCCGAACCGGGAAGGGTGCCGACCTCGAGATTGAGCGGCGTGATGCTGCAGGTCCCGCCGCTGCCGCTGGCGGGGTGCGGCATGGATTTCGCGCGCTGCGATCCGCCCACCGAGACGAGCTTGCCAACGGTGACGCTCACGTTGGTATAGACCCTGGTGCCGACCTGAACCGCGGCGATCGTCAGCTGGTTGCTTGTGGCGTCGTATGCATCCATGACATTGGCCGGCATCCCGCCCTTGATGCCGACAATTTCGCCGACCGTGACGCGCACATCGGTGTAGACCGCCCCTCCCTGCACCTGAACGTAGGAAATGTCCAGGTAAGTGCCGTCATAGCTGTCCGCACCGGTCACGGCGCCGATCGACACCAGGCTGCCCACGGTGATCAGTACATTGGAGTAGGCGGTGGCGCCCACCGTGACGCTGGGGATGATCAGCTGCTCGCCGACCGGGTTGTAGATGTCGGTGCTGCCGATGGGTGTGCCGCCCTGGACGCACAGCACGCTTCCGGCCTTGACGACCATGTTCGAATATATGGCGTTGCCGATGCCGACCGACGCAATGGCCAGCTGATCGACCGAGGGATCGTAAACGTCGGCCCCGCTGGCCGCGGCACTGCACGCCAGCAGCGCCAGGCCCGTCAGCAGCGATCGGCAATGCCATCCCGATGACCAAGACGCGTGCGGCACGATTCAATTCCTCCCAAGACCAATGCCCCCAAGGACCCGGCAATTCTGCCAGACAAACCGCCCCAACCGGGTTTTTCCGCGCGGGCAGTCCCGGTGATAAGCTGCGCCTGAAACCATCATGGGCAACCGACTCAGCAAGATCTACACCCGCACCGGCGACGAGGGCACGACCGGTCTCGGCGACGGCACCCGCGTTCCGAAGGACCACCTGCGGGTCGAGGCCTACGGCACGGTCGATGAGGCCAACAGCGCGATCGGCGTCGTGCTGTCGATGCGGGAGCTTCCCGAGCCGGTGCGCCAGTGCCTGACCGATGTGCAGCACGACCTGTTCGACCTGGGCGGGGAACTGTGCATCCCGGGCACCCGCGTGATCACGCCCGCGTACACGCAGCGACTCGAGGACCAGCTGGATTTTTTCAATGACCCGTTGCCGCCGCTCAAGGAGTTCATCCTGCCGGGAGGCACCCCCGCGGCCGCGGCAGCGCATCTTGCACGCACGATCTGCCGGCGTGCCGAACGCCTATGCTGGACGCTGGCGCGGGAGGAAAGCGTCGGCAGCGACGTCATGATCTATTTAAACCGTCTGTCCGATCTGCTGTTCGTGCTGGCGCGGGTGCTCGCGCGCCAGGACAATGGCAGCGAAGTCGTCTGGCGCCGAACCTAGCGAAACCTTGCAGAGTTTCCCTAGGTCCTGCCCGCACCGCGAACATCCGCGGCATCGCGCCGGCAGGCCAGCGCAATGAGGCGGCGCGTGCGCGGCCAGTCAAACGCGGGACCCGGATCGGTCTTGCGCCCGGGAGCGATGTCGCTGTGCCCGACGGTGCGCGCCGGCGACAGGCGCGGATAAGCCCGGCACAGCGCCGCGACGATGTTCGCCAGCACCTGGTACTGGACATCGGCATAAGGGGTCGTGTCGGCGCCTTCCAGTTCCACGCCGATCGAGAAATCATTGCAGGCCTCGCGCCCCTCGAAGGCCGACTGGCCGGCATGCCAGGCCCGATCGGTGAATTTCACGTATTGCGTGATCTCTCCGTCGCGCCTTACCAGCAGATGCGACGAGACGCGCAGCGCACCGATCTCGGCGAAGTACGGGTGCGCGTCCGCAGGCAGTGCGTTCGTGAACAGGTGGTCGATCCATGGCCCGCCGAACGCCCCCGGCGGCAGGCTGATGCCGTGAACGACGATCAGGTCCGGCTCGATGCCCGGCGGTCGGGCATCGCAGTTCGGCGACCCGATCTGCCGCACGCCGCGCATCACGCCGCGCGCCGCATCGACGTCCAGCACTGGCAACCGCATCGCGTCACTGGGCAAGCATCAACCCCCGTCAGGCCGTGGCCCGGGTGCAATTTCCGGGCGCTCTTCTAGCATATGCGACAATGCGCGCGCCGCAATGGGTATCGGGTGGATTGCATGCGTTTGACTCGTGTTTTCGTCGGCTCGGAGCTCAATGAGGGCAGCGTCGTGGAATTGCCGCCGGAAACGGCTGCGCACGTGGCGAAAGTGCTGCGCGCGCGCAGCGGCGACGAACTGGTGCTGTTCAACGGGGATGGCCGCGAACGGCCGGGCAGGATCAGCTCGGTGCGCGGCGCCCGCGTCGCCGTCGCCGTCGGGCGCGCCGCCAGCGTCGACCGGGAATCCCCGCTCGCGCTGACGCTGCTGCAATCCGTGCCGCGCGGCGACCGCATGGACTTCATCGTGCAGAAGGCGACCGAACTCGGAGTCAGGCGCATCGTGCCGGTGCTGAGCCAGCGCAGCGTCGTGCGGCTCGACGCCGGCCAGGCAGAGTCGAAGGCGGCCCACTGGCGGGCCGTGGCGCTGGGCGCCTGCGAGCAATCGGGCCGCAATTGCCTGCCGACGATCGATGCGCCCCGCAGGCTGACCGACTATCTCGGCGCAGAGCCGCCCGCGGCGACCACGCGGCTGGTGCTCGAGCCCGACCCCGCGCACGGCGCCGGGACCTGGACGGCGGGCGCAGCGCTGGAGATCGGCATCGGGCCGGAGGGCGGTTTTACGCCGGATGAGCTCGAGGCGTTTCGCATCGCCGGATTCCATCGCATCTGCCTGGGGCCGCGGATCATGCGCGCCGAAACGGCCGCACTGGCGGCACTCGTGTGGCTGCAGACCCGCTTCGGGGACATGGGAGCCGCTTGAAGCTCAGGGTCTTCCTGCCGCTGTTCGCGCTGTCGGGCGTCTGGGGCATCTCGTTCCTGATGATCCGGATCGCGGGCACGAGCTTCCCGCCGCTGTGGGTCGCGTTATTGCGCTGTGCGCTGGGTGCCATGCTGATGTGGGCGATACTGGCGATGCGCGGGAACCGCCTGCCGCCGCGCTCGCACCTGCCGTGGCTGCTGCTCGTCGCGCTGCTGAACAACGCGCTGCCGTTCACGTGCTTCGCGCTGGGCGAACGGACCGTGCCGAGCAACATTGCCGCCGTACTCAATGCCACGGTGCCGATCTGGACGCTGATGCTGACGATCGCGATCGAGCGCCGGCATGCCACGCTGGCCTCGACGATGGGCGTGCTGATCGCCTTCGCGGGCGTCGTCGTCGTCGTCGTCACGCATGGCGCGGAGCCCGGAGCCGCGTCGTCGTCTGCAAGCCTGCTCGGCGGCACGCTGATCATCGGTCTCGCCACGCTCAGCTACGCCATCGCCACCGTGGTCGCGAAGGCGAAGCTGCGCGGCCTCGATCCGATCGGCCTCGCCACGATGCAGCTGAGCCTCGCTTCACTGATGCTGCTGCCCTTTGCGCTGGGCGGCGAGCATCCGTCGGCGCTGCGCGCGGGACCCATCGGCGCGATTGCGGTGCTGGGATTTGCCGGCAGCGGCATCGCCTATCTGCTGTATTACCGCCTGCTGCCGGTGATCTCGGCAACGCAGCTGGCCGCGGTCACGTACATCATGCCGATCTGGGGCGTGTTCTGGGGACTGCTGGCGCGGGAGAAGATCGTGCCCGGAACCTATGCCGGCGTCGCCGTGACGATCGCCGGCCTCGTGCTGCTGAACCTGCGCCCCGGCGCCTCTACAGCAGGACCGAAGTCTCCTCCGCGATCATCTGCTCCAGCCGCTCCAGATCCGGAATGAGCGGCGTTTCGTTGATCATGCGCACCTGGCAGATGACCGGGGAGCGATCCGGAAAGCTGCGCGACGGGTCCGCGCGGATGACATCGGCGCTGACCCGCACCAGCTGCGGGAAACCCTGCGTCAGCATGCCGAAATAGCCGGACTGCAGCGGGCCGCCGGGTGCATGGAACACGACGATGCGCGTGCGCCCCGACACCGACGGGAGCGGCAGGCCGAGCGCGCCCTCGAATGAGATAACCGGAACGTTCTGGCCGTTCCAGCTGACCAGGCCCGCATACCACGGCGGCGCATTGGTCATCTCGGCGGGCGTCTGGTAGCCGATCACCTCCGCGACGCAGGCGCGCGGCACCAGCAGCCGCTCGCCGACGAGCGGCACCAGCAGACTGTACAGTTCTTCGCTCAGGTTGGACAAACGGTTCCCTAGTTATTGGCCGCGTTGCGGCGGTTGACCAGCGGCTCGATGGCATCGAGCAGCTGGCTTTCCTGGTAGGGTTTGCCCAGGTACTCGTTGACACCGAGCTCGATGGCGCGGGCCCGGTGCTTCTCGCTGACCCGGGACGTGATCATCACGATCGGAATGTGCTTCAGGCGCGGATCGCTGCGCACGTGGGCGGCGACCTCGTAGCCGTCCATGCGCGGCATCTCGATGTCCAGCAGGATGATCTCGGGCAGGTTGTCCTGCAACAGGGACATCGCCTCGACGCCGTCCTTCGCGGTCAGCACCTTCATGCCGTTGCGCTCCAGAAGCCGCTGCGTGACGCGACGCACGGTGATCGAATCGTCGACCACCATCGCGAACGTACGCCGGTCGCGCTGATCGATCAGCGGCGCGTCGCTGGCGCGCGAGCGCCACTCGGAGCGCACCAGCGCACCCATGTCCAGGATCACGACGATCTTGCCGTCTCCGAGGATCGTGGCGCCGGCAATGCCGCGGATCGCCGATATCTGCGGCCCCAGTGACTTCACGACAATTTCCCTGCTGCCGACCAGCTCGTCGGTCACCAGCGCGGTGGAGTGCTCGCCCGCCCGGATCAGCACGACGGACATTGAAACGTCGGCCTCAGGCAGCAGCGTCGAACCGATGCCGACGAAGGTCCCGAGCTGCTGGAAGCGGTATTTCTGTCCTCCGTATTCGAACGGCGGCGCGTCCTTGGCGAGGTGCCGGGCAACGATGCTGCGCGGCAGGCGCACGACGCCCTCCACGGTCGCCAGCGGCAGCGCGTAGGTCTCCTCGGCGACGCGCACGATCAGCGCCTGGCTGATCGCCAGCGTGAACGGCAGCCGTATCGTGAAGCGCGAGCCCTCGCCGACCTTCGATTCGATGAACAGGCCGCCGCCCAGCTTCTTGACCTCGGTGGCGACCACGTCCATGCCGACGCCGCGTCCGGCCGACTGCGTGACGCGCCCGGCAGTGCTGAAGCCCGGCTCCAGGATCAGCTGCATGGCCTCCTCATCGGTGAGTTTCGCCTGCGGATCGGCGAGTCCCAGTGCGATCGCCTTCTCGCGGATCAGCTTGACGTCGATGCCGGCACCGTCATCGGTGACGACGATGATGACTTCGGCGCCATCGCGCGCGAGGCTTATCGTGATCCGTCCGGTCTCCGATTTGCCGACCTCGGCGCGCCGCTCCGGCCGTTCTATGCCGTGCACGACCGCGTTGCGCAGCATGTGCTCGAGCGGCGGGACCATGCGCTCGAGCGACTGGCGGTCGAGTTCCGCGGCGGCTCCCTGCACGATCAGTTCGGCGCGCTTGCCCGTGTCGTTGGCCGCCTGGCGCACCAGGCGGGTCAGGCGCTGCACGTGGCGCTGGAACGGCACCATGCGCGTGCGCATCAGGCTGTTCTGCAGCTCGGTAATGACCCGCGCCTGCTGCGCGAGCAGGTTCTGCGCGTCCCGCGCCAGGGATTCCAGCAGGCCCTGGATGCTGCCGACGTCGCCCGATGTTTCGGCGAGCGCCCGCGAGAACTGCTGGATCGCGGAGTAGCGATCCAGCTCCAGCGGGTCGAAATCGGTTCGTATCGAGTCCTCGTTCCGGTGCCGGTTCAGGACCTGCACCTCGGTCTCGATTTCCAGCCCGCGCAGCTGTTCCTTGAGGCGCGTGACCGTACGCGCCAGCTCCGCCAGGTTGAAATCGATGGAGTTGACCTGCTGCTCGAGCCGGGCCCGGAAGATACTGACTTCGCCGGCATTGTTGAGCATCGTGTCCAGCAGGTCGGCATCGACACGAGCCAGCTCCGCGCGCTCCACCGGGAGGCTTTCGCGCCCCGGAAGCACCGGCATGTGGATGGTGTCGGAGCTGATCGCCAGGTACTCGCCGCTGCGGCTGGTTTCGGACTCGTCGACGGCGGCACTGGCCGGCGCCGGGGCTGGCATCGGGGCGGGCGCCTGCGCCGCGGCCGCAGCCATGACCGGCGCAGGCGCGGGAGCGGGAGCGGGAGCGGCGGCCGCTGCGCTCGCCGGTGCGGGCGCGGGCGCGCTGCCGGCAGCCGTTGCATCACCGGCCGCGAAGGCGCGGATCTGCGCGATCAGCACCGTCGACGGCGCTGGCAGCGAGCCGTTGGCGACGACATCGCGCATGCGCGCCAGCTCATCGAGGCTCGACTGCAGGATCGCATGCGCGCGATCGCTTCCGGCGACGCTGCCGTTGTCGATCTGGATGACCAGCGTCTCGAGCTCATGGCTCAGATCGCCCATCGCCGCAATGCCGGCCATGCGCGCGCCGCCCTTCAGCGTGTGTAGCTGACGCTGCAGTTCGGCAAAGGGCTGCCTGTCGTTGCGATTCGCATTCCACGCCGCGAGCGAGACCTGTGCCCCCTCGAGCAGCTCGGTAGCCTCTTCGCTGTAGATGTTCGCGATCTCGTGGTCGAAGGCCTCCGCCGGCACCGGCGGCAGCGGTTGCTCCGGCGGCGCTTCGGGCGCCGGCGGCATTACCGGCGCCGGCGGCATTACCGGCGCCGGCGGAACCGCGGCTTCGGCGGGCAGCAGCGAATCGGCCGCCAACATGCTTTCCGACGCGGCGGCCTCGTCGAGCGAATGCGCCAGTTCCGCATCGAGTTCGGCCTCGAGCTTCTGTATGCGCTCCCGGAGCAGCGGCTGCTCGCCGAAGAATCCGGTCTCTTCGTCGATGTGCGAAACGACATTTTCAATCGCGGCCACCACATCGGCGAGCAGCACGAGCCCGGCGTCGGGCAGTCCCCGGCCGCTGTCGAAGACCTTGCGCATATAGTGATTCAGCGGCTCGGTGACGCGGATGCCGTGGCGCGCATCGGCCATCTTGGAGCTGCCGCTCAGCGTATGGATCGCGCGGTATACCGCCTCCGGCAGGTCGTGCGGCGCCGGATGCCCGCCGCGCTTGCGCAGGTATTCGCGGATCTGCTCGAGATGATTGGCCGTCTCGTTGCTGTAGATCTCGTGCAACAGCGGATCCATCGGCGCCGGCCTGCCCGCGTCATCGGCTCCGGCGGCGTGGGCCGCTTCGGCGTCAGCCTCGAAGGCGGGCTCCAATGCCGCATCGACGGCGGCAGGCGCCAGTTCCCCGGACTCAGCACCCGCGGGCGATGCCGGCGTCGCGCCCACCACGGGCTGCGCACCCTGCGACTCTGCAGCCACCATCGAGGCATGCCCGGCCGGTGCGGGCTCCGCCGGCGGCGCCTCGGGCACCGGCGCGTGCACATGACTCTCCTCGGCGACGGCCTGCTGTTCCGGATCCCGTCCCTCGGCATACGCAAAGGCCCGCGCCATGATGTCGTCGACCGACGCCGGCAGCGCCCTGTCCGTCTGCAGCTGCTCGACGAGCTGCGGCAGCGCGGCCACGGCCGCACGCAGCAGCGTCGTCATGCCCGCCGTGCGCACCAGCGTCTTGGCCATGACGCGGTTCAGCAGGTTCTCGATGGCCCAGGCAAAGTTGCCGATAGTGCGCGCGCCGACCATGCGCCCGCTGCCCTTGAGGGTGTGGAAATTGCGGCGCAGGACCGACAGCGAATCGGCATCGTCCGGATTCTGCTCCCACTGCGGGAATACCTTGTTGATCGAGGCCACCACTTCCGCGGCTTCCTCGGTGAACACCTCGATCATCTGCGGATCGATCTCGGGCTCGGCGACCTCAATTGCAGGCAGCACGACCGTCGGCGGATGCGCGGCCTCGGGCGGCACGGCGTGCAGCACTTCCTCGGGGGCGGGCGCAGGCGGAACCGGGATCAATACCTCGGTGCGCAGCACCGGCAACACTTCGGTGCGCAGCACCGGCAGCACCTCGGTCTGCAGCATCGGCAGCACTTCGGTCGGCGTCGCCGGCATCGCCACCTGGATCTGCGCCGCGGCGCCTGGTTCGGCGGACCGAGCTTCCAGCGTGGGCAGGCGCGACGGCCCCTCCTCGAGCAACGCATTGAGGCAGGTCTCCGCGTTGTCGAGCATGTACCACGGATCGGCGCGGCCGCTCTGGATGGTCTCCATGTAGTATTCGAGACTGACGATCGCATCGGCGATCCGCTCCAGGCGCTGCGCATCGGGCTTCGGAGCACCGAGCTCGATCAGGCGCCGGACCTGCGCACCGACCGCATCCATCAGTCCCACGGCCCGGGTCTTGCCCAGCATCAGCAGTCCCGCGGTGATGCCGCGCAGCAGCTGCGGCACGCTGTCGAGCCCCGGAGGGGAAGTCTCGCCGGTATTCTGCACCGTCGCGGAAACCGCATCCTTGACGCGCGCCAGATTGACGATGCACTCGCGCAGCACGGCTTCGCTCACCTGCCGGAATTCATGGTCGTCCGTCTCCGGTTGCGCCGCCTCGCCGCCCGCCGGCAGTATCAGGCGCACGAGGTGCTCGTCCAGATTGTCCTCGACCGAGAGCAGCACGCCGGCGATCTTGATCAGCGCGCTTTCCGGTGGCGGCATGCCGCCGGACAGCGATTTGTTGAGCTCGGTAATCTCGTCCTGGACACGCTGGCGCAACTGGCCGAGGCCGAGCACCCCGAGCGTATCGCTGATTTTCTTCAGCAGGTCGAGCTGCGTCCGCAGCTCCTCGGTCTGGCCGCCGCCGCGGCGCACGAAGATATCGAGCACATCCTTGACCTTCGCCAGGTCCTCCTTGATCGCCACGGCCACCGTGTGCATCAGCTTGACGCTCGGCGCGGAGAGGCTCTCGCGCTCCAGCTCGATCGAATCATCGACCGGCAGGACCTCGGCCAGCTTGAAGGACTTGCGCACCGCGCCGATCCGGCCGCCGTCCGTCGACGACCGGGACACGCAGAAAAGCAGGTTGTTCAGCAGGTCGACCGGGGGATTCTCGCTGTAGCGCTGCTCGCCGAGGTCCCCGAGCAGCTTGATCTGCCGGTCAGCCTGGCCGAGCAGGCGCTTGATCGTGGCGCTGGGCTCGAGTCCGTTCGTCTGCAGCGCTTCGATGACGGCGCCGGTCACCCACCAGAACTGGAACAGGGGCTGCGTCGTCGCGGCCTGCTCGAGCTTCGCCGCGACCTGCGCCATGATGCCGAGGTTGTGCTCGACGATCTCGTCGCGGATCACGCCCAGCAGGCCGATCTGGAACCGGGACCGCAGGCGACGCGCGACCGTGACCGCATCGAGCGCCGGTTCATCGGCGGTCGGCGGCCGCGGCTGCGCCGGTTGGTCGGATTTCAGGTTCAGCAGCAGCAGCGTGCCCTCGGACAGCAGCGGCGTGCCGCGCACGGCGCGCAGATCGTTGAGCAGCGGCAGCAGGATCAGCGCCATATCGCGCCCGCCCGACAGCACGCGATCCAGGTAGGTGGGCAACTGCACCATCGAGCGCATCAGCGAGTCCAGCCCGTCGGCGTGACGCTTCTCGTCGGCGCCGACCTGCAGCAGGTAGCGCGCCACCAGCTCCATTTCCTCGGCCAGCAGCGCGGCGCCGTAAACCTCGACGAGCCGCAGCACGCCGTGCGCGATATGCAGCTGCTCGGCGCAGTTCTCCAGCATGTTGCGCTGGTCGAGGCGCTCGGCATACGCCTCGAGGCTGACGCGCGCGTCGGCCAGCGTGGCCGACAGCTCCTTGGCGACGACGTGCAGCGTCTGGGAATTGATATCGTTCATGCTGGGTAAGCTGGACACTGACGAACCTGTCCGCGGGCTAGGCGCCAACGCCGCTCAGCTTGCGCATCTTGGCCGTGGCATCCACCGGCACGCTGGCGCCCGGGGCCACCTCCTGCAATACGGGCAGGCGCGTCGAGGTGCCGCCCGGCGCGGCGCTGCCCGGCGACGTGCCGCTCGCCGGCGTCCCCTTGCCGTAGTCCGGCAGGCGGAAGCCCGCGACCGACTTGCGCAGCTGCGCGGCCAGCGTCGCCAGCTTGCCGATCGAATTCGACGTGGCGACGGATCCGTCCGCGGTCTGCGAGGAAATCTCGCGCACGATCTGCATGTTCTTGGAAATATCCCCGGACGCCACGGCCTGCTGGCGCGCGCTCGCCGAGATGTTCTGCACCAGGTTCGCGATCTGATTGGAGACCTGCTCGATTTCCTCGAGCGCCGCCCCGGCGTTCTCGGCCAGCAAAGCGCCGCCGACGACGTCGGTCGTGGTCCGCTCCATCGATACGACCGCCTCGTTGGTGTCGGTCTGGATGGTGCGGACCAGAACCTCGATCTGCTTGGTCGCATTGGCGGCGCGCTCCGCCAGGCGCTGCACCTCGTCCGCGACCACCGCAAACCCGCGTCCCGCCTCCCCGGCCATCGAGGCCTGGATGGAGGCGTTCAGCGCCAGTATGTTCGTCTGCTCGGCAATATCGTTGATCAGCTCGACGGTGTTGCCGATTTCCTGCGAGCTCTCGCCGAGTCGCTTGATGCGCTTGCTGGTTTCCTGGATCGTTTCGCGGATCGCATTCATGCCGTCGATCGTGCGCCGTACCGCATCGCCGCCCTTGTGCGCAATATCGACGGAATGCCGCGCGACGTCGGAGCAGCGCTCGGAATTGCCCGACACCTCCTCGATCGACGAGGCCATGTCGGCCATGGACTGGCTCGCCGCGGTGATCTGCTTCGATTGCGCGCTGCTTGCCCTGGCCATGCTGGATGCCACCGTCTGCGTCTGGCGCATCGCCCCGTCGAGCTGGATCGCACTGTCGTTGATGGTCGTGACCAGCTCGCGCAGCGCCTCGACGGCATAGTTGATCGAGTCGGCGATGGCGCCGGTGATGTCCTCGGTGACCGTCGCCTGCACCGTCAGGTCGCCGTCGGCGAGACTCGACAGCTCGTTGAGCAGCCTCATGATCGCGTCCTGGTTGCGTTCATTCTCCAGCACGCGCGTCTCGATCAGCCGGCGCGTGTTGAGTGCCTTGCGGTGGGCCCACGCCAGCGCGCCGAGCAAGACTATCGCCAGCAGCAGCGCGACGAACACCCACCGCTTCAAGGCGTCCGCATCGACTGCGGAGCCCGCCGGCTTCGACGCCGTCGCGGAACGCAAGCCGGCCACCGCCCCCGGCAGCAGCTTCGCCGCGGCCTGCGCTCTTGCCAGGGTATCGGCGACCGCGGTCGCCCGGCGCACCGCTTCGGTCAGGTGCTGGTTGCTCTGGACGAGCGCCTTCAGGCGCGCCTCGGCCTCGGTGCCGGTGATTCGCGGCATCGCCATTCCCGACTCCTCACCGGACAGGCCGCGCACCACCTGGTTCAGAAAGGCCGAGCCGTCCGCCAGGCGCTGCGCCGCCGGAGCCGCATCGCTGATGCCGCCTGCGAGGCCGTTCAGGTCCTGCTGCATGCGCTGCGCGGTCAGCTCGAACCGCTGCAGGTAGCGCGTCATGCCATCGAGCTTCTGCGCGTCGACCGCGCTCGCCAGATCCCCGAGCTGGGACAGCAGCTTCGGCGACAGTTCGTGAACTTCCTGGTTCACGGACTGCACCGTCGTGACGGCGCCGCGCGCGGCGCCCACGGTCGCCGCTGCATCGACGATTCCGCGCCAGGCTGCGTCGGCCTCGGGTCCGCCGCCGGCGGCTGCGTGCAACGCGGTCGCCTGCGCCATGCTGTGCGCCAGCGCATCGAATGCCGCGGGCTCGCCGCGCAGCGCGTTCTGTGCCTCCAGCGGTATGCGCTCCAGCAGCGCCGGAGTCTGCTCGCTGCCCGGGGCCGCCTGCGGCGAGGTCCCCATCAGGAAGGTCAGCACCGCAGCCGCAATGACGAACAGGGCCGCCAGCGCGGTCAGCACCGGCAACATCGCGGCCCAGCGATTCTTCATGGGTTCTTTGTTCATGGTCACTTTCCGTCGACGTTCAACTGGCTGCCTGTAAGAAACTCTGACTCTCGACCAGGGTCTTCAAGCTCAGCACGGGCCAGACCTCGCCGCCGCGGCGAAAGGCTCCGGCGAGATAGCTGTCGCAGCGGATGACCGTCGGCGGCGGATCCGCGTTGAATTCGCGCTCCGCAAACCGGCGGAATCCCAGCACCTCATCGACGACGAGCCCGGCGGGCACCTCGCGATGATTGACGACTATGACCCGCGTGTTGCGGCCGATGCTGGTCATGCCGCTGCCGAGGAACTGCCGCAGGTCGAGCATCGGCAACAGCTGGCCGCGCACGTTGGCCAGACCCTTGACCCAGGCTTTTGCGCCGGGAATCCGCGTGACGGCGGCCGGATATCCGAGCACTTCGCGGGTTTCCTCGCGCGCGACCAGGAAGATCTCGCCGGCCATGCGGCAGGCCACGCCGACCCATTCCCGCTCGGGGCTGGCCTGGGTCGCATTGCTGCCGGCACCGTTCCGGTTGCGCTGTTCGAGGCGCTGCAGCAGTTCGAAGGGACGATCGCGCAGGGCGCGAAGGTTTTCGTTCGCGGCGCCAGTGCCCGATCCGCTCATAGCGCCAGCGTGGCCTGCGCCTTTTCGACCAGTGCCTGCGTGGAGACCGGCTTGACCATGTAGTCCACCGCGCCCTGGCGCAGTCCCCACACCCGGTCCGTTTCCTGACCCTTGGTCGTGACCATGATGATCGGGATCGCCTTCGTTTCCGGATCGTTGATCAGAGTGCGGGTCGCCTGGTAGCCATTCACGCCGGGCATCACGATGTCCATGAAGATCAGATCCGGCTTCATCTGCTTGGCCAGGCGGATTCCATCGGCGCCGTTGTCGGCCGCGGCGGTCGTGAAGCCGTGCTTCTCCAGCGCCTTCTGCATGACGAACACCTCGGTAGGCGAATCATCGACAATTAAGATGAGTGGCATGATTGCATTCTCCAGTCACTTGCCCACATGCGCTTCGATTGCGCCCAGCAGTTCGTCTTTCGTGAAGGGCTTCGTCAGGTAATGCTCGGAGCCCACGATCCGCCCGCGCGCGCGATCGAACAAACCGTCCTTGCTCGACAGCATGATGACCGGAATCTTCCTGAAGACCTTGTTGTGCTTGATCAGCGAACAGGTCTGGTAGCCGTCGAGCCGCGGCATCATGATGTCCACGAACACGATATCCGGCTGATGGTCCGCTATCTTGGACAGCGCATCGAACCCATCGACTGCGGTAAATACCTCGCACCCCTCCTTGCTCAGCAGCGTCTCCGCCGTCCGGCGGATCGTCTTGCTGTCGTCGATGACGAGGACTTTGAGGCCTGACAGTCTGGATTTTTCACTGGGTATCATGCTGGCTTGGAAATCCATATCTGGGTGGACCGAACTTGCTTACGCGTAGGTACCGGAATATCGTGATCTTTTTAACATATCCACGGAACCCAAGCCACGCGGCTCTGCCACATTTCGAGCCATAAATGCCCAAACAACGGAGGTCTGGTTCACAGTTTTTCCATTGCGACGGCCGCAGCGCCTCTCTAAGTTAGACTGCGGATCGAGGTAACCCCTTAAGTTTCGAAGGAATGATCATGCCCGCCGTCCCGCGCCTGCTCGTCGTCATGGACCCGATCGAGGCTATCAAGCCGGCCAAGGACAGCACGCTGGCCATGCTGCTCGCCGCGCAGAAGCGGGGGTGGGAGGTCCTGTACGCCGAGCAGAAGGACCTGTCGCTGCGCGACGGGGTGGCCACGGGCCGCCTCGCCCCGCTGACCGTCCGGGACGCCGCCAGCGCCTGGTTCGAGCGGGGCGCGGCGAAAATCGGTCGATTGGGCGACTGCAGCATCATATTGATGCGCAAGGACCCCCCTTTCGACACCGAGTACATCTATACGACCTATATCCTCGAGCGCGCCCGGGACCAGGGCGCCCTGGTCGTCAACGATCCGAGAGGATTGCGCGACATGAACGAGAAGGTCTACACGGCGTGGTTTCCCCAGTGCTGCGCGCCAACGCTGATCACCCGCGACATGGCCGACATGGCCGGGTTCCTGCGCGAACACGGCAAGGTGGTCTGCAAGCCGCTGCACGGAATGGGTGGCCGGTCGATCTTCGTCCTGGACGAGGGCGACAAGAACCGCAACGTGGTGTTCGAGACGCTGACCGACTACGGCAGGAATTTCGCGATCGTCCAGCGCTACCTGCCCGAAATCGTCGCAACCGGAGACGGCCGCATCCTGCTGGTGGACGGGGAACCGGCGCCCTTCAGCCTGCAGCGCATTCCCGACAGCAGCGACAACCGCGGCAATCTGGCGGCCGGCGCGCGCGCCGAGAGCCGCGCGCTGACCGAGCGCGACCGCTGGCTGTGCGCGCAGATCGGACCCCGGCTGCGCGCGGCGGGCATGCTGTTCGTCGGCCTGGACGTGATCGGCGACTATGTCACCGAAATCAACGTCACCAGCCCGACCGGCATCCGCGAGCTCGACAAGAAGCACGGTCTGGACATCGGCGGCTTGCTGATGGACGCAATTGCCAGAATACTTGGAGGGGCATGACTTCCGACGAGCTGCACAGTGGATTGCCGCCGGCGAGCGACCGCCTGACGACCACGTTGTTCCTGGCTGCCCTGCTTCATGCCATCATCATCCTGGGGGTGACGTTCAGCGCCCCAACGGAACCCGGCGACGGCAGCGAGACGCGTGGCCTGGAGGTCGTCCTGGTCGACAACCAGGCCGCAAGCGCCGCGAATCCGGGGGCGCAGTATCTCGCGCAGCGCAGCCAGCACGGCTCGGGAAACACGCTGCTGCCCGGGCCCACGCTGATCCCGAAATCTTCGCCGCTCTCGGTCGTGCAGGCAGGTTCCGTCAACGGCGAGGGCGGCGGGGACGCTGGCAGGAGCGGTCTCAGCGTGGGCGAGGAGGCCAGGCTGGCCTCCTCCCGTCCGTCCACGCGCATCGTCTATTTCGGGACCGATACCATCGCCGATGCCTCGCCGGAGCAGCAGCTGCTGCTGTCGAACGTGCCGACGCTCGGGGTCAATCCGAACGAGGACGGCGTCGAGCTGCGCATGCGCGGCGAGACGCGCCGGGAGCTGTGGGTGACCGCCGATACGCGCGCGACGGATGTCGCGGTGTATCTCGACCGCTGGCGCCGCAAGGTCGAACGCATCGGCACGCTGAACTTTCCGAGCGTCGCGCGGCGCCAGAAGAACTCCGGCACGCCGGTCATCGCCGTCACGATCGATTCGAGCGGCAAACTCACGCAGGCGCTGATCCGCAAGACCAGCGGTCACCGCGAACTCGACGATGCGGCGCTGCGAATCCTGAAGCTGGCCGCGCCGTTTGACCCGTTCCCGGCGCAGCTCAATGCAAGCCACGATGAGATCCGCATTGCCTACGAATGGCAGTTCCTGGGCGGCGCTCCGGGAAGCTCCGGGGTCACCTACCTGGACGAGAACGCGCCGGCGGACGCGCCATGAGCGCTCCCGGCTACCTGACGAATCAGTTGCTGATCGCCATGCCGGCGCTCGGCGATGAGAATTTCTCCCGGACCGTCACGCTGATCTGCGACCACAGCCCGAACGGCGCGCTGGGTCTGATCCTGAACCGCCCGCTCAGGATGTACATGGACGAGATATTCCGGCAGCTGCAGATCGAAGTGCCTGCCGGGGTCGGCGGCGAGCGCCGTGTCCTGCGCGGCGGGCCGGTGCAGGGCGACAGGGGCTTTGTCGTGCACCGCGCCGGGGGCCAGTGGGAATCGACGCTGCAGGTATCCGACGCGATCCATGTCACGACCTCGCGCGACATCCTGCGGGCGATCGCGCGCGGCGAGGGACCCGCGGACGCCTTTCTGGTGCTTGGCTACGCCGGCTGGGAGAGCGGCCAGCTCGAGGATGAAATCCGGGCGAATGCCTGGATTACCGCCCCCGTTGACCCGAAGCTGGTGTTCGAAATGCCGTTCGAGGAGCGCTGGAGCGCGGCCGCGGAGCTGGTCGGGGTCGACTTGGCGCGCATCAGCCCGATCAGCGGCAATGCCTGAGGCGCCCGCCCCACGCGCGGCGCGGCTGGTGATGGCATTCGACTACGGCCTGCGCCGGATCGGCGTCGCCTGCGGCGATACGCTGAGCGCAACGGCAACCCCGCTGGCGGCGGTCCCCGCCGGACCGGCCGGGCCGCAGTGGCCGGCGATCGACACCTTGATGCGCGACTGGCAGCCGCGCGCTGGTCGTGGTCGGCCTGCCGTATAATGCCGACGGTACCGAGAGCGGCATGACGGGCGCGGCGCGCAGCATTCGCCGGCGAGCTTCAGGCCCGTTACGGCCTGCGCGTCGAGCTGATCGACGAGCGGTACTCGTCGCTGGAAGCGCATCAGCGCCTGAAGCAGGCGCGCGAGACCGGCGTGCGCCGGCGGCGGGTCGCCAAGGCGGACATCGACGCCGCCGCGGCCTGTATCATCCTGGAACGCTGGATCGGTGAGAATTCATGAGGCGCGCATGCGTGTCACAACTAGACGGCGCGGGTGGCCTGCGCCACCTGATCACCCTCGATGGCCTGGCGCGCGATACGCTGGTCTGCGATACTCGATCGCGCCGAGAGCTACCGGCGTTTCCCCGGACAACCCGCGTACGAGGGGCGCGAGCTGGCCGGCGTCACGGTCGCCAACCTGTTCTTCGAGCCGAGCACGCGTACGCGCGCCTCCTTCGACCTCGCTGCCCGCCGCCTCGGCGCCCACGTGCTGAACATGGACATGCAGTCGAGTTCGCGCGCAAAGGGCGAGACCGTTCTCGACACGCTGTACACGCTGGAAGCCATGAATACGGATATTTTCGTGATCCGCGACTCCGAGGCCGGAATGCCGGAGTTCCTGGTCGATCATGTCGCCGCGCATGTATCGGTGATCAGCGCCGGCGAGGCGCACGTCTCGCACCCGACCCAGGGGCTGCTAGACGCGCTGACCATCCGCGCGCACAAGCGCCGCTTTGCCGGCCTCAAGGTCGCGATCGTCGGGGACATCCGGCATTCGCGCGTGGCGCGCTCGGCGGCGCAGGCGCTCGGCACGCTCGGCACGACGGACCTGCGCCTGGTTGCGCCGTCGATGCTGCTGCCGGACGATCGCGAATTCGCCGGCGCGCGGCGTTTCACGCGCATCGAGGACGGGATCGCGGGCGCCGATGTCGTGATGATGCTGCGCATCCAGAAGGAGCGCATGGCCGACAGCGCCGCGCTCGACGAAGCGGCTTATTTTCGCGAGTTCGGCCTCAACGCCGAGCGCCTGAAGCTCGCCTCGCCCAGCGCGCTCGTCATGCATCCGGGCCCGATGAACCGCGGCGTCGAGATCGCCTCGGATGTCGCCGACGGTCCGCGTTCCGTGATTCGCGAGCAGGTGAACAATGGCGTTGCGGTACGCATGGCCGTCCTTGCTTCGATTGCGGCCACACTGACGCGGCATCGCCGGCCGCTGTAGGGCGCGGCGCCCTCAGGCGTTCAGGCGCATCAGCGGTTCACCCATTCTGATGCGCTGGCCGTCGCCGACCGGGGCGCACAGCGACAGGCCGCGCGGGGCAAACGCGATGATCGTCGAACCATGTTCGAACCAGCCCATTTCCTGCCCCTTGGCCAGGCGCTCGTCGCATGGAATGACGTTTGCGCCGCGATAGCGCAGATGCAGCAGGACGTCGAGAAAATGCAGCCGGATGCTCGCGACCAGAACGGCGGCGACCGGCACCAGCGTGACCAGCTGCGCTGACGGCGTCAGCCGGCAGCGGATGATCGCGCGTTCGTTCCTGCAGTACAGCCGCTCGATGCGCGCGAGCGCGACCGGGTTCACGTTCCAGGTATCGCCGGAAATGTAATTGACCTGTTCCACGCGGCAGTCGTAGGGCGCGTGGAAGCGGTGATACATGCCGGACGTGAGGCGCAGCGTCGCGTATTGCCCGTCGCGGTAGTAGCGCACGAGTTCCCGATCGCCGAGCAGATCGACAAGCGGGTACGGAGAACCCTTGGCCTGCAGCACCATGCCGTCCTCGATCCGGCCGCAGGCGCCGACGATGGCATCGCACGGACTCGTCAGCAGCGCCGGATCCGCATCCACCGGGCGCGCGCCGTCCTTCAGCTCGCGCGTGAAGCAGTCGTGCAGGCTCAGGAATTCGGTGCGCTTCGCATCGCCGAGCTCGAGGTCCGCAAAGGCGCGCCACAGCGCGATGCCGGCCCTGCAGACCAGCGGATTCTCGATCCGGCTGAGCCAGCCCATGCACCGCGTGAGCAGTCGCCGCGGGATGCGGTTGGTCAGCAGGAAATTGAGTTCCTGCTGCTGTGTCAGGCGTGCCAGCCACGAACGTGCGGTCATTGAAGTGTCATCCGTCTGCAATATATTGGCCGCGGAGGATCGCCGTGACCATAGAGATTTTGTGGTATTCGCTGGCTGTGCTTGTCGCGCTGGCCGTGCTTCGCAAATTGCAGCTGAGGCTGCAGCTGTCGCGGGCCAAGCATCGCTCGCTGGTCGGGCACGCGCGCATGTCGCGCCGGTTCGCGGCGCTGGTGCCGTTCTACGAGTACGGCGCCGACGAGTTCTTCCGCGCCGACGGGGCGCCGGACGCAATCGCCGCCACGCGTCGCGCCGGATTCGAGCGCCTGACGGCGGAATTCCGGCGCCTGTTCCCGAAATCCGCGCGGCAGACCGCGGAGGTCCAGGAGACGATCTCCGACCTGCAGTTCACGTCCCGGTACCGGGTGCCGTTCCAGTTCAGCCGCTACGTGCGCGAGCGCCTGAGGGGCGGCGCGTTCCTCGAGTGCTCGTCCGGCGTGACGTTCACGGACCTCGACGGCAACCGCTTCTACGACCTGACCGGCTCCTACGGGGTCAACGTGTTCGGCTACGACTTCTACAAGGAATGCATCGAGCGCGGCAGCGAGCGCGTGCGCGATCTCGGACCGGTGCTCGGCGCCTATCATCCGGTCGCGGCCTACAACGTCGGGCGCCTGCGCGCAGATCTCCGGTCTCGACGAGGTCTCCTTCCACATGTCGGGAACGGAGGCCGTGATGCAGGCGGTGCGGCTGGCCCGCTACCACACGAGGCGCAGGTACCTGGTGCGCTTCTGCGGCGCGTACCACGGCTGGTGGGGCGACGTGCAGCCGGGTGTCGGCAATCCGCTCGCCGGCCAACGATACATACACGCTGAAGGAGCTGAGCGACGCGAAGCCTGCGCGTGCTGCGCAGCCGTCGCGATATCGCCTGCGTGCTGGTCAATCCGCTGCAGGCGCTGCACCCGAACGCCAGTGCGCCGGGCGACTCGACGCTGCATCGACAGCGCCCGCAGCGCCCACTTCGACCGCGCCGCGTACACGGCCTGGCTGCAGGCGCTGCGCACGGTGTGCAGCGAACGCTGCATTGTGCTGATCTTCGACGAGGTCTTCCTCGGCTTCCGGCTCGCGCCGGGCGGCGCGCAGGAATACTTCGGCGTGCGCGCCGACATGGTGACCTACGGCAAGACCGTCGCCGGCGGCCTGCCGGTCGGCGTGCTGTGCGGGCGGCGCGACCTGATGAAGCGGTTCCGCGAAGACCAGCCCGGCGGACATCTGCTTTGCGCGCGGCACGTTCAATGCGCACCCCTACGTCATGGGATGCGATGTATGAGTTCCTGCAGCGCCTCGATACCGAACCGGTGCGTTCGCTGTACCTCGACCTCGACGCGGTGTGGAACTCGCGGGCGCGCCTGCTGAACGAGCGCCTGCGCGGCGCCGGCGTGCCGGTGCGGGTGGCGAACCTGTCGTCGGTCTGGACGACGGTCTATGAGCGGCCGTCGCGCTACAACTGGATGTTTCAATATTACCTGCGTGCCGCCGGCATCGCCCTCAGCTGGGTGGGTACGGGCCGGCTGATCTTCAGCCTGAACTACACCGATGCCGATTTCGGCCAGGTGGCCGACCGGATCGTCGCGGCGGCCATCGCGATGGACGCGGACGGCTGGTGGTGGACCGAACCGGCGCTGACCAACAAGTCGATCAGGCGCCGGGTTTTGCGGGAAATGATCCTCAGGCGCTCTGCTCTTCCACGTGGTGCATCGGATCAATCAGTTCGCCGCGCATGAGATAAAGCGGGGCCTTCCAGTAGAGCATCACGTCGTGGAACGGATCGGTCAGGATCTTCGTGAACCACACGAGGCCCGTCCGGACGTTCTTCAGGAAGAACAGGTGCACGACCCGGAACAGGATGCCGCCGATGCCCAGCGTCAGCCACACCTCGCCCACGTGGTGCATGAATTCGCCGATGGTGGCGTGCGGCGTGAAGATGCCGAAGAAGCGCGGATCGAACCACAACACGACCGGGACCAGCGCCCAGATGGCCAGCAGCACGCTCTTGCGACGCAGGTTATAGCCGACCTTGATCTGTTCCTTGTACTCGTGCGTCGCGTGATTGACGTTGTCGTATCCGCGCGGCTCAAAGAAATAGTGGCCGGATTGGCGCGTGACCATCGAGACGAGCCAGCCGATCAGCGCCGCCATTGCGGCGTCCTCGAACAGCATGGCGTAGGCGACGAGGAAACTGAGTGCACTGACGAAGTGCAGCGACTGGTTGATACGGCTCTGGTGGTAATAGCGGTGATCGTCCCAGCGCTGCGCCTTCAGCTCTTCCCAGAAATTCGCCATGTTGCCTCCTTGAAATGAACACGTTGGAAAGCCGACACGCAGCAAATATAGGTTTTTTATTACATGGTCATTACAAGTGCCTGTTTTCGCTGCATTTGCGGCAAATATTCCTCGCCGGTTTCATCGTAGCGTCATGAACGAATGCCAACGTCTCCGTCCATGGGAACGTCGCGATGAAAATCATGATCGTCACCGACGCGTGGCTGCCGCAGACCAACGGCGTCGTCAACACGCTGCGGCAGACCGCCGCGGCGCTCGGCCGCTTCGGCCATGAGATCTCGATGCTGACGCCGAGCGAATTTCGCAGTCTTCCATGCCCGACCTACCCTGAAATCCGCCTGTCGATATGGCCAGGAGCAAAGGTCGCCGAACGCTTTGCCGGGGTCCGGCCGGAAGCCGTGCACATCGCCACCGAAGGACCCTTGGGGATGAGCGCGCGGCGCTATTGCGTGCGCCGCAATCTGCGATTCACGACGTCCTATCACACGCAGTTCCCGCAATACCTGCGGGCCCGCTATCCGATACCGATCGGGCTCTCCTACAGTGCGTTGCGCTGGTTCCACGGCCGCGCGGCGTGCTGCATGGTCAGCACCGCGTCGATGCGCCGCGAGCTGGCCGGGCGCGGCTTTGCGAACCTGGCGACGTGGCGTCGCGGCGTCGATACCGACCTGTTCAGGCCGCGGGACAAGGGGTTCCTCGATTTTCCGCGTCCGATCGCGGCCTATGTCGGCCGGGTCGCGGTCGAGAAGAATATCGAGGCGTTCCTGCAAATGCCGTGGAGCGGAAGCAAGGTCGTCATCGGCGACGGCCCGCAGCGGGCCCGGCTCGAAGCGCAGCACCCCGCTGCGCATTTCGTCGGATTCCGGTTCGGCGAGGACCTGGCTGCGCACGTCGCTGCCGCGGACGTCATGGTGTTCCCGAGCCGCACCGATACCTTCGGGCTCGTCAACCTGGAGGCGATGGCCTGCGGCGTTCCGGTCGCCGCCTACCCGGTGACGGGGCCCATCGATGTGATCGACAATGGCGTCACCGGCATCCTCGATGAGGACCTGGGTCTCGCCGCACGGCGCGCGCTCGCGCTCGACCCCGGCGCCTGCCGTGAGCACGCGTTGCGTTCGGGATGGGACGCCTGCAGCCGGGAGTTCGAGGCGAACCTGGCGCGGTGCGACGGTACGCGCAGTCACCCGCGCCCGGCCCGCGAGGCCCACGGCGCGGATTCGGCGGATCTGGCTAGCCGAAGTTGATCTTGGCTTCCAGGTTGGCCCTGGAATCGGCAGCGGTCAGCGCTTCCTCGAGCTCGATCTTGCCCTCGCGCACGAGGCCGTAAAGCGACGCGTCGAAGCTCACCATGCCGCGCTCGGTGCCGCTGCTGATCGCTTCCTTGATGCCGATGACGTCGCCCTTCTTGACCAGCTCCGACATGTGCGGGGTGTTGACCATGATTTCGGCTGCCGCGATCCGCGTGCCCCGCTTCGCCGTGACGAGGCGCTGCGACAGGATCGCGCGCAGGTACTGCGACAGGTCCAGAAAGATCTGGTTGTGCTGTTCACGAGGAAACATGTTGATGATGCGATCCATCGCCTCGGCGCAGTTGTTCGCGTGCAGCGTCGCGATGCACAGATGGCCCGTGCCGGCCAGCGCTATCGCCGACTCCATCGTCTCGCGATCGCGGATCTCGCCGACCAGGATGACGTCGGGGGCGGCGCGGACGGCGCTGCGCAGCGCGCGTGCAAAGGACTTGGTGTCCAGGCCGACTTCGCGCTGATTGACGATCGATTTCTTGTTGCTGTGCAGGAACTCGATCGGGTCCTCGATCGTCAGGATATGGTCCGACGAGGTTTCATTGCGGTAATTGATCATCGCGGCGAGCGTGGTCGACTTGCCCGCGCCGGCCCCGCCGACCATCAGGATCAGGCCGCGCTTCAGCATGACCAGTTCCTTGAGGATATCCGGCATGCCCAGGTCCTCGAGCCTCGGCATCTCCGAGGTGATGTAGCGCAATACCATCGCCGGGTAACCGCGCTGGTAGAACACGGTGACGCGGAACCGCCCGAGGCCGGATTCCGAGATCGCAAAATCGATGTCCAGCTCCTGGTTGAAGTGCTCGAGCTGTTCCCGGGTCATCAGGCCGACGGCCGCCTGGCGCACGGTCTCCGGGCTCAGGATCTGCTTGTTGACCGGGAAGATCTTGCCGTCGATCTTGATCTTGACCGGCGCGTAGCAGGTGAAGAAAAGGTCCGAAGCCTTTTTCTCGACCATCAGCTTGAATAGCGGCTTGGTATTCATCTGCTGAACTGAGTTGACGGCTGACATGGGTGCTCGGGACTAGCCGGCGTCCTCGTCGATGATGGCCAGGTCCTTGCCGCCGTCCTCGCCGCGTATTTCGCGCTTGCTCTCGAGCTTGACGCGCAGGCGCAGCTCGTTCTTAGAATCGGCGTTGCGCAATGCGTCCTCGTAGGAGACCATGCCCGCCTCGTACAGCTCGAACAGGGACTGGTCGAATGTCTTCATGCCGAGCCGGTTGGAACGGCTCATCACGTCCTTGATCTTGGTCATCTCGCCCTTGAAGATCAGGTCCGAGATCAACGGCGACTGCAACATGACTTCCATTGCCGCGATGCGCCCCGATCCCGATTCGCGCGGCAGCAGGCGCTGCGAAATCAGTGCGCGGATATTCAGCGACAGGTCCATCAGCAGCTGTTCGCGGCGCTCCTCGGGGAAGAAATTGATGATCCTGTCCAGCGCCTGGTTCGAATTGTTCGCGTGCAGCGTCGCTAGCACCAGGTGCCCGGTCTCGGCGAACTGGATGCCGTATTCCATGGTCTCGCGATCGCGGATTTCGCCGATCAGGATGACGTCGGGGGCCTGCCGAAGGGTGTTTTTCAGCGCGGTATGCCAGTTCTCGCAGTCGACGCCGACCTCGCGGTGGGTGATGACGCAGCCCTTGTGCGGATGAATGTATTCGACCGGATCCTCGATCGTGACGATGTGGCCGCGGGTCTTCTCGTTGCGGTAGCCGACCATCGCGGCGAGCGAGGTCGACTTGCCCGACCCGGTGCCGCCGACCATGATCACGAAGCCGCGCTTTGACAGCGCGACGTCCTTCAGCACCATCGGCAGCTCGAGCTCCTCGATCGTGGGGATCTTCGCGTTGATCGTGCGCAGCACCGCGCCGGTGAACCCCTGCTGCACGAACGCGCTGACGCGGAACCGGCCGATGCCGGCCGGCGATATCGCGAAATTGCATTCCTTGGTGGCGTCGAATTCCTTGGTCTGCCGGTCGTTCATGACCGCGCGCACGAGCGCCGCGCTCTGCTCGGCCGACAGCGGCCGCTCCGCCTGGGGACGGATTTCCCCGTCTATCTTGATCGCCGGCGGAAACCCTGCCGTGATGAACAGATCGGAGCCTTTCTTCTCGATCATGCGTCGCAACAGGTCCTGCATCAACCGAATGGCTTGATCGCGATCCATATCAGATGCTGTCCTTGTTTTGTGCCTTGAAGCGTGCCTCTTCGCGGCTGACCATGCCCTTCGCGACCAGTTCCTGCAGGCACTGATCCAGGGTCTGCATGCCCTGGCCCTGGCCGGTCTGAATGGCGGAATACATCTGGGCGATTTTGCCCTCGCGGATGAGGTTGCGGATGGCCGGGGTGCCGATCATGATCTCGTGCGCGGCAATACGGCCGCCGCCGATCTTCTTCATCAGCGTCTGCGAGATAACCGCGCGGAGGCTTTCCGACAGCATCGCGCGGACCATCTCCTTTTCGGCCGCCGGGAACACGTCGACGACCCGGTCGATGGTCTTCGCGGCCGAACTCGTGTGCAGGGTTCCAAACACCAGGTGCCCGGTCTCGGCCGCCGTCAAGGCCAGGCGGATGGTTTCCAGGTCGCGCATTTCGCCGACCAGGATCACGTCAGGGTCCTCGCGCAGCGCCGAGCGCAGCGCCTCGCTGAAACCCAGCGTGTCGCGGTGCACCTCGCGCTGGTTGACCAGGCAGCGCTTGCTCTCGTGCACGAACTCGATCGGGTCCTCGATCGTCAGGATGTGGTCCGGCCGGTTGTCGTTGCAGTGGTTGACCATGCCGGCGAGCGTCGTCGACTTGCCCGATCCGGTGGGCCCGGTGACCAGCACCAGGCCGCGGGGGAGCATGCACAGGTCCTTGAACGTCTTTGGCGCGTTCAGGTCGTCGAGCGACAGGATTGTCGAGGGAATATTGCGAAACACCGCGCCGGCACCGCGGTTCTGGTTGAAGGCGTTGACGCGGAAGCGCGCCAGCTTGGGGATTTCGAACGAAAAGTCCGTCTCAAAGAACTCTTCGAAGGACTTGCGCTGCTTGTCGTTCATGATGTCATACACCATGCTGTGCACCTCTTTGTGCACGAGCGCCGGCATATTGATCCGCTTGATGTCGCCGTCCACCCGGATCATCGGGGGAACCCCGGAAGACAGGTGCAAATCCGACGCGTTATTCTTAACCGCGAAGGCAAGAAGCTGCGCAATGTCGACGGCCATCAACGGCTCCTGAACCGGCCCAGACAGGCCGAGTGAAGTATAGGGAGGGTACCGTTACCCAATATGTTAACCGATCCGCACAATTTAGCTTCTCACTTACAGAATGTCAGGTCCCGGATCGCGCGCGCGGCCGTCCTCGCGGGCAGGGATCCGGCGTCAGTTACGCTCGTTGCGGTCACCAAAACGCAGCCTGCCGAAGTTGCCCGCGCCGCCGCCACGCTGGGCGTCACGGATTTCGGAGAAAATTATGTGCGCGAAGCAGCGGCAAAAATCGACGCTTTGCGCGAATTGCCGCTGAATTGGCACTTTATCGGCGCAATTCAGGCCAACAAGACCCGGGCCATCGCCGCGCAGTTCGCCTGGGTACACAGCATCGACCGCCTGGCCGTGGCCAGGCGCCTCTCCGAGCAGCGCCCGTTCCACGCGCCCCCCCTGAACCTGTGCATCCAGGTTGCGCTGGTCGCCGAGCCGAACAAGAGCGGCATCGATCCCGCCGAGCTGCCGGCGCTCGCGGCCGGAATCGCCGCGCTGCCCCGGGTCCGCCTGCGCGGGCTGATGTGCCTGCCGCCGCCGCAGCCGCAGGTGACTGTCCAGCGCGAGGTGTTTGCGCGCCTGCGGCGCCTGCTGGAAGGATTGGACGCAGACGGCCTGCAGCTCGATACACTATCGATGGGGATGAGCGGTGATTTCGAGGCCGCAATCGCGGAGGGAGCGACGCACGTGCGCATCGGCACGGCGTTATTCGGCCAGCGCGAGCGGCCCAACGGAACAGCGGAAGGTGCGGGATCATGAATAATATTCGCAAGTTGGCATTCATCGGCGGGGGCAACATGGCCGCAGCGCTGATCGGCGGCCTGATCAAGCGGGGTGTCCCGGCAAGCCACCTCGTCGTCGCGGATCCGAGCGCGGAGCAGCGCCAGCGACTGGCGCAGACCCATGGCGTCGCCCAGACGGCGGACAATGCCGAGGCGGTGCGGGGCGCCGAGATCGTGCTGCTCGCCGTGAAGCCCCAGCAGATGCGCGCGGTCGCACTGGGGCTGGCGCCGCACCTGAACCGGGCATCCGGACACGACCCGCGGCCGCTGGTCATATCGGTTGCCGCGGGCATTCCGCACGCGGCGCTCGCCCGCTGGTTCGGTCCCGCCGTTCCGGTGGTGCGCACGATGCCCAACCGGCCGGCGCTGAACGGCTTCGGCGCCACGGGACTGTACGCGCCCGAGTCCGTGGGAGCGGCAAACCGCGCGCTGGCCGAATCCATCATGGCCGCCGTCAGCGCCACCGTATGGGTGGAGCACGAATCACAGATGGACACGGTGACCGCCCTTTCCGGCAGCGGCCCGGCCTATTTCTTCCTGTTCATGGAGGCGCTCGAGGCGGCGGCGCACGAACGCGGCCTGCCTGCCGATGTCGCGCACCGCCTGACGCTGGAGACCGCGTACGGCGCGGCGGAAATGGCGCGGCATTCGACCGACTCGCTGGGCACGCTGCGCGAGCAGGTCACCTCCAAGGGCGGCACGACGGCCGCCGCCCTGGCGGTGCTTGACGCCGCCGGACTGCGCTCGATCGTCGCCCATGCGGTCGCCGCCGCCGACCGGCGCTCGGCCGAACTGGCCGCCGAATACAGTTCGCCGTAAGGCTCTCCATGGATGCGATCCGGTATATCGTCGATACGCTGCTGTGGCTGCTGACGCTGGCCTTTGTGCTGCGCCTCCTGCTGCAGCTGGTGCGCGCCAGTTTCCGCGATCCGCTGGCCGATGCGATCGTGCGCGTCACCAACTGGCTCATCCTGCCCCTGCGCCGCGTGCTGCCGCCGCTGGGCAAGCTCGATACGGCGACGGTCGTCGCGGTGCTTTGCGCCGCGGCCGTGCACACGGCGGCCATGCACGTGCTCGCCGGCGCGGGAATCGGCGACCCGGTGTCGTTCGCGCTTGCCACGATCATCGGTCTGATCGACCTGGGGCTGCGCATCTACCTGTTCGCCCTGCTGCTGTACTGGCTGACGCGCGCGATCGGCTCGGATGCCTACGCGCCGGGCGTGCGCGTGCTGGGGCAGCTGTGCGAACCGATCCTGAAGCCGGTGCGGCGGGTGATTCCGCCGATCGGGAGAGTTGATTTCTCGGTGCTGTGGGTGTCGATCGCGATCGGCGCGCTGCTCGCGCTGCTGCGCTGAGGCTGCTCATGCTGAATACCCAGACAGGCTCCTAGCTGCCTGAAATCGCTGTGAAGTACGCCTTTCGGCTGGCGCGCGACGCGGCGGATATGGCGCTGAGCCCGGAAAAATCAGCCTTCGGTGCACGCCTGGCGGAAAAAATATTTTTTATTTTCGCTAAACATCGGCTTTTTTCTATGTTATTTTCGGCGCCGACTTGAATTTGTGGGCATTGAAGCCCGCGTTCGCAACCCCTCAGCAGGAGACTATGAAAATGGCGAAGAAAAATGCAGCACCGACAAAGTCTGAAATTCTGGCTAGTATTTCCAAGGACACGGAACTCTCGAAGAAGCAGGTCGGAGCCGTATTTGACTCCCTGTCCGCCGTCATCAAGAAGAGCCTTCGCGCTCACAGCATATTCACCTTCCCCGGCCTGTTGAAGATGAAGGTCGTGAAGAAGCCGGCCACCAAGGCCCGCGAAGGCATCAACCCGTTCAACGGCGAGAAAATCATGTTCAAGGCCAAGCCGGCCAGCAAGAAAGTGCGCATTGCCGCACTGAAGAACCTCAAGGAATTCGTGAACTAAGACCTGGCATTGTTCCGGGGCAGCCGACGCCGGCGTCAGCTGCCCCGGATTTCGCTCATTACAGCGTCGCGCAATTCGGCCAGGTGCCCGTGAAAGAAATGCCCGACTCCCGGCAACATGACCAGATGCGCGGCCGGAGCGGCCGTGGAGGCCCAGCCACGGACTGCCTCGGGGTCCACGACATCGTCGGCATCTCCCTGCACGATGAGCCACGGACAGGCCGGACCCAAAAGCGCTGAAAGCTCGAACCGACCCACCGGCGGTGCAATCGTAATCAGCCGTGCGGGCGGCAGGATCTGCGCGAGCCGCAGCGCGACATAGGCGCCGAACGAAAATCCGGCGATCAATACCGCGCGCCCCGGCCATCGCCTGGCGCCCCAGGCGGCCACCGCGGATGCGTCCCCGGTCTCGCCCCGGCCCTCGTCGTAGCTGCCGACGCTTGCTCCCACGCCCCTGAAGTTGAAACGAACGGTCGGCATGCCGCAGGCATTCAGGGCGCGCGCCACCGTAGTGACAACCTTGTTGTCCATGGTGCCGCCGAACAGCGGATGCGGGTGGCAGACGACAGCGTAGGGCGCGGCCAGGTCGCTGCCCTCCTCGATGCCAGCCTCCAGCGGGCCCGCCGGGCCGTCGATCAGCACGTTCATTCGATCGACACCAGCTCCACGTCGAACACGAGCGTTGCGGATGGAGGGATGACCCGCCCGGCGCCGCGATCGCCATACGCGAGTTCGGGCGGAATGGTCAGCAGCCGGCGCCCGTGCACCCTCATCCCCGAGACGCCCTGGTCCCAGCCCCTGATCACCTCGCCCGCACCGAGCCGGAATCGCAGGGGAGTGCCGCTGGCACGGGAGCTGTCGAATACGGGACCTTTGTGATCGACGGCGCCAACATCGAAGATCCAGCCCGTGTAATCGACCACCGCGATCTGGCCGGCACCGATCGGCGCGCCGGTACCGGCAGACAGTTCAACGATTTGCAGGGGGCGGGAAGCGGTGGGGGGCGGCGGCGGCGCCTCGCCGTGGCACGCCGGCAACAGGCCAAAGGCCGCGCACAGCGCCAGATGACGAAATGATCGGACCGGGGTCGGCATATCGGCCGGCATTGTACCGCGGATCTGAAACCCGGGACCGGCGCAGGCCGGCTCGGGATCCGAAGGGCTATTCCTTCTTGTCTTCCCAGCTGCCGCGCATCTTGTCGGCCCAGCTCTTGTAGCTGTGCCAGCTGTACAGGGAGTTCGTGATGGCCGCGTGGCGGCCGCCGACCTTCTCGCTGCGCTTGAGCAGATTGGCGTAAGCGTCGCGGGTCATGCCGGCGCCGACCGCTATGCCCGCGATCTGCTCTCGCGGAGCGCGGCGATCTGCACCTTTGTACCGAGTATGCTGCTTGATGTCGCTCATCGCCTTTGCCTGTGACCTTGTGCCCAACACTAAGGGCGCCCGTGTTGTGTCGACAGGAACTGTGTCACAAGTGACCGAGCCACGAGCGGCCCAATCCTCAGCGATGCGATGCACCTCTCCAGGAACGTCGCGGTAAGTTAAATGGCCGGCTGTCCCCGCCTGCTCATGCCACCAGGCGGTAGCAGGGCACGTACTCGGCGCCGGCGAGTTTCATGCGCCGCTGTGTCACGAACGAACGCAGCAGATCGTCGAGAGGCCCCATGATTCCCGGATCGCCATGCAGCTCGAACGGGCCGTGCCGCTCGATCGCGGTTATGCCGTAGTCCTTGACGTTTCCGGCGACGATTCCGGACAGGGCGCGGCGCATGTCCGCGACCAGCTCGTGAACCGGACGGTCCTTCGAGAGGTGCAGGCTGCGCATCGACTCGTGCGTCACGGTGAACGGCAGCTGGAATTCCAGCGGAATTTTCAGCAGCCAGTTGAAGCCGTAGGAATCGCTGGTCTGGCGCCGGTAGTCGCGCACCTTCGCGAGGCCCTGCACCATCGCCCTGCCCACCGCCGCCGGATCATCGAGGATGATGCGGTAGCGCGCCTGGGCCTGCGAACCGAGCGTCGCGCCAATGAAGTGATGTATCTTCTGGAAATACTCGGCGCTGCGCGCGGGGCCCGTGAAGATCAGCGGAAACGGGATCTTCGCATTGGCCGGGTCCAGCAGTATGCCGAGAAGATACAGGATCTCCTCCGCAGTGCCTGCGCCTCCCGGAAAGACGACGATTCCGTGGCTCAGCCGCACGAAGGCCTCGAGCCGCTTTTCTATGTCGGGCATGATCACGAGGTCGCTGACGATCGCATTCGGCGGCTCGGCGGCGATGATTCCGGGCTCCGTCAATCCGACGTACCGGCCCGTCGTGATGCGCTGCTTCGAATGCCCGATCGTCGCGCCCTTCATGGGCCCTTTCATCGCGCCCGGGCCGCAGCCCGTGCAGACATCCATCCCGCGCAGGCCGATCTCGTAGCCGACCTTCTTCGTGTACTCGTACTCGTCGCGAGGGATCGAGTGCCCTCCCCAGCAGATCACCAGGTTCGGCTTGCCCTGCTGGTCGAAGATTCGCGCGTTGCGCAGGATGTGGAACACCGCATTGGTGATGCTCGGCGAGGACTTCAGGTCGAAGCGGCCGCTTTCGATGATTTCATTCGATATGAACACCACGTCGCGCAGCACCGCATACAGGTGTTCCTGCAGGCCCTTGATCATGATGCCGTCGACGAAGGCGTCGGCGGGGGCGTTCTTGATCTCGAGCTTGATGCCCCAGGCCTGGCGCACGATGCGCAGGTCGAAATCGCGGAACTTCTCGAAAATCAGCCGTGCATCGTCGATCGGATTGCCCGCGTTCAGCACCGCCAGCGCACACTGGCGAAACAGGGGATAAAGGCCACCCTGGCCGGAATCGAGCAGCTTGGCGATTTCCTGCTGGGACAGATATTCAAGGCTGCCCTTCGGCCCGACCCTGGCATCGACCATATCGGAGGAGAGAATATCGGTTTGCACGAATGAACCTCAGGGAAGAATGTCGATCGGCGTATTTTCCGGCGTGCGCATCCACACCTCGACCATGTCCGAGTTCGACAGCGCGATGCAGCCGTTGGTCCAGTCGGTCGTCGCATAGTATGCGGCCGAGTGACTCGGGGCATTGGGAAATCCGTGGATCATGATCGCGCCGCCGGTCGCCCAGCCCCGCCGGTGCGCACGGCGCTGGTCGTTCACGTTCGGGTACGAAACCAGGATCGACAGGAAGAAGCTGCTGCGCGTGTTCTTCTGCGCCAGCAGGTAGTGGCCTTCCGGGGTCCGGTAATCGTTTTCCCTTTCCTTGTGTCCGACCGGGTTCAGGCCCAGCGCTATCCGATAGGCGCCGAGCAGCTCGTCGCCCCGGTACAGGTAGAGCCTGCGTTCCGCCTTGCGCACGATCACGTGATCGGCCGGCGTCAGTTCGTCGGCGCCGGCGTACGCCGGCAAGGCCAGCAAACCGCCAAGCGTCAGCACCAGCAGCGCGCACCCGCGCTTGATGGTCGGCCATTGGGCATGGGCAATCATTGGCGCAAATTATACTGCGTCCGAAGCGCGACATAATCCGGTCGGGCGTTCCGGCACTATATACTGAGACCCATGTCACGGCGTTTCCCTGGGCTGACAGCGGCGATCTGCCTGTTCTGCGGCTGTGCCGGCACCCAGGCGCTGAAACCTGTCGAAATGCTCGACGATCGCACCGGCATGACGCTGGCCGGACTGCGGGGTCCCATTGAACTGGTCCGCCCGGAAGTTCCCGTCGCCGGCAGGCGCCTGAGCACCGCCTATCTCGGCCCCGTCGAATGGAACCGGATGGGAACGATCACCCATGGTCTCTGGGTGCACCTCGCACAGGGCAATGATGCGCCGCTCGCCGACATGCGCGGGCCTGGGGCGCTGAGCGTGACCGTCGATGACGGCGCGTTCGAATTGCGGCTGATTCAGGCGCCGGTGTCCGGGCGCGAGCTCTACCGGCCCGTCGTGCCCTGGGGCCAGACAGCCTATTTCGATCTGAGCGTCCCCGACCTGAGGCGCCTGGCCGCCAGTTCCCGGCTGGTGCTGCACTGTGCCGCCGTGGATGGCTCGACGGTCCTCTTCAGCGCGACCGGCAGTACCGGCGCCGTCTTCGGCGAGTACCTCCAATCCCGGGGACTTACTGGCGATTGATGGCCTCGACCCGCGGCAGCGTGATCTTCACGCCGGGCCTGACCGCATTGAATTCAACGTCCGGGTTGTATTGCGTGATCAGCCACAGCGGCAGGTCGCCGTGCTGCTGCGCGATGGTCCACAGCGAATCGGCGTGCCGGATCGCGTAGGACTCGGTGCCCGCGATGCGGTGGGAGGCGAAGAATGCCTCCTGCAGCTGACGATGGTAGGCCGTGCGCGCGGCGACAAACTGCGCGGCGCCGACGCGGGACAGATCCAGTTTTATCCTGCGGCCGAGCCCGACCGGCACCCCTTTCTGCATGCCGTTGAGCTTGCGCAGCGACTCGACGCCGATGCCGCTCCAGTCGGCAAAATGCCCCAGCGTCTCCTCGGGGCGCACGATCACGCTGTTGTCCGCGGCAATGCCGTAGTCGGTCGTGTCCGCGCTGCCGCTCGGGGACGCCGCCGGCAACAACGACGGCGTGCCCGCGGCAGCTGGCGGCATATCGGGAGCCGGCGGCGGCTCCGGCGCCGGCGGCGCCGGCGCAACGTCTGCCAGGTCGGCCGCCGGATGGTCGGCCCTGGAAAGCGGCAGCGGGATGCGCAGGACCTGGCCGCGCTGCAGCTGCGGCGCCTCCTTCCAGCCATTGCTTGCGAGCAGTCGCGCCACCGGCACGCGCAGCCTGGCGGCCACGGCCGGCAACGATTCGTCGCGGCGCACGCGGTACTTCGCGTCGCCCCGCTGCGCCAGAAAACGCTGCGACAACGGCAGGCGGTCCCAGGCTGCGGCAATCTCGCCGGCCGGGACCGTCCCCGGCAGGCGCAGCGCGTAGCCGCGCGGAACATAACGCTGCTCGTCCCAGATCGGCGGGCGCAGCGCGGGATTCAATACGCGCAGGGCGCCGGGATCGGCCTTGAACGCCTTCGCCAGCGCATCGACGGGAATGTAGTCAGGCAGCTCCACGGTCGTGCTCTGGGTATCCGGCAGGTGCGTGATCGGTCCGAAGAAGGTCTCGGCATTGCGGTCGACCTGCAGGGCCGCCAGAAACGCGACGTAAAAATTTCGCGACGCAAATCCGAACGTTGCCCCCTGGTAGCGCTTGACGATGACCGCAATGTCGCTCGTGCCGAGGTCCTGCTGCGCATGGCGCAATCCGCCGGGACCATGGTTGTACGCGGTGACCGCCAGCGGCCAGGAGCCGAGCAGGTTGTAGTTGTAGAGCATCAGGTTGGCCGCGGCTTCGGTCGCGCGGTACGGGTCAAGGCGCTCATCGACCAGTCCGTCGACGCGCATGAAGCGGCGCGCCGTGGAGGGCATGAACTGCCACAGCCCGGCGGCGCCAACCCGCGAATACGCCGCCGGATTGAACGAGGATTCGACGTGCGGCAGGGCCGCGATCTCGGCGGGCACACTGCGCTCCTGCAGGGTCCTCGCGATGTGCGTCTCCCACAGCTGCGCACGGATCAGTCCTTCGTGAAACCGGTCCGCCTGTCCGAGCTGGAAGCGGATCCGCTCGATGGCGTCGAGGAACTGAGTGCGGGTCGCTGCGGCGCCAAATGCGCACATGATGCGCCGCTCGTGCGGGCCCAGGTTCTCGGTATCGCCGTCGGCGAAACGCCGCAGCAGGGCGGCATAGCGCGCCTTTGCCGATGCCACCTGCCGCTCGCGCACGCCCAACGAGGCGTCCGGATCGAAACGCAGCACTTCGTAGACCAGTCCCAGGTACCAGGAGTCGTGCAGCAGGCCCTGATCGGTCGTGACCTCGGTGTACACGCGCACCCAGAACCTGACATCCGGCTCCAGTTCCGGCGGAACGGCGAACGGACTCGCATCCTGCGCGGCGGCGGCGCCGGACAGGCACAACCAGGCGAGCCCCAGCCCGAACGCCGCGAACTTCAGCAAGGGGCTTAGCGGCGAGCTATCCGCACTTCGAGTCGCCACAGTTCAGGCAGGTCTGGCAGCCGTCCATCATCACCACCGCGGCAGTGCTGCACTTCGTGCAAAGCTGCGCGCCCTCGGGAAAATGCGAACGGGAGAAGGCGTCGGTCTGCTTGGTCCGGGCCTCGAATTCGGCGCGCTTCTCCGTCACCAGCTTGCGCTGATGTGCGTCCAGCTCCGGCTTCTTGAGCAGTCCGATCGACTGCAGGTGCCGTTCGATCACATAGCCCAGCTCGGCGATGGTCGAGGGCATGAACTTGCCTCCCGGCTGCCAATAGCCGCCCCGCGGGTCGAAGACCGCTTTCAGCTCGTCGACGAGGAAAGCGGTGTCGCCACCCTTGCGGAAAACGGCCGAGATCACGCGCGTCAGCGCGACGATCCACTGGAAATGATCGAGGTTCTTCGAGTTGATGAAGACCTCGAACGGCCGCCGCTGTTCGTGCTGCGTGCCCTCGTTCAGCACAATATCGTTGATCGTGACGTACATCGCATGGTCCGACACCGGCGTCTTGATCTTGTAGGTCGACCCGATCAGAACCTCCGGACGCTCGAGCTTCTCGTGCATCCGGATCACGTTGCCCTGCGACTTCAGCGGCTCCTTGGCCGCCGCCTCGGCCTTCGTTTCGGGCCTGAGGACGCGGTACTTGGAGATTTTCCGTTCAATCTTGATTTGTGGCATGGTCAGAATTTTCCGTAATAGCCTTCTTTCAGCGCATCGAAGAGATTCGCGGCGGTGTGCGTCTCGCCGTCGTATTCGATCTCCTGATCGCCTTTCGCCTCGATCTCCGTCCCGTCCTCGAGCGTGAACACGTAGGTCGTGTTCTTCAGATCGTCTTCCTTGACGAGCACGCCCTGGTGGGCTTCCGGATTGAAGCGGAACGTCGTGCAGCCCTTGAGCCCCTGGTCATAGGCATACAAATAGATATCCTTGAAGTCCTCGTACTTGTAATCGGTCGGGACATTCGCGGTTTTCGAGATCGACGAATCCACCCACAGCTGCGCCGCCGCCTGGATGTCGACGTGCTCCCTCGGGCCTATGTCGTCGGCAGAAATGAAATATTCCGGCAGCTTCTCGGCGGGATTCTGCGAGTTCGGCATCGCCCGCGGATTCACCAGTTCGCGGTAGGCGAGCAGTTCGAACGAGAATACGTCGACCTTCTCCTTGGTCTTCTTGCCTTCGCGGATCACATTGCGGAAATAGTGATGGGCAAAGGACGGCTCGATGCCGTTGGACGCGTTATTGGCGAGCGACAGCGAAATGGTGCCGGTCGGGGCGATCGACGTGTGGTGCGTGAAGCGCGCGCCGACTTCGGCCAGCTCGTCAATCAGCTCCGGCGCGACTTCGGCCACGCGCTGCATGTAGCGGCTGTAGCGGGCGTGCAGCACGCGGCCGGGAACCCTGGATCCGATGCGCCAGCCGTGCTTGACCATCTCGGGCCGCTTGCGCAGCATCGCCGCGGTAACGACGAATTCCTCGCTCATGATCGGCGCCGGACCCTTTTCGCGCGCCAGTTCGAGCGCCGATTCCCAGCCGGCGAGCGCCATCTCGCGCGAGACGCTTTCGGTGAACGCCAGCGATTTCTTCGAGCCGTATTTCATGCACAGCATCGTGATCGTCGAGCCGAGCCCGAGGAATCCCATGCCGTGACGGCGCTTGCGCATGATCTCCGCGCGCTGCTGCGCGAGCGGCAGGCCGTTGATCTCGACGACATTGTCGAGCATCCGGGTAAAGACCTTGACGACCTTCCGGTAGGTCTCCCAGTCGAAACGCGCATCGTCGGTGAACGGGTCGACGACGAATTTGGTCAGATTGACCGACCCCAGCAGGCAGGAACCGTACGGCGGCAGCGGCTGCTCGCCGCAGGGATTGGTGGCGCGGATGTCTTCCGTCCACCAGTTGTTGTTCATGTCGTTGACCTTGTCGATCAGGATGAACCCCGGCTCGGCAAAATCGTAGGTCGAGGACATGATCAGGTCCCAGACGCGACGGGCCGGCAGCGTCTTGAAGATCTTGCAGGCGACAAGCCCTTCGTCATTGGCGACGTAGCCATCGGTATACGGCCATTCGCGCCACAGGAATCTGGCGGTATCGGTCAGATCGGGCATGTCGGTCTCGAACTCCGCACGGCTCAGCGGAAAGGCGAGGCGCCATTCCGTGTCGCTCTTGACCGCCTTGATGAAGTCATCGGAAATCAGCAGCGACAGGTTGAACTGCCGCAGGCGCCCGTTCTCGCGCTTCGCGCGGACGAATTCCAGCACGTCCGGATGGCCGACGTCGAAGGTGCCCATCTGCGCGCCGCGACGGCCGCCGGCAGAGGACACGGTAAAACACATCTTGTCGTAGATGTCCATGAAGGACAGCGGCCCGGACGTATAGGCGCCGGCGCCCGATACATAGGCGCCGCGCGGACGCAGCGTCGAAAACTCGTAGCCGATGCCGCAGCCCGCCTTCAGCGTCAGGCCGGCTTCATGCACCTTGCCGAGGATGTTGTCCATCGAATCCCTGATGGTGCCGGATACGGTGCAGTTGATCGTCGAGGTCGCAGGCTTGTGCTCCAGCGCGCCGGCATTGGACGTAACGCGCCCGGCGGGGATCGCGCCGTGGCGCAGCGCCCACAGAAACGACTCGTACCATTGTTCGCGCAGCTCCGGAACCTCGACATCGGCAAGAGCGCGCGCGACGCGCTTGTAGGTGTCGTCCATCGACAGGTCGATCGGTGAACCATCCTTCGCCGTCAGGCGATACTTCTTGTCCCAGATGTCGTTCGATGCTTCCTGGTACGGGATACTGCCAACGTCCTTGGGTTCTATTTTGACCACCGTGTTCATGGGCTTGGATATCGCTCCCTTTATAGTTATCGACAAACGAAAATAAAGACCCGGCTATCGACGATTCGAATAAAACTGCAGAGAAATTTGGATGAGGCGGACGACGAAAGAAGCTGACGGACCGAACACTACATCTTGTGCCTTGCGAGGAAGGTTACGGCGCGATGGCAATCATCGTCAAGACATATTTCCAGGTTTTTTGTATAAAACAACTTCAATATTTTCAACAACTTATAAAAAACTCCAGAGAAATCACCTAATTACAGTTAGCCAGCCTCAGGTCAAGGGGTAAATATCGAATTTACAAGATATTGTGTTTGCACAAGTTATTCACAAAATCTGATATTGACAGCGCCGGATTTAATTCAACGTTGAAATGAACGGCCCCGACCCAACTTACCAGTCAGGCGAAACGCTTTGCGTTTGCACAAGTTTCAGTCCATCAATTTATTAAAGGAGTTGGAATCATGAGCGTCGTTCGATATGAACCATGGGCCCTCGTCAACCGCTTGCAGAAGGACATCGACCGGCTCTTCGGCGCGCCGCTGTCCACCGCTGCGGATACCGGCGCATGGCTGCCGCCGGTGGATATCCATGAGGATGCGCAGCAGTTCCTGCTGCACGTCGATGTGCCGGGCGTGGATCCGAAGGCCGTCGAGATAACGTCCGAGCAGGGTGTGCTGACGATCCGCGGCCGTCGCGCCGAGACCGTCCAGCAGAGCGGCGAAGGGTATCGCCGCATAGAGCGCATCAAGGGCGAGTTCCAGCGCCGCTTCAGCCTGCCGGAGGCTGCGGATACGCAGAGCATCCGCGCCAAGGCGACCAACGGCGTGCTCGAGATCAGCATTCCGAAGCTCGCGCAGACCCAGCCCCAGCGCATCACGGTGGAGGCTGCCTGACGCCGGCGGCAATGGCCGCGCGTGCGTGTAGAATCAGGGCCGGACACCCCGCGGGATGTCCGGCCCTGTTTGTTCAATGTTCAACACCCGAGGTCTGAAGGATCGCAAAATGAACCGGCGTTCGATGATACTGGCGGCCGTATTTTCAGCCGCAATCCTTTCCCTGCCCATCGCCGGCGCGACGGCCGGCGCGGCCCAGCCGTCACAGACCCTCGACGCGGCGCCGATGCCGTCGCTGGCGCCGATGGTCAAGCGTGTTTCCCCCGCCGTCGTCAATATCGCCACCCGCGGCACGATCAAGGAGCAGATGCAGCACAATCCGATGCTGGACGATCCTTTCTTCCGGCGGTTTTTCGAGACGCCGCCCGATCTGCAGCCGCGTGAACGCCAGTTCCAGAGCGCCGGCTCCGGCGTCATCATCGATGCCAGGAACGGCTACATCGTCACCAATTACCACGTCGTCGAAAATGCCAGCGAAATCACGATCACGCTGCTCGACAACCGCTCGTTCAGCGCGAAAGTCCTCGGCACCGACGAAGGTTCGGACCTCGCGCTGCTGCAGGCGAAGCAGCCGAACCTCGTGGCCATCACGATGGGCGACTCGGCCCAGCTGGAAGTGGGCGATTATGTGGTCGCGATCGGCAATCCGTTCGGACTGCAGCACACGGTGACGGCCGGCATAGTCAGCGCCCTTGGCCGTTCCGGCATCAATCCGGACGGCTACGAGGACTTCATCCAGACCGATGCGTCGATCAACCCCGGCAATTCGGGCGGTGCGCTCGTCAACCTGCGCGGCGAGCTGGTCGGCATCAATTCGGCGATCCTGTCGCGCAGCGGCGGCAACATCGGCATCGGCTTCGCCATCTCGGCCAACATGGTCAGGAGCGTCACCGACCAGCTGATCAGGTACGGCCAGGTCAAGCGCGGGGTGCTTGGCATCAACATCTACGACGTCACGCCCGACATCGCCAAGGAATACGGCCTCGCCGAATCGAGCGGCGCGCTGATCGCCGGCGTCGTGCAGGGTTCTGCAGCCGAGAAGGCGGGCATCAAGACCGGCGACATCGTCACCGCGATCGATGGCCACGTCATGAAGAATGCGGCGGAATTGCGCCGCACGATCGGCATGCTGCGGGTCGGCGACAAGGTCGAGGTCAGCCTGCTGCGCGACGGCAAGCCGCATGTCGTCACGGCGCTGATTGCCGAAAAGAGCGACGCCGGGACCGGCGGCGCCGGTGCTATCCACAAGAACCTCGAGGGCGCGGAGCTCGTCGACGCGCCCGGCGGCGGCGTGACGGTGAAGTCGGTCCAGGAGGGCAGCCCTGCGGCCCAGGCGGGCCTGCGCACGAACGATCTGATCGTCGGCATCGGCCGCGTGCCGATCGCGAACCTCAAGGCCTTCCGGGACGCGGCGAAGGACGCGACGCTGCTGCTGCTGAACGTGCGCCGCGGCTCGCAGGTCCTGCTGATTCCGATCCGCTGACACGATGCGCCCGCTGGCCATTTGCATTCTGGGCGGCACGGGCTTTGTCGGGACACGGCTGGCGGCGCGCCTCAGCCGGGAGGGACACCGGGTCACCGTGCTGAGCCGCGATCGCGAGCGGCACAAGCAGATGCTGGTGCTTCCGGGCGTCGCGCTCGAGAACTGCAACGTGTACGCAAGCGCGGAACTCGCCGAGCGCTTTCGCGGCCACGACGTCGTCATCAACCTGGTCGGCATTCTCAATGAGCGCGGCTTCGGCGGTGGCGGTTTCCGGCGCGCCCACACGGAACTGACCCTGGGTGCACTGGGCGCCGCGAAATCCGCCGGTGTCTCGCGCTTCCTGCAGATGTCCGCGCTGCAGGCAGGTCCCGCCGCGCCGAGCTACTACCTGCGCACGAAGGGCGAGTCCGAGCAGGTCATTCGCACCGAGAGCGGCAGCCTCGACTGGACGATCATCCGGCCGTCGGTGATCTTCGGCCCGGGCGACGCGCTGCTGAACCGGTTTGCGTCGCTGCTGGCGGCCGTTCCGCTGGCGTTTCCGCTGGCGAGGCCCGACGCGCGATTCCAGCCGGTGTTCGTCGATGACGTGATCGAGGCCTTTGCGCGCTGCCTGCAAGGCGGCGCGTGCAGCCGCGAGACCTATGAACTCGGCGGGCCGAAGGTTTATACGCTGCGCGAGATCGTCGGCTTTGTCGCCGCCGTGACCGGCCAGAAGCGCCGGATCGTCGGATTGCCGGATTTCATCGCGCGCCTGCAGGGACTGGTCATGAACTTCGTGCCCGGCCGGCCTTTCTCCAGCGACAATTACCGTTCATTGTGCGTCGACAGCGTCTGCACGCGGGACGGATTCGCGCTGCTCGGTATCCAGCCGCATTCGATGGACGCGACGGCGCGGCTGTACCTGGGTGCGCTCGAGGACAACTCCCGCCTGAGCCGCAAGCGCATGCTGGCGGGTCGCGCCGCCGCGACGGAACGCCACGGCCCTATATAGTGAGGCGAGGAAACCCTATGGCGCGGCAACGAATCATCCCGGATCCGCGTACGGCCGGCCGCGGCTGGTTGCTGTGCGCGCTGCTCGCCGCCGTGGCGCCGCACGCCTACGCACAGGCGCCCGGCACGTCGGGCGACGACGCTGCCGAAGCGGCGACCCTCGGGCGCATCCGTGACGCCGCCATGCACAGCGACTGGGCGTGGAGGCGCCTGGCCGACCTCAGCGACGGAATCGGGCCGCGCCTTTCAGGATCGCCGCAGCTGACGGCCGCCGTCGCGCAGGTCGCGGGCGCGATGCGCGAGCTGGGCGCGCAGGTCACGTTGCAGCCGGCCAAAGTCCCGCACTGGGTCCGCGGCGAAGAGCAGGCCGAACTGGTCGATTATCCGGGAAGACCGCCCGGAGTCACGCAGCGACTGCACCTGACCGCCCTTGGCAGCTCCTCGGCAACGCCGGCGACGGGCCTCACGGCCCGCGTCATCGTCGTACATGATTTCGCCGAGCTCAAGGCGCGTTCCGCGCAGGTGCCCGGCAATGTCGTGCTGTTCGCATCGCATTTCGACCAGCGCCTTGCGGAAAGTGGTTACGCCGGCGATGCCTATGAACAGAACGGCGCCAACCGGTTCACCGGACCGTCGGCCGCCGCAGCGCTGGGCGCAGCCGCGACGCTGGTGCGTTCGGTGGGCGGCGCCAATTACCGCCTGCCGCATACCGGCGTGACGATCTGGAAAGACCGGCAGTCGCCGACGCCGGCGGCGGCGCTTGCCGCCGAGGACGCCGACCTGATCGACCGGCTCGCAGCCGCCGGACCCGTGACGATCAGGCTGTTACTGACACCGAGGACGCTGCCGGATGACGACAGCAGCAATGTCATCGCCGACTGGCCCGGACGGGAAAAGCCCGGCGAGTTCGTCGTGGTCTCGGGCCACCTGGACTCCTGGGATCTGGCGACCGGCGCGACCGACGACGGCGTCGGCGCAATGGCCGCGGCGGGCGTCATCGAGGTGCTGCGGCAACTCGGCCTGCACCCGCGGCGCACGATCCGCTTCATCGCGTGGACCAATGAAGAGAACGGTGGTCGCGGCAGCAAGGCGTATTTCGATTCCGTCGCCCCCACGGTGCAGAGCCAGGTCGCCGCGATCGAAAGCGACGAGGGCGCGGGTCGCGCGCTGGGGGTGAATGCGGCCGTGACCCCGGACTCGCTGGCACGCCTGGAACCGGTCATGCGGGCGCTGGGGCCGATCGGCGCGACCGTACTGTCGCGCCGCGACGGTGAGCTCGGCGCCGACATCGCGCCGCTGCAGCGCGCCGGCGTACCGGGATTCGCACCGAACGTCGACGCGCGGCATTATTTCGACTACCACCACACTGCCGCGGACACGCTGGACAAGGTCGATCCCGAAAACCTGCGCAGCCAGGTCGCCACGATGGCCGTGCTGGCCTGGCACCTGGCGCAGATGCAGGAGCCATTGCCGCGCTTCCCCATTGCCGCCGACTAGCGGGCGGCGGCCACGCTCGGTACTCAGGCCTGCCCGCACAGCAGCGCATCGCGCCGGGCGGGCGGCATTTTCGCCAGAACCCGCACGCGCCGGTAGAAGGCCGGCAGGTCGCCGTGCAGCTCGGCCAGCGTGCGCTCAAGGCCCGGCAGGCAACCCTGATAGGTGGCAACTGAAACCAGTTGCGCGTTGTTGAGCCCGGACCCGAACCAGGCGTCGAACTCCCCGCTGCCGGCCCACCCGGCACGCAGGCGCTGGTATTCGCGCTGCAGGTCCGAGAATACCCGTTCCTTCCCGGCGCGCATCTCGGCGCGGCCGACCCCCGAGGCGTACAGGCCGCGCAGCTCGCTGCGGCTCGCCAGCAGCGCCGCGGTCACCTGCGCATAGCGCTGCTGGCGCGCCAGGTAGCCGGCGAGCTCGCGCTCGCGGCCCTGCGCGAGCAGCCAGCGCCTCACGCCTTCCTCCTCGACCAGCGTCGCGAGCGCCTCGTTGAACGAAGCGTCGTCCCGCACATAGAGCATCTGGTGAGTCAGCTCGTGGAACATGATTCCGGCCAGATCCACATCGCTCCAGCCAAGCATCGTACTGAGCACCGGATCGTCGAAGTGTCCAAGCGTCGAGTAGGCCGCGGCTCCGCGTACCGCGACGTCGTATCCCGCGGCGTGCAACTGCCCGGCAAATCTGCGAGCATCGTTCTCGGCAAAGTAGCCGCGGTAGGCGACGCAGCCGACCACCGGGTAGCACCAGCGCCTGGGCTCGACCGAAAATTCCGGCGCCGCAAACACGTTCCAGACGACATCGCTGCGCCCGATATCCGCATAGCTGCGGTAGCTGCCGTTGTCGGGCAGCCCGAGCTCGCGGCTGGCGAAATCGCGCATTGAGGAAACGGCCTGCAGTTGCGCGCGCACCTGCGGCGGCGTGGCCGGATTCGCGACGACCGCGGCGATGGATTCGCGCTTGCGCAGCAGCGCGATCTGACCGTTGATCGCCTGCATTTCATAACACCCGCTGACCGGAACCGCGGTCGCGAGGACTGCGATGACGGCGCCGAGGCGGCGCGGGATACTGTTAATATTCACGGATGCAAGTGTATCTGGTCGGTGGAGCAGTTCGTGACAGCCTGCTGGGGCTGCCGGTCAGGGAGCGCGACTGGGTCGTCGTCGGCGCTACGCGCGAGGAACTGCTGCGCCTCGGCTACCGCGAGGTCGGCCGCGATTTCCCGGTGTTCCTGCACCCGTCCACGCACGAGGAATACGCGCTGGCCCGCCTCGAGCGCAAGGTGGCTCCCGGCTACCGGGGGTTCGAATTCCTCTTTACGCCCGACGTGACGCTCGAGCAGGATCTGGGCCGCCGCGACCTGACGATCAACGCGATCGCCCGGGACCCGGACGGTACGCTGATCGATCCGTATGGCGGCCGGCGGGACCTGGACGCGCGCGTGCTGCGGCACGTCTCCGCGGCCTTCATCGAGGACCCGGTGCGGGTGCTGCGCGTCGCGCGCTTCGCCGCACGCTTCGCCTCGATGGGCTTTCGCATCGCGCCGGAAACCATGGAACTGATGCGCGCCGTCGTCGCCAGGGGCGAACTCGACGCGCTGGTCGCCGAGCGCGTGTGGCAGGAATCGGAAAAGGCACTGGGCACGGCGGAGCCCGGCGAATTCTTCCGGGTGCTGCGCGACTGCGGCGCGCTGCGGATCATCTTCCCGGAAATCGACGCGCTGTTCGGCGTGCCGCAGCCGCCGCAGTGGCATCCTGAGATAGACACCGGCGTGCACACGATGATGGTGCTGGAACAGGCAGCCCGTCTTTCGACGCAAACGGCGCTGCGCTTCGCAGCGCTGGTGCACGACGTCGGCAAGGGCGCGACGCCGCGCGAGCAATGGCCGCGGCACCACGGGCACGAGGAGCGCGGCGTGACGCTGATCGAGCGCCTGGCGGGGCGGCTGCGCATACCGTCGGAGCATCGCGACCTGGCGATCATCGTCGCGCGCTACCACGGCGTTGCGCATCGTGCGTTCGAGCTGCGGCCGCAGACGGTGCTGGAGTTCCTCGAGAAAGCCGACGCCTTCCGCCGGCCGGAACGTTTTGCCCAGGCGCTGCTCGCGTGCGAGGCGGACTCGCGCGGGCGCACCGGCTTCGAAGACCGCGCCTATCCGCAGCGCGGGTACCTGCAGGCCGCGCGCGATGCCGCGGCGGCCGTCAAGCCGACCGCTGCCGACATCGCGCAGCGCGACGGTGCGCAGATTGCCGCGCAGCTGCGCAGCCAGCGCCTGCACGCGATCGCCTCCGTTCGCGAGGCATACCCGGCGACCCGGCATTAGAGCGAATCGCGGAAATCGCGCAGCGCAAACCCGCCCAGCGGCACATCCATGCCGCGCACCCACGCCATGGCCTTGAATCGCTCGCCCATTTCACCCGGCATCATCAGGCGCCGCGCCTGATTCGCCAGACGCGCGGACCGGTTCGGATCACCGGCGCCCAGCCGCTGCATCTCGACATCAATGCCGTTGCCCGCCAGGAAATAGGTTTGCGTCGTGAACCCGGCCAGCCGAAATCCGGCCGCTGTGGCCGCCGCGGCCAGCGCGCTGAAATCGACCCAGGCCGTGATGTCCTGCAGGCCCGGATGCAGCAGCGCATCGTCGTGGGCCTGCTGGCGGTAATGGCACAGCAGGGTGCCCGCCTTGCGCTCCGGGAAGTAATACTGCGCGCGCGGCAGGCCATAATCGAACCACAGGACCGCGCCCGCGCGCAGCGGGCGCGTCATGCTCGCGGCCCAGGCGCCAAGACGCGGGCAGAATTCGGACACGTACCCCTCTTCCCATTCGCCGCCCGCCGCACGCAGCGCCGAGCAACGCGCCGCAAGCTCCTCCGTGGCACGCCGCGCCGCCCAGACGAACCGTCCGGCGTGCCGCTCCACGCCGATTTCCTCGCTCATCGCGCGCGTCCAGCGGAAGCGGCATACGGGCAACGCATCGAGCACTTCGTTGGCCACGATGAGCCCGTCGAATTCGCCGGCCGGCGGCCGGTCCAGCCAGGTGACGCGGTCAAGCAGGTGCGGCAGTGTTGCAGACAGATGCCGGTGCTGGCGTTCGCGCAGGTCGGCGCTGATTTCCAGGATTGAGTATCGGGCCGGCAACTGGCCCAGCTGTTCGAGCCGCGCAAGGATATCCCCTGCCAGGCGGCCCGTGCCGGCGCCGATCTCGAGGATCTCGCCCTGCGCGAGCGCCTGCAGCACGACGGCGCATTGCCGCGCGATGCACGCACCGAACAGCGGCGAGATCTCCGGAGCGGTGACGAAATCGCCGGATGGGCCGAATTTACGCGCTCCCGCGCTGTAATAGCCGAGTCCCGGGGCGTACAGTGCCAGTTCCATGAATTCCTCGAAGCTGAGCCAGCCGCCCGCCGCCGCGATCGCCGCGGCGATGTGCGCGGCCACGCGCTCGCCATGCCGCTGCTCGTCGGCGTCCGGCGTCGGTTCACGCTGAGCGCCGCTTCCGGTATCGTTGGATTGCATGAACACCCGTATCGAGAAATCCGACCTGACCGATCAGGTCCTGCTGATCACCGGTGGCGCCCGCCGCGTCGGCGCGGAGATCGTGCGTATGCTGCACGGTGCCGGTGCCAGTGTCCTGGTTCATTATCGCACCTCCGGGCCGGCCGCGAAGGCCCTGGCGGCACAGCTCAATGACGTGCGCCACGGCTCGGCCGCAATCCACGCCGCGGACCTGAGCGACGCCAGCGCGCCGGATCAGATCGTCGCGGCTGCGCTGCGCGAGTTCGGCCGCATCGACATCCTGATCAACAATGCCTCGACTTTCTATCCGACCCCGGTGGGCCGGATCACGGCGGCGCAGTGGGATGACCTGTTCTGCAGCAACCTGAAGGCGCCGTTGTTCCTGTCGCAGGCCGCCGCGCCGAGCCTGCGCGCAAGCCGCGGGCTGATCATCAACATGGTGGACATCCACGGCCTGCGCCCGCTGCGGTCGCATCCGGTCTACAGCGCCGCCAAGGCGGGCCTGGCGATGCTGACCCGCGCGCTGGCTCTGGAGCTGGGACCGGAAATCCGCGTCAACGGGATCGCGCCGGGGCCGGTGCTGTGGCCTGAGTCCGCCATGGACAGCGCCCTGAAGGATGAGATCATTGCGAAGACGGCGCTGAAGCGCCATGGCACCCCGCGGGACATTGCGCGGACCGCGCTGTTCCTGGCGCAGGATGCACCCTACATCACCGGTCAGATCATCGCGGTGGACGGCGGACGCAGCATCTAGGAAAACCCTGCACACGTTGCGCGCGCGCGACCGCTCGCCGGACCCGCGGCCGGTCGCGGCAGGCGAAATAATTTACGCGAAACTCCGCATGGCGCCCTGGCAGCCGGCGGCGCCAAGATGCATGCGCCGATCGGGAGCGGCAGGTCGGCCTCGCAGCTCGCCGCTTATGCAGGAGGTGTGTCATGAACATCGTAAGGTGGGAACCGTTTCGCGAATTCGATGATCTGTTCCGGCGCTTTTCGCCGGCGCTGATGCGCGGAATGCCGAAGAACGGCAGCAATGATTCCGTATGGGCGCCGAGCGCCAACATCAGCGAAACCGACAAGGAGTACCTGATCAAGGCGGAACTGCCCGAGGTCAGCAGGGACGACGTCAAGGTGACGTTCCATGACGGCGTCATCACGATCGCCGGTGAGAAGAAGCAGACCATGGAAGAGAAGGACGAGGTCAGCCTGCGGACCGAGAGCTTCTACGGCATGTTCTCGCGCAGCTTCGAGTTGCCCGAGGGCGTCGACGAGAGCGGGATCCGTGCGGAGTCCAGGGACGGCATGCTGCGCGTGCACGTTCCGAAGAAACCGCAGACGCAGAAAAAGCAGGTGGAGATCAAGGTCCAGTGAGTCCCCTGCGGGTGGCCGGGCGCGTCATTGCGCCCGCGCTGCCCGCCCCCTGGGAACATCAGTTCTTCGGGATTTCCTTGCTGATGCCGTTTTCCTGCTGGTTCAGCGCCTTCTGCTCGGTCTTCGTGATGTGGCCATTGTTCTGCGAGGCCATGTCGCGCTCTTCCTGACGGACCTGATGGTCCTGCTTGTGCAATGCCGCGGCCTGTCCCTTGGTCAGGGAGCCGTTCTTGACGTCGTTCTTGATGCGGTTGTTCTGGTTATTGAGTCGTTTGTTGACCTCGGTACGGCGCGGGTGGTCTTTTTGCCAGGTCGTTTCGCCACCGGCGTTCTGCGCCAGGGTCGCTCCGGCAAAACCGGCGAGGGCGGCGCTGACGACCGCAATTCGCAGCAGATTCTTGGGGCGATTAAACATGTGACGTTCTCCTCAGTTTGACGATGAATTCAGGACATATTCCAGCCGGTTTACCGTCCGGATACGTATACCAACGTCACAGAAGCCCGTGCGCCTACCCGCATTAAGCGTCTTTAATTCAGCTGCCGGCGGCCGGGGCATGGTGCGGCCGGAACAGGCGGCCCCGCTCCGCCCGCAGAACGCACGCCAGGCTCAGCAGGCCGCAGGCCACCGCCCCGGCGGCCAGCGGCACGACCGAGTCGTTGAACTGCCGCCCGATCACGGTCGCGACCAGCGCAGCGCCGGTCGTGGAGATGAATCCCTGCAGCGAGGCGCCGATCCCGGCCACGGCACCGATCGGCTCCAGCGCCATCGCGCCGAAGTTCGACGACGCCAGGTTGAAGCAGGCCATCGCGGCCGACTGCAGCAGCACGAAGGTCCAGATGCGCTCCAGGCCAAGCGAGACAACGGCGAGGTGCAGCGCGGAGACCGCGATGAAGGTCAGCAGCGCGCCGTGGGAAATCCGGCGCATGCCGATGCGCTCGACGTTGCGCGAGTTCCAGAAGGCGGCCAGACCCATCGACACCGCACACAGCCCGAACATCGTCGGCATCAGCGCCGCCCGGTGAAACACCCCGGCGAAGATCTGCTGCACCATGCCGACATACGCGAGCAGTGCGCCGAACATGACCGTCATCGCCAGCGCATAGCTGAGCGACGTGCGCTCGCCGAGCACAAATCTCGCCGCGGCGACGATGTGCGCGCGCGTCAAGATCAGGCGGTACTCCGGATGCAGCGTCTCCGGCAGGCGCAGGATTGCCCACAGCCAGACCGCCGCGCCATACGCGGCGAACAGGCCAAAGACCGCTCGCCAGGGCGCAAACAGCAGCACCAGCTGGCCCACGCTCGGGGCAACGACCGGAATCGTCAGAAAGACCATGAACGTCAGCGACAGGATGCGTGCCATGTGGCGTCCGGAGTAGCAGTCCCGGATCACCGAGCGCGTCACGACGATCGTTGCCGCGGCCAGTCCGTGCAGCAGTCGCCAGCCGAGCAGCGCCGCGAAGCTGCCGGTGGTCGCGCAGCCGGCTGCCGCCAGCACGTAAAGACCGAGGCCACAGAGCAGGATCGGCCGTCGTCCGTACCGGTCCGACATCAACCCCCAGAACAGCTGCCCGATGCCGATGCCGGCTATGTAAACCGTGATGATCCACTGCGCGTGATTGGCGTTGCCGACGTGCAATTCGCGCACGATCGTCGGCAGCGACGGCAGCATCGCGTCGACCGCGAGCGCCTGCGTCGCCATCATCGCGGCCGCGAGTGCCACGAACTCCCCGGTCGCCAGCATCGGTGCGCGCAGCGGAAGCGGCCGCGGCCGCGGATCCGCGCTCATTGACTGGTGGGCCGGCATTTCACCGGCGCAATGTTCCACGCCCGCGGCGCGCTGTCCACCGATTGTTGCCCCATCAGGCACTGGCACCGGGGCGATGGCCGGTATATCGTTGATACACCATGACATCGCGACGATCATTGCTGCGCGCGGGGGCAAACGGCGTTGCGCTGGCGGCCGCCGGCATGCTGGCACGCGTCGCGCGCGCGGCGCTGCCGCAGGGTACGCTGGATGCATCGACGCTGGAGACCCTTCCCGGCAAGCAGCCGCTGCTGAAGCGATCGTTCCGCCCGCCGAACTACGAAACCCCGCTCGCCGGATTCGACGATGTCATTACGCCGAACGAGCGCTTCTTCGTGCGCTGGCACCTGGCCGGCATCCCGCGCATCGATGCCTCGGCCTGGCGGCTCGAGGTCGGCGGCGACAGCGCCGCACAAAGCCTGCAGCTGAGCCTCGATCAGCTCAGGCACGACTTCGAGCCGGCCGAGCTCGTTGCCGTGTGCCAGTGCGCCGGGAACCGGCGCGGGCTGTCCGATCCGCATGTGCCGGGCGTGCAGTGGGGCCCGGGGGCCATGGGCAATGCGCGGTGGAAGGGCGCGCGGCTCAGGGACGTGCTGGCGCGTGCCGGCGTCAGCAAGGACATGGTCGAAGTCGCGTACAACGGCGCGGACCGGGGTGCGATCGATGCGACCCCGCCGTTCGTGAAGAGCCTTCCGGCCTGGAAGGCGCTGGACGAGAATACCCTCGTCGCCTACGAGATGAATGGCGCGCCGCTGCCGCACTGGAACGGATTCCCGGCACGCATCGTCGTACCCGGCTGGACCGGCACCTACTGGATGAAACAGGTTTGCGCCATCCGCGCGCTCCCGCAACCGCTGGCCGGTTTCTGGATGAATACGGCGTACCGCATACCCAAGGGGAAATTCCCGGTCGTCGACCGGTTCGTCTCGCAGGAATCGGAGACCAGCACGCCCATTACCGAGATCCTCGTCAACTCACTGATCACGGCGCCGCCGGAAGGATCCCGGCTTGCCGCCGGCACGCCGGCAAGCGTCGCGGGACTCGCCTGGGACGGGGGCGCCGGGATCCGGCGGGTCGAGGTTTCGCTGGATGCAGGCCGCTCCTGGGGCACGGCTGAACTCGGGCCGGATCCGGGCCGGTTTTCGTTCCGCGCCTGGCGCTTCGGGTTCACGCCGACCGCGCCCGGCCGGCAGCTCATCATGGCGCGTGCCAGCAATGCAACGGGCACGACCCAGCCGTTCGAGCTGATCTTCAATGCCCCCGGCTATCACAACAACGTCGTGCAACGACTGACCGTGGAGATCGCCTGATGCGCGCGCCGCCGCGCCAGCCGTTTGCCTGCGCCGCCATCGCGGCAACTTTGCTTGCGGCGGCGGCGCATGCCGATGAATCGAGGACACGCATCGCCTCGGGCCCGGGCAGCGAACTGGTGCATACGCGCTGCACCGCATGCCACAGCCTCGATTACATCCAGATGAACTCACCGTTCCTGGCGCGTGCCGCCTGGGAAGCCGAGGTTCGCAAGATGATCAAGGTCATGGGCGCGCCGGTCCCGGAGACGGAAGTCGCGCCGATCGTCGATTACCTGACGGCCCATTACGCCGGCGGATAACCCCCCGGCTCCTCAGGCGGCGAGCGCTTTCTCCAGGTCCGCCAGCAGGTCCTTGATGTGCTCGATGCCGATCGACAGGCGCACCATATCCTCGGACACGCCGGCGCGGGCGAGTTCCTCGGCCGACAGCTGGCGGTGGGTCGTCGATGCCGGATGCGTCGCGAGCGAGCGCACGTCGCCGATGTTGACGAGGCGCGTGAACAGCGTCAGCGCGTCGAGGAAGCGCGCGCCGCGCGCGCGCGCCTCGCCTGCGGGGCCCTTGAGTCCGAACGTCAGCAGGCCCGAGGCCTTGCCGGCCAGGTATTTCTGCGCCAGCGCGTGGTCCGGATGGTTCGCGAGACCCGCGTAGTTGACCCAGGCGACCCTCTCGTGACCCTGCAGGTAGCGGGCTACCTGCAGCGTGTTTTCGTTGATGCGGTCCATGCGCAGCGACAGGGTCTCGATGCCCTGCAGGATCAGGAACGCGTTGAACGGGGAAATCGCGGCTCCCGTGTTGCGCAGCGGAACCACCCGCGCGCGGCCGATATAGGCGGCCGGTCCCAGCGCCTCGGTATAGACCACGCCGTGGTAACTGACATCCGGCTCATTGAGCCGGCGGAATCGCGCCTTGTGCTGCGCCCATGGAAATTTCCCGGAGTCGACGATCGCGCCGCCGATACTGGTCCCATGGCCGCCCAGGTACTTGGTCAGGGAATGCACGACGATGTCGGCGCCATGCTCGAACGGGCGGCTGAGATACGGTGTCGGCACCGTGTTATCGACGATCAGCGGTACGCCATGACGATGTGCGATCGCAGCAATGCGCGCGATGTCGGTGACATTGCCCTGTGGATTGCCCAGTGACTCGACGAACACCGCCTTGGTCTTCGCATCGATCAGCGGCTCGAAGCTCTGCGGATCGCGGTAGTCGGCGAAGCGGGTCTCGATTCCGTACTGCGGCAGCGTATGCGCAAACAGGTTGTAGGTCCCGCCGTAGAGGGCGCCGGAGGCGACGATGTTGTCGCCCGCCTCCGCGATCGTCAGGATCGAGTAAGTAACCGCCGCCTGGCCCGACGCGAGCGCCAGCGCGGCAATGCCGCCCTCCAGCGCGGCCAGGCGCTGTTCCAGCACGTCCTGCGTCGGGTTCATGATGCGGGTATAGATGTTGCCGGGCACCTTCAGATCGAACAGGTCGGCGCCATGCTGGGCGTTGTCGAACGCGTACGCGACCGTCTGGTATATCGGCACGGCGACCGCCTTTGTCGTTGCTTCCGGCGCATAGCCGCCGTGCACGGAAATCGTGTCGAAGTGCCAGTTCTCGCGGCCTGAAAGCTCGGCCATATGCAACTCCCTGATCCCTTGGATGCGGACAAGCCTAGTAGATCCGGGCGGCATCTGGCTAATTACGGATCGGCATGAGCTTATGTAAGCCGATTGTCATCGTTTCCGGCGATCCACTCTGGCATGCTGCCCATCTGATGTTTTCAGGCAACGGGCTTAAACGGGCGGCGGTGCTGACTCTGGCCCTGGCTGCCAGTGCCTGCTCCGTGCAGCGTTGGGCCGTCGACAAGGCCGGGGATGCGCTCGCCAGCGACAGTTCGGTCGTCGCCCGCGACGACGATCCGGATTTCGTGCGCGCAGCCGTACCCTTCAGCCTCGAGCTGATGGAAGCCCTGCTGGACAGCGACCCCCGGCACGCCGGCCTGCTGCTGGCCACGGCCCGCGGCTTTACCGAATACGCCTATGCCTTCGTACAGCAGGATGCCGACATGCTCGAGGATCAGGATTACGCGGGTGCCGCGCGCCTCAGGCAGCGGGCCAGGCGGCTCTATCTGCGGGCACGCAACTATGGACTGCGCGGCCTGGACGCCGCCCATCCGCATTTCACCGAATCAATGCGCCATGACCCACAGACCGCCGTGCGGTCGCTGCGGCCGTCCGACGTACCGCTCATGTACTGGACCGCAGTAGCATGGGCGGGTGCGGTGAGCCAGGCCAAGGATGATCCGGATCTGGTCGGCGACCTGCCCCAGGTCGACGCGTTGGCCGCGCGCGCCTCAGCGCTGAATGGGGATTTTGCCGGCGGTGCTTTACAAAGCTTCCTGGTTAGCTATGAAATGGCGCGCGGTGGGCGGCCGGAGGCCGCCAGAGCGCATTTCGAGCGCGCGGTTGCGCTCAGCGGCGGTCGCAGCGCGGCGCCGTACGTCGCACTTGCCGAATCGGTGTGCGTCGCGCAGCGTGCGCGCGGCGAATTCCTGCGGCTGCTGGACCAGGCGCTCGCGATCGATGCGGACCGGTATGCCGAAAACCGCCTGGAGAACCTGATCATGCAGCGCCGGGCCCGCTGGCTGCGTGAACGCGTCGACGACCTGTTTCTGGTAACCATCGATACGATGCGCCCGGAGGAGAAGCCTTGAATATGCCGACGTTAAGTCGCCGCCAGTTCGCGCTCGGCCTGTGCGCCGGAGCCGGTGCCCTCGCCGCGCGGCGCGTATCCGCCGACGCACCGTCACTGCGCATCAACCTCGGTACGCTGGCACCGCGGGGCTCGACGAGTTTTCAGAGCCTGCAGGCGATGGGAGAACAATGGCGCGCTCAAGGAGCCCGCCTCGTGATCTATCCGGACGGTACGCAGGGCAGCGAAGCGGACATGGTCCGCCTGATGCGCGTCGGTACGCTGCAGGCCGGACTGCTGACCGCGACCGGACTCGCCGAAATCGACCCGTCCATCACCGCACTGCAAAGCTATCCGCTGCTGTTTCGCGACTTCGACGAATTCGGCTATGTGCTGCAGCATCTGCAGCCGCGGCTGACCAGCCGGCTGGAAGCGCAGGGCTACGTGCCGCTGTTCTGGGGAGACGCGGGCTGGCTACGCTATTTTTTCAAGGAACGCGTCGCGACGCTCGCACAACTGCACCAGACGCGGGTGTTCGTGTGGTCCGTCGCCACCGAGCAGCAGCGCATCATGCGCGACATGGGATGGAATCCGGTGCCGCTGGAAACCGCGGACATCATGCAGGGCCTCGCGACCGGGCAGATCGCCGGCGTCAGCGTCCCGCCGATCGTCGCGCTGGTCAGCCAGTTCGAGAAGCGATTGCCGTTCATGGTCGACCTGAACTACGCGCCGCTGGTCGGGGCCTGCGTGATACGCCAGGACCTGTGGTCACGATTGTCCGATGCGCAGCGGGATGCCATGCTGCGCAGCGCACGCGCCGCCGGCAGCGATATCGTACAGCGCACGCGCCTCGAGGCCGAACAGGCGGTGGCGAAGATGCAGTCGCAGGGACTGACCGTCTATTCCCTGTCCGGCGAGCAGCGTGCCGCCTGGCAGGCCGAGGCCGATGTCTTCCAGGCCCGCGCGCGCGGCCATGTCGTGCCGGCGGAGATGCATGACGAGATCTTCCGTTTGCTGGCGGAGTACCGGTCCGGCAAGCGCGCATGACGGCCAGCGGCGCCGTACCGGCGCATTTACCCACGACTGTCGCGATCCCAGGCTCGCCCGCGCAGCATTCCGGCGTCGAGCAGTGGCTGATCGCGCTGGTGATTTTCGCGATGCTGCTGCTGCCGCTCGCGGACCGCGCGATGGTAATGTTCGGATCCGGGCTCGCGCGCAGCAACTCGCTGGTCACGCACCTGACGCTGCTGGTTGCGCTGCTCGGCGGACTGCTGGCGGCGAAGTCGCGACGCCTGATTGCGACCCCGGTGCTGCTCGACCGGCTCCCCGGCGGCGCCCGGCCCTGGGCCTGCGCCTTCGGCCAGGGAATGGCCGCGGCAATTACGCTGCGGCTGGCGTATGCGGGCTGGCAGTTCGCGATCAGCGAGCGCCACGCCAGCGGCGAGCTTCTGCCGGGCATCCCGCTGTGGAGCGTCGAGATGCTGATCCCGGCCGCCTTCGTCGGCATTGCGCTGCGCGTGATCGGATGCGGCAATGATTCACGCGCGACGCGCCGGGGCGCGGCGCTCATCGCCGCCGCCGCGCTCGCGCTGTGGTTTGCGCCCTGGTCCGGCGCATCGCTGCGCCTGGGCGGCAGCGTGCTGATGGCGGCAGCGCTGCTGTGCGGCGCACCGATGTTCACGATCATCGGCGGCATGGCGCTCGTGCTGATGGGCGCGTCGGGCCAGCCGACCGCAGCGGTAGCGGTCAAGTATTATTCGCTGGCGACGACACCGGCGGTGCCGACGCTGCCGCTGTTCGCGTTCACCGGGTACCTGCTTGCCGAGAGCGGCGCGGCGCAGCGCCTGGTCGATCTGTTCCGCGCGCTGTTCGGCAACATCCGCGGCGGCATGGGCATCGCGACCGTGCTGTCCTGCGCGTTCTTCACGACCTTCACCGGCGCGTCGGGGGTCACGATCCTGGCGCTCGGCGGCCTGTTGATGCCGGTGCTGCGCTCGGCGGGCTACCGGGAACGGGACGCGCTCGGACTGGTGACCGGGGCGGGTTCGCTCGGCCTGCTGTTTCCGCCGTGCCTGCCCGTGATCCTGTATTCGATCGTGGCGCTGCAGACCTTGCAGGGCCTCGATCCGGACACGCTGGGAAGCTTCGACGTCAGCATCGAGGGCATGTTCAAGGCCGCGTTGCTGCCGGGACTGCTGCTGGTCGCGCTGGTGTCGGCGTGGGGAATCTGGCGCCAGCCGCGCGCACCCGCGCCGTTGCCGCCATGGCGCTGGCAGCCTCTGTGGAAGGCGCTGGCGGCGGCAAAATGGGAGCTGGCCCTGCCGCTGGTCGCGGTCGGCGCCCTGTTCGGCGGCTGGGTCTCGTCTCCGGTACAGGCAGCCGCGGTCACTGCCGCCTACGCGCTGCTGGCGGAGGGACTGGTCCATCGGGACCTGCGGCTGCTGCGCAACCTGCCGCGGATCGCCGCCGAATGCGGCCTGCTGACCGGCGGCATCCTGCTGATCCTCGGCAGTGCGATGGGGCTGACGAACTACCTGGTGACAGCGGAAATTCCCGAGCGGCTGACGACATGGGTCGCCCTGCACGTGCACTCGCCGCTGCTGTTCCTGATGGCGCTGAACGTCGTGCTGCTGATCGTCGGCTGCCTGATGGAGATCTATTCGGCGATCGTCGTCGTGGTGCCGCTGATCGTTCCGCTCGGCCTGCACTTCGGGGTCGACCCGGTGCACCTCGGCGTGATTTTCCTCGCCAACCTGGAACTCGGCTTCCTGCACCCGCCGGTGGGCATCAACCTGTTCCTGTCCAGCTACCGGTTCGGCAAGCCGATCGGCGAGGTGGTGCTGGCCACGCTGCCGGTGATGCTGATCCTTGCCGCCGCCGTGCTGCTGATCACGTACTGGCCGGGGCTCACGCACTGGCTGCCGTCGCTGTCGGCTCCGTGAAGAGCGGCACGCGCCCGGCGGCGGGCGCGTGCCGGATGCTTTCGGCGCACCGCCCTACAGTGCCGGCATCGTCGTGCCGGTGAAATACGTCAGCACGTAGGCCTTCAGGCTGCCGTCGGGCTGCGGAACACCATAGACCCTGACGGGCGTGCCGGCAGTCGCGAGCGCCGCGGTCAGCGCTGCGAGGCCCGACTGAGTCGTGACGTCAACGGCGCTGACGGTCACGATGCCATTCGTGCGGTCGACCTGGTAGACCAGCGTCGCACCGCCGGTCGCAGTCGACACGTCCACCGTGGCCGCCGTGGATCCGCCGGGCAGGTTCATCGTGAACGTGTTGCCGGCGGTCAGGCCCGTCGCTGCCGAGCCGATCGGCAGCGACGAGGGCATTGAGATGCTGGCATTCGTCGACCACGCATTCGCACTGGCCGCATCGTTCCAGACCGTGAAGCTGATGCCCCTGGCGGGTACCGCACCGACCGTGCCGCCAAAATTCACGGCATCGTTCGTCGCCGCGACCCAGTCGCCGATCGACAGATCGAGCACCGTCGGATACGCGAAGTACCACCACTTGAAGCCCTCGATCGCAGCGCCCGTGACCGGATCCGAGCCGTTCGGCGTCGTCGGCGCGATGTAGGCCAGCGTGTACGTGTAATCGTCGCTCGCGGTGCGGAATGCACGTGTATAGGTGAATGCGGCCGTCGACGGTGCCGTGATCGTGCCATCGTACTCGGCGGTCTCGATGTCGATCGACTGCGCGACCAGCGGCGAAGCCAGCGGATCGACGACGCTCGCGTGCACCTTGAAGCCGCGCACCAGGTCGTGGTCGCTCAGGAATACGGTGCCCGTCGCGATCGGCGTGCTGTCCGCCTGCGCATTCTGCGGCGTGCGGAAGAAGAATTCCGTATTCGCGTCGACGGTCAGCGGCACGCCCTGACCCTGTTCATTCTCTATCGTGACGATGTCGCTGGCGGCATCGACATGCAGCACGTGGCCCTCCGGACTGAGCCACACGCTGTTGAACGCATTCGCCGCGGTGCTCTCCCAGATGCGCGTCGCCACCAGCGTACCGTCCGCCTGGTAGCGGGCCGCGATCCGCAGCTGCGCACCAAGCAGCGAGGACTGGTTCGCGAAGCTGGTGATGGTCGTGCGGGTCTGCGTGTCGACGTCATACAGCAGCGTGCCGTTGACGGCATCGGCGAGAATCTTCACGGACTGCCCGGTGGCGATGGCCGTCTCCGGGCTCGTCGGCGGCTCGGCGGGCAGCTCCTTTCCGATCGTGATCGACGTGTTGTCGCTGGAGATGGCCGTCACGTCGCCATACATGTGGCGCAGGACCAGGCGCGTCACGTCGTGGACCGGATGATGGCGGACGGGGCCCCTGAAGTCGACGGCCCAGATCGTCGTGCCCTGCGAGACCGGCGGGGTATGCGCAACGATGAATGCCGGGTGCCGCAGGTTGAACTCGACGTCCAGCTGGCTCGACTGGCCCGGCGTCACGGTCAGCGGAGCAACGAAACTGACGGGCACCGCTACGGTCAGATTGGGCGCACTGCCCTGCGTATCCTGGATCTGGATGTCGGCCATCGGAACCGCGGCCCCCGGCGTGCCCTCGAAGCCGATCTGCGGATCGGCGGCGGCGGTCAGCATCACATCGCCGGGATTGGCGCTGATCGTGATGACCGCGCCGGAGTAGGCGACCGGCACATCGGTCACGATGCTCGCGTTGCCGAGCAGCTCCGACAGGTTGTCGAGATTGACGAGATTGGTGACCGGCGCGGGGCCGGGTGCCGTATAGACCGTCACGTTCTGTCCGCCGCCCTGCGGCACGAGCGCGATCGAGAGCACCTTGATGCCGATCATTGCCCAGTCCTCGGTCGAGGCGTCGCTGGCAAGCACGGACAACGTGCCGCTCTGCGGGGTGGGGGTCAGCGTCCCGCCGCCACCGCCGCCGCCACCGCCGCATCCGGCAAGTATCGCGGCAATCGCGCCGGCCAACAGCGGCCTGGATGAATTCGTAGTCATGACAGAAACTCCTTGCAACAGTGAACCTGACTTATTGCGCCGTAGCGAACCACCGTTGCTTCGCTTTTGTTGTCAGGCATAACGGCGCGGCCGGCACCGCGTTGACAGGGCCGTGTACACGCGCTGCGTGAGATGCGGCCGCAAATGACGCAAAATGGCGACACATGACCGGCAATCCCACGGTGATCATCGGCGGCGGGCTCATCGGACTCGCCAGCGCCCACGCGCTGCTCGCGAGGGGCGAACAGGTTCGCCTCATCGAGGCATTGCCGGACGTGGGCCACGGCGCGAGCTTCGCGAACGGCGGACTCGTCACGCCGTCGATGCCGGAGCCGTGGAATGCGCCCGGCGCCTGGCACCACTTCGTCGGTGCGGCATTTGATCCGGCGGCACCGATGAAGCTGCGGCCGCTCGCGCTGCCTGGCCTGGTTCGCTGGGGACTGCGCTTCCTGCTCCATTCGACGCCGGCGCGGTATGCGTTCGCCACCGAAGCGAACTTCCGCCTGGCGACACTCAGCGCGCGCGCGATGCGCGCCTGGCACGAGCGCCTGGGCCCCACGTTCGATGCGCGCGCGAGCGGCTCGCTGTGCCTGTTCCGCAAGGGTTCATCGCCGCAGGACCGGCTGGCCATCTGCAGTCACCTGCACACGCTCGGCCTGAGCTTCAGCAGGCTCGATGCCGACGCCGCCGTCGCACTGGAGCCGACGCTCGCCGACATCGTCCGGGATATCGACGGCGCACTGCATTTCCCAGAGGACGAGGTCGCCGACGGCCAGGCGCTATGCGCGGCACTCGCACGCGACATCGTTGCGCGCGGCGGGCGCATCGATGCAAAGCGCCGCGCGGACCGCATCCTCGTGCGCGCCGGGCGCGTGCATGGGGTGGAGGCGGACGGGGAAGACTTGCCTGCCGCGCGAGTCATCGTCGCCGCCGGCGTCGGCTCCGTCGCGTTGCTGCACAAGGCCGGCGTACGCATCGGCGTCGCGCCGGCAAAGGGCTATTCGCTGACCGTGGATTTCGCGGGGCACGCGCCGCTGCCGTCGCTGCCGGTCAGCGACAGCGTCCGGCACGTCGTCGCGACGCCGCTGGGGCAGCGATTGCGCATCGCGGGAACCGCGGAGTTTGCCGGCGACGACCTGCGCCTGCGCGCGGAGCGCATCGCGCCGCTGGCCGCGTGCCTGCGCGAACTGTACCCGCGGCTGGCGCGCGAGGTCGATCCCGGGCGCGGCACCGCCTGGACGGGACTGCGGCCCGTCAGTGCGGACGGCCTGCCATTCATCGGCGCGACACGCGTCGCCGGCCTGTACGTGAACGCCGGTCACGGGGCGCTGGGACTCACACTGGCAGCGGGTTCGGCCTCCGTGCTGGCCGATCTGGTGCACGGCGCGGTCCCCGCCGTGGACCCCTCTCCATATTCGCCGCTGCGCCGCTGATTCGCTGCTGCGCCGCTGACGGCCGGTGCGCGTCCCGGACTCGCCGTCAGTCCGGCGGACGCGTCGCGAGCATCGACTCGCGGGCGCTGAATTTCCCAAACCATGCCGCGGTGAGCGGATGGCGGTCGCGCCAGGACAACGATGCCAGGCGCAGATCGAGGTAGCCGAGTGCACAGCCGATCGAAATGATGCCGATGTCGATGCGGCCGGCGAAGAGGCCGGCGCGCCGCTCGATCTGCGCGAGGCCGCAGATCACCTTGTCGAGCTGTCCCGAGGTCCAGTCGGGCCAGTGCAGGTTCTCGGGCCGCGTAAAGGTCTCGTAACGCATCAGCACGGCGGCATCGAGGATGCCGTCGCCAAGCGACTGCTCGACAAGCGCGATCCAGCGCGCGCCGGCGCCGGCGGGGAATAATCGGCCGCCGGCCAGCGTGTCCAGATACTCGCAGATCACCCGGCTGTCGTAGAGCACCAGCCCGTCGTCGGCAATCAGCGTCGGGATCTTGCCAAGCGGATTGCGCGCAACCACGCTCTGGTCGCGGTTCACCGGGTGCGGGGCGGCCGCCACCAGCTCGATGCGGTCGCGCACGCCGAGTTCGTGGGCGGCAACCAGGCACTTGCGCACGTAGGGGGAGGTTGCGGAGTAGAAAATCTTCATGGGTGTCTCACGGGCTTCCTGGGCGCGCCCGGAATGCTACTCTTGAGGGCATGGACGACGCCACCCTCGAGCTGATCCAGAGCAAGATCGCGTTCCTGGAACGAGCCAACGGCGAGCTGAGCGATCAGCTGTATCGCCAGCACCGCGAAATCGAGGCGCTGACGCGCAGGCTGCAGGAACTCGCGGACCGTCTGAATTCGGCCGTGTCCGAGGAGCGCGTGCGCGCGCCCGACGAGGAACGACCCCCGCATTACTGAACTAGTAATTGGCGGCGGCGCGCACCACGCTCGCCGGCTTGTCGAGATCGGCGAGCAGTTCGGGCCCGACGATGGCCAGCGGGGTCGACCCGTAGGACAGCAGGCGGTCGTGAAAATCGTGCAGCGATCCGTGCCCGTCGGTCTTTTGCCAGTAGCTCGCGAGCAACTCCTCGATCTGCAGGCGTCCGACCGTGTAGACGAAATAGGATCCGGGACTGGTGGCGATGCCGGCAACGGCCTCTGCCGCGGCCTGCGGCGTGAAGCTGGTCTCGCGCGCATAGAAATCCGTGGCCTGCTGGATCGTCCACTCGCCCGCCGCGAGCCTGACGTCGACGATCACGCGTGCGCCGCGCACGCGTTCCCAGCGTATGACGTCGAGCCGCGGGTCCAGGTCATCGCCGTACAGACCGAGCCGGACGAACATCTCCTCGCCGTAGAACGCCCAGCCTTCCTGGAAGGTCTTGCTGTCCTGGATCCTGCGCACGAAGTTGCTGTGCCGCCGCGCCACGGACAGCTGCAGGAAATGACCCGGCATCGCCTCGTGGGCGCCAGTGCACAGGATCCGGTCGCGGTCGAAATCCTGGTTCATGTCCAGGTTCGCCGCCGCCTCTTCCAGCGACACCGGCGGCGTGATGAAGTAATACCCGGTGGTCTCTGCCGACAGCAGTCGTGGCGCTATCATCGAGGCACCGGGCATGACCGGTTGCATGAACGCGGGCGTCTGCTGGACCTGCATCTGGCCGAGCCAGGCCGGGACGGTCACGACGTCGTGCTCGGTCACGAAGCGGGTGAGTTCGGCGATGCGATCGCGGTAGAAATCGATCAGCGCCGCGCCGCCGGGGGCCATCCCGCCGCCGCTCTGCGGACCAAAGCTCCGGTGCTCGTGCTGCGCCAGGCCGCTCAGCCAGGATTCCTCGGCCCAGCCCTGCGCCAGCTGCTCCTCGCCCATGCGCTCGAGATCATGCGAGTCGTACGGCAACAGCTGTTCGTCGCGCAGCATCCGGTCGTAGGCCGGACGCCCCATGGCGAAGTTCTCGGGCCATGCGTCCACGTGCGCGTCGATGTACGCCTTCGTAGCCGCGATCGCGGCGAGCGCGGCATCGCGCGCACGCACAAACCGGCGCAACGGCTCGCTGTCCGCGCCAAAATGCGCCGTGGCCGCATCCGTCAGCGGTCCCGTGAACAGGCTCGCCGCACCACTCAGCTCCTCGCTGCCGACGACACCGAACAGGTGCCCGGGATGAGTCACCATGCGCTGGGCTGCGGCGATGTACCCGGGCCCGCCGGCGAGGCGGCTCGTGATATCGAGCCAGGCCTTGTCGACCGTTGCGGCAGTGGCCCCGTCGCGGCCGGCGACCGGCATGAACTGCAACTGCAGGAAGATCGCATTGACGAAATTGTTGGCGCCGGTTGAATAATCCTTGCGATCCTGCTGATAGATCCGCAGCGCGTTCAGCTGCTGCGTCAGCATGGCCTCGATCAGCCGCGCATCGTCGCGATCCGTGAGCGACAGCGGTGCGCCCCTGGCGGGTGCGATCCGGTGCAGGCGCCGCTGCCATTCGAGCAACTGCGTCACGTACGCCGCGCGGGCCTTTTCGGACGGCACCTCGAGCTCGCCGTCATATTGGTTGAGCCCGAGCGCGGTGGCCTGGCTCGGAAACAGCCGCGCGGACGTGTATACGAAGTCTTCGGCCAGCTGCGTCAGCTGCTGATGCGCGCCGGATGCGTCCTGCGCGCGCGCCGCTCCGCCCAGCAGCATCAGTGCGATAAGCGCGTATTTGCTCATTTGCGCATTATAGCCTGCTGATGCGCGATGCGAATGATCGCGGCCGCACTGCGTTCCACGTCGTGGATGGTGGTTGCCCAGCTGGAGAGGCTGATGCGCATCGCCGTGCGCCCCTGCCAGACGGTCACGCCGGCCCAGCAGGTACCGTCGGCCTGGATCGCATCGATGACCCGCCGCGTCAGCTCCGGCGGGCCGAACGAGACCATGACCTGGTTCAGCACGACCTCGTTCAGGATCTCGAAGCCGGCGGCGCCCAGCACATCGGCGAAGCGGCGCGCCAGATGGCAGCAGCGCGCGATCATCTCGTCCAGGCCGCCGCGGCCGAGCGAGCGCAGCGCAGCCCAGACCTCCACGCCGCGCGCCCTGCGCGACAGCTCCGGCGTGAAATCCGATGGATTGCGAAACGCGTTCTCCGTCGGCAGATAATCCGCCGTGATCGCCATCGCCGCCTGCAGCGCCGCGCCGTTGCGCACGAAGGCGAGGCCGCTGTCGTATGGAACGTTCAGCCACTTGTGCGCGTCCGTCGCCCACGAGTCCGCGAGCTCGATGCCGCGGGCCAGCCCCCGGTATTCGGCGCAGGCGCTCGCCCACAGGCCGAAGGCGCCGTCGACGTGCACCCAGACCGAGGCGCGGCGGGCGGCCGGGATGATCGCTTCGAATGGATCGAAGCTTCCGGTGTTGACGTTGCCGGCCTGCAGACACAGGATCGTTGGGCCCGAGAACGGCGGCAGGCAATCGGCGCGCATGCGCCCCTGTGCATCGACGGGTACGCGCGTGACACGGCTGCGCCCGAGGCCCAGCAGGCCCAGGGACTTGAACAGCGTCGGGTGCGCTTCCGCGCCGACGACGACGTCGATCGGCGGCGCCCCGAACAGGCCCCTGGCTTCGACCGGCCAGCCAGCCTGTTCGAGCACCTGGTGACGCGCTGCGGCGAGCGCGGTGAAGTTCGCCATCGTTGCCCCGGTCACGAATGCCCCCGCGGTCGACGCCGCGAAGCCGAATATCCCGGTCAGCCAGCGCAGCGCGACGACCTCGAGATGCGCAACGCCCGGCGTCGACGCGTAGAAGCCCGCATTCTGGTCCCAGGCGCCGGCCAGCCAGTTCGCGGCGAGGGCGGCCGGCAGCGAACCGCCGGTGACGAACCCGAAAAAGCGCGGGCCAGCCATCGCGACCGTCGCGGGGCCGACGACTTCGTCGAGCAGCGCCAGTACCCGCTTCGGATCCATCGCCTCCAGCGGCAGCGGTTCGTCGAGCCGCGCCAGAGCCGCAATGTCGATCGGGTCCGGCACCACCGAACGGTGGGCCAGCGAATTCAGGTAGCGCCTGGCCCGGTGCGCCGCATCGTCCATTATCCCGTCCACGCCAACCCCCACGTGTGAACAACGCCCCGCGGCTGGCGCCACTGTACCCCTCGCTGGGTTTTCAATACAGATCGTATAAACTTCGCCGGGGCACCGGAGGGAGGCGACCATGATGACCAGATTCACCGGGCCGGCGCTGGGCGCCGCCCTGCTGTTGGCGGGCGCCGCGCACGCGGGCGTATACCTCGAACTGAGCGAGCACGACATCGCCAGCGGCAAGCTGACGCCGCGCCACAACCTGTATGCGCAGCAGGGCATGATCCGCAGCGACAGCACCGACGGGCATACATCGGTGATCTTCCGGGACGACGCGATGTACGTGCTGGACTCCTCGACCAGGTCCTATCGGGTGCTCGACAAGGCGGCGATGGAGCAGATGGCCGGCAAGGTCAACGACATGATGGCGGCGATGCAGGCGAGGATGGCGAGCATGCCGCCGGAGCAGCGCGCGATGCTGGAAAAAACCATGCAGAGCATGGGCCAGGGCGTGCCGGGCGCCGCTGCCGCGGCCAGGCCCCATACGCTCGATGCGCTCGACACGGGCGCCTCCGGAACGGCCGGCGGCCGCAGCTGCCACCTGTGGAATACGATCCGCGACGGCAAGCCCGCAGACCAGCTGTGCGTCGTGCCGCAAAGTTCGCTGCCGGGCATGGGCGAGGTGCTGGCGGCGATGAGAAAGGCGGCGGCGATCAATCTGCAGTTCCAGGAGGCCATGCAGGCGCGCGGCGGCGCCGTCGGCGCCATGGCTTCGAACATGGGCGGCATGATGTCGCAGAGCATGAACGTCATGGAAAAAATCGACGGCATGCCGGTGGCCACCCGCCACTTCGACGCCGCCACCGGCGCGCTCGCGTCGACCGAAATGGTCATGACGCAGTGGCAGCAGCGGGCGCTCGACGCCGCGCAGTTCGACATACCCGCGGGCTACAGCCGCAAGGATTTCATGGAGGGCCGCAGGCCCTGACCCGGGGAATCCCGGCACCGGTCGGGCGAGGCGCTACTTCTTGCGGAATCCCGGCAGCCGGGCCGCCAGCTGGCTCCGCGCCAGCGGGACCGCGGTCTCGACCGCGGCGTTGAAATTGGCCCTGACGTCCTCGACCGGGACCATGCGCCGGAAAAAATCCGCCCAGATGAATTCGGTGAACGGCTCGGAAGTCTTGTCGTAGCCGCCGGCGTTCCTGACGAACGCAGCGAGCGAGCGATACACGTCGTCGACCATTTTTTTCAAATCCGGCGGAATCAGCGCGTAATGATGCCTGACCCCGTTCTCGTCGAGCGGATGCACCCAGCGGTTGCGATCCATTTCCTGCCAGAATTCCACGATGCCCAGTTTCGACAGATCCCCTTCGATTGAGAAGTACGCCGCGTCGATGTCCGCATCCAGCGCCGCGCGCGCCAGGTGATGATGGTCGGTGATGTAGCGCCGGCCGCCCGGCCCCTCAACGACCGGCATCGGATGCTGCATCAGGAAATCCTGAAGGTCCTTCGGTTTCAGCGCCTGCAGGTGCCTGGTTTTTTCCCGCACCTCGATCATGCCGACCGTCAGTTGGGTCGGCAGCAGCTGGCGCAGCGGTGATTCCTGTATTTTTGCCATTGGTCTGAAGAGCCCCATTGTATCTCGGTTAGAATCGCGGCATGGCCGATTCACCAGCAGGTTCCGGCGCGCCACCGAAGCGGCCTGCGCTGCACTCGACGCAGCCGCGCACCGTTCCGCTGCCGGAACAGTCGCCAAAGCCCGCCCACGAGGATCCTACCGCGCCCGACCGCGTGGCGGCCATACTCGCGAACCCTGCCCACCGGCCTGCCGACCGGGACCCGGAGTTCCTGTCCTGGAACTCCATGCGCGGACTGCGGCTCGACCTGGACTACGAGAAGGCCGAGCTGACCCTGCAGGCACACGGCATCGAGCACACGGTCATCGTGTTCGGCAGCACGCGCACGCGCGAGAGCGCGGCCGCCGCCCGCGCGGTCAGGCTGCTGGAGGACGCGATGGCAGCCGCGCCGGGCGACAGCGGTCTCGGGCGTCGCCTGCGCATCGCGCGACGCCAGCTGCACAACAGCCGCTACTACGATATTGCGCGCGAGTTCGGCCGGCTGGTCGCCGGCCACGCGAGCCGCCCCGCCGCGGAGCGGATCGTCGTCATGACCGGCGGCGGGCCCGGCATCATGGAAGCGGCGAACCGCGGCGCCAGCGATGCCGGCGCCGAGACGGTGGGACTGAACATCACCCTGCCGCAGGAGCAGTTCCCGAATCCCTACGTGACCCCCGACCTGTGTTTCTCGTTCCACTATTTCGCGATCCGCAAGCTGCACTTCATGCAGCGCGCCCGCGCGCTGGTCGCCTTTCCCGGCGGCTTCGGCACGCTCGACGAGCTGTTCGAGACGCTGACGCTGATCCAGACGCGCAAGATGCCGGCGGTTCCCGTCGTGCTGGTCGGCCGCGAATACTGGGAACGGGTCGTGCACATCGACACGATGATCGAGGAAGGCACGATCGACGCGGAGGACGGCGAGATCTTCGGCTACGCCGAGAGCGCCGCGGAGGCGTGGCAGATGATCTGCCACTGGCATCGCGCGGCGGGCACGCCGTGCTTTCGCGCCGCAGAGCCCGGCCCATGAGGCTTTCGTTTCACGGCGCCGACCAGGACGTGACCGGCTCCTGTCATCTGCTGGAGGCCGACGGCCTGCGGGTGCTGATCGACTGCGGCCTGTTCCAGGGCAGCCGCACGCTCGCCGCCGAGAATTCCGGCGAGTTCGGCTTCGATGCGCGCAGCATCGACCTCGTCGTGCTCACGCACGCGCATCTCGACCATTGCGGGCGATTGCCGCTGCTGGTCAGGCGCGGATTCCGCGGCGAAATCCTCGCCACCGCGGCTACCCGGGACCTGGCATCCCTGGTGCTGCTGGACGCCGCCAAGCTGCAGAGTGAGGAAGCGGCGCGAAATCATGAAGAGCCGCTATACACGCCGGAGGACGCCGCGGCCGCGCTGGCGCTTTGCAGGCGCAGCGTCGCGTACGGCGCCGCCACCCCGCTCTCGGCGAACCTGTCCGTGACCCTGTACGACGCCGGCCACATCCTCGGATCGGCGAGCCTGCGGTTCGAAATCGCCGCCGCAGGCGGCGTGCGTTCCATCGTCTTCTCCGGAGATCTCGGCAACAACGGGCGTGCGCTGCTGCGCGATCCGGTCGCGCCGCCGCCCGCGGACGTCGTCGTGATGGAGACCACTTACGGGGACCGCCTGCACAAGCCGCTCGGCCCTTCCGTCGAGGAGCTCTGGAATGCGGTCGGCCGTGCGCTGGGTCGTGGCGGCAATGTCGTGATCCCGACCTTTGCGCTCGAGCGCGCACAGGAGATCCTGTTCTACCTGCGGGCCGGCATCGAGTCCGGGCGCATCGCGCAGCCGCTGGGGATATTCGTCGACTCGCCGATGGCCATTTCGGCGACCGAGCTGTTCCGCAGGCACGGGGAAGCCCTGGCACCGGCCATCGCTGCGCAATTCGCGGCCGGCCAGGATCCGCTCGCGCCGCCGCGCCTGGAATTCACCCGCGACCACGATGCCTCGATGCGGATCAACAACATCGCGGGCGGCGCAGTCATCCTCGCGGGGTCCGGCATGGCCACCGGCGGGCGCGTGCTGCATCACCTGCAGCGCGAATTACCCCATGCGCATTCGGCGGTCGTGTTCGTCGGATTCGCCGCGCGGGGAACTCCGGCCCGCCAGATCATCGACGGCGCGCAGCACGTACGGCTGTTCCACGATTCGGTGGCGGTGCGCGCCGAGATCCACACGATCAACGGCTTTTCGGCGCACGCGGATCGCGACGAGCTGCTCGCCTGGCACGCCCGCGTTCATCCGGCGCGCACGTTCCTCGTGCACGGAGAAAAAGCCGCGATGGCGGCCTTTGCGGCCAGTCTGCCGGCCGGCACCCGGACCCTGCAGCCCGAAATCGGGCAGCAGTTCGACCTATAGCGCCCCCGGCTCCGCCAGCACGCCGAAATCGCCGTGGCGCACGCCGGCAGCGTTGCCCTCGTCGGTGTCCAGGTGCAGCTCCAGGCGATAATCGGGCGATACGCGGACGCGCACGTCGCCGAACGTCAGGCTGCGCTCCGGGTTCCTGATAATGATCCCGACGATGTCCTGATCGGCTATTCCCAGTGCGGCGGCATCGGCCGTACTGCAGTGCAGGTGGCGCAGCGCACGAATGACTCCGTGCGTCAGCGTGACCGCGCCGGCCGGGCCTTCGATGCGGATTCCCGGCGTGTTCTGCAGGTCGCCGGATTCGCGCAGCGGCGCCTCGATGCCGAGCAGGATTTCATCGCTGCGGGAGATCTCGACCTGGTCTTCGGCGCGCGGCGGCCCGACGATGCGCACGTGCTGGATACGGCCGCCGGGACCCACCAGCTCGACCGTTTCCTCCGACGCATACTGTCCGGGTTGCCTCAGCGCGCGATGCACCTGGACCTGGTATCCGGCGCCGAACAGGCGCTCGATGCTCGCGCCCGACAGGTGCACGTGTCGCGCGGAAATCGCGACGGGAATCAATACCGGTGCGTGGTCGGCAACGCCGCTGGACCGCTTGCTAGCCGGCAATGTAGTGCTGCAGCTGCTCGATCTGCTCGCTCTGGTCCGCAGCAGCGCCTTGACCAGATCGCCGATCGACAATACGCCGAGGACCTTGCCGCCGGAGACGACCGGCAGATGCCTGACCCGCCTAGACGTCATGATCTCCATGCAGTGATGGATGGAATCCTGCGGGCCGACCGTGATCACCGGGCTGCTCATGATGTCGCGCACGGGCGTATCGCGCGACATCATGAGCAGCCCGGTGATCACGGTCGGCCCGCAGGATTCCATCATTCACTCATGGAGATGACCTCTAGGCGGGTCCGCAGGCATCTGCCGGTCATTGTCCGGCGGCGAGGGTCCTCGGCGTATTGTCGATATGGCGATCTGGTCGAGGCACTGCTGCGGGACCAGAGCGAGCAAGCAGCTGCAGTTGCCGGCTGGCGAGCGGTCCAGCGGCGTTGCCGACCACGCACCGGTATTGATTCCCGTGAGTTCCACACGGACACGTGCTCCTCCAGGACACGAGCATGCGAGCGCCTGTTCCGCGGCACGGGATACCAGGTAGGGTGTCGGCGCGCTGAGGCAAGCGGACAGTATGCGTCGGAGGAAACGGTCGAGCTGGTGGGTCCCGGCGGCCGTCTCCAGCACCCGAGTACACCATCGTCGGGCCGCCGCGCGCCGAAGACCACGAGATCTCCCGCAGCGATGAAATCCTGCTCGGCCGTCGAGGCGCCGCTGCGCGAATCCAGCAACCTGCAGAACACGCGGGAATCCGCATCGAAGGCCCGGCGCGCGCGTGCGACACTTCAACGACCACAGAGCTAGATTCGTCAGTGCGCCACCTGCACTGCAGTTCGGCCAATGCCGCCGCACTAGGGGACCGCCGATCAGGACATCGTCGGGATCTAGGAACCCGGAGCGCAGCCTGACGTTCGCTGCGTATCGCCCGTTCTCGCCTGGAGCTGCACCTGCGCACGGCGTGCGCCGCGCCGTTGAGCTGTAGGCGGAGCCGGGGGCGCTATAGGTCGAACTGCTGCCCGATTTCGGGCTGCAGGTCTGCAGTTGGCCGGCAGACTGGCCGCAAAGGCCGCCCATGGCCGCTTCTCCGTGCACGAGGAACGTGCGCGCGGGATGAACACAGACAGGCGAGCGGCTCGTCGCAATACCGGCCGTACACCGAAAAGCCGTTGATCGTGTGGATCTGGCGCGCACCGCGGCTGTGGTTCGACGGCCGCTGCGTGCTGCGCGCCGTGGATTGATCTGGCGGGCCGGAGTTTCCCGCGCGGCGAATCCGACAAACACGACCGCCGAATGCGCCGTGGGGTAATTCGCGCTGCAGGTGATGCGGCGCGCGCGCCGGTGGCCATGCCGGACCCCGCGAGGATGACTGCGCCGACCAGCGATGTTGTTGATCCGCATGCGAGGCATCGTGGCCGCAGGTGATTTCCAGGCGCGGCGGCGCGAGCGGATCCTGGCCGGCCGCGAATTGCGCCAGCGATGGCCCGTCCGCAGGGCTTCCCCCGTGCCTGCGGGAGCGGCTGCGTCAGCCGAAATCCGCCAGTCGGCGAGTCGACGAATATCCCCAGCGGGTACGGCGAGATCGCCGGAACTCGATACCAGCCCGCAGTTTGACGGATCTCCTGTGCGCGCTCGAGCGCAAAGGTGCAGGATGGCGAGCGTGCCCGCCGACGACCAAGCGCACGGCCGACCGCATTCCTCGACGGAAGGGCCGAGCGGCTTGTGAGGCGGGAGTCCCCGTGGAATCATCCATCGCGGACGAGCGTCCGCGGCAAGGCGGCGACCGGATCGCGCAGCAGCGCGCGCCCGTGTTGCCATCTCCCGGAAAGACGATGGACGCACGCCGCCTGCGGCGGCGATTTTCAAACCGCAGGCTCAGCCGATCCGAGGATGTGGCCGGCGTCGTACAGGGTCACGGACGGGTTCGCCGAGAGCGGGGTGGCGGCGCCGTACGCGACGCTGCGCCTCAAAGCGCGGCGCGGCCGCGGCATGCTGCAGGCGTGTATAGCGGCTCTTCACGATTTACGCGCCGCTTGTCACTCTGCAGCTTGGCGGCGTCCAGCAGCACCAGGGATAAACCCGCCTCGTCGGGGTTTTCGCCGCGGGATCCGCGCCTGACCAGCAGCGGCAATCGCCCGCAATGGAGGGATCCGCGTGCGTGAGCACGACGAGGTCGATGCTGCGCGCCGTCGAAGCCGAACTCGCCGGAATTCTCGGCGGCGAGCGTGCGGGGGCGACAGGCGGCATCGATACGGCGGCCGGCCCCATCGGCCTCCGGCAGATGACAGGAGCCGGTCACGTCCTGGTCGGCGCCGTGAAACGAAAGCCTCATGGGCCGGGCTGTGCGGCGCGACGGCAGGCGTGCCCGCCGCGCGATGCCAGTGGCGGGTCATCTGCCACGCCTCGCGGCGCTCTCGGCGTAGCCGAAGATCTCGCCCATCCTCGTCGATCGTGCCTTCCTGGATCGTCCGTGTCGATGTGCACGACCCGTTCCCAGTCTTCCGCACAGCCCAAGCCGCACGACGGGAAGCGCCCGCCGTCTTGCGCAGTTGTTGCGCGTGCTCGAAACAGCTCGTCGAGCGTGCCGAGCCCGCCGGGATGCTGCGTGGAGTGTGAGCTTGCAGATAAAATGCAGTGGAACAAGAAACACAGGTCGGGGGTCACGTAGGGATTCAGGGAACTGCTCCTGCGGCAGGTGATGTTCAGTCCCACCTCTCGGCGCCGGCATCGCTTGGCGCCGCGGTTCGCCGCTTCCATGATGCCGCCGCCGGTCATGACGACGATCCGCTCCGCGGCGGGGCGGCTCGCGTGGCCGGCAGCCAGCCGGCCGAACTCGGCACCGCAATATCGTAGTAGCGGCTGTTGTGCAGCTGGCGTCGCGCGATGCGCAGGCGACGCCCGAGACCGCTGTCGGCCCGGCGCGGCTGGGATCGCGTCCTCCAGCAGCCTGACCGCGCGGGCGGCGGCCGCGCTCTCCGCGCGTGCGCGTGCTGCGAAGTACCGTGTGCTCGATGCCGTGTGACTGCAGGGTCAGCTCGGCCTTCTAGAAGCCGCAGTCCCGGCCCTGGAGTTCCAGGACAGGAACTCCGGGTCCCGGTCGAGCAGCCGTGGGCGGGTTCGCGAGTATGGCCGCCACGCGGTGGGCGCGGTAGGATCCTCGTGGACGGTGGTCCAGGAAAACATAATCTACGCCTACACCTGGGGGTTGGCGGGGACCAGCAATTTCTCGTGGAATTTGACCTAGCGGGGGCGCTGCTGAAAAGTCACGCCCAACGGCAATTTCAATCTCAATCAATCAACGGCTGCGACAGCGCTTGTCAATAACGGCTCCGCCCACAGGCGCAGGCCCCACGACCTTCGGTAGCGGGCATTGGCCGAAGGTCATATGCCCTTCCAAACCTCGACCCACCAGCGGCAACCGAGATGGGTTGGATTTTTACACCAGCTTCACGGATCGAATGTCCCATCGCCAACAATGGCACACTCTATGTGCAATTGTAAACTCCGCTGTCACTTGAAAGACGTGGGCGACACCGGCACAGGGGTGAATGGACTAACGCCAGTCACCGGGGCGAGGGGGGGGAGCGCCCGTTACCTGGGGCTACGATGGCGGGGCGGGTGGGAACCGTCGTCCCGGACGAAGTGAGCCTCACGTGGGATTACCATGGCAATGTAAGAAATGCACAGCGTACT